>NZ_JAAAMU010000001.1 GCF_009909195.1 Paenibacillus sacheonensis
CGCCTAAGGACTTCGCAATGCTCTTAGCCCCAGCAGTTCCCGACAGATATCGATTAATGGCTTCTAATTTTAACTCTAAATTGAATTTGGACAAAAAAACTGCACCTCCAATCGTTAGATGGTGTCTAACAATTGGGGTGCAGTTCAAACCTCGGCTGCCTTTCTCTATGTTTATTTTAGGATTCCCTTCTAAAGCAGTTAAACGGCATGATTAACAGCGCCGTCGATGACAGCTTCATCTACGCTTGCATTTTCATTCGCGAGGCCCGGGATTTGCCGCACCGCGACTTGTAGAGCTACATTCGCTTACGCGATGGTTCCGCGAGGTAAAAAAAAGAGAAACCCGCCGCTATAGTGGGTTTCTCTACTGTCTGAGCGCCGCGTTAGAGCGGCGCTTTTCTTATCGATTTCCTGAATGACTGCCCAAGACTAACCGTCGCTGCGTCTGCTTTCGTTCCGATGTTACTGGAAGCCGAGTACGGGATGCGGCACGTACAGCTCTTCCAACGAACGGATCTCGTCTGCAGTCAACGCGAGCGAGAGCGCCGCCGTCGCGTCGTCCAAATGGCCGGGCTTCGTCGCGCCGATGATCGGCGCCGTGACGGGGGATTTGCTCAACATCCAGGCTAACGCGACCTGGGCACGCGGTACCCCGCGTTCGGCGGCGATGCGCCCGACGCGTTCGACGATCCCGCGGTCCGAGTCGACGGCGGCCGTGTACAGCGTCTTGCCGAACGCGTCGGTCTCCGAGCGTTCGCTGATTTCGTCCCAGCCGCGCGTCAAGCGGCCGCGGGCCAGCGGGCTCCAAGGGATTACGCCTACGCCGAGATCGCGGCAGAGCGGAAGCATTTCCCGCTCTTCTTCGCGGTACAGCAGATTCAGATGATTTTGCATGCTGACGAATTTGGTCCAGCCGTGCCTTTCCGCCGTGAACTGCGCTTTGAGAAACTGCCAGGCGTACATGGACGAAGCGCCGATATAACGGGCCTTGCCGGACTTGACGACGTCATGCAGCGCTTCCATCGTTTCCTCGATCGGCGTGTGCGGGTCCCAGCGGTGAATTTGATAGAGATCGATATAGTCCGTTCCGAGTCTGCGCAGGCTGTCGTCGACTTCGCTCAGGATCGCCTTGCGCGACAAGCCGGCGCCGTTCGGGCCGGGCCGCATGCGGCCGTGAACCTTCGTCGCAATGACGACTTCTTCGCGGCGGGCAAAATCCTTCAGCGCGCGGCCGACGATTTCTTCGCTTGTGCCGTCCGAGTAAACGTTGGCGGTATCGAAGAAATTGATGCCCAGCTCAAGTGCCTTGCGGATGAAGGGGCGGCTCCGCTCCTCGTCCAGCGTCCACGAATGCGCTCCTCTTGACGATATACCGTAACTCATGCAGCCCAGACATAGTCTAGATACCTCCAGGCCGGTTTGGCCCAGGCGGGTGTAATCCATTTCGATTCCTCCTCTGATTTCGTCGAACGAATTGGCGAATGAAATCTGCTCATTTCATTGTCGACTCTATCGTAACGTTTTTTCGCGAGGATCACAATTTCCGCCCGCGGGTTAGCGCGACTTATCTTGCGAGGTTCACGTATAATAAAAGGGATTAATTGTAAACGGGGAGACGCTCCATTAACCTCTGCCGCTAAACCGTTCTATCGCTTCCTCGGTCACCGGCGCGAAGAGGTTAACGAGATTGCCGTCGGGATCGCGAAACAGCGCGGCACGGTTCCCCCATGGCATCGTGGCGGGTTCCTTTACCCACTCGCCGACGAACGGCTTCAAGCGCTCGAATTCGGCATCGACGTCTTGGACGCGGAACTCGATGATGACCGTGCGGTTATTGGCCGCCACGGCGGAACCGGCGCCGAACAGATGCACCGTCTCGGAGTGCCCGATCGCCAGGGTGCACGAGGGCACGACAAGTTCGGCGAAGACAGGCGCGGGGCGTTCCGCCGAAACACCTAGGACTTTCTCATAAAATGCGACGAGACGATCCACGTCGTCGGTAATGATGCGTACAGAAGCAAAGTTCACGAGCTATCATCCTTCCAATGGTGGTGTTACAGGATTGTTTCCTAGCTTTATGGGCGTACTCCGATTATAAAATTACTCTACTGACAGCAGTATGTCAGCAGAGTTAGGGCGCTTGTGGGTTTATGCCAAAAATAAGGAGTGATCGATTTGAAAAAGCTGATCGCGGCAGCGGCCGCGCGAGCGTGATAATAGTCGCCTCATCCGCTTATGCTGCCAAATCAACAGCTTCGTAATAGAGTGCGATTTCAGGAAGTACCCGAACGACCCAACGCTCGATTTCCCATCCCCTAGGCCATGCCTCGTTACTGCACGCGATATTCCCCGTCAAGTCATACACGATCCATAAGATCCCTGGCCAGTAACTTGGGACATGCCCAAACGGCTGCTGCCGGTATCAGCGCGGCCGTTATGGGCGATGCCTGCGAAAATCGCCCGGCGTGACGCCGGTATGCTTCTTGAACGTTCGGTTGAAATGGCTGATATGGTTGTAGCCGACCTTGGCCGCGATCTCGGTCACGTTCAGGTCCGTTCCTTCGAGGAGCTCCATGGAAGCCTGGATGCGAACGGCCGACAAGTACTCGATGTACGATTTTCCTCTCACGAGCCTCAGCATGTGGCTGAAATAAGAAGGGGCCATCAGCGCCTTGGCCGCCATCTCTTCCAAATGGAGATCCTCGTCATAATGCGTTTCCATGTAAGCGACGGCATCATGAAACGCTTCCCGGTGCTGGGTTACCTTCTGGCGAGCGTGCTGGCGCTGCGTCTGCGCATGCCGTTTGTACTGCCTGCCGGCTATGACGAGAAATTTCAATAGATCGGCCTTGATCGCGATCCGGAAGCCGTCTTCCTGCCGTTCCCATTCCGCGAGGATGTCGTTCAGCAGATGCTCGACTTCCGCCTGGGCGGCAGCGGGGAGCGCCATCTTGGGCATCAGGTCCGTCTCGGAGATCAGCGGCTGTATATAGGCAAAATCAACAAATGTCTGCATTCGCGCCAGATCCCGGAAGCTTTCGTTAATGGCATGGGGCATGAAATCGATTTGGATCATGACGAAATCCATCGCGTCGCGCGGACCGAGCCGATGCTCGAGAAACGGCGGAATCGAGAACAGGTCGCCCTTGGTCAGCACGTATTGCTCGCCCGCGGCCCAATGAAGGCAGGTGCCGGACATCATATAGCAGAGCTGCAGGTGCTCGTGCGCATGCGAGGATCGATTCATGTTCTGCGGATTCCGAATCTCGACCTTGAACGGAAACTCGTCGTCCAGCACCTCTTTGTACGCATAGATCGGATAATCGGGCATGATGTCCTCCTCGGGGGCTCGTTCGCGTCTCTTCTGTATTCAAGGTTACAAGGATTCTAGGAATAGTGCAAAGAAATCGCGGAAAAAGGAAAGCGCTCCCGGGACCGACTTGCCATAATAGGAACGAAGCGCGGGCAGACCGCGCGAGGAGGAGGGATTGCGGCGTGAACCGATTGGCATTCAGCACGCTGCCCTGCGAGGGCTGGAAACTGGAGGAATTGGCGGCGTTCGCGCGGGAATGCGGGTTCGGCGGCATCGAAGCAAGAGAAGGGGAGGCATGGGGCATATCCGCCTTCATGACGAAGGCAGAGCGGCAATCCGCGCTGCGCTTGTTCGGGGAACAAGGGCTTCGCGTGACCAATATCGGATCGGGAGTCTGCTTTACGGGAAGCGACGGCGACGAAGCGGAGCTTGTCCGGTTCCGGGACGCCGTCCTGCTGGCGCGGGACTTGAATGCCGCCGGAGTACGAATATTTCTCGGCTATTTTAATACCCGGCTGGATGATCCCGCGCCGTCGATCATTTACGAGCCTATCGTCGCGCGAGTCCGTGCCGCGTGCGATTTCGCATCCGCGCACGGGGTGCAAACCTGGATCGAGACGCATAACGAATTCGCGACCGGCCGATCGCTTAACCGGCTGCTGGACGACGTGGGCAAGCCCGAATGCGCGGTCATCTACGATATCATCCATCCGTTCGAAGAAGGAGAGCCGCCGGAAGAGACGATCGCGCAGCTCGGCAAGTGGTGCGTTCACGTGCATATCAAGGACGGCTTGCCGTTCGAGGATCCGCTTGAACGGAGCTGGAAGTATACGAAGCTCGGGGAAGGCCGGGTCCCGGTAGCCGAGATCGTCCGGCTTCTCGAACGGGCGGGCTATGCCGGTTATTACTCGCTGGAGTGGGAGACCAAATGGCGCAAGGAGCTGCAGACGGCGGATGCGGACCCGAGAATCGTATTTCCGCAGTATATCGATTTCATGCGGAGCATGCTCCATCCGGGCGAAGGGGGGATTAAGCGATGAAGACGCTGATTGCGATCGCGAATCCCGAACTGCGCGAATTGTTCTGGACGAAGGCGACGATCGAGAAGCTTGCCGGAATATCCGAGATGGACTTCGCCCCCTTCAATCGGCCGTTCACGAGCGCCGATCTAGCCGATCGCATCGGGGAGTACGACGCCTGCATCACGTCGTGGGGATCCCCGGCGTTCACCCCTGAGGTGCTGGCACGGGCCGAGAAACTCAAGTTCATCGGACATGGCGCTGGCAGCGTCGTCTCCATCGTGAACGAGGACGTATTCGGCACTTCGATTGCCGTCACGTCGGCGAATCCGGTGCTCGCGCTGTCGACCGCAGAGTGCGCGGTCGCTTTGATCCTTGCGGGGGCATGGGACATGAAGAGCTATAGCGCGCGCATCCCTCGGGGAGCGTGGAGCGACAACAGCCGGGAAACGGTGCTCGGCGTGACGGGAAGGACGATCGGTCTCGTCGGATACGGCGAAATTTCCAAGCAGGTCATCCGAATGCTGAAACCGTTCGGCGCGAAGGTGCTGCTGTACTCCGCTCATTGCGCCCGGGAAGAAGCGGATGCCCTCGGCGCGGAGCTGTGCGGGCTGAACGAGCTGTTCGAGCGAAGCGACATCGTGTCGCTGCACAATACGTGGACGCCCCGCACGGAAGGCATGATCGGGACCGAACAGCTGAAGCGGCTTCGGGACGGCGCGCTCCTCGTCAACACGGCGCGAGGGCCGATCGTGCAGGAGGAGGCGCTGCTGGCCGAGCTGCGCGCGCATCGCATCCGAGCCGCGCTCGACGTGTACGACCGGGAGCCGCTGCCGGCGGATCATGAACTGCCCGCGCTGCCGAACGTCATCTGCCTGCCGCATATCGGAGGGTTCCACGATGTGCTGAAGCGCAGCCTTTGCGATTTCGTCGTCGACGAGCTGGGCCGTTTCGCATCGGGCGAGCATCTTCTCGGCCGAATTACGCGCGATAGATACCGCAGGTTGACGCCAAGATAATCGATGCACGTCTTCGACGGCTTTGTTAAGATAGGAGAAAAACCGGCGACAATCGGTAGCATTCGGAGGCGGGAACGGCATGAGGATGATTCGACCGATTCTATATATCAGGAGCGGGATGAATTCCCTGTTCGCTAGACTCATAGCGGGGTTTCTATTTATCGTGCTGCTGCTGACCTCCCTTACGTTGTACGCCGTTTCCGTATCCAATCGGAACGTGAAGCAGGAAGTCGTCAAATACAACACGTCGTTGCTCGACCATACCAGGGACAGCTATGAGAAGCACCTGAACCTCATCAAGCAGCAGATGCTGCTATTCTTCACGAGCGACGAGATCATGAGACTGCAGCAGCAGCCGGACAACGTCGATTATCCGGTCATCATTCGGGAAATCGCGAAGTGGACGACCGTTCCTTATCTGTATATCAACAATATCGTGTTTTATTCGAAGAAGGACGATCTCGTGCTGGAGAAGGGGACGAGCACGAACGCGGAGTCCATGTTCAACGTCTTCTCCGCCAGCGAGGAATACCCATTGGCGTTCTGGAAGGCGCAGTTCGGCGGGACGGAAGCGATTCGGATCTATCCGGCCGCGGCGATGGTCAATCACATCTTCCGGGATAGCCCGCAGCCGCTCGGCGAGCTGATGCCGATGATTATCGAGGGCGTCAACAACCCCGACTTCTACATGATCGTGCTGCTGGATGCCGCCAAGATGTACGAAGCTTTCCATCAGAATCTCTACAAGGATTTCCTCATCTATGACGCGCACGGCAAACCGATGTTTAGCCGTACGGGCCGGGAGCCTTTCCTCGCTTTCGGCGACTTGGGGGATTTGGGACAGAACGGCTCGGGGATCCGGGACGGAAAATATTATTTCGCGAACAGCGGAGAAGCGACCGGGTTCTCGTACGTCTCCCGGGTTCCGGCCGACCGGATCGCCGAGCAGACGCGTATCAATCTTACCCTGCTGGCCATTATCCTCGCGGCGATTGCGCTCAGCGTCTTCTTCTCGTTCCTGATTGCGTCGCGCATCAATAATCCGCTCAAGAAAGTCATCGAATCGATCCGCCGGATGAACGACGACCCACCTTATCGATCGACCATCAATGAGTTCAACTTCATCAGCGGCCGAATCCACGACAACCGGATGCTGTTCCGCCAGTTCTCTTTCATCAATCATCTGAAAGCGATCCGAAGCCACGAGCCCGATACCCCCAAGCTCGAATTCGCGGACAGGCCGTTCGTGTTCGTGCTCTACCATATTCAACCGGACAAGGGAGAGCTCTATTCATCGGAAGTCGTTCAGAACTGGCTCTATTACTTGCGCACATTCATAGAAAGCAAATTAAAACCGGCTTTTCCCGATTCGCTCACGTTTCAGATCGAACGGGATCAGATTCTCAGCCTCGTGTTCACGGAGGAACCGAAGGACGTCATCGCGCAGTTGGACGAGATGAGCCAGGTGTTCGATCAGGACTCGGAGCACGGCGTCGTCACGATGGCCGTCACCTCGGCCTATTCGGCTTCGGATCGCCTAACCGCGGCGTACGAGGAAGCGCAGCGGCTTGCGGGCGAGCGGCTGATGACGGGCAGGACGCAGCTGATTCTCGAACGGGGCTCCGCCCCTGCCGCGTTCGGCTTCTCGCCGGACCAAGACAAAGCGCTCGAAGCGAACATGAAGGCGGGCAACGCCGTCCAGCTTGCCGTTCTGGTGCAGCAGCATGTCGCGAAATGGCATCGGGACGTTCCGACGGCAGCATCGCTCGTCCGATTCGCGGAAGCCTTCGCGGGCAAGATCCGCAGCGCGGTCACGCCATTCCCGCTCGGTTCGGAGGAAACCGACGTCCTGCTCGGCAATACGGGCGAGCGGATCGGGCGCTGCCGGACGGTGAAGGAGCTGGAGGAACTGCTCGTCGAATGGGTGACGAAGACGGCGGAAGCCGTGCGGGAGAAGAAGGAAGAGAAGCATCCGATCACGACGCAGGTCGTCGATTATATCCACGCACATTTGGCGGAAGAGATCTACTTGGACGTGCTTGCGGCCAAGCTCAAGATGAGCAGCGGCTATTTGTCGTCTTATTTCAAAGGCAAAACCGGCATGAACATCGTCGACTATATTAACGAAACCCGGATCGCGAAGGCGGCCGGCCTGCTAAACGACGACCGGCTCAAGATCCGCGACGCCGCCGAAGCGGTCGGATACCGGAACATCACGTCGTTTAATAGAATGTTCAAGAAGTACATGGGCGTGACCCCGAGCGAATACCGGAAAAGGGAGGATAAGAATTGAATAAGACGGAATCGACGCATGCCGGGCTTCTCGGCAAATTTGCGAACCCGCCCGCGGACCGTCGCTCCGTGCCGTTCTGGTCATGGAACGGCCAGCTGGAGCAGGGAGAATTGAACGCTCAGATCGAGGGGTTCAAGGAGCAGGGGATGGGCGGCTTCATGATGCATGTCCGGGAAGGGCTCGAAACGCCGTATATGGGCGAAGATTTCATGGCGCGCATCAAGCAGTCGGTCGCCAAAGCGAAGGAAGAGGGCATGTACGCTTGGCTGTACGACGAGGATCGGTATTCCTCCGGGATGGGCGGCGGCCAGGTCGCCCGTCTAGGCGGCGACGCCGTGCGCGCGAAGGCCTTGTCGCTTGACGTCTGCAGGGCATTCGGGCCGGACGAGTCGATTCAAGCCGTGTACCGCGCGAGAATCCGGGGCGACGAGCTGCTGGACTGCGCCCGCTTGGCGGATTGGACCGACTGCGGGCAGCTCGCGGGAGAAGAAGCGTACCTGGTGCTGAGGCGGCATGTCGCCCCTCCGAACGAGTGGTGCCACGGCGACTCGTATCCCGACAGCTTAAACCCGCTGTCGGCCGCGATCTTCCTCGAGACGACCTACGAGAAGTACAAGGAGGCCGTCGGCGAGGAATTCGGGCGGACCGTGCCGGGCATTTTCACGGACGAACCTTTCTTTCGCGGCTTTCAAGAACGGCTGAACGCGCCCGAGATGACGTGGATGACGTGGACCGATGCGCTGCCGAGCACGTTCGCGGAGAAGAACGGATACGAGATCTGGGAGACGCTTCCTTACTTCTTCTACCGGGGCGCACCGTCGTCCAAGATCCGTCACGATTATTGGAAGACGGTCACGGAAATGTTCTGCGACGCGTATACGAAGCCGATCGGCGACTGGTGCCGTGACAACGGACTCGCTTTCGCCGGCCATTTCTGCTGGGAAGAGGATTTGGTGAAAGCAACGTTGTACAACGGCGCCGTCATGCCCCATTACCGCTATCTCGACGTGCCCGGCATCGACACGCTCTGCGAGCAAACGGACGAGAGCTTGTCGGTCAAGGAGGCGTCCAGCGTCGCGAATCAATACGGCAAGCCGATCGTCATGACGGAGACGTACGGGGTGACGGGCTGGGACTTGACCTTCGAAGGGCGCAAATGGATCGGCGACTGGCAGTACGCGCTCGGCGTCAACGCGATCACCCACCATGTGGCGCTGTACTCGCTTCGCGGCTGCCGCAAGCGGGATTATCCGCCTTCCTTTAATTACAACGCGAACTGGTGGCCGCACAACCATGTCGTCGAGGATTATTTCGCCCGGCTAGGCTCGGTGCTGACCGAAGGGCGCGTCGTCCGGGACGTGCTGGTCGTCCATCCGGCGACGTCGGTGTGGGCGCGGCTCGGCCAGGACGTTCTGGCGCCGGAATGGCGCAATCGGGCGGGGAATGCCGAAGCGCTGGCGGACTATAACCGGGCGTTTAACGATTTCGTGCGGCTGCTGCTCGGCGAGCATTACGATTTCGACTTGGGCGACGAGCTGATTCTGCAAGAAATCGGCAGCGTGCGGGGAGACCGGATGCAAGTCGGGCTTGCGAGCTATCGCGTCGTCGTGCTGCCTTCCTTGCTTAATCTATTGCATCCGACATGCGAGCTGCTGCTCGCGTATATGAACGCAGGGGGAATCCTGCTCTCTTATGGAGACGTTCCCGAGATGGTGGACGGAGCGCCGTCCGATCTGTCCGCGTTAACGGAGCATCCGGGTTTTCGGAAGGCCGGATGCGCTGAACGGCTTATCGAGGCAATCGAGCGCGAACTCCCCCGTTCCGTGCGCCTTGTGGGCGAAGACGGACGGGAGGCGAACCGGCTGCTCGTTATGCGCAGGGAAATGGAAGACTGCACGGCCGTATTCGTCGCCAACAACGACCGCGAGGCTGGTTACGACGCGGAAGTCGGCATACAAGGCAGCGGTAGAGTCGAGTCGTGGGATGCGCTCACGGGAGAGAAGACGGAGGTCGCGGCCGTAAGCCGGGACGGCTACCTGGTCTTCCGGGAACGATTCGGGAGGACGGACTCCAAGCTGTACCTTGTCGTCCCGGAGCCTGGCGAAGCTGCCTTCCAGGCATTGACGGAGGAATCGGGCGTTCAAGAGCCGCTCGCCGTTCTCGATGCGCCTGCATCCTTCGCGAGGACCGCGCCGAACGCGCTCGTGCTGGATCGCTGCCAGTACCGCGTTCGGGATGAAGCCTGGTCGGGGACCATGGACGTCTGGCGGGCGCAGCAGGCGCTTCGCGAAAGGCTGGGCATGCGGCAAATTTACGCGAACGGCGGCCTTCAGCGGCATTTCTGGATCGGCGAGCCTCACGAGAACGACGGGGAACCGGTCGCGTTCCGCTTCGTCTTCGCGGTCAAGGACGTTCCCGCGGCCGAGACGTTCATCGCGTTCGAACAGGCGGAGCGTTTCCGTTTCCGATTGAACGGCGATCGGATCGCTGAAGCTCCGCTAGGGTGGTACTTGGACCGCTGCATCTCGACCGTCAAGCTCCCGGCGCTGATCGAGGGGGATAACGTGCTCGAGATCGAATGCGCGTACATGCACGACATGGAGATCGAGGACGCGTTTCTCATCGGAGACTTCTCGGTCGACGGCGAACGCCGGCTGGCTCGGGAGCCAGGGAATCTCGGTCTCGGAGACTGGTGCCCGCAGGGCTATCCGCATTATTGCGGCAGCATGATCTACCGCTTCGATTTCGACGCGGCGGAGTCTGCGGCAGGCCGTCGAACGTTTCTCGAGATGGGATCCTATGAAGCGATCACGCTGCGCCTGTTCGTAAACGGCCACGGCGGCAAGGACATTCCGTGGCGGGCGGCCGGAACCGTCGAGCTGACGGAGTGGCTCGTGCCGGGCGCCAACCGGTTGGAACTCGAGGTCGTCGGAAGTCCCCGTAATGCGCTCGGACCGCTGCATGTCGAGCGGCCGGACGGGGCTTGGCTCGATTGGGATTCGTTTCACCCGCAGGGGCCGGAGCGCAAGGAGGACTACGTGCTTCGTCCCTACGGGCTGACGGGAGAGATAAGAATCTATCGGTTATAACCGGATGCGCCTTGCGGGGCGCATCCGTTTTTTTTGCGTCCGGCTCCTATCGGGACGGGCTTGCGTGGCATGTGCCGGATAGGCGATTTTACCGAACCTGGTACTTTTATGAGGTAATCGAAAAGGAACTGCAGGCGAACGGTTTCCGCCGATGTACCGGGGGAGGCGGATGATTTATTCTACTGGCGACTCCCGGCGCGCGGGGAGTCGAATCGCGTTCGACGGGAAGGGGGCCGTATCCGGTACCGCCGGCGGATGGGTTCGCGCCGGAGCAGAATTTGAGCAATGAACGATTGTAAACGGATTCAAACCATTCGTTAGAGGAGCTGAATGATGTGAGGACAGTCGGTGAGACGAAAACGAACTTGCGTAAAAGCTTCATTTGGTTCATGGCGGCGGCGTTGGCGTTCGGATGCTTCGGGGGCTTCGCCCGGACGCCCGAGGCGAACGCGGCCGTGCCGGCATGGCCGGCCGCGTCGGCCACGGGATATAATATGCCCTTCGGTCCGAAGGACGGTCTCGTCACGACGCAGAACCCGCCCGATTTCCACTGGCCGTGGATCTCGAACGCCGATAAGTACCAGCTGCAGGCCGGCCGGGCGGCGGATTTGTCCGCAGTCGTCTACGACGAAGACGAGCTGACGAATAACTTCTATAATTTTTCCCACGCGCTTGACGCCGGCACGTGGTATTGGCGCGTCCGGTATCACGCGGCGGGAGCCGCCGCTCCGGACGACTGGTCGACGTGGAGCGACGTTCGCAAGTTCCGCATCGACGGCGATAACGACGTCGCGTTTCCCGTTCCTTCCGTAGACGACCTGCTGGGGGAGATCGGCTCGGGCCATCCGCGGATATGGACGACGGCCGATACGCTCGCCGATTTCAGGAGCTTGAAGACGACCACCGGCAAGACGCTCTACGAGAAGAAGCTCGCTTCGGTCACGGCCGCCCTTAATGAGCCTCTGCCGGCGGAACCGGTATTTCCGTATCCGCCCTCGCATCCCCGCGATACGGAATACGAAGCCGCGCAGACGGCCCTGCGCCAAGCCTCCGACAAAGCCGTCGACAAGATGGCGGACGCCGCGTTCCTGTACCTCGTGACGGGCAACGCCGATTACGCCGCAGAAGCGAAGCGGCGGTTGAACGGCATCGCGCAATGGAATATAAACGGCAGCACGAGCTACGCGCAGAACGATCAGGTGCATCGGTATATCGCGCTCCGTTCCGCCATGGCGTACGACTGGCTGTGCGGCTATTCCTTGTTTACGGAAGGCGAGAAAGAGGACGTCCGCGATATGATCGTTGCCAGAACGGCGACGATGTACGACGATCTGGTCACGGCGCATCCGCTTCGCAAAACGCCGTTCGACTCCCACGGTTGGACCAACTTCGGTTACGTCGGCCTAATCGCGATCGCGCTTCTCCACGATGCGCCCGAAGCCGAGGACTGGTTCCGGGGCACCGTGCCCGACTATATCAACTTCATGCCTCCTTGGGGCGGAGAGGACGGGGGCTGGTCCCAGGGAACGGGGTATTGGCAATATTCCTCCCTCTTCGGCAAGGAATTCACGGACGTGCTGAATAGCGCCAGCCGCTTCAATCTCTACGATAAAGCCTACTCCCGGAACGAAGGGCTGTATCCGCTCTATATGTTCCCGCACGGCAGCCCGGGCGGCGTCTTCGGAGACGGAAGCGAAGATTCCCCGAGCCATTACAGCGTCTCGATTCTGAACCGCCTGGCCCAGATGTACCAGGATCCAAGGCTGAAATGGGAGTCCGAAGCGATCGGATCGGAGCCCGGCGAAGAGTTGTTCAACTATTTTTACGGCGATGCCGACTTGTCCGCCATGCCGCCCGTCGATTTGCCGGACGGCCGATGGTTCCAGGATATCGGGGAGGTCGCCATGCATTCCGAGCTTTACGATCCCGATCGCGTGTCCCTGTACTTCAAGTCGAGTCCTTACGGCAGCTACAACCACACCCATGCCGACCAGAACAGCTTCGTGGTGAAAGCGTTCGGCGAATCGCTGGCGGTCGAGGCCGGATTTTTCGATTCGTACACGAGCGCGCACATGACCAACTACGGCAGACAGACGTTCGCATCCAACGCGATCACGCTCGACGTGAAGAAGGGGCAGCCCACGAACGACATCGACGCGGACGGCAAAATTCTCGGCTTCGTGACGCACCCCGACTTCGACGCGACGAGCGGCGACGCTTCGGCCGCCTACGCGGGTATGCTGTCCCGGGCGGACCGGAAGATCATTTACGTGCGTCCTTCGACGTTCGTCGTGGTCGACCAGCTGGCCTCGAACAAGCCGGGCGGCTCGAACTTCGAATGGTGGCTGCACGCGGACGACGAGCTCGACGTCGACGTGCCGAACGCGGAAGCGACGATTCTGAAAGGCAACGCCGGCCTCAAAGTCAAGCTGCTTACGCCCGGCGGGTTAACCGCGGTTACGGAGGATAAATTCCTCGACCGGAACGGCATCGAACAGAAGCCGACCGGCAGCTTTGCCGGCAGAGAGCAGAAACACGCGGCATTCGTGACGCCGAAGGCATCGCAGGCGACGATCGTGTCGACGATGCAAGCGTATGAGCGGAGCGAAGGCGCGCCGGAAGAAGCGACCGTGGAAAATAACGGCACGTACCTGAAGCTCTCGTTCGCGGACGGTTCCGTCGTGTACGTCCGGACGGGCACGAGCGGCGTCGTCAGCGCGGGCAACGTCTCCTTCGAAGGGGCGGCCGTCGCCTTCAAGGGAGATACGGTGCTGCTCGTCGACGGCAAGAGCGTGTCGAAGGACGGCATCGCGCTGATCGCAAGCAGCGAGACCGCGACCGTCGTCTACGGCGAAGACCGCTTGTCGGTATCCAGCCAAGCGGACACGCAAGTCGCCGTTCATGCGCCGGGGTTAACGCGGCTCCGCGATCAGGACAGCGGCAGCGATATCCCGCAAGGCGGCACGGCCGCGGAAGAGATGGCGCTGCAGGGCGTGCATTGGACGACGTCGGGCGACACGCTGAACGTGCAAGTCGAGCATGGCCAGCGGGCCTTCAAGCTCAACGATGCTCCGATGCCGGAACCGATGGCGCCCGTCGCGCTAAACGTCGACATCGACGGGGTGCCGGGCACGGTCGAGTTGGAGCGGCATAGCGATACGGAAGGCAATCCCGTTGCTTGGGGCAAGCTGGACAACGAGCCGGGCTTATACCAGGTGCTCGAAGCGCCAGCCGGATTCTTGTTCACGTCCCACGGGAAGACGGACAGCGTCTTCTTGGAAGCCGATGCTCGGATCCTGCTGCGCGGGGCGGCGGGACTCGTCAAGCTGAAGAAGATAGGGGCGGACGCGCCGACGCCCACGCTCACGTGGGACGATCCCGACGAGAAGCGGGAGACGACCCCGATCGTCTGGAAAGAAGCGGAGGCGTACTCCGCGAAGGGAGACCCGTCGTTCACCGTCTATCGGAACCGGCCGTTCCTGTCGGGCGGCGCCGGCGTCGGGACCTGGGTGGACGTCGGATCTTGGGGCAAATGGCAGCTGAACGTCCCGAACCCGGGCACTTACGATCTCGTCGTGAAATACGTGTCGGGCTGGGATATGCCGGCGGGACAGCAAAGCGCTAGACTGGCCATGATCGGCGAATCTCCTTATTATTTCGAGACCGAGACGACCGTGGACTACGGGACGCTGCCGGAATATTGGAAAGCGGCGCGGGTACGAACCGGCAAGGTGCTGGAACCCGGGCCGATCGACATTACGCTCTGGAATGCCAGAGGCCCGATGAACGTCGACTGGATCGGCCTCATCGAAGTGAAGGACGACGAGGTCATACCGACGATCCCCGGCAACGTGGCGCTAACGAACGTAACGGATCATTCGGTCGACGTCTCGTGGAGCGCCTCCACGGATGACGTCGCGGTCGCGCAATACGCGATCTACGCGAACGGCGTGCAGCAACAGCTCGTGCCCGCGAGCGGCGCCTTGACCGCGACGGTGTCCGGGTTGTCGACCGGCCAGACGTACGCCATTACCGTAAGAGCCGTGGATTCGAGCGGCAACCGTTCCAAGGCGAGCGCGGCCGCGACCGCGACGCTGCCCGACTTGACCGCGCCGGGCTGGGATGCCGCGGACGCCCTGCGGATCGACCATCTCTTCCCCGCGATCGCGAAGCTGAAATGGGACGAAGCGGAAGACAATTCCGGCCATGTCACCTCCTATAAGCTGTATCGGTCGGATCAGCCGGGCGTCGCGGTCGAAGTCGCCGGAACCTCCTACGATGTAACCGGGCTGACGCCAGGCGCGTCCTATACGTTCAAGGTCGAAGCGAAGGATGCCGCCGGCAACGAATCCACGGACGGTCCGACGATTCCGTTGACCATGCCGACGACGGGGACCGCGGGAGAATATTACGAGACGTTCGATAGCTGGACGACGGCGGCGAACGGCAACGGCTGGACGTTCACCCGCAATTTCGGCACGGTCGTCGAACCCGTAACCTCGCCGATAACGCCGGGCAATGCATTGCGGGTGCTGGACAATTACGAGGATCCGGCCAACGAGTGGGCGGTCAGTCCGATCGTGCAAAAAGCGACGACGGCGCTCACCGGCAAAGTGACGTTCGAAACGACGTTCATCGCGAAGAAGGTCGGTTATTTCGAGCTCATCCTCGGCGGCTCCGGAACGGATCTGATTCGCCTTACGGGCGGTTCCGATAAAAAATTCGGCTATTGGATCAAAGACGGCGGCACGAACAAATTGGTGAAGCTCCCGAATGCGACCGCCGAGATACCGGCGAATCAATGGATGACGCTCCGGTTCGACGCGGATATGGACGCGAAGCGTTACGATATCACGCTGCAATCGGATTACTTCAAAACGCTGACCACGGACGCGGATTTCCCCGGCACGCTCGATAAGATGACCGGCACGTACCGGATCGAAGGACTGAAATTTTACGACGATAACGAAAGCGTCGCCAACCTGAGCTCGTTCGTTTTCCGTCCGAGCCGCTATACGGGCGAGTACCTGTTCGATTACGCGACCATGTTCAAGACGCCGTAAGCGAGCGCGGCGCAGAGATTCGGTTACCTTGCGGTTGAATTCGGCAAGACGGCGTCCGGCAGCCGAGGCGGCGGGGGAAACCCCGCGCGCTTCGGGCTGTCGCCGCCGAAAAAGAATGGGCGTTTTCCCGAAAGATGCTATTATTTTAAGAAAACCATAAAGGAATTGAAGCCGCGCCGGAACCGCCGATTTACCGCCGTTTCCGCGATGCCCTATGATTGCGTTATCGAGGGGGACGAATAAAGCGAAAGCGGATTCAGGAACCTCGGCGATACGACTGAAGACCTGACGGCACGAAACGAAGAAACGATTAGGGAGGGTGCATTCATGTTGAAGCAGAGAAAGAAACGCAAGAGCGGCGCTGCCGCAAGCACGGCGCTCGCTTCGGTCATGCTGCTGGCGACCTTGCTCGCCGCATGTTCCGAGAAAGAGAACGACGCGAAGGCGCCGAACGAACCGGCGGCATCCGGCGCCAACGAACCGGCCAATACGCCGGCGGAACCCGCGGCGCAAGAACCTGCGGCGCCCGAGCCGGCCACGCTAAGGCTGCTGACGGATCTATCCCAAGCCTGGCCCGTCAAGGAAGATTGGGCCGTTTGGAAGTGGATCAAGGAGAAAACGAATATTACCATTAAACAAGAAACGCAGACGGGACCGGAGTCGCTCGCGCTCGCCGTTGCATCCGGCGATATGCCGGACCTGATGTCCGTGTTCCCTCCGGACGCCCAGAAGTATGGACCGCAGGGGGCATTCCTCGATTTGTCCAAGCATCTGGACAAGATGCCGCATCTGAAGGCGTTTCTGGAAGCCAGGCCCGACGTCGCGCAGCGCATGACCTCGCCCGGCGGCGAGATGTACCACGTGCTCAACGACGGGATGGGCGCGGGCAATCAGACCGTCTTCTTCTACCGGGACGATATCTTCGCGAAGAACTCGCTCGAGGTGCCGAAGACATGGGAAGAGATGTACGAAACGGCCAAGCAACTGAAGAAGCTGTATCCCGACAGTTATCCGTTCGTCTTCCGCCACGGCATCAACACGCTGAAATATTTCGGGCCTTCCTTCGGCTTCTATCCTGAATTTTACGAAGATCCGGCCACGGGCAAAATCAAGCACGGCGCGGCCGATCCCGGCTTCAAGACGCTGGTCGAATACTTGCACAAGTTCTACGCGGAAGGCTTGACGCCGCCGGATTGGCTGTCGATGGACTACAAGGCATGGACCCAGTTCATCACGACGGACAAATCGTTCATGACGATCCAGTTCATCGGGCAGATCGAAATCATGAACGCCCAGCTCACGGACGGCGCGCATCTGAAATTCATGGCACCGCCGCTCGGCAGCGGCAGCCAGCCGTACATTCCGAATACGAACTTCGAGGAATACGGCTTTGCCGTCTCCTCCACGACCAAGAACCTGGATGCCGCGCTGCGTTATCTCGACTTCCTCTATTCCGACGAGGGCAAAGAGCTGCTGAGCTGGGGCAAAGAAGGCGAAACGTACACGATGGTGGATGGCAAGCGACAGTTCCTGCCGCAATTCAAGGAGCCGAACGACCTGCGCAAGGAACTCGGCATGTTCACGACGGGCGCGTACGGCTTGGCCGACTTCGAAGCCTCGAAATCGCTCAGCAACGAGAACGAGCAATACGCCTATACGGAAGCCGCGAAGTACCAGTTCCCGGTCATCAACGCCTTGCCGCCGTTGACCGGCGAAGAGAAAAGCGCCATCGCCAATACCGAAGAACAGATCCGGAAATATTACGAGACGGCCGTCGCCAAGTTCATCATGGGCGAAACGCCGCTGACCGAATGGGATGCGTTCCTGGCCGAGCTTCAGAAGCTGGGCTCCCAGAAGCTCATCGACGCGTACCAGATCGGACTGGACCGCGTGAAGGGCGCCGCCAAATAGGGGCACCGCCAAATATAGAGGAACGCCGGTAGGGCTTTGCGTCTCGTGCGGACGTCGGGCCCTATCTTTCCTAAGAAAGGAGATGCGGAATTTGAAGTCATCGGTCATCGGGCAGCTAAAGCGCGACCGCGTCTTTTTGCTGCTGCTGGCACCCGTGCTGGTGTACTATGTTTTGTTCAAGTACGTGCCCATGTTCGGCATCGTCATTTCCTTCATGGACTACAACTTGTTCAAAGGGATCGCGGCAAGCCCATGGGTGGGATTGAAATATTACAAGCAGTTCTTCGAGAATCCCGACGCCCTCGTCATCGTCAAGAATACGGCGCTTCTCGGTTTCTATAAGCTGCTGTTCGGATTTCCCGCGCCTATTCTTCTGGCCGTGATGCTGAACGAGCTAAGAGACCGGATGTTCAAGCGGTTCGTGCAGTCGGTCAGTTACCTGCCCTATTTCCTGTCTACCGTCGTCGTATCGAGCATGCTCGTCATGCTGCTGTCGCCGACCACCGGCTGGCTTAACCGTCTCTTTCAGCAAATGGGATTCCCCGCCGTCAACTTCCTTCAAGAATCCGAATGGTTTCGGACGATTTACGTCGCCTCGGAAATTTGGCAGCAAGCCGGCTGGAACTCCATTATATTCTTGGCCGCCATGACGACGATCGATCCGCAGCTGTACGAGGCCGCCCGGATGGACGGCGCGAGCCGCTTCAAGCAGATTCGGCACGTCACGCTGCCCGGCATCTCGACGGCGGTCGTCATCATGTTTATCCTGCAAGTCGGGCACGTGCTCGAGATCGGCTTCGAGAAAGTATTCCTGCTGGCCAACGCGGCGACTTACGATACGTCGGACATTATCTCCACTTACGTGTACCGGGTGGGCATTCTTCAGGGCAGCTACAGCTACGGCACCGCCATCGATCTGTTCATGGCCGTCATCGGCTTCGCGCTCGTATACGCGAGCAACAAGATCAGCCGCAAATTCGGAGAGACCAGCTTATGGTAAGGGAGTTCATGCGGATTGAATAACAGAACCGGACTATTCGACGTCGTCAACATTCTGCTGCTGGGGCTATTCGCTTGCATGATGCTATTCCCCTTCGTTCATATGGCAGCGGTTTCGATAAGCTCCGCTGACAGCGTCGTCGAGAATCGGGTCGGGCTGTGGCCAGATGGCTTCCGATTGGACGCCTACGCCGCCGTTTTCCAGGATAATCGCATCCTTGTCGGATACAGAAATACGCTGATGTACGTCGTGCTGGGGACGACGCTGTCGCTCTTGTTCACGACGATCGGGGCCTATTCGCTCTCGCGGAGAAACCTGGTCTTCGGCAAAGCATTCATGCTGATGATCGTCTTCACGATGCTGTTCTCGGGCGGGCTGATCCCGACCTACCTCACGGTGAGGAGCTATCATTTGCTGGATACGATCTGGGCGATGGTGCTGCCGGGACTCGTCTCCTCGTGGTACTTGATCATCATGCGCACGTTTTTCCAAGGGCTTCCGCGCGAGCTGGAGGAGTCCGGGAAGATCGACGGCTTATCCGATCTCGGCATTCTGCTTCGAATCGTGCTTCCGTTATCGAAGCCGGTCATCATGACGATCTCGCTGTTCTACGCGGTGCAAATTTGGGGGAATTTCTTCTACGCGCTCATTTTCATTCGGAAGGCCGACCTGTTTCCGCTTCAGGTCATGATCCGAAACATCGTCATGATGGGGCAGACGTCGGACATGACGACCAGCTCGGCGGTCGGAGACAAGAAGGTCGTCTTGGAATCGCTGAAATACGCGGTCATACTCGTCGGCACGCTCCCGATCATGCTCGTGTATCCGTTCATTCAGAAGCATTTCGTCAAGGGCGCCATGATGGGATCCGTCAAAGGATGACCGGCGGCCTAAGCGCGGATAAGGAGGAGTCATCGTTGGTCGAGCCATTTTGGAAAAGCAACTTGTCCGATATCGAACAAAGCATGGCGGAGATCGTCCGCGGGCGATCCTGCGTTCTGGCTTCATCGGCGGGCGGGCGCGAAATCTACGTGGCGGAATACGGGGAGAAGGAAGACTTCGGCCGCACGGCCAACTACAACTCGGCTTGCGGCGCTGGCAGCACGGCGCATTACGCGCATAAGGGCGAAGGCGCCAAGCCCGTTCTGCTCCTTGTCGGGGGCGTGCACGGCGGCGAGCTCGAAGGAATCGCGGCGGTATTGAACCTGATCCGACTGCTGGAGACAGGCGCCGACTACCGGGGCAAGCGGCATGATTACGTCCATGAGAATGCCGATCGATTCCGGCTGCTGCTGATCCCTTGCTTGAATCCGGACGGACGGGCGAGGCTGCCGGTCGATACATTGATCGGGACGCTTTCCGAGCAGTTTGTCTATTGGATGCAAGGTTCGTGGAAGGACGGATCGCTCTGTACATGGACCGCGTGCAAATCGGTGCATCCGATCAAGGACGCCGCCGATTTCCTGGGGTCGTACTTCAACGACGACGGGGTCAACTTCATGCACGATAATTTCTTCGCCCCGATGGCGGTGGAGACGGCGGCGCTGCTGGCGCTGGCGGATCGGGAAGCGGTCGATTTCCACGTCTCGCTGCACGGAGGGGCGAACGAGCCGATACATTTTCCGGCGATCGCCTACTTGCCCGCGGCCGTCAGGCGGAAGCAGCAGTCGTTCAACGAACGAATGGCCGAGGCTTGCGGGGAGCGGGGACTGCCGTTTACGGCGGTCGACCAATGGACGGAGAGAGAAGGCGGCTCCCCGCCTTCGTTCAATCTAACGTCGGCGGTTCATCACGCTTGCGGCGGGATGAGCATGACGTTCGAATCCAATATGGGATTGGACGCGCCCGGAGCGCGATTGTCGGCGGAGGAGATCTTGGACAGCCATTTTCTGCTGTTCGAAGAAATGTTTCGGTTCATGTTGAAATAAGCCATACGTCCACGAAATCGAGGGGATCACGATAATGAAGATCGTTACGGGATTGGAAGAGGAAAGCTATAAA
Source organism: Paenibacillus sacheonensis (assembly GCF_009909195.1). Taxonomy (GTDB): domain Bacteria; phylum Bacillota; class Bacilli; order Paenibacillales; family Paenibacillaceae; genus Paenibacillus_Z; species Paenibacillus_Z sacheonensis. Next base: position 20,709 of record NZ_JAAAMU010000001.1, read on the forward strand.
TACGCATTCGGCGTCTATCAGCGCTTCGAGGCTCCGTTTGACGAGCATAAAGCGATTTCGCTCGTTTGCGGCAGGAACGATCGGGCTGCATGGCAGCTGCTTCTCTATTCGGACGAGGAAATGCTCGTCGCGGTGAACGGAGAGACATGCTTCTACGAACGCGGGCCTATTACGATCGTCCGCGTAGAGGCGGTTTTGACGGGAATCGGGGACGGCCGAATCGGCGCGAGCCTGATCGGGCTCGTCGAAGACGACGACCGGCAGTGGAAATCGGACATGATTCTGCCGCAGCCATCGGCGTACGTCGAGAAACGAAAGGTGCAGCCGATCTGGATCGAGGCGGAGCTTGGCGCAGATGCCGAACCCGGCGTCTATTATCCGGAGATTCGCGTGTACGGGCATCGCATGTTCGAGGACGAGACGTTGATCCGAACGCTGAAAGTCGAATTACAGGTGCTTGACGTGGCATTGCCAGACCCGAAGGACTACAGGTTTTATCTCGACCTGTGGCAGCACAATTCCAACATCGCCCGCAAATACGACGTGGAGCTTTGGAGCGATGCGCATTTCGCGATTCTGGAGAACTACGTATCCTCGCTCGCCGCGATCGGCCAGAAGGCGATCACGGTCATCGTCTCGGAGATTCCGTGGTCCGGGCAAGCATCCTGCTACGATCGGATCGATCCCGCGAACGTGTTCGAGTACAGCATCGTTCGCGTAACTCGCCGCGGGGAAGACGAATGGACGTACGACTTCCGGGCCTTGAACCGGTACGTGGAGCTGTGCATGAGCCACGGAATCGATTCGGAGATCGAGGTGTTCGGACTGCTGAACATCTGGGTGCTCGAAGACGCGGGATACGGCGGGGTCATCCGCGATCACGACGATGCCATCCGAATTCGTTACTATGACGAGCGCACCCGCGCTTACGGCTATATTCGCGAGAAACGGCAGCTCGAACGGTACGTCGCCGCGCTGTCCGACAACTTCGCCGAACGCGGCTGGGCGGACAAGGTGCGCATCGCGGCCGACGAGCCCGCGGATCTCGAACGGTTCAGGGGCCGATTGCAATCGCTGCAGGCGATGGCGCCTTCGTTCCAGTACAAGGTCGCGATCGGGCACGCGGAGTTTATCGCGGAGGAGGGGCTGCTCGACCACGTGCCCATCATCGACTGCGTCGCCGGGGAGTTCGAGCAGCTCGAGACGCTCATGCAGGGGAAGAAAGGGAAGACGCTCTTCTACGTCGCCTGCAACAACGAACGGCCGAACACGTTCATCTGCTCTCCGCTTCTGGAAAGCAGGCTTCTTCCATGGCTCGCGCGTCATTGGGGACTGGACGGGTTTCTGCGATGGAATTACACGGTTTGGCCGAATGACCCGTTAAAACGCATTGCCTATCACTACCCGTTGTTCCCCGCAGGCGATACGAATTTCGTCTATCCGGGCAAAGACGGGAAGCCGGTGCTGACGCTCCGTTACAAGCTGCTACAAAAGGGAATTCGCGACTTCGAAATCATGGATCGCTACGTTCGTTCCGGCGGGGATCCGGAGAAGCTCGCGCGGCTCATGCGGCGGGTGTTCCGATGGAGCGACGCGAGCGAGCTGCACCAGGACTCGAGAAAGACGCGGGAAGAGCTTTATTCGCTCGATCATTCGGATTACGAAAGCGTCATCGGGGAGCTGTTGGCGGAAATGTCCGCACCTGATAGCCGGCGCGGCTAAGAGGCGGTGCAATATTCCGTACCTTTCACGGCGACACCTATTCCGTAGGCGTTACATTCCAATGCAAACTAAAAAGGGATCTACGTCCAGACTCTCGTAGAATCCCGATCCCCAGCAGATTGGCGTCGAGTGGATTCCGATTACGAAATGCCTTCCATTCAATTGTATCTAGAGATTAATGAGAACATCATAGATTACTATGACGGCGGAAGCTACCGTAATTATGTGGAGGAACAGGACATGCAAATGAGTAAGTCACTGACGTAAGATCTCCTATCCCGTAGGGGGGAAATAGAACAGCAAAAAGGACGCGCTGCGCGGCGCATCCTTTTTGCTTCGGGCATGACGTTCAATCTGAAGATCCGTTGGCGGCTGCCTGATATTGAAGCTTAAGTTCTTGTTCCTCCAGAAAGGTCAGATGTGTCTTTCCCCACTCAATCATGGTCATGAGCAGCTTATAAACACTCTTCCCGTGCTCGGTTATCGAGTAATCCACCCGCAGAGGCAATTCGTCAACTATGACTCGCTTAATTAAGCCGTCTCGCTCCAATTCCCGTAAATGCAGCGTCAACATTCGTTTCGTGACTGTCGGAATCAGCCTCAGCAATTCGCCGTATCGAACGGAACCGCCGGATACGATGGACTCGGCCAAGAGATGGCATAGGATGTAAGGCTTCCATTTTCCGTTAACGCAATTGATCGTCGCCTCAAAAGGCATCTGATAGGTGGCTCTGCGATAAGCTTCCATGCAAAATCCTTCGCCGAAATTATCGATACTCATCTTGCCCTCCTTTTAAAAGCGCCACGTCCTGCATCGGTGATTTTCCTTTTTGAAACCGGGAACAGAAATGTGCCTACTTATTCCAACCATTTTTTTCCTTTATAATACCATAAGAAGGATCGCAAAGGAGACGATGACATTGAAGTTCAAGTTGTTGGGGAGAAGCGGGCTGCGGGTTTCGGAAGTGGCGCTGGGCACGATGACCTTTGGTGGAGCAGGAGGATTCGGCGCTTCGAAGGATGAGAGCCGTAAAATGTTTGAAGCTTATGCGGCAGCGGGCGGAAACTTTATCGATTCGGCTAACAGTTATACAGGCGGCGAGAGTGAAGAATTAGTCGGCGAGTTTATTGCAGGTGCCCGTGAGAATTTCGTGGTCGCAACGAAATATTCGGTCTCGATGAATAAAACGCATCCAAATGGAGGGGGAAATCATCGTAAAAGCCTTGTTCAATCGTTGGAACAGAGCTTGAAGCGGTTGAACACGGACTATATCGACGTTTATTGGGTGCATGTATGGGATTTTATGACGCCGGTTGAAGAGGTCATGCGCGCACTGGACGATCAAGTGCGAGCGGGTAAAATACTCTATGTCGGAATCTCCGATGCGCCTGCGTGGATTGTCTCCCAAGCCAATACGCTCGCGGCTCTTCAGGGTTGGTCGCCGTTTATCGGACTGCAGACGGAGTATAGTTTAGTGCAGCGGGATGCCGAACGCGATCTGATCCCCATGGCTGAGGCTTTTGATATTGGAGTGACTGCCTGGTCGCCTCTAGGCGCCGGCGTGTTGACAGGGAAATATCAACACAAGGAGCCGGAGAATGCAAGAAAAGCGCGGATCAATGCTTACCGGTCGAACGAAAGAAATGTACGGGTCATCCATGAAGCGGTGCATATCGCATCCGAAATCGGGAAAACGCCAGCGCAAGTCGCGCTGAATTGGATCCGGCAAAAGAGAGGCGTGTTCATTCCGATTCTCGGTGCGAAAACGGTGGAGCAGCTTCAGGATAATTTGGCGTCGGTTGAATTCGATTTGACGGAACAACAACTGGAGCGACTTGATGAAGTGAGTCGAATCGGTTTGGGTTTTCCGCATGATTTTATCGGATCGGATGGCGTGAAAGGACTAATTAACGGTGAGTTCCGATCACGAATCGACAACCACAGACGATAATAAACCAATCACACGTAGAGGCTGTAAAAGGTCACTCAGTTCGAGTGACCTTTTACTTCTTGTTATTTAAACGATCGGATCAGGATGAATATAAAGCGGATCGGCAAGCTCCAGCTGGCTCACTATGAGAGCGAGATTCGTTTCGTAACCGAGCATTTCGAAGATTGGATATCGGATGTTAACCTATGACTATGGGGGATGTTCAGTGGAAATTGCCTTAGAACTAATTGACAGCCTGTTGGTTAAGTTCCGATCGGAGAAGAAATGGACGCTTCAAGCGATCGAACAATTGTCCGAAGAAGATATTGTTTCATCCCCGACATCGGAAAGCAACAGCATCGCGAACTTAATTGCTCATATAAGAGGGGCGGTACACTCGCGAATCGAAACCATTCTTCTCGATATTCCCGACACGAGGGATCGAGAGAAGGAATTCGAAAAAGGGCTCGCAATGTCAAAAGAGCAAGCGAAAACAAAGGCCGGCGATGCTTTTGATATTCTGATTCGCTATCTGGAACATCTCAGATCTGCACCGGAGTTATTGATGACGCAGCCCTTCCTTCATCGGCCCCCTCTTACATACAGCCAAGTAAATAACGAAACGACGGCGCTGAACCTTATCGTATCGATGTTTAGGGAGGTACATTTTCATTCGGGCCAAATCATCTACGCAGCGAAAATAAGAAAAGGGCAGCTCAGTTGGAATTACGATTAAGGTTATAATGGGCCATCAATCGTATGCGGACCGTAAGCGAAGGATCATGAAAACAACGAGGATGGTGCAAAATGTCGGAGCAGCGCGTGTATATCCGGTTCCCCGGAGATGCGGATGCCGCCGAATTGGCGGCGCTTTATAGGCGAAACAGGGAGTTTTTCGAGAAGTTTTCCCCAAGTAAACCGGAAGGCTTCGATCGTGAAGAACAGCAGTTGAACGCCATCCGGAAGAGCGAGTCGGACAGGGAGTCGGATCGCGGTTATTTGTTCGTGGTGTGCCATCGAGAGGATGACAGGATTATCGGCGACGTGTCGCTGTCCTTCGTCACTCGCGGGGCGCTTCAGAGCTGCATGATCGGTTACAGCCTCGACCAGGCGCATAATGGCAGGGGATATATGACGGAGGCCGTGAAACAGGTCGTTCGATATGCCTTCGAAGAGTTGAAGTTCCATCGGATCGTCGGGGAAGTTTCGCCGCGGAATCCGGGGTCGATTCGGGTGCTCGAGCATGCCGGCTTCCATAAAGAGGGGATTTCGCGCAGCAACGTGAAGATTAACGGCGTGTGGGAGGATCACCAGGTGTTGGCTCTGATCAATCCGTCCGAGGACGGCTAGAACGTGCATGGTTCGCTCAAGCCTCTGGTACGAGCGCTTTAAACCCGTCGTGCTACAAGATCGTACACATCTTCCGATACTCACGCGGCGACACGCCCTGCCATCGCTTGAACGCATGACTGAAGTGATGCAGGCTTGCGAACCCGATCGAGCTACCGATGGCCTCGACCTTCATGTCGGTCTCCCTCAAACAGCGTTTGGCCTCTTGATGCCGCAGATGCTGCACGTGCTGATTCGGGGTCACGCCGAATTGTTCCTTGAACAGGCGGACAAAATGGTCCTCGCTGACGTTCAGGCGTTCGGCCAGCACCGCATTGGGCCAGGATAGATGCAAGCTGCGGCCGAGTTCGTCGGCCAATTCGCGAAGCCCGGACAGGTAAGCAGCCGAAGCGGGACGCCGCGGAACGTTCTGCTGTCTCAGGATGGCCGCGAGCGCGAGCAGCATGGCCCCGCGGGTTACGAGATCGTATCCCGCTCGGGCGGTCATGAATTCCTCGCATGCCAATTCCATGCTTTTCACGATATCGGCGGGCAGCGATGGATATTTCCGAGCGAACAGCCGCTCGCCGTCAGGTCCCGTCGGCGACTGGCAGAACAGCTCGCCATGGACGCGATCCTCGTCAACGACCATAGGGATATCGGGCGTCGGCTCGAAGTCGTCGAAGAAGTCGAAGTGGATGCCCAGCATATGGGTGTCCGCGCTAGCCGGTATTTCAATGCGATGTCTCTCCGCGGCGCTCAGAAACATAAGGTCGCCCGGATAATAACGAAGCGTCTCGGGCTCGTCTATGAAATGAACGGTAATCTCGCCTGATAGAACGGCCATGATTTCGAAATCGTACAGGCGCCTCTCGGGCCCTTGGTAGTTGGAGGCGCGTTGATATTGCGCCCAATGGATACTCGGCATCCACGCGTTGCTTGGCGGCCTGGCGGCCGCAGGTGAGGTCATGTCCACGGATTTCCGATTCCTTTCTCTCGTGAAGTCGCATATAGACAACTTTATAACGGCGACAAGCAAATACTTCTGATGGATCCTATAGTATCATTTGAACTAGTAGCACGACAATCAACAACTATGACGGTCAAAATGATGCTGGCGGAGGTTCCGGGAGATGACGAAACGGATTGGAATCATCGGATATGGACTCAGAGTAGGCGGTTTATTCGGGAATTTGGAGGAGAGGAACGCGGACTGGCGGCTTGCAGCGATCGCGGACCTGCGGAAGGAAGAACTGATTGCTTCGATGGGAGATGCCGCGAACGGCATTCAATGGTTCGAAGACGCGGATGACATGCTTGACCGGGCGGATTTGGATGGAGTCGTGATCGGTACCCGCTGTAACTTGCACACCGAAATGGCGCTGAAGGTGTTAAAGCGTAATCTGCCATTATTCCTTGAGAAGCCCGTTGCCACGACGTACGAGGATTTGCTTCGGTTGAAAGCCGGTTATGAGGCCTCGGCTTCGCAAGTGGTCGTCTCGTTCCCGCTGCGCAATACGCCGCTCGTGAAGCTGGCGAAGGAGATCGTCGACTCCGGGAAGATCGGAACGGTGGAGCATGTGCAGGCCGTGAACAACGTGCCTTACGGCGGCGTCTACTACCACAGCTGGTACCGGGACGAGAGCATCACCGGAGGCTTGTTCCTGCAGAAAGCCACGCATGATTTCGATTACGTCAATTATTTGGTCGGCATGCAGCCGACTGCCGTATGCGCCATGAAATCCAAGCAGATCTTCAAAGGCGATAAGCCCGCGGGACTCATGTGCCGGGATTGCGAGGAGAAGCATTCCTGCGAAGAAAGCACGCTGAAGCCGGAGAACAAGCCGTGGGGAGAGTACTGCTGCTTCGCGGTCGATACCGGCAACGAGGATTCGGGCAGCGCGCTCATTCGATACGAGACGGGCATGCACGTGAGCTACTCGCAAAATTTCTTCGCCCGAAGAGGCGCGCAGAAGCGGGGCGCGCGGCTGCTCGGTTACAAGGGCACGCTCGAATTCGATTGGTATACGGGCGAATTGCGAATCGACATGCACCATGAGGCGCGCGTGGAGACCCATCGTTTCGACCTCAATGCGATGGACGGACATGGCGGGGGAGACGGCAAGCTGCTGCAAAATTTCGCGCAGATCGTGGACGGCACGGGGCGTTCCGACACCTCGCTGAACGACGGCTTGCTGAGCGCGCTATTATGCCTGAAGGCCAACGAATCCGCGAACACGAATACGTTTCAGCAAGTGGCCTGGACCTAGAAGCAGAGGGTCAAGCCGTAAAATCACGAAGCGTAAAGCGGCTTTCGTCTTGATAAATGAAACAAACTAGCGTAAACGGTCTTCGTCCTGATAAATGAATCCAACGCGCGAACGGCGCGCCCCTCGGGGCGCGCCGTTTCTTTGTTAGGCTTGCGACGCCGTGTCCGTGTCCGAAAGCGAATGCGCTGCGGTGCTGTTCCGCATGATTAACTGCGTCGGCAGGTAGATGCCGCTCGTCATGCGATTCGGTCCTTCGATAAGCGCAATCGCTTTATCGGCGGCCTGCAGGCCCATCTCGTAGAAGTTCTGGCGCACGGTCGTGAGCGGCACTTGGATATGCGTGCCGAAGGCGCTGTCGTCATAGCCGATGACCGAGATGTCCTGGGGCACGCGGATGCCCAGATGCGCGAGACACCGCATCAGCTCCAGGGCGATGACGTCGTTGATGCAGAAGATCGCCGATAAATCGTGATGCGCGGCGAGCGCCTCGCGCAGCGGCTCCTCGAGCGGGGAATAGAAATCCTTGCTGTACTCGTTTCCCGCGCGCTCCTTGAACTGCTTCGACGTGCAGCCGAAGATACGGTTCTTGCCGAAAGCGATCTTGTGCTCGGCCATAATGCGGGAGTAGCCGATCAGGCGTTCCTTGATCGTAGCGATCTCCCGCATGTCCGTCCAGATGAACGCCGCCGTCGACCGGTGGCCGAGTTCGACGAGATGGGTGGCTGCCAGTTGGCCGCCTTCGACGTTATTCGATACGACGAAATCGCAGGGCAGCGTCGTCAGGTAAAGATTGACCAGCACGAACGGGAAGCCGTTGCGCTGCAATTGGGCGATCGGCGCGTGCATCTTCTCGGTGAAGCTCGTATAGACGACGAGTCCCTGGATGCCCTCGTCGACGAGTTGGGTCAGCAGCTGTTCTTCCTTCTTCGGATTGCCATCGGAGTTGCTGACGATCAAACGGTAGCCGCGTTCGGACAGTTGCTGCTCCATGCCCTTGAGCAGGTCGGGCGTGAAGCGAAAATCGTACGGAATGACCAAGCCGATCGTCCGCATCGGCGATTCGCTTGGCTTCGCGGGAGCGGCCGCGATCGGGGCTTCGCTTTCGGCGATGAAATTGCCGACGCCGTGAATGCCGTAGATATCGCCGTCGGAGGTCAACTCGGCGATGGCTTTATGAACCGTGCCGCGGCTGACGTCGAACAGCTCCATCAGCTCGATCTGCGACGGGATTTGGTCGTTCGGCAGAAGGGCGCCGCTTTTGACTTGCAGGCGAATATATTCTTTGATTTTGCGGTATGCAGGTATGAAAGTCGACATGGAATTCCTCATTTTATCGTTTCTAGTATTGGTGACACTCGCAGAGCGATCGGCGGAAATAGGGAAGAAAAGGCAGTACCATCCTATTCATCGTAGTATGAATGCTGCCGCATTGTCAAATATTTTTGTACTAGTACAAACTATATGATGAAACGTGTATGATTACGGATGAACACGATGAACGAAGGGGGAACGGACATGACGGAGTGGAAACAGCTCGGCGTGCGCATCGAGCGCGGACCGTCGAACTGGCAAATCCTGCAGCAGCGCGGGGGAGCGGCGGACATAAGACTGGCGGGGAGCTGGCATTTCGAAGGGGAGACGAATGGCCGCCCGGAAGTTTACGGGCGGGTCGTGAACGAGAATGACGGGACGGAGACCGTCGGTTGGACAGCTTGTCGGATGTTCGGCGACGATAAGTGGGAAGTGGAGCTGCGGGACGTGCCGGCAGGCGGATTATACCGGATCGAGACGTGCTTGGCCGTGGATGAGCATACCGTCGCGAATTGGCCGTATCGCGGAGATATCGTTCACCACGTGGGAGTCGGCGACCTGTGGATCATCGCAGGGCAAAGCAATGCCGCCGGCTACGGAAGAGGGCCGTTCCACGACCCGCCGGAGATGGGGGTGCACGTGCTGCGGGACAACGGCTCGTGGGATCTTGCCTCTCATCCGTTTAACGAATCGACGGGGACGATCTATTGGAACGTGTACGAGGTGTGCAATACCGGCCATTCGCCGTTCCTAGCGTTCGGCAGGATGGTGAGAAGAGAGACGGGCTATCCCGTCGGCTTCGTCATGGGTGCCCAGGGCGGAGCGCCGCTCAAGGATTGGGCTCCGAACCGCGGGCTGCTGGATATCAAGCTGAGGCGGGCGCTCGCGCTCGCGGGCGGGCAGGCGAGAGGCGTGCTCTGGTACCAGGGGGAGTCGGACACGGGGACGGAAGAGGAGGCTTGGACGTACGGCGCGCGGTTCGCGGCGCTTGTCGGAAGCTGGCGCGAGCTGCTCGGCGACCCGGCGCTGCCGGTGCTTACGGTTCAGTTGAACCGATATTACCAGTCGCCGGAGGAGGCCTTCGCGTGGAACCGGAAATGGGGAGTCGTACGGGAAATGCAGCGCCGCGCCGCGGAGGAGTTGGCGAATGTATACGTCGTGCCCTCGCTGGACTGCCCATTCTCGGACCAAATTCATAGCGGGCCAGCAGGCAACATGCTGCTGGGAGAACGGCTGGCGCGGACCGCGCTCGGCGCGGTATACGGTAAGCGCCTGCACTTCAAGGCTCCGAACGTCGCCGAGGCGGTCGAGATATCCGCGGAAGGGGAGCCGGCTATTCGCCTGCGCTTCGACGGGGTCGCGGGAACCCTCGTGAACATCGGCCTGCGCGAGAGGCCGTTTCGGGCGGAAGACGAGGCCGGGGAGCTCGGCATCGCGAATTGGACCGTAGAAGGAACGTCGAGTGTCGTCCTTCATCTGGAGCGAAAGATCGTCGGGAAATCCGAGGTGCACGGAGCCGCGGAGGTCGATCCGTCCGCCGTGCTGCCGCTCGATTCGGCCACTTTTTTGCCGATGCTTGCCTTTTACGGCGTACAAGTACAGCAGAAAAATTAAAAAACTGTACATGTATATTTTTTATTGACACGACTCCTATCCTGCATTAGAGTGAAGCTACACAGGGAATGGAAGCACTTACATAACCAATTAAACTTCAATTTCCAGTCCTTGGGCATTACTAGTGCATTATTACAAGGGGGATTTTTATGACTAAGTATGCGAAAGGGCTGCTAGCCGTAATGACGGCCTCGACTTTGCTCTTGGGGGCCTGTAACAACAATGCGAACGACGGCAATAAGGCCGGCGCAGCGGATGCTTCCAAAGACAACGGCTCGAACGGCAATGCGAATGCGAACAACGCGGCAGCTGACAATGCGCCGGCCAACGCGGAGAAGATCAGCTTGAAATGGATGATTCCAACGCAGCAGAAGGCACCGGTCGGCGACAGCCTCATCATGCAGGAGATCAAGCAGAAGTTCAACGTCGACATCGAATTCGTGGAAGCGCCTCCAGGCGACCAGTACGACGAGAAGAAGAAGCTCGCGATCGCGTCCCAAGCCATTCCGGACCTAATGACCTGGGTGATGAAGGACGAGGCCAACAAGTACGGTCCGGAAGGCGCGTTCCTCGAGATTACGCCGCTTCTGGATCGATTGCCGGAGCTGAAGAAGAAGCTCGACGCGGATCCGAACGGCAAATACAACGCGTTCTCGCCCGACGAGAAGCTCTGGCGCTTGCCGGACTATATAACGTACAGAACGTGCCGATCTTCGATTTCAGCTACGTGAAGGCCGAATTCGAGGCCGTAGGGTCGCCGGAACCGAAGAACTGGGACGACATCTACGACGCGTTGAAGAAGCTGAAGGCGAAGTATCCGGACAGCACGCCGCTTGGCGGCCGCGGCAAGGAACTCGGCCAGAATTTCCGCCAATTCTTCGAGCAGAGCTTCACGTCCGGCAAGAGCGGGCAGCCGGCCTTCAATGATCAGGTGGTCGCGTTCGATCCCGACAAGAAGGAATGGTACTACGGGCCGACGGCGCCGGGTTTCAAAGACTCCATTGCGTTCCTCGCCAAGCTGTATAAGGAGAAGCTGCTCGATAACGAATATTTGACCATGGACATGAACGCGCTGCAAGCGAAGATCAAAGACAAGAAGGTCTTCATGATCGACGATTACGTCGGCGGCCTCTCCGGCATCGGCGACCTGAACCCGGGCGGCGTGCTGGTTCCGCTCCCGATGCCGACCTTCGGCGGCAATGCGCAAATTCTGGGCTACACCGGCTCGCATGTCGGCGACCGCGGCACGGTGCTCAGCGGCAGCCTGAAGGGCGACAAACTCGACCGCGTGCTGCAGATGCTGAACTACATGTATTCCGATGAATTCTACGATCATCTCTATTGGAATCCGGAAGTCACCGGAGAGAAGGACGGCAAGAAGTATTACACGAACGAGGGCATGTACAGCGGCGACGCGGCGGTCAAGGACAAATATTTGCCGTGGTCCATCATGGGCGGTTTCCAAGTCGACAACGAGACGACGACCAAAGCGGGAACGCCGTACGCCGACTACAAGCTGAACGTGCTGACGGCCGAAGCCAACAAGGATAAGTACCTTCAGCAGCCGATTCTGCCGTTCGATACGGAGCAAAGCAAACGGCTATCCGAGATTCAGACGACGCTGACCGATTATTGGAACCAAACGATCGACCAGTTCATCGTGGGCAAGAAAAGCATGGACGACTGGGACGGCTTTATCTCCGACCTGAACGGCAAAGGCGCCGAAGAAGAAGTCGCGATCTACAACGAGGTATACAAGAAGTTCTTCCAATAAGGATGAGTAGGCGCTTGGCGCCGGAAATGAACGAAACGCATGATGGCACGCATGCGGCCGCGCTCCCGAAGCGCGGCCGCATGCATTACGAAACGCGGCATGGACGAACGCCTGCGGGGCCGCCGGCTCCGTAGGCATTCGCGTTCCAAGCCGCGAACGGAAGGAGCAAAGCCATGGCTTCGACGACTGACGTCGAACTCACTCTCGCCTCGGGCGGGCGCGGACGGGGAAGAAGCGCCGCGTGGAAGAAAATCAAGCGCAGCCGGTTCCTGTACCTCCTGCTGCTCGCGCCGGTTCTCTGGTACGTCGTGTTCGCGTATCTGCCCATGGTGGGCGTTCTGATCGCCTTCCAGGATTTCAGCTTGTACAAGGGCGTGTTCCACAGCGACTGGACGGGATTCGATCATTTCAAACGAGCGCTGACGGACGCCGGCTTCTGGGCGGTCTTCCGCAATACGATCATCCTGGGCACCGTGACGTTCGTCTTCGGATTCCCCGCGCCCATCCTGCTGGCGCTGCTGTTCAACGAGCTGCGGGACGGCCTGTTCAAGAAGGCGGTCCAGACGATCTCGTACTTGCCGTATTTCGTGTCGGTGGTGGCGATCGTCAATATCGCGATGATCATGCTGTCGCCGTCCACGGGCGTCGTGAACGGATTCCTGAAGCTGATCGGGCTGCATGAGATCTATTTCATCATCGAGCCCGGATGGTTCCGGCCGCTCTATGTGCTCATTAATCTATGGGTCGGCACGGGCTGGACGTCGATTATCTACTTGGCGGCAATGAGCAGCATCGATACGCAGCTATACGACGCGGCGAAAGTCGACGGCGCCAGCCGTCTGCGGCAAATCCGGCACGTGACGCTGCCGGGCATCGCGCCGACGATCACGATCCTGCTGCTGATCTCGCTGCCGAGCATCGTAGCCACCAATTTCGAGATGGTGCTCCTGCTGCAGCAGCCGATCACGTACAGCACGTCCGACGTCGTGGGCACGTACATCTACCGGCACGGCATTCTGAACAGCGAGTTCGACTACACGACCGCCGCGACCGTCATCTTCAGCATCATCAGCTTGGCTATTATCTTCGCGTCGAATCGTATCGCGCGCAAATTCGGGGAGACGAGTCTATGGTAAGAGTAAGAACAACGTCCGATTCGCCCCGCGTTCGCGCGGAAGCGTTCGACTGGATCGTGCGCGTCCTCGTCCTGTTGATTTCCGCCGCGATGCTCTATCCATTCCTGTATATCCTGGCGGTGTCGCTGAGCGCGTCCGACGAGATCCACGGGATGAACATCACGGTGTATCCCAAAGGGCTGAATTTCGACGTCTATCATTATATTTTCAGGCTGCCGCAAATCTATCGGGCTTACTTCAATTCGATCCTGTACACGACGATCGGCACGGTGCTTAGCATCGCGATGACAATGCTGTGCGCCTATCCGCTGTCTAAACCGTGGTTGTACGGCAAGGGGAGCATCGTCATGTTCATCGTCGTGACGATGTTCGTCTCCGGCGGTACCATTCCCATGTTTATCCTGGTCAAGATGCTTCATATGTACGATTCCATGTGGGCGCTGATCGTGCCCGGTCTCATGAACACGTTCTACATGTTCATCGCGCTCGCGTTCTTCAAAGGGATCCCGCTCGACCTGGAAGAGGCCAGTTATATCGACGGCGCGGGCGACGCCAACATCTTCACGCGGGTATTCCTGCCATTGGCCAAACCGATCACGGCCACGCTGTCGCTGTTCTATGCCGTAGGGTATTGGAACTCCTGGTTTCCGGCCGCGATCTTCCTGATCGACAAAGACAAGTATCCGATTCAGCTGCTGCTTCGCAATATGATGGTGGGCGTGGCCAAGGGCCAGCTGTCCGTCTCCGTCGTGCTCGGCGAGACGAGCGCGGCCGGCGCGATCAACCTGCAGTCGCTGAATTACGCGCTCGTCGTCGCGGTCATCCTGCCTATCATTCTTCTCTATCCGTTCGTTCAAAAATATTTCATCAAAGGCGCCATGATCGGTTCCCTGAAAGGGTAGGAAGCCGCAGCCAGTCAGAGGAGAGATTCATATGTTCAAAGACTCATGCGTTACGCAGCTGTCGCCTTGGCGCGCCGGCGAAGAAGCCACGTCCTTGCCGGAGCGCATCTTCCCCGCGTACGCCGGATCCGGCATCTGCGCCGTCGGTCTCGATGCATCGGGGCTGCAAGGTTTGAACCATCGGGTGCAGGCGGCGTACGGCTCCGCCGAGCGGGCGGGAGATCTCTATATCATTCATCACGGCATGATCGGCGACCAACTTTTCGAAGACTGCGCGCTGCCGCTCGGCTACATGGATTGGGAGATGGAGCTGGATGGCGACCTCATTACGTCGGCGAACCTGGCGGAGAAAGCCGTGCTGTGGGAACGGGAGCTTCTGCTGGACGAAGCGAAGGTCGTAACCACGATGATGTTCCACAACCGGCTGCGGCTCCGGATCGCGGTCTGGGTGCCGTACGGCACGAAGAGCCCCGTCGTCGAAGTCGAGCTGCAAGGCCGCCGTTACATGGCGAAGCCGCTGGAGCGGGATCTCGCCGTCTCGTTCCGCTTGCGGGTCACGCCGCAAACCCGCCAAGGCGCGCCGCTCTACGCGAGCTTCGCGGCCGGAGACGACGCGCTGGCGCTGGAATTCCAAGGCAGCCGCGATCACTACCGAGTCGAATACACGCTCGACAACGATCTCGGCCTTCGTCCGCAATTCGCGGCCGGCAGATTCGGCATCGAGTGGAAGACGAGCGTGGGGCATGACGCGCAGACGCTGCGCGCCGTGGTCGGTCTCGGAGAGCGCACGCCGGCAAGCGAGCTGGAGGCCGTTCGGGAACGCCACCGCGCGAGCTGGTCGTCGTATTTCGCTTCCATGGCGGAAGTGAGTGGCATCTCGGACAAGGAAGCGTATTTGCTGCATCATTCGTACTATCTGATTCGCATGGGCATGGATTTCTCCAAGGGCATCACGATCGGTACGCCGTTCTATCAGCCTTGGTGCTGGAAGGCGTCCGTCTTCTGGGATTCGCACTTTGTCTCCGACGGTCTCCTGCGGGCGGGAGATCGGGCGGACGTGGACACGTTCCTGGATTTCCTGCACCGGACGATGAAGCCGGAGGGCAAGCCATTCCCGTGGATGATGCAGCACGACGGGCATTCGACGATTCCGGAAGAGCGCGACTTCGCGCCGCTCGTCATCAGCGCGCATGCCATGACCGCGATCAAAGTATTCGAGTACGGACGCGACCTCGCGCAGCTCGAGAGGGTCGTCTTCCCGATTCTCGCGCGCATCAGCGCGTTCGCGGCGGACAACATGTTCCGGGAAGAGGAGGACGGCCGGTGGATCGTCGCGATGCCGGTCAGCAACGACGTCGTCGAGGACGTCGCCGTCGAGATCAACCAGACCTATACATGCGCATGGTTCCTCTCGGTGTTCAAGAAGACGATCGAATACGCCGAGCTGCTCGGTACGGGCGAAGAGATCGCCGCGCGGCTTAGGCCGATCGTGGACGGTTATCATCTGGAACATGAAGACGGGATGTACCTGCACGCGCGGAACATGCCGATCGACGAACAACATTATGCGTCGTGGACGCCGTTCCTGCTGTATCCGACGGAAGCGTCGCCGTTCGTGGACCTGGAGAGGCTTCGCCGTACGAGGGAGCGCTTCAACTTCCCCGATCTGTACATGGAGAAACAAGGCGATTTCCAGCCATGGGGCAATTTTATGCAATCCTCGTCGGATCTGCGTCTCGGCGAGGTGGAGAAAGCGCATGCGACGTTCGCACAGGGACTGAACTATACGTTCGGACCGGGGCTGTTCAGCGAGGTCGGTCCTCGGCAAGAGACGGTAGCGCTGCCGCCGTATATTACCGCGCACGGCAATTATATTTCGAATTTGCTGAGCTTCTTCGTGACCGATTCCCTGTGGGGCGGGCAGGTCGGTGTGTTCGCGCGCCTGCCGGAAGCATACCGGGGCTTAAGCTTGAAGGTGAAGGGCATTCATGCCTTTGGCGGAGCGTGCGTCGCGGAAGCCGAGTACGGGCCCGTTCGCGTAACCGCGAAGCTGGGGGGTCTCGGGACAGGTGCCGCCGTCGAATTGCCGGTGCCGGTGGACGTTCCGGCCGAGGCGGTCGCCGTTCGCGTTAACGGTGCCGACGCGTCGTTCGAACGGGCTTTCGGCGGCCGCACGATCATCGTGCGAGTGGACGGCTTAGCGAAACACTATGATATCGAGGTCTCCGCATAGGATGGGGAGCGAAAGGAGCAGTGCGGAGATGACGACGAAAGCGAACGACACTCAAACGGCTGCCGCGCAATGGCGGTCGGCCGCCGACGCGCTCGTCAGCCGAATCGCCTTGCGCCGGGACGAGATCCGGGCGGCGCTGCGGCTGGTGACATGGAAAGCGACGGGCGATCCGGTCGAGGCGGCCGCCGCTCCCGAATTGTCGAAGTCATGGGAGGATGCGGCCGTGCCGTATAATTGGTCGCCGAGGGACTGCTCCATGACGCTCCATTACCGGCTTCGGCTGGAGACGAACATGCTCGGCGTCGACTTGCGGGGATCGAGGGCGACCGTCGAATTATGGGCGCCGACGGGCGGCAAGGTATACGTGGACGGAAAACTTGCGTACGAGTCGGACTATTGGGCGGACACGCAGGTTGTGCCTGTGGAGCTGACGCCATCCTTGGCGGATGCCCAGACCTTCGACATCGTCTTGCAGACGCGCCAAGGCGATGGGTTCGGCCTGTTCTTCATCGCCGACTTGTCGGTCGCCGCGCTGGACGATCGGTTGTTCGAGCTCGACCTGCTGGCGGAAGAGATGGCTTTCACGGTTTATCTGGCTGGCCGCGGCGATGTGGTTGCCTCTCTGAGACCGGCTCTGGCTGGCGCGGCAGCGGCTTTCGACGCGGCGACGCTGGAGCGCCGGGACTGGGTGGCCTTCGATGAGGAAGTCGCCCGGCTGCGGACGTCGCTCGCGCCGTTCGCGGACGCGGCCAAGCGCTATCGCGTCTACTTGGCGGGCCATGCCCATATCGACTTGAACTGGTTATGGCCGCAGGCGGAGACGGACGATCTCGTGCGCCGGGATTTCGAGTCGATGGACGGCATCATGGCCGAATACCCGGATGTATGCTTCTCGCACAGCCAGGCGGTGACGTATCGCATCGCTCAGCACAACGAGCCGGAGCTGTTCGAGCGCGTCAAGGGCTGGATCCGCGACGGCCGTTGGGAGGTCACCTCGGCCACGTGGGTCGAAGGCGATCTGAACATGGCCGGCTACGAGACGCTCGCCCGCCAGTTCTTGGAAGGCATCACCTATTCGCGCGGGGAGCTCGGGGCCGACCCGCAGGTCTGCTGGGAGCCGGACACGTTCGGCCATCCGGCGACGATGCCGCAGGTGCTGGCGCAAGCGGGCATCCGATATTATTATCACACGCGGCCGCTACGGGACGTGCCGATCTATTGGTGGGAAGGACCGGACGGTTCCCGCGTTTTGACGTTCAACGATCCGAAGGTTTACTTCGGGCGCGTGTATCCGTCGCTGATCATTCCGGATTCGATTCGCATGGCTGAAGAATATGGTTTAACCTGCAACTTGCATGTCTACGGCATCGGCGATCACGGCGGCGGCGTCACGCGCAGCGACGTGCGGCGAGCGATGCGAATGCGCGAATCGCAGCTGTTGCCGGACATCGTTTTTGCCCCTACGGTCGAATTCTTCAAGGACGTGGAAGCATCCGGCGCGAATTTGCCGGTCATCCGCGGCGAATTGAATCCGGTTTTCGAAGGCTGCTACTCCAGCCACGGAGATATCAAGAAAGCGAACCGGGAGACGGAGCATGCGCTCGTTCGCGCGGAGACGTTCGCCTCGATCGCCGAACTGAGGGGAAGCGCCAGGGTCGAGACGGCATCCCGATTGCAGGAAGCATGGCGGAGACAATGCTTTAATCAGTTTCACGATATTTTGTGCGGCTGTTCCATTCGCGAGGCGTACGATGAAGCGATTCCGGCTGCCCGTGCGGCGCTGGAGGAAGCGGATCGGGCGGCGGCGGAAGCGACAGGCCGCCAGTTGGCAGCGCAGCCGGATACGGAATCGGATGCGGAAGCGGTAACGCTCTGGAACGCGCTGTCGTGGACGCGCACGGACGTCGTCGAGCTGCCGTTCGCGGACTATCCGGCGCTCGCCGGCTGGCGGACGGGCGATCGGCTCGCCGGATCCGACGGTTCGGAGTCGATCGTTCAGCGCACCGAGGATGCGATCGTGTTCGTCGCGCGAGAGGTGCCGGCGCTCGGAACGAAGACGTACCACTGGATTGCCGCGGATGCCGCGACGGGCTCCCCCGCCGCTCACGAGGGGTGTATCGCGATCTCGAAAGCAGGCAATCCCGTGCTGGCCGGCGAGCGGTTCTCCGCGGAGATCGATCGGGAATCCGGCACGATCGTAAGCTTGCTCGACCGCGCCGTCGGCCGCGAGCTGTCGTACACGCCGCCAGATCCCGGCGTCGAGGCGAATCAGACCAAGGGACTGCTTAACTTGCTGGAGCTCCAGTACGAAGAGCCCCACTGGATGTCCGCTTGGAAGCTCGGCACGATCTCGGCTTCGAAGCGGCTCGTGTCCGGGGCAAAGCTTACGCTCGGGGAGCAAGGGCCGGTCATGCAGTCGGTTCGGATCGCGCATCGCTTCGAACATTCCGAATTGGAGCAGGAAATCCGGATTTACCGAGGAATAGACCGCATCGAATTCCGTACGCGCGTGAATTGGGGCGAGCTCGGCAGCGAGGCCGCGCCGGCACCGATGCTGCGCGTGCTGTTCGCGCCGAAGCTGCAGCCGACGACGCATATGTTCGACGTGCCTTTCGGCTCCGTCGAACGGCATCCCGACGGACGGGAAGTGCCGGCGCATCAATGGATCGACGTTTCGGAGGCGGGCTATGGGCTGTCGCTCCTGAACGACGGGAAGCACGGACACTCCATCCACGGCAACGAGATGGGCATGACGCTCGTGCGCAGCTCTTACGAGCCGGATAATCTAGGCGACCAGGGCGACCATCATCGTTTCGCCTATGCCATCTATCCGCATGAAGGCGATTGGCGCGAGGCGGGTACCGTCCAACGCGCTTGGGAGTTTAATCAACCGCTGTGGGCCGTGACGGCTGCCGCGAACGAAGAGTCTCCCGCGGACGGCGGCGCAATGCGAATCATCGATGCGGGAACGGGCGGGAAGGATTCCGATTCCGTCATTGTCACCGCGTTCAAGCAGGCGGCGGACGGTACGCCTGGCGAGTGGGTCATTCGGGTGGCAGAGACGGCGGGCCGGCCGGCGAACGTCAAGCTGGTCGCGAATTTCCCGGTCGCCGGAGCGAGTGCGTGCGATCTCGCCGAGACGCCTCAAGCGCCGCTTGCCGTGGAAAGCGCGGAGAATCACTCGGTCGTGAATCCGGGGCCGCTCGGTCCGAAGGAATTCCGGACGATTCGCATACGGGCGCCAGCGCCGGGGGAATGATAGCGGGCAAGCATGGTAATGTGCGCGCAATAGTTTGTGATTGGAAGAGGCCCGCTGCTGCGGGCCTCTTCTTTGCGGTGTTTTGCTCCAATTGAGGTGCGGCAATACGAACCTTTTCCTGCTGTTTATTAATATCGTTCGCTAACGTTTATCGAGTAATTACTCTTTTTTTGTAATTTGGTTTGTTGTTGTTTTTACTAAATATCAATTATAGCTGTGCTATAATAGCAGGTTGTTAATGGAACCTGTTCCAACGATGAATTTTACATGGGAAATGCAGGGGGAATCTAGTGTTTTCTTACTGGAGTCCATCATCTAAGCCGTGTTTGCAGTCATCTGTCACAGGCATGGATCTTGAATGTTAATGTATCGTTAAATCTGCCGCAAACGGTTGTAATGTGAAAATCGCCATTGTATGCTAGGTACAAACAACATCATAACAACTAATTACAATTACATTCCAAACGGAGGTTGTAGATGAAGAACGTCATTTATCTCGATGCGGGCAAAGCGATGTACAAAGGTAATCTGCATCTGCATACGACATGGTCGGACGGCGCGCAGCCAGCGGAAGAAGTGGTCGAGGCGTTCAAAGCGAAGGGCTATCATTTCATTTCATTGAGCGACCATGATATTTATACGCGTACGGAAGACTTCGACACCGAGCATTTCATTACGCTCCCGGGAACGGAGCGCGGCGAGCTGAATCCCGTCGCCGATAAAAATCCGGGTTATCATTTCGGGGCGCTGGACGATCCGACGGTCGAGCCGGAGCTTGCGCGATACGGCCATTTGGAGAAATTTCCGACGCCGGTGCCCTGGGTCGGAGACCATTCGCCGCAGCTCTTGATCGACGAGCTGCGCGCCCACGGCAACCTCGTCGTATTCAATCATCCGGAATGGCATTTGACCCGGTTCGAAGACATGGTGAAATACGATCGTTTCTTCGCCGTGGAAATTTACAATCACGCGACGGAATGGTCCACCGCAAGCTCCTATGGCGCGGCTTACTGGGATCATGCCCTGCAGAACGGCAAACGCATATTCGGCATCGCGGCAGACGATTCGCATGTTCACGAGGAAGGATGGGCCATTCCGGAATTCGGCGGGGGCTGGATCCGAGCGCAAGCGGAGTCGCTCACGCAGGCTGGCGTTATTCGCAGCTTGAAGGAAGGCCGGTTCTACTCCAGCTCCGGGCCGGAAATTCATGATTTGCGAGTCGAGGACGGGGAACTGAAGATCCGATGCTCGCCATGCAAGTTCATTATGTTCAAGGCGTTCCCGCAGCGCGGCCCGTTCTTCGGCAACTTCGAGTCCGGCAAGCCGCTGACCGAAGCTTCGATGGAGATCGAGGAGGACATGGCTTACATTCGCGTGGAATGCATTGATTTCGAAGGCAAGGTCGCATGGACGAACCCGGTATTCATCGCCGATTTGTTGGAATAAAGGAGCGCAGGACAATGAAGAACATCACGTATCTGGATGCCGGCAAGCGCAAGTACAGAGGCAATATCCACGCGCATTCGACGAGAAGCGACGGGCAATACGCGCCGGAGATCGTCATTCGGGCATACAAGGACAACGGCTACGACTTTATGTGCTTGAGCGACCACGAGATTTACTGGAAATCCGACGCGTTCGACGACGAACGATTCATCCTGCTGGACGGGTACGAAATGGCCTGCGAGATGAGCTGGAGAAAGACCGGCCAGCAGTATCATATCCACGGCCTGCTCGATCGAAGTCTCGGGTCGACGAGCGAGTTCGAGCATGACGAAGAGCATGCCAAGCCGGACTATGAGGGCCTGGAGACCATCCAAGCCTTGATCGACGAGATGAAGGCGCGGGGCAATCTGGTCATCATGAATCATCCGACCTGGTCGCGCAACAAACCGGAGGATCTGCTGCGGCTGCAAGGGTACGCGGCCGTCGAAATCTATAATCACCAGTCCGAATTGGACGAAGCGGCGGGCTGCGGCGTGCGCCACTGGGATTACCTGCTCGGCGAGGGCCGCAAAGTGAACGGCATCGCCGCCGACGACGCGCACGGCGGGCCGTTCGATTCGGCCATCTCGGAATTCTTCGGCGGATGGGTGTCCGTGGAAGCGGATCGGCTGCAGCAGGAATCCGTCGTCGAGGCGCTGAAGGCCGGGCGCTATTATTCGTCGAACGGACCCGAGATCCGCGGCTTGCGCGTGGAGGACGGCATGCTGATCGTAGCGTGCTCGCCGGTGAAATTCATCAAATTCATTACGCATCCGTTCAACGGCCGCACGCTGTACAACCGGGATGCTTCCCCGATTCAGGGCGGCGCCTTCCGCATCGACGGGCAGGAGCGTTACATTCGCGTGGAATGCGTCGACTTCGAGGGGAACGTCGCCTGGTCCAATCCTGTTTATCCGGATGACCTGATCTAGGATGCCGGAGGAGACGCGATAAAGCCGATCGCAGCGACCACCTGGCAGATCGGGATGGTAGCGTGCAGAAGGCGTGATCGGGTATTGCCGGTGCCGATTTCCGATACCGCTCGAACCGGCGGGCGAATAATCAGGCTCGAAATTTGGAGCAACGAGGATCAAATGAATTTTACGATCGGGGCGATATAGGATGACGAAAATCAACGGCATTATTATGGATTGGGCAGGAACGGCGGTCGATTATGGCTGCATGGCGCCCGTGCACGTGTTCCTGGAGATCTTCCGGGAAATCGGCATCGAGCCGACGATGGAGGAAGTGCGGGCTCCGATGGGCTATCTCAAATGGGATCATATCAAGACGATGCTGGACTTGCCGCGCATCGGAGAAGCGTTCCGGGCGGCGCACGGCAGACCGCATGACGACGGCGACGTCGATCGGCTGCATGATCGGTTCGAACCGAAGCTGCTCTCGATTCTCCATCGCTTCGCGGATCCGCTTCCCGCCGTTCGGGAAACGATGGACCGGCTCCGCAGAGGAGGGTACGCGATCGGCGCAACGACTGGCTACAACGACGCGATGATGAGCATCGTGGCAAAGGTAGCCGAAGAGAACGGCTATGCGCCCGACTACTGGCTGACGCCGGATGCGGTCGGGGGCAAGGGCAGGCCGCTGCCGTATATGATCTTCGTCAATATGATTCATTTGAACATGGGGCTGCCTCAAGAGGTCGTGAAAATCGGGGATACGGCTTCCGATATGCAGGAAGCGAGAAACGCCGGCGTATGGGCGGTCGGCGTCGTCAGGGGCAGCTCGATGCTGGGGCTGACCGAACGGGAAGCGGACGATATGGACCCGGCGGAGCTCGCGGCGCGAATCGCGCAGGCGAAGCAGTCCTTCCTGGAGAGCGGCGCGCATGCCGTGATCGAGGTCATCTCCGAGCTGCCGGCAGTCATCGAGGCGATCGACCGCAGCCTGGCGAAAGGGGGACGTCCCGGTGGAATTGAAAGCCTTCATGAGAACGGAGGGGGACATTAATCTATCCCCCGAGCGGCGGCGCTGGCAGGACGCCAACCTGAGCGAGGCGGCGCTGGACGTTCTTGAGGAAGACAGCCGCTACTTCGTTCACCAGTCGATGTCCACGCCGTGCTTGAATGTCATCACGAATGCGGAAGGCATCTATCTGGAAGACATGGATGGCCGCAAATATATGGATTTCCATGGAAACAGCGTGCATCAGGTCGGGTACAAGAACAAGTACGTGATCGACGCGATGAAAGCGCAGCTGGACGAGATGCCGTTCCTGCCGCGCCGCTTCACGAATCCGATCGCGATCCGGCTGGCCAAGAAGCTGGCGGAATTGGCGCCCGGCGATCTGAACAAAGTGCTGTTCACCCCCGGCGGCACGAGCGCGATCGGAATGGCGCTGAAGCTGGCGCGCAGGGCGACGGGCAGGTTCAAGACGATCTCGACGTGGGATTCGTTTCACGGGGCGGGGCTGGACGCGATCTCGGTAGGCGGGGAAGGCGTCTTCCGCAATGGCATCGGTCCGCTCCTTCCGGGCACGGAGCATATGATGCCCTACAATTCGTATCGGTGCTTCATTGGCGATGCCGACGGCATGAGAAGCTTGGATTACCTGGCTTACATGCTCGAGCGCGAGGGAGACGTCGGCGCGATCATCATGGAGCCGATTCGCAGCACGGATGTGCAGATTCCGCCCAAGGCGTACTTCAAGCGGCTGCGGGAGCTGTGCGACCGACATGGCGTGCTGCTGATCCTGGACGAGATTCCGACGGCCTTCGGCCGAACGGGCACGATGTTCGTGCATGAGCATTACGATATCGTGCCGGATATCGTGGTTATCGGCAAAGGCTTCGGCGGCGGTGTATTTCCGATTGCCGGCATTATCGCGCGGGAAGGCTTGGACATCGCGCAGGATATTTCGCTGGGTCATTACACGCACGAGAAGAGCTCGGTCGGCTGCGCCGCGGCGCTCGCGACGATCGAATACATCGAGCGGAACGGGCTGCTGGAGCACGCCGTCCGCATGGAAGGCGTCATGGAGCGCCGCTTGACCGCGATGAAGGAACGGCATGAAGCGATCGGCGATATCCGCGTTAAGGGAATGCTGGCCGCCATCGAACTGGTGACGGATCGCGTTACGAAGGAGAAAGCGGTGGAAGAGGCGGAGAAGGTGCTGTATCTCTGCATGGAGAGAGGGCTGAGCTTCAAGGTGGCAAGCGGCAACGTCCTGACGCTGGTGCCTCCGCTAATCGCGTCCCAAGAAGAGCTGGAATGGGCCATGGATACCATTGAAGATGCCATAATCGACATCTTCTGTAAATAAAACAACAAGATAACTAATAAAACAACAATAAAACAAATAATTAACGTGGGTTTAACCGTCTGTTAACACGCGACTCTTAAACTAAGCCTGTAAGGAACAATACGAAACCACAGGACTTTAAGGAGGAAATACAGCGGTGAAGAAGCTTGCGGGTGTTGCTTTAACGGTAGTGATGGGAGTAGGGTTTCTTGCGGGATGCGGGTCGAAGGACGATAACGATGCCGCAGCGGGCAGCGCGAATAGAACGGGCAGCGATGCATCGAACAAAGTGGTCACGATCTCCGTTCGCGAGAACACCTGGGGCGCGCGCAAAGACAATTTTCTGGAAGCCGAGAAACGGTTGAACGAAGACCTGAAGGCGGATCACGTGCAAGTCAAGCTGGACTGGTGGCCGGGCATCGACGATGACGAGCTGGTCCTGCAGGCGCAAGCAGGCAAAGTGGCGGACGTCTTCATCAACTCCAGCGTCGACATCGGCTGGGAACGCGACGCCGGCTTGATCCGGGACATCGACTGGGTCAAGGATTCCAGCGTATTCAAGAACGTTCCGGCTTCCTATACCGATATCATGAACTATGACGGCCATTATTACGGCGTCATTCAAGACATGGATGCATCGCCCGTATTCATCAGCCGCAAAGCGCTCGAAGGCATCGGCTGGACGAAGGATCGGATCGACGGCCTGCGCTCGAAGGTCGACAGCGGCGAATTCACCTTCGGGGACCTGGTCGACCTGGCCGACCAAGCGAAGAAGAAAAACCTCGTGAAGACCGGCTTCGCGGTGGAGGATACGCGGTTCGAGGGCTGGAACTATGCCTTCGGCAGCTACAACTACGACGCAAGCGCGAATAAGCTGATCTTGTCCGGCAAGGCGAAGGACGTGTACGCGTTCTGGGCCGATGCGAAGAAACGCGGCGTCATCGCCGAAGGCATCGGCGACGTCGATACCGACAAAGCGGCTCCGATGTTCGTGAAGGGCCAGATTTTCGCCGAGTTCGCCCGGACGGAATTCTACCAAATGATGCGCGAAGCAAACGGCATGAAGGACGATATCGAGGGTTATAACGCGTGGTTTAACGACAACGTGGTATGGATCCCGGTTCCGTCGGCCGAGAAGGGCGGCAAGCCGGTATCGTACAGCAACCCTGCCATGATCTTCGTGGGATCGAAAGTCGACGACGCCAAAATGCCGTACGTGCAGCGCTTGATCGAGCATGTGCTGGATCCGGACCTGCAGGTCAATCACACGATCGCAAGCGGCAAGCTGCCGGTAACGCCGGAAGCGCAGGAGGACCCGCGTTTCAAGGCGATGTCCTTCTATAAGGAGCATGCCTACCTGGTCGGTTTCACCAAGACGCGCCCGGCTCTCCCGGACTACGCGACGTTCATGAAAGGCTTCACCCTAGGCATCGACGCCATCTTGACGAAAGGCAAATCCGCCGACGACGCGTACGGCATCTTCAAGAAGGAAGTCAAGCAAAACGTGCCCGCGGACCGCGTCACGATCGAAGAATAACGCCATCTTACAACCCGGCGCTCTAATCACGGTTAGGGCGCCTTTCCATTTCCATTTCCATACCGAGGAAGCAGGTGCATAACGCCGATGAATACCGTGGAAACCGCGGGCTTGAACCGCCTACAGGCCGCAAGCGCGCCGTACAAGAAACCGCTCCGCAATGTCATCTATCCTTATTTGTTCATTCTTCCGTTCTCGCTGCTCGTGTTCGTCTTCTTCATCCTGCCCGCAATCGCGACGATCGCCATGTCTTTTACGGATTTGAACGCGTCCATGAAGCCCCATTATATCGGCCTTGCGAATTTCAAGCGCATCTTCGCGGACTATAACCTTCCGGAAATCCTGAGCCATACGGCCGTGTTCGCGATTCTATCCTTGGCGATCTCGCTGCTGTTCGCGCTCATTATATCGATCGCCACCCAATATTTTCTCAAAGGCAAAGTGTCGGCGGTCCTGTACAGAGTGCTGTGGCTGATTCCGAGCATCATTCCGTCCGTCGTCTACGTCACGTTCTGGAAGTTTCTGTTCGACCCGACCGAAGGCGGCCTGGTGAACGATCTGCTCCACCGGATGGGGATCATCTCCGAGCCGGTGTCCTGGTTCACGCGAGGCGCGATGGCGATCGTCATCCTGGCCACGATCGTCTCCACCGTATCCGGCGGCATGATCCTGCTCTCCGCGGCGATCAATTCCATCCCGGAGGACTTGTACAAGGCCGCTCGCGTCGACGGGGCAAGCGAGAAATCGGTCATCATGAAGATTATCCTGCCCACGCTGAAGTGGCCCTTGATGTACATCACGATATCCGATCTGATCGGCTTCGTCTCGTCCTACTTCTTCATCATGCTGCTGACACAGGGCGGTCCGATGCGGGATACGACGACGCTGTCGCTGTACGCGTTCCAGCAGGCGTTCAACCTCAAGTATTACGGCTACGGGGCGGCCGTGTCGCTCATCGTCGTATTCATTTCCTTCATCCTGACGCTGCTCTTGATCCGGTTGTTCGATTTCGACCAGCTGATCAAGCCATCGCGGATCGAAGATTAATCTGCTCGCAAACGGAGGTGGGCTTATGTCGACAAGCACGCTCAAGAAAGCGCTCGTGCACACGTATATGACGCTGTTTACGCTGCCGATCATCGCCATGATCGTCTGGTATTTCCTTGCGGCGACGATGAATTTCACGACCCATGAAGTCTCGATGCGGAACTTCGACTTTCTGATCAAGCCTGTGGAATATGACGGCGTGGAGCTCCCGCTCATCTGGCCGATCGTGCTCAATACGATCCTGTATTCGCTGCTGATCGTCGCGATCGAGGTCGGGGTGTCCGTGCCGACGGCGTATGCTTTCTCCAGGCTGGACTTCAAGGGAAAGCGCGCGGCGATGAAATTCCTGTTCCTGATGCGGTCTTTCCCGGGCATTACGCTTATTATCGCGACCTTCTTCATCCTGGTGCAGATGAATCTCGTCAACACGTACCTCGGCGTCATCCTCGTGGCGATTACGGGATCGCTGCCGGGCCGGGTGTATATCATGAAAGGCTTCTTCGACGAAGTCCCTTGGGATATCGAATGGGCGGCCATGGTGGACGGCACGACCAGGTTCGGCGCTTTCAAGAAGGTGCTCGTTCCGTACGTCTTCTCCGGCATCGGCGCGATATCGGTGTTCTCGTTCCTCGGGGCTTACGGGGAATGGTTCTTGTTCAAGCTTCTGATCTTCAACGACGACATGATGACCCTGGCCGGCTATCTGTCGAAGCTCGTGACGAAGGAGAACCAAATCGTCAATTACGGCCTGATTACCGCCATCGGCCTGTTCTACACGCTTCCGGTCGTCGTCTTCTATATTTTCACGCAGAAAATGTTCATGAAAGTCAACATGGGAGGAGCGAAGCAATCATGATCACGCTCAAGAATATCGTCAAAGCCTACGATGGCAAGAAAGAGAGCGGCCGGGCGGTGGACGGCTTGAACCTGGAGATCCGCAAAGGCGAGTTCGTCGCGCTGCTCGGTCCTTCCGGCTGCGGCAAGACGACGACGCTGATGATGCTGGCGGGGCTGCTGAAGCCGACCTCCGGCGAGATCTACTTCGGCGAACGCATGGTCAACCACGTCGAGCCCAAGGACCGCAACATCGGCATGGTGTTCCAATCGTACGCGCTCTATCCGCATCTGACCGTACGGGATAATATCGCGTTCCCGCTGCGGGAGCGCAAGATGCGAAAGCCGGAAGCTTACGAGCGAGCGCGGGAGATCAGCAAGATCGTGCAGATCGATCATCTGCTGGACCGCAAGCCGGCACAGCTCTCCGGCGGCCAGCAGCAGCGGGTAGCGATGGCGAGGGCGCTCGCGAAGAGCCCGGAAATTCTGCTCCTGGACGAGCCGATGTCCAATCTGGACGCGCGGCTGAAGCTCGACGTGCGCGACGAGATTCGCAAAATCCAGCGCGACCTCGGCGTTACGACGATCATCGTCACGCATGACCAGGAGGAGGCGCTGGCGATATCCGACCGCGTCGCGATTCTGAACGACGGCAGGATTCAGCAGTATGCGCCGCCGAACGAACTGTTCGGCCAGCCGGTGAATCTCTTCGTGGCCAGCTTCCTCGGAAATCCGCCGATGAACCTCGTTCCGGGGACGATCGTCATGAGCGGCGGCGAGCAGACGATCGCGACGAGCGGCTTTCAGTATCGCATCCCGAGGGAGCGTCAGCTGGACGCCGCGCATATCGGCAAGCCCGTCAAGCTTGGCCTTCGTCCGCATGATATGACGCTGACGGGCGCCGACGATCCGGAGGCCATTCCGATGAGGGTCGATCTGGTAGAGCATCTTGGCAGCGGCAAGCTGGTGAAGGTGACCGATCCGAACAAGAAGCTCGAGAGCATGATTCGCCTGTTGACGGATAACGAGACGGACGTGCAGAGCGGCGATACGGTCCACCTGCGAGTCCGGGCGGATAAATTCCATCTCTTCGATATGACGGACAACGGGCTTAACCTGATGCAATACCGCTAAGCGACCGGCGGCGACTATGATTAACGATTCGATCTTTGCTATAATGGGCTCAAATAGATAAAGGGGAGAACTTCCATGTCCCTGGCGGGCGAAGAACGAAAAAGAAGCATTATGGCGCTGCTGAACGAGAACGGCAAAGTCAATGTCATCGCGCTTTCGCAGCAGTTCGAAGTCAGCACGGAAACGATACGGCGGGACTTGGACGAGCTGGAAAAGGACAACAAACTCAAGAAAGTATACGGCGGGGCGGTCAAGCTCAAATCGGAGATCGAGCCGGCCTACTACGAGAGGGAAGTCATTCATGCCGACGAGAAACGCGTCATCGGCGCGCTGGCGGCCAAATTGATCGAGGACGACGACGTGCTGGTCATCGACGAAGGCAGTACCGCGATGCAGATTCTGCATCACCTGGACGGCAAGCGGAATCTGACGATACTCGTCTGTTCCATCCCGACGTTGACGCTGCTGGTCGATTATCAGAAGCGGGGCTCCTTCGACGGACGGATCATCTTTATCGGCGGTGAGATCAATACGAAGCATCTGCGCGTGTCCGGGCCGATCGCCGAGAAGATGATGGAGGACTTCTACGTCAACAAATCGTTCGTGTCCGTGGACGGAGTCTCGGCGGAACACGGAATCACGGGCTACGATTACGAGAGAGCGCTGTTCACGCGCAAGCTGATCCGCTGCTCCGAGACCGTGGTCGTCGTGGCGGATGCTTCCAAGATCGGCAAGCGGACCGTGGCCAAGATAGCGGACTTATCCGACGTGCACTACATCGTCTCCAACGACGGACCGCCGACCGGCTGGGAAGGCGCGCTTAAGGAGCATGGCGTCAAATGGGTGAGCTAGAAGCACGAGAATCGTATAGGGATCCATAACGAGAGCTATGCCGCCGGCATGGCTCTTTTCTTCGTTCCGCCATAGTTGGAAATAATTACAGCCGTCGTGGTGAACACTAACGGCAATGAATAACGACCGACGGTGGTGACAGCAATGAATAACGTCCAGAAGGCGCGCCTATCCGGCACGCTGGGGCAAAAGATCGTTCAGATCGCCGCGTATCTCTCGCATTCGGAGGATCTCAAGATTCAGAAGCTTTCCTTCCGGGATCAATCCTGCGCGATCTTATACGTGGATGTTCTCGTTAAGCCGGAGTCCGTACAGTCCAACATCATGCAGCCGTTGAAGGAATCCGTCTCCGGGAACGTCGAGCAGAACCTGGTCGCTTTCGCGGTCAACAAATCGCCGGAGCTTGTCCGGGTCGGCCAATTGCTTCTGGAGGGATGCTGCGCGATCATTACGGCGGAGGACGAGGCCGCGATCATGGTCCGAGTTCCGCAGGCGCATAACCGTTCGATCGAAGAGCCGAGAGCCGAGCAGGTCGTCAAGGGACCTCATGACGGATTTATCGAAGACTTGAGCACGAACATTTATTTGCTGCGCAACCGCATCAAGCATCCGAATTTCAAAGTGAATTACATGACGTTCGGCACCGTGACGAATACGAGAACCGCCATGATCTATATGGATCGACTGGCGAACCCCGCGATCGTGGCGGAATGCGAGAAGAGACTGGGCGAGCTCGAGCTCGATTATTTGTACTCCGCCGGCAATCTCGACGAGATGCTCGAGGAGCATCCGATGTCGCCTTTTCCGCAAACGCTGCAGACCGAGAGGCCCGACCGGGTCGTTTCCTACCTGATGGAGGGCAAGATCGCGCTTATCGTGGACGGAAGCCCGAGCGTGCTGATTCTTCCGATTACGTTCTTCTCCTTCTATCAATCCCCGGACGATTACAACAGCCGGTGGCTGACCGGATCGTTCTTCCGGTTCATCCGTCTGATCAGCTTTATATTGGCGATTTGCCTGCCCGCGATCTATATCGCGATCGTGACCTACCATTCGGAAGTGCTTCCGATCGGGATTCTGTATTCCGTCAAGGTATCGTTGACTTACGTGCCGTTGACGCCGATTCTCGAGGCGATTCTGATGCAAATCATCCTGGAGCTGCTGAAGGAAGCCGCGATCCGGCTGCCGAACCCGATATCCCAGACGATCGGCATCGTAGGCGGCCTGGTCATCGGCACGGCCGTGGTCGAGGCGCAATTGGTCTCCCATACGATGATCGTCGTGATCGGCTTGACGGCGATCGCTTCGTTCGTTACCCCGATCAACGAATTCGGGACGAGCCTCCGAATACTCGGGTTTCCGATGATGGCCGCGGCCGCCATGTTCGGTTTCTTCGGCATCGCGATCATGCTGATGCTGATCTTCATCCATTTGTGCAAAATACAAACGCTCGGCGTGCCCTATTTCACGCCGTTCGGCCCTTACCAGGGCAAAAACAGCTTCAAGGATGTTTTACTCCGGGTTCCGCTCTGGACGTTCAATAAGACGGAACGGACGAGAGAAGGCAGTCTCGTGAAGCAGGCGGTTTTCGGGAGGTGGAAGCGACGGTGAACGCGCCGAAGGTCAGCAAGCCCCAACTGTTTTTCTTGATCATTAAGACGCAGATCGGCATCGGGTTATTGTCCCTGCCTTCGGATATTCACCATCTGGCCAAGCGGGATTCGTGGATATCGGTTCTTGCCGCCGGGATGGTCATTCAAATCGTGCTGTTCGCGTATTGGCTGCTGCTTCGTCAATTTCCCAATCAAAGCATGGGTCAAATTACCGAGCGCATTCTCGGACCCTACGCCGGGAAAGCCGTGAACGTCGCGTACTATGTCTTTTTCATCCTGATCGCGTCTTATGCCAGCACGCTGTACGTCCAGCTGATTCAGCTCTGGATGCTTCCCTTAACGCCCGGCTGGGTCCTGTTCCTGCTTATCGTGGGGACGAGCGTCTATTTGGCCGTGGATCGCTTGGACGTCATCGCCAGATTTTTCGTGCTTGCTTCCATCTTGTTCGCCGTGCTGCTGCTCATCAGCGTGATGAACTTCATGAATCCCGTGCATCTGTCCAACCTGCTGCCGGTCGGCCGGTCGGGCACGATGCCGGTGCTCCAGGGGAGCGAGCGGACGTTCTTCGCCATGCTCGGCTTCGAGGTAACGCTTTATTTTTATGCGCAGGTCGAAGGCAATCGCGCGGGCATGCTGCGCGTCATGTCATTGGCCAACGCCTTCGTGACGTTGTTTTATACGTACTTCGTTTTCCTTTGCCTGATCGGCTTCAGTCCGGTCGCCCTGGAGCAAATCAACGAACCCGTCTTGTTCATCCTGAAGGGACTCGCGTATCGGCTGATCGACCGCATCGACCTGATCTTCTTGACGATCTGGATCATTCCGATGACGGCGACCATCGTTTCTTATCTCAGCCTGGCCGGCCGAAGCTTGACCGCAAGACGGCCCGCCTATCGCAAGCTGGTGGCGCTCAGCGGCGTGCTTGTGTTCGCGACCGGATGGTGCTTGTCCACGATCGAACAAATGAAATCCTTCAGCCAATGGCTGGAGTACGGGTACTTTCTAATGATTACGGCGGTGCCGGCGATACTGTGGCTGGCTTCCTTGCTGGTACGGAATAAGGAGAAGGCGGGGGCGGCATGATGAAGCGATTCGCGGGTCTGGCCTTGACGATCATGGGCTTGTCGGCGGTTCTGACCGGCTGCTGGGACACCCAATACGTCACCAATAAGAAGCTGATCAACGGATTCAGCCTGGATGCCGCGGAAGGCCAGGGCATGCTGGGATCGGTGCGTACGGTCGTTCTGGAAAATAAAGGCGGCGGGCAATTCGACGTGAAGGACGAATTCATGAAAGCCGCCGGCGACTCTACGTCCACCATCGGAATGAAGATCGACAGCATGCTCCCGGGCACGATCGAGGCGAGCAAGACCCATGTCATCATCATCGGGGAGAAGCTTGCCAAGCAGGGCATCGCGGCTCCGCTCGAGCCTATATTCCGTTCGCCCAAAGGCTACCTGAAAGCGAAGGTGCTGGTCAGCGAGGGAACGGCCGCGGACGTTCTGGCATCCAAGCAAATCGACCATAACCCGATCGCGTTCGGCATCAAACAGATCGTGGAGGGAGCGGCGCTGTCCACGAGCGTTCCGAAGCAGACGGTGTACTCGATATGGAATCAAATCTCCGATCCGGGCGACGATGCGCTGCTGCCGCTTATTCGGATCGTAGACCGCAAGACGTTAATCGTCGACGGCATCGCTTTGTTCGACGGGGACAAGTACTCCGGCATCTCGCTCTTCCGCGAAGACGCCAAGATTCTCATGCTTCTGAGCGGCAGGATCGGCAGGCTTGTCAACCTGGGCATCCCCGTTCAGGAGCAAACGATTACCTTTGCAGGGAGCAGGCTGAAGAGGTCTATGAAGGTGACCGTTAATCCGAAGACGAATACGATCGAATGCGTCATTAAAGCCGACCTGTATGGATCCCTGAACAGCTACCCCAGCCATCTCAACGCGTCCGTCGATCGCGCTCGGCTGGAGAAGGCAATCGACGCCTGGTTCGATGCGCACGGGAAGAAGGTCGCAGGCGCGATGCTCCGGGCCAACTGCGACGCGTTCGGCATCGGAAGGCGATTGCGGGCGCACCACTCCGGGCTGTGGCGCAAGCTCGACTGGAACGAGGCCTACCGGGGCGTCATCATCAAACCCGAGTTTCACGTTCATCTGAAGAATACCGGCGTCATTCGATAGTTCGGCGAATGGCGAGGAAGAGGTCACAAAAGCGTCAATTGCGTCCTAATTGGTCATAGTGCGCGCCGGAATTCCGTTCTATAGTGAAGGGGAACGAAATTCGCGCGTGAGATAGGGTGTGAGAAGATGAATGCGAAGGTGTTGACCCAATCGCAAGTCGAGCAATTCATCGAGCTCGGGTATGTTCATCTGGAGGAAGCGTTCCCGCGCAAGTCGGCGCTGGCGGCGCAGGACTTTCTCTGGAC
The DNA here is from genome assembly GCF_009909195.1 of Paenibacillus sacheonensis. Lineage (GTDB taxonomy): Bacteria > Bacillota > Bacilli > Paenibacillales > Paenibacillaceae > Paenibacillus_Z > Paenibacillus_Z sacheonensis. Next base: position 54,385 of record NZ_JAAAMU010000001.1, read on the forward strand.
CCAGGTCGAGAAGCAGGGAATCAAGAAGGCTGACCGTTCCACATGGAACCGGCCGATGGTGCACATCAAGGAGCAGTTCGACGGCGATGAGTTCCAAGTCTGCAACACCTCGAGGCTGGCCGACGCGATCGAGGATCTGGTCGGCGCAGGACGGTGGAAGGAACGTTCCGTCTATGGACAAGCAGGGGACAAGACGCAGTGGGGATGGTGGCCGATCAACTTCGCTGCCGGCGCCGACCGGCCCTGGGACGTACCGGCGCAGGGCTGGCACTGGGACGGGATGAGCCGCCCGCATTACATGGACAGTCCCGAGCAGGGCTTGCTGCTGCTCTGCGTATTCTCGGACATCGGCAAGCAGAGCGGGAGCACCTTGGTGGCCGAAGGCTCCCACCGTATCGTCGCGAACGTGCTCGCCGAGCACGACGACGGACCGCTGCTGCACGAAGCGATTCAGATCGCCAACCGGTCCCATCCTTGGCTGAGGGAGCTGACGAACACGAAGGAGGGAGATGCCGCGGCGGCCGATATCTATGCGAACGACGCGGCCGCTGTGGCCGAGTCCGGAACGAGCGGCCGCATCGAAACCTTCATGGAGCGGACGCATACGGACGCGAACGGATTCCGGCTCCGGGTGGTCGAGACGCCGTCGGCGGCAGGCGACGTCCTGCTCTGTCATCCTTTCCTGTACCACTGCGCGTCGCAGAACCATTCCGGCGTGCCGCGCTTCATGTGCAACCGCGCCACGCCGCTGGTCAGGCGAATGAATCTGAACCGCGCGGACGAGAGCGATTATTCGCCGCTCGAGACCAGTATTCGCCGTTCGATCCGGAGGCCTTGATCCTTATCTTAGATCGATGCGACCCGAGCTTCAACCGCTTGACAGAGACAGCCGTTCGACTCCCTTCGGGAGCGGGACGGCTGTTTTGTTATACGGGTGCGCCTAGGAATGAGGCATAAAAAAAAAGACCCGGGAAGCTGAGAAAAAGGCTGGAAGAGACAGGAAATGGTCCTTCCGCGGTGAAGTGATACTTGGAGTTAATCATCGTTCGGTGCGTACTGGCATGCACTGCGAGGGAACTGGAGATGACTGTCATGGATATTCAAGCATTGACGTCCCGGATCGAAGATCCCCTGATCAGGCGGGGCGTGGAGGAAGCGATCGGCAAGACGCTGCTCCCCGCGCTGCGGGAAGAAGCGTTTCGCGGCCATTTTATCGTGGATGCGGACGGCACGCATTTCGGCACGGAATCGGTCTTTCCCGGCTTGGATGCCTGGGAGATCGCGGGAGCTTACTTAAGCCTGGGCAAGACGCGAAGCGTGCTCGACTTCTTCGCGTTCGTCGAGGCTTCTCAGCGTTCCGACGGGCATATTCCGTTCGCGGTGTTCCCCGATCGCCCGGACCTGGACTTATCCACGCATATGCGCGGCGTGAATTATCCGGCGGATGTCTTCGTTTACCCTGCGCCCGACGAGGCAGGACAATCGCGGGAAGCCGGCGCGAACGAACGGCGATGGGTTCGGCTGTTCAAGCACTGGGTGCCGACCAATCCGCTCGGCGTGCTAGCGCCGGTCAGCTACCTGCTGCTGGCGGAAGAGATCGTCCGGCAGACCGGCGACCTGCGTTGGCTGAGCGGGAAGCTGGATTCCTTGGACAACGCGGCGGCCTACGTCCGTTCTCGGAAATCCGAGAACGGGCTGATCGACGGCGCGGGTTTCTACGTCGAATTGCACTCGCGCTACGAGTGGGACGGCGTTACGCAGTGTTATGCGATCCACGCTTTCCGAATGCTGGCCCGTCTCTACCGGGCCGCGGGCAATCCGGCGCGCGCGGAGCACTGGGAACGGGAGGCTGCTGTACTGGAGCAGGCTTTTCAGGAGCTGTTCTGGCAGGGGGACCATTTCGCGGAATATATCCATCCCGAGCACGGCTTGGTGGATTTTCACGGGCTGACGGACGTCAACTGGGCGGCGATCGCGTTCGGGATCGCGACCGAAGAGCAGGCTGCCGTCGTATGGCCGCTAATGAAAGCCGAGGAACGATTGTGGCGCGGCGACATGCCGAGCCAGACGATTGCGATGCACTATTTATTCCGCGAATGGGAGCTGCACGAACGCCTTCCCTTCGAAGGCAGGAACATGGGGCCGCTGCACGACGTTTCCGCCATGGGGCGGGTTTGGTATTTGGAGGCGCTCTCCTGCTTGCGAATGAACGATACGGAACGGCTGGTCGACTCCGTCCGTCTCGTGTGCCGGATGGGCGAACGGCATGATTGGTTCTGGTACGAGCGCTATCAGCCGATGCAGACATGGGACGTGCAGCCGACGGGCGCTTATAAATATTGCGAGTATGCGGCGATTCTCGTGCGGCTCGTGCTGGGAAATCCGGCGCTGTTCAGCTGAAGGCGGCGGCTAAGCCGCCGCTGGCCGAGCGGGGTTGAAAAGACGACGAATAACGGGAGCTGATCATAGATGAGAGCGACATTATTGTTGGACGCCTTGACGGAACTGCTGGAGGACGACAGCGACAAGCTGCTGGCCGGCGATATACTCGGTACGGCTAATTCCAAGGAGATCGCCGATGCGATCGGAGCGTTCTGCGTCCGACGGCTGGACAGTCCGGTCAAGAAATGTCTGTACGCCGGGTTCAGCGTCGGCGCATCCTTCGGCTTGGCGCTCGAGGACGGCAGGCAGGTATTCATGAAGATCCATAAACTGACCGGACCGGAGACGATAACGGCCAACACGGCCTTGTCGCTCGCCGCTTCTTCGACGGTGCAGAAGCATTTGGCGGAGAGCGGCTTTCCTTGTCCGGAGGTGCTGCTCATGCCGGAGGCATTCGGCAGCGGCATCGTCACGGTCGACGCCTACGCCGCGCCGGGGGAGCTGCAGGATGCGCATAAGCCCGAGATTCGCAAAGCGATGGCGGAGACGCTGGCGGAGCTGATCGCGCGGACGCGTCCGTTCCGATCGCTGCCGGGACTGATCCCGGGCAGCTTCTGCGCGAGCGGCACGCTGTTTCCCGTTCCGCACAATGCGTTATTCGATTTCACCAAGGAATATGAGGGCTCGGAGTGGATCGACGCGATAGCGGGATCGGCCAAAGCCGAGGTCCAAGCGAACCGCTCTCCGGGTAATCTGGCGCTGGGTCACGTGGATTGGTCCGTCAAGCATTTCCGCTTCGAGAACGGGAAGGCCGTCATGATCTATGATTGGGACAGCCTGAAGCTGGAGGACGAGCTGCATCTGGTCGGTCTCGCGGCGGCGACGTTTCCGACGACTTGGGACATTCCCGTCCTCCTCACGCCGTCGCGGGAAGAATCCGGCCTGTTCGTGCGCGAATATGAAGCGGCCCGCGGCAAGCCCTTTACGTCGCGGGAGCTGGCGACCATATCCGCGGCGGCAACCTATGTGATGTCCTACGTCGCCCGATGCGAGCTGGCCATCAATCCGAACAACGAGCGTTACGAAGGGAGTTTCCGTCAAGCGCTGCAAGCGATGAACGGAGACCGGTATATCGTCTGGTAAACGGCAGGTTCGCGGTCGTGGAGAGGAGCTTCCGATGAGAGCGAGGTTGAAGGTACCGTCATTATCGCTGTATGTGCGGCTCGTGCTGACGTTTCTTCTCGTGCTGCTTCCGCTGTACGTGCTGACCATAACGATGAGCGAGATCAACTCGAACGTCGTGAAGGACGAGGTGGTCAAGTCGATGACGTCCCGAGTGCAGCTCTATCTGGACGTCTTGGAGGAGGACTTCGATCGCATCCTCAGCTTTCAACAGGAATTCGTCAACAACGAAGATCTGCTCCAACTAAGCACGGCCGCGAACATCATGCCTGATTTCGATAAGTCGCAAGCGATTTTGCGGCTGCAGAGCCGGCTCTATCTCATTAAGGATTCGAGCCGATTCATCGATAATGTCAGCGTGTATATTCCGCTGCTGGACCGGACGATTTCTTCGAACGCGAAGTATGTCGAACAGTTTGACAGGGAGGCTTACGAAGGCCTGATCCTAGAAAGCAACCGGTACGTGTCGCCCTTCGTCGATTGGCAGAACCGGCTGTACATCAGCGATTTCTATCCCGTAACGGCTTCCTTGGACGATCGGCCGCCGTTGTTCGTGGTCGGTATCGAGCTCTCCAGGGACGCGATCCGGCAAGCGCTGCAGAAGTTTACGATCGACGGCAAAGGCGGGGCGGTCTTGATCTACGACAAGGAAGCCGACCTGCTCTTCGCGAACCGCGAGTCGGATGCCCGCAAAGCCATGATCAATGCCTTTCTGGTCGACCGGACCAACGATCCGGACCAGCCGGTGTCACTGGAGTCCTTGACCATCGGGAAGGAGTCGAACTTCGCCGTCTTTGATACCTCGAGCCAGTTCGGATTCACTTTGATGATGTACGTGGAAGAGAGGCATATCCTAGGACCGCTGCGAACGTTCCGGCTGGGCTACTGGCTGTTATCCGGCCTTTCGATACTGATCGTCGTCTTTTTCTCCTATCGGATCTTCCGGATGATCCATCAGCCGCTGACGACGCTCGTGCATTCATTCCGCAGAGTCGAGGACGGGGATCTCGGCATGATCAAGCAGCATCACTTCAAGCATGAGTTCCGCTACTTGTCCGATCATTTCAACTCCATGGTGAAGCGGCTTAACGTGCTCATCTACGAAGTGTACGAGGAGCGTTACCGGGCCAGGCTCTCCGAGCTGCGACACCTGCAATCGCAGATAAATCCCCATTTCTTATACAACAGCTTCTTTCTTCTCTACCGCATGGCGAAGCTGCAGGACTTTGACGTCATTACCCGGTTTACCAAATACCTGGGAGAGTACTATCAATTTCTTACGCGCAGCAATACGAACGAAGTGACGATGCTGGCGGAGATCAACCATGCCCGGGCCTATACCGAAATTCAAAACTTCCGTTTTCACGACCGCATCCAAGTGGAGTTTGCCGAGCTGCCTGCCGCTCTTGCCGCGATATCCGTTCCGAGGCTGATCGTGCAGCCGATCATCGAGAATGCCTATGTCCACAGCCTGGAGCGCAAGGAGGCGGACGGGCTGCTGCGGATCGCATTTACCGTGAAGGAGGGCTGCGCCGTCATCACGGTGGAAGACAACGGCGATCATCTAAGCGCCGCGAAGCTGGCCGAGATGAACGCGCTGCTGCGCTCGATCGATCCGGAAGGGACGGAGAGCGCGGGCATCTTCAACGTTCACCGCCGTCTGCAGATCGAATTCGGGGCCAAGGGCGGGCTGCGCTTTGCCGCGGGTCCGCTCGGCGGCTTGCGGGCCGACATCGTCATTCCGCTCGCTAACGAGGAAGAGGAGGCTGGCTGACATGTACCGCGTGCTCATCGTCGATGACGAGAAATATTCCGTCGACGGGCTTTACGAAATGCTGCATGAAGTCGAACATATCGAGCTGGACGTCTATAAGGCCTACTCGGCGAAGCAAGCCTTGGCCTGGCTGGAGCGGACGAAGATCGACATCGTCTTGTGCGATATCCAGATGCCGGGCATGAACGGTCTGGAGCTGCAGCGGCTCATCAATGCCCATTGGCCGTACTGCAAGGTCATCTTTCTCACCGGCATTAACGATTTCAACATCTCGCAGGCTGCGTTTCGAGGCGGGAGCGTGGATTACGTCTTGAAGACCGAGGGCGACGAAGCGATCGTCAAGGCGCTGGACAAGACGGTCGCCGGTCTCTCCGAGCATTTCAGGAACGAGCAAATCCTGCTGAAAGCCGCGGAGCAGCTGGCCTCGTCAAAGCCGGCCCTGCAGAAGGCGTTTCTCGCGAATCTACTGGAGAACGAAGGGGCTTCGCTGCGCGCGAGGCAGGCGGATTTCGATCGGGCTTACGTGGCGCTCTCCGCGAGCATGCCCGTCGTCGTCGCACTCGGCCGAGTGGACCGCTGGTCGCCGGAAGTCGGCGATTCGGATCGAGCGCTGCAGCTGTATGCGATCCAGAATATCGCGACGGAGTACTTGAGCGGCCTGCGGCTGGCTGCGGTCATCCTGGACGAGGCCCGGTTCGCATGGTTCATTCAGCCGCAGGCAGGCGGCGATGAACCGGATTGGGCGCGCGGCATCCGCTTCGTCCACGGATCGATGGAATCGATCCAGCGTACGTGCAGGGAACTGCTGCAGCTTCCCGTTTCGCTGATTCACAGCGATTCGTTCGCCACTTGGCCGAACGTCGCCTCGACGTTCAAGCGGCTGGAGAATCTGCTGCTGGTCGGCATGGGTCATGGGGGCGAGATGCTGCTCACGACTCGGGGGCGGATGCGGCAGACGACGAAGCCGAGCCGGCCCGGATCAAGCCGGATCCGCGCGGCAAGCCTTATTATCCCGACTCGCTGCATGCTTTGTTCGCGCAGGAGCAGGAGAGGGATTTCTATCGCGTCGTCGATGACTTTATCGGCAGGGAAAAACTGCTCTCCTATCATCATTCCGATTATCTGGAAGCCTATTATTCCATGGCGACGGCTTTTCTTTCCTACATCAATCAATGGGAGCTGGCCGAGCGGATTGCCGGAGATATCGATATGGACAAGCTGATGGATCTCCGCGCGCACCGCACCAAAGAAGACGCCTTGGCCTATTTGCGCGCGATGGCCGCCATCCTGTTCAAGCAGAAGAAGGACGAGCAGGCGCAGCGAACGAACAAGGTCATCGGCCAGATCAATCACTACCTCCAGTCGAACTTGGGGAAGGACCTGTCGCTCGCCCGACTGTCCGAGGTCGTCTATCTGAACCCGTCGTATCTGTCGCGCTTGTACAAGCAGCATACCGGCATCAATCTATCCGAAGCGATTATCGAGTTGAAAATGGCGAAAGCCAGCGAGCTGCTCTTGAACCCGGTATACAAAATTCATGAGATCGGCGCGATGCTCGGATTCGAGAACGCCGGTTATTTCACGCGGTTCTTCAAGAAAAACGTAGGCATGACGCCGCAGGAATTTCGCGACCTGAGAAACAAGTAAAGAAAGGAGAAGGAATCTCAACATTGTGAAATAGGAAGGGGCGCATCCCTAACCTATAATGAAAGCGTATTCACAATTGCTTCCCGCCGTGGAAGCCGATGGAGGGAGATACGCAGGCATGGAACGCGAAACGAATAAGCAAGAGGGGTCGGGTTCATCCGTGTACAAGATGGATTTATCCAGCTTTCAGCTGTCGGAGGAGCAGAAGTTCCTGTTCGATCTGAAAGGCTACTTGGTCATTACGGGCGTGTTCACCGAGGAAGAGACGACGGCCATGCGGGAGCAGGTGTATAAGCTCACCCATGAACCCGGCACGCTGTCTGCGCACGAGCGAACGGTCCCCGGCGGCGCTTCGGAAGTCGTGCTGAGCAATCCGGCCGTCAAAGCGGCGCTCAACGCGTTCATCGGTCCCGACGTTCGGCTCGACAATCAGTTCGTCGTCTGGCGCGAGCAAGGCATGGGGGATGCGCAAGGACCGCATCAAGGCGGACCGGAACGCAATCCTCACTTCCATTATCATGTAGCGGACGCGCAGATCTACTCCGCGTTGACGCGCATGGTCGTCGAGTTGAATCCGGTCGGCAAACAGGACGGCGGGACGGTATTTCTGCCGGGCAGCCATAAGTCGAATTTCCGTATCCCGGCGTCCATCAAAACAAAACGGGAAGACATGTACGAGCCGTACTTCGATTCTTACGAATGCCCGGCAGGTTCGCTGGTCTTCTTCAGCGAAAATACCTGCCATGCAGGCCCGGTCTGGAACAATCCCGACCATGCGCGGGCGGCGATCCTGTTCGCCTTCAATCATATCGGCTGCCGCTGGCATCGCCACCATAACGTGGCGCCCGAAGTGATCGAACGGCTCGGCCCGGAAGCCAGATGGTATTTCCGCGATATCTGGCCGTGGGATAACAATGACAAATCCGGGCAATTCGGCGGCCGCAACGTCGTTCAGGTGCATGCGGACGGTTCCCTGACGACCTCACCTTAATCAGCAGACGTAGTAGCGTTTACTGAACCTATTAGTTCTTCATCTAACGAGGAGGGTATAGGATGGCAGTCAAACAAAGGCATCTGCTAGCGATCGTCTTGGTTCTCATGCTCGTCGTCGTTACGGCGTGCTCGGGGAATGATAACGGGGGAAATAACGGCGCGAAGGCGGACAACGACCACGCGAACAACGGGGCTGCGGCGGATAATTCCGCCGGAAACGACGGGAAGAACGATAAGCCCGCCGATACGGGCAACAACGGAGGCAATGCCGGGAACGACGCCGCGGCCGAACCGCTCGGCAAGTACGATCCGCCGATAGAAGTGTCCACGGTGCGAATCATCAACGATACGTACAAATTCGCCGAAGGCGACACGATCGACAACAACGTGTGGTATAAGGCGTATGCGGATGAATTGGGCATCAAGATCAAGAACGACTGGGTCGTCAGCGGCGACGGCGTCGGCGGTCCGGGCGAGCAGAAGATGAACGTCTCGATCGCTTCCGGCGACCTGCCGGACATTATCCCGGTCAACCCGAATCAGCTGCAGCAGCTGATCGACGCGGATCTGGTCATGGACATGACGGACGTGTTCGAGAAATACGCTTCGCCGTTGACCAAGGAAATCATGAACGCCGACGGCGGCTATGCGATGAAGTCGGCAAGTTCCGGCGGCAAGCTGATGGCCTTGCCGAATACGGGTTCATCCATGGACGGCGCGGCGATGATCTGGCTGCGTTCCGATTGGCTGAAGAAACTGAATCTGCCGGAGCCGAAGACGATGGACGACGTATATGCGATCATCGACGCGTTCACGAACCAAGATCCCGACGGCAATAACAAGAAGGACACGGTCGGCATCGCGCTCAACAAAGACATCATGGGCGGCTACGCGGGTTTGGACGGCTTCTTTAACGCGTTCCATGCCTACCCGGGCATTTGGTTCAAGGACGCCTCGGGCAAGCTGGTCAACGGCAGCGTGCAGCCGGAGACGAAAGCAGCCCTGGCGAAGCTCGCCGAGTTGTACAAATCCGGTCAAATCGACAAGGAATTCGGCGTCAAGGACGGCGGCAAGGCAGGCGAATCGCAAGGCGCGGGCAAGAACGGCTTCTCCTTCGGCCAAATGTGGAATCCGCTGTGGCCGATGGTATCGAGCAAGGATAACGATCCGAATGCCGAATGGCAGTCGTATCCGCTCGCGTCCGTGGACGATCAGCCGGCAAGGCCGCAAGTCACGCTGGCCGTCGGCGGCTACTATGCCGTCAACAAGAAAGCGAAGCATCCGGAAGCGGCGGTCAAATTAATGAATTTGTACATCGAGAAGAGCTTCGGCGAATCCTCCGACCCGAATAAATACGGCAACGCCAACGGGCTCGAAGTCTTCAAGTACGCGATCGAGCTCGCTTCGCCTCCGACGAAGAACCTGGATGCGCACAAGGCCGTGACGGAAGCGCTCAAGAGCGGAGACGCCTCGAAGCTGAATCCCGAGCAGACGCTGTACTACGACAAGATCAGCAGTTATCTGAAGAAGGAAAACGGCACGAACGAGCGCTGGGCGTACGACCGCGTATTCGGCGAGACGGGATCGTTCGTCGTCATCGACAAGTACGTGAGCGAGAATCTGCTGATGAATAACGAATTCTACGGCGCGCCTACGCCGACCATGGTATCGAAGGGATCCAGCCTGAAGAAGATGGAGCTCGAAGTCTTCACGAAGATCATCATGGGCTCTTCCCCGATCGACGCGTTCGATAAGTTCGTCAAGGACTGGAACAGCGTCGGCGGCGAGGCGATGACCAAGGAAGTGAACGAGTGGTACCAAGCGCAGCAATAACGGGTTCGCGCGGCAAGGGAGAATGGTAGTTTGGGAAATCGGCGGTCCTCGCCGATGGGTTGCGGTTAAACGGGGAAGGTCTGAGGGAAACTTCTATCTTCCCCTTTCTTCATAGGGAAGGCGCTTGCCAAGATGGGAGGGTTTCGGCGTGGCGACGAAAAAATGGAGACGGGAATTGCCTCTGCATCTGATGGTGATTCCAGGTCTTATTTTGGTTCTAATCTATCATTACGGTCCCATGGCGGGCATTACGATCGCGTTTCAGAAGTTCATACCGGCCAAAGGATTCTTCGACTCCACGTGGGTCGGACTCGAAAATTTCCGCTATGTCATGGAGCTGCCCGACACGTGGCAGATTCTATGGAACACGGTCTATATCGCCGTCATGAAAATCATAGCGGGGCTAATCATCCCGATTACGATCTCCCTTCTGATCAACGAGGTCGGCAAGGAGCTGATCAAGCGTGGCGTGCAGACGCTGATCTATCTGCCCCATTTTCTATCTTGGGTCATTCTCGGCGGGATTCTGATCGATCTGCTGTCTCCGTCCGAGGGGATCGTGAACCAGATGCTGGGCTATCTGGGAATCGAGCCGATTTATTTTCTGGGCCTCGACGCCTGGTTTCCCTACACGCTCGTCGTCTCGGACGTCTGGAAGGAATTCGGCTTCAGTACGATCGTTTATTTGGCCGCGCTCACGAGCATCAATCCGACTTTCTACGAGGCGGCGATCGTGGACGGCGCCAGCCGGTGGAAGCAGACGATCTATATCACGCTGCCCGGAATGATGCCGATCATCATTCTGCTCACGACGCTCAGTCTCGGCAACGTGCTGAATGCCGGCTTTGACCAGGTATTCAACCTCTACAGTCCGCAGGTTTACGAGAGCGGAGATATCATCGACACGTTCGTGTACCGGATCGGCTTGGTCGATGCCCAGTACGGGGTGGCGACGGCCGTCGGGTTGTTCAAATCGGTCGTGTCCTTTTTCTTGATCACGATCTCGTATTACCTGGCATACCGCTTGGCGAATTACCGGATTTTCTAGTGGAAGGGGGCTCTTACGTCCATGCACTATATGACATCCAGCAGGCGAGCGTTCATTATCTTCAATTACGCGTTTCTGATCGGGCTGTCGCTGCTGTGCCTGCTCCCGCTGATTCACGTGCTGGCGCTATCGTTCAGCTCCAGCGCGGCCGCGACGGCGGGTTACGTGAAGTTCTGGCCCGTGCAATTCACGACGAACTCGTACCACTTCGTGCTGAAGAAGCCGGAGTTTCTCGCCTCGGTCTGGGTGAGCCTGCAGCGCGTGTCCCTCGGCACGATCGTCAACATGGCTTTGACGGTGCTTCTTGCCTATCCGCTGTCCAAGGAAGTGAAGGCGTTCCGGATGCGCACCTATTACGTCTGGGCATTCTTCCTCACGATTCTGTTCGGCGGCGGACTGATTCCATGGTATATGGTCATCAAGGAAACCGGCTTGCTGGATTCGATCTGGGCGCTCATCATTCCCGGAGCCGTGCCGGTGTTCAACGTCATCCTGCTGCTCAACTTCTTCCGGGGGCTGCCCAAGGAGCTGGAGGAAGCTTCGTTCATCGACGGGGCCGGCCATTGGACGACGATGTGGCGAATCTACGTACCGCTTTCGCTCCCGGCGCTTGCCACCATTACATTGTTCGCGATGGTCGGACATTGGAATTCCTGGTTCGACGGCTTGATTCTGATGAACTCGCCGGATCACTATCCGCTGCAAAGCTACCTGCAGACCGTCGTCATCAGGCGCGACTTGTCGCTCGTATCGCAGTCTAGTCTCGCGGACTTGGCCAACGTCTCCGACAGGACCAGCAAAGCCGCGCAGATCTTCATGGGGGCGCTGCCGATTCTGCTGGTGTATCCGTTCCTGCAGCGGTTCTTCATGAAAGGAATCGTCCTCGGGAGCGTGAAGGAATAAGCGCTTTCATCCCGAATTCAATCTACTATCGAAGCCGAGTCCGACAGCAAAGCCACAAGCGAAGAAGGAGCCGGAGCCGGTATCAAGGTCGAAGCGTGAAAGCCGAGGCCTGTCCAAATTCAAATTATCGAAGGAGTTGTCGCATTCCGTGAAAATCACCCGGGTCCGCTGCAAATCGTTAATTCGCAAGGTGGAGAACGCATCCGCGCCGTCTTGGCTGTCCGAGACGGTCATCGCCAATCCGATGTCGATGTATCCGAAATACCATGCCCGCCGTTCCTCGTGGAATGCGCCGTTTCCGAGCACGGCCGTGCTGATCGATACGGACGAGGGAATCCAAGGATTGGGCATCTCCTACGGCGGAGACTCGATTCGCTCGATCGTCGAGGAGCATTTCTCGCGGCTGCTGATCGGCGAGGACCCGTTCGATATCGAACGGCTGTGGGATCAGATGAACAAGTCTTCCTTGCCCTATGGCCGCAAAGGCCTATCCTCGTTCGCGCTCAGCGCGGTCGACAGCGCATTGTGGGATATCGTCGGCAAGGCGCTGAATCAGCCGGTGTACCGTCTTCTGGGCGGGGCGACCAAACCCGACATGCCGGTCTATCAGACGACGAACGATCGGACGGATTGGCAGGATGAATCGTTCTTCGGCGTGAAGCTGGCCATGCCTTACGGGCCGTCCGACGGCCGGGAGGGGCTGCTGAAGAACCGCGATCTGGTCAAGGAATGCCGGGAGAAAATCGGCGAGAAGCGGGAGATCATGCTGGATTGTTACATGGCATGGGACGTGGAATATACGTTCCGGATGCTGGATGCGCTCGAGCCTTACGGCGTCCGGTGGGTGGAGGAAGTGCTTGCGCCGGACAACATTCACGGCTACGAGAAGCTGGCCCGGTATTCGGGTCCGATCGCGATCGCGACGGGCGAGCATGAGTATCTGCGCTGGGGGCACCGCGATTTGCTGGCAACCGGCGCAATCTCGATTCTTCAACCGGACGTCGATTGGGTAGGCGGGATAACGGAAGCGAGACGGATCAACGCCTTGGCATCGGCCTGGGGCATTACGGTCTGCCCGCATGCCGGGGGACTGCAGGCGCCGGCGCTCCATCTGATCAAGAGCCAGGTCAACAGCCCGTTCGTCGAGTGGGTCCGGACGTGGGACCGCGACAAGGGCAAGCCGGATCCGGTCGTCATCGGCATCCCGGATCCGGTGAACGGCCGCATCGCGCCGAGCGATGAGCCTGGCCTCGGCATTCGACTGAACGAGGATATCCTGGCATGATGCACAATTCGCTGTTGATCGAGGAACGTTTGCGGATAACGAATCAGCATGCGCTTCACCGGTCTAGGCGGGATCCGCACCGATTCGTATCGCGGCTGGATCCATCGCTGCAGGCAGCTGCCGGTGAGATTGCGCTGCACGGTAGTTGGAGAATCACGGGCGCCGCCGGGGGTGCGGCTGCGCCGGCAGCTTTGCAAGACGCCGTGCGGGAAGCCGCGCAGGATCTTGCGGGGTTCTTGGCATGCTTTGGCGTCGAGGTTGTCGATGAAGCTGACGGCTCTTCTGATGTTCATATTCGGTTCACCGCGGATGACGAGGTGGCCGAGGGAGCATACAGGCGCGTGGTGTCCGAAGACGCGAGCGTAGAGATTGCGGCTAAGGACGCCAAGGGAATCTGGGCCGGCTTGATCGACCTGGAGCGAACGCTGTCGTTGAGAGGCGCGCCGTTCCTGACGCTTGGCAGCATCGGCAGGGTGCCGTCCTGGGAGACGCAGATCAGCCAAGCGCCGTTCGGTTCGAACTATTTGGTTCCGGATCTGTCTGACTCGTGCCTGTCCGACGATGCCTTTCGCATGCTGGCGCATGCCGGCATCAACGGCATGACGATCTATGGCGATTGGCTCTTATACGTCAAGAGCAGCATCTTCCCCGAACTGAACGCCGAGGATTACGAACGCCATATTGCGGTGCTTCGGGATGCTTCCGAGCGAGCCGCGCGGTTCGGCGTCAGCCTGTTTTACGTTCCCGTCAGCCCGAAGCTGCTGGCGGACCATCCTTTATTCCTGCGCTGTCCGTCGGCTCGGGGCGCCAAGCTTCATCCCGGCATCGCCGCCGAACCGAAGACCATCCACAATTTATGCTCCACCGACCCGGACGTGCTGGCCTTTCACGCAGAGACGATGGAGCGTTTATTTCGAGAGGTCCCCTTGCTCGGCGGACTCATTCTCATTATTGGCGGCGAATCGTACTATCACTGCTATATGAGACCCGATCGCCGGGCGCTGACGCGCGGGGAGAAGACGAATTGTCCGTGCTGCTTGGCCAGCAGCCCCGAAGAGGTCGTCGCCGGTTTGTTGAAGGCGACGGCGGATGCCGTCCATAGCGTCAAACCGGAAGCTCCGGTGATGGCGTGGCCCTACAGTGCCACCGGCTGGTCCGGGGATCCCGCGCAGCTGCGGCTGATCGAGACGATGGAAGAGCGGATCGCGCTTCTAACTACGATCGATAAGGATCAGTGGGCGCAGAAGGAGTACTATACGAAACACATCTGGGATTACAGCGTCGATTATACGGGACCCGCCGACAATATCGTGAAACAGGCGGAGGTTCTGGATCAGCGGGGGATGGACCTCTACATCAAGACGGAAACCGCGCTGGGGCTGGAGTTTATCCAGTTTCCGTATATCCCATGCCTGCAGCGCCTGGCGGAGAAGTGGAGCCGGGTGAAGGAGCTGCGGCCGGAGGGCGTGCTGCAGTCGTGGATGTTTTTCGGCATGTGGGGATCCAGAGCGGAGGAGCTGGGCTGGTGGGCATCATGGTATCCGGAACGGAGCGCGGACGAGGTCATTGCGGCGATCGCGGAGCGGGATTTCGGCGCCAATGCTTCGGCGCTTGTCGAGGCTTGGGCGAGCTGCAGCGAAGCCATCGGTCGCCTGCCCTACATTCCGATGTACTTTACGGGTCCCGAATTCATCGGCCCGGCTCATCCGTTGTATGCGGCTGACGAACTCCCGGGCAGGGAAACGTTCGAAGCGCTGCTCTATTATTTGCAGGAAAACGAAGAGACCTTCTCCGATACGGTGAACGAGGTCAGGCATCTGCTCGTCCTGGAAGAAATCCCGCACCGGCATATCGAAGAGGCCATGAGGGCAGATCCGGGTTATGACTATTGGCCGCTGCTGCTGGCGGAATATGCCTTGGCGCGCGATCATGCCAAGCAGGCATGGGAAACCGTGAAGGACTTGAAAGCCGCGGAAGGAGGCGCGGAGCAGGAGCGATTGCAGGAAGAACAGTGGCTGCTCGAGCTGCTGTACCGAACGTTGGAAACGACCAGCAGCACCTACGCGTTCCTGGAGTTGAAGGCTCGCTATAGGGAGGCTGGAGACGAGGCTGCGCTTCGGCGGATGCTGTCTATCATGGCGAGGGAAGCCGAGAACGCCCGATCTGCTAGAATCATCTACGAGCACGCGCCCTGGCTGGATCTGGCGCTTCGATTGGACGGTCACTATCCGTCCAGCCTCGGCATGATCGACGCAAAGATCCGGCTGATGGAAGAGGAGCTGCGTTCGTTGGGAACGGGCGGGTAGCGCTACCCATACAGATCGGTAACGTGCAGACGGCTGCGGCGGCTTGAGTATCCGGACAGCTGACAGCCGATTGAAGCTGACAATGTAGTCAGCTTTTTTCTATGGCAGCGAACGCCAGGATTCGAAAAGCTGCACAAAAGGCATAAATTCGGGGTGACAGAGGGCGCCGGGGCCTGAAAAGTTGTACAAAAGGCATAAATTCGAGGTGGCAGAGGGCGCCGGGGCCTGAAAAGTTGTACAAAAGGCATAAATTCGGGGTGGCAGAGGGCGCCGGGGCTTGAAAAGTTGCACAAAAGGCATAAATTCGGGGTGGTAGAGGGCGCCAAATTGCTCCGGGGACTCTGCGCGGGTAGTTTGGCCTGAAATTGTGCAGTACAGCAGCTTTTGGCGCTCTGCGAGGGGAAATTGGTCTGTAATTCTGCATCAGAACAACTTTTGCTCCGCGTAGAGTCGTTAGCCAGCCAAAATTATGCACCACAGCAGCTTTTGGTGCTTAGCGAGGGGAGTTTGCCACGTCAGCCGGAGCCGAGGCTGATCGAGAACTCGCGGTCGATGCCCGGCATCGTCGCTTTCCATGGTTAATCGGCAAGCCATCCGTTCTCCAGGCAGTTCAGCGCGTACGATGGCACATCCCCTTCCGCTTATCGGGGAGGCGCTATCCGAAAGGAGCATATCTAGGATGAAGGAACGTAAACTGCACATGATCGGATACGCGCACAGCGATCCGGTCTGGTTGTGGCAGTGGCAGGAAGGGTTTCAAGAGATGAAAGCGACGTTCCGTTCCGCGCTCGACCGGATGAACGAATACGAGCCGTTCATCTTCACGTCCAGCCAAGCGGCCATGTACGAATGGCTGGAAGAGCATGACGCCGGCATGTTCAAGGAGATTCGGGCGCGCGTCGCCGAGGGAAGATGGGTCTTATGCGGCGGATGGTGGGTGCAGGCCGACTGCAATTTGCCGTCCGGGGAATCGTTTATACGTCAGGGACTGTACGGGCAGCGTTACTTTCAGGAAAAGTTCGGGACGCTGTGCACCGTCGGCTACAACACGGACAGCTTCGGCCACCATGCCATGCTGCCTCAGCTGCTCAAAGGCTGCGGGATGGACGCGTACGTCTTCATGCGGCCAGGCAGTCATGAACGCCAATTGGCGTCGGATCTGTTCCGCTGGACTTCGCCGGACGGATCGAGCGTGCTGACGTACCGGATCCCGTTCTACACGCATATCATTACGGGGACCGTCGAGCAGGGAATCCGCTTCGGGGAGCGCCAAACCGCCGAGTCGCCTTGGAAGACGGCGATGATCTATTACGGCGTCGGGAATCACGGAGGCG
The DNA here is from genome assembly GCF_009909195.1 of Paenibacillus sacheonensis. Lineage (GTDB taxonomy): Bacteria > Bacillota > Bacilli > Paenibacillales > Paenibacillaceae > Paenibacillus_Z > Paenibacillus_Z sacheonensis. The sequence goes on from NZ_JAAAMU010000001.1 coordinate 71,072, forward strand.
GACCGACCAAGCAGAATATCGAGACGGTGATGAAGGAAGCCGAGCTTTCCGGTGCGGGGCCGGTCGATATCGTCTTCAGTTCGCCGGATCGTTTCTTCGAAGACATGCGGACGCTTCCGGACATTCCCGTGCTCGCGGGCGAGCTCCAAATGCATGCCAAAGGCTGTTACAGCGTCCAAGCCGCCACGAAGAAATGGAACCGGCAAGCCGAGCAGCTGATGGCGACGACGGAGAAATGGGCATCGGTGTCCGCGATGCTGCTCGGACGCCCTTATCCCGAGCTGGACCGTGCCTGGAAGAACGTGCTCTTCAATCAGTTTCACGATATTTTGCCGGGCTCGAGCATATCGGCCGCCTTGGACCGCGATGCCCGGGACGCTTACGGAGAATCGCATGCCATTGCGGGACGCGCGTTAAACGACGCCTTGCAGTCCATCTCGTGGCGCATACATATCGACCCGGAAGAGGGAATGAAGCCGATCGTCGTCTTCAACGCGCATGCGTGGCCGGTCAAGGCGAACGTCGAGCTCGACTTCGGTCATTTCGGGGAAGGACGCGAGTTTCACAGCTTTACCGATCAGGATACGCTCGTCGATGAGCGCGGCCAAGAAGTGGCTGTCCAGCGAGTGACTCCCTTGTCGACGACGATCTGGCGCCAAAGGCTCAGCTTCGTCGCCGAGCTTCCGGCGCTCGGCTATCGGACATTCCGCGTCGTTCGCCGATCATCCTTGACGTCGGCCGCCGATTTCGAAGGCATCGACGCCACCGATACGCGGCTCGAGAATGCGTACTTGCGGCTTGAGCTCGATCCCGCGACCGGCGGCATCAGAAGCTTATACGACAAGCGGTCCGGCGCGGAGCTCTTCGCCGTCGGGGGAATCGGAGGCGGCATTGCCGCGGTTATCGAGGATCGGAGCGATACGTGGAGCCATGGCATCGAACGGTTCGATCGGCAGATCGGGGTCTTCCGCCCGACGAGCATCCGTCTCTTGGAGCTTGGACCGGTCAAGTCCGTTATCCGGGTCGCCAGCGAATACGGCGCTTCCCGGCTGCTGCAGGATTTTACGATGTACCGGGAGCTGGACGGCGTGGAAGTCAAGTCCAAAGTGGACTGGCTTGAGCAATTCAAGCTGCTGAAGCTGCGCTTCGAGGTGGCCGTCGACGCGGATGGGGACGACTACGAGATTCCGTACGGCGTCATCACCCGTCCGAACGACGGACTGGAATATCCGGGACAATCCTGGTTCAGCCGGACTGGCATGCTGCCTGGTCAACAGGCCAAGGCATACGGCATCAGCATCCTGAACGATTGCAATTATTCCTTCGATACCAAAGGAAATACGATGAGCATGACCGTGCTGCGCAGCCCGATCGTCGCTTACGACGAGAATGCCGTCTTGGACCACCGGCATCAAGACGAATATGACTACACCGACCAGGGCCGTCATCACTTCGCGTATACGCTACTTCCCCATCATGGGAGCTGGCGGGAAGGAGATACGATCAGGCGGGCGGCGGAGCTGAATCAGCCTCCGATCACGGTTATCGAGACCTACCATGACGGGCCGCTGCCGCAGCAGGGCTCGTTCATCTCCGTCGACGGAGAGGGCGTGCAGGCCGACGTGCTGAAGCGCGCCGAGGACGGAGACGGATGGATCATCCGCTGCCGGGAAACCGCAGGCCGCGCGAACGCGCATGCGGTAGTCTCGCTCCCCATCTTGGGACGAACCGTGGACGCGCTGCTCGGCCCGTATGAGATCAAGACATTTCGCATTCCCACGCAGCCGGAGCTCCCTGTCGTCGAGACGGATTTTTTGGAGCGGCCGTCGTCCGGGACGTAAGATGGAGAGCCATCGTTAGCCAAACTTCCGGCCCTTCCGCAGTGAATTAACACTAGAAGAGAGGTACGGGGATTCCGTACCTTTTTTGCCGTTCCGGCGCACACTACGATCAGGCAAGGATAAATTCGGCTTCTGCTCAGCCCAAGCGCATGTTCGAGCGATATGCGGAATTCGAACTGTCAGTCGCGCATGCCAGCTGCCAGAATGCTTGGCCTGAATGGTGCTTGATTGCGCAATCGAACCTAAATCCCGTATACTCAACTTCGACAAATCGACCATTACAAACTTTACGGCCTGAGACGGCGGACAGGGGCGGCATCATGAATTTACGGCGGACGACGAATTCGTTACGAAACACGATCTTCATCAGGCTCGTCCTTGTATTCCTGCTCATCTTTCTGCCCGTCTACGCGATCGGCTTCAGCATCTACAATTGGGGCTCGAACACCGTCCGGGAGCAGACGTCCGGTTCGCTGTCCGACCAGGCCGCGTTCTACACCTTTCATCTCCAGAGCGAAATCGAGCGCATCCGCCTCGTGCAGTACCAACTGATGGACAACGAATATTTGAACGAGCTCGTTGCGCTGCACGGCCAGATGACCAAATACGAGCTGCTCACGAGCGTGAACAAGCTGCAGGACGCCCTGAACTTCGCCCTCCACAGCAGCCTGTATATCGCCAATACCTACGCGCATTTTCCCGATCTCGGCATTACCGTTTCCGCCGTGGATGGCATGCAGGAATTGGAACAAGCGAAGATGAGCGCATTAAGGAAAGCGTACCAGGCCTCCCGTTCGAAAATATTGTTTTATCAGGGCAAGCTGTATCTCTATGCCGAGCTCCCGATCGTCAGGGATCCGTCGAAGGGGCAGCCCAAGGTGGCCGTGGAGATGGAGCTCGCGGGAAGCGCGATCAACCAAGTACTCAAGCAGCTGACGGCTTCCGGCATCGGGGGGACGGTGCTGGAGAACAGGCAGAGCGGCATGTTCTTCTCGAGCAGCGACGACCCGATCGGCCGGCAGGCGGCGGACGAAGTCGCCCGCGCGGGAACGAAGGTGCAGCAGGGCGTCATCTCCGCGAAGCTGGGCGGCGCGCGCTATCTGCTTATTTACAGCCGTTCCGAAGCGATCGACATGACGCTTGTCCGTTATTTGCCGGAGGATCAGATCTTAAAGCGCGTGCACACGTTCCATCTCCTGTTCCGCATTTTCACGATCGCGTCGGTTATCATCTTCCTGCTCTTCATCGCATCCTCGTACGGTTTCATTCACAAGCCGCTCGCCCGGCTTGTCCGAGCATTCCGGGAGGTGGAGCAGGGCAACCTATCCGTGAAAATCAACCATACACGGCATGACGAATTCGAGTATCTGTACGAGCGCTTTAACGAAATGGTGCAAAGCCTGCACGTGCTGATCGATCAGGCGTACAAACAGAAGATTTTGACCCAAGACGCCGAGCTGAAGCATCTGCAGGCGCAGATTAATCCGCATTTTCTATACAACACGTACTTCGTGTTATACAGTATGGCCAAAGCGGAGGATTACGACAACGTGCTTCTGTTTCTGAAGAAGCTCGGCGGCTATTTTCAATACATTACGCGTTCGTCCGCTTCGGAGCTCGCGCTCGAGAAAGAAGTGGAGCTGGCGATGACGTACGCGGATATCCAGGCGATGCGCTTCTCCAACCGGGTAACCGTGGAGTTCGACGACTTGCCGGACAGCTGGAGACAAGTGCCTGTGCCGCGGCTCGTCATCCAGCCGATCATCGAGAACGCCTTCAAGTACGTGCTGGAAAACAAGCTGAGCGACGGGCTGCTGCGCATCCGCATGTTCCCGGACGCGGCCGACCGCAAGCTCGAGATCGTGCTGGAGGACAACGGAGACGGCATCGGGCCGGACAAGCTGCGCCTGCTCTCGGCCCGCTTGAACGACGAGCATTACGACGGGGAAACGACGGGGCTCGTCAATATCCACCGCAGGCTTAGGAGTCTGTACGGCGAGGACGCAGGCATCGCGCTTTCGCTCAGCGAGCTGGGGGGGCTGAAGGTGACGATGACCGTAATCCGGAAGGAGGAGATGGACGATGTTCAGGCTGCTGGTCGTTGACGACGAGCCGGTCATCGCGGACGGGCTGTTCGAGACGCTGAAGGAAATGGAAGGCTTCGACACCGAGGTGCACAAGGCGTATTCGGGCTTCGAAGCGCTCGCGCTGCTGAACGCCAAGAAATTCGACTTGATTGTGACGGACATTTGCATGCAGGGGATGGACGGGCTCGAGCTCGTGGAGAAAATCAAAGGCAGCTGGCCGGAGTGTAAAATCGTGTTTCTTACCGGGCACGACCAGTTCGAATACGCCTACAAGGCGCTTCAGTTCCATGGCGTCAGCTATCTGCTCAAGAACGAAGATTACGAGAAGATCGTCGATACTGTCCGCATGCAGCTGTGCGATCTGGAGAAGAGTCTGCGGGACGAGCATCTGCTCCGCACGGCCAGGGAGCAGATGGACAAGGCGCTGCCCCTGCTCCGCCGGGAATTGCTGACGGCCGTTCTCGAGCGTGGAGAAGGCGAGGATCTGGGGGAGCGGCTCGGCGAGCTGGAGATCGGCATCTCGGCTTCCCGGCCGGTGATGCTCATCGTCGGCTGCCGCCAGGATCTAGCGAGCGGAGACGCGAACGTGTTCAGCCGCGCCAGCGAAGAATACGCCGTGTCCTTGCTCGTCGAGCGCTACTTATCGCCGTACGTCCGCATGGCCGAGACGGTGATTCGCCACAGCCGGACGTACTTCGTCTGGTTCGCCCAGCCGGCCGCCGAAGGCGAGGACGAGGGACAGCATACGCCCGTGTTCGTCAAAGGCGCGCTGGAGCTCGTCCGCCAGGCGTGCCAGCAGTCGCTCGGCTTCTCCTTGTCGTTCATCGTCGGCGGCCAGCCGCTGCCGTGGAGCAATCTGGCCGAAGCGTTCCGCTACGCGCGTTCCGTGCTGAACAGCCGCGTGGAGCAGGGAACCGACGTGCTCGTGCTGACGGAGGCTTACTTCATGAACGACAAAGGAAGGCCGCCGCAGTTCGACGGCCAGCCGCTGCTCGTGCAGAGGCTGGCCCAAGCCCTCGAAGACCTCGAGCTGTTATTGGAGCAAGGACAAAGCGAGCCGTTCCTGGAAGCGTACGAACGGCTTCGAATGACGATGGCCGAAGGCGCGTCCGGCAGGCGGTCCTCGCAGTCGGAGACGAAGCAGCGGCTGTCGCTGTTTTTCGTCTCGTTCCTGAACCGTTACGAGCTGACGGAGCAGCTGGTCGGAGATATCGACGTCGACGCGCTGCTGGCGGGCTTTCCGGCGCTTACGCTCGCGGAAACGTTCGAGGTCTGCCGGGAGGTCGCCCAATCGATCTTCCGCGTTCGCAGCGCGGAGAACGAGAGGCGGTCCATTATCGCCATCCACCAGGTGCAGCAGTATATCCAGGAGCATCTGGATGCCGATTTGTCGCTGACCTCGCTCGCGGACAGCGTCTATTTCAACCCCAAATACTTTTCGAGACTCTTCCGGCAAGTGACCGGAGAATATTTATCCGACTACATCCATGAACGCAGGCTTCGCAAAGCGAAAGAAATGCTGGAGCAGCCGCAGATCAAGATCCACGCCGTCGCCGCGGCGATCGGTTATCAATCGCCTTCGTATTTCACCCGTTTCTTCAAGAAAGCGATGCAGATGTCTCCGCAGGAATACCGGGATTCCCGGCCCAACGCGGCCGGGACCGCCAAATAGTACATGACTTTTCCTGCGTTTCCAGCGAAACCGATGACCTGCTAGGTTATCGGTCTTTTTGTCTTGAAGGGAACAAACAACAAGTGGATAAAGGTCAACGAAGTAGACAGAATACGATATAAAAGGTGAAAGCGCTCCCCTATAATGTGAACAGAGGCCTCTACCGTCACCACTACCAATCACAGCAGAGGGGGAACGATCCCGAGATGCATCACAAAACGAAAATGCTATCGGCCGTACTATTGGTTTCCGTCATGGCGCTGTCTGCCTGCTCCTCCAAGGACGAGGAGAAGGATAACAACGCATCCGCATCAGGCGTGAACGCTTCCGGTCAAGCAAATACGGATCCGCTGGGCAAGTACGATCCGCCGATCGAATTGCACGTCGGACAAGCAACGGACAGCACCGTGAAGTTCCTCGACGGCGAATCGTTCGACAACAACCCGTGGCACAAGGAATACGAAGACGTGCTGGGCATCAATCTCAAATACGACTGGGTCGCGGATACGTCCGATGCCTCCCAATACGAATCGAAGCTGAACGTCACGATCGCATCCGGCGAGCTGCCGGACGTCATGTACGTCCCGAAGAAGCAGTTCAAAATGCTCGTGGACGGCGATCAAATCGAAGACCTGACCGATGCGTTCAATACGTACGCTTCCCCGCTGACCAAGAAAATACTGATGTCCGATCCGAAAATCGTCGACGCGATGATGACGGACGGCAAGCTGCTCGGCATCCCGAACGTCGGCTCGCTGATGGATCAGGCCGACGTCGTCTGGGTTCGCCAGGACTGGCTGAAGAAGCTGAACCTGCCCGCGCCGAAGACGATCGACGACATCGAGAAAATCGCCGAAGCTTTCGTCAAGCAGGATCCGGACGGCAATGGCAAGGCCGACACTTACGGACTCGCGGCTAATAAGGACTCGTTCAACTTCCCGACGGCCGGTTTCGCCGATTTGACCTCGTTTGCCAACGCCTACCATGCGTACCCGCGAGCCTGGGTCGACGTGAACGGCAAGCTCGAATACGGCAGCGTGCAGCCGCAAATGAAGCAGGCGCTCGCGAAGCTGCAGGAGATGTACAAGGAAGGTCTGATCGATTCCGAGTTCATCGTCAAGGACGGCTCCAAAGTCGCCGAATCGGTCGCGGCCGGCAAGCTCGGCTTGACGTACGGCCGTTACTGGAACGCCATCTGGCCGTTCCAAGATAATAAGAACCAAGACAAGAATGCCGACTGGCAGGCTTATCCGATCGTATCCGCGGACGACGAGACCGCCAAAGCGCAGGTCGATCTGCCGCTCTCCGGATTTACCGTCGTGCGCAAGGGCTATGCGCATCCGGAAGCCGTGATCAAAGCGCTCAATCTGATGTTCGAGAATTACGACGGCGACCGTTCGTCCCACTGGACGCCGATCGACCAGGATAAGAAGTACGTCGACAAGGGCGTCCTGCTCATGAAATACCCGCTGATCTACATGGAGCCGCCTACGATGAACATGGATACCCAGGTGAAGCTTCTTGACGCCTTCAAGAAGAACGACCCTTCGATCGTGAACGACCTGAACACGAAACGGGCGTACGACGCGATCATGAAATACCGCTCCGGCGACAATACGGGATGGGCGTTCGATAAGATGTTCGGCGAAAACAGCGGACAAGCCGTCTATCAGGACTACCAGAAGAACGACCAGCTGTTCGTCAACGGTTTCTACGGCGTGCCGGGTCCGGTCATGAACGAACGGATGTCCACGCTGCAGAAGCTCGAAGACGAGACGTTCACCAAGATTATCATGGGCAGCGCGCCGCTGGACGATTTCGACAAATTCGTCGAGAGGTGGAAGAGCATCGGCGGCGACGACGTCACCGCGGAAGTCAACGAATGGTACGCCGCTAAGAACAAGTAAGAACTAGGGGTAACGATAGGCCTGGCCGGGGAGCAAGCAGGCTCCCCGGACTTTCAGTACTGAGGTGGCATCATGAATAAACTATTGAACCGCGGCAGCGTTCCTCTCCATTTGATGTTGATTCCGGCAGTCGCGCTCGTATTCATCTTCAATTACATCCCGCTCTTCGGGATCGTGATCGCTTTCGAAAAATACATTCCGGCCCGGGGCGTGTTCCATTCCAAGTGGGTCGGCTTTCAAAACTTCACGTATTTGATTCATCTGCCGGGCACCTTCCAGACGCTCGTTAACACGCTTTACATTTCCCTCATGAAAATTATCGCGTTCATCGTCGTGCCGGTCATATTCGCTCTGCTGCTGAACGAAGTCCGCAACAAGCTGTTCAAGCGTTCCGTGCAAACCATCGTTTATTTGCCGCACTTTATGTCCTGGATCATTCTGTCGGGCATCTTGATCGACATTTTGTCTCCGAGCGACGGCATCGTGAACATGCTGTTGAAGTCGTTCGGGCTCAAACCGATCTTTTTTCTCGGCGACGTGCATTGGTTCCCTTACGTCATCGTAAGCTCGGACCTGTGGAAAGAATTCGGCTTTAACACGATCTTGTATTTGGCCGCGCTCACAGCGATCAACCCGACATTGTACGAAGCGGCGAAGATGGACGGCGCCGGACGCTGGAGGCAGACCTTCCACGTAACGCTGCCGGGTATCGTGCCGGTGATCGTGCTGCTCGCGACGCTCAGCATGGGCAATGTCTTGAACGCGGGCTTCGACCAAGTCTTCAACCTGTACAGCCCCGCCGTCTACCAGAGCGGAGACATCCTCGATACGTTCATCTATCGCCTTGGGATGCTCGACGCGCAATACGGCGTAGCGACGGCGGTCGGTTTATTTAAATCGGTGGTTTCGTTCATATTCATCGCCGGATCGTATGCGCTGGCCCGCAAATTCGCGGATTACCGCGTATTCTAATTCTCGCAAAGCCAGGAGGAACAACCATGACCAAGCACGAATCTCCTAGCTATAAGCTATTTCTCGCGTTCAATTACGCGCTGCTCACAGCTATCTCGCTGCTCTGCATTTTTCCGTTGATTCACGTGCTGGCCATTTCGTTCAGCAGCAGCTCCGCCGCATCGGCCAACCTCGTCAAATTCTGGCCGGTGGGCTTCACGACCAAAGCTTACGAGTACGTATTGAACAAGCCCGAATTCATGACGGCGCTCGGCGTCTCGCTCAAACGCGTGATGCTCGGGGTCGTCATCAATATGGTGCTCACGATCTTGACGGCGTACCCGCTTGCGCGCGATCCCGAGAAATTCCGTCAGCGCAACGCATACGCGTGGTATTTCTTTATTACGATCCTGTTCAATACGGGCCTGATTCCTTGGTACATGACGATCAAGACGCTCGGATTGACGGACAGCCTCTGGGCGCTCGTCCTCTATGGCGCCGTGCCGGTCTTCAACGTCATCCTGCTCATGAACTTCTTTCGCCAGCTTCCAAAAGAGATCGAAGAATCGGCGTTTTTGGACGGCGCGGGCCATATGACGAACATGTGGCGCATCTTCGTGCCCCTGTCCGCGCCGTCGATCGCGACGCTGACGCTGTTCTGCATCGTCGGTCATTGGAACTCCTGGTTCGACGGGCTGATTCTGATGAACTTCCCGCAGCATTACCCGCTGCAGAGCTATTTGCAGACGGTCGTCGTGAACATCGACACCTCCCTGAAGTCCACGCGGGATATCGAACTGCTGTCCATCGTCAACGACCGGACGTCGCGCGCGGCCCAGATTTTCCTGGCGTCGTTCCCGATCATCGCCGTCTATCCGTTCCTGCAGCGGTTCTTCCTGCAGGGCATGACGCTGGGCAGCGTCAAAGGCTGATTATTGGAGGGATAACCTAGTGGATTTGCATGGCAAAGTCGCCGTCATCACGGGCGGCGGCCGGGGAATCGGACGCCAAATCGCGCTCGATCTCGCGGCCTCCGGCTGCAGGACGGTCGTCGCCGCGCGAAGCGAAGCGGAATTGGACGAGGTTGCCGCGGCGATCGCGCGGACCGGCGGTCAAGCGCTGACGGTATGCGCCGACTTGAGCGAAGCCGCGGCCGTGGACCGGCTGGCGGACGAAGCGATACGGGAGTTCGGCGCGATCGACATTCTGATCAACAACGCGGGCATTATCATTCCGAAGCCGCTGCTCGAGACGACGGACGAAGAATGGTACGAGACGTTCGCGATCAACGTGGACGCGCTGTTCAAGCTAAGCAAGCGCGCGCTCGCCGACATGAAGCGGAGGCGGGCCGGCTACATCGTCAACCTGTCTTCCACGGTCGCGCTCGGCGTGCCGGCGCATCTGGCCGCGTACGGCGCATCCAAATGCGCCGTCGCCGGCTTGTCCGAGGCGCTGTACGAGACGGGCAAGGAATTCGGCGTAAAAGTCAGCACCGTATATCCCGGCATCACCGACACGAGAATGGTGCGGGACATCGGCGTGGCGAGCGCCCCGGCGGATTGGATGCTGCCGGAGGATATCTCAAATTGCGTCCTGTTCCTGCTGCGTACGAGCGAACGATGCGTTGTGCGCGAGCTCGTTCCTTGGTCGACCGGCTACGATAAAATATAGAAGAGGGGAATCGGCTTCATGAGATTGTTGAATATCGATATCGCGAACGCGAAGGGAAAGCACGACGCTTTCTATAAGACCTGCGTCAGCACGGGGCGCGCCAACACGCTGCTCAGAAGCGACCATCAGATGCATCTTGACCGCGGAGGCAAGGAGTGCGGGTTTCAATATTTAAGATTCCACGGCCTGTTCGACGACGACATGGGCGTCTACAGGGAAGACAAGGACGGCAATCCGATCTACAGCTGGATGTACGTCGACGCCGTCTATGATTACATTCTCGATGCCGGCATGCGCCCGTTCGTCGAATTCGGCTTCATGCCCCAGGCGCTGGCGAGCGGAGACAAGACGGTCTTCTGGGAAGACAGCAACGTCACGCCGCCGAACGATTACGACAAGTGGTCCGCGTTGATTCGCGAGACCGTGCAACATTTCACGGACCGCTACGGCGAGGGCGAGGTAAAGCATTGGTTTTTCGAGGTGTGGAACGAGCCGGATCAGCATAATATGTTCTTTACCGCAGGCCTGGAAGAATACATCAAGCTTTACGAGACGTCCGCTCGCGCCGTTCGAAGCGTATCGCCTCATTATCGCGTGGGCGGTCCGGCTACGGCCGGCAATCCGGGCTGGATCGGCGGCTTGATCGAGCATTGCGTCCGGAACGGCGTACCGCTCGACTTTATTACGACGCACGCGTATTCCTGCCAGCCGGGAGAAAGCGGAGGGTCAAAGGAAGCGCCGTATACGGGGCCGGAGGGCGCCGTTCGGACGCCGGTCTGGTCGCCGGGCACGGGCTGGGCGCAGGACAATATGTATTACAAGCCGGACGGCGTTCTCGCCGAAGTGCTTCGCGCCAAAGCGGACATCGCGGCATCGTCGATGCCGGATTTGGACTTGTATTTCACCGAGTTCGGGCTGACCTATCACTACTGGGATCCGCTTCGCGACTCCTACCACGCGGCCTCCTTCCTGCTGTCGCGGCTGAAAGCGGTGCAGGGCCACGTCAAAGCGATGTCTTACTGCGAGATATCCGACGTGTTCGAAGAGGACGGTCCGCCGACCGGCCATTTCCATGGCGGGTTCGGTCTGATGAACCTGCAGGGCATCCGCAAGCCGGCCTATTTCGCTTACCGCTACCTGAATCTGCTCGGGGAGACCGCGCTCGCTTGCGAAGATACGGAAGCGTTCGCCTGCCGGGACGAGAAAGGCGCGCAGGTGCTGTTCTGGGACTGCACCGTCCGCCAGGACGCGGAGAACAAACTGTACTACGGCAAGGAACAGCCGGCGCTGCCGGCAGGACCGTCCAAAGTGGTCATCGCCGGACTCGAGCCGGGCGATTACGAGGTGTGCGTCTACCGCACGGGATACCGGAGCAACGATGCGTACACGGACTATTTGGATCTCGATCCGAAGAGCACGCTGAGCAGGGAGCAGATCCGCCGCCTCGACGAGCGCAACGCCGGCCTGCCGGAGCATGTTCGCAAAGTGACGGTCGCGGAAGACCAACCATTCACGTACGAGACCGACATGCTGGAGAACGATGTCTGCCTCGTGACCTTGCACAAAATGTAAGTTTGACGAAAAGCGCCGACCCCAGGGGTCGGCGCTTTTCGTCATGCCCGCATTCTGCCTGACATTGACAACGCTATTATACTGCATGCACAATGGGATCATACGAAATTGAACTAGAAGTCAGTTAGAGTCCGGAGGATAATAATGGTTACGCTTAGCGATATCGCAAAAAAAGCAAACGTTTCCGTGACAACCGTCTCGCGCGTCGTCAACTTCAACGATACGACCGTGTGCAGCGAAGAGATGCAGAAGCTGATCTGGTCGCTTGTCGGTTCCATGGGCTATAAAGCGAAGAAGAAGGCGGCGGGGACGAAGCAGGAGCCGCAGGGCAGCCGCAGTTACGCCATCGCTTACGTGCTCGGTTTATCGTCCTATGCCATGCAGCAATCGTACGGCTATCAAATTATTAAAGGCATCGAGTCGGAAACGATCCGCCGCGGAATCGACATCTCGTTCACCTGTCTGAATTTGAGTTTGTACACACCGGAGGCGCTCGGAGAAAGGCTGGAAGCCGCGGGCGTGGAGGCCGTCATCTGGGTTGCCGGAACGGAAGAACAGTACTTCGAGGTCATGAACAGACTCGGAATCATGATAACGATCGCCGGCATCGAGCCCGGCTTTTATCCCGAATACGCAGACTACGTGGGAATCGACTTCTACACGGAAACGCTGCATTGGATGAAAACGCGCTTGGTCAACCGATTCGAACGCGTCGGGTACATCGGACCCAAGCAGTACGCGCGTTACGAGGCGTTCTCCGACGCTCATGCCGTGCTGGGCAAAACGCTGCGCGAAGAACATGTCATCCAGCTTGACGAATGGGAGATGGAAGATTCGAAAGCGGTCATGCTCGACTATCTGACTCGAACCGAACGTCTGCCGGACGCCATCTTCGCGGCAAGCGACGCCATCGCCTTAGGCGCGATGGTCGTCTTGAAGGGTCGGGGCATCCGCATACCCGAGGATATTCGCATCATGGGCTTCGACAACAGCGAGATGGCGAGCTACTTCGTGCCGGACTTGACGACCATCGAGGTGCCGACGTTCAAGATCGGCGTGATGGCGGTGCAGGCCGCCCTGTCCAAGCTGAACGGCGAACGCGATTTCGCGGTCCGCTTTTTCTTCCCGACCCAGTTCATCGAGCGGCAGTCCTTATAACGGGCTAACGTTTATTTCATGCTCGATAATAGTCCCTGATCACAGGCCTGTTCCTCGATATGAGTCTGGAGTCGTGATAGCAGACCTGATAGCAGACTTCATAGCAGCCTTCACCGGCTTTTGGCTGTACCCGAGCCGCCGCTTCCATTGCGAAGCGGCGGTTTTTGCGTTGCGCGGCTAAGGGCCGGCATGACAGGAAAGCGGCTGCAATACGCGGAGAAGGGAGGAATTAAAGCACAAAACGATATCATCATCGTGAGTAATTAAAGTAAAAATATTTCTTGATTTAAAGTATAATTAATACTATCTTTATAGTGAATTACATTCATTTTGCTCATTAGGTTTCTTATGAAATGGAGAGATGTCGTTGAACGTAATGGTCGAGTCATTCGGATTGAAGCCGAACCAGGAGGAGGATGCCACGCTTGCGGTGCTGCAGGCCATCGAGCACTGCCGCGGCATTGGCGGCGCCACGCTCACGTTCGCCGAAGGAGAATATCACTTCTGGCCGGATAAGGCGGTCGAGCGTCAGTATTACGTTTCCAATCACGATCAGGAGAAAACGAGGAAGATCGCCTTTCCGCTGCTCGGCATGACCGGCTTCACGCTGGACGGACAAGGCGCAACGTTTATCATGCACGGGCTGACGACGCCTTTTGTCATCGACGGGTCTTCGGATATCGCGCTCAAGAACTTCGCGATCGATTATAAGCGCCCCACGCTATCGCAGGGCATGGTCGTTCACGCCGATGCCGCGGGCTTCGCGGTCAGCATACCCGACGATTATCCGTATGCCGTGCGCGGCGGGGAACTGATCGCGATCGGCGAGGGCTGGGAAGAACCGGTGACCGGCATCATCGTGATGGATCCGCGGACGAAAGCGTCGAAGTTCCGCTCGGGCGACAGCCTGATGTGGGACGGCTACAAGGAAGGCCGCGTCGAGGCGATCGGCGAAGGTCTCGTCCGCTGGAGCGGATTCACGCATTTTGCGCCCGAGCGCGGCGACGTCCTGCTGCTTCAAGCCGGGCATCGGGACTGCCCCGGCATTTTCATTACGGACAGTCGGGACGTAAGCATCGCGTTCGTCGATCTGCATGCCAGCGCCGGCATGGGGGTTATCGCGCAAAAATCGGAAAACCTGCGGCTGTCCGCCTTCAACGTCACGCCCCGTCCGGGCTCGGGACGCTTGTTCAGCGCCTCTGCCGACGCCTGTCATTTCGTCAACTGCAAGGGGTTCATCGAGATCGAGAACTGCCTGTTCGAGAACCAAATGGACGATCCGTGCAACGTGCACGGCATCTATGCGCAAATCGCCGAACGCCGCGGCGATGAGCTTCTCTGCCGGCTTGTCCATCCGCAGCAGAGGGGAGTCGAGGTGCTTGGCGAGGGAGACCGGGTGAGGCTGATCCGCCGCGACTCGCTGCTGCCGTTCTTCGAGACGACGGTGGCATCCGTTCGCCGGATCAATGCCGAATACATGCTGGTCGAATTGGAAGCGAGGCTGCCGGCGGATATCCGCGGCGGGGACGCGATCGAGAACCTCTCCTGGACGCCGAATCTTCATATCCACGGCTGCGTCGCCAAAGCAAACCGGGCCCGCGGTTTCCTCATCACGACATCCGGCGACGTGCTGTTCGAGGACAACTTCGTCTGCACGCCGGGCTCGGCGCTCAAGCTGTCCGGCGATGCGAACTACTGGTTCGAATCGGGCGCCCTGCGCAGCGTAGCGATCCGGAACAACGTGTTCGAAGACTGCAATTACGGGTATCCGTTTTGGGGGAAAGGGACGATCGATATCGATCCGGAGATCGAAAAGCCTGAATCGTACGAGGGCTATTACCATTCCGGCATCGTGATTGAAAACAACCTGTTCCGGACGTTCCATCCCGTCCTGTTGTCCGGACATTCCGTCGACGGCTTGAGCTTCAGGGATAACGACATCGAACGGACGAGCACGTATCCGAAGCCTAATCATCTTCCCTATGCGGTCGATTTAAAGGCCTGCGACAACGTCGAAATCGACGGCAACCGGGTCGCGGGCGGCGTTCTGACCTGCCGGATCAACGGAAACGAAGCCGCGCAGCCGCTCGTGCGAGCGGAAAGCTGATGGCGGCGATCGGATGTCGCTCAGGACCGGATGACGGGAATGAAATTATGGCTTGAGGTGGATAAATGGTAACGCTTAAGGACATTGCGAAGAAGGCCAACGTATCCGTCACCACGATCTCGAAGGTCGTCAATCATCACGATACGAGCGTGTGCAGCGAAGAAACCCAGCAGCTGATCTGGTCGCTGGTGGCAGAGATGGGTTACAGGACAAGGCGGAGGAACGATCGAGGCGCCGCGGCGAATGCAGCTCCCGCGTATCGAATGGCTTACGTGATCGGCATGCCCAATTATGCCTTGTCCGGCACGTATACCTACCAGATCATCCAGGGCATCGAGACGGAGGCGTTCAAACGAGGCGTCTCCATGGTGTTCACCTGCATGAACCTGAGCCTCTACTCGCCCAGATCGTTGTGCGATAAGCTGCGCGAGATGGAAGTATCGGCCGTGATATGGGTAGCGGGTTCCGAAGGAAAGTATTTCTCGATGCTGAAGCAGCACGACATTCACGTCGTCGTGGCGGGCATCGAGCCGGACTTGATTCCCGACTATATCGATTACGTCGGCATCAATTTCTATGCAGACACGCTGCATTGGCTGCGGACCGCCGTATTCAACCGGTTCGCCGACGTCGGCTACATCGGCCCCAGCTCGCAGGCGCGCTTCGAGGCCTACAGGGATATTCATCTGCTGCTCGGCTTGACATATCGCGAGGAATGTCTCATCGACCTGGACGAGTACGACGTAGAGCAGGCCAAAGCGGCGGTAACGGGGCTTGTGAAGAGCGGCACCAAGCTGCCGGAGGTATTCTTCGCCGCCAGCGACGCGATCGGGATCGGCGCATTGAACGCGCTGCAGTCGATGGGCATCGCCGTCCCGGGGCAAGTAAGGGTATTCGGGTTCGATAACATCGACATGGCCAATTATGTCTCGCCGGGACTGACGACGATCGGCGTGCCCGCTTTCCAGATCGGCGCCCATGCGGTGAACGCCGCCCTCTCGAAGATGAAGGGCGAGCGCGACTATACGCTGCATCATATTTTTCCGACGCGATTCGTGGAACGGGATTCGCTGTAGCTGTGGGGGAAACAGGGTTAATTAATTTAATAAACTATAAATACAAATTTTATACAAAAATTAAATTGACTTTTTAATCTATAAATTATAGTATTTTCTTGTAAATAAGTTTGGGCTTCCAGGAGGGATCCTATGGCTAGCGTATCGTTCCGACATGTTTTCAAAACGTATCGTTCGGAGAAGAAACCGTCGGTCGACGATTTTAATCTCGAGATAGCGGATGGCGAGTTCCTCGTGCTGGTCGGCCCGTCGGGCTGCGGCAAGACGACGACCCTGCGGATGCTTTCCGGGCTCGAGGATATATCGGACGGCGAGATTTATATCGGAGACCGCTACATCAATTACGTATCGCCGAAGGATCGGGATATTGCGATGGTTTTCCAGAACTACGCCCTCTACCCGAATTTGACGGTTTACGAGAATATGGCGCTCGGTCTCAAGCTCAGGAAGACCGCGAAGCACGAGATCGACATGCGGGTGAAGAAGGCGGCGCGCATCCTCGAAATCACGAATTACCTCGACAAGAAGCCGGGCCAGCTCTCCGGCGGGCAGAAGCAGCGGGTTGCGCTCGGCAGGGCCATCGTGCGCGAGCCGAAAGTGTTTCTGATGGATGAGCCGCTGTCCAATCTGGACGCCAAGCTGCGCGCCCAGACGAGAGCGGAGCTGATCCGGCTTCATCGGGAGCTTGGGACGACGACCGTGTACGTGACCCACGACCAGACGGAAGCGATGACGATGGGGACGCGAATCGTCGTCATGAAGGACGGCGTCATCCAGCAGGCGGATACGCCGCAGCGCATCTACCGGCATCCGGCCAATCTGTTCGTCGCCGGCTTCATCGGATCGCCGGCCATGAATTTCATCGAAGGCGGCATTGCGGAGAGCGAGGGCCGCATGTATTTCAACAACAAGCGGCTGCGGCTGCGCATTCCCGAGAGCTTCTATCCCTCGCTGCGCGAAGCGCCGTCGCTGCGCAGCGTCGTCCTGGGCATCCGGCCCGAGCATATCGTCAGCGACCCGGCTTGGCTGCAGCATTTCGACAATAAAGTAAGCGCTTTAATCGACATCAAAGAGCTCATGGGCGCGGATACGTATTTGTACTTGAACGTCGGGGAGACGAATCTGGTGGCCAGGGTCGACGACGCGGAGGACGGCTTCGAATTGAAATCCGCCGTCGAGGTCGGCTTCCAGATGGAGAAGGCCCATTTCTTCGACGCGGCGACCGGCGCGAATCTAAGCGCGGATAGCCTGCGAGGGCAGCCATGAGCGTTCGGAAATCGTACGTGTATGCCGCCATTATCGCCCTTATCGTCCTCTTCTACGTGTATCGTTCGTTCGGCGGCGACGAAGGCGCGTTCCCGGTCGTCTCCGCGGACAGCATCAAACTGGCTGGCTTCGATGACGGAGAAGGAAGCCCGTTCTACCACGAAGCGCTGGAGAGTTACGCTGCGGGAGGCATACGCGACTATCAGGGAAAACCGGTCAACGTGAACCCGGCGGACTATTCGGGCAGCGGGGACAATGCCAAGCTCGCTGTTGCAAGCGATTCCAAAGGAAACGGGAACTCGTTGTCGTGGAATAACAGCGAAGGTTGGACCGAATGGACCGTCGACGTGCCGGCAGACGGCCTTTATACGATCGAGCTTCGATACGAACCGCTTCAGGCGAACAGCACGAGCTCCGTTTTCTATGGCTTACGGATCGACGGCAAGTATCCGTTCGCCGAAGCGAAGTCGATCGAACTGATCAAGTATTGGCAGGACCGGACGCGTCCGTTCGCCAAAGACGAGCTCGGCAACGAGATTCGGTCGGCGCAGGTCGCCGTATCGGGCTGGGAGACGGAACAGCTGCGCAATTACGCCGTATCCTCCGAGCCGCTGCGGTTCAGCCTCAAGAAGGGAATTCATAAGCTCCGCTTCCTTGCGTTGAACGAAGCGATGAAATGGGGCGCGATCCGGCTGACCGCGCCGGAACAGCTGCCTGCTTACGACAAGGACGCGGACGGCGCGCATGCGGCTAACGCCGATTCCGCCTGGTATAAGGTGATCGAAGCGGAGAGCTATGACCGCAAATCCCACCCGTCCCTGCAGGTTGGCAGCTACAGCGAGCCGCACGTGTCTCCCGATCCGAAGGGGCGGGTGGTCTACAACACCATCGACGGCAGCCGTTGGCAGAAAGCCGGGCAATGGGCGGAGTGGAGCGTCGACGTGCCGGAGAACGGCTGGTACGAGCTCGACGTGAAGTATTACCAGCGGTTTCAAGGCAAATCGAATATTTACCGCACGATCCAGATCGACGGCAGGACGCCGTACGAGGAGATGCTGCATTACGCGTTCCCGTACAATTCGAAGCTGACGGTGTACCCGATTCAAGACAAGGACGGCGTGCCGTACCGATTCTACATGGAGAAAGGCAAGCACGAGATCCGTCTCGTCGCCGACGCTTCGCTGCTCGATCCCGCTATTCTCTCGCTGCGCAGCGCCATTTCGGAGATGTTCGGATTGGAGCAGATGATTCGCAAGGTGACGGGCGATTACGGCGCCAACGCGGGAGACGCGAACCGGACCTGGGACCTTGCCGCGTACATTCCGGATTTGGAGACGCGCCTATCCGGCGTAAGGGATCGGCTGCATACGGTGGAGACGTATCTGAACGGCTTGAATCAGAATACGAACGACGCGACCAATTCCATCAATGTCGGCATCGCGGTGTTGGATGACCTGCTCTCCGATCTGGACGACATTCCGCAGAAGATGGGCAAGCTGACCGATCTGCAAACCCGGCTCGGCACGTGGCTCGATACCTTCTCGCAGCAGGGAATGACGATGGATTATCTCGTGGTCAAGTCGCCGGGAGCGAAGCCGGAGCTGAAGGAGTCGAACTGGGCATCCAAAATCCCGTACACCGCCGTCAACTTCCTGCGCACGTTCAAGCTGAAATACGATACCCGCAGCGACAAGGACGACAAAACGCTGCAAATCTGGGTCGCGCGGGGACGCGACTATGCGGATCTGCTGCAGGAAATGACGAATCAATCGTTCACGCCGCAGACCGGCATCAAGGTGAACATCAATCTGATGCCGGATCCGAACGCTTTGCTGCTCAGCAACGCGGGGGACGACCAGCCGGACGCGGCGCTGGGCGTACCCATGGATATGCCGACGGATTACGCGATGCGCCGGGCGGCTGCGGATTTAAGCAAGCTGCCGGGCTTCGCGGACGCCGTCTCGCAGTTCAATCCCGGCGCGATGCGCTCGTTCGCCTTCAACCAAGGGGTGTACGCGCTGCCGGAAACGCAATCCTATTATTTGATGTTCTACCGCAAGAGCGTCATGAAGGAGCTTGGTCTCGGCGTTCCGCAGACATGGGACGACGTCCGCAAGCTGCTGCCGACGCTGCAGGAGAACGCCATGTCGTTCTATTACCCGTCGAAGGACTACGCGCCCTTCTTTCTGCAGAACGGGGTCTCCCTCTATTCGCAGGACGGATTGAAGCCCGGGTTTGATACGGAAGCTGCGTACCGGGCCTTCACGATGTGGACGGATCTGTACGGCAAGTTCGAACTGCCGCGCGACGTGCCGTCGTTCTTTAACCACTTCAAGCGCGGCGACATGCCGATCGGCGTAGCCGACTTCAATACGTACATTCAACTGCTTGTCTCCGCGCCCGAGATTCGGGACGATTGGGGCGTCGCGGCGATGCCGGGCATCTTGCGGCCGGACGGAAAGATCGCGCGCTGGGCGCCGAACAACATGACGTCGGCGATGATCCTGGGCAAGAGCGACAAAAAGGACCAGGCATGGACGTTCCTGAAGTGGTGGACGTCGAAGGAAGTCCAGCTGGAGTACGGCTCGAACATCGAATCGTTCAACGGGCCCGAATATCGCTGGAATACGGCCAATATGCCGGCACTGGCGGAGATGCCATGGCCGTCGGCGGACATTTCGGCGATCGAGGAGCAGAACCGTTGGACGCTCAACATTCCGGCCGTTCCGGGCGGTTATTACCTGGGCAGGGAAATGGATTTCGCCTGGAACCGGACGGTCGTGCAGAAGGTACCGCCGAAGGCGTCGCTCGACCGCGCGTTCACGGATTTGGAGCGCGAGATGCTCCGCAAGCAGAACAATTTGAACCTGGACGGGAAGTACGATCTGCGGCTGCCCGTCATCGATAAGCCTTTCGAATGGAGGACGGTGCAACCATGAAAGACATGACGATCGTTCGCCCGGGGGCGAATCCGGCGCCGCTGCCGAAGCCGGCGCCGGACCGGAAGCCAAGGCTGCGAAGGGTGCCGGTCCCCGACGTCAAAGGGGTGCTGGCCACGCTGTGGAAGGAGCGGCTGGCGTACTTGTTCCTCGCGCCCTTCCTGATCAGCTTCGTCGCCTTTATTCTCGTGCCGGTCGCGCTGGCGCTGCTCATGAGCTTCACGTCGTACGACGCCTTCAACGTTCCGCGCTTCGTCGGGTTCGACAATTTTATCGCACTCATCACGCAGGATACGATCTTCATGAAATACGCGCTGCCGAACACGCTCAAATTCGCCTTCTTCGTAGGCCCGCTCGGCTACGCGCTCAGCTTCTTCATCGCCTGGCTCATTTACCAGCTGCCGAAGGCGATCCGGGACGTCGTGACGCTGGCCGTGTACGCGCCATCCATGGCGGGCGGAGTGGCGCTCACGGTCGTCTGGCAGGCCGCGTTCAGCGGCGATTACGTCGGATACATCAACCATTTCATGCTCAAATACGGCATGATCTCGAAGCCGGTGCTCTGGCTGCAGGACCCGAAATACTTACTGATCATCATGATCGTCGTCACGATCTGGATGAGCTTCGGCGTCGGCTTCCTGTCGCTGCTCGCCGGCTTGGACACGGTGAACAAGGAGCTGTACGAGGCGGGCAAAATCGACGGCATCTCGAGCCGGCTGCAAGAAGTGTATTACATCACGATTCCGTCGATGAAGCCGCAGATGCTGTTCAGCGCCGTCATGGCCATCGTCGGCACCTTGAAGGCGGGCGCCATCTCGGTGCAGCTGACGGGGATGCCCATCACGCCGTCGTATTCCGGCCATCTGATCTTGAACCATATCGACGACTACGCGTTCATCCGTTTCGAGCTCGGTTACGCGTCCACGGTATCGATCGTGCTTCTCGCGATGTCTTATTTTGCCCTGAAACTCAGCTACCGGCTGTTCGGCCAGAAGGAGGGCGAGTAGCATGAATGCCCTGATGACCCAAGTCCGGCGCCTGACGCTGTTCGAGACGCTGCTGCTCGCCGGACTGCTGCTGCTGGCGGCGTTCCTCGCGCTGCCGATCGTGTTCATCGTCAACCACGCCTTCAAGCCGTACAACGAAATGTTCCAGTTTCCGCCGACCTTCCTGGTCCGGGAGCCGACGCTGTCCAATTTCTATGATCTCTTCCTTCGCTCCTCGGCCAGCATCGTGCCGTTCTCGCGGTACTTGTTCAACAGTCTGATCGTGTCGGCCGCAACGCTGGCCGCGGTCATCGTTTCCAGTTCCATGGCGGCCTACGTGCTGTCCAAGTATCGCTTCAGCTTGAAGAAGGCCGTCATGGCCATGATCATGCTGTCGCTCATGTTCGCTCCGGAGACGGTCGCCATCCCGCGCTATCTCATCATCAGCTGGCTGAACATCAACAATACGTATTTCGGCCATGTTCTGCCGTTCATCGCCTCGCCGGTCGCGGTGTTTCTCATGAAGCAGTTCGTCGACCAGATTCCGAACGAGCTCGTGGAGGCGGCCAAGGTGGAAGGGGCATCGGAGGTCCGGATCTTCCTGCGGATCGTCATGCCGCTCGCGATGCCGGCGCTTGCCACGATCGCCATCATCACGTTCCAGAGCGTCTGGAGCGACGGGCAGTCGTCTACGCTCTTCATGCAGGACGAGACGATGAAGACGCTGCCCTACTACATCATGACGCTCACGAGCGGCGTCAATGCGGTGGCCGGCCAAGGCATGGCGGCCGCGGCGGGACTCCTCATGTTTCTGCCGAATCTCGTCATCTTCCTGTTCGCCCAGAAGCGGATCATGGAGACGATGGTCCATTCAGGCGTGAAATGACGATCGGCGAACAACGAAAGAAGCGCACAGAGAAGAGGGTTTCATATGCGTAAATACACGACGTTGGCAGGGTTCGTGCTCTTGCTGGCCATGCTGTTACCGGGAAGCGCGTCCGCGATGGAGCCGTATTATACGTTCTATATCGATCACGGGACCGGCGGGGCGCGCACGCAATTTTATTTCATGCAGGACGTGTACACGACAGGTCCGACCCTTGCCGGTCAAGGCAAGGCGGCATTGAACGGTCCGAGCGACCTGTACATTGCGGGGGACGACCATCTGTTCGTGGCGGATACGGGGAATAACCGCATCGCGGAGTTCGACGCGAACGGCAGCTTCGTCCGGGAGATCGGCGGGAAGGACGGCAAGAGCGCGCTCAAGGCGCCGGAGGGCGTATACGTCACCCCGGAGGGCGAAGTCTACGTCGCCGATACGGGCAATCGCCGCATCGCCGTGTTCGATGCGCGGGGGCGGTACGAGAAAGAATTCCAAAAGCCGGCCAATTCGCTGGTGCCGAAGTCCTTCTATTTCGTCCCGGTCAAGATCGCCGTCGACGCGCGCGGCATGCTGTACATCGTGTCGAAGGGCTCGTACCAGGGTCTCGTCCGCATCGATAAGGCGGGACAATTCACCGGGTTTCTGGGCGGCAACAAAGCGAGCGCGACGCTGCTAGACCGGATCAAGCGGACGATCTTCACCGACGAACAGATGGCGCAGGAGAAAAAGAAGCTGCCGCCTGAGCTGAGCAACGTGACGCTCGATGCATCGGGTTTCCTGTATACGACGACGCTCGGCGTCAGCGCCAACCAAGTCAAGAAGCTGTCCGCGGGCGGGCAGAACCGGCTGAGCGGCGGCTTGTCGGGTTCCGAGCAGATCGTCGACGTCGCCGCGGATGCACGCGACTTCTATTACGTCCTGGACCGCCGGGTCACAGAGGAAGACGATATCAACGGCTTGATCACGGTCTTCGGCCCCGACGGCTCGGAATTGTTCATGTTCGGAAGCGTCCAGAAGCAATCGCAGCGGCGCGGCGTGCTCTCTTATCCCGTCAGCATCGGCGTCGATTCGAAGAACCGCCTGTGGGTGCTCGATTCGGATTTGAACCTGCTGCAGGCGTACGAACGGACGGCGTTCGGCAATGCCATCCTCGATGCCGCCGCCGATTATTACGTCGGCGACTACGAGAAGGGCAAGTCCAATTGGCAGCGCGTGAGCGCGCTCAACGAAACGATCAACATGACGTATTTAGGCCTGGGCGAAGCCGCGCAGCGGGAAGGGCGAGCCGAGGACGCCATGCGGAATTTCAAAATGTCCTATGACGTGGACGGCTACTCCGAAGCGTTCTGGACGTTCCGGCTGGATTGGATTCAGCGGTATTTCGGCTATTTGGTCGGAGGCATCGCGGGCATCTGGCTGATCTACCGCTACGGAATCCGGAGGGCCTTGGCGTATTACCGGGCTCACACGCCGACGGTCCTGCAGGGCATCACGCAGGATATGCGGGATTGCGGCTATACGATGCTGCATCCGTACGAGGGATTCTACCGGATCAAGGGAAGGAACGTATCGTATGCGAGCCTCCTGCTCGTCCTGGCGTTGGTCGCAGGGGCGAAGCTGGCATCGATGTATTGGAGCGGATTCATCTTCCATCCGGCCGACCTCCGCCGGATACGGCCGTGGACCGAGCTCGGACTGTTCTTCGCGCCCATGTTTACCTGGATCGTGGCCAATTACTTGGTCAGTACGGTCAAGGACGGGGAAGGGCGGTTCCGGGAGGTGCTGCAGGCCAGTGTGTTCGCGCTGCTGCCCTATGCCTTGCTCTCGATTCCGGTCATCGTGCTGTCGAACGTCTTGGTTCTGGAGGAGAGCATTCTCGTCTCCTCGATCTCGAGCATCATGTGGCTGTGGGTGATCCTGCTGTTCTTCGTCAGCTCCCAGGTCATTCACAACTTCGAATTTATCGAAAACTTTAAAAACTCGGCGATCACGCTGTGCACGATCGGCGTTATCTGGCTCTTCGTCGTCATCAGCGCAGGCCTGACCTACAACCTGTCGGATTTCATCTATCAGCTCTATAAGGAGGTCGCTTTCCTTGGGTAGCCTATTCAGCTTCAGACAACGACGGAAGCTCCTTATCGCAGCCGCCATCGTCCTTGCCGCCGCAGGCGCGGGATTCTACGCGAGAAGCCAGCTCGCCGACCCGGTGTCGGGCCGGATCGACTTCGACGTGAAGCTCCCGGGTACGGCCGCCATGGCGGAGGGGGACGCGTGGAGCCCGGGTGCCGTCGACGGCGCCGGCTTTGCCGAAGCGGCCCGGAACGCCGGCTATGCGCTTGGCGTTCAGCCGTCGACGGGTCAGATACGGGTGGAGGATCTGCGCAGCGGGGCCTTGTGGACCAGCAATCCCGACAAGGCCGCGCTCGCGAAGGAGACGGTGTCCGGCGACCTGCGCACCAATCTGGAATCGCCGTTCGTGATGGAATATTACGAGCAGGCATCGATTCAGCGGAAGGTCATCAATTCGCGCGGCGCCGGCGTGAAATGGACCATCGCCGCGCTGAAGGACGGCGTCGCCGTCCGCTACGACCTGACGCAGCTCGGGATTCGATTCGTCATGACCTACGAATTGACCGCGAACGGACTGCGGGTCGCGATTCCGGACGCCGGAATCGAGGAGAACGGCGACCATCGGATCATCTCCATCGAAGCGCTGCCGTTCTTCGGAGCCGCCGCGGCGGACGATCTGGACGGTTATCTATTCGTTCCGGACGGAACGGGCGCGCTCATGCATTTTGCCCGCGGCGAGAAGCTGATCGGCAAAGGCTACAACCAGCCCGTCTACGGGGCCGAGCTGACGAACAAATCGGCGGAGTTCGACACGACGCTGCCTTCGACGGTTCCGGTGTTCGGCATGAAGAAGGGGGACGACGCTTTCCTGGCAATCATCCAAGGAGGGACGTCGAACGCGACGATTCGCGCGATTCCTGCGGGCGTCGTCAGCTCGTTCCATTCGATCGACGCCAAATTCGTCTACCGCGAGGAATACGACCGCCGGCTCAGCCTGGGCGGCAAGTCGCTGCGCGTCTTCGGCGACGAGCGGTCGCGCCAGGACGGGGAGGTGGCGTATTCCTTCCTCTCGGGCAAGGACGCGAATTACGTCGGCATGGCCAAGCGATACCGCGAGGAGCTGACGGCCGAGGGCAAGCTCCGGCCGCTTCCGCCGCAGGGGGAAGCGCCCCTCGAGCTCACGATTATTTGCGGCGACGCGAACAAGTTGGATCACGATTACGAGGCCGCCACGACGTTCGGCCAGGCCGAGGATATCGTGAACGACCTGAAGCGGTCGGGCGTGGCGCATGCCCGCATTACGCTGAAGGGCTGGCAGAAAGGCGGAGGTCTCCATGGCTCCGAGCCGTTCAAGGTCGAGCAGGCGCTCGGCGGCCGCGAAGGCCTGCAGGCCTTCGTCAAGACGGCGCATTCGCTCGGCTACGAGGTCGTGCTGAACGCCAATCTCGTCGACGCGGATACGGACACCGACGCCTTGACGCCCAAGAGCCTCGGGATTCGCTCGGCCGAAGGCGACGTGCTGCTCGGGGAAGACGGCTCGTTTCTCCTGACGCCGAACGTCACGTACAATCTGGCGGAGAAGCTGGTGCGCCAAGCGAAGGCGATCGGCATCGACGGCATACAATACGACCGGCTTGGCGACACCGTCTTCCGGGACTACAATCCCTCGTATAAGTACACCCGCGAAGACACGGCGTACATCTACGACCGGATCTTGGACCTGACGTGCGACGAATTGGGCTACGGCGGCGTCTTCCTCGGCAATTCGTACGCTTTCGGCCATGCGGATCACATCTATCAAATGCCGGACGACGGCAATCATTTCTATTCGGTCGACGAGATGGTGCCGTTCGTACCGATCGCCCTGCACGGCAGCATGACGTATTCGATGGCCCCGGGCAACCTGAGGAACGACGCGGGCCAAGAACGGCTGAAGGCGATCGAATACGGCGCCGTTCCCGCCTTCGAATTAACGGCCGATACGAGCCGGATGCTGATGGACACGAAGACGTACGGGATCTACAGCAGCCGGTACGCGCAGTGGAAGAAGCAGGTTCTCGCCGAATATGCGGACATGACGCGCTTGTCCGCCACCGCCGGCCAGCCGATTGCGAACCACTATAGCAGCGGCGACGGCGTCTACGTGACGGAATACGGAAACGGCGTACGCGTCACGGTCGATTACAACGACGGAAAGTTCGACGTCCAAGAGGAGGGAAGCCGATGAACGCCCGGGCGAAGGGAATAGCCAAATTTACCTACAAGTTGAAAAGCAATGGAGCGGGCTACCTGTTCATGCTTCCCTGGATGATCGGATTCGCCGTGTTCATGGCCTTTCCGATCGGCTGGTCGCTGTATCTGACGTTCCAGAAGGTCGGCCTGACCGGCACCGGTTTCAAATACAAGTATATCGGCCTCCAGAACTTCAAGGACGCGCTGCTCAAGGACAACGAGTTCACCATTCAGCTCCTCGTGTTCCTGCAGCAGATGATCTTCATGATCCCGATCATCATTATTTTCTCGCTGTGCGTCTCCATCCTGCTCAATCAGCGTTTTCCCGGACGGTTTCTGTTCCGCGCGATCTTCTTCCTGCCGGTCATCTTCTCGACGGGGCAAGTGTTGACGGAGCTGTTCCAGCAGGGTGCCGGCGACGTGCCGTTCATTGCCCAGTACGGAATCGACACGTACGTCTCGGATCACTTCAGCGCGTCGATGGCCGAACCGATTCTGAACATTCTCGGCATGATGATTCTGATCCTCTGGTCGTCCGGCGTGCAGATCCTGATCTTCATCGCGGGCTTTCAGACGATCTCCAATTCGATCTACGAGGCCGTCCGCATCGACGGGGCATCGCCATGGACCAGCTTTTGGAAAATCACGCTGCCCGGCATCAAGCCGTTCATCGGATTGAACCTGCTGTACACGATGGTGGATCTGTTCACGTTTCCGTTCAACCCGATCATGGAGCAGATCAAGAAAAACATGTTCAGCATCACGACCGGGTACGGTTACGCCAGCGCGATCGCATGGCTCTACTTTCTATTGATCATGATTCTGATTGGGCTGATCATGCTGTTTCTGAACAGTTCCAACAAGGCGGGGAGGGCTTGAGATGAAGACGGAAGCCGTCGTCAGAAGGTACTCGCGCCAGGTCCGCTCGCTGGTCATCGGCCGCAGGGCGCAGCGCGCGAAGCTTGTGGTGCTTGGCCAGCACGCGAACGAGGGACTGCTCGCCAAGGCGTTCATTTACTTCATGCTCTCCATCATCGCGTATTTGTACCTGCAGCCGTTCTTCTACATGATCTCGACGATGCTGAAGGGGCTGGCCGATCTGCTGGATCCCACGGTCAAATGGATCCCGCGGACGGTCGATTGGAATAATCTTTCCCGGGCGTTCGACGGGCTGAAATATCCGCGATCGTTCTTCAATTCCTTGCTGCTGGCGGGAGGAGGATCCCTGCTGCAGGTGTTCGTGTGCGCCATGACGGGGTTTGCGCTGGCACGGCTGCAGTTTCCGGGGAAGAAGCTGTTCTTCGCGCTCGTATTCCTGACGTTCCTGATCCCGCCGCAGGTCATCATGATCCCGCTCTTCGTCACGTTCAGCAAGCTGGGCTGGCTGAACACGCCGTTCGTATTCCTCGTGCCGGCCCTGTTCGGCCAAGGCATCAAGAGCGCGTTGTTCATCATCATCTTCAGACAGTTTTTCCATTCGCTGCCCAAGGCGCTCGAAGAGGCGGCGATGATCGACGGCGCGTCGATGTTCCGGCTGTTCTTCCGGATCATGCTGCCGCTCGCATCCTCGGCGTGCCTCGTCGTCTTCCTGTTCTCGTTCATCTGGTACTGGAACGAAAGCTATTTGACATCGATGTTCCTGTCGAACGATTTCACGCCGTTGTCCAACAAGCTGTCGAATTTGGAAGCGACCATCTTCGGCGATAACCCGAGCATGGCGGTGATGTCGCAGAATCCGGTTACCGAAGGGACGAAGATGGCAGGCGCTTTCCTGATCGTGTTTCCGCCGCTCGTGCTCTACATGATCGCGCAGCGATGGTTCGTCCAAGGCATCGAGCGTACGGGGCTCGTCGATTGACGGGCCGGCTGCGCAGGCATGCCCGGCGCGCGGCAGGCAAGCGAGACAGTCGATTCTGCAAGGGAGGTGTTGCCGAGGCGCCGAAGGCCGAACCGTGAGAACCGCTTTGCATGAAGATCTGCTTAAACAAAGGGGCAGCGACGCAATTCGCACGAATTCAATCGATCGATCATAACGGGAGGTATGGAGAATGAAACACAAACCATGGACGATGACGCTATTTACCGTAATGCTGCTTTTCTCGCTAGCGCTGAGCGCCTGCTCGAACAACGGAAACAACGCGAACAAGGAGACGGCGAACGGCAAGAACGCGGCCGAACAGCCGGCGGATCAGTCGAACGATAAAGCGGACGACAAGAACGCCGACGCGGCGGCACAGTCCGACGAACCGGTCACGTTGACCTATATTCGCGCCTCCGACGTCAGTCCTGTCGAACAGAATCAGCTGGATATGTTCCAAGAGAAATATCCGAACATCAAAATTAATATCGTCGTGGGAGAAAGCGGCGCCGGCAACATGCTGGAGAAAGCGACCGCGCTGCAGGCGGCGGGCACGCCGGCCGACCTGATCTGGGTCCAAGACATGCTGCCGTTTGTGAAGGACGACCTGCTGGCCGACCTGACGCCGTACATGAAGACGGATCCGGTGCTCAGCACGGCCAAAATCCCGGCAAGCTCGCTCGAAGCGCTGCAATTCAAAGGCAAGCAGGTCGCGCTGCCGCGCGCGGAAAATCCGATTTTCGTCTACGTGAACAAGGATTTGCTGGCCAAGCACGGCATCGACATGCCGAAGAACGACTGGACCTGGGATCAATACCGCGAGATCGCCAAGAAGGTAACCGATCCTAGCGTCGGCGAATACGGCATTGCGTACGGACCGTTCAACTCGATCGTGACGGCAGGGGTTATCGGCGTGGACAACGGCACGTCCCCGAACCTGTACTTCATGGATCAGGATTGGAAGCAAAGCCTGCTGACGACGCCGGAAGCCCGAAGCGATATCGAATGGATCGCGGATCTGCAGAACGTCGACCACTCCATCGGCACTTGGGACGAATTGACGAAGGTTGGTTCCGACGACGGCTGGATGAAGGGCAAGGTGGCGTTCGAAATTCACGGCTCGTGGGAAGGCAAGAACCGCAGGGAGAAAGCCAAGTTCAACTGGGACGTTCTGCCGCTGCCGGGCGGCAAAGCGAAGCAGGTCGGCTATAACGTCGGAACGGGCATCGGCATTCTGAGCGCTTCCAAGCATCAGGACGCGGCCGCCAAGTACCTGAGCTTCATGAATTCCATCGAATCGCAGAAGCAAGGCCTGTTGAACGGGGACTTCCCGCTCACGGAAGACGAAGAGCTGAAGCAGGCGCTGGTAGAGACGCCGGTATGGAAGGGCACGAATATCCTTGCGACGATCGGCGTCGAGATGAAAGCCGAGCCGGTCGGGGCGATCGTCGGATCGGAGAAATACGTGCAATGGTGGGGCGATGACGTGCAGCATGCGTTCAAGGAAGGCGCCGATCTGAACAAGGCGTTCTTCGAGCCCGCGCAGCAATTCAACGATTACACGCTGACGGTACGCAAGGAGCTTGGGTTGGAATAACGAGGCGAAGGGGAGATTCGGCAGTGAGACACGACAAGCGGGTACCGCAGTATTCGACGGCTGGTTTCTACGGGATCGAAGGCAGTCCGAGACAGGTGTTCAATTTCAATCCAGGCTGGCGTTTCTTGAAAGGCGAGGCAGCGGGCGCGCAGCAAGAACTGTTCGACGACAGCGCCTGGGAAGCGGCGGCACTGCCGCATGGTTTGGAAATTCTCGGCGAGAACGCCAGCGGCATGCGCAATTATCAAGGACCCGCCTGGTACCGGAAACGGTTTGCGCTTCCCGGAACGATGATCGACAAGCGCGTCGTCCTGCATTTCGAAGCGGTCATGGGCAAAGCGGAGGTTTGGGTGAACGGTCGGATGGCCGTGGAGCATTGGGGAGGTTATCTTCCGTTCGCGGCGGACATCAGCCATCTGGTCTATCATGACGGACGGGAGAACGTCGTCGCGGTAAGGGCCGACAACGCCAACGATCCGTCTTATCCGCCGGGCAAACCGCAGGATTATCTGGATTTCAGTTATCTCGGGGGAATCTACCGCGATGTCTATCTCATCGAGACGGATCCGCTGCACGTGACGCATAATCTGCTCAGCGGCACGGTCGCCGGCGGCGGCGTGTTCGTAGGCGTGCGGAACGTCACGGACAATAACGCCGATATAGAGGTTCGGACCGAGATCACGAACGAGGACGGCAGAAGCCGGAGCTTCACGCTGCGCACGGTGCTGGAGAACATGGAGGGCGGGGAGCTGCTCGTCTGGGAAGAGAAGGCGGAGCTGGCATCCGGCGTGACCGCGCAGTTCGTCCAGCAGCTTGACGCGCGCGATGTCCGCCTATGGCATCCGGATGATCCTTATCTGCATTACGTCCGCACGGAGCTTGTCGAGGACGGCAAGGTCGCCGACAGCTTCAAGACGCGCTTCGGCATCCGGTTGTTCGAGATGCGCGGCGACGAAGGCTTCTTCGTCAACCGCCGTTTTATCGGGCACAAGCTGAGCGGCGTCAACCGCCATCAAGACTATGCGTACGTCGGCAACGCGCTGCCGAATTCCGGCCAATGGCGCGATGCGGTCCTGCTTCGCGAAGGCGGCTCCAACGTGGTGCGCGCCGCTCATTATCCGCTTGCCGCGGCGTTTATGGACGCCTGCGACGAACTCGGCTTGCTGGTCACCGTGGCTAACCCCGGCTGGCAGTTTTACAACGGCGAGAATCCCGCCTTCGAACGGCGCGTATTCGAGGATACGCGCGCCATGGTGAGGCGCGACCGGAACCGTCCGGCGGTCCTGCTGTGGGAGACGGCCCTGAACGAAACCGACGATCAGCCGATTCCGATGCTGAAGGAGATGCACCGGATCGTGCACGAGGAATTCCCGTTTCCGGGCGCATTCACCTGCGCGGACGTGGACAGCGCGAAGCTGGCCGGCTTCGATTTCTATTACCACGGCAGCATGCAGGACGACAAATGCTCGCTGACGCGCGAATACGGCGACGGCGGGGAAGTGGATAACTTCGGCTCGCAGAACGCGATGACGCGGGTTAGACGGGAGTGGGGCGAGCAGGCCATGCTGAATCAGGCGATGATCCGGGCCAAGGATCTCGACGACGTCTACGGGACGCCGCCGAAACGGATCGGCGCGACCGTCTGGTGCGGCATCGACCATCAGCGGGGCTATCATCCCGATCCGTTCCTCGGGGGAGTGCTGGATGTCTACCGCGTACCGCGCTATTCGCATTACCTGTTCAAGAGCCAGTACGCGCCCGACTTCAATCTGGCCGGCATCGACACGGGGCCGATGGTGTACATCGCCCATGAGCTGTCGCAGGTATCCGGAAGCGACGTCATCCTGTTCACGAACTGCGAGGAAGTGCGTCTGACGTGGCTGGGCAGCGTGGTCGGCACGCGGGGGCCGGAGACGAACTACGCGTCGCTGCCGCATCCGCCGGTCATCTTCAGGAACGTGTTCGACTTCCACGAGATCTCGACGAACTGGCGGAGCCGGACGGGCGAGATCGAGATGGTCGCCGAAGGACTCATTAACGGCAAAGTGGTTTGCCGCGAGGTGAAGACCTATTCCGAATGGCTGGCCGGCGTGAGGCTCGAGCTGGATGACGTCAACGTCGGCCTGACCGCGGACGGATCGGATTTCATGCCCGTCCGCGCCGTGCTGGTCGACCACAAGGGCGTTCCGAAAGTGCTTGGCAACGAGTACATTCAGTTCGCCGTGGAAGGTCCGGGGGAAATCATCGAAGGACCGATTCCCGGCGCCAACCCGATGCGCACGCAATTCGGCACGGCGACCGCATTCGTGCGCGCGACGACGGAAGCGGGCGAGATTACGGTAACGGCGTCCTGCAGCGGATTGGCTTCGGGCCGAATCGTGCTTCGTTCCTCGAAGCCGAAGCTGCCGATGATATACGATCGGTCTTACGCCATGGAAAGCAGCGCGGCGCCGAAGACGAAACCCGCCGCGACTGCCGCGGCTGCCGTGCCGGACGAAGCGATGATCTCGGGCGCGCAGCAAACCATCGACAAGCTGGAAGCGGTGATCAAGCGGCTGCAGGTGGAGCTGACGAGCAAAGAGCAGGACATTATGGAACTGCGGGGCAGCCGCGCATAATGAGGGAAGCAGCAACAAGAGATTCATAGACGGGAGAATAGACGGTAGAAAATAGGGAGAAGAGAGAGTCTTTGACGAAGGCGCCGAAGACTTTCTCCTTCCAATCTTGACGACATAAAGGCATGAAGGGGCGGGATTTTTAATATTTTCGCTGCGCGCGTCCCGTTAACGACACTCAGAATTGCTTGTTCCGAACATTCATGAAAGCGGAATCATCCATTTTTGGCTTGGGAGAGCGAGGTTGAATTCTTGATGAAGTTAGGGCTAAGGTTACGACGGAATTCGGAGTTAGGGCAGGATTCAGGGCAGAAACCAAGGCAGGAACCAGGGCGGAGGCCCGGTCGGAAGTCCGGACGCGCGTCGTCCAAAATCGCGGCGGTCCTGCTGGCGGCCGTCTTGACGGCGAGCGGGCTGAACGTGAATCCGAAGCCGGCAGCGGCAGCGGACGAGTTGCCGTCCTTCCGTGCCTCGACGGATTACTCGGGCACGCAGGGAGAACATAACTGGCGTTATCAATATCGCCTGTTCGATGCGGGGGACTATCAAGACCTTCCCGTATTCGCCGGCAACAACTGGTGGAAGGCCAACAACAATTGGGATTTCGGGAAGCTGACTCCCGGCGGCGTGACGTCGGGCTCGAAGGCGGATACGGCCAGGACCTTCGTCGCGCCGGAATCCGGCAGCGTGACGGTCTCGGCAGCGGGAACGGTTACGATTCATAAGGACACCTACGACGGCGCTAGGCTGAAGGTCATGAAGAACGAAGAGCAGATCTGGCCGGATGGCGGGGAATGGGCGCCGCTGAACGCGAATCAGACGATCGATTTTCCCGCGTTGAACGTGCAGGTCGCGAAGGGCGACCGGATTTATTTCGTCGCGGACAGCGGGGCGTCCCATATCAACGGTTACGACGACATGGCCTGGGATCCCGTCGTAACGTATACGCAGATCATCGAGACGATCGCGCCGGCGCAGGTGACGCTCGATCAGCACGAGCTGCATCCGCCGATCGGCGAATCGGCGACGCTGACCGCGACGATCGCGCCGGCGGAAGCGACGAACAAGAACGTTTACTGGACGACGAGCAATCCCGAGATCGCGACGGTAAGCGGTGGCGTCGTCAAGGCGGTGGGACCGGGAACGGCGACGATTACGGTAACGACGGCGGACGGCGGCATCGCCGATCAGGCGACGGTCATCGTCGACACCGGCGGGATCGTCAGCGTATACAAGGCGTCGACGGGCTTCTCCGGCGTACAGGGGGACGGCAATTGGCGTTACCAGTACCGCGCTTTCGATGCCGAAGATTTCAAGGATCTTCCCGTGTTCGCGGGCGGATCGTGGTGGAAGTCGACGAATAACTGGGAGCTTGGCCAGATGTGGGAGGACGGCGTAACGCCGGGCAATCAGGCGGACACCTCCCGGACGTTCGTCGCGCCGGATCGCGGCAGCGCGAAGATCGGGGCGGCGAGTCCGATTACGATCCATAAGGATACGTACGGCGGCGCCCGTCTGAAGGTCATGAAGAACGACGAGCAAATTTGGCCGGAAAACGGGGAGTGGGCCGAGCTGAAGTCCGGCGGGACGATCGATTTCCCGAGCGTGCCGATCTCCGTCCTGAAGGGCGACCGCATCTATTTCGTCGCGAACGCGGGCGCGGATCACGCCAACGGCTTCGACAATCTGGCGTGGAATCCGACTGTCTCGTATACGGAAGTGCTGGATTCGGTATCGCCGACGGGCGTAACGCTCGACCGGCATGAGCTGCAGCCGGGCATCGGGGAATCCGTGACGCTGCATGCGGAGCTTGCGCCGGCAGACGCGACGAACCCGAATCTGTATTGGGCGTCGAGCGACCCGAACGTGGCGTCGGTCAAGAACGGCGTCGTGACGGTCATCGGGCCGGGAACCGCGACGATTACCGTCACGGCCGCCGACGGCGGAGCGACCGATCAAGCCGTCGTGAGCGTCGAAGGCGAAGGCGCGGTGACCCGCCAAGAAATGATCTTCATGCTGGCGCAGGCGCTGAAGGTGCCTTCCGCCCCATATCAAGGCATCTTCGGAGACGTCCCAGCGGACGATACTTACGCGAACGTGCTCCAAGGCGCTTACGACAACGGCATTATCGACAGCCATCTCATCGATAGCGGCAGACTCCGGCCGGATGCTCCGCTGACGAGAGAGGAGACGGCCTCGCTCGTTCTGAACGGCTACGACTACGCGATGCCACAAGACGCCCCGCCCGGAGATATCGAAACGTTGACGGACAAGAGCGCCATCAGCGATTGGGCGGTCAAGTACGTCCAGGCGGATGTTCGATTGGGCGTCTTGTACGGCAACGATCCTTCGTATCCGGCAGCCTTCGAGCCGCAGGGCCAATTCAGCCGCAGCGAAGCGCAGGCCATCGTCGGCCGGCTGCTCGCTTCGATGGACCTTCA
Source organism: Paenibacillus sacheonensis (assembly GCF_009909195.1). GTDB lineage: Bacteria > Bacillota > Bacilli > Paenibacillales > Paenibacillaceae > Paenibacillus_Z > Paenibacillus_Z sacheonensis. The sequence goes on from NZ_JAAAMU010000001.1 coordinate 106,001, forward strand.
GAGCATGATCGCGAATGCGGTGTCCCAAGGCAAGACGCGTCTCGTCATTCCGCCGAATACGTACCGGATCGGGATGCGAGGGGACGCCACGCTTATTCCGATCACGAACGCGCATAACCTGGAGATCGTCGCCGACGGCGTGACCGTGGTCGCGACGAAGCTGACGCGGGCGCTCTCCGTCACCGACAGCTCGGACGTGACGATCGAGGGCATGACGATCAATTACGATCCGCTGCCGTTCACCCAGGGCAAAGTAACGGCCATCGCGCCGGATTTGTCTTACATCGACGTGGAGTTGTCCGCGGGCTATCCGCGCCAGCTGTTCGACAGGCTCACCGTTTACGATCCCGAGACGAAGTTCCAGAAGCACGGCATCGACTTCCTGTGGGGGACCAAGAGCGCCTGGAATGCCGACGGCACGATCCGGGTGTCGCTCGCCAAGGTCGGTGATAACGTGGCGATCGGCGATCCGGTGACGCTCTCGGGCGGCCAGGAATCGGGCGGAATCCCGCACGGCATCTCGGTCGGCGGTAGCAGCGGCATCGTATTCAAGCACGTGACGCTGAATACGGCGCCGGGCATGGGGTACCTGGAGGCCGGCAGCGAAGGGGGCACCGTGCTCGACGATTTCAAGCTCATTCCGGGACCGCCTCCTCCGGGCGGAACGGAGAAGCCGCTGCTGACTTCGGTATGGGACGGCCTGCAGTTCAAGACTTCCCATAAAGGGCCGATCGTGGAGAACTCGGTGATCCAAAGCGCGGGCGACGATTCGTTCAGCATTCAGAACGGCGATATCGGCGTGTTGAAATCCGCGGGCGACGAGCTCGTGATCGCGCTGCGCGACGGCAGCCAGACGCTGCATCCCGGCGACAGGCTGAAGCGGTTCAATACGTCTCCCGAGGCGATCGTGGTATCCGGCGAGCCGGTTAACCTGGCCGACGCGGGCGTCGATCCGGCGATCGTCGACAAGATCAAGACGGCCGCGGACTGGACGCCGTTCAAATTCGGCGATAACGTCTATTACCGGATCAAGCTGGACCGGACGTCCCCGTTCAAGGCGGAGGATTTCATCTATACGCCGGACCGGATGGGCAACGGCTTTGTTTTCCGCAACAACCAAGTGTACAGTCCCGGGCGAGGCATGCTGCTGAAGGCCGGGGACGGCCTGATCGAGAATAACGTGTTCCGCGGCGGGGACAAAGCGATCATCGTGTCGTCCGAAGGCGTCACCGACACGCATTCGGGCGCGGGCAGCAACCTGACGATCCGCAACAATACGATTATCGATACCGGCTATCATCATCCGATGCCGTGGTCCGAGCAAGCGGGCGCGATCGCGTTCTCGAGCGAGAACATCAAGTCGGCGAAAGCCTTCGAGAACATCGTGATCGCGAACAACACGTTCGACGGCGTGCGAGGCTTGAACTTGAACCTGACGAACGTCAAGAACGCGAAGGTGACGGGCAACAAGTTCCTGCATACGCATTTGGTTGATCCGGGAACGAACGGAGCCGATAAAGGCATCGATCCGGCATCGGTCGTCTGGGTGAGGAACGCCGAAGATGTCGCTTTCTCCGGCAATACGATCGACGCGATGGGGCCGTTTTCCGACATAGCCGTGAACGTGCAGCAGCCGGCCAGCGGCATTGCCGGGCTTCCTGACGGCGTTGCGGTGCTCCATGCGAAGGCAGGCGCGCCAGCGGCGCCGGCCAAGCCCGTTCTGTCGAGCAACAGCGGTTATGCGAATGGCTTGAAGGACGGCAACTATACCGTGACGATGAACCTGTGGTACGGCAATAACGGCTCCGTATTCAAGCTGTTCGAGAACGGCGCGCTGATTCGAACGCAAACGTTGAACGCTGCATCGCCGGCGGCGCAGCAGGCGAGCTTCGACGTGAAGGGCAAGAAGAACGGCACGTACACGTATACGGCCCTGCTCACGAATGCTTACGGCTCCACGACGAGCGCGCCGCTTGTCGTGACCATTACTGACGCGGCGCCCGGAGCGCCGGTGCTGGCCCAAGACAATTGGGACGGGGATGGCAGCTATAAGGTGACGATGAACCTGTGGTGGGGCACCAACGCGACCGAATACCGGCTCTACGAGAACGGCGTATTGATCGATACGCAGCCGCTCGCGGCCTCGACGCCGGCTGCCCAAAGCGCGGTCACCGCGATCGCCGGCCGTGCCCCGGGCGTCTATGAATATCGCTGCGAGCTCGTTAACGCCGCCGGCTCGACGTCCAGCCAGAAGCTGACGGTGATCGTCAAGAATTAACGGAAGACCGGCGCTCGCGAGCAAGCGCGGCAAGACATGCATGGCCCTCGGCCGTCCTTCGGGACGGTCGGGGGCTTTTGCCGATTGCAAGGGGGGAATCGCGCAAGAAGATCATAGGATCGTCCCTCTCGTGCGCGGCGTGTTTGCCTGTATGATAGCGAAGGTAGAATCGTATCGACGATCGACGCGATAGAATCTGTCGAATTCAATCCGGCTGCTGGTTGGTTAACGGAAAGGGAGCAAACGTCATGACTATGATCGAGGCAGTTAGAGCCGGCAACGTCGTACGCGAAAATTGGCCGGTTAATCCGCGGGCGCATTTGAGTCTATATCTAGGCAGCGGCAGCTTCGGAGGCTGCTTCGACGAATTCGGACTGATGAACAACGGGTACGGCGGCGCTGCTGCCGACAGGCCGGGCAGTACCTTCCTGATGCATGCCGACCACTGGGACGGCACGGGCAATCAGCAGGTTTGGCTGCCGCTTATGCGGTTGGCTTGGCTTCGAGGCTATGACCATGGAATACCCCAGACCTATCGGCAGACGCTTGATTTGTACACCGGCCTGTTGGAAACGGCGCTGCAGCATCCGGGGCTGCAGGTGACGATCCGCAACCGGTTCCATCCCGGACAGCGGGATCTGATGGGTCTGGAAATTGCCTATACGGCGGATGATTCCGCGAAGTGCCTGCCTCCGATCATCCTCGCGCTGGAAGCGTATGCGCCTGCCGGGCGGCAGCAGGAGGTGCTGCGGACAACCGTGGACCAAGTGACGCTTCGGGTCCGCTCGGGCACGGCGGATACGGCGGTCGCGCTGCGTGCGCATGCCCTGGCCGGGGAACTGCGGCTTCTTCCGACGGATGCCGGCATCGAGATGCGCTTCGGCGGAGACAGCGGGCATTTCTTTCTGTTGATCGGCGCAGCTTCTTATGAGCGGGTTGACGGGCTGACCGAGCAGATGAATGGCTATGAGACAGCCGAGTCGTTCGCCGAGGCAGCGGATGCCGGCTGGCAGGCGAGATGGGGGGATGCCTATATTGCCATTCCCGTTGCGGAACATCAGGCGCTGTGGGCGAGGTCGCTGTACTATGTCTTCTGCAGCTATAGTCCGGATGTTCGCTGCCCGGCTCCGCCGGGAGGCTGGACGGGGGACGGCTGGGGATACTCGTTCCCGCAGGATCTCTCGTATATTCATCCGGCTCTGCTTCGTCTGGGGCATCTCGACATCGCCAAAGCGTGGGTGGAATTTTACGCCCGCATGATCGACGGGGTCCGAGCCTTCACGAAGGAATCCTTCGGCGCGGACGGGACGATGTGGATATGGGAGTTTCCGATCGGCATGGATTGGAACGGCTTTGCGGATGGAGCGCCGAACCGCTATCACTACGAGATTCATAACGCGGCCTATCCCGCGCGAATGGCGAGGGAGACGGCGCTTTATCTCGGCGATGCGGATTGGACCTTGGACGTCTGTTGGCCGATCGTCCGGGAATCGGCCCGCTTCTATGCCTCCGTCTTGGCGAAGGAGGAGGACGGCGGCTGGGGCATTCACTTGACGCCTTCCATGGGACAGGATGAATCGGGCGGTCAGAATCAGTGGAACTATCTCTGTTCGCTCTTCAGCGCGGAGTACTGTCTGCGGACTGCCGCGCAGCTGGCCGGAGAGTTGGCCGCGGAGCTGGGCGTGGAAGCGGAAGAGGCGAAGCGTTGGAACGAAGTGCTGGAGGACGGGCTGGCCTATGAACGGCTGCTGGACCGGGAGAAAGGGATTTACCGTACGTACGAGAATCAGCAGCTGCGGGAACAAACGGGCAGGCAGAAGCATCCCGTGCAGCTGAATCCGCTCTTTGCGATTCCCTTGGGCCGCATGGACGATCGGCTTCGGCAGGCGTACCGCAACCGCTATGACCTCTGCGTAGGGGCGACCGGGGCGAAGCAGCAATTCGAAGGCTGGACGCTGCCGGCTTTCCTGATCGCTTCGGCGCATGCCGGCGACAGCGCAGGATTAAGCCGGGGATTATCGGAGCTGGTCCCTTCGACGAACGTCTCGCCGGAATGGCTGCAAATCTATGAATCTTCGCTTTCGCTCGGATATACGTACCTGCCGTACTATACGACGAGTCACGGATTGTACCTTCAGGCCGTTCAAGACGCGATAATTCATGATTATCACGGCGAGATCGTCATCGGCAGCGCATGTCCTGCGGAGTGGGCGGGAGCCGCTTACCATAATCTGCGGTTCCCGGGAGGACGGAAGAGGAGCGGGGTCGTGGAAGCAGCGGAGCATTAGGCTCCATCGGTCATATGAAGAACGATGCAAAATCAAGAAGAGCCGGACGAAGCGGGCTGCCTATAAGGCGGCCTGCTTTTTTGTTGCGGGAGCATTCGGACGAGGGGCATCGCGCCGAACCGGCAGGCTGCAAGCCTGGTTTCGAAGGACCGCCGGCAGGGTAACGTTTGTTCGAAGCCGTCACCGAATCGACGCTTGACGACGGCTGGGACTAGGCTGAACGTACCGAAACCCGTTCCGCTCTACGAAAGAGTATCCATGACGAAAGCAGCTTGAGTGGAAGAATCTGGGGGAAGCCGCATGAAAACAATCGTAAACGATAAGCAGGAGACATCAGCGACAAGAATAAGAAAACGAATTCGAAAACCGCGCATGCCGTGGAAGAAGCTTCTTCTCGCCATGGTCGCGGCGGGAATTCTGTGCGCCGCAGCGGGGGCGGTCGTATTTGCCCGACTGGTCGATCATCAAGATATTGCGCGGCTCGAGGAACCGCTGCCTGCCGCCACGGTGATCTATGATCAGGACGGAAAGGAAGCGACCCGGATCTCGCTGAATGCCATCGAACCCGTGAGCTACGGGAGCTTGCCGAAGCCGTTGGTCGACGCGGTGGTCGCCGTGGAAGATAAACGCTTCTTCGAGCATGGCGGAACGGACATGTGGGGGATCAGCCGCGCGCTGCTGACCAACCTGACGAGCGGGAAGACGGTCCAGGGCGGGAGCACGATTACGCAGCAGCTGGCCAAGAACGTCTTCCTGACCCAGGAACGGACATGGACGCGCAAGTGGAAAGAAGTGCTGCTCGCCGAGAACATCGAGAAGCATTACGATAAGCAGCAGATCATGACCATGTATTTAAATCAGATTTATTTCGGCGAAGGGGCATGGGGAATCAAGCGCGCGGCGGCGGCTTATTTCGGCAAAGAGGCCAACCGGCTTACGCTGTCGGAATCGGCGATGCTCGCGGGCTTGATCAAGGCGCCGTCCGCGCTCTCGCCGTTCAAACACATGGAACAGGCCAAGGCGCGCCGAAACGTCGTGCTTCAGCTCATGAAGGACCAAGGAAAGATCGGCGCCGCTGCTTATGACGCGGCGGTAAGCGAACCGATCAAGCTCCGAAGCGCCGAAGCCGGCAAGGGAGAAGCGATGAAATACCCCTATTATATCGATCAGCTCATTCGCGAAGCGGGCGATCAATTCGGCATCACGGAGAACGATGTCCTCCATGGCGGACTGCGCATCTACACGGCGCTGGATACCCGCATGCAGCAGGCTGCGGAACAGGTCTACGCGCAGGAATCGCTGTTCCCGCCAAGCAAGCCGGATCAGCTCATCCAAAGCGGAGCCGTGCTCGTCGATCCGCGGGACGGCGGCATTCGGGCGCTGATCGGCGGCCGGGGCAAGCAGCCGTTCCGCGGCTTCAACCGAGCGGTGCAGCTGAAGCGCCAACCCGGCTCGGCGATGAAGCCGATCTCGGTTTATACGCCGGCCTTCGAACGCGGCTATACGCCGGAGGATAAGCTTCTGGACGAGCCGGTGAATTTCGGCGGCTATCAGCCGAAGAACGCCGGGGGAGGCTATCATGGCGAAGTCACGATTTACGATGCGATCGTCAACTCCTACAATATCCCGGCCGTGCGGCTGCTGAACGAGATGGGCATCGATGCGGGCATGGAGGCCGCGAAGCGGTTCGGCATCGAGCTCACGGATGCCGACCGCACGCTGGGGCTGGCGCTCGGCGGCCTGTCGGAAGGCGTATCGCCGCTCGACATGGCCGAAGCCTTCGGCGTATTCGCCAATGACGGGACGCGGATGCCGGCGCATGCGATCGTCCGCATCGAATCCGCCGACGGCATGCTGCTCGCGGAAGCGGCGCCTGAGGGAGCGGCGGCTACGGAGCCGGCTGTTGCCCGTACGATGACGTCCATGCTGCAAGGCGTCGTGCAGGAAGGGACCGGCGAAGCGGCCGCGCTGGACGGACGCCCCATTGCCGGCAAGACGGGAACGACGCAAATGCCGGGCATGGCCGAGGGCGTCAAGGATAATTGGTTCGTCGGCTACACGCCGCAGCTCGTCGGCGCCGTGTGGCTCGGATATGACCGCACGGACGCGGCGCATTATTTGACCACGACCTCGAAGGCCGCCGCGGCGGTGTTCGGCAAGCTCATGGGGGAAGCGCTTCGCGGCGAGCCGGTCATGGCGTTCCCCAAAGCGAATGGAGTACCGAAGAAGAATAAGAACGACGAGCCTCCTGCAGGACAGGGCGAGGAGAAGCCGGACCGCGGCAAGGCGGACAAGGAGGATAAGCCGGGCAAGAAAGATCATGACGATCGACCGGGGAAGGGCGGCAAAGACGGACCCAAGGAGGATCCGGGTCCGCCGGATAAGCACAAGCCCGATCATCCGAAGGGGCATGGCGGAGGCAAGCCGGGCAAAGCGGAGCGAAACGATTGACGGGCTCGAAACCGAACCGGCCCTGAGCCGTATAGAACCTTGAATAACGTTATGAGGAGGCGAAGCGGCTTGAATTGTCCGATTTGCGAAAATTCCCGTATGCGGGAAGTGGAGAAGGACGGTATTCTGATTGATGTCTGCCCGAGCTGCAAGGGGGTATGGCTGGACCGGGGCGAGCTCGACAAACTGATGAGCGACGTTCGCGAAGTCCGGGACGAATACAACGAGTGGCATTACCGCGATGGGGACGACCGGCGCAGGATGAACAACAATCCGCCCGGAGGCGGTTATCCTCCGCAGTCTTCGAACGGACAACCTTATTACGGCAACCAAAGCCAGAACGGCGGCCAAGGGTACGATAAGCGGCATGACGATAAATACAATCCCCATCACAAGAAAAAGAAGAAGTCCGTCCTGGATGTATTCGGCGATTTGTTCGAGTAACGTCCGGCTGTCGGAGACAGGCTGCTCGTAGTGGCAGTGTACACGGAGCAGCTTCAGATAGGAGCGGTCAACCAGTCGGAACTGGTTGGCCTTTTTTTTGTTGCCGGCGGCATGTTTCGGACGAACCGGCAGTGGAAGCGTTTTTTTATGGATTGACACCGACAGGTGTATAATGAATAATGTATATATATTATATTAAACATATACAGAAAGCTGGTGCTCTTATTTTTACACTTCGTCCTTCTTCCGTGCCTCTCGTCGCCGTGGATCCCTATTTCAGCGTTTGGTCGGCCGCCGACCGCTTGACGGATGATTTTACCCGCCATTGGACGGGCCAGCGCCATGCCATGACAGGCCTGCTTCGCATCGACGGAACGGCTTGGCGCTTCGCCGGCAAGGTTCAAGCGAACGCCGAGCGTTATTATACGGAGCCGGCGGCTATGACGCAAACCAGCTTGACCGTCACGCCGCTCAGCACGACGTATTCCTTCGAGGCGGCAGGCGTAGCGCTGACGGTTCGGTTCACGACGCCGCTGCTGCCGGACGACCTGGACGTGCTGTCGCGGCCGGCTTCCTATGTCGCGTTCGAAGCGCGGTCGCTCGATGGCCGGCCGCATGAGGTGAGTTTGTATTTCGACGTCGCCGGCGAATGGGCCGTAGATTCTCCGAAGCAGTCCGTCATGGGGCATGCGGTAGAACGCAAAGACTACGATGCGATAGGCTTGTCCCACGTGGAGCAGTCGTACGTGAATCGTTCCGGGGACGATCACCGGATCGACTGGGGAACGTTTTACTTGGCCGCCAGGCCTTCGGATCGAACGCGCGTCTGCCTGGGTACGGCGGAGCGGCGCAAGTTTTTCGTCCGGAACGAGTCATCGGACGCGCACGGCTGGGACGGAACGCCGACGGTCGTCGCGGACGGTCAGCCGGTCATGGCGCTCGTTCACGAATTCGGCTCCGTTGCCGCTGATCCTGAGACTGCGCTTGCCGTACTGGCCTACGACGATATCTATGCCATCGAGTATTTCGGCGACAAGCTTCAGGCCTATTGGAAACGAAACGGCCTCAGCGCGGAAGACATGCTCGCTGCGGCATGCTCGGAGTACGAGACGTTGACAGCCCGCTGCGACGCGTTCGACAAGCAGGTGCTGGCGGACGGAACGGCTGCGGGAGGAGAACGTTACGCCGAACTGCTCGCCATGTCGTACCGGCAGGCGATTGCCGCGCATAAGCTGGTCACCGATACGGAAGGGGAGCTGCTGTTCCTCTCCAAGGAGTGCTACAGCAATGGCTGCATGGCGACGGTAGACGTCAGCTATCCATCCGTTCCCTTGTTCCTGCTCTACAATCCGGCGCTTGCCGAAGGGATGCTTCGCCCGATCTTCAAGTATGCGACAAGCGAAGCGTGGCCGTTCGGCTTTGCCCCGCACGATATCGGCCAATACCCGATCGGCAACGGCCAGGTATACAGCGAGAATGCCATTGAAGGCCAAATGCCCGTCGAAGAATGCGGCAATATGCTGATCATGGCCGCGGCCGTCTGTTTGGCTGGTGGCAGCCCGGACCTGACGCTTCGCCATATGGAGCTGCTGACGACCTGGGCGGATTACTTGGTGGAGCACGGCTTGGATCCCGAGAACCAGCTGTGCACGGACGATTTTGCCGGCCATCTGGCGCGCAACGCGAACTTGTCCGTCAAAGCCGTGATGGGCGTGGCCGGCTTCGCGATTCTGAAAGGAATCGAAGGCGACTCGGAAGCGAAGGAACGCTATCTGAAGATCGCGCAGGAAATGGCCGCGAAATGGGAGGCGCTTGCGGACGATAACGGGCATACGAAGCTCGCGTTCGGCCAAGAGGGAAGCTGGAGCTTGAAATATAACCTGATCTGGGACATCCTGTTCGGAACCGGGCTGTTCCGGAAGGAAACGATCCGCAGGGAGACGGCGTGGTACTTGAAGCAGCGCAATCGTTACGGCACGCCGCTCGACAGCCGCGCGACTTACACGAAGGCCGACTGGGTCATCTGGTCCGCGACGCTGGCGGAGGATCGAAACGATTTTATCGCGCTGACGGATCCGATCTGGACGATGCTGAACGAGACGCCGGACCGCGTGCCGTTCTCGGACTGGACGGACACGCTGACGGCTCGGCAGCTGAACTTCCAGCATCGCAGCGTCGTCGGCGGAATCTTCGTGAAGGTGCTGAAGGACAAAGGGATCTTGCTTAAAGGGTAATCGGAGGATGAATAGAGGCCGAGAAGTCGTCGAGACTTCTCGGCCTGTTTGTTTGAAGGAGGGGACGCAGGACCTACGGTGCTTCATGCGGCATCTTCCTCGTCGTGCGGACGGAAGGCCGGACAGGGCTTTCTTCGCCGCGATTACAGGCTTCGGGCTGGATTCTCTCCGTTAATGCTCCAACTGTACCTGATCTGCCGCGGAGAGATGCTTCGCCCACGATTCCCGCTCCGCCTTCAGCTCTTCGAGCGTCCTCGTGCGGAGCCTTGCCGCGCCGCGGTAGCCTTCGCGGGTCGGCAGCAGACCGCCTGCCGCCTGCCGCGTTTTCGCCTTGGCGATCGCTTCGCCGTACTGCGGCAGCCACTTCTCTCCGGCGATGAGCATCTCGTCGACCAACTGCCAGATTTCCGGCGGGTTGCAGACCGCGCCGACGAGCGGATCCATCATGAACGCTTGGCGGAGAAGCAGATCGTCGCCATGGATCGCGGCTTCGACGGCTAAGCGCTGAACGGAAATGCTCGCCTGGCAGACCGCGGCTGGACCGAGCGGCAGTTCGCCTACGACGGGCATATGAATGCCGGAAGCGTCCGCATAACCGGGCGCCTCGACGATGGCGTCGCTCGGCAGGTTCGAGATGATGCCGTTATTGACGACGTTGAAATGCCCGCGGTAGAGGCGGCCGGTCTCGAGCGCTTCGACGATGTACGAGCCGTGTTCGACGCCGCGTTCGTCCGGTCCGTAGACGACAGCCGGCGCTTTCAGCCAATTCGGGAAGTCCGCCTTGAACCATTCGCGCTCCTCCATGCAGATACGCAGGTAGCCGCCCGTCTCGCCGGCAATCCAGCCGCGAATGTCGATCCAGTCCATGATTTCATCGGGGCGTTTGCGGTACCAAGGCACGTATTCGCTCAAGTGGCCGTTGGATTCCGTGCTGTAATAGCCGAACCGGCGCAGCATGTCGATGCGCACCTTCTCGAATTCACGCATGTACGGGTCGTTCTCGAACGCTTCGAGCAGCTTTCCCGTCATGTCTTCGCCTTGATACCGGACTTGAACGTACCAAGTCTGATGGTTAATGCCCGCGCAGATAATGTCGACTTCTTCTTGCTTCAGGCCGAGCGCGGATGCGATCTGGTGATGGCCGCCCTGCACGCCATGGCATAAGCCGACGGTGTTGACGCCGCCGTATTTGTTGCATGCCCACGTCAGCATCGCCAGCGGGTTCGCGTGGTTGAGCAGCAGCACGTCCTTGGCCGCGGTCTCGCGAATGTCCCGGCACAGGCTCATCATTTCGGCGATGCCGCGCTGTCCGTACATAATGCCGCCGGCCGAGAGCGTATCGCCCACGCATTGGTCGATGCCGTACTTGAGCGGGATCTCGATGTCGGTCTCGAACGCATCCAGCCCGCCGACGCGAAAGGTGCAGAAGACGTACTTGGCGCCGCGCAGCGCCTCCCGCCGATCGGTCGTCGATTGGATGCGCACGGGCAGGCCGTTGGCCTCGATATCCCGCTGGCAAAGCTCGGCGACCATTGCCAAATTCCCTTCGCTGATGTCCGTGAACGCCACCTCGATCGCGCGGAATTCCGGCACGCTGAGCAAGTCCCGCATGATCCAGCGCGTGAAGCCGATGCTCCCCGCGCCGACGATCGTAACCTTGAAAGCCATATTCGCTCGTCCCCCACTCCACAGATTGTTCGTCGCTGCTGTCAGCCGGCCGGATCGAAATTCAATCGATGCCTGACGCCGGCCTTCGGCTTGTCGCCTGAACGGGTCGAGGACTAAGCGCGTATCCATCCGAACAGCCTCGGCTGGCGGCGGACGTGCAGGTCGGCGCACATTGGCCCATTCAGGTGAGCTTGCCTTCATTGAATCACGGTTCAGACGGTTCGTTCAAGACAATATTCGGACCATTTTCAGGCGAAAGTCGGACTAGATTGGGCTGTATTCTGGCTGTATGCCCGTCCCAGCGCATTTGGTACAATGAAGCGGAGTACGAGTCATCCGGAGGAGACGCTGACCATGACCTTGCAGCAATTGAAATATATGATCGAGGTGGCTAACCGGGGATCGATCAACGAAGCGGCCAAGCGCTTGTTCATATCGCAGCCCAGCCTATCGAACGCCATTCGCGAATTGGAAGAGGAGATGGGCATCTCGATCTTCGAGCGTTCGAACAAAGGCATCGTCCTCTCCAAGGAGGGGGCGGAGTTTCTCGGCTATGCGCGGCAGGTGGTCGAGCAGGCCGAGCTGCTCGAGAACCGCTACCTGAACGCCAAGCCGTCGCCGCAGCATTTCTCGGTATCGACGCAGCATTACGCGTTCGCGGTCAACGCCTTCGTCGCCCTTGTCCGGGAGCACGGCCAAGAGGAATACGAGCTGGCGCTGCGCGAGACGCGCACGCACGAGATTATCGAGGACGTGAAGCAGCTGCGTTCGGAGATCGGCATTCTGTATTTGAACGAGTTCAACGGCAAGGTGCTGCGAAAGCTGCTGCAGTCCGCGGGGCTGCAGTTCACGAGCCTGTTCACGGCCAAGCCGCATGTGTTCATCAGCGTGCATAATCCGCTAGCGAAGCAGTCGATCGTGACGATCGAGCAGCTGCAGCAGTATCCGTACCTGTCCTTCGATCAGGGCGAATACAATTCGTTTCATTTTGCCGAAGAAATCCTGAGCACGCTGGAGCACAAGAAGAGCATCCGGGTTCATGACCGCGCCACGCTGTTCAATCTGCTGATCGGACTGAACGGGTATACGATCTCGACGGGCGTGCTCAGCTCGGACTTGAACGGCAACGAGATTATTCCCGTGCCGCTCGACTGCGACGAGACGATTAACGTCGGCTGGATCAGCCATCGCAGCGCGGCGCTGTCGAAGCTCGGCATGGCGTACGTCGAAGCGCTTCAGCAGGCGATCGCGACTGCTTGACGTTTCCGATATAGCCAATGGCTATAGCTGGTCATAGAAAATGGGAGTTACGCTATAGCCGATTCCGCATGATATCTTTCTTGTAACGAACAACGCCGTCGGCAGGGAACGTTTCCCGGGGCGTACCAAAGGAGATGTCAGGATGGTAAAAAGCAGCGTACTAGGCTACCCGCGAATCGGGGCTGACCGCGAATGGAAGAAAGCATTGGAAGCCTATTGGGGCGGCAAAATCACGGAGGCGGAGCTGCATGCGGCACTCCGCGATATCCGTCAAGCGAATTGGCGAAAACAGCAAGAGGCGGGCATCGATCTCATCCCCGTCAACGATTTCAGCTATTACGATCAGGTGCTGGACACGGCCGTCATGTTCGGATTGATTCCGAAGCGCTTCGGTTACGCGGGTGGCGTCGTGCCGTTGTCCGTCTATTACGGGATGGCGAGAGGAACGGACGGGGCGACGGCCTGCGAGATGACCAAATGGTTCAATACCAATTACCATTACATCGTGCCGGAGTTCGAAGACACGGTTCCGACGCTCACGGACAACAAGCCCTTGGCCGCCTACCGCGAAGCGAAGGAAGCGCTCGGGATCGAAGGGAAACCGGTACTGCTCGGTCCGCTTACGTTCCTGAAGCTGTCCAAAGGCTACCGTCCGGAGGAAGCCGATTCGTGGCTGAACCGGCTGCTGCCGCTGTATGTCCAAGTGCTGCGGGAGCTGGAGCGGGAAGGCGTGCAATGGGTGCAGCTGGACGAGCCGATTCTGACCGGCGTGCTTGACGAGGCGGATCTGCGGAGGCTTCGCGGAGCCTATGAGACGTTCGCCGCTGCCGTGCCGGGACTGAACATTATGCTGCAGACGTATTTCGAATCCGCCGAGCATTACGGCCGGTTGATCGCATTGCCGGTACGGGGCATCGGCCTGGATTTCGTCCATGGCCGCGAGGGCAATCTGCAAGCCGTGCGCGAGCAAGGCTTCCCGCAGGACAAGACGCTAGGCGCGGGCGTCATCGACGGCCGCGGCATCTGGCGGGCGGCGCTGGGCGAGAAGCTGGCGCTGCTGGAGGAGCTGTCCGCATGCGTTCCGCAGGATCGCCTGATCGTGCAAACCTCCTGCAGCCTGCTTCACGTCCCGGTCACGACGAGCCGAGAAACCGGGCTGGCGCCGATTCTGAAGGACGCGCTCGCTTTCGCGGACGAGAAGCTGGCCGAGGTCGTTCAGCTTGCGAACGGTCTGGGCGGACGCTCGGAGCCGTTCGAGGCGGCGCTTGCGGAGAGCGGCCGGGCAATCGAGGCGCTGCGCACATCGGACGATCGCAATCGCTCCGACGTTCAGCAGGCCGCGGGACGAATCGCGGCCGAGCCGGCCGAGCGCTCGCTGCCTTTCCGAGCGCGGCGCCCGCTGCAGCAGCTGCATTGGCAGCTGCCGGTCCTGCCGACGACGACGATCGGGAGCTTCCCGCAGTCGGCCGAGGTGCGCAAGGCGCGCCAATCGTGGCGCAAGGGCGAGTGGAGCCAGGCGAACTACGAGTCTTTCGTCGACGGGCAGATCGATATTTGGATCAAGCTGCAGGAAGAGATCGGCCTGGACGTGCTCGTTCACGGGGAATTCGAGCGGACGGACATGGTTGAATTTTTCGGCGAGAAGCTGGCGGGCTTCGCTTTCACCGCGAACGGCTGGGTGCAGTCTTACGGCTCCAGATGCGTCAAGCCGCCCGTCATTTACGGGGATGTCGCGTTCCAGGGGCCGATGACGGTCCGCGAGACCCGCTATGCGCAGTCGAAGACCGCGCTGCCGGTCAAAGGGATGCTGACGGGTCCGATCACGATCCTCAACTGGTCGTTCGTCCGGGAAGACGTTGCGCGCGAGCATATTGCCTATCAATTGGCGTATGCGCTCCGGCAGGAAGTAGAGGCGCTGGAGAAAGCCGGCATCGGTATGATCCAGGTGGATGAGCCGGCGGTTCGCGAAGGACTGCCGCTCAAGCTTAGCGAGCAGGCGGCGTACCTCGCGTGGGCGGTCAAAGCCTTCCGGGCCACGACCTGCACGGTCAAGGACACGACGCAGATCCATACGCATATGTGCTACTGCGAATTCCATGACATGATCGCGCCGATCGAAGAGATGGACGCGGACGTGATCTCGATCGAGACGTCGCGCAGCCACGGCGAGCTGATCGCAAGCTTCGAGCACCATACGTATCCGCTCGGCATCGGGCTTGGCGTCTACGACATCCACAGTCCGCGCGTGCCTTCCGTGGACGAAATGACGGCCATGATCGACCGGGCCTTGCGCGTGCTGGATCCGAGCCTGTTCTGGATCAATCCCGACTGCGGCCTCAAGACGCGCGGCCTTCCGGAGACGGAAGCCTCCCTGCGCCACATGGTGGAAGCGACGAAGCAGGCGCGAGCCAAATTGACGGCGCTGGTCTAGTCCGAACCAACCGACAAGCGACGCGGCAGTTCGGTCGAGAAGCTGCGCAACCGCTGCTTTCAAAGCTCCGTTTAGCCGTGATACGTGGAAAAGCTGCCGAAAGGCAGCTTTTTTGCTGGATTGGGAGCTCGAAGAGTTGCACGTAAGGCACAAATTCGGGGCTCGAGAGGCAAGCTAGGCTCGAAAAGTTGCACGAAAGGCACAAATTCGGAGCTCAAGAGGCAAGCTAGGCTCGCAAAGTTGCACGAAAGGCACAAATTGGGGGCTCGAGAGGCGAACTAGGCTCGAAAAGTTGTTTGAAAGGCACAAATTGGGGGCTCGAGAGGCAAGCTAGGCTCGAAAAGTTGCACGAAAGGCACAAATTGGGGGGCTCGAGAGGCAAGCTAGGCTCGAAAAGGTGCGGTTACTCTGCGGCGCAGCCCTACTCGGCGAAAATCGATTTACCATGCGCTACCAGACCCTTCGCACAGAAAGATCGATGGGCCCGAAGGGAGAGCGACGTTACGGTCCGGTCGTCTAAAATGCAGCTCGAAGAGCCCATATGAAATTAATGAATTATGTTCCTTCTTCTGCATTCACTATATGGATAAATTTCCCCTATTTTGCGATATCCACATTTTAGATAATTATGTAATATTCAGCA
Source organism: Paenibacillus sacheonensis (assembly GCF_009909195.1). Taxonomy (GTDB): domain Bacteria; phylum Bacillota; class Bacilli; order Paenibacillales; family Paenibacillaceae; genus Paenibacillus_Z; species Paenibacillus_Z sacheonensis. Next base: position 121,698 of record NZ_JAAAMU010000001.1, read on the forward strand.
TCCTTCTGCTATAATCTTGTACACGCATGGAAACACCGCTGCATTCCTGCCTTTCGTTCCTCCCGATTCCTTCCAAATCGAAGAACAAGGAGATCATGATTGGATGAATGACATTCAAGCAACATACCGCGCCGCGCTGGAGTCGGTAACGGAGCAGCTGCGCCAGGACAACCGCGTCTTGGCGGCTTTTGTCCTGGGCAGTCTGTCTTATGACGTCGTCTGGGAGAAGTCGGATATCGACATGATGATCGTCGTCGACGACGATAAACGGCCGAGCGTATCGATGGCGCTCGTCGAGCAGGGGATTTGCATTTCGGCTTGGGTCGTGAACAGACAGCAATTCAAGACGAACTTGGAGCGTTCGATGCAAACGAGCTTCTTCCACTCCTTCCTGTCGAAAGGAACGCTGCTCTTCTGCAGCGATGCCTCCATTCGCGACTTGTACGAACGGGTCCGGCATGTCGGCGAACGCGATCTGGACGTGCAGCTGCTGATCAACGCGTCCATCGTCGTCACGCTGCTGGAGAAGGCGGAGAAGTGGCTGGTCGTCAAGAAGGATCCGACCTACAGCTTTCTGTGGATCCTGAAGACGGTCGAGGAGCTGGCGCGGGTAGAAGTGATGCTGAACCGCGACATTCCGACGCGCGAAGTCATCCAGCAGGCGCTGAAGTATAATCCGGCGTTCTTCGGCCGGATGTATACGGAGCTGATCGAGGGACCGAAGACGCTGGAAGCGATGGAAGAAGCGGTTCGCCTGGCGGACCGCTACGTCGAGGAGCGGCACGAGCGGCTGTTCAAGCTCGTCACCGATTATTTGTCGCAGGAGAACGACGTTCGTCCGTTCTCGGAGCTGATGCTTCATCTCAAGCAGCGCTATCGGATGGACGATGCGCTGATCGTTCACGGCTGCGAATGGCTGGCGCAGAAGGGTTTCATCGAACGCGCCTCGTATCCGGCCCGCTTGACCGCGCGAAGCCGGGTCGAGCTGGATGAGCTGGCGTACTTCGATTCGAGGAGGTTCGGACGATGAGGCAAACGATATCGATTCGCGGCGCGCGCGAGAATAATCTGCAGAACGTATCGCTCGACATTCCGCGGGAGAAGCTGACCGTCGTGACGGGCGTAAGCGGTTCCGGGAAGTCGTCGCTGGCATTCGACGTCATCTACGGCGAAGGGCAGCGGAGATTCATGGAGTCCATCTCCTCCTCGTACGCGAAGCGTTATCTTCCGCAATTGAAGAAGCCGGACGTCGATTTCGTCTACGGCTTGTCGCCCGTCGTCTCCATCGAGCAGAAGACGGGGACGCCGAATCCCCGTTCGACGGTCGGCACGATGTCGGACGTGTACGAGTACGTGCGCCTGCTGTTCGCGACGTTGGGGACGCCGCATTGCCCGCGATGCAGCGCGGAGCTTGAAGCCAAGACGCCGAATCAGATCGCCGAGCATATTCTGGCTTTGCCTGCCGGATCGAAAGTGGACATCTACGCGCCGGTCCAGAAAATATTCGGCGAAACGTACGGCGTCCTGTTCGATGAAATTCGGACGAAGGGCTACCGCATGTTCAAGATCGACGGCGTGCTGCACGATACGAGCGACCGCATCGAGCTGGACGAGCATGCCTCCTATGAACTCGAGGTGCTGATCGACAAGTATGAAGTCAACCGCGACGTCTATAAGCAGCTGGTCATCTCGATCGAGCTGGGCATGAAGATCGGAGAAGGCTTCCTCCATATCGTGCCGAGCGGGCCGAAGCTGTCCGAGGCGGACGTCGAGCGGTTCCACCGCCAATTCGCCTGTAAGGAGCATCAGTATGTCGCGGGCGAGCTGTCGCCGGGCTACTTCACCTTCAACGACGCGGACAGCGCTTGCCGCACCTGTCTCGGCATCGGCGCCTACAAGTACGCGCAGCCGGAGCTGATGATCGCGAGCCGGGATCGCAGCCTGCGCCGCGGCGCGCTGAACGAGCGGCTCTATAACTTGAAGAACCCGCGCGCTTGGCGGAACATGGTCATCTACAGCCTCTCGCAGCATTACGGGTTCAGTCTCGACACGCCGTTCAAGGATCTTCCCGCGGAGATCGTCGACATGTTGTTCTATGGCACGAAGGGGGAACGGTATACCTTTATCGGCTCGGAGGACAATCGCCAGGATCGCTGGATCCAGGAGCATGTGGGCAAGCAGTGGACGTACGAAGGCATCGTCGGCGAGATCGACCGCTGGTACCGCAACTCCCGCAAGAAGCAGGAACTGAAGGGTTACGAGGAGTCGATGTTCAATCTCGTCATGGTCGAGCAGATCTGTCCGGAGTGCCACGGCATGCGGTTTAAGGCCGAGCGGCTGCTCGTTGCGCTGGGCGGCAAGACGATTCACGATATCGTGTCCATGCCCCTGGATGAGTTGAAAAGCTTCCTGCTTGCCCTCGAGTTTCCGCCGCGCAAGCTTCAGGTCGGCACGCAAATCATGAACGAGCTGATCGGGCGGATCGATCTGCTGCTCGAGATCGGGCTCGGCTATTTGAATCTCGACCGCCGATCGGACACGCTCTCGGGCGGCGAATCGCAGCGCATCCGGTTATCGACGCAGATCGGCTCCGGCCTGATGGGCATGCTCTACGTGCTGGACGAGCCGAGCATCGGGCTTCATCCGCGCGACAGCCAGAAGATGATCGATACGCTCAAAAAGCTTCGCGACTCGGGCAATACGGTCATCGTAGTCGAGCATGACGTCGAGACGATGCTTGCGGCGGATCATGTCATCGAGATCGGACCCGGGCCGGGCCAGCATGGCGGATGCGTCGTCGCGGAGGGGACGATAGCGGAAGTCATGGCGAACCCTGCTTCCCTGACAGGGCAGTTTCTGAGCGGCGTACGGAGCATCGCTATGCCGGCGGCGCGCAGGCAGGCCGGCGATAAAGTGCTGCGGATCGTCGGAGCGAGAGAGAATACGCTGAAGGAGGTCACCGTCGACATCCCCCTTGGCGTCATGACCTGCGTGACCGGCGTATCGGGCTCGGGCAAGAGCAGCTTGATCAACGACGTGCTGTATAAAGCGCTGCATAAGCATTTCCAGGATGCGCGCATTATCCCGGGGCTTCATGATCGGATCGAAGGCTTGGAGCAGATCAGCGGCGTCATTAACATCGACCAATCGCCGATCGGCCGGATGCCGACATCGAGCCCGGCGACCTACGTCGGCTTGTTCGACCGCATTCGCAAGCTGTTCGCGGGGCAGGAGCTGTCGGTCGCGAGAGGGTATACGGAGACGCATTTCAGCTTCAATACGAAGGGCGGCAGATGCGAGGAGTGCAAGGGCCATGGCACGATTACGTCGCAGCTGCTCTTCATGGCCGACGTCGAATCGGTCTGCCCTTCCTGCAAGGGCGCGCGTTTTACGAGCGAGCTGCTCGATGTCACGTACAACGGCAAGACGATCGCGGACGTGCTGGAGATGTCGATCGAGGATGCGGAGCCGTTCTTCCAGGGCGAGAAGTACGTCGCGCATAAGCTGAAGGTGCTGAATGAACTCGGCGTCGGCTACTTGCGCCTCGGCCATTCCGCGACGGTGCTCTCCGGCGGCGAAGCGCAGCGCATCAAGCTGGCGGCGGAGCTCGGCAAGATGAAGCGGGGCGCGCATTACTTGTACATCTTCGACGAGCCGACGACCGGCTTGCATTTGGCCGATATCCAGAAACTGCTCGACTGCATGAACCGTCTGCTGGAAGCGGGGCATACCGTGCTTGTCATCGAGCATCATTTGGACGTCATCAAGACCGCCGACCACGTGATCGACATGGGACCGGAAGCCGGGCGAGGCGGCGGTTACGTCGTCGCGGCGGGCACGCCGGAGCAAGTCGCGTTAACCCCCGAATCCCACACCGGACGGTGCTTGCGGGAGATGGCGGCTTTTACCGGCAGTGACGGCGTTCCCGTATAACGGCAGCCTGCGCCGAGACGAGAGCCGCACGAGAACCTTTGGAACCGCGGCACTGGCGGAACCGAAGGTTCCTCTTGCCGGTTGAGAGATAACCGATTGCGAGAACGTTCATTCACGGAGGAGAGATTAGCATGTCCGAGACGATTCATTCCGTCCAAACTTCAAGCAAAGCGATCGCCATTACGTTCGACGACGGTCCGAACACGTTATACACGCGCCAAACCGCGGACTTGTTCAATGCGGTTTCAGGCAAAGCGACCTTTTTCATCGTCGGGGAGAAGATTGAATCCCATGCGGACTTTATCCGGGAAATTCATGACGAAGGCCACGAAATCGGTAATCATACGTTCTCCCATCCCTTCTTGACCCAAATCAGCGAGGAGGAAGCGTTCGAGGAAATCGACCGGACGGACAAGCTCATCGAGCAGGTCATCGGCCGGCGTACAGCCGTATTCCGCGCGCCGTATCTGGACAGCAACGAGGCGACGCTCGCGCTTGCCGACCGGTTCGGCTACAGCTCGATCGGCGCGCTGAACCTCGATACGCGCGACTGGGAGACGCCGGGCGTCGACTATATCCTGGACCATACATGGGACCATATCCGGGATGGCGCAATATTGTTGTTCCATGACGGAGCGGGCGACCGCTCCCAAACGATGGAGGCGATCCGCATCCTGCTGGACAAGCTGACCTCGCAAGGCTACGAGCTCGTAACGGTCAGCGAGCTGCTGTCGCGGCAGGACAACTAACGGAGCATAGTCGGTACGCAAGGGGAAGCAATCAGACAGCAATCGGCCAACGATCAGACAGCAATCAGACAGCAGTCTGACAGTAATCTGACAGCAATCAGAAAGCAACCAGACAGTAACCGGAACGCAATTGGACATATAAAAGCCCCGGCAGCGATGAAAGATTCATCGCTGCCGGGGCTTTGTTAATGGCAGGGAAGAGAACGATTATTTATTCAGCATGTTGTACACTTGCTCGACGTCTTTGTCGCCGCGTCCCGACAGGTTGATAATGACGATTTGATCCTTGCCCATCGTCGGAGCGAGCTTCTTGGCATAGGCGACCGCATGCGCGCTCTCGAGCGCGGGAATGATGCCCTCGGTGCGGGACAACTCCTGGAACGCGGCGAGCACTTCCTCGTTGCTGACGGTCACGTATTCGGCGCGGCCCGTTACTTTCAGGTTGCTGTGCTCGGGTCCGATGCCCGGGTAGTCCAGGCCGGCGGCGATGGAGTAGGTTTTCTTCGGATTGCCTTCCTCATCCAGCAGCACGAGGCATTTGAAGCCGTGAATGATGCTTGGGACCCCTTCGGTCAGCGAAGGCGCTTGGTCCGGCTCCACGCCGATCAGGCGCACGGAAGGGTCGTCCAAATAATGCGCGAACGCGCCGATCGCATTGCTGCCGCCGCCGACGCAGGCGAGAACGGCATCCGGGAGACGGCCTTCTTTCTCCAGAATCTGCCGCTTCGATTCTTCGCTGACGACGGATTGGAAATGCTTGACCATCGTCGGGAACGGATGCGGGCCGACGGCGGAGCCGAGCAGGTAGAACGTATTCTTGTAGTTCTCGACCAGATCGTTCAGCGCTTCGTCGACGGCATCTTTCAAGCGGCCCTGGCCCTTTGCTACCGGCACGACCTTCGCGCCGAGCAGCTCCATCCGGAACACGTTCAGCGCTTGGCGGCGCGTATCCTCGGCACCCATGTAGATGATGCATTCCATGTCGAACATGGCGCAAGCCGTCGCGGTCGCGACCCCGTGCTGTCCGGCCCCGGTTTCCGCGATGATCCGTTTGGCGCCCATTCGCTTGGCGAGCAGGATTTGCCCGATGACGTTATTGATCTTGTGCGCGCCGGTATGGTTCAAGTCTTCGCGCTTCAGGTAGATTTTGGCGCCGCCCCACTTCGCGGTCAACTGCTGGGCAAACGTCAGCGGATTCTCGCGGCCGACGTATTCGCGCAGGTAATAACGGAACTCTTCGTTGAATTCCGGGTCGTCCTTGTATGTATGGAACTGGTCGCTTAAGTAATTCAGAACTTCCTGCAATTCAGGTGGAACGAAGCTGCCGCCGAACTCGCCGAAATAGCCGTCTGATGGTTGGTTTTGGCTCACTTTGAATCTCCTCCATAGTGTGAGATAGGTTCTATCTCGTTCATGTTATCATATTTTTTGCGTTCGGTCCCGACAGCCGGTGCCAATTCCGGTTTGAAGGATTATCGGAACGCTTCTCGAAGCAGTTAATACGTGCCTATACGCTCAGGTGCGAAAGAAAAGCGGCGTCCGACCGACGGGATGAATGAAAGCTTCGTACGAACATTTGGAAGGAGACTTACGATGAGTAAAGTGATCAAGCTTGGTTTAATCGGTCTTGGAGAAGCGGCGCAGGTGATACATTTGCCCGTCCTGCAGGCGATGGGGGATATATTCGAGATCGTCGCGGTGTGCGATATCTCCCCGACCCTCGTGCAGGTCATCGGAGAACAATACCGGGTTGACGGTCGGTATACGTCCGCCGAGGATCTGCTGGATGACGAGGCGGTCGAGGCGGTGCTCGTCTTGAACAGCGACGAGTATCATGCCGACTGTATCGTTGGCGCATTGGAGCGCGGCAAGCATGCGTTCGTGGAGAAGCCGATGTGCCTGACCAAGACCGACGCGAATCGCATCATCGCGGCGAAGAATGCTTCCGCCGGCAAGCTGATGGTCGGATATATGCGCCGTTATGCGCCTGCGTTCGTCGAAGCGGTCGAGGAAGTGAAGAAGCTCGGCCGGATCAATTACGCGCGCGTGCGCGACATTATCGGGCAGAACGGCTATTTCATTCAGCAAACCGCGAACGTCCTGCGTTTCGCCGATATTCCTGCCGAGCTGGCGGAAGACCGGCGCCTGCGCGGGCAAGCGATCGCCAAGGAAGCGCTCGGCGATAAGGCAGAGCGCTTCAACGGCACGTATCGCCTGATGGGCGGGCTCAGCAGCCATGACTTGTCCGCGATGCGCGAAATTCTGGGCATGCCTGCCCGCGTGCTGGCAGCGTCCCGCTGGAACGGCGGCCAATTCATGAGCGCCATGTTCCAATACGACGACGGTTTCCATGTGCTGTTTGAGACGGGCGTCGACCATCAAGGCCGCTTCGATGCATTCATCGAAGTCATGGGCGAGACGGGGACGGTGCGGGTCGATTACGATACGGCCTATATCCGGCATCTCCCGACGATGCTGACGGTTACCAAAACGACGGGCGATCGGCATGTCGAAACGGTTACCCGCCCGACGTTTACGGATAGCTATACGATCGAGCTGCGGCATTTCCATGACGTGATCGTGAACGATGCCCCGATCAAGACGACGCCGGAGGACGCGGCGCAGGATCTGGAGCTGTTCGACATGCTGATCGAGGCGATGGACGAATCCGAGCAGCGCGTTTCCCGGGCGCAGACGGTTTCCTGATTCGAGTCCCGTCTAATAGGGGCGGCGGGGAATGCGATTTTCAAAACATACCGTTATGAAAAGTTGTGGAATAGATTTTCAATCGGTATGATAGAGTAGGAACGGGACTTCCAAATGTTTGAAGCATGGACGGTCGGCGGGTCCGTTACTTACGAATCTCATTCTAGGAGGTAAAGGCATGGCAGAAATTGCGATTATCGGAGCAGGACCGGCCGGCGGAAGCGCCGCCTTGTTTGCGGCGAAGGCAGGCAAGCAGACGCTGTTGATCGACAGCGATCAGAGCATTACGAAGAAGGCGTGGATCGAGAACCATTACGGCGTATCCGAGATCAAAGGTCCGGATCTGGTGGAGATCGGCATTCAGCAGGCGAAGAAATTCGGCGCCGAATACGTGCAGGCCAAGGTGACGGAAATCGCCAAGACGGATGACGGCTTCAACATCGTCACGGAATCGGGCGAAACGCACCAAGCCAAGGTCGTTATCGTAGCCTCCGGCTTGTTCCTGGAGTTCGCCGAGAAATCCGGCCTGCAGACGAAGCCGGGCACCGAGCCGCGGATCAAAACGATTCTCGATGCGGACGCGGACGGCCGCACCAACGTCGAAGGCATCTGGGCCGCCGGTACTTGCGCCGGTGTCAGCGTGCATACGATCGTGACGGCAGGCGACGGCGCGAAAGTCGCAATCAACGTCATCAGCGAGCTGAACGGCGCGCGTTATGTCGACCATGACCTTTTGAAATAGGCCTCTTTCCGACTCTCGCTCTTCTAACGGCGCAGTTGACTGCATAGCCGTGGAAGAGCGGGAGTTTTTTTTGCATGCGTGCAGGAGTTGTCGAACCGAGATGGAAAGTGTTTACTGAAAGCGCATTCTTATGGGAGATAGGTATCGCATCAACTCAAAAAAGCGGAGGGTGAAGCATGCAATTAAGCCAATCACAAATCGATTTTTTCGAAACGTTCGGATTTCTCAAATTTCCGCAGCTGATGGCGGACCGCCTGGACTGGATCGTCGATGAATTTACGAAGACGTTTCCGGAGGAGAACAAGCATGACGGCTCGAAGCGGACGTGCATCGTACCGTTCATCGACCAGCGCATGTCCGTGCTGCTCGACGATCCTCGCATTCTAGCGATCGGCCGGACGTTGCTGGGCGAGGATTTCAATTACATGGGCAGCGACGGCAACTATTACACCGGCGATACGGGCTGGCATCGAGACGGTTATCATGAGAAATACAGGCATATCAAGATCGCCTTCTACCTTGACGAACTGGACGGAAACAGCGGCGCGCTGCGCGTCATTCCGGGAAGTCACCGGCTGCATGACAAATACGGCGACGATCTGACGTTCCGAATGAGAGATCCGCTCCAGACATGGAACGTTGCGGGAGCCGACGTGCCCGCTCAAGTGCTGGACGTGACCCCGGGCGATATTCTGGTGTTCGACCATAACACGTTCCATTCTTCGTGGAACGGCAATACGAGCCGCAGAATGTTCACGATCAACATGTGCCAGCGTTATGCGCAGGAAGACATTCAAGAGCTGCGGGACTATATCGCCGGAGCCGCGAGATTCTGGATCGACCGTGCGTTCTCCGAGACGATGATGAACACGGCCTCGCCGGAGCGATTGGTGCATTTGGAGCAGGTCATGGCCAATGACGATCATTTGGCTGCGCTGAGCGCCAAGGCGCGCCAGGAGATGGCGGAGCCGTCGCGGGGTTGATCGCTGCGGCTGCAGCGATAGTCGCAGAGGCAGGGTTCGGTACTCGTAATGGCAGCGTGCGGCCAAAGTACCCCTGTCGGCCAGTCGGCCAGCAGGGGATTTTCGTGTAAGGTACGGCGACGCATCATAAATGACAGCGACAAGGAGAAATGCGGCATGCGCATCGACGCCCATCAGCATTACTGGAGCATCGCTCGGACGGATTACGGCTGGTTGACGCCGGAGACGGGCGTTCTCTATCGGGACTATCAGCCGGATGAGCTGAAGCCGCTGCTAGAGGAGCACGGCTTGGACGCTTCGATCGTCGTACAGGCAGCGCCGACGACGGAGGAAACCGAATATATGTTGTCATTGGCAGATCGGGAACCCGCGATAGCCGGCGTCGTCGGCTGGCTGGATTTCGAAGGCGACTCGTTCGATCGCGATTACAGGCGGTTTCGCGCCAACCCGAAATTCGTCGGCGTTCGGCCGATGATTCAGGATTTGCCCTCGGAGTGGCTGCTGCGCGAGCGCGTCGTCGAACGCTTCAGGCTGCTCGCCGCCGAGCGGTTCCCGGTAGATTTGCAAGCCAATCCGCGGCATCTGCCATTCATCGCCGACCTGCTGCAGCAGGTTCCGGACCTGCAGGCCGTGATCGATCATCTTGCTAAACCGATGATGGACCGGGGGGAACTGGAGCCGTGGGCATCGCAGATGTCCGCCATCGCGAACTATCCCGGCGTCATGTGCAAGCTGTCGGGCATGGTCCCGGACAAACATGATCCCGCTTGGTCGGAAGCGGTTATTCGGCCGTTCGCGGCGCATGCGATTCGCGTCTTCGGTCCGAAGCGGGTCATGTTCGGCAGCGATTGGCCTGTCTGCCTGAATGCCGCGACCTATGCGCAGGTACGGGAGTTGGCTTCGTCCTTGCTGGGAGAGGGGCTGACGGAGGAAGCGAAGCAGGATGTCTATGGAGGCAATGCCGCGCGATTCTATCGACTCGGTTAACGAATGGACAGGGCGTCATCGCAGCAAAAAACAGGCCCTGCCGCATCCTTCGCAGAGCTCGGCCGGCCGGTTTTGGGGCAGGTCGCACGTTTGGAGAGCGGCAGTCGCCCGATACGGCTGCTCGTCAACGCGCTCTCTTGCGCGGCCTGTTCTTGGCGCCTCGTCTTACGCTGGCAACATCTGCCCCTTCGGCAGCAGCGCCTCCGGCGGGCGTATTGGTCTCCGCATTGTTTTCAGCGACGCTCTTGCTCGTATCCCTTCCGACGATGGGAAGGATATCCGCGTTGCCGAACAGAATCGTCCCGTTGTTGGTAACGATGATCGCGGTATGAATCCAGCAGGCCATTATGGCATCAGCATCCTTCTTCCAAGTAGTCATAGGCGTACAGCGCAGTTTGCTAGTCTAACATATGACGGGAAGCCGCTGCCCGAATTGGCGACTGTCCGGCGTTCAAGGAACATATTTATGCCCGCCTTCGTCATGAGGGACAGAGGAGGGAGCTCCATGAAAATCGAGAGGTACGTGAGTCGTAAAACGATGCTCGCCCTGGTAATCGGTGCACTGTGCGTTTGGGTGCTCTCTGCTTGCGGCACGGCGAATACCCGCATTCCCGTGCCGGCGAACGGCATGGCGACGCATAACCCGACCGCGGAGGAAATGCTGCGGGCGGACCCGGATGCGGATTTCTTCCAGTGGGACGATGTGATTTATACGAATGGGTCATCGATCGACTGGGTTCAGGATGAAACCGTGAAGGCGGAAGCGAAGGTCGGTACGATCGGAAAGAAGTACGAAGCGGGCGCGGCGTTCGAGAACGGCATGGCGACGAAGCTGCCGGCGGGAGCCGAAATCTACGGGGCGTCAAAGCATGGCGCGTCGATTCTCATCGTCAAATGGGAAGGACACGAGGTCCGTTATCTTGCGATGCTGGAGGGATAACGATATGGCGCTGCCACTGAATTTCACGCGCGAAGAAGCCGAAGCTTTCGCCAGGGAGGGCTGTCTGGAGGAATGGGTGCATCTGTTCCTGAAGACGACGGGGAATAACATTCCCTTCTCGGAGGGCCTCAAGCTCGGTAAGCGGTATTGGGAGGGACCGGTTCTGCTGCCGCTGCAGGATTTGGACCGGTGCTGCGGTCCGGAGCCGGAGATGGAATACGTGAATCCGGCGGAAAGCTGGGAAGCTCGGGTGGATTCGCTCATGTCGCTGCTTCAAGAGGGCTGGGCGTACCCGCCGCTGATCGTTCAGGCCGTGGACGGTCGCTTGTCGGTCCGCGACGGCAACCATCGGCATGAAGCGCTCCGCAGGCTCGGCGAAGCCGCGTGCTGGGTCATCCTCTGGGGCAGCGAGAGCCAGGAAGCATTGGCGCGTGACTGATACGCGCCGTAGTCCGACTTCATGATCTCGGCCCTGCGGTCCGCAGAGGCAAGCTATTTCGAAATGCTGCGCTATATTCGTTCCGGCGGGCGGGACAACGATACGTTCCCGTCCCGTTCTCCCCTTCGTCAATTCATCCATGGAACAACTGCCCCTGCGCAGTAACCTCCCCCTTCAATAGCTTCCGAATAGGATTGTCAAGATCCGACCGGGCGTCATTTCTCTCTTCTACTTTAGCTCTACCCTTCCCAAATATACCCCCTTGTTCAATGGAACCAATTATTCCCAAGAGTCGAGGACAACCATTGTCACCATCAAGCATTTCAGACATATAGTAATCAAAGAGATTCATAGAGACGGCCGGTCGACTCTAGATCTCTATAACATAGAAAAGGAGGGATAATATGCCCTTTTCAACTAGCATCGTTACGAATACGAGAGCAATAGGAACGGCAGCTACGAATATTGTTGTAAATACAAGAAACGCAAACCCCTCGGCTGCTTCTACGATTACGATTGCCATTTATGCATCCGTTACTTCTGCAACGTTCTATTTGGCCTATGTATCCTCATTTGTGATTCCAGCAAACTCTTTTGACGTAAGGGAGTTTTTAATTGCGGGCAACGTTGCCTACGAAGTTCAGCTTAATTCTTCTTCTCCGCAAGTTTTGTTTTCAGTGTATGGGCTGGATGAATTCGGAAATCTTGTTATCGATCAAGGCAAATCGCAAGAAGACTTAAGTTTTATCGGAGCGTTAACCTTCTAAATAGGATTCGATAGTTCGTTGCTGCACAAAACAATAAAAATAAAACCCCGTGGGCTTTGTGCGACGGGGTTTTATATGCTGTTGAAAGATGAAGCAACCAAACGGCGTTCTTGATCAAGTAATCACTTGATCCGAATATCCTGCGAAGATCGTTTGCGAACCGGGCTGCGTACTCATCCACACGCCGATATACCCGCCCGGCGGTACGCTCGCAATATAGATATAGTCGCCGATCAAGGGCACGGGAACAGGAGAAACCCCGTTCGGATTGAAGGAGGTATTCGTTATGCGCGTATTTGTGAAGGTTGCCCCGCCGTTGATGGATCTAGCGACATAGACGTCCAAGTCGAAGCCGTTCACCTGATTGCTGTAGTAAATGACGTTCACGACGCCCGTCTGCGGGTCGACGTCAACATCCGGAAAGAAGTTCTCCGAACCGGGGGGCGCACCCGTAATGCTAACGGGCGCAGACCAGATTCCCGTGACCGGCGAACGTTTGGACATGAAAATATCGGCATAGCCCTGGCGGTTATCCTGCCAGACTGCATATACCGTCCCGGTAAACGGTCCGACAGAACGGTCCGAGGAAATGGCGGCAAACGTAAGCACGCGGAAGTTATATCCGACTACGGGCAGCGGAGAAGGGACGGGAACGACATTCGACACGACCGTGGTATTCCCGAAGGTCGTACCGCCATCGACAGACGTACGGACGACGAATTCGAATTTCGGGCTTACGGTGACCCATGCGGCATAGACGGTCCCGACCAAATCGACGGTTACGTCCGGCCGTTCGACCTGCGCGGATTCGCTTGATAGCAGGATGGGTTGATCCCAAGTCGCGGAGTTGCTCTTCAATCGCTGAATGAAGGCTGTTGAGTTGCCGCCGTTCGCGACGTTGAACTGGTGATTGTAACTGACATACATATTTCCGAGGTAAGGGCTCGATTGCGAGGTGTCGATATAAACATTCGTTTCATCGTTGTTGATATAGGTGCCGTAGCCGGGCCCGACGATAACAGGAGGGCTGAACGTGGCGCCGTTATCCGTCGACGTGTAGGTAACGGTCGTCCCGGATAATCCCCCGGAGAACACGTGGGCGGTTACCACGAAAATACTCGGAAAGCCATAGCAGACGACAGGAGCCTCCGCGCCATCGAAGCCGGAGGGCAGCGGCAGCAGACTGTTCGCCCAGCTAAAGCCGCCGTCCAAGGACCGGTAAAGACCGATGAGCGGGACGCCTGTTGTCGTATCGACGGCAACTGAAACCATAATGCCCGTAATCAGCAAATTGACGGCCACGCTCGGTTCGAACTTCGAGTTGCCGGCCGGGGTGACTTGAAAATTAAAATTGGTCATGCGGGTCCGCCTCTCTATGGATATAGTTCTATTTTATGAGCCTTTTCCGGAAGGAGTCTGTATGTTTGGTAGGGATCAGATATAGCACAATAAAAAAAGGGCGCATGAAGAAGAAGATTCGCCTCGAAACTATTGATAGAAATGGAATAAATTAGTATTGATTCTGACGAAAGGAGTGAAGACATGCCATTCTCTACAGGCCTTATATCGAATACGAGTTCAACGGGTATAGCCTCCGCGAACGTTGTCGTTAATGCCCGGAACATTACGAACGTGGAGGCGCTCGTGCTTATCGAGGTTTACGTGGTGCCCGAGTCAACGCAAACCTTGAATATGGCTTATTTGACAGGCTTCATGCTGGCTGCCAAATCCAGCGGTACGCGCGAATTTTTCATCGGAGGCGCTATTGCTTACGAGGTACAGCTGAGCGTCGTGGGACCGGTTACCGAAGTCGTGCTGTCCGTCTTCGGATTGGACGAGTCCGGCAACATCGTTCATGGACATCGCGTATTGCACGAAGAACTGACCGTTATTTCTACGCTTTCGACATCGCCGGAATAGTCTAAGCCGTCAAAAAGGGAGCCTAACGAATTCGTTAAGCTCCCTTTTTCTTATAGGAGGAATCCGGCGCCTTACTAGTTAACCGCACAGGCAAACTCTTGCCGCCTCAATACAATAATACAGGATGGTTTGCGGTGGAAGGAGCGTAGCGTCAGTATGATCGATTTAGGGGTTGTAATGCCTGTATATGTGCAAAAACCGTCTTTTCTCGAGGCGGCGTTGCATTCTGTGCTGAACCAATCGTACCGAGATTTCAAACTGATCGTGGTCATAGACGGAGCGCCCGAAATGGAGCCCCTGGTCCGGAAGTGCTTGAAAGGGGATGTACGGGCGGAGGTTATCCTGCATGCTGCGAACCAAGGCGTCGCTGCAGCCCTCAATACCGGATTTCGGCAGCTGCTGAGCGATTCTTCGATCCACTATTTGACTTGGGTTTCCAGCGACAATATCTATTATCCGAGGTTTCTCGAGACGCTTCGTAACGCGCTGGTCAGAGGACCGGCAAAACTTGGCCTCGTATACAGCTCGTTTCAATCGATCGATGACGATGGCGAACAGTTGAACGACGAACAAACGCTGGCCGCTCTAAGGCAGTACCAATCGCAGCCCAAAGAAAAGCTGCTTGATTCTTCCATCATCGGCGTCTCCTTCATGTATAAATCGCATTATGCGAAGCTGATTGATGGCTATGAGCTCCCGCCGGTCGAAGATTATGACTACTGGCTGCGCATCACCGAGCATTGCGATATCGGCTATCTGCCAATCGAGCTGATGGATTACCGAGTAGATTCCGCCCTCAGCGTATCGTCAACGCTAAAAACGACTGCCCAGCACCGCAAATGGCGATATACCTATCACCTGGCCAGGCATCGTGCGCGGATGCGCAGGGAAATCTTGCCGGCCATCACGATCCTATACCCGTTGAAGGCAGCCGGCGAAGAGGAGATTGCGCGTATCGAGAACCTTTACGAGCAAACGTTCAGCAACTATTTATGCTACGTGCTCGATTTATCGCCGTACATGCAGGTAACGTCCGAATTATCGCGCATCTCGCATCCGGTGACGGATTTCAAATGGTTTCCGCATGCAAACGTGCCGACCGCCTTGCTGCATGCCGTCCAGATGGTCCACACGCCGTACATCTTCGTGCCCGGCCCTCAGCCGTTCAAAGACGTCATGGATTTAGCCGTGCTGCATGAAGAGATGGAGAGAGCATCTCAGGACGTGCTGTCCAACTTCTATACGGAAGACCACAAGCAGCTCGGCTACAGGCATGACTTTACGGCGGGGGCAAAACCCGGCATCCGCGACGAATTGTTCAGAAAACAAGCGTTCGTCGAATATATGAAAATTCATTACGCGCAAATGAGTGATTTCGCATGAAAGTGCTATTCACCTTTTTTAATCCCAGCGGAGGCATGGAGACGTTAAACCGGACGCGCTGCAAAGCGCTGAAGGAACGCCAAGTGGAATGTCACCTTCTGTATTCCATGGACGGCGAGGGCCGCAGAAACATCAAAGACATTCCGACCTATATTTCGAACGACGAAGCGTACATCGGGCGAATAATCGAACGCGAACGTTACGACGCCATCGTTGTTTGCACCGACGTTACGATGTTGGTGTTGATGCGGAAGGTCGGCTTTAAGGGCCCGCTCGTTTTTGAAGTGCAAGGTCTTGGCACAATGAATACGGCCCATGCTATTCTGAAAGACATCTCCGCTCGCGTGCTGCAAACCGCCGATGCGGTGCTGTATCCTCAAACGAATCATTTACGGCAGTTGATGCAGGAGCATTTGCCGGGGATCCAGCATTTTTGTTTCGATGATCCGCTGGATACGAAGGATTTCGGGTATATTGCCTTTCCGCCCAAGCGATTTCCGATTATCGGGTGGGTAGGACGCATCGAGGAAAACAAAAACTGGAAGGACTTTCTGTTGATCGGAGCAAGGCTCGTTAATCTTTACCCGGAGGCTTACCTGTGGCTGTTCGGGGATTTGAGCTTGTGCGAACCGCTCGAGAAGGCCCTGTTCGACAAATGGGTCGAGGGCTTGAAGCTCCGCAGCAAACTGGTCATTCACCCGAACGTTCCCCATGATCAGATGGCAAGCTATTTCTCGATCATCGGGGATTCCGGTGGACTGCTGCTGTCCACTTCGATTATGGAAGGATTCGGTTATGCGGTGGCGGAAGCGATGCTCTGTCGATGTCCCGTGCTGGCGACGGATTCCGACGGCATTCGAAGGTTTCTCGCTCATGACGTTACCGGGAAGCAGTATCCGCGAGCCAATATCGATCAGGCAGTCGTCGAAGCGCAGTCGCTCATGCGCAATTTCACACTGCGAAATTCCATTATCGACCAAGCGGAAAAGCACATCCAAGCGCATTTTTCCTGCGATAAATATGCGACTAATTTTATCGGCATGCTAATGATTCTAAAGGGTATCAGCTCCAAGGCCGAGCAGAATTAAATCAGGCTCGCTTCCGACTGAAGCAGGCCTGATTTTTGCGATTGCTTCCTTCGTTAGCCGCTCGAGCCACTGGGCTGCGGGTCCAATCCGAAAGCTAGCGTGTACGGCATGCAGTCGGCGTAAAATGAATTCGATTTATCAGATTTATCAAATTAAAAGGATCAATGATAATAGGACTGCATACTATGAAAGAATAAGGAGGTGAGTGTAAATGGTTGCTAGACTGCTAGATTCTAAAACATCGCAAAACGCAAGCTACGCCAACTCTATTGCCATACCGATCTTGGTCGTAAATACGCCTAACTTAATCGCTCAGCAAACATTGGATTTATCGACGGGCACGGCTGGCCAGACGCGAGTCGAATTCTCGGGCGTGGCCGCGGTTCAATTGCCCTTGCTTCCTCTCGCGACGAATATAATCGTTTTCGTGACAAGGGGATTGACCTCCGCGGATTTGAATGTATTCTCCGCTTCGCAAAATCTGGACCTCAGCATACTCGGACCGCAGCTTATATCTTTTTCGGGCTCCGATTTCAATGCCCCTAATACCGCGAACGTTGCTTATTCCGTTTTCATTCAAACGTCGGCTCTCGGCACGGTTCGCGTTGGTCCGGAAAGCTTTAACTTCACGGCATACTCCGACTAACGAGGACGTTTGCACGTAGTGCAAGAAGTGTTTCGATCCGGTGTCGAGCTGAATAGACACGTCATTAGAGGGGCTTGTTCTCAGGGCTCCTTTTTTGTTGTTTATTGATTTCTCGTTACGCGAATGTAGGTACGCACGCTTGGACTTGCTCATACAATAATAACAGTCAAAATAGTAGAGGAGGTAAAGCATTTGGCTTACGAAACGGATAATCGCAACTTTCTGATGCTTCTGACTCAGCAGCTTGCAGATGCGCAGAGCTTGCTCGATATTGGCTGTGGTCCTTGTTTAATCTTAGATGATCTGCCCTATAAGCATATCGTCGCTTTGGACATTCATCGCCCCTATTTAATCAACCGCGTAACGAAGTCCGAGCATATTCTGCCTCTTAACGCCGATGCGAGAATGATTGACAAGCTGTTCGTACCGAAGTCGTTTTCAGCGGTATCTTTTATCGATTCGATCGAACATTTCTCCAAACAAGATGCGCTCGGGATGCTGAGCAAAGCGGAGCTCATCGCAAAAAGGCAAGTGATCGTCTTCACGCCCCGCGGCTTTTTTCCACAGGAAAACATCGATCACTTCGGGCTGAACGGAGAAGAATTTCAAGCGCACCGCAGTGGCTGGGGGCCTGAAGAACTGGAGCAATTAGGTTTTGAAGTCACCGTTATGAAAGGTCAACATGATCATCGTAATCCGGCATTCGTCAGTACTTTTGGAGTGGGCCACCCCCCTGTGGATGCGCTGCTCGCCGTTAAAAATGTGTGAAGCAGGAGAAGGACCTACTGACCGCGATCCAATATGAATAACGGGCAGGTTATCTTCCGATAGCCTGCCCGTCAGGCTGCCGAGAATGTTTCGACAACCTTTCATTTCATGAATTCATTTAATGCGTCGCTGCGTTACTAGAGTCCAAAAAATCTGGCTTACGCAGCTTTCGAGGACTCGGACTGACGGACCGGCGTTCCGGAGCACGAATAAGCGGAGCTCCGGACAGCCGATGGGCTGGCTTGCCGGAGCTCCGCTTATTTGCGAATTTGTTTGATTTCGAGGCTATAACACCAATATCCGCGCTCCGTACTCCAAATGCTCCACCATGCGCCGCTTGGCTTCCTCGCCATTGCCCGCGAGAATCAATTCGAAGATCTCGAGATGATCCCGGTAAGACGCGATAATGCGGTCATTATCCTTCCGAAGCACCTTCAGCGCCAGCTGGAACAGCCGATCCTGCAAATTTTCCATCATCTGCACCATCTCGCCGTTGTCGTACACTTGCGCGAGGCGCCGGTGAAAATCCGAATCGGCATGGGTGAAGGCCAAATAATCATGCTGCTCGGCCATCTGCCGCTGAAGCTCCAGGTTCTCGCGGAACCAGGCGACTTCGCCGGGCGACAGCTTGCGGTTCGACAGCTTGAAGACGATATGGCTCTCGAGGGCGATGCGGAAGTCGAAGAAATCCCCGACGCGCTGGAGGGACAACTCCGGCAGACTGAGCCCCTTGTTCGGCGACAGGTTCAGAAGCCCTTCGGCGGCCAGCTTCTCCAGCGCGGCGCGGATCGGCGTCCGGCTCATCTGCAGCAGGTCGACCAAATACTTCTCCGTCAGCTGTTCGTTGCTGCTGATCGTGCCTTCCAGCAGGAAGGCGCGCAGCTGCTCATATGCTTTCTCTTTCAACGTTACCGGTGGCATATCTCAAATCCTCTTCTATAAAATGAACGGACCGTAAGTACGCGATGCTCTCTTCCATCCAGCGGGTTTCGGTCGCGATCGTCTCCTCGACGGAACCCTCGTAAGGCGTCCACAATTCCAGTATCGCATTCACGCCGGCTTTGCCGTTCGCCTCGATAACGGCCTTCAGCCGCGGGATGTCCAGACGCCCGGCGCCGGCAGGCGTGCCGAGAATGGTAAAGCCCATCATATGGTCGACCCGCCGGATGTCAAAATCCTTGATATGCAGGTTAACGAGATACGGCGACAGCGCTGCGATGACGGTATCCGGCGCTTCCAGCGCGCCGAAGGAATTGACGGTATCCATGCAGCATCCGACATGGGCGTGATTCAGGTTCTGAAATAATTGTACCAGCTGTCCCGTTGTATGCAAGCCATGATTTTCAATGGCGAGCATCACGTTCGCTGCTTCGAACGCCGGAAGCGCCTCGCGGATCTGCGCTTCGGCCGCCGCGAGATCGGATGTCGTAATGAGCGTCCGAACAAGGGAAGACCCTAACAACTCCGCGATTGCGAGATAGCGCAGCAGCAGGTGGGGATCGGTGCCTCTCGTGCCGACCTCGAGTTCGACCCCCTGCCCGTCGGCGGTCCGCTTCAGCTCGCGGAGCTCTTCGTCGTTCATGGCATGGAGCGGCAAATTGTCCGCGATTTGAAGCAACTCCAGTCCTCGGCTGCGGGTAAGCAGCACGAGTGCCACGGCCGAGAGCGGCTGCAGCGGGCGTTCGTAGCCCGGGACGCCTACCGACCAAGTTAAGGTGTACGTACTGAGTCCGAGTTTCATCTTCAGTTCCTCCTGACCTCATCCGCGAAGCTGCCGAGAGAACCGTTCGAAACGATGGCAGCGGGAAGCGGGCGTTTCCGCGGGAATATTGCATTTAGCATAGCAGGAAACGACAGGTAGATCAACAGATGATATATAAATTGTATACATTTTGTATTGATCATGTTTTTGTTATCGGTTATGCTAGTGGCATCATCTCTGCGGCAGTCATTTCAATTGGAATGAATCCGCCATCATTTTGGTTGGCAAAGGAGCATAATACCATGAGCAATGCGATTCAAATCGCCGTTCTAGGCGCAGGCGGCAAGATGGGCTGCCGGATAACCGATAATTTAAGGAAAACGGACTACGGGCTTCTGTTCTGCGAACAAGCGGATTCCGGCAAGGCGCGGCTTGCGGAGCGCGGGCTGCCGATCACGCCGAACGAGGACGCGCTGGCTGTCGCCGACGTCGTCATCCTTGCCGTTCCGGATGCCGTTATCGGGCCGTTGTCGAAGACGATCGTGGCGCAGCTGAAGCCGGATGCCACCGTCATTTTGCTGGATCCGGCCGCCGCTTACGCTCAGCAGGTCGTGCTGCGGGACGACTGCCATTTCGTCGTGACGCATCCATGCCATCCGGCCTTGTTCGAGGAGCAGGACTCGCCGGAAGCGCGCAAAGACATGTTCGGCGGCATTGCCGCGAAGCAGGATATCGTCATCGCGCTGCACCAAGGACAGGAAGAGAAGCTGGCCCTCGCGGAACGAATCTGCATCGCCATGTTTGCGCCCGTTACGGCTTGCCATCGCATAACGGTCGAGCAAATGGCGCTGCTGGAGCCGGCAGCGGCGGAGGTCGTCGCTGCCGCCGCGGCCTGCATCATGAAGGAAGCGATGGACGAGGTCATTCGCATGGGCGTTCCCGAAGCGGCGGCCCGCTCCTTCATGCTCGGCCATATCCAAATCCCGCTCGCGATCGCCTTCAATAACGTGAACCCGTTCTCCGACGCCGCGAAGATCGCGATCGATTACGGCTTCGAGAAAATCTTCAAGCCGGACTGGAAGCAAGTGTTCACGAAAGAATCGCTCGATGAAGTGCTGCGCCTGATGCTGCATTTGGACGAGAAGAAAGGTTGATTGAAGATGGAAAAAACATGGAAGGTCGGACTCGTCGGAACCGGCTTCTGGTCGGATAAGCATCTCCAGGCTTGGAGCCGAATTCCCGGCGTGCGGATTACCGCGCTGTGCAATCGTTCCGAGGAGAAGCTTCGGTCTGCTGCGGCCAAATACGGCGTGCCGTCCGAGCAGCTGTATCGCTCGGTCGACGATATGCTCGCGAACGCGGATATCGATATCGTGGATATCGTCACCGGCGCGGAGACGCATCTGGAATTCGTGACGAAGGCTGCCGACGCGGGCAAGCACATCATGTGCCAGAAGCCGTTCGCGCCGTCGCTGGCCGAGGCGGAAGAGATGGTTGCGCACGCGAAGAAGCGCGGCGTGCGGCTGATGGTGACGGAGAATTGGCGCTGGCTGGAGCCGTTCCAGACGATCAAAGGCGTCATCGACGGCGGCGAGCTGGGCAAAATCAGCGTCGCCCGCTATATCCATACGGACTATTACACGCCCCGCATGGCGCCTGGCGCGGAAATTCCGCAGCCGTTCTTCCGGCAGATGCCGAAGCTGTTGTTCTACGAAATGGGCGTCCATTGGTTCGATACATGGCGCTTCTTGTTCGGAACGCCGAGGCGGCTTACGGCCGAATTGACGCGCGTGAGCGATTTTATTATCGGCGAAGACAGCGGCATCGTGGTGCTGGGGCACAACGATTTCTACGGTTTCATGGACATGAGCTGGGCGACGCGGCAGAAGCTGGATCGGCCGCTCGGCGAGAGCGTCGGACCTGTTCATCTGGAGCAGTTTGTCGTTGACGGAAGTGAAGGAACGCTCAAGATGTACACCGACGGCACGATAGCGATCGTGTCGAGAAACGGCAGCGAGGAACGGATCGTGAAGGCGAACACGGAGCTGGACCATGAGGAAAGCCATTACCGGCTGCAAAGCCATTTTATCTCGAGCTTGAACAGCGGCGAGCCGTTCCAGACGAGCGGCGAAGACAACCTCGTCACGCTGCGGCTGGCGTTTGCCGTGTACGACAGCGCGGCTGAACATAAGACGATTTCATTATCGTAGTCGTCATCGAGGAGTTGAAACCGGTTTGACTATCATTGACGTTCATGCACATTACGGCTGGGATTACGTATTCGATGAGGACTTTACGCTGGAGGAACAGCAGGCTAAGCATGCCGAGTTCGGCATCGGCGCTACGATTTTACAGCCGGCATCCTGTCATGACTTGGAGCGCGTATCCGCGCAGCATGATGCGATTGCGGCAGCGACTCGAATATTTCCGGGGAAATTTTATGGCATGGCCAATCCGAATCCGCATTTGCGGGACGACATTTACGAGGCGGAGCTGCGCCGCTGCGTCGAGGAGCTGGGCTTTGTAGGCGTGAAGGTGCACACGTTCGCCCATGCCGTTCATCCCGGCGGCCGCGACGGCACGAAGGTGTTCGAGCTTGCGCGCCAACTGGGCATTCCGGTCATGGTCCATACGGGCGCAGGAATCCCATTTGCCAATCCGAGCAACTTGATCGAAGTGGCGGAGCGCTTCCCGGAGGTGCCGATCGTGATGGCTCACTGCGGCATGATGATTATGGCCGGAGAAACGATCTTGGCTTTGCGTAAATGTAAAAATTTGTATGCCGATATTACATGGACGGCGGGCTTCCAAATCAAGCATTGGGCCGACGAGGTGGGCGCGGACCGGTTCATGTTCGGTACGGACCATGCGGACAACTGCGGGACGGAGCTTGCCAAGATCCGCACCTGCGGGCTGAACGAGGAACAGCAGGCGCAGATTCTGCACGGGACGGCCGAGCGGATCTATGGCATTCGTGCGTAGCTGCAGGGCTTGCGAAGCGAGCGTTAACCGGGCAGCGGAAGCGTATAAGAGTAGGAGTAAGCGTAAATGAAAAAATGGGAGAAGGCCGCCTCGGGCGGTCTTTTTCCGATTGGAGCTGGCTGCCGCGCTGGCGGCGCGGAGAAAGAGGAAGTCGCCACCGCTTGAAGAATAGGTAAGGGGCGGAGCGTGCCTGGCAATTCGGCGGGACGGCTCCGTAATCGACGCTTTTCAAACATGGGGGAAGGTCAACGTGACAACGGATCGGGTCAACACGGCAATGACGTATGCGCCGCTTCAGCCGGTGCGCATTATTTTGGATACGGATATCGGACCGGATTGCGACGACGCAGGCGCGGTCGCGGTGCTGCACGAGCTCGCCTCGCGCGGGGAAGCGGTGATCGCGGGCATGATGCACTGTACGTCCAGCCGTTGGGGCGCGGGGTGTCTGGATGCGTTGAACGTCTATTACGGCAGGCCGGAAATTCCGGTCGGCACGTTGAAGGAAACCGGCTTTCTCGATGATGACGCGCCATACGCCAAATACAACAAAGGCGTGACGCTCGGGTATCCGAACCGCTACCGGGAGGAAGCGGCGCCGGACGCGGTTGGGGAGTACCGCCGGCTGCTCGCGGCTGCCGCTGACGGGGAAATGGTCGTCGTCGCGATCGGACCGCTGATCAACCTGATGCTGCTGCTTCGGTCGGCTGCCGATGAAGCGTCGCCGCTGAACGGCATGGAGCTCGTCGCGCGCAAGGCGAAGCATCTCGTCGTCATGGGCGGCCGATTCCCGGAAGGGCGCGAATGGAATTTCGAGATGCACCCTGAAGGGGCGGTCTTCACGATTGCGAACTGGCCGACGCCGATTACCTTTACCGGCTTCGAGATCGGGGAAGTCATTATGACCGGCTCGCGGCTCTATACCGATCTGCCGGCGGAGCATCCCGTGCGCAGGAGCTATGAATGGTATTGCGGTGACGGAAAGACCCGCAACAGCTGGGATCTGACGGCGGTGCTGTTCGCGGTGCGCGGCCATGCTCCTTTCTGGGAACTCGTGCAGGGGACGATCGAGGTCGACGGGGAGAGCGGATCCAATACGTGGCGCGACGAGGCCGGAGGCCGGCATGCGTATTTGAAAGCCAAGGCGGACGTAAGCGAGGTCGCGGCGCAATTGGATGAACTCATGAGCAGGAATAGATGAGCAGCAAGTAGGGAGCAGTAAGTACAAGTGAGGTGCTCGGATGCTGGCACCTCTTAGCTGCTTCTCTGATCACATGAGCCCCAATATGTGACTCGCATGCAACTTTTCAGGCTCATCTGGCCACAAGAGCTCGCAATTTACGACTCGCATGGAACTTTACCGATCCAGCTACCCGCAAGAGCCCCCGATTATGACTCACATGCAATGTTGGAGGTTCATCCGGCATCCGCCAGTTCTACAAGCATCGAAACAACCGTGGAGGAGCTTTCAGACAGCGCCTCACAAGCGAGCTGGCAAGCCAGCATGAAATGTTAAAAAGTGGTTGACGGACGCCATATCCTTCATTACTATGTTGTTGTATACAACATCCAACATACAACACCGCATAGCGGCCTACCCGCGCAGCGACAAGAGAGGAGGCTGGGCCTTGGAATCGGACAACGGACAGAAGATGCTGGATAAACTCGTCGTCAGCAATATGTGGGATCAAACCTATCATATTTTGAAAGAAAATATCTTGTCCCGCCGCTTCCGCGCCAACGAGAAGCTGCTCATTCCGCAGCTGGCGGAACAGCTCGGCGTGAGCCGCACGCCCATTCGCGATGCGCTTAACCGGCTGGAGATGGAAGGGCTCGTACGCACGGTATCGAAGGTCGGCACTTTCGTCAGTCCTGTGCAGGAGAGCCACGTCAACGACATCATGGACAGCAGGCTCATGATCGATTTATGGACGCTTGAAGGCATCTCCAAGATGGGCGCGAACGAACTGGCCGAACGAATGACGGCGCTCGATTCAATCATGGCGCAAGCCGCCGCGGCAGCTGCCGGGATGGAGCACTTCGATCCGCTGCAGTCGCGCTACGACCTCGAGTTTCATCTGGCCTTCGTCGGTCTCGGCGGCAATCTGAAGAATGTCGAGCTTTACAAGTCGCTGATGAACGTTCGGTACTTGAATTTGGGAGAGCGGCATATAACGCCGGCGATGGTTAGGCAGGCTTTCGAGCAGCATCTTGCCGTATACCGGGCCGTCGTCGCAAGGGATTTCGCGGCGGCCAAGCAGGCGATCGGCGCGCATCTCTCCTATTCGCGCCATAATATCCTGGCCGTCATCCAGGAGAACGGCGGGACCCTCTGAAGAATGAAGCAGCCAAGCGAGGAGGAGATCCAATGAGCGGCAAAGCAGCAATCGTGACGGGCTCGACAAGCGGAATCGGCGAAGCGATCGCCGTCAAGCTGGCTTCGCAAGGCATACGCGTGCTCGTCACCGGGAGAGACGCCGAACGCGGCGCCAAGGTTGCCTCGGCGATTGCCGGAAGCGGCGGGGAGGCGCGGTTCCTGCAGGCCGATCTCGCCGATCCGGATACCCCGGAGAGACTTGTGGCGGAAGCGTTGGACGCTTGGGGCCGCATCGACATCGTCGTCAACAACGCAGCGATGGTCTGCAACAAGCCTACGGCGGAAGTGACGCACCGGGACTGGGACCGCTTGTTCGCGGTGAACGTAAAATCCGGCTTCTTCCTCATCCAAGCCGCGCTGCCCCACTTGAAGGCTGCCGGCGGCAGCGTCGTCAACATCAGCTCGATCAATGGAATTGCAAACGATTACAACAACCTCGTCTACGATACGATGAAAGCCGCCTTGAATCATATGACCCGCGGACTTGCGCTGGATTTGCTCAAGGAGGGCGTTCGCTTCAACGCGCTGATGCCGGCAGGGGTAGCGACGCCGCTGCTTACGTCCTGGTTCCGAGAGAAGCTGGGCGACGAGCAAGCCGCCAAGCAGGCAGCCCAAGAAATCTTCCATGCGCCGGACGTGGGCAGACCGGAGCAAATCGCCGATGCGGCCGCGTTCCTCGTCAGTTCCGCAGCTTCATGGATCAACGGCGCGGTCATCCCGATCGACGGGGGCTTCCGCATTCATTCGTAACACCTTAATCATTTCGATACGAAAGGTCGTGTCCATTCGAATGAGCTCTCCATCCGTTAACCTTACTACGAGCATCACGGCATCCCGCCGCGGTCCCGCGCCGTCATGGGCAGCCAAGCAGCGGCAATTATTCGATCTGTTGAACGAATCCGCAAGAAAGTTCATCGACCGCTACACGCGTCCGGACGGCACGCTGATATGGCGGGGAGACTGGCCCGGCATGGACGGCTCCGACGATCCGTACGAAGGCTTCATGAACCTGGCCTTGCTCCATGCGCTGGGCGGAGACGACTGGCTGCACGAGGCTTCGCGCCGCGTGTGGGAAGGCATTACGTGGCAGTGGACGGAATACGGCCAGATCCACCGGGAATTCGATGCTTATTATGATTGGATGCACCATGGCGAGGGTTATCTGTATTTCTACTTCCTCGGTCTTGCGGGTCCCGCGACGATGAAGGACCGCCAGCGCGCCGTCCGTTTCGCGAACATGTATACGGGCGACGACGAGGAAGCGCAGAACTTCGACAAGGAGAAGCAGCTGATGCGTTCGCCGCTGAACGGCAGCAGAGGTCCGCGCTTCGAGACGAGCCGCGAGGACTGGTCGACGCACCGCGGCATTTTGGACAACTACTTGGCGCCTTACGAGGACATTCCCGGCGTGGACTTCGCTTCCGGCACGTGCAAATGGAGCGACGATACGATCTATGGACATCTCATCGCGATGATGAACGAGCGGATGAACCGCGGGGACGTGCCGCTGAACCTGAACGCGACCGGACTCGTTACGAACGCCTTCATGCATACGGCGGATGAGCGGTACGGCCGGTGGGTGCTGGATTATCTCGCGGCTTGGTGCGAGCGGGCGGAGCGCAACGGCGGCATTATCCCGGACAACGTCGGACTGAGCGGCGAGATCGGCGAATACAATGACGGCAAATGGTGGGGCGGTTATTACGGGTATCGCTGGCCACACGGCTTCATGACGGTCATCGAGCCGATCACGAACGCGACGATGAACGCGGTTCTCCTCACCGGTGACATGGCGCATCTCGGACTGGCGAGACGCCAGCTCGATCTGAACTGGTCGCTGCGCAGGGAAGAGAACGGCGCCGTCACGGTGCCGCATAAGCATTTCGACGCGGGCTGGACGGATTACCGCAGCGCCACGGTGAAATACCCGGTCTATCTGTGGACGGTATCGATGGCCGACGAAGATCTCGAGCGCATTCATCGCATACCGAAGCTGTACGATTGGAACGAGGTTATCGTGCCGAACGTATCCGGCAAAGACGGCAAGCTGGGCCGGGAGACCAAGCATTACATCGTGAACACGGAGCCTTGGTTCCAGTATATCCGCGGGCAGCTGCCGGATTATCCGGACCGGGTGCTGGACGCGAACTTCCGGTTGGTCGTACGGCAATTGGAGCGGATGGACTCCCCGATCGGCGATCCGTCGGCATGGCCCGTCGACTACAACGATGACGACTTCTCGAGCATTCACATCTGGCAGGAGCTCTGTCCCGTCTACATGGAAAGCCTCGTGCAGCTTACGATGGGCGGACCGATGCACATCTCGCACGGCGGCCTCCAGCACGGACGATTCCGGTATTTCGACGCGGACCGCAAGCGCGTCGGTCTTCCGCTCGACACGGCGGCGCTGGTCGAGAAGCTTGGCGACGCGTCGGCGACGCTGCAGCTCGTCAATACGTCCCAGTTCGAGACCCGGACCGTGGTCGTTCAGGGCGGAACGTTCGGCGAGCATCGCATCGAATCGGCGTCGGTGCTTGACGAAGCCGACGGTACGACCGCCGACACTGCGGGAGGCGCAGTCGCAGGCGCTGACGCTGTCGAGGTCGGCAGCAAATGGCTGCAGGTGGAGCTTCCTCCGGGAACCTCGATCCGCCTGGAGCTCGCGATGACCCGTTATGCGAACAAGCCGACCTACGACGGTCCGTGGTCGCCGCAGTCGAACGGGCTGCTGCTCCAAGGCCGGACGCAGTACTAACGTCCTGCCGTGTAACCCGATTTTTCAATTCAGCCACACCCACTTCATTGCTAATGGAGGAGAGAACTATGGCCAAGATCAAGGAAATCCGGATAATCCGAACCCGTCGCGACACCAGCTGGACGATCGTAAAGGTGGTTACGGACCAGCCGGGGCTGTACGGCATCGGATCCGCAAGCGATATCTTCAATCCGAAGGCGGTTATCGCGGTCATCGAGGAGCTTCTCGCGCCGATGCTGATCGGACAGGACGCGGGACATATTGAGGACATCTGGCAGCAGATGCATCAAAGCGGTTATTGGCGCAGCGGCTCCGCGCTCAGCACGGCGATGGGCGGCATCGACATGGCGCTGTGGGACATTAAGGGCAAGGAAGCGAACATGCCCGTCTACAAGCTGCTCGGCGGACCGTGCCGTGCAGCGGTTCCGTGCTACGCGCATGCGGCGGGGAACAGCTACGAGGAGCTCGAAGCCGACGTGCAGCGCTACTTGGATGAAGGCTATCGCGTCATTCGCTGCCAGCTCGGCGCTTACGGAGGCGGCGGATTCGTCCGTGCCGCGGAAGCCGGTCTGCCCGAGGAGGCTTGGCATGGCGCTTCTTCGCAGGCGTTCGACGAGGCCGCTTACCTGGACGCGATCCCCGAAATGTTCCGCAAGCTGCGCGATAAGTTCGGCTACGGCGTCAAGCTGACGCATGACGTGCATGAGCATCTGACGCCGACGGCCGCAGTCGCGCTGTCGAAGCTGCTGGAGCCCTACCGGCTGTTCTTCCTGGAGGATGTGCTGCCGCCCGATCAGATCGGCTGGTTTGCCAACATTCGCAAGCAGAGCACGACGCCGCAGGCGATCGGGGAGCTGTTCACGAATCCGCATGAATGGGTGCCCTTGATCAAGGATCGGCTGATCGATTTTATCCGGGTACGGGTATCCAAGGCCGGCGGCATCACGCAATGCCGCAAGATCGCCGCGCTCGGCGAAGCTTTCGGCGTTCGGACGGCCTGGCAGGAGGGCGGGGACAACGATCCCGTCAATCAAGCGGCCGCGATGCATCTGGATCTGGCCATTTGGAATTTCGGCATTCAAGAGGAGAACCATTTCCGTGCGGAAGAGCTGGCGGCATTCCCGGGCCATGCCGTGTTGAAGGGCGGCTATCTGTACGCCAATGACAAGCCCGGCCTTGGCATCGATATCGATGAAGAGAAGGCGGAAGCCCTGGTAGAAGATCAGTGGCGCAACGGCAATTACCATAATCCGTATCCCATCGATCGCCAGGCGGACGGCACGATCGTCAGACCGTAAGCAGCGCTTACCGCTGTTGCGGCAAAACGGCAATCAAGCATGCTGCTTAAACAGAGGAAAAGCAAGGGAAATCTACCGGTCCGACGCGCTCCCGGCGCGTGCGGACCGGTTTTTGGCGCGTACTCCAAACTGGATCCGAATAGCTGACTTATTTCTTCATTTATTTATCGATATATTTATTGTATACATATTGTGTACGTAAATCGATTGTGATAGTCTGTTACTGCGGCTGCTTGCGGACGAGGACGAACTCGGGCCGAAGCGAGCAGAATCGTTCTTCGAGTCATTCGATCAAAGCGGTCATTCCGCCATCATCCATCTCATACGGGAGCGTGAACGTAAAACCATGACGAAGCCATTGCAGCGTCTGAAGGTGAGCGATAACAAACGATTTTTGATCCAGGAGGACGGAACCCCTTTTTTCTGGCTGGCCGATACGGCTTGGGAGCTGTTCCACAAATTAAGCCGAGAGGAAGCGGATGTTTACTTAGAGAATCGGGCGCGCTTGAAATTCAATGTCGTGCAGGCGGTCGCTTTGGCGGAATTCGACGGCGTCAAGACGGCCAATCCCTACGGCCGCGAACCGCTGAAGCGGGATGCCGACGGGGAATACGATCCGACGCAGCCCGATGTCGACGGCGACGAGAATTACTGGACGCATGTCGACTACATCGTTGATCAAGCGGCCGCGCGCGGCCTGTACGTGGCATTTCTTCCGACATGGGGGGACAAGTACCATATGGCCGGCTTCGGCAAGGGGCCGGAGATTTTCAACGGCGATAACGCGCGGACGTACGGACGCTGGCTTGGCGAGCGCTATGGCAGCCGGTCCAATATTATCTGGGTGCTCGGCGGCGACCGCTCGCTGATCATTCGCAACCACTTCGAAGTGAACAACGGACTGGCCGCGGGCATCAGGGAAGCGGTCGGCGATTCCCAGCTCATTACGTTCCATCCGTGCGGGAACGCTTCGTCCTCGCATCATATGCATCACGAGGAGTGGCTCGACTTCAACATGATCCAATCCGGCCATCATGAGCAAATTCGCGAGAATTACAAGCATGTGAAGGCGGATTACGATAAGCTGCCGATCAAGCCGACAGTGGACGCGGAGCCGGCTTACGAAGACCACCCCGTCAATTTCAATGCCTCGAAAGGGTATTTCGACCAAGCGGACGTTCGGATCGGCGCCTATTACGGCGTATTCTCCGGCGGCTTCGGCACGACGTACGGCCATCACAGCATTTGGTCCATGACGACCGAGCCGGGGGCTTATTTCATCATGACCTGGCAGGAGGCGCTGAATCGTCCGGGAGCGGTCCAAATGCAGCATTTGCGAGACTTGATCGAATCCTTTTCCTATTTGGACCGGGCGCCGGACCAAAGCTTGATCGCCGGCAACCTCGAAGGCGCGAACTATATGGTCGCGACGCGGGGCGAGCGATACGGCTTGATCTACAGCCCGAACGGCATTCCGTTCCGCGCCTCGCTGGGCAAACTGCCGGGCAGCAGCGTCGAAGCGTCCTGGTTCGATCCGCGCACCGGCGAGTATACCGCCATCGGCAGCTTCGCGAACAGCGGCGAAGCAGCGTTCGCTCCTCCGACGAGCGGCAGGGGCGGCGACTGGGTGCTTGTGCTAAAGTCCGTTTAATAACCGGCTGAGCCATCTCTCAGCTGCGCGCATACGACGACGAAGAAACGCCCGCCACGATGCAATATGCATTAGGCGGGCGTTTTTGGCATTGCGTGCTTTCGCAGCGCGTTTTGCAGTTTACCTAGCTGGCAGTCCGACTACGACCGTCGGCGGTTGTCCGCCCGACTAGTGCGCCGCGCGCCTGACGACGATCGCCGGCAGCGTGATGCGCACCGTCGTGCCGCGGCCGGGTTCGCTCTCGTAAGCGAGCCCGTAGGCCGCGCCGTATTGAAGCTGGATGCGCTCCTGGATATTCTTGATGCCGTAGCCGTGGAACTCGTCCTGAGTGTCCTGGTCGAGAATCCGTTCGACGATGTCCGGCGGCATGCCGGCCCCGTCGTCCTCGACCGTGAAGACGACGATGTCGCTCTTGCGCGCGCCGGAGATCCGGATCGTTCCCGACTTGGACGGACTGCGAAGAATACCGTGCAGAATCGCGTTCTCGACGATCGGCTGCAGCGTGATTTTCAGCATCTCGAGCCCGAGGATGCCCTCGTCGACGTCCAGCTCGAGCGCGATCTGGTCCTGATAGCGGAGGTTCTGCAGGGTGACGTACGCGCGGACATGTTCGATCTCGTTGCGCACCGGGATGATGTCGTCGCCTTTGCTCAGTCCGATCTTATAGAAGGTCGAGAGCGACTGGATCATCGTCTCGATCTCGGCATTTCCGCTCATAACGGCGGACCAATTGATCATGTCGAGCGAATTGTACAAGAAATGCGGATTAATCTGGGACTGCAGGGAGCGCAGCTCCAACGATTTGATTTTCTTCCCGGTCTCGAACCGCTCTTCGATCATCGCGGCCATCTCGGCCACCATGTAGTTGAAATCCTGCGAGATCTGTCCGATCTCGTCCTTCGACGACACGCGGATGCGGGTATTGAAGTCGCCGCCGGTGACCTTGCGGATGTTCTTGGCCAGATGCTTCAGCCGTAGCGCGCTGGAATTGAACCACAGGTACGCGAGCAGGTAAGAGATGACGCCTGTCGCGAGCAGCATCAGCACCATGTAGAACCGGATGTCCTTGCCGGTCGATTTGATCTCGCTGTACGGAATGACGGAAATGAACGTCCAGTCCGAATTGGCGATGGGGCGGGACAGCGTCAGATAGTCCGCGTTGCCCGCATGGATGTCGGTGCCGGCCGCGCTGCCGCGCGCCGCGTCCTCCGCAGCCTGCAGCAGCGCCCGGTCTCCGAGCAGCGCCGGGCTGCCCGAAGCGGAGATGAGGTCGCCCGTCCCGTTCACGATGTACGAGAGGCCCGTGGACGTGACGTTCGCCTGCTTGACGATATCGTTCACGACGGGGGCGCGCATGTCGATGCGGATGACGCCGTCCGTTACGTTATAGGTTTTGATCGTGATCCGCCTGGCCAGCGAGATGAACGGGGGATCCGCCTCCGAATCGGCCTGGAACTTGTCCGGGGCGATCCAGGTGACGACCGACTTCGACGCCTTCAGCGCCTCGTACCAAGGCTGGCCGTCCAGATCCCGGAACACGAAGAACCGGTCGTTGTCGTACGCATAGCCGGGGATGTCCCGAATGAACAGCCGGACGCGCAGCACGTCGGTATTGCGCTCGATCTGGTTGAAGAGCGTGGTCAGGTTGTTCTCGTCGATGTTCTGCTGCAGCAAATCTTCGTCGTAGATGGCCGGGTTCGTCGTATGAATGTCCTGCAGCGTCTTATCGAAATAGATGATGTCGGTCGCGTTGATCAGATTGCCCAGCTTCGTCTCGAGATACGTCTCCGACTGGGCGAGCGCGTTGCGCGAGGTGCGCAGCATGTTCGCTTCCATTCGGTCGGAGACGCGCCAGTACGTCAGCCCCGTCAGAACGACCAGCGGCACGAAGATCAGCACCAGGTAGGAGAACAGCAGCTTCGTCTTGATGCTGATCGTCATTTCAACGATTTCTCCCGGAAGTCCGACGGCGTGATGCCGGTGATCCGCTTGAACGTTTTGGCGAAATACTTGGCGTCGCTGTACCCCGTCAGCGAAGCGATCTCGAACAGCTTGACGCTGCGGTCGGCGAGCAGTTCTTTGGCCTTGTCGATCTTGTACGCGTTGACGTAGTCGTTGATCGTAAGGCCGGTGTCCTTCTTGAACAGCTGACTGAGATAAGCCGGCGTGAGATGCAGGTGCCCGGCGATGTCGCTGATCGTGAATCCGCCCTTGCTGTAGTTGCGCTGGATATAGCGGATGGTCTCGTGCACGACGCGGCTCTGCGTGCCGACCGACGCGACCGCGTCGAAATAGGCGCGCACTTCCGATTCCAGGAAGCCGAGCAGCTCGTTCAGCGTCAAGGCATCCGCGACCCGGTGCCACAGCACTTCTTCCTTCCGGTCTTCCATGTACCGGCCGAGGAATTTGTTCTGGGCTTCCCCGTAGAGCGCCATGAGCAGCCGGTAGAACAGCCGCCTCACGTCGTCGACCGGGACGGCGTCCTGCCGGCGAAGGGCGGAGCCGATCGAAGCGATATAAGGGAAGACGGCTTTGTCGCAGGACGGCAGATACGCCGCGAAGCGATGCTCCATATCTTCGTCGAAGGGCGCGTGCGCCGGGCGGCGCTCGTCGAATGCGGCGATCCGGCCGCCGCCGAGGAAGAAGACCTGCTCGAGCGCCGTCAGCGCCGACTGGTACGAGAGGCGGATATGCGCCATGCCCCGGACCGGCATGCCGATGCCGGCGAAGAGCGGGGGCCCGGCGTCCGGGCCGCAGGTGCCCGCGAAGTCCGCCGCGATGCGCTCGGCGGCGGCGCGGACGTCGTCGAGACTGCGCGCGCCGGCCAGCAGCGCATGCGCCACGAGATGCACGCCGTCGATCGTGCCGGCCATGGCGCAGAGGCGCCGTTCGTCCATCGCGCGAGCGATCGCCGCAGCGAGTTCGCCGCGTCGTCCGGCCGTTTGCTCGACGGGCATGTCGGGCGCGAAATTAATGCGGAATAAAACGCTTACATATTTGCCGTCGAGCGGGAGCTCATAGCCGGACGCGGCCAGCAGGCGGTCCAGCTCCTCGGCGCCCGGACTGCCCTTCGCGAGCTGAACGGCGAAGTCCCGCTGCAGCAGCAGGGTGCTCGTCTCGAGCTTGGCGGCCGCCTCGGCCAGCCTGCGCGTCTGCTCCGCCTCCTTGCGGCAGGCCTCGGTCACGTTCCGGATGCATTCCTCCAGCTCTTTGACGCTGATCGGCTTCTCGATATAGCTGACGGCCTTTAGCCGGATGGCGGCCTTCAAATATTCCTTGTCCGCGTATCCGCTGATGAAAACAAACTTACAGGCAGGCAGCTCCGCTTGCGTCCGCATCGCGAGCTCGATGCCCGTCATGGTCGGCATCCGAACATCGGAGAGCACGATATCCGGCTTGAAGGCGAGCGCGGTTTCGAGCGCCGTGTGGCCGTCGTCCGCCTCGCGGATCTCGCCGATCCCGTAGCTGGCCCAGGGCAGGCACATTTTCAGTCCGTCGCGGGTACGTTTCTCGTCGTCCACGATCAATAATTTAAGCATGCGTTTCCCTCTCCTCGTGCTGTGGCGTTTCCGTATCTCCAACATAGCAGATCGCGGTTTGCGCTTACAAGACGTCCGGGCGCTCCAGTATAGAATAGTGCACCAAATTATAAAACCGTGTCCTGTTGGAAGTGCTTACACCCGCCTATAATCAAGGTGTGAACCACACTAGACGACAGAAAACGAAAGCGAGATTGCCTATGGTCCGAAAACGAAACCTGCTGTTTTACCTCGCCCAAAACCGGGCCTTCCTGCTGATGATCCTTCCGGCGGTCTTGTTCTTCATCCTGTTCTCGTACCTGCCCATGGCGGGCATTATCGTGGCGTTCAAGAACTTCCGGTTCGACCGCGGCATCTTCGGCAGCGAATGGAACGGCATCAACAACTTCCGGTTCCTCTTCCTCTCGGGGCAGATCTGGAACATTTTCAAGAACACGTTCTTCTACAACGTGGCCTTCATCGTGACGGGAACGATCCTCCAAGCGGGGATAGCGCTCCTCCTGTCCGAGATCGGTTCGAAGCTGTTCAGCCGCTTCACCCAAAGCCTGATGTTCCTGCCGTACTTCATCTCCTGGGTCATCGTCGGGGCGTTCTTCTACAACATCTTCAACTTCGACTACGGCCTGCTGAACACGGTGCTAAAGGCGTTCGGCATCGATCCGGTGGACGTGTACAGCTCCCCGGGGATGTGGAAGTACATCCTGGTCTTCTTCAACAACTGGAAGTGGATCGGCTACGGTTCGGTGCTCTACCTCGGCGCGATCCTCAGCATCGACGAGGAAATGTACGAAGCGGCGGATATCGATGGCGCGAACGTGTTCCAGAAGGCGTTCCGGATCACGCTGCCGAACATCGTGCCGACCGTCATCGTCATGGTGCTGCTGCAGGTGGGCAATATTTTCCGGGGCGACTTCGGGATGTTCTACCAGTTGGTCGGCAACAACGGCAACCTGTACGACGCGACGGACATCATCGACACTTACGTATTCCGGTCCTTGGCTCAAATGGGAGACATTCCGATGTCGTCGGCCGCGGCCTGCGTGCAGTCGGTCATGTGCTTCGCGACGATCACCATCGTGAACGGCCTCGTGCGGAAGTTCAGCAAAGACAACGCCCTCTATTAAAGGAGTCCGGAACATGAAACCCATCGCAATCGATAAATTGGCGTTCAACGTCATCGCTTACGCCGTCATCGCCGTCGTCTCCCTGCTGTGCGTCGTGCCGTTCATCATGGTCGTCGCCGGCTCCTTCACCGCCGAATCCGCCGTCATGGCGCATGGCTACGGGCTGTGGCCCTCGTCCTTCTCGGTGGAATCGTACCGCGCGATCCTGACGGATCCGACCTCGCTGATCAAGGCTTACGGCGTCACGCTGTTCATTACGGTCACCGGCACGGCCGCGGGGCTGTTCCTGACCGCGATGACGGCCTACGTGCTCTACCGCAAGGAATTTCGCTACAGGAACCTGTTCGCCTTCTTCTTCTACTTCACGACGCTGTTCAACGGCGGGCTCGTGGCCTATTACCTCATCATGCTGAAGTATTACCATATGAAGGACAGCCTGCTGGCGCTCATCGTGCCCTTGCTGCTGTCGCCGTACTACATTCTCATCATGCGGAACTTCCTGAAGACGGTACCGGACGCGATCCCCGAATCCGCCAAGGTGGACGGAGCGGGCGAGTTCACGATCTTCACGCGGCTCTGCCTGCCGCTCATGAAGCCGGCGCTGGCCTCCATCGGGATGTTCATCGCGCTCGGCTATTGGAACGACTGGTACCAGGCGGCGCTGTTCATCGACGACCAGAGCAAGTTCCCGCTGCAATACATGCTGTACAAGATGATCACCAACATCGAGTTCCTCTCCTACGCGGCCGGCAACAACGGCATCCCGACGGTCGAGCTGCCGCATGAGACGGTCAAGCTCGCGATGACCGTCGTGTCGATCGGCCCGATCGTGCTCATCTATCCGTTCGTCCAGAAGTATTTCGTCAAAGGGCTGACGGTCGGCGCGGTCAAAGGGTAGGCGGGAGAAAACGAAGCATGGCTTGGCATTGGTTAAACCCGTAAAACGGATTAACATAAAGCAAGAGACAAATATTCAAGGAGGTCATCCAGTTTGAAGACGCAGTCCAAAAAGAAACTCATGATCGGCGCGCTCGCACTCTTCCTCGGCACATCCCTGGCGGCATGCGGATCGAACAACAACAACGGCGGCACGTCGAACGGGGCCAACGCGAACGGCGGCACGAAGGCGGCGAATAACGCCGATGCGGGCAGCGGAGGCGCGAACGCTTCCGGCGGCAACGCGGCGGCGGCAGGTCCGGACATTTCCAAGCACGTCAAGCTGACGTGGGCCGCGCTCGGCGACCCGCCGAAGGATTTCGACGCGGTCAAGGCAGAGCTCAACAAGATGACGAACAAGGACCTGAACGCGGACGTCGATTTCGTCTGGATCGGCTGGGGCGACCTGGACAGCAAGTACCCGCTCATGCTGATGTCCGGCCAGAACGTCGACATGATCTACACGGCCGGCTGGCTCGACTACAGCGGCAACGCCAAGAAGGGCGCGTTCACGGAGCTGTCCAAAGATATGCTGGATACGTACGCGCCGAACGCCGTGAAGAAGCTTCCGGCCGAAGCATGGGGCAACGCTACCGTCGACGGCAAGATCATCGCGGTACCGCGGAATTACCTGGAGTACCAGGACGCGGGTCTCGCGGTCCGGGGCGACATTATGGACAAGGCAGGCCTGACGTCGCTCGGCAATTTGGACGATGTGGAGAAATATTTGGCCGCGGCCAAGGAGGCCGATCCGAAGGTGGTGCCGTACAACACGGGCGCATCCGTGGGCGATTATCCGCTGACGTCCTTCGTCACGCGCAAGAAGTCGCTCGTCTCGGTGCCCGGCCTGCCGGCCAACATGCTGCAGTTCAACCCGATGGAGACGAAGCCGCAGGTGACGTCCGCGTTCGACGACCCCGATCTGCTGGCCGCGTATCCGAAGATCCGCGACATGTTCGAGAAAGGATACATCAACAAGAACGTGCTGAACAACAAGACTCCGTCCCGAGAGTCGTTCCAAGCCGGCCAATCCGCGCTGGCAGCCTACGGCGACAACCAGTTCCGCGATTCGTATAACGGCATCAACACCGCGCATCCGGACTGGAAAGTATCGTTCCAATCGTTCTCGCCGGAAGGACCGTTCATCAAGCTCGCTTACGATTCCGGCATGATGGCGATTCCGTCGGCGTCGAACAACAAGGAACGGGCGCTCATGTTCATGGATAAGTTCTTCAGCGACCCGAGCTACTACATGCTCATGATCTACGGCTTGGAAGGCAAGCACTGGCAGTACACGGCTGACCAGTCGCAGATCGAAGTGCCGGCCGGCACGGATCCGACGCTCTATCCGAAATGGCAGTATCCGTGGGGCTTCGGCGACTGGGTCGGCTTCAACAAGCCGTCCACGACCGACTACCCGGATTACGCCAAGCACGTCGAATACATGGCGAGCGTGGCGAAGGATAACCCGTACGCCAACTTCAAGCCGAACATCGATGCCATCAAGAACGAAGTCGCGGCACTGAACAACGTGTTCATCAAATACGGAGGCGCGCTCGCCTACGGCGCCGTGGATACGGAGGACGCGCTGAAGAAGGCGAACGCCGAGCTGAAGGCGGCCGGCTACGACAAAGTGAAGGCCGAGATCCAGAAGCAGCTGGATGCGTTTACGCCCGGCACGTAGCCGTTATTCCAAGCACCGAATCAGATAAACGGCACCACGCCTGACTTCATAACGACCGATTGCATAACGACCGACAAGAAGGGAACTGAAGACATCTACAGTTCCCTTCTCGTATGACGAATTTGCAAACGCATACATTTCACCGAAAGAGAGGGAATGGAATGAAACGGACTAATTCTAGGACTACGAAACTGGCCGCCGTCTTGGCGGTTGCGGCCATGCTGGCGTCAACGGCCGCGGGCGGGCTCAGGCCGGCCTACGCGGACGCTGCCGACAACGACAACGTATTGAAGATCACCCAGGGAGCCGGGGTCATCAGCCACGGCTGGAATAAAGACGATCTCATCCCGGGCCATACCTACGCCTACAGCTTCGAGGCGATGGGGACAGGGACGACCAACGCTTTCGTCCAGTATAACTGGGAGTGGGACAAATCGCTGAGCTATACGGATTTAGCTGGTTCGCGCACCGAAATCGACCCTTCCGCCACGTGGAAGACCTACACGGGGGAATTTACCGCGCCCGCTGCCCCGTCCGGCGGCGAGGATTTCTACTTCGGCGCCGCGACGGACGGCAGCGTGTTCGTCGATAACGTGGTCATCACGGACACCGGCGCCGAACAAGGCGGAACATTCTTCGCGGACGACTTCACCTCGGGGCTCGACGGCTGGTATACCGAGCAAGCGGATCTCTTCTCCGTCGTTCCCAAGAGCGAAGCCGTCGGTCCGGCTCCTACGGTGCAGGATAACGACGCGCTCAAGGTCGCTGTCGGAAGCGGGAACATGAGCTGGGGTTCGAATAAATTCGCCGCGAACGCCACCTATACTTACTCGTTCGAGGCGATGGGCTCCGGAACGGCCGACATCAGGCTCCAAACCGACGAGAAATGGGATACGCCCTGGTCCACCGTAACCGGAACGGACATTACCGTAGGACCGTCCACGGGCTGGACCACGTATACGGCGACCTTTACCACGCCGGCCAACCAGCCGACGGACGCGGGGTACTATTTGTTCTTGAATGCCGCATCGGCCGGCCCGGTTTACATCAACAACTTGACCGTTACCGACGAAGAGGGCAAGCCGATCTTCGCCGAAGGTTTCGAGAATTTGCCGGATAAGCCCGCGATCGGCAAAGGACATGACAGCTGGTACACCGGCACGAACGGGATCTTCACCGTCGTGCCCGTCGGCGAGGCCGCCGGCTCCTCCAGCAAAGCGCTGAAAATCGCTTCCGGCTCGGGCAACGTGACGGCGAGCCTGGGCGCGCTGGCTGCCGGTCACACCTACACGCTCAGCCTCGAGGGAATCGGCTACAGCTCGGCCGACTTCAACGTCGAGAACAAGTCGTGGGCGACGCTGTCGCAGCTGTCGGTGGCCGCGAGCGACACCTGGAAGGACGACTCGGTTACCTTCGTCGTCCCGGACGACGATCAGAACGATTATACGCTCGTGGTGAACACGGCCTCCAGTCGCGAGATGTACGCGGATAATGTCGTCATCACCGACATCACCGACGCCAACGCCCCGAAGGTGCAGTTCCAGGAGGACTTCGAGCAGGTGGCGGGCGAGCCCGCGCTCGGCAAGGGCGGCGAAAAATGGTACACCGCGACGGACGGCACGCTCTTCACCGTCGTTCCGCGCATCCAGGCCAGCGGCGTCGACCCGAACGCCAGCGCGATCGTGGACAAATACGGACAAATCATCGCGTCCCCGTATACGCCGAACGATAGCCATCCGCATGCCAAGGTTACCAGCGATGACGAGCTTGCGGCGGTACCGGCGCAGAACGAGGCGTACTTCGGCTCGCTCACGCCGCCGACGAACCGGGACACCTACGGCGGTCTGACCGGCAGCAAAGAGACATTCGACTTCGAAGCGACCGGTTTCTTCTACACCGACCACGCGGATGTCGATAATGACGGCACCCCCGAGGCAGTGATGGTCGACCCGCTGGGCAACCTGTACTTCCAGCTGGGCGCGACCGTGACCGACCCCAACGAGACTTACGCCGACCTCACGGGCATCAAGTCGGAGTACGACCAGCTTCCGGCCTACGATCCGGACAGCAAAGCATGGCGGGGCGAGAATACGTTTTCGCCTTACGTGTACAACATCGAGCAGCAAACGGGCGAGCCCTTCGACGTCGACGCCTGGCGCGAGGATCAAATCCATAACGAGAAGCAGCTCGGCTTCAACTCCCTGGGCATGTGGTCCGGCGAAGCGAGCACGACGACGCCGTATTTCGAGGTGTTGGACGGCGTCATGGGGCAAACCCCGCACATCGGCAGCTCCCGGCTGTTCGACGTGTTCAGCCCGGATTGGCAGTCCCGCTTGGACGCCGCTTACGGCGCGGCCGTATCCGGCCATGCGGACGATCCGATGCTGATCGGTTACATGTTCGAGAACGAGCTTCCTTACGATTCGTTCAACGGCACGTTACTCGGTTCTTCCGCCGTCGGCAGCGGCACCCGCAACGAGCTGGCTGCCTGGATGAGCGGCCAGTACGACGGCGACATCGACGCGTTCAATGCGGCGTGGGGGACGAACTTCGCGAGCTTCGACGATCTCAAGAGCGGAACCCTGAAGCTGAACACGACGGCCGCTTCGACCGATATCAACAACTTTACCAAGCACTATCTCGAAACCGAATACCACACCATCTACGAGACCGGCAAGAGCCATGACCCGCAGCATATGCAGCTTGGCGACCGGTGGTTTGCCGGCTCCCTGCGGAACGCCGCGCTTGCCCAGGATCTGGCGGAAGCGACCGCTGGCAACGTGGACGCCATCACGTACAACTACTACACGAACTCGCTCGACACGAACTGGCTGAAGCAGATCTACGCGTGGTCGGGCAATACGCCGATCATCCTCTCCGAGTGGCATTATTCCGACACCAGCGTACTGCCGAACGGCAGTCAGCCCGTGTCCAGCCCGACGGCGCAGGGGCAGATGTACAGCGACTATTTGGAGAATGCCATCGCTACGGGCGTCGTGGTGGGCAGCGACTGGTTCACTTGGCTGGACCAGGCACCGACGGGACGTTACTTCAACGGACCGAATAACGGCGAGTCCGGCGCGTACGGATTCGTCGACGTGACCAACAGGCCGGTCGTCGCGTTCGACGAGTATGCGAAGCAGACCCATTACAACGTGTACGACCTGCTCTCGGGAAGCATCGAGCCTTATGCGGCGCCCAACAGAAGCGCCGCGACCGACCGCGACACCCATAAAGCGCTGGCAGCGCCGCAAACCGACGCAGCGCCCGTCATCGGCGATTTCGCGGACTGGAGCGATTTCTCGGCGACGGCGGCACTGACGGCGATCGATCAAGTCTCGGGACCGGCGATTCCCGACCCGAACGTCTCGGCTAAGATGTCGATAGCCTGGGACGACGAGAATTTCTACTATCAAGCCCGCGTAACGTCCGGGAACGACAGGATCGCGAATGGCGGCGTATCCGGCAACGGCGCGGATATGTGGAACGGCGACGGCGTCGAGCTCTACTTCGGTCCGCAGGACGTCGATGCCACTCCCGGCAGCATGCTGGGCACCGACTCGCAGCTGCTTCTGGGCGTCAACAAGAACGCCGACAGCAGCGTGTCGGCAGCCGCTTATTGGGTCAACGGCCCAAGCTTCGCCGACCAAACGCCCGTCAACGTGAAGGCGGAATTGGCGCCGGACGGCAAGGGCTGGATACTGGAAGCGGCAATCCCGCTTTCCGCCATCGGTTTGCCCGCGGATGCGTTCGGCACGGACGGCAGCCTCGCCATCGGCACGCCGATGCGCTACGACATGGGCTTCGATCTTTCCGGCGCCGGCGGAACCCGCTACTCGCAGTATGCGTGGAACGGCAACGACTCCGACTCGAAGAACCGCAATCCGTGGGGCAAGCTGTCGTTTGCCGCGCAAGCGGAAGAGGGAGGCAACGGCACCGGCGGCAATAACGGCAACAACAACGGCAGCGGCACCGGAACCGGCAGCGGCACTGACATCGGCAGCGGAATCATCAAGCCGACGGCACCCGTACTGAACCCGGCTTCTGGCGAAGCGACGGCGGACGTACCTGCATCGGCATTCGCGCAGCTGCCATCGTCGGCCGATAAAGTCAGGATTCAAGTACCGAAGATCGAAGGAGCGACCGGCTATGTCGTGAATCTGCCGGCAGACGTGCTCTCGGCAGCGGAACGGAATCGCATGATCATCGTCGAAACGGGCGCGGGCACGATTACGATTCCAGCCACGATGCTGCGCGGCATCGACCTTCACGGCGCGGCAACCGTGGCAATCGTCATCGCTCAAGCGGAAACGAGCAAGCTCGGCGACGAGTTGAAAGCCTCGATCGGCGATCGGCCGGTCATCGACGTCAGCCTGCGGGCTAACGGCAAGGAACTGCCATGGAGCAATCCCGCGGCGCCGGTAACGGTGGCCGTTCCCTATAAGCCGGCGGCGGACGAGGCGGCGAACAGCGGCCATATCACGGTATGGCACATCGGCGCCGACGGACGGCCGGAGCCGGTCGTCCATGCGGCTTACGATGCCGTATCGGGAACCGTCGGGTTCCAAACGACGCATTTCAGCACGTACGCGGTCGTATACGTCGAGAAGCATTTCGGCGACCTGGGCCGTTACGGCTGGGCGAAGGACGCGATCGAGACGCTGGCGTCCAAG
Organism: Paenibacillus sacheonensis; assembly: GCF_009909195.1. Classification (GTDB taxonomy): domain Bacteria; phylum Bacillota; class Bacilli; order Paenibacillales; family Paenibacillaceae; genus Paenibacillus_Z; species Paenibacillus_Z sacheonensis. Next base: position 164,467 of record NZ_JAAAMU010000001.1, read on the forward strand.
GGCGCCATCGAAGGCGTATCCGCTGCCGCGTTCGCGCCGTCGGCGAATATTACGCGCGCGGATTACGTGCTCCTGCTTGCGCGGACGCTCGGACTGTCCGAGGCCGCGGCTTCGAACGCGAATGCGGCCGGCGACGGCAATTTCGCCGACGTGAAGCCGGGCAGCTACTATTACGAAGCCGTCGGCGCCGCCAAGGCGCTCGGCATCGCGATCGGCAGCGGAGGGAATTCGTTCCATCCGCAGGCGTCGATCACGCGGCAGGAGATGATGACGCTCACCGCGCGCGCATTGACGAAGCTCGGCAAGCTGAACGCGTCCGGCGGCACGAACCCGCTCGACCGTTTCGCGGATCGGGCGGACGTGTCGGGGTATGCGGCGGGCGGCGTGTCGGCGCTGCTGGATGCCGGCCTGATTCAGGGCGCTGACGGCAAGCTGAATCCGCTCGCCGAAGCAACGCGTGCGGAGGCAGCCGTGTTCTTATACAACGCGTTTCGTCTCTAGTTTCAGCTTGAAACGAGGTCCATAGGAATAGCAGACAGCCGGCAGGTGCACGCCATGTTCCCTTCCGGCTGCTTGTTGTCCATAAATAAACCGCGATCAGGAAAGGAGGCATGAGAGGGGAAGCTCACCCGGCCCATAAATCGGGCAATGATGCAGCGCCAGCAAGCAAATCCATTATCGGAGGTGTCTGAGGTTCATGATTCAATTTAACGACGGAAAGGCAAGCTTGGCCGGTGAAATCGGCAACCGTGACGCGCGCACGGGCAAGGGTAAGGGGAAGGGGAAGAGGATGCGCGGCCATCGGAAGGGGATCGGCAGGAGCATGCTCGCTATGTTGGCGGCCGTGCTGTTGACAGGACTTTTCACGTTCTCGCAGCAGGCTTCGGCAGCCGTTCCCAGCCCGTGGCTGACGCAGGACATCGGCTCGGTCGGCGTGGCCGGCTCGGCCAACTATGCTTCAGGCACGTATACGGTCCAGGCTTCCGGCACGGATATTTCAGGAACCGCGGACCAATTCCGCTACGTTTATCAGCCGCTGAGCGGCGACGGCACGATCGTGGCACGAGTGGCATCCATCTCCAACACAAGCGCTTGGGCCAAGGGCGGGGTCATGATCCGGGAATCGCTGACGACCGGCTCCAAGCATGTCTCGACCGTCATGGAATACGCGTCGGCCTCGGGGGCGCAGCTCGTCAGCCGCAGCGCCGCTTCGGGCAGCACGGCGACGGTGACGCAGACGGGCGTCGCAGCTCCGTATTGGGTGAAGCTGCAGCGCGCGGGCAGCGTGTTCACGAGCTCGATTTCCAGCAACGGCACGTCCTGGACGCAGGTCGGAACCGTGACGGTGAGCATGAATTCGAGCGTCTATATCGGACTCGTCGTTACCGCGCAGAACAATACGACGCTGAACACGACGACGATGGATAATGTCTCCGTGACCGGCTCTTCCGGCAGCGGAGGGCCGGCGTTCGTCAAAGGCATCAATCTGAACGGCGCCGCGACGACGATCGAGGGCAACGGCTGGATCTCGTATGCATCCGCGCTGAGCAGCGGGCTGTCCGTCGCGAACGCCGCGACCTGGAGCGGGACGTACTCTTTCTCCTTGAATCCGACGCCGGATGCCAATACGCTGTCCATGCTGCAATCCGCCCTGTACCGCTCGGCGCCGGCGAACGGTCAAGGCTTCAGCCTGAACCAGACGCTCGCGAACGGCAGCTACCAAGTCTATTTGTGGACGATCGAGAATTACCAGAGCAACTTCCGCAACGAGGACGTGAAGCTGGAGGGCGCGACCGTGGCGACGGGCATCGGCGACCTGGCGCTCGGGAGCTGGGCCAAGTACGGCCCGTACAACGTAACGGTCAGCGACGGCGTGCTCAACATCGATATCCTGCGCTCCACCAAGGGCGATCCGCAAATGACCGGCGTGGCGATTTACAGCGCGGGCAGCGGAACGCCGGATACGCAGGCGCCGTCGGCGCCGGGCAGCCTGGCTTCCCCGTCGAAGACGGACACTACCGTCAACCTGACCTGGTCGGCTTCGACGGATAACGTCGGCGTGACGGGCTACAACATTTACCGGGGCGGCACGACGCTCGCCGGAACGACGACGGGCGCCACGAGCGCGACGGTCACCGGCTTGACGGCAAGCACGGCCTATACGTTCACGGTCAAAGCGAAGGACGCGGCCGGCAATTTGTCCGCCGCCAGCAATTCGCTCGGCGTGACGACCAATGCGAGCACCGGCAACCGCAGCGGCCTGCCTTGGAAATCCGGCGTCTACCGGACGACCAACGATCAGGCGAACTGGACGGCGATCCAAAACTTCGAGACGTGGCGCGGGCGTTTGGCGGATGTCACGACCAACTTCCCGTACCGTTCCTCTTGGGACCTCATGACGGTCACCGGCGAGTTCTTCAACGGCTGGCAGGGCGCGCCGTGGACGCCGACCTACGCCGTCCCGATGTTCCCTGAGAACATCGGGGCGACGTTCTCCGCCTGCGCGGCCGGCAGCTACAACAGCCGCTGGACGACGTTCGCGCAGAACCTCGTCAGCCATGGCCAAGGCAGCGCGATCGTCCGGCTCGGCTGGGAATTCAACGGAGACTGGTTCGCGCATTCCGTCACGAACGCCAACATGACGGATTGGAAGGCGTGCTTCCGGCAAGTGGCGACGACCATCAAGGCAAGCGCGCCGAACGTGAAGATCGACTGGAACGTCACGCGCGGCGACGGACTGAAAGCCGCCGGCAACGCCGATCCGGCGCTCGTCTATCCGGGCGACGACGTCGTCGATATCATCGGCGTGGACAGCTACGACCACTGGCCGCCGGTCTTCAGCGACTCGACCTGGACCAACAGCCATATGGGCGGCGCGTACGGACTGCAGCACTGGATCGACTTCGCGGTCGCCCACGGCAAGAAGTTCAGCGTGCCCGAGTGGGGACTCTATCACGGCGCGGCGCCGAACTTCGGCAACGACAACCCGTTCTATATCGAGAAAATGTGGACCTTCTTCAACAGCCTGGGCTCCTTGCTCGCCTATGAAGCCTATTACGACGAAGATGTCCTGACGCTCGGCAATCTCTCGTACGGCAACAACAATCCGAACAGCGCGCCCGTCTACAACTCGCACTGGTAGACAGCGTGAATGAGGACTGCTCCTTAAGCCGCTCGAGATATACCTGATGATTCCATGAACATTCAATGTCGAATGTCGAATGCATAAGCACGGCGAAGAACCTTCAGTTCCACGCGTCTCGTGGGGTTGTAGGTTCTTTGCCCTTTCATTTCTCACTCTTTCTTTTTCACCTTTTCATTTTTCACCCTTTCATTCTCGCCCTTTATTCTCGCCCTTCGTTCTTGCCCTTTTCCCCTCATTCCTCTCGTCCTCACACTCTCCTTATCGCCTCATCGCCGCGCACTGCCAGCTTTCTACTGTTTCTGAACGCGCCCGAACGGTCCAAGAGGTTAGTACAGATCGATAACGAGGAGGGCGAGCCCATGGTTCCCGCATTCACCCCATCCAAACTTCCGCAGCTGCTGATTTCGCTCTTTATTTTCTTCTCCATGCCCGTACTCTTGTCGCCTATCCAATCCGAGTCGCTGCCGCCGGACTGCGGCGCGAACGCGAATGCGGCTCCGATCTCGCAGCACCTTGAATCGCTCGCACCCTACGATTGGGTCAAGCAAGCGCCGCTCATCTCCCATGCGCTGGGCGGAATCGGCGGATTCCCGGGAACGAACAGCCGCGAAGCGCTGGAGCAAGCCTATGGATGCGGCCATCGCGTATTCGAGACGGATCTGAGCGTCACCTCGGACGGCCATCTCGTGCTTCGCCATGATTGGGAGGCGGGAACCTATCCCGTACTCGGCCAGGCGGTACAGGCGGACAACGAGCCGTTGACGCTCGAGAAATTCGAGGCGCTGCCGATACAGGGACATTACTCGCCCGTCACGTTCAAAGAACTGCTGGTATTCATGGCAGCCCACCCGGATATGCTGCTGGTTACGGATACGAAGGAAGATGACGGCGCGAAAGCGGCAGCGATCTTCAAACGAATCGTGGCCGAGACGAAGTCGGTTGACCCGTCCCTTCTGGGGCGCCTGATTCCGCAGCTCTACCAAGCGAATAATTACGAGGCCGTTAACGGCGTTTATCCGTTCAAGCAATATATGTACACGTTGTACATGAACAAGGACACGGACGAGCAGATCGTTCGGGACGTCGCCGCGATGGGCATCCGGATCGTCGTGATGGACGAGAACCGCTACTCGCCCGAATTCGTCCAAGCCTTGAAGCGCGAAGGCGTTTATACGTACGTCAACACGATCAATGACATCGGCCGAATCGAAGAGCTGCGCCGCGACGGCGTGCAGGGCGTGATGACGGACTTCATCATGCCGCAGCAGCTGCCTCGTTGAGGCATGCTTGGCCGAGCCGGTTTGTATGGTATAATTGCCCTTATACGAACAAGCATGTTCAAGTGGAGGGTGCAACGATGAAGATTACGATTCTTCATGCGCAGATGACGCATGATCAAGAAAACGGTTACCGGGGTTCGGTGCAATTCGAGGCAGAGGGGCACAAGCACCCGTACGAAATCTCGCTTCAGCTGAACAGCCTGCGCGGGACGACATGGGATTACAGTCTCCTCTTCGCCAAGGAACCGGGCTCGGAAGAGCAAATCAACGAGGTCGAAGCCGCCATCGAATCCGACGACGACTTGTTCGACAGTCTGATCGACGCCGCGGCGGCAACGCTGCCGGACGAAGAAGGGGAGGAATCATAAGCATGGTCGGAATCGATTTGAAGGGCAGAACGGCGCTCGTCACGGGAGCGACGGGCGAATTGGGACGCGTCATGGCGCGTACGCTGGCGGCATGCGGCGCCGATATCGCGGTGCATTATAACTCCAATGCAGCGAAGGCGCTCGAGCTGGCCGAAGAAATCAAATCTACCGGCAGGCGGGCCATCGTCGTCCAAGCCGACATAACGAAGCTGGATGACATCATGGCGATGCGCGACAAAGTGACGGCCGAGCTTGGCCATGTCCACATCGTGGTCGCCAATGCCGTCATCCAGTATCAATGGACGTCCGTGCTGGAACAATCCGAGGAAGATTACCGCAGCCAGTTCGAATCCTGCGTGCTGCAGAGCGTTCATCTGGCCAAAGCGTTCGTGCCCGCGATGATCGAGCGCGGCGCGGGACGAATGATCGGCATCAATACGGAATGCGCCATGCAGAACTTCGAGAATCAATCCGCATATGTCGCGGGCAAACGGGGCATGGACGGCGTATACCGTATTCTGGCGAAGGAAGTCGGCGCGAGTCAGATCACGGTGAACCAAGTCGCGCCGGGCTGGACCATCTCCGAGCGCGACCGGGCGAACGGCACCGAGCGAAGCGAGGAGTACGACAGCCGCGTGCCGCTGAAACATCGCGGAACGGATCAGGATATCGCCAACGCCGTCGCCTTCCTGGCGTCGGACTTGGCGGGATTCATAACGGGCGCGTACATTCCGGTTTGCGGAGGCAACGTCATGCCGGGGATTTAGCCTGCCAGCTAGCGATCCATTGCAGAGTCCTCATACGTACGTCTAATAAAGCCATTACGCCATTATACGCAACAAAGAGGGAGAGCCGCCGTCGAATGACGGCTGACTCTCCCTCTTTGCGTCCTGTCGATTACATATCCGCCTGCCGAACCATCTGCTTCGGCTTGCGCAGACGAACCGCTTGTTCCGTGCGAAGCAGCGCGCGGTAGACGATATCCGCAAGCAGAATGCCGCAGGCGGCGTCGAGCAGCGTATGCTGTTTAATAAAGAACGTCGAGACGATAATAAGCATGGACATGCCGTAGATCAGCGTTTGGTTCCGGCGATTGCGGAACTTGCTCGTATACAGTGCTTTCATGACCATATAACTCGAGAAGCAGTGAATGCTCGGGAAGCAATTGAACGGCTCGTCGCGGTGATAGATGAATTGCAGGAGATGCGTAATCGGATCGCTGCCGTTCAAGTCCGGACGCGGGACCGTCGTTTGGAACACGAGATAGATGCCGTAGCAGACGAGCGCGCACGTCACGTACGTAATAAGCGCCCTGCGGTATACGGCGGGATCTTTCAGGAAGAAATAAATCAGGCAGGCGTAAATATAAAAAATCCAAATGGAATAGGGCAGCACGAAAACCTTGATCAGCGGAATCGCCCGATCCATGTCCGTCATCAAGCTGTATACGGACTGATTAGGATGAAGATCCGGATTATTGGTCCATGCGTAAAGCCAGCCCATGACCGGGAAGATAAGCATGCCAAGCAATGGATAAAAACGTTTCAAAGCGACCTCTCCCTTTCGGCGCGCGAGTCTCTAAGACTAGCATCCCTGCACGCAACTCTGTAATAATAAGATAATGCCCGGGAGGTTGCAAGGACCAAAGTCATACATGAACGCGAGGCGGTTACAGGAATGGCAAAAATAGCAGTGGTGGATGACGATGCGCATATCCGCGAGCTCGTGCAGCTCTATCTGCGCGACGAAGGGTTCGATATCGTCGAGTTCGCGAACGGCGAAGCGGCATGGCAGTATATGCAGGCCAGCGGTTTCGACATGGTCATCATGGACATCATGATGCCGCGGATGGACGGCTGGGAGCTGTGCAGGAGAATTCGGGCATCCGGCGACATGCCGATTCTGATGATTACGGCCAAGGGCGAGTCCGAGGAGAAAATCAAAGGGTTTCAGCTCGGAACGGACGATTACATGACGAAGCCGTTCGATCCAATGGAGCTGGTCGTGCGGGTCAAGGCGCTGTTGAAACGTTACCGGATCACGGCCTCGCACATGATCACGGTCGGCGGCGTCGTGCTCGACCGGCTCGGTTATCAGGTGATCTACAAGGAAACCGAAGAGGCGGTCACCATTCCGCTCAAGGAATTCGAGCTCATGTACAAGCTGGCGAGCCATCCCGGACAGCTGTTCACGCGGGCGACGCTGATCGAGCAGATCTGGGGGTTCGAATACGAGGGCGACGACCGGACGGTCGACGTACATATCAAAAGATTACGTGAGCGCTTCGCGGCTTATGAAGGAAAGTTCAAAATCGTTACCCTCCGCGGCCTGGGCTACCGGCTGGAGGTTTACCATGATTAGGTCGCTGTACGTTCGGACGGTCCTCATCTTCATCGTGGCCGTCATCATCAGCCTGGCCGCGGCGTTCGTGCTGGCGATTCATATGTACAGCAATAACGTCAAGTCGCTGGCTGAAGGGCAGATCATCGCGTACGGCAAGAAAATCATCGGGGAGTTGGGAGAGGCTCCGAGTGAAAGCTTGGCGACGGTAATGCGCAATGCCGTCGACCTGCCGGGCCTTCGGGTCAAGATCATGGACGAGAACGGCCGGGCGGTTGCATACGGCGACGCGGGCAGCGGCGAGCAGACACCTATTACGGCCGAGCAGCTGGACCTCGTCATTCACGGGGGCATCTATCGGGGCAGCGTCACTTATATTCGCAAGCATCACAATACGGCCTCTTTTCTCATCGGCATGCCGTTTCAACTGGACAAACGGCCGCATGCGCTGTTCATCACGCCCGAAATCGCCAGACTGACGGAGACGTTCCGCAAATTCACCTTGACCGTGCTCGGCAGCGTGCTGCTCGCGGGAAGCCTGCTGATTCTGCTGGCAGCCAGGGATATCGTCAAGCCCGTGCAGCGGCTGACGGACGCGACCAGGCGGATGGCCAAAGGGGACTTCGGCATCATGCTGCAATCCAAACGGAAGGACGAAATCGGCGTCCTGACGGAAAGCTTCAACGAGATGTCCGGCTCGCTGCGGCAGCTCGACAAGCTGCGGACCGACTTCGTGAACAACGTCGCGCACGAGATTCAGTCGCCCCTGACGTCGATTACGGGATTCTCCAAGGCGCTGCGCACGAAGACGATGACGGAAGAGGGCCGCAGGCATTACTTGAACATCATTGAAGAAGAGAGCCAGCGTCTCTCCCGTCTGAGCGCGAATCTTCTCAGGTTATCGGTGCTGCAGCAGGACCGCGAGCTGCATCATCCCGGCCGCTTCCGGCTGGACGAGCAGATCCGCCGGAGCGTCATTGCCTGCGAGCCGCAGTGGAGCGCCAAGGGCATCGAGCCGGAGCTGGATTTGGATGGCGTGACGGTTTACGGGGACGCGGATAGTCTCGAGCAGGTGTGGCATAATTTGATCAGCAACAGCATCAAGTTCTCCGACCGCGGCGGGACGCTCGCCATCAAGCTTCGGCGCCATGGGGAGTTCGCCGTTGCGGAGGTGCGCGATCGCGGCCAGGGCATCGGCAAGGACGAGCTGCAGCATATTTTCACGCCGTTCTACAAAGCGGACAGCGCGCGGGATTATGCGGTCAAAGGCAACGGGCTCGGCTTGTCGATCGCGAAGGAAATCGTCGATATGCACGGCGGCAGCATCGAAGCCGAGAGCGAGCCCGGCGTTCAAACTTCGTTCACAGTTCGGGTGCCGATCGAGCCAAAAGGCGGGATTGTCTGATTTTGTAATCGCCAGTTCATGCTCAGTTCAAAAAACTCCGCTATGATTTCTTCTAGATAAAGAGAAAAGAGGAGAGATTCAATGAACGGATTGACCAGATTCAGTTTAAAAAACAGCGTCGCGGTCGTGATTCTATGCGTGCTCGTGCTCGGCGTCGGCTTCTATTCGTCGACCCAGATCAGACAGCAGACGTTTCCCGACGTGACCTTCCCGGCCGTCTTCATTCAGACGGTATACCCGGGGGCATCGACCGAAGAGATCGAAACCGAAGTCACCAAGCCGATCGAGCAGAGCCTGCTCGGGCTGAAAAATTACGATTCGCTCACGAGCTCCAGCTCGGAGAATTCATCGAGCATTTTCCTGCAGTATGCGTTCGGCACGAATATGGACGACAAAATGAAGGATGCCGAAGCGGCGGTCGCGAAGCTGACCCTGCCGGATAAAGCGAAAGTAACCGTGCAGCGGCTGTCCTTCGGAGAAGCGCCGATCTATGAGGCGGCCATCTTCTCGTCGAAGGAAGATACGGAGGCGCTGCAGAAGCGATTGGAAGGGGAAGTGGTTCCGAAGCTGGAGAAAGTATCCGGCGTCAGCTCCGTTACCCTGAAAGGCCAGACCTCCCAAGAGCTGCGCATCGTGGTCGACAAGGATAAAGCCGCGCAGCACGGGTTGTCGCTGAACGCGATCCAAACCGCGATCCAATCGCTGGATTACGCGCTGCCGCTCGGCTCCGTAAGCCAGGGCGACAATACGATCCCGATCCGCCTCGTAGGCAAGATCGGTTCCTTGGACCAAATCAAGAACCTTCAGATCGGCGCGGGCGGCGGTCAAGGAGCTGCTGGCGCGGGCGGCGGTCAAGGCATGGGAGCCGGTGCCGGGGCAGGCGCTCCGGGCGCGGCCAAAGTGAAGCTGTCGGACGTCGCGGAAGTGAATACCGTCTCTTCCCAGAACGAGATTACCCGCTACAACGGTCAATCGAGCTTCATCATCGGCGTCGTGAAGTCGCAGGATGCCAACACGGCGGACGTCTCCGACGCCGTCAAGGACGTGCTTGCTTCCTACCAGGATAAAGGCACGCTCGACGTACGCCTCATTCAAGACCAAGGCGCGGAGATCAAGCATTCCGTATCCTCGCTCATTCGTGAAGGGCTGTACGGCGCGTTGTTCTGCGTTATCATTATTTACCTGTTCCTGCGCAATATCCGCGCAACGCTCATCTCGATCATCTCGCTGCCGATCTCGATCTTCGCGACGATCGCGCTGATGAATCAGATGGGCTACACGCTGAACATCATGACGCTCGGCGGCATCGCGGTCTCCATCGGCCGGATCGTCGACGACAGTATCGTCGTCATCGAGAACATTTACAGGTGGCGGCAGGAGAAAGGCCGCGAGATGAACGGCAAGGAGCTAGCGTTCCGCGCGACGAAGGAAGTTATCGGCGCCGTCGGTTCATCCACGATCGCAACGGTCGTCGTATTCGCTCCGCTCGCCTTCGTAACGGGCATTATCGGCGAATTCTTCCGTCCTTTCGCCATCGCCGTCGTTATCTCGATCCTATGCTCGCTGCTTGTCGCGATGATGCTTATCCCGGTACTCGGGGCGAAATTCTTCAATTCCATTAAGCCGCATAAAGAAGGCGGACGCTTCATCGGATGGTACGAGCGAGTGATCCGCGGCGCGCTGCGACGCAAGGCATGGGTGCTGATCCTGTCGGTCGTGCTGCTGCTGGCATCATTCGGCACGATTCCGCTGCTCGGCGTGGCCTTCCTGCCGGCGGGCGATACGGCTTCCATCGGGGTTAACCTGAAGATGCCGGCTCAGACGCCGCTCGAGGAGACGAATACCGCAGCAGCAAAAGTGGAAACGTATTTGAAAGGCTTGAAAGACATCGACAATTATCAAGCGATGGTTGGCGGCGTTGACAATCCGTTCGTACAGATTCCGAGCACGAACACGGCATCGTTCAAGGTCATATTCAAGGAAGGCGCGGATATCGATACGGACGCGCTGATGGACAAAGCGAACAAGGATTTGAAGGAGATCGTGACGGCCGTATCGCCTAAAGCGACGATTGACGTCAAGGAAGGCGAGCAGAACGGTCCTCCGACGGGCAACGAAGTAACGGTCAATCTGTACTCCGACGACTTGGAGGCCTTGGCCAAAGCGTCCTCGCAGGTCGAGAATTTGATGAAGTCCAACGCGGATATGAAGGACGTCGAGAACAACCTCAAGGACGTATCTCCGAAGTGGGTCATGTCCATGAAGCAATCGGCGATCGATCTGGGCGTATCCTCGTTCCAAATCATGGCGGCCGTCAATGAGCAGCTGCGTCCGCTCGACGTCGGCACGTACACGCTGGACAGCAAGAACTGGGACATCACGATGTCCTACAAACAGCCGATCTCGTCGAAAGCCGAACTGGAGAACATCTCCATTCCGACGGTAGGCGGCGTGAAAAAGCTGGGCGAACTCGTGGACTTGTCCGAGTCGACGGCACCGGTAGCCATCAACCATGAAGAAGGCAAGACGTATGCGGAAGTGAAAGGCAATGTGAAGGATACGGACAAGACGGCTTCGGTCACGAAATCGATCGAGTCCGACATCGACAGCCTGTCGCTGCCGAGCAACGTCGACGTCAAAATCGGCGGCGGCCTCGAGATGATCAACAGCGGCTTCAAGAGCATCGGCCTCGCGATGGTCGCCGCGATCGGCCTCGTATTCCTGGTCATGAGCATGACGTTCGGCGGCTTGCGTACGCCGCTCATCATTCTCTCTTCCCTGCTCTTCGTGCCGAGCGGCGCATTGGGCGCCCTGCTCATCACGGGCAATTCGCTCTCGATGAGCGCCATGATCGGGATGCTGATGCTTGTCGGTATCGTCGTGACTAATGCGGTCGTACTGCTCGATCGCGTCGAGTCGAACCGCAAGTCCGGCATGGAGCTTCGCGAATCGCTGGTCGAAGCTTCGAAAACAAGGCTGAGACCGATCTTGATGACAGCCTGCGCAACAATCCTGGCGCTGATGCCGCTCGCTTTGTCGAAATCCTCGACGAGCCTGATCTCCGGCGGCTTGGCCATCACGGTTATCGGCGGCTTGTTCACTTCGACGCTGCTGACGCTGATCGTCGTACCGGTTATTTATGAAATGACGGGCAAACGCAGCAAGGTTCGCAAGGAATTCGATTTCTAATCCAGCTGGAAGCAAGGAGGGGCCGGTCCGGATGAATGCCGGGCGGCTCTCGCCTGCTGCGCTACCTGCTTTAATGCCTCGGTAATAATAATCCTTCGATCTCGCATTAGTCGCGGAATCGGAGGATTTTTACATTCATGGAGCGTCTCCCGATCGATCGCGGTAACTTACCGCTGAATACGTATCTCAACGTGCTTATTGGCGCGAACAAGGCTCATCCACCCGGCAACCGGCTGTTTTGACCTTATCCCATCATTCGGTTTACACTTACGGTAGACGCCAATTCGAGGACGAGGAGGAATCACCGCGATGAAACAAAACAAGTACGACGACAACGGGTTTTTCGCCAATTACAGCCGGATGTCGCGTTCGATCGATGGTCTGGAGGCGGCCGGGGAATGGCATTCCTTCCGGCAGATGCTTCCGGAGCTGTCGGGGAAGCGGGTGCTGGACATCGGCTGCGGTTTCGGCTGGCACTGCCGATATGCGAGCGAGCAGGGAGCGGCTTCGGTCGTGGGGATCGATATTTCGGCGAACATGCTGGCGCGCCGCTGAGCTGACCCAAGACCCGAAGATCGAATACCGGCAGCTTGCCATCGAGGATTTGGATTACCCTGCGGGCGCGTTCGACGTCATCATCAGCTCGCTCGCGCTGCATTATATCGAGAACTTCGGCGATATTTGCCGCGAAGCGCGCCGGCTGCTCTCGCCCGGCGGAAGCTTCGTTTTCTCGACGGAGCACCCGGTATTTACCGCGCGTGCGGCGCAGGATTGGCATTATGGTCCGCAGGGCGAGAAGCTGCATTGGCCGGTCGATGGTTATTACGAGGAAGGGCTGCGGCAGGCGAGATTTCTCGAGAACGACGTCATCAAGTATCATCGCACGGTCTCCACGCTGCTGAACGCGCTCATCGAGGCGGGCTTCAGCATACGGAAGCTGTCGGAGCCTCAGCCGACGCCGGATATGATCGCTGCGGTGCCGGAGATGCAAGACGAGCTTCGGCGGCCGCTGTTTCTGATGATTGCCGCGGATCGGGCTGGATGAAGCGCTGCAGTCGCACACAAATAAAGGCTTGTCCGCCGATGGAAGCTCCATAGCTTCCGTCGCGGACAAGCCTTTTTGGTTAAGAATGCAGCGTCCCGCGCAGCGCCGCGCGCGAATCCTTGTGGCTGCGGTTCATCGCCGCATGCACGATGAAAGCGGCGGCGGCCATCGACGCGGTGACGACCGCAAGCCAAGCGACGGGTATTAACCCTCCGCCGTCGTACAGGCTGCCCATCACGTAAGGACCGATGACTCGGCCTGCGGAACCGATCCCGCCTGCCAGGCCGAGGTAGAACGGCGCATGCTTGCGACCGTTCTCGCTCAGGAAGGCCGGAATGGCAGGCGCGATCAGCATCTCCCCGAGCGTCGTGAGCACCATGCCGAACACCATGCCCGCGAAGCTGTGCATCGCAAGCATCACGGCATAGCCAAGCAAGTAAAACACGGCGCTGGCCGTCAATTGGGATTTGATCGAGCCGGCGGCGGTCCGTTTGATCAGATTCGTGACCGGCTGGGCGACGAAGATGAGGATCCCGTTGAGCGTCCACAGAAAACCGAACATCTGCTTCGGCATATCGTGCTCGATAATGAACGGGGAGACGCCGGTGTTCCAGATGCTGTTGCCTAGGTTGATGAGCATGGCTCCGAGCGCCATGAACAAGTAGATGCGCACGTCTTTCAACAACGTCCACAGTCCTTCCCGCTGCCCGGCCCGCTTCTTAAGCAGGCTTGCGCCTTCACCGCTGCCGCCGGTTCCGACCTGCTTCAAGTAAAACAGGAAGAACACGGCGAACACGCCGGAGGATACGCCGTTCAAGATAAAGCTGAGCGAATAGGAAGCGTCCGCGAGAAAGCCGCTGAGCGCCGTGCCGATCGCCACGCCGATGTTGTTGGCGACATAGACGACGTTGTACAGTTCTCCGCGGCGATCGGCGAAGCGAAATCCGATGAACGCTTGGATGGCCGGCATGGAGAGCGCGTTAAACAGCCCGATCAGTCCCATCATCGCGATGAAGACCGTCCAAGCATGGCTCAGCGCCGGCAGCAGCAGCAATCCGATCGCGTTCATGGCGAGCGCGCCGATGATGAGCCTTTTCACGCCGATGCGATGATACAGCGCGCCGCCGAGCAGCTGCCCGGCGATCCCGCCAAGCGATTGTACGAGGATGACGAGGCCGGCATCCGACATGCTGCGCCCGAGCTCATCGAACACGAACATCGTGACGAGCGGCCACATGAGCGCGCTTCCGATGGCATTGACGAGGCTGGCAAGCAGAAAAACCTTGATTTCCTTCGGATAGGAAGAGAGCATTCGCATGCTAGGGGCACCCCCGGTGAGTCGTTCTAAGATGGCAAGCCTTTATTATACCGTATCCGGCGGGGGGATGCAGAGGCGGTATTTGCCAATTGTCTCGTGAAGAGGCGGCGTGCGTAGACCTCTAGAACCTATGACATTTGCTAATCGCGTTGATTTACATGCCAATCTAATTCAAATCGAATCCTGTTCACTTTATCCGGCTCTCTCTCGAAGGCCGGTTGTTTATCGTCGCCACTGCGACGGGGAGACGCCCATGTATTTCTTGAATACCGTGGCAAAATGCTGGCTCGTCTTGTAACCGAGATCCATCGCGATGCCCGTCACGCTGGTCCCGGGCAGCCGAAGCAGCTCGCAGGCCCGGTTCATGCGGAGCCGGTCGATGTAACCGGCGGGAGACTGGCCGTGCATATCCTGGAACAGCCGGTAGAAATGCGATTCGCTGACGCCGACTTTCGCGGCCAGCTCCTTGTTCGCCCAGCGCCGCTCGGGATCGGCTTCGATCTCGGCCGTAAGCGCGAGCATCGCTTCGCAAAGATCGCCGGGGAGCTGCCGGGCGACGGGCGGATACAGCAGCTGCAGCAAGATCGCGAGCAGATAATGGCGAACCAGGAACAGGTCGGCGGCCGTCCCCTGGCGGAGCAGGCCGCGCAGCTTGAGCAACGACTCGCGTACGCGCATATCCACGCTGACGATCCGCGGCAGGGATGCGAGGGCATCGCCGATCCGGAACCGGTCCGCTTCGCCGAAGCCGAGCCAGTCCGGCAGCTCGCGGGGATCGACGACGATAATCCACCAGATGCTGGACGGCTCCATGTAATGGAACCTGGCGCGATGCCACTCGCCGGGCTTGGTGTGGAAGAACTGACCCGCATGGGAAGCGTGCAGCTCGTCGCCTACCTCCCACGACACCTTGCTGTTCTCGACATAGACGAATTCGAAGCAGCGCTCATGCCGATGATCGGAGAGCGCCATCGCCTCCTGGTTCCGGTCGAAGCCCATCATTTCAACCTCGGGAAAAGACGCGAACTCGCCATCCTGCTCCCATTCATACACCCAGCGGACGGAATCGCTTTTGCTCCGGGACAAGCCGCCTCAACGCCTTTCATCGTGTTTCTGATCATCTGCATGTTTCTAATCCTATTTGATAGCTTCGTGGAAGTCAACGGGATGCCGGGGCACTACAATGAGGATATGTAAGCGCTGCATCCACACTTAAGCGAGACGAAAGAGGCGATCGAATTCATGGGCGTGATTAAGTATCAAGTGACGGAAGAGGACAAGAAGCGGTTTGACGAGGACGGCTACTGGATCAGCCCGAAGCTGATCGACGATGAGACGATCCAGCGCTTGCGCGAGGCGCATGAGCGTATATGGAACAAGAAGCACGACGGCCACGGGCTGCCGTTCTATCATTATTCGCTGCCGGAGAACCCGCTGGCCATCCGCAAGCTGGATAACGGCTGGTGGATCAACGACGAGGTTCGCTCCGTCGTGACCAACCGCAATTTGGGCCATATGGCAGCCGAGCTGCTGAACGAGGATTCCATCCGGCTATGGCATGATCAGGTCATCTACAAGCCCGGCACGAACGGACAGGAGACCAAGGCCGGCAATGTCGGCTGGCATCAGGATTACGGCTATTGGCGCAACAGCAGCACGTCGAACATGGTGACGGTCTGGATCGCGCTGCAGGATACGGATCTAACGAACGGCGGCATGATGACGATTCTCGGTTCGCATAAGTGGGGCGCGGTTGAAGGCAGCGATACGTTCTTCGAGCAGGACATGAGCAAGCTGAAGGAGAAGTTCGCGAAGCGCGACTGGGTCGAGGAGCCGTGCATCCTGAAGGCCGGCCAGGCAAGCTTCCATCATGCCTTGACGTTCCACGGTTCGGGGCCGAACTTGACGAACGATGCCCGCTTGTCGATCGTGGCGCATCTCATGCCGGGCGATACGTACTACCGCGGCGGGAAGCAAAGGCATGATAATCTTCGTCTGCTGGGCGCGCGGCCTGAGCCGGGCATGCGCTTCGATCGGGAAGAATATTTCCCGACGCTGTACAGCAGGTAGCTTTCATACGAACGACCGCTGCAACGAAGGAACGCGGCCGGGACGCGTGATGCGCAATACACGAAAGACCGCGATCCCCGCAGGGGCTGCGGTCTTTCGTGTTGTGTTTGCGCAGCGGTTGGGTCATGCTTAGAATCAGTATCGAACCAACACGCGAACAGCGTGCAGCGGTGCAGCTAGTAAGGAGCACCGGGAACATCAGAAACACAAGGAGCGAAACATCATGATACGAGCGATTGATTTAACGGATCCCGCCGAGACGAGGCGGCTGCTTGAGCTGCAGCGGGTCTCTTACCGCGTGGAAGCGGAGTTGATCGGCTTCGACGGCATACCGGGACTGCATGATACGGCGGCATCCATTCGCAATTGCGGGGAGACGTTCTTCGGCTGGTTCGAATCGGAGCAGCTCGCAGGAGCGGTCTCGTACAAGACCGATTCGGGCGTCGTCGATATTCACCGGCTTGTCGTGGACCCGGGGCATTTTCGCAGAGGCATCGGAGAACGTCTGATTCGGCATGTGCTCCGAACGTTGGCGGATGGCACGGACAAGTTTCTCGTGGCGACGGGGACAGCGAATGATCCTGCCAAGCGGTTGTATCTTAAGCTGGGGTTCGTGCGGATTCGCGATTTCGAAGCCGAGCCGAACGTTTGGATTACCGAGTACGAGCGCTCGGCGAACCGAATGTCTTGAGGCGCCGTCTCGGGGAACGGTAGTCATATCGTCAATGCGATAAGCTTCAGCCCGATGTGAAACCTTTACTTGCCCGGCAGGGCAGGTGGAGGTTTTTTTTTAGCGCAAAGGAATTCCAATCCAGACGAGAACAAAACAAATGAAAATAAACCTTTTACTCCAGGTTAATGCCGTCCTTATAGTTGAGGTTTACAGTAAAGCAGCGGAATGCGGAATTATCATCGTCTCGAAAGTCCAAGGTTGATTTGTGCTGGCTGACTTAAGGCTAATCGTGACGACAATCCAATTGTCAAAATCAAAAACAAAGTAAAACCAACTAAAATCAATTAAAAACAATTTATTAATATGGTTTTGATATGCATTTTACAATTCGCCTCTATACTTGGTTTGTCCCGGTAAAGGGAACGAACGAATTCGCTGGCGGAGGGGCGCCTTCTACCGGCTGACGCTAAAGCCGCTGACGAAGCAGCGCACTGCGGCTGGAGAGATGATCGCCGACGTCAACAGCGCCATGATTCGTCAGCTTCATCTTGACAAGAACCGCCGCGTTCACGTTCTATTGCCGAGCGTACATCTCATTTCATTCGGGAATGTGCGTCCGCCGGCGTTAACCGAGGTGGTCGTGTGAACGGGGCCAAACGATATACGGCTCTCACCCGCGGCTGGGGAAGAGAGGGTTGGGGCTTGCGCGCAACCAGCTCAAGCGCAAGACGCAGGCATGGCAATCCAGAACGAACGAGGAGAGATAAATGATGAAGGAAGCATCCGTGGACAGGCCTTATCTGCTGCTCACGCCGGGGCCGCTCACGACTTCGGCGACGGTCAAGGAAGCCATGCTTCGCGACTGGTGCACGTGGGACAGCGACTATAACGGACTCGTGCAGAGCATCCGCGAGCGTCTGACGGCATTGGCGACGAAGCGAAGCGACGAATACACTACCGTGCTGATGCAGGGCAGCGGAACCTTCAGCGTCGAAGCCGTCATCGGCACGGTCATCCCCCGGGATGGCAGGCTGCTGGTCTTGACGAACGGCGCCTACGGCAATCGAATCGCCCAAATGGCGCGAATATACGGCATCGCGGTATCCGTGCAGGACTTCAGCGAGACGGAGCCGGTCGTGCCGGAGCGCGTCGAGCAGCGGCTGAGCGAGGAGCCGGATATTACGCACGTGGCGGTGGTGCATTGCGAGACGACGACCGGCATGCTGAATCCGATCGCGGCTATCGCGGCGGCCGTCAAGGACAGCGGCAGGACGCTGATCGTCGATGCGATGAGCAGCTTCGGCGGCATCCCGCTCGATGTGGCCGACCTGCGGATCGATTATTTGATCAGCAGCGCCAATAAATGCATCCAGGGCGTTCCCGGCTTCGGCTTCGTCATCGCCAATCGCCGATCCCTGATGCGCTGCGAAGGCCAAGCCCGTTCCCTGTCGCTCGACTTGTACGATCAATGGGCGACCATGGAAACGGGAGACGGCAAATGGCGGTTCACGTCGCCGACGCATGTCGTCCGCGCCTTCGACCAGGCGCTTCGCGAGCTGGAACAGGAAGGCGGGATCGAAGCGCGCTGCGAGCGGTACAAAGCGAACCAGGAGCTGCTCGTGAACGGCATGCAGCAGCTCGGCTTCTGCGCGCTGCTGAAGAAACCGCTGCAATCCCCGTTCATAACGGCGTTCTACTGCCCGCCGGTTGCGTCGTTCAGCTTCATGGAGCTGTACGCGCGCCTCAAGGCTGCGGGTTTCGTTATCTACCCGGGCAAGATCAGCGCCGCGGACACGTTCCGGATCGGCACGATCGGCGAGGTATACCGGGAGGACATCGCGAAGCTGCTGGAAATCATGGAGGAACTGCGCTTCTGGTAACGGCGGATACGTTTGAGCAAGGCCGCTACTACCTTTCATAGGCAGGAATCCGCGGTCCCATGAGGGAATGGTAAGGATCGGTTCATGCAGCGGGACACGAATGCGAAAGGGGACGGCCGCATTGTCACTGGTCGGAGAAGAACGGAAACGCGAAATACTGGAACTCATCAACGACGCGGGCAAGGTGCGCACCAACGATCTCGTGAGTCGGCTGAGCGTGTCCTCGGAGACGATCCGGCGGTATTTGGAGGAATTGGAAGAGGAGAATCGGCTGAAGCGCGTCTACGGAGGCGCCGTCAAGATCACGCTGGCGCACGAGGAGCCGCCCCATACCAAACGGGAGGTGCTGCGCGCGGAGGAGAAGAAGCGCATCGGCTGCGCCGCGGCGGGATTGGTTCAGGACCGCGACGTCATCGTGATCGACGACGGTTCGACGTCGCTGCAGATGATCCCGTTCCTGATCTACAAGCAGCAGCTTACGATCATCACCAACTCCGTCTCGGGCTTGAACATGCTGATCGACTATCAGAACAAGGAGCTGTTCGACGGAGACGTCTTCTTCGTGGGCGGCAAGATCGATCCGCGGCATTACCGCAGCTCCGGCACGATCGCGGAGAAAATCATGGCCGATTTCTATGTGAACAAAGCCTTTATTACGATTGACGGCATGCTTCCGGCGCAGGGCATCACCAGCTTCGACGCGGACAGGGCGGTGCTTGCGAGAAGATTCATGCAGAACAGCGATGCGAGCATCGTGCTGACGGACAGCTCCAAGCTGGGGAACGGCACGCTTCACAAAATCGCCGATTGGAACGAAATCGACATGGTCGTCTGCGAGAAGCCGCATCCGGCGGAATGGAAAACGGCGCTTGCGGCCGACGGCGTGGAATGGGTCGTTGCCGAATAATGGCGCAGCGGAAGCAGCGTCAAGGGCGCGGCTCGGCCGAGAGAATGACGTTGTTGGACAAGCAAAAACGCATCCTGCATAGCCGCGATCGGCGGTGCTGCAGGATGCGTTTCGTCGTTCCGAGCAAGCCCACTACCGTGCGCCCGCTTTGCGGGAGGAGCCTGTCCGAGAAGCGGTCCTCCCCAGCCTGTCCTCCATGGGATCATGGTTCGCGTAACGCTCCTGCGACTCCCACTTGTTCTCGTCCAAGATCAGTCTGCACAGCAATGCCGTGTAGGTTACTCCCCAGCTTCTTCGTTTCAAGTTCTCACTCCCTTTTCATATTAGAGCCGTCCAAGGTCGAGGCGACGTTGTAAACGATTTGTAAGTATTCCTATACTTCATTAACCAATATGTGGGATATTAATCAGGTACGGATGATTGGTTTGCGTGAACGGCAGGGAACGCAGCATTCATCTCGGATGATTGGTTTGCGTGAACGGCAGGGAACGCAGCATTCATCACACGGATTGGTTTGCGTGCACGATAGGGCAAGCAGCATTCATCTCACGGTAAAAAGGGAGGTACATTGCATGAATAAGCTTCCGTGGTATTCGAAGTTTTTCCAATTAACGGAGAACGGGTTCTTGTGGATCAGCTTGCTCATCGGCCTTGCGGTCGTCGTCGGCTTGATCGCGGCGTTTACGGTATTCAGGCATCGACTGTCGGGCAAGAAGTTGATGTTCATGGGCGGCCAGCTGATCGTGCTGGGCGCGATTCTGAACCTGATCGTGGATTTTAAATATCATTTTCCGAGTGCGGCCTTTATCTGCATCCTGCTCGGCGTCGTCGTCAGCTTCATCGGCTTGTATCGCAGGGATTAACGGGTGGCAGCCTTCCTCATGGACGGATTTTAAGACCGCTGAAGACCCGGTTCCGATTTATTCGGAATCGGGTCTTTGTTTCGTTCCGAAATAAACAATATATTTTTGTTTTTGTTTGAAATTGTATATTCAAACATAAACAAACATGCTAAACTGAATGCAAACGAACGCAATCATGCACGCTAATCATTCATTCATCGGAGGTAAAGCAATGGTACAGAGCTTATGGGATCACGCGAAAGCATCGGAGCTTCAAGGAGGACTTGAGCAGCTCGTCTACCGTTCCAACATCATCGGCGCCGACCGCCGCGTCTGCAACTGGGGCGGAGGCAACACGTCCAGCAAAACGACGGTCACGGATTTCCGCGGCCGCGAAATCGAAGTCATGTACGTCAAAGGAAGCGGTTCCGACCTGGCGTCGATGAAAGCCGGCAATTTCACGGGGCTGCGCATGGAAGATATCCGTCCGCTGTTCGAGCGCGACGAGATGTCCGACGAAGATATGGTCGCCTACCTCGCGAACTGCATGATCGACGGCAAGCACCCGCGCGCTTCGATCGAGACGCTGCTGCACGCGTTCCTGCCGTTCAAGCATGTCGATCATACGCATCCCGATTCCATTATCAGCCTGTGCTGCGCCGACAACGGCAAGCAGCTGGCCAAAGAAATTTTCGGCAACCGCTTCGTATGGGTGCCTTATGTACGTCCCGGCTTCACGCTGTCCAAGATGATCGCCCAAGGCGTACTCGATAACCCGAACGCCGAGCTCGTCCTGATGGAGAAGCACGGTCTCGTCACGTGGGGCGAGACAAGCGAGGAAGCTTACGCGCAAACGATCAAAATCATCAGCGAAGCCGAAGCCTTCATCGAAGCGCGCGTGAACGAAGCGAAGCTGTTCGGCGGCGTGAAGCATGCGTCATTGGAAGCCGGCGTTCGCAGAAGCATCGCTTCCCAGGTCATGCCGACTATTCGCGGAGCTGTCAGCGACGTGAAGAAAATGATCCTTACGTTCGACGACGAAGCGGACGTGCTGACTTTCGTCGGCGGCTCGGATTCCCCGGCGCTGTCCCAAGTCGGCGCCGCTTGCCCGGATCACCTCGTGCATACGAAGGTCGTTCCGCTCTTCGTCGACTGGACGCCGAATGCGGATGACATCGAAGGCCTGAAAGCCATTTTGGCGGAAAGCATCGCGGCTTACAAGAAACAATACGAAGCTTACTTCGAGCGCAACAAGAACGAAGGCGACGTCATGTTCGAAGCGGCGCCGCGCGTCATTCTGATCCCGGGCGTCGGCATGATCAACACGGGCAAGAGCTGGTCGAACTCCAAGGTCAGCGGAGCGCTCTATCACCGCGCGATCGCGGTCATGCGCGGCGCGACGGCGCTCGGCAGCTTCGTATCGCTGAGCGAGAACGAATCCTTCAACGTCGAATACTGGCCGCTCGAGCTGTACAAACTGTCGCTCGCGCCGGCGGAAGCGGAATTCTCCCGCAAAGTCGCGTTCATTACGGGCGGCGCCGGCGGCATCGGCAGCGAAACTGCCCGTCGTCTCGTATCCGAAGGCGCTCATGTCGTGCTTGCCGACCTAAACCTGGAAGGCGCGGAGCGCGTGGCCGGCGAGATCAACGAGAAGTTCGGCGAAGGCCGCGCGACCGCGGTGAAGATGGACGTAACGAGCGAAGAAGCGGTTATGGCTGCCATCGGCGCAACGTCGCTCGCTTACGGCGGTCTGGATATCGTCGTGAACAACGCGGGTCTTGCAACGTCGAGTCCGTTCGATCAAACGTCCTTGAAGGAATGGAATTTGAACATCAGCGTTCTCGGCACCGGTTACTTCCTCGTTGCCCGCGAAGCGTTCAAGCTGCTGAAAGAGCAAGGCGTCGGCGGCAACATGGTATTCATCGGCTCCAAGAATTCGGTCTATGCCGGCAAGAGCGCATCGGCCTACAGCGCGGCGAAAGCGCTGGAAGCGCATCTGGCGCGCTGCATCGCGGCGGAAGGCGGCGAATTCGGCATTCGCGTCAACACGATTCTGCCTGACGCGATTCTTCAAGGCTCCGCGATCTGGAACGGCAGCTGGCGCAACGAGCGCGCGGCCGCTTACGGCATCGAGCCGGACCAACTGGAAGAGTACTACCGCAAGCGCACGACGCTGCTCGTGAACATCTATCCGCGCGACATCGCGGAAGGCATCGCCTTCTTCGCTTCGTCGAAAGCGGACAAGACGACGGGCTGCATGCTGACGATCGACGGCGGCGTGCCCGCTGCCTTTACACGATAAGAGAGGACGGTGCGGAGCATGCATCAAGCAAGAGGCGAGAAGCATTGGATCATCCCGGACGGATTTATTCCCCCCAAGAGCGCGCCGGGCGATTACGTGAGCCATGAATCCATCTGCGTGCTGAACTGTTCCTCGGAAGAGGCGCAGCTGCAAATCACCATTTTCTTCGAAGACCGCGAACCGCTGGAGAACATTTCGGTTGCCGTGGCCGGCAGAAGAACGTATCATATCCGTACCTCGTCCCTCTCGGCGAACGGGGCGTCCATTCCGGTGGGCGTTCCTTACGCCATCGAGGTGCTGAGCGATATTCCGATCATCGTGCAGTACAGCCGTCTCGACGCCACGCAGGCGGCGAACGCGCTGATGTCCGTCGTAGCTTACCCTATCAAATAAGAGCGAAGGAGCAATGATCATGGACCAAAGCATTATTGCGAATTACGAAGCGGCAAAGGCGCTGTACGCGCAGCATGGAATCGACGTCGACGCCGTGCTGGAGAAGCTCTCCGAAATCAAAATATCGATGCACTGCTGGCAGGGCGACGACGTCCGCGGTTTCTTGAATAAAGATCAAGCGCTTACAGGCGGCATTTCGGTAACGGGCAACTACCCGGGCGCCGCAAGCACGCCTGCCGAGCTTCGTTCCGATCTGGAGAAAGCGTTCTCGCTTATTCCGGGCAAGCACAAGGTCAACCTGCATGCGATCTACGTCGATACCGACGAGAAGGTCGAGCTGGACGCGATCGAGCCGAAGCATTTCGAGAAATGGGTAACGTGGGCGAAAGAGCAGGGTCTTGGCCTTGACTTTAACCCGACCTGCTTCTCGCACGAGAAATCGGCCGACGGCCTCACGCTCAGCCATCCGGATCCGGCGATTCGCCAATTCTGGATCGACCACTGCAAGGCTTCCCGCAAGATCAGCGCGTACTTCGGCGAGCAGCTCGGCCAAACCTGCGTCACGAACGTGTGGATTCCGGACGGCTTCAAGGATTCGCCTGTCGATCGTTTGGCGCCGCGCCAACGTCTGAAGGATGCCCTCGACGAAGTGTTCGCGGAAGAGCTGAATCCCGCGTTCCACCTCGATGCCGTCGAGAGCAAGCTGTTCGGTCTCGGTTCCGAGGCTTACGTGGTCGGTTCCCACGAATTCTACATGGGCTACGGCATCGCCAATAACAAGCTGATCTGTCTGGATGCGGGCCATTTCCATCCGACGGAGGTCATCTCCAATAAACTGTCCGCCTTGTCGCTGTTCGCCGATGGCATTCTGCTCCACGTGAGCCGCCCGATGCGCTGGGACAGCGATCATGTCGTCACGCTCGACGACGAGCTGATCGATATCGGACGCGAGCTCGTCCGCGGCGACCTGCTTGGCAAGACGCATATCGGCCTCGACTTCTTCGATGCCAGCATCAACCGCGTCGCGGCATGGGTCATCGGCACGCGCAACACGATCAAGGCGCTGCTTCGCGGCTTCCTGGATCCGGTAGAAGAACTGCGCAAAGCGGAGCTGGACTTCGACTTCACGACGCGCCTGGCTTTGCAGGAAGAATTCAAATCGTATCCGTTCGGCGCGGTATGGGACTACTACTGCGCGAAGCAAGGCGTGCCGGTTCGCGAGGCATGGCTGGCCGACGTGAAAGCGTACGAGCAGGACGTGCTGCTGAAGCGCGGCACGGAAACGGCTGCGGCGAAGAACTAATACATTTCATAGGATGCGGGAATTGCCGCCGCGGTTCAATTCGCGTCGCGGCAATTCCCGCAAGATATCCGCTTCGAATCCTGCAGCCTGCGCGCCGCAAGGGTTCGAAGCGGTCTTGGCTGGCGACGATGAACGTTTGGGAGGGTTCCTTTTGCCTAGCATTTTGGCTTACGACCTTGGGGCGAGCAGCGGCAGGGCGCTGCTTGGCCGTTTGAACAACCGTACGATCGAGGTGGAAGAAGTACACCGCTTCGGCAACGATCCCGTCGTAGTGGGGGACCGGATGCATTGGGATATTCTCCGCTTGTATCACGACATCAAGCAGGGGCTGCTGAAAGCGAAGCATGCCGGCGAGACGATCTCCAGCCTGGCGATCGATTCCTGGGCGGTCGATTTCGGTCTGGTCGGGCGGGGCGGCGAGCTGCTCGGCAATCCGTACCACTACCGCGACCGCCATACCGACGGCGTCATGGAACGGACGATGGAACGTCTGACGGCGAGCCGGATTTTCGGCCGGAGCGGCATCCAGTTCCTGCCGTTCAATACGATCTATCAGCTGGCTGCCCTGAAGGAAGCGGATTCTCCGCTCCTGGAGCAGGCGAAGCATTTTCTGATGATTCCGGATCTGCTGCGGTATTTCTTGACGGGCGAGATGCATAACGAGTTCTCCAACGCCACGACGACGCAGTTTTACAATCCGGTGCTGGGCGGCTGGGACGCGGAACTGCTTGCCGACATCGGCATATCGCCTTCGTTGTTCGGCAATGTCGTGCAGCCGGGTACGCGGGTCGGCCAGCTTCGGGCTTCGCTCACGGAAGAGCTCGGCATCGACGCGATACCGGTATTCGCCGTCGCCGAGCACGATACGGGTTCGGCGGTCGCGGCTGTACCGGCGCTGGAGCGCGATTTTGCTTACCTCAGCTGCGGCACTTGGTCGCTGATGGGCACGGAAGTGGATCAGCCGGTCATGGGAGAGCTGGCGCAGACGCTGAACTTCACGAACGAAGGCGGCGTGGGCGGTACATTCCGGCTGCTGAAGAACATCATGGGCCTGTGGATTCTGAATGAGAGCCACAGAACGTGGGAGAAAGCGGGACTCTCGTACAGCTTCCCCGAGCTGGTGGCGCTGGCTGAGAAAGCGCCGGCATTCCGGTCGCTTATCGATCCGGACGACCCGATGTTCCTGCATGCCGGCGACATGCCGTCCCGCATCGCGAACTATTGCGAGCGCACCGGCCAGCAAGCGCCGCAGTCGCCGGGGGAATTCGTCCGCTGCATTCTCGAAAGCCTTGCGCTCAAATACCGTTATGTGCTTGAATTAACGGAGCGGCTGTCGGGCAAGAGCTTCAGCGGCCTGCATATGGTCGGCGGCGGCATTCAGAACGCGCTGCTGTGCCAATGGTCCGCGAACGCGATCGGCAAGCCGGTCTGGGCCGGGCCCGTCGAGGGCAGCGCGCTTGGCAACCTGGCGGTCCAATGGATCGCGCAGGGCGAGCTTTCGGATATATGGGAAGCGCGCAAGGTCATTCGCGAGTCGTTCCCGGTCACGGTCTACGAGCCTCGGGACGGGGCGCAATGGGAAGACGCGTACGGCAGGTTCCGCGCATTGACGGGACTTTCGAAATAACTGAAATCGTACCCGATACAGCTGGAACGTACGCAATCCATTGGTACGGATGCAACAACCAATAGAAGCACGACCTTCCGCCGCCGGGCAGACGGCGCGCCGCATGCCCGGCCATTCGATGCCCGGTCATGGACGCGGACGTATCGCCGGGCGGCGGAACTGTTCGAAGGTGCAGAACGAATATAAGCAGGATGCGGGAGAGATCAATGATGCTGGTTGCAGAGCGCTATGAGAAAATAGTTGGGCTGGTGAACGAACGCGGCAGCATTCGGGTGACGGAGCTGAGCGAGCTATGCCAGGTGACGGAGGAAACGATCCGCCGCGATTTGGACCGGCTTGAGCAAGCCGGACGGCTTCGCCGTTCTCATGGCGGCGCGGTGAGCGTGAAGGATGCGCCTCTGCAGCCGGAAATTCCTTACTCGGAGCGCGAGATCACGCATGCGGAGGAGAAGCGCCGCATCGCCGGGGAAGCGGTGAAGCTGATTCGTCCGAAGGATCGCATCCTGCTGGATGCCAGCACGACCGCGTGGTACATGGCGTCCATCATGCCGGATCTTCCGCTGACGGTGCTGACGAATTCCATCAAAGTGGCGACGGAGCTGAGCAGCAAGGAGCGCATCGAGGTCATCTCCACGGGCGGCACGCTTGCTCAGCGCTCGCTGTCCTTCGTCGGACCGCTCGCCGAACGCTCGCTCGATGCCTACCACGTGGATAAGGTGTTCTTCTCCTGCAAGGGCGTGCATTTGGACCGCGGCATCAGCGAATCCAACGAGCTTCAGGCCCGCATCAAGCAGAAGATGATCGGCATGGCGGACGATGTCGTGCTGCTGGCGGATTCCAGCAAATTCGGCGTGCAGGCGTTCACCCATGTGGCGGAGCTTGGCGACGTGCATACGATCGTCACGGACCGCCGCGCCCCGCAGGAGACGCTTGCTGCGTTAGCGGAGCGGGGAATTAAGGTGCATACGGTCTAAACCGGCGTCAAAGGGAAATGCGGACAGTCCTCGGCAAAAAAATCCGATCGGCTCCGCATTTTCTTATTGTCAACCTGTCTGACAACCTGATAAAATGATATCATAGATCACCCCTGGTCGCGAACGTTGTTCGCTGCTCGGGTATGCAACCGACCCTGGTCGCGAACGTTGTTCGCTGCTCGGGTATGCAACCGACCCTGGTCGCGAACGTTGTTCGCCGCTCGGGCAAGCAACCTATTTGGAGAGAGGTGCCGGGTATCGTGAAAGTATCCTTGTTTATTACGTGTTTGAGCGATGCGATTTACCCCCGCGTCGGGGAAGCCATGGTGCGCCTGCTGGCGAAGTACGGCGTTACGCTGCAGTTTCCGACCGTGCAGACCTGCTGCGGACAACCGGCTTTTAACAGCGGCTATTGGAAGGAGGCGCGCGAGACGGCGAGCACGATTATCGCTGCCTTCGAGGACGCCGATTTCGTCATTTCGCCTTCGGGGTCCTGCACGTTCATGATTCATCATTATCCGAAGCTGTTCGAGGACGATCCCGTCATGCTGGAGAAGGCGCTGAAGCTGCAGGCCAAGGCATACGAATTCACGCAGTTCCTCGTGCAGGTGCTCGGCGTAACGGACGTGGGAGCGCATTTTCCGCACAAAGTCACGTATCATCCATCCTGCCACGGCAGCCGGCTGCTCGGCGTGAAGGAAGAACCGCTCGTGCTGATGGAGCAGGTGAAGGGGCTCGAGTTCGTGCCGCTGCCATTTGCCAATGACTGCTGCGGGTTCGGGGGGACGTTTTCGGTGAAAATGTCCGATATCTCCGGCGCGATGGTAAACGAGAAGAGCGAGCATGTGCTGGAGACGGAAGCCGAGGTATTGGTCGGGCTCGATATGGCGTGCCTGATGAACATTGCCGGCAATTTGCGATATCGCGATAAGCCGGTGCGCGTCATGCATCTGGCGGAGCTTCTATATGAAGGAGTGAAGGGCGCATGAGCGTAACGGGAACGCAGGCGGGCGGAGCGACCGTCAAGGAACGCGCGGGACTGGCGTTAAACAACGATTTTCTGCGGAAAGCGGTCAAATTCACGACGGAACGTCTGCGCAACGGGAAGATCAACGCGGCGGAGGATCACGGCAATTGGGACGAGTGGCGCGAACGCGGGCGGCAGATCCGTCTGCATACGATCGCGCATCTGGATTACTATCTGAACCTGTTCGCGGACAACGCGCGGGCAAACGGCGTGAACGTGCATTTTGCCGATACGGCCGCGGAAGCCGTGCAGATCTCGCTCGACATCGCGAAACGCGCGGAAGCGAAGACGGTCGTGAAATCCAAGTCGATGGTTACCGAGGAGCTGCATCTTAACCATGCGCTCGAGGGAATCGGCGTCGAGGCCATCGAAACCGATCTTGGGGAATATATTATTCAATTGGCCGGCGAGACGCCGTCGCATATCATCATCCCGGCGATTCACAAGAACCGGTATCAGATCGCGGAGCTGTTGTCGGCCGACGCCGGCGAGACGCTTGCTCCGGATACGCAAGTCTTGGCGGGCTTCGTTCGCCGCAAGCTGCGGGAGAAGTTTCTGGAAGCGGACATCGGCATGACGGGCTGCAACTTCGCGATCGCGGAGACGGGCTCGATGGTGCTGTTCGAGAACGAAGGCAACGCGCGGATGGTCACGACGGTGCCGAAGACGCAAATTACGCTGATGGGCATGGAGCGCATTATCCCTTCTTGGTCCGACCTGGAGGTCATGGCGACGCTGCTGCCGCGTTCCGCGACGGGACAGAAGCTGACGGTATACATGTCCGGCATTACGGGACCGCGCCGCGAGGTCGATGCGGATGGGCCGGAAGAGATGCATATCATTATCGTGGACAACGGACGTTCGCTGCAGCTCGGCGATCCCGAATTCCAGGAACTGCTGAACTGCATTCGCTGCGGCGCCTGCTTGAACGCCTGCCCGGTCTACCGCCATATCGGCGGCCATGCCTACGGCGGCACATACAGCGGACCGATCGGCGCGGTGTTGACGCCGGCGCTGAAGAAGAACGTGGCGGAATGGGACGATATCGCCAACGCGTCGAGTCTGTGCGGGGCTTGCTATGAAGCTTGTCCGGTCAAAATTCCGCTGCACGAGATGCTCATCTATCTCCGCCGCCGCAAGCTGGAGGCCGGGCGCGGCGATAAGATGGAAGCGCTCGGCATGAAAGGCTTCGCGGCCGTCATGTCGAACGCGAAGCGGTACGGAGCCGTGCTCAAGATCGGTCAGCTCGGCCAGAAGCTTGTCGTTCGCGACGGCGGCATTCGCTTGAAGATCGGGCCGCTCAAGGGCTGGAACACGTACCGCGTGACCCCGAGCCTGCCGAAGGAGTCGTTCCGGCAGCAGTGGAAGACGATGGAGGAAGAAATCCGCCATGGCCTGCAGGACATGGATCCGGCCATGAAGGACCGGATGGAACAGATCGTGAAGGACCGCGCAGCGGGCAAAGGAGGCCACGGACATCATGGCTAAGACGGACGAACACCAAGCATGGCTGGCCGAGCTGGAGGCGAAATCCCGTGCCAAGCAAGTCGGCTTCATAAACGGCATTTCCGGCAAATTGCGGCGTCCGCGTTCGGCGGAACCGCCGGCGCATCCGTTCCGCGGCGCACCGGAGTTCTGGAATGAATTCGAATGGCCGATCGACGAGCGCGTCGAGAAATTCCGAGCGAATTTCAAAGCAGCCGGCGGCCATTCGGAGCGGCTCGCGACGATGGAAGACGCGCGCGCGTTTATCGCGTCCAAAGCGGAAGAGATGAGCGCGAAATACGTCATCCGCCAAAACCAGCCGGAGCTGAACGCGCTCGGACTGGAAGAAGCGATACCGGACGCTTCGTTCTCGGTATGGAACAGCGATGCGGAGGAGCACTGGAAAGCGCGCGCGGCGGAAGCGGATTTCGGCATCGTGGTCGCGGATTACGCGGCGGCTTACACCGGCTCCGTCACGGTGCTGTCCTCGAAGGACAAGGGCCGCTCCGTCAGCTTGCTGCCGACGGTCTTGATGGTTATCATCCCGATCGAGCGGCTGCATACGCGGCTGGGGCAGATTCTGGTCAACTTTGACCAGGCGGGGAGAGAGAATCTCCCGGCGGGCATTCACTTCATATCCGGCCCGAGCCGTTCGGCGGATATCGAGAACGACCTGACGATCGGCGTTCACGGCCCGGGCGTCGTTTATACGTTGATCGTCGGCTAGTGGACGGGGAAATCCGCCGGGCATTCTGCGTTGGCAAGCTGGCCGGGCGGCGATACGCTGCGGCAAGCCGGTTCGCGGCGGCGAGTTGATTTTGCCGATACGGGAATGGTACGATTCTCCAGCAGGCTTTGCGCGCGCCGACCGGGTTCGGCAGCCGAAGGCCGGTAGGAAAGGAGCTTCAGCACATGGAAGTTACACGTTTGTCCAAGCGCAACCATTACGAAGAAATCGCCGAACAGCTGAAGCGTCTGATCCTGGACGGCAAGCTGAAGGTCGGCGACAAGCTGCCTTCGACCAAGGACATGTCGGAGCAGTTCGGCGTCGGCCGATCCACGATGCGCGAAGCGCTGAGCGCCCTGAAGGCGATGGGCTACATCGAGATTCGCCAAGGCGGCGGCTGCACCGTCATCAGCAGCGCGCCTGTCTCGGCGCCGGTCGAGCTTCCCGAGCTGGAGACGCTTCGGATGAACCGCGAGACGCTGCTGGAGCTGTTGGAAGCGCGTCATGCGCTGGAGGTCTCGAACGCGTCCATCGCCGCGGAGAAGGCGACGCCCGAAGACATCGCGCTGCTGCAGGGCTTGGTGCGCGAGATGGAAGCCGCGATCGGCGATGATTTGGAAGGCGAACGTACGGATCTGCTGTTCCATTTGACGCTGGCGAAGGCCACCCATAACTCCATCATGCTGCGGCTGTTCGAATCGATCGTCGGCCAGCTGGAGACGGTGATCCGCGATATCCGGCGGGTGGAGATTTATGCGAACCATTCGGTTGCCGAGCGCCTCTACAGCGAGCATCTCGCCATCTTCGAAGCCGTCTCCGAGCGCGATGCGGCGGCTGCAAGCCAGCGGATGAAGGCGCATTTGGAGCATGTGGTCAGTAATTTGATGCGGTATTTGTAGGGTAGGGGCGGGTTTCAAAGTCAATTCGTCCTGAAGCATAGGCTGTTCTCTCGTTACGACGAGGGGACAGCCTTATTTTATTTTCGAGGAGGAACCGGTGATTCTATTGCAAAGGGAGGGATCGCATGTTGAACGCATGCGCGATTTCGAGGATCCAGGCGCAGTTTCTCTAAGCGTGGGACTGCGCGTGTTGCTGCTTCAGCCCCTCGATCGGGATCGATACGCGCGGAGATTTTCCTCGGATGGCCGGTATGGGTTATACTGGAACAGGCAAGACCCTTTCCGGGCTCTGACGGGCCATTGCGCGAGCCCGCACCGCGCCGTATATCCGCTTATCTGAGGTGAAGCAAGCATCATGGCCGATTTTTTCCTAGCGAACTTCGTTACGATCATCACGATTATCAATATCCCTCTCGCAATCGCGGTCATGTTCATGGAGCGGCGCAATGTCGGAGTGACGTGGGCGTGGCTGATGGTGCTCTTGTTTCTGCCGGCCGTCGGTTTCGTCGTGTATTTGGTTTTTGGGCAAAACCTGAGCAAGAAGAAGCTGTACAAGCTGAACAAGCGCACGAAAGAAACGATGACGGCGCTCATCGAGCAGCAGCGGCGAGAGTTTCGAGACCATCGAATTGTGTTTAATGATGATGCGGCGGAACACTACGCGGATCTGATTTACATGAATCTGACCAGCGGCTTCGCCCTGTATACGCAGAATAACAACGTCGATATTTTCACGAACGGCCCCGATAAATTCGAGGCGCTGCTCGCGGATATCGGACGCGCGTCGCACCATATCCATCTTATGTACTACATCGTCCACAATGACGGCATCGGCAACCGGCTTCTCGATGCGTTGACCGAGAAAGCGGCTCAGGGCGTCAAGGTTCGCTTCCTCGTCGACGATATCGGCAGCTCGCTGCTGTCGCGGGAGTTCTTTCATCGGCTGGTTCAGGCCGGAGGCGAGGTGGCGTATTTCTTCCCTTCCAAAATCCCTTATCTGAACATTCGCGTCAATTACCGCAATCACCGCAAGCTCGTCATCATCGACGGTCAGATCGGATACATCGGCGGCTTCAACGTCGGGGACGAGTACATGGGCCTGAATAAACGATTCGGCTACTGGCGCGACACGCACCTGCGCATTACCGGCTACGCCGTGCTCCAAATGCAAGCCCACTACATGCTGGACTGGAACCTGGCTTCGAGCAAGTCGATGAGCCGGGACGTGCTTGACCTGTTCCCGCCGGCCGTAAGCACGGGCTCCACGGGCGTCCAAATCGTCTCCAGCGGGCCAGACCAGACGCTCGAGCAGATCAAGAATGCCTATATCAAAATGATCCATTCCGCGAAAAAGACGATTTACCTGCAAACGCCTTATTTCATCCCGGACGAGAGCCTGCTGAACGCGCTCAAGCTGGCGGTGCTGTCGGGCATCGACGTCCGCATCATGCTGCCGAGCAAGCCGGATCATAAAATGGTCTATTGGGCAACCTTCTCGTATTTGGGAGAACTGCTCGAGGAAGGCATGAAATGTTATTTGTACGAGAAAGGCTTCCTTCATGCCAAAGCGCTCGTCGTCGACGGCTGCGTCGCTTCCGTGGGCACGGCGAACGTGGATATCCGAAGCTTTAAATTGAATTTCGAGGTCAATGCGATCCTTTACGATACGGAAACGGCTTTGCGGTTGAAACGTATATTCGAAGACGACATGCAGGACTGCACGGAGCTGACGTACGAGCAGTACAAGCGCCGATCCAAGCTGGAACGGTTCAGGGAATCGTGCGTGCGGCTGTTATCCCCGATTTTGTGATGGACATAAACATGCATTGTAGAATGCAGCAGGAGTGAAGAATCGATGATGGACAAGCAGATGGTCATGGAATGGGCGAAAATGCTCATGAGCTATAAATTCGCGCTCGACGAAGTAAGCACGAAGCTGACGATACTGAACGAAGAACTGCAATTCATTCAGAACTACAACCCGATCGAGCACGTGAAAACGCGAATCAAGTCGCCCGAGGGCATCGTGGAGAAGCTGCAGCGCAAAGGGCTTGAAGTCTCGAAGGAGAACGCCGCCGAGCATATTCGCGACATCGCGGGCGTGCGGGTCATCTGTTCCTTCACGACGGACGTGTACCGGGTATACGATATGATCCGCAGCCAAGGGGACGTCGAGGTCATCGAGCTGAAGGACTACATCAAGCATCCGAAGCCGAACGGCTACCAAAGCTTGCACCTGATCATCCAGATCCCGATTTTCTTATCGGACCGGACCGAGCACGTGAAGGTTGAGATCCAGCTGCGTACGATCGCGATGGATTTCTGGGCGAGCCTCGAGCACAAAATCTACTACCAGTTCCACGACGATATGCCCGAGTCCATCCGCGAACAGCTCAAATCGACGGCCGATATGATCAATATGCTGGACCGCCGCATGCTGAGGCTGAAGGAAGAGGTACAGAAGTTCAGCGACGAAGTCGAGGTAGGCAAGCAGCCGGCGCTGCAAATGCCGATGCTTCCTTCGTCCAAATAGACGCTGAAGCTAGACGGAAGCCGGATGGTGAAGCTTCAGTGAGGCTTTAGCTAGACATACGCAAGAGAAGAAGAGGCCCGGATGAAGCAAGCATCCGAGCCTTTTCTGTTTTGCGCAACGGCTAACATTCGGAGAGAGGCGGAAAAAAATAAAAATATTGCTTTGCGATGTCGATATTGCAACTGGCTGTTCGTTGTCATGATGAAGGGTAGCCAAGCGAATGTAGCGCGGGACGTTCGCGTGGTAGAAGCGCAGGTACATCATTCATTCACTTGGGGGAGATGGTTGTATGACGAAGACGATTTCGAAAGGCAGACTGTGGACGGCAAGAGCGATGAGCGGCATTGCGATCCTGTTTATGCTGTTCGACAGCATGACCAAATTATTCAAGCCTTCTTTTGTCGTGGATGCCACCGTCGACCTGGGATTCCAAGAACATCATATATACGTGATGGGCATCCTCGGGCTCCTATCGACGCTGCTTTACGCGTGGCCTCGCACGGCGAACCTGGGCGCGGTGTTGTTAACCGGCTATTTCGGCGGCGTGATCGCAACGCAGGTTCGTTTGGATGCTCCGCTGTTCTCCACGATTTTGTTCGCGGTGTATTTGGCCGTGCTGGTTTGGGGAGGCATTTGGCTCCGGGATGAGCAGGTACGCCGATTCTTTGCTGGTCGCCGTTAGAGGCGGCTGAAGCTGACTGTCCGTTCTCCATTCTCCGTGTGCGAGCGGAGAAGCTCGCCCGATTAAGATGCTCCCCGAGGGGAGCTTTTTTTGTTGGCAGAACAGCGCAAAAGCGCAAAGGCGGGGAGGCTCTTAAAGAAACGAGTGCACTTCTCCACAAAACATTTCTCCACAAAACACTTCCCAGAAGCCATCTCCCCCACAAACCCCTTTCCCAAAAGCCAACTGTCCCATAAACAACTGTCCCATAAACAACTGTCCCATAAACCAACTGTCCCATAAACAACTGTCCCATAAACAACTGTCCCATAAACCAACTGTCCCACAAACCACCTCTCACAAACCACCTCAAGCGCAGATGCCGTGGATCAATGTTGCAGCACACGACATGAGTTCGAAAGGAAGTCTAACGGTTGCCAGCGTCGCTAATTCACGAAAATTGCCACGTAAAAAACGCTAACGGTTGTGACAAGTGTTATTAGCTGTTTAGCAGCCGTTTTCAAAGGGGAAAACTCCCATTAAGCTTCTTGGCAGCCGTTACAGATTTAAAATGGCGATTTTGGGCCAAATAGGCCTTCGTACAACCGTTAGATTTATAAGGCTGCGGTTACTCACGGCCAATCCCATACCTTAGCTGACAAATGAACGAGATTCGGCAGCCGAGTCGTCCCATGCGCCCATCATCCAGCGCGAAATCACTAATTATGACATGAAAATGGAATAAATTGTGCTCTAGTTTTGTACGAACGGTTTGATTACAATGAACAAGGACAAAATTGACAGTTTCTATTTTGCAAAAATGCAAACGCTTACATAAATTGCATAAATTTTGGGAGGACATCCGGCATGATTTACTTCATGAAACGCGGCATCAATGACCTCAAGCTGAGAACGAAGCTGGTGTTTTCCTTTATCTTCGTCACGTTCGTGCCCGTGCTGATCGTGGGCGCCTTCCTCACCAGCGAGCTTCGCGACATGGCGCTGGACAATGCGCTCGAGCAGACGGCGAACAACATGGAACGGGTCAAGAAACGAACCGGCGAGGTCATCAACGTGTCGTACGATATTTCGTACCGCATGTCCAACGACAGCAGGCTGGAGACGCTGGCTAACCGGCATTACGAATCGGTGTACGAGGTTGTCAAGGCGTACAAGGAATATCCGGATATCAAGGATTACATTCGCTTGTACAAGGATATCTCCAACATCCGGCTGTACGTGAACAATCAGACGCTGCTGAACAACTGGGAATTTCTGCAGCCGACGCCGGATGTCTTGCAGGCCGACTGGTACAAGAGGGCGCTCACGAACAGCGGCCTTGCCGCTTGGTATTACATGGAGGACGAGCGCGATCATCGGTTTTATTTGAGTTTGGTGCGCAAAATCGATTTTCTGACCCAGCATACGAGCGGCGTGCTCGTCATTAACGTCAGCTCCGAGAAGCTGGATTCGATTCTCAGCCAGGAGAAGTTCGAGACGATGATCGTGGACGGCAACAATCGCATCGTCGCGGCGAATCGGCCGGGGCGCGTCGGAAGCACGCTGGCCAGCATCAGTTACGACCCTAACGTCATCGCGGCGAAGAGCGGCAGCTTCCAGGCGAACGTGGACGGCAATTCCTCGCAAATCCAAATCGAGCCGCTCGTGCCCGAGTCCAGCCTGAACGCCCTGCGCATTATTTCGGTGTTCTCCATCGACGACATCATGAAGGAGCCGAATCGCATCATCCGATTGGGATTGACGGTCATCCTCATCAGCCTGGTGGTCGCCATTATGCTGATCTACGGTTTCTCCGCGATGCTCTCCAAACGAATGATGCGCCTGAGCAAGTACATTACGAAGGTCGGCACGGGCAATTTGGACGTGGCGCTCGAGATCGACGGCAAAGACGAAATCGGGCAGCTGTCCAGGCAGTTCAACAGCATGGTGGCGAGCATCAACGAGCTGATCGTCGAGGTGCAGGATTCCAACCGGCAGAAGGTCGAGCTGGAGTCGAGGCAGAACGAGATCAAATTCAAAATGATGGCCAGCCAAATCAATCCGCATTTTCTGTTCAATGCGCTGGAATCGATCCGCATGAAAGCGCATCTGAAGGGCGAACGCGAAATATCGAACGTCGTCAAGCTGCTCGGCAAGCTGATGCGCAAGAACCTCGAGGCCGGCAGCCGCACCGTTCAGCTCTGCAATGAAATCGATATGGTGCGCTGTTATCTGGACATTCAGAAATTCCGTTACGAGGATCGGCTAAGGTACGAGCTGCATATCGATCCCTCCGCCGAGCAGGTGCCGGTCCTGCCGCTCATTATTCAGCCGTTGGCGGAAAATGCCGTCATTCATGGTTTGGAGAACCGGGAAGCCGGCGGATGCGTGCGCATCTCTGCCGTCGTGGAAGACGATCGCATCCAGGTGGAGGTGTCCGACAACGGAGAGGGGATTTCGCAGGAGAAGCTGGAGGAGCTCTGCGGTTCATTGGACGAGGTCGAGGAAAACGAAGGCAATCATATCGGACTCCGCAACGTGCATATGCGGCTGAAGCTGATGTACGGGCAGGAGTACGGCCTGCGCATTTGGAGCCGTCCTGGCGTAGGAACGAATGTTCAATTTACGATACCGATGGGAGTGGATCGCTATGTTTAACGTGCTGATTACCGATGATGAGCCTACTATCCGCGAGGGTCTGAGGACGTTGATCGATTGGGAAGGACTCGGCTATGCCGTCATGGACACGGCCGCCAACGGCAAGGATGCCTTGCGGAAAATCACGACCCATCGTCCCGATCTGCTCATCGTCGACATTCGGATGCCGGGCATGAGCGGTCTCGAACTGATCGAAGCGGTACGGAAGACGGATGATGAGGTGCATGTACTCATCCTGAGCGGGTACGCGGATTTCGACTATGCGAAGAAAGCCATCGGGCTGAATATTGACGGCTACCTGCTGAAGCCGGTCGACGAAGACGAGCTCACCGCGCATCTGAGCAAGCTCGCGGGCATCATGGAGCGCGAGCGGCAGGCTAAGCTGGCCAGCGGATCGATGCAGGAATGGAATCGGCAGAAGCTGCTGCAAGCTCTGGTGTCCGCCGACTTGGCGCAGCGGGACGCGCCGAGTCCGAGTGATTTGGAGGCGGCGGGCTTGTGCTGGGACAGTTACAGCATTGCGATCGTCAAGCTGAAAGGGAAGGATCGCGCCTTGGAGCCGGGCCAATTCGAGGCGATTCGGGACCGCTTCGTTACCGCCTACGATGAGACAGGGAGAGGCGTCGTCTTGGCTGTGGACGCCGCGCTCGTTCTGCTGCTGCCAGACCGGCTGCAGGAGGAACAGGTGCGCAGACGCGTATACAATGAGCTGGCATCGCTCGTTACGGAGCCCGGCGTGCATATTGCGGCCGTTGGCGGCTCGACAGTGACACAGCTTGGCGACATCCGCCAATCGTATCTGGAAGCAGCCCGGCTGCTGGAGCGGCGGTTCTTCTATACGGGCGGTCAGCTGGTCCTGGCAGGCACGGCACCGTTTCACCTGCCGGCAGCCATCTCGCCGTCGGCAGCGGATTGCACAGTCGATGTTCCGGCATTGGCGGATAAGCTGTATTTTGCCATCGATGTCGGCAACGCCGAAGCGGTCGCGCAGCTGATCGGCAGCACGGGCAGACGGTTGATCGATTGCGGCCAGACGGAGGAAGCCGTGAAATCCACCTTTGCCGGCCTAGTCACGGCCGTCGCGGGCAAGCTGTCCCAGTCCGGCGATGAACGGAAGCTGGATCATGACCGGCTGTCCCGCTGCATGCTGGCCATCTATGACCATATTCGTTACGACGAGCTGGAGCGGGAGCTGACCGCGATCCTGCCCGCCCTGCTGATCGGCAGCGCCGCCTGCAGCGGAGACAAGCAGATCAAGAAGATGATCGATCTGATCCAGCGCAGTTACGACGAGAATCTGAAGCTGGAGACGCTCGCCGAGGTATTCAATTACAACAGCGCGTATCTCGGGAAGCTGTTCAAGAGCGAGACGGGCGAATACTTCAACACCTACCTCGACAAGGTGAGGATCGAGAAGGCCAAGGAATTTCTGGAGCAGGGGCTGAAGGTTTATCAGGTAGCGGAGAAGGTCGGCTACGCCAACGCGGATTATTTTCACGCCAAATTCCGCAAATACGTCGGCGAATCGCCGTCCGCTTATAAGAAGAAGTGAGGGGTAGGCCGAAAGTCGGATGCAATTTTCACATGATTTTACCCCCAATTGCAGTGGTATTGGAAGCGCTTTATATCCGGTATCATAAAGCCATACAGCAAGGAGGTATCGCCAAATGAAAGCCGTTACAACGATCAAGCCGCAGCTTGCGGCACGACGCAAATCCCGTTTCTGGGGCACGTTCTTCCAACAGAAATATCTTTACTTGATGTCGCTTCCCTTCGTGCTGTGGGTGTTCGTCTTCAATTACCTTCCCCTCTGGGGCTGGACGATGGCGTTCCAAAAATTCAAGCCGAAGGATTCGTTCCTGGATCAGGAATGGGTCGGGCTCAAGTACTTCAAGGAACTGTTTCACGACGACTCGTTCTTCCAAGCGCTGCGCAACACGCTAGCGATGAGCGTCATGGGCCTGGTTGCCGGCTTCATCATCCCGATCGTGTTCGCGATCCTGCTGAACGAGGTTCGGATCGGCTTCCTGAAGCGGTTCGTGCAAACGATTTCCTACCTGCCGCATTTCGTGTCCTGGGTCGTCGCGGCGGGCATCGTCACCAAGATGCTCTCGACGGACAACGGGGCGGTCAACGATCTGCTGGTCGGGCTTCATATCATCCATGAGCCCATTCAATTCGCGGCCAAAGGCAATCTGTTCTGGAGCATCGTCACCGCTTCCGACATTTGGAAAGAGACCGGCTGGAACACGATCATCTACTTGGCGGCCATCGCCGGCATCGGGCCCGAGCTGTACGAAGCGGCGCGCGTCGACGGCGCCAGCAGGTCGCAGCAAGCGTGGCATATCACGCTGCCGGGCATTCGCTCCACGATCATCGTGCTCGTCATCATCTCGATCGGCCATCTCATCAGCATCGGCTTCGAGAAGCAGTTCCTGCTCGGCAACAATCTCGTGCGCGATTACTCGCAGACGCTTGACCTGTACGCGCTGAATTACGGCTTGGGCATGGGACGGTATTCGTTCGGGACGGCGATCAATATATTCAACTCCGTCGTCAGCGTCATTCTCCTGTTCACCGCGAACGGCATTTTCAAAAAAATCACGAAAGAAAGCATCATTTAGGGAGGCTGCGGCAGATGAAAGCACGATTATTCTCGAGCGGCACCCCCTGGTCAGACCGCTTCTTCGACTTCACCGTTTACTTCGTCATTACGCTCGTCACGATCATTACGCTGTACCCGTTTCTGAACGTGCTGGCGATATCGCTGAATGATTCGACCGACAGCGTCCGAGGCGGCATCACGATATTCCCGCGGGCGTTCACGTTCAAGAATTACGAAACGATCTTCGCTTTCTCCGGCCTGATCACCGGGCTGAAAATCTCGATCCTGCGCACGGTCGTCGGCACGATTCTCGGCCTGATCAGCGCTTCGATGCTGGCGTTCACGCTCAGCCGGGTCGACTTCCAGGGACGGCGCTTCGTCTCCACGTTTCTCGCGCTTACGATGTACGTGTCCGGCGGGTTGATTCCGACCTACATTCTGATCAAGGACCTGCACATGATGGGCACGTTCGCGGTCTATGTTCTTCCCGGTCTTGTGAGCGCCTTCAACGTGTTCGTCATCCGTTCGTTCATCGACGGCATCCCGTATGCGCTGCAGGAATCCGCCAAGCTGGACGGCGCCAACGACTTCACGATCTATTGGCGGGTCATCCTGCCGCTGACGAAGCCGGCGCTCGCCACGATCGCGCTCTTCCTGGCCGTCGGCCAATGGAACTCCTGGTTCGACACGTACCTCTACAACGGCTCGAAGGATTATCTGACGACGCTGCAATTCGAGCTCATGAAGGTCATTCAGAGCACGACGACCAACGCCGACAGCTTCCATGGCCGCAACATGACGGAGGTCATGGCGCAGATCTCGCCGGAATCGGTGAAGATGGCGATCACGATCATCGTAACCGTGCCGATCCTAGTGGTGTATCCATTCTTGCAGAACTACTTTGTAAAGGGTATGACGCTGGGCGCTGTAAAAAGCTAGCGTTATCCGGTCGGCCCGGTAGGTAAAAATCGCCCTGCGGTCGGTATGGGTCTACGCTCGGTCCGGAGAGTAAAAATCGCCCTGCGGTCGGTATGGGTCTCCAATCGCTGTTGTAGTCGGAAATCTTCATTGTATGAAAGATTAGAGGTGGATTTCTGACTACAAAGGCGAACGCTGACGCTTTTCCGACTCCATACCTCCCTCCGGGCGATTTTAACCGGGCTTCCTTAAAGCGTAACAGCACATGACAATCGACTCACAAACAGCTGCAACACAACGTTCATCAGCATTTGAACAGCGAACAGCAAAGCACACCTAAGCGAACCAGACGCGAACTACACAAACTTCAACTGACAACCCGGCACAACCATTACCACCACGCACGGTATCTACAGGCTTCCTGTTTATACAATATAATTTCAGAGATTCATATGGGAGGGTTTGCAACATGCAACGAGGGATTTCGAAGAAAGCATCGATGGCTCTTTCGCTAGTGCTTCTGACGGGAATGCTGGCGGCTTGCGGCAATGACGGCAACAACGGCAATAACGGCACTAACGCGGCCAACGACGGGAACGCCGCGACGACGAACGGCAACTCGAACAAAAATGCCAACGCTGGCGCGAATGACGGGAAGGATGCGGCGGAAGATCTGTCCCCGATCACGTTCTCCTATTTCAGCGAAGACCCGAATCCGAATTGGAACAACATGCAGGACGAAGTGTCCAAGGAAATCACGAAGAAGACCGGCGTGACGCTGGATGCCGAATTCGCGGTGGGCGACCCTGCGCAGAAGGTCGCGCTGATCGCGACGAGCGGCGAATATCCGGATCTAATCGCGGCGAAAGGCGACATCGGCAAGCTGGTAGACGCCGGCGCCGTGCTTGATTTGACCGATCTCATCGATAAATACGCACCGAACATCAAGAAAGTGCTCGGCGATTATATGGTGCGGGCCAAATACACCAATGACGACCAAGCCATCTACGCGATCCCGACTTGGGCAGCCGCGGACGAACAGCGCTTCGTCGCCGGCGGCGGCTTCGAGCTGCAGCACCGCGTCGTGAAGGAAGCGGGCTATCCGGAGATCCGTACGGTACAGGATTACGAGAAGGTCATGAAGGACTACCTGGCGAAGCACCCGACGGACGAGAACGGCAACAAAAACATCGGCCTGTCCCTGAACGCCGACGACTGGCATATGTACATCTCCGTCACGAACCCGGCATTCCTGGCGACGGGCGGCTCCGATGACGGCGAATACTTCATCAATCAGGACACGAACGAAGTCACGTACCACTTCCGTCGTCCGGAAGAGAAGGAATATTTCCGCTGGCTGAACCACATGAACGCCGAAGGTTTGCTGGACCAAGAAAGCTTCGTGCAAAAATACGACCAGTATAAAGCGAAAGTCGCGACGGGCCGCGTGCTCGGCTTGATCGATCAGGATTGGGATTACAACGACGCGCAGCAAGCGCTGAAGACGGCCGGCAAATTCGACCAAACGTACGGACACTACCCGGTTACGTTGACGAAGGACTACAAGGATACGTCGTTCTGGCCTACGGGCTTCATGGGCGGCTACGGCATCGCGATCTCCAGCACGTGTAAAGACCCTGTCCGTGCCATCAAGTTCCTGGACTTCCTCGCTTCCGACGAAGGCCAAATCCTGAACAACTGGGGTATCGAAGGCAAGCACTACGTCATGGAGAACGGCAAACGCGTCGTTCCGAAGGAAGTACAAGACCGCATCAACAACGACAACACGGCATTCACGAAAGAAACCGGCATCGGCTTCTACTGGAACATCATGGCGCATTACGGCGACGGCGCCAAGGATCCATCCGGCAACTACTACACGAAGAACTTCCCT
This sequence comes from Paenibacillus sacheonensis, assembly GCF_009909195.1. Classification (GTDB taxonomy): domain Bacteria; phylum Bacillota; class Bacilli; order Paenibacillales; family Paenibacillaceae; genus Paenibacillus_Z; species Paenibacillus_Z sacheonensis. The sequence goes on from NZ_JAAAMU010000001.1 coordinate 206,935, forward strand.
GAGCAATTGGTCAACGGCTACAGCGACGTTGAGAAGGAAACCTTGGCTGCGTACAAAGCGACGACTTGGAAGGATCTGTTCCCGAAAGAGGACGAATTCAAGGTCAAATCGTACGGCGCGGCTTGGAACATCTCCATCCCTGGCGAAGACGACGTGACGATCCTGGGTCAAAAAATGCGCGACATCACGTGGAAACGGGTTCCGGAAGCGATCCTTGCGAAGCCTGCCGATTTCGACAAGGTATGGGATTCGTACATGGAAGAGCTGAAGAAAGCCGGCGTCGAGAAAATGGAAGACGGCTACGAGAAGTATGTTAAAGACCGCGTGGAATTGTGGAGCGCGAAATAAGCCGCATCTAAAGCCAAAAGCCCGGACAGCCGTCCGGGCTTTTGGGCGTAGATCGTGGAGTAAGCGCTGTATGCTGGGAGTTCGGCAAGCGAAGGAAGCCTTCCCGAACGTTGATCGTGAATGCGGCTGAACTCTAACGGCTGCCAGCGTCGCTAATCGTCGAAAAAGGCGGCTAAATAAACGCTAACGGCTGTGACAGAAGCTATTTCGCCAAAAGGGTTGATTTGCATGGGAAAATCGCGCAATAAGCCTTCTGACAACCGTTAGCGCAAAGAATAGGCCTTTTTGAACCGATTAGCGTTCCGTGCAACCGTTAACCGCTGCAGGGTGATTAGGTTTGTTTTTCGTAAGCTTGACTAAAGCGGCGAGCAAGAGCGGCAAGAGCGGCAAGAGCGGCAAGAGCGGCATGTGCGGCGTTTGTAAATCGATCCGCTATTACCTGCAGGATGTCAGTTATTTGCAAAAAGATGGCGCTTTCAAACAAAGACAAGGCATCCGATCCGCCCTTATACTGAGGAATAAGATGCACCTATAGGGAGCGATGGTTATGACGGCAAAAGAAACGCTGCGCGCGCAGTACGACGAGCAAGGATACGTTCAGGTGCCGAACGTGCTGGACGAAGCGCTTATCGGCGAGACGAGGGAGCATCTGGACTGGCTGGCGGCGAAATACCCGGATCTCCGTCCGGAACAGTACCATTCCGACCTGATGGGGAAAGATCCGTTCTGGCATCGGCTGATCAGCGACGAGCGCCTGCTGGACATCGCGGAAGCTTTTATCGGGCCGGATATCGCGTTGTTCGCCACGCATTATATCAGCAAGCCGGCCTATGACGGCCAGCCCGTTCTGTGGCATCAAGACGGAAGCTATTGGCCGCTGGAGCCGATGGACGTCGTTACGCTGTGGCTGGCGGTGGACGATTCCGTTCCCGAGAACGGCTGCATGCGGGTCATTCCCGGCACGCAGCATATGGATCTGCAGGAGATGATCGCCCGTAACGACGTGGAGAACGTGCTCGGCTCGGCGATCGATTCGTCGCTGGTCGACGAATCGTCGGCCGTCGACATCGTCCTCCCCGCAGGCAGCGTCTCCGTGCATCATCCGAACGTGATTCACGGCTCCAACGCGAATCTGTCGCCGATGCGCCGCGCCGGACTTACGATTCGCTATATCCCGACCTCGACGCGCATCAAGGTGACGCCATGGCACAGCGGCTTTCTGCTGCGAGGCAAACCGGTGGAGGGGATAAACGACTACCTGCCTAAGCCGCGGTTCGTCCCAGGCGAACATATGCCGTTCAGAGGCAGCGAAGCGTATCGTTAATACGCCTTGCAGTTACCTTTAAACGTGATGCGCTCGTCGCGATTGTCCATCATTCATCGCTCATCGGTTCATCATTCATCGATCATAATGAATCATATCGTTTAGCTAAGAATCACACGCGAAAATCCAGAAAACCGTCTCCGCGCATACTCGCGCGGGGACGGTTTTTTTAGCTTGCATGCGGGCGGTTACCTTAAATTTCCGCAACGATAAGTACATTCGTAATTTTCGCCGCATCCTGCGTGGACCCGTTCAAAACGACAGGGATTTTTATTGCATGGCCGTGTTTTATTTTATATATACATCCTTAATCCGGCTAATTATAGTGAAAATTATAGTTAAAAAACAGGACATGCGTTCATGACGGACGTCTGTACATGACGAAAGAGGCTGCCGATAATGAAACCGAAATTTACGTATACGCCGCCGGCGAACGGCTACCCGGAGTGGAACAATAATCCGGATATTTTCGAGCTGAATCGCATGAAAGCGCACGCCACGCTGATCCCTTTCGATTCCGTGGAAGAAGCGCTCAAGAACGACCGCACCGCTTCGCGCAGCTATATGTCGCTGAACGGCACGTGGAAATTCGCTTTCGCGGAGAACCCGTCCAAGCGAATTCGGAATTTCTGCGAGGAAGGCTTCGATCATGCGGATTGGCCCGATATCGAGGTACCCGGACACTGGCAGCTGCAGGGTTACGATTACCCGCAGTATACGAATGTCCGCTACCCGTGGGAGACGTCGGAGCCGGAGCTGGCGTCCCCGTTCGCGCCTACGCTGTATAACCCTGTCGGCTCGTATGCCCGTACGTTCGCGGTGCCGGATCATTGGCAGGGGCAGCCTGTATTCATCAGCTTCCAAGGCGTGGAATCCGCTTTCTACGTATGGGTCAACGGCGAGCTTGCGGGCTACAGCGAGGATACGTTTACGCCGGCTGAATTCGACCTTACCCCCTATTTGAGACCCGGCGAGAATAAGCTTGCGGTCGAGGTCTATCGGTGGTGCGATGCGAGCTGGCTGGAGGATCAGGATTTCTGGCGGCTGAGCGGTATATTTCGCGATGTTTACCTGTATACGGTGCCGAAGGCGCATGTGTACGATTTCTTCGTGTCTACGGAGCTTGATGAAGCCTGCACGGACGCGAAGCTCAACGTGAAAGCGACGTTGATGAATCATCGGGAAGCCGATCTGGGTTCGATCACGCTCGAAGCGCAGTTGTACGATGCCAGGCAAAAGGCCGTGTTCGCGGAGCCGATGACGGGATCGGCAGCCCTTGGCGCCGGGATCGCGGAAGCGCAGGTCGAGTTATCGGCCCCTGTCGCCAATCCGTTGAAATGGAGCGCCGAGGAACCGCATCTCTACACGCTCGTGCTCAGCTTGAAGCATCGGAACGGGGAGCTGCTGGAGACGATCAGTACGCGGACGGGGTTCCGTCGTTTCGAGATCCGAGACGGACTCATGCTCATCAACGGGCAACGAATCGTGTTCAAGGGCGTCAATCGCCATGAGTTTTGCGTCGACGGCGGCCGCGTAATGAAGCTCGAAGACATGCTCGCGGACGTCAAACTCATGAAGGCGTACAATATCAATGCCGTACGTACCGCCCATTATCCGAACAATCCGTTGTGGTACGAGCTGTGCGACGAATACGGCATCTACGTGATCGACGAAACCAACCTGGAGACGCACGGCACTTGGAGCGGCGGTCAGACCGAGCTGCTTCCGACGACGGTGCCCGGCAGCAAGCCGGAATGGACGGCGAACGTCATCGACCGCGCGAATTCCATGATGCAGCGGGACAAGAACCATCCTTCGATCGTCATGTGGTCGCTTGGCAATGAGGCGTTCGGCGGCGATAATTTCGTCCGGATGCATGACTTCCTGCGTGAGGCGGACCCGACGCGGGTCGTTCATTATGAAGGCGTCGTGAATTGGAAGGCATCCGCCGATGCGACGGACGTGGAGAGTTACATGTACGTCAGGCCGAGCGGCTTGATCGCGTACGCGAACGCGCCCGGACCGAAGAAGCCGTATATCCTGTGCGAGTACAGCCACGCCATGGGAAATTCCCTCGGCGGTTTGCATCTGTATACCGAATTGTTCGATCGGTATCCCGTGCTCCAAGGCGGATTTATTTGGGACTGGGTAGACCAAAGCCTCTGGAAGACCGAAGCGGACGGCAAGAGATATTTGGCGTACGGCGGAGATTTCGGCGAGACCCCTCATTCCGGCAACTTCTGCGGCAACGGTCTTCTTCTAGCCGACCGTTCCGTCTCGCCGAAGCTGATCGAAGCCAAGAAATGCTACCAAAATATTGACATTTCCGAAGTGGACGGCGCGCGGGGCATCTACCGCATCGCGAATAAGAACTTATTTACGAATACGGATGCGTATTTGCTCCAGTGGTCGATTGCCGTAGACGGCGCCGCCTATGCGGAAGGCCATCTTAATGTCTCGGTCGCGCCACTCGCCAGCAAGGAGATCACGCTTGCGCTCCCGAAACCGGAGCAGAGGGGAGAAGCGGTGCTTACGATCAGCTTCGTAACGAAGAAAGCCGAGAAGTGGGCGGAAGCGGGTCATGAGGTGGCCTTCGAACAATTCGTTCTTCCCGTCGCGAAGCCCGTTACCGCCGTGATTGCGCCCATGAAGAGCTGCGGTCCCGTGAATGCCATGGTTCAATCCGGTTCGTTGATCGTAAGCGGCCATCGCTTCAGTGCCCGGTTCGATACGGCAAACGGCAGCTTGGTTTCTTATAGCGTCGGCGGAACCGAATTTCTCAAAGGCGCGCTCGCGCCGAACTTCTGGCGGGCCTACACGGATAATGACCGCGGCAATAAACAGCATGAACGCTGCGCGACCTGGAGAAGCGCAGGCGAAGAACGCATGCTTTGCTCGCTGCGTTGGGAACCGCTGGCCGACCGCGTCATCGTGCATGCCGATTACGTGCTGCCGACAACATCGGAATCGGCTTGCAAGGTGACGTATACGGTTCTCGGCAGCGGAGCGATTGAAGTGCAGCTGCGGCTGGATCCGGGGAGCCGTCTGCCGGAAATACCCGAAATCGGCCTGATGTTCGGCATGGACGGCTCGTTCGCGGACCTGGAATGGTACGGCAAAGGACCGCATGAATCGTACTGGGATCGTCAGCTCAGCGCCAAAATCGGCATCCATCAAGGTAAAGTTGCAGACCAGTTCGTGCCTTACCTAAGACCGCAGGAATGCGGCAATAAGATGGACGTGCGCCGTGCCGCGATCTCGAATGCAAGCGGAGCCGCATTGCACATCGCAGGACATCCGATCTTCGAGCTGAACGCGCTGCCGTATACCCCTTTCGAGCTGGAAGCCAGCGATCATGCGCATAAGCTGCCTGCCAGCGACACGACGGTCGTTCGCGTCAATTATCGGCAAATGGGCGTCGGCGGCGACGACAGCTGGGGTTCGAAGCCGCACGAACCCTATTTATTGCCGGCGGATAAGAGCTATTCCTATCGCTTCACGCTGCAAGGCAAGGCCGACTAGCTCCCCGGAAACGCATCGATTAGAACGTATTTGCTTAGGTATGCCCTGAACCGGCGAGGTTCGGGGCTTTTTGCCGTCCGCGCAGCGCCCGAATTCGCATCTTGGAGCGGTCAGGGACATATGTCCTTCACTGTAAGCGCCAAAGCAGCCATTATTTAAAGGAGAAGAGATATCGAGGAGTGAATCATTCGTGAGAGGCATTTTATTCGCCTGCTTGGGCGGCGTCTTCATCGCGCTGCAGGGAGCGGCCAATTCGCGCATCAGCGAAGGGATCGGCACTTGGCAGACGGCCGCGCTCACGCAATTGACCGGGTTCGCGGCGGCGCTGGTCATTACGCTCGCGGTTCGGGACAGAAGCTGGCGCAGCCTGAAGCAAGTCAAGCCGTTGTATCTATCGAGCGGCGCCTTCGGAGCGGTTATTATATTCGGTAACGTCGCGGCCATGCACCGGGTCGGAGCCGCCGTTACGATATCCGCGGTCATGATCGCCCAACTGCTGCTGACCTTCGTCATCGACAGCCGCGGTTGGTTCGATCTCGCGAAGCTCAAGGTCAAGCCGCCGCAGTTCATCGGGATCGGGATAATGGCAGCCGGCGTGGTCATACTAGGGCTGAATTAGGCGTAGGCGGTCAAATGGGAACGCTTGGCGTCGGTTTCGGGCAGGAGTCGAAAGGGGAAAAGAACATTTGAATGAAATTCAAGACGGAAGGGAAGTCGGGCATTACTTGCAGCTTCACGGGCTAAGCAGCGTATTCCATGAAGCGCTGCGGCCGCATATGTCGCTCGATCGCTACAAACAAGGAGAGCTGATCTGCTCCCAAGGCGATCCGTCGCACACGCTGTATGTCCTCGTGAAGGGGAAGATCAAGATCTATACCGACTCCGCGGAGGGACGCACGCTCATCCTCTCGTTCAAGACGCCGGTCGATACGATCGGCGATATCGAATACGTGCAGGATGCGGCGATTCTCAATACGGTCGAAGCGGTCTCGTCCGTGGAGATGATTAGCATTCCCTATAAGCGGCTTCGGAGTCATGCCGGCGACCATGCGCCGTTTCTGCAATTTCTGTTAACGAATATTTCGCGCAAGTTCTATGCCAAGTCCTTGACGATGAGCTTTAATCTCATGCAGCCGGTAGACGTGCGGCTTGCCGGTTATTTGCTTTCCGTCGCTTTCGCGGATGCGGAACCGGAATCCGGCGGCAGCATAAGCACCTCCGGTCTGCGGGATGCGGCTCATCTGATCGGCACCAGCTATCGGCATGTGAACCGGGTCTTAGGGCAATTCGCCGCGGACGGTCTGATCGAGCGGACGAAGGGCATGATTCTCGTCAAGGATAGAGCGGGCTTGAGCGTGCGCGCCAATCATAATATCTACGAATCATAGACCGAATGAATAGGAAGGGAGAATGAAACCATGCTGCAAGGCTTCCTCATCGCACTTATCGCGGGCTCGTTGGTCAGCCTGCAGACAATATTCAATAGCAAGGTAAACGGACAAGCGGGTTCTTGGGTGACGACGACGCTCGTATTGGGATTGGGGTTTGCGGCCTCCTTGACGCTCGGCTTGATATTGGAAGGCCGGGCGATGTTCAGCTTGGAGCATGCGAAGGCATGGTTCTTCTTCAGCGGCCTGATCGGCGTCGGCGTGGTCACTTGTCTCATGCAGGGAATCAGGCGTCTCGGGCCAACGTATGCCGTCTCGCTGTCGCTTGCTTCCCAGCTCGTCTGCGCATTGGTTCTGGACTCGCAGGGCTGGCTGGGCTTGACCAAGGTCGACCTGACGCCCGGCAGACTGATCGGCGTGCTCGTCATCGTAGCCGGCATGCTGGTATTCAAGCTCGGCGGCAGGCGCGCGGGCACAGGGAAAGAGGCCGACGGGCCGAAAGCCGAAGCGAAAACTGCCGCGAAGGCCGGGCTGCCCGCAGGAGTTGCCGGCTCCAACGGAGAAGCAGTATAAAGAATAAGGCGCTTCAGGTTTCGAGCCCGGGATGCCGGGAGCGAAGCCTGGACGATGTACATAACGAGAGGAGTTGCATGCATGACTAAATTAACGGCGTCCGTCGTGGGCGGCGGGCAAGGCGGTCAGTTGAGCATGAAAGCGCTTGCCGATTCGGATCGTTACGAGCTGAAAGCCGTTGCCGATCTGAGGCCCGACATCTGCGAGCAGTTGCAAGCGATGTACCCGGCTATTCAAACGTTTACCGATCACCGGGAAATGCTGGCCGCATGTCCTACGGATATCGTATGCGTCAGCACGTTTCCGCCTTCGCACGAGGAGGTCACGCTGGACGCCTTGAAGCTGCCGCTGAAAGGAATTCTCGTGGAGAAACCGCTCGGCCATACCGTCGCGTCCGGCCGCGCGATCCTGCAAGCGATCCAGAGCCGCGGAATACCGATGACGGTGCCGCATGGCATGCTGACGAAGGCGACCCAAACGGAAGTTATCGGCAGGGTGCGGCGCGGCGAGATCGGCGAATTCAAGCTGCTGGAAATTCAATGCACCCGATGGGATATTATCAACGCCGGCATTCACTGGCTGAACTTCTTCGTGCAGCTGACCGGCATCGAGCCGCTCGCTTATGTCATGGCGCAGGCCGATACGAGCACGCGCACGTACAGGGACGGCATGCAGGTGGAGACGGTGGCCGTTACGTATGCGCAGACCCGAAGCGGGATTCGCGTCGTCATGATAACGGGCGACGAGGTGCAGATCAATTGCGAAGGCAAGGAGACGCTGTTCCGCATCGTGGGCACGAAAGGAACGATCGAATTCTGGGGCTGGGAAGACGGCTACATCCTGTTGAACGAAGCGCATCCGGCGGGCGAGCTGATCATGCCCGAAGAATTCGCGGTTACCGGCCATCGGCGCCTGTTGGAAACGATGGCCGACGAGATCGAGCGGGACACGGCCGATTACGGACTCGCGGTCAGTTCGCTCGCCGCGCTCGAAATCGTCGAAGGCGCCTACTTGTCCGCTCGCTGCGGCTGCAAGGTTACCTTCCCCGTCGACGCGTTCGAACCGCCTTCCGCGGGTCGGGATTGGATTCCGGGCATCCCTTATTCCGGCATCGGCGGCGGCCGGAACGGGAGGCAGCTATGAGCGCGGTCGGCTTCGGGATTGTCGGCGGCGGCTGGCGAACCGAGTTCTTCCTGCGCATCGCCAAGGCGCTGCCCGAGCGATTTCAGGTGACGGGCGTCGTCGTCCGGGACGCTGACAAGGGAGCGGCTTTCGAGCGGCAATGGAACGTTCCGACTTACCGCACCGTGGATGCGCTGCTTGATCGGGCAGAGCTGGAATTTGTCGTCGTCAGCGTACCGCGAAAGGTCGCTCCGTCCATCATGCTGGAGCTGGTCCGGCGCGATGTACCCGTGCTTTGCGAGACGCCGCCGGCCGAGACGCTGGAGGAGATGATCTCGTTGTACGGGCAGACCGCCGGACGGGGAAGGATTCAAGTCGCGGAACAGTATGCCTTTCAGCCCAATCATGCCGGGCGGCTGGCGATCGTCCGATCCGGCCGTCTGGGCCGCGTGACGCAGGCGCAGGTATCGGCCGCGCACGATTACCATGGCATCAGCCTGATGCGCAGGTACTTGGATATCGGCTTCGAGAACGCGGTCATCCGCGCGTCGGCGTTCGTATCGCAGATCGTGGAGGGATCGGGCCGCTCGGGTCCGCCGCAGGAGCATCGCATCGTGGATTCCAGCCAAGTGATGGCTGCTTTTGATTTCGGCGACCGCTATGGTTCTTATGATTTTACGGGGGACCAATATTTCTCCTGGATTCGCTCGCCGCGTCTGCTCGTGAGAGGCGAACGAGGGGAGATCAATAATTTCGATATCCGTTACCTGCTAGACCATCTAACGCCGGTGCACGTGCAGCTGACGCGTCAGCAGACGGGGCTCGATGGCAATTTGGAGGGCTTCTATCTGAAAGGCTTGCACTGCGGCGAACAAGTCGTTTATACGAACGCCACGGCGCCGGCCAGGCTGACCGACGACGAGATCGCGATCGCGGAATGCCTGGCGCGAATGGCGGACTATGCTGCGGGCGGTCCTGATTTCTATTCGCTGGCGGAAGCCTGCCAAGATCATTATTTGGCGCTTGCGATGCAGCAATCGCTGCGTTCCGGCGAAGCGGTGACGACCGAAACGCAGTGCTGGGCAAGTAACGGCGCCGCAGGCCGCTTGGCTAGACGCGGAAGTTGACAAGTCGATCCATGTCTACTAAAGTGGATGTATCGATTCATCCATGATCAAGCGATGAAGGGATTCAGTAGCGTTCAGCTCATGCTTCCAGAGAACCGGCGGTTGGTGCAAGCCGGTACTTGATTGAACGCGAATTACCTCCCCGAGCTTCTTGTCCCGAACCCGCGCGCCGCGCGGAAGGGAGAGACGGCCGTCCGCCGTTACCGGGCAGAGTGGAATGCGCGCTTGCGTATTCAATTAGGGTGGTACCGCGATGACTCGTCCCTGTCTATGACAGGGGCGGGTCTTTTTGAGTTCGGTTTGAGTTCGTTTTTAGTACGTAACTATAGGAGGATATGGATATGGCACAAGACATCGCAACCGGCCAAGCGGCCTTATTGGAGGATTTGGATTACAGGGGACTGATTCATCAGGTCACCGATCGGGAAGGGTTGAGCGCCAAACTGCAGGATGAACGCGTCCTGCTGTACTGCGGATTCGACCCGACGGCGGACAGCCTGCATATCGGGAGCCTGCTGCCGATTCTGATGCTGCGCCGGTTCCAGAACGCCGGTCACGTTCCGATCGCGCTGGTCGGCGGCGGCACGGGCTTGATCGGCGACCCGAGCGGCCGTTCGTCGGAGCGCTCGCTCAACACGGCGGATACGGTAGCGGAATGGACGAACAGCTTGAAGCGGCAGCTGTCGAACTTCCTGGACTTCGAAGCGGAGCACAACCCGGCCAAGCTCGTGAGCAATTACGATTGGATTTCGCAGCTGGACGTGATCTCCTTCCTCCGAGACGTAGGGAAACATTTCACGGTTAATTACATGCTCGCCAAGGATTCTGTCGATTCGCGCCTGTCGAACGGCATCTCGTTTACCGAGTTCAGCTACATGATCCTGCAAGCTTACGATTTCCTGAAGCTGCGTCAAGATCATGGCTGCGCGCTGCAGATCGGGGGCAGCGACCAGTGGGGCAACATTACGGCCGGTCTGGATCTCATCGGCAAAATGGGCGAATCCGGCGCGTTCGGACTGACCATGCCGCTCGTCACCAAGAGCGACGGCAAGAAATTCGGCAAATCCGAATCGGGCGCGATCTGGCTCGACCGGAACAAAACGTCGGTGTACCACTTCTACCAATTCTGGATGAACACGGACGACAGCGACGTCGTCAAATTCCTGAAGTACTTCACGTTCCTGACTCCGGCGCACATCGAGGAGCTGGAGAACGAGCTTAAGGAGCGTCCGGAGAAGCGCGCGGCGCAGCGCGAGCTTGCACGCCAAGTGACGCGGCTCGTGCACGGCGAAGAAGCCGTGGAGAGCGCGGAGAAGATTACGCAGGCGCTGTTCTCCGGCGATATTACGAAGCTGACGGAAGCCGAGCTCGTGGAGGCGCTGCAGGATCTGCCGACGACGGTCATTACCGATCAGGCGGATCGCCTGTTGGTCGATCTGATGATCGAGGCGGGAGCGGCCCCGTCCAAGCGCCAGGCGAAGCAGGACATCGAGAGCGGCGCTGTTTCCGTCAACGGCGAGAAGCTGACGAGCCTGGAAGCCGTCGTTCAAGCGGAGCACCGCCTGCACGGCAAATACGTCGTGCTGCGCCGCGGCAAAAAAAATTATTTCTTGATTCGCTTCGAATAACCGATCATGAGAAGGCTGCCGGCATCGTTCCGGCAGCTTTCGTTTTTTTGAGGCAGGTTGATACTTTATTCATATAGCTTAGTTATTCATAGGGCTTAATTAAGCAACGAACTGGCGAGAATAATTAAATGTATTTTCCCCCTTTCTATAGAAGAACGCAGATTGGATAATGATGATCGATGACCGTTGCTTTCATAAAGGGGAGGAATTTAAATGGGCAGTCATGTCGATGTAATCAAGCAGAGCTGGAATCAATGGGCCGAGACCTGGTATTGGAAATACAGAACAGAGGAAGCCATAGCCGGCATCCTGGCAGCTCCCGAGTCCGTATTTCACCCCGTGACTTACGCCATGATCCGAGAGGCCGTGCCCGATCTGCGAGGCAAGCGAGTGCTGGTTCCGTCGAGCGGAGACAATCATGCCGTATTTGCCTTTCATCTCATGGGGGCCGAAGTGACTTCCTGCGATATCTCCGTTAAGCAATTGGAAAGCGCGCAAACGATTGCGGAAGCACGCGGTTGGGAGATTGAATTTCGGTGCGAGGATACGATGCAGCTGTCCAAGATAAAGGATAACGAATACGACTTGGTCTACACGTCTAACGGCGTCCATGTATGGATTGACGATTTAAACGCCATGTATCGCCATATTCAGCGGGTGCTGAAGCAGAACGGCGCATATATCATGTTTGATATTCACCCATTCATGCGTCCCTTCGGAACCGCGGTTCGAGATCGGATCCAGGTGGTCAAACCCTACGATGCGGTTGGCCCGTTCGGAGAGGTGCCAACCTATAAGTGGCGCATGCAGGATATGGTCAACGCAATCGCCTCGGCTAAGCTGACTATTCGGCAAATCGAGGAATCGTACGCCGAGAACGGATCGTTCTGGGTCGACGATTCGACGGATGAGGGAGAAGGATTGTCGGATCAGGACCTTGCGGGCTTCTGCGACTGGGAACGGAACGCGCTGGCTGCACTGCCGCAATGGCTGTCCGTCCGGGCGAACAAAGGGAATAACGATTGAACGCCGATGATTCAAAACATCGGCAAACGTGTATTATCATTAATGCGGGTGAAATTTGAAGCATAATATTGGAAATAAAGTTAATGGGGTCATCAGGAGGTTAAACGGCATGCAGGATGTGGACGTTGTCGGTCAACAATCGGTTTATGAGCATGTGTTCAAGCATGCGCCGATCGGAATCGCGCTCATATCGGTTCAAGGTGAGTGGATCGGCCTTAATCCGGCGGTATGTAACATTTTAGGCTTTACGGAAGAAGAACTAATGAACCGGCCTGCAACGGAATTTATCCACTCGGACGATGCCGTTATCAATGCGCTTCTGCTTCAGGAATTATACGAAGGCATTACGCAGCCCTTCAAAATCGAGAAACAGTTCAAGCACAAGAACGGATCGAAGATATGGATCTCCCTGCATGTATCGCTTGTCCGCGACGAGAACGACGGCAGGCCGCTCTATTATATTACGCAGGTGCTCGACATTACGAGCAGCAAGGCGATGGAGCTTAAGCTGCAGGAGAGCATCGAGCGTTACACGTCGCTTAAGAAATACAATCACGATGCGATCGTATCGTTCAGCTTGGACGGCACGGTCATTAACGGCAACATGATGGCCGAACGTCTGACGGGCTATAAGATACCGAATTTGATCGGAATGAATATCGCTCGTTTGATCGGCGAGACCAATTTGCGCAACGTGCTCTCGGTGGGCGAGGATTACGCGACGGTGGAAAGCGAGATCAACGCGATTCTTCACAAGGATGGCCATCATGTGGAAGTGCTGGCCACGGTCGCGCCCATCATTATTCACAGCAAGAACGTGGGCTTCTACTTAATTGCCAAGGATATGACGGAGCAGAAACGGCTGATCGTCGAGAAAGAAGCCGCGGTGAAGACGAACAAGGCGAAGAGCGACTTTCTGGCGATGATGAGCCACGAAATCCGGACGCCGATGAACGGCGTCATCGGCATGACCGACCTGCTCCTGCAAACCGACCTGGACGAGGAGCAGAACGAGTTTATTCAAATCATTAAGAAAAGCGGCACCACGCTGCTCGCGATCATTAACGATATCCTCGACTTCTCCAAGATCGAATCGGGTAAATCGGACATCGTGGAGGAAACGTTCAACGTGAGGGCGACCTTGTCGGACACGCTGAACGTCATTTTACCCAAGGCGCTGGAGAAGAACCTGGAGCTGAATACCTCCGTCGCGTCCAACGTGCCGACGATGGTGCTCGGCGACGTGACGAAGGTCAGGCAGGTGCTGATGAATCTGCTCAGCAACGCGATCAAGTTTACGCCCAACGGGGCGGTCTCGATAGCCGTCTATTGCGATGCGGTCGAGGAAGATAAGATCAAGCTTCGTTTTGCCATCAGGGATACCGGGCTGGGCGTTGAGCCGGACAAAGTCGCCCACTTGTTCGATCCGTTCTACCAAGTCGATTATTTCATGACGCGCAAGTTCGAAGGAACGGGTCTTGGGCTTGCGATCTGCAAGAAGCTTGTTCATTTAATGGACGGCGAGATCTGGCATGAGCAAAATGGGGATCAAGCGGGTTCGACCTTCGTATTCACCGGACGTTTCAAAACCGTGCCTCACTCGAGCGGTCCGCATCACGCGGAGACGGAGGAAGAGCTCCCGAACAACCCGCTCCGCATCTTGATTGCCGAAGATAACGAAGTCAATCAGATGGTCATCAAGAAAATGATCGAAAAGCTCGGCTATAATACGACGGTCGTCGCGAACGGCGAGGAGGCGATCGAAGCGGTCAACCGCCATCCGTACGATATTATTTTCATGGACATTCAGATGCCGTTATTGGATGGGCTCCAAGCGACGCGGATGATCAAGGAGAGCTTGCCATCCGAGAAAGCTCCAGTCATCGTTGCCGTCACGGCGCACGCCGTCAAGGGCGACCGGGAGAAATATATCGCCGCGGGCATGGACGATTACATCAGCAAGCCGATTCAGATGAAGTCCGTATCGGAGATTATAACGAAGTGCGTGGCGAAAAAAGGCGCGACTTAGCCGTGTGCGATGCTCGTGTCGAAGAATGGGGTCGACGGGTTCGTCGATAACGCGGCCGATACCGGTCCTGCTTCCAAAAGAATATATCAATGCGATAAAGGAGCTGCGGGCGCAGCTCCTTTCTTCTGTTCATGATTCAAGACCGAGGCCCGCCTGCGCGGAATTCCCGCGGCGAGAAGCCGGTATGCTTGCGGAAGATGCGATTGAAGAAGCTGATGTCGCCGAAGCCGGTCTCGTGGGCGATGTCGAGGACTTTTTTGTCCGATGTCAGGAGGAGGGTAGACGCATGGCGAATTTGCACGGTATGCTTGTAATCGAGCAGGCTCATGCCGGCGGCTTCCTTGAATTTGGCGGTGAACGACGAGACGCTCATGCCGCTCAGCCGGCTTAGCTGCTGCAAGGTCAGCGGCTGGTAGTAGTGTTGATCCACGTAATGGATGATGGAGTCCATCCAGGCGCGGTCGCTGACGCTCGGTCGCAGCCCGGAGTCTCGGTTTTCTTGGTGGAACCGGCTGAGCCAGACGAGGCATTCGATCCACCGGGTCTTGATGACGAGCTGGTAGCCTTCGCGGCGCTGCTTGAACTCCTCGTAGATCGTTTGCAGATGCGATTGGATCTGAACCTTCTGCGTAGGCTGCAGCGGGTGGTAGGGCACGAACGAATGGCTTTTCCGAAGAAAAGGCACCAGATAGAAGAAGTTGATGAAGGACGGCATCTGCTGCAGCACTTCCATTTCCCGCTGCAGGAATGCCGCGTCGAACAGCACGTTGTATACGATCGCGTCCTTGTCCGGCGCGCACGTGTAGCTGTGATAGACATTCGGTTCCACGACGAATACGTCCCCTGCCGCAAGCTGGTAGGCGTTACCGGACATTTCATGCAGCGCGCTGCCTTCCACGACGAACACAAGCTCGATAAAATCATGCGTGTGCGACGGAATATATTCGTTCTTCTGAATGATGTAGCGCTCGATAAAGAACGGAAAGTCGTTCTGGTTAAAAAACATATCGCCTTTGAATATCGTCATGAACGGATCCATCCTCTTGTCCGGTGGGATAGGATGATTATGGCACGGCAAGGAACAGTTGTCTATGCGGATTCAGGGACAGCCGCCAGGCTGAATGGGAAGATAGAGGAGCGGGATGAAGATGGAGCAAATCATGAAACCGGCCGCGGCCGCGTATTTGGAACGGATCGCTTACGAGGGGCCGGTGGACGGGAGCGCGGAGATGCTGGCCCTGCTGCAGCAGGCGCATCTGCTGGCGGTGCCCTACGAGAACTTGGATATTTTGAACGGCGTGCCGTTGTCGCTTGACCCCGAACGCTTATGGGATAAGATCGTCCTTAGACGCCGCGGCGGCTACTGCTTCGAACTGAATGCGATGTTCAGCTGGCTGCTGCAGGAGCTGGGCTTTTCCGTTACGAACCTCGTAGCGCGGTTCTGGCGGGACGAGACGCTGCTTCCGCCCAAGCGGCGCCATCACGTGCTGAAGGTGGAGGCGGAAGGACGGTCGTATCTATGCGATGTCGGCGTCGGCGGCAGCGTGCCGCGGCGTCCGCTCCTGCTGGAGGACGGGCTGGTCCAAGAGCAGGGAGAAGAAGCTTACCGGCTCGACCGCGACGCCGCATTCGGGTGGTTTCTGAGCGAGCGGAAGAAGGGCGAATGGGGCCGCGTCTATTCCTTCACGGAAGAGCCGCAGCTGGCCGACGATTACCTCTTCGCCAGTTATTGGTGCCAATACGCGCCGGATTCGCCGTTTCGAACGGAAGCCAAGCTGGCGATTTGCACGCCGGAGGGCCGCAATACCGGCGTCGGCCGAGAAATTCGGTTATTCCGGAACGGAAGCGTGACCGTGCTTGCGCCTTCGACGCAAGCCGAGTACGACGAGGCGCTGGCAGCTCACTTCGGCATCGTGATCGCGACCAGGGACGAGGACAATGGCTAATCCACTAGCTAAGGTTAGAACAAAGGCTAAAACAAGGGCTAAAACAAGGGCTGAAACAAAGGCTAATCATAAATCAAGCGCCTTTTGCTAATGTTGGATCGACAATGAATGCATACGGCCCGGGCCTCGATATCGAGACCCGGGCCGTATGCGTTCGGCATAGCTTCGTTAGGCTTTCACTTTGCGGGCATTCATGACCGCCCGGAAGAACATGCCCAGAAGCGCAAGCAGGCACGCGACGAACAACAGCGTTCGTCCGTTATGATGGACATACGTCTTGACGCTCTCCCAGCGTTCGCCAAGCATATAACCTACGTAGACGAACAAGGTGCTCCAAACGAGAGCGCCTGCGTAAGCGTAGAGCAGGAACGTCCGAAGCTTGAAGCGCGACATGCCGGCCATATACGCCGTCACGTGACGGAAGCCTGGGATGAAGAAGCCGACGAACAGCAGCAATTTTCCGTAACGGTTCATCCAGCCTTGCGCGCGTTCGATTTTGGCGGACGAGAGATGGAGGCGGGGGCCGTATTTGAGCAGAAACGGCAGTCCGAGACGGTTGCCGATCGCGTAGCTGGCGGTAATGCCGATCGCGGCGCCGAGAAAAGCGCTTAAGACGACCAGCGGCGCCAGAAGCCTGCCTTCGCCGACGAGATAGCCCGAATAGGTGAGCAGCGCTTCGTCCGGAACGGGGATGCCGACGATGCCGAGCGACAGAGCCAGGGTCAAGCCGATATAGCCATAACGCATAATGAGCAGCTCTAAGAGGTTTTCCAAGTGAGAGGCCTACTTTCTGCGATTGAAATCATGGGAGTACGCTGAATGAACGATGAACGAACGGTGAATATACAAATTCGACATGATTGTTATATGAAAATGTTGTTGTTTTATATTTCTTCCCATATCGGAATGGACTATACTAGGGACGAATTCATTCTATCGTTAAAGGTGGCTATCAAATTGACCCGTAAATTACGCTGGGGCGTCATCGGCTGTGCCGGCATTGCCGTCCACTCCGTTATTCCAGGCATCAAGCTTTCCGAAACCGGAGAAGTGACAGCGATTGCAAGCCGCGATTCGGCCAAGGCCGAAGAAACGGCAGCTAAGCTTGGCATAGCGAAAGCCTATGGAAGCTATGAAGAAATATTGGCGGATCAAGATATCGACGCCATCTATATCCCGCTGCCGAACCACCTGCATATGGAATGGTCGATCCGTGCCATGGAAGCGGGCAAGCACGTGCTCTGCGAGAAGCCCATCGCGTTGAACGCCGAGGAAGCGCAGCGGATGGCGGATGCGGCAGAGAAGAACGACGTGCATCTTGCCGAAGCGTTCATGTACCGCAACCATCCGCGTTATGATGAAATCAAAGCGATCATCGATTCCGGCGAAATCGGAGAAATCCGCGGCATACACGGCGCTTTCACGTTCAACAACGCCGGCGACGCCAAGAACGTTCGCTACCGCAAAGATTGGGGCGGCGGTTCCTTGTATGACGTCGGCTGCTATCCGATCAGCGCGGCAAGGCTGATTCTCGGCGCGGAACCCGAAGCCGCAACGGTTCATGCCCTGATCTCTCCCGAGCATGACAATGTCGACATGATGGCATCCGGCATCCTGGAATTCCCGAACAACGTCGCGCTGACGTTCGACTGCGGCATGTGGGCGGCGTTCCGCAACACGCTTGAAGTGCTTGGCACGGAGGGCCGCATCGAGGTGCCTTCCGCCTTCATCGGCGATGCCGAGTACTACGTAATCACCAAGGACGGCAAGCGCGAAGTGAAACAGCCGTCGTTGAACCAGTATGCGCTGCAGGCCGATGCTTTTGCCCGCAACGTTTGGGGAGAGCAGCCGGTGCGGTTCGCCCCGGCCGACGCCGTCGCGAATATGAAAGTCATCGACGCTTGCCTGGAATCCGCGTATTCCCGCAAACGCGTAACGCTATAATCTAACGAGAAGGAGTTAACAACCAATGAAACATATCGCACTTCCCGGATTAAATCAAGGCGTCTCCCAACTCATCATGGGCTCCGATTATTTCGCGCCGGAGGTTTACGAGCTGGTCAGCAGCAATCTGGATGCTTTCACGGCGATCGGCGGCAATACGATTGACACCGCGTACATCTATTACGGCGGCAAAAGCGAGCAGGCCATCGGCATGTGGATGGAGGAGCGGAAGAACCGCGCATCCATCAACGTATGGACGAAGGGCGGCCATCCGCATAACGGCGTGCCGCAGGTGAACAAGAAGGCCATTTACGACGAGCTGATGGTCAGCCTGGAGCGTCTCCGCACGGATTACATCGACGTCTACGCGCTTCACCGCGACGACACGAACGTACCGGTCGGCGAGATCGTGGAGATTCTGAACGAGCATATCGAAGCGGGCCGCATCCGCACGTTCGGCGGTTCCAACTGGACGACGGCGCGCCTGCAGGAAGCCAATGCATATGCGGCGGCGCACGGCCTGCGCGGCTTCGAGTTCAGCAGCCCGAACCTGAGCCTGGGCAAAGCGCAGGAACCTTACTGGGCGGACTGCATCAGCGTAGACGACGCGATCCTCTCTTGGCATGAGAATACCGAACTGCCGCTCTTCTCCTGGTCCTCCCAGGCACGCGGTTTCTTCACCGGCCGTTTCACGCCGGAAGACCGTTCGGACGCCGATCTCGTTCGCGTATTCTATAACGACGACAACTGGGAGCGTTATCGCCGCGCCGAGGAGCTCGGCAAGCAGAAAGGCTATTCCACGATTCAGATCGCGCTTGCGTACGTGCTGAATCAGTCGTTCCCGACTGCGGCGATCATCGGCGCGCGCAATGAAGCGGAGATGAAATCCTGCCAGGAAGCGACGACTATACCGCTCACGATGGAGGAAATCAAATGGCTGGATCTGAGAACGCCTTAATCGAGCTTTGGCCGGAGGGAGCACCCTACGCGGCCGGAACGACGGACGAAGACCGTCCCGCGCTGACGCCTTATCCGGCGGCGGGCAGCAAAGGCGCGGTCATCGTATGTCCGGGCGGCGGCTACGGCATGCGGGCGGACCATGAAGGCGAGCCCATCGCGCTGTGGCTGAACAGCATCGGCATCAGCGCCTTCGTGCTGCGCTACCGCGTTGCGCCGTACAAGCATCCGAGTCCGCTGCTGGACGCGCAGCGGGCGATCCGCTACGTGCGCCTGCACGCGGCAGAATACGGCATCGACCCGGAGAAGATCGGCATTCTCGGCTTCTCCGCCGGCGGCCACCTGGCATCGTCCGCTGCAACGCTGTACGATTCCGGAAGACTGGAAGCGGATGATCCGATCGACCGGATGTCGAGCCGGCCGAACGCGGCCATCCTCTGCTATCCGGTCATCTCGATGGGGCCGGCAGGCCACTCGGGCTCGCTCGCGAATCTGCTCGGCGACGAACCGGACGCGGCATTGGTCGCGCGCATGAGCACCGAGCTTCAAGTGACGGCGGACACGCCGCCGACCTTCCTGTGGCACACGTCCGACGATGCCGCCGTGCCGGTCGAGAACGCGCTGTTGTTCGCGGCTGCGCTGAGCCGCGCAGGCGTTCCGTTCGATCTGCACGTCTACGAGAAGGGTCCGCACGGCATGGGATTGGCCGAGCGCGATCCGCATGTGGGGAACTGGACGACGGTTTGCGGACTGTGGCTGAAGCGTTACGATTTCTAAACGGGACAAGGGACAACCCGCTTGCGCAGCAATCCTTCCCGCCGCATCGGCGGGGAGGATTTTCGCTGTCCGGAGGGGACAGGCAGTTTCATCCGACGGTCGATTAATGGTATTATAGTTTCGCTATCCCTATTATCGTTCACTTATATTAAAGGAGACGAATGACGCATGAGCATGAATCAAGCTTATAAAGATACCTATTTGGGAGAGCCGGCCGTATTCCTGAAGTTCGGTCGCTACGAAGCGGTCCTGCTTCCGGAAGTCGGGGCGAACCTGATCGCGTTCCGCGACGCGGAGAACGGCTATGCGTTCCTGCATGAGCCGACGCAGGACGAGATGGAATCGTTCAAGGCGCGTCCGTTCATTCACGGCATTCCCGTGCTGTTTCCTCCGAACCGTTTCGAGGACGGCAAGTTCCCTTGGAACGGCCGGACGTTGGCGTTCCCCGTCAACGAGCCGGAGACGGGCAACCATCTGCACGGCTTCGTGCACAGCGAGACGTTCACGGTCGAAGATTTCGGCACGACCGCGACGGAGAGCTACGTCGTTGCCGCGCTGAAAGTGGACGAGCAAAGCGACGTGTACAAGTATATGCCGTTCCGCTTCACGCTGCGTCTGCGCTATGCGATCGGCGAACAAGGGCTGGAGCAGCAATTCACCGTCATCAACGACGGGGAAGAATCGCTGCCTTGCCTGTATGCCTTCCATACGTCGGTCAATGCGCCGTTCGTACCGGGCAATTCCGCGAAGGATTACCGTCTGAAGCTGACGGTGGGCGATCGCTGGCACCTGAACGAACGGATGCTTCCGACCGGCGAATTCCAGCCGCTGTCGCCGAACGAGCAGCTGATGAAGGGCGAAGGCGTCTACCCGTTCTTCGAAGCGCTGGATAACCATTACACGGTCCGGCCGCAGAACGGCCGCAACCGGATGGAGCTGACGGATACGAAGGCCGGCTTGACGCTCGTGTATGACGCGGGTACGTCTTACAAGCAGTGGATGATTTGGAATAACGGCGCGACGGAAGGCTTCTTCTGCCCGGAGCCGCAAATCAGCCTCGTCAATGCGCCGAACACGGAACTGCCGGCGGACGACATCGGTCTGTTCAGCCTGGCCCCGGGCGAGATCTGGCAGGAACGCGCGCGGATCTATGTGAAATAAGAGGTCGGGATCGGAGTTGCATCCAGCAAGGCCGCGATCGATCTCGGCTCGAATAAACAGCGGGAGTCCGGACATGGCAGCATGTCCGGATTTCCGCTGTTTGACGTGATCGTACGCTTGAACTGTTCGGTCAGCATGTGAAGCAATCGAGCGTTGGCTGAACCTGGAGTCGAAGGCGCCTCGTTCCCTCTTGAACTCGCCGTCTTGTGCGACAAGGGAAATCCGCGAAGCCGTCGAATAACCAAAGAATCGTAAGCCGCGCAAGCAGGGATACGAAAGTCGGAGGTGCAGCATGGGGGAGAAGAATCAAGCATTGAGAGCGCTGTTGCAGCCGGAGGCCCGCGGCAGGATGTCGGGGCCGATGGCGTATTTCGGTTATTTCGGCGGCAACGGCCGGGATGAACTGGCGGAGATGGAAGAAGAAGGCGTAAACTGCTCCAGTCCGAACAACGTCATTTATATTCCGGAGCTGGATGCCGAAGGGAATCAGCGGGATCCGTACGAGATGGGAAGCGAAAGGGCGCGGCAGTTCAGGGAGCAATTCGCGGCGACGGGCTTATCGTTCGATATTTGCCTCGGCGCTTGGAACAACGGCTTGTTTCCTTATTTGCCGCAGTGGTATTTGGAAGCGCATCCAGACCTTGCCGTCAAGGACCAGCACGGCGAGCCGATCATGGCTTCGATGCACGGCCATTATAAGCCATGGGCAGGCACGGAATGCGCGGCGTACAACGAGGAAATCGACGCGTTCGTCCGCGGTTTCGTCGATGCCTTCGGCGAACACGAGCGCATGGCGTATTGGGTCACGGGCGGCGAAATGCTGTATCCGACCTACGTGTTTCCCGATCGGCACAGCGATTATTCCGCTGCGGCGCAGGATCATTACCGCGCCTGGCTGACGCGCAAATACGGCACCGTGCAGGCGCTGCGCGAGGCGTGGGGCGATCGGGGCGAAGGCATCGACGGCTTCGAAGCTGCCGTCCCGGCAGCATGGGACGAACGTTCGGCGCGCGGGCTCGACTGGCATGCTTTCCGAATGGACGCGCTCAGCGAATATTTCCAGCGGCAATACATCACGTTCCTTGCATCGGATTCGCCTTATCCGCTGCTGGCGATCTTGCACGGCGACATGTTCCATGAACGCACGTATGCCGAAATGGGCCAGTCGGTATACGGGATGAGCGCGGTTTCGGACGGATTGGCGACGAGTCAGATTTTGTTTAATGCGCATAAACCGGACTTCAATCACATGTACCTGCAATTCATCACGTCGCTCGGCAAGCCGGCGACCTCGCAAGCGCTTGCCTGCGTCAGCCCGCCGATCGGCGAGCAGGTCGTCAACAACTCGTTCACGCCGCAGGATGTGCGACGGGCCGTCTACGAATGCCTCGGCATGGGGATCTGGCATGCGGGCCTCGTGCAATGGAAAGGCGATCTGCCCGATGGCAATTGGCAGGTCGCCGGTACGCCGGCGCAGGAGGAAGTGAGGCTGCTCGCGGCCGAGCTGGATGCGATGAAGCCGGAACTGGCAGGCATGGCGAGGCTTGCGCCCGCTCTCGGCATCCTGTATTCGGAAGCGGCCTTGCTGTTGGACGGCTGGCAGGAAGAATGGACGCTGCTGCACCGCGCGACGATCGATGCGCATGTTCCCTACGTGACGCTGTTCGATCAATCGCTCGACCGGCAGTTGGGCGCTTTGCCGGACGGCGTTTCCTACGGACCGGACGCGATCGGCAGCGTCATCGTACCGTATGCATCAGCGCTCCGGACGGATGCGGCGGACAAGCTGCTGCGATTCGTCGCCCAAGGCGGCAAGCTCGTGTTGTTCGACGACGCCGAGCAGCTGCGCACGGCGGCCGCCCATGCGGAATTAGGCTGGAGCGATCCGTTCGCGGCGCTTGCGCCTTCGTTCTCGCCCGCCGATCCGGCCAAGCGCTTCCGTACGGCGGAGGCGCGTTACGGCGAAGGCGAAGTGCTTTGGGTGCGGTCATCGTATAACCGGCTGTTCCTGCAGCGGATTTTCTACGCGCAGGAGACGCTCGTCACGCAAATGTGGCAGCATGCGCTCGCATGGCTCGGCCGGCGCGGCTATGCCAAGCCGCTCGCCGGCGCGCCGGTCGGGACGGAAAGCTTCGTCTTGACGGACGGCGAGCACGCGGCATGCGTATTTATCAATCGGACCGGCGAAGAAGTGGCGTTCGAAGCGACGATATCCGACCGGCTCGGGTTCGCGGGCGGGTCGGCGGAACCGCTTTCGGCTGCAGGCAAGCCGGCGCAGCCGCTAGGGGAAGACGGGACGTTCGCCGTGAAGCTGGACGGCTTCGGCACGGGCGTGTACAAATTACGGGGGATTGAAACGCCTGCGGGGGCGCAAGAGAGCGAATGGTCGATCGAGCTCGTGGAGGCCGGCCCGGAATGCCTGCGCGTGCGGGTAATGCGGGGCGGACAACCGGATGCGTCCGCGTCCGTGAGCGCCCGCGTCGCGCCGCTGTTCGATGCGGAGGCGCCGGTCTTCGGCGTCGGCGAAGGCGAATTCGCGATTGGGCTTGAGCGCGCTTCGCTGCCGGGCGTGTACGACTATCGCGCGCGTGCGTACGCGCCGTACGAGGGCGTTCTTCGCGTGCACGTCGGCGCATCGGATTCGCGCGGACGCATCGCTGCGTGCCGCACGGTGAAGCTCGAGGCAACGGGACGGTGATCCGAAGCGGATAGGATCGTGCCGGCAGGATCGCGCAATCCGGCTGGCAGCCAGTAAACAAAAAAACGGTTGGCGCTCGCGCAGGCGGAATTCGCAGCCGCTGCCCGGCGCAACCGTTTATTATTTGCTTTCGTTGTCGCCCACGGACGATGCGAATTCCGAGGACGCAAGCAGCCACGCGGCGGCAGCGTCGAGGATGAGCTTGTCCCGAAGCAGCATGAAGGACGTCGAATAGTCGGTGCAGGAAGCAATCCGTTCATTCATGGCGCCGAGCGCCAGTTCCAGCGACATCCAACGGGTGGTCAGGCCGAGCTTCTTCTCGTGCTCGGTCAGATTCGTCTCGTACGCTTGGTTGGCTCTCGCGATGAAGCAATAGGACAACTGCAAATAATGATTCCGCTTTTTGTGTTCTTCAATATAGCCGAGCGAGTGAAGGATGTCGGCATCATAGCCGGTTTCCTCTCGTATTTCGCGCATGAAAGCCGCATCCGGCGTTTCTTTATTCTCTAAGCCTCCGCCCGGGAGCTTGTAAATCGCCGATCGGGACACGTACATCATCGCGACATTCGCCTGCTCGTCCAATAGTATTCCGCGTGACGCATAACGGTTCACGACCGGGAGCAAAGCCGGATCTCCTCCCATGATATCCTGATCCGTAATTCTGTGCAGCAGCTCCATATAAGTCCCCCCCTAGTCGTAGCCAATCCGTCTTTTAATTCATGATCGAATCATCCGCCAGCGGCCGCAGCGGGCCTTTGCGAATCGCGGAAGGCGCTTTGCTCCGCACTTTCTTGAACACGCGCCCGAAATACGTCATGTTGGAGAAACCGACGAGGCTTGCGATCTCCGTGACGGGATAATCGGTATCGAGCAGCAGCCGTTCGGCTTCCTGAACGCGCAGCATATGCATGTATTCGATCAGCGTCTTGCCGGTAACGCTCTTGAAAATTTTACAAAAATGGTTCGGGCTGAGATTGACCATCCGCGCGGCTTCGCCGACGCTGACCGTTTCCTGGTACCGCTCGCGCAGCGTCTGGAGCAGGTTCGAAAAATCATAGGGCTTCTGGCTCCGAGTCGGAGATTGCAAGGTGCTCTGCTCCGCATACCGGAAGTAGAGGCCGAAGATCCGCAGCAGCTCGGCCTTCACGAGCAGCTCGTAACCGGGCTGCTTGTTCGTGAATTCGACCAGCAGGCGGGAGAAAGCGGCGTTCATCTCCTCGATGTAAGGAGCGGCCGTCCGCATCCAGGTGGGCCATTTCATCGGCTGGTTCAGATAGGGCACGAAGTAGTGATGCTCGGTAATGTCAAGGCCGCTGCCTCGGACAAGCGCTTCATTAAAGACGATGCAGATGAGCTCCGTGCCGGGCGCCAGCCTGACGGCGCTGTGCAGCTGCTTGGCATTGACGAAGGCGAGCTCGCCCTGGTCGAGCTGCTCGAAGGAACCGTCCACCTGGATGCGCGCCTGTCCTTTCCGGACGTAGATCCATTCGATATGGTCATGCCAATGCCGACCGAATTCGCCGGGTACCATGAACACGTTAATGGGAAAAGTGCGGTCGGGAATGAACGTATTTTCTTTCAGCGGATTTACCGTCAACGGGGTTCCTCCTCGGCAAAACGCACGATTTTACGATGCTGGCTGGGAATATCGTCATTGTCATCGTTTTCTTCAAATGAGAAACGTAAGATTGTACGAATATATCACAATTTCGATGCTAGTCTCAACGGTATTCTTTCAGTACGATTAGGTCAGTTCGATAAAGCGCTGAAAGGTGATGACATTCGCATATGCAAAACATACGCATTGGCACGTTGGTTAACGGAGGAACGGCAGATAAAATCATTCCGCAAATCATTCCGCACGGCTTCGAGTCGTTCGCATTAACGTTCTGGCAGTCGACCGGCACGACGGATTTGTACGAGCTGGCCAAACGGGTCCGAGCAACGGTAGATGAGCATAACATCCCCATATCGGCGATCGGCGTATTCGGCAACCCGCTTACGGGCGCAGGAGACAACGCGGACACGCTGGCGAGCTGGGAGCGTCTGATCGACGCCGCGGAAGCGTTCGGCACGAAGCTGATCAACGGCTTTACGGGCCGCATGCCCGGCAGCATCGACGAGTCGATGCCGCGTTTTGCCGAAGTGTTCGGCGAGCTTGCCAAGCGCGCAGAGTCGCGCGGCGTACGGCTGGCATTCGAGAACTGCGACATGGGCGGCACGTGGAGCCATGGCGACTGGAACGTCGCGCACAATCCGACGGCCTGGGAAATGATGTTCAACGCGGTTCCGTCCGACAGCATCGGGCTGCAATGGGAGCCCTGCCACCAGATGGTCAGCCTGATCGATCCGATCCCGCAGCTTCGCAAATGGGTCGGCAAGATTTTCAACGTACACGGCAAGGACGCTACGATCGCCTGGGACATCGTGAAAGAATACGGCATTCACGGCCCGCGCGAATTCGTCTGGCACCGGACGCCGGGCTTCGGCGACACGAACTGGACGGACATCATTTCCATCCTTCGCCAAGCGGGCTACGCAGGCAGCATCGATATCGAGGGCTGGCATGATCCGGTGTACAAGAACGAGCTGGAAATGACGGGCCAGGTACATGGCTTGAATTATTTGAAACGCTGCCGCGGCGGCGACTTCGTACCGAATCCGATCGGCTAGACAGGCGTAATCGTGAGATTCATGTTTGAATTTATTCCCAAAAAGGAGCTTGAACAACATGACGCATCGAATTATTGTCGCCGGCTGCGGCGGCATGGCGAATACGTGGGTAGACTACGCCCTGCAGCGGGAGAACGCGGAAATCGTCGGCTTGGTCGATATTTTCGAAGACAGCGCGAAAGCGATGGCAGAGCGAAAAGGGCTGAACGTGCCGACGTTTACGGATCTGAGCACGGCGCTCGCGGCGACGGGAGCCAATCTCGTGTTCGACGTCACGATCCCGGCCAGCCATAAGCTTATCGCGACGACGGCGATGAAAGCGGGCTGCAACGTATTCGGCGAGAAACCGATGGCGGAATCGTTCGCGGATGCGCAGGAAATCGTCGAAGTCAGCCAAGCGACGGGCAAACGTTATTCGGTCATGCAGAACCGGCGGTACCTGAAGCAAATTCGCGCCTTCCGAAGCATCGTCGAATCCGAAGCGATCGGAACGGTCGGATCGATTCACGCCGACTTCTTCCTCGGGGCGCATTTCGGCGGTTTCCGCGACGCGATGGACAACCCGCTGATCATCGACATGGCGATCCATACGTTCGATCAGGCGCGGTTTATCACGGGAGCGGATCCCGTGTCCGTCTATTGCCACGAATACAACCCGCCGGGATCATGGTATGCGGGTAATGCGTCGGCCATCTGCATCTTCGAGATGAGCGACGGCTCCGTCTTCTCGTACAACGGTTCGTGGTGCGCGGACGGCTTGAACACGTCGTGGGAGTCGGAGTGGCGCTTGACCGGCAGCAGCGGCGGAGCCAAATGGGACGGCCACGCCATGCCGTACGGCGAGAAGCTGAATCCGGAGAAGGCGGAAGGCTTCACGCGCGAGATGCTGCCGGTCGAAGGCGACCAGGGCTGGGAAGGCCGCGAAGGTCACTGGGGCTGTCTCGACGAGATGTTCGCGGCGCTCGAAGAAGGCCGCCCGGCCGAGACCGACTGCCTGGACAACATCAAGAGCGTAGCCATGGTATTCGGGGCCGTCGAGAGCGCGCGTACGGGACAGAAGGTCATG
This sequence comes from Paenibacillus sacheonensis, assembly GCF_009909195.1. GTDB lineage: Bacteria > Bacillota > Bacilli > Paenibacillales > Paenibacillaceae > Paenibacillus_Z > Paenibacillus_Z sacheonensis. The sequence continues at coordinate 234,244 of NZ_JAAAMU010000001.1, forward strand.
CTGTAGGCGGGAGATTTAGGGGCGAGTTAGGCGACGCGAAAGGATGCCTTGCATCAAGCGGCAACCGTGGGATAAGTGCCATCGGGATCGAGAAGTGCACTGCTATGGAAAAGCAGCTGTCTGAACGTTTAAATGAAAAGAGGAGCATCCCGATGAGGGATGCTCCTCTTTTTGGTTTGAGTTCGCAGCTGAAAGGAAAAAATTGATCGCTGATCGCGGCATGCGCAGGCATCATTGTATTTTTTAAATTGATGCTGCTAGTTATGGTAGTTTGAACCGTGAGTAAGAGCAGAACATTATCACGTTAGTTATGATTTTGCATAAAGTACAAGAATTTAGTGGGTTTTTAGATCAAAACATTGGAAAGTTGCAAAATCTGCAAGAATTTTAGCAGAATTGCGAGTTTGAGCATGTTTTTGGGTTAGAAAGTTGTATGTTCTACACAATTCCTTATAATAACGAGGAAAACTAGGCTTGAATGTTGTACAAAATACAACTTTCATACGAAGATGGGGCAGGTAATGCACTGAGCAGCCGCATCCGATTGCAACAAACAACCGCGGTCTCCACCAAACGTAGTGAAATCCACCCGGCCCAGCTCAACCCAAACAACTTAACGAAACCATTGATTCTCCGCACATCAGCTTTAAATAATCATCCAATGCCATGTTAGAGCAAAAATTCGAGCGCCTTCTCCGTAGCAGTATAACCGACAACATAGCTGCCACGTCGGACGGGTTCGAGTAAATGCAGCGAAGACAGACGTTCCAACGGTTTGCGTATAGTTCGATAGTTGAGATCGAAATGCCGTGCGATTTCGGTTGTGCGAATCGAAGCTCCAAACCTCCAGGCATAACGAAGCACTTCTTTTTCCATCGGAGTCAATGTTGTTGTATCAGCGTCCAAGGCCCGCAGCATATGCGGTCCAATCACCAGCTGCAGCAGCATGCGGCACATTTCTGGTCGGTTCTGCACATCGTCGAACGAGAAGTGAATCATCTTCCATCCCATGCCGGTCAAATAGGTATCCCTGTTTAGCGCGTAGCTGAAGCGTTCGCGGTCCATATCTTTCACGTGGCTCTGATATCCGTCGCACTCGATGCCGAATCGTCCGTTCGGAGGCAGGAAAGCGAAGTCCAAAAACTGCGATTTGCGATTCCAGTCTGCGACCTCGTACTCCGGATGCAGATGCTCAAAGCTGCCGAACAGCGGCCACCACACCTGCTCGAGCAGCAATTTCTCGGCATGGCGATGACCGCGGACAAGCCGTCCTCGCCGTTCTCCGGTTCGTTCATCGACGTGATTTGAAATGAATCGTTCGTGGGCAGCTTCGAATGCTGAAAGTTTCAATTATATCCCTCCTTGAAAATAAAAAAACGTCCTTCTGGCCGGAATCCGGCTAGAAAGGACGTTCTTCGTCTGAACTCAGTATAGCATGCACTACTATCAATTTCAGCTGAATAAAGCAAATCATTCGAAATTGTTGAATATGACGAAAATTGTTTCAGAATAGGTGGGTCAAGGGGTATTGCAGTTGCGCTGCAGGAACAAGGGCAATGGCCGGTCTCCGTCTAGGTGTGCTTCAGGGAAACGTAGACTTTGTGCGTCGTCATAGGCGCAGGCAAGTATTTCATTCGCCGCGGAACGTCCACCGTGGACTGAGAGAATTCAGTTCATACGCCAGTGCGTACGCAGCTCAGCTGCTCAAAAAAACCGGGCACCTCCACAAGAGGTTCCCGGCCTTTATGCAGTTCATTCTCTCAGCAATCTGCAAGCGTCACTTCATGCACGCTTCAATCAATAAACATTCGGAACTTCGACGATCGGATCGACGTCCGCTTCGTAGTCGACGCCATCGGTCTCGAAGCCGAACAGCTGGAAAAACTCCGTCCGGTAGCCGGCAAGGTCCGTCAGCTGCTCGATATTCTCAGTCGTGACGGCTTCCCACAGCTTCGCGACTTCGCTCTGCACGTCTTCGCGCAGCTCCCAGTCGTCGATGCGGATGCGGCCTTCGGCGTCGACGGGCACTTCGCCGCCGGCGTAAAGGCGCTCGGAGAACAGACGGTACGTCTGCTCGATGCAGCCCTCGTGGATGCCTTTCTCCTTCATGACCTTGTACAGCGCGGAGATGTACAGCGGCACGACAGGGATGGCGGAGCTGGACTGCGTCACGAGCGCTTTGCTGACCGTGACGAACGCGCGGCCGCCGGCGGCGCCAAGCCGTTCGTTCAGCTGCTTCGCGGTCGCTTCCAGGTGATCCTTGGCTTGGCCGATCGTTCCTTCGCGGTAGATCGGCTTCGTGATCTCGGAGCCGATATAGGAATACGAGATCGTCGTCGCGCCGTCCGCCAGCGCGCCGCCTGCTTGCAGCGCGTCGATCCACAGCTGCCAATCGTCGCCGCCCATGACGGCAACCGTCTCCTTCGTTTCCTGCTCGTTCGCAGGATCGATGGAAATCAGGCTGACTTCGCCGGAGTGGAAGTTGACGGTTTTGTTTGTATAGGTGCCGCCAAGCGGCTTCAGTACGGAGTTGAACGTCTCTCCCGTGGCAGGATCCGTTCTGCGCGCCGAAGCGACGCTGTACACCACGAGGTCGACCTTGCCGAGCTCCCGGCGGATAAGCTCGACGGCTTTCTCCTTGGTCTCTGCCGAGAAGGCATCGCCGGTGACGCTGAACGATTTCAGGCCGGCTTCTTGAGCCGCCTTCTCGAATGCGGCCGAATTATACCAGCCTGCGGAAGCGGTCCGGCCGGGTTTTCCTTCGCTGGCACGATAGATACCGACGGTATTGGCGCCTGCGCCGAATGCGGCCACGATTCGGGCGGCAAGTCCGTAGCCGGCGGAAGCGCCGATCACGAGCACGTTGCGCGGGCCTTGCAGAGCCGGACGCTCTTTGACGTAATTCACTTGTTCCTGGACCTGTTCGGCGCAGCCGACGGGATGCGCTGTCGTGCAAATAAAACCGCGTGTTCTAGGTTTAATAATCATGGCTGTGTATTCATTTCCTCTCATGCGAATGTCAGGGGCAGGCTATGTACTCAATGTTACGATAGTACCTTGAATGCGGCCAAACCGCAACCTGGACGAGCAAAAAGCCCGCGTAATCGCGGGCTTTCAGCCTCTATCCCCTGAAACGAAACCGCTCCTGCGGCCCGTCACGAGGGACGATCCAATTCAAAGGTGCCGCCAAGCTTCGCATAATTGTTGCCGGCCAGCCGGCTGACGGGGCGAAGGCCTTCGGCGTCGACATGGCCTCGCTCGTCGTAGATGCGCTCGTCGATATGGAATCGGACGATCCGGCCGATCAAGAGATCGCAGGCGGGCGTATCGGCCGTTCCACCAAGCGTCAAGATCCTTTCGACCGAGCACTCCATCCGCACGGCTGCATCGGCAAGACCGGGAACCCGGACGACCTCGCTCTGCGCAAGCGCCAAACCGAAGGTGTCCGCCTCGCTTTCTTCCGGCCCGAGATTGGCAGCCGTCCGATTGACCGATTCGACGTTATGCTCATCCGCGATCTGAACGACGAATTCGCCAAGTGCTTCCGCATTGCGGGCCGTATCCTTCATCGCCCCATTCTTGCGCTGCACGGACACCGAGATCATCGGGGGGTTGGACGTCACGATGTTGAAGTAGCTGAACGGCGCCGCATTGACGATTCCCGCAGGGGACATCGTCGTGACCCAAGCGATGGGCCGCGGAATGATGCTGCCGGTCATGAATTTATAGTTGTCCCGTTCGCTTCGGCTCGACGGATCGATGGCGATCATGCGCTTCCCTCCCGCGGTTTTATTCCGTGAAAGCAGACGCGAACCAGGTCGCGGCTTCATTCACCTCGGTAGACGACAGTCGATGCCCGTTTTGCTCCCAATGCACGGTTACGTCAGCTCCGGCGCCTTGAAGAAGGGAAGTCAGCTCCTCGGTCTCGGATGCCGTGCAGATCGGATCGTTCGTCCCGGCACCGATGAATACGGGCACGTTCGTCAGATCCGGCAGCGCGAGGTTGCGCAGCGGTACCATGGGATGATGAAGAACGGCGCCTTGAAGCGCATCGGAATAATGGAATAACAGGCTTCCCGCGATATTGGCTCCATTGGAGTAGCCGACAGCGACGACATTATCGCGGCTGAAGCCGTACTTCGAAGCGGCTTCGTCCAGAAATGCATACAGCTCCTTCGTTCTGAAGCGCAGGTCCTCTTCATCGAAGATTCCCTCGGCCAGCCTGCGGAAGAAGCGGGGCATCCCGTTCTCCAGCACGTTCCCTCTTACGCTCAGAACGGCGGAAGAGGGGGAGAGCAGCTTGGCCAGCGGGAGCAAATCATGCTCGTCGCCGCCCGTACCGTGCAGCATCAGCAGCACGGGTGCGTGGGAATCGGTACCGGGTTGGAAGATATGTTTCATTGTCCGTCAGCCTCCAATACCCGAACCTCGATCGGAAACAGATTTTGCTCGATCAGGTCGCGCTGCGGTTCGTACCACGAAGGCAGCATCAGTTTGCCGCCGAGCGTCTCGAACGGTTCATCGCGCTGGAAGCCGGGAGCGTCGGTCGCGATTTCGAACAAGATGCCGCCTTGCTCGCGGAAATAAATCGCGTTGAAGTATTGGCGGTCGATGATGTCCGTCGAATGGAAACCTTGCTCGATGACGTGATCGCGCCATTTGACATGATCCTCGTAGCTGGCCGCGCGCCAAGCGATATGATGCACGGTTCCGGCTCCGCCGGCACCCCAAGGCATCGGTTCGGCATTCACGTCGATAACGTTGCCGATGTCGCCGGCAGCGCGGTAACGAACGAGGCCGTTTTCTTCTCCGACTTTCTCGAGGCCGAGGACATCGACGAGCGTGGACTGGGTTTGCGCCGGTTTCACGCTGTACAGAATCGCGCCGCCGAACCCTTTAATAGCCTGCTCCACCGAAATGCCGCCAAACGACCATTCGCTCTGCGTGCCTTCCTCGCGCTCGACAAGCTCGAGCTGTAGACCGTCGCGGTCCGTGAATTGCAGGTAGGTCTCGCCGAAGCGCTGCGTCCGCTCGAAGGCGACGCCGAATGCGGTCAGCCGTGCTTCCCAGAAAGGGAGCGCGCCTGTCGGAACGGCAAACGTCGTGTAGCCGACTTGGCCGCCGCCCACTTTGCCGATTCGAGCGCCTTCGGAAGGAAAGAATGTCATAACGGTACCGGGTCCGCCGATTTCATTGCCGAAGTAGAGGTGATAGACGTCCGGTGCATCGAAGTTGATCGTTTTTTTCACAAGGCGCAGGCCGAGAATCCCTGCATAGAAGTCCACGTTGTCCTGCGGGTGGCGAACGAAAGAAGTAATATGGTGAATACCGGCTGTTTGATGTGTCATTAGAATTCCCTCCTAGTTTGAGTATGGCCAAGTCAGGCCGATGCTATTGATGCTCGATTACGTAACGTCTAACGTGTTTGCAGTCTGTTCCAAGTTCGACAAAAGCAGTTGAATGCCTTCTTAATTCAGCGCGTAGTCGCCTGCGCCGATCAATGCGACGCCAATGACGACGACAAGAAGCACCAGCGGGTACTCGTAGCCGTTCGCGGTGGACCAAATGCCGTTCTTGCCATGCACCTTCACGATGGCGCCGAGCATAGCCAGCGCGATCAGCACGGCACCGACTTCAACGAACAGTCCGGCTCCGAACAGGAGGCCGCCGACCAATTCCATCAGTCCGGCTGCGACAGCCATCGGAACGCCCGGCTTAATGCCGACCGATTCCAGCCAGCCGCCCGTGCCTTTCGGGCCATAGCCGCCGAACCAGCCGAACAGTTTCTGCGCGCCGTGCCCGATAAACAACAACCCGATTACCACGCGAATCAAAAGCAATCCCAAATCCATCATTGCAATCATCCTCCAATAAATTAGCTTGTTTTTAATAATCTTAAAATTAAGATACTTGCTAAAAAATAAATTCCTTACGCTTGTATTTCTCCTCTGATCCTGCAAGTTCTACATGATCCCGCACCTCCGTAATCGATTCGCCAGAAGCATTGTTTTCATTTGTCGGCAACAACTTCGAAATTTGAAATCTTAACTTTAAGATAAATATACGCGATCCACTTCGCAATGTCAACACCTCATCATGAAAATAGTTGAACATAAAAAAGGCCGCTTCCGAGGAGGGAGCGGCCCGTTATGAAAGCAATCAAGATGCATGCACATGCGCTTGTAGGCGTAATGCGAATTAAAGTATCGAAGTGTAGCTCATAAAATAGGCGACGGACTTATTTCTTCTGGACGACCGGCATCATCATTCCGTTGTCCATGCCCATCATGCTGACGCTGCCGTCGCTTTCGGCGCCTTCATATAAATAGACTTCCGTTCCGAATGCGGGCTCGGAATAAGGCAGGTGCGTGCGGCCTCTTGCGAGGATTTGGCGGTAGTTGCCGGAATCGCCTTCGTAGCCGTCATGGTCCCAAGGCACCCAAGAACGCGCGTTGCAATAATGGCAGACGTACGAGCGGCGGTAACGGTCCGTCGTCTTATTCGGATAAGAACGATGGAAGAGATGCGAGTGGAAGAACAGCACGTCGCCGGGCTGGAGCGGTACCGAGATCGGCGGCGGATATTTGGCCACGACGCGCGACAGCGTATTCACTTCGTCGTCGAGATGGCTGACATTCTGGACGCCGTCCAGATCGGAGAACGCATCCAGCGCATGAACGTTGCCGCCGCCGATTTCCTTGGGCGGGTAGACGGGTTCATGGTTGGAACCCGGAGCAACCCACAGACAGCCGTTCTCTTCGTCCGCTTCCTCCAGCGCGATCCATGCTCCGACCAGCGTATCCGGATGCGTCTTGATATAGCAGGAATCCTGATGCCAGCCTTGGCCGCCGCGGCCCGGCGGGTTGAGGAACATCATCGATTGCACGGCGTAGACGTCCGGTCCGATGAGCGCTTCCGTAACGTCAAGGATGCGGGGATGCAGCATGCCGCGTTCGGCGGCCGCCTCTACTCGGGACAGCATATGAACGCGCGTCGCCGCTTTGAATTCTTCCTTCAGCGGATCGGAAGAGCCGGGTACGTAAGACTGCACGAGACTTTCGGCCTTCAGCCGCGTCTCTTCCGCGAGAGCAAACAGCTCGGCGATGTCTTCTTTTGACAATAATCCTCTTACGATCAGGTAGCCGTTGCGCTGATAGTGCACGTAGTCCTCGACGCTGACCAGATAGCGGTCTTCGTGCGAGCGGGACTTAGGCGTATAATAGGTTGCCATGGTTATCGAGCCTCCAAATGAAGTGTGATCATGCTTCTATATTGCCTCATTCGAGGGAGCGGTTTCAATGGAAGAAAGGCGATAAACGATGTCTTTATTTGATAGGGGCGTTAACAAGGATATGCCGATTCGCAAACGTTCTTCCGGGGTCCACTTCAACGGCCGCATGGCGGAATATCGGTTCTTTGCAGCGCTCTAAATATTCGGTTGCGGTGATGCCTCGAATTCGCTTGTATATTTTTGAGAAATGATGTTCATCCCCGAAGCCGCATTGGTAAGCGATCTGCTTCACCGATTGACTGCCCAGAAGCATGAATTCCTCGGCAAGGCGCAGCCTGCGTTCCAGCAGCAGGCGTTTGGGGGACATGCCGACCGCGGCGACGAACATCCTGGTGAAATGCTCATGCGACCAGCCTGCATGCCGGGCGACCTGCTCGATCGTAATCGGTTCCGTCAAATGTTCTTCGATATAAGTAATGCCGCGCGACACTTGGACGGGATAACTCTCGGAAGCGAATTCCGGCGTATTGTCGGCGTAAGCGGCGAGCTCCTCCATGGCAGCGGCCACGAGCGAGGATAACCGCTGCTTCCAATGATGCGATTGATAGCCCGCGACGACGATGATCTGCTGCATCATCGCCGCGACCAGGCTGCTGTGGCGGGCAGGGATAATATGAAAGCCCTGCTGCAGCATCGCGGCGAAACGTTCGTCGCGGCGGCGCAGCGGCTCATAATCGAAATGCACGAACAGATGGCGGGTATTGCGTTCCCGGTCGAACAAATATTGATGGCTTTCCCGCGGTCGCGTGAATACGAAGCACGGCGAGTCGAGCACATGCGGTACGCCGCCCCATTCGTAGACGGTGCCGGTACCTTCCGGAAAATAAACGAGCTCGTAATCCTCGATCTCGCGAATTCCCAGTTTCGAGCCTTTGCTCGCGATAATGTCGCCCACGGTATGCACATAAGGCCAATGGTGTTCGAGACTCATGAGGCTGCACTTCCTTCCCGGCATGCTGCGAGCGGCAAATGCGATAACGATCCGCTGGCTTTGGCTCTATTATGGCAAGAAGGCCGGCATGGAAGCAACCATGATCTGCGCCCGGGCCGCAACAAAGACAAGCTCCAAACCGTGCAAAGGCCGGTGTCACAACTACTCGGTACGAAGGAAACGAATGAAAGGAGAACGCTTTATTTTCATGTTGAAATAGTGCGGGAGGCGCGCTATAGTAAGAACAGAAGGTTTACTATACAGAAGTTGGTTTTGTATATAAAACTACATACCGACATTTTCGAGGCGAGGCGATGGAGTGTCAGAGGAGCGTAAATACTGGGTCCCCGCGCTGGAGAAAGCCGATAAAGTGCTTGCGGTTCTCGCCGAAGAACCGGCCAAGCATAAGCTGACCGAGCTGTCCAAGCGGCTGGATATCAACAAAAGCTCGATGTTTTCGCTGCTGAACACGATGGAAACGCTCCAGTGGGTAAGACGCGAGGAAGGCGATACGTATTCGCTCGGCCACGCTTTCGCGGCGTACGGATCGTCGTATGCGAAGAGCTACGATCTCAGCCGCTCGTTTCAGACCGAGGCGTCGGTTGCCCGCGATCGGCTGCAGGAAACCATTCAGCTGGCTAAGCTGGAGGGCAATCAAGTTCGTTACTTAGGCAAACTGGAGGCGGTGTCCCCGGTTCGGCTTCAATCGGAGCCGGGGATGCTGCTGCCCGCGCATGCGACCGCTCTCGGCAAATCAATGCTCGCGCAGCTGACGGACGACGAACTGAACCGTCTGTATCCCGAGCAAGCGTTGACGCCATTGACGCCGCATACGATCGCTACGCGCGAAGCGTTGTTCGAGCAGTTGCGCGAGATTCGGGAGCAAGGGTATGCCGAGGACGACCAGGAGTCCGTCATGGGGTTCCGCTGCGTAGCGGCCGTGATTCACGGCGGGGAAGGGCAGGGGGCAGCCGCGGTCAGCTGCTCCATGCTGCTGCATCAATGGGAAGCGAAAAGCACAGAGGCAAGAACGGAGATGCTCGCGCTGGCAAGGCGGCTCTCCGCACAGCGTTCATAATCGGAAGAGGAGATGAAGACAATGCGGTTGCAAGACAAAGTCATTCTTATTACGGGTTCGGGTTCAGGGATCGGCAAAGCGACGGCGCTGCTGTTCGCAAGCGAAGGCGCGAAGCTGATCATCAACGATCTGTCCGAGCAGCAAGGCACGGACACGGTGAAGGAAATCGAGGCGGCCGGCGGCGAAGCGATCTTCATCCGCGCCGACGTGACGGATCCGGCGGACGTATCCGCCATGGTCGACCAGATCATCGCGAAATACGGCGTCATCGACGTGCTGTTCAACAATGCCGGCATCAGCGGCGTAGGCGTGCTGCATGAGATCGAACCGGAAACATGGGACCGCGTCATCAACGTGAATATCCGAGGCGTGTTCATTCCGAGCAAATACGTGATTCCGCATATGATGAAAGCCGGCAAGGGCTCCATTATCAACATGTCATCATGCATCGCCGAGATCGGTCTTGCCAACCGGGCTTCGTACGCCGCGACGAAAGGTGCCGTGCTTGCGCTGACCAAATCGATGCAAGTCGATTACGCGCCGTACAAGATTCGCGTCAACGCGCTTCTTCCGGGTACGATCATGACCCCGTTCGTGGAGAAATACCTGAAGGAGTCTTACAGCAACAAGGAAGAAGCGATCGCCGGGCTGCAGAAGCGCCAGCTGAGCGGAGATCTCGGCTTGCCGGAAGACGTCGCGAAGGCAGCCTTGTTCCTGGCCTCCGACGAGTCGTCGTTCGTCATGGGCGCACCGCTTTACGTGGACGGCGGCGTCGTATTCGGGAAGAACGCATAACGAATGGATTGCAGCTGGATGCACTTATTTTTTCATCTATAAGGAGGAACTACGAATGAAATTGATCAGCATATCCAAACAAGGCCGGAACGCGCTTGGCGTCGTAACGGAGAACGGCGTTATCGATGTCGAGCAGGCGCTGGCGGCCGAGGCTTCCCGCGCAAGCGCGGAGGTGCCGTCCGATGTCATGGCGGTAATCGAAGGCGGAGAGCAAGCCCTCGCTTCGCTTCGCGGTTTTATCGCTTCGCTCCCCGCAACGGGCAATGAAACCTACGTCGTGAGCGAAGAAACGATCGAATGGGGACCCTGCGTAACGGCGCCGAACAAAATCATCTGCGTCGGACTGAACTATCGCAAGCATGCGGAAGAGACGAATGCGCCGATCCCGCAATTCCCGATTCTGTTCAACAAATTCAACAACACGCTGACGGGTCATCTGAAGGAGATCGCCGTCCCGAAAGTGACGCAGAAGCTGGACTATGAAGCCGAGCTCGTCATCGTCATCGGCAAAACGGCGAAGTACGTGTCCAAGGAAGATGCGCTCGGCCACGTATTCGGTTATTGCGCGGTGAACGATTTGTCCGCGCGCGACCTGCAGCTGCGCACGCAGCAATGGCTGCTCGGCAAATCCTGCGACGATTTCAGCCCGCTCGGACCTTATCTCGTGACCGCGGACGAAGTCGGCAACCCGAACGATCTGGCCATCAAGGCCATCGTGAACGGCGAGACGCGCCAAAACTCCAATACGTCGGATATGATTTTCCGCTGCGACGAGATCGTGAGCTATATCTCGCAGCACATGACGCTCGTACCGGGCGACGTGATCCTGACAGGCACGCCGGAGGGCGTCGTATTGGGATTGCCGGAGGATCAACAGGTGTACCTGAAGCCGGGCGACGAAGTGACGATCGAAATCGAGAAGCTCGGCAAGCTGACGAACCGTTTCGTCAAGGATCCGGCTTAAGCGAGAAGGCAGACGCCCGCCGTTCATTGGCGAACAATGGCGGCGGGCGTTTCGGCGTTTATAATTCGCTATTCCTATTATGAATTCGAAGAGGTGTTCTGAATGAGTCGAACAATCGATGCCCATCAGCATTATTGGAAGCTAGACCGGGGAGACTACGGCTGGCTGACGCCGGAGGGCGGACCCGTGCTGTATCGGGATTATGGCCCGCAGGATCTAGAGCCGGATCTGGAACGCGCGGGCGTTCGGCAGACGATCGTCGTGCAGGCGGCTGCTACCCATGCGGAAACCGACTATATGCTGCAGCTCGCGGACAACGCGGTTTCGATCGCGGGCGTCGTCGGTTGGCTTGATTTTCATGATCCCGATTGGAAGGCGGTACTGGAGAAATTCCGCGCCAATCCCAAATTCGTCGGCATTCGGATCATGATCCAAGAAATGAAGGATGCCGCCGAGGTGCTCGAGCCGGAGAGCTTGGAAGCGCTGCGTTACCTCGCCGAGATCGGCCTGCCGGTCGATCTGCTCATGCACTCCAAGCAGCTGCCGGAGACCATTCAGCTGCTGAAGCAGATTCCGAACCTGCATGCCGTGATCGACCATATCGGCAAGCCGCAGATCGGACTAGGCGTCTTCGAGCCGTGGGCGAGCCAGATCAAGGCGCTTGCCGCGAGCCATCCCGGACTGTATTGCAAGTTGTCCGGCATGCTGACGGAAGCCGACCACGAGTCCTGGGAACCGGAGCAATTTACCGCGTACGTGCGCCACGTCGTGGAATGCTTCGGCACCGAGCGGGTCATGTTCGGCAGCGACTGGCCGGTCTGTCTCCTGGCAGGCAGCTATATGGACGTCCGCGCCGTGCTGGAGACGGCGCTTCCGGAAGGATTGTCCGAGCAGCAGCTGTCGGCGATATACGGCGGCAATGCGGCTGCGTTCTATAAGCTGCCGGCTGAGTAGCTGCGGCCGGATTATTCGGGTATGGATTCGTAACGGGATGAGCAGAGCTTTTATGCTGCGCAGTCCCGTTTTTTATTGTTTTTCAAAGTTTATCCGGGTTATTGACTTCAAGCTGCCATGGTAATGTTCCAAAATCATGCAACATCCGAGGACAAATATTTTTCCTATCATTTACATCCCAGGACCGTTGACAGTCATCATTCCATCTCGTATAGTCGAAACAGACTATACGATGCCACATCGTTTCGAAGGAGATCAAGACTCATGGCCAATCGAAGAATAAACAATATGCTGGCTCTTGCCGTCTTATCGCTGCTCAACGAGAAACCGATGCATCCGTATGAGATATCCGCAACGATGAAGCAGCGCGGCATTCCGGACGTCATCAAGCTGAACAACGGCTCTCTGTATTCCGTCGTGGAGGCCTTGCTGAAGCAGGGATGGATCGTGGAGCTTGAGACGCAGCGGGAAGGGAGACATCCGGAGCGAACGATTTACGCGCCGACGGAAGCGGGGAAATCGGGGTTCGTCGACTGGCTTCGCGAGCTGATTTACGAGCCGGTCAAGGAATATGCTCATTTTCCGGCGGCCTTGGCGTTCATCGGGCATATCTCGCCCGTCGAGACGTACGAATTGCTCGAGCGGCGGATCGGATTCATCCGCAAGTCGATCGCGGAGCGGCAAGCCGGCATCGACTTGGCACGCGGGCAAGGATTGTCGCGAATCTTCGTGATCGAGGCGGAGTATATTGTCCATCAGCTGCATGCGGAGCTGGGATGGCTGCTGACGTTCAAGGACGACATCAAGAATGGCAGTTTGACGGAGCAATCGGACGGGGAGACGGTCTGGCATATGACGGTGCCTCCGGATGAAGAACTGCTTCGTTAACTCGGCAAATGGCATTCGCAGGTGATTTCGGCAGCTCAGCCAATCGTCACGCAGCAACTCGAAACACTGTAACTCAGCGTAGAGCACTGTAATTCAGCAACACAGCAACGCAGTTCACAGCAGATCCGCAATTTTGTCATTCGGTAATGGAGAAAGGTACAGGAGGGAATAACAAAGCATGAGCGCACAACGTAACAAAGTCGGCGTCGTCGTCGCCGGCCTGCTGCTTGGCATTCTGATGGCTTCCATGGACAACACGATCGTCGCGACCGCGATGGGCACGATCGTCGGGGAGCTGGGGGGCCTGGACAAATTCGTATGGGTCACGTCGGCCTACATGGTCGCCGAGATGGCGGGCATGCCGATCTTCGGCAAGCTGTCCGATATGTACGGACGCAAGAAGTTTTTTATATTCGGTCTATTAATGTTTATGCTGGGATCGATCCTTTGCGGTACGGCAAACTCCATCGTGGAGCTCAGCATCTATCGCGTGGTGCAAGGAATCGGGGGCGGCGCGCTCGTGCCGATCGCCTTCACTATTATGTTCGATGCCGTGCCCGCCGAGAGCCGCGGCAAGCTGGGCGGCCTGTTCGGCGCCGTATTCGGCTTATCGAGCATCTTCGGACCGCTGCTCGGCTCGTATATTACGGATTACATCCAATGGGAATGGATTTTCTACATCAACCTGCCTCTTGGCCTGATCGCATTCGTTATGATCGCTTTCTTCTATAAAGAATCGGTGGAGCACAGCAAGCAGCGCATCGACTGGGGCGGCGCGGTTACGCTCGTCGGCGCCGTAGTCTGCCTGATGTTCGCGCTGGAGCTGGGCGGCAAGGATTACGCTTGGGATTCCGGCGTCATCTTGAGCTTGTTCGGCGGGTTCGCGGTGCTCGTCATCGCCTTTATCATGATCGAGCGGATCGTTAACGAGCCGATCATCAAGTTCAGCATGTTCCGCAATCGGCTGTATTGGACCAGCAACGCGATCGCGATGTTCAGCGGTGCCGCTTTCGTAACGGCTTCGGTTTACATTCCGATCTATATTCAAGGCGTATTCGGCGGCAAATCCACGGACTCCGGTCTCGTGCTCTTGCCGATGATGGTCGGGTCCGTCGTGACGGCGACCATGGGCGGCGCGTTGATGATGAAGTCGTCATTCCGTTCGCTGATGGTTCCGACATTGGCCTTGCTGACGGTCGGCAATATTCTGCTGACGACGCTGGGCGTGGAATCGCATCGTTATACCGTCGTGATCTTCATGGTTCTGATCGGTCTTGGCATCGGGGCGTCCTTCTCCGTGCTCAGCAATGCCGCCATCTTCTCGTTCTCTCCGCAGGAGAGGGGAACGGCAAGCGCGACGCTGAACTTCCTGCGTTCGCTTGGCATGACGATCGGCATTACGGTTTTCGGCATTATTCAAAGCCATACGATGATGAACAAATTCGGGACGCTGTTTACAGCGGACGAGAAAAGCCAGCTTCCGCAGGGCGTGAACTTGAGCGATCCGCGCGCGATCCTGGCACCGGAGCTCAGAAAACACATTCCGGCGGAGATTCTCGACAAGATTACGAACGGCCTGTCCTATTCGATCACGCACACGTTCGCATGGGCGATCATTCCGTCCGCGTTGGCGCTCTTCTTCGCCCTCTTCATGGGACGCAAGAAGCTCAGCGACATGGAACATGCGTCGGAATACTCGCCGTCTTCCCATTAATATCGGGGCACGTTTACGAGCATCTTTCTGGAGGTGCCTCGAGTGCTCCATCTAAGTCCGGTGACCCAAGCTTCGTGCTTGGCACCGGGCTTTTTTTGTGTTCTTGCATGAGCTGAATGTACCGCATCCGGCTGATTATTATGGCAGATTGTCGTTTGAGGGGGTCGGAATTTAGACTTTCGTACCGAATTTCTGCGCCCCTGCTACTAATTGTTAATAATTTCTACATAATAGATTAACGGCCACTTAACAATACCTGGTAAATGATTAACGACCGCTTAACAAAGCTTCCCTATAATCGGTCTTGTACATATAAACGACGCAGACAACCAAACCATTTCAGAAGGGTGATCACAGTCAAATGTCCATGAAAAAAACGCTTATGATTTCCGCTCTTGCAGCTGCGCTCAGCACGTCCGTCATCGGCGTCGCATCCGCCGCAACGCCGCAGCAAACGACCGCAACGGCACCGTTTAACGTGATGGTCAACGATTCTTCCATCCAGGTTCGCTCGATTCAAGCAAACGGAACGACGCTGGTATCGCTGCGCGACATCGGTTCCGCGACCGGCGCCTTGTTCGTCGTCAACGTGAAATCCGGCGTTACGGCGTACATCCAAGGTCATTCCGTCGAACTTCATGCCGGTTCGGCGGCAGCCATGGTAGACGGCGAGCAAGTAGACCTGCAGCAAGCGGTAGTAAGTGTTAATGGTTCTTATTATATCTCGATCGAAGACTTCGTAGGGGCCTTCGGCGTAGACGGCGCGATGGACGATGCGGGCAAAGCATGGATCGATTCCGTCGAGCGCATCCATGCGGACACGATCAGCTGGATCAACGCCGGCCAACTGCTTGCTTCTACGCTGTCCGACGAAGGCCGCACGGATTACATCGTCGACGCGAAAACAAGCGCATTTACGAAAGTGTTGAGCTCCGACTCCGCTTCCGAGCTGTCCGTATCGCCGGACGGCAAGAAAGCCGCTTACACGGACGACGACGGCGCAGTCTACGTGATCGACCTGACGAGCAAGAGCTTCAACAGCCAAACCGTAACGGCAGACAATTCGATCAAGCCCGAGCTGGTCTGGTCCGCGGACGGCAGCGCGATCTACTTCCTGCAAAGCGACAAAGGAACGGTCATCCAGAAGCTGAACGTCGCCGACGGCAAGCTGACGCAAGTACTGAGCGACAAGGTTGATTACAAATCCAACCTGAGCGTTTCGACGGACGGCACGAAATTCTTCTATGTCGTATCGAAGCCGGGCGCGGTTACGGCTGATGCCAACAAACCGGTTGACGTGGACGACGTAGCCATCGATACGACGGGCACCGAGCCGCAAATCTACTTCTTCGACGCTTCGGTAAAAGACGCGGCGGCCGGTACGAAATTGACGTCTTCGACCGACGACAAGATCTTCGTCGGCGCAGCGGCCGACGGCAGCAAAGCCTACTACATCAGCGCCGTTGACGGCCAGCCTTCTTCCCTGGTTGCGGTAGCGCAAGACAAAACGGTCACGAAGCTGATCGGCGATAAAGACGTGCTGCAAGCGGCATTCGCGGGCGACAAGATCTATGCCTTGACCGATGCAGGCGAGCAAACGGCCCTGTACGAAGTCGATGCGGTATCCGGTACATCCAAGCTGATCGCCAACCTTGACGGCAATGTCAGCGAAGTCGTGGCGGCTCCGGGCGCGCCGGCAGCCGTCGTGATCGACGATATGACTTATGTGGTAGACGGCGGTTCCCTGATGAAAGTAACGAAATAATACATTCGATTCGACAAGACGAGAGGAGATCTAACGATCTATGAAAACGAAATGGTTTAGAAATCTTGGTCTGGCAGTTATGGCACTTTCCCTTACATTCGGCAGCGTATCCGCTGTCAGCGCGTCGAGCAAGCTGAGCGGCCGCATCGTGATCAACGGATCTTCGGCACTGCTCCCGCTGACGCTGCAAGCTTCCAACGAATTCAAGAAGCTGAATCCGAAAGTTAAAATTTCCGCATCCGCTGCCGGCTCCGTAACGGGCCCGCAATCCGTGCGCAAAGGCATCGCCGATATCGGCGCGTGCGACTGGGATGCTTCGACTTCCGTACCAGGCTTCGCGGCTTTCTCGGGTCAAGTAGCTAACAAAGTGGCCGTCATTCCTTTCGCGGCCGTAACGAACGGCAGCGTGGGCGTAAGCAGCCTGTCGACGAGCGACCTTCAAGGCATCTTCTCCGGCAAAATCACGAACTGGAAAGACGTCGGCGGCAAAGACGCGAAAATCGTCGTCGTCAACCGCGCATTCGGATCCGGCACGCGCGTCAACTTCCAGCTGAAAGCATTGAACGGCACGGACTTCATGACGAAGGGCGACAACTACAAAGAAGTCAAATCGAGCGGCGACATGAAAACGGCGATCGAAACGACGCCGGGCGCAATCGGCTACATCGACCTTGTCTACGTATCGGGCAGCAAAATGAAAGCCGTCAGCATCAACAACGTCGCTCCGACGGAAGCTAACGTCATCAACGGCACGTACAAAGTATGGTCGTACGGCTACTACATGACAAAAGGTCAACCGACCGGCGCCGTTAAAGCGTTCATCGACTACGTGCAAAGCTCGAAATTCCAAAACGGTTCCCTGAAAAAATTGAAATTCATCCCGCTCGCGGCAATGAAAAAATAAGCAGTAACGACCGAAGGCCTCATTCAAGTAAGGCTTGGGAACAAGGGAAGCCAGCTTCAGCTTAACTGGGCGGGAAGCTGGCTTTTTCTTTATGAACGGAGAGGAGAAGAGATAGATATGAGTATGATGGAAGTGCCGAATCTCGGCACCGTTTACTCAGGCGAAGAACTTGGCCGGAGCTTGGAGGGTTCGTCCGGCAAAGCATTCAGTCGCAGAGCGCGGCTGTCGTTCTACAACCGCACGTTCAAGATCGTCTGCATCGCCAGCGCGGTATTCGTTTGTTTGATTTTGTTCTCCATCTTGTTGCTGATGGGACGGACCGGGATATTGACGTTCGAGACCGTGTCCTTGAAGACCTTCTTTTTCTCGACCGAATGGGTGCCGGAGAACGAACAGTACGGCGCGTTCATCTTTATTTTCGGCACGATTGCCCTCACGTTGCTCACGATGGTCATTTCGGTGCCTTTGTCCTTGATCATTGCAATTTTCCTATCGGAAATGACGCCCGCTTGGCTGAAAAACGCGCTGCGTCCCGTTCTTGACCTGCTCGTCGGCATTCCTTCCGTCGTCTATGGCTTCCTTGGCATGACGGTGCTGATTCCGATGCTGCGTTCGGTTACGGGAACCACCCTGGGCGATGGCATATTAGCTGCTGCAATCGTGTTGACCATTATGGTGCTGCCGACGATCAGCCGCATTACGGATGACTCGATCGTGGCCGTACCGAAGAAATTCCGCGACGCCTCTTACGCGCTGGGCTCGACTCGCTTCCAGACGGTCGTGCGCGTCGTCATTCCGGCAGCCAAAAGCGGGATTATGTACGCCGTTATTCTCGGCATGGCCCGCGCCCTCGGCGAAACGATGGCGGTCGTTATGGTCATCGGCAATACGCCGCAGCTGGCGGATGCGCTGTTCAAACCGACGTCCGTATTGACGAGCAATATCGTCATGCAAATTCCGAACGTGCCGTTCGATTCCGCTTGGAACTATGCCTTGTACATGATGGGCTTCATCCTGCTCGTCATCTCGCTGATCATGATCGTTGTCGTGCGGGCGATCCAAGGAAGAGGAGTGAAATCATGAGTACGGGGAAACCATCGGCAAACGCAATCTCGGGCAGCCATCCGTTCGCTGCGCGCAGAAGCATGAATCAGCTGACGAACAAGCTGTTCACGGGCATCGTCTGGCTCATCGGCATATGCACGATCCTCTTTATCATCGCCCTGCTCTACACGATTCTCCAAAAAGGGCTTCCTCAGCTCGATTGGGGGTTTCTATACGGCGAACCGAGCGAGATCGAGGAAG
Organism: Paenibacillus sacheonensis; assembly: GCF_009909195.1. Classification (GTDB taxonomy): domain Bacteria; phylum Bacillota; class Bacilli; order Paenibacillales; family Paenibacillaceae; genus Paenibacillus_Z; species Paenibacillus_Z sacheonensis. Next base: position 252,833 of record NZ_JAAAMU010000001.1, read on the forward strand.
GAGGCGGCATCGGCCCCGTCCTGTTCAACTCGTTCTACGTCCTGTTTATCTCGCTGATCATCTCGATTCCGCTCGGCATGGCCTCGGGCATTTACTTGGCCGAATTCGCGCCGGCGAACAAATTCATCGCTTTTATCCGGATTTGCGTCGAAGGCCTCGCTTCCGTGCCGTCCATTATTTTCGGCTTGTTCGGGATCGTCTTATTCGTCGAATCGCTCGATCTCGGGCTTACGGTCATCGGCGCGGCGATCAGCTTGGCGTTCTTGAACCTCCCGGTCCTGACCCGCGTGACGGAAGAAGCGATCCGTTCGGTTCCGCAGGAAATGAAACAGGCTTCGTTCGCCCTCGGCAGCACGCATCTGCAGACGATCCGGCGCGTCTTGATCCCTGTGGCCTTAAACGGCATTATAACGGGGATCTGCTTGGTGGCAGGACGGGCATTCGGAGAGAGCGCCGTCATCATTCTGACCGGCGGGGTAACGTCCTCGGGCGTCATGTGGGATTTCAATCCGCTTGACCCGGGCGCGACGCTGGCCGTGCATCTCTGGTACGTGCAATCCGAGGCCATCGTTCCCGATGCGCGGCTTATCGCGGAGAAGTCGGCGGCCGTGCTGGTCTTCATCGTGCTGATGATCAATATCGTCTTCCGGGTACCGATGTGGCTGAATGCGCGCAAAATGCGGTAAACCAGGCAATATGCGACAAATGACCTTAAATTTAACACTCGTCTAACATTTTCCGACAGCAGCGATAATCCTCAAGTCCTATAGTTAAGCAAGATCATTGCTTAAGAGAGGGAGTGCGGGGCGTGAGCGTTGCTGTAGGGGAATCGAGAGAGGTTGTTACCGGGGGGTTGACGGAGCCGGCTGCAAGGATGACTGAGCCTGGGCTCGTCATCTCGTTCATTCGCAAAACGCCGTTTATCGCGGCATCCCAGACGTGCGAGGAAATCATCGGACTGTTTGCTTCGGCGCCGGACAACGAATGCGTCGTCGTCTGCGACGGGCAGGAACGCCCGCTCGGTCTCGTCATGAAGAACCGGCTCACCATTATCCAGACGCACCGCTTCGGCAGAGAAATCTATTACGGCCGATCCATCACGAAGCTCATGGACAAGCAGCCGCTCGCGGTCGAATGCGATGTCTCGCCTCAGGAACTGCTCGACCGCGCGCTGAGCCGGGAAGACCGGACGCTTTATGACTGCGTCGTTGTAACGGAAGGCGGACGATGCATCGGCATCCTGACGATGTCCGACCTGCTCAAGCTGTCCAGGCTGCTGCAGGAGCGAACGGTTCAAACTCAACTCGCGATGATACAAGGCGCGAAGACGATGATATCCGATATCGACCGTTCCGTGCTCGAGGTGCATGAAGCGTCGGCCAAGGGCGAGGCGATGTCGAAAACGATGCTGGATCTGACGCTCAAGGGGAAGAACGAGCTGGACAAAGTATCCGCCGCGATTCAAAGCATGTCGCAGCGCACGAACATCCAAGAGGAGCAGATCGGCGAGCTGCAGGAGCGGGCCGGCTCGATCGGAACGGTATCGCGGCTCATTCGCGAGCTGGCGGATCGCTGCAACCTGCTGGCGGTCAATGCGACGATCGAGGCGGCGCGCGCCGGCGAGCACGGCAAAGGATTCGCGGTCGTGGCAAGCGAGGTCAGGCTGCTGGCGACGCAGACCAAGTCGTCCGCGGACGACATCAACCGGTTGATCGGATCGATCCTGGCCGCGGTCAAGGAAACGGTGCAGCTGGTCGGCCATGGCCGTGCCGAAGCGAATGCCAGTCAAGGCTATGTCCGGGAAGCGGCCGACGTGTTCCAGCAATTATTCCATGCGGCTGCCGACAACAGCGGCAGCGCGGCGGAGATCGGCAGGCTGTCGGACGATGCGTATGACCAAGCGCAGCGCGTAACCGAGAGCATGGAATCGCTGATGCGCGACATGCAGGGAAATCGCTAATTTTAATATTCCGTTTACAAAACAAACATATTCGATTGACAATTGGAAGCTACTATTGGTTGTGTACGAGAGAAGAACGGCTGCCGGCGGCGATTCGCCGAAAGCTGTGAAACGGATGATAAGTTCGACGAGTTGGACGTTTCGTTCAACAAGGACGGTAATCCACCCGATACGGAGGAAAACGCCATGCAATCCATCGCTTCGCAAACCTTAATCGACATTCATAAATTAAATTTGTACTACGGTTCCTTCCAAGCGCTCAAGAGCGTCACGATGGATATTCCGGAAAAAGCGATCACGGCCTTCATCGGTCCGTCCGGCTGCGGCAAATCGACGCTGCTGCGGACGCTGAACCGCATGAACGACATGATTCCGAACACGCGGATCGAAGGCAAGATCACGATCGGCGGCGCGGACATTTACTCCAAGGAAGTCGACGTGGAAACGCTGCGCAAGAAAGTCGGCATGGTGTTCCAGCAGCCGAATCCGTTTCCGAAATCGATCTACGACAACGTGGCGTACGGTCCTCGCCTGCACGGCATCCGCAGCAAGCAGAAACTGGACGAGATCGTCGAGACAAGCCTTCGCTCCGCAGTCTTGTGGGATGAAGTGAAGGATTATCTGAAACGTTCCGCGCTCAGCCTATCCGGCGGCCAGCAGCAGCGGCTGTGCATCGCGCGCGCGATTGCGGTTAACCCCGACGTCCTGCTTATGGATGAAGCGACATCCGCGCTCGATCCGATCTCGACGCTCAAGATCGAGGAGCTGGCGCAGGAGCTGAAGGATAAATACACGATCGTCATGGTCACGCACAACATGCACCAGGCGGCACGCGTATCGAACCAAACCGTCTTCTTCCTGAATGGGGAAGTGGTCGAGTTTTCCGACACGGAGAAGCTGTTCTCCAATCCGCGCGATCAACGTACGGAGGATTATATCAGCGGGCGGTTCGGTTAATGAAGGTCAACGGGTTGCGTTTGAAGTAAATGGGAAGAACGCAGCATGGCCTTAAACGGATACCATAAGGAGAGGGAGAGCGGACTAGCGATGATGACAAGACGGAAAGAGTTCGATCACGGACTGGAAGAACTGAACGAGCTGATCGTGGAAATGGGACGACGCGTCGAATTGGCGATCGAGCAGGCTATGACGGCGCTCGAAACGATCGATGCCGTAGAAGCAAGACGCATCGTGAAGGAAGATAAAGAACTGAACAAGATCGAGGAGAAGATTTCCGAGCTCGGCGCGACCTTGATCGCTACGCAGCAGCCGGTCGCGAAGGACTTGCGCCGCATTCTTGTCGCGTTCAAAATCGCCAGCGACTTGGAGCGGATGGGCGATCTCGCCGTTGACGTCGCCAAGGTCGTCATTCGCTTAGAAGGCCAGTCGCTGATCAAGCCGCTGATCGACCTGCCGCGCATGTCGCAAATCGTGCAAATGATGACGTATGAATCCATCCAGTCGTTCGTGCAGGAGAACGTGAACATGGCGTACAAGATGGCCAAAGACGACGATCTTGTCGATGCGTTGTATTCTCAAATCACCCGCGAGCTGTTCACGCTGATGATGGAGAATCCGAAGACCATCTCCCAAGCGAACCTGCTCAGCTTCGTCGGCCGTTATATCGAACGCTTCGCCGATCATGCGACGAACATCGGGGAATCCGTCGTTTACCTCGTCACGGGGGTTCGACCTGATTTGAACTCCTAATGGCGCAATCAAAGCATCGTACACGCAACACCAAACACCAAAGCAATACGAATGCAACACCAAATCATTGCGAAATCATTGCTAAAGAAGAACCAATTCATAACCGTGTCAAAATCAATGCTTCCCGCTCTACCCATGGCGCAAGAGCATGCTATACTTAGAGTAGACGAAGAACGTCCTTCCTTGCCGGTTTCCGGCGCGAAGGGCGTTTTTTTATTTTCTACATCCGAGGAGGAATGAAAATGGCACATCTTACATTCGAGGCAGCGTACGAACAGTTTATGGAACGTCACGTCGAAATACGGTCGGGCGAACGGCGGGGCCGTCTTATCCGCGGTCACCGCCATGCGGAAAAATTGCTGCTGGAGCAAGTATGGTGGCCGCTGTTCGGGAGTTTCGAGCGTCTGCACCCGGAATACGAGGTGATGGATTGGAACCGCAAATCCCAATTTCTCGATTTCGCGTTCCTGACGCCGACCGGGCAATTCGGCATTGAGTGCGACGGCTATCAGAGCCACGTGAAGGATATGGACCGCGAACGGTTCAGTTACTCGCTCAATCGTGACACCTACTTAACCGCGATGGGATGGAAGATGATTCGTTTTTCCTTCGACGACGTCCAGCAACGACCGGAAATCTGCCGAATGCTTCTTCAGCTCGCGATCGGGCCGCATGTGCTGCGAATGACAGAACCGGCGGAAGAGGCATTGTCACCGCTTGAAAAAGAGGTGTTGCGCATGGCTTGTAAAATGACGGCTCCTATTCGAACGCGCGACGTTTCGAAACGGTTTAATCTTGGCTTTCGTGCCGCGCGCGGTCCCCTGGCGCGACTGAGCGGGCTAGGGCTGCTCACGCCACTGGCCAAAGAAGCTTATGTTACCGGCTATCGGGTGAATGAGTTAGCGGCCAAGTATTTGTAACGGCTGTTTGCGTGTTGTCGCAACCAGCGGCATCGGGAGCGCCAAAAGCTGCGGCACAGCAGCTTTTCCGACCGGATCGGCCCAGAAGCGCGCCAAAAGCTGCACCACAGCAGCTTTTCCGGGGGAACCGGCCCGGATGTGCCAAAAGCTGCACCACAGCAGCTTTTCCGGGGAACTGGCCCGGGAAGCGCGCCAAAAGCTGCACCACAGCAGCTTTTCCGGCTGGACCGGCTCGGAAGCGAGCCTAAAGCTGCACCACAGCAGCTTTTCCGACCGAACCAGCCCGGAAGCGCGCCAAAAGCTGCAGCACAGCAGCTTTTCCAGTCATATCGACGCGGAACGCTTTTCAGCTTTTCCGACCGAACCGGCCCCGCAACTTGCCAAGGGCCTATACAAAACGACCGAGAGCCGGCTGCCGCAGCCGGCTCTCTCATTATTCGCCCTCGCTCGCGCGATTATGCCGGAGTCTGGCTCCTAGACAGCAGCGCAACGATCCGCTGCACGAAGGACGGATTCCAGTAATCGCTCCGCCATGCGGCTGTGATCTTCAGATAGACCGCTTGCCCGGGCAGCGGAACATGCAGCATGCGCGAGCCGCACCGTTCCGCGGCGGAAGCGGGAAGGACGGCCAGCATGCCGCCGCCCGTCGCCGCGCCGAGCACGAGATCGATCCGATCGGTCGTCCATTCGAACGGAAGCGATACTTTCTCATGAAGCTCCCAGCCGCGAAGCGCTTCACGAAGCGCGCTATCGGCAAGTTCGACGAAACGCTGGCCGGCCAGCTTGTAAGGCGCGATGGAAGCGGTACCCGCGAAGGGATGGCTGTCGTTCATGAACAATAGCAGCCGTTCCTGGGCGAGCTCTTGGAACTGCAGCTGCCCCGTTGAAGCGCGCTCGGGAAAGCTCCCGCTGACGAGCAGATCGATCGCGCCGGCATGCAGCTGCTCCAGCAGGTCGTCATGGGTGCCGGTGCGAAGCTCCAAGCGCATTTGCACGGCGTCCGTCTCCTTGGTCCGCCAATCCAGACCGAACAGCAGCGAAGAAGCGGCATCCGTGCAGCCGACGATGAATCCATGCTTGCCATGCTCGCGGTAGGATTGAAATCTCGCTTCCGCTTCCCTGTAGAGCCGATCGATCTCGACGGCATACCGGAGCAGGATCCGGCCCGGACCCGTCAGCAGCACTTTGCCCGTCTTGATTTCGAAGAGCGGGACGCCCCATTCCTCTTCGAGCTTTTTCATATGAAAGCTGACGGTAGGCTGCTTGACGCCGATTTCTTCCGCGACCGCGGTCACTTTTTTTAGTTCATCCAGCAGCACTAAGATCTGCAGTCTTAATATACTCATGATTGTTAAGCTCCTAAACGGCCAGAATATACAATTCCTTTATATTATATCAATAATTTATTCATAATCTCTATGCAGTTTTAGCATTCCGTTAACACTAAGAAAATATCAAATTAATAACCAGCCTATACAATAGGTCTTGTAAAACAAATAACCGCGGGGACAGCGGAAGGAGAAACGAACTGAAATGAGAAAAGCACTATTCATTGTTGTGGCACTGATGTTGACGATCGGTCTTGCTGCTTGCGGCTCTAACAAAGACAATAACGGCGGCAATGCAAATAGCGGTACGGAAAACACGGGGAATGCCAGCACGGGCGGCAACGCGAATGCGGGCGGCAACGCAAACGCTGGCGGGGAGACAGTGAGCGGACAAGTACTGGCAGCGGGTTCCACGGCTCTGCAGCCGCTCGTCGAGCAAGTATCGAAGAAGTTCATGGAAGACGCTAAATACAGCGGCGTTACGGTTCAAGTACAAGGCGGCGGCAGCGGCACCGGCCTGACGCAAGTGCAAGGCGGCCAAGTGAACATCGGTAACTCCGACATCTTCGCGGAAGAGAAATTCGTTGACGCGGATGCGGATAAAGCGAAAGAACTGGTTGACCACCAAGTTGCGGTCGTAGCCATGGCAGCTGTCGTGAACAAAAGCGTAACGGTCGACAACCTGACGAAACAACAACTAGTCGACATTTTCACGGGTAAAGTAAAGAACTGGAAAGAAGTAGGCGGCCAAGACGAGAAAATCACGATCATCAACCGTCCAAGCAGCTCCGGTACGCGCAAAACGTTCGAAAAATACGCACTGGGCACGAAATCCGAAGACGTAGCGGGCTCCATCCAAGAAGACGCATCCGGCACGGTCAAGAAATATGTAACGGATACGCCTGGAGCGATCGGTTACCTGGCGCTTTCCTACCTGGACGACACCGTTAAAACGGTTAAATACGAAGGCGTAGAACCAAAAGAAGAAAACATCGTGACCGGCGACTATCCAATCTGGGCTTACGAGCACATGTACACGAAAGGCGAGCCTGACGCAGCAACGAAAGCTTTCCTGGATTACATGGTGAGCGACGAAGTTCAAAAGAGCGACGTTACCGAACTGGGTTACATTCCGGTTGGCAACATGAAAGTAAAACGCGACGCTGCAGGCGCCATCGTAAAATAAGTATCGCAGCGAGCAATTGAATAACGAACCAGTCATCAGAGGTGGAGCACTCCGCCTCTTCTTGACTGTCAAGAGTAGGTTCATGCATGTATTGAAGGATTGAAGGAGAGATGAACGATGGAGCAGCCCGCTGTGAATGATCAACCACGCGTACACCAAAGAACGACTCGCACGATAGCCAAGCCTCACGTCATGGAAGAATGGGTAGGGAAAGTGTTCACGACCTTGTGCGTCACCGTGCTTGTCGTCACGATCGCCGCCATCGTCTATTTCGTAGCTTCCCACGGTTTGGCTACCTTTATTACGGATGGCGTCAGCCTCAGCGGGCTGCTTAGCGGATTGAAATGGGATCCGGAAGGCGATATTCCGCTGTACGGCGCCCTGCCGTTCATCTTCGGCTCCTTTAGCACTTCGCTGCTGGCAGCTATCATCGCCGCACCGCTCGGAGTCTGCGCCGCCGTCTTCATGACGCAGATCATGCCTGGCCTTGGCAAGCGCGTGCTTCAGCCGGTTATCGAGCTGCTGGCAGGCATTCCGTCCGTCGTATTCGGATTTGTCGGTCTGAGCATCGTCGTCCCCTTCCTGCGTTCCGTATTCCCGGGCCAGGGGATCGGCATCGCGGCGGGCGCGATCGTCTTGTCGTTCATGATTCTGCCGACGATTACGACGATCGCGACCGATGCGTTGTCCAACCTGCAGCGCGGCTTGAAGGAGGGCTCGTTCGCCCTTGGCGCGACCCGCTGGCAGACGATCTACCGCATCGTCATTCCGACTACGCTCCCGTCGCTGCTCACGGGCGTCGTGCTCGGCATGTCGCGTGCGTTCGGCGAAGCGCTGGCCGTGCAAATGGTCATCGGCAACGCGCCGCACATTCCGCATTCCTTGTTCGAATCGGCTTCAACGCTGACAAGCGTCATTACGCTGGACATGGGGAACACGATTACGGGCTCCACGCATAACAATGCGCTTTGGTCGCTTGCGCTGATTCTGCTTGCCATGACTTTCATCTTCGTCTTTATCGTTCGCTTCCTCGAGAGGAGAAATAACCGATGAGCGCCAAAACCGCAGATCGCATCGCAACAGCCGTTATCGTGGCCGTATCCGGCCTCATCGTTATCCTGCTGGCAGGCTTGCTTGGGTATATTCTCTTCCGGGGATTGCCGAACATCAGCTTTCATTTCTTAACATCCGGTCCGCAAACGATCAAAGCGGGCGGGGGCATCGGACCGCAATTGTTCAATTCCTTGTTCTTATTGGTGCTTACGCTGATCATAACCATTCCGGTCGGCCTTGGCGCCGGCATTTACATGAGCCAATACGCGAAGCCGGGCAGGGTGACGGATTCCATTCGTTTGATCGTCGAGGTGCTGTCCTCCTTCCCTTCGATCGTCGTCGGGTTGTTCGGCTTGCTCGTCATCGTCAATATTTTCGGACTCGGCTTCTCGCTGTTCTCCGGCGCGCTTGCGCTGACGGTATTCAATCTGCCCCTGATGGTGCGGATTACGGAGCAAGCCATGAACGGCGTAGCGCGCGAACAGAAGGAAGCGAGCCTGGCGCTCGGACTCTCCCGCTGGAAGACGATCACTTCGGTCATGCTTCCGATCGCGATGCCGGCTATCGTTACGGGCACCATTCTTGCCGCGGGCCGGGTGTTCGGCGAAGCGGCGGCGCTGCTGTTCACGGCAGGCATGAGTTCGCCAAGGCTTGATTTTACGAATTGGAACCCGCTCAGCCCGTTCTCTCCGCTTAATCCGTTCCGCCCGGCCGAGACGCTGGCGGTTCATATCTGGAAGATCAACAGCGAAGGCCTGGCACCGGACGCGACCCAAATCGCAGCCGGCGCATCGGCGGTACTGATCATCATGGTGCTGATCTTCAATTTCTCGGCAAGATGGTTCGGCAGATACTTACACCGCAAATTTACGGCTACCAAATAAGGGGAGGGTGAACAAGCATGCAACAGACAGGACTATCAGCCAGCAACCTCAGCGTATTCTATGGGGAGAAGGAAGCCATCAAGAACGTATCGCTTGCTTTCTCGCCCCGTGAGGTAACCGCGCTCATCGGGCCTTCCGGCTGCGGCAAATCCACGTTTCTGCGCAGCCTGAACCGGATGAACGACACGATTGGCGGCGTTCGTACCAAAGGCGAGATTTGGATCGACGGCGAGAACATCAACGAGCCCGGCGTCGACGTCGTCCTGCTTCGCCAGAAGATCGGCATGGTATGGCAGCGCCCGAATCCGTTTCACAAATCGATCTACGAGAATATCGCGTTCGGTCCGCGCTACCACGGCGTGCGCAAGAAAAAGCAGCTCGACGAGATCGTGGAGGAATGCCTGCGGAAATCCGCGCTGTGGGAAGAGACGAAGGATCGTCTGCATTCTTCGGCGCTGGCGCTTTCCGGCGGACAGCAGCAGCGGCTCTGCATCGCTCGCTCCATCGCGGTCAAGCCGAAGGTCATCTTGATGGATGAACCGGCGTCGGCGCTCGATCCCGTATCGACGGCGAAGGTCGAAGAGCTGATCGCGGAGCTCAAACAGGATTACAGCATCGTCATCGTGACGCATAACATGCATCAGGCAGCGCGCGTCTCGGACAAAACGGCTTTCTTCTATATGGGCAAGGTCGTCGAGTACGACAAGACCGATAAAATCTTCACGAATCCATCCCAGAAAGCGACGGACGATTATATCTCCGGCCGTTTCGGCTGATAGCCGGCGGGAAGAGTTTTGGAAGAAACCGAAATAGTAAGGGTTTTGCGTCTTTTGAGGCGCAGGACCCTTTTTTTTGTTGGGCATCTTCCTTGGCCCGGACACGCCTAGTTCTCCGCTGCAAGTTCGGCCTGCTTGTCGCGCCAACGGATAGGGCTGTCCCCGTACGTCTTGCGAAACAGACGGCAGAAATAATGGATGCTGTTGAAGCCGGTCTTCTCGGCGATGACTCGCAGCGGCAGCTCGCTTCGCAGCAGGTAACTGACGGCCGCTTTGAGCCGCAGCGTCTGCAGATACTCGAAAGGCGTACGGCCGGTATGCTTCTTGAAGATGCGGACCAAATAGGAAGGATTGAGATGGACGAGTTCGGCCAGCATGTCGAGCGTCAAATCGTCGCTATATCGCCATTCCATGAAGTCGATGAGGATGTCGATGGTTTCCTGGGGGCTCCATTTGTTTTGCGACCGCGCGCACGGGCCGCCTTCGAGCGAGGAGTAGCGCAGGATGTGGGCGATTAACCGGATAATCTTATTCAGCTCGAGCAGACATACCTGTTCGAGCTCGTCGTTCGGACGGACTTCTCTCGTGAGGAACAGCCGATGAACATACTGAAGCGACCGCTCGATCTCGCCGGCGAACGGTGCCCTGGCATCATCGATCGCGGCAGCCTGCAGCAGATTCCATCGGTCGATGTTGGCGGTTGTCAGGAACGGGTCGTCGGCTTCGCTGAGCTCGAGGAAGATGCAGCCGATCTCCGGATCGAGACTCTCGAGGACATGCGGGGTGGAAGGGGCGATGAGGAAAACGGCCGGCGCATGAAGTTCCAGACAATGACCGGCCCACTGGAATCTCGCGCGGCCTTTGGTAATGTACAAGATTTCCAGATTGTCGGCATGAATGCCTCCCGCCGGTGCGGCGCTGTCGCTGATGGTAAGCGCTTTGCAGATTCGAATTCTCATGAACGCCCCCCTTTCCCGCCAGAAGTAGATAACGTGCAATACAATACGTGGAAAATGCGCAAGAATGTCAGAAAAATACCGTTCATGGTTGCATAAGTGCAACATCCGGTGCAACGACTGTAACCGCTTTCTATTATACACTTATTACGGGCGAACTTACAGATTTAGACAGAAGAGGGTGGGGGCGATCGTAACGAAAACGGATGCGGTGTTGTTTTACGGACGCCATGACGCGAGACTCGGGAGCATTGAAATCGGCGATCCGGGACCGGACGAAGTGCAGGTGCGCACGTCGGCTTCGTTGATCAGCACCGGCACGGAGAGATGGATTCTGACTGATCGCTTCTCGGCATCCGGTACGCCATATCCCTGCGTCCCGGGATACCAGCGGGTAGGGATCGTCACGAAGACGGGTTCGAACGTGCGGGACGTGCGAATCGGCGAACGGGTCATCGCAACGAGCGGCAGCTGGACCGGCGGGAGTATCCCGTACTGGGGCGCCCACCTGGCGCTGGCCAATACGAGCCGCAGCGAGATTTATCCCGTGGCGGACAGCTTAAGCAACGAAGACGCAGCCGGAATCGTCGTGGCGCAGGTCGGGTACAATGCGGCTTCCCGCGTTTCGCTTGGCGGCGACGATTGGATCGTCGTCTACGGCGACGGACTCATCGGGCAATGCGCCGCGCAAGCAGCGAGGGCCAGAGGAGCCAAGACGATATTGGTCGGCAGGAGACGAGAGCGGCTTGAGCTGGGAGCGATATACAGCGCCGATCATGTCATCGATTCCTCGGCCGGGGATCTGAGCGGGCAGGTGAAAGAGATAACGGGAGGACGGCATGCGACGGCGGTGCTTGACACGCTGCAGCAGCGAGAGCTCCAGCTGGAATACGTCCCGCTGCTTGAACAGGGAGCTGGGCAGATCGTCTATTGCGGGCACGCGATCGGCGATGCTTGGGCCGATATGTCGCTGCTGCAGGCATGCGGACTGACCTGCCATTTCGTGTCCGACTGGACGAGGGAGAGAAACGAGGCTGCGTTGTCGCTGTTGACGGAAGGAAGCATGAGGCTGGCACCGCTCGTTACGCATCGGGGGACGGCGGCGGAAGCGCCAGGATTTTACCGGATGCTGCTGGACAAGAAGGAACCCTTTCTAGGAATACTTATCGATTGGAGCCTTGAACAATGAGAGTGACGATTACGGGAGCTTGCGGGTTTATCGGCAGAACATTGATTAGCGAGCTGGAGCAGCGCGGACACGAGCTGCTGCTCGTGGACCGGACCCGGCCGGAAGAGGCAACGATGTTCGTGCCTGGCGGGAGGGTCAGCGCGCCGTTTGCGACGGAGTGGCCTTTCGAGCTGGCAGATATCATGGACCAGGCGGCGATGCGGCGCATCGCGGAGCAATCGGAGGCTATCGTGCATCTGGCGGGCATCCCATCGGGGTTGCCGGAACATGGGCGCGAGACGTTTCATTATAACGCCGGCGGCACCTACGTTTTGCTCGATGCCGCTCGACTCGGCGGCGTATCGAGGTTCGTCGCCGCATCGAGCATCAACGCGTTCGGCACGTTTTACTGGCGGATCAGGGAGCAGCCGATACGGTACAGCCACCTGCCGCTGACGGAGGCGTTCCCGCCGGAGCCTCAGGACCCGTACAGCCTCAGCAAGCTCGTCAACGAATTGACGTGCGCGTCCTTTCACCGAGCCTACGGCATCCAGACGACTGCCCTTCGGTTCGGAGGGGTCTGGAGCGACGACGTTTACGATCGGGCAATGGATCAGGGCTTGCAGCCGACGGCGGCATGGTCCGACGATCTGTTTACTTGGGTTCACGTTCGCGACATCGCCAAAGGAATACGACAAGCGCTGGAAGCACCAGAAATGCCGGGTTACGGCGCATACACGCTTAACGCGTCCGATACGAGCTGTCCGGAGCCGACGATGGAGCTAATTCGGTCGCTTCGTCCGGACTATCTACGGGCGCTGACGTCGGAGATCCATGGGCGGGACGCCTTGATTTCTTCCGCGAAGGCGCGCGAGACGTTCGGATTCGAGCCGGCATACCGTTTGGAGGGATAAATGATCGGCTGGAATTACGGCAGGAGGTGGGGCGGTGCCCGGCGGCCGTTCGGGACTTGCGGTTTCTAATGTTTCTGGCGTTTCTGCAATCCGGCTTCTGGCAGTTGCAAGACAAATCGAGGGGAGTTGTTTCGAATGCTCAAGAGAAAAGCAAGTTTGACGGCAACCGCGCTCATGCTTCTGATGTCCGGTGTACTTGCCGCATGCGGCGGAGGCGACAACAATAAAGAGAACGCATCGACGCCGACTTCCGGTACGTCCAAGAACGGGGCCGCGGAGACGGCGCAGCTCAAAGGAGATTTCGAGATTCAATATTTCGTCGGCGGCTACGGAGACGCTTGGTGGAAATCGATGATCGCCGGGTTCAAAGAGCTTCACCCCGATCTGAACATCAAGGAATCCGCGGGTCCGAAGATCAACGATCAGATGAAGCCGCGCTGGATCAAGAACGATCCGCCGGACCTCGTCTACATCGACGGCGCGGGCGGATTGGACGTCGGCCAGGCGGTCAAGGACGGCCAGCTGATGGATCTGACCGAATGGTTCGCGAGCGCCGAGAACGTCGACGGCGAGAAGCTGTCGGACGTGGTCATCACGCAGCCATCGGCGATCGAAGGCAAGCTGTATACGGTACCGCTCGTCTTCGGCTCGTGGGGGACGTTCTACGACAAGGCGCTCTTCTCTAAGAACGGCTGGGAGGCGCCGAAGGATTTCGACAGCTTCGTGACGGTGAGCGAGAAGATCAAGGCGGCTGGCATCGCGCCGTATATTCACCCCGGCGTCTACACGGGGTATCTGATCGGCGGCTTCCTGTTTCCGGCCATGGTGTCGGCGAACGGCGACGATCCTTCCATCCTCCAGGACGTCTCGGATTTGAAGCCGGGCATCTTCAAGAGCGAGCCGGTCATGAAAGCGGTCGGGCAGCTCGTCACGATGCGCGACAAAGGCTTGATCGACAAAGCGGCGGTCGCCTTGAACCACACCGATTCGCAAATGCAGTTCCTGCAGCACAAGGATGCCTTTATCCCGAACGGCCTGTGGCTGCCGAACGAGATGGCCAAGGATACGCCGGAAGGCTTCGAATTCGGCTATATTCCGTCGATCTCCCAAGCGCCGGGTGGCAAATACGTCGCCAATCCGTATACGAGCCCGATGGCAATCGCGTCCAAAGCCAAGAATCCGGAAGCCGCCAAAGCGTTCATTCAATACATCTTCACGAAAAAAGCGGCCATCGAGTGGGCGGAGAAAACAGGCGCGCTGATGAATCTGAAGGTCGATCTCGACAGCTCCAAAGCAAGCGAGGTGTCCAAAGGCGCCATCAAGTTCTACAGCAGCGACAATCTCATCGTCGCGCCGGCGGTTCCGATCCAAGCCGACGTCAACAAGGAGATGGAGAACGCGACGCTCGCGCTGACGGATAACAAGATTCAAGCGGACGAGTGGGCCGAGCGCATGGAGAAAATAGCGGAGAAAGTCAGATCGCAGAAATAAAGCATAACCGGGAGCGGGATAGCGGCATGGAGAGTTACCATGCAGTTGTCCCTTCCCGAATTTCATGTCCGGGGTGATTGCATGACGGCAGCGTGGAAACGGCGGTTGTTTATCGCTTCTTTCGTTTGGCCGACGTTGATTCTGTTCCTCGTGTTCACGGTCTATCCGGTGCTCCGAGGCCTCCATTACAGCTTGTTCGACTGGTCCGGCTCCGCCGAATCCATGGATTATATCGGGCTTCGCAACTTCAAGGACATGGCCAGCGATCCGGTCATCGCGAAGGCGATTCGCAACGATTATTTCCTCGTTTTTTCAAAGATCTTCGGCATCATGCTGCTGGCCGTCTTCTTCGCCGTCGCGTTGACCAGGCTCAAGCTGCGCGGCTCTAAATTCTACCGGTTCGCGTTTTTCTTCCCGAACGTTATGTCCGTCGTCGTCATCGGCGTGCTGTGGCGCTTCATCTACAATCCGAAGCTCGGAATTCTGAACGGGCTCTTGTCGGAAACGCAAGGGAAGCCGGTGGAGACGCCATGGCTGGGAGATTCGTCTTACGCGCTGCTGGCGCTGCTTCCTCCCGCGATATGGGCGGGGGTCGGGTTTTTCATGATCCTCTTGATCGCCGGTATCAAGGGCATTCCGGAACCATTGTACGAATCGGCTCAGATCGACGGCGCCAGACAGTGGAAACAGTTCTGGCATATTACGGTGCCTCTGGTCTGGGAGCAGATTAAGGTGTCGATCGTGCTGATCATGCTGACCTCGCTTAACGGTTCCTTCGCCATCGTCAGCGTCATGACGGAAGGCGGTCCCGACAACGCGACGCAAGTGCTTGGGTATTACCTGTACCAAATGGGCTTCAAGCAATACCACATGGGCTATGCTTCCGCGATCGGCATCGTCATTCTTGTGCTGTCTCTCGTGACGACCATCATGCTGCAGCGGATCATGAAGCGGGATTCCGTAGAGCTTTCATAAAGGGGGATTTCAGTTTGCGACCATTTGCTGTAAACCGTATCCCAAGATGGATATCCGGAGCCGTTCTCGTCCTATGGGCATTTTGCGTCGTGTATCCGGTGTTCTGGTCGATCATGGGTTCGCTGAAGGATAACCAGCAGTTCTTTAACGGCAAAGCGTGGGCCCTGCCCAAGTTCCCGCTGCTGTGGTCCAACTTCTCCTATACGTGGGAGACGTACCACTTCGGCCGTTACTTCGTCAATTCCATCGTCGTGACGGTCGGGAGCATGGCGCTCGCGCTGCTGTTGTCGGCTACGACGGGCTACGTGTTGGCCAGATATACGTTCAAGGGCAGCGGGCTGCTCTACTATTTCTACATCTCATCGCTTATGATTCCGGCTATCCTGACCCTCGTGCCGATGTTCTTCCTCTTCGATACGCTGCACTTGACCAACTCATTGACCGGATTGATCCTGCTCTACGCGATCGGCGCGCTGCCGTTCGGCATCTTCGTCATCATGGGCTTCTTCAAATCGCTGCCGCGCGAGCTGTCGGAATCCGCGACGATGGACGGCGCTTCCCATTACGGGGTCTTCCTGCGCATCATGCTGCCGCTTGCCATGCCGGGACTGATCACCGTCAGCATCGTGAACGCGCTCAGCTTCTGGAACGAATACCCGTTAGCTTTGATTCTTATGAACGATCCGGGCCGATACACGCTGCCGGTCGGACTGGCCGTCATGCAGGGCGAGATGCAGTACCGGACGGAGTGGGGGCCGTTGTTCGCCGGGTTGTTTATTTCGATGGTTCCCATCTTGTTGCTGTATGCCATATTCCAGAGCCGGATTAATGAAGGGCTCGTAGCGGGGGCGGTCAAATGAAAAAGGTCCAGGAAGCGGAATCGTTCGTATTCGCGTCATCGGAGAGGCAGCGGATGCGCCACGTCCCGCTGCGGTCCGGCGGCGTTCGAATGACCGCGCATGCGGGAGGCGGCAAATTCGAGGAAGGGATCGACTTCGAGGTCGACTACGATGCCGGCTATATCGCGCGGACATCGGCCAGCCGGATCCCGGACTGGTCGGAACATGCGCTGAGCGGAGTAACGGCGTTCGACCATACGCAATATCCTTCGTATACGAACCGCGACTATACCGTCTATGCAACTTATCAGTATGAGGAAGCCGAAGAAGCGCTTAAAGCGGTCGACGTTAGCGATTCGGAATCGCACGCCGCGAACGGCTTCGGCGATTTGGCCGCTGACCCGCTCGCCGGCCTGCGGGAGAAGCTGGTCCGCGGCGGCGAGATCGTCTACGCGGTGCTCGGGGACAGCATCAGCGCGGGCGGGGATGCCGGCGAACCAGCGCTTGCGTTCTTCGGGCGGCTGGCGGCTTGGATCGAGGAGACTCATCCCGGATGCCGCGTCACGATCGAGAACCGCGCCATCGGCGGGGAGACCAGCGAAGGCGGCGCCGCGCGCGTCGCGACGGACATCGTGCCGCTGCGCCCGGACCTCGTCACGGTCGGCTACGGCATGAACGACCAGAACAAATACGAGCATGGCAACGGCGTCCCGCTCGAAGATTACAAGCGCAATATTCGGCAGATGGTAGACGCAATCAGCGAAGCCGGCGATGCGGCCGTTATACTGGTGACGCCATGCGAGCCCAATCCGTTGTGGAAGCATACAAGCGGCCAGATCGGCGAGTATGCGGAGGCGCTTAGGGCCATCGGGCGGGATCGGGGCATCCCCGTTGGCGACGCCCATGCGGCGTGGATGCGGGCGCTCGCCGCGGGCAAGACGCCGGAGAGTTTGCTGCTCAACAATATCAATCATCCGAACAACTATGGACATGACCTGTATTTCGAAGCGATGAAGTCGGCATTCAACCAATCGAAAAGGGTGTGATTCATTAATGAGGAAGCGCTGGACCAACAAAATGGCAGGATTGCTCGCGTTGTCGATGGCACTCCCCGTGGGCACAAGCGGCGTAAGCGCGGCAGGAACGGGTGAATTCCATATCGGCGCCTTTCAGCAGCCAATGATCCGGCCCACGGATTACAACACGAGCGCCCACTGGCAGAATATCGCGAACGCGTACTTGGATCGCATGGTCTCCGTCGAAACGTCGGGGGGCATCAATTACACCAAGGCTGAAAACGAGAACGGCATCGCAAACAGTTATGCGAAGGGCGTCCAGCTGTTCGTGACCGACGGCGGCTTATACGATTATCAGTCTTATACGCCGGACGATTATGCGACGCTCGACAGCAGGCTGACGCCTTACAAGAACGATTCGCGGGTATCGGCGATCAATATCAAGGACGAACCGGCGGCTTGGAATATCGAAGGCTACGCGAACACGATCCGGCACGCCAAAGCGTTCGCGCCGCAGCTGGACTATTACATCAACCTCGCTCCCGTCTACGTGGAGGACGGCTACTTCCCGACGCCAGGCAAGCTGACTGTCTCCAATTCCGGCGCCCAGCAGAACGGCAATTTCGTGACGTCGGCGCAGCGCCTCGGCCAGACGGTCAAAATCCCGGCCGGGATGAGCGTGCTGCATGGCGTCGATCTCAAAATCGACATGCGGGAATGGTCGTCCGCCGAGACGTTGACGCTCAAGCTGTGGGACAGCCCGTCCCGAACGACGATGATCGCGCAGAGCAGCATTACGGGCAACGGCAGCAGCGA
Source organism: Paenibacillus sacheonensis (assembly GCF_009909195.1). Classification (GTDB taxonomy): domain Bacteria; phylum Bacillota; class Bacilli; order Paenibacillales; family Paenibacillaceae; genus Paenibacillus_Z; species Paenibacillus_Z sacheonensis. Next base: position 270,825 of record NZ_JAAAMU010000001.1, read on the forward strand.
CCTTCGGTTGTTCTTTCCGTACTTCGAGCTCAAGGCACCGGTCACTCCGGGCGCGACCTACTATCTCGAATTAACGCATAACGGCGGAGGCAACAACAGCGTCGGCTGGGTCCAGCGCTCCGATGTCAGCTCGTACGCGGACGGAGCCGGTTACGTCAACGGCGCGGCACAGAGTTACGACTACTTCTTCCGGCTCTACAAGCCGAGGGATAACACGCCGGACATTATATCGCCCGGCAACACGAGCGGCGATTACGTCACGAATGCGAACCGCATCGGCCAGACGTTCACGACGCCTGCCAGCGTCAATCGCCGCATCCATTACATCCAGCTCAACATGGACGCGGGACAGTGGAACAGCGGACATCAGCCGATCACCCTCTCCTTGTGGGATAGTCCGGCCCGCACCAAGCTGATCGCGACGTCCGATACGTACACCAGCTCGAACAACGGCAATTATCCGATCTTCAAGCTCTACCAGCCCGTCAGCCCGAGCACGTCCTACTACTTCGAGATTACGAGCGCCAGCAGCGTTCCGCTCGGTTGGGTGACCAAGGGCGCTTCGAGCACGTACGCGGGCGGCCAGGGCTACAACAACGGCACGGCGCTCGCCGGCGGCACCGACTACTACTTCAAGGTGGCGTTCGGCAGTTTCTACGACAACTTCATGGACGATCTGCTGGACATCAGCGGCACCGACGAGCTGCTGTTCGATAACTATCCGTTCCGAGCGGGTACCGACTACGACGCTTCCTACTTCCTTAACGCCGAGCTGGTGCGCGAGCGCGGGCTGGACCACGACGTGAAGTACGGCGGCTACCTGCAGAGCACCAAGATTCAAAATGCCAACGGCACGTTCGTCAAGTACCGCAATCCGAGTCTCGGCGAGAAACGCTGGAACGTGTATACGTATTTGACGTACGGCTTCAAGCTCATGTACTGGTTCACGTATTGGCAGCCGCAGCCCGTCGTCGGCTGGGATGAATACTTCGCCGATACGCCGGTATCGACCAACGGCACGCTGCAGACGGCTTATTACGACATCCAGGCGCTTAATCGGGAGATGCATTATTTGAGCGGGACGCTCAAGGATCTGACTTCGCAAGCGGTGTATCATTCGGGCACGTCGATTCCGAGAGGCACGCAGCCGATTCCCGATTCGCTGTACATCAAGCCGACCGATGCCTCGCAGCCGCTGATTCTAGGTACCTTCACGAACGCAGGCGGACGCCAATACGTCATGCTGACGAACCGCGATTACGCCAGCGCCCGCACGGCGACCTTCAATCTCTTCCCTCGCCCGGCTTCGCTGACGGAAATATCGAAGTCGACGGGACTGGAAACCGGCACGGGCTTCACGTACAATGCGGCATCGGGACAATTGACGATTACGCTCGACAAGGGCGAAGGCCGGTTGTTCGCGCTGCCTGCGGGCGGGGGAGACGGCACGCTGCTTGCCAATGGCGGCTTCGAGAACGGTTCGGCGGGCTGGACCAACGGATTCGGCGGCACCTTTACCGTCGATACGGCGACCAAGAGAAGCGGCACGGCCAGCGGCAAGATCGGCTCCCGCACGCTCCGGCACGCAAGCCCGACGCAAGACGTCACGAACGTGCTGCGGATCGGGGGGCAGGGCGGTTACGATTTGTCCGGCTGGGCTAAGCTTGCCTCGGGCACGGACCGGGCGCAGATCGCGATCCAGATCGACGATTCCGCCGGCAGGCATTGGGCGCAGACGGATATGACCAACGTGAGCAGCAGCGGTTGGACCCAGATGTCGAAGCTCGACAATGTCACATGGACGGGGCAACTTAATTCGGCGGTCTTGTACGTGCAGACGGAAAGCACGCTCGGAGACTTCTACATCGACGATCTCTCTCTGACGAAATAACACATGACTCGCGAGAACCAAGCCATCCCGACGGGAGCTTGGTTCTTTGTCGTTTTTCAAGTCATCCGCGAGGGCGTCGGCAGCGCGAGACGGGATGGAGCAGAAGCTGGCTGCGATTTTTGCGATTGCGCATGTTTTACATCATTTTAACAGAGGAACAACGCTCTCTTCACATTCAACACCTACAATAGACCTATAAGCTAGTCAAAACGACTCACGCCTAAGAGGGATTCCCGTGGATGAAATTGGATATGGTCTGTTGGACCGCACGATGATTAACCGACTTATGGAGCAATGGCATCATGGTGGGATCGGCGTCATTATCGTCCATCTGTACGGAAATTCGCCCTCCGTCGCCTACGAGGCGCTGACAGGCTGGATGAACGAGCAGCGGCGGCTGATCTGGCGCTACCGGATGGAGACGGATTTCTTCTATTTCCTGCAGCGGGGCAAGTCGGAAGAGCAGCTGGACAAGCTGATCCGCCGCGCCGTATCCGGCCTGCACGAGCGGTTGAAACGCGTCTACGCGAAGTTAGACCTCGGCAAGCAGGGAAGCGGGGGGCCGGCCGTATCCCATTTTGCCATCGGTCAAGCGCTGGCTTACCCGACAAGTATCGGCCGGTCGGCCGAAGCGACGATCTATAATTCCGTGAAAGAAGCGATGACCGCCGTGATGCGATCGCGCTTCCGGCAGGAGGATGAATTCGTCACATTCGAGCAGTCGGCGACGTCGGAGACCGCTGCCGAACTGTTCGGCGGGCGGGCGTACCCGAGCATGCCCGGGCAGTCTCCGACGATCGGCCAGCTGCATCGGTTGAGCCCGCCATCCCCCCGGATGCACGGCGGACCCTCGCCGTTCCCGATCGGCGCGCTCGCCAAGCCGATTCCGTCGTTTCATCTCGAAGCGCTCGTGTCCGATCTCGCACGGATGTTCGAGACGAATCCGCAGGTACAGGGAGCCGTCATCGCGAGCGAGGGCCGTCCGCTCGGATTGGTCATGAAAGAAAACATGAATCAGCTGCTTGCAGGCCAGTTCGGACTTCCGCTCTACTGGAATCGCTCCATCGCCAAGATCATGGACGAAGAGGCGCTCGTGGTCGACGCCAGCTGGCCGGTAGAGCAAGTGTCCCAGATGGCGATGGCGCGGGATATTTCCCGTCTGTATCACGTCGTTATCATCATGCGCGACCAGCGGCTCATCGGCGCCGCGTCCGTCCGATCCATTCTGGAATGCATTACGCAACTGCGGACGGAAGAGGCTTTAACCGCTAGTCCGCTTACCGGACTGCCGGGGAATGCGGCGATTCAGCGCGAGCTGCAGCGGCGGATCGATGCCGGACGGCCTTTTGCCATCGTGTATGCCGATCTGGATTATTTCAAATGGTACAATGACTGCTTCGGATTCAGTCAGGGCGACGAGTTGATCCGTTTCCTGGCCGACGTGCTGCAGCAGGAGACCGTCCAAGAGGGACCAAGAGGCGATTTCGTCGGTCACATTGGCGGGGATGACTTCATTCTACTGATCGAATCCGATGATGCGGACCTGCATTGTCGGCAAATGATTACCCGGTTCAACGAAGGCGTTGCGGCGTTCTACGGCGATGCCGACGTCTCCTCCGTTACGGACAGGAGCGGGAACCCCGTAGCGCAGGAAGGCGTAGCGTTGTCCTTGTCGCTGCTGCTGTGGGATGGTTCGGAGCATGTGACGACTTCCATCATCTCGCAGGCGGCGGCGCGTCTGAAGAAACAGGCCAAAGCGATCAGCGGAAGCGCCTATGTGACAGGCCATGTATTTGAGAAGCATCTGGGAGAGGGAATAAGGTGAACGTGAGAAAAGACAGCGTCGGGATGGGAATCATTTACTTTGCCTGGCATGGCAAAGCGCAGGAGAAGCCGGAGATCAAAAGCCGGCTGCGCGCGAATTGGCGGCGTTTCGCAGAGAAGGCGCTGGACGAGGACGGGCAGGCATTCTTGAACGGGGTGACCCGCATGTGGATGCGAGACGATCTCTTCGTCTGTTTCTCCCTGCCGGACGAGCGCGCGGAGAAGCTGGAAGAGCGTCTGCTGGAAATCGGGAACGAGCTGCAGCTGGACTGGGAGCCGCGGTTCGTGGAATCGGCCTTCGGCGGTCATGTGGCCGAGCTGCGCCTGCATACGGGCGTCTCGTATCTGGACGGCGGGATCGTATCGGAAGAAGAACGCCTGTACGACGGAATCAAACGCGCCATCGTGCACGGTCAATCCATCGGCGCGGCCGAACGCAGCTTGAAGCGCAGAGCCCTCGAACATATCTTGGACGAACGGCTGATCATGCCGGTGTACCAGCCCATCATGTCGCTTCAGCGGGACAAGGCGTCGTTGTTCGGGTATGAAGCGTTGTCCCGTCTGCCGGGCAGCCGTTGGTTCGACGGGCCGCTCGGTCTGTTTCAATTCGCCGACGAAGAGGGACTGACGTACGCGCTCGACCGGCTTGCGCGCGAGAAAGCGATCGAGGGCTGCGCCGGACTTGCGAGCGGGCGCAAGCTGTTCATTAATATTACGGCCAAGATCATGAACGATGCGTCCTTCTCGCCGGGACAGACGCTGCTCCTGCTGCAGCAGTACGGCTTGTCCCCGCATCATGTCGTGTTCGAAATTACGGAACGGACGTCGATCGAGGATTTCGATGCGGCCAAACGCATTCTTCACCACTACCGCACGCAAGGCTACCAAATCGCAATCGACGACGCCGGAGCGGGTTACTCCTCGCTGCAGTCGATCGTCGAGCTGAAGCCGGACTACATCAAGCTCGACCGTTCGCTGATCCGCGGCATCCACCAGGACGGCATGAAAGCGCATCTCGTTCAGACGTTCGCGGATTTGGCGGCGAAGATGGACATCAAGCTGATCGCCGAGGGCATCGAGGAGGACGAGGAGCTTCTGTATATTCGGGCGCTCGGCGTTCAATACGCGCAAGGCTTTCTGCTCGGCCGTCCGGCGCCGTTCGCCTTGTATCCGTCCGAGACGGCGGTTAATGGCGGCTGATTGAAGCTGGCGTTGGCAAGCTGCGTTCCAAGCTCGCGGCGATTAGAGGGATTCGGCCGTCAACAAGCACCGAAATCAAGCTTTCCGAGGGTCCGCGGCAGCGGATTCATTGGGAAAGCTTGTTTGCTTTGTGCTATGATAAGCCTAGGAAACTAACGGGTGAGGTGTGCCTTTTCAATGGATAAATGGGTATTGATCGACGGGAATAGCATTATTTACAGAGCATTCTTCGCCATGCCGCCGCTGACGAATTCGGCAGGGCTGCATACGAATGCCGTATACGGCTTCACGACGATGCTGCTTAGGCTGCTGGAGGAAGAAAAGCCGACGCATATGCTCGTGGCATTCGACGCCGGCAAAATAACGTTCCGCCACGAAGGTTACGAGGATTACAAGGGCGGACGGCAGAAGACGCCGCCGGAGCTGTCCGAACAGTTTCCGGTGCTGAAGGAGCTTCTGCAATCCTTCGGAATCGCGCAGTATGAATTGCCCGGCTATGAGGCCGACGATATTATCGGCACGCTGAGCCGCCTCGCCGACGAGCAAGGGGTGGAGACGGTCGTCGTGTCCGGCGACAAGGATATGCTCCAGCTCGCCTCCGACCACGTCACGATCGCGCTGACGCGTAAGGGCGTGAGCGAGGTCGACCGCTACGATCCGGCCGAGATCCAGGACAAGTACGGTCTGACGCCGCTGCAGATCATCGACCTGAAGGGTCTGATGGGCGATACGTCCGATAATATCCCCGGCATTCCGGGCGTGGGCGAGAAGACTGCACTGAAGCTGCTGCACGAATACGGATCCGTCGAGAGCGTATTGGAGCATGCATCCGACTTGAAAGGCAAGATGCAAGAGAAGGTCCAGACGCATCGGGACAGCGCGATCATGAGCAAGAAGCTGGCGACGATCTTCCGCGAGGTGCCGTTGGAGAAGGGGACAGAAGAGCTGGCTTACAGCGGCTATGAATCCCATGCGCTGGCGGACATGTTCCGCAAGCTGGAGTTCAAGTCGCTGATCGAACGGCTGGCGCTTCCGGACGCGGGCTGCACGGATAACGGCGTTCCGGCAGCTCCTCCGACCTATGAAGTGCTTCGGGCCGGCTCCCTGGACAAGGCGGATCTCGAGAAGCTGCTCGCCACTTCGGAGAGTCTCTATATCGAATCGATCGGAGATAACCCGCATCAAGCAAGGCTGATCGGCATCGCGGTTACGAGCGGGGAGCGGATCGTCGTGCTGACGTATGACGACCTGATGGATCCTTCGCTATCCGCTCCGGTGCGGACATGGCTGGAGGATGAAAGCGCGCCGAAACGCGGCTACGACCTGCACAAGGCCGAGCTGGCTCTCGGCTGGATCGGCATCCACCTGCGCGGCATTACGTTCGATGCGCTGCTGGCCGCCTATCTGCTGGATCCGACGGAGTCGAGCCAATCGCTTGCGGCGCTGATTCAGCGTCACGGTCTCGCGTCGATTCAGACGGATGAAGCCGTATATGGCAAAGGCGCGCGGCTCCAGGTACCGGAGGCCGACGTGCTGGCCCATCATCTGGCTGCCAAAGCCGATGCCGTACGCAGATTGGTGCCGATGCTGTCGAACGAACTGGATAACGGCAAAATGACGAAGCTGAACGACGAGCTGGAGCTGCCGCTTGCCGTCGTGCTCGCCGGCATGGAGAAGCAGGGTATTCAAGTGAATCCGGGCGTGCTGGAAGATCTCGGCGCCGAGCTCGAGAAAGGCATCTCCCAATACATGAGCGGCATCTACGCCCAAGCGGGCATGGAATTCAACATCGGTTCGCCGAAGCAGCTGGGCGAGGTGCTGTTCGAGAAGCTCGGCCTGCCGGTCATCAAGAAGACGAAAACCGGCTATTCCACGGATGCCGAGGTGCTGGAGAAGCTCGAACCGTATTCCGAGATCGTCAAGATGATCCTGCACTACAGGCAGCTGACCAAGCTGCAGTCCACGTACGTGGAAGGACTTCTGAAGGAGATTAGGCGCGATACGGGCAAGGTGCACACATATTACCGGCAGACGATCGCGGCGACGGGCCGCTTGTCGAGCCAATTCCCCAATCTGCAGAACATCCCGATCCGGATGGAGGAAGGAAGGCGCATCCGCAAAGCGTTCGTGCCGTCGGAGCCGGGCTGGAAAATTCTCGCGGCGGATTACTCGCAGATTGAACTTCGGGTTCTCGCGCATATCTCCGGCGACGAGAAGATGAAGGAAGCGTTCATCGAAGACACGGACATTCATACGAAGACGGCGATGGACGTCTTCGGCGTCTCCGCCTCCGAAGTGGATGCGAACATGCGCCGCCAGGCGAAGGCCGTCAACTTCGGCATCGTATACGGCATCAGCGATTTCGGGCTGTCGAACAACCTGGGCATCTCGCGGAAGGATGCTGCTAAGTTCATCGAGCAATATTTTGCCGTCTTCCAAGGGGTTCGTCAGTATATGGACGACATCGTGGCACAGGCGCGGAAGGACGGTTTCGTGACGACGCTGTTGGAACGCCGCCGTTACTTGCCGGAGATCAAAGCGTCGAACTTCAACCTCCGTTCCTTCGCGGAACGGACGGCGATGAACACGCCGATCCAAGGCACGGCAGCGGATATCATCAAGCTTGCGATGGTCAAGATGGATCACGAGCTCCGCGAACGCGGGCTGCGCAGCCGCATGCTGCTGCAAGTACACGATGAGCTCGTCTTCGAAGTGCCGGCCGAAGAGCTGGAGCTGATGAAGACGCTCGTCCCGGAAGTCATGGAAAGCGCGCTGAAGCTGGACGTGCCGCTGAGAGCGGACGTCAGCTACGGGGACAATTGGTATGAAGCCAAGTAAGACTTTCTCGCGCTCATGTCGTATAATGGGGGTTGAACCATGGGCATGGGAGGAGATACATTCATATGCCGGAACTACCGGAAGTTGAAACCGTTCGGCGCACGCTGAACGAATTAGTCGCAGGAAAACGAATCGAACGGGTAACCGTGACGCTTCCTAGAATTATTCAGCGCCCGGCGGAGCCCGAGGCTTTCGCGGCGGCGCTTGCCGGACATACGATTCAATCCGTTGAACGCAAGGGTAAGTTTCTGAGAATCCTGCTTGACGGCCTCGTGCTCGTCTCGCATCTGCGCATGGAGGGCCGCTACGGCGTCTTCGCGCAGGACGAGCCCGTGGAGCTGCACACGCATGTGCGGTTTCGGTTCGACGACGGCACGGAGCTTCGTTATAAGGACGTCCGCCAATTCGGCACGATGCATTTGTTCGCGCCTGGCGATGACTTGACGAACCCGCCGCTGAACAAGCTGGGCATCGAGCCGCTCGACGAGTCGTTTACGCTGCAGGCATTCAAAGGCCAAGTCGCGCATCGAACGACCAAGGTCAAGCCGCTGCTGCTGAACCAGGCTTACATCGTCGGTCTGGGCAACATCTATGTGGATGAGGCGCTGTTCACGGCAGGCATCCATCCCGAACGCGAAGCGGTGACGCTGAAGAGTCCGGAATGGATCCGGCTGTACGATGCGATCCGCGCCACGCTCGGAAGAGCGGTCGAGGCCGGGGGCTCATCGATCAAATCCTACGTCAACGGACAAGGCGAGATGGGGATGTTCCAGCATCAGCTGCTCATCTACGGGCGCAACGACGCGCCATGCACGCGCTGCGGAACGATGATCGTCAAGACCGTCGTCGGCGGCAGGGGAACGCACACCTGTCCGGTCTGCCAGCCGCATCCGGTCAAACGGGGCAAAGCCGCGAAGGTCGTCAAAGGTCCCAAGGCAGCCAAGACGAAAGCCAAGCCGAACGCTAAATAAGGCACGAGTCGCGATGAACCGCATATGATGAACCATTCATGTTTCTAGGCGAATGCACAGACGTTGCAGTTTCGTCTTCACGGGAGGGACATCAAGGTGCTTATTCATGCGTTTTCGTTGCTGCTGCTGGCGTTTGCCGTCAGCTTGGATGGTTTCGGAGTCGGCGTGACGTACGGATTAAGACGTATTCGTATACCGTTGTTATCCATTTCCATTATCGCGTTTTGTTCGGGACTCGTCGTTTGGCTATCGATGCAGATCGGTTCGCTGTTGTCCGGTTATATGTCGCCGATGACGGCCAAATGGATCGGAGCCGTGCTGCTCATGCTGATCGGCGCTTACGCGCTCATCCAATGGTGGCAGCGCAGGCGCGCGAATGCCGTTCCGCAAGAAGACGAACCGGTCGAGACCGCCCAGGACAGCGTCATGCACGCGGACGATGGGAAAGCCACGGCTACCACGATCGTGATCCTGGAGCTCAAGCGGCTCGGAATCGTCATTCAAATCCTGCGGAAGCCGCAAATCGCGGACGTGGACCGGTCGGGCGCGATATCGTCCTCGGAAGCCATTCTTCTCGGCTTCGCGTTGTCTCTCGACAGCTTCGGCGCCGGTCTCGGCGCCGCGATGGTCGGATTCAATCCGCTGCTAACGGCAATCGTCATCAGCACCGCAAGCGGCATCTTCCTGCTCGCGGGCATGCGGCTCGGATTTCGATTCGCGGCGTGGCGCGGGATGCAGGCGATGTCTGTGCTGCCCGGCGTCATGCTGATCGTTATGGGATTGATCCGGCTTATGTAAAAACCACCGGTAGGTCTGCGGACCGCCGAGCAACTCTTTAAGGAATCGCTTCTAGATCGGAATTATGAGGTGAATGCATTGAAACTTGGATTAACCGGCGGGATCGCCTGCGGCAAAAGCACGGTGGCCGCAATGCTTGTCGCCCGCGGCGCCAAGCTCGTCGATGCCGATCAGGCAGCCCGGGAAGTCGTGCTTCCCGGCGAGCCTGCCTTGGCGGCGATTGTCGCGGCGTTCGGACAAGCCGTATTAAACGAAGACGGGACGATGAACCGCGCGGAAGTCGGCAGGCTCGTGTTCGATAACCGAGAGCGGCTGACAGCTCTCGAGGGGATCCTCCATCCGGCGATCCGGAATCGGATGTGGGAACAAATCCGCGCGTACGAGGCCGAAGATCCGAAGCAGCTCATCATAGCTGACATTCCGCTTTTGTATGAAACCGGACAAGCCGGCTTATACGATGCGGTTATGGTCGTGTACGTGCCAAAGCGCGTTCAGATGGAACGGCTGATGACCCGTAACTCGTTGACGCACGAGCAGGCCCAGCAGCGCGTCGGTTTGCAGATGGATATCGAAGAGAAGCGCGGCCTAGCCGATATCGTCATCGATAACAGCGGCACGCTTGCGAACACGGAGCAGCAAGTCGATCGCTTCTGGCTGGAGCAGGGATTGTCATGAAGAAGAAGAAAAGACGATTGCGCAAGCGCGTATTTCTCATCTTGGTACTTGGCCTGCTTGCGCTTTTGTTTGTCCGCTCCGAATGGATGAGCCATTGGCTGTATCCGGTGCATTATCGCGAGGCGATCGTCTCGAGCGCGGATACGTACGAATTGGATCCTCATTTGGTCGCGGCGATCATACGCGTGGAGACGAATTACAAGCCTGAAGCGGTATCGCGGAAAGGCGCCGTCGGCATTATGCAGCTGATGCCGGACACCGCGAATTGGGCCATCAAAAAAGGCGGATTCGAGGATATCACGGCGGAATCGGTCGCGAAGCGTCCGGAGGCAGGCATTGAAATCGGTTCCTGGTATTTGGGCGAATTGAACGATCAGTTCGAGGGAAGCATGGTTAAGGTAATTGCTGCCTATAACGCGGGCCCGACGACGGTAAACCGATGGCTGTCCGACGGTACTTGGGACGGCGAGATTGGGACAGTGGATCAGATTCCTTACGGGGAAACAAGACACTATGTACAGCGGGTTATTTATTATTATAATAAGTACGAAGAATTGTATCCCGATTTTCGCGTGGAATAGGTAAGAGCATTGACCGGCTGCCTTGCGGCAGCCAGCCAATGCTTGTCGATCTATCCTTTATTAACGACCTGCAAGAGATTGCTCTGCGATTTGTACCAGTTTACGAGTGATGCTGCCCCCGATGGAACCGGCATCTTTAGTCGTAATATTGCCGTAATATCCATCTTGCGGGATGGCAATACCCAGCTCTTGAGCTACCTCGTATTTCATTTGGTCCAATGCAGCGCTAGCTTGTGGCACTACGAGTTGGTTGCTTCCGCTGTTGTTGTTAGCCATTGTCGTTCACCTCCTTGCGGTTGGTAAATGTATTATGTGCGTTAATGGCCTTTTCATTACAGGTAACCTTTGGGAAATTTTTTAACTTGGTGATTGAAATTCGCATCGCGATTAAACGGAGGAGTTAGACGATGAAATGCCCGTATTGCGACAATGCTGGGACGAAAGTGCTCGATTCCAGACCCGCTAACGAAAATAAGTCGATACGCCGCCGCCGTGAATGCGAGAGATGCACGCGGCGGTTCACCACGTTCGAAATGATCGAGGAAACCCCGCTTATCGTCATCAAGAAGGACGGCAGCCGGGAAGAATTCAGCCGCGACAAAATTTTGCGCGGATTGATCCGCGCTTGCGAGAAGCGGCCGGTGTCCATCGATCAGCTGGAGATCATCGTATCCGAAGCCGAGAAGGAGCTGCGGACGACCGCCCAAGCGGAAGTCGAGAGCCGCGAGATCGGCGAGCTCGTCATGTCCCAGCTTTACCCCGTGGATGAGGTAGCTTACGTCCGGTTCGCTTCGGTGTACCGGCAGTTCAAGGACATCGATATGTTCATGAAAGAGCTGAACAGCTTGCTGGCTAAGGATCCGTTGGCTTAGCGCGTTCCTGCTGCCTGCTCGCCGCTTTTTGCGGCGGGCGGGCTTTATTTTGTTAAGTGGCGTGAGATGGGAAGCGCCTATGCATAGACGGCCAAGGAGGTGGAGGACGGGTTGCCGGCCGGCGGAGACAGGTTTTCGGCTCTTACTTCCTTCATATCTGCGGGCTCAAAAAAAATTGCATAAAAAGCTTGTTTAATCCAGTCCATCCATGCTATACTCTTTCTTGTCGTCACCTTTACATACGGGGCCTTAGCTCAGCTGGGAGAGCGCATCGCTGGCAGCGATGAGGTCAGGGGTTCGATCCCCCTAGGCTCCATAAATAAAGCGCCACTACTTCGGTAGTGGCGCTTTTTTCATGGAGTTCCATAGGGGGAGAACCCCGGGGTTCAGTCCGCGCGCACGCAGCCGGAGGCGGAGGAGCACGGCATTGAAATGAACCGCAGACCCGGCGGATCCGAAGCTTCCTGCCGTTCCGACAGAGCAGCATCCCGTATTGAATCCGAGCGTGACTCCCAGCCCGGCTGAATTGCAGCGCACGCTGCGCCGATTGCTCGATTCTTCTCCCAAAGTCACGTTCCCGGACGTGCGGCCGTCGGACTGGAGCGCGGCGGGCATTGCGATTGCGTCGCAGCTGGGGATCGCCGCAGGCATGCCTGACGGTCAATTCCATGGCAATGCGAACGTAACGCGAGTGGAGTTTGCTGCTATGACAGCAAGAGCCTTGCATCTGGTTACTCCCGTTACGGCCGGCAACCATCCTTTCACGGACACGAAAGGGCATTGGGCGGAAGGCATGATCGCTGCGCTGGAACATGCAGGCGTAGTGAACGGCAAGGGAAATGGTTTATTCATGCCAGATCGACCGATCTCTCGCGCCGAGATCGCCGCGATACTCGCTCGGGTTATGAAGATGACCCCTGCGCCGACGACGAATTCGTTCTCGGATATTTCGAACAGCCGGGCGAAGTCGTACATCGAGCAGCTGCACGCAGCGGGTATCGTCGGGCGGTAAAGGCAACCAGCTGTTCAAGCCGAACGATAACGCCAGCCGCTCCGAAGCGGCCGCGATGATTCTTCGGATGCTTAATGTAACGCTATCGCTTGGTCTTGATGTCTAGGCGTTAGGATTCGATACGGCTGCGGTGGACACTGTGAAATACGGTGTCCATTTTTTATTATGTATCGAAACTATTGACCGCCTCCATAATCTGTTATATCATCTCAGAAGGTAAATATCTTAGTAACTAAGCTATTTAGACGTTAAGCCATTGGCAGCCGAAGCGAATGGCTTGTTAGGAATGGAGGGAGAAGACCCATAGAAGCGAGCGGCAAAGACGCTAAGCTCTCCGAACTTCAACTCATTATGGAGAAGTGGTCGCAGAGAGCGAGAAATCGCTTGAAGACGCTGGAAAACCCGCTCAGTTTGGGCAATGGCCAAATTTCCGTGTTGATGTACTTGAACCAGATTAAAACGTGCAAGGTCAACGATGTCGCCAAATTCCTCGGCGTCACTTCGGGCGCGGCCACCGGACTCACCGACAAGCTCGTCGCTTTGGAGCTGATCGAGCGGACCCGCCAGGAAGAAGACCGCCGAGTCGTGCTGCTCACGTTAACGGCGAAAGGCAAAGCGATCGTCGGGCAGATCTGGAATCAACGGAAAGCATGGTTTACCGGCATTGTCGGGCAGCTGGAAGAATCGCAATTGGACGTTGTTTTGGAAGCTTTCAAGCTGCTGTACGACTTAATCCAAGACAAACAAGATCAGAACAAGGAAGTGGAATCATGACCAATATCAGCCCTAAACAAATTAAATGGATCGTAACCGGGCTTATGCTCGGCTTGCTGCTCGGATCGCTCGATCAAACGATCGTCTCGACCGCGATGCCGCACGTGATCGCGGAATTGAACGGCTTCAGCTTGTACAGCTGGGTATTTACGATCTACATGCTAACCTCGACGACGGCCGTTCCGATCTTCGGCAAGCTGGCGGATTTGTTCGGCAGACGGCTCGTATACTTAATCGGTATGGGGCTGTTTCTCGTCGGTTCGGCCCTTTGCGGGTTGTCGCATGATATGACGCAATTGATCGTATTCCGCGCCATTCAAGGGATCGGGGCAGGCGCCTTGATGCCGATCGCCATGACGATTATCGGCGATATTTTCCCTCCGGACCGCCGCGGCAAGATGCAAGGGATCTTCGGCGCCGTCTTCGGACTCTCCAGCGTGCTCGGTCCGGCGGTCGGCGGCTTTATCGTCGATCATATGGCTTGGCAGTGGATTTTCTACATCAATTTGCCGTTCGGGATTTTCGCGGCTATTATTCTATCGATCGCGCTGAAAGAGTCCAAGAGCACCGAGAAGAAATCGATCGACTGGGGCGGCGCTTCAACGCTTACCGGCGCGGTCGTCGCGTTCCTCCTTGCCATCGAGATGGGCGGAAGCGGTTCATCCGAGGGCGGCATGACGAAGTATCCGTGGGATTCCCCGCAAATCCTCGGCTTGTTCGGCGCCAGCATCGTGCTGGTTCTGTTGTTCCTGTGGATCGAATCCAAGGTGAAAGAACCGATCATTCCGCTTAAACTGTTCAGCGTGCGCGCGATCTCCGTATCCAGCGTCGTCGGCTTCATGATGGGGATGGGGATGTTCGGTGCAATCACGTATATTCCGTTATTCTCGCAAGCCGTCATCGGCACCTCGGCATCGCATTCCGGGTATATTTTAACGCCGCTTATGCTGTCGCTGATTCTCTCCAGCATTCTCGGCGGCCGCCTCATTACGAAGATCAGCTACCGGACCATCGTCATGAGCTCGATGGCGATCATGACGGTCGGATATTTCCTCATGTCGCAAATGTCCGTCCATACGAGCAGCTTGGAACTTATTTTCTACATGATCATCATTGGTTTCGGGATGGGCGCGCTCATGCCGGTGCTTACCATCGCGGCGCAAAGCGCGGTCGGCCACGACCTTCGGGGCGTTGCCACATCGACGACGCAGTTCACGCGTTCCATCGGCGGTACGGTCGGCGTCGCGATCATGGGCGTGATCATGTCCAGCAAAATGACAAACGGCATCGCCGGCATTCAAGGCGATTTCAAAGACATTCCTGCCGATCAATTGACCAAATTGGCCAATCCGCAGTCGCTGCTCCAGCCGGAAGTGAAGGCGCAAATTCCGCCTAAGCTGCTTGCTGCCATGCAAAGCATTTTGAGCGATGCGGTTACATCCGTGTTCGTGATCGGAATTATCGTCGTTCTCGTCGGTTTGCTGGCTTCTGTCTTCTATGGCAAGCTGCGCATGCCGAAACGCGAAGCGGGCGCGGCTCCGATGAAAGCCGAAGCCGAAATGATGTAAGCTGCTAGACGTTCAATTCCTCATGAGCAGCGCCTCCTCCGTATGGGCAGCGGGTTGTCCGCGACGCTCCCTTCCACGGCGATCAATATGGCCGTTGCCGTATTGGGCCGTTTGCAGGTTCCGCTAGTATCAAAAGCAAAACCCCGATATCGCAGGCAATCGCCGGCGATATCGGGGTTTTGCTTTTTCGGGTAACAATCCGTTTTGTAATGCAGCTTACTGCGAACCGCGCTGCCTTCGCAGTAAACTAAGCTTATTCACGCGATTTCTCTTCTGACCCGGATGGTGCGGAATACTTCCCGGCGAACGGGAAAAGCTGTGAGAGGTTAAGATCAGAACGAAGAGAGGGAATGGACATGAATCAAGCCATAATTGATAAGCATATGTTCTCGGTCTGGAGCGAAACCGATCGGGAAAAGAGAAGAGCGGCTATAGACGAAGTGTATGCGAAGGATTGCCTGGTATATGATCCCATGTTTCAAGATCCTTTCCTGGGGCGCAGCAGGCTAATGGACTTGATCGATAACGTGCAAATGCAATTTCCTGGATTCGTCTTCCGCATCGAATCTTACGATACGCACCATCAATCGGTCCGCCTCCGCTGGTCCTACGGAATACCCGGAGAACCTCCCGCGGTTACGGGCGAGGACTTCATGCTCTTTGAAGGCGACCACATTCAGACCATGTATATTTACATTGACCGGCCGTCCGGATGACGATTCCAAGCAGAAGAAGCCGCCCATCGAGGCGGCTTCTTCTGCATTTGAGTAGGGAGGGGGAATTTGGAAAAACTAAATGGGTAAAATTCCGTACGCAAATCGAAGAGGAGGATGACGACTATGGTCCATTATGAGGCTATTATTATCGGATTCGGAAAAGGCGGAAAAACGTTAGCGGCAGCTTTGGCTGATCGAGGTCGCAAAGTAGCGCTAATCGAGCAATCCAAACGCATGTACGGAGGCACCTGTATCAATATCGGGTGCATTCCGACGAAGTCGTTGGTTCATCATTCAAAGCTTTCCCAATTAAAAAAGCTATCGCGTTTCGAAGATCAGGCCGCGGAATATCGCGCGGCCATTGAGAAGAAATCGAGTTTGATCGCTGCACTGAGGCAAAAAAACTTCGAAAACCTCGACAATAACGACATGGTTACGCTCTATACGGGGAAAGCTTCTTTTGCATCCGAACACGAGCTTTCCATTCAAACCGATGAAGGCACGAGCCTGATACATGGCGAGCGTATCTACATCAATACCGGGGCTTCCGTTCATGTTCCCGATATTGAAGGCATTCAGAATAGTCGTCGTGTCTATACAAGCACCACGATCATGGAAGAGCCTGTTCTTCCGAAGCGGCTTGTCATTCTCGGCGCTGGTTATATCGGATTGGAATTTGCCTCTATGTATGCCGGCTTCGGTTCCGAAGTTATCGTTCTGGATGCCCATCGCGACTTGCTCGGGCGGGAAGATCGCGATATCGCGACAGCCGTTCAAGACGCATTAGAGAAGAAAGGGATCCTATTTCATCATGGAGCCTGCATTCAATCCGTGCAGGATACGGAGCAAGGAGTCGTCGTCGCTTATCTCGATGCCGATCATAACCCGCAACAAACAACCGGAGATGCCGTACTGGCAGCGATGGGAAGAAAACCGAATAGTGATGATCTGCAATTGCAAAACGCCGGCGTTGCCGTTACCGAGCGGGGCGCGATCCAAGTGAACGAGCATTTGCAAACGACCGTTCCGCACATCTATGCCATGGGCGACGTCGTAGGCGGACTTCAGTTCACGTATATTTCCCTGGATGACCAGCGGATTATTTTGGATCATTTGTTCGGCAATAAACGCCGGTCGACGCATGACCGTCAATACGTTCCGTACTCCGTCTTTATTGATCCTCCGTTGTCTCGCGTGGGACTGAGCGAACAAGAAGCGATCTCGAAGGGGCATGACGTGAAAGTCGCGATCCTGCCGGCGGCAGCCATACCGCGAGCCAAGTTAAACGAGGAGACAGAGGGACTCCTGAAAGCGGTCGTCGATTCCCGAACGGGCGAAATCTTAGGTTGTTCCTTGTTTTGCGCCGATTCCCACGAGATGATCCATGTCGTTCAAATGGCGATGGAAGCCAAACAACCGTATACCTATCTAAGAGATCATATCTTTACGCATCCGTCGATGAGCGAATCCTTTAACGATTTATTTAAATCGATTACGACTTGAGCTTAAGGACATCCATTCCCAATGTAATGTAGATTACAGATCGAATGCGGCGCGCTGCGCTAAGATGGCCACATAACAAGGAGGGACACACGATGATTAGAATCGAAAATCGAGCCCAATTTCAAGAACGAATGGATCCAGATATCCAAGATATCGTCGGCGAGCATAATGACAAGTCCTTCTTCGCCGATAACCGCGATGCTTCCTCGGCAGCGGCAGACCAGTAACGGCGATGGAACAGGACAAGAATAAGTTGTTCCGTTTATCACAAATCAAACTTTTCGAATCGCTTCCGGCACCCATCATCGACGAGCTCGAACGATCGGCAACCGAATCAAATATGATCACCCTGCCTAAAAACACCATTATCCAAACGCCGGGCAGCGAGAAAAAAGGCGTGTTTTTCGTAATTGCAGGCAAGCTTCAGTTCTATAAAACCAATTCCGCAGGTAAACAATATACGGTTTGCATTCTTAGCGAGGGCGGAATGTTTGGCGAAATCGAATCGTTCTCTTTAGGTACGAGCGGGACGTACGTGGAAACGATGGAAGAAACGGTGATTTATTCGATGCCGAACGACCAGCTCGAACCGCTGTTACGCAAATATTCGGAGCTCGCCTTAAGGTTTCTGTCGGAAGTGAGCACGCGATTGCGAACGCAGGATGAATTAGTGGAAAAAATGGTCTTTCGAGATCTTCGGGGCAAAGTGCTCTACTTTCTCAACAGGCTTTCCATAAAATTCGGCGTCGAGGAAGACGGGTACCGTAAAATAGATATCCCGCTGACGCATCAAGAATTGGCGAATATGATCGGGGCTACAAGAGAAGCGGTATCGCTTGCCATGCAGCAATTATCCAGCGAAGGCATTATCGTGAGCAGCCGAAGAACGGTTATGATTCATGTCCAGAAAACCATGGATGAACTGTCTTGATCTCGATTACGGCATTCATTTCTTACGGTTGATGACTGTTTCGAGTCGCGTCGAACTGTTCGTCGATGGCGGCATGGCTCAAATCCTAGCCTGCTCTTCCTTGCCGTTGTTATAGATAGCGGCTATGCTTGCGGTCATACGATGGATCTAATCTTTATTTCTTTGTGCTCAGGCAGAGGAGTCTGCATACAGCTCCTCTGCCTGAGTTTTTATTTGCCTAGGGTCCAAAGGCGTCATTCGCGGCATACATAAAAATCAGGCAGAAAGGGGAAATTATTCGTTGAAAATAATCATTGACATAAACTGGGGGGAGTCTCGTGATCGGGAAGGGTTTTGGGAAGAGAACAAGGATACCAAAGATCCTCCTGGATAAACCAACGTCTCGTCAGAGTGAACGTCTTTCTTCGTCTCTCGAAGAAAACGAAACGAAACTTCATGCCATATTCGAAAGCTGCTCGGATGTTGTCTTCCGCTCGTTTTATATTGGCGGGCAGCAGCAACGCGCTTTCCTATTCTATATCGATGGATTAGTCGATACTGCGCAATTGGATGAGTCGCTGTTAAGGCCGCTTATGTCAGGCGCGCTTCCAGAGCCGTTCGATGAGATTCCGGAACTTCTTCCCTTCCTCCAAAATCGTCTTATCATGATTTCCCAAGTGAGTCAGACGGCAGAATATGCTCAGATCGAACTCGAAATCTTAAAAGGTTCCGTAGTGATATGCGTGGACAACCAGTCAGAAGCTATTGTAGTTGGCCTGGCCGGAGGCAACACGAGATCCGTTGACGAGCCTGCTTCCGAAAGCACTGTCCGCGGTTCAAGGGACTCGTTCACGGAAATTCTCAGAACGAATACGAGTTTGATCCGCAGAAGAGTTCGATCTTCCCGGTTGAAAATCGAAATGCTCACCGTCGGTGAAATCACGCGAACCGACGTGGCCATCGCCTATTTGAAAGGAATCACGAACGAATCCGCCTTGCAGGAAATAAAATCGCGGATTCATGACATTGAAATCGACGTCGTGCTGGAATCGGGTTACATCGAACAATTAATCGAAGAGAAAACCTATTCCCCGTTCCCTCAGTTTCTCGTGACGGAACGGCCCGACTATCTTGCTGCGGCCCTGCTGCAAGGTCAAGTCGCGATTTTTACGGATGGATCTCCATTTGCGATCAGCGCTCCAATGACGTTTTGGGGGTTCATGCAGGCCGGCGAGGATTATTATGAACGGGTACTGTATATCAATGGCATTCGAATGATCCGTTTCGTCTTTGCTCTGATCGCATTACTATTGCCATCTCTTTATGTTGCGCTAACGACCTTCCATCAGCAAATGATTCCGACGAATCTCCTGCTCAGCATAGCCGCGGCCCGTGAAGGGGTTCCTTTTCCGGCGTTGGTGGAAGCGATATTGATGGAAGTTACGTTCGAGGGCTTGAGGGAGGCCGGCGTCCGCTTGCCGAAGCAGGTCGGACAAGCGGTCAGCATCGTCGGCGGTTTGGTCGTCGGTCAGGCTGCCGTGCAGGCAGGCATCGTATCGGCTCCCATGGTGATCGTCGTTTCCTTAACGGGAATCGCTTCGTTTACCATCCCGCGATATAACTTCTCCATCGCTTTCCGGCTGTTGCGGTTTCCCTTGATTATCCTTGCAGGCATGTTCGGTCTTTATGGCATTTCAATTGGCTTGGTGGTGATCTTGGTGCATCTCAGCGGGTTAAAATCATTCGGGGTTCCCTATCTGTTTCCGGTGGCGCCCGTTACTTGGCAAGGTCTCAAAGACGCCCTGTTCCGTGCGCCCTTGTGGACGCTTTACCTCCGTTCGCAGCCGGTTGGCAGGAAAGCGAAAAGAAAGGGGAGCGGTTGATGTGCCTGCGCGCATGCTTCTTTTGCTTATATTCGTGCCGCTGCTAAGCGGCTGCTGGGATCGGGTCGAAATGAATGATCTCTCTTTTTTTATGGCTTCAGGCTTGGATTCGACGGAAGACGGGAAATTGAAAACGACGATTCAAATACCGATTTCCGCGGGAGCCGGCAGCGGCGAGGGCGGCAAGCCATCGACCGGAGCTTTTGGAAAAACGTACTACGCCGTTTCGGCGATCGGCATAAACATTTACGATGCAGAAAGACAAATCCAGCAAAGGAATTCCCGCCATTTCTTCAAAGGCCATCGTAGAGTCGTGTTTATCGGAGAAGCGCTTGCCAAGAAAGGCATCCAGGATATTCTGGACTACTACTCCAGAGATCCAGGCAGCCGTTTACGGACTTATCTTGTGGTAGCCAAAGGCGGCGAAGCATCGGAGCTCCTTCAAAACGATCACCCCGCGGAGCGCATTCCGGCAGAGGAAGTACGCGAGCTTGAACTTTCCGGGGTCGGGACATCCGTTACGTTCCGCGACTTCATGATGATGCAGAACAGGGATGGAATCGTGCCCGTGACGGGAGCCGTCGAACTTGTGCCGCCTATGCTCGATCCGAATAACAGCGCAGCATCCAAATTCAAAATGTTCCGGCTTTCCTCGACGGCCGTTTTTAAAGACTATCGTTTAGTCGGTTATTTAAACGACGTCGAAACGCGAAGCTTGCGTTGGATCAAAAACGAATCCAAAGAGGAATATTTCGGAAATACGCTTCCCGGACTTAGCGGAAACATCGGCATCGTAATCAATGATTTTAAAAGCAAAGTCAACGTCACCATGAACGGCAACCATGCCCGGGTAATCGTGCAACTTCTGGGTACAGGCTCGATCAATGAAACGAACGTGAATTTGAATCTTAGCGAGCTGTCCAATATGACGATCATCGAGAAACGATTCGGAGAATTAATTTCGCAGCAAACGCTGCGTACGGTAAAAAAAGCCCAAACGGAATGGAAAGCCGACATCTTTGGTTTTGGACTGCATCTGCATCAATTCCATTATCAGACTTGGAAGAAGGTTCGCGCGCAATGGGATACCGTTTTTTCCGAAGCCGACATCGTCGTAACGGCAAAAATCAACCTCCGCCGATCCGGAATCATTGGCAATTCCCTTGAGCATCATGGAGCGGAGAAGAGATGATCATGCGCTCGCTTCTCTTTTTGTTAGGATTTGCTGCTCTGCTAATTATTCAGTTCCGCTATATGCGCCATTCGGCTTCCAAAAAAGATCTATGGATCGCTTCGATTCTCTTACTCGGTTCCGCATGGCTGGGATTCCTTATAATTTGGCATGTACCCATTCTCAGTCCGTCGGTTCTTCTGAGAAAATGGTTAACGCTGCTTGTTGAATGAACCTGCTGGAGAGGAAGTTTTTGAGGTGGAGACTTATGGGCCGAACGATCGGATTTCGAAACTGGAACTATGGATACTCATGTTTGTTTTTACGATGGGCAGCTCGCTTAACTTGCAAATCGGTTACGCTGCAGGGCATGATTCATGGATTTCTGCCATCATCGGCACGGCGGCAGGGCTGGGAATCAATTGGATTTACGCATTCCTATGCGAGAAATACCCGAAAAAATCGTTGGTAGAAATCGCACACCTCTTATTGGGGCCCTATGCCGGTAAATTAGTCGGTTTATTGTATACCTGGTATGGGATTTTTCTCGGGGCTTATGTATTGCGCAATTTCACGGATTTGACGGGGGCCGTGCTGCTGCCGAGGACGCCTTCCGTAACCATAGGCTGCATGATGATCTGCGTAGTGGGATGGACGGTATTTAAAGGGGTGGAAGTCATATGCAGATGCGCGATTATCTTACTGGTGCTTACCGTGGGCTCAACGCTCGTTATCCAACTCTTATTAATACCGGATATGGATCCGAAAGCCGTACTGCCGATTTTCGAGAGCGGTTGGATGTCCATACTCAAAGGCGCGGGCCAAATCGCCACCGTGACGTTCGGCGAAACCATCTTGTTTTCCATGCTGATTCCGTATGTCAATCAATCGGCAGCCGTACAAAAAACCGTCCTCTCCATGGTTGCCATCGTAGGCGTTTTTATTGCCATTCAGGTGCTCGCCGTTGTCTTGGTTTTAGGGGAGATCACTAACGATCAGCTGTTTCCAAGCTATACCGCCTTGACGTATATCGCGGTCGGAGATTTTATCGAGCGAATCGAGCCTTTCGGGTTTACGGTTTGGATCTTCAATGAATTTACCAAACTATGCGTCTGTTTGTTTGCGACCACCTTGGCCTTGTCGCAGACGACCGGAAGCCGGGATTACCGATTTTATATCATCCCCATCGGACTGCTGACGCTTCTCGGATCCATTATTATTCATCCCAATCAGTTGGATGTCGTTGCATTTGTAAAAGATATTTGGCCGCTGTATTCCATTCCTTTTCTGATTCTCGTTCCGTTGTTCATGCTGTTCGTCTCTTTGGTGAAGCGAAAACGGTGGAACGTTTGATTGAATAGCGGATGAGCACGAATCGCATGATGTATCGCCATGAAAAATCCCCTCCGGTCAACAAGGTCGAGTTTCATTGCACATGAAACTCTCATTGTCTATCGTATGGGGATGTAAGCGTTAATTAGTTGCAGCGCTGCCGTATTTTCGTTTCCGAATTAAGAAAAATGCTTACCCGCTGTAATCGCAGTTCCCCATTCGCCCATCGGCGTATAGAAGCTAAGTTCTCGTCCCAATAAAAACTCGGCTGCTTTCGTGTAGGGACCTTGACGGTAAGCTTTGGATTCTTCTTCTGCCAGCCAGGTCTCTTTAGAGCAGTTCCAAATTTCATAAAAGACGATTTCATCGGGGTTATCGACATTCTCGTGAACAATTCCATTTACGAATGTCGGTTCTTTTGACATCGTATCAAACAAAGGCTTCAAATTATCGAAGAAAGCCGCTTTGTCCGAATTTGGCTTTAGCTGAAAACGCGCAATAATGACACACTGTTCGGTTTGGTTCATGATCAAAACTCCTTGTTTTTATTTTCCGGGGATACTTCGGATTATACGAGGAACTTCAGGCGCGAGTCTGTATGCTAGATTACAGTCGGCCTGGGATGAGATGGGATCGGATGGGAGCCGCCATTGTCACGGTCAATCACGAATAGCATGGCTTGGATGGTAATTATTTATGAATCGGTCGTGCGGTCGGTCGAAGAGGTCCAGCAAGTGAGTTTCTTTTTTGCCGCGTTTATGGTTTCTAGCCCTAGAGATAATGCAGCGGAAGGCGTTACGGCGTTTGGGACGGCGGCCATGGTGAGGGGCAGCGGCCCGGGCGAGCGAAGCAGGAATTCCTAAATTGACATATTGCAAAATTGTAATCTACAATAGCGGCATGACCAGCTCCATCGAGATTTTCAAGGCGCTTCCCAATGAAGCGCATATTCGAATTTTAGAATGGCTGAAGGATCCGATCACTCATTTTTCTCTCCGGGAAGGGGCTGATCTTATTGCAGTCGGGGTATGCGTAAGTCAAATCACCGAAAAATTGAATATGAATTAATCTACGGCTTCGCAACATCTGTTCATGCTTTGGAGCTCCTCTCCTACGAACACAAGGCATCCGATCCGCGGCGATCGGGTGCCTTGTTCAGTCCGCAAACCAATTTCGCCCTGATGGCATATGGTAGTGTATCGAAGACTGCCATAAGAATTGGGGGAAGACCGGATGTCCAAACAAATCGTGGTCGCGGCGGTCGGCGATCTGTTGATGAAGCCGCTGCTGATTAAATCGCTGCATACTGGCGCGCAAGCGGCCGGCACGGGCAGTCAAGGCGGGACAAACTATGCATTCGAGCAGATGTTCGAACCGGTTGCCCGTTATTTGCAGGACGCGCACTTGACGATCGGCAATCTGGAAACGACCTTCGCCGGCGGCCGGGAGGCGGACTTTAACAAGACGAAGCGCAATCCAAAGAACCGGAACCCGTTGTTCAAAAGCCCGGACGCTTTAGCGCCGGCGCTCTCGGCGGCCGGCTTCGACGTGTTCGCGACGGCCAATAACCATTGCGCGGATTACGGCGTTCGCGGACTCGTACGGACGCTGGACGTACTCGATAAGAACGGCCTCGGCCACGTCGGAACCTACAGGAGCGCGGAGGAATCGCGCAAGCTCTGCGTGCGGAACGTCGAGGGCATCCGCATCGGCATCTTGTCGTATACGCGGGATACGAACGGCATGTCCGTACCGAAGGGCCAGCCGGCAGGCGTCAAGAAGCTCGTGCGCGCGCGGATGAAGAACGATATGAAACGGCTGCGGGCAGCCGCGGATTTTATCATCGTGTGCATGCATTGCGGTTTCGAATACGAGGAAAGCCCTGCCGCCCACCAGAAGGAATGGGTCCGCTTCCTGTTCCGAAACGGCGCGGACGTCGTGCTGGGATCGCATCCGCATGTCCTCCAGCCCGCGATCACGCGGATCGTGAAGGATGTCTCGGGGCGGACGAGAAAACGGTTCGCCATCTACTCGCTCGGCAACTTTGTCTCCACCCGGCTTCACGGCAAAGACGCGGCGCTGACCGGTATCATCGTTCGGCTTCGGCTGCGCAGCACGAACGGCCAGGTCCGGCTCGACGGCATCGAAGGCGTCCCTACCTGGGTCGGCATGACGAAGAAAAGCAAATGCCGCATCGTGCCGCTGCAGGAAGCGATCGGCAAACCGGACGAATATCCCGAGGAACAGTTGGCCCGAATGAAACGCGCCTATCAACGCACGCTGCGCATGTACAGAGGGGTACTGCCGTTTCCGAATGACGAGTGAGGGACGCCTTCTAGCGGATTTCGGTGGGCTCGACGACGCCTTTCCCTGGAAGGCGTTTTTTCTGTGCTAGAAACGCAAGGCTCCTATTCGCCAGCTTCTTCCCTAGATGGATGGATGGACGTTCAATGCCGTAATACGAAGCGGCTGCGATGATATAGCTAACCGCAACCGTCAATACCAACCGCGAAGAGCCAGCCTTATCGGAAGAAACCGACCGTTTCGTTGATTCGTTTTAGTTTTCGTTGCAAAGATGCGTGTTCAACGTAATCGTTCTTATACTACACTGAACGAGCAAATCGATTTTGAAAGCGTTTTATGAAAGCCTTTACTCAGAAAGGAGGACAGGTTGTAACGGGCAGTATACGGCGGCAAGCTGCAGCTCGAATACGCGTGGATCGATCATGACACATGCAAGCGAACTTCAACCACGACAAATGATTAGGAAGGGTGCGTATTTCCCATGATAAATGCAACAGGGTTTACCAATTCCAGAAAACTGCTGTCCTTCATGTTGGCTGCGCTGTTCGTCATCTCGGCCTTTATGTATGCCAAGCCTGCGCAAGCGGCATCCGTGACGGTCGTCAATAATTCGGATCGGTACGACGTCGACGGCAATCCGATCTGGGCGCAAGGCGGCTGGGTCATGCAGGAAGGCGGCACGTTCTACTGGTATGGCATGGATTTCTCCGTGTCCGGCGTGAAGAAAGTCAATGTCTATACGTCGACGGATTTGAACCACTGGACGAAACACGAGAACATTGTCGATTTCTCGTCGATCAATGCGAAGCTCGATGCGATCGGCGACACCAGCACGATTCGATTTGCCCACTCCCAATGGGTCGGCAGGCCGTTCGTGAAGTACAACAGCTTAACCGGCAAGTACGTCATGTTCGCCGAATGGAGCAATGGCGACGGCAATCGCAATAAGTTGACGCTGTTCACGAGCGATTCGCCGAACGGACCATTCGCGTACGAGAAGAACATCAGCCAGCCGGGCGGCTACAAGATGGGCGATCTGGGATCCATCTTCACCGATGCCGACGGCAGTACCTACATTACGTACACGATCGATTATAACACCACGAACGGCGGACTCCAGATCAGCAAGCTGACGCCGGATTTCATGAATCTCGCGGCAACGACCAAGACGTTCGTTTCGACGGGACCTTTCAAAGAAGCGACGACCTTGTTTAAGTACGGCACCAAATACATCATGATGGCCTCCACGACGAACGGTTGGAATTCCAGTCAAACCTGGTGCTACTCGGCCGACAGCTTGAACGGAACATGGGCTTCGCCTTACGTATGCGCGACCAGCCCGTATTCGGGCAATTCTTTCGACACGCAGATCGACCAAGTGCTGCCGATCCAAGGCACCGCGGGCACGGTATACATGTACATCGGCGATCGATGGAACAATAAGGGAGGAAGCACGGGCATCGGCCGCAATCAGTGGTACCCGCTGACCTTCGACGGCAGCGGCAAGCCGACGATTAACGGGTACTCGCAATGGAGCGTGGACCCGGCGGCAGGCACATGGTCTCCTTCGTCCGCGCTCGATACGACGCAATCGTATGCCCTCGTGAACCGTAATTCCGGCAAGGCGCTGGGCATTGTCAACAATGCCGCGTCGGACGGCGGACTGGTCGAGCAGCAGCCGAACACGGGAGCCGCCAGCCAATCGTGGAAGCTGACCGACGCGGGTTCCGGCCGCTATTACATCCAGAACATCAACAGCGGCAAGGTTTTGGAGATTTCCGGCTTCTCCACGGCCGTCGGCACGCAAGCCTCCCAATGGACGAATAACGGCGGGGCCAACCAGCAGTGGCTGCTTGTCGATGCCGGCGGCGGTTATTACAAAATCAAGAACGTCTACAGCGGCAAAGTGCTTGGCATGAGCGGCGGTTCGAAGGACAACGGAGCGCCCTGCATCCAGTGGGCGGAGACCGGTTCCTTGAATCAGAACTGGAGCTTGACCGTCGTAACGCCATAAACTTGCTAGTCACGTTAAGCCGGCATAGCGTACCGGGGATGGCCTCTTGAGGCGTCTCCGGTATTTTCTCGTTTTTCCCCCGGTGCTTCCGTCGTCGGACGGAACCCGAACTATCACTTACTTACGAGGCAAGGTGTCCCTATGGCGCGACGATTTTCCATTCGCAATGATTTGCCGTTCACGTACAAAATGATGATTGCCTACTTGGCGCTCGTGCTCGTCACGGACATCGTAATCGGCTACGTGTCGTACGGAATGCTCGTCAAGTCGCGTACGGAGGTGGCCGAGACCGGCATCCGGGCGGCGCTCGAGCAGACCCGGAATAACGTCGATTACCGGATGACCGAAATCCGGCGGATCTCCGATCAGCTATTCAGTAATTTGGCATTCCAGCGAGCCTTGCAGCATCACGGCGATCGGCTAAGCATGTATTATACGATGATCGACGATATTTTCCCGGAGCTGCAGGCGCCGCTTGAGCTGTTCGGAAGCCCGATCCGTCTGACGCTGTACGCCGTCAATCCCCAAATCGGGGAAGCAGGCAGATCGAATGCCGAAAGTCCGATCGCGAGAAGCGAGTTCTTCGTGCAATCGGTTGACGTCCTGAAGAGTCGTCCGTGGTTCCGTCAGATGCAGGCTTCCGGAAGGGATACGAACGTCTGGATTCAAGCCGATACGGACAAAGATTTGGACAACATATCGCTCATTCGCAAGCTGGTCTCGTACGGGGATTATCAAACCGCGATCGGTTATGTCCGAATTACCGTCAACATCGACAGCCTGATCGGCAATCTGACCAAATATCCGAAAGAGCAGGGCATGGGCATTCGCGTCATCGACCGCGCCACCGGCAAGGCGATGTACGAACGCGATTCCGCGCTGCCCCGGGCGTCAGGCAAGACGTATTTGAACCTGCGCGAGGAGGCGGCGGAGACGCCGTTCTCCATCGAGGTCCAAGTGCCGCGCGAGTACTTGAGCAAGGACGCGAAGCGACTGCAGCGGACGCTTGGCCTGATCTGCGCAGCCAGCTTCGCCGTCATGGGGGGCATCGGGTTCGCCGTGGCTGCCCTGTCTGGGCGAAGGATGAAGCGAATCGTATCGCTCGTCCGCGCCTTCCAGGACGGCAAGCTGGACCGAAGGCTCGAAGTGAACGGCAACGACGAATTCGGGCTGATCGCCCATTCGTTCAACAGCATGGCGGCCAGCATCCAAACGTTGATCCAAGACGTGTACCGGCAAGGCATTCATAGGAAGCAGGCGGAGCTTGAGGCGCTGCAGGCGCAGATCAATCCGCATTTTCTGTACAATACGCTGTCGACGATCAGCAGCCTGAATAATCTCGGCAAGAAGAAAGAAGTCACGGCGACCGTGAAGCAGCTTTCGCGATTTTACCGGCTGACGCTCAATAACGGCCAAGTCATCATTCCGCTCGAGAAAGAACTGCAGCAGGTGTCCGCCTATCTGGATATCCAGCGGGTTAAATATGCCGACGCGTTTCAAGTCTACGTGGATATGGAGCCCGAGCTCCAAGGCGTGAAAATCATTAAACTGCTCCTGCAGCCGTTCGTGGAGAACATCTTCAAGCATGCCTGGTTCGGGGAGACGATCGCGATCCGTCTTACGGCCAAGCGGGCCGGGAACGATCTGGAATTAAAAGTCATCGACACCGGCATCGGCATGCGCCCGGAAACGGTCGAGCGGGTGCTTCGCGGCGCCGCGCAGTCGAACGCCTACGGGCTCAAGAACGTGGAGGAACGGATCAAGCTTCGGTACGGGCCCGACTACGGCGTGCAGATCGCCAGCGTGTACGGCGGAGGAACGACCGTCCGGCTGCTGCTACCCATTCGGACGGAAGGCTCCGACCTTCCGGAAGATACGCGTTATCCAGGCAATCAAGGCTAAAAGGAGAAGACAGATGGAGATAACGATATTGCTCGTGGACGACGAAGCCATCGATTTGGAATGGCTGCAGGTGAGGGTGGAGAGCGGCAATTACGACGGACTGCGGGTCGTGGGCGCGGCGAAGAGCGGCTTCGCCGCGCTGGCCGCGATGGAGCGGGAGCGCATCGACATGATTCTGACGGATATTCGCATGCCGATCATGTCGGGCATGGAGTTCGCGCGGAAAGCGAAGGAGATCCAGCCCGACGTCCGCATCGTATTCATCAGCGGGCATGATGATTTTCAGTACGCGAAGGAAGCGATCCAGCTGCATGCGTACGATTATTTGTTGAAGCCCGTCGACGACGACGACTTGGAGAAGACGCTGACCGGCCTGTGCGCGAAAATCAGGGAAGAGCGCCGCAGCCGCTCCGCCGCGAGCGAGGCGCTGCCTTACGTGAAGCGGGAGTTGCTTCTTCGTTGGTTCCGCGAAGCGTCGCCGAATTCCGCCGAAGATCGGGTATCCGAATTTCTCGCCCCCTGCCTTCGGGAAGGCGCCGCCGTCGCGCTGATCGAGCCGGACGACAGGGAGCGGCTTGCGAAGGAGATGCCACTCGAGGAACGGAGGGCGCTCTGGGCGCGGGTGGAATCGTTCCTCGCGGATTTTGCCCAGAGCGAGGGGCTGGGGGAATTCATGAACGGGTTCAACGACAGGTTCATCCTGCTGGTTACGGCTGCGGACGAGGCTGGCGCTTCGCTGGACAAGATGATTTTTGCGTTTCGCAAAGCTTTTCCGTTCACGATCACGATCGGCCTCGGCGATCGCGCTTATCGCGCGGAGGACCTTCATGCGTCGTATCGCCAGGCCGAGACCGCGCTAAGCATCAAATGGCTCGTGGGCAAAGACAGGGTCATTCGCGACGCTTCTTCGCGGACGACGGGGAAGCCGGCAGCGGCGGATACGGAACGGCTTGTCCAAGCGATGCTCCAAGCGATGCTCGAATACGATTTGGTCAAGATCGACGATTGCCTGCAGGCTTTATTCTCGCCGGACGGGGGACCGCTTCGCAAGAGCGAGGCCTATGATTTGATCGTCCGCATCACGTCCAAGCTGCACGGCGGCTTGCAGCTGCTGAACGAAAATCTGTACGAGCTGCTGAACTGGGAGGCGCAAGAACCCGTGCTGTTATTCGAATTCGAGACGATGGCCGATCTCGTATCATGGCTGCGGAGACGGTTCTTCGAGCTGTCCGAGCTTCTCATCACCAAGAGGCGCAAGCAGGACCGCAAGCTGATCGCGGCGATTATCGGCTACATGGAAGAGCGGCTGGCGCACAAGGTCACGTTGAGGGAGGTCGCGACGCATTTCGATTTTACGCCGAATTATTTGGGCTATCTGTTCAAGGAGGAGACGGGCATGACGTTCAGCGACTACATCAACGACGTTCGCATCAAGAAGGCCCGCGTCATGCTGGACGATCCGCTGATGAAGATCTACGAGATTTCGGACAAGGTCGGCTACAACAACGTGATTTACTTTAACCGCATGTTCAAGCAAGCCATGGGCATGACGCCGGGCGAATACCGGAAAAAGAATAAAATCTAAACCCGATCGTTGAATTGTTTTAGTTATCGTTGACTCGCTTACTTATGTCGAATCCTGTCTCTTTCTTATAATGAGTCCAGTAGATAAGAAAGGAGTAGAGCATGATGACAGAGAAACGGCATTCCTTCTGGCGCGACGTCGCGAAGTATCGAACGCTTCTGATCATGATCTCGCCGGCCGTGTTGTTGGTTTTGTTGTTCTCGTACATTCCGATGGCCGGGATCGTGATCGCCTTCAAGCAGTTCAATTACACGGGCGGCGTGTTCGGGAGTCCTTGGGCGGGGTTCGACAATTTTAAATTCTTCTTCCAATCCGGCGATGCTTGGCGCGTTACCCGAAATACCGCGTTATACAACATCGGTTTCATGGTGCTCGGCAACCTGCTGCAGATCGCGGCGGCCGTCCTGCTGTTCGAGGTCGGGGGCAAATGGTTCCGTAAAATCATTCAATCGGCGTTGTTCCTTCCGTATTTCATCTCGTGGGTCGTGGTCGGCTCGATCGCATACAATTTCTTCAGTTACGACGTCGGCGCAATCAACAACGTACTGGCTTCGTTAGGAATGGAACGCATCGACATCTACAATACGCCGGCTTACTGGCCGTATATCCTCGTATTCTTCCATACGTGGAAGCTGCTCGGCTACGGCACGGTCATGTATTTGGCCGCCATTACGAGCATCGATACGGAGATGTACGAAGCGGCGGAGATGGACGGCGCGAACGTCTTCCAGCGCATCATGAAGGTGACGATTCCGAACTTGATTCCGACCTTCATCATCTTGGCGCTGCTGGCTGTGGGCAACATCTTCCGCGGAGATTTCGGCATGTTCTATAACGTGATCGGCAACAACGGCATGCTCTTCTCGGCGACGGACGTCATCGACACGTTTGTCTTCCGGCTTCTCATGAACACCAACGATTTCGGCATGTCTTCGGCGGCCGGCGTCTACCAGTCGGTTCTTGGCTTCGTGACCATCTTGGCCGTCAATTACGCGGTACGCAAGTACGACAAGGATCGCGCACTATTCTAATCGGGGAGGGGACAAACCTATGCAAGGACTAAGCGTGCGAAGCAGCAGGCAGAAGGACCGGCTCCTTCTATCTCTCATCGGCTACGCGATGCTGGGGGTTATGGCGTTTATCTGCGTCGTTCCGTTCGTGATCGTCCTTTCGTCGTCGTTAACCGATGAAAACACGATTCGCATGAACGGCTTCGGGCTGATTCCGAAAGTATTCTCCGCGGAAGCCTACCGGATGATCTTCGAATATCCCGACGATATCGTACGGGCCTACGGGGTGACGCTCGTCGTCACCGCGATCGGAACGGCACTCGGGTTATTCCTGACCGCCATGACGGCTTACGTGCTCTGCCGCAAGGATTTTAAGTGGCGCAATCATTTCGCCTTCTACTTCTTCTTCACGACGCTGTTCAGCGGCGGACTCGTGCCGTGGTACTTATTGATCGTGAATTACCTGGATATGAAGAACACGCTTGCCGCGCTCATTATACCGACGCTCGTTAACGTGTTTTATATCATGGTCATGCGGGCGTTCCTGGCCGGCATTCCGGATGCGATCTCGGAGTCGGCCAAGATCGACGGCGCCGGCGACTTCCGAATCTTTCTCAGCCTGATTCTTCCGCTCTCCAAGCCGGCGCTGGCGACCGTGGGATTGTTCCTTGCGCTCGGCCATTGGAACGACTGGTACAGCGCGCTGCTCTTCATCTCGGACGACAAGCTGATGCCTTTGCAGTATTACCTGTATCAGATGCTTGGCAATCTGGAGGGCATGCGCAAGGCCATGCTCAGCTCGGGGACGGACATTTCCGCGAACATTCCAGGCGAAAGCCTGAAGATGGCGATGACGGTGGTCGCCTGCGGCCCGATCCTGTTCGCCTATCCGTTCATCCAGAAATATTTCGTGCAAGGCCTGACGATCGGCGCGGTCAAAGGATAAGCTCGGGGATACCCGGTTTATTATAGCGTTTCTCATTCAAAGCAAGGGGGAAATCAACATGATGAAGAAGAAGAAAAAGCTCGGTCTCGTATTGACCGGCGTCCTGGCGGCATCGATGGTACTAAGCGCTTGCGGTCAGAGCAACAACGGCGCGAATAACGGTGCGGCGGCGAACGGCTCCGGCAGCGACGACGGCGGCGCGGCGAACAACCAGGCTGCGAACGACGCGATCGATACGTCCAAAGCGGTCAATCTGAAGATGGTCATGCTCGGACCTAAGCCGGCCGATTACGACCAGGTATTCGGCGAGATCAACAAGCAGCTCAAAGAAAAAGTCAATGCGACCATCGATGCCGAGTTCCTGGACTGGTCCGACTGGGGTCAGAAGTATCCGCTCAAATTCGCGGCAGGCGAAGATTTCGATCTTATCTATACGTCCAATTGGGCTAACTACAACGATCAATCGAACAAAGGCGGTTTCCTCGAGCTGACGGACGACATGCTGGCCAAGTACATGCCGCAGACATGGGCAGCGATGCCGAAGGTCAAATGGGACCAAGCCCGCGTCAACGGCAAAGTGTACATGGTCCCTCAAAACCAAAGCAAAGAATTCACGGACAAGCTGATCCTGTACCGCGGCGACCTGCTCGAGAAATACAAGCTGCAGCCGATCGACAGCCCCGAGACGTACCAAGCTTATTTGGAAGCGGTCGCGAAGAACGAGAAAGGCATGACGCCGTATGGCCTCGAAGCCAGCGATACCAAGATGCACAATCTCGACAAGCAGCTGCTGCTGCAGAAGAACAACTGGTTCTCGGTCGGCGATACGTCGCTCGCGTTCAAGGTGGACGACGCCAAAGGCCAAGTCTTCAGCATCTACGATACGCCCGAATTCAAAGACCTGTTGACGTATTACAAATCCCTCGCGGACAACGGCGGCTGGTCGAGAAACGCCTTGACCAACAAAGGCGATACCACGGGAGACTTCAAAGCGGGCAAGGTCGCTTCGATGTCGCATAACGTCACTGCGCTCGGCGGCATCCTGGCGGAAGTCGACAAGACGCATCCGGAATGGAAGGCGACATTGGCCGACCTGACGCCGGACAGCCACAAATCGGCCGCGATCTCCACGCAAAACGGCATCGCGATCCACGCGACGTCCAAGGAGCCGGAACGCGCGATGATGGTGCTGGATTTGCTCCAAAACGACAAATCGCTTCATGACCTGATCATGTACGGCATCGCCGGCACGAACTACGAGCCGGTCGGCGACGATAAGTTCACGAAGACGGACAAATACGGCAATTTCAACTCCTTCTCCAACTGGGCCTGGAACTCCCCGCTGAACCGCGTGGATACGACATACCCGCAAGCGGCGCAGGACGTAGAGAAGAAATGGGCGGCGCAAGTATTCCACTATCCGCTGGAAACGTTCGTCTTCGACAACTCGAAGGTGCTGAACGAAGTGACCAACGTAGGCAACGTCATGATGCGCTATGGCGTGCCGCTGGAATACGGGCTCGTGCCGGATACGGCCAAAGGCCTGGAAACCTTGCAAAAACAGCTGAAGGCAGCCGGCATCGACAAAATCAAAACGGAACTGCAAAGCCAAATCGACGCCTTCCTTGCGAAGCAGGGATAAGCTGTCATTCCGACAGGATGCGAAGCGCCAGCCGCTTGGCATCCTGTTTTCTTTAGAACGGTATAGAAAGCGAGGGAACATGCGTGACAGTATCGCGCTTTGCCCGGAAACGCCCCGAGCGCATGGCTTGGGCGGAACAAACGGGGATTATCTGGCATCCGGACGAGGTGGAAACCCACTACGAGCATCCCGTGCAGTCCTATTGTTATTTTCGTCGATCCTTCGAGCTTCCGGAGGTTGGGGCGGCGTCGGGAACGCTTCGCATTTTCGCCGATTCCAAGTACATGCTCTACGTGAACGGCTCGTATGCGGGCAGGGGACCTTGCCGCAGCGATCCTCGCTGGCAGTACGTGGACGAGCTCGACGTGACGGGCCTGCTTCGGCCGGGGCGGAACGTGCTGGCCGTCATGGTCCTGTATTACGGCTACGGGACCGGTCAGTCGATCGACCGCATCCCCGCGCTGGCAGCGGAGTTGAAGGCGGACGTTCAAGGGCCTGAGCCGCTTATCGTGGGGACCGACTCTGCATGGACCTGCCTGAAATCCGCCGCTTACGACGCCGATGCGCCCCGGGTGAACGGCTGCCAGGGACCGGTGGAGGTTTATGACGGGAGGCGCGAGCTTCATGGCTGGCACCGGCTTGATTTCGCGGAGACGAACTGGCAGCCCGCGAAGAAGCGCGGCATCGGCTTGTCGCCGTTCTGGAATTTTGCCGCCAGGCCGATTCCGTTATTGGAAGAGCGGGTGCTGGATGCGGTCAGGCTGGCAAGCCGAGGTTCGGTTCGCCCGCTTCAATCGCCGTCCGGACGACTGCACGTGGATATGATCCAAGAAACGCAAGGCATTCGGATTGCGGCAGATGATGGACCTTCCGTTCCATATGACGTCTCGTCCCGGGGAGGACTTTCCGATGAAGCCGAGGTGCTGACCTATGATTTCGGCCGAATCGAACCGGGCTATCTGCAGCTCGACGTGACCGGAACCGCCGGAACGATCGTGGATGTCGTGTACGCGGAGGAGCTGTGGGAGGGAAAGGCTTACCTGAACCTGAACAATAACCGTTCCATGGATCGGTTTATTCTCGCGGAAGGCCGCCAGCAGCTGGAAGTGCGGTTCGGCTGGAAAGCCTGCCGGTACGTCCAATTCAGAATCCGGCATGCCGATGGCAGGCCGATCTGCCTGCATCGCGTCGGCATCCGGACGCGTCGTTACCCGATCGGGCAGCCGGCCGTTTTCCGGTGCAGCGACCCTAAGCTCCAGCGGATATGGGAGATCGCCGAACATACCGTTCGCATCTGCATGCAGGATGCTTTCGTCGACTCCCCGAGCCGCGAGCAGCAGCAGTGGATGGGAGACGGGCGCTGGCAGGCGCTGTACCAGACGATGTACTCCGGCGACGGGAGGCTCCATCGCAAGCTTCTGGAGCAGATCGGCCAATCCCAGGATTGGCAGGGCATGACAGCCCAGCGGTACCCGGACGGGCATCATAATTATCCGCCGATTCCCTCGTTCTGCCTGCATTGGATCAGTTCCTTCGGAGAGTATGTCAGCGCGTACGGCGACGATGGCCTGCTCGCGGAGTGGTGGCCGAACATCATTCAGGCGCTCCGCTGGTTTTCCGGATTCGAGAACGACGAGGGACTTCTCGAGGACGTACCCTATTGGGCTTACGTGGACGCCGGGGAAGCGCCGCTGGGCAGATGGCCCGACGTCGAGCGGGGAGGAATCGTAACTTCGCTCAATCTGCTCTATCTGGAAGCCATGCAATCCGCGGCGACGTATGCCGAGCGGCTGAGAGACCGGGAGGCCGAAAAGCATTACAAGAAGGCATGCAACCGTTTGGCTGATCGCATTCGGAATACCTTGTGGCTTCCGAGTATCGGCGCTTACTCCGATTGCCGTGCGGACGGCAGGCTCAGCGTCTTATACTCCGAGTCGTGCAACGCGCTGGCCTTGGTGCTGCTGCATGAAGCAGAAGACGAGCGGTGCGATGCCATCTACAGAGCCGTCTTCGCGCCGGAGGCCGAAGCGCGAGCAGTCAAGGCCAGTCCGTTCTTCATGATGGTTGTATTCCGTGCGCTGCTCAAGCTGAATCGAGAGGACCGGCTGCTGGAGCTGGTGCGGGAGCGGTACGGCAGGATGGTCGACGCCGGCGCTACCTCGGTCTGGGAGTGGTGGGATTTGTTTTACGCGAACGAGACCGGCGAGATTTGTTTCAGCTCCGCTTCCCACGCTTGGGGCAGCATGCCGGTATACGCGTTTAGCTATGTGATTCTCGGGATTCGCCCGCTCGAAGCCGCCAATAGGTTGGTAAGGATCAAACCGCTGCTGCCCGAAGGGATGATGTGGGCGGAAGGCTCCGTTCCGACGGCATACGGTGCAATGGCCGTACGCGTGGAGCGCAGTCCCGAGCGTCCCGAAATCATGCAGGCGGTCATCACCGTGCCGGATGGCGCGATGGCCTTGTGCGGGGACGGGATCTACGGTGCCGGGAGGCATGCGGTTCGATTCGAGAGCTAGGCCGCGCTTCGGACAGACATAGAACGAGAAACAGACTGCAAGCGTGGTTTTCGAACCAAGGGGTCGTTGGAAACAGAAGCCGAAGTTCCGTTACAGGCAGCGGCAACGCTAACGAGGAGGTGCAATTTGAGTGCAGGGGACGTCAGCCGTTTATGTGAAAGATTTTGAACAAGGAGACGATG
Organism: Paenibacillus sacheonensis; assembly: GCF_009909195.1. Lineage (GTDB taxonomy): Bacteria > Bacillota > Bacilli > Paenibacillales > Paenibacillaceae > Paenibacillus_Z > Paenibacillus_Z sacheonensis. The sequence goes on from NZ_JAAAMU010000001.1 coordinate 307,448, forward strand.
CGGAGCGGATTCGGGCGGCTATCCGGCACGCAATCGCCATAGGCGCGGATCATGTTGTTTTCGAACCGGTCCGGTATGTACTTAAAAGCGCCGTCACCATTCAGACGGAAGGCTTCGCGCATGATGCCGGCAGCCCGCAAGAGAGCGTCAAGGCATGCCATGTCGCCATTCTCGGCGCGGGCAATCTGACGCTTCAAGGCGCGGTGGACGCGCAAGGCGAGCCGGCGACGACGCTGGTCGGATACAACGACGAGGAAATACACGGCTATTTGCCGGCCATTCTTTGGTGCGAAGACTGCAAGGATCTGACGCTGCTTAATCTGGCGTTCACTCGGGAGCCGGCGTACGCTTCGGCCGGGGTAGTGCTTCACAGGGACGAGCATCATATCGTGGTCGGCGTATTCGAGGGAAATCCCTGCCGCGACGGGATGGGCGCGTACTGCATGAACCGGTTCGATCCCGCCACGGGCAGCCTGACGGGCGAAAGCGTGACCTACGGCGATGGCGCGGGCAATCTGTTCCGGCAGTCGGGCGAACGGCAGTTGACGCTGGAGAGTCCGATGGTCGCGGCCAAGGTTCGGATCGGCGAGCATCTGTCGTGGCACCAAGGGGCGAGAACGGACTTTCAAACGTATTTCGCCAGGTGCGGCGAGCTGCGCATGGACAATATCCGGACGAGGAATGCCAATGGATTCGCCATGCTGACGGAGAGCTGCCGCGGAATAACGGCATCGCGGATGGTCTTCCGGCCGGACGGGAACCGGTTGTTCACGGCGCCGCGGGACGCTTGGAAGCTGTTCAAATGCACCGGCACGATCGACATTAGCGAGATGATCGTCGAAGGCGTAAGGATGGACGGGCAAAACATGCACAGCAACTGGCTGTCGGCGAAACAAGTCCTGCATGCCCGCGAAGCCGTGTTCTTCTGCAAGTATACGTTCGCGCCGCTGGTCGTCGGCAGCCAAGTGGAACTGCATATCGGCGAACGAGTCTTTCTGCGCCGTATCGCCGATTGGAGCCATATGGGCAAGGGGGCGCACGGTCATGATTACCGAATCGTCTTCGAGGAGGATTTGCCCGAAGGCATGCGCGAAGGCATCTTGGGAGCAGCCTCCTGCTGGGAACCGGATCGCTACCTCTGCAAGGATTCATCGTTCGTGAACATCGCGGGCGCGGGTCATCTCGTCCGTTATGATCATGCCTACTTCCTGAACTGCACGTACAAGAATACGATGAATCCCGGCATCCTGCTCGGCGCCGAGCTGCCCGTGCATGCCGAAGGCGGCCATGCGACGGATATCGTGATCAAGGACTGCTTGTTCGACAATTGCGGATTCTTCCCAAGGTATGGCGCGTCGGGGTGCGTCGGCATTCGTTCCGCGGGCTTCCACGGCAAGCATAATCGCGATATCCTGATCGTAAACAACGTCATGCGGAACTCCAGGGTCGGCGTCCATATCGTCGACGGCGATGAGGTCTATCTCATCGGCAACGCCTTCGAAGGCGTGGAGATTCCGGTCTCGGTCGATGCGGAAGTGAACGGGCAGGTCTATGGAAGAAACAACGATATCGTGCAGGCCGGCGATGATAGCGTGCAGTATTGATCGCGCAGTAAGAAAGGAGCTTGCCGGATCTAATCCGGCAGGCTTCTTTTGCGCGGCGCCTCTGCCAATCCTGCCTTTGACGATGCGGGTATTCCGGCGAGCTCGCGTTTACGGCATCCAGCAGGTGGAATGCTTCATAACCCTAAAGCGGCGATGAAACGCTGCAAAATCCTAAAGCAGCGATGGAATGCTGCAAAATCCTAAAGCAGCGATGGAATGCTGCTGGACGACGCCACAAAGCGCTAACGATTATGACAATCGTTAATCTGCTCAAAATGCCTCTTTTTAATTGCTAACGGTTGCCAGCGACCTTAAGGTGTGATTATTCGCTCAGAATGCAGCGATATACGGTCAATAGCGTTTATGATAATCGTTAGAATTTCAAATGGCCTAATTTCCGGCAAATAGCACCTCTGATAACCGTTAGAATGCGGCCGAAACTCTCGGCCGTCGTTTAGTTGGGTACCGACGCACGCACCGACCGGCATACGCACTTACAAACACCTACTAGCGGACAATGCCCCAACCAACCAACTACGTCATAACCGATGCAAGTTCGTACCGACCGTTCTCCAACATCACCGTGCTCCTCGCTTAATTACCCCTCATTATTTGATTAGTCGATAGGTACGGTACCTTTGGTTGCCGCTGGCTACCTCCAGCAGCTGTTTCTCTAACAGGCCGTGGAGTATAACGCGCACGCGACTCTCGGACAGACGCAAATGCGCCGAGGTTTCGGTCGGCGTAATCGGACGTAACCGTCTGTGTGCGTAACGTACGATTTCGGCTTCGGCCCAGCTAAGTTCGTTGGGCGCGGAACGGGCCAGAAATTTTCCGACGAAGGAAAGGACGAGCTGTTTGCAGACGCCAGGGTCATCCCGGATCGATAAGTAAGCGATGGGCAGGAAAAACCAGTCATCCAGGACAAGAAGGGACTGTTTCATGCACAAGTCCTTGAAGCGGCTGACCTCGATATCTCTGGCATGACTTCGATAATCCTGAATTTCAATGCAACCTTTTGCATGGCCCGGCGTATAGGCAAGGTCCAGATAACGGTAGCCGTTATTAAAGTCCCTGACCTCGTATTCGGCGGAGAGGTGCTCCAGGCTGCCGATGGCGGGGAACCAAATCATGCGCAGAAATTCAACGGTTCCGTGGCTCAGCCCCTTCTCCAACATTTCCCTTCTTCGCGGGCTTTTCTCCTCGGCAATTTGCCGCTTCATCCAGTCTCGGTATGTTTCCTCAAACTTGCTGCTCATTTCGCTCCGCCCCCCATGCGATGAATAAAAAAGCCGCCTCGTTCCGTTCTTGTCGACTGAACAAGACGTTCCGAGGCGGCATGTGCTTCACACCGTATATGGAATTATTTATACCATGATAGAGGGAAGATTACAATCGTGCTGCTTTAACCTTGTGCCCCTTTACCTTCTTGCTCCGTAACCCTGGCAGAATGCAAATAACCGGGACAAGTCGCAGCGGCGCGACAGGAGCGGGTTCGAAGCGGCCAGATCGGTTGCCTTCAAATTCTAACGATTGCGAGAGGCGCTAATCGGCTCAAATTGCCCTTATTTATTGGCTAACGATTGCCATCGAGCTTATTAGGCGCGATTCGGCGAGAAACGACGATGATAGCCGCCATTAACGTTCGTCATAACCGTTAGAGTTTCAAATCCCCTGATTTCCAGCCAATAGCCGCTCTGATAACCGTTAGAATATGGCACCCGAAGCTCACGCACATTGGCTGACGCGCCAGCCGTCCGAGACTCACGCACCAAACTCTCAGCCTTTCACGCCGCCAGCCGTTAACCCTTCGATAATCTGTTTCTGCAGGACGGCGTAGATGATCATGACCGGCAGGATGCTGAACACGATGCCCGCCGACATTTGCGCGTAATTCGTGTTATAGATGTCGCGGAAACCGACCATGCCGACGGGCAGCGTTCGCAGATTATCCGAGGAGATGAAGAAGTTCGCCATCAGGAACTCGTTCCAGTTGCCGATGAAGTTGATGATGAAGACGGTGACGAGCGCCGGGACCGTAATCGGCATGATGATTTTGGAAAAAATCCCCTTGGCGCTTAACCCGTCCATGACGGACGCCTCTTCAATTTCTCCCGGAATCGATCGCATGAACGCGACCAGAATGATCACCGTAAACGGAATCGCCCCGGCGGTGTAAGGAAGGATAAGCGCCATATGGGTGCCCAATACGGCGTGCCCGAAGAATTCCATTTTGTTCAGCATGATGAAGATCGGCAGCAGCAAGGCATTGCCCGGAATGAGCAGGCCGATCAGAATCGCCTGGTACATCACGTTGCTGATTCTCAAGTAGCGTATGCGCGATATCGCATAAGCTCCCATCGACGAGAAGAGAATCGTCACGACCGAGCAGAGCGTCGAGATGTACAAACTATTGAAGAAGTAGACGCTGATCTTCGCGTTCACCCACGCTTCGCGATAATTCTCGAAGTGGAACGAAGCGGGGAAGCCGAACGGATTGCTCGCGATCGCCTGGTTATCGGACTTGATGGAGGAGAAGAGGACGAATAAGAACGGGTACAAGGTCAGGATCAGAAAAGCGAACAGGACAATGTGCGGAATGCTTCTCTTCAAGGAATTTTTCGTCATCGTCATCAGTATTCGACCCTTTCGACTCTTCTGGCAACCAGCACCTGATACAGTGCCGTGAGCATGAGGGAAAATACGAAGATCAACACCCCGATGGAGTTGCCGTACCCGTATTTCGCATTCGTGATTCCGTATTTGATAAGATAGGTTGCCATGACGTCCGTTACTCCGCCCGGGCCGCCCTTCGTCATGACGATGATGATATCGGCCGCTTTCATCGCGCCGGCGATGGACAGCATGATGACGACGGAAATGACGGGCATGATGAGCGGTACCGTGATTCGGGTCGCGCGCGTAAAGGCGCCAGCCCCGTCGACGATCGCGGCCTCGTCGATTTCCCGCGGAATCGACAGGATCGCGGCAAGGACCATGACGATGTAGAATCCCGTCCACTGCCAGGCGTTCGTAATCAAGATCGAGAACATGGCCCATTGCGAATCGGACAGCCACATGACGGGCTGCAAGCCGATTTTGGTCAACGCGAGGTTGAACAACCCGATATCCGGCTCGTAGATGAAGCTCCACAGGATGCCGATGACCGCGGTCGACATGACGGAGGGGACGAATACGGCGGTTTTATATAACCCCTTCAGTTTTTTGACGTTGCTGATCAAGAGCGAGAAGAATAAGATGATCGGAACCTGCACGAAAACCGAGAACAGGATAAACTTGCCGTTATTCAGTACGGCATCCCAAAATTTGGCGTCGTGGTAGGCATGCTTGTAGTTGGTCAACCCATTAAACTTCGGTTCGGTCAGGCCGTTCCATTTCATGAAGCTCGTAATGGCGGCCGAGATCATCGGATAAATGAAAAACATGATATAGAGCACGAGGAGCGGGAGCAGAAAGAGGACGTACGTCCATGGTTTTCGCAGCGTTTTATTCATCGTTCATCGTATCCTCCGCAATAGTCTGACGTTTGCCGTAAGCCGCCGTTATGAGAAAGACCACCACTCTAAAGAGGGTGGTCTTCTTCAAGTTCCGAGCAGGTATAAGTTTCAGCCGATGCTGCTGCGCTCGGAATGCTCCGGCATGAAGCGCGCCGCGCCGCCTATGGACGGTGCAAGCCGTTTCGCCTTGCGCGCGTGCGGTCGTTTAGAAATCGTCGTCGCTGTTGGCGATGTTTTGCGCCTTCTGAACGGCGTCGAGCATGGCCTTGGGCGTTACTTTGCCGCCGATTAATTTTTGAATGCCTTCGCTCAGCGCCGTGTTGACGTCAGCCGATACCAAGGAATCGAACGCCGGGAAAGCGCCGCTGGCTTTGTTGCCGACCGCGATGATTTCCTTCACGAGCGGCGTGACTTTGGCGTTAGCCAGTTTCGTGCTGCTGACTTTCATGGAAGGCAGGACGCCGTCCGCTTCCAATCCGCGGATTTGCATTTCGTCGTTGTACATGTTCTTGATGAACGATTTGACGAACGCCAATTGCTTCTTGTCGTTTTTCACTTTGGCCGAGAAGCCGTAACCGTTGGAGAAGCCGCCGTTTACGTAGGTTTGGTTGCCTTTGCCGCCAGCCACTGCCGGCAGCGCGAAGTAACCGACTTTGCCCGTCATGTCCCCGGCTTGCGCCTTATCCGCGAATACGCTGGATGCCCACGATCCGTCGTACATCATGACCGCTTCGCCGCGGATGAGCTGGTTGCGCTGTTCGGCGTAATCCAAACCGAGCTCGCCTTGCTTGAAGTAGCCTTTCTTCACCCATTCTTGGTACTTCGTGAAGGCCGATATCATCGGCGCGCTATTCCACTTCGTTTTGCCGGTCGAGAAGCCGTTCGTAATATCCGGGCCCGCGTAACGGGACCACAGCGTGTTGGCTGTCATAAGCGGTACCCATGCGGCTTTGGAAGCTTGGGCGAAAGGCGTTTTGCCGTCTTTCTTGACCGCGGCCGCGATTTTCTCGAGCTCGGCTAACGTCGTCGGGACTTTCAGGCCGTGGGCTTTGAAATAGTCTTTATTGTAGAAATAGCCTTCCTGGTACCCGCCGATCGGCAGTCCATATATTTTTCCATTAACGGTAAATTCATTTAAAGATATAAATTTATTGGATAAACCGAGCTCTTTCAGAATCGGCGTCAGATCGAGCAACCGGTTGGCCTCGACATACAACTGCGTGTCGGATCCGCCGAACAGATCGAAGATCGCCGGCGCTTTGTTGACGACCATTTCGGAACGCAATTTCTCCTTGCGATTGACGTCCGAATCGACGCCGTCCAGTTTGTATTTTACGCCCGGCACTTCTTTGGAGACTCTTGCCAGCACGTCTTTGAGAATATTCAGCCGCTGCTGTTTCGCCTCGCCTAATTGCGTATGCCTGATCACGATGGTGCCGGTTTTCGATGCTGCGCCGGCCGTGCTTAAGACGGTTGAAGCGGCAAGGACCAAGCTGAGAGATGAGACCAATAGGCTTTTCTTCATGACATTGTTACCTCCCAATAGGATATATGTATCTATTTCAGAATAGGAGTATCGGCCTAGTTTGAATAGGGATATATTTCAATTATTGGAGGATAAAATTGTATAATATTGGATATGTCTAATCGTACATAACGGGAATCGGGGGACGAGCTACCCATATACGATAGACAGGTGCATGAGCGATGTTCATTCCTAAGAACTGCCGCCGTTGGCTTGAATCAGGGTAATTTCTTAAGGTCGTCGCCCGTAAGAAACGGTCATTGACGGCCTTCGCCGGATTGTTTATAATGCAGTCAATACAACGATAGAAACGTTTCGATTCGAACAGCCCCGATAATTTGGATAGGGATAGATTAACGAGAGTTAGGAGTGAGCTCGGTGGCTACGATCAAAGATATTGCCAAACAAGCAGGGGTCTCGATCTCGACGGTATCCTATGCGCTTAACGGAAGCCCCAAAGTGACGAACGAGACGACGGAGAGAATCCTTGCCATCGCCAAGGAATTGAATTATATCCCGAACGCTGCTGCAAGATCGCTCAAGACCAGGGAAACGAAAATTATCGGCATCTTTCTTACCGACTTCAACGGTGCATTCTATGGCGACCTCCTTCAAGGTACGAAGGATTTTCTCGCTCGCAAGGGTTACGAACTCATCGTATGCAGCGGCAAGCAATCGCATTGGATGCTGCCGGAGCGCATGATAGACGGGGCAATCATATTGGACGTGACGTTCGAAAGCGAAGAACTGGTCCGGTATGCGGACCGCGGGCATAAGCTCGTCGTGCTGGACCGGGAACTCTCGCATGCGAACATCAACCAAGTGCTGTTGGACAATAAGGCGGGAGCTACCTTAGCGACGGAGCATTTGATCGAAGAAGGACACCGGAAGATTTACGCCGTAACAGGCCCTGGAAGCTCGTATGACTCGAAGCAGCGGCTGCAAGCGGTCATGCAGGTCGTGGAACGTAATGCGGGCATTGAACTTATCGTCATGGAAGGCGATTTCAATAAAGAGGGCGGAGAGCTTGCCGCTAAGCGAATCATGGCAGAGAGCGAGGAAGGGCTGGTTTCCGCCGCGGTCTTTTGTTTCAATGACGAGATGGCGATCGGCATGTTCAATTATCTCGCCGAGTACCGCCCGGACATACGGATCGGAGAGCATATTCATATCGTTGGATTCGATAACATGGAGCTGGCTTCGTATTCCCAGCCGCGTTTAACCACGATCGATTATTCGAAGCACAAATGGGGAGCGCTTGCCGCGGAGCAGTTAGTTAAGCTAATCAACGGCGATACGGTGGAGCATGAACGGATCTACGTCACGTTATTGAAGGGGAAATCGGTTGGGCCGGGCAATTAAGCGAGTGACGATTCCGGCCTCGTGAATGCAGCAGTTGTTGCAGGCAGGGTTCTCTATCGTCATATCGAAACGTTTCGCTACTAATTGTGTTTCCTTTATCGGATACCGGGGTAATAAGTTAAGCCGCATTGTTTCATTAATGTGGTTTATTTACGTTTTTAGGCAAAAAACCCGGATAAATGGAATAGAATATAGGATAAAAAAGGATTGCGCTCCACGAAATCATGGTGTAATATTCGGTTTAGAGAAACGTTTCAATGAAATGTCTTCCTGTGCTGGAAGTTGAGGCTGCGAATTATGTCTTATTCTTCCTCGATTTTCCTGCTTTGATCAGAAGACGGCGTGTAAATTTGTTCAAAAATCGAAACGTTTCTATTGTTTTGGTGATCTATTGTTTCTATTCATGTAAGCGCAATCTTTTTTCGTTGGGACCCTTACATAACGGAGGTAAACGGCATGCAGATCTTGACAAAAGCCAAACTTCATAGTGGAAATGTGCTGCGGGAATTTTGGAAGAACAAAATTTTGTTCTTCATGCTTTCGCCCGTCATCGTATACTTTGTTCTATTTCATTATTTGGTCATGCCCGGGGCTTACGTCGCGTTCGTCGATTTTAATATCAGCAAAGGCATCTTCGGCAGCCATTTCATCGGGCTGGACAATTTTCAATTTCTAATCAAAAACGGCGACTTGTGGAACATCACGAAGAATACGCTGCTTTACAATTTCGTATTCCTTGCGCTGGGGAACGTGGTTCAAATCGTCTTTGCCATCATGCTCGCCGAAATTTCCGGCAAATGGTTCAAAAAGATTTCGCAATCCGTGCTGCTGCTGCCGTACTTCATATCGATGGTTATCGTAGGCGTATTCGCGTATAACATGTTCAATTACGATTCCGGCTTCATGAATACGATCCTTGCGTCGCTTGGAATGGAGCGATACGAGTTTTATTCCGACCCCGGCATTTGGAAGTACATTATCGTCGCTTTTAAGATCTGGAGTACGACGGGTTACGGCATGATCGTCTACTTGGCCACGATTGCCGGGATTAACCATGATCTATATGAAGCGGCATACATGGATGGATCCAGCAAATGGCAGCGAATCCGTTATATGACCCTGCCCATGCTGAAGCCGACGTTTATTCTGCTGCTGCTATTCGGGCTTGGCGGCATTCTCAAGGGATCGTTCGATTTGTTCTATAACCTGATCGGCACGAATTCGGTTCTCTATCCGCAGACGGACATCATCGATACGTACGTGTTCCGCAGCCTCGTCGGACAATTCAACTTCTCCATGGGCGCGGCAGTCGGTTTCTATCAATCTCTATTCGGTTTGGTCCTCGTGGTAACGGTCAATTTGATCGTTCGCAAAATCGAGCCGGACAGCGCTTTATTTTAGAAGGGAGTGGGAAATTTGATCGTTCAACGCGTGGGAAAAGAAGATTTTGGCGGCAGGCTCATTAAAATCGTTAGTTATGCAAGCATTTTCTGTTTCGCCTTGGCTTGCGTCTTTCCTTTTCTCCTGATGGTGTCTTCTTCCTTCATGAACGAGCAAGAGATTATTCGCGAAGGGTACAAGCTGATTCCGAACAGCTTCTCCATCAAGGCTTACGAGCTGCTGCTTCATAACTCGTCCACCTTGTCCAAGGCTTACGGCGTGACGATCTTCATTACGGTCGTCGGCACCGTCGCCGGATTGTTGATGATGTCGATGGCAGGATACGTGCTGAATCGGAAGGATTTCAAGTACCGCCATTTCTTCTCCTTCCTGATCTATTTTACGACGCTGTTCGCCGGCGGCCTGATACCGAGTTATATCCTGATGGTGAAATACATGCATCTGAAGGACAGCCTGTTCGCGATGATCCTGCCGGGCGTCGTGGGCGCGTGGTCGATATTCCTGATGCGTAATTTCATGAAGTCGATTCCGGATTCCTTGTATGAATCGGCTACCATCGACGGGGCGGGCGATTTCCGCATCTACTGGCAAATCTTCATGCCGCTGGCGATCCCCGCGCTCGCGACCATCGGGCTGTTCTCCGCGCTCGGGTTCTGGAACGAATGGTATAACGGGATGTTGTATATCCAGACGCCAGACAAATTCCCGTTGCAATACGTGCTGCAGCGCATGATCAACCAGACGAACGTGCAAGCGCTCATTAATCAAGGCGCGTCCATCAATACGGCGGATTTGCCGTCGCAGTCCATCAAGATGGCGACCGCAGTCTTGGCAACGGGGCCGATTATCCTGTTGTACCCGTTTGCGCAGCGTTACTTCGTATCGGGTCTCACGATCGGCGCGGTGAAGGGTTAATACATGTTCCTTTCCCAAGAGAACATCTATTATAGCATGCTAGGCGACCAAAATAGGGAGGCGAGAAAATGAGAAACACGGGCAAGAAAGTTTCGGGCATTTTACTGGCGTTTACGATGATGGGCGGCTTGTTGGCGGGGTGCGGGTCATCCGACGATAACAAGAACGCGCCGTCCGAGAATTCGGCTGGCGCTGCCGCAACGGCCAACGGCGTCGACATTTCCAAAGAGGCGAAGCTGGTTTACTATTTGTGGGGCACGGAAGGCGTCGCCAATAAAGACATTCTGGCGGAGATCAACAAGAAGCTGAAGCAAGATATCAACGCGACGATCGAGGTCAAGTACATCGATTGGCCGGATGTTGCGACCAAATACCCGCTGCTGTTCGCTTCCGGCGAGAAGTTCGATATGTCTCATGCGTCGCCCGGCGCTCCGGTTTCGTACTTCACGCTGGCCAATCAGGGGGCGCTGACGGATATCACGGACATGCTGGACAAGGTTGCCCCCAAGCTGAAAGCGGAAATACCCGCATCGACTTGGGAAGCCGCCAAGGTCAACGGCAAAATCTACGGCGTGCCTTCCTTGTACAGCGAATTTACGCCGACGGGTTTCGCTTACCGTTCCGACCTGTTGAAGAAGTACGGCATGGATAAGATCGCGAGCATAGCAGACATGGAGAAATACATGGACAACGTCGTTGCGAACGAGTCTTATCCGCCGATCAAAGGCAATGCCGACGATGCCTTCAACATGTATCGCATGCTGGTCGACACGACGGGAATGTGGCTGAACGCGCCGGGCATCAATACGTCGGAGCTTAATCTCGTCACGAAGAGTCCAGAAGATTATAAGACCGTCTTCCACCCGGCCTTCACCCAGGAATTCGAGGATTGGGCCGTGAAAATGCGCGAGTGGGCGGATAAAGGCTATTGGTCGAAGGACATTATGTCCTCGAAGGTCGATGCCGGCACGAACTTCAGAGCGGGGAACTCCGCGGGTTACCTGACGCACGCGCAGGATTGGATCGGCAAGTACGGCATGGACACGAAGGCGCAGCCGGACGCGAATTTGGATTTCTATACGTTCGCGGAAGCCAACCACAAGATCAAACGCAAATTGGGCGTCGAGAACTCCACGGTCATCAGCACGACGGCCGCGGACCCGGAACGTTCGCTCATGGCGATCGAGAAATTCATGACCGATCCGAGCTATTATAATTTAATTCAATACGGTATCGAAGGCCGTCAGTACGACATCGAGAACGGCATGAAGAAAACGCCGGCCGGCTTCGACGAGAAGAAGGACGGCGGCGGCTTCGCGGCATGGTCCTTGCGGAACGATAAATACAATTTGCCGATGGATACGGAAAATCCGATACGCGCCAGCCTGTACGAGCAATGGAATAAAGAGGCGATCAACGATCCGTACATGGGCTTCAGCTTCGATCCGAAGAACGTGTCGACGGAAATCGCGGCTATCTCCAACGTGAATCAGCAATTGGGCATGCAGCTCATGCTCGGCAAAACGAAAAAAGATCCGAAAGAAGCGGTTGCCGATTATCGAAAACAGCTGCAAGCGGCCGGTGTCGACAAGGTAATCGCCGAGGTGCAGAAACAGCTAGCCGATTTTACGCCCGTTAACTAACGAAAACTAGACCCGATGAGAGAGTTATGCTCATAGATCTTACCTATGGCCATAGCTCTCTCTCAATGATAAGGAGAGGATTCGGCAGTGGATAAGCCATTATATCGAACAGCCTTCATCGGCTGCGGCAGACGCGCGCACGAGCATGCGGCAGGCGTGCTGGCCGACGGCAGATGCGAAGTGGTCGCGTTGTCCGATCTATCGACCGAGTCGGCCGACGGAATGAATGACGTTTTCGGCTTCGCGGCGAAGATCTACACGGACCACAAGGAGATGCTGGCGAAGGAGAAGCCTGACGTGGTGCTGATCTGTCTATGGACGCCGCTGCATTTGCCGGTATTTCGCGATTGCGCGGAAGCCGGAGTCAAGGCGGTGCTGTGCGAGAAACCGATGTCGCCGACTTGGGGGGAGTGCCTGGAGATGGGACGAATCGCGGACGCGCATGGCTGCCAGTTGACCTTCTCGCTGCAGCGCCGATTCGCCAAAGGGAATCAATCCGTACGCCGCCTGATCAAGGAAGGGAAGATCGGACGGATCGTTCGAATGGACTTGTATTCCCCGCCGAACCTGCTGGATTGCGGCATCCATACCTTCGACCAGGCCATCAGTTTTATGGATGAAACGCCGGCACGATGGGTCCTTGGCGCCGTGGATACGACCGAGACCTATAACTGGTTCAACGTCCCGTCCGAATGCGGCGCATCCGGGCGAATCGTATTCGCCAATGGCGTTCAGGCCAACGTCATCTCCGGGGATATCGATACGTGGGAGCCGACTGCGGATAAGGCGAAGATATGGGCGGGCGTTCGGGTCTACGGCACCGAGGGCATTATCGAAGTCATGTGGGACGGACAGCTTGTCGGAGCCGTCCGTTACGACGATCCGTCCTGGAAGCCCGAGATGGAATTGTCTTCGATGTCCGATCAGATGGAGGGCTACGTCCGCCATGCCATCGATTGTTTAGGGACGGGCGAAGAACCCGAGGTTTCGCATGTCAAAGCGCTTCGCGCCTCGGAAATGATCTTCGCGATCTATGAGTCGGTGCGCCGGCACGCACGGGTGCAGCTGCCGCTTGAAGGCATAACGGACAGTCCGTTCATCACGATGCTGGAGCAAGGCCAATTTGCCAAAGAAGGAGCATGAACATGACATCGTCGAGACCTAAGCTTGGTTTAATCGGAATCGTGAACGAGGAAGCGAAGCAGGATTTCTGGGGAACGATGCAGCGTGTAGCCGAGATCGGCTATGAGGGCATCGAGGGCGGAGGCGAGCTGCTTCGAGGCGACGTAGAAGCGAATGCAGCGCGGTTCCGGGAATTGGGACTCCAAGTTGCGACGCATAGCGTGAACAAGGAACAGCTGCGCGACGGGAAGGAACTCGACAAGGTGATCCGCGAGGCGCTCGCGCTCCGAACGAAGGATGTCACCTTCTGGTGGGACGTGGCAGATTCGCGGGAGCAGCTGCTTCGCGATGCGGAATTGTACGATGCCACGGGAGCCAGATTGAAGTCGGAGGGTCTCCGTTTTTGCTATCATAACCATGCGCATGAGTTCCAACGCGTCTTCAAGGGCGTATACGCCTTGGATATTTTAGCCGAGCATACCGATCCGTCGCATCTCTATTTCCGTCTGGATGTCGCTTGGATTACGATTGGCGGCGCAGATCCGGCCCATATCCTCCGTAAGATGGCGGGGCGCGTGCCGGCTATCCATCTGAAGGACGTCTACGGAACGGATGAAGTCGGCAAGTGGACGGCGGTCGGCACGGGTGTCGTAAAGATCGAGGAATCCATCGAAGCGGCCCGGGAAATCGGCGTGGAATGGATGACGGTGGAGCAGGACCAGCTTCGCAACCTTACGGGGCTCGAGACGGCGACCGTCAGTTATTTGAACCTAAAAGAGCGGGGCTTGCTTTAGGCTGCATCAGGCACAATGAAAGCCAAGTCCGAAGAAACGAATCGATACGGCTTGCGAAAAATAAAAAAAGGCCTCTCCTTGCGCATCGGCGCAGGGAGAGGTCTTTTCCTGTCCGACTATACGCCGGCCGTCAGCATGGTCTTAGCAGTACCATTCTCGAGGGCTTCCTGGGACAGGAGCCGAATAAAAACGCCCGCCAATCGCGGATCCCGCTGCGTACCCCGTCCATCCTCCAGGCGTCCCAAAGCCTCTTCCTCCAGTATGCCTTTCCGATAAGGATCTGTTCGTTCAGCGAAGGTTAGCGCTTGCATTTCGGAGGCGATTAACTAACTTTCCGAACTCCGAATCCGGTGAATTATGGTAAAGTGGAATTATGAAAGCAATCGAACGATGAGACGCGGATTGCCGAGCGTTACATCGGAGAGGGGATTCCAAGGATGAAATTGAAAGCCGTGCTTGCGGGAACGAAGGGCTGGGCCGATGCGCATGCCAAGGCCTATCAAGCAAGCGAGCGTATCGAGCTCGTGGGGATTTGCGGGCATTCGAATACGGAAAGATTGAAAGCGCTTGCCGACCGCTACGGAATCGCGGCCCGTACGTTGGATTTGGAAACGCTGCTGCGCGAGACGAATCCGGATATCGTCGATATCGTCAGCAGTCCAGACGCTCGCCTCGAACTGGTCAAGACGGCTGTCCGGTTTCCGAGCGTGAAGCTGATCAACATCGAGAAGCCGATGGCGCTGACCCCATCGGAAGCTTACGAAATCGAAGCGCTTTGCAAGGCGCACGGCAAGCTGGCGCTGGTCAATCATCAGCATAAATATTTGCCGGCCTGGCATAAGGCGCAGCAATTGCTGCGCGCCGGCGCGATCGGAGAGATCGAGTTCATTCGCGCTTCCACCAAGGTCAATATCATGGAGCAAGGCTCGCATGTCATCGACATGGTCATGTACTTTAACGATTTCAGCCCCATTGCTTGGGTTATGGGTCAGACCGGTCCTTACGAGGGCAAGGACAGCTCGTCGATCGTCGCGCCGGACGAAGCCATGGCCTCGATTTTGTTCGCCAACGGCGTGCGGGCTACCGTGGAATGCGGCGCATTCGCCCGGTCGCTTCAAGGCGAGACGAACCCGTTCTATCATATCGGAGTGGATGCTTACGGCACGGAAGGCCACTTGAAGATCGCGCTTAATCAAACGTTGGAAGTAAGAAATTATATCACGGGCGAGCATACGGTCGAGAAGTCGAGCTGGGATGAACATCACTTCGATGCTTTGCTTGCTTACGTCAATTCCATTCCCGAATACTTGGCGAATCCCGAGGGCGGCCACATCTGCGATTTGGCGCACGCGATGCTGTCGTTTCAAGTCATCATGGCCATCTACCATACGGCAGAATACGGCGGCAAGGTCGAACTGCCCCGCCGGTTCGAGGACGGCATCGTGGAGCGATTCGCCGACAAGGCAGCGCGGTAACGGCTCTATTCCCAATGGCGTTCACGTCCACGATTATTCGTGGACCTTTTTACGTCAGGGTTGAAGGTGATGACCGGTTTGCACGAACCTCTATGCACGAGCTTGTGCCGACGAACGGAAGCGGGGGGATAATTCGAACGCGTTTGTTTGCTACGACCATTCGGTTTGTTATAATGGAATTCATTTGCAACCCCATGCTGACGAATTCTTCGGGAGCGCCAGGGGAGGACATACATGGATAGGGAACCGGAAAACTGGAGGTCGGGCATGGGAAACACGGATATTTTCGAAGCGATGGCGCACGGTTACGACACCCCGGAAAGAATTCGAATCGCGAAGATCGCGTCGGACGCGATTCGGGAGTTTATCGAGGACGGTCAACGGAAAATCGCGATCGACTTCGGATGCGGCACGGGACTCGTCGGGCTGAATTTGATCGATGCATTCAGCAGCATCGTCTTCGTGGATACTTCACGCAATATGCTGGATCGCATCGATCGGAAGACGGCTGACGCCAATATTCGGCATGCACGGACGTTATGCTTGGATCTGGAGACCGGATTGGCATCCGATCTGCGGGCCGATTATATTTTCATGGCGCAAGTATTGCTTCACATCAAAGAGGTGGAGCCCGTATTGACCCGATTATTCGAGGTGCTGAATCCCGGCGGGCATTTGTTGATCGTCGATTTCGATAAGAACGACAACGTAAAATCGGATCTCGTCCATCCTGGCTTCGATCAGGACGATCTGATCGGTCTGATGACCAAGATCGGTTATAGGGACGCAGCGTCCAAGAACATCTATACCGGCAGCAAAATCTTCATGAATCAAGATGCCACTATGTTTATAGCGGATGCCAGAAAATAATCGCCTGGCGACGGGCGGATTTCCGGGAATTTACATTTGGAACCGAATTCAAATTAAAGGTTGACAGCGCATGATGTAAGCGCTAATATTGTCACATCAATATCATTTAAGTTGTGAATAGGAACGTTCCCATTTCGAGGAGTCATCGGTATACGAAGACGCGAAGGTAACGAATCCGACCATGACGGAGGAAACGATTTTATTTTTTCTCCATTTTGGGAACGTTCCCAAAACGGATCCTGGTTCATTCCAAAGGACTGCGGTTATAAATCATCGGTTAGCAGCTTGCGCATGCTCAAGCGTATTCCATGTAAGTGGACTGCTTGTACGGGTCATTATGCATTTCGGGAACGTTCCCACTAATAATGGTATCTTCCGGCCATCGTTATTTGTTAAAATGGGAACGTTCCCAAAATTGATGGAAAGTATTAAGCGATCTAGGGAAACGATAACAGAAAAGAGTGATAGCCGTGGCGCCGACGATTCACGACGTGGCCAGATTGGCCGGAACGTCCAAAAGCACCGTGTCCCGTTATTTGAATGGACAGCAGGTGAAGAAAGCAACCGAGGAAGCACTGGAGAAAGCGATCAAGGAACTGAATTTTCACCGCAACGCCAATGCGCGCAGGCTGGTGCTGGACAGAACGAACATCATTGCGGTCGTCGTCGACAACATCTCTAACATTTTCTATTCCGGCATCATTCGGGGAATTGAAAACGTTGCGAATATGAAAGGTTACAACTGTATCTTTCTGAGCTGGACGTCCAACTACGAGGATGAGATTTCGTTTCTTAACCTGCTGTACGAAGGCCAGGTGGATGGCGTCATTCTCGTCAGCTTCCAGAAGAGGACCAAGGAAGATCTGGCGCTCATCCGGGATTCCGAGTATCCGATTACGCTTGTCGGCGACCATGGCGAGATGGACGATATTTTCTCCGTCGACGTGGACAACGCCGCGGGGATCTACGAGATCGTCGAATACTTGCATGGCCTCGGCCATCGGGATATCGCCTATATCTCCGGTCCCGATCATGCGGCCGCGAACAAATACCGGTTCAAGGGATATTTGCAGGCGATGGAAACGCTTGGCCTGACATACAATCCCGAATGGGTCGTTCAGTCCGATTGGAGCAATCAAGGCGGGTACCGGGCGATGCAGAAGCTGCTGCAGGCGAAAGGCTTCACCGCCGTCGTCGCCTCGAACGACGAGACGGCGATCGGAGCGCTGCGCGCGACGCAAGAGCATGGGATGAACGTGCCGAAGCAGATGTCGATCGTCGGCTACGACGACATTACGATATCCGAATGGGTCTATCCATCGCTCACGACCGTCAGGCAGCCCTTTCAGGATATCGGCATGAAGGCGGCTCACGGCCTGTTCCAGAAGATCGAGAACGTCAAGGACGCCGATCCGGACGATCATTATTTATTGAAACCAAAGCTTATCATTCGCGATTCATGCGGAAAATTGTAGAAAGAGGTGAGGGGAATGGGCTCGAAGGTAAACAAATCGCACTACGGCTACTTTTTCATCGCGCCTTTCTTTATTGGGTTTGCCGTATTCGGTTTGGCGCCGATTCTGTATACCTTGTACTTAAGTTTTATGAAATGGGACGGCTTCACCGATCCCGTCTATGTCGGCGTAGCCAACTACACGCGGCTGCTGCATGACAGCTTCTTCTATCAAACCATCTGGAACACGCTCATCATCTGGGTGTTCTCGAATACGCCGCAGCTTATCCTGGCGCTGCTGCTGGCGCTGATCCTGAACGAGAAATTCATTCGAGGCAAGCATTTCTTCCGAGCCGTTTATTTCTTCCCGCACATCATCACGCCGGTCACGCTCGGCGTCATCTTCAGCCTCATGTTCGACTGGCAGACGGGAAGCATCAACAAGCTGCTGATGAACCTCGGCATCGTGCACGATCCGGTCAACTGGTTCAACAGTCCGTGGTGGTCGCGCATCATTGCTTCCGCGGTCATCTGCTGGCAGTACTTCGGCTTCAACATGATCGTGTTCATCGCCGGCTTGCAGTCCATTCCGAACGAGGTTTACGAAGCGGCGGAGATGGACGGCGCAACGAAAAGGCAAACGGCGGTTCATATTACGCTTCCGCTGCTGCGGCCGGTCTTCCTGTTCGTGTTCATTACCTCCGTCATCGGCGGGCTGCAGCTGTTCGACGCGCCGCTCATGCTCGGCGACGGCCCGGGGAACACCTCGCGGACGATGGTGATGTACTTGTACGAGACGGCATTCAAAAACTTCGATTACAGCTACGGCGCGGCGGTCGCTTACGGTATCTTCATCGTCGTCATGTTTTTCACGGCAATTACCGCCAGAGCCTCAAGGCTGAAGGAATAGGGGGCGCAGCACATGGCTAAAGTCATTTCCAAATCGATTCTGTATCTGTTTCTTATCGTCGTGGCAGCAACCTGCCTCATCCCGTTCTACAGCATGATCATTACCTCGACGCATACCAATTCGGATATTGCGCGGAAGCTGCTCCTCATTCCGGGCGATCAGTTCATCGACAATTACAACCGGCTGAAGGATACGGTCAACATTTGGCGCGGTTTCGGAAATACGGTTTTCATTACGGTACTCTCGACGATTTTGAACGTGTATTTCGCTGCCCTGGCAGGCTACGGCTTCTCGAAATACAACTTCAAATACCGCAACGCGCTGTTCCTGCTCGTACTGGGCACGATGATGATTCCCGGTCAGCTCGGCATTATCGGCTTCTACAAGCTGATGGACTCGTTCCGCATGCTCAACACGTACTGGCCGCTCATTCTGCCGTCGATTCATAACGCCTTCGGGATCTTCCTGATGCGCCAGTTCGCGGATTCGTCGGTGCCGACGGAGATCATCGAGTCGGGCCGCATGGACGGCTACAACGAGCTGCAAATCTTCAATCGGATCGTGCTTCCGATCATGAGTCCCGCGCTGGCGACCTTGGGCATCTTCGCCTTCATCGGCAAATGGAACGACTTCCTGACTCCGCTCATCATTCTCTTCGACAACAACCTGCAGACGCTGCCGGTCATGATCGCGAGCTTGAAGTCGCAGTTCACCTCCGACTTCGGCGCGCAGTACGTCGGCATCGTGATCGCGGTGGTGCCGGTGCTGGTATTCTTCTCGTTCATGTCGAAGCGCATCATCGACGGCGTTGCGGCGGGCGCGGTGAAAGGCTGATGCTTCATGGCATGTCATTGAAAGAGGTGATGCTCGTTAACGACGGCGACTAGACGGCAGGGAGTTTTGCAATCATGGGGTTTCATTTCAAACGTCTCGATTACAATCTACGACAAAAGGGGAGATCGGTTTTGAAAACGAAAAATTGGTTGACGATGGGCACATCCGTCGTGTTGGCTGCAAGCCTGCTGGCGGGCTGCGGCAGCAACGGCAGCAATGGAAATAACGGCGGCAACACGGCGGGCGATACGAACGGCGCCGCGAATAACGGCGGTTCCGCAAACGAGGGCGCGGCGAACGGCGGCGGCACGAAGGAGCTGTCGGGCAAGCTCGTCATCTGGACGTTCTTCGACCAAGTCAAGGACATGGCGGACCAATTCCATGCGAAAAATCCGGGCGTAACGGTCGACGTCAAGATGTTCCCTGGCGACCAATACCAGACCAAGCTGCTGACGGCGCTTCAGTCCGGCAGGGACGTCCCCGATATTTTCGACTTGGAGCGCGGCTACATCGGCAAATTCATCGACTCCAAATTCCTGACGGACCTGACCGCAATGGGCGGCGACGATTTGGTGAAGGACTACATTCCGTACGTGCAAGAGCTCGGACGCTCGTCCGATAACAAGCTGCGCGCGATTTCCGACCACTCTTCGCCGGGCGGCTTCTGGTACCAGAAGGACATCGCCGCCAAATACCTGGGCACGGACGACCCGGACAAAATCAGCGACATGGTCAGCTCCTGGGATAAAATCGTCGAGCTCGGCAAAAAAGTCGCGGCGGACAGCGGCGGCAAAGAGCATCTGATCCAAAACGCCGGCGACCTGTTCGACATCGAAGCGTACAACACGCAGCCGTGGGTCAAAGACGGCAAGCTGAACATCGATCCGAAATGGCAAACGGTGTACGACACGCAGCAAAAAATCCGCCAAAACAACGTGGATGCCAAACTTCCGTTCATGTCGGCGGGCTGGGGCAACGCGCTTAACGACGGCAGCGTCGTACTGACGTCGATGCCGGCTTGGGCAGGCTTCATGATCGACAACAAAGACGATAAGGCCAAAGGCAAATACGGCGTGGCCAAAACGCCGGAGGGCTTCTACGTCGGCGGCACGTACCGCGGCATCTACGACAAATCCGACAACAAAGAATTGGCGTACGAATTCATCAAGTACATCGCCGGCACGGAATGGCAGCAGCACAACCTGGAGAAAACGGGCAACATGCCGGGCAGCGGCAAAGTATACGAGGCGAACGTCGATACGTACAAATCCGCGTTCTTCGGCGATCAAAACATTTTGAAGCCTTACTACGAGTCCGTGAAACAAATGCCGGCCATCAAAGCGGATAAATACGGCGAGGATATTCTCAGCAAATGGAGAAAAGCCGCAGGCGACGGCATCACGAACAACAAGAGCTACGACGACGTCGTGAAGGACTTCAAGAAAGAAGTGAAAAACACGTTCCCCGAATTGAAGCTGGACTAATCGACAGTACAAGGCGCGGCTGCTTCTCGCGGAGAGGCAGTCGCCCATTTTTGGAAGGAGAATCGGCCCGATGAGCAGCATTCATGAATACGTAAATCAACTTCGGATCATCGACGGACATGAACATCTGGCGACCCCGCAAATTCGCAAGAAGGAAAACCAGGACTTTTTCTCGCTCATGCATTATTTGGAATCGGATCTGATCACGGCCGGGATGGCGCGCGACGCTTTAGGCAGAAAGGCCGGCAGCGACGAAGAGCGGGCCGCGGCGTTTCTGAAGCATTGGGAGCGAACCCGCAACACGACGTACGCGCGCATGTTCCGGACGGCGATGGAGGATTTGTACGGCTTTCAAGATTGGAGCGTTCCGGGAATCCTGGCCGTGAACGAGAAGGTCAAGGCGGCGACGCACGACCCGAATTGGTACGACAAGGTGCTTTACGAGAAGTCGGGCATCGACCTGGCCTTCACCCTCATTCAGACGACGAAGCTGGACTATGACCGGTTCCGTCCGATCATGTTCATGGACTTTACCTTTAAACTTCGAAATCGGAAGGATATCCGCGACGTGGAAAGAAACGCCGGCGCGAACGTGCACACGTTCTCGGCCTATTTGGACGCGGTGGATGCCTTATTGCATAGATTCAAAACGGAAGGCATGGTCGCGACGAAGCTCGGGCACGCCTATTGGCGTTCGCTGGCCAGCGGGAAGCCGACCTTCCAGGAAGCGGAATCGGTCTTCAACCGGCTGCTGGGCTGCACGCTCGAAGAAGGGCTGTCCCAGTCGGAGACGGAATCGCTGCAGGATTATCTCATACATTTCATCATTCAGCGTTCCGCCGCCTACGAGCTGCCGATTCAAATTCATACCGGCCACCACGAGACAAGCGTCTCGAGCAACGGCAACCTGATTCCGAATTCCAACGCGGCGCTGCTGCTGCCGCTGCTCGCCGAATATCAAGATGCCAAGTTCGTGCTGCTGCACTGCGGTTTCCCTTATCATGAGACGTATCTAAGCATCGCCAAGAATTACCCGAACGTGTATACGGACTTCACGTGGACGTATATCATATCGCCGACGGCGGCCAAAACGATTCTTCACCAGATGATCGAGATGGTGCCGCAGACGAAAATCCAAGGCTTCGGCGGCGATTATAACCACGTCGAAGGCACGTACGCGCATTTGAAGCTCGCGCGGGGCATCGTCGCCGACACGCTGGCCGAGAAGATCGCGGAGGGCGCATTGAAGGAGAAGGACGCGATGCGTTTCGCGGACCGGATCTTCAGGGAGAATCTGATCGAGCTGTATCAACTGGATCTATAGGCCGAAAGGACGGATGGCACATGGGATGGAGAACGGAATCGACCGGCAGGGGCAGAGAGCTCCGGGTGTTCGAGCCCGGTAACGACGGCGGCGCGGCCTATATGCGCTTCGGCCGGCTGCTCGGGTTGTGGAATGCCGAGGGGCGCGAAATCGGCGAGCTGCCGATCGGCGAGATCGTCTCCGACGGCGAGGGCGGGCTGCGAATGGCGGGCGCGTCGGAGCTGTACGAGGCGGAAGCCCGCTGGAAGGCCGATCCGGAGGAGCCCGGCGTCTACGACGTCACGCTGCGGTTTGTTTATAAAGGAGAGGCGCCGGCGGAATTCGGGCTGACGTTCGGCTGCGAGCTGATCGGGCCGGGACGGCCGGACTGGATGATTCCAGGCGCGTTCTACAAGGAGAACCGGTTCGAGAAGAACCTGCGCATGTATCCCCGTTACGACTATCGAGGCGGGAAGCATGATGAAATGGTGTCCGATTACTGGTCGTTCCGTTCGGACCGCGCGGCGCTCCCGGCGGTGTTCACCTGGAATGACGGCGCATGCGGCGCGCTCTGCACGGACGAGATGTCGGAGCTCGGCCTGACGGGCATCGGCTTCCGCGGGAACGAGGCGGGCACGGCGATCTGGCTGGACTACCCGTACCGCGAGGAACCGGTAACCTTCGTCGGAGACGCGCTTCCGCGTCCGGCGGATATCGTTTGCGCCCGGTTTGAGCCGGGACAGCAGGCGACGCTGAAGCTGAACGTCTATGCGGCGGGAGCCGATCCGCATGCCTACGATCCGTTCGTGCGCCGAATGTACCGGCTGCATGGCGCCGAGCACCGGCTGAACCCTTGGATGGGCTTGGGAGAGGCGGCGGAGCTGACCGCGCACGGGCTTTATACGTGGCATTACGATGCCGAGGAAGGCATTCTGAACGAGACGGCGGCGTTCGACCGCGAGTTCAACAACAACGTGAAGGGCATGGGCGACCGCCGCCATATGCACGTGGGCTGGGTCAGCGGCGCGCCGTACGCATATGCCTTGCTCGCTTACGGCCGGAAGAAAGGCATCGCGGCTTACGCGGAAGCGGGCGCCGCGGTGCTCGACAAGATCGCAAGCGGCGTCTCGCCGAGCGGCATTTTCTGGGCGTCGTGGGTGGCCGGCAAGGGCTGGACCGCCGGATGGAATCCGAAGTCGGACTGGCTACAGGCGCGCACGATCGCCGAAGCGACGCTGTTCATGACGCGCGCGCTCGCGTTCGAGCGGGAACGCGGCGTCGCGCATCCCGAATGGGAAGCGGCGGTGTCGTCCAACCTGAACTTCGCGGCTTCCCGTCAACGGGAGGACGGTAATTTCGGCTCCTACTACAACTGCCGGAGCGGCGAGGTCGAGGAATGGGACGGCGCCGGAGGCATGCTCTGGATCTCCGCGCTGCTTGCGGGCGCGGCTTATTTCGAAGAGAAGCGCTACTCGGAAGCGGCGGTGCTTGCCGGCGGCTATTACGAGACATTCATCAAGGACGAATATATATATGGCGCCCCGGAGGACGTGCATCTGACGCCGACCTCCGAGGATGCGTACAACGCGGTTGCCTCGTACGTTCATTTGTACGAATTCGACCGCAGCCCGGGCTGGCTGGCGCTCGCCTCCAGCGCGGCGGACTGGATGATGACGTTCCGGTGGACGTACAATTTGCAATTTCCGGAGCATACGCTGCTCGCGCGGTACGATTTTCGATCGCGGGGCGCGGATCAGGCGTCGACCTCCAATCAGCATCTGCATAATTACGGCCTGTTCTGCGTGCCGGAGATGCTGCGGCTGTGGACGTACACGAAGGACGATTATTATCTCGACCGCACGCGGGACCATATCGCCTGCTTCCTGCAGTTCATCGCCCGGGAAGACGGAGACTTCAATGCGTACAAGGGCATGGTCACCGAACGCTTCTATAATACGAATTGCTTCCAGCCGAAGGGCATGATGCTGACGCTGTCGCATTCCTGGTGCATCGGACTCATTCTGTATGCCGCGCAGGAAGCGGAAGCTTACGCGGATGCCCTGAAGCTGTAATCCCGCTAAGACATTGGTCGATCTTGACGGCAGTCAGCCGCGCTCAGGGGAATGCGAATACGATTTCTACCCATCGAACGGAGGTTCACGCAGCGTGAAATTTGCAGGTATCGATATCGGGACCACATCCATCGGCATTGTCATCGCCTCGTCCGCGGGCGAGACGATCAGCGTAGTTACGAAAGCGAATGACGCATTCTTGCGAAGCGAACGGAGCTGGGAGCGGACTCAGGAGCCGGAGCGGATCGCCGCGATCGTCCGCGAGCTGATCGAAGCCAGCGAACCCTATTGGGCTGACGTTGCCGCGATCGGCATCTCCTGCCAGATGCATGGCATGCTGTACGTGAATCTGGACGGCCGAAGCGTCAGCCCGCTCTATACGTGGCAGGACGGGCGAGGCGACCTGCCGATGGCGCACGGCGTGGGCACGTACGCCGAGCACCTCGGCAGGTTAACGGGACATTCGGCGAGCAGCGGCTACGGGCTCGTCACGCATTACTACAATACGCTGAACGGCGAAGTGCCGAAGGATGCGGCGTTTCTCTGCACGATCGGCGATTATATCGCCATGAAGCTGACGGGAGCCACGTCGCCGGTCATGGACCCGTCCAATGCGGCGGGCTTCGGCCTGTTCGCGAACCGGCTGGCGGCCTTCGATGCCGCCGCGGTAGCGAAGGCCGGCATGGACGCGTCGATGCTGCCTCCGGTCGCCCAGGCAGGCGGCATCGCCGGAAGGACGCCGGACGGCAAGGCGGTCGCCTGCGCGATCGGCGACAACCAAGCGAGCTTCATCGGCGCGGTGCCGAAGCTAGCGGGAACGATGCTCGTCAACATCGGCACCGGCTCGCAGATGTCGGTGTATACGGAACAATACGAGGAAATCCCCGGATTGGAGACGCGTCCGTTCCCGGGCGGCGGCTTCCTGCTCGTCGGAGCGCCGCTGAGCGGCGGCAAGTCGTATGCGCTGCTGGAGCAATTCTTCAAAGCGGTCTGCCGGTCGTTCGGCGATGCCGCGATCGACGATGCGGATATCTACGAGCGCATGAACGCGATGGCCGGGCAAGCGCTTGAAGAGGGCATGGGACAGCTCCGGTTCGGCACGCAGTTTTACGGCACACGTTATGATCCGCAAGGACTCGGGCATGCTGCCGGCATCGGCCCGGACAATTTCACGCCGGGCCATTTCGCGGCAGCGGTGCTGACGGGAATCGTCGACGAGCTGATGGGCTTCGTTCACCTTTTGCCCGGAAGGCTGCTAAATGCCGTTACCGGCGCCGCGGGCTCGGGCAACGGAATTCGCCGCAATCCCGTCATGCAGCGGCTGCTTCGCGAGCATCTGACCCTGCCGCTGCATCTGGCGGAGGCGAAGGAAGAGGCGGCGTTCGGCGCTGCCGTGCATGCGGCCGCGGCGACGGGCGCCTGCGCGGATTTGAACGCGGCGATGGCCGCGATGAAGAAAGGATGAGTGATCATGGGAGAGAGCAGAACGGATTGGACCGGCCGCAAGCTGGTCATTATTCATACGACGCCGCTGACGGTGGAGCCGTTGAAAGGGCTGGCGCTGGCGCAGATGCCCGGCATTGAAGTCGTGAACCTGGTCGACGACTCCGTCCTGCCGCAGCTGGCGGCGAACGGAGGACGCATCGCGGACGTTCGCGAACGCTGGAGCGAGTACGCCCGCATCGCGGAGCGTCTCGGCGCCGACTGCATCCTGAACGCCTGCTCGTCGATCGGCGAGCTGTGCGCGCAGGTGCAGCCGGAGATCGGCGTACCGATTGTCCGCATCGACGAAGCGGTAGCGGAATTCGCCGTCGGTACGGCAGCCAAAATCGGCGTCGCCGCGACGCTCGCGACGACGCTGGAGCCGACCCAGCGGCAGCTGCGCGCCAAGGCGGAGCAGGCCGGCAGGACGGTGGAGCTCGTGCCGGTCGTCGCTTCGACTGCCTATCAGCTGCTGCTCGCAGGCGACAAGGACGGCCACGACAACGAGCTGGCGGAGACGCTGCGCCGGTTGGCGGCCGATACGGACGTCGTGGTGCTGGCGCAGGCGTCGATGGCTCGGGTCGCAGAACGGTTCTCACCGGAAGAACGCCAGCGATTCCTGACAAGCCCGGAGCTTGGCATGAAGCGCGTGAAGGAAACGATCGCCGCGGCTGCGGCAAGAAACTAAACAGACAGATAAACGGGAGATGGAGAAACCATATGAACAACCATACGAAACCTCGAAACGTCATTACGCTGAAGAAGGCGCTGGAATTCGCGGAGGCGGGCCGGTTCGCGATCGGCTCGTTCTCGCCGCGCTACACGCCGATGATCGCGGCCGTGCTTTCAGCCGGCCAAGAGGCGAACTCGCCGATCATCGTGCAAATCTCGCATAAAGAGCTGATTCGGTACGGCATTACGCCGGCGGAATTCGGCGATGAGTTTTACGATCAGGTCGGCAAGCTGAACATCACGGTGCCGGTCGTGCTGCATCTCGACCATACGAAGGAATTGGCGACGATCGCGGAGGCGATCGATGCCGGCTTCACGTCGGTCATGATCGACGCGTCCGAGAAACCGTTCGACAGCAACGTCAAGGACAGCAAGGAAGTGGTCGCGTACGCGCACGCGAAGGGCGTATCGGTCGAAGCCGAGCTCGGCATGATCGGCACGACGGACTTCGTCGAGACCGACAAGGACGAGGAGCTGTACACCGATCCGCGCGAAGCGGAGGAATTCGTCCGTCTGACCGGCGTCGACGCGCTGGCCGTCTCCTGCGGCACGGCCCACGGCGTCTACAACGTGAAGCTGCCGAAAATCGACTATGCGCGCCTGTCGGCGATCCGTGCGTTGACGCCGGTTCATCTCGTGCTGCACGGCGGCTCGGGCGTTCCGGCCGAGATGATGCAGCAGGCGTTCCGTCTGCCGGGCGGCGGCGTGAGCAAGGTCAATATCGCGACGGACCTGGAGCTGTCCCTGCTGTCGGCGCTCGGCCGCGAAGAGCGGATGTCGAACCTGGAATGCCTGTCGCTTTCCCCGGAACGTCTGGCGATCGGCCGCGAAGCGGTCAAACGCACCGTCATCGGCAAAATGGAAGGCTTCGTCTGCAGCGCAGGCGAAGCCGGACGATTCGTCCTGTAAGAGAGGTCCTAGTCTTGCAAGGGAGAGGCCGCGGCTTGAAAGAGCAGCCGTAGAGTCGCAAGCGAGGTCGTAGACCTGTATAACGGCGGCCGTAATTATGCCACTGCGGCTGTCGTCCTATGACAGCAGCCGCATCGACGGCGCAGTACCGCATTCATTTCAACTCGTTCAATAGGAGATGACATTCATAGATGAAAGACAAGAAGCTTTATATGATCGGCAACGCGCATCTGGATCCGGTATGGCTGTGGCAATGGCAGGAGGGTTTCCAAGAGGCGAAAGCGACGTTCCGCTCCGCGCTCGACCGGATGAAGGAATCGGAGGATTTCATCTTCACGTCCAGCTCGGCCGCGATGTACGAATGGATCGAGAACAACGATCCCGGCATGTTCAAGGAAATTCAGGCGCGCGTGACGGAAGGGCGCTGGAACATCGTCGGCGGCTGGTGGATCCAGCCCGACTGCAACATTCCGAGCGGCGAATCGTTCGTCCGGCAGGGCTTGTACGGCCAGCGCTACTTCAAGGAGAAGCTCGGCGTGACGGCCAAGGTCGGCTACAACGTCGACAGCTTCGGGCATAACGGCATGCTGCCGCAGATTCTGAAGAAGAGCGGCATGGATTACTACGTCATGATGCGCCCGATGCCGAACGAGAAAGGCCTGCCCGGCCGGACGTTCTGGTGGCAGTCCGACGACGGCTCCCAAGTGCTGACGTTCCGCATCATGTACGAATACTTGTCCTGGGGCAAGGATCTGGAGAATCACGTGCGCCGCTGTCTCGGCGAGTTCAAGGAGCCGCTGAACGACCTGATGCTGTTCTACGGCGTCGGGAACCACGGCGGCGGACCGACGAAGGAGAACATCGAGAGCATCCGCAGAATGAACGGCGAAGCGGACCTGCCGAAGCTGGAGTTCGCGACGCCTGACCGATATTTCGACGATATGGTCAAGTCCGGCCTATCGTTCCCGGTCGTGCACGACGATCTGCAGCATCATGCCAGCGGCTGCTACGCGGCGCATTCCGGCATTAAGCAGTGGAACCGCCAGGCGGAGAACCGGCTGATCGCGGCGGAGAAATTCTCTGCGCTCGCCTCGTGGGTCACGGGTCAGCCGTATCCGCTTGCCGATCTCAGCCGCGCATGGAAGAACGTGCTGTTCAACCAGTTCCACGATATTCTCGCCGGCACGAGCTTGGAGGCAGCCTACGACGACGCGCGCTATCTGTTCGGCGAAGCGATGGCGATCGCGGACCGTTCCTTGAATTATGCCGTTCAATCATTGTCGTGGAACATCGGCATCGAGCAGGACGAGTCGATGCATCCGATCGTCGCGTTCAACCCGCATGCGTGGCAGAGCCGCGTCAACGTGGAGCTCGAAGTCGGCGGCATGAAGGATACGAGCGTGCTGCTGGACGATTCCGGCAAGCCCGTGCCGTTCCAGACGGTGAAATCGCAGGCAGCCGCTCGCGGCCGCTTCCGGCTGAGCTTCATGGCGGATCTGCCGCCGCTCGGCTACCGCGTCTACAAGCTCGTGAAGGAGTCCGCTTCCATCAAAGCGGTCGGCGAGCCGATCACGGCCAGCGACCTCGTGCTGGAGAACGACCTGCTTCGCCTTGAATTCGACAAGAGCACGGGCTTCATCAAGAGCCTGAAGGACAAGGCGCTCGACTTCGAGGTCATGAAGGACGGCGCGAGACCGGTCGTCATCGAAGATACGTCGGATACGTGGAGCCATGACGTGCTTCATTTCAACGGGCCGTCGGAAACGTTCAAGGCGGCGAAGGTGCTCCGGATCGAGCACGGACCGGTCAAGTCGGTCATCCGCGTCGTCAGCGAATACGGCAGCTCGAAGCTGGTGCAGGATTTTGCGATGTATCCCGGCAGCAAGCAGATCGACGTCAGCGTAACGGTCGATTGGCGCGAGAAGTTCAAGATGCTGAAGCTCGTGTTCCCGGTGAACGTGATCTTCAGCAAGCAAACCTACGAGATTCCGTACGGCACGATCGAACGGGAGCATAACGGCGAGGAAGAGCCGGGTCAGAACTGGGTCGATTACACGGGCATCGTGCAGGCGACGAACGACGTCTACGGCCTCAGCCTCATGAACGACGCGAAGTACAGCTACAGCATGCACAGCAAGGAAATGGCGCTTACGGTGCTGCGAAGCCCGATCTACGCGCATCATGTCCCTTATGTCCCGGACGCGGACGGAGAATATGCGTTCATCGACCAAGGCATCCAGCAGTTCAACTATTCGCTGTTGCCGCATGAAGGCACGTGGGAGCAGGCGGGCACGGCGCGCCGCGCTTCGGAGCTGAATTGCAAACCGGTCGCGGTCATCGAGACGTTCCACGAAGGCAAGCTGCCGCAGACGGACTCGTACGTTTCCGTCGACAAAGTCAACATCATCGTGAGCGCCATCAAGAAGGCCGAAGACAACGACGATCTGATCGTGCGCTGCTACGAGACGGACAAACGGGCGACCTCGGCCGAGATCAAGCTGCCGAAGTGGAACCGCTCGATCCGTGCCGACTTCAAGCCGTCGGATATCAAGACGTTCCGCGTGCCGGCGAACGCCGATCTTCCGGTAACGGAGACGAGCATGCTGGAATGGGAGCTCGAGTAGGATGACGGGGCGGGAGAAGACGGCCGCCGAGCTTCGCGCGGCAGGGAAGTACATGATGGACAACGGGCTGGCGTGGGGAAACGCCGGCAATATCAGCGCGCGCCTCGATGACGGAAGCTTCCTCATCACGGCGACGGGCACGTTTCTGGGAGAACTCGGTGAAGATGATTTCGCCGAGTGTTCCCTGTCTTCCGGCATGTCGGGGGCGGCATCGCAAGCGGCGGCCGCAATCGGCAAGAAGCCGTCCAAGGAAGTGCCGATGCATGCGGCGATATATGAAGAACGGCCCGAGATCGGCGCCGTCCTGCATGCCTCTCCGTTCTACAGCACGATGTTCGCCTGCGCGGCCGAGCCGATTCCATCCGGCTTGTTCGTGGAGACGATGTATTATCTGGAGCGGATCGAACGGGTCGGCTACCATCATCCCGGGTCGGCCGCGCTCGGCGAGGCGGTTCGGGAGAAAGCGAAGTCGGCGAACGTGCTGCTGCTGAACAATCACGGCGTGCTTGTGTACGACGTGAACGTGAAGGAAGCGCGGATGGCCTTGCAGACGCTGGAAATGGCGTGCCGGATGGTCGTGGAGGCGTTGGGAGCGGGCATCTCCTTGAACCGGCTGCCGAAGACGGTCGAACGCGATTTCCTGGAGCGCTCCGGCTATCGCGCAAGAAGGACGTGGCAGCCATGAAAGCGATGATCGGCATCGTCGCGGACGATATTACCGGCGCGAACGACATCGGCATCATGTACGCGAAGGCTGGCCTGCGGACGGACGTGTACCCGCTCGACTCGTGGAATCCGGCAGCGGCGGATGCCGCGGACCGGCCGGACGTGCTCGTTATCGATACGAACTCCCGGCTCGACAGCCCGGAGATCGCTTATCGCAAAGTCGCAGCCGCGACGCGAGAACTGCGGGAGGCCGGCTGCGACCGGTTCGTCAATAAAACCTGCTCCGTGTTCCGCGGGAATATCGGACCGGAGTTCGATGCCATGCTGGATACGCTCGGCGCCTCGTTCGCCGTCGTCGTGCTCGGCTTCCCGAAGAACGGCAGGACGACGCTCGGCGGCGTGCATTACGTCCACGGCAAGCTGCTGGAGGAATCGGAGTTCCGGCGCGATCCCGTTCACCCGATGACCGAATCCAACCTCGTATCGATTTTGCGGAAGCAGACGAAACGTCCCGTGGCGCTCGTGCCGATCGAAACGATCGAACAAGGCCCCGCGGCGCTGCGCGCGGAGATCGACCGGATGCGCTCGGAATGCGCGTATCTGATTCTCGACGTTCGCGACCAACGCTCGCTGCGGATCATCGCCGAAGCGGCGCAGGATGAACCGATCCTGTGCGGGAGCTCCGCGCTGTCGGAGGAGTCGGCGGTACTGCTTGCGGGGAAGGGCTTGGCCGGAAACGGTGAAACGGCCGGCGAAGCAGCGAGAAACGATGGGAAGAGCGAGGCGCTCGGCGAAAGCGATGCGCCTGCAAACGCAATAGGCAGTCGATCGGGCGAAGCGGTTCGGAGCGGCGAAGCATCGCCGAAATCGGCCGAAGGCGGCGTCTTGTGCGCGGCCGGAAGCCTGATGCCGCAGACGGCTGCGCAGGTCGCGTACGCGAAACGAAGCGGCATCGCGGCGTTCGAGCTCGACTCGCTCGTCCTGCTGCGGCCGTCGGAGAAAGAATCGCATCTCGCGCTGCTGATCGAGCAGGCGAGCGCGGAGCTGCGGGCGGGACGGGACGTGCTGCTGCATGCCTCCAACGACCCGGAGAAAGTCGCGGAAACGAAACGGATCGCGAAGACGCTCGGCAGCGGCAATACGGACATTTCGCGCGACGTATCCGAGGCGCTGTCGTCGGTCGTGGCGGCCGTCGCGGAGCGGGCCGGCGCGCGGAAGCTGCTCGTCGCGGGCGGCGAGACGTCGGCGGCGGTCTGCGCCGCGCTTGGCGTCGCGGGCTTGCGGCTGCTGAGGGAGATCGAGCCCGGCCTGCCTTCGTGCCTCGCGCTAGGCGGCGAGCCGTATCGGCTGGTGCTCAAATCCGGCAGCTTCGGCAGCGAGCCGTTCTTCGTCAAGGCGATCGCTCATTTGAAGGAAGCGGCGGAATAAAAGCTCCGGCGGTTGACGATTGCTGTGGTTGCTGTGATTGCTGTGATTGCTGTAATTGCAGTAATTGCTGTAATTGTAGTAATTGCAGTAATTGCTGTGATTGCATTGATTCAGTGATCGCGGTGCTTGAATTGATTGCATTGATTGCCATGATTGTATTTTTTACTGCGACTACAGACTGCAACGATAACAACGCCTATAGCGACTAGGCGCTTTAACGATTATATAGAAAGAAGGGATTGCGATGAGCGCAACGTTCAACGGACTTTTCGTGAAATACCCCGATCTTGAGCCCTGCAGGGAGCAGATCCGGCAGGCGTTCGAGGCGATGGAAGCCTCCTTCCGCAAGGGCGGCAAAATGCTGCTGGCGGGCAACGGCGGCAGCGCCGCGGACTGCGAGCACGTCGTCGGCGAGCTGATGAAGGGCTTCATGTCGCAGCGCCCGCTGCCGGCTGCCGAACGGGAGAAAATGCTCGTTCACGGCGAAGAGGGCGCGTATATCGCCGACCGGCTGCAGGGCGCGCTGCCGGCGATCTCGCTGGTCAGCCAGAGCGCGCTCGCGACGGCGTACATCAACGACGTCGCCGCGGACATGGTGTTCGCGCAGCAGGTGTACGGCTATGGAAGACCGGAAGACACGCTCGTCGTGTTCAGCACGTCGGGCAACTCGGCCAATGTCGTCCGCGCCGTGCAAGTGGCCAAATCGCTCGGCATGGCGACGATCGGCTTGACGGGTCAAGGCGGCGGCCGGCTGAAGGAGCTGTGCGACGTTACGGTGTGCGTCCCGTACGACGGCACGCCGGACATTCAGGAGCGGCATCTTCCGATCTATCACGTGCTCTGCATGCTGCTCGAGGAGGCTTTCTTCGCATGAGCATGCTGCTAGGAGGGTTCGATATCGGCGGGACCAAATGCGCAGCCGTGCTCGGCATCGCCGAGGGCGGCAGGGTCGACATCCTGGCGAAGCGCGGCTTCCCGACGCCGCCGACGCCGGCCGAGGCGATCCGGCAGTTCGGCGAAGCGCTGGGGGAACTGTTGTCCAAGCATACGGAAACGGGTCCGCTGCAGGCAATCGGCATCAGCTGCGGCGGGCCGCTCGACAGCCGCCGCGGCCTCGTGCTGTCTCCGCCGAACCTCCCCGGCTGGGACGGCATCGATGTCGTGACGCCGCTGCGGGAGCGCTTCGGGGTACCCGTCGCGCTGCAGAACGACGCCAACGCCTGCGCGCTGGCCGAATGGCGCTGGGGCGCGGGACAGGGCGTCGCGAACATGGTCTTCCTGACGTTCGGAACGGGCATGGGCGCGGGGTTGATCCTGAACGGCAGCCTGTACGCGGGCATTACGGACATGGCGGGGGAAGCGGGCCATATGCGGCTCGAGAACGACGGCCCCGTCGGGTACGGCAAGGCGGGCTCCTTCGAAGGGTTCTGCAGCGGCGGCGGCATCGCGCGGCTGGGACGCGCCATGGCCGAACGGCGTATTCGGGAGGGCGGGACGACCGCGATCTGCCCGGATGCCGCAGGTCTGGAAGGCATTACGGCCAAAGCGGTGTTCGACGCCGCGAACGATGGGGATGCGTTGGCGCTTGAGGTCGTCGGCATCGTCGGACGGAAGCTCGGTCGGGGCCTTGCGCTTCTGATCGATCTGCTCAATCCCGAGCGCATCGTCATCGGAAGCATTTACGCGAGGCAGGAAGCCTTGCTGCGACCGATCGTCATGGAAGAGCTGGCTCGCGAAGCCTTGCCGCTGTCGCTGGCGGCGTGCGAAATCGTGCCTTCCGGGCTCGGCGAGCATGTCGGCGACGCGGCGAGTTTATCGGTGGCCTTATACGCGTTGGGAT
The DNA here is from genome assembly GCF_009909195.1 of Paenibacillus sacheonensis. Taxonomy (GTDB): domain Bacteria; phylum Bacillota; class Bacilli; order Paenibacillales; family Paenibacillaceae; genus Paenibacillus_Z; species Paenibacillus_Z sacheonensis. Next base: position 341,414 of record NZ_JAAAMU010000001.1, read on the forward strand.
AGGCGCCAATCGGGAAGAAAGCATGAACCAGAGGCAGCGGCGCAGATAGGAATAGCAATGCAGATAGACATAGAAATGTAGATCAATATGGAACTGCAGATAGACATAGAAATGAATTCGGAAGAGGCAGGAGGGACCGACAGCCATGTTTGAGTTTAACGAGAAAGGCGCTTTTCGCGTAACCCCGGAACCTGCGAGGGCCGCGTTCGGCCCGTTTGACATCGCTGTCAAGCTGGATGGCCAAGATCGACCGGAGGCGCTGATGCCGAGAGGGACCGAGCAGGAGAACGGGCAGGGAGCGGTCGTCTACCGCTTCGCAAACGAAGCCGACACGGTCCGCGCGCAGCTGCGCGTGTCCGTGGCCGATAATGGCGCCGTGCTCGCGAGCGTGAGCGCGGAGACGATGAACGACAACGATTTCGGCAGTCAGCGCGCGTTCGCGGCGGAGCACGCCATCGTCGTGACGATCCGTCCGCTGGAAGCGATCGATGGCCTGATGGCCAATTATCAGCACAAAGACTGGTGGACGCGTCCCCACTTCGATACGGACCCGGCGCGTCTGCCGGCACGGACGCAGTCTATCGTCTGGCAAACGGCCGGCGGTTATTATCATCTGCTGCCGGTCGTCGGCGCAGCTTGGCGCACGGACGCCGCCGGCGCGGACGGCGGATTCGCGCTGCGGCTGTCCGCCTACGAGAGCGGCCATCGGCGATGCGATACGCTGGCGTTCGCATTAGCGGCCGGCGACGATCCTTATCGGCTCGTGCAGTCGAACCTCGACGCCGCGCTGAAGGCGCTGGACTACCCGACGCTCTCGCGCGAAGGCAAAACGTACCCGGAGCCGCTCGACCGCCTCGGCTGGTGCAGCTGGGACGCGTTCTATCATCAGGTCGACGAAGCCGGGCTGCTCGCGAAAGCCGAGGAGCTGCAAGGACTCGGACTTCCAGTCGGCTGGGTGATGATCGACGACGGCTGGTCCGATACGAAGGACGGCAAGCTGATGGCGTTCGAAGCCGATCCCGTCAAATTTCCAGGCGGACTGAAGCGGACCGTATCCGCGCTTAAATCGCGCTTCGGCATCCGCCACGTCGGCGTCTGGCATACGATCGTCGGGTACTGGGGCGGCATCCACGAGGAAAGCGGCATCGCCAAGACGAGCCGCGAGTCGTTGTATCAAGTGCCTCGGGGCAACCTCGTGCCATATCCGGACGCGGGCCGGGGTTTCGGCTTCTGGCATGCGTGGCATGGTTTCCTGCGCCGGCAAGGCATCGATTTCGTCAAAGTGGACGGACAAAGCTCCGTGCTCAATTATATGAAGGAACGCCGTTCCGTCGGCGAAGCGACCGCGGCGGCGCACGAAGCGCTCGAAGCTTCGGTCGCGCTGCATTTCAACGACACGATCATCAATTGCATGGGCATGGCGTCCGAGAACGTATGGCACCGGCCGAAATCGGCGATCTCGCGCAACAGCGACGACTTCGTTCCCCAGGAGAAGCGGGGCTTCCCGGAGCATGCGCTTCAGAACGGCTACAATTCCTATTACCACGGAGCGTTCTATTGGGGCGACTGGGATATGTACTGGTCCAACAACCATGACGACAAACAGAACGCGGTTCTTCGTTCGGTCAGCGGGGGGCCGATCTATATCAGCGACGCCCCGGGGAACACGAATCCCGCGAACGTCTGGCCGTTGATCTACGCGGGCGGGACGATCATTCGCTGCGAAGGCACGGCGAATCCGACGCCGGACTGCCTGCTCGCCGATCCGGCCGTGCAGCCGGTACCGCTCAAGCTGTGGAATACGGCCGGAGGCGCGGGCGTCGTGGCGGCGTTCCACATCCATCCGGATGCGGCGCCGGTCGACGGCTTCATCGGACCTGGCGACGTGCCGGGCCTCGCGGGCGAAGAGTTCGCCGTGTACGAGCATTTTACCCAAAGCTGCTCGTTCATGAAGGCCGGCCAGCGCGAAGCCATCCGTTTGGAAGAAAACGGCTATGCTCTGTTCGCGGTCGTGCCGGTCGCCGGGAGCGTGACGCCGATCGGTCTCGCGGACAAATACATCTCGCCGGCTTCGATCGCGGCATGTGCAGCGGATGGCGACAGGACGATCGTCACGCTGCGCGAAGGCGGACGGTTCGCGTTTGCCGCCAAGGCGCATCCGGAGCGCGCGAGCGTGAACGGGGAACCCGCCGCGATCAAACAGATCAGCGACTATGTCTACGAGATCGACGGCGGTTCGCCGGACCGGTCCGTGCGTATCGAGATCGTCACGGCATAAAGGCATAACCCGCGATCGTTGAAGCGGAACGGGGAGGAGCGGAACGGATGAACAAGCTGAAGTTGGAGCGCGCGGCGGTTCCTGTGCTGGGCGAAGCGGACGCGGTCGTTATCGGCGGATCGCTGGCGGGCATAGCTTGCGCGCTGGAGCTGGCGGCGGCGGGGAAACGCGTCTGGCTGATCGAGCCGCGAACCTACATGGGGAGCGAGCTGACGGCGACGCTGCGCCCATGGCTGGAGCTGCCGCCGGCCGGGGAATCGCTCCCTGCGCTGATCGGGCGGATCCTCGACGCGCAGCGGCAGGACGATGAAGCACCGGATTCGATTCGAGCGGCCGATTCGGGAGGAGCCGGGTATGCCGCGCTCCATCCGGACCGGCTCAAGCTGAGCTTGGAGGATGCGCTGGAAGCGGCGGGCGTGCGATTCCTGTACGCTTCGCTTCCGGTCGGTATCGAGCGGCTGGACGGACGGGCCGCGGGCGTCGTGATCGCGAACAAGTCCGGCAGGCAGTTGATCGCCGGCCCGCTGGTCGTCGACGCGACGGAGACGGCCCTCGCGGCCTCGCTCTGCGGCGAAGAGGTCACGGAGTACCGCGGCGGCGGGGAAGCGCGTTATATGCGGACGCTTGAATTCGTCGGCGTCGATGTCGATTTGGACGAAGTCTCGCATTCTGCGCCAGGCGTTTCCAAGCCGTTAATAATGGCAGTACCCGCCGATATCGGGGCGGACGGCGGGGAGATCCGCCTGAGACAGGGCTATCGGGGACGCGGCCACGTTTACGCCGAATTCGCGATGACGCTGCCGAGCGGCAACACGCTCGAAGCCGCGCGGAACCGCGAGCTTGAAGCGAGGCGCAGGAGCATGGGACTTGCCGTCCACCTGATGCAGCGGGAGCCGGCTTTCGTCAAGGCGGTGCTCAGCGCATCGTCGAACGAGCTGTCGGGACCGCTGCCGATCGAAGCGAGGCCTATCGCCGCGGCATCGCCCGAACGTACGGCCGAGACGGTCGCGTCGGGCGTATGGTCTTTATTCCGCGCCGTGTATCTGCACGGCGCAACGGAGCTGCTCGATCCGATCGGCGCGGCTGCCGAGGGCGAGCGGCTTGGCCGGGCGTTAGCTGGCGCGGGTTCAACGATTGCCGGCCGAGCCGATGCCGTCATTAAACCCGGCGAAGCCCGGGCATTCGAAGGCGATTCCGCGATCGGGGAAGGCCGAGAGCAAAGAACCGATTGCGGTACCATAGACGGCGCCGAGACCGTTCATCCGGCCGGCTCGTCCCTCGTGCCGGCCGCAAACGACGCCTTCGCGGACGTACTGGGCGCCTCGGTTGTCCATGCCGAAGAAACGGAGCTCGCCGTGCGCATTCCCGTCTTGGGTGGTCAAGACGCCGTATTCCCCATGCGCGAGGTCGGAGCCATGGAGATCCCGGTGCGTGCTGCCGTCGACGTGCTCGTCGCGGGCGGCGGCACCAGCGGTGCGTGCGCCGCGTTCACGGCGGCCGGCGAAGGCGTCCGCACCGCGCTCGTCGATTTGAATCCCGGGCTTGGCGGGACGGGAACGTTCGGCGGGGTAGACAGCTACTGGTTCGGCCGGAAAGCCGGCTATGCCGCCCGCATTCAGGACGCCGTGCTGGCGCGGCAGCGGGAGCTTCGCTACAAGGGTCATAAGTGGAACATCGAAGCCAAAATGCACGCGCTGCTCGAGCAGGCCGCCGGAAGCGGCGTCGACCTGTTCCTGAACGTCGTCGCGTTCGGCGCTGTCATGCGGGGAAGCAAGGTGTCCGGCGCCATCGCGGCCACGCGATGGGGGCCGGTTTCGATTACGGCAGGAGCGGTCATCGACGCGACCGGCGACGGCGATCTTGCGGCCTTCGCCGGGGCCGATTACGTGTACGGCTCGGAGCGGGACCACACGGTCATGTGGTACTCGCTGGCGCAGTACACGGCTCCGGATAAGATCCAGAACAATTTCACGAGCATGGTCGACGTCTCGGACGTGCTCGACTATACCCGGGCTATTCTGGCCGGGCGCAGGCGCGGGACCGGCGTTCACGATCACGGTTCGTATATCGCGACCCGCGAGAGCCGGCACGTCAAAGGCGACGTCGTCATGAAGCTGTCCGATCAGCTGCTGCACCGGCGCTGGCCGGACGCGATCAACGTCCACTTCAGCAATCACGACGTCAAAGGCGTCAGCGGCGCGGACTGGGTGAACGTGGGCCTCATCCCGCCGAACCTGGAAATCGAAATTCCGTACCGCATGCTGCTGCCGGAAGGACTCGACGGCCTGCTTGTCGCGGGCAAGGCCGTCTCGGCGACGCACGACGCGCTGCCGGCGATCCGCATGCAGGCGGACCTCGAGAACCTTGGCGGCGCCGCGGCGCTTGCCGCGGTGCAGGCGGTGCGCGCGGGGGTGGCCCTGAGGGCCGTCGATATCCGGAGGCTGCAGCGCCGTCTAACCGATGACGGACTGCTGCCGGAAGGCACGTCCGATCGGACGCTGCGTCCGGTCGCTTACGGCGATGAGGACTTGGAGCGTCTGGTCGCTTCCATCGAATCGGATCGGCCGCTCTATGAATATTCCAACATGCGGATGAACGAGATCCACGCGGGTCCGATTCCGTTCGTCGAGATTTGCTCCGTCGGCCCGCGGATCGCGCCGTTTCTGGAACGCGCGCTCGGCAGCGCGGAAGGGCTGAGACGGATTCATTTGGCGCAGGCGCTGGCGATGATCGGCTCGAATGCCGGCGTTTCCGTGCTGATCGAGACGATCCTTCGGGATCTGTCCGGGAGCGCGCTGCCGCCGCGGACGGCGGACATCATGTACGTGCAGCTGCCGCCGGATCATGGGGCGATGCCCGATCCCGCTTATCTGATGTATTCGCTGGCGCAGGCCAAGGACAAGCGGAGCGCCGTCGTGTGGAACCGGGCAGCAGAGCTGCTGCACCCGGAAGCGGAAGATTTCCGGGACTCGCTTAAAGGACTTTACTATTATATCGATGCCGTCTGCCAGGGAGCGGAACGGCTCGGCGATCCGATCGCGATTCCGGCGCTGCAGGCGATGCGCCGCGTGCCATTCTTGCGCGACCAGCAGTCGGCGCAGGGCTGCCAGCCGGATTATTTCCTTGAACGCCGAGCGATGCTGGAGCTCGCGATCGGCCGGGCGCTGGCCGCCTGCGGAAGCGCGGAGGGCTACGAGGTATTGATCGGTTACTTGACCGATGCGCGCGTGCTGCTCGCCCGGCAGGCGCTCCTGCAGCTTCGCAGGCTGAGCGGCTTGGTCTTTCCCGCGGCGCCGGAGCAATGGACGGCGTGGCTTGCGCATTCGCGTGGATCCCTGCGGCCTAAACCGAACGACATGCGTCTGGATATCGAGACGGACAGCGCATCGATACTGCGTTAGCCGGATTCGGCCAGTATAGCTTACAGGAGGTTGCGCGTTATGCTGCTAGCCATCGACATTGGATCGACGAATATGAAAGCGGGCCTGTTCCGCGAAGACGGCATCGCCGTCGCGCAGGCGGAACGGCCGAATATTAAGACTGCCGGACCTGCGGGGACGGTCGTATACGATCCGGAACGAATGTGGGAAACGGCGGCGTCGCTCATTCGCGACGTCGCCGCGGCCGCGGACCGCCCTTGTGTCCGCGCCGTCGGCATTACCAGCATGGCGGAGAGCGGTCTCCTCGTGGACCCTTCGGACGGGAAGGCGCGTTCGCCGGTCATGCCTTGGTTCGAGACCTGCTCGATCCCGCAGGCGGAGCTCGTGAAACGGGAAATCGACGCCAAGGAGCATTTCTTCCGTACCGGCCTGCATGCATCGTTTAAATTCGGCCTTGCGAAGCTGCTCTGGTTAAAGGAACGTTTCCCCGAGGCCTTCGAAGGGGAGAGCGTCTGGCTCTCCGCGTCGGCGTATATCGCCTACCGCCTCACGGGCCGGATGGCCGAGGACGAGACACTGGCCGCCCGGACGTTCGTTTACCGGATCGACCGCCGCGAATGGGATGCGCCGTTCATCTGTCATTTCGGCTTCCGGCCGGAGCTGTTTCCCGAGGTCGTCGCGGCGGGCAGCGCCGTCGGGACGGTCGATTCCGCTCTAGCGGCGGAATTGGGCCTGAGCGGAGAGCCCTTCGTCTGTTTGGCGGGACACGATCATGCGGCCGCTTCGCTTGCCTGCTCCGCGGGCGGGGATGACGTCTACAATTCCATGGGTACCGCGGAGACGTTGGTCGGCGCGTTCGCCGAACGCGCGCTGTCCGAAGCCGATTTCGCGTCCGGCATGTCGTTCGGCCGGCATGCGCTTCCGGATCGGATGTTCTGGATGGGGGGACATTCCGCTTCCGGCGGTTCCGTCGAATGGCTGCGGGAGACGATCGGGGACGGGACGCTCTCTTATGCGGCGATCATGAAGCTGCTTTCGTCCACGGGTCCCGATCCTACGGGCATCCTGTATTTCCCGTATTTGTCCGGGAGCGGATCGCCGAGGATGAACCAAGCGGCGAAAGCCGCGTTTATCGGCTTGACCGCCAAGCACGGCAAGGGAGACCTGATCAAAGCCGTACTCGAAGGAAATGCCTATCAAGTGGAGCTGATGCGCAGAAGCGCGGAGCGCATCGGCGGCAGTCCGATCGAGCGGATGAAGGTTGTCGGCGGAGGCGCCAAGAACGAGGTTTGGCTTCAAATCAAAGCGGACGTCTCGGGTGCCGAGCTCATCGTGCCCGGCACGGCCGAAGCGACGCTGCTCGGCGCGGCGCTCTCCGCCGGCGTCGGCGCCGGCGTATACGGGTCTTTTCGGGAGGCGGCGAATGCGGTATGCTGCCCGGACGGTAAACGGTACGTTCCCGATCCGGACCGGCATGCCCGGTACAGGCAGTGCTACGAGCGGGGTTTCATGGCGCTTATGAACCCGCTGACGGACTATTACGAGAGCTGTTTTAACTAACTAATTACATCGTCACGCATTCATGTCCTAAGCGATCGATAGCTGAGGATCGAGCAGGAGGGATAGGGTAATCGGGCAGCCGCTAAGCGCGTCGATGCCGGAATAAGCGGGAGCTAACAACGTCACGACTTCGGTCGCGGCGTTTTTGGTTTGACTGCGTGATAGGGCTTTATTTTATGGAAACTTTATATTTGCCCTGCTTTTTTATTAAACACTTCGCACTAACATGAGGGAGAACAAGGCCACTCGATATTTTTGACAGCAGGGGGCAGACCTACGATGAAGAATGCGAAGGGGTTTATCGGAACGTTACTATTCTTGTTATATGCGTATCTCTTAATCAAAATCATCCTGTTCAAGTTCGGCTCAGCCGATCTTCCGTTTCTGTGGCATCAGCTTCAAAGCACGATCGTGAATCCCGAGTATCTGCACGGTCATTCGCGATCGGTCAATTTGGAGCCGTTCAAATCCATCGCTCAAAACCTGCATCGGTTCTCGAATCCGCATGATCAAATCAACTTGATCGGAAATATTGCCATCTTCCTGCCTTGCGGCGTATTTTTCGGCTTGTTATCGAATCGCGGCGTACTCTCGTTTCTTTGGGCGGCAGCGCTTTCCCTGGCCGTAAGCTTGGGGTTGGAATGCGCGCAGCTCGTTTTTGCGATCGGGAGCTTTGACGTGGACGATCTGATTCTTAACGTATCGGGAGGCTTGTTGGGATGGGTCGTACTGGTCTTGATCAAACAAGCGTACGTCAAACCGGCGGTCGCGAATAAAGCAGTGCCTCATTGATGACAAGCGGGGGCTTCCGCAGAATAGGCAGGATGCCAAATGGATGTAAGAAACAGAGAGAGGCAGTCGTGGACGTTACTTCGTCCGTGACTGCCTCTTTCGTTATCCTACATCTTCTTACGTCTTCCATTCGCGTCCTCGATACGTTCAACTACCGGCTAAAGCAAAGCAGATTCTCGTCGCTGCCCAGATGGGCGACGATGGCGGCTTGAATGCGTTCCAATTCCTTGGATCGGAAGGCGTCGAGCAAGGCCTGATGATCGGACGCCATATGGTCGTGATCGAAGAAAGGGAGATTCTTGGCAAAGTGAAGCCGGATTTGGTTCACGATGCTTTGCCAGGTCAGCATGACGGTTCGTTCCGTTGCCAGTTCGAGAATCGAATGATGGAACAGCAGATCCAGGTCGACGAGCCGGTTCTTCTCGCCGCCGGCGACGGAGGCGTGCATATCGTCCACGATCGCTTGCAGCTTCGCGAAGAAATCATCGTCCATAAGATTCAGATACGTCCTCACCACGTACCATTCGATATGGAACCGGATCGGGTTCAAAATGTGCTGCACCTCGCTTGCTCCGAGATCGGCGACGACCGTTTCTTTGTAAGGGTAGGACACGAGCAGGCCCTCGCGCTCAAGCTGGCGGATCGCTTCGCGAATCGGTCCGCGGCTGACCTTCATTTGCTCCGCGATGTCCATTTCCTTGATTCTCGCACCGGGCGCCAGGTCGCCGTTCAGAATGGCTTCGCGCAGATCGTTCGTCACCTTCTCGCGCAGCGAAGTGTTGGCTTGCTCCTTGAATATAAATTCGGACATGTCGTAGCATAACTCCTCTATGTGGGAATGGATGAATGTCGCTTCTTCGTACGCACCATTATACTTCAAGCAGCGCTCGCGGATGAAGAAACAATTGCTTATTGACCCTAGTATACAATCAAATAAATATTGTTGACAATATTCAAAATCACCGACTACAATGATGGTGTTGAAGCGCATTCATTTTACATAACGGCGAATAAGTGACCCCGCAGGTCATGCACCGTCACCGGAACTTTACGAAAAGAGGGGATATGGCCATGAAAATCACCGAAGTCGAATCGATTTATCTGCGTTTGCCGGATCTGGATGCGGAGCGATGCGACGGAACGCAGGATACGCTCATGATCCGCGTCCATACGGACGAGGGCATTACGGGCTGCGGCGAAGTCGATTCCGTTCCGCTCGTGGCGAAAGCCGCCATCGACGCGCCTCCGTCGCACTCCATCGCGACAGGCCTGCGTTCGCTGCTGATCGGCGAGGATCCGCTCGATATCGAGCGGCTGTGGGACAAAATGTACCGTGGCACCATTTATTTCGGCCGCGGAGGTCCGGCGATGCACGCGATGAGCGGGATCGATATGGCGCTCTGGGACATCGCGGGCAAGAAGGCCGGCCGGCCCGTATCTGCAATGCTCGGCGGCACGTACCGCAGGACGCTGAAGGCGTACGCGAGCTCGCTTATGCCGGACACGATCGCGGAAGCGGTTCGTTTGGCGGAGCAGTTCGTTACCCAAGGCTATAAAGCGATGAAGTTCGGCTGGGGGCCGATCGGACGGGACGTCCGTTTCGACGAGGAACAGATCCGGGCGATCCGCGAAGCCGTCGGCCGGGACATCGACGTCATGATCGACGGCGGTCTCGCATGGGACCTAAAGGGCGCGCTGCGCATGGCGGATATTTACGAGAAGCACGGCGTTTATTGGCTCGAAGAGCCGCTTCATCCGGAAGACCTCGCAGGGTATAAGGAACTGTCCTCCCGGACGTCGCTGCGCATTGCCGGCGGCGAGCAGGAGAGCGGCGTGACGGCGTTCCGGCGGCTGATCGAAGACGGCGGGCACGACATCGTCCAGCCGGATCTGGGCCGCTGCGGCGGATTGACCGAAGGCAGGCGAATCGCCTACATGGCGAACGAGCGCCATAAGAAGGTCGTTCCGCATGCATTCAAAACCGGTATTCTCGTGGCGGCCAGCACGCATTTCGCGGCTGCGATCCCGAACGGCTTTATGATCGAGCATACGGTATCCACGTCTCCGCTGGCGCGCGACCTCGTATCCGAGCCGATCGTTTTCAAGGACGGCTATGTCCATGTACCGGATCGTCCGGGTCTTGGCATCACGGTCGACGAAGCGGTCGTGAACAAATTCCGCGTTAACTAGGAGGCTGAACGATCATGGCAAATACGGGCAGATTCGCGGGCAAGGTCGCTTTCATTACGGGAGGCGCGACCGGCGTCGGGTATGCGACGGCGCGGCGTCTCGCTTCGGAAGGCGCATCGGTGGTCATGACCGGACGCCGCGCGGATGTCGGCGCTGCGGCGGCCGCAGCGCTGCGGGAAGCCGGGTTCGATGCGGCGTTCATCGCCGGCGACGTATCGGACGAGGCATCCGTGGCGGCGATGTTCGGGGAACTCGAACGCTTGCACGGCAGGCTGGACATTCTCGTGAACAACGCGGCAACGTTCGAGCCGATGGCGTTTCTGGGTTCGAAGATGAAAGAATGGCGGCATGTGTTCGACATTATCGTGAACGGAACCTATTATTGCACGCAGGCGGGAGCGGCGCTGATGCAAGCCTGCGGGGCGCGGGGGGCCATCGTCAACGTTTCGTCGATCAACGGCAGCCGCGCGCTGCCGGAGTCGTCCAGCTACAACGCGGGCAAGGGCGCGATGGACCAGCTGACGCGGAATACCGCGATCGAGCTGATCGATGCGGGCATCCGCGTCAATGCCGTCGCGCTCGGCTTCATCGAGACGCCGATGTCGTTCGTCGACGGCGTAATGGAGCATGAGACCGACTGGTTCAAGGATATTTACGTCGCCCGGGGCAAGATCGCCCAGCGGCGCCAAGGCCAGCCGGAGGAAGCTGCGGGCGTGATCGCCTTCCTCGCCTCGGACGACGCGTCGTACATGTGCGGAGCGATCGTGCCTGTCGACGGCGGGCTGTCGATTACATTCTAGCGTCGTACGGCGCCGTTATCTTCGAGCATTCGATGAACGATAAGGAGGCCTGCTGGCATGCAAGCTTTAGTCTATGAAGGACCCGAAACGATGAACATGCGGGAGGTCGAGACGCCGGCTCCCGGCGCGGACGAATTATTGGTCGCGGTCGCCTATTCCGGCATTTGCGGCTCCGAATTAAGCGGCTTCCTGGGGCACAACGCGCTGCGAAAGCCGCCGATGATCTTCGGACATGAATTCGCGGGCACCATCGCCTCGATGGGGGCGGATGCGGCTGCTTCGGGACAATGGACCGTCGGCCAGCGCGTGACGGCGAACCCGCTCGTCACCTGCGGGCGCTGCGAGAAGTGCGCGAGCGGCCGTCAGCAGCTGTGCGGAAGCCGCAAGCTGCTGTCCGCGGCGCTGCCGGGCAGCAACGCGCAGTACGTGGCGATTCCGGCCGATTTCGTGCTCCCCGTGCCGGATTCGGTCACCCTGCAGCAAGCCGCGATGACGGAGCCCGCGGCTTGCGCGATTCGAGCGGCCGAGCTCGCTAGCCCGAAGCCCTCGGATAGGGTGCTCATCCTGGGCATGGGGCCGATCGGGCTGCTGGCGCTGCAAGCCGTGCTGCAGTACGGCGTGCGGGACGTCATCGCCGTCGACATGAACGAGGAGCGGCTGGCGATCGCACGCAAGCTGGGCGCCGCGCATACGGTCCATCCGGCAAGCACGGATACGCTGGGGGAAGTGAAACGGCTAACGGCAGGCGCCGGCGTGGATATCGCCATCGATGCGGTGGGAGCGAGCTTGACGCGCGGTCAATGCGTGCTGGCCTGCACGTCGGGCGGACGCGTCGTCTTCACGGGCCTGCACGAGGAGCAGTCCTCCCTGCCTGTCAACGCTTCCATCCGCAGCGAAATCGCGATGACCGGCTCGTTCGCATACTCGGATTCGAACTTCCGCCTGGCGCTGCGCTGGATCGAGGAAGGACGCATCGGCCTTGCGGACGGCGTCGTGGAAGTGCCGCTGTCGGAAGGCGCCGCCTGGTACAAGCGGCTGATCGCGAGCCCGGGCAGCCTGTCGAAGGTGCTGCTCGTGCCTGGAGGAGAGGGATAATGCCGGTATTCGGCACGATTAAAGCCGGAGGGAGCGTCTGATATGGGCGTAAAGGTCGACACGAATTGGACGTATAACGAGATCCGCACCGTCGTGATGGAGAATGAAAAGCTGCGGGTCGTCGTTATGCCGGAGCTTGGGGCGAAGATCTGGCAAATCGTCTATAAGCCGCGCGATAAGGAGCTGCTGTGGCATCATCCGCGCATGACGCCAAGGAAGCTGCAGCTTCACGCGTCGTACGACGATCATTTCTTCGGCGGCTGGGACGAGCTGTACCCGAACGACGAAACGGAATCGATCGGCGGCGAGACGTTTCCCGACCATGGCGAAATCTGGACCTTGCCTTGGCACTGCGCGATCGAGCGAAGCGACGAGCAAGAGGCCGTGCTGCGGCTGTGGGTAGAGACGCCGATCAGCGCGACGCGGATCGTGAAGACGATTACGCTGCGGGCAGGCGAGGCCAAGCTGCGTTTCCGGCATGCGATCGAGAATAAGGGCCGCAGGCCGCAGCCTTACCTGTGGAAGTTGCATGCCGCGATGTCGGCGAACGAGTCTTACCGCATCGATCTGCCTGCGGAAGAAGTCCGGATGGAGAGCTTCGGCTCCCCGAGGACGGGCAGGACTTCGTACGATTATGCATGGCCGTACGCCGAAGGAGCGGACGGCAGCCTGCACGATATGCGCCAGGTGCTCCCGTTCGGCTCGGGCGTGAGCGAATTCCAATACGCGACGAAGATGAGAGCGGGCTGGTGCGCGCTCACGGACACGAAGGACGGCATAGGCTTCGGCCTCAGCTACGACCGCGAGGCGCTGCCGAGCTGCTGGATCTTCGCGTCCTACGGCGGATGGCGCGAGCTCCAAACCGTCGTGCTGGAACCGTGCACGGGCTACCCAGCGGGCCTCGCGGACGGGGTGGAGCGCGGCACCCACAAGACGCTGGAGCCCGGACAGACCGCCCTGTTCGATATCGTGGCGACCGTGTACGACGGCTATCGTGCCGTGGAGGGGATCGATGGCGACGGCAACGTGACCGGCCCGGAATTCCGGTCGCATCAGACCGATCCCATGAGCTCGAGAGCGTAAATGAGCAGACCGGGAAGCATGTTCAAGCCAAGCACCTAGAAGCATTTTAGGAGGCATCTCATGAATGAAACTGGTTCACTTCTTCGATAACGGATTATCCAAACTAGGCGTCGTCACGGACAGAGGCGTGCTGGACGTCGCCGCCGCGTCGTCGGCGGGAGACGGCATTCCGGTTTCCGTCCAGGAAGCCATCGAAGGCGGGGCAGAGGCGCTGGCCGCCTTGCGGCGATTGGCGAACGAAGCGGATTCCGCCTGTTTCCGCAGCGAAGACGATCTGAAGCTGGGCGCCTGCGTACCCGCGCACCGTATCTCGTGACGGCGGACGAGGCCGGCAATCCGAACGACCTGGCAATCGGCAGCACCGTGAACGGAGAGACGCGCCAGTCGTCGCATACGTCGGACATGATTTTCGCCGTCGACGAGATCGTCAGCTACATCTCGCGGCATATGACGCTCGTGCCCGGCGACGTCATCCTTACCGGGACGCCGGAGGGCGTCATTATCGGTTACCCGCCGGAGAAACAGCAGTATCTGCAGCCGATCGAGAAGCTTGGCAGGTTGACCAACCGCATGGTTGCGGAGCAGCAAACTTAGCGTCAGCGGCTCCGGCTTACGATCAAAATACTTTGACTTCATGCGAAGTTTGCGAGTGCGCCGCGCGTACCGCGAACTTCGCTTCCGTTTGTCGGGACAGTAAGAAGCCAATGACGTCTCGGCCAGACGCCAGGCAGAAGGGGATGAAATCGGATGAAGCATCGGCTGCATGCGTTTACGGGCCGGCCTTTCTTGTATTCCTTGAAAAACCGGGTGACGGTCGTGTTCCTGTTCAGCACCTTCATGACGTTCGCGATCGTCGGTTCCGCCTCCTACTATACGATCTCGTCGATCTTGTACAACAAGATCGAGCGAAACATCCAGCTCACGATGGACGAAGTATCCCGCGACACCGACCTTGCGGTCGACAACCTGCTTTCCGTCTCCAGTCAGCTGAGTTACGGGGGCACGGTATCCAACGATTTGACGAACTATTTGTCCACGGACAGTTATTCCAGCAAGAAGACGCATTACGATAACATCAACGCTTATCTCAACCTGATCGATTTTACGAATCCGAACGCCGGCTTTCATTTCTACTACTATCCGGATACCGGCAAGACGCTCTTCGAGAACGGAAAACTGAATCGGCCCCCCGTCATGACGGGACTTCCGGTGCTGACCGACAAGACGCTGTTCACCTTCTACGGCCCTCACCCCTCCTTGGCGGATGGGAAAAACGGGCTCGTATTGTCGCTCACGCGCCCCGTCGATACGATGGGCGGGTCCAATTTGTATTTATACCTGGAATCCAGCCTGCCCGCGCTCGCGAACATCATGAAGACGAAGCAGCTCGGGATGGACATCAAATACGTTATCGCCAATGAACAAAATCGAATCGTCTACAGCCAGCTGCCGGGAAGCTTCCAGATCGGCGCGCTGTATGCGGGGGAATCCGGGGATACGATCCGCAGCGCCGCGGATGCGTACGTCTTCGATACGACGAGCCGTTACGGCTGGCATCTGGTCGCGGCCTTTAATAAAAGCGCGTTTACGAGCGAAATCCGCGCCTGGGCGCTGCGCATGGCGCTCATCGGCGCCGTTCTTATGCTCCTCAGCCTGCTGCTCGGCTATTTGGTCTGGCGTTCGGTCTACGTGCCGATCCGGCTGTTCAAGAAAGAAATCGGCCATATGGCCTCCAACCAATTCGATACCGTGACGGAACGGACGAACGTGGCGGAGTTCGATCAGGTGCTGAAGCAGTTTCATTCCATGAAGGACAGGATTCAGTCCCTGCTGCTGGAGGTCCGGCAGCAGGAGAACGAGAAGCGGCAGCTGGAGGTCGACAAGCTGCTCTCGCAGATCAATCCCCACTTTCTCTACAATTCGCTGAATACGGTGCAGTGGATCGCCAGGACGGAAGGGCAGCGCAAAATCGTCAAGCTGGTCGCCGAGCTGACCCGCCTGCTCCGGTATAACCTGGGCAAGGAAGGCTCGATCGTCACGATCGAGCAGGAATTGACCGCGTTGAAGGATTACGTCGCGCTGCAGCTCGTCCGCAACGACGATCAGTTCAAGGCTGCCTTCGACGTCGATGATGCGGTCCTTCAGGTCGAGATTCCCCGTTTCATTCTTCAGCCGCTTGTCGAGAACGCGATCTGCCACGGCCTGAAGGAAGGCAGCGGAACGATCGAGGTCACGGTTCGCCGGTCGCAGCCGGGCTTCGTGACGATATCGGTCCGCGACGATGGGACAGGCATGTCGGAAGAGAAGCTCGCGCGTCTGTTCGAAGGAAACGGAACGGAGGTCGGGCAGGGGCTCGGCATCGGACTTAACTACGTGAACCGCATGTTGGACGTGCATTTCGGGGAAGGCTGCAGGCTGCAGGCGGAGAGCTCGGAGAAGGATGGCACCGTCTACTGGTTTACGATACCGACGAGGCGAAAGGAGGCAGAGCCGCATGTATAAAGTGCTGATCGTGGATGACGAGAAGCTCGTCCGTCAGGGGATCATGACGACGTTTCCCTGGCAGAAGCACGGCTTCGTCGTGGCGGGCGACGCCGCAAGCGGCGAAAGCGCGCTGGAGCGGATCGGGCAGGAACCGTTCGACCTGTTGGTGACGGATTTGGCGATGAACGGCATGTCCGGGCTCGAGCTCATTCGTAGGGTGAAGGAAATGGAGCCGGGGCTGCCGGCCGTCGTGCTGACCTGCCATGACAATTTCAAATACATTCAGGAAGCGATGCGGCTCGGGGTATTGGATTATATCGTCAAGACGGAGATCGAGGACGAGGCCGTGGACGAGACGCTGGAACGCATCGCGCGAAAGCTGAGCGAAGAGCTCGGTTCCAAAGAGCGGGCCAATCGCGGCAAGCCTCGGCAGGAAGGGCTGCTGCTGTTCGCGCCCGGACCGGACGGGACGCCGCAGGAGCTGATTCCGCCGGAGGATCAGGAAGAGTACGACGGCAGGCTAACCGAGATCGACGGCGCGACTTGGCTGCTTCGGCTCGCGGTTTCCGAGGCCGGCGCGCTCGCGGACGTCATCCGGCCGCGTCTGGCGAAGAGCGGCTGGACCTGCGTGCGCATCGGGGGGCTCGAGGCAGCGGACAGCCGGAATACGGCCGCGGTGCTGCGCGATTATCGCAGGCACGTGCTGTTCCATGCCGCCGAGGCTTATGCCGAAGCAGCTTGGACGGAGGTGGCGGAAGCCGCCGCGGCAGCGACGGACCGCGCCGGCAGCATCATCATCGGGGCGAATTGGGATGGACCGGAATGGGTGTACAGCGAGGAGCGGTTCGAGACGATGCTGCGGGAGACAGCCGCGGCGGGCATCGACGGAACAGCGCTGCTGAAACGGTTGTATCCCGTCGTTCTCGAGTGGGAACGGCTTCTCGCAACCGGTTCGCTGAAGGGGCTGCTGGAGCAAACGAACGGCCTGCTGCGCTGGCGCGACTGGGAAGCCTGGCTCCGCGGCTTCCGAAGCGCGATCCGGACGACCGTCGACGCGAACGGCTCCCGTCAGATCGCGGAGAATATGATGCGCGCGATCGAGCTGCTCGACCGCGAGGACGGGCCGGAGCCGAGCGAATCCGAGATTGCGCGGGCCGTCAATATGAGCCGCGGATACTTCAGCAAATGCTTCAAGAAAGTGACGGGCCAGTCCTACGGCGATTATGTCCGCAAGCGGAAGCTGGAGCGCGCCAAACGGCTCATCCTCCGCACCGACGACCCGATCGCGCGCGTGGCCGAGCAGTGCGGCTTCAGCGATTACCGTCATTTCAGCCGGGTGTTCCGCGACTTTACGGGCATGCTGCCCAACGAGTACCGCAAAACCGGCCGGACTTGATTGCAGAACGCGGGTTAGCCCCTGCAACGCTAGGCGAAAGTGTGAAAAATGCGCGCTAATCGTATGATTTAATTCATCTCGAAAGAACGAAATCCGCCCTTATTGGTCGCAGAAGTGCATAGTGCGCTCGTTGGAAATTCTCTATCATGGAAATAGATAAACCGCTTACAAAGCATGTAGAAAAGAACGAAAGGGTTGGTTACAGCATGAAAGAGAAGACGTTACGCAAAGCCTCGCTTTCCGTCGCGCTCGCCATGTCCCTCGCATTGACCGCCTGCGGCAACAGCGGCTCGAACGGGAACGATCCCGATACGGCAAACGGCGATACGCCGGCGAACGCGAACGCGGCGAACGACGGCGCAGCCTCCGGGTCGAAGGATCCGTTCGGCCCGCTGCCGGAGAAAACGACGTTGACGGTATTGAAGGCCGATCCCGATTCGACGCCGAAGGATCTGGGTTTGCCGGAGGGCGATACGGTACTGAAGAACCGTTACGTGCAAGCTTTATCCGATAAGATGAACATCGACGTGCAGTTCCCGGTCGTCGTCAAGGGCAGCGCGATTGGAGACAAGACGAATCTCATGATCGCAAGCAACGACATCACGGACGTCATGCTCGTCAGCTACACGCAGTACCAGCAAATGATCAAAGCGGACATGCTGGAGGACTTGACGCAGGTGTATCGGGATTACGCCAGTCCGGCGCTGAAAGGCGTGCTGCAGACCGACGGCGGCAAGGCGATGAATCTGGCGACGGTGGACGGCAAACTTTACGGCATCCCGACGATGGGCACGCTGCATAATTCCGATCCGCTCGTCTGGCTGCGGAAGGACTGGCTCGACAAGCTGAGCCTGCAGCCGCCGAAGACGATCGACGAACTGAACGCGATTCTGAAAGCGTTTATCGAGAAGGATCCGGACGGCGACGGCAAGAAGGATACGATCGGCATGCCGGGCGCTCAGACGTTCACGGGCCAGTGGGCGAGCACGTACGGCTTCGACCCGGTGTTCGACTACTACAAATCGTACGTGAAAAACTGGATCAAAGGCCCGGACGGCACCGTCCAATACGGTTCGATCCAGCCGCAGACCAAGGACGCGCTGAAGAAGCTGAGCGAGATGTACGCCGAAGGGCTCGTGCCGAAGGACTTCCCGGTGCTGAAGAACGAGCAGGCGAACGAGCTGGTCATTTCCGGCAAGGCAGGCGCTTTCTTCGGCCCCTGGTGGTCGGGCTGGTCGCCGCTGAACGACGCGATCAAGAACGATCCGACGGCCGATTGGCAGGCCTACGCGCTGAAGGACGCGGACGGCGTGGCGCGCGCCAAGCAGGAGACGCCGATCGGCACGATCGCGGTGCTGAAGAAGGGCTTCAAGCATCCCGAAGCGCTCGTGAAGGTCGTCAACTACGAGTATCAGGTAACGCTTGACGACCCGGCCGATGCCGGGGGCGATCCGTACGCCGGCCTGGTGCTTCCGAACTGGCAGACGCTTCCGATTGCGCTGGCGCTGTGGCGGGCCGATTCCGTCATTCTTGACCATACCGGCATCCTTGCCGCCTCCAAAGGCGAAGCGCTGCCGGATGTCCCGGAAGCGACGGCGGTCAATTACAAGACGATGGGCGCTTTCTGGGCGAAGGGCATCGATTGGCTGCGCAAGAATCCGGACAATTACGGCGAACCGATCTCCCGGATCATAGGCGTTAACCCGATCATCGAGAACGATATCGAACCGGTGTACAGCGAGTTCTACAGTACCACAAAGACGATGCAGCGCAAGATGACCAACCTGAACAAGCTGGAAGAGGACGCCATGATCAAGATCATTACCGGCGAGAAGCCCGTCGATTATTTCGACGACTTCGTGTCCCAGTGGAAGAAGCAGGGCGGGGACGAAATCACGCAGGAAGTAAACGAGGCGTTGAAGCAGTAACGGTCGACTGACGAAAAGGCGAGAGCGCGGACGCGATGGTGCTCCGCGCTCGATTTTTTACATGCGAGGGCGATATCCAGTCAACGAACCAAGCAATGAAACCCAATCAGATCGGGAGTATGACTATGAAAAAGAGAGTATCCGTCCATTATCACCTCATGCTGCTGCCCACGATGGCATTGGTCGCCGCGTTCAGCATCTACCCGCTGTTCGGCCTGATGCTGGCGTTTCAGGAGTTCAATCCGGGCAAGGGGATATGGGGCTCGACGTTCATCGGCCTGGAGAACTTCAAATATATGTTCGAAATTCCGGACATTAAGACGATCTTCATGAACACCTTGTCCATTGCGGTCATGAAAATCCTCGCGACGCAGCTGCTCGCGCTGGCGTTCGCGCTGCTATTGAACGAAGTGAAGAACGCGGTGTTCAAGAAGAGCATTCAAACGATCGTGTACCTGCCGCACTTCATCTCGTGGGTACTGCTCGGGGGCATCGTCATCAACGTGCTGTCGCTGGACGGCATCGTGAACGAAGCGCTGGGCAAGCTCGGCATCTCGCCGATCTTTTTCCTCGGCAGCAACGGCTGGTTCCCCGGCGTCATCGTCGGCACGCATGTCTGGCAGGAGTTCGGCTTCTCGGCCATTATTTACTTGGCGGCGCTCACCGGCATTAATCCGAGCTTGTACGAGGCGGCAGGCATCGACGGGGCGGGCCGGCTGAAGCAGCTGCTGTACGTGACGATGCCCGGCATCGCCACCACGATCATCCTGCTGCTGACGCTCGACATGCAGAACGTGCTGAACGCCGGCTTCGAGCAGATCTTGAATCTGTACAATCCGATGGTCTACCAGACCGGCGATATCATCGATACCTATGTCTACCGGGCCGGCTTGAAGGAATTGCAGTACGAGCTGGCAACGGCCGTCGGCCTCCTGAAATCGGTCGTCAGCCTCATCCTCATCACGATTTCCTATTTCCTTGCTTCGAAGTTTGCCAACTATCGTATTTTCTAAAGGGTGTGAACCGCTATGGGCATTCGGCTCAGCGCCTCCGAGCGCGTATTCGGAATCGTCGTCATCATTATTCTTAGCCTGCTTGGCCTCAGCACGCTGTTTCCGCTCGTGCATATACTGGCTGTCTCGTTCAGCGACAAGGCGGCCGCATCGGGCGGACTGGTCACGGTGTACCCGGTCCATTTCACGCTCGTCTCGTATAAGGCCGTCATGGCGGACAGCGCGTTCTTCCATGCGTTCGGCGTTTCGGTGGAGCGGGTGCTGCTCGGCGGCGCGATCCAGTTCGTCCTCACGATCGTATCCGCCTACGCGCTGTCGCGGCCCAAGTCGGAATTCCGGTCGCGCGACGTCTATATGTGGGTGCTCGTGTTCACGATGATTTTCAGCGGAGGCCTCATTCCGACGTACCTGACGATCAAATCGCTGCACATGCTCGATACGATGTGGTCGCTCGTGCTGCCTACGGCGGTGGCGGTCTTCAATATTATCGTGCTGATGAATTTCTTCAAAAGCCTGCCGAAGGAGCTCGACGAGGCGGCGGTCATCGACGGCTCGGGGCCGTGGCATAAGCTGTGGGCCATCTATTTCCCGCTGTCGCTGCCGTCCATCGCGACGGTTACGCTGTTCAGCGTCGTCGGCCATTGGAACGCGTTCTTCGACGGATTGATCTACATGAACGACCCGAACCATTATCCGCTGCAAACCTATTTGAACCAAATCATCGTGCAGGCGGCGCAGCCGACGACGAACATGACGCCGGACGAAATCGAACGGCTCTCGAAGCTGTCCGACCGAACGATGAACGCGGCCAAAATATTGGTCAGCATGGTACCGATCTTGGTTATCTATCCCTTCCTGCAGCGGTATTTCATTACGGGCATCACGCTCGGCTCGGTGAAGGAATAGCGAGATGACTACGGGGCATGACATAGGATCGAATATGAGCGGAAATAGGATGGAGTTAAGTCGGTACGAGTGGAAATGGGAAGGAATAGGGATGAAAAGGGTTTGGAAAAGGCAAGGAAATACGGGATTGTACACGGAAGGGGAGTGCAGCATGTTAAGCGGATTTCTGCTCGATATCGACGGGCGGCGCGGAACGGAGAGCGAGGGGTACGTCAAAACGCTGGAGGCAGGGAAGGAGCTGCCGGACGGCTCGCGCGAAACGACGGAGACGTATGAATCGGCGTCGGGGGATGTAGTCGTCGCGTCCGTGACCGTGTCCTATCCGGACTCGCCGGTCGTGCAGCGCCGGATCCAAGTATCGAACCGGTCCGAACGCGATATCCGCCTCACGCGGATCGACACCGTTCGCGGCCTGCTTGCCAAGGGAGGCTATACGCTCGATTACTTCGAATGTCCGACGAACGGATTGGAATTCTCTCCGCGCAGCGTTCCCCTCGCGGGCACCAAGGTGCTGGAGGCCATCGCCGGAAGGTCCTCGCGCGGCATGCATCCCTGGTTTACGCTTCGGGATGCCGAGGGAGGCACGCTCGCTGGCGCCGTCGCTTGGTCGGGCAATTGGATCTTCCGATTCGAGCCCGCGGACGAAGGCGCCTACAGGCTGACCGGCGGTCTCAGCGACTGGGAATTCGCCAAGACGCTGCGACCCGGCGAAACGATGGAAAGCCCTGCGGTGCTGTATGCTCATTTGCCGGAGGGAGGCTTGGATGCCGTCTCGATTGCCTTCGGAGGATGGGGCAGGCGCTATTGGTATCCGCGGAACGAGATTTCCCGCACGGTGCCGGCAGCCTGGAATCACTGGTGGCCGTACGAGGATTCCGCCATTAACGAAGACGTGTTCCGGGCGAATGCGGACGAAGCGGCCGAGCTCGGCCTGGAGATCTGCACGCTGGACGCCGGCTGGTTCGGGGAACCGGACCCGAATTGCAACGATCACCTCGGCTGGAGCGAGAACGTGGACTGGTTCCTGAAGCGGGGGGATTGGCATAAGATCAATACGCTCCGCTTCCCGTCCGGCATCGCCGCGCTGTCCGAATACGTCCGCGGCAAGGGAATGAAATTCGGCATCTGGTGCGAGATCGAGGCGCTCGGCATCAAGTCCGAGATCGGAGCGCACCGGCCGGAGCTGCCGGCGCGGCGCGACGGCGAGCATCTCGGCTATGTCTGCCTCGGCAACCCGGAAGCGCGGGACTGGGCCTTCGGCGTCCTGGAGCGGTTGATCACCGAATACAAGGCGGAATGGATCAAGCTCGACTTCAATCTCGATCCGTGCGCGGGCTGCAACCGGACCGATCACGGGCATGGCGACGGCGATGGACTGTTCGAGCATTACCGGGGCTATTACGAGCTGCTGACGCGCGTACGGGAGAAGTATCCGGAAGTGTATCTGGAGAATTGCTCGTCCGGCGGGCTCCGAATCGATCTCGGGCTCGCCCGTCACACGCACGGCGCATTCCTGAGCGATCCGGATTTCACCCGCCATCACCTGCAGCTGTTCTGGGGAGCGTCGATGATGCTGCATCCGTCCGCCTGCTTCCATTTCTCGTGGTCGGAGACGATCGTGCACTACGACAGCAATCTCGATAAGGATCCGATCAAACCGGACATGCCGCGCCACCGGCTCGATTACATCATCCGCGCGAACATGCTGAACGGATTCGGCTGCTCGTACCGGCTGCCGGAGCTCCCCGGCTGGGCCAAGGCGCGGTTGATGGAGCTGATCGGCTTTTACAGGGAAACCGTCCGCCGCTTCGTCGCGGGCGCCGACATGCACAGGCTGACCGGCCAAACGATCCGGACCGGAAGCGGCGATTCGTGGAACGGCTACTTGTACGTCCTGGAAGGCGCGGAGGAAGCTTTGCTCTTCGCCTTCCGTCTGACCGGCGGGGAGCCTGAGCGCGTCCTGAGGCTGACAGGGCTGGATGCGAGCTCGCTGTATGAGCTGCATTTCGAGGACAGCGGCAGGAAGATGGAGCTCTCCGGGGCGGCGCTCGCGGAAGAAGGACTGACCTTCTCCGGCATGGAAGAGGAGTCGTCGGAGGTCGTTCGCCTTCGCAAGCTGCCGATGGAACGGTAAACGCAGTGTTATTTTGGAAAGCGGACGCAGCTATATCCCGGACGGTTTTCCCGGACGAATCCGTGGGAAAATGTCTCTTGGAGGAACGGCAGAGAACCCCACCACGGCAGAAAACCCCATCCTTGGATGGGGTTTTCTGCCGTAACGAATGGTTAGCCGGACTTCATCGTCTCTCGGACGAGTCTCAGGTTTCGCTGCCTTTGAAGTAATGGACGGGCCTGATCTCGATGCCCCAGCCGAATTGTTCGCCGGCGGCGATCTGCAGGGCCGGATGCAGCGAGGCCAGCCGAATGGCTTCCTCCATGCCGCTTGCTTCGATCAAAATCGCGCTGCCGATGAGCTCTTTGGTTTCGGTAAAGGGACCGTCGACGATCGTAACATTGCCATTCGTGCGCCGAAGGCTTTTGCCCTCCGGCGATAGTCCGGCATCGTAGAGGACCCGGCCGCTCTTATAAAGTTCATCGAGATGCGGCGGGCACTCGCTCATGACCGCCTCGATCTCCGACTTCGGGCGGGCATCCATTTTGGCCGGATCCAAATATCCCAAGCATAGATAGAGCATCGTCATTTCTCCTTTTCGAGGGGTTGGATTGGGCTTGTCATGCTAGGATTGGCAGTTCGGGCAACTTTAGCGACCAGCCGCTCCTCCTCTATATGAACGACGAACGGGTCGTGGAGAAATCGACATCTGTTCGAAATAATTTTTGAAAAAAACGGTTAACCTTTGAGCTTCTCCAGATCCGTTAGCATCGCTTTGTAAGGCGCGGATGCCGCAAGCGTCTTCGTATACTGCTCCCAGTCATCCAGGGACGCCGCGCCCATGATGACCTTGAGCTTCATTTGCAGCAGATCGGCGTTCAACTCCGCGTATTTGCCCGCGCTCCACAACCGGGAGAAGGCGGGGACGACCTCGTTCGCGTAGGAGGTTTTGCGCCATTCGGCAATGGCCGATTCGTAGGCCGCGCGCGTCGGTTCGTTCGCCGTCCGGAGCGCGGCATCGTCCAGCAGATCGGGCTCGCCGAAGATGCTTTGGAGCGCGGAGCGGTCGGCTTGATCGAACCCGTCGACGTCGTCCCAGGCCTTCGACTCGGTCATCGCCAGACCTTGATCCAGCCAGCGCAAAATCGTCTTCGGCGCGACGCGGGACATGCGAGTGACGATATACGCATCCGGCTCGCTCGTATTCCAAGGCGCGATCGGAGCACGGACCGAGTCCGCCCGCAAACCTTCCAGGGGCGTCCACGCCACTTTGCCTTGGGCGAGGGATGCGGCTTCCCGTACGCTCAGGACGGCTGCTCCGGCACGATTGTCGCGAATGCTCGCCATCGCTTGTTCCTCGCTCTTCACGGGGAACTCCTTGTCGATCAGCCCTTCCTTATACGCGCCGTTCAGCCACTTCAACGCCTCCGTCTCCCCGGCGCCTACCGCTAGATCGACGACCTGGCCATCCCGAACGGCGAAACGATCCGGGCTGCCCGTAAACGCCTGCTCCACCCAGGCAAACGAACCGAGATCGGATGCCGTCACATAGCCGGTCATGCCGTACGTATCGTGCTTGCCATTGCCATCGGGATCCAGCTGCGTCATCGCCTTCAGTACGGCGTACAGCTCATCCATCGTCTTCGGCTGAGCTGCGCCCAGGACGTCCAGCCAATCCTTCCGAATGGCCGGGAAAGGCGAATCATGGGGATCGCGAGGCCGCGGAATGCCGTATATTCGGCCATCGACCGTGCGAGCTCCCGGCGTGCCGTCGACCAGCTGCTTCAAACGCGGAAAATCCTTCAGCTCGTCCGTCAGATCCAGGGAGAAGCTCTGGAACAGCTCGTCCGAATAAGAATTGCTATTCTCCACCAGCATCATGGAGCCCATGTCGCCCGCGGCGATCATGACGCGATTCTTCTCCAAGTAGTAGTCCGGTGGAAGCAGGTTCACATCGACATCGATGTTCATGTTCGCGCGGAAATAGTTCGTCAGGTTCAAGGGCTGTTCGACGCTCCCGTTGTCCGCCCGCGTCGTAAGCCTGATTCTCGGCAGCGCCTGCGGATCGTTGACGAGCGCTTCGCGGTTCGCGCCGCTCCAGGCCACATTCAGACCGGCGGCTTCGATCGTGATGCGCAGGGGGAGCTGAAGCGTCCCGTCCGCCACGAACGGAGCAGTCGGGCTCTTCTTCGTGCTGCTCCCGATGGCGATGTTAGCATTGCCGGCTTGGAAGACGAGCGCTGGCTTGCTCGCATGTCTGGCCGTCAGCGTCTGACGTGCTGCATCCCATTCAACGTTGTATCCGATGGCTCTCAGCAGGTCGCGTCCAGGTACCATCAAGGTGCCGTTAAGCAGTTGTGCGCGCAGGGCGGCGGAATAATCCAGCAGGATCACGGTAATGGGCCGCGGCGATAGTTCGAGCAGGCGATCGGTTTCTTGCGGAGCGGCTGCCGCAGCCGGCAGTCCGCTCAATAAGACGGATGCCAGTGCGGCGATCATGAATTTGCGACGTTGCATGGTGGGTCCCCTTCCATAATTGTCCTAATATTCTAGACGCAGGAAGAAGAAGGAAGTTGCACGGCTGAATAGAATCGGCATCGCGGCTAAAGGAAGGATCAACACTCCGCGCCGGACAGCTCGTTGGTGAACATTCGTTTGTACTCCTGCGGGCTTACCCGTTCCGCCGAGACGGGCGCATAGTGAAACTGAAGCGCTCTTCTGCGATCGGAGGAGAAGTTGCTCGGCGTGCCGTGGTACAGCATCCCATGAAAGAATAAGACGCCTCCCGGCTGAAGGGGCACGATTACATCCCGCTCGACGGGAACCTGGGCGTCGCACAGCTGCCAGTCCCGCACCGCGTAATGCGGCGTTGCGCCTTCCCGGTGAGAGCCGGGAATGACATGCATGCACCCGTTGCCGGCGGTTGCTTCGTCCAGCGCGATCCATACGCCGATCGCCGCTTTCGTATAGGTTAACGTCCCGTAGGCCATATCTTGATGCCACGGCTTCTCGCCGCCGCCGTGCGGAGGCTTCAGGAGCGCCATGTCCTGGATCAGCTTCGGTTCCTCTCCGAATATCCCCCGAACGACGTCCAAAATCGCCGGATGGCAGGCGATAGCGCGCAGCCGCTCCTCCGTTTCCACGAAGTCGTAGATTTTGCGGAGCGCGAGCTCCTTCTCCTCGGGCGAACTCAGCTCCTTCTCCGGCCTCGTAAACTGCAGCTTCGCGTCTCTGCGGTCGATGAACAGAAGGTCTGCCAGCGCTTGCTTGGCGCTCTCGACCGCCGGGGCATCCAGCAACCCGTTGACGGACAGGAAGCCTGACGAGCGGTAGCGCATCAGCTGCTCTTCCGTTATACTTTGTTTGTCGTTTAGACTTACATGCACATGGTCGTACCGGTACAGGCGTTGATTGATTTCTTCCGGATTCAAGGGGACGCTGCTCATTATTGATCGCTCCTCGCCATTGTTTTCGTTTCTTTACGAACACGATACCATAGGAGAGGCAGAGCCGGGGATGTTCGCAACCTGCAATTATTTGTACTTACCTGCATTTATGTTGAATGGGGATAGGCCAGAGCGTCAACAATCGAACCGCATGAAGGAGAGATGCAAGATGTCCGACCTGCAAGAGCTAGCGGCATCGTTTCGGTCTTGCTGCTTTGCGACAGGCACGACTTCCGGCAAGTATCGCTGCGAACCGACCTGGTCCTGGAAGCCGAATCCGTTCGCGGATTACGATATGTGGTACGCGGTATCGGGACAAGGCCGCATGCTGCTGAACGGCGTCGACCATGCCATCGGGCCGGGGTTTTGTTATGTGTTTCAACCGGGAGACCGGGTCGCCGCCACGCATAATCCGGAACGCCCGCTGGTCGTGTTCTTTTGTCATTTCGATCGGAGCCCCTATGGAAGCGGGGACGTTCCGGCCGCAGCGCTGCCGCTGCCAAGAACGCCGGTGACGATTCGCGATACGGCCGGCATTGAATCGTTATTGTCCCGGTTAATCGAACTGTCGCATCTGCGCTCGCCAGACGATGCGGCCGAGATCGATTTGCTGATCAAGCTCATTCTGGTCAAGTGGGTTCGCGAGACGGATCGCGGAGCAGACGCAGGCCACGCCTATTATCAGAAGCAAATCGTCGTCAAGGTACAAGAGGCGATTCGCTTTCGGCTGTCGGAATCGGCAGATTACGAAGCATTGGCAGCGAGCGCAGGGTCGTCGCCGCGCTCCGTCAGCAGGCTGATGAAGACGCATACGGGCTTGACGCTGAAGGAAACCATCACCAAGCTGCGGATGGAGAGGGCCGTTCATTTGTTGAATGAAACGACGATGACGGTTACCGAGGTGTCAGCCGCCATAGGATACTCGGACATCTACACGTTCAGCAAGCTGTTCAAGCGTCATTACGGCATCTCGCCGACCGCGATGCGTTCCGGGGGAGAAAGCTTCGCTCCATGAATGGTTTGCCGCTGCCTCCACGATGCCAGATCGGCAGCCGTGGTCTACGGGATTGAATCCGTTTGCATGCAAATCGATCAGGTCGATGGAATGGATTACGATTTCCAACCGTTTGGCATTCCAAGAGGAAGCGTATTCAAAATAACGCGGAGGCTGGTCGAGCTGCGGATCGTGCAACCTTCATACGCGCCTGCATCTGCGGATTGCGAACGAAAACGAAATCGATGGAAGAAGGACCGCGCGCGAAGAACGATAATCGTGATCTTCTTTCTGCTCCCGAACAGGAATTAACCGACCAAGATGGGTTGACGATTCGCGAGATCCTCGCCATGCTTCAACGACCTCTACAAAGCGCCATATCAAACAGACGACGACCGGTCCTAAGGACCGGTCGTATTTTGATGCATGCGAAACAGCAGGGCGAGCTGCTTGGCCAAATACTGCGGCGTATAAGGCATATCGTTGCGCAGCCACCATACGATCGTTCCGATGAAGGCGGAGGAGCCGTACCATACTGCGATGTCGACGGGAACGCCAAGGGCGGCAGCAGGCGGTGCAAGCTCCGGATGCCTGGCTCTGGCGGTGATGACCTCCAGCATGAGCTGCGTGAGGCGATCGGTGAAGACCGGAATCCGTTTGGAAGCGAGGAGCACCTTGTAGAATTTGGAATTGGCCGCGATATGCTCCAAAACCTTGGACATGACCGTCCCGTCTTTGTCCATGGCGGCAGACCGGGAAGAGACCTCCCCTAGTATTACCTTGATCTCTTGAATCATGTCATCGGCCATCTTCTCCAGCATGTCCTGGATGTCCTTGTAATGAAGATAGAAGGTGACGCGGTTGATGGTGGCGCGTTCCGCGATCCGATTCACGCTTATTTTCTCCAGCTCCACCTCTTGCAGCAAATCGATAAACGCATCCCGAATCAATTGGCGCGTGCGAAGCACGCGCGGATCCAAGCGCGACGATGTCGTGGACATAAGTTTCATTTCCTTCCCCATTCAAATTTACGCGACAGCTTTATGGCGAATCGTAGATGATGTTCCGCTTACGCAACAGATTCGCTTGAAATGTAAAGTAATATACATTTTCCGGAAAGCTGTAGCTTGTGATAAACGTGCCGGCTCCTTATAATACTAAACATTGAGTTTATTATACGACATTGTGTAAATTAGTTGCACAATGATAATTCGAAGGGGATGGAGCATATGAGTACGGCTTTTGACAGTAGTTCCATAAAGAAAGGACCGCTGTTGTTCGTTATGATTCTCGGAGCATTCATTGCCGTGCTGAATCAGACCATCATGGGCGTTGCGACGCCAGAGCTGATGGTTGACTTCGACATTGCAGCTTCCACGGCGCAATGGCTGACGACCGGCTACATGCTGGTGAACGGGGTTCTGATTCCGATTACCGCTTTCTTGATGCAGCGATTTACGACCAGGGAGCTGTACCAGACGGCGATGGTTATTTTCCTCGGGGGCACCATTGTTTCGGCGGTTGCGCCTAACTTCGACGTCCTGCTGACCGGCCGCCTCATTCAAGCGGCAGGCGCGGGCATCATCATGCCATTGCTGATGAACGTTATTCTGACCGTGTTCCCTCCGAACAAGCGGGGAGCCGCAATGGGAATGGTTGGCTTTGCCATTATCTTCGCGCCTGCGATCGGACCTGCGATAGCCGGCTACGTGATGGAGCATTACTCGTGGCGGACGATGTTCTACGCCATGATTCCGCTGGCCGTTATCGTGATTGCCTGCGCCTTTATCTATCTGAAGAACGTAGCGGAGCGTTCATACCCTAAGTTCGATCTGCCAAGCGTCTTGCTGTCCACGATTGGATTCGGCGCGATTCTGTACGGATTCAGCAGCGCGGGCAGCAAAGGCTGGTCAAGCGCCGAAGTCATCGTCATGATTGTCGTCGGGCTTGTATCCTTGATCCTCTTCACGTGGAGACAGTTGATCTCGAGAAGTCCGCTGTCGATCTTCGCGCATTCAAATACGGGATGTTCTCCTTGACGACCGTGATCAACGTTGCGGTCACGATGGTCATGTACGCGGATATGATGCTGCTTCCGCTGTACTTGCAAACCGCACGCGGATATACGGCATTGGAGTCCGGCTTGCTGATGCTTCCCGGCGCGCTGCTAATGGGCGTCATGATGCCGATTACGGGCAGGTTGTTCGATAGATTCGGCGCGAAATGGTTGTCTATCATCGGAATGGCCATTACGATCGGCACGACGATCGGCTTCGTGAATCTGACGGATTCCACCGGCTACACGTATCTGGTTCTGATGTCCACGGGACGCCGTTTCGGGATGGCCATGTTCCTGATGCCGATCACGACGGCCGGCTTGAATCAGCTGCCGGCGCGTCTGAACGCGCATGGCACGGCGATCTCCAACACCATTAAGCAAGTGGCGGGCGCGATCGGCACCTCGCTGCTGGTTACGGTCATGACGAGCAGAACAACGGCGCATCTGACGGATATGATGGCCTCGGGCGGTGCCGCCGATACGAAGGAGCATATGGTCATGGAAGCGACGATTCAAGGCATCAACGACGCGTATCTCGTTATTATCGGAATCGGCGTGGTCGGGCTGCTGTTGTCTTTCTTCATTAAGCGCACGGGTCAAGCCGAGGAAACCCGCGAAGCAGGGGTTACGCTGGATCGCAGCCGTACGACGGCCGTTGAATCCTAATAGAAGGTTTCGATAAGAAGAGGTAAGAAACGAGGACTTGGTTCGCTCATCCGCAGGTTCCATGAAGGAACTGCAGGCGGCGGACCAAGTTTTTTTGGGGCAGGCACCTGCATGATTGATGGCAGCTGAAATAAAACACGACTCCGGTCAGATGCTGATCGGAGTCGTTTCAGGTTTTTTATACAATAGAAGCTTCATATATAGCTTCGATCGACGCCGCCAACATGGCATCGAATTCCTCGTCTGTCTGGTCCGCCGCAAGATCCTGCGCCAGAGCCCGCGAGAAGCTCGCGATCAAGCCGTGATTGCGCGCCAGCTTCGCATTGGCTTCCGATTGCGAGTAGCCACCGGACAGGGCCACGACGCGAAGGACATGCGGATCCTTTATGAGATCGGCATAGAAATCGTCAACGGAGGGGATGGAGAGCTTGAGCATGATTGACGTATCGGGATCAAGCAGGGCCAACTGTTCGGCGATTGCCGATTTCAGCAGGCTTTCGGCCGCTTCCTTGTCGGCGATATGAATATCGACTTCGGGCTCGATGATCGGCACCAGCCCTGCCGCCGCGATCCGGCGCCCGAAGTCAAACTGCTGCCCGACGACTTTGCGGATGCCGTCCGGATTGGCCGCTTTGATGACGGAGCGCATCTTCGTCCCGAAGATACCGCGTTCGACCGCCCGCTTCAACAGGTCGTCCAGACCGGGCATCGGTTTCATGAGCTGAACGCCGTCTTCAAGCTCGGCCAGCCCTTGGTCGACCTTCAGGAATGGAACGACGCCTCTGCGCTGCCATAGATAGTCGGCCGTGAATTGCCCGTCGATGGTACGATCCATCGTGTTCTCGAACAAGATGGCTCCGAGAATGCGCTTCGAATCGAACGCCGGACTCTTGATGATCCGCGTCCTCATCGCATGCACCATGGCATACATCTCATCCTCGCCGGCGTAACTCGACTCCTTGACGCCATATTGCAGCAGCGCTTTCGGCGTGCTGCCGCCGCTTTGGTCCAATGCCGCGATAAAGCCTTTCCCCGTACGAATCCGTTCCTTCTGCTCCGTATTCATGAACTTGTCTCCTTCCCCGTAATGAACCGAAATTAGTCGTGAGTCGGATATAGTATAACATGGGGAACAGCGGCTATTCACGTCAGGTGCGCAGCTAGTGTAGTACGATGGTTTTTTGCCGAGCCTGTCCATAATCTTGTTCATATTCCTTGTTCATATTCCGTTCATAGAGCTGCGATACCATTCGAATAGTTGATAGCGAACGAGGGGGAAATGCAGTGGAACAAGGATATAAGAAGACGATAGATCCGGGAAACAGCGACTGGGCGGTCGAAGCGCGCGGCCTGGTCAAAGCCTTCGGCAGCAACCGCGCCGTGGATGGCGTGGACTTGAACGTGCGTACGGGTTCGATCTATGGCGTACTGGGACCGAACGGAGCGGGCAAGACGACGACGATCCGCATGCTGGCGACCTTGCTCCGGCCCGATGAGGGCTCGGCGCGCATCTTCGGCCACGACGTGGCGAAGGAGTCGCACGTCGTCCGACAGCTGATCGGCGTGACCGGCCAATACGCATCGGTCGACGAGTCGCTAAGCGCGACGGAGAATTTGATTATTTTCTCCCGTCTGCTGGGTCTGGGCCGTGCGGAAGCGCGGAAGAAAGCAGCGGACCTGCTGGAGGAATTCGGTTTGACGGAAGCGGCCAAGCGCCCGCTTAAGAACTTCTCCGGCGGCATGCGCCGCAGGCTGGATCTCGCGGCGAGCCTGATCGCGCAGCCGCCGCTCATCTTCCTGGACGAACCGACGACGGGGCTCGATCCGCGCACGCGTTCGCAAATGTGGGATACGATCCGCCGCTTGGTGAAGACGGGCTCCACCGTGTTATTGACCACGCAGTATCTTGAAGAGGCCGACCAGCTGGCCGACCGGATCGCGGTTATCGATCGCGGCCATGTCGTTGCCGAAGGCACCGTGGATGAGCTGAAAACATCGGTCGGGACTTCGTCGCTTCAATTGTGGGTGCAGGAACGCGGCGATATCGACTCGGCTCGCCGAATCGTGGAACGGGTGCTCGAGGTTCCGTCCGCGGTATCGCCCGAAGCCGGCAAGATCACGGCGCCGATGGCGAATGCCGACCGCGTGACGGACCTGCTTATCGCGCTTCGCGCGGAGGGCATCCAATTGTCCGAGGTGAGCGTGCAGAAGCCGACGCTCGACGAAGTATTTCTGACCATTACCGGCCATGGCGTAGAGGAAGACAAGGAACGCGCCGCCGATGAGCCGAGCGCGACGAAGGAGGCAAGAGCATGAGAAGCACGACCATTCAACCGGGAATCGAGCGCAAGCTCAAGAACCATACGAGCTTCGGCCAGACGGTGCGCCATTCCTTGACGATGGCCTATCGCGGCTTGCTGAAGATTCGGCGCACGCCCGAGCAGCTGTTCGACGTAACGCTTCAGCCCATTATCTTTACCTTGATGTTTACGTACATCTTCGGCGGCGCCATCTCCGGCGATGTCGCAAGCTACCTGCCGATCATCATTCCCGGCATTCTCGTGCAGACCGTCATTACGACCTCGATCGTCACGGGCGTTCAATTGCGCGAGGATATGGACAAAGGGGTCTTCGACCGATTCAAGTCGCTGCCGATCGCGCGGATCGCGCCGCTGGCGGGAGCTCTCCTGGCGGATACGATCCGTTATACCATCGCGACGGTGCTTACCTTCTCCATGGGGTACATTATGGGGTTCCGGCCCGAGGGCGGACTGGAGCATGTCGCGCTCGCCGCGCTGCTCGTAATCTTCTGCTCCTGGGCCATGAGCTGGATCTTCGCCTTCTTCGGCGTCATCGCCCGGACCGCTTCCAGCGTACAGGGCATATCGATGCTCGTGTTATTCCCGCTCACGTTCCTGTCCAACACGTTCGTGCCGGTGGATACGATGCCGGACTGGCTGCAGTGGTTCGTCAACGTCAATCCGGTGTCGCACCTGGTCTCGGCCGTTCGGGATTTGACCAATGCCGGCACCATCGGATGGAATTTCGCGATCTCGCTTATCGCCGCTTGCGCCATCGTCGCGGTCTTCGCGCCGATCACGGTACGCGCTTATATGCGCCGGACGTAAGCAAGGCTGCAACGACGACAGTAAAGGTATGTATCGTAAGCCTAGGGCTTGCGATGCATGCCTTTTTTAACGTGATGCGGGAGAAGGATGCCGATAAGCCGCGGGAGTAACGCCGACGATGCGCTTGAACACGCGGTGAAAATGAGGCATGCTCTCGAAGCCGCAGCGGGCGGCGATCGCCGAGACGCTGTCCGTCGACTCCAGCAGCAATTCCTTGGCGAGTATGATTCGTTTCAGCGCGACGAACTTGGTGACGTTCATGCCCGTCAGCTGCTTGAATACGCGGCTGAAATGCGCCGGACTTACGGCGGCCTGCCGGCACAACGCGCCAAGGCCGATCTCTTCGGTGAAATGCCGGTCCACGTACAGCAGCATATCCCTCATCCACAGCGGACCGGCGAAGGCGGAGGCGCCGCGATGCTTGGACGCTCCGCCGCGCTCCCGATGGACGGCCAGCAGCAGCAGCTGGGTTTCCGATTGAATGGCATGACGGTAGCCAGGCGGCTGGGAGCTGTATTCGGCTTCGATACGCTGCAGCCCTGCTTCAAAGGCTTGACGAAGAGCGGGCGAACAGGCCAGCCTATAGTTCCGGCTGACGCGGCTTTGGTCGAAGCATTGCAGGTACGAGAAGGACTCGCCGAGCGACCGCTGCTCGACAAGCAGGGGGCCGAGGAACAAGGCCGTGGAGGTAACGGGATCGTCTTTGTCCGGGAACGCCCGATGGATGGTGCTGCCGGGTATGATGAAGAGATCGCCTTCGCGCATATCCTCGATCGTCCGGTCGATAAAGAAAGCGCCCTTGCCGCGATGCACGTAGACGAGCTCGTACCATTCGTGCATATGATCGGGCAGCTCCAGCTGCGGCGTCTTCGTGTCCCGGTACGTCAGATCGAAAGGAAAATCGGGATGCGCGTCAAACTGTTTTCGAACCGGCTTCATGGCTGCGACTCCTCTGCGAGGTAAACTTACCCTCAAGATATCAAAAAAGAGTATAAAAACGCAATATTTTGGTCTTTTAGGAATGGAATGCTCTGATAAAGTAGGAGATAGATAACGTGGCAGACATAATGTGAACTGAAGGAGTGTTGGCTGGTGAGGCAGCTCGATCGCAGTCTATTGAACGATTCGCAGCGACAGGCGCTTGACGCCGCGCAGGAAAGCCCGGTTACCGTGCTGCAAGTCGGAGAAGGCAACTTCCTCCGCGGTTTCTTCGATTGGATGATTCATCGCTGCCGAGAGCAAGGCTTGTTCGGCGGCAGCATCGCATTAACGCAGCCAAGACCGCAGGGCCAAGCGAAGATCGAGAAGCTAGCCGCGCAGGACGGACTGTATACGTTGGTGACGCGTGGCTTGGAGTCCGGCGAGCAGGTGGAGCGAAAGGAGACCGTCTCCGTATTCTCCGCGGTATTCGACCCCTACGGCGACTGGCAGCGGCTCATCGCGCTGGCGGAGAGCCCGTCGCTCCGGTTCGTCGTCTCGAATACGACCGAGGCGGGGCTTGTTTACAAGCCCGAGCCGCTGAACGAAGGCGAGCCGATTCAATCGTTTCCGGGCAAAATCGCCTGGCTGCTCTACCGCAGATATGCGGCTCTGGGCGGAGCGAAAGCGAGCGGGCTGATCTTCCTCCCATGCGAGCTGCTGGAGCGCAACGGCGACGAGCTGAAGCGATGCGTACTCCAATATTGCGAGCAATGGTCGCTGCCCGAGGCGTTCAAGCATTGGGTGCTGACGAGCAATCGATTCTTGAATTCGCTGGTCGACCGCATCGTGACGGGCTACCCGGAGGATCAGGCGGAAAGCTGGTTCGCCGGCTGGGGTTATCGGGATGCGATGTTGAACACCGCAGAGCCGTATCACTTCTGGGCGATCGAAGCCGAGCCGGAGCTTGACGAGGAATTGCCGCTGCGGCGGGCGGGCTTGAACGTGCAGTGGGTCGACGACCTTGGGCCGTACCAGCTGCGGAAGGTTCGCATATTGAACGGCGCCCATACGCTGATGGCGCCGCTCGCCTTGCTGCACGGCTTCCGGATCGTGCGGGAGACGATGGAAAATCCGCGCTTCGGCCGTTTCGTCAGGGACGCGGTGGAGCAGGATATCGTACCTGTCGTTCCTTTGGCGGCAGAAGAATTGACGGCGTTCGCGGCATCGGTGTACGAGCGCTTCCTGAATCCGTTCATCGACCATCGCCTGGCGGACATCGCGATGAACAGCTTGAGCAAGTTCAAGGCGCGGCTGCTGCCGACCATGTCGGCTTACGTCGACCGCGGGGATGACGTACCGTACCGGCTCGTCCAAGCGTTCGCGGGCTTGCTGCGTTATTGCAAGGTCGTACGGGAAGGGGACGCGTTCATGGGGCGGACATTGGCAGGTGCCGCCTACGAGGTTCGGGACGATGCGGCATCGCTTGCGGCCATCGCGCAGGCGTGGTCAGCGGAGCAGCCAGTCGAAGAGACTGCGGCAGCCCTGCTCGCTTTAACGGATGTCTGGGGCAAGGATTTGTCCGCGGTTACCGGGCTTGCAAAGCAGGTCGCGGCCAGTCTGTCGGAGCTGGAGGCTGGCGCCGTTGGCTAGCTGGGTTCCCTTGCACGGAACGGTCACGCGGCGATCGCGCCGCAGCCGATTGCTGCAGGAGAAAAGCTTGAGGGCGGAATGGAGCTGCTGCTTCCGCGAGATCGCGATTTTTAAGGACGGGGAGATGTTGCAGCATGCGATACCGTAAATTAGGCAATACCGGACTGGACGTTTCCGTACTCAGCTTCGGCGCATCTTCGCTCGGATCGGTATTTCGGGACACGAACGAAGCCCAAGCGATTCGTACGGTGCACGAAGCGATCGACGCGGGGATCAATTACATCGACGTTTCTCCCTACTATGGCTTGACCAAAGCAGAGACGGTGCTGGGCAAGGCTATTCGGGAAATCCCTAGAGACCGCTTCCTGCTGTCCACCAAAGCGGGGCGGTACGGCATGAACGAATTCGATTTTTCGCGTAAACGGATTCACTCGAGCTTGGAGGAGAGCTTGCGGCGTTTGCATACGGACCATGTCGACATCCTCTTCCTGCACGATATCGAGTTCGCTCCGGCATCCGTCATTCTTGAAGAAGCCATTCCGGCGCTCCGGGAGCTGAAGGCGGCCGGCAAGATTCGGTTCGCGGGCATATGCGGCTTGCCGCTGAAGCTGTTCGAAACCCTGCTTCCCAGGGCGGAGGTGGATGCCATCATTTCGTATTGTCATTTCGCGTTGAACGATACGTCATTAGCAAGCCTGCTGCCTCTCCTGGAAGCGCGCGGCGTCGGTCTCGTCAATGCCTCGCCGCTCTCCATGGGCTTGCTCGGCACGCGCGGGGCGCCGGACTGGCACCCGGCAAGTCCGGGGCTGAAGGCAGCCTGCCTGAAGGCGGCGGAGTATTGCGAATCGCAAGGAGCGGATATCGCCAAGCTGGCCGTTCAATTCTCGACGCGCAACGAACGAATACCGACGACGCTGGTGAGCACGGCTAACCCGGCGAACATTCGCAACAATGCCGCATGGACGGACTAACCGATCGACGAAGAACTGCTGGCGAATGTGCTCGGCATCCTTGCGCCCGTTCATAACGAGACGTGGATCAGCGGCCGCTCCGAATATAACGAGCAGATAGGAGAGAAGTGATCATGAAAGGAATCGTTTGCGCGGAGGCTGACAGGTTGGAGTGGGTCGATCATCTCCCTGAGCCGGTGCTGGCTCCCGGACATGCCATCGTGACGATTAAGCGCGTCGGCATATGCGGCACGGATCTGCATGCATACAAGGGCAATCAGCCGTTCTTCTCGTACCCCCGGATACTGGGCCACGAGCTCGCTGGCGTCATCGAGGCGGTCAACGAGAATGAAGCGGGCTTCGAAGCCGGGGACCAGGTCAGCATTATCCCCTATATGCACTGCGGGGCTTGCATCGCCTGCCGCGGCGGCAAGACGAATTGCTGCACCGACATGCGGGTGCTGGGCGTTCATATCGACGGCGGCATGCGGGAACGAATTACGGTACCGGTCGAGCGCTTGATCGGGACCAAAGGACTTACGCTGGATCAGACCGCGGTGCTGGAGCCGCTCGCGATCGGGGCGCATGCCGTGCGTCGTTCCGGACTGGCGGCGGGCGAGACGGCGCTCGTCATCGGCGGCGGGCCGATCGGCCTCGGAGTCATGGCGATCGCCAAGCATGCCGGGGCGAAGGTCATCGCCATGGACGTGAACGAAGAACGGCTGGCGTTCTGCGGGCAATGGGCGAAGGCGGATGCGGTCGTTCATGCGCTGCAGGAGCCTCTGGACGCGATATTGGCGGCCAACGGCGGCGAGCTGCCTGCGATCGTGTTCGATGCTACGGGAAACGCCAAATCGATGAACGGCGCATTCCAGTATGCATCGCATGGCGGACGGCTCGTGTTCGTAGGCTTGGTCAAAGCGGACATTACCTTCCATGATCCGGAGTTCCATAAGCGGGAGCTGACGCTGATGGCCAGCCGCAACGCGACCAGGGAAGATTTCGATACGGTAATGACGGCATTGGCGGCAGGGGCGGCGGACGTGAGCCGGTACATTACCCACCGGGTTCCGTTTGCCGGGATGATCGGACAGTTCGAGAGCTACCTGAAGCCGGAAACGAAGGTTATCAAGGCGATGATCGAGCTGTAATCCGCATTGAAGCCGGCAGCGCGAGGTGCCTTTGGTCCTAGCCGGCTGCCAATTTCAGCTCCAATCACCCAGCTTTTAACAGCTTTTGTTAAAGATTTCATCAATTTTTATTGAATTCTGTGAAAATGTTAATCCAAATGGCTAGAAAGGCTGTGCTATAATTTTTCCCAGAAGACGAACGTTGGGAGCTTCATCCAACTCACTTGCTCAGCT
The DNA here is from genome assembly GCF_009909195.1 of Paenibacillus sacheonensis. GTDB lineage: Bacteria > Bacillota > Bacilli > Paenibacillales > Paenibacillaceae > Paenibacillus_Z > Paenibacillus_Z sacheonensis. Next base: position 379,610 of record NZ_JAAAMU010000001.1, read on the forward strand.
GGGAGGTACGCATGAACAGAGAAAGCAAGCTAGTTAGAAAGCCAATCATCGTAATCGTTATCGGATTGCTCCTGCTTTGCTTCGGACCGATGTCCGTCGCATCCGCCGGCCAGGCCGTCAGCGTGCTGAATCCGACGATCCAAGTCAACGGAAAGACCGTAAAATTGAACAGCCGCGTTTTTAACGTCAACGGCAGGATTTATGTTCCCGCTGCCCGGGTAGCCCAACTATTCGGCGCGAAGACGAGCTGGAACAACATGAATGAGGAATTAACCATACATACGGCTTTAAACGATCAGATCGTGATCGGGAACGGCGTGCCGGTCGTGTATTTCAACGAAGGCCGTTATCGGATGGACGCGCGTCCTTTCTTAAAGGACGAGAGGCTGTATCTGCCGCTTCGACTGGTGTCGGAGATCCTTCATGCTGATTTGAAAGTGAGCGCGGATGCGGATGTCATCAAGCTCACGACGGTTCAACCTGCGACGGTTGCGGCGGATAACGGCTTGGATGTCGTCGTGCAGTCGTACAGCGTCAGCAAGAAGGAGCTGTTGAATCGGAACGAGCTCGCGGGAACGGCCGAGGTCAAACCCGGAACGAAGCTCAGGGTGATCGTCCCTTCTTTCTTGGATCAACCGGCCAAATCGTTCACGGATGCGGATTTGATGCTGCTCGCGAAGATTACGATGGTCGAGTCCGGATATGAACCTTATGCGGGACAGCTTGCGCTGGCGAACGTCATCTTGAACCGGGTGAAGGATCCGCGGTTTCCGGATACGATTCGGGACGTCATCTATTCCGGCAGGCAGTTCCCGCCAGCCCATAACGGGCTGCTCGACAAGAGCAAACCGAATGCGACCTCGCTGCGTGCAGCCAAGGATGCCTTGAACGGCAAGAACAATATAGGGAATGCGTTGTACTTCTATAATCCCGGCATCTCCAAAGGCGCTTTCTGGTCCAGCTTGGATACCGTCGCAACGATCGGCCATCATCGATTCGCCGCCTAGCACGCTACTACAAGCTGCGTCTGCCGGCTGGACGCCGCAGAAGGAATAAAGCGAAAGGGGCAGTTCTTTAAGCTTATGGCTTAAGGGACTGCCCCTTTCGCTGTCTGGAATGAATTCAGTTGACAGCATATTCCGCCGGTTATATATAATGTACCTAATTACATGGCAAACAAATGCGACGAAGAGGGCAAGTAGGTTCGAACGGCCCGACCAGAGAACTGCCGGCAGGTGCGAGGCAGCGGGCATTCGAAATCCGAAAATCGCCTCCGAGCTGGCCCCCGAAATTCGAGTAGACGGGCCCGGGATGATTCCTCCTTTACAAGGAAGCGTCGTTGTTGGACGATGGCAGAGAGGGTGTGCGCGGGCGTACGCCAATCAGGGTGGTAACGCGGAGTTGAACTCCGTCCCAAGGGGACGGGGTTTTTTTGCGTTCTTATCGCCGATCGAGGAGGAAGAACGATGTTCCTAACGTTTCATGGTTCCGATCGAACACTGCATCAGGATAAGTTTAGGGCCGATGAAGTCGCGTACAATCTGTTTCATCGTATTGCCGAAGCGGAGAGAGCGACCTGCCTGAAGACTTCGGACGACGCGAGTGAGCGGAACGATGCATTCGGCAACGAGAAGTAACGTCGAGATGGTAGCGGGATTTCTAGCTGGCTTCTTAGAGGACGCTCATGGCGTAACGGCGGAGCCGTCCAGCCAGCTTACGGAGGCGGAGGGAGCGATCGATGCAGGGGGATTGTATTTGTGGTTCGTTGACGGGCAGCCCGTATCGATGGCGAACATCGCGCACCGTTCTCCTCGGCATGCCAGGATCAATGCCGTATACACGCCGCCTGCCTGCCGCAAGCAAGGGCATGCTAGCGCGCTCGTAGCTGCGTTAAGCTCGCTTATCTTGGCGGAGGGCTTGGTACCGATGTTGTATGCGGACGTGATAAATCCGGCTTCCAATAAGGCCTATCGTAACGTCGGGTTCGTCGAAAGCGGCGAAATCGCGGATTTGAGGTTCGAAGCGATGTGAGTCGTCTTTGGCTGACTGTCGATACTTGTGTCCATATTTGAAAAGAATCCATGGGTCATGTATGAAGAGAGAACGGCGGTCAAGAGAGCGAATGCGCTCCCTCGACCGCCGCAGCTGCTTCATTCGAGTGATGGACTTGGAATTCCAGAACCGTTGGCAAGCAGCGACCCGCCGCCTGCCGAATAATAATCGCGCAGCGCGTCCATGACGCCAAGCGGGTTGCGACGCAAATCCTTGGCGCTGAAGAAGATATCGCCGTCGACTTCGGCGTGCGTCTTCGCGTAGTTCAATTGATTGATGATTTCGTTCGAAGCCTGCCAGCCGGCTTCCGTCGTGCCGAGCTTATAGGGCGAGTGTCCGATATACAGATCGACGTCCGTGCCTTTGACCTCGTTCGACCACCAATCCACCAGCTTGTCGTACGGAACGGCCAAGTTGGCGAAGCTCCAGTAAATTTGCGACGCGACGTAGTCAATCCATTCCTGCTTGATCCACGTCCGAACGTCGGCATACATATTGTCGTAATCCGTTACGCTCGCTTTCGTCGGCGATCCGGTCGGATCCATAGTCTGATTGCGCCACACGCCGAAGGGACTGATGCCGAACTTAAGGCTTGGCTTCAGCGCATGAATCGATTCGCCAAGCTGGCTCACGAAGGCATTGACGTTGGCCCGCCGCCAATCGGCCAAGGACAGATTAAGCGGATTGTTTGCCGTAAACGCCGCGGAATCCGGAAATTCGCCGCTGGACGGGTAGAAATAGTCGTCCAAATGCACGCCGTCAACGTCATAGCTGCTCACGACCTCCATGATCGTGTCGATGATCTGCTGGCGAGCAGCGGGCATGCCCGGATTCAAGTACGGTTTTCCGCCCGAGTTGACGATCCAATCGGGATGCTGCAGAATGACATGATTCGGTGCGAGCGCATCCGTCTTGGCATCGACGCTCGCCCGGAACGGATTGAACCAGGCATGGAATTCCATGCCCCGCTTATGCGTCTCTTCCACCATGAACGCCAGCGGATCATAAGTTGGCGCCTTGCCTTGGGTACCCGTCAAATACTTGGACCATGGCACGAGCGCAGACGCGTAGAGCGCATCGCCTGCCGGACGCACTTGCACGAATACGGCGTTCAGCCCCATGCGCTGCAGCTCGTCGAGCAGCTGCGTGAATTCGGCCTTCTGCTTCGCTTCGTTGCCGGCCGATTGCGCGCTTGGCCAATCCAAGTTGTAGACGGTCGAGATCCAGGCGCCGCGGAGCGAATCCGTGCCGGTTCCTCCATTAGAACTATTCCCACCGTTAGAACCATTCCCTCCGTTAGAGCCGTTCCCTCCGTTCGTTCCGCCGCCGATGCCTGTCTCATCCTGATCGAAGAGGGAGATAGACCTGTCGGCCTGATTCCAGTTGACGGTCAACCCGAGGGCTTCGCCGACGAATCGCAGCGGAACCATCGTCCTGCCCGCAATCGATTGAACGGTACTATCCAGTCGGACCTGCTTGCCGTTCACGGTGGCGTAGCCTTGTCCGCTCCGCAGCGTAATGAGCGTGCCCGTACGCTGAATGGACACGGAGCGGGATGAGGAGATCCAATCGACGGCGGCTCCGAGACCCTCGCTTATGATTCGCAGCGGAACCATGGTTACGTTCAGCTTCGGCACGATAAACGGCGGGACATCGGCCTCCAGCATGGCGCCTTCCACATAAATGGCTATGTCGCGTTCTTTTACGGGTTTGTTCGCGGCAGCATCGGCATGCTGCAGCCCGGAGGTTACGGCAGCGATGAGCAGTGTCAGCAGAAGGGCATACACGCGGAAAGGCTTCAATGTCGTGCGATAATACGTTAACGGATTCATAATTCCTCCTAGTCGTCTCGGGAGCGCTGTCTGACAGCCGGATAATAATCCGGCTGCATGTGGGATTCAGATGCTTGCGCCTGAACTTGTTCAATGGTTAGACGACCGAAACATGGATCAGGTTGCGGTCAAGCGGCCAAAAATTGCCTGCGGCAATAGAAGGAGCACTGAATGGCGAAGGTACGAGCAGGAATGCTGAATGACGAGAGGCGAGCAGGAGCACTGAATGGCGAAGATTCTAGCTGAAACGCTGAATGGCGCAGAGGCGTGAAGGAGCGATTTATGAAGGAGTGCTTCGAGTCGTCGTCGATGCAGTCGAGGGACAAGCGGACGCTGAGGCTTGCAGAACCGATGCCGAACAATGATGGCGAATAATGATGGCGGGGAGAGCCGGGGCGCCGATATCAAAACAAAAACACACCGCTGCCGGCGTGTTTGTAAGGTCGAGTAAATCAAGTATGGGGCTGCTGATCAGCCGATAGTCATGCTTGCGGATAGAAATCTATTCGCCTGACGGCTAACGGTTGTACGGAGCGTTAATCGGTACAAAATGGTCATTTGATCTCGCTATCGGTTGCCAGGAAGCTTATTGAGGTTTTTTTGGTGCTAATCAGCTGCTAAACGCGAAATAACGCCGCCCATAATCTTTAGCGTCGATACACCTTTATTTTTCGAGCAATAGCAACGCTGGCAACCGTTAGGCGCCAGCCCGTATGACCGTTGAACGTTGGCCTAAAATTAGATACGCCGACGCCGGCGGTTTTTTTATGTGTGAAACGAACCAGTCGTGCACGGTTAACCGCAGCCGCAATCTTCTCACCGCCGCCCGAAGCGGTCCATGTCTATTTGACAAGATCAATGAACTTGCCGGCGGCGTTGGAGAGCGGCATATTGCGCATGATCATGAATCCGACCTGGGAGGGCGGCAGCTTGACGTCCAGCTGGATCTCGAAGAGCGAGCCTTCTTCCAGCTCCTTGGCGACGAATTCCCGCGTCACGTAGGAGATGCCGAGACCTTTACGCGCGAATTCGATCAGCAGATCGACGCTTCCGACCTCGATCTCGGGCTTGATCTCGTAGCCGTAGCTCTGGAACAACTCCGTGATCGCCATGCGGACCCGGCTGTTGCGCGAGAAGAGGATAATCGGGTATTCGAGCAGCAGCTCCATCGAGAGCACGGTGCCTTGAAGCTCGGCATAACGGCTCCCCGCAACGAAGCAATCCTGAAGCTGAATGCCCCGCATGACCTGCAGCTGATCATCGACGATCGGCATGCGTACGACCCCGACGTCGATCCGGCCTTCTTTTAAGAAGGATATCGTCTCCGGCGTCGTCCCGTGGTTGAGATGCAGCTTGATGCCGGGATATTTCTGATGGTAGTCCTCGAGATAAGGAAGCAGATAATGCTTGAACAACGAATCGCTTCCGCCGATTCGCAGCTCGCCGCTGTCCAGCTTCTTGAGCGCCGCCATCTTCTCTTCCGCTAGCGAAATCAGAATGTGGGACTTCTCGATGTAGGAATAGAGGATAACGCCTTCCTGGGTCAGCGAGACGCCTTTGGAATTGCGGTAAAACAGCGTGATGCCGAAGCTGTCTTCCAGCTGCTTGATGGCGTGGCTGACGCTCGGCTGGGTGAGATACAGCGCCTTGGCAGCCTGCGTTAGACTGCCCGTCTTCGCGGCCCAATAGAATACCTTGTACAGCTCGTAATTGTTAGTCATAGACATGGTCTATAGCTCCTGTGAAATATATGTATTACATGTATGGATGCTATTCGTATTATAGTGGATTCAGGGAACAGAAACCAGTCTTAAAGAGAAGCCATGCTGGGAGGAATAGATATGGACGCAACAACGTTTGTATTATTTGGAGCGACGGGGGATTTGGCGAAACGAAAAATCTACCCCGCTATGTATAATTTGTTCGTAGACGGAAAACTGCCGCAGGCTTTCTCGGTATTCGGCCTTGGAAGAAGAGAACTGACCGACGAGAAGTTCCGGGCGAACGTGGAGCATTCGATCCGCACGTTCTCCAGGCGCCAGCCGGCGGACGGCTCGTCGTTGAATGCCTTCTTGGAGGCATTCCGGTACAGCGTGCTGGATATCGGCCGCATCGAAGACTACAATAAGCTGCTTCAGCTTGTCGAGCAGCGGGAAGCGGCGCTCGGAGCCGATCCGAACCGCTTGTTCTATTTATCCGTCGGACCGGAGTTCTTCGAGACCATCGCTTCGAACATCCAAGCGAGCGGACTCAGCTCCGCTGCCGGCTGGAAGCGGCTCGTGATCGAGAAGCCGTTCGGACACGATCTGCAATCCGCCCGCAACTTGAATAAGCATCTCAGCCGTTCCTTCACGGAAGACGAAATCTTCCGCATCGACCACTATCTCGGCAAGCCGATGGTGCAGAAGCTCGAGATATTGCAGCAGTCCAATCCGGTTCTTCAAGCCTTGTGGACCAATCGTCACATCGCCAACGTGCAAATCACAGCGAACGAAACGGTCGGCGTCGAGGAGCGAGCGGGCTATTACGATCATGTCGGCGCCGTCAGAGACATGTTCCAGAACCATATGCTGCAGCTGCTCATGATGCTGGCGATTCATCTGCCCAACCATAACAGCACGTCAGACGAGGTTCGCACGAAGAAGAAGAAGGTCATGGAAGCGCTCGAGCCGTTGTTCAAGGAGGACGTGGCCTTCAACGTTGTCCGCGGCCAGTATGCGGCTGGGGAGATTCAAGGAAAAGCGGTCGCCGGCTATACGTCCGAACCGGGCATCGCGGCGGATTCCGCGAATGACACCTTCATCGCGGCCAAATTGCAAATCGACGATTATTTTTGGCGGGGAGTACCGTTCTATATTCGTACGGGCAAGCGGATGAAGGAGAAATCGACGCGCATCGTCATCGAGTTCAAGGAACCGCTGAAGCAGTCCTCGCAGAAGAACGACGAGCGCCGAATTCCGAATCTGCTCGTCTTCGAGATCAGCCCGAACGAGAGCATTACGCTGCAGTTGAGCACGAGGGACCCTCAGCACCGAGGCGAGTTCAAGCCGATGTTTATCGACTTCCGTTCGGATTCGCATGAAGTTCCCGAGGCTTACGAGAATTTGATCGGCGATGCGTTGAACGGCGACCCGACCTTCTTCGCGCACTGGGATGAAGTCGAGCTGTCCTGGAAATGGGTGCAGCCGATCCTGGATGCCTTTACGGAGAATCTCGTACCGCTTCAAACCTACGCCGCCGGTACCTATGGTCCTGCCGCATCCGACGAGCTGCTGGCGAGGGACGGGTACCGTTGGCAGTTCGATGCCGAGTCGGAGCATAACATCGCGGATTCTGCGGCTGCCTCCGTCGGCGAAGAACAATTGCAGAAAGTAACACAAAATGAAATGCAAATCGAAACGAAAGAAGGAAATACTTATGCCTATCACGCAAACCATTGATCAACTGGCCATCGATACGATCCGCACGTTGTCGATCGATGCCATCAACGCCGCCAATTCCGGTCATCCGGGGCTGCCGATGGGAGCCGCGCCAATGGCGTACGCCCTATGGGCGAGGGAACTGAACCACAATCCGGGCCATGCCAAGTGGTTCAACCGCGACCGGTTCGTATTATCCGCCGGTCATGGTTCGGCGCTGCTGTACAGCCTGCTTCACCTGTCCGGCTATCAAGTGTCGATCGACGACCTGAAGCATTTCCGCAAGCTGAACAGCCTTACGCCGGGCCACCCGGAATTCGGGCACACGGACGGCGTCGACGCAACGACCGGCCCGCTCGGCCAAGGGGTTGCGATGGCGGTCGGCATGGCAATGGCGGAAGCGCATCTGGCTTCCAAATTCAACCGGGACGGCTATCCGGTAGTCGATCATTACACGTATGCGCTCGTCGGAGACGGCTGCTTGATGGAAGGCATCTCGTACGAAGCGATGTCGATGGCAGGCCATATGAAGCTTGGTAAATTGGTCGTGCTGTACGATTCCAACGATATCTCCCTTGACGGCGATCTGAATCTGTCCTTCGGCGAAGACGTCAAGAAGCGGGCCGAATCCGCTCACTGGCAGTACCTGCGGGTAGAGGACGGCAACGACATTGAAGCGATCACGGCGGCGATCGCAGCCGCGAAGCAGAATGATTCGCAGCCGACCTTGATCGAGATACGTACGATCATCGGCTTCGGCAGCAAGGTAGCGGGTACGAACAAGGCTCACGGCGCGCCGATCGGCAAGGAAGAAGCGAAGGCAACGAAGGCCGTCTACGGCTGGAACTACGAGGAAGAGTTTACCGTCCCTGCCGAAGTCAGAAAGCATTTTGAAGAACTGAAGCAGAAGGGCGCGGACAAGGAAGCGGCATGGAACAAGCTGAATGACGCCTATCAAGCACAATATCCGGCACTTGGCAAAGAATTGGCGCAAGCGATCGCCGGTAAGGTGTCCCTCGATGCTTCTGACATCCTGACCTTCGATGCCTCCAAAACGGTATCGACGCGGATCGCGAGCGGCAATGCGATCAATCACTATGTGAAGCTCGTGCCCGAGATTTTCGGGGGCAGCGCGGATCTGTCGCATTCGACGATGACGGACATCGGCGGCGAAGCAACCTTTGCCGTAGAGTCCTACGCGGGACGCAATATTTACTTCGGCGTTCGCGAGCATGCGATGGGCGCGGCCGGTAACGGCATGGCACTGCATGGCGGCGTGAAGCCTTTCGTCAGCACGTTCTTCGTCTTCAGCGATTACTTGCGGCCGTCGATTCGTCTTGCCGCGCTGCAGAAGCTGCCCGTGACGTATGTCTTTACGCATGATTCGATCGCCGTAGGGGAAGACGGACCGACGCACGAGCCTGTCGAGCATTTGGCGGCTTTGCGGACGATTCCGGGCCTGACGGTCATCCGTCCGACGGATGCGAACGAGACGGCAAGCGCTTGGGCCTATGCCCTGCAGCAAAACGACGGTCCCGTAGCCTTGGTGCTGAGCAGACAGAATCTGCCGGTATACGAAGCGACGAAGGCCAACGTTGGGGCGGTCGCCAAGGGCGGTTACGTGCTAACGGAAACGAACGATAAGCCGGACGTGATCTTGATCGCGACGGGCTCCGAGGTTTCGCTTGCCGTAGACGCGAAGACGGAGCTGGAGCGGGACAATGTCTCCGTGCGCGTCGTGGCTATGCCGAGCCGGGAACTCTTCGACCGTCAGGATGCAAGCTACAAGCAGTCGGTACTGCCGGCGGCCGTTACCAAGCGGCTTGCGATCGAAGCAGGCATCTCGCTGGGCTGGGACCGCTTCACGGGACCGGAAGGCAGCGTATTGTCGATCGATACGTTCGGCGCTTCGGGACCTGGCGGCGAGGTCATGGAATACTTCGGCTTCTCTGTAAGCAATGTCGTCAGCTTGGCGAAAAAATTGCTGCACTAACATAAAATTCGTTCGCTCAAACCAAACTACTATTCGGAGGTAATGATCATGAAATTTTTCATCGATACCGCAAACCTGGCCGACATCCGCAAAGCGTACAAAGTCGGCGTATTATCCGGCGTAACGACCAATCCGTCGCTGGTTGCCAAAGAAGGCGTGAAATTCGAAGACCGGATCGCGGAAATCCTGCGCGAAGTGCCTGAAGTCGAATCCGTGTCCGCCGAAGTAACGCCGGACGCGCTCACGGCCGAAGAGATGATCGCGCAAGCGAACGAGCTCATCAAGATCAATGATTACGACAAGAACATCACCATCAAGCTGCCGATGACGCTCGCGGGCCTGGAAGCCTGCCGTTACCTGGCGAACAAGGGCGTCAAAACGAACGTAACGCTGATCTTCACCGTAAACCAAGCGCTCTTGGCCGCACGTGCCGGCGCAACCTACGTATCGCCGTTCCTCGGACGCTTGGACGATATCTCGGAAGACGGCGTGCAGCTGGTCGCGAAGGTCGCCGAATTGTTCCGCGTTCATAACCTGGATGCTCAGATCATCGCCGCTTCGGTCCGCCACCCCGATCATGTGACGCGCGTAGCGATGGCCGGCGCGCATATCGCGACGATTCCGTTCTCGGTCATCGAGCAAATCTCCAAGCATCCTCTGACGGATCAAGGCATGGACAAGTTCGCTGCGGACTGGAAGAAAACGGTACAATAAATTATACACACCAAAGCGAACAGACGAAGAAGAGCAGTGCCCGGATTCCGGGCGCTGCTCTTTTGCTTTCGAACCATCCCATTAAAGCGATTATTTCGCCACTCCTCGCCATGCGAATCCGCCGTGCGAGGAGCGACCGCTTATATGAAGTCGCATTATAGCGAAGCATTGGATCGGGACACGGTGGCGCGCGAAGTCGCGTTATCCCCCGCCTATTACTCCAGTTTGTTCAAGCGGCATACCGATTATAGTCCGATTCAATATTTGAAGCGGCTCAGGCTTGATCGGGCTAAGCTGCTGCTGCGGCAAACGGACTTCGGCAATGCGGTCGCATCCGCCGCGACCGAGAGGTGCTGCGCTGCCCTTGGCACGGCTGGGAATTCGACTTGTTGCGGGCAGGCACCTGGCCGAAGGGAGCGAAAAGTTGGTTTCTTGATATATATATCTGACGTTGGGAGCGGATAGGCGAAAATGAAAATGGCATCAGTCAAGGCTGCGATACGGCCGGCGGTAGCTTAGCACTTCCTTCGGCACAATCGTCTTACAGAACAGAGTCAAAATAGGATCGATGAAGAACTGTAATCTACTTTACAGAACTCCGTTTTGTTTGAACCTATAATCAGGCTATCCAATAGATATAGGAGGTTTTAGAACGATGAGAAACCAAAATTTAACTGAACAGCTGGAAGCGGCTAGACAGCAGTTTAAAGCCAATGCACCGATTGAAGCGCAGGTCAAGATCGGCCAAATGATCGAGGAACTTCAGAAATCGGGAATCGCTTCCGGGAGGCAAGCAGGCGAGAAGGCGGTGGACTTTAAATTAACAAACGCAATAGGCAAGGATGTAATTTTATATGAAGAGCTCGCGAAAGGGCCGGTTGTGCTGGTCTTTTATCGCGGCGGATGGTGTCCTTTTTGCAATATGCAATTAAGGGCTTACCAGCGGATATTGCCTGAAATCCAGGCGATAGGAGCGCAGCTGATCGCGATTAGTCCTCAAAAACCAGATCATTCGTTATCCCTTCAGGAAAAGGAAGGATTGGAATTTCAAGTCCTTAGCGATCCAAACGGCTTGGTAACGGCCAAGTACAATCTGCTCTTCGATGTTCCGCCGGGCGTAAGGGAACTCATGGAAGGCATCGGAGTGGATCTTGTGGAGTACAACGATACCTCGAAATGGGTCTTGCCGGTTCCGGCTACTTTCATGATTGATGAGAGCGCCGTTATTCGCTCCTCATATGTCAATCCGAATTTCATGCAGCGTCAAAGCCCAGAGGAAATTTTGCGAGAGCTTAAGAAACTGTAACGATCTAACATTATTCATTCGGGAGCAGAATTATCAACTGTTGCAAGGGGAGGTTTAACTGGCAGCTGGTGGTCGCATCACATGCTTGCCAATTGCTACTTTAGCAGCTGTTTAAATGACATCAATCCACCAAAGGAAGGTTGATTCCACATGATAGGAACAGAGAGTCGAAAACAAGAAATTTTAAAAGCTTACCAATTCAGACATGCTTGCAAGGCATTTGATAGCAATAGAAAGATTTCGGATGAAGATTTTCACTTTATTTTGGAGACTGGAAGATTGTCTCCAAGTTCATTTGGCTTTGAGCCGTGGAAGTTTGTCGTGATTCAAAATGCAGCCCTTCGCGAAAAATTAACACCTGTATCCGGCGGTGCCACGGGACAACTGCCCACTGCCAGCCATTTTGTAGTTATATTAGCCAGAAGAGAAGAAGACTTACGGCCTGACTCGGCTCACGTGAACAAAATGTGGAAAGACATTCATCATATGCCTGAAGAAGTTGTGCAAGATTGGTACGATTTCTACAAGTACTTCGCCGAAACAGAACTCGAAGACAACGACCGTCTCATTTTTGAATGGTCAATCAGACAAACCTATATCGCATTGGGAAACATGATGACAGCCGCGGCTCAAATCGGCATTGATTCCTGTCCGATCGAAGGTTTTGATAAAAAGCAGCTGACCGCTATTTTACAAAATGAGGGTATCATTAACGGCGACGATTTCGGAGTAGCCTGTATGGTCGCTTTCGGCTATCGTCAAAAGGATCCCAAACGTCCACAAACAAGACAACCTCTCGATGAGATTGTGGAGTGGCGATAAACATAACATGATATTTCTTAAAAGGATTTAACCTAGGAGGCAGCAGCAGCATGAAGCAATTATTGTACATTACCGCTACTCCAAAGTCGCCGGAGCATTCGGTCGGCCTGCAGGTCGGCGGGGCGTTTCTTAAAGCCTATCGGGAAGCTCATCCGGACGACTACGTACGTGTATTCGATGTCAACCAAGAAGCGTTCCAGACGGTCGACGGCGATGTCGTGAGAGCCTGGGAGAAATTGAGAAAAGAGCATCTGGAATTCTCCGAGCTGAGTCCCGCGGAACAGCGGAAAGTGAATGCCCTTAACGACATGACCGAAATGGCGATGCGCGCCGATAAATACGTGTTCGTCTCTCCCATGTGGAATTGGGGCATTCCCCCTCGGCTCAAGGCGTTCATCGACGCATTCGTCATCGTTGGGAAAACGTTCCATTACACGGAACGCGGACCGGTCGGCCTGCTGCGCGACAAAAAAGCGCTGCATATCCAGACTAGCGGCGGAATTTACTCTACAGGGCCGGCAGCGGCTATGGATCACAGCCATCCCTATCTTCGTCAGGTGCTCGGCATCGTCGGGATTGAAGACGTACAAGCGCTGTACGTGGAAGGTCATGATTTTCAACCGGAGCGCTCGAAAGAGATCGTCAGGGCAGCAAAGGAACAGGCTGTCAAGCTTGCCGCGGCCTGGTAACGCGCCGAACGCGAAAAATCCCTCTCGAGGGATTTTTTTTGATAGCTCCATCTGCGTCACAGTCCCGCTACTCGTTGTCTTATTACTTAGCGGGGTTCAAACCCCTATTTGCGGTACTTCGTCACGATTCAACGAAAAATAAATCCCGCTTCCAATTAGGAATGCGGGATTTCGGTTGGCTTAATAATGGAGAGAAGAGGGGAGAGCGGCGCCTGGGCTAGCTATCGGCTTTATTTACGGACGCCTCGCGACCTTCTTGTCCAATATGAATATAAATCATGGTTGTATTCATAACCTCATTCCCAAGCTGCTCTTAAGCTTTACGAATCGCGTATCCAAAGGATGTAAAATTAAATAGACGCCCGGATGCGCTTAGGAAGGCTTTCGACAACCAAATCGTAAGAGTGGTCGATCATGTCAAAGATAAACGACTCTTGCAAAGAACCCTCGAGAATAATCGTATTCCAGTGCTGTTTATTCATATGATACCCCGGGCGAACGTCCTCGTGCTGCTCTCTTAAGTTTTCCGCAATCACCGGGTCGCATTTTAGGACCAAGTATCCTTTTTTCTCAAAAAAAAGCGCGAATATTTTACCTGCAATTTTTATCGCGATTGGATCGGGTCCCGAGGGATAATCCTTTATCGCTCCTTTTTTGTTTAGACAGTATTCAATGAAATTATTTTTCAATTCGGCTCATTTCCTTCGTAAATGACATCTTACCGTCCACGTCGTTCCATCACCTTCGAGTTTGCGTTCGTTGCAATACCATTATTGCAACGAACGGACTTTTTCTAAGGCTTCGGCCGGTTCCATCCGCGTTCTATGGTTTATTTCTGAAGCACCGGCTATGACGTTTCCTTTCTTATCGATAATATATGTGGCCGTTACAGGAAGCTCGAATGTATGGTCACCGTTAAATTGATGCAGCTCAATGCCAGAGCTTTTCTGAAGGGTTTGCTGAAAGTCAGGCAGCTTGTATTTAAGATTGTAGTTTTCCGCGGTTTTGTTGTTCGTATCGCTAAGGACGAAGAAGCTCAGTTCATGTTTTTCTTTCATGGAAAGCGAATGATCCGGTGTTTGCGGGCTAATGGCAATCAGTTGAGCGCCGGCAGTTTTTATCTCGTTCATGATGCGCTCATAGGCCTTCAATTGCAAATTGCAGTACGGACACCATTCACCCCGATAGAACACGATAATGACAGGGCCCTTGGCTAGTTCTTCATATAATGAAACGAGTTTGCCCGTAGCATCCCAGAGTAAATTCGGGAGCCTTGTCTCCGATGTTCAGTCCTTTGCCTGCACCCTGATCTCGAAGCTCCTGAATCAATCTGGCAAAAGTCTCCGCGGCATCCGGCGACATATTACGAGCCTGGAGTGCATCAAATTCATCTTTCAAGCTTCTTTCCCATTTAGAAACCCTGTTCTTCATCCCTATTCTCCTCTCGCGTTTGCTTGGCAGTATAGATTAAAGATTACCATGCCAACAGAAGCGGTATCTGTCATCTATATTACAGAACTCCGCTTTTTTTAGAATTATAATCAAGCTATCAGGGAATAGCTGAAGCAAGGCCATGGCATGATTCATAGTGAAATGAAATTATTCGAAGAATTAAGTTTTATGAGATCCGCAGTCCGCAGTATCCCGAAAATAATGAAGAGGGTGCGTGAAGAAATGGAAGCACGATTGAACTTAAAGCACAAAATCGGTCAAGGGATTTCACCTCGACAGTTCATGGACGGTATGCAGAATCGGACGATGGAAACCAGTAATATCCTGAATACCAAAGAGCAGTTCCTCGCCGTTTACGAGAATTTCACATGGGCGCAAGAAGATCAGAAAATATTCTTTACCGCCGTAAACAATCGCTCCGACCTGCACTGTTTGATTCTATGCACAGATTGGTGTCCGGACGTCATCTGGAACGTCCCCTTGCTGTTTCGGGTGATGGAGCAGAGCAGCATTTCGACTGAAGTGCTGCTTATGGAAGAGCATCTGGAAACCATGGATCTCTTTCTCACGGATGGCGGGCGAAATCAGCCGATCGCGGTTTTCTTGAATGCGTCCGGAGATGTTCTAGGCAGATGGGGAGCGCGCCCAGCCTATATTCAGGCCGTGATGGATCGGTTTAAAAAAAACAATCCAGATAAACAGGAAGCCGACTATAAGGAGAAATTGAATCAAACCTACCGGGAGATCGGCGAGCTCTATCAAGTTAGCAACGAATATCAGGATGTTATCCTTCAAGAGTTAAGAGCGTTATTTAAAACCTTTTCTTCGTGAATTTTTAATCGATCCGGAAGCGGGGATGGCCGGACAGCACTTGCAGTTAAAATCTGCTCCATATCGCCTATCAGATATAAAAACGACCGGAGGCGCGCCTCCGGTCGTTTTTATATGTCCCATTTGATGTTGAAACCGGTCCCGCAAAATCTCCTTTTGGCACTATACAAGACGGATTAACGTTGCGATCAAATTGACGTCGTCATTGCGGGCGATTTAGAATCGCGGCATTTACCTGAATAGACTTACGAGACGTTTTGATGACTCCGTCCTTCACGAGCCCGCTCATGACCCCGCTGACGGCTTCCCGAGTTACACCGAGCATGTTAGCAATCTCTTGATGCGTAAGAGGGAGATCGATTAAAGCATAACCATCCACAATGGTACCAAATTTCGAGCTAAGCATCGTCAACATATGAATGACCCGTTCGCGAAGACCGTTAAATGCAATTTGTTCTAACTGTTCTTCTCTTTCCTTCAAACGTTCGCTGACCACTTTTAGAAGCTTCAACGCCAGACTCGGTCTACTTATCATAAGCCGGTCGAATTGTGCTTCGGATATCGAGCAAACCAGTGTTGGTTCCAGGGCTTCAACGTACACCTCTTTAGTACCAAGGGAGAGGGAATTGATTTCCCCAAACATGTTTCCGTGAGTCAATATACTTAGCGTGAATTGCTTTCCACTGTCGTTTAATTTGTATACCTTAAGCTTGCCTTCTTTGACGAAAGAAAGTCCTTCGAGAACAGTATCAGGACTTTGAACCAATACGTCCTTCGGGACCCAATTGAAATGGCGAATGGTATTTAGTAAATCAATTTCCTTCATTTCTTCACTGGTCATTTCTTCGAAAATGCTGATTTTAGATAAATACCATAATTTATCTATTTGGTATTTCTCCATGTAACAATCCCTCCATCTTCAAAAAAGGTAGCTCGATCTAATAGAAGTCTTTGTCCAATCATTCTGTTTTATAAGGATCATGATGTCCATGCATCCTAGGCTTCTCCATCATAGAGTCTCGGAATTTAATGTATTTCCGCCCATGTATAATATAGAGTTTCTTGCTGAAAAATAACATGGCATCATAATGAACATTTGGGAATTTTATCTAGAAAGGATATTCGCAATGAGAAAAGAATTTAAAAACCTCGATCAATTATTAAAATTATCCGGTCAATCGAGTGACTTTAAGACTACCGTAATTTCACTTGGTAAACAAGAAGTGAGTATTTTCTATTATAGTACCTTAATCGATGCGAAGTGGATGCAGCAGCATTTGATTCTTGTGTTGCAAAATCGCGCATTGGATTCCGAAATCAAGGACATCGAGGATATTAAGGCTTGGATTCCCATTAATGATATAGAGATTACCGACGAGTTAACGACGATTCAATCCAAACTGCTGAAAGGTTATGCGATCGTTCAACTTCATGAAAACGATCAAAAGTGTGCGTTGGTTAATTTAGCCGACAATCATGGAATGCGAAAAACTAATGAGACGGAAAACGAGTTTAGCGTCGTCGGCCCTAAAGTCGGTTTCATAGAGGACCTGGATACAAACATCGGTTTGCTAAGAAAACAAATCAATCTCCCCAACTTGATCATAAAAGAAATTATCGTTGGCAAAACTTCAAAAACGAAAGTCGCAATCATTTATATCGATGGGCTGACAAATGAACAGACGATTCAAACTGTTGAGCAAAGGCTTACTGATATTGATTACGATGTCGTGTTTGATTCGTCCACACTGGACCAAATCATGTCAGACAATTCTTGGACGCCATTTCCATTGTTTGTATCCTCGGAACGCAGGGAACGAGTGGTGTATTCAATTAGTATCGGGCAAGTCGCGGTCCTTAGCGACGGATCACCTTATTGTGTTACGGGACCCTCTACATTGTTTGATTTTTTTATTTCCCCGGAAGATTATTATTTGCCATGGATATTAGGTTCTTTTTTTCGATTGATTCGAATCTTTGGTGTCATGTTTTCGGTGTTTGCCACGTCAATGTATGTTGCGATAACCACATACCATTATGAAGTCATTCCAAAAGATTTGCTGGGCCCCCTTATGTTTTCCAGACAAAACGTTCCGTTTCCGCCCTTCTTTGAAGTGCTTTTCTTAGAAATAACCATTGAATTCCTTCGGGAAGCAGGGGCCAGATTACCAACAAAAATCGGCCAAACCTTAGGTATTGTCGGAGGAATCGTTATCGGTCAAGCTGCGGTCCAAGCAGCTTTAACAAGCAATATTTTACTGATTCTTGTCGCGCTATCGGCTTTAGCCTCATTTACGACACCGATATATAAGATGTCAAATGCGATACGGTTTTTACGCTTTCCTATTATCTTTCTGTCCGCGATTTGGGGGGGAATTGGCATCTTTATCGGGGTGGGTTTTCTGTTCGTCCATATTATTCGTTTAAAATCATTAGGCTCTCCTTACGTTGTTCCGATTTTTCCTTTAAGGATTGCGGAACTTAAAGACAGTTTTATACGTTCATCCTTTCAAATTCTGAATAAAAGACCTCAACATTTAAGACCAAAATCTTCAGTTAAGTATTTGCCTAACAAACCAGTTAAACAGAAAAATGACCTTGATGAAGAATAAATGATGGAAAGAGGGCCATTATGAATAGGAGGAAAATTTTTCTGGTTATCATTTTGTGTACCGTTTTATCGGCTTGTACCGATCAAAAAATCGTGAATCAGATTTGTCTTGTCCATGCAATTAGCTTTGATACCGTTGCGAAAGGCAAAAAAACCGCTGTTCTAATTTCTCACTTTAAAGAACAGGGAAAAACAGATCTGGAAGTTTTACATACGGAATCCAAGTCTTATCTTTCTCTGCCACGACTGAATACGCAGACAAACGATCCCCTTGAAAGGGGACAGATGAGGATGGTGTTATTCGGAAAAACGAGTGCAGAAAAAGGGATTGGGACTGTAATCCATCATTTACTCCGCGATCCTAAATTTTCATCGCGGCTTCAGCTTGGAGTCGTGGAGCGGGACGCTTCGGAACTGTTGGAAATCACCACAAAAACCCAAGAACCGTTTTTTTTATCGGATATGATTGAACAAAACATGAGAAACGGAAATTTACCGCTGATGAACCTTCATGTATCCCTGTTTAATTATTACGGTGAAGGACGAGACATGTTTTTACCGTATTTTAAAATAGGGCGGGAAGGAGCTGCGGGAAGCGGCGGTCACGGAGAAGTAAAAATCGATGGACTGGCTTTATTCAGAAGTGATCGAATGATAACCGAAATTAGCTTGAAGGACGCTTTCTTATTAAAAATGCTGATTCAGAACTCGAAGAATGGAAGCTACACGGTTCCACTTGCAGGAAAAGCATCAAACAATACAAACAATCAGGGTGAAGATTTTATTTTATTGAGAAGCATGCATTCAAAGGCAAACTATATGGTGAACAACGTTCATCTAATCCCTTCGATTTCAATTCGGTTGAAATTGGTGACGGAACTTCAGAATGTCCCGGATTGGGTGGATGTGAGATCGGAAGAGCAGCTTACGCGGCTTGAAAAAACGATGGGTTCGTATTTGAAAAAAGAAATTGAAAAATTCCTTTCACGATTGAAGGAAAATAAGGTTGATCCAGTCGGCTTGGGAGACTTAATAAGAAGTCGGTCTAAGAATTGGAATGCCCAAGATTTTGAAAAAATTTATCAAGAAATAAAAACAACGGTAAGCGTTCAGGTTAAAATCGCTAATACTGGCAGTGGTTGAACGATGTTTGGAAGAACAGTTTAGTGAGGTGTTTCGTAAATGAATAATGCTGTTGACGAAAAACACTTAATATCTCCCTTCTTAATTGTTCCTCTTATGTATGTCAGCATGGTCGGGGTCGGAGTTCTGAATTTCCAACGTGAATTGGCCGAACATGCCGGATATAATGCTTATATTTCTGTTGTTATCGTAGGGATCAGCATTCATTTGATCGTATGGATGATTTATAAAATTTTACGTTCTAATCCAGAAGGTCTAGATATAACTGCTATCAACCATACCTATTTCGGGAAAATCGCAGGGAGCATAATCAATTTCGCAATCGTTCTTTATTTTTTTTTCGGCGCTTATATTGAATTCAAAGCCTATATTGAAGTGATTCAAGTCTGGATGTTTCCATCGATGAAAATTTTACCCATAAGCACCATTTTGATGCTGCTTATCTACTATACCGTCTCAGGCGGGTTCCGGTCCGTTACCGGACTAAGTTTTTTGGGATTCCTAATGTCGCTTATTTTTATTATTCCAGAGAATTTGCCAGTTTTGCCGTATTTACATCCGCAAAACTTGATGCCTCTTTTTAACCATTCAGCATCCGACATATTGCTCTCTTCTAAAAGCATGATCTATCAATTCCTAGGATTTGAAGCCCTTTTACTCTTTTACCCTTTCATTAAATCACCGGCAAAATCTCAAAAATGGGCTCACTTGATGGTGATTTTTGTTACCTTATTGTATTTGATGATCATTATCATCACGTTTATGTATTTCAGTGAAGGGCAGCTGCGCCAAATCTCTTGGCCAACGCTTAATATGCTCAAGATTATCGAGGGACCCGTGTTCCAGCGAGTAGAATATCTAGCGATTTCATTGTGGCTGCTAAAAAATTTATCAGGCATATCTTTAAGCTTATGGGCCGCATGCCGTGGAATGAAAAACGTTTTTCGGATCAAACCGCGTGCGAGCTTGCTTGCTTTTCTGGTCGGAATCCTGATCTTGGATTATTTTTTGAAGGACCGCAGCATATATCGATGGATTTCCGAGTTTTATTCGGACGTCGGACTTTATTTTATTTATGGATATATTCCGATTATGTTCGTAGTCACGCAGATAAGGAAAATGGGAAGGAGAATAGCCATCGAATAGGAAACAGCCTGCCGAGCGTCGCCTAGACGCGGAAGCAGGCTGTTTCTTGTTCGTTTTAGGACCATGCCCCGGAAGTGTCCGGTTCCTTTATGCATTGTTCTCCCTGTACGCCAACCAGATCGGCGTACTCCTTCAGGGATAGGTCCGTCATGTGCTTCTCATCTAGGATGCGCAGGACCTTTTCCACGGCCAGCGTCATTTGAGAATAAGCAGGATAACGGTAGCCATCAAGGCAGGCTCTTCACCTGACGTCGAATAGTCCCTTGCCGGTTTCCAAGCTGATCGGCAGCGAGGAATGCGCATGCGCGATGACCCAGGATTCTTGTTCGTTTCGGAGTCCGAACGTGAATCGATTGGTGATTTCACGCAGCTTTTCTCCGGATTTATTATAGGCAGCGAAGGTAATGGCGCAGCGAACGAAAGCGAGATTCGCATTCGATTCCACGACGAGGTCGGCAAAATCGGTTCGGAGCACAACGCCTTCCTCGCGCAGTCCGGCGAACCACGCGGCCACGATTTCCTTCCACGCGGAAATACCCGTGCATGCCCAGCTTTCCCAACAATCGTAAATATGGATATCCGCAGCGAACGTCGCTAAGAATCTCGCCGCATCCTGCTCGTAAATGGCCGACTTATAATTTTCGAGCGCATCCTGAACGGTTTGAAAACCAACACTCATTTGTCCCATCTCCCTCGTCCTTATTCTTCCACATCGTAACACGAAACTGTTCCGCGCGCCCGTGCCGAAGTAACGAAACGAATCCCGGCGCGCGATCAGCAGGTATGTATGAACGGCTGCGGGCTTCCAAGGCGGGCCGATGGATCATGTTGCCCGGCGCAGCGTAAAGGCGAACGCGACCCCCGAATTCTCATTGCGCACGCCGCAGCGGCTGCCGTGCAGTTCAAGGATTTGCCGCACGATCGCGAGGCCGATGCCCGTTCCGCCGCTCTCGCGGCTGCGCGCCTGGTCGATGCGGTAAAACTGCCCCCAGATGCGGGGCAGTTCTTCCTCCGGAATCGGCTCTCCCTCGTTGAACACGACGATTTGCCATTCGTCATCCACGGCCGCCGCGCGGAGCTCTACCGCTCCGCCGTCAGGCGCATGGCGTACTGCATTCGTAACCAAGTTGGTCAGCACTTGATCAATTCGGAATCGGTCCGCGACGGCCGTCATCCGTGCCTCTTCGCCGGGAGGGAGGTCCACCGACACGCGGACGGACCGGGCTTCGCCGAGCGCGGCGGCCCGGTCCGCCGCTCCGTTCAACAGCTCCGCCACGGAGAAAGCCTCCCGCCGCAGCGAATATTGTCCCGACTCCAAATGCGACAGGTCCAGCATGTCGCCTACGATGGCCGCCATTCGGCGCGTCTCCTCGAGAATGACCTGGGCATAACGTTCCCGTTTGGCGCCGCTGCCGATGTTATCTTTCAATCCCTCCGCATAACCTCCGATCAGGCTGAGCGGCGTCTTGAGCTCATGCGACACCCCGGCGATGAAGCTCCGCCTCATCCGTTCCAGCCGCTTCTCCCGCTCGATATCCTGGCGCAGCTTCTCGTTCGCCGTCTGCAGCTCTTCCAGCGTCCCGGACAAATTATCGGCGAGAAAATCGAAGGTCCGCGCCAGTTCCCCGATTTCGTCCTTGCGCCTCCACCGGGTACGGACATCGAAATCGAGCCGGGCCAGCCGGCCGGCGAGCGCGTTCAGCCGAATGAGCGGCTTCGTAATGATCGTGGCGTAGCCGAATGCCAGCAGCAGCACGAAGATGAAAGCCGCGCCGAAGACGTACAGGGAGAGTCCCTTGAAGACGGCTGCAGCATGCGTGATGGGCTGGAGCGACGAGACCGACAGGAGGACGGTTCCGCTGCGGGCGCCGTCGCTCGATACGGGCGTCACCGCGATCAGCTGCTTCGGCGTCGTCGTTCCGCCGCCGGCTCCGGACCGGTAAACGACGGTGTGTCCGCCGCGCAGCACCTTGCCGGATTCGTCCTCGTTCTTGGTCCATTCCTGCACCGCCGCCGAGATCCCCGCCAGCTCCGAAGGAAGCGGCGGATTCGGCACGAGAATCATCTCCGAACCGTCCGGACCGTCGAGTCCGTGGATCCCGCCCTGAAAAAACACCGACTGCTTCGGCGAGCTCCCGCTCATCAGCACGGTCGTCACGACGCCGTCCCTGACCGTGAGTACCGCGGTTTTGGCGTAATAGTCGCTGTCGAACTGCGTGACGTACGCCGGCATTCCCGGCTTGCCGCCGGACGATTCCTGGGCGGCGTAACGTTTGCCGAGCTGCTTGAATTCGGCCGCGACGTCGCTTTTCTGACGCTGCTCGTAGAAGGACGGGAACCCGCCGGCCAGCAGGGCGAGCAGCAGCCCCGCGAAGAGCATGATGACGATGAAGGTGACCGCGAACAGTCGGAAGGCGATGGAATTGCGAAAGGCCATCATGGCGTCACCGTGAAGCGATAGCCGTTGCCCCGCAGCGTCGAAATCCAATCCGCGCGTGCGCCGAGCTTTTGCCGCAGCCTTTTGACATGCGTGTCGACCGTTCGCGAATCGCCTTCGTAATCATAGCCCCATACATGCTCCAAGATCCGGTCGCGGCTGAGGACGATGTTCCGGTGATCGGCAAAGTAGCGCAGCAGGTCGAATTCCTTCGGCGACATCGACAGCGGCGTTCCGTCCAGCACTACCTCCCGGCCGGATACGTCGATGCGCAGGCAGCCCGCGACGATGCACGCGCCTTCCGTCTCCGGCGGCTCGGACCTTACCGTCTCGGATCGCCGCAGCAGCGCCTTTACTTTCGCCGCGAGCAGCTTCGGGCTGAAGGGCTTGGTCATGTAATCGTCGGCGCCGAGATCGTAGCCGAGCAGCTCGTCTTCCTCTTCGCTCTTGGCCGTCAGGAAGAGCACCGGCACGTCGGACTGTTTGCGGATCGCCTCGCAGACGTCGTAGCCGTCGAGCCCCGGCATCAGGATATCGAGAATGACGAGATCCGGCGACGCCTCGCGAAATACGGCAACCGCCTCGTCTCCGTTCGCCGCTTCCAGCCAAGCCAGCCCTTCGGCGTCCAAATAATCCGCGATCAGCTCCCGCAATTTCGCTTCGTCCTCGACGATCAGCACCGTCTTGTTCATGCACATCTTCCTTCCGCGCCCGCGCTTTTCGCGAACCTTTGATTAGCCATATTGTAGCGGGAGGCGAGGCGATTTGTCACGCAGAGGCTTGTCACACGGTTGTCACAGAAGCGGGCTATGCTGATTGGCGTCCGCTGTCAGGACGAGGAGAGGAGGAATTCGCTTGCCGAAGCTTCGCGCTTCATGCTGCCGGGAGGCCGCTGCCGTCTTGGCTTTCCTGGGGCCGAGCCTCGCGGGGTTTCTGTTGTTCTATGTCGTCCCGTTCGGCGCGGTCGTCTATTATTCATTCGTCGATACGCCGATAGAGGGGCATTACGTCGGATGGGACAACTACAGGCAGCTCTGGGAAAGCGCATCGTTCCGCAAAGCCTTCGGCAATTCCGTTGCGTTCGCCGGCGTTAGCGTTCCCGTGCTGTTCGCGGTCTCGCTTGGACTGGCGTTGCTGCTGATCGGGGCCATGCCGCTGCGGCGGACGTTCCGCACGGTCTTCCTGCTGCCGCTCGTCGTGCCGGTCGCCTCCATCGCGCTCGTCTGGCAGGCGCTGTTCCATTGGAACGGCGCCATCAACGGACTCGCGGCGAAAATGGGCTATGTGCCGGTCGACTGGATGAACAGCCGGTGGTCGTTCGCGGTCATGCTGGCCGTATACGTATGGAAGAATGCCGGCTACAACCTGATCCTGTTCCTGGCGGGGCTTGCGAGCGTTCCGGCGGAGCAGTACGAGGCGGCTTCCATCGACGGAGCGGGACGGTGGCGGCGGTTCCGGTCGATCACGTGGCCGGGTCTCGTACCCGTATCGTTCTTCGTCGCCGTCATGTCGATCGTCGGCTCCTTCAAGGTGTTCCGGGAGACCTACGTGGTCGCCGGCGCTTATCCGAACGATGCCATTTATACGCTGCAGCATTTCATGAACAACCAGTTTCAGAGCTTGGATTATTCGAAATTGACGTCCGCGGCGGTCCTGCTGTCGCTCGTGATCGGCATGACCGTATTCGTGCTGTTCCGAGCGGAGCGCCGTGCATGGGAGGTGCAGGAATGAACATGGCCGCAAACCGGACGCGGATTGCCATGAAGCTCGCGTTGCTGCTGCTGCTCTCGGCGCTCGCGCTGTTTCCGGTCGCGCTGACGGTCACGAACGCCTTGATGTCCGAACGGGAAATCGCGCATCACTACGGAGCGCTGGACGGCGAGGATGCCGTGGATGCGGAGGATGCCGACGCAGCGGCGATGCCGACGGAGCGGGTCTCGATTCGCTGGATACCGGAGCGGGTAACCTTGAAGCCGTTCGCGGAGGTGCTGCTGCTCCAATCGAAATTTTTGAATCTGTTCTGGAATTCCGTCCGGCTCGCCCTGCCGATTCTGATCGGACAGACGGCGATCGGTACGCTGGCGGGCTATGCGTTCGCGAAGCTGGCCTTCCCCGGCCGCGACGGCCTGTTCTTCGTCTACCTGCTGACGATGCTAATGCCGTTTCAAGTGACGCTCGTCCCCAATTATTTGATTGCGGATAGGCTCGGGTTGCTTCAAACGTACGGCGCCATCATATGGCCCGGCGTATTCGCGGCATTCGGGGTATTTCTGATGCGTCAGTTCACGGCCGGAATCCCGGACCCTTATCTGGAAGCCGCGAGAATCGACGGAGCCGGCCATTTCCGGGCATTCCGGCACATCGTGCTGCCGATCGTCAAGCCGGGCATGACCGCGCTGGCGCTTCTGCTCTTCGCGGACAACTGGAATATGGTCGAGCAGCCGCTGCTTTTCATTACGGAGCCGTTCCGCCAGCCGCTCTCGGTTTATTTGGCCCGCATTAACGAAGGGGCGCGCGGCGTGGCGTTCGCCTCCTCGACGCTGTACATGACGCCGATGGTGCTGCTTTTTCTGTACGGGGAGGATCAGCTGGTGGAAGGCATCCAGCGTTCGGGAATAAAGGGGTAACCGGGAAGGTCGCCATGATGCGGGCGAAAGGAGGAATGAACGTGGAACGAAGACGACGCATGCTGCGCTGGGCGCTCGGTCTGTTCATCGGGGGGCTGCTCGTGCTGACCTATCTGTCGAATACGATTCAGGGGCTGGCGCTGCCGAAGGTTACCGTAAAGTCGCCGTCCATGGGCAGCCTTGACCTTAGCGTGAACGAGGAAGGCTACCTGCAGGCAGCCTACTCGGCGCCGCTCCTGCCGCTCGGGAATTGGGAAGTCGTGAAGGTGCATGTCGAGAAAGGCGACCGCGTCAAGCAAGGGGACCCGATCGTTACGTTCGATACCTACGCGACGGAAAGGTCCTTGGAGGATGAGAAGACACGTTACGCGCAGCAGCAGATCAAGCTCTCGCAGCTCATCAACGAGTTGAAGCCGCTTCTGCAGCAGGGGGCGGACGATGCGGCGGTCGACAGGCAGAAACAAGCGATCGAATCGCAGAAGCTGGAAATGAGCATTGCCGGCCGCCGGATTGACGATCTGCAGAAGCAAATCCGCGACGGGCAGGTGCTTCGCGCGCCGTTTGCCGGAATCGTCACGTCGCTGACCGCGGAGGAAGGAACGACCGCCTCGCCGGGACAACAGGTTTGCCTGCTGGCGAGCGACGCTTCCGGATACGTGCTGAGCATCGCCGCGACCGGCGACGCCGCTTCTTCGCTGCAGATCGGCCGGGAAGTCGACGTGGAGATCGACGATTCGTCGGCACGGCGGCTGAAGGGTACGATCGCAAGCATCGAGGACGCTTCCGGTCAGGGTGAAGGCGGAGCAGCGGGCAGCGGGGATTCCGGCGCCAAGTCCGTGAAGATCGACGTGCGCGGAGACGGCCTTAAGCCCGGTTTGAAGGCAGCCGTCTATATCGACCAGCAGAGCGAGCGTCCCGGCTTCAAGATCCCGGCTTCCGCCCTGGAGGCGGACGACGAAGGCACGTACGTGTTCGCGCTGACCGTCAAGGAAGGGCCGCTCGGCTCCTCGTATTTCGTCAAGAAAACGTACGTCGATACCGGCGAGACGAACGACGATACCGCGGTCGTGCTGAACGGGCTGCTGCCGGACGAGAGGATCGTCACGGAAGCGAGCGAGCCGCTCGGGGACGGCGACCGCGTGCGGCTGGAATAAATCATGAACGAGAGGAAGGATTGCGATGACGACTACGAAAACGCAGGCTTGGACATGGATGGGGGCGACAGCTTCAACGCTGCTGCTGGCTTCGGCATTGACTGCCTGCAGCTCCGGCGGCAGCGGCAATTCACCCGGCGAAGCCGCTGAAGCGGCCGCGGATACGGCGGAAGGCGATGCAGCCGGCAAACAAACGGTAACGGTGTCCGTGTTCACGGAAGACCGGTTCCTGGAGGAAGCTGCAGCCCGATTCGAGCAGGCGCATCCGGATATCGATATCGAGGTCCGGGAGACGGTTCCGACGGATACGAGCGGCAAGAACACGATTCGAATCGCCGGCAAGGACAACGGTCCGGCGGAGGAGGACATCGACAAATACGTGAACGCCGTCGGCACCGCCTTGATGTCCGGCAAAGCCGCGGATCTCATCTCGACGAATTATCTCCCCGTAGACCGTTATTTGGACAAAGGCATGTTCGCGGATTGGACCGGGATCGCGGGCAAGGACAAGGATTTTAATGCCGACGCGTATTACGAACGCGTGCTGAAAGGCTTGACGAGCGGCAAAACCTGGTATGCCATCCCGGTCGGTTATTCGCTCGATGTCTTGGTCGGCAATAAAGCGGCGATCAAGCAGGCGGGGGGCGTCGACGATAAAACATGGACCTGGGAGCAGTTCATCGCCCTATGCGGACAAATCGCATCGCGGACGAACGCGGACGGCACGAAGCCGCAGGTGCTCGGCGGCATGAAGCCCGAAGAGCTGCTCGGTTATTTGACGAAGACGGTATACGACCAATTGGTGACGAAGGAAGGGAAGGCAGCGTCGTTCGACGAAAAAGCGTTCCGCGGCTATTTGGAGCAGGTGAAGCAGCTTTACGACAGCGGAGCGGTATCCGACGCTAATCTCGGCAGGATGCAGCAGGTCTTCATGCCGATGAGCATGTCGGCGCCGATGGAGCTCGCGATTCTGCCGAGCATGCTCGGCGAAGGGGAAGGCGAAGTGCTTCAACCGCCGGGGTCCGGCAAAGACGAAGGACTGCCGTTCACGTCGGACTTGGCGCTTGCGTTGAACGACCGCTCCAAGGTGAAGCCGGCGGCATGGGAGTTCGTTAAGTTTCTGCTGTCCGAGGAGATGCAGGCTTCGCCTGCCATGATGGCGTTCCCCGTGAACCAAGCCGCGGCCAGGACGAAGCTGGAGCGTTTCGCCGAGCAGCAGAAGAGCGGCGGGGCGAAAATGATGATCAAAAACAAGAACGGCGGCGAAAAGCAGCTGATGATGACGCAAGAGCAGATCGATTCCGCGTTGAAGCTGCTGCCGTCCGTCGGCAACTACGAGGGCAAGGACGAGAAGGTGCTCGGCATCATCAAGGAAGAGTCGGCCGCCTTCTTCGCGGGAAGCAAGTCCGCGGAGGCCGTTGCCAAAGCCGCCGCCAACCGGATTACGACGTATTTGAACGAATAACGTTAAACGAATAAGAATCACCGGCTAGGTGCTGCCGAAGGCCTAACCTTGTACATTATTGATAACGGCTTACCCTAGGTTATTCGGCATCTGCGGCTGGCGCGGCGCCTAGTAGAAGCAGGAGCGCATGGAATTGTTCCCGCTTGTCCGGCTCCAGATGGCCCAGCACCTGCTCGGCCGACTCCTTCATGGCAGACCGCGCCCGATCCATCAGCGGCAAAGCCTTATCGGTCAGCCGAAGCAGCGTCGAGCGGCGGTCTTCCGGGTCGGGCAGCCGAAGGAGCAGCCGCTCCTGCTCGAGCGCATCGGCGAATTGCGTGACGGTACGCGGCGCGATGCCGCTTCTGACGGCCATATCGCCCATGCGGATGGTGCCGGCTTCCGCGACGGTGACGAGAAAACGAAGCCGGGGACCCGTTATGAAGGCAGGCAGCCCGTATTCGGCGAGCCGAGCTTCGAACAGCAGATGCAGACGGTGAGTCGTCGTGAACAGCTTCTCGAGGACTTGACCGGCCGTCGGAATTGCGGCTTGGGAAGCCGAGGATACGGGATTCGAATTGCTCATGGATGCATTCATTCTCCTTGACGTGCAAGATATTACTGGGTATACTCACAATCAAACAAAAGTACTGAGTATACTCAGTAAGTGCTGCATTATAGATTATATTCTATCCTGCATGCGATTGCAGGAGAAGGGTATTTTTGCTGCATGTTGATCTTGACCATGGAGAGGATGAAGCAGCCGATGATAGAGCCCGTCATGCAAACCGTCGTCCGGTATCATCAATTCGGAGGATCCGACGTCTTACGGTTCGAACGCATTCCCCTTCCGCGGCCGCTGGAAGGCGAAGTGCTCGTGCGCGTCGTTTCGGCGGGCGTACTGCCCGTCGATTGGAAGATTCGGAAAGGCTCGTTCCCCATGCCCGTCCAATTTCCCGCGATTCCGGGGACGGCCTTCTCCGGCGTCGTCGAAGGGACCGGACCCGGCGTAACCGCGTTCCAAAAGGGACAAGAGGTTTTCGGTCGCAGCGCGAAAGGAACCTATGCGGCTTTTACGACGGCAGCCGTGGATGCGATCGCGCTCAAGCCCGAATCGGTCGGTTTCGATGAGGCTGCCGCGATATCCGGCGGAGCGACGACCGCATGGCGCGCGATCGAGAGCGCGGGCGTGAAGGCCGGCGACCGCGTCTTGATTCACGGAGCGGCCGGCGGCGTCGGATTATTCGCCGTGCAATTCGCGAAGTGCAAGGGCGCGCAAGTTATCGGCACGGCGGGGCCGGCGAACATCGACTTCGTTCGTTCGCTCGGCGTCGACGTTGCGGTGGATTATATGGCAGAGCCGTTCGAGCATGCGGCGCAGGACGTAGACTTCGTGCTGGATACGATCGGCGGAGAGACGCTGGAACGCTCGTGGCCGGTCATCAAGCGCGGGGGCACGCTGATTACGATAACCGGCAAGCCGCCGGTCGAGCGGGGTATGGAGTTTGGCATCCGCGTGCTGCCCTCGAGCTTGGCGACAAGAGAAGACTTGGCGGCCATCGCCGACTTGATGGACGAAGGGCGGGTCAAAGCGGTCGTGCAGCACGCATATCCTTTGAGCGAGGTGCGGCAAGCTCACGAGCGGAGCGAGCAAGGTCATGGAAGAGGCCGGATCGTACTGCGGATCGAGAGCTAGAAACGAACCGCGGGACAGAAGATCGATGAACGGAAGCAGTCCCTCATCGGAGCGCGTAAGTAACCAAGAAGAGTGCCAGCAACGGAAAAGGAGCAGGAGCGGCAAAATGCCGCCCTGCTCCTTTGGATGCTTAAATAATCGGTTACGGCAGTCGGCCGTTCAACTTAGCGCTAAGCTGCCGGTTTGCGGCTTATCAACCTACTTCCGCTCCTTGTTTGTCGCCAAGGATTGGGATCGGATCCCGGTTCATAATGAACCGCTACTCGGTTAATTCCGCAAAACGCACGCATACCGGCTTGGATACGCTTAGCTCGCTGCCTGTCGGCTGCAGCTTGCCGGTTGCGGCATCGCGGCTGAACGTCACGATGTTATTGCCGTCGCGGTTGGCTGCGAGCACGAACCGTCCATCGGGCGAGATCGCGAAGTTGCGCGGGTGGCCGCCAAGCGTAGGCGCGTATTCCACCGTCTCGAGCCGGCCGCTCGCCGGGTCGATGCTGCATACCGCCAAGCTGTCATGCCCGCGGTTGGAACCGTATAAGAACGCGCCGTCCGGGGAGAGGTGAATATCCGCGCAGCCATTCTCGCCAACATAAGAGTCCGGCAGCGTGGAGATCGTCTGAATGACGTCCAGGCGTCCTTCTTCCGCATCGTAAGCGTAAACGGTGAACGTACTGTTCAACTCGTTGATGCCGTAAGCGTAAGGAAGTTCCGGATGGAATACGAAATGGCGCGGTCCCGAACCGGGAGCGATACTTGTCTCGCCGTGGAGCGTCATGCGATTGTTCGGCACATCCAGCTTGTAGACGAACAGCTTGTCCAGACCGAGATCGGAAACGACGGCATACCGATTTGCCTGATCGACGATGACCGAGTGGGCCCGCGCCTGGGTTTGGGCAGGATGGACGCTGGAGCCTTCATGCCGGTGAATGTCGGCGGTGGGTCCGATACGTCCGTCATCTAGAATCGGAGACAGGCCGACCATGCCGCCGTGATAGCTTGCCGTGATTGCGGCGCGTCGCGTAGCGTCGAGCGTAATATGGCAGGTCGTCGCGGGAAGCGTAATGACTTCGTTCAGCTTCTCCAGCTTCCCTGTCGCGGAATCGAAGCGATACGCGGCAGCGCCGCCGCATTTCTTGCCATCGGCATCCTTGCATTCCATAATGGCATAAACGGTCCGGTCCTGCTCGTCGGGAACGAGGAAGGTCGGATTTTGCAGGCCGTTCGCCTGGTCAAGCAGCGTCAAGGCGCCGCTTTGCTCGTCGTAAGAGCAGGCGTATAAACCAGGGCCGTCCGCGTCCGCGTAAGAACCGATAAAGGCAAATGTTCGAGTCGTCGCCATGTTGGGGCGCACCTCCAAGTGGATTGATGTAGGTATACGTTCTAACCTAGCATTTTACCATTATTTCTTGCAAAAGACATCCGATACGCGCGTTAACGTTAAACTACAGCCCAAATCCCCGATTGCCTCTGCAGTCGGGGATCTTTTCACGTAAACGCCCGCAAAGGTGGTGTTGAAGTGAATTAGGTTTCCGTCATAATGCCGCCGTTCACGTGCAGCACTTGGCCTGTGACGAACGACGAATCGTCGGAGGCCAAGTAGACGTACGCCGGTGCGAGCTCGAACGGCTGGCCGGCGCGCTTCATCGGCGTCTCCAGACCGAACGTCTTCACGTACTCGGCGGAATAGCTGGATACGATGAGCGGCGTCCAGATCGGACCGGGAGCAACGGCGTTGACCCGGATGCACTTCTCTGCGAGCTGCAGGGACAAGGAACGGGTGAACGAGACGATCGCGCCTTTCGTGGACGAATAATCGACGAGCAAGGGGGCTCCCGCGTAGGCGGTAACCGACGCGGTGCTGATAATGGCGCTTCCAGGACGGAGGTGGGGAAGCGCTGCTTTCGTCAGATAGAAATGGGGGAAGATGTTCGTCCGGTACGTATCCTCCAATTGTTCATTGGAAATATCCAGAATGCTCTTCTGCGGAAATTGGACGCCTTGGTTCAATACGAGCACGTCGAGCTTGCCGTAATGGGCGAGCGTGCAATCGACGATTTCGGCAGAGAACGCCGGCCGCCGCAGATCCCCTTCGATCAGCAAGCAATGGCGGCCGTATTGCTCGACCATTCGCTTGGTCGCGGAGGCGTCCTCGCGTTCGTACAGATATACGATCGCGACATCCGCGCCTTCTTTGGCGAAGGCGATGGCCACCGCGCGCCCGATGCCGCTGTCGCCGCCCGTAATAATCGCGATTTTACCCGCTAATTTGCCGCTTCCCAGGTAGCCCGGATTATCCGAGATCGGCAAGGGGGACATGAGATATTCCAAGCCGGGCTGCCGATCCTGGTGCTGGGGAGGAAATGTAACCGGCTCCTGCTTGCATTTCGTTTCTTGACTGTAATAAGGATATCCCGGAATCATGCTAGAACCTCCGTTGTAGTAGTAGGCTGATTCAGACTATTCACCTCTAGGCGCAAGGGTGAAAGGCCTAGCCGAATGCGCGGAAAACGGTCAGCCGAAAATCGGGGAAGGTCGGAGAAGACAGGATGCTGAAGGCAAGCGGCTTGCCGGCAGCCTGAGCGTTATTCCTGGGGCCTCATTGATGCCGTTGTCGTCCGTTGCTAGAATCAGATGAATAATTGTGTGCCTCCGTTCAATATGATAGAATAAACGGAAATGATAATCATTATCATAGGGAGCGGACGAAGAAATGACGACGACGGCATACGATTTTTCGCTGGTGAACACCTATTTTCATATTTCCCCGGGAGGGGTAGAGCATGTGCTGGATGAAATGCCGGCGACGGGCTTTTTTCAAGCTGACAGGCTGGAAGAAATGATGCGCAAGGCGGGGAAGGTCGTTCAGGCCGTCGACTTGAAGCTGCCGGGATCATTCATCGGCACGTCGCTGTGCAATTTGAGCATAACGAAGCTGATCTTCCTGGCGATGTACGGCGAAGTGCTGGAGCTTCCGCTGTCTAATCTCACCTTTCAGATCGATTACGAGGAAGGCCACGGCCATCCGCATTTCGGTTACCGCATTCATGAAGTACGGACGCAGCCGATTCCTGCCGAGGATGGCGATGCCTTCGTAGCGGAGGATTGGAAACGATTCATGATGGAAGACGTCACGCCAGCCGTAGCCGCGATCGCTGCGGCGAGCGGCATGAAGCCGGAGCAGATCTGGGCGCAATTCGGCGGAATCGCGGCCATGGTCGTTGATTACGTGCAGAAGATGGGGCTGCCCGCCGCAATCATGGAACGTTTCGAGCATCACTTCCGGCTGCTATCGGAGGCAGTCCCGTCGGAAGCGTTCCAGCGGAAACGGAATCCGTTCCAGTGGCAGGTTCGACACGTCGACAATCCTTATCAAGAGGGCGAACGCTGGGTCATGCGTTCGGGCTGCTGCCAGTACGACCGCCGCGAGGGCGGAACGAAATGCTTCGTCTGTCCGCGAATGACGCCGGATGAGCGCGAGCAAGAAGTACGGCGGATCAAGGCTGCAGCGATTTCGTAATGATCGTCCTTATTCATGCCAATAAAATCATCGATGTCCTTCAGCCGGTACGATGGCTGAGGGACGTTTTTTTTGTTATGGGCAGCTGCCCGAGCATCGAGTGGGGACGGCGAGCCAAGAGGGCAGCGTTAGGGCGCCTTGGGATCGCCGGATTCGGTCAATCAAGCGCCTGCCGAATAAGCGCGACCAGGTTCGCGGCTGCGGCGGACAGGGGCTCGTTCTTCCGGGTACAGATGGCGATCGTATTCAGCAGCCGGACGTCATCCACGAACACGCGGCTCAGCTCGCCGCGCCGGACGTAGTCGCGGACGACGAGCGACGAGACGAAGTTCGCGCCGTAGCCGGCGATGACGGCCGTTATGGCCTCATGCAGGCCATTGAACTGCAGGGCGATCCGCGGCATCGGCACGCTGTAGGTTCTGCACAGCGCGAGAAGCCGCTCGCGCGTGGAGCTCCCTTCCTCGCGCATGACGAACGGCTCGTTCATCATTTCATGCAGCGGCACATGCTGGCCGGCGAAGCGATGATCCGGCGCAACGACGAACCACAGCTCGTCCCGGAACAGCTGCTCGGATTGAATCGTATCGGGATATGCCTCCGGCAGCCCGCCGTAGACGGCGATGTCCGCTTCCATGTTCAGCAGCAGCTGCAGCGCGTCGGACGAGTTGGTCGTCGTGATCGTCATCTCCACTTGCTCGTAGCGCTGCTTGAATTTGGCGATCCAAGCGGGAATAAGGAACTGCGCCGGCAGATACGTAGCGGCGATTCGGATATGCCCGCTCGTGCCGCGCCGGTATGTCTCGCAAAATTGTTCGATCTGCTGCTCCATCGCGAACAGCCGCCTGGCGAGCGAGGCCATCTGGACGCCGGCATTCGTCAGGGCAATGCCTCTCCCGCTGGGCTGGAGGAGCGGGAAGGCGAGCTCCTTCTCGAATTTCTTGATCTGCGCCGTTATGGCCGGCTGGCTGATGTTTACTAGCTCAGAAGCGCGGGTGACGCTTCCCGTCGAAGCGACCACGTGAAAGAGTCGCAGGGCATGCAAGTTCATAACCGGTCTCCTTCCTAAGTCCGCAATAAGTCTTTGGTAATTCCTCGATAAGTTCTCTTTACGTTCTCAAATAGTCCTCCATACATTTCTCAGCCAGTCAATGGGAATCATATATTTATTATATCAGTATGAGCCAAAGATATATTATATTTATGATTCCAATGGAGCTACAATGAAGTCGAAAGCAACACCAAATTCGATTCGAGGAGCTGGCGACATGAACGCGAATACGGCTTGGAATCTTGTCGACGAGTATATAACGGAGCGGCTAATTCCGCAGGATCCTATATTAGAGCAGGTATTGGAGGCGAACCGGGAGGCGGATCTGCCGCCGATCGACGTAGCTCCGAACCAAGGCAAGCTGCTGCAGTTGATTGCCCGGATGACGAATGCGAAGCGGATTCTAGAAATCGGCACGTTAGGCGGCTACAGCACGATCTGGATGGGGAGGGCGCTGCCTGCCGAAGGACGGTTGATTACGCTGGAGCTGGAACCGAAACACGCGGAAGTCGCGCAGGCTAACGTGGACCTGGCCGGGTTGACGCATCGGGTTGAAATCCGGTCCGGAAACGCGCTGGAACAGCTGGCGAAGCTGGAGCAGGAGGGGACGGAATCCTTCGATCTCATCTTCATCGATGCGGATAAACCGAGCAATCCCGCCTATCTGCAATGGGCCTTGCGGTTCTCGCATCCCGGAACGGTCATCATCGGCGACAACGTCGTTCGAGAAGGCGAAGTCGTGAGCCGCCATAGCACCGATCCCCGCGTCCAAGGCGTGCGGGCCTTCTATGATCTGCTCGCGAAGGAGCCGCGCATCTCGGCGACCGCGATCCAAACCGTCGGGGGCAAAGGATACGACGGATTTATGATCGGCATCGTGAACGGCTGAATATCGATAGCGTCCTGCGACGTTCCGCCCGCGCTTGCGAACAGCGTACGGCGGGATAGTTGCTTCTTATGCGGGCAAGCGGAAAATATTTTTCGATGATGGCAGCATTTCGCTTGCTCCTTACGTAACGTCATGTTTTATAGTAGAGGTACCGGTAGAAACGGCCGAGAGCCAAAGGAGATGATTATGAAACAAACGTGGAAGGTAGGCGAATTGGCGAAGCTGACCGGCCTGACGGTTCGGACGCTGCGCTTCTACGACGGCATCGGCCTGTTCTCGCCATCGTCGTTATCCGATTCCGGCCACCGGCTGTACAATGAGGCCGACATTGCGAGGCTGCATCAAATTCTGGCGCTCAAGGAGCTGAATCTGTCGCTGGACGAAGTCAGGGACGTATTGACGGGCGGGGAATTCAGTCCGGCGGACATCGTGGCGCAGCAGACGTCCCGCGTGAAAGAAACGATTCGCGTGCAGCAGAAGCTGCTCGGCGAGCTGGAGCATGTATCGAGCCTGATGGCGTCGAAGGAGAGCTTGTCCGTGAACGATTTTATCGGACTGCTGCAAACGATGAAGAAAAGCCATGAGAAGCATTTCTTCGAACGGAAGAAAAGCATGGAGAACAACCTCGACAGACTGGGACGATTTCTCTCGGAGCAAGAAGACGATTCTAATGAAGGAGGATGAACATGAAGACAACTGAACGCTCGGCTGAACATGCCACGTTTGTAATCGAACGCGTCTACGGCGTAAAGCCGGACCGTGTATTCGCCGCTTGGTCCGATCCCGAAGCGAAGGCCGAATGGTTTTCGAAGGCGGAGGTTTTCGAATTTCGCGTCGGAGGGCGGGAGAGCAGCCGGAACACGTTTCCGGACGGAATGAAGATCAATTTCGAAGCGTATTATCAGGAAATCGTTCCGGGGGAGCGGATCGTGTACTCGTATATTCTCGATATGAACGAGGCGCGGGTCTCGGTCTCCGTCGTAACGGTGGAGTTCAAGACCGCGGAGAACGGCACGCGGCTTGTCTTTACCGAGCAGGGCGCGTTTCTGGACGGACACGATACGGCGGCGCAGCGGGAGCATGGCACCGGCATCATGCTGGATACGTTGGGAAAATGCTTGTCCGAGTAAACGAGTGAATAGGCTTGGCTGCATGAGTGCATGAATAAATGATTGCATGAGGGAACGGTCGCAATGCTTAGGACAACCAAAAAGAAAGCGGGGACAAGACATGGCGAATCAACAGATAAGTCAGGTAACGCCGGGGGAGAACGAATTGGTGGCCGTGCGCGTCATCGAGGCGCCGCGGGAGACGATCTTCAGAGCGTGGACGGATCCGGAGCTTCTTGCGGCTTGGTGGGGACCAAGAGGCTTCACGAATACGTTCAGTGCGTTCGATCCGCGCCCGGGCGGCATTTGGGAATTCGTCATGCATGGTCCGAACGGCGCCGATTATCCGAATACGAACGAATTCGTAGAGATTACCAGCCCCGAGCGCATCGTCCTGAAGCATGTGGTCGCTCCGGTCTTCCGCCTTACCGCCGTGTTCGAGGACTTGGGCGGCAGAACGGGCATGATCTTCCGTCAGCAGTTCGAGACGGCTGCCGTCTTCGAGCAGGTGAAGAACTATGCCGGCCCCGGGAATGAAGAAAACCTGGACAAGCTGGCGGAAGTCGTGGCGAAGCTGGTTTAACACGGGGGGAGCTTGGGCTGGGCCGAACCGCTGAACGAATGGCGCTGCGG
This sequence comes from Paenibacillus sacheonensis, assembly GCF_009909195.1. Taxonomy (GTDB): domain Bacteria; phylum Bacillota; class Bacilli; order Paenibacillales; family Paenibacillaceae; genus Paenibacillus_Z; species Paenibacillus_Z sacheonensis. Next base: position 416,174 of record NZ_JAAAMU010000001.1, read on the forward strand.
ATGAAGCCTTGCGGCAAGCGAAGTAACGGGAATCGATCGGATGATCGATTCCCGTTTTATTTGGCATGCAGTCATGCCAATGGTCGAACGAATCCCGGCGAACGGAGATACAACGAACGAAACCAAGCGAACGGAGGCACAGCATTACGATACCTCCGCCAGCTACAATCCGGCTGCGGCTTTAATGTGCTGCCGCTGAGACAGAATCAACGATTTCAACTCATCGGTTCCGAAAGCACCGTTGGCGAAAGCATTTCCCTGCGGATAGAAGACCATTCGAAAAGACGTGCCGTCCCGAAGATGCAGGCGAAGGTATATGCCATTGTCGTGCTTGATTTTCTCGTATACCGCATCGAAGCCGACATAGGGCAGAGTCAGCAGCGCACGCACGAATGCGGATGATGCTTCCGGGCTGAAGTCGCCGATCGGACTGCCGTCGATTTCGCTTTCCAGGCTGACGATCCTCACCTTGCCTTCAATGTCGAGGAGCTGTCCGAACGTTGCGGCATTCGGATTATCCGTCACTTCGTAAACCTTGTTATCCGCTGCGACGCGATAGTCCGATTCGTACCCTTGTAAGGAATAAACAGGGGTACCGACCGGAAGGAATGCCGCATCCCCGTTCTTAGACACATGACCCGCGCAAGCATGATTGTTCAGCATATAGGATGTTTCCCCTACCCGTTCCCCAAGCTGTTCGGCTGTCACGGGCCGGGTTCCGTCGTGGTTTTGAGAATACGTGATGTGATTGATGACGAGGAAGTCATCCCATTCCAACTCGGTCGTATGACAGGTTGCTTGGCCGAGCAGGCCGCAGCCGGCAGCGATCATCGCTAGAAGCGCGAGTGAAATCAATCCCCAATGTCTAAATAGTCTCATGCTCAAACCACACCCCCACGTTATAGACGGGTCTTAAGATGGCAAAGTTTCGGCTGCGGACCCAAATAAGAAAAGCCGAAGCGCTCAATGCTGAGCTGCTCCGGCTGCTTGCAAGTAGGATAAGAATAATCTACCGTCAATGGGGTGGAAAACGATCGCTTACCATAAAACTTTTCAAAATCCCATCTATCTCTCTTAGTCGTTGCTAACGTCCCGCTACTTCCAGCTCGTCGCCGGGCTCCATCACTTTGCCCTTCAGGCCGAGATCTTCCAGGCGGCGAACGAACTGCTCCGCGTCCTGCTTGATGCCGGGGAACGTACTGTGGTGAATCGGCACGGTCAGCTTCGCGTTATACCATTGCGCCGCTTGAAGCGCATCGTCAGGTCCCATCGTATAGTGGTCGCCGATCGGCAGGAAGACGACGTCGATCGGATGGCGATCGCCGATCAGCTTCATGTCGCCGAACAGCGACGTGTCGCCGGCATGCAGAATCGTCAGGCCTTCGGCGAACACGAGGAAGCCGGCCGGCATGCCTGCGTATAAAATTTGCTTCGTTTCTTCGATGACGATGCCCGAGCTGTGGAATGCTTGGACCATTTTCGCTTGCGCGAAGCCAAGATCGAACGTGCCGCCCATGTTCATGCCGACGGAATTTTTCACGCCTTGCCACGACATGTAGGCCGCGAGCTCGACGATCGACACGACCGGAGCGTCGTTATTGGCGATCGCGATCGGCGCCGCGTCCAGGATATGGTCCTGATGGGCATGCGTCAGCAGCACGGCGTCGACCTTAAGCGCCTCCGGCTTGATTTTGGCAGCCGGATTGCCGCTCAGGAAGGGATCGATGACGAGCGATTTGCCGCCCGTATGGATTTGAATGCAGGCATGGCCATGATAATTGATTTTCACGGGGATCGCGCTCCTTTATCGGTTTCGTGTAGGAAACGTAGTTCATTCTCTTCCATAGTGACACAAACGACCGTGCGTTTCAAACGAACAAGCGACCTCCAAGCCCGCTTCAATGCGGCCGCAGAGAGCAAACGCGGCGATAAAAATAGGACAGACCGCAGTCTGCCCTATGGAATCCGACTATGACTTGGGTGCCGTTAGCCGATCGGCCGAATAATGATACGACCGGAGCTGCGGCCCCGATTTACGCCGAACCGTACATCTTGCTCCCGCGCGGCTGGCTTCCGCGTTCATCCGGCTCCAGCGTGATGCCGATGGCATCGAAATCGAGCTTCTCGCCTTGAATCGGCATGGCCAGCAAGCCGATGCCGCGGCTGTTCCCGCCGACCCGGAACGTGCCTGCGCTGCTCCGCTTGCCGTCCTTGATCAGCCATACCTGATAGGCCTCCTCGCCCAGCGTCGGAGGCGCGCCGAACAGATAAACGACGAACTGCCGGCTCTGCCCGTTGTCGACGATGCAGGCTACGCCGGAAGACTCTGCGGTTGCGGGCGCCTTCGACTTCAACGGCACGAGCTGTTGAATGCTGGACGCGGGAACGGACAGCGCCTGCTCCACGGGCAGCGGCGCGGCGGCGGCGTCCCGGCGCAGCTCGGCATTCCAGACGGAGAGCAGCACGATCGCGGCGGCAGCGGCGGTGCCGAGGAGGGCCATAATCGGCTTGCGCCTGCGCGGCAGCCGATTCCAGCCCGGCTTTCCGAGCGTGAATGGTGGCGGCATGCGTTTGCCGTCGCTGGCAGGTTGTTCCGCGACCGTTGCTTCGCGGACGGCATTCATGACTTGTTCCTTCAGTTCTTTGGGCGGTTCCATCATTTCCATATTAGCCGGAAGTGCCTCCCACACGATTCGCAAATCTTCAAGCTCTTGCCGGCAGCCGTCGCAAGTCGGGAGATGAAGCTCGAACACGCGCTTTTCTTCATCACTGCACAAGCCGGCTATATAGCTTAGGCAGTCTTCGCATATGGGCATTCGTCCTCGTTCCGTCATCCCGTTCCTACTCCTTCTGCAGACAAGTGTCTTCGCAATATTTTCAACGTTTGATGGAGCCGATTCTTGACCGTGCCGAGCGGCTGGTCGTATAGCGCCGCCAGCTCGCTCAGCGTGTAGCCCTGCCAATAGAAATGCTCCAAGAGCGTGATTTGCTGTTTGCTTAGATGCCTGTAGGCACCGCGAATCTGTTCTTTCACGAATTGATGCTCCGCCTGCTGCTCCGGCGACAGGCTCAGCCGATCGGGGATGCGCTCGAGGTCTTCCCGCAAGTAGTGAAGCACGCCCACGTTTTCTTTGCGCCGCTTCCGCAGTACGTCAGCCGTTATGTTGCGCACGATCGTAAGCAGCCAATTCGTGAATTTACCCTTCTCGGGATCGTACGACGATTCGGTCGTCCACAGCCGGAGATAGACGGCCTGCACGATGTCTTTGGCCGCCGCTTCTTCCCGCAATGCTTTCCAGGCAAAGGAGTAGACGAGTCCCGCATACCGATCGTACAGAGCGGACAGCGCGGCATGCTGCTTGCCTTTGACGAGAAGCATCAATTCGTAATCAGACAGGTTTTGCATGCAAGGCGCCTCCACGACGGGCTTGGTTTATAGTCTTCATTGTAACGTGAAACGGCGATCGCGCAACCGTCATTTCTTCACTTCGACGACGGCTTGCATCGCGGGATGCGGGGTGCAGATATAGCTGAACGAACCGGCGTCTTTGAACACGATGGTCACGGACGTATCTTGGGCGAGCAGCTTCGTATCGAATACGCCGTCGACGGAGGTGGCGGAATGCTTCACTTCGTCGCGATTGGTGAAGGTGACGCTGTCCCCCGGCTTAATGCTGAGCTTGTCGGGAGAGAACGCGAAATCCTTGATTTCGACGTTGTAGGTCTTCGGTTTGGCGGCTGGCGCGGGTTCGGATTTGCCCGTGCCGGGCTTCGGCTTGTCGTCGCCGCCCTGGTTCGAAGCGGAAGGGCGATCATCGCCCGCGTCCTTGCCCGAGTCGGCCGGCTTCGGCTTATCGTCGCCGCCCTTATCCGAGGCGGAAGGATGATCATCGCCCGCGTCCTTGCCCGAGTCGGCCGGCTTCGGCTTATCGTCGCCGCCCTTATCCGAGGCGGAAGGATGATCGTCGCCCGCGTCATGGCCCGAATCGGCCGGCTTCGGCTTATCGTCGCCGCCCTGATTCGAAGCCGAAGGGTGGTCGTCGCCGGCGTCATGGCCCGAATCATCGGCCTTTCCTTCGGTGGGAGCCGCCGCGGATTGATCGTCGCCGCTTCCATTCACGTTGCCGGAAGCCGCCGTGTTGCCGCCCTTGGCGTTATCCGCGGTGCCAGACGGCACGTCATTGTCTCCCGTGCCGGCTGGCGTGTCGTTGCTGCCGGCATCCGACTGGGCTGCAGCCGTGTTATTCGAAGGCTGGGATGAATCGCTGCTGCCGGACTTGCCGCATGCCGAGAGCATGAGGCAGCAGGCCAGCAGCAGGAGGCCGATTCCGGCCAGCGCAGGGCGGCGGGTTGCTCGTAGTCGTTGTTTTGGCATTGCGATACCGCCTTTCTTAGGCTTATTTGACGATGATCTGACCGGTCATGAACTTCTTATGCGGCTGGCAGAAATAATCGTAAACGCCTGGTTTCGTCAGCGTAATCGTAGCGAATTCGCCCTTCGAGAGAAGCGGAATGCTGAAGCTGCCGTCGACCGCGACCGCGTTGTGCTGCATGTCGTCGTGATTCGTGAAGACGATATGGGAACCGGCCTCGACGGTGAGGGGACCCATGCCGAAGGAGTAATCCATGATGTCGATGTTGTACGTCTTCGCGACCGGAGCCGTCGTGCCCTTGAACGCGGCAGGGTCCAGAACGAACCAGACGTGATTCACGTCCTGTCCCAGCGTATCGCCGACATGGGCGTCTTTAATGAAATAGTAAAGCGGATACCCTTTGAAAGCCGCCTGCTTCGTTCCGTCGGAACGGGTAATCGTACCCCAATCCGCGGGGTTGACGCCCGTCGGGAGAGAGGAGCCGTCGGCTTGATAAGCCGGCCAATTCGTCAGGCAGGTTCCTTCGCATACGCTCGTGCCGGCCGTATCTTTGTCGAAATAATACAGGGTCATGCCCTTGGCATCCGTCAAATAGTTGCCTAGCGTCTTCGAAGTGCCGAGCATCGCCGCGTAATCCGATTTGGCGACGAACCAGACGCCTCCGACGGCTTCGCCTAACGTGTCTCCCGGCGCTTGATCCTTCGCGAAATAATAGAGCGGCCAGCCTTTATACGTCGTTTGCGCGGTGCCGTCCGCGCGATTCAGCACGCCGAAGTCCGCGGCATTCAGCCCAGCGGGGATTTGCAGGTCTTGCGCCGCATAGATCGGCCAAGCTTTCAGGCAGTCGAGGGCACAGCTGTTCGGATCGGCGGCGTCCTTCGTGAAGAAGTACAGCGTCCGGCCCTTGCTGTCGGTGAAGAGCGTGCCAAGCTTCGCGTCGCGATGAAGAAGGAGACGCTCCGCGGCAGGCAGAGCCGCCGACGCGGATAAGACGCCTTTCGCTTGCAGCGAGGCAAAGAGCGTCATGCCGTCCATCGTATCTGCGCTAAGTGCCTCCACCAGCGCGGTCGCGATGTGGGCGTTCATTAGACTGGCCGTACCCGAGATTTGCGTTAGGCCTTTGCTGGCGGCGAAGGTCTCGGCCTTCGCGTAGTCGAAGTCCTTGCCGGAACGGTAGCCGAGCGATTCCAGCAGCACCTTGTAGAACTGTTGGGAGCTGATTGGCGCGAGGGGATTGAAGCTGCCTCCGCCCGTTCCGTTCCAGCCGAGCTCGGGATGCGCTTTCAGGTAACCGAGCACCGTTTGGTTGCTCGCGCCGACGGATGCGGCGTCATTGAAATTGTCCGTTCCCTCGAATGCCTGCGCCTCCGCCAGCTTTCCCTGCAGGCGAAGCGAGATGATCGCGGCTTGAACGCGGGTCGCGCTCTTCCCTAGATAGGCGACCGTTACGCCGTCCCCGTCCCCGAGCAGCAGGCCAAGCGCGGCTGCGGTCTGGCCGTCCGTCGTAACGGTGGCGCTGGCGGCCGCCGCGGCCGAGCTGCCCACCGGTGCCAGGCAAGTAATACATAGTGCAAGCAGTAAACCGAACAGGCCTAAACGTTTTCTCTTCATCGGTTCATTCCTCCTTGAGATTGGGGTCATCACAGAGAGAAACGAAGGAAGCGGTCCAGCGGTTCGATAGGGAGCCATGTTTTTTTGATTACGCGGGAAGCAGCAGCCGTGCCAGGGGCCGGCGGTCGGTAAGCCGGTCTGATCCGGAGACAGGCGCGGCTCTTTATTTCCGGTGCCTGATTGCTTATAGTAGGAGAACAGTCGACGCGTGGAAGAGGAGGGGTGAGGCGGTGGAACCGGTCTATTACAAGCCCGTTGAAATCGCGCGGGAGCTCGGCATCAGCACGAGCGCGCTGCGGCATTACGAAGCTTGGGGCGTCGTGCCGCTCCCGGAGCGGGCGGCGAACGGCTATCGGCTGTATACGAAGACGCATGCGGCGTATTTTCGCTGTCTGCGCGCCTTGTTCGCGGGCTTCGGCACAGCGGTCGGCTGCGAGGTGCTCCGTCACATTCAAGCCGGCGAGATGGATGCGGCGTTTTGGCTGCTCAACCGGGAACAGGCCAATCTGCAGGAGGACAAGACCGTCGCCGACCGTACGATGGAACTGCTTCGCAATCCGGGACTGCCGGTCATTCCGGGCAAGCTGCCGAAGAACGTCATGACGATCGGGGAAGCCGCGGAGCTTACCGGCGTGCCGGCGTCGGCGATCCGGCATTGGGAGCGGGAAGGGCTGCTGCAGCCGGAGCGGGATCCGGATAACGGGTACAGATTGTTCAACACGACGCATATCAGGCAGATCTTACTGATCCGGACCTTGCGCAGGACGGTGTATTTTCTGGAGAAAATGAAGGAAATCGTGAAGGCCGTGGAGCAGCACAGTCTGGAGAAAGCCCGAAGCGTGACCGCGGAGGCGCTGCAGTCGATCCATGCCCGCAACCGCAGGCAATATGACGGGGCGCACCAGCTGGTCGAGCTGTGCCGGGCAGTCGGTTTGATCAAGGAAACAGCAGGTGGAAAGCCGGTAGAGATAGAGTAGAAAGGCGTACCGGCCGCGGAAATCAGCTTGGAAAGCGAGGCAGCCAATGCTTCATGCGAACATTGTGTATGTATGATCTGGCCTGCTCGATGCCGTTCCCGCAATCAACGGAGGTTTGAATGGCTGCATAATGCTGCTGCATGAAGGCATGGACAGCTTCCATGATGGCCGCCGCTTGCCGTTCGGGAATTCCGAACGCCGCTTCAGGAGAAGCATCGGCGTAGGCCTCGCTCAATTCTCTCAGATCATCTGCATGGCCGGGAAGGCCATGCAGATGATACAGATGAAAACGTCTGCCTTCCCGCTCGAATTCCAGCCAATACGACGGGCCATCCGCGGGCTTGAGCTGGGCCGTGTTCGTAATCCGGATGGCGGCAGCTTCGCTAAGACCGGCTTCTTGAGCGAATGAGGACCATTGGTCGTTTAAACGGGCTAAATACATGCGTGCCTCCTGCTCTGATTCAACAAGTGAACTCGTGACGAGCTACTAGTATTGACATAAAATCATGCATTGAAGCGAGCGCTGCGGGGCAGTGCATTGCCGCTTCCAAATTGAAAATAAGTGCAAATCTGCACTTAATTCCTTCCAAATCGCCGTTCATTTGAAAATAAGTGCAAATCTGCACTTATTCCGAACAATAACTGAGCATTCTGCTCAACCTCATACAAATAGTTGCAAATCTGCACTTATTTTAATTAGGTCCTTGTTTTTCCTGAAAATAGTTGCATCATTGCACTTATTTTGATTTTACAATTCCAATACGAGCGAATGACTCGGCTTGGGCGTAGGCGCATGGCATGTCAGCGGTCACGCCTGACTGTTGGCGCTGGCTCTGATCTAACGGCGCATTCATGTGCTGGCGCTTGGTAGTTAGCATGTCGGCGGCTACGCTTGGCTGCTGGCGCTTGGCTTTTGACTCAGGTACGCGGCGGCAGCCTGTCGGACCGTCAGGACAAATCTAACCCTCCCGATTCACATCGGGAGGGTTAGTAAGCGTGCGCCCAGATGGCACTGCGGTGCTGCGCTGCTGGCAGCGGACCGAGCATCCCAATCATCATGATTTTCACGAAAACAAGTTAAGATTTTCTCTTCCGCCGGACAGCCTGCGGTCCTATCCTTACTAGGAGACGGACAGGCAAATTATGAAGGCAAGGGGATGAGAGATGACTGAACACGCGATTCAATTGCTGCGGGTCAGCGATAATCGGAGATTTCTCGTCCGGGAGGGCGGTACGCCGTTCTTCTGGCAGGGCGATACGGCATGGGAGCTGTTCCACAAGCTGAACCGGGAAGAGGCCGGTATTGGAGAATCGGGCGAAATGGGAATACAACGTCATTCAAGCGGTTACGCTGGCGGAGTTCGATGGCGTATCGTCGCCGAACGCGCACGGCCGGCTGCCGTTCAAGCCTGGCGCGGACAGTCTTCCCGACCCGCTGCGGCCGGACACCGACGGGCCTTACTCCTATTGGGATCACGTCGATTACATCGTCGACACGGCGGAGGAGCTGGGTCTCTACGAGGCCCTGCTTCCGACATGGAGACAAGTTTCATCAAGCCTCCGGCATCTGGGAACAGGCATTGGATCGGCCAGGCGCAACGCAAATTCGCCATCTCCGGACGTTGATCGAGACGCGGACGGGGCTTGACCGCGTGCCGGACCCGGCTATGATCGCGGATAACCGGCCGGCGCTAACCGCATGGCTGCGTCAAGAGGCGGCGGCTATGCGCTGCTGTATACGCCGAACGGCATTCCCTTCGAAGCGGTGCCGGAGCGGCTGGAAGCTCCGGTTGTCGCCGCTTCCTGTTTCGATCCCCTCAGCGGGGGCTGGGCGGAAGCGGGAACGTACGTCAGAGGAGGCATCCATCGATTCGTCCCGCCGTCGAGCGGGAGAGGCGAGGATTGGGTATTGCTGCTGGAAGCGAAAGGAGAGAACTTATGAAACACGAGCATAATGTCCATTCCGATCATGATGATCATAAACGCGATAATAGCCCGTACACGGCGGAGGAACTGTTTCGCAGGGGGCCGCAGCGTTCCTATTCGCATGATGCGCGGGAAGCCAAATTCCTGCTCGGAGGCATCGGCACCGGCAATGTCTCGGTCGGCTCGCGCGGACAGCTGTGCGATTGGGAACTGTTCAACAGCCAGGGCAAAGGCAATGCGCTGCCATATTCGTTCTTTGCCATTCGAGTCAAGGCCGGCGAAGGCGAGGCGGTCGCCAAGGTGCTTGAAGCCAAGCTGACGCCGCCCTTCGCCAATTCGCACGGCTTCTTCGCCGACGAGCTGGCGGGATTGCCGCGATTGGACGCTTCGGTGCTGCGGGGCGAGTACCCGTTCGTCCAAGTGGATTTCACGGACCGTTTCTTGCCGGTGAAGGTCGCCATGGAAGCCTTTACGCCTTTCATTCCGCTGAATCCCGACGAGTCCGGCATCCCGGGCGCGGTCATTCGTTACCGCGTAACGAATACGGCGGACCAATCTGCGGAAGTCTCGATTGCCGGGTCGCTTGCGAACGCGGCCGGATACGAGGGGCGCGAATTGTTCCATAACATGCGGCTCGCCGGCGAGGTCCGCAATGAATGCCGGTCGGAGCAGGGGCTGCAAGGCATTTTCTTCTATTCGCCCGACCTTCCTCCCAAGCATCCGCGTAACGGCACGATGTCGCTTATGACGCGCGATGACGGCGTAAGCATGAAGGAGGAATGGCTTCCCGGCGCCTGGTGGGACGGCATTCAGGAGTTCTGGACCGATTTCTCCGAAGACGGCAGACTGGAAGCTTGGAAGAATACGCAGTCGGGTACGGGCAAGCTGCATGCGGGCGGCAAAGAGCGGTACGGCTCGGTGTGCATTCGGCATACGCTTGCGCCTGGCGAGGAACGGGTCTTCGAATTCGTGCTGACCTGGCATTATCCGAACCGGCCGAAGGAATGGCAGGGGCATATCTTGCCGGTTGGCGACGGGATCGGCATGGAACGTAATTACTATGCGGCTTTATTCGCGGACGCTTGGACTGCCGGGACATATCTCTACGCGAATATGGCCCGCCTCGAAGGCAGCTCGAGAGACTTTCACCGCGCGTTGTTCGGCAGCACACTGCCGGATTACGTCATCGATGCGCTCGCGGCCAACATCACGGTGCTCCGCAGCACGACCTGCTTTCGAATTCAAGACGGCACGTTGCTCGGGTGGGAGGGAGGCTTCGATCATCGGGGCAGCTGCGAGGGATCGTGCACGCATGTGTGGAATTACGCGCAGACGCTGGCGTTTCTCTTCCCCTCGCTGGAGAGGACGATGCGCCGGGTAGAGTTTCTGCTGGAGACGGACGAAGAAGGAAGCATGTCTTTCCGCACGAACAAAGCGTTCGGCGGCGAGCGATGGGATATGGTTCCTGCGGCGGACGGCCAACTCGGCACGATCGTGCGTCTCTATCGGGAGTGGAAGCTGAGCGGGGACGATGCGTTCTTGCGGGAGTTATGGCCGAAGGCGCGACTGGCGCTCGATTTTGCATGCCGGTATTGGGATTCCGACGGCGACTTCGTGCTGGACAGCGAGCAGCATAATACGTACGACGTAGAGTTCTACGGCCCGAACACGTTGACGAATACGATGTTCTATGCCGCCTTGAAAGCCGGAGCGGCAATGGCCGCGCATATCGGCGACGAAGAACGCAGCCAATTCTATACGGAAGCTTGGATGCGGGGCAGCGCCGCCATGGACGCGATGTTGTGGGGCGGGGAGTATTACATCCAAAGGCTCGACGATGTGGACGCTTATCGTTATCAGCAAGGCACGGGCTGTCTGTCCGACCAGCTGATCGGGCAGTTTATGGCGCATGTCGCCGGACTGGGTTATATTTTGCCCGAGGCGCATGTGAAGGCGGCCGTTCGTTCGGTGTACCGCTATAACTTTCGAACGGATTTCTCGCAGCATGCCAATGTCCAGCGAACGTATGCGCTCGGCGATGAGAAAGGGCTGCTGTTATGCTCCTGGCCTCGCGGGGGAAGGCCTAAATTTCCGTTCATCTATTCCGACGAAGTGTGGACGGGGATCGAATACCAGGTGGCGGCGCACTTGATCTACGAGGACTTGGTCGAGGAGGGGCTGACGCTAGTCAAAGCGCTGCGCGAACGTCATGACGGCATTCGCCGGAATCCGTGGAACGAGGTCGAATGCGGTAACCATTACGCCCGTTCGATGGCAAGCTGGGCATTGCTTCCCGCGATCAGCGGTTATCGCTGCGATATGGTCGGCCGGACGATGTCCTTCTCGCCCAAGCTGTACCGGGAGGACTTCTCTTGCTTCTGGAGCACGGGAACGGCGTGGGGCATCTATAAGCAATCAAGCGATGAAACGACGGGCCGGACGTCTTGGGACATCGAGGTGCTGTACGGCGAATTGCACGAGATGCAGGTGAACGGCAAGAGCATTTCGCAATCGGCGAAATGGCGGGAATAGGAAGACTGACAAAGGGCTGCCGAGCATATCCCGGCAGCCTTCTTTTAGTTTCTTGATCGGAATATAGTTGATCGGAACATACCAATAGAGCTCGCCGAGGCTCTTGTGCGACGCCGCGCGTTTGCAAGATCCTTGCAGTTGAAGCAAGGTACATACTTAAGCAAATACTAGGATAGTAAGTTGGTATAAACAATAATAAAACATTTATTTGCATAAATTATATATTGTAAAACGATATATATCATGATAAATTAACTTTTGTGAAACGGTGAAACACAACAATCGGCTAATCGGAGCGCGGTGGAATAACGAGGGCGATTGTCTCTATATTGAATAGGGAGACATGAATTGCGATTCGATTCCATGCTGCCCGGCGAGGAGCTATCATCTATGAAATCCATGCTTCAACTCTTGCATTTCGCCTATCATCAGGCGATGAGCTGCTTGTTTCCGGTCGCCATCTTCGGTACGCTGGCGCTTTCGGGCGTCGTTCGGCTGCCTTTCGTTCATCGGTACGACGCGATTCTAATCGTGCTGCTCGCCGTACAGTACCTCATGTACCGTAGCGGATTAGAGACGCGCGATGAGCTTAAAGTGATCTGCGTGTTTCATATTATCGGACTGCTGCTGGAGCTCTACAAGGTCGGGATGGGGTCCTGGGCTTACCCGGAGCCGGCGTATACGAAGCTGTTCGGCGTGCCGCTCTACAGCGGATTCATGTATGCCAGCGTTGCCAGCTATATGTGCCAGGTATGGCGAAGATTGAAGATGGGCATGACCGGCTGGCCGGGGCCGGCATCGGCTTGGCTGCTCGGAGGCGCGATCTACCTGAACTTCTTCACGCATCATTTCGTTCCCGATTATCGATGGTGGCTGACGGCGCTCGTGGTGCTAGTCTTCCGGCGAACCCGGATCATCTACCGGGTGCGGAACGTTACGTACCGCATGCCCTTGACGGCGGCTTTCTTCATCGTCGGCTTCTTCATCTGGCTGGCCGAGAATATCGCGACGTTCTTCAATGCTTGGAAATATCCGGATCAATACCAAGCATGGCGGCTGGTGAGCGTCAGCAAGATCAGCTCGTGGTTTCTGCTCGTCATCATCAGCGTCATTATCGTAGCGCAGCTCAAGCATGTCAAAGCCAGCCGGCATACGAAGGCGGATTGAATTGGCCGAGAGGGGCAGCGGCGAGGCGAAGCGAGGATTATTTTGACAAAAACGCTTCTAGCGGAATTGGAGAAACTGCTATAATACGAAACAGAAAGGGTGATGACCATGAATCTATACCGTCCGATCTACCATTTTCTCCCCGAGAAGAATTGGATGAACGATCCGAACGGACTGCTCTATTTTAACGAAGAATACCATCTGTTCTATCAATACAACCCCGACGCGGATCATTGGGACACCATGCACTGGGGCCATGCCAAGAGCAAGGATCTCGTTCATTGGGAGCATCTGCCGATCGGGCTGCATCCTTCCCTTGAATTAGGCGAGCTCCACTGCTATTCCGGCTGTGCCGTCAACGACGACGGCGTGCCGACGATCTTATATACGAGCGTCGGCGAAGGCGAACGCAGCGCCGCGGACGGTCCGGAGCAATGGCTCGCGACGAGCCGGGACGGAATGGCGAGCTGGGAGAAGCACCCGGACAACCCGGTGCTGACCTTAGAGGCGCATGGCGGCATGACGATCAAAGACTGGCGGGATCCCTTCGTATGGAAAGAGGGAAACATCTGGTACATGGCGGTCGGCGGCATTCACGAGGGCAAGGGCTGCGCGTTGGTGTACCGATCCTCCAATCTGCTGCAGTGGCAGTTCCTGAATAAGCTGTGCGAGGGTACGGAAGGGATCTGGGAATGCCCGAATTTCTTCAAGCTCGGGGACAAGCATGTCTTGGTCTATTCGCCGGGAGGACAGGTCAAATATTTGACGGGAACCTGGAAGGCCGATTATACCTTTACGCCCGAGATAAGCGGGGCTTTGGACGCCAATGGATTCGAAGGATTCTATGCCCCGAACAGCATGATAGGTCCCGATGGCAGACGTCTGATGTGGGGATGGATTCCGGAAGCGGACAGACGGGAATTCAAAGGCAATGCGGGCTGGGCCGGGATTCAATCCATTCCGCGCGTGTTGAGCTTAGGTGCGGACCATACGCTGCGCATGGAGCCTGCCGCGGAACTGCAAATGCTGAGAAGGAATGGCATTCAGCTGGATGAGAAACGGATCGTCTCCGCGGAGGAGCCGCTGCCGATTCGCGGGCGGGCGTTGGAATTTACCGCCGAATTCCAGCTGGAATCCGATACGCCGGCCTTCGGCATCAAGCTGCTCCGCTCGCCCAACGGCGAGGAAGAGACCGTCTTGACGTTCGATCCGGCGAATGGCACCGTCTCCATCGATCGTACCCGTTCGAGCTTGGCGGACGAGCCGAACAAGTCGATCGTAAGCGGCGAGCTGGACTTCGCTTCTGAAAGCGATGTCAAGCTTCATCTCTTCTTGGATCACTCCGTGCTGGAGGTATTCGTCAACGCTGAGCTGTGTCTGACGGCCCGAATCTATCCGACTCTGGCGTCCGGCGATGGGGTCAGTCTATTCGCCGCGGATCCTAAGGGAGTAACGATGCGTACGTTTAAAGGTTGGGAAATGGCATCGATTTGGGAATAGGCGGAGTCGGGTAGACGCGGTTATGAGGCGGTTATTCGCAGGACGTATAGCTTGGTTAGGCTGCCGACGCATCGGCGGCCTTTTTTTTCGAGTTTGACGACTTTTATTCGCGCGCTCGGTATCATTCCGCTTCCATCCTTACATGTTTTGGGAATAATCCGGTTAAAGTAAGCGAATAGACGACGAAGACGGGAGGAGGCAATCGACGTGAAGCCAAGCGCATCGATTGAAGCGCCAGAACAGTATTTCGAACGCATGTTTGCGAATCAAAGCGACTTTCAATCCAAGCGGTTGGTCATCGGGGGGATAGCGTATGCGCTGTATTATCTCGAAACGATGATCGATCCTTCCCAAGTGCAGGACTACATCCTGAGGCCGCTGCTTCTTCGACCGCAGGACGCGGTGCACGATGTCGTGTCGATACTCGACTATGCGGAAACCGAGCAATTGGAGGAAGCGTCTCAAGCGGTCATGAACGGCAAGGTCGTACTGCATCGGGGCAAAGAGAGCAGGCTTTACTTGCTTGGCGTCGATTTGAAAAAAGAGCGCTCCATCAATATTCCGATTAACGAGCGGGTATTGCGCGGATCTAACGAAGCGTTCATCGAAAGTTTGGATACGAACCTCAACCTCATGCGCAAGCTCATCAACTCTACGGAATTCGTCATCAAACAGTATACGCTCGGACGGCTCTCGCAGACGAAGATAGCCGTCATGTACATGAAGTCGATCGCGAAACCGGAAATCGTGGAAGAGTTGGACAAGCGGCTTAACAGCATCGACATTGACTACGTCGAAGCGCCGGGATTTATCGACGAGCTGATTCAGGAGAAGAAATCCAGCCTGTTTCCTCAGATGCTCATTACGGAGCGGCCTGACCGCGCGCGCGCCTATTTGATGGAGGGAAAGGTCGTCATTGCAGCAACGGGATCCCCGGACATCATCATCCTGCCGGTGTCGTTTTGGTCCTTTTTCCAAAGCCCGGAAGACTATCAAATAAGCTGGATGTTAGGCTCCCTCTTACGGTTTTTGCGCATCTGCTGCTTTTTCATAACGATCGCCCTGCCTGCCTTCTACGTGTCGGTCAGCTCCTTTAATCCCGAGCTTCTGCCGAGTGCCTTCGTCCATACGCTGCAAAGTTCGCTCAAATATATTACGCTTCCGCCGGTGATCGAAGCGCTTTCCATGATCCTCCTGCTGGAGATACTAAGGGAAGCGACCGTCCGGTTAGCGAGTCCGGTCGCCCAAACCATCGGCGTAGTCGGCGGTATCGTCATCGGAACGGTAGTCGTTCAAGCGAATTTAGTGTCCACGACGATGGTGATCGTAGCCGCTTTGACGGGACTGGCCTCCTTCATCATCCCATCGTACGAAATGAGCAGCGCCGTGCGGTTGCTGAGTTATCCGGCAATCCTGCTTTCTTCGTTTTTCGGCTTGTTTGGCCTCGTCTGTTTCTTGATGCTGATCATCATTCATTTGTGCCGCATGCATACGATGGGTCTTCCCTATTACAAGCCTCCCTTCGGTTTAAGCGATGTGAAGGATACGCTGTTTCGTCTGCCGCTCTGGACCTTGCGGAAGCGGCCGACGGGAACGGCAGCCGGCGATCAGACCAGGATGCGCAATCCGAGGAGTTGGAAACGATGATGAAAGAAGGAACCATCAGCGGGAGGCAGTTGATTACGCTGATCATCATGGCGCAGCTGGGGACCGAGGTCATATCCCTGCCTCATGCTGCGGCTTTGCATGCCGGTCGCGATTCTTGGCTCGCCGTGTTGCTTAGCGGACTGGCCGCGCAAATAGGCATCATGCTCATGTGGTGGCTCGGGAGCCGCTACCCGACAAGGAATATCTATGCCTATGCGCCGCTTATCGTCGGCAAACCGATTGGCGCCGTCATCAATTTCGCATACGGAGGCTATTACGCCATTTCCGGTCTCTTGGTGACTTTGATGTATGCCGATATTTTGAACCGCTGGTTGTTTACGTTCACGCCGAAGTGGCCGATCCTGCTCATGCTTCTGATCGTCATCGGGTATGCGGCAACGTCAAGTCTGAGAAATCTGGCGTTGATCTCGCAATCTTTTCTTATCGTTCCTATTGTCGGTTTCGTATTTATCGTTTTCAGCGGCAATCAAGGACTTGAAATAAGGAATTTGCTTCCCCTGCTGACGGAGGGATGGAATCCGGTTATGAAAGGGATCTACATCGCGTTCAGCGCCTATGCGGGCTACGATTTGCTGCTGTATGCCTACCCGTACATAGAGACGCGAAGCAAGAAGAAGCTGCTTCTTGCGATGACGATCGCCAACGCCTGTACGATCGTACTCTATGTCGCGGTCACCCTGGTTTGCTCCATGACGTTGGGTTTAAAACAGCTTGCCGTTATTCCGGAGCCGATCGTATTCCTATTAAAGAACTACCGGTTCAAAATCCTGCAGGGGGTGGATATCTTGTTCATCATCTCTTGTGCCTGCATCGTATCGGCTACGGTCTTTGTCTATTTCTTCTTGGCGGCCAGAGCATTCCAACATCTGCGGGGTCGGGGCTTGGGCAAACAGCATGTTTGGGTGTGGGCTATCGTCTGCGGTTGTTTTATCGCCAGCTTCTTTATATCGAAACGCGACAGCATTATGCAATATGGCTCGATGCAGGATAAGCTCTCCATCTTGATGATCGTAGGGCTGCCGGTTATCCTGCTTATGATTTCGGGATTGCGCGGGACCGGGCGGAGCCGGGCATGAGGCGATTGCTTGCGTCGCTGGCCGTCTGCCTGCTGTTGTCGGGCTGCTGGGATCAGGTTCAACTGAATAAGCAGCTTTTTGTCGATATAACCGGGATCGATTACAACAAGGGGGACGGCAAGCGGCTGAAGGTCAGCTATGTTGTTTCCGAGCTTAGCGATACGACGCAAGGAGGAGGCAAGCCTTCCGACTCCTATCTTGAATCCACGGGCGCCAATATTTACGAGACGGTAAGCAATATCAATAAAGAGATGCCGGGCACCCTCAGCGTGCTGGAAACCAGGTTGTATTTGATCGGTGCCGAATTCGCCAAAGATCAGCCGATGGACTATTTGAACAATGCGGCTCAGTTTGAGACGTTATACGCGGATTTGGTCCTGTACGACGGCGATCTCCCGAAACTGTTGGCCAAGAAGGAAATCAACGGCCAGACCACTTCGGATTTTCTGGTCGGCTTGCTGGAGGACGAGAAACGGAGAGGTAGGATCCCGTCCAACAAATTATTTCATTATATCCTCGGCGGAGAGGGGTTCATGAACGACTTCTTGCTCAATCGCTTCGAACCCTTCGGCAATGGGGCTCGTCTGGCAGGAACGGCCTTGTTCAGGGATGGGAAATACACAGGCGTCAATCTGAACAATGACGAAACCTTGCTTGCCCTGCTGATGAAAGGAGCGCCGGCCAAAGGCCAGCTTTTCTTCGGTCCCGGCGCCTCTATACCTTATTCCGCCCGGGTACGAAAACGAAGAGGAGTTACCGTTTTGCCTATGACAGCAAAGGCATTCGCGAAATCGCGATTTCTTTAGAGCTGGATCTTCTATTGCTGGAAGAAGGGCTTAAAGTGAAAAACGGCAAGTTTGACCCTTCCCGCAAGGTAGAGAACGTAATCGCGGCGGACCTGACCGCGAAGTCAAAGAACGTGATCGCGACCTTGCAAAAGACGAATTGCGATTTCTTTCAGTTCGGGCAGGAAGCGGCGGCGTATCATCCGGAGTTATACAAGAAGATGAATTGGCGCGAGCAATATCCGACGATCAAGATCGAACCGAAGGTGAAGGTTACGATTCTGAATACCGGCATCTTGGAATGACGACGGCAAGCCTTCGGAGTCGTCATGACAGACTGGATTAAAGTTACTTTGCCGACAAGCATGCGAGTCATCGCATGCTTGTTTGGTTTGCGTTTCCCCTCTCCGCCAACCTTTCAAGATTTTCATACCCAAACGTAAAAAATTTAATGAACAAAATCGCCGGCTGCCTCTATAATTACAGGCATGGCTTTATTTCGGCTTTGCTGATTTGCGATAACAGCATTCGGCGTTTACCCATAGACGATGGCGAGACAAGGGGATTAGGGCAGATGAAGACGAGCAAGAGCTATACGAGGGCGACCCACGCGCTGTTGATCCCGTATCGGTTCATTACGAGATCCCTGTATCGCAAAATTTGGTTTTGTTTCTTCGTGACCATTACGATTACGGTTATTGCGCTCGGCTTGGATTACTACGTGCAGACGTCCTCCGATATTAAGGACCGGGCGATCGGCAACATGGAGCTGATCAGCAGCCAGTCCGCCGCGACGCTGGAATCGTACATGCTGAACGTGAAGAATTTCGCCTGGGAATATTTCGGAGATAAGGATTTTCAGCAGTTCGTCAAAGACCTCGGGGCCGATCCCGAGACGTACAGCCATTATTCCACGAAATTCAGCCAGTTTATGTCCCGCAACCCCGTCGCGGATTTGATCATGGTGAGCCAGCTGAACGGGGGCAACCGTCTGACCTCCGGCGGCCTCAGCAAGGCCAGCAGCCTCGATATCGATTATGATCAATTGAAAACGATTGCAATCGCGAACGACGGCAAAGGCGTCTGGCTGCCTACGGTGGCCATCGATCCGCGGACGAAGAAATCGACGAAGACGCTGATCTTCGTTCAAGCGGTCAAAACGATCAACTTCAACTCGGATAATCCCGTCGTCGGAGTGATGTTCATCCGGCTCTCTTCCGATTTCATCAAAGGCTGGCTGGGCGAGATCGGCAACGAGGAGCAGGGCCAGTACGAGCTTGTCGATGCCAAGGACGGCAAGGTCATGTTCGCGCTCGACGAGAAACAGCTCGGCGAACGCTTGACGGGACTCGATCCGTTATTCGCGTTCAGCTACCATGTGAATTCCCGTTATCTCTACGCCGACCATCAGGGCGAGAGGACGCTGTTCGTCTCCAACAAGCTCGACAACACATCCTGGGTGCTCGTCGGGCAGGTGCCGCTGAACGTGCTGCTAGAGCAAGTGAACGAGCTCGCGCTGCGAACGCTGATTATCGGCGCCGTCTGCTTGCTTGGGGCGATGATCATTGCCAGCATCCTCTCCTCCAAAATCATTACGCCGCTCAAGCAGCTGAAGAAAGGGATCATCTCGATCGAGAAAGGCGATTACAACATCTCCGTCCCGGTGTCCTCGAAGGACGAGATCGGCTATTTCGTCAGGCGGTTCAATCAGATGGCCAAAGAAATCAACATGCTGATCGTCAAAGTGTACGAGGCGGATCTCGTCAAGAAGGATGCGGAGATCAAGTCGCTGCAATCGCAGATCAATCCGCATTTCCTGTACAACACGCTCGGCATGATCGACAGTCTGGCGGCCTTGCACGATGACGACCGAATCAGCATGATCAGCTCCAACCTGGCCAAGATGTTCCGCTATAACATCAGCGCCGGACATATGTCCACGCTTCAAGCGGAAATCCGTCAGCTCGAAATTTACTTGTCCATCCAGCAGGTCCGGTTCTCGGACCGGCTCAGCTACTCGATCGACATGGAAGACGGACTGCAAACGATCCTAACCCCGAAGCTGCTGCTCCAGCCGCTCGTAGAAAACAGCTTCATGCACGGCATCGACCATCTCCCCGCGGGCGGGGAGATCCGGATCCGGGCCTGCAGCCTGTCGGATACGGATGCCGCCATTACCGTGTGGAACAACGGTCCGCCGATCCATCCGGAGCGGCTCGCATCGCTGCAAACGATGCTCGAACAGTGCCAGCAGCAGAATTACGCGGGCAATGCCGCATCGTCGATCGGCCTGTTCAACGTGCAATACCGAATCAAGCTCGTCTTCGGCAATCACTACGGCTTAGCGTTGGACAGCGGCGAGGAGCAGGGGACGACGGTGACGGTATGGGTCAAAAAAATGCGGGTGGAGGAGGCTCACGATGAAATTAATGATCGTCGATGACGAACAATTGATGCGGCAGGGCATTCGCAAGAAGATACAAACGACGGGGCTGCCCTTGACGGTGATCGCGGAAGCGGGCGACGGGATGGAAGCGCTGGCCAAGCTTCGCGAGGAAGAGCCGGACATCGTCATCACGGACATTCGCATGCCGCAGATGGACGGCCTCGCCTTCCTGCAGGAGGCGCTGCAGATGAGGCCGGAGCTGCAGTTCATCGTGATCAGCGGCTACGGGGAATTCGAATACGCGCGGAAAGCGATCCAATACGGCGTGACGGACTATCTGCTGAAGCCGGTGGACAAGGAGGAGCTGAAGGAGAGCCTGACGCGCATCATGCGCAAGATCGACAGCCGCCGGCAGCAGCAGTCGCTTGGCGAGCAGGTCAAGCATTTGCAAGACCGCAGCGAGGAATCCCTTCGCGACCAGATGCTCAGCAAGCTGATTCAGTACGGCGACGATTCGCGGCAGCAGGCGGCCGCAAGAGACGAGCGAATCTTGGAGATGACGCGCGCATGCGGTTATTTTGCGGCGGTCGTCTTTCAGCTCGAGCCGTTCAAGCTCCCGCATCTCTCCTTCCGTACGGACGACGAGAAGCTGCTCTGGTTCGCGGTGCAGAATATTATCTCTACCGTCTTGGCCGCGACGGGCCGCAACGGCGTGCTCTTCCGCCACGTCATGCACGAGAACGAGCTGGTCTACGTGCTCGGCGGGCAGACGCCGGTGGAAGCCGAGTCGCTGCAGCGGGAGCTGGAACATATTCTGGAGGGCATCCGCTGTCATCTGAAGCTCGATGCGACGATCGGCTGCGGCACGGCGGTTCGTCAGATGGAGGTCATTCAACAATCGTACCAGCATGCGAAGCAGTCGCTGCGCAATCGAATCATCCACGGTCCCGGACGGGTCTATATGGCGGAGAACGAATATATCAAGGCATCGCCGCATTCCATCGTCTCGAGAGAAGACGAAGCGTTCCTCCTCAGCTGCTTGAACGAATGCAACGCCGCTGCCATGCACGCCTGGATCGAACAGCGCGTAGAGGCGATCGCCGCCGACGGCGGAGTCGCTTTCTCGCATCTCGAGAGTTTCTGCGTGGAATTCCATCTGCTGCTGCGCAAATATTTGCTGACGCAGACCGGCATCCCCGAATGGATGATCGGCGAGCTGGACGATCTGCTGCACTGGCTGCAGGGACTGGAGCATTGGCGCCAAATTCCGAAGCCGCTCATCGAAATGGTGCACAACATTATCGGACAATTGTATAAGCTGCGTCATTCGTCCGAGTATATCGCGATCGACGAGGTCAAGCTGTTCATCGATCAATCCTTGCACGAGCCGCTGAATCTGCAGATGATCGCCGAACGGTTCTTCTTTCACCCGAGCTATTTCTCCCGCCGGTTCAAGGAGCGGTTCGGCGAGAACTTCGTCAACTACCTGACGAATGCCAGAATCCGCAAGTCGGAGTCGCTGCTGCGGGATCCCAACTTGAAAATCCAACAGGTCGCCGAGCTGGTCGGTTTCAAGGACGCCGCGTATTTCAGCAGCGTATTCCGCAAGGCGACCGGCATGACGCCGAATCAATTCCGCACGCTAAACGCCGAATGAGCACGGGCCCTGCAGGCGCGAACGACGCCTCAGACGGTTATATAGACCGGCCCGCATGTCTTGAAACGAAAGCCGCCGGAATCCGTTCCGGCGGCTTTCGCATCGCCGGGCGAGTGCCGCAACGTCAAGATATTCATAGTTCACAAGTACGTTATTTCCATTAACGGGCCGTTCCTTTCCCGCTATGATTAATTCGTAAGCACAACCAATCAGATATTCCATTAGGAGGAACGCATCGCATGAAAAAGCATGGGGGAATCAAGAAATCGGCTTCCGTACTGGTCGCGGCCACGATCGTAGCCGGACTGCTGTCGGCTTGCGGATCGGAGAAAGAGGATAACGCAGGCGGCACGAACAACGCCGCCTCGCAGACGAACAACGCATCGGAAGGGACGAACGCAAGCGCGAACGACACGACGAACGCTCCCGCTAACACAGGAGACGCCGCAGCAGATGCCGTCGTGGAAATCACGGTATGGGATCAGCCTTCTCCGGATGATCCGGCCAAGTCGTTCGTCGAAGAGCAGTTCGCCAAATTCGATGCCGCGCATCCGAACATTAAAGTGAAGCACGTGGAAGCCTGGCAGCCGGACGTTCGCGAGAAATTCCTGACGGCGGTTGCCGGCGGCGAAGGTCCGGACCTGTCGTACTCGGCTTTCCCGGATATGCAGGTCTACATTCCGAAGGGAATCGCGGCCGACATTACGGATCTCGTCAACGGCTCGCCGGATAAGGACCGCTTCATCGACGGCGCGTTCAACCTCGCGACCAAGGACGGCAAGATCTACGGCATTCCGAACGACATGTACACGAGCGGCTTGATCTATAACAAAAAGCTGTTCGCGAACGCGGGCATCACGGCACCGCCGAAGACCTGGGAAGAGTTCGCGGCGGACGCGCAGCTCGTGCAGCAGAAGAACGCCGGCATCGTCGGCTTCGATATTCTCGGCATGGACTGGGCGGATTGGCACTTCGAGTATTACGTCTGGCAGGCCGGCGGCGACTTGACGGAGCAGCAGCCGGACGGAACGGCCAAGCTGACGTTCACGTCCGACGCGGCCGTCAAAGCGCTTCAATACTACAAGGATCTGAAATGGAAATACAACGTGACGCAGAAGAACGTCGTGCAGGATATCGGCGAGAACGAGAAAGACTTCTACAGCGGCCGCTCCGCGATGATCATCGGCACGTCCGACAGCTTCACGAACTTCGTGGGCAGAGGCATGAACCCGGACGATATCGGCTTCGCGCCGTTCCCGGCCGGTCCATCGGGCAAAGCGCCGGCTCAAGTCGGCGGCAGCTTCTGGATGCTGAATCCCAAATCCTCCCCCGAGCAGCAGAAGGCGGCGTTCGATTACGCGATGTTCTCCATGTCCAAGGAATCCCAGGACGCGCTGGGTCAATTCAAGGTCGACAACGGTCTCGGCCTGCGTCCGTTCACCGTGCTCAAGGACTTCGACGTGACGAAATTCATCAAGGACGTTCCGCAGGACTACCTGGATGCCGTCAATGAATCGGCGAAGGACCAGCATCTGGAGTACTTCCTGAAGAGCAGCCTGAGCAGCTACCTCGTCAAGCCGATCCAGAAAGTATTGCTGGATAAGAACGCGGATCCGGCGGCAGAGCTGCAAAAGGCGCAGGATCTGGCTCAGAAAGAAGTTATCGATAAGTACAACAACGACCTTAAAGCGGCAAAATAATAACGGCGAACCGGCAAATCGGGATTTCCAATCGGAGATCCCGATGGTTTTCATAAGGTAGGTGGAGCGGAAATGGGAAATCAAGTGGAGCTGAAACAAGGGGCTGCCGCACAAGCGCAAACACAGGCGCAGACACAGAAGCAGATGCAGACCCGATCGCGCGCGCGCTTCAACATTCGTTGGACGCCGATTCTGTTCTTGCTGCCGTCCATCATCGTGTTTTTCGTATTCAAATATTATCTGATACTCGATGCGGTCTATATCAGCTTGTTCAACTACGATATCGTGAGCCCGCCCGGCAAATTCGTCGGCCTCGGCAATTACTTCGAATTTCTGAAATCCGAGACGTTCTGGGTGGCGATGAAAAACACGTTCATCTTCTTCCTCTTGTCGGTGGCGATCGTCTTCTGGGTGCCGATTGTGCAGGCCTTGTTCCTGTCGCAGGTCAAGCGCTTCAACGGATTTTACCGCGTGCTGTACCAGATTCCCGGCGTGCTTCCGGTCGTGGCCGGCGTCCTGCTGTGGAAGTGGATGTACAATCCCGACCGCGGCCTGTTCAATTATTTGCTCGCCAAGATCGGCCTGGGACCCTATGGCTGGCTGAACGATCTGCACATGACGAAGTTCGCCATCGTCCTGCCCGGCTTTTTCACGGGAGGCGGAATCGGCGTGCTGCTCTACTACGCGGCGATCAAGTCGATCTCGGCGGAATTATTCGAAGCGGCCAAAATCGACGGCTGCGGACCGTGGCACCGAATGAAGATTATCATTCTGCCGAACATCAAGTTCGTCATTTTGATCCAATTCGTCGGCTTCATGTCCGGTGTCCTGCTGTCGTTCGACAATATATTCGTCATGACGCAAGGAGGGCCAGCGGATGCCTCGCTCGTCGTCGCGCTCATGATTCAGCGGACGGCCTTCGTGCAGTCCAGGTTCGGCATCTCGGCAGCGCTGTCCTTCTTCATGTTCATCGTCATCGCCGTGCTGACCGTTCTACAATTCCGCCTTCAAAGAGAGGATGACTAAGCGCAATGAAGAGCCATCGCATCATTGAGAAAGGCGAACGTAAGCTCGCGGTCACCTCTTATGCCGTTACGGTCGTATTTATTATTCTCGGCATTCTTCCGCTCGTGTGGATGCTGCTGACGTCGATGATGGACAACGAATCCATCGATGCCACAACGCCGAAGTTCCTGCCTGACATCCCGCGGACGATCGCCATCACGCTCGATTATTCGGGACAGCAGGATCAGAACGAGGAATTCTACCGCAAGGATGCCATGAAAGCGACCTGGTTTCCTTGGATGGCCAACATGCGGGAGAACATCGGAGAGATCAAAGTTACGGGCGTTAAGGACGGGCATGAGCTGTATAACTCCAAGACGACGGCTGCGGAATTCTACGTCGGGCAGCCGTTCATCGTTCCTACGCAGGTGTTCAACGACAATGTCATGAAAGCCAAGCTGCCGCGCATCAAGGAGAGCGGCTTGTCCAAATTCACGTACTACGGTCAAGGCAACAAGGCGGAAATCGAAAAGGCGAGTACGCTGTCGGATCAACCGCTCGGCAAGCAGTTCCAAGCTTTCTTCAGCGAGCGCAAGCTGCTGGACGGCAAAGTAACCTCGCTTGTGCAATCCCGCAATTGGCTGCGCCTGTTCGACAGCTACCGGAGCTTGAACATTCTGGCCTCGGAGGCCGCGGTCAGCTTCGGATTCTATCACTACTTCTTCAACAGCCTGCTGATCTGCGTCATCGTCATCGCCTGGCAGCTGACCTTCGGCGCCATGGCCAGCTATGCGCTGTCGCAGCTCCTGCGCAGCAAGAAGACGAAGTTCGTCGTGCTGATGTACTTCCTTGCGACGATCATGATTCCGGGCGTATCCGTCTTGATTCCGCAATATCTGCTGATGCAGAAGCTGAATCTCGTGGACAATCTCTGGGCGGTCATCCTGCCGCACTTTGCCTGGGGCTTCGTCATCTTCTTGTTCAAAGGCTTCTTCGACCAGCTGCCCAAGGAGCTGCTGCAGGCGGCGCGCGTGGACGGCGCATCGGAGCTGAGAACGTTTCTTCGCATCGTCATACCGATGTCCGTGCCCGTGTTTACGATCGTCGCGGTCATGACGTTCATCCCGGTGTGGAACGACTTCCTATGGCCGTACGTCGTGACCAAATCGCATCATAACTGGACGTTCACGGTGGCGATGAACGATATGCAGGGGGGACGCAATCCGCGCGCGAACTGGATCAGCGCCGGCGGCGTCGTGTCGATGATCCCGCTGCTGCTCGTCTTCTTGGGAACGCAGGGGGCCATCGAGAAAGGCATTAATTTTACGGGCATCAAAGGGTAGGGTCAGCGGTAAGGGCGGATTCGGATCGATGGCTTATCGGGTGCAAAGTGGACGAGGGCGGGGGAGCTCCGCCTTAACGTGAAGGAGGTGATGCTGCAGGCAGGACGTATGCGGGGATCGTCGGGCGACGATCGGAGGGAGGGAAGCGGAACAAGGGCGGCTCGCCTGCTTAGCCAGCTTGCATGCTAGCATTCTTCAATCTCGAGGAGGTATGAAAGACTAATGAACCGTAAGCGCGCCATTCCGTATGCCTTGCTTGTTGTCATGCTCACCATGCTCTTCTCCGTATTCAGTCCCGCCGCCGGCGTCAGCGCCTACGGCACGCCCAACTCCAGAGGCGGCATGAATGCCCAGTGGTACTACGGCACGGATGCGGAATTGAACACCGCTGCCGATCAAGTCTTGAATTCAGGGGTCGGATGGACTCGCATCGATCTGAAATGGTCGCTGGTTCAGCCGACGAACGCGGCAACGTGGGATTGGAGCTGGCCCGACAAAATGGTGTCCAAAGCGCTCAGCAGAGGGCTGAAGGTCATCCTCGTCGCCTCCTACTCGCCTGGCTGGGCGAACGGAGGACATACCGACGAGCGCTATTATCCGTCCGACGTCAATGCGTGGAAGACGTTTCTCGATACGGCAGCAAGGCGTTATCTGCCGCAGGGGGCGACCGTGTTCGAGCTGTGGAACGAACCGAACAATTCGCCGCAGTCGAGTCCGGCCCTGTATACGAGCAATATCCTGAAGCCGGGCTCGGATGCGATTCGCGCGGCTTCCGTCGACGTGCATGTGCCGGTGACGATTCTGAACGCAGCTTCCGCGTCGTTGATCGGGGTATCCGGCATCGTGGATCCATATGCGTGGCTGACAGGCATCTATGCGAACGGCGGGAAAGACTACTTCGACGCCGAGGCGGTCCATCCGTATTGCTGGCCGCTCGCGCCGACGACGACCAGCACGTATAATCATTTGCTGCGTACGGTCGAGCTGCATAACACGATGGCCGCCAACGGGGACGGCGGCAAGCAGATTTGGGCCACGGAATTCGGTTATCCGACCAAGGGGCCGAACACGGTGACGGAGCAGCAGCAAAGCGATTACATCGCGAGCGCCTTCCAGGTATGGACGCAGTCGTCGTGGCTGGCGTGGACCGGACCGATGATCCTGTATACGTACAAGGATGGCGGCGTCAGCACGACCGATCCGGAGCTCAACTTCGGCATGATCCGCAACGACTGGACGTTCAAGCCCGTCATGAACCAGCTTCCGACGATCATGACGAATACGCCGCCCGCGCCGGCCGTTCCGACCTCGGGCTACGGCAGCGGCACGGTTAACCCTCCGCCGGGCAGCGGCGTTCAGCTCATTACCGGTTTTGAAAGCGCTTCACAATGGACGGGCGAAGCGACGGCTGTCTCCGATACGACGCATAAGACCGAAGGCGGCCAGTCCTTGAAGGTAACCTACGCCGCATCGGGCGGATGGAAGAATTACGCCTACGCGATCGGCAGCCCGTACCTGAACCTGGGCAGCGCCACGGAAGTTAAGCTGGACGTCTACCCGTACAGCCAAACTCCCGGCACGTATAACGAGCCTGTCGACTTGAAGCTGCACGACGTGACGGGCAACGTGATCTACGAGCAGCAGCTGCCACATCTGACGGCGAATCAGTGGAATACGGTCACCGTCAGCCTGTCCGGCATATCGGCGGCGAACCGCCAGAAGATCGACAACGTCAACCTGTACCTGTGGTCGGGCTTCACGGGCGAGCTGGGCGGCAGGACGTCGGTCGCTTATTCCTTCGACAACCTTCGGTTCACGCAGCCGGTTGCGGCAATCAACGGCTTCGAGAATACGGCGCAGTGGACCGGGGAAGCGACGGGCGTCGCCGATACGGCGCACAAGACCGAGGGCAGCCAGTCCATTAAGGCGACGTATCCGGTGAGCAGCGGATGGAAGAACTACTATACGAACATCGCCAGTCCGTACGTGAACATCTCCGGCGCGTCATCGCTCAAGCTGGATGTCTATCCGCTCTCCCAAACGCCGGGTACGTATAGCGAACCGATTGCATTCAAACTCCATGACGTCACCGGCGGCGTCATCTATGAACAGCAGCTGCCGCATCTGACGGCCAATCAATGGAATACGGTCACGATCGATCTGTCCGGCATTTCGGCGGCCAACCGTCAGAAGATCGATAACATCGATATCTACTTGTGGTCGGGCTTTACGAACGAGATCGCCGGACGCGCGAGCGTCAGCTATTATTTCGATAATCTACGCAACGGGTAACGCCTACCAGACTGCGGCTGTCATGCGGCAGCCGCAGTCCAATTCACGTAACGGAGGTCCCACTATGTTAAGAAAGTTAAGCAGCATCGTAGTATCGGCCGGCTTGCTGCTCGGCGCAAGCGGTCTCGGCATTATGCCCGCAGGCCGCGCGTTAGCAGCAGAAAATCCGGTTCAGACGCAGGAGGTGCTCCTGAACGGCTTCGAGAATTCGGCCGCTTGGACCGGTAACGACGGCGGTGTCGCGAGAGTCGCGGACACGCAGGACAAGACGCAGGGGACGCAGTCGATCGGCGTGACGTTTCCCGTTCCGGCCGACAAAGATGCCCATGATGAGATTATCGCCGCCTGGCGCGAATTCAGCTGGGAAACATCCGCAAGCACGATCGATCTCTCCGACGCCACGGAATTAAAGGTCGATATCAAGCCGGTCGGCGGCACGGCCCCGCTTCATTTCAAATTGATCAACGCGAACGACGAAGGCATCTACGAGAGCGGGATTTCCATTCCCAATGCCGACGCTTGGAATACGTTCGAGCTGGACTTGGGCAGCATCCCTGCCGCCAAACGGGCGGAAGTAAAGAAAGTGATCTTCTACGTCTACAACAAGGACGGGGAGATCGACGGGCGCACGTCGCTGAACTTTAAATTCGATAATATGCGGGCAGTCAAAACGATCGATACGACCATTCCGCTTTCCGAAAAGCTCCTGAACGGCTTCGATAACACGGCCGACTGGCCGGTGAATCACGGCGAGATGGCCGCGGCGGCGGACAAGGCCGATAAGACGCAAGGGCAGCAGTCCTACAACGTGACTTTCCCCGTGCCAAACCCGGGCGGAGACGCAGTATGGGAAGAAATCCATTGGAACACGACCTCGCTCCCGGTGGATCTGTCGAGCGCCGAGACGCTCAAATTCGACTTGAAGCCGCTGGGCGACCCGGCGACGGGCAACCCGACCACGGGCGACATGGAGCCGCTGCGCTTCAAGCTGGTCAACGACGAAACGCCCATCTATGAAGACGCCATTCCGACGCATACGCTGTCGAACGGCAGCAATCCATGGACGGTAACCGAAGGTGCGGACGGCTGGCGGACGTACGCGCTCGACCTGACGAAGCTGCCGGGAGATAGGTCCGAGATCACGTACTTCGTCTTCTACGTCTACAACAAAGACAGCGGCAGCATCCAAGGCAGAACGTCGGTGCAATACGAATTCGACAACCTGCGCGTCATGACGCACGAAGTGCAGGGCGTGACGGCTTCCCCCGATTCTTCAGCCGTAACGGCGGGCTCGGCGGTCACGCTGACCACGACGACGGCCGGCGCGTCGATCTTCTACACGACGGACGGCACGGATCCGCGGACGTCGGGCACGAAGCAGACGTATACGGGGCCGATTACGGTCAACGACGCGACGCTAATCAAAGCGTACGCGGAAGTCGCAGGCTCCAAGAGCGCCGTATCCACGTACCAGTACACGCTGGGGACGGGAACGCCGGGCGAAGAGCTGTTCGGCTTGAAGAATAACGTCGCGGATACGTTGGACCGCATGGTTGCGGGCCTGAAGAAGGCCGATAACGTCGATCAGAACGGTTATGTTGCCGATTGGAGCGGCCAGACGGGCTTTAAGCTTCCATCCGACGGCAAGCAGGTGAAGAAGCTCGTCGCTTGGAACGGCACCGACGATCTGTCGGCCGATGTATCGCTTGCATATGACGCCGATAACCTGTACGTGCATGCGAAGGTCAAGGACGATACGCAGTTCGATAAATCGGGCGGCGATATCTGGATCGGAGACAGCATCCAGATGGCATTCTCGGCGGACGGCTATGCGTACGGTCCGGAGTATGGCTTCTCGTACAACGGAGGCTCGCTCAGCAAATTCAGATGGAGCAGCGGCAGCGCGAAGCTGGACGTCGATTCCGTCAAGCTGAAGGCCTCGCGGGACGAGTCGGCCAAAGAAACCACGTACGATATCGTCATGCCGTGGCTGGCTGCGCTTCCGGCAGCGCCGACCGGCAACGTTGCCTTTACGATGCTGGTCAACGACAATGACGGCACCGGCCGCGAGAGCTTCATCGAATGGACGCCGGGCATCGGCGTCACGCCTAAGGATGCGACCAGCATGGGTTCGCTGTCGCTTCTCGATGCGATTACGACGTGGGCAGCCGCGCTGCATGGAACGAACGCCGGCGTAACCAATACGCCTTATAATTACGTGCTGACGCTGTCGAATTTCGGCACGGATGCGGCCGACTTCGCCGTGAGCATGCCGGATGCCGATCTGGATACGCATGTCAGCGTACCGGCGGGCAAGGTCGTCAAGAAGACGATTCGGGTGACGTTCGAGAATACGGGCTCCCGGTCGGTATCGGCAACCGTGACCGTAGGCGGGGCCGCGCGGACGGAGTCGATCGACGTATCCGTCCAGCAGAACGGAGACGAACTGTCAGCTGCTTTGGATGCGCTGAACGCGAAGCTTCCTGCGCTCGAGGACCTCTTCGCGCAGGCCAAGGAACAAGGCATTCCCGCCGACTACGAGACGGTGAATCTGGAGGTCATCAAGCAGTTCATCGCGTACGGCAAGGATGATATCGCCCATGACTACATCACCCGCGCCAACTACGTCGCGGAAGAGCTGCAGAAGCTGTACGCGGAAGCCGAGACGAACCTGAAGGCGTATTTGGACGGCAGCAAGCAGGCAATGTCCGTGCCGGAGTACGTGTCCAGCCGTTCTGCGATCAGCGGAACGTCGCTCGTCGCGGATACGAAGACGTCGGTATCGGATGCCATCGCGCAGCGGCCGGTATTCTTTACGGGTTACGGGCACTTCAGCCAAGCGCAGAACGATATTCCGATCTTCAATAACCTCGGCGCCAACATCATTCAGATGGAGATCGGTCCTAGAAGCACCGTCATGGCTCCGAATGGCGAAGATGAGGATTACAGCATCTCGACGGACGCGATTACGAACAGCGTGCTTCCGGTCCTGCAGAATGCGCAGGCGAATAACGTGGCCGTCAGCCTGCTGCTTTCGCCGCACTATTTCCCCGACTGGGCCTTCGCGAAATGGCCGGATTTAAAGAACGGCAACGCCGGATTCCTGAATTACAACATCAACGATCCGCGCGCGCGCGCCGTCGTCGAGGCGTTCCTGCGGGCGATCGTTCCGATGGTGAAGGATTGCAAGTCGCTGCAGAGCTTCGTCATCAGCAATGAACCGAACTACGACACGCGCAAGGATTCGTATGCGGTCGGTCCGTGGCATGAGTTCCTGCAGGCGAAATACGGCGTCATTGGCGCGCTTAACGAGCTGTACGGCACGGACTACGCGTCGTTCGGCGACGTGGCCATGCCGGCTGGGAAGCAGGCGGCGCTGCCGAATTACGATTGGACGGTCTTCAATAACAAGTACTTCTCGGAATGGCATGCCTGGATGGCAGGCATCATTCACGAGCTCGCGCCGGACATTCCGGTCAGCGCCAAAACCATGGCGCGCATGGACGATGCCGTCTCGTTCGGCATCAATCAGGAGGACTTCAGCAAATTCACGACGCTGAACGGCAACGACAACTGGAACTTCTCCAGCGACGTCAGCAGCTACATGGACGAGAACAAGTATTACGATTTGCAAAATGCCATGCACGCGGCGCCGGTATTCAACTCGGAAACCCATATCATCGCCGATCGGGATACCGACTATTCACCGCAAAAGGCAAAGCACGCCGAGACGTCGCTATTCCAATCGGCGGTGCACGGCAAGTCCGCGTCGACGATCTGGGTCTGGGAACGGAGCTATGACAAGAACAGCGATTTCTACGGCAGCGTGCTGGAGCGTCCGGACGTCGTGAAGGCGATCGGCAAGGTCGGCCTTGACCTGAACCGGTTGTCCTACGAGGTGACGGAGCTGCAGAACATCAAGCCGCAGGCGGCCATTCTCTATTCGCTCCCGTCGCTGGTTTATTCCAGCGCCTACAACACGACGCTGAGCGATGCCTATTCAGCGCTCACGCTGAGCGGCCAGAAAGCCGGATTCGTCTCGGAGCAGCAAGCGACTGATGGCGGTCTCTCGGCCTATAAGCTGCTGATCGTCCCGCAGGCGACCAATGTCAGCGCGCCGACGCTGACGGCGATCAAAGCATTCGTAGCGGGCGGCGGCAAAGTCATCGTCGTCGGCAGCGGTTCGCTCGACAAGGACGAGAACAATCAGCCGCTGAACGCGGACGACCGGGATGCGGTCATGGCCGGTTCGCAGGTACTCGCTGATTCCTCGGCACTCAAATCGACGGTCAGGGCGGCGCTTTCCAATCTGGGTCTCATGAACGTCGTACTGAAGGATAAAGAAACCGGCGCCATCGTCGATGGCGTCGAATGGCAAAGCACCGTGTATGACGGTAAGCTGCTGCTCAATATCGCGGACTACGATCCGGCAGCCGCTTCCAAGACGATCGGCATCGAAGTGAACGGCCAGCCGGCCGGCACGGCGCAGGAACTGATTAACGGCGGCGCGGTCGATACGTCGAATTTCACGATCGAGCAGGAGAAGCCTTATCTGCTCAGCTTCGGCGGAGACTCGGGCAGCGGAGGCGGACCGGTCATCATTCCGGATCAGCCGAACGTCGTGAAGGACGAAGTCGTCACCGTATCTCCGAAGCTGGCGAACGGCATGGCATCGGGTGCGGTTACGGCAGATGAATTAACGAAGGCATGGAACGGCTCGGAGAAAGGAAGCGACGGCAAGAAGACGGCTGTCGTAGATCTTCAAGCGGTTAATGGCGCGGACGGTTACGCCCTGCAGCTGCCGGCCGCCTTGTTCGGCGGAGCGGACAGCGCGGACCGCCAGGTAGCGGTTCGAACATCCCAAGGCACGTTCTTGCTGCCGCTCGGCATGTTCGACGCGAAGGATCTCGAAGGCGTCGGCACCCTGGAGCTCACGATTCGCAAAGCGGATTCTTCCGAACTCGGCGACAGCGTGAAGCAAGCCGTCGAAATCGGCTTCCAAGCCGACGGCAAGGCGCTGCGTTGGAACAATGCGGATGCGCCGGCCACGATTACGGTTCCGTATACGCCTTCGGAAGAGGAATTATCGCATGCGGATCATCTAACAATCTGGTATATCGACGAAGCTGGCAATCATGTCCCGGTTCCAAGCGGGCATTATGATGAGCAGGCCGGAGCGATGGTATTCCAGGCGACGCACTTCAGCAAGTACGCCGTCGCTTACGTGACAACGGCTTACACCGACATTCAGACGCTCGCTTGGGCCAAATCGGCCATCGAGGCGGTGACGGCTAAAGGTATCATGAGCGGTACGAGTGCTTCCTTGTTCAGTCCCGGCGCAAGCATCTCCCGAGCGGCTTTCACGGACGCGCTGGTGAAAGCGCTCGGACTGTCCGCCCGCTTCGAAACGAACTTTGCCGACGTGCCTGCGGCTTCTCCGTATTACGAATCGATCGGCGTCGCGCGTAAGCTCGGCATCGCGAACGGCAGCGGCCGGGACGCGTTTAATCCGAATGCGCCGATTACGCGTCAGGAAATGGCCGCGCTCGTGGTAAGAGGGCTGCAAGCATCCGGCCGTACGGTCGAGGTCGGTACTGAGGCGGATCTGAAGGCATTTGCCGATGCGAAACAAATAGCCGCTTATGCGATTCGGAACATGGCGGCGCTCGTGAAGGAAGGTATTCTGAAGGGAGACGGCAAGAACCTGCTTCCGAAAGGCCAGGTCACGCGGGCGCAAACGGCCGTGTTGATGGATCGGTTGTATAACGCGAGATAATGATAGAATTCGTACGGTAACGCAGGATAAAGCAAGTTGCAAGATGCGGCAAGAAAATGCAAGCGACGTGTTAGAACGTATGGAACGCAAGCCCTCGAGCAGGATGGAGACTCGGGGGCTTTTGCCGTTTGCTTGCTTGCGTCGACAATTCCCGAATTAGCAAGCTTAACGGCGAGAAGTATGCAGTGGATAGAGTCGTACCCGTCTTCCCATGTGTGCGCAGTTATCATGCATTGACAAATTTAGTTGCCTCACATATAGTTGTCTAAACAACTAATATAGAAACGGACGGTGGTACGATGACACAATCTGCCTCTCATGTGCCAATCGGATTCGCGATGGGCGTTACGCACCGCAAGCTGTCGGCGTTATTCCAACAACGTCTGGCCGCTCACGGCATTACGCCCGAGCAGTGGTCGGCATTGAATCAGATCGACCAGGCGCAAGGCTTGATTCAGAAGGACATCGCCGATCGAACCGGGAAAGACAAGCCGACGACGACGCGCATATTGGACCTTCTCGAGAAGAAGGGACTTATCTATAAGAAGCCCGGAGAACGGGACCGGCGATGCTTTGTCGTATACAGCACGGAGCTGGGCCAGAAGACCATCCGCGAGACGACGCCGATCGAAGACAGCGTGACGGCCGACGTCAAGCAGTGCATTTCGGACGAAGAATACGACATGATGATGGACATGCTGATGCGCATTCAGCGGCGTATTGCCGGCAAGCTCAGCAGCGTGGTATCCGAAGATGACTAAATCGATAAACAGAGGTGCGAATATGCAGCCAGAGCAGCAGCGAACCCCATTATGGACCAGGCCATTCATTGCCCTGACGGCTTGTTTCTTCCTATTATTCCTAAGCTTGCAGATGTTGTTGTCCTCGTTCCCCGCCTATGCGAAGGATGAGTTTCATGCCGGCAACGTGCAGGTCAGCCTGGTAACGTCGGTATTTGCCGTGGCAGCCATCGCGGCACGGTTCGCGACGGCAGCGCTCATGAAGCGCGTCTCCCGAATGGGTTTGCTGCTTGCGGGTCTCTTCATCGCGGCCGCTACGACGGCGCTGTATTCGGCGGCTGGTTCATTGGGCACCTTATTGGTACTGAGGATCGGTTACGGAATCGGCTTCGGGATGGCGAGTACGATCCTGCCGACGCTCGTGTCGCGTATCATTCCTTTGCGCCGCATGGGCGAGGGGATCGGATATTTCGGCCTGTCCACGAGTCTGGCGATGTCCGTCGGACCTTCGATCGGTTTGAACGTCATGAAGCATGCGGGCTTCGCGCAGCTGTCGATGATCGGATTGGTGACGGCTGTGCTCATTTTCCCGGTGCTGTGGCTGTCCCGTTCCCGAGCGAAAGGAACGTCCGAACAAGTATCCGAAGCCGAACGAGGATCAAAAACCGAACAAGTGACAAAAGCGGAACAAGGATCAAAGTCAAGCTTGTCCGCAAGCTCGCAGGCAAGTTCTCCTGCAAGCTTGCAACCTAGCTCGCAGCCTAGCGCAGGCGCGCAGCCGAGCGCTTCGAAAGTTTCGCCGTCAGCCGCGGTCGCCAAAACCGGCTTCAACCGCAAGCTGCTGTTTCCCGCCCTGCTGAACACGCTATTGTCGATCACGTACAGCGGTCTGCTTAGTTTCCTCGCTCTGTACGGCGATTATGTGCATATCGAGCAAGTAGGTCTGTTCTTCATGTTCAACGCGATTACGATCATCCTGGTTCGTCCGTTCTCGGGACGCATCTTCGACAAGCACGGTCATGTCGCCGTACTCGTTCCTGCCGGATTGTTCGTCACGGCCAGCATGGTCGTACTTTCGGATACGCATGCCATGCCGATGCTCATTTTATCCGCGCTGCTGTACGGACTTGGATTCGGCGCGATCCAGCCGACGATTCAAGCCTGGATGCTGCGTTCTTCGGCGCCTGAGCAATACGGCATGGCCAACAGCATGTTTTATAATTCCACGGATTTCGGCGTCGCCATCGGCGCGATCCTGCTGGGTGCCATCTCGTCGGCCTCCGATTACGGCGTCATGTATCTGTGTTCCGCGGGCGGCATGTTCCTGTTCGTCTGCCTCGTCGTCCTGCAGCGTCTGGCGGCGGCGAAGCGGAGCAGACGATCGGCGGGTTCGGTTGTCGGCGCTTAAGTGATCGAGGCGACCATTTTGCAACAGATGGCCGAAAAATAACGGACTTTGAGCAAGGGGTTCACTTAGTGCACCACATGGCTGAAAAAGCACCCGATTTCGAGCAACAGGCGCACCCCGTGCACCTCGCTTCTCGCCCATAAAACGAATCGTTCCATAGAAAACCACCCTCCGGTCGGAGGGTGGTTTTCGTCGTAGATCCCTATGCCGCTATCGAGGCGGGTATTTCACGACCGGCCACTTTACTTTCCGCAGCGATTTCATCAGCTCCGGCGATGCGTTCAAGTTGTCTCTGACGAGCTGATAAGGCGTGAGCGCCATCCATTGGTTCAAGGAAATGTCCTCGAAGCGCGGCGCTTTGAACATTTCGAGAAACCACAGCGTATCCGTGCCCGTGTTCTGCACGTAATGCCCCATCGCGAACGGAACATAACCGACGTCGCCGGCGCGGTAATCGAAGGTACGGGCGACGCCGTTCCCGCCGAATACCGTCATGCGGCCTTGGCCGGATAAATAATACTGCCATTCGTCGTTGTTTGGATGCCAATGCAGCTCGCGCATCGCGCCCGGTTTGATCTCGACGAGCGCCGCGGCGATCGTTTTGGCGATGGGGAAGTTGCTGGAATCCGTAATCCGCACCGTTCCGCCGGGCGTGACGATCGGCTCCTGCGCGAGCATGGAATGTTTGAACGAGAGCGGCACGGTTCCGTAGGGCGATTGAATTTCTTGACTGTCGATGGAACCCGGAACCGTATCCTGGAAGATATAAACCTGCTCCGAAGGAATGCCTTTAAAAGCATCGGCGGGAACGCCGAAGTTGGCGGCGAGCACGTCTTTCGGCGTATGCGCGAACCAGTCCGAGATCGAGAGGGTGTTCAAGTCCGAGAAGTTACCGTCATCGAACACGAGCAGAAACTCGCAGCCGCCCTCCAAAGCTTGAATCGAATGCGGCAGCCCCGCGGGGAAATACCACAAGTCGCCCTGCTCGATATCGGCGATAAAATTGCGGCCCTGCCAATCCACGGACGTGACGCGGGCGCAGCCCCAAATCATGAACGCCCATTCCGACTGCTGATGCCAATGCAGCTCCCGCACGCCGCCTGGAAGGAGGCTCATGTTCACGCCGGCCAGCGTCGTGGCGATCGGCAGGTCGCGAACCGTAATTTCCCTCGACCAGCCGCCTTTGTTCAACTGCATATGCGTGTCGGAGAATGACATCTTCATGTTCGGCAGCAGTCCGTTATCCGTGACGGGCGGGACAAGCATATTCAAATTCTCTTTGTCGCGCATAATGTCGCGCGGGCCGAAGTCCGGGCCGCCGAAGCCGTCGCTCGGACGGAACGGCTGCGGGATGGGTTCCGGGTTCACGCCGTTAGGTTGGTCTTGCGCCACTGGGAGGGCCTCCTTTAACCGTTAAAGTTGCCGTAGTCCCAGCCGTTGCCTATCACGGGAGCCGGAAATCGAGCGTAGCCGAATGCGGGCTGTTCCCGTTGTCCGTATGGGTTTTGCGGATAATGGGCGCCCTGCTGGGTTTGCTGAGCTTGCTGGGCATGCTGCGCATACTGGGCTTGCGGAGCCGCCGCGGCTCCCGCGACTTGACCGGGCTGGCAGCCGACCGGAGGTCCGATGACGACCGTTTTGGTAATCGGAGCGACCGCGGCTTTCCAGGTTGCTTCATCCAAGCAATAGGTATGGGCATACACGCTTGCAGGCGTCAAGCGCAGCAGATCCGAGCCGGGAATGAACTCCGGTACGGGCGCATCGAAGATGGCCAGCAGATGGGTGTTGTCGGCGGTAGCGATCTCGTAATGCCACCAGCCCTGCGGCACGTTCGCCACTTGCCCGGGTTGGATCGGGAAATTGAGCAATTGTTTCGTGAACGGGTTAATCAGGGACACGACAGCCGCACCGGATATGCAATAGACGAGCTCGGATGCATTTTGATGGATATGAGGCTCGACGACGTTGCCCGTGCTAAGGTAAATATCGAGCAGCGACACGTTGCCGAGGGTGTTCAGTTGATTGATCGATAATCCATTGATGAGGTTGCGCGGATCCTTCGTGAAGAAATTGTTGTTCTTCAAATCATACGTGAACTGCACGTTCGGAGCGGTGTAATCCATATAGGAAACTGCCATTCGTCGTTCCTGCCTTTCTTCGCTAACGGATATAGGGTGGAGGATCAAGCGTCGATTCGACCGCGTAAACCAACATTTCATATGGGCGTATGCCCGACGAGATAGTCTATGATTCCGGGCGGCAGGTGGTGCGGCATGCTGCGGCAATAATATGGTGCCTATTGGCAAATACTAAGCTGCCGGACTGCGGACAGCCGCTGATGACGAGCCGGCGGAAAGAGGACGCTATGGACGGAAATGTTTACTTGGGCCGCAGCAAAGCACTGCGTTTGCTGCGGGGATTGGCGTTAACGGCAGCGATCTGGATCGGCGGCTTGCCGCTGCCGGCTTCTGCGTCCGAGGGGAATGCGGCGCTGGCGTTACAGCCGGAAGACGGGATGCCGGATAGGCAGTCATCGGTCCAGTCGGCGTACGCGAAGCCGGGCGGGAAGGAGCAGACAGCCGCTGCGTTCATTCGCGAAGGCGCATTGTGGGTGAAGGAAAAGGGGGAGGAACGCCGGTTGTCGCCGAACGGCGCCTTTGCGCGCAATCCGGCATGGTCTCCGGATGGTCGCAGCATCGCTTATAACCAGGGCGAAGAACAGCGGCAGCTGTGGGTCGTTGACGTGCGGAATGGGAACAGTCATCTAGCCGCTCCCGAGGGAGGTACGAGGTTTGAGTGGTCGCCTGCCAAGAACCGGATCGCCTACCTGCAAGAAGAAAAGCTGTACACGGTCGGGCAGGATGCGGGCGACGAGCCCGTGGAGGTTGCGGGGGAGATCGGCAATTTCAGCTGGCTGCCGGACGGCAGCGGATTTCTGGTTTCCTCGGCCGCGCAGCTGCTTCCGGAAGGCTGGACGCCTGTGAGGATCAGCCGAATCATGCTGCCCACCGAGACATCGGATCCCCTGCAGGAAGAGCCGCTGTACGTGCTGCCCAAGCAGATCGAAGACATGATCGTTGTCGGTACCAGCAAGTTCCGCTGGTCGGCCGACGGCGAATGGGCGGCCTTTCTTGCGACGCCGACCGCATCCTTGTCCGCGGACGGCAATATGCTGTGCGTCCTCTCGGCGGATGGCAAAACGTTTATAACGCTGGATGCCATGGCGCGTAACGAACAATGGTTTCAGTGGTCGCCGAAGCCCGGCCGAGGCGGGAATCGGCTGGCGTATATCGCGGGTGTCGGGAGGGAAGCCAGCTCCAATAAGCGGCTGACGGTAACGCCGGTGCCGACGACGAACAAGAAGGCTTACACGCCTGCCGGCTTCGTCGACCAGAACTTCGCATGGTACGGTGAAGACGCCATCCTCGTATCGAGGGCAAAGGAAGGCGCTTGGTCGACTAACCCCGGCGAACGTCCGTGGCCCGAGCTTGCCCTTATCGGCCTGTCCGGCGGACGGCAGCGCGTCATTGCCAAGCCGCCGGGGGGCAGCGGGGATTTCCAGCCGACGGCGCTATGCGCCGATTCGATCGGTTGGGTGCGATCGAACCGAAGCAGCGCATCGGATGTCATGGTCGCGATTTCCGCGAAGGAAGCGGGGAAGGCGACGGCGTGGATCAAAGGCATCGACCTCGGCGACAATTTCTACGAGCAGTGGAATTGGAATCCGGTAGTGCGGTTTTACGTAAAGGAACCCTAATCAACGGTTCATGAAAAAACCTCTCGCTTGCGCCGAATTGCGCGGAAGCGAGAGGTTTTTGCGTTAAGCGGTACTTCGGAGGAAAGGGGAAGTTCGAATTATGACAGATGTACGATGGTAACCGCCGCACCGGCGCTGCCGGTCAACAAAGTCGCGGCGCCAAGCAAGCCGAAGAGTTGAAGGGTTAGCGTCGAACCGGCGGTAAGCGTCGTGATGAACATATTGTTGAACTCCGAGATCGAGATGATCGGGGCGATCACGGACGGCGTATAAGGAGTGCCGTTGATCAGTATTCGCGTGCTGACCAAGAGCGCGGCCGTTAAATTCATTTGATACGAAATCATGTAGCTGCCGGCCGTCGGCACGGTAAACGTATCATTGGCGCCATTGACCGTAATGCCGCCGTTCAGTACCTGATTGTTCGGTACCGGTACGTTCGTTCCTCCAAGTACGACGGCTATGAGTGCGCCGGTCGTGTTGGCGCCGAAGGCGTTGACGTTGGTAAAGGCCGTTCCCGTCGCGCCTGTCGCACCCGTGGCTCCGGTCGCGCCGGTAACGCCGGTTGCCCCAGCTGTTCCAGTTGCGCCTGTAGCACCAGCCGTTCCTGTCGCGCCGGTATCGCCAGTCGCGCCCGTGGCTCCGGTAGAACCTGCAGCACCTGTAACGCCAACGCCCGTCGCGCCGGTTGCCCCAGCAGTGCCAGTTGCGCCGGTATCGCCAGCAGTGCCAGTGGCGCCAGTTGCTCCGGTTGCCCCGGCAGTGCCAGTCGTTCCGGTATCGCCCGCAGTGCCCGTGGCTCCGGTGACCCCTGTAGCACCTGTAATTCCGGCGCCAGTCGCGCCGGTAACGCCCGCAGTGCCCGTGGCGCCAGTTGCTCCAGTTGCCCCGGCAGCGCCAGTCGTTCCGGTATCGCCAGCTGTTCCCGTGGCTCCGGTGACCCCTGTAGCACCTGTAACCCCGGAGCCAGTCGCTCCGGTTGCCCCGGCAGTACCAGTCGCGCCGGTATCGCCAGGAGTGCCCGTGGCGCCAGTCGCTCCGGTTGCCCCGGCAATGCCAGTCGCGCCGGTATCGCCCGCAGTGCCCGTGGCGCCAGTCGCTCCGGTTGCCCCGGCAGTGCCAGTCGCGCCGGTATCGCCCGCAGTGCCCGTGGCGCCAGTCGCTCCGGTTGCCCCGGCAGTGCCAGTCGCGCCGGTATCGCCCGCAGTGCCCGTGGCGCCAGTCGCGCCGGTTGCCCCGGGAGTACCAGTCGCTCCGGTTGCCCCGGCAGTGCCAGTCGCGCCGATATCGCCCGGAGTGCCCGTGGCGCCAGTCGCTCCGGTTGCACCGGCAGTGCCAGTCGCGCCGGTATCGCCCGGAGTGGCCGTGGCGCCAGTCGCTCCGGTTGCCCCGGCAATGCCAGTCGCACCGGTATCGCCCGCAGTACCCGTAGCGCCAGTCGCTCCGGTTGCCCCGGCAGTGCCAGTCGCGCCGGTATCGCCCGCAGTGCCCGTGGCGCCAATCGCACCGATATCGCCCGGAGTGCCCGTGGCGCCAGTCGCTCCGGTTGCACCGGCAATGCCAGTCGCGCCGGTATCGCCCGGAGTGCCCGTGGCGCCAGTCGCTCCGGTTGCCCCGGCAATGCCAGTCGCACCGGTATCGCCCGCAGTGCCCGTAGCGCCAGTCGCTCCGGTTGCCCCGGCAATGCCAGTCGCACCGGTATCGCCCGCAGTGCCCGTAGCGCCAGTCGCTCCGGTTGCCCCGGCAGTGCCAGTCGCACCGGTATCGCCCGCAGTGCCCGTAGCGCCAGTCGCGCCGGTTGCCCCGGCAGTGCCAGTCGCGCCGGTATCGCCCGCAGTACCCGTAGCGCCCGTAGCGCCGGTTGCCCCGGCAGTGCCAATCGCGCCGGTATCTCCCGGAGTGCCTGTGGCGCCAGTCGCGCCGGTTGCCCCGGCAGCGCCAGTCGCGCCGGTATCGCCCGCAATGCCCGTGGCGCCAGTCGCGCCCGTAACCCCGGCTGTCCCGGTTCCACCGGTATCGCCAGTTGCCCCGGTAACGCCAATGCCGGTTGCGCCCGTGGCGCCGGCAGTTCCTGTAGCGCCAGTGGCTCCAGTAACGCCGGTCCCTGTGGCCCCGGTAGTCCCGGTCGCCCCCGGTTCACCGGTGGCCCCGGTCCCGCCAGTACTGCCTGCTGCCGCAAGAAGCAAATAATCCGGCGAGGAGCCAGGCGTACCGGTCGGCCCCGCGACCGTTGCGATATACGTGCTGCCGTTGAACGTTACGACCTGACCGGCAGGGTAGGTCGGCGCATTGGCGGGATTGAAGGCGGTGACGCCGGCTAATCCTGCACCGGTCGGCCCGACCGGCCCTTGCGTACCGGTGGTGCCCGTCGCACCCGTTGCCCCGGTGGCGCCCGTGACTCCGGCCGTTCCGGTGCCTCCGGTTGCTCCGGTAGCCCCGCTGCCGGTCGCACCGGTCGCACCAGGCAAACCGATTAAGCCGGTAGAGCCAGTCGCGCCAGTCGCGCCGATACCTCCGGTAGCACCGGTGGCGCCGGTCGCTCCGGTCCGGCCGGCGGCTCCTGCAGCGCCGGCCGTGCCCGTGCTGCCGGTCGCTCCGCCAGCCGCCACGAGCTGATAATTCGGGGAGCTTCCCGGCACGCCGGTCGCACCGGCTACCAAGGTGACGTAGGTGCTGCCGTTCAGCGTAACGGCCTGCCCGACAGGATAAGTCGGCGCATTCAGGGGATTAAACGCCGTGATGCCTACCAAGCCCGCGCCCGTCGCCCCGGTCGCACCAGTCGCACCCGTCGCTCCGGTGCCCGAAGCTCCAAGCCGAACAAAATCCGGCGAGCTGCCCGGCATTCCCGACGGGCCCGCGACGAGCGTCAAGTAAGTTGCCCCAAGGAAGGAGACGAGCTGGCCGAGGGGATAGTTGATCGCATCTATAGGGTTGAATAGGGTAACGCCCACCAAGCCGGCGCCCGTAGCCCCGACCGGCCCCTGAGCTCCGACCGCGCCGGCAGTTCCGGCAGGACCCTGCGGCCCTGCCGGACCTTGCGGTCCCTGCGCCCCGGGAGGCCCGGCCGGCCCCGGCGGTCCTCCTGCCGGCCCCGCCGGTCCCGCGGGTCCGGCAGCGCCAGCCGGTCCCGGCGGTCCCGGAGGGCCGGCGGTTCCGAGCAGCGCGAAGATCGCTGCCAGCTGCTGCTCGTTCGCTCGGCCGAGCGCGACCAGCGCGTCCTTATCCGAAGGCGGAATCGCAAACAGCAGGATATAGCCGCCCAGCAGGTTCAACAGGTCCTGGGTGACGGCTGCCGTGCCCAGCGGGGTGAACGGGCGGGTCTCGATCAGCGTGATGTAATTTTCCAGCAAGGCAAGAAGAGCTGCTTGTTCCCCCGGCTGGAAGTCGATCTCGAGCACCAATGCCCGCAGCTCCCGCATTAGGGTGTTCAGCTGCGAAATGCCGGAGGGCGTCGGACTCGCAAGCACGGAAGACAGCAGACCCGCAAGCTTGCCGAGAATCTGTTTCAGCAGGTTGAGCTGCAGCTGCGTGACCGGAATTGCTGGCGGTTCTGCGTTTGGATCGAAATCATTGGCCATTCTTGTCTCACTCCTCTACTTCATGGCTGCTGGGACAGCCCCTGAATCGATCGAAGACTCGTTCTCCTGCCAATCGACCAGCCGCGGGATGCCAAGGATCGAATCGTACTGCTCCTTCCAACCGTATCTGGCATCCGGATCTAGCTCGGCGTAACGAGCGGCTTTCAGGCGTCTGTCCGACTCCCGCGCCCATCCGAAATGCTTCAGCCGCAGATCCGAGAGCACCGGCGCCGGATCGAAAATATTGCGCGGAAACCGTCCGCAGTGCTGCTTGGCCTCGTTCCATTGATACGGGAAGCCTGGGGAAAACCTGGCCAAAAACGGCCGGTACGTCATATGAGCCTGCCAGCAGGCGTCGTCGCGGTACTGGTGCTCGTTCCAAAAATCGTACAGTCTGAACAAATAAGTATGCGCCTCCGGCTTATCGAGCATCTGCCTGATCTCGCGCGCGAAGCAGTCCTCGAAATATTCGTCCGCATCGAGATTCAATATCCACGCCGGCCGAAGACGGGAGGTCCGGTCCCACTGCTGCCTGCGCAAATCGATCTCGTTCGCGAAACGGGATTCCTCATTGCGCACATAGTACAGCGGGATGCCTGCGAGACGTTCGTGGATGATATCCGGCGTCGCGTCCGTACTGCCGTCGTCGATGATGACCGCGGCATCGATATATTCGCGGTGCCGTGTCAGCGCCTCGCTCAAGTAGCGCCCTTCTTCATTGCGCGCCGTC
This sequence comes from Paenibacillus sacheonensis, assembly GCF_009909195.1. GTDB lineage: Bacteria > Bacillota > Bacilli > Paenibacillales > Paenibacillaceae > Paenibacillus_Z > Paenibacillus_Z sacheonensis. The sequence continues at coordinate 460,158 of NZ_JAAAMU010000001.1, forward strand.
ATCGAGAGGACCAGCTTCGGACCCGCGTATTTGATGAAAATCGAAAGCGGCCTCCGCTGCTCCGCTTCTGCCGGTTCCGTCGTGCGGAGGTACTGTCCGGCTCGCTGCAGATCCGTATCCCGGTAGATATGGAAGGCGGGATAGCGGGTGTCGACGAACAAGCCGATGCCGAGCGCGGCAGCGCGCACGCAAAAATGCCGATCCTCGCCCCAAAGGGACAAGTTCGGTAGGGGTTGGAACGAAATCGGTTGCGCCAGCGCCTCGCGCTTGATCAGCGTACAGGCACCTAATCCGCCGACGTCATAGACGCCCGGCATTCGGAGCTTGGCGAGCAGCTTGATCTGTTCGTCGCGGGCCTCGGCCGGATCATTGTCCGTCTGCCAGGGCCAATAGTGATCCTTCAGCCAAACCTGGGGCAATTCCATGCTCTCGGGATACCACTGCGTCCAGAAAATCGCGGATATGATCGGCTTCTCCGCCTCCAGCAGCGATTCCATCGTCTCGGGATGAAGCAGCAAATCCGAATCCACGAGAAACAACGCATCATACTGTTCTTCCCGGCCGAGTTGGATGAATTGATCCTTCCAGCCAGCTACTTTATGAATCAGATCGTCATTCCAATAATGCGTAACCTCATCGCGTCTATAATCGGACGCTGCCGGGCTTCGCGCCAAGATCCTGACCGTACCGGTTCCCTTGGCATGGATGGCGTCGGCAAACTGGACGAGCAGCGTGCTGGCAGCGGGATCTTCATTGTCGTCGACGAATACATAATCGCATCTCCAGGCGGTTTGGCGCAGCCTCTCCAAAGATTGAAGAAACAAGACGAGAATTTCTTCCTTCTGGCGGACGGGGCTGCCGATGAGAATGCGCCGCTCGGTCATTTCACCACTCCCCTCGAATCATGGAATATTGAAAGTTATGTACCATAAAGTAGTAATATTCTAGGTAAAGTGGGAGGGGAAAGGATGTCATGTCCGCTATGCGCAGCCGTGGGCTTCGAGATGTTCGCAGCCTATGCCACGCATAAGCTCGTGGTTTGTCAAACCTGCGGCCTGGTGTACCAGCCTTATGATCGGGAGCGGGATGCAGCCGCCTTAATTGAAGAGATTTACGATGAGGCCTGGGTGTCGCTGCGCGAGAAATATGGGCAGGTGACCTATTTGAACCATACCGTCTTCAACACGCTGCTGCTGGAAATGACCGCTCCTGGCAAAGGCAGGCTGCTGGAAATCGGCTCCGGAACGGGCGAGTTTCTGTATATGGCCAAATGCGGCGGATGGGAGACGGTGGGCATCGAGCCGTCGGCCGCATCGTGCGGCTATGCAGCCGCCAAGTATGGGCTGCCGCTCCTTCGGTCGATGTGGAGTCCGGAACTTGCGGCGCGCAGCGGGCCGTACGATGCCATTGTCGCCTGGCATGTGCTGGAGCATATGGAGCGGCCGGTCACGTTCTTGACGGAGGCGGCATCGCTGCTCGAACCGGGCGGCCTCATCGCATTCAGCGTTCCGAACCGGGAGTCGCTCATGAATGAGATTCACGGCGTTCGATCGCCGTTGTATACCGAAACCGATCACCTGTGCCATTACGACCTTGGCAACGTCAGGCAGCTGGCCGCCGCCGCCGGATTGCGCGTCCATATGCTGTTCACGCGCCAATACGTCTACGGCTTCGAGCAGCTGCTCGCGGATCATCCCGTTCTGGACGGATTGTCCGCCGAACAACGCATGGGGCTGATTGCCCGTCTGCAGGGCGAAGGCAGGGGCCATGAAATCATTTGCGTCGCATTTCCATTAACGGACAGGAGGGCGGTATCGTGATTACCATCAGCTTATGTCTCATCGTAAAGGACGAGGAGGATGTGCTTGCGCGCTGCTTGGATTCCGTGAAGGCCGCCGTCGACGAAATCGTCATCGTGGATACGGGCTCGACGGACGCGACCAAGTCCATTGCCGCATCCTATACGGATCGCATCTACGATTTCGCCTGGATCGACGATTTTGCGGCCGCTCGCAATTTTGCCTTCAGCAAAGCGACCTCGTCCCATATTCTGTGGCTGGACGCCGATGACGTGTTCCTTGAACCGGATCTGGAGAAGCTGCTGGCGCTGAAGGCGTCGCTCGCTCCCGAGGTGGATACGGTGTCGATGGCCTATCATTTGGCGAAGGATGAATACGGTACGGTCACGAGCTCCCTGCGCCGCAATCGATTGGTCAAACGAGCCCGGGGATTCCGTTGGATCGGCGCCGTCCATGAATATTTGGAGGTATACGGCCAGTCGTTATCGTCGGACGCCGCGGTGACGCACGCCAGCCTTCGGCATGACAGCGACCGCAATTTGCGCATTTACGAACAGCGGCTGGCCAAAGGGGAGAAGTTCGGCCCAAGGGATTTGTTTTATTACGCCAATGAATTGAACGATCATGCCCGTTACGAGCAGGCCGTCCTGTACTACAGCCGCTTCCTTCTGACCGGAGAAGGGTGGGTGGAGGATAATATCGCGGCCTGCGGGAAAGCGTCGGATTGCTACTCGTCGCTCGGAGCGTCGGACTTGGCGCTGGAATACGCGCTGCGTTCGTTTCGTTACGGCCCCCCGCGGCCGGAATTCTGCTGCCGCATCGGCTATTGGCACCTGCAGCGGGACGCCTACGAAACCGCGGCCTATTGGTACGAGGCGGCGCTGAACGCGCCGAAGCTGGATCAAGCCTGGTCCTTGCAAAACAAATCCTGCGCAACGTGGCTCCCCCATCTTCAGCTGTGCGTCTGCTACGACAAGATGGGGGACCGCGAGAGGGCTTATGCGCACAATGAACGTGCCCGGGAATATCGGCCGAACGACGCTTCCGTGCTGCACAACAAAACATATCTGGAAGGCGTCCTCGAGCGGCCCGGGGATGCGACGGCATCGGAATCGGCAGCGCAAGCGGAGGTGTCCCGATGAGCGGCGGCGGAGCGGCAGCGGACGACGCGAAGTCCGAGGCTGCCCGGTTCTTCAAGACGTCCGACGACAGAGCGGACAGCTTCGTTTTTCCGCTTCCCGGGCCATGGTGGAGCAGGCCTTACGAATATGCGTGGTGCGCCGGCTTCGCGAAGCCGGACGACGTCGTGTTGGATGCGGCTTGCGGAATCTCGCACCCGTTCAAGTTTTTTCTGGCGGACCGCTGCAGGGAAGCGCATGCCTGCGATTGGGATGCGCGCATCCAATCGGAGACGGAGATCTGTTTGGACGTCGTGCGCGATTTCGGCAAGGGAGCGGCGGAGAATCTAATTCGGGCCGCCAGCCTGAGCCGCCTTCAGCGGGCGCATGCCAGCATTGCGGCGCTGCCTTATCAGGGCGCTGCATTCGATACGATCTTCTGCATATCGGTGCTGGAGCATCTGAGCGAGCAGGATTTGACGGCGGCTCTCGGCGAGTTCTACCGAACGCTGAGGCAGGACGGCAGAGTCGTGCTGACGTTCGACTATCCGACGGTCGACCTGCAGCGATTCAGGGAGCTGGCACAGCAGCAGGGTTTTATTTTCGCAGGCGACGTGACCGCGGAACTGCCCGAGGATGCGATTACTTCCGATCTGTGGGGAAGACTGTACTGCTACCGGGCGGTCCTGCGCATACGTCCGCCTCAGGCGTAATCCTGTCGGAGGAGGGACCTATGAATTTCGATTATATCTCGTATTGGGAGAACAACTATAAGGAAGGCGGAACGTCCGGAAGGGGCTCTTTCGGAGATTTGGCAGCCTTCAAGGCGGAGGTTGTCAATGCGATCATCGCGCAATACGGGGTGCGGCGCGTCATGGAGTTCGGGTGCGGAGACGGGCATCAGCTGTCGCTCATGCATTATCCGCAGTATCTGGGGCTCGATATCTCGCCGACCGCGGTGCAGCTGTGCGCGGAGAAGAATGGGGATGACCCGTCGAAGAGTTTTATGCTGTATCGGCCCGGCGCGTTCCAGAACCGCGGATTCGTGGAAGCGGATATGACGGTCTGCCTCGATGTCCTCTATCATATTACGGACGAGGCGGATTATAGGGCGACGCTTCGCGATCTGTTCAGTCCGAAGCCGCGCGTCGTCGTGTTGTACACGCGTTTGACCCGGGGATCGGAACCTCGGGTGGTCGAGACGATCCAGGATCGCGATATATTTCACTACCTGGCGGAGTTTGGGAACTATTACGTGCACGAGATCATTCCGCAGCGGTACAAGGAGCAGTCCTCGGCGGATTTTATCGTCCTGCGCCGCGGGGCGGATTGAAGAAACGGCTGCGGTAAGCTCGCTGCTCCGGCGATGGCTGCAACGGCTGTCGGAAGCGGCATCGCGATCGATGCTTGTGTCAAGTGGGATAGCAGACGGGTTGTCGCGATGCGCGAAGCCGTGCGCCGGCAGACGTGCAAAGAACCTTCGGTACCGCGTTCGCGGCAGCGAAGGTTCTTTTTCTTGGCTGTGAGCTGATGTCGGCGGCGGTGCAGATCGACCAGAGGCGGCGCTGCAGCACCAGTCTCAGGCTTGTCCGATAACGAGCCTAACGTTGCGCGAAAGTCGTCTGAAGCGGAGCATACGGCTGGGTTTGGCGCTGCGCTAAGTAGAGTATAGTCGAGCAAAACACCTCCTCCAGTGCTGAGCCCAAAACTCAGCCCGAAACCCAGTCCGAGCCCCAACTCCAACTCCAACTCCAACTCCAACCCCAACCCCAACGCCAACCCCAACGCCAACGCCAACGCCAACTCCAACTCCAACCCCAACCCCAACCCCAACCCCAACGCCAACCCCAACGCCAACGCCAACGCCAACGCCAACGCCAACTCCAACTCCAACTCCAACCCCAACCCCAACCCCAACCCCAACCCCAACCCCAACCCCAACCCCAACCGAGCCCTCAACCCAGCCCAAGACCGAACCCCAAATCGAGCCAAAACCGAGCCCGAACCGAGTCCCAACCCCAACCCTAAACCCCAACCAATCCCAAACCGATCGCCATACCCAGCCCCCAACCGAGCCCTCAAACGAGCCCCACACCGACAGCCAAACCCAGCCAAAAACCGTGCGCCAGCCCCAGCCCCAACCCCAGCCCCAACCCCAGCCCCAGTCCAAGTCCCAAACCGATCCCAAGACCGAGCCTGATACCCAGCCTCTACCACGTCCAACACCAAGCGCAAGCCGCCTAAAACTGAGCTCCATAACGAGCCAGACTCAACGTTCGCCCCCATTCGGTTCAGCGGCCAAACGCTAACGATTGTCAGACACGCTATTGGCCTCATTTCGAGGCAATCTGAACTCTAACGACTCTAGAAATGCTTATTTGAGCCGTATACCTCAGTATGGGGCTGAATTTGAGCTAATAGCGTGTGTGAGGATCGTTAGAATTCCAAAGTGCTCAATTAGACGAAGATAAGGCTTCTGAGATGCGTTAGCTTTCTCGCTCCATCAACTGTCTGGTTTCGACCGACTACCAAGGATCTTGGAACAAGTGAAGCGATAATCTATAATGGCTCACGCAATGAATGAAGCGGCCTGCTCCCTCGGCTCATCGTCCTTAATCTGGAGCAATGAACAATTCTAGTTCCGCCTGAGAGGCTGGAACAAAGAAGGGGGGAAATCCGTTCCTGCAAAATCGCAATCAGCGCAGCGATCCTAACCGAAGGTATTGCTGCTTGTGAAGTCACGCGAAGCCCAGCATCGACACTATCGGGTAAGAGTGGCTTTGGTGCGCAGCACCGCGGGAACGATTATCGAATTTGGCGATAAGGAGCGCATCGCTCCTTGAACAACCGGCACGTTAAACCTGAGCCCGGAACCACGCCAGGCACCCCTGCCACATTTCCGGCGGGAACCCGTGATCGAGGCCGGGATGTTCCGTGATCCCGATGCGCTCGGGGCTGTCGGCGTAAGGCCCGGCGAGGAGCAGCTCCCGAAAACGCCGCGCGGCTTCGGGCGGTACGTACGAATCCGCTCCCGCATTCTCGAAATGAATCCATGGCCGATGCGCGTACCGCCGTACGTTAGTGATCGGATCATAACGGTCGTATAGAAGCTGCGAGTACGTATCGCTCTCGCCCTGCGGGTCGACGGAGCCGGGGCGCAGCCAGTCCGGCGTGGCGATTGCGGCGCATACGCCGTCGATCCGCCGGTCGATGCCCGCGGCCGTCAAGGCGATATCGCCGCCCATCGAGATGCCGCCGGCCAGAATGCGGCCGGCGATGCCGAAGCGACGGACGGCCCAGTCGATCACGCGGGAGATATCTTCCGCCGTCATGGCGATAATGGGCCAGAAATAGAGACGACGCTCCTCGTTCACGCGATCGCGCATTTCCGGATGCGTCTCGGAGCCGACCGTGCGGTCGCCATGCTCGCGCAAGTCGAAGCTGACCGCGGTATATCCGGCCCGCGCCAGCTCCTCCAGCTGCGGAATCATTCCTTCTTTCTTGCCCGTGAAGCCAGTCAGCCAGATGACGAGATTTTGCTTTTCGGAGGACAAGCGTTCTGCAGGGGCAGCCCAAATTACCGGAATATGCGAGGCGGAATCAGTCCCATGCTGGATGCGGAATTCATTCATAGCCGTATCATCTCCTGGATCGATTTTTTGCATGAAGGGGAAGCGAAAGCGGAAAGTATGTACAAATTACTTATACCCCGGCGGACCGGAAATTGGAAACATTTATTAAAAAATGCGGTTGACATGCGGCGTGAAAATGAATATGATAAGCTCATCAAAGTAAATGAATGATTTATTCATTCATTCGAAGTGGAGGGGCGCGCCGCATGTCAACGGATTCCGAACACATTCGCGACGAACGCAGGGAACAGATCAAGAAGGCGGCCTTGAAGGTGTTTGCCCAATACGGCCTCATCGGCACCAAGATGAGCATGATCGCCAAGGAAGCGAAGATCAGCGACGGCTTGTCGTACCGTTATTTCAAATCCAAGGACGAGATCTTGACCGAACTCGTCCAATCGGCGGTAGACGGCTCGAACGAAGCGTTCGCGTTCATCGGCTCGATGCCCGGAACGCCGGTCGAGAAGCTTCGCGTGCTGGCTCAGGAGATTTTGCAGGAGGATAATCATTCCTTCATCTTGATGCAGCAAGTTTTTGCCGCGCGCGAAGTGCCGGCCGAGGTTGCGAGGATCATCGCGGATTATGACCCGATGTCGATCATCGGCGCGTTGACGCCGATCGTAGCGGAAGGGCAGAAGAACGGCCAATTCATCGAAGGCGATGCCCGCGAACTGGCCAACTGGTATTTGACGGCGCTCGTCGGTCTAATGAACGTCAACACCTCCGAGTACGAGTTTTACAGTCGGCCGACGCCGGAGTTCATGCTCCGTCTGCTGCTGAAGCACTAATTAATGACGAGAGTGGTGTAACCATGGTAAAAGAATCAACGAACAAAACCTTGATTATGATCGGCCTGCTGCTGGGTCTCGTCTTCTCGGAGCTGGACCAGACGGCCGTGTCGACCGCGCTGCCGACGATCATTCGGGAACTGCACGGCTTGTCGCTGTTCGGATGGGTCGCGGGCATCTACATGCTGGCCATCACGGTGTTCATGCCGATCTTCGGCAAGATGGCCGATTTGTACGGCCGCAAGCGAATTTATCTCGGCTGCGTCGCCCTGTTCATGGTCGGTTCGATCCTATGCGGGTTGTCGGATTCCATGACGCAGCTGCTGATCGGCAGATGCGTGCAGGGCATCGGCGCAGGCGGACTGATGCCGCTCGCGATGATCATCATCGGCGATTCCTTCCCGCTCGAGCAGCGCGCGAAGGTGCAAAGCCTGATCGGACCGATGCTGATTCTGCCGCAGCTGATCGGGCCCACGATCGGCGGCTATTTCGTCAGCCATATCAACTGGCATTGGATTTTCCTGATCAACATTCCGGTCGGCCTCGTGGCGGGGCTGTTCGTAGCCAAAGGACTGCGCGAATCCGTGAGTCCCGAGAAGAAACAAATCGACTGGGCCGGCGCGGCCACGCTCGTGCTCGCCATACTGTCGCTGTTGTTCGCGCCCGTGCTGATCGACGTCAAAGGCTATGCGTGGTCGTCCCCGATCATTATCGGTCTGCTAGTCTTATCGGCCTTGTTCGTCCTGTTGTTCATCCGCATCGAAGCGCGGGCCGCGGAGCCGATTATCCCGCTGTCGCTGTTCCGCAACCGTTCCGTCGTCGTGCTGTCGATCATCGTCTTCATTACGATGCTCGGCGTCATGGGCGGCATGTCGGGTATGCCGTTCTTCGCGCAGATCGTCATGGGATTGACCCCGACGGCCTCCGGTTATCTGTCGCTCGGCTTCATGGCCGGCGCCATTCCGATGAGCATCGTCTGCGGCTTCCTCATTACGCGCGTCGCGTACAAATATTTGTTCATCGGCTCGTTCGTGCTGCCGATCGTCGGTTATTTCCTCCTGTCCCGCGTCGCGGTGGACACGACCGTGCTCTATATTCTAGCGGCCTTCTTCATTCTCGGTCTCGGTATCGGCGTCCTGTTCGGCAGCGACAATCTGATCGTGCAGGAGACGGTCAGCCCCGAGCATACCGGCGTCGGCGTCGCCACGGTGCAGCTGTTTCAGTCCCTTGGCGCGACGCTCGGCTTCAGCATCTTCGGCAGCCTGCTGTCCCGTCGCATTCACGACGGCATTGCCGGACTGTCGGATCAATTTCCGGCGGACGCCGCGGATTCGATCATGAACGGCGGCCTGCCTTCCGGACTCGCCTCCGGTCTCGTTCTACAGATCAAGACCGTGTTCGCCGATGCCTTTCAAGAGATGTTCCTGATCGGCGCGATCTTCGCGGCGGCTGCATTCCTGGCATGCTGGTTCATGAAGCGCGAGGTACTGACGCCGAAGCCGGAAGCGAAAGCGGAGCAAGCGGCGGTTATCCAAGGATAACGGAAGCAAAGGAAGTACTGGGTGCAATAGGGGCCATAAGTGCTATAAGAGCCATAATTGCCAAAGGTGCCATAGGTGCCATAGGTGTCATAGGAGGCCGCAAAGTGACAAAACCGTCACCTTGCGGCCTCCTATTTCGATGGATATGGCGATCCCGTCCCGTCTATAGTAGAGATAACGAAAGGGAGGGAGCGCTTATGAACGCATCCGCAATTATCCGTACCGAGAATATATCGAAGGCTTACGGCAAAACGACGGTACTGAAAAACATCGACCTGTCCGTCATGGCCGGCGAATTTACCGCTGTCATGGGACCTTCCGGTTCGGGGAAGTCGACCTTGATGAACGTATTATCGACGATCGACCGATTTACGGGGGGCGACGTGTGGCTCGAGGGGCAGTCGCTGCTTGCGCTGGACAAGAAGGAGCTGCGCCGATTCCGGCAGGAGCGGATGGGGTTTATTTTCCAAGAGTATAACCTGCTCGACACGCTGACCGTGAAGGAGAATATTCTGCTGCCGCTGTCGCTGCGCAAGGTGAAGGCGGGAGAATTGAACGGGAAGCTTATGCCGATCGTACAAGCCCTGAACATCGCGGACCTGCTGGACAAGTACCCGAGCGAATTATCCGGCGGCCAGAAGCAGCGCACCGCCTGCGCGCGCGCGATCATCACCCAGCCTGCGATCGTCTTCGCGGACGAGCCGACGGGGGCGCTGGATTCCAGGTCGGCGACCCAGCTGCTGGAAGAGCTGACTTCGCTGAACGGCCTGTTCGGCACGACGCTGCTGATGGTCACGCATGACGTCTATGCGGCAAGCTATTGCAAACGGGTTATTTTCCTGCGCGACGGGGCGATCGTCAATGAATTGTATGCCGGCGAACAGAGTCAGCAAGCCTTCTACGACCGCATCCTGGAAACGCAGAGCTTGCTGGGAGGAAAGCTGCGATGAATCTGCTCGAGCTGTCCTTGAAGAACGTCCGCCGCAGCTTCGGCCTGTATACGATCTACGGGATTTCCATGTTAATCGGGATCATGATTTTCTTCTCGTTCTCGTCGGTCATGTATAACGATGATATCTTGGATGCGCTGAAGAATATCCAAAACTTCGATGCCGGCTTCCTCATTGCCTCCGCCGTCATCGTGTCCTTCATTCTCTTGTTCGTTCTCTACGCCAACTCCTTCTTCATCCGCCAGCGGAAAAAGGAGCTCGGCCTGTATATGCTGTACGGCATGAACGAGCGCCATCTGCTGTCGATGCTGTTCTACGAGACGCTTGCCATCGGCGCGGTCGCGCTGGTCATCGGGGGGCTGCTGGGCGGCTTGCTGTCCAAGGTCTTCGGCGCGCTGCTCATGAATCTGATGAAGTACGATCAAGTCGTGTCGCTGGACTTTCCGGTGCGGGCGATCATCGCTTCGGTCATCGTATTCGTCGTGCTGCACGTCGCCGTCAGCATCCAGAGCTACCTGTTAGTGACGCGGGTGCAGCTTATTGACCTGTTCCGAGCGAAAGAGCAGCAGGAGAAGCCGATCCGGACCTCGGCAGCGCTCGCGATTCTCGGTTTCTTCCTGCTCGGATCCGCGCTCGCGATGATCGGAGGCGGAAAGCAGTCCGCGTTCTGGACGGATTACTCCGGCGTCTCCTTGATCTATTGCGCGATCGGCATCATCGGCGGCACGTACTTGTTCTTCCGGCAGTTCGCCGGCTGGCTGCTGCAGGTATGGAGCCGCACAAGAGGCTACCTGAGCGGCAATACGACGCTATGGACGTCCGCGATCCGGTTCCAAATTCGCGGCAATACGCTGAATCTCACGTTTATCTCCCTGTTCAGCACGATGCTTGTCCTGCTCGTGTGCTTCGTGTCCATCAACTATTCCGTTCAATTCGAAGCGGTCGGCCGCAACCTGCCGAACGATATCGCCTACGAATCGAAGAGCGCGGCCGTGGATGCCGAGGTCAAGCAGGCCATCCAGGCCTCGGGACACGGGATCGAAGGCAGCTATTCCCTGAAGCTGCTGCGCGCGAAGGCGGTGACCGATCCTGTAGTCGCCTTCGAGAATCCCGAATATTTCTCCCCTGGAATCCTGCTCGCGTCGGCCTCGGATTATAATGCGTTCGTTCAGCGGCGCGGCGACGATCAACAGGTTCGCCTCGCCGGAGACGCGGCGGTGTCGCTGTCGCAGGGCATGGATGTCCCGCTGCCGGTGGCAGGCTCGGGAACGGACTTCGCGATCCGCACTGGTTCCTCGCAGAAGGTATTCAAACTGGTGGAGAAGAAGGACTACGCGCTGCTTGGCTGGTCGTCCGATCCCGTCCTGTCCATGAATAAGAAGGCCGCGGTGCTCATCATATCCGATGACGCCTTCGCGAGCTTGAAGGCGTCGGGTACCGCTATGTCGACGTTTCAAATCTACGATATCGCCGATGCAGGCGATGCCGAATCGCTCTCGGAGCAGCTGCACGGCATCGTGACGAAGGATCCGGAGACGTACTATTCCTCCTTCGCGGACGTGTATTCCAAGCAAATCGAAGGCTCTTCGCTGCTGTTGTTCGCAGGCGCGTTCCTGGCGCTGATCGCGCTCTTCGCGCTTGCCAGTGTGATCTATTTCAAGCAGCTGCGCGAGGCGACGGAAGCGCGCCGGCAATTCGCGATTCTCCGCAAGCTGGGCGTGGGCAGGCGGGAGATGATGAACGTCATTCGCAAGCAGCTGCTGTTCGTGTTCGCGCTGCCGCTCCTGCCGGGTCTGCTGAGCAGCTGGCTGATCATCAAGACGTATATTTTGGATTCCGTTCAGGATTTTCCGAATTTGATCGGCATGGTATGGGGTATCATCGCGCTGTACTTCCTGATCTATGCCGGATTCTATCTTGTTTCCACGAATCTGTACTACCGGATTGCCAATCGCACGACCTAACGATTACAGCCCCGGCGACTGCATTAGTCGCCGGGGCTGTTCGTTTCGCCGCGGGCAGGGTCGGCATGCCGCAGCGTCTCGCGATAAGGATCGTGATTCCTCGGAAAATGAATCGTCATCTCCGTAAATCGGCCGGCTTCCGAGACGCAGGTCAGATAATGGCCGAGCTTCTTCGACAGCTCCTGCGCCAAGTACAAGCCCATGCCTGTCGACTTCATATGGACGCGGCCGTTCGTTCCGGTAAAGCCCCGATTGAAGATGCGCGGCAAATCGCGGGGCTCGATGCCGATGCCGCTGTCCCGCACGATCAGGAGCTTTTCTTGGCCGTTCGTCTGCGCCGAGATGCGGATCTCGCCGTTTGCGGGCGTGTATTTGAGGCTGTTCGACAGCAGCTGGCCGATGATGTAATGCAGCCATTTGGTATCGCTTTGCACGATCGTGGGACCGACTTCGAGCGCGAGGCGGATTTTTCGCGCGATGAACGTTTTGGACCATGACTTAATGACATGCTTAAGCAGCGGCTCGAGATCGCAGTTGACCAGATCGTAATCCTGGTTGAAATCGTCCAGCTTCGCATAATAGAGCGCCTGGTCAACGTATTGCTCGATGCGGGCGACCTGCTCCTCCAGGCTTCGCGGCTCGATCTCGGTCTGCTGCATGAGGCGGATGACGGAGATCGGCGTCTTCACTTCGTGGAACCAGGTCACGATAAAGTCGTAATATTCCTTCTGTCTCGCATGGACCTCGTTCAACGCCCGGATATGCGCGCGCTCCATCTCTTGAACGACGCGCTGGTATGCTTCCGCTTCCAACGACAGCGGCGCGGCGTCCTCCTCGCGCATGGTGCGGACCGCATACTCGTTCCTATAATATCGGTACCCGAAGAACGCTGCCATGAGGAGCAGCTGCAGGACGATCAGATAGACGAGGCTGTCGGTATGGAGATGGTTGCCGGGATCCGCGTACCAGATCAGCATGACCAGCCCGAAGGTCGCTGCGGAGAGCAGCATGTAGGAGCGCTCGTAGTAGAGGAAGCGGAGCAGCTTCAGCTTCATTCCACGATATACCCCATTCCTTTGCGCGTCGCGATGAAGGATTCCAGCCCGAGATCGGTGATTTTGCGGCGGAGGCGGTTCACGTTCACCGTCAGCGTGTTGTCGTCGATGAACTGCTCGTCATGCCATAATGCCTGCATGAGCTCGTCCCGCGATACGATGGCGCCGATCTTCCGCAGCATCACGCCCATGATGATGAATTCGTTGCGGGTCAGCTCGATGGTACGTCCTTCGAAGTCGACGGAGGAGCTGGCGAGGTTCAACTGCAGGCCGCGGTGCCGAAGCTGCAGGCTGTCTTCCTGGTAGGTATAGTTGCGCCTCAGGAGCGCGCTTACCTTCGCCACGAGAATCTCGAGGTCGAACGGTTTCTGCACGAAATCGTCGCCGCCCATGTTGATGGCCATGACGATGTCCATATTCTGATTGCGGGAAGAGAGGAAAATAATCGGCACGTTGGATACGGCGCGGATCTGCCGGCACCAGTAGAAGCCGTCGAACACGGGCAAATTGATATCGAGCACGACCAGATGCGGCCGGTGATGTTCGAACTGCTGCTTCACTTGGCTGAACTCGGCCAGCTCGACGACGTCGTACTGCCATTTGCGCAGCGTATCCGCCACGATGCCGCGAATGTCCGCGTCGTCCTCCACGAGCATGATTTGGAACACGTATAACCCTCCTTCGGCGAATGCCTGGATGTCCGTTCCAGTATACCATGGCGGGGGAGGAGGAGTCGCCGCTCCGCGCTTTCTGGTTACTGGTTAGGGGCACCGATAGGCCTCATGCACAAAGTGTGCTTCGCGGGCCAAAAGCGCTCACTGCGCCAACTTCGCCAACTTCGCCAACTGCGCCAACTGCGCCAACTGCACTAAATGCACCAAGGAGCGAGTGTTTACTGAGCTGGCATGATGAAAGTTGCAGGAAGTGCAACAATTTAGCCTGATTTCGGCTAGCAATCTGAAATTCTTGCATAAAATCCAAGAAAGTAGCGGGGAATGGCTCGGAATGGTGTATTTTCTGCGAAAGTCTTGTATTTTGTGCAAGAATTCGTTGAACAGTGATCGCATCAAGCTTGAATTGTTGTACATTATGCAACATTTCATTAAACAGTAATCGATTCAGGCTAGAATTGGTGCACATTGTACAACATTCTCAGACCGGTTGCACGTGTGGACTTCGAATCTTGCATGTTCCGCCGAACAAGGCAGGAGCAGTGAAAGCAGGCTCGGACCGATTTGCTGCTTGTAGCGGACTGTTTGCTGCCTGTGATTTTAGCGCTGCAATCTGCAAGCATTCCCTTAACATTCGCCTCCGTACAAGGGGACGAGGTGTACGAATGCGTCTTAGGAGAGAGAGGCGTCGGAGGAAGAGCCTGCAAGACGCGCATGGACGCCATCCTGCAAACATTGCAGCAGCAGGTCAAGGGACATGGGCATATAATCCGCGGTCTTCGGCAGAAGAATGCCGACGGGGATATCGACCGACTCCAGCCGTACCGGCAGTCGGACGACGTCCGCCGGCAGCGGCGTCGATTCCAGCACCACGCCAACGGCGGGCAGCGATCGGATCATTGCGGGAATCGAGGTGATGCGGCTGACGGTATGAACCAGCGGCAGCGTCCCGATACGAGTTAAGGCCCGTTGGACGTGCAGATGGTATAGACAGGTTTTGCCGCCGAGAATGCGGGATAGTCAAACAGTGCCGAGACGGGCACTTCGCCGCTTCCGCCGACCGCAGCCGCAAGCGGATGATCGTCCGTCGCGATGAAGGAGGCCCGCTCGCTGCAGAGCGGCCGGAACCGCAGACCTTCAACGGCGTCAGGCTGCCCGCATATGGCGGCTTGGATGGTTTGACCGCGAATCTCGCGGGCGAGAGCATCCGTGCTGCCGATCGTGAAATGAACGCTCATCCTCAGTTTCAATGCGCTAAAGGCCTGCATGGCCGCAGGCATCACGTCATCTGCCAGCGATTCGATCAGCCCGATACGAAGCTCTCCGATCTCCTCCTCCCGCAATGCCTTCGCCTGTTCGGCGGCATACTGCCAATGCGCGATAAGACGATCCACTTCGTCGGCGTAGCGCCGGCCGGCTTCCGTCAGCTCCGCATCCCATCCTCGCTTGAACAGCTGCAAGCCTAACTCCTGCTCCAGCCGCTTGACCTGGCTCGTCACCGTAGACTGCGCATAGTTCAGCTTCGCGGCAGCGCGGGAAAACGTCCCTTCCTGCACGATCGTTCGGAAGGTCACTAATTCTTTCAAATCCATAATCCGCGCTCATCTCCATCGGTGTTTCGATTAAGAAGTTTATTATATTCAATTATACAGATGAAGTTGATCCGCGTACAATGAAACCATGCCTACTAGAGGAGTGATGAACATGCCATTTATCCGCGTCGGTTACCTGGAAGAACATTATAATGAGGGACAGCTTGAGGCAGTCGGAAGCGTATTGATGCGGGCCCTTCAGGAGGAGTTCGATGTGCCGGACGAGGATTATTTTCAGGTCTACCACGGGCATAAAAGAGGTGAATTCCAATACAGCCGCAATTACTTGCATGTCGCGCGGGGAGACGGATTATTGATCATTCAGATTACGCTCGCTCCAGGCAGAAGCACGGAGAAGAAGCGAGGCTTCTATAAGAAGCTGGCGGCGCTTCTTCATGCGTCGTGCGGCGTGCGGGAAGAGGATGTGTTCGTCGTGCTCGTCGAGTCGGGCCTGGAGAATTGGTCGTTCGGCTGCGGTCTGGCGCAAATGATCGAACGTTAACCGGGCGAGCACAGGGGAACGAACGTTCAAGAGCATGCGCAGGGGAACGCACGTTCAAAAGCATGCGCAGCGGAACGAGCAGCTAAGCTTGGGCTTGGTTTTCGGCAATCGCAGGACTCAAGCCCATTCGCGTTCGCATGCCTTGCAGCTGCGCGATATGGTGCCGGCCGTGCCAGGCAAACCGCTCCACCGCTTGATCGAGCGTCATTAATCCATGCGAAGGACTCGTGAATGTCCGTTGAAACTGCTCCGCCGTCATGCGCCGAAGCAGCGCGAGGAACCGTTTATACAGCGCATCCAGCAAGAACAGCGACACTTCCGCCGGCGTATCCCGATAGTCGGCGAGTTCCGCGAAGGCGTCTTCCCGGAAGGTGCCCGCAAGCGGCGCTTCTTCCGTCAGCGCTCGTTTGAACCGGATAAAGGCGTTGAAATCGCTGTCGGCCAAATGATGGACGACCTGCAGCGCGTTCCATCCTCCGGGGCGGTAAGGAAGCAGGAGCTGCTCCGATGTCAGCTGCCCGACCTCCGAGCGCAGCGTGCCGGCAATGCCGGCTATGTCCTGCATCCAACGCTGCCTGTCCTCCGGCCCTGGATGCGATGCGGGTACCAGGCGTCCGAGGGGGAAGCGCATCCGCTCGAGCTCCTCTTCGCTCACGCGCTGGAATTCCGATTTGCCGCTGGCGTTAAATTGCTTATCGTTCGATGGATCGTCTGCCATAATCCCGCTCCTTTTCTTGATTCGTTATTCCGCGAGCCGCATAGGCTGTCGACTAGCTTCTTCACCGCGCCGGCGAATTCCTTCCATTCGGATCCCGACTATCGTTCGGATTCCAACCATCATTCCGCTACAAGGAGGACATCACATGCACAGACGTATCCCTTCGACGGCACGAACATCATTCGGCGCAACGGCTCCAGCCTTCGTCCGCTATACGGAAGAGGTGCTGTTCGGAGACGTATGGCGCCGGGAGACCCTTTCACTGCGGGACCGAAGCCTGATTACCTTGTCGGCGCTAGTGTCGGCGGGATTGACCGATCAACTTCCGTACCACATGCGGCTGGCAAGCGAGGACGGATTGACCGAGGAAGAACTGGCGGAGGCCGTCACGCATTTGGCCTTTTACGCCGGTTGGCCGCGGGCTGCGTCAGCGCTGGATATCGCCAAAACCGTCTTCGGCAGGGACAAGTGAATTAGCCATCGCCGTTAACGGAGGCGAGAATGAAGCCGGCCATAGACGCAATGAGCGAATGCAGTCGCACGGCTTAGCTTCCAGAAAAATCCCAAAAAACAGTTGACAGCCCTTAACAAGAAGGCGTATGATTCAATTCATATTAATAACCGAGTAAGTTTATGGGAATTAGATGTTATGTGAATGCAATGATTACGTCGCTTGTCGACCGGAACACCGGAGACATGCCGCAGGTATCCATTACCTATGGCATGTCTTTTTTCGTTCCCGCATAGGGGCGGATCGGGCAATAGAAGCTTCCGCTGCGCGGCAGACGCGCAGGGGGCTGCAAAGGAGGCGGGAAAATGGGCTCATCGATCATCGCTCAAAAGGAATCGAGATTCAAAACGACACAAGAAGACCGCGTGCCGAAGCTGCATTACCGGCTGCGCAAGGAGTTGTGGTGCCTAGCCTTTATCGCGCCGCAGCTGGCATTGTTTCTGTTATTCACGGCTTACCCGATCGTCATGAGCTACGTCTATGCGTTCTTCGATTGGAACGGTTACGGTCCGCTGAAGGAATTCACGGGCTTCGACAATTTCACGGAGACGCTGAAAGACCCGATATTCTGGAACGCCTTCCGCAACAGCCTGCTGTTTATGATGTGGCTGGTTCTCGTGCAAGTGCCGCTCGCGCTTCTCGCGGCGCTGCTGATGAACGCGGAATGGCTGAAGGGCAAAATCATCTACCGAACGATCATCTTCCTCCCGGTTGTCACGACCACGGCCGTCGTCGGACTCGTCATGCGCTTCGTCTTCGGTGCCTACAAGGGGCTGTTCAATGAGATGCTGTTGAAAATTGGGCTCATCGCGCAGCCGGTCGACTGGCTGGGGTCGGTTGATACGGCGCTTCTCATCGTCGTGATCGTCGGCATCTGGAAGAGCTTCGGCATGAAAATGGTCTACTGGCTCGCGGGTATTCAATCCCTGCCGAAGGAAGTATTCGAATCGGCGCGGATCGACGGGGCTTCGTCCATTCAACTGCTCCGCTACATTACGATTCCGCTGCTGCTTCCCGTCGGCAGCGTCATCGTCTTGATGTCGGCGGTCAATGCGCTGCATGTATTCGATTTGGTGCAGACGATGACCGGCGGCGGGCCGGCGTTCAAGACCGACATGGTCGACGTTTATATTTACCGGTATGCCTTCTCGGGGAGCGGGGAAGCGCGGGTCGGCTTCGCGTCGGCGGCGGGCGTCCTGTATGGCATCGTCGTGATGGGCATCTCGATCCTGCTGGGACTGTTCGTCCGATTGAGCGGCGGCCGGAGGAATCAGAAGCGTTTCTAATCAAAGGAGGGGGAAGCATGCGGGGAACAAGATGGCGCGGTCCGAGGCTGCTGCTGCATCTCGTCTTGATCGCAGCCGGCATCGTGTGGATCTATCCGTTCATTTGGATGCTGACGGCATCGCTCAAGACGACGAATGAATATATCTCGTCGGGCATCTCGCTGCTGCCGAAGAAGCTGCAATTCGGCAATTACGAGCGGGCTTGGGAAACGGCGCATTTCTCGGTTTATTTCTGGAATACCGTCATCGTGACGGCCTGCGTCGTGCTGATGATTCTAGCGGTGTGCGCGCTGACGGGCTATGCGGTCGGACGGTTCAGGTTCCGGGGACGAATCGCATTCGTATCGGCGGTTACCGCCACGATGTTCATGCCCAAAGGGTATACGATCATCCCGGTCTACACGCTCGTGGATTCGCTCGGGCTGAACAATTCGCTGTGGGGCGTCATTCTGGCGGAGGCCGGCGGCGGGCACGTGCTGTTCATCCTGCTGTTCGTGGCTTACTTCCGTGGTCTGCCGAAGGAGCTCGAAGAATCGGCCGACATCGACGGCAGCGGATTCTTCCGGACCTTCGCGACCATCATGCTGCCGCTGGCGAAGCCGGTCATCGCGACGACGGCGATCATGCAGTTCATGTGGACGTGGAATGCATTCCTCATGCCGCTCGTCTTCACGCTCAGCAAGCCGGAGCTTCGGACGCTCGGGGTAGGCATGTTCCAGTTCACGGGAGAGAATACGATGGATTGGACCGGATTCGCTGCAGCGGCCAGCATCTCGCTGCTCCCGATATTGGCCGTCTACATGCTGCTGCAGCGGTATTTTATCGAAGGGGTCGCCGGTGCCGTGAAAGGCTAGCCAGCTGACAGGAAGCCAGGAATTGAATGTTAATTATGAGGAGGAGTTCGGGTCATGGGAGCAAAAAGGGTGCAGTGGACAGGAGTTATCTTGCTGGGGGCATCGGTGGCGCTTGCGGGCTGCTCGGACAACCAGGCGGAGAATGCGGCCGTGAAGGACAATGCCGGCAGTCAAGCAACGAAGGAAGGCAGCGCGTCGTCGAATGCCAAGGAAGCGAAAGCAGCCGAAGGCGAAGAGACGGTCGTCACGCTGTGGGGCGCGAGCGATTTTTTGAAAGGCAACGCGAGTCCCGGCCAGCAGATGGTCAAAGCGTTCAACGAGCAGAACAAGGGGCATATCCGCGTCGATGCGCGCTACATGCCTTGGGCGGAGTACAATACGGCGGTCCAGGCGGCGGCGACGTCCGGCGAGCTGCCGGATATATTCCAAACCCCGCAGGATACGGATATTCGGACGATCGTCGCGAACGGCTGGGCGCAGCCGTTCGACGGCCTAGTATCGGATGCGTGGAAGACGCAGTTCACCGCCGCCGCGTTCGCGGAAGGCGTCAATGTTATCGATGGCAAGACGTATTCCTGGCCGCTAACCGGTCCTCAGCTTAACTCCATCCTGTATTACAACAAAGGCGTGCTGGAAGCGGCAGGCCTGGATCCCGAGAAACCGCCGGCGACCTGGGATGAGCTTCGCGCGGCGGCCAAGACGGTTACCGAGAAAGGCAAAGGCGACGTCTTCGGTCTCGTATTCGGCGGCGGGGAGCATGGAGACGCCTCCGGCATCACCAAATTCGTCGGGTCGCTGGCCGGCGGCATTAATTCTCAGGCGGCGTTCGGCTTCGATTACAAGACGGGCCGCTACGAATACGGCTCCGACGCGATCGTCGAGTCGTTCGATTATCTGACGAAGCTCAAGGCGGACGGCAGCATCTTGCCTTCGTCCTATACGCTGAAGAATACGGAGGCAAGCGCTCTGTTCGGCCAAGGCAAGGCAGCCTTCCTCGTCGACGGCCGCGCCCGGATGTGGATCGTGAAGCGCGATTCCCCGGACATTAAGCTCGGGCTGACGTCGATTCCGACCAAAGACGGGAGCAAGCCGACGTATTACTACGTATCCGCCGATCCGAGCGGCTATCTGATCTCCTCGAGTTCCAAGCACGCCGAGGCGGCAGGCGAGTTCATCGAGAAAGGGTTCGCTTCTCTGCTGTTCTACGAGAAATATTTGCACAGCGGCGTCGCGCTGACGCCGATCGCGAGCATTAACGACGATGCGTCGCTGTACCCGTATCCGGAATTCAATACGTTCCTGGAGCTGCACAAATCCGAGCTGAAGCTGCGTCCCGACTACGCGATCCGCAATCCGCTGACGGCAAAGGTCATCGTGGAGCTTGGCAGCCTCGCGCAGCCGAAGATCAAGCCCGGCTACGGCAATATTCTGCAGTCCGTACTGATCGGCGCGGGCAGCGGGAAGGACATCGCGACGCAATTGAAGGCGTATGACGAGAAGCTGAACAAAGGGTTGGACGACGCCATTGCTAAAGTAAAGGGCGAAGGCGCGAACGTCAGCCGCGACGACTTTACCTTCCCGGACTGGGATGGGACGAAGGATTTTACGCTGGACGATTACAAGCAATAGCATCCGCGATGCGATGATGCATGCCTGGAGCCGCCGCAAGCCTGCGATAAACGGCAGCATGGCGGCTTGCATCTCAATACGAACAGGAGTGGATACCATGGCTGACCAAAGCCGACAGCCGAACGTGATCGTCTTCTTCACGGATCAGCAGCGCTGGGATACGACCGGCGCTCACGGCAACCCGCTCGGACTGACGCCGAATTTCGACCGGATGGCGGCCGGAGGGACGCATTTGTATCATTCGTTCACGTGTCAGCCGGTGTGCGGTCCGGCCCGTTCGGTGTTCCAAACGGGGCTCTATCCGACGACGACAGGCTGTTATCGCAACAAAATCCCGCTGCCCGAAGGAAGCCGGACGCTTGCGCACTATTTCAACGATGCGGGCTATCAAACCGGATACATCGGCAAATGGCACCTGGCGGATGAGAATCCCGTACCGGAAAGCGGACGAGGCGGCTATCGTTACTGGCTGGCGGCCAACGCGCTCGAGAGGACGTCGGATTCGTACGACGCCGTCGTCTTCGATAACGACAACGCCCGCGTCAAGCTGCCGGGCTATCGGGCGGATGCGCTGACGGATGCGGCAATCCGCTTCATCGATCGGGAGAAGGAGCAGCCGTTCTTCTTGTTCCTGTCCTTCTTGGAGCCGCATCACCAGAATCACCGCGACGATTACCCTTCTCCCGATGTATACAGGGATGCATTCACGGGCAGATGGACGCCGCCGGACCTGACGGCGCTCGGAGGCAACAGCGCGCAGCATCTAGGCGGATATTACGGCATGGTCAAGCGGCTCGACGAGGCGTTGGGCCGCGTCTGCGATGCGGTCAAGAGCTTAGGGCTCGCGGAGGATACGATCATTCTGTTCACTTCCGACCATGGATGCCACTTCAAGACGCGCAACGGCGAATACAAGCGCTCCTGCCATGAAAGCTCCATCCGCGTGCCGACCGCGGTCGTCGGTCCGGGCTTCGACAGCCGCGGGCAGGTTCGCGAGCTGGTCAGCCTGATCGATCTCGCGCCGACGCTGCTGGATGCCGCGGGCATCGAGGTGCCGGAGCAGATGCAGGGCCGGTCGATCATGCCTCTTCTTCGCCGGGAATCGGGCGAGTGGCGGGACGATGTATACGTCCAGATCAGCGAGGAAGGCATCGGCCGCGCGATCCGCACGAAGCGTTGGAAATACGCGGTCGCTTCCGTTGACGGCGCGAAGGATGCGCCATCCGCTGACGTTTATGAGGAGCGATTTCTGTACGATCTGCAAGCCGATCCGTACGAGCTTACGAATCTGATCGGCTATGAATCGCACCGGGACGCAGCGACCGCAATGAAGGAGCGGCTGCTTCGGCGAATAGCGGAGGCTGGCGAAGCGCCGGCGACGATTATTCCCGCAGAGAGCAGGCGCGCCAGCGGACAGCGCCGCGTGAGCGAAGCCGAAGTCCGCGCTTAAACGAAAGGAGAATTACCGATGGCTAATTCGATCGTATTGATATCCGACGAGCACAACCCGTTCTACTCTTCCGTCTACGGACATCCGTTCATCCGGACGCCGAATATGGAGCGCCTCGCGCGCGCAGGCACCGTGTTCGAGAATGCTTATTGCCCGTCGCCGCTCTGCAGTCCGAGCCGAAGCGCGTTCTTCTCCGGCAAACGGGTACACGAGCTGCAAAATTACAGCAACTGCAACCTCGCCGTGCCGTCGGACGCGCCGGCATACGGCAGCGTGCTGCGGGAGCAGGGCATCTATACGGCTTACTTCGGCAAGACGCATGTGTATGCAGCTGCCGAGAAACTCGGCTTCTCGGAAATCCATGACGGCAAAGCGCGGCAAACGCCGGGCGATATCAATTTCGTTCGCCGTCCCCTGGCGATAAGAGAGGGCGCGGCGGAGCGGGCTAGCGGCTTCGGCGTGAAAGAAACCGCTTTCGACGGCGATTTGAAGGTCATGAACGCGGCGCTCCGCTGGCTGGAGGAGACGGCGCCGCTGCTTGACAGGGATTGGAATCTGACGATTAACCTGCTGAACCCGCATTTTCCGCAATGGAACACGGAGGCGTATTGGGCATTGTATCCGGAGGCGGCCGATCTGCCGCGGTTCGGCGGGGACGAAGAAAGCGCGAAGCACCCGTATGCGCGCGATCTGCGGGACCATTTCGAGACGGACCTCTTCACGGAAGCGCAGATTCGCGGCCTCAGGCGCGGTTATGCCGGCAACGTCGCGTTCATCGACGACCAGCTTGGACGATTGCTGGATGCGGTGGCCGAAGGGGGATGGGATGCCTCGACCCAAGTGGTCTATACGTCCGATCACGGCGAGATGCTCGGTAAATTCGGCATGTGGTGGAAATGCTCGCTCTACGAAGATTCCGTTCGGATCCCATGCATCGCGGCCGGGCCTGGATTCGCCGAAGGAAAGCGCGTCCGGACGCCGGTCGATCTGCATGACGTGCAAGCATCGTTATTCCAAACGGCAGGAGCGCGGCGGCCCGCGGATTGGGCCGGCAGCCCGCTGCAGCGGATCCCGGCGGACGATCCCGAACGCGCCGTTTTCTCCGAATATCACGGGCATGGCACCCGGGCCGCCGCTTATCTGATTCGCAAAGGCGATTGGAAGCTGATCTATTGCACGGAAGCGGCTCATCTGCTGTTCAACCTGGCTAGCGACCCAGACGAGCTGCATAACGTGATCGCCGATTATCCGGAGAAAGCCGCGGAGCTGGAGCAGGAGCTTCGCCGCATCTGTTCGCCGGAAGCGGAAGACGAGCGCGCGCATGCCTTTCAGGCGAGGCAGGCCGAGCTGCTGGCCGCGGCGGCGAGGACATAGGCCGCGTAAGAGACGGTGTCGGCTCGCATTGGATCGATCTCGATGCATGCCGGAGAAGGCGGGTTCGTGCAGCTGCGCGAACCCGTCTTCTCTATGCGAATCTTTAGCGTCGATCCGCCATGGCTGAATTGGCTTGAACGAGCGCGTCCTTCGACGGCCGGCGAGCTCTGCCCTTGGCGAAACCGATCAAGCCGGCAGCCAAGCCGAGCAGCAGTATGCCTCCGGCCAGCCAAGGATGATAACGCAGCGTCGAAGCATTCGTCAGCAGGACGCCTCCCGCGCCGGCTCCGGCTGCGAGGCCGAGATGGATAATGGACGTATTCAAGCTGAGGATGAGATTGGCCGACTGGGGTGCTCGTTGAATAAAATAGCTTTGCATCGCCGGGCCTACGGCAAACATGGAGAACACCACGAATCCGAGCAAGATGCTGCCTGCAATAACCGAGGCCTGGAATAGCGGAAGCAGGACAAGCGCGGCGATATGGAGCAGGACGCCGGCCACGATGACTCGCGCAGCTCCCCAGCGATCGACGCCGTAGCCGCCGATTCGGGAGGCCGCTGCTCCGACGACGCCGAACGCGAGCATCATGAGGCTGACTCCGGATACGCTGTAATGAAGCATTTGCTGGAGAAACGGGGTCATGAACGTAAACAGGACGGAGTTGCCGGATTCGCGAAGGAACGTGAGTATCAGGGCGCTGACGATAACCGTGCTGCCGATCGCTTTGAATTGGCTGCGGAATGACGTTGGCGCGTCGCCTTCGATCTTGGGCAGCAGTCGGTAAAGCAGGAAGATGAAGGCTAGGCTGACGATGCCGAGGAGGAGGAAGATCGCCTGCCAGCTCAGCCGATTCGCGATAGCGATACCGAGCGGAACGCCGAGAATCATCGCGCTGCTGAATCCGAGGACGATCGTGCCGATGGCGCTGCCGAGCTTCTCCTGCGGTACGATTCGGGCCGCGACGCCGAACGCGACGACGAGATAAACCCCGGAGCTGATACCGAGCAGGATGCGGGAGAGCAGCAGCAACCCGAATGTCGTGCTAACGCTGGAAGCGAAGCTGCCGAGAATGAAGAAGCCGAGCGCGCCGATCATCACCTTGCGGCGTTCGAGCCTGGAAGTGAGCGAGATGACGATCGGGGTGCCGACGGCGAAAGCGGCGGAGTAAGCGGTGATGAGCAATCCGGCCGCGGCCAGCGTAATATGAAGGTCGGCTGCGATGACGTTCAATATCCCGGAGACGACGAGCTCGGACGTTGCGGTGAAGAATGCGCCGAATGCCAAGGCGTACACGGTCAGACGATAAGCGTTTGTTTTCATGCGGTTCAATCCCTTCCTGGATATGGTAAGCGTGCTCTTGGATGTAGTATAATAAAGTCACTAACATAAAGTAAGAACGCAAAGGAATTGGATATAATCCAACTAAATGGACTTACTAACAATAAGTAAGTGAAGTGAGGGTTAAGAGGATGAATCCACAAGCAGGTCCAGACCCGATCGGGGCCGATCTATCCATCAAGGAGCCAAGCCGCGAACCGCAGATCGAGCAAATGAATGAGCAGCAGAACGAGCAGCATAACGGGCAAAAGATCGAGCAGCAGCTTGAGCAGCAGAAAGACCAGCAGCCCTCCAGGTTCACGAATATTTGCTCCGTCTTGGAAATTCTCGGCGCGAAGTGGGCGTTTCTGGTCATTGCCGAGCTGAGTGCGGGACCCAAACGCTTCAATCAGCTGAACCGCGACATGAAGGTCGTCAAGACGCAGTCGCTCACGGATGTGCTGCGACATTTGGAACGCAGCGGCATCGTGCGCAGGGAAGTGTTCCCGACCGTGCCCGTTACGGTGGAGTATGCATTGACCGAGAAGGGCCACGGATTCCAGAGCGCGCTGAAGGAAATGGAGAAATGGGCGGTCAAATGGGGAGACGGCACGAATAACGATCCGCGGGAGAAGATTGGCTGAAGAAATGGAAAGCCTGCTTTCATGCATTGACAAGCATCGAATGAAGCAGGTATCATTCAACACATCATGATACCCGAGAAAGCCCGTTGGAATTAGACAAAACCAAGCCGCTCGCAGATCGGAACGCTGGAGACATGCTGTGAGAACGCCGGTTCTTGCGTCGTGTCTCTTGCCGCCATGCTGATCCGGAGAGGCGGATAGGAGCGACTTGAAGATGACTAGAGAAGACATGCCTTCCTGCTGCTGCGCTGCGTCACGAACATCGCAGGAGGAAGCGAATACGACTGAGGCTGACCGTGCAGGTTCTGGACATGCCGGAGACCTGTCCGAGACGGTGCCGTCCCAAGCAGCGCGTTCCGAAGCAGCTCCGGCCCAAGAAGAACGGTTCGAAGCGAAGCCTGAGGCGGCAAACCCGTCGCAGGGAACTGCGGACGGGCATATCGGCCGGCAGGGGATGGTCCTGCTTCAAGGCGGGGAATTTCTGATGGGGACGAACGACGAGGAGGGCTTCCCGAATGACGGGGAAGGACCGGTTCGGGAGGTGAACCTGTCGCCGTTCTACATGGATGCCTGCGCGGTCACGAACGCGGAGTTCGCCGCATTCGTCAAGGCGACCGGCTACGTGACGGAAGCGGAACGGTTCGGCTGGTCGTTCGTGTTTCACTTGTTCGTGCCGGAAGCGCTGAAGGCCACCGCCAAGCCCGTTCCAGGCATACCGTGGTGGCTTGCGATCGACGGCGCATGCTGGCATAGACCGGAGGGGGCGGGCTCCCACGTCGAAGATCGGCAGGACCATCCCGTCGTGCACGTGTCGTGGAGCGATGCCGCCGATTATGCCAGATGGGCGGGCAAACGGCTCCCGACCGAAGCGGAATGGGAATACGCGGCGCGCGGGGGCTTGATTCAGAAACGCTATCCATGGGGCGATCTGTTGAAGCCGGACGGCGAGCATCGCTGCAACATTTGGCAGGGGAAGTTTCCGGACAAGAACAACGCCTCCGACGGCTATGCCGGGACGGCGCCTTCGCAATCGTTCCAACCGAACGGCTTCGGCTTGTACAACATGTGCGGCAACGTATGGGAATGGTGCGGCGACTGGTTCTCCACCCGCCATGCCCGGCCGGGCAGTACGAACCCGAAGGGACCCGCTTCGGGGACGGCGCGAGCGATGCGAGGCGGTTCGTACTTATGCCACCAATCGTATTGCAATCGGTACCGGGTCGCGGCTCGCAGCTCGAATACGCCGGACAGCTCGACGGGCAACATCGGCTTTCGCTGCGCGGCGGACGTCTGACCGACGCTCGCTGCGGCCTGGTCCAAGCACGGCAAGCAACCTCTTGATCGCAGCAAAGCCGGCCTTCTCGGCACGGAGAAGGCCGGCTTGTTTCCCGTTAACTGGATTGCGTCTTATTCGATTCATCCCGGTTTTCTCGGGCATGCGGATTCGCGCCTTCGAGCAGCCGATACCGTCCCGGCGTATGCCCCGTGCGACTTGAACACTTTGCTGAAGTAGCTGACGTTGGAATAGCCGATGTCGCGGCAGACGTCTTCCAGCGAATATTTCGGCTGCCGCAGGCTTATAGGTCGCCAAGCCCGCTTGGCGATGTTTCTCGTTGCAAGGACATCACCGCCATCCGTTTCCCGGCGGCAAGTTGAGTTCTCTCCTAATGTGTGCTAAAATCAGCACATTAAGATAGACAGGGGCGTTAGCGAACATCGATGGCTCAATTGAAACGATTCGGATTAGGCTTACAGGCACTTATCGTGCTGGCGACGAATGAAGAGCTTCGCTCGAGCGCGGAGATCGCGGAGCAAATTCAATGCGAGCCTACGGCGCTTCGCAAGATATTGGCGCAGCTTGGCGATGCCGGCCTGATCGAGGTCAGACAGGGCCGCGCGGGCGGTTACGAGCTGACTCGTTCGGCGGAGGCGATTACGTTATTCGAGGTGTACACGTCTCTGCATGAGGAACAGCCGCAGTGGGACCGGATGCTCGACACGACGGGCAGTCATGGCTTCGGCCAGCAGGTCAATGAATCCTTTCAGCGCATTATGTCCGACATCAACGCGCAGGTCACGATGGTGCTCGGAAATTACACGGTGGCCGATTTGATTCGACGCTAAAAAATTTTGCCTAAAATGTGCAAATTATTGCTCACTTTTACTCCCGCTCCAGTTTCTATCATTCCTCCCATCGGAGTACGAACGCTAAGTTATAGCGATCTATTGAATCAGACATCCTGAAGAGAAAGAGGTGAGATTCCTATGCGCACGCGCATGCCGATTCGGTTCGGCGCCGTCGTCGTTACGCTTGCTTTGTCCGTCGCCGGGGGACTGTTGTTCAGTCTCGTCCGGCTGCCCATACCGTGGATGCTTGGCCCGATGTTCGCGATGCTGGTCGCCAATAACATGGTGGAGAACCGGTTCGCTTGGCCGATGCCATTCCGCAACGCGGCGATGATCATGATCGGCTACACGATCGGGCTGTCCATGACCGCCGCCGCCTTGAGAGCGATGGCGCTTCAGCTGCCCTATATGCTGCTGATGGCCGTATTGCTGCTGGCCTACTGTGCGGGCATTGCCTACGTCGTTTCGAGATTCTCGGGAACGGGATATAAGACGGCGCTGATGGGCAGCATACCGGGCGGATTGTCGCAGATCATCCTGCTCGCCGAAGAGACGGACGGCATCGATCTTACATCCGTTACGTTCACGCAGGTCACGCGCCTGATCATGATCGTCGTCTGCATGCCGCTCATCGTGTTTAGCCCGATTCTGGGACAAGTGAAAGACGCCGCGGCTTCCGCAGCCGGCAGCGCAGCTTCCGCAAGCTGGGGCGGGCTATTCCCGAACATCCTCGTCTTCGGCGCCGTCAGCATCGTTTGCGCCTTCGTCGGCAATCGCGTCAAGCTGCCTACCGCCTATTTGCTCGGCCCGACCATCGGGACCTGCTTGCTGCAGCTGACCGGACTTCACGGTCCGTCGCTGCCCGTCTCCCTCACGCAGCTTGCGCAGCTGATGATCGGCACGTATGTCGGCTTAATGCTGCGTCCTCGAAATATGCCGAACAAGGTCAAAACGTTATCGCTTGCGATCGGCAGCAGCCTGCTGCTGATTGCCGGGGCGCTGGGTCTTGCGCTGCTGCTGTCTTTCCTGCAGCCGGTGTCCGAAGCGACGGGGCTTCTCAGTCTCGCCCCTGGCGGAATGGACCAAATGAGCATTATCGCGCATGAGATTCATGCGAACCTGTCCATCGTAGCGGGGTATCAGCTGTTCCGGGCGCTGTTCATCCTCTTCTTCGTGCCGCCGCTGCTGCGGATGGTGCTTCACATTCAGCCGGGCGGCGCGAAGCGGCGGGGAGCCGCCTGATCAAAATCATTTTTATTGGAGGTAGTCTATCATGGAAGCATTGAACATCGATTTCAGCAAAACCGCATTGGTCCTCATTGATTTGCAGAAAGGCATTATCGGCAGAGCGCCTGCAGCGGCCGAGATTATCTCGAACGGGGTTCGGCTCGTGGAGCAGTTCCGCGCGAACGGCGGGTTCATCTCGTTCGTGAAGGTCGATTTCGTGGACGGCAAGGACGCGCTGAGACCAGTGACCGATCAGTCCGCTCAAGCGGGCGGCTATCCCGAAGGCTGGTCGGAGTTCGTGCCGGAGCTTGGCGTCGGTCCGCGCGATCATGTCGTCGTCAAGCGGCAGTGGAGCGCATTCATAGGCACGGATCTCGACGTGCAGCTCCGCCGCCGGGGGATCGACACGATCGTGCTCTGCGGCATCTCGACGAACATCGGCGTCGAGTCGACGGCGAGAGACGCGTTCCAATTGGGTTACAACCAAATCTTCATTACGGACGCGATGGTGGCGCTCAGCCAAGAAGAGCATGACGCGACATGCAAATACATTTTCCCGCGCATCGGGAAGCTGAGGACGACGGCGGCGTTCGTAGACAGCGTCAGCGGCAAATAAGCGTTAATCAAAAGAGAGCAGCTTCCCGGCGGGAAGCTGCTCTTTATTTAGGAGTCGATTAGCTCTTCCGTTGGAGGAGCAAGTAGCCGCTGATGGAGGACGTTTTTTTGCGGAATACGATTTTAAAGCCGATGTCGTTGTCCAATAAGCACGCTAAGGCAGTGGATAACAGCGTGCCCGCTGCCAGGCTGGCCGTGCAGGGACGAGAGCTGCCGATAACGCGCGAAGCGACGATCCTGCGTGCGGAACCGACTACCAGCGGATTTTTCGACCAAGTAATCAAGACGAGATCAGGTTGGAGTACAGCCTTGGTGTTTGCCATTTCGAATCACCTCGTTTACTAGGGGTTACTCTATTAAATGTGAGGTAGATTCAGAGTGTGCTAGATGATAGCCGCGGTTTCGGGCTTGGACCGCAACAATGCTGCGCTTGCATGCGTCGAATGGGATAGCTCCCTTAATTATCCTGTTCTGCATAAGGGTGTGCGGCAAATCGGTCCGCCATCCGAGATTGGAAATCAGGGAGACTGCTTGCAAGAGTGAGCAAGCGAACCTAAGTTGAACGAGCGTGAAAGGGGGAAAGCGGCATTGAAAATTCGAGGGATGATGCTTCTCGCCGTATGCCTGCTGCTTGGCGGATGCTCCCATGCCAATTCAAACCTTACTCGGGGGAATGCAATCATCGATTGGGTTGATTTCGTGAAGCTTGACGGACGTTCCTACTCGGGTTTACATCAGAGCGTGATCCGGAATCCGAAGGACATAACGAATCAAGTCGTTGGCAAAGTGAAATTCAATGTGCAAGGCGTCTCGAACCCGAGTTATCATACCAAGGACGGAGATGCGTCGTTCCTGCAGGAAGGATCCAAGCTCTACCGTGTCCAAGGCTATGAGCCAGATGTGCTGATCGCGGCGAAGGACGATACGACAATCGGGGGATACCGCCTGTACCGCAACGAAGAAAGCGGTGATCTGCTGCGCGACTGGTATGAGGATGTTCCTCTAGACAAGGTCGGGCATGCGGCGCTATACAGAGATCAGGAGACCTCGCCGTACGTGACGCTTCGAGACGAAGAGCTGAAGTCGTTTATACAGCTGCTGGAAGAAGGGGAGGACGTGCAAGATTACCGTTCAAGTCAGCCGGCTGATCCGCTCATTTATCGCATGGTTCTCTACACAGACAGCCCGATTGCCTATTCGTTTGTTATCTACGGCGACCATGTTTATTTCGCACCGGCGAAGGTGAGATTGGTCGACGATGCCATGCGCCAGTGGTTGTATCGCTAAGACAAGAAAATCAGCCATATGCAAAAAGGAAGGGATAAAGAATGGATAACCTGGGATTAATGATTTTAACCGTGTTTATTATGATCGTTGTGCTGCTGTTTTTTGCAGGCGTGGCAGTGGACTTTATAAGCCCAAGTGCGCTTCAGGTACAGCTGTTTGGCATCCAGGTAACGCTGATGGGGGTCCTGATTGTAGTGGCCGGCTATCAGGGATATGGGTTTGCGATCGGGGTAGTGGGGCTGTTAATCGGCATGTTCGGTACTTTCAGAGATCCAAGCCCGGCAGCTGATAAATCGCGAGATTAATAGCGACGCGCGCAGTTAAGTAGCCACTCTCGGTCCAAACGAAAAAAACGTCCATCGCGGACGTTTTTTTGTATGCGCTGCCTTCAGCGAGAAATGACGGCAATGATTTTTTTCAAAGGGACATATATTTTCGTGCCCAATAAGGTTCGCAATACGACGATGCCGTTGTGCAGTCTGATGATGCGGCCTCCGATTTCTTCTCCGGAACCCGTTTTGAGTACGATGAATTTTCCGTGAAGGCGTTTCAGCAGCATAAGCATGGCGATCATCTCCTTTCAAAGATGGATAGTCTATTACTATGAAAATGGGAGCGATAGGGTTCGGGCTTGTCATAGAATTGGGGGATTCTTAGTCGATTCCAAGCATCGCGAGCGAACAAAATAATCCTGGCGAAAATAATAAAACCCGGCACGTCATGCGTGCCGGGTTATCCGTTAGATTCTGAATGCTTAACTGCTGCAGCTGACTGCAGGAGCCATAGATACATAATAGTCTACAAAAATTTCCAACATAAGTCTATTCCTTTTTTACCCGAGGAGGTATGTTTAGTTCAGCGGCCGCGGCGCGAATTCAATAAGGGAGATCAACGCATGGAGCCATATTATTGGGATGAGCAAATCGAGTATTTAAAGACGTCCACTTCCTTGTTCTACAACGATGACTATATCGAATTCCTGGTCGAGCGCCTATGGAGGATCGATCGTCCCGTTCGTGTCGTGGATTTTGGCTGCGGGTATGGCCACTTGGGCATTCGGCTGCTGCCCCTATTGCCGGAAGGCTCCGAATATGTCGGCATCGATGCGGGAATCAAACTAATCGAGCACGCGCGAAAGATATGCAGCGAGTTACCTTACCGCATGCAGTTTTTCACGGGGGACGTTCACCATTTCGATTTTACGGAAAAATATGATCTTGCTGTTTGCCATGCATTGCTGCTTCATATGAACGACCCCATCGCCGTATTGAATCGCATGGCGGATTGCGTCAAGAAAGAAGGGAGGGTCATCGCCTTCGAGCCGCATTGGATCGGAACGAACGCAAGCTTTCACTTTGACGGTCTCGACCAGTCTGCGGTTATTCCGCTGGGGCAGCTGCAGGCATTGTTCGAGCGCGATGCGCAGCGTACCGGGAAAGACGGCAATATCGGATTAAAGCTCCCCTTGTATTTTAACCGTATAGGTCTAAGCGACGTGCAGTGCCGCGTGAGCGATAAAGTGAATATATACGATCCGTCGACGACCGGAGAGACTCGGATGTATGAGGGTTTGCGATTCAATGACCCTGGGGAACGTATATCCTTTACCGAGAAGCTGCTGGCACGAGGCATGTCCGAAGAAGAGGCCAATAGGCAATACGAGTGCGAAAAAATGCTGTCGGAACGATTTACCCCGTCCATGGCCGCGACTTATGCAGCGGGGATGAAAATCACCTTCGGCACCGTATGACTATGCGAATGGGCTGCGCTTAGCTTCGCTGAAGCTTAGGGCAGCTATTGTCTGCGGTTAATCTCGTAAATTTAAACTTGCGCTCGATCACATCAGATCCGCCCTCGATACCGCTTTACCGTAAACCATAGCCCGACAACCACAAGACTGCCGTCGTCGGCAGTCTTTGTTCGCTGTCTGACCGATAACCGGCAAGAAATTTCAAGGTTGACTTCATCAACCAGCCGGTGTTATATTGTGCATACACAACATACACAGTTATTGAGGAGGTACGGCATGCTGGCATTGGACGTCCGCAACGTGACTAAAAACTATCCGGGTTTTCAATTAAAGGATGTATCGTTTCAATTGGAGAAGGGCTATATTATGGGGTTTATCGGTGCCAATGGCGCAGGGAAAACGACCACGATCAAATCGATCTTGAATATGATTCATGTCGATCGCGGGGAAGTGCGCATTCTGGGCAAGAATATGGATGAACATGAGCTTGAGCTGAAACAAGAAATCGGATACGCCTTCGGCGGCGTTGATTTCTATACGCGGAGCAAGATGAAGACGTTGACCGACGTGATTAAGAGGTTCTACGCGAAATGGGATGACGCGGCCTACGCCAACTACCTGCGAAGATTCAAATTGGACGAAAACAAGAAGATCGCCGAATTGTCGGCAGGCATGAAAGTCAAGTACAGCCTGGCCCTTGCCTTATCCCATGGCGCGAAGCTGCTTATCCTCGACGAACCGACAAGCGGTCTCGATCCGGTCTCGAGGGACGATCTGCTCGATGTATTTCAAGAGCTCGTCGTAGACGGCGAGATCAGCATTCTGTTCTCAACGCATATTACCTCCGACTTGGAGAAATGCGCGGATTTCATTACCTTTATCGATAACGGTCAGATCATCCGCAGCTCGGAAAAAGATGAATTTATCGGGTCCTACCGTTTGCTGAACGGCAAAGAAAGTCAGCTGGGTCAAGTGAAGGATCGGTTGATTTCGCACAAAATCAATTCCTTCGGGTTTACGGGATTGATCCATGCCCGAGATTTCGATCCCGCTTCCGATATTCAAGCAACTACGCCGAGTCTCGAGGAAATCATGATTTATTTCGCGAAAAGGGAGGATCACCATGGTTAATTTATTAGTGAAGGATCTTAAATTAGGCGTGAATCCGATGTTCCTTGTCATGCCGCTGCTGACAGGCGCGTTAATGCTCGTTCCCGGCTGGTTGTATTTTCTCGTGCTGTTGTACTTCTGCTGGATCACGATTCCGAATATGTTTGCCGGATTTCGAACGCAGAACGATCTGATGTTTACCTCGATGATGCCCGTGACCAAGAAGGACATGGTGAAAGCAAGGGTCTCCGTGATCGTCATCCTGGAGTTATTGCATATCGTCGTCGCGATGATCTTCGGCGTGATCAATACGCATTTGTACCCGAACCTGGTCTATTATTTCTTCGCGCCATCCATGGGGTTTTGGGGATTATGCTTCGTTATGCTGGCGATCTTCAACATCATCTTTATCGCCATGTTCTATAAGACGGCTTATAAATACGGTCAAGCGGCCTTCGCATCCATCGGAGCCGCGATGCTGTTCGCCGGGGTCGCGCAGTGGATCGGCGTCGAAAGTCCGTATGTATCCGATATCTTCAACGGCACCGGCCGGGACGATATGGGACTTCAAACTTCCATCTTGGCCGCGGGCATTGTAATATTTATTGTACTCACCATGATCGCGTACCGCATGGCGGTCAAACGATTCCTGAAAGTGGAGATTCAATGAACGTAGCGATATCAAGCACATCCGAGAAACCGATCTATCAGCAGCTCTTCGAGCAAATCAGCGCCCAGATTTTGAAAGGCGAGTTGGAAAGCGGATATAGTTTGCCTCCGATCCGGCAAGCTGCCCTAGAGCTTCGCGTCAGCGTCATCACCGTCAAGAAAGCTTGGGAAGAGCTCGAACGCAGCGGCTTGATCAACACCGTAACGGGAAAAGGATGTTTTGTCGCCGAATTCTCGCCCGAGGAGATGCTGCAGCTTCGCAACGAGACGATCTTGAAGCAAATGGAGATCGACACGTCGTATTACAAATCCTTCGGCCTCACGATTGAAGACGTGTTCGAGCTGATGAAGAAGATTTATTAAGGGCATGAGAACGGCAGCCATCAAGGAATGGCTGCCGTTTTGCGTTGCATTATTTGGCTGTCAGCTTCGAATAGTAACGGCTGAATCGGATGGAATACAGCAGCATATAAATCACGACGAGCGAACCGAACACATTCAGGATGACCAAAGACGAGTGAAGATTGAAAAATTGGGTCAGGACGCCGACGCCGACGACGGGAACGATGAATCCGGTATAGGCGCTGAAATAGAAAGCCGTGATCACGCGCGGGCGTTCTTCCGGCTTCGGCAGCTGGCTCGCGAAACGCAGCGCGACTTGGAACGTCCACCCGGCGCCGAAAGCTTGCACGATGATGCCGGTCCACAGCAGGAGCAGACTCTCCGTCTGACCGGCAATTACCGTGATCCATGATCCGAGAATGAGGAGCAGGATCGCAACGCGCAGACGCGTTACGGGATTGCGCGGCCAAGGCAGAAACTGCGCCAGTGCCCCGCCGCCGAGCAGGACCAAAATCAACAAACCGGAAACGGAGAGATTGGACGTGTGAATGACGTTCTTGACCACGGAAGGGAGCAGGGAAAAGACGATGCCGCCTAACGTGAAGACCATAAAGATCGGAAGTCCGATAAACGATAGGAAATGCGATCTAATCGTGCTTGGAACGCCGAGCGAGATTTTGGTTTTAGCCGGCTTCGGCGCTTGGGGATCTATGCGGCTCGGCAAACGCTCTAGAACGAACCAGGCGCTCAGCAGCATGACGAGCAGAATCCAGAACGGCAGCCGAAGCGGCGCAAGGTCCACATACTGCGCAGCCAAGCCTGCAATGGCAGGGCCAAGGCCGAAAGCCATGTTGACCGTAACGCCGGACAATTTGATCGCCGTGCCCAATTTGTCGCTTGACGCTTGTTTTAACAGAAACGCGCTCGCCGTGCCCGTGAAGGCGCCGTACGCGATGCCTTCCAGAATCCGTGCCGCATACAGCATCCAGACGTCGGTGCTCCCGAGAAAGAACAGCGTCGATGCGATGGATATCCAAATGCTGACGCGCAGCACCCTTTTCAATCCCCATTCGCTGCCTTTGGCTCCCACGATAAGCAGAGTCGGCAGCAGGAACGCGGCATAGACCGCAAACAATAAGGTTAGCTCCAAACTGCTGAGCTTATAATGCTCTTGATACAGCGGTAATAAGGACGATATAAAAGTCGGTCCGCAGGACATCATAAGAATAGCCCACAGCATTTTTTTCATGAACGTTTCCCCCTAAATAGCTTTGTATGGCGAAGTGCTTTTTTAAACGTAAAGGATGTGTCGAATTGAATAGGTCCGGATATGGTTAGTCTCATATGCCCCTATCGAGAAC
The DNA here is from genome assembly GCF_009909195.1 of Paenibacillus sacheonensis. Taxonomy (GTDB): domain Bacteria; phylum Bacillota; class Bacilli; order Paenibacillales; family Paenibacillaceae; genus Paenibacillus_Z; species Paenibacillus_Z sacheonensis. Next base: position 496,042 of record NZ_JAAAMU010000001.1, read on the forward strand.
GAAAGGTCGGCATCATGGATATGGTTATCTCCCATCACGGATATGGTTATCTCGTGCATGAACGGACCAAACGTTAGCTAGCTATCGAACTGAACAAGCACCACGTCGTCCATCATTTTCCGCATGGATTGTGCGTGCTCCGCGCCGAACTTGCTTTCGAATTCGGCCTGAGCCCGTTCCCAGCCGGATCGTCCGCTTAAGAAACGCTCGAGGCCTGTTTCGGTAATGGATACGATTCTGGCACGCCGATCCGTTTCGCTGACCTGTATCCGTACCAGTTCATCGCGCTCCAGCGGCCGCAGATTGTGTCCGATGGTCGCACGATCCATGGCCATAAGCTCGGCGAGCTCGTTCATGGTCTTCGGTCCCTGACGTTTGAGATGGCCGAGAATCGCGTATTGCGTAACCCGTAATCCCGTGCCCGCCAAACAAGCATCGTAGAAACGCGTCAGATGACGTGTCGCGCGCCGCAGCTTCGTGGCGTTGCACAGCGCTGGAATATCAAAATGGTTGCTCATTCAGTCACGCCTCCTTAAACAATTCCAGGTAAGCCGGATAGGTCCATTCGCCGATTCGGTCGTCGTGCTATATTCGATTTTAGTCTCATATGCCCACAATTGCAAGAGGGGAATAGTTGGTCGAGCTTCTGCCGTGCCGTGACCATCATGTCCGAAGTTGCGTTTAAGCATCGAATGTTCACAGGACGGGATATCAATCGATACGGATATCATGTCCATAAGTCGAACAATTGATTTGAACATTCCGGTTGGACCTTATTGCCATACGTTTCTCCGCCTCCGGACCGATTCCCGCCGCGCCGGAATGGATTAAAATGTAACATAACGAAATCACGGGGGGTGAAACTCATTGTTCGAGCTGCATGACGTACTGCTGTACGCGATGTCGATCTGCGCGCTTGTTTCCTTGGCTTGCATGTATCTATTATGGAGTCCGGCAGCGCCGATCCTGAACGGGTCGATGGTCGGAGAAGCGGATTTGCCTGCAGCCAAGCTTGGGCAGCCGTCAGGAACGTTACGTACCGGCAGGCAGCGGCTGACGTGGCTGACGAAGCGAAAAGAAGCGCCGGACGATGATTCATCCCCGTGCGGGACCCTGTTGAATAGGCACGAACACATTCAACAGGGAGGATTTCAATTATTATGTCGACCATGTATGCTCAGATCGGAGTGTTTCATCACTATATCGTCTCGCCATTCTCTTGGCTGATCGACCATTTCGCAGGCTGGTTCGACGGGAGCTTCGGGCTCGCGTTGATCGCGATCACGGTGCTGGTTCGGCTGGCGCTCATGCCATTCATGATCAACCAATACAAGAAGCAGCAAACCATGAGGGTTAAACTGGCCGCCATGCAGCCCGAGATGGAAGCCATCAAGCTCAAACACGCCGCAAGCAAGGATCCCGACAAGCAGCGCAAGCAAACGGAGGAGACGATGGCGCTCTACGGCAAGCACGGCTACAATCCGCTCGCTATCGGGTGCCTGCCGATGCTGCTGCAAATTCCGATTTTGTCCGGTCTGTATTACGCGATACGTTCCAACCCGGAGATGGCGCATCATACGTTCTTATGGTTTCAGCTCGGGAGCTCGGATCTCGTCATGCCGTTCCTGGCGGCTGCCGTCTATCTGGTACAAGCCATCGTAGCGCGCTCATCTCAACCTTCGCAGAAGGGAATGGGGTGGATCATCTATTTATCCCCGATCATGATGGGCGCCTTCTCGTTCACGGCGCCCGCCGCGCTACCGCTCTACTGGTGCGTCGGCGGCTTGATCATGATCCTTCAGACGCTGATCGCCAAGCGGCTCTATCCGGCACCGGCGGAAGCTGGCGTTGTCACGGTATCCGCAGGAACCGCGTAAGCGACGCAGTGTCAGGAGAAATACGGCCCATTCGCATTCGAATCCGGCATGGCCCGTGGAAAAACGAAAGTCCCTCTTGTTCCAGCCGGAACGGGAGGGACTTTTTTTGGCCGTTTTACTGATCCTCGCTTAACTAGGAGAGAAGCACTGCGCTTACGTGAGTCAATTTATCGGGATTGCGGATGACATAGATGCTGCGAATCGTATCGCCTTCGACATGAAGCAAACCAACCGTATGCACCCCGTAACGCGAACGAAGGATGAAAGCGGTTTGACCGTTAATGCTAGCCAGCTCGAAGGTCGGTTCTCCATTCACCATGGAAGCCTGACGAATCGGCCCAAGCAGGAATTGCGCCACGAGATCCCGCGATTCGATGGGGGCGCCCGCTGCCGTTACCTTGCCTCCGCCGTCGGAGACCAGCAGCGCGTCTTGGTCGAGCATGGACAGAATTTGATTCAGGTTGCCTTGCTTGAGCGCGCCAAGGAAGCCCTCGACCCATTCCGAGTTTGCGGGTTCGGCATGATCGAGTTCTTCGGAGGTTACGCCCATCTTGGCGCTGGCACGGCTGAACAGCTTGCGGCAATTCGCTTCGCTCTTCTCGGTCAGCTCCGCAATCTCGCGATAATCGAAGCCGAGCGCCTCGCGCAGGACGAAGATAATCCGCTCGGTAACGGAAAGCCGCTCAAGCAGCACCAGCATCGCGTAGGACAAAAGATCGTCGCGTACTACCGAATCCATCGTATTGTCGTCATACGGACTGACGAAAGGCTCCGGGAGCCACTCGCCATAATATTGTTCGCGCTTGTTGCGCGCCGATTTGTGCATGTCCCTGCAGCGGTTCGTGACCATTTTGCATAGATACGCTTTGGGCTCGGTCAGTTTCTCCGGCGGAACGTCGTAGATCTTCAGAAAGACGTCTTGAACGACATCCTCCGCGTCGGATACGGATCCGGTCAGCTGGTAGGCAAGCGTAAACAGCAGCGCTTTGTATTGCTTGTACAATTCCTGCATGGTTCCACTTCCATCCCTTTCTCGATTGCTTAAAGTTCGGCTCCTAATATAACGAGTTTGGATGCTGTTTTGTGACATCAGGACGGGCTGCCCGACGATTTTCGGTGTTGCCGGATGCTGCCGATCAGCCAAAACAGCAGCGGAAGGACGATATACGCGAAGGGGTATAAGCCCCCGACGAGAAACAGGCTGCGAAGCGTGTTGGTTAGGCGAATCTCATGCCCGCTGTAGAGCAGGTATGCCAGCCAGACCACCGTCGTCAGGCAAGCAATGAGCTTCCAATTCTTGATTCCGGTCCACTGGGATAACCCGTAGCTCAGAATGAACAGCCCCACGCCTAATTTGATAAACGCGCCAAGCAGCCACAGCGGGATAAAGAACGCATCGATGTTTTGGATGAAATTGAGGATGGACACGAATTTGGTCAGCGAGTAGACGGGAACGATCATCTCGGCGGCCATGCGCGGTCCGGTCACGAAGAGAAGCACGAGCGTCGTAATGACTCCCCATGCCATGGCGACAGCCGTCCCCCACATAATCCCCCGCGCTGCGGTTCGCTTGTTCTCGGCGAAGAAGAACAGCATGAGAATAATCGAAGGATCCACCAAATAGTTCATGGAATAAAAAGTGCCCTTCAGGATGAGATACCACCCGGAATCATAATAAACGGGCAGCACCCGCTTCATATCCATTCCTTGGGGGTTCAGAAACAGCTGCGCGAACAACACGCTTACAAAGAAAGGACCGATGACCTCCGCGCAGCGGCTGACCGCCGTGATTCCCCCGCGATACACGGCATAAGCAACGAGGAATAGCATGCATACCAGGACGAATAGCATTGGCGTATTATGCAGCATGACGAGACTTTGGAATTCCGCCATGCCTTTGGCGATCATGGCCATTTGCATGAACCAAAGCAAGAAATACACGAAGACGACCAGTTTGCCGAGCACGGTGCCCAGCAGGTCCTTGATGAAGACGACCAGCGTTTTGTCCTTGTGCTGCATGCAGATCCGAAGCATGATCCAGGTGACGGCCAGCATGACCAGGCTTCCGAGCAGCATGGAGATCCAACAGTCCTGGCGTGCTTCCCTTGCAGCCAGCTGGATGGGCAGATAAGAGACCATGATCATGGAGGAGATATTGATCAGCCAAAACATCTGGTATCCGCTTACTTTCATGGCGAAGCGACGCTCCTTGCCGTGATTATTTGAGTTCCCCGCCGATCACGCCGACCGAACGGAGTTGAATATCCGACTTGACGGTAACCTGGACCGTTTTGAAATTCGCGTCCCATTCGTCCCTTTGCCTCTTCCACCAGATCGGGTGCTTGCGATGCAAGTACTCGCCGATGCCGAATACGTCGGAGCCCGACTTCTGGACTTTGTTTACCGTAGCCTGCAGGTCCTTCCGAATATACGCATTCATGTATTTCTGGACGTCTATGACCGTATTCATATCGGTCATGTCGAGCGAGGCCGTGTTTTCCAGCAGGTAGGCCTGAGCCTTGATGGCAAGAACGACCTGTTTGGGATCTTGACCGCGGACGGAACGAATGCTGCGATCCAGACGGGAAAGTCGAAACGACAGCATGCCTTTTCCGTTCTTCCACGGCATCGTGATGCCTTGGAACATGCCTTTTCCCGCCAGCCAGCTCGCGCCGGCGCATTCGGTGTCGTTTAGGAATCCCACCGGTTTAAGCTTCTTGTTGAGCACGGCGAAGCCGGCGAACACCGGGATTCCCTCCGACTTTTTCTGGCTGCTAACCGTCTTATGCTCGACTTTGAATACCGGCACCAATGGCCGGGTTCCCTGCGAGAGACTGTCGATGACGAGCTGACGCGACGTGAAGTCTTGGAGTCCGTTAATGTTCATTTCCTTGCTCGCCGCGAGGCTGGTCACGTATTCCATGGGATGCTTGAGCCTCAGGAAATCCTTCGCGCGCCCGCCTTTGATCAAGATGACGACATCTCTCAACGTGTTCGAGGGGTCTCTTGCGAGTTTATCGAACAGCAGGTTTAATTCGTTCTTTTGAAAGTACGATTCTCCGATCGCAATCAGGATGCGATGGCTCGTCATCAATCTCCGCGGAATTTTGCGCTGGATGTTCTGACTGGCTTCGAACACGTCCCTGCCTTTGGCGGATATGACGATAAAGCTTTCCGAATTGGTGGAATTTCCCTTTTGAAGTTGGGATGGAATCACGACCTGGAGGCTCACTTCGATCGAACCGTCCTGAACTTGATCGACTGCCGTCCCGATGACGAAGGCCAGCTGATTCGGTTCAACGAAATCCGAGCAGCCGGAGACGCACGGCGTAACCATGAGCAGAACGCATAACAGCATGAAGAACCGCTTCATTGCTGCCCGCCTTTCTTATTCCGGCCGTTCTTGATCCAGAAGGGATAGCGGATGAAGATATCCTTGATTCGCCTGCCGTCGAACGGGGCAACGGGGCGGAAGAAAGGCGTTCCGAACGATTCGAGCATAACCAGATGGATCAGCAGGAAGATGATGCCGTATGCAAACCCGACGAAACCGAGAAATCCGGTTATGAAGAGTATCATATACCGGGTCAAGCGAAAGGGCATGGTGGCGCTGTATCTCGGGATCGTAAAAGCGGCGATGCCCGTCAGGGAGATCACGATGATGATCGGCGTGGAGATAATGCCGGCTTCGACGGCGGCTTGTCCGATGACCAGCGCGCCGATGATGCTGCCGACCGGACCGAGCTGATTGGGGAGATGAACGCCGGCCTCTTGCAAGGCGTCGAAGATGAACATCATGATGAAGACTTCGATAACGGTCGGAAAAGGCGAATTCTCCCTGGCTGTCGCAATGCTGATCATGAGATTCGCGGGGACCATCTCCGGATGAAACGTCGACAGCGCGACATAGATGGCGGGAAGGGCGAACGAAATGAACGTCATGGCGTACCGGACGGCCCTTGTCAGGATGACGAAGACGAAACGCTCGAAATAGTCGTCCGCGGACTGCAGTCCCGACCAGAAGGTTATGGGAAGAATAAGCGCGAAGGGGCTTCCGTTCGCGATGAGCGTGACCTTGCCTTCCAATAAACTCGCGGCTACGATATCCGGCCGTTCGGTATTCTGAATCTGCGAAAAGATGGAGTAGGAGCTGCCCTCCAGCCACTCCTCGAGATAGGCGGAATCGATGATGCCTTTCATATCGATTTGGCCGAGTTTCTTCCGCACTTCGGAGAGGACGTTCTCGTCCGCAAGGCCTTTCACGTAAGCAAGGACGACTTCGGTTTGGGTATAGCTGCCGATCGTGAACGATTCCATCTTCAGATCCTCGTGAATGATTCTGCGTCTCAGCAGCGACGTATTCGTACGGAGATTCTCGACGAAGCCTTCTTTGGAGCCGCGGAGGGTCGCTTCTTTCTTCGGCTCTTGAATGCTTCGTTCTTCGAAGCCCGGAATCTGTGCGATGAGCGCGGCAGCTTCGCCGTTCACCAACAGTCCTAGGCTGCCCCTCAAGATATGCTGCACGAGCGCGTCCGAGGAGTCCACCGTCTGGACGTTCGCGAGCGGCAGCCACTCGCGCTTCATTCTCTCGGCGAGCGAAGGCACGGGCTTTTCGCCTTGCGGCAGCCCGTTGAATAGAAGGGGCCGAAGAATGTTATCCTCCACGCTTTGAACATGGGTCAAGCCGTCCAAATAGACGAGCAGCAGCATCGCGCCATCCGAAAGCTTGAAGGATCGAAACACGATATCCGAGCAGTCTTCGAATTGTTGCCTGAGATGAGCCTCATTCACTTCGATGTCTATGCTTAGGGCATTCATGTTCTGATCACCTCGGTACGATTAAACTTGCATCCTGGATATTATGAGCAACTCAGGCAGCGCCTATGCGAATCTGGATCGTTATTACAATGGCCATGCCTGACGGACAATCGGTTTACATAAATTTACTTTTACAGTATGGTAGAAATATCCCAAACCGAAAGCGAGCGTGTGGAAATGAATAAAAGAAATCAGGTTGTCGTCTTCAATCTCGAGGAGCGGAAGGGATAAGCACGGCGATAAGCAGACCCTTCCATAAGGTTGGCATTTTATATGATGGAGGGTATGCCACGTATGGCTTTTAATCAGGGAACCTATCAAGGAATCGTTGCCAGCACGTACGACATTTGGTTCTCGGGAGACCGTTTCGACGATACGGATTTCTACAAGAAATTCATGGACGAGGTTCCGGGAGCTGCTTTGGAAATCGGATGTGGAACGGGCAGGCTGCTACTGCCTTATTTGACGGAGGGTTACGATGTCGAAGGGGTGGATTGCTCAGCGGAAATGCTCGAACTCTGCACGCTTAAAGCCTCTGCCAGAGGAGTATCCCCAGTTCTGCATAACCAACTTATACAAGAGTTACGACTGCCAAAGACATATAAAACGATCTACATTCCAATGGCATCCTTGATGTGCGTGTCAGAACGAGACGAGGCTATTCGTGCTTTAGCAGGCATATTCAATCATCTAGATTACGGCGGTCAGGTCCTCATTCCATTGTTTATTCCCCGGAACGTGAACACGGACGAGTGGAAGGTTAGCCGAAGCGGCATTCGGAGCGACGGAGCAGAAGTGATTCTAAGCTCCATTTCCAGCGTGATTTTCCATGATCAAGTGCAAACAAATCAGGATAAGTACGAAGTCTTGAAGGACGGAGAACTTCTCGATACCGTATTCACGACATCCAAATTAAGATGGTACGGTAAGTACGAATTTATCATGATGCTCGAGAAGATCGGCTTTCAAGCGATAGTGGTTTACGGTGGTTATAACTTACAACCCCTGAACGACGATCAGAATTTCATGATTTTCAGGGCTAGAAAGTAACGCGTTCGTCATGGTCAGGAAGAGAAAGAGGAACCGCTGCAGCAAGGCGAGTCCTCTTTTCTTTCCACGATAATCCATGGTCGTGATGATAACTGCCCACCAAACAGCCGCCCTTTAAACAGGCGGCTGCTTCAGGGGCGTTTCCCGCCTGCTTCAGACGGTCAACTCGTTTTCCGATTTGATGTGAATCGCTTCTTGCAGAAGCCGTTGGAGAATAGCGGCAAAAACGGCGATAACCAATGAAGCAAAAATGATGGCGAGTCCCATAAATCCAACGGGCGGGTCGAGTTTCCTCGCTATCAAACGAAAGAGCGGCATGCCTAAAACATACAACCCGCTGATCGCAATCGCACAGATTTTAATGTTCTTTAACGCCTTAACGGATATGTCCGAGAACGCCGTGTTCCTATCAATAGACCGTAACAGATGGAAGGTCTGGTAGAGAGCATAATAAAAAGGCACAGCCGCTCCATACATCACGATGAAAACGAGATATCTTATTGGGGCAATAGTTGGATACGATTTGCCTGCGAAATTCGCCACGTGCGGGACGAAAAAGAGACATAACGCTAAAACCGGCAGTCCGATTATAATCACGGCTATTTTTAAAAACAAGGTTGTGATTTCTCTCAACGTAAACACCTCGCCAATTCATTCATTCATTCATTCATTCCTCTGCAACGTTCTAATGAAGCAGCTTGCATAATGAACTACAAAATGAATTTACCACATAATTTATTGTTTTACAATAAATTAGTATCGTTTATTCCTGATTTATATGGAGGTTTGGATGATGTTTTTTGTACAAATGTCCGGTTTCCCTGCCTACCACATTGAATGGTCATTAATCGATTTTTATCTCGTGCAAGGGCACAGCGTCATATTGGATAGTCCATGCTTATATGAAGAGTTGGTTGAAAAAGGACTAGCATTGGCAGAAAAATATAATGCGAAATACAAGTATGTAGAGTGTGTGTTAAATGATATTCACGAACTTAACCATAGATTGAAAAATCGCAAACGAATGATAACCCAAATTGGTCCAGTTAATATACCTGAAGAAAAATGGCAAGAGGTCATTAACCGGGCCAAAAAGCCAGTGCAACTGGAATGTATGAAGGTTGACACCTCGCAACCTATAGATCAATACATTGGCGATGTTCTACTTTATATTCGTAACTAACTTCTTATAACATTATTCTTTGCCAGATCGCCCCAAACTTGCCTATGACAGACTGTGGTGCATTCTCGTCGTTTACAGAGCAATACGGCTAAGCATGAACGATCAGCCAGTAAACTGAACCAGCACGTGGTTGAATCGTTCGCGTTCGTCGAGGAAAGGGCAATGACCGCTGTATTGGAAGGGCACCAGCTGAGAATTGCGAATGAGTTTATTGGTTTCCTGCGCATTGATGAAGGGAACGATTTTATCATGGATGCCGTGAATAATTAACGTCGGCGCGACGATCTTCCCGAGATCCTGGTACACATTTTCGTCTCGGAGCGCAACCATAATCGCGGCCGTCGACCAAGTGGCTGCTTCTAATCCTAACTGAAAGAACCAGTCTGCGCTCGGCGGCGATAGATATTGAAAGAAGAAAAGACCGGTTGAGTCCCGCAGCATTTTAGGACGGTCTTGAAGGGTATCGGCAATGAATTTGTTCGCAGCTTCTTTGGGAACGCTGCCCGGAGATGCAGCATCGATCAGGACAAGCTTGGAGACCCCGTAGCCTTGATGTCGGGCCATGTACCGAATCGATATCGTTCCTCCCGTGGAGTGTCCTGCCAGCGTGAAGTTTTTTAATTGGAGGGCATCGATTACGGCGCGGACGTCATCGGCCAATCGGTCAAAATTATAGCCGCTAAAGGGTTTATCCGAATTCCCGAATCCCCGCCAGTCAATCCCGATGCAGCGATAGCCCAGGGTTGGCAGAAAAGTAAACTGATATTCATACTGTTTATGATTCAACGGCCAGCCATGAATAAATAGGATCGTCTTATTCCCATTCGGGTTGAGATCCTCTACGAATATTTTTACCCCTGGCTCTACGGTAACAAAGTACCCCACGGAGATCACCTCGTTGATGGATAGTAATAACCCTAATAAGGTACTCACCTCGGGTGAAATAGGTGAGCGTCTATTTTTGAACGATAAGCGTTATAAAATGAGTTGGTCGAGCCCTGCGTAAAGCAGCCCAGCTGCAACAATTTAGAACCAATTTCGTTAAATATTGGCAGGGTGCTGCGGCGCGACTTCGATTCGAATGTATTTCCACAGGAGGGATTGGTTTGGAGTACAGCTTGCCAACACAATGTATCTCAGTTGCAGCCCTACTCACGAATGAAAGCGGCGAAGTGCTGCTGCTTCGAACACATCGGCGTTCAGATACTTGGGAGATGCCCGGTGGAAATGTTGAACGGGGTGAACCTCTTGATAAAGCAATCAAAAGAGAGTTTCTTGAGGAGACGGGGATCATCATTGAGCCAATTGGAATAACAGGTGTTTACATGAACATAACTAAACAAGTATTAACGATATGCTTCAGAGCCCAGTACGTAAGCGGTGAAATAAACGTACAAGAAGACGAGATCGTCGAAGCGAAATACATCAAAATTGATGAATCGAATATTTACGAGTACATAACGAAACCGCAGCAAAGATCTCGACTATTAGATGCTATGCATGCAAAATCTTTTGTTCCTTTCGAGGCCTGGGAAGCCGATCCCTCTTATAAGTTGATAAATAGGCTTGATTGACGCGGATGATACGCTCTGGGACTATAGGCGCATGCGTTGTGCAAAACACTGGATCTACTGCGAATCGGAGCGCCAGTGACTATTGATAAGATGGTTCAATTCAGAAATAAGGTCGCCGAAAGTTAAAGGGCATCGTAATCAACCTGGAACAGGTGCGACTTGAAGCCTTTAAACACACCTTGCGCTACATAGGAATTACCGATGGTCATCTGGCGGAAGAACTTAGTGCGACGTATCCTAAACACCGATTCGAAGACAGGCATGTATACACGTGGGTGATTCATTGACTAACGATGTCCATGGGGCCAATCAAGCGTAAATGACATCGGTTTGGTTAAACCGCCATGGGGGAATCGGTCAATGCTGCTCAGATCCGATCGTTATTAAGGGGGATGACCTTGAAGTCCTACAAAATTACGCCGTACGATCCCAAGTATGCCGAGCAAACCGTGAAGATGTGGCGAGATAGCAAGGAGAAGGCGCTGGGGCAGAAAGCAATCCACGGCGTTGAAGATCACATTTACTTTTTGAATCATATCTTGCCCGTTCACTTTCAAGTGGACATCGTGCTCATGGACGAACTAGTGGTTGGGATCCTGGCCTACAATGAGCGTGAAATTAGCCAGCTCTATCTGCATGTCGATCATCAGGGAGTCGGTATCGGCCAACAGTTACTCCATAAAGCGAAGGCCCAATCAAGCGGCAAATTGACCTTATACACGTTTGAAGTCAACAAGAAAGCCCAACGGTTTTATGAAAAGCATGGATTCACAGTCATTGGCCGAGGACATGAAAACGAAGAAAATTTAGCGGATCTGCTGTATGAGTGGATCGCCCCATAAGCCATACATAGATGGATTGAAGGGATTGATCGAGCTTGACCATGTACGAATACAAGTACGTAGAAACTTCCCTAGGCGGGTTCTTCACCTCTGCAACGCATCGAGAAACAATCGATGAATATGCCAAGCAAGGCTGGAGATTAGTACAAGTGTTGCCGACCAACTACAACGGAAACGGCAAGCCGGGAGAATATGAAATCATTTTTGAACGCGTCATTCAACAAGAAGGATAGCGTATAGAATCTCCACCTCAGCCGCCCGCCTTAACCGTTCAACGGTAGCTTGGATGGAGCTTCTGCCAGCAACTGTGCTATGCTGGTAGAAATTCGAATGAAGGAGTTGTCTTATGAGAGCGATTGTCCTCCATGCTCCCGGCGAGCCGCACACGTTCGCCTTGCAGGAGCTGCCCATCCCCGAGCCGGGACCCGGCGAGATCAGAGTCCGCATTCAGGCAGCGAGCTTGAATCCGGCGGATTATAAAATGGCCAAGAACGGGAATCCCGCGTGGATGTATCCATTCGTTCCGGGCTTGGACGCGGCCGGTATCGTGGATAAGGTCGGCGAAGGCGTAACGGAGTGGGCGGAGGGAGACCGGGTTGTCTATCACGGCAATTTTACGAAACCCGGCACCTTCGCCGAGTACGGCATCGTGCAAGCGCGAGCGGCAGCCCGCATTGGGGACGGTTTGACGTACCAAGAGGCGGCGGCTTTCCCGTGCGCAGGATTAACGGCGTACCAGGCGCTGAATCGAAAGATGAACGTTCAAGCGGGCAGCTCCATCCTCGTCCATGCAGGCGCGGGCGGCGTTGGCGGCTACGCCGTACAACTGGCGAAAGCCTTCGGCGCTTCGCCTATATTAGCGACCGCATCGACGGAAAATTTCGACTACGTGAAGTCGCTCGGAGCCGATTACGTGATCGACTACAACGCGGAGAACGTCCATGAACGGGTCATGGCGCTGACGGAAGGAAGAGGCGTCGATTGTATTTTGAATGGCGTCAATCGGCAGACGGCGCAGGCGGACTTGTCCATGCTGTCGTTCGGCGGACAGCTGGCTTGCATCGCGGGCGCACCGGAGACGGTAGCGGATTTTCAGCCCTCCCATAAGACGTTCTCGGTACATAAACTGATGCTTTCGGGCGCGTATCTATCGGGCGACGAACGTGCCGTGCAAGACTTGTCCGCGATGGCGGAGCAATTCATGGCGCTTATGGCCGCCGGCAAAGTCGATCCGATGATCGGGAAGCTCATCGCGTTGGAAGAAATTCCGCAGGAGCTGACGCGGCTGTCGCAGCGCCACGTGAGAGGGAAGATCGTCGTTGATTTGGAGCGGCGGATTTGAAGGAAACCGGCTCCTCGAACGGGGAAGTCCGAACGACGACCGAGTAACCTGCATCAGCAGCAGGCCGTAATGAACAGCACCTCCTCTGTTAGACGCCGTCTAAGAGAGAAGGTGTTTTTTGTCTGCATGCAACCTGGGATAGCAGTAAGTTGGCTTGTGGAAGTCAAAACTTCTCCATTACATCGAACAGGTACGACACCGAAACACGCTAAATGGGGTTCCAATTCAAGAAGAATATGGTAATGTTGACATGACAGGAGGTGTTCGAAATCGATCATGTAAAACATCCCATAAAAGGCCCATCGGGGATAAGGATCATGATATCCATGTCGGCTGTAACCTTGATGCTGGCACTCCAGTTATTCCGTTCATGGAACGAGAGGGATAATGCATTCCTATTTATTTATGCAGCCGCAGCGTTACTGTTTTGTCTAGTCGTACTGGCTGCGACGTTGTACAGAACGTTTAAGAAACCGACGGAGATCGTCCTAGACCGTCTTGAGCTGCGATTAAACGGCCGGACCATTCATGCGAACGAAATCAGCGTTATTATGAAAAGGGGCTATTTCAGACCCGTTATTGGGATCAAGCCATATGGAAATTATTTCGTTCCTCTCCAGTTGTGTTTCCGGTTTTCCGAGGACGAGGATAAAGGCATGGCGGATATGGTGAAATGGGCAGCTGCAAACGATGTGAAGCTGGTCCATAAATCGTTTCAGACATGGATTTGAATGGCTGCACCCATGGTCAAAGAGCTGATCAAACAAGCCTATGCGGTCGGTGGCGTTCCGTTCTTGCTCGCTACTTTGGCGAATTCGGCATCGGTTTGAACCCTTATATCGAAAAGCCGATGAAAGATACGTTATTCGACGAGAAGATTTGCGGCAGTTACCATTTCACGCCCGGCTGCGTCCCTTTTCTGTCGCCTGGCAATGATAACTTGTCCGAGCTGCACTGGGATATCGTGAATATTCAACGACCCGAATACGGCGGGGGCGAGATCTGGTTCGATGACCTCTTGGTTCAGAAGGATGGGGTTTTTCTTCCCGAGGCTCTGCAGGGTTTAAATCCGGAGAATTTAAAGGGATAGGAAGAAACGAGGTAATAGACATACGTATTTACATTTCCGATCCTAGGCTGACGGTGATGCTAAACACCGTTGCAGCTTCTCCATATAAGTTATCTGAAGACGAAATTAGAACAGCTATTCGTGAATATTATCCATCTGGTAACTGTGAATTCGCGGCTCTCATTAATTTCGCGCTAATTGCCCATGTTTGTTATTACAGGGCGGATCTTGAACAAAAGCTGCTGCAGCTAGCACTCAGACCAACGGTTTATTTAGGCATTTTGGACGCGGAAAATATTATTATTTGGGTACAACGAAATGTTACGACAAAAAAATTTTTAAGGAGTAGTACGGGTCACGATACAACAAAGGCCGGTAGAAAGTGGATCATGAAAAGTCTTCCTACGCTTACTAGCTATATAAAAGAAACGATCACTGAAATACAAAATGAAGAGTTCGATTAGATTTGCGATACAAAATGGACGTATGCCGATCCCGACCTGTTGATCGTAGACGCCACGAAGCGTGCAGGAGCTTGAGCAATTGCTCCATCATTAGCTTGAACCCCGGAGGTGCACGGCGTATGAAGAAATTCGTCCTGGTCCTCATGATGACGCTGCTCGCAAGCTGCTTATTGATTGGCTGCGGCAAGGAATCGAATTACGGCACGCCTCTGCCCATGCAGGAGTTGAAATGGGGGATGCGCGCATCCGAAGTCAGAACCGCGCTGCATCTAGCGGATGCCGTCGTACCTGATTCGACCGGCGCGATGACCGTTCAAGATGCAGTCGTCTACGGCCAAACGACCGATCTGAAGCTTCGGTTCGACGAAACTTACGGCGCGTTGATCGAGGTAGCAGCGCTCATTCCGCAGGGCGCAGTCGAAGAGGTCGAGAAACGGATTCAACACGATCGCGGCGAAGGGAAGCCGGCCTATAACGATAAGATGGAGCTGCAATCGGTGAGCTGGGAGGACGAAGCGCTGGAGGAGCATCCTGCATGGCTGTCGCGGGTGATAGCCTTCTATGACCGTAACGGCATCGCCACGTCGGAGGATCCGATGGAAGACGGTGCTTACCTGAACGGATCCCCGCTGACAAGGTGGACATTGATCGTCGACAAGAATGACCCGAGCTGCGGACTCATAAGCTTCACGGGACAAATCGCTGCGATCCTGGCCTTTCCGGTGAACGACGAGGCAAGGTGACGGGACGTTCTAGACGGATTGCTTTGTGTGAAATCATGCAAAACCGGTCGATGCTTCTCCCTCTCCTTCTTCTTCTATTCTTCTACTTCGGCCGGTTCTTATCGTCTACCCGCTAGCTTCTTCTCCTGCCTTCCAGCACGGATGCTGCGAAAGCATCGATGCGCGCGTCATAGTCCGCCCACAAGTAATCCGTATTCTCGATGACAAGCTTAGGAATCGCCCATTCGTCGACAATCGTCCGCACGAACGCCTGACTTCGGCTCCACGCTTCGCCGGCTTCCACGAAGTCGGCGTCCGACCGGAAGGAGACAGGCCCCCGTTCGTTGCCGAGCACGCTGCATATAAATCGCCACTGCCCTTCCACGTCGGTGTGGTAATAGTAAATCAAGCTTGGGTTCAGCGGGGCCAGTAGCAGCTGAAGCGCATCGCTAAGACCACGCAGCTGGTCTAGGTTCATCCTCTGCAAATGGGATACGCTGATCGAATGCTGAAGCAGGACGCTCTCGATCAGAATGAGCTGCATAGTCGTTCGCCATCCGAGACGAAAATCCCTTTTTCCGTGGCTTCCGCCAAGCAACATCCGCCGAATCGATACGTCTACATAAGAAGGGGGGATTAGGATGAAGAAGTGGTTGATGACCGCATGGACGGCGGTTGTGTTCTTGTCCGGATGCGGAGCGGAGGAAAGCCCGTCAGCGAGCGTGGATCAGAAGGCATCCCAAAGCGATTTGCATAAGAATGGAATGCCCGAAGCGATGCCGTCTGATTTCGATTTCTCCGTACGGTACGGCTACGGCATGAAGGACGAGATCAACACCTACGAGAATACGGTGACCAAGGATTTGGTCGTAAAAGGAGCCGCGACTGCCGACATCACCCTCTCCGAGGAGGAAATGGGCGCGATCTACGCGAAGATGAAAGCGATCGATGTCATCCATTTGACGAAACTGAATCCGACAACCACTAACTGCGCGCAGACGCCTTTTAACCAGGCCAGCTGGATGATTACGATCGCGAGTAATACCCAGTCGCTGACCTGGTCGTCGGAGCACTGCACCGTCACGGATGATGCGCGGAAGCTGCTTGATCTGCAAACGTATATCCAAGGCATCGTAAAAGGAAAGCCCGCCTATAAAGCGCTGCCCGAGGCCGAAGGCGGCTATGATTGAACGGTAAGCAAGTTAGCAAGTTATCCGAAGCAGAGGCAGGTGATTCACATGGTGAAGCATGAACACGACCATCCGATGCTTCAACAAGCACTGATATGGGCTGCCGCAGCCGTGGAGCCCGCCGCCGAAGTGCTTGCGGTCAAGCGGCTTGAGGGCGGCGTTTCTTCGCTGGTCTACGAGATCCTGCTGCAGCTGGGAGAAGCGCAGCGTGCGGTCGTACTGCGGCTGTTCAATAACGAGGATTGGCTGCGCGATGAACCGGAACTCGCCCGCCATGAGGCGCGAAGCCTGCGAATGGCTGCAAAGTTCGCGAGTGTGCCAACCCCGGAAGTAATCGCGTTCGACGAACACGGAAGCGTAAGCGGAATACCGGCCGTGCTGATGTCGCGGCTTGCGGGCGAGGTCGTATTGGCACCGCCGAGCATGAGCCGCTGGCTGGATCATATGGGTTGCGCGCTAGCGGCGATTCATCAAGCAGAGGCGGATCCCGGAGAGATGCCGTGGACTTATTTTCGTTATTGCGATGGTTCCAAGCTGGATACCTCTGCGTGGTCGAGCTGTCCGGAGCAATGGCAGGCCGCTGCTGCGATCGTAACTCAGCCCGAGCCCGCTGGACCATCATGCTTCATTCATCGGGACTATCATCCGACCAATATTCTTTGGGAACAAGATCAGGTGAGCGGTGTCGTGGATTGGGTGAACGGCTGCATCGGGCCAGCCGGAGTCGACGTCGGCCACTGCCGCGTGAATCTGGTAATGTTGCATGGCTTGGAGGCTGCCGATGAGTTCCTGGCCGCATACTGCCGTCATGCAGGCGACGCTTTCGCGTACGATCCGTACTGGGATCTCGTCTCGCTGATCGATTTCGCCTTCTGGGAGCCAGAAGTGTACGGCGGCTGGACGGCGCTCGGGGTCACCGGACTGACCCGAGACTTGATGATCGAACGGCTGGACGACTACTTGCTGCAGCTGCTGCGCATGAAGATGGAAGGCGGCTAAGCGGTATCGGGATGCACAGAAACCGCAGCCTGTTAAGGAAGCTCAGAAGAGAGTCAGAAGCCGGCGATCGATCGTTCACCGCGAATTCGGTCCGGCGTCTAACGATTGTCAGCGTTGCTATTCCTCTAGAAATACGACTGATTAAACGCTAACGATTATAGGTGACGTTATCTGGCATCAAGAAGCTGATTTATACGAATAAATCAAGCTATAAGCCTCCTGGCAGCCGTTAGCCGTAGAAAACGGGCGTTTTGGGCCGATTAGCCCTCCCTACAATCGTTAGAGGGTCTTTTCTTCGATCGAATGAAGCGCAGGGACATATTTCAAACGGTACTGTGAAGAATGCTTTCGGATAGAATGCCTAAACAAGCAGCGTCAAAGTGGTTCGCCCTTCGCGGCATACAGCTCCCGAACCGCTTCATACAATGTCAGTATGGAGAAATTCGGCAAATGGGAGGTCGCAGCATGCAGCGAGTGGATTTGGGCTGCGGTTTGAATAAACACCGCGATTGTATGGGGATCGACGTTGATGCGTCGCTGAATCCCGATTTGGTGCATGATTTGAACGAGCGGCTGCCGCTGGAGGACGATTCGGTGTCCTTCCTGCTCGCCTGCCGAAGCTTGGAATACGCAAAGGATCTTCGCGGCGTGATGAAAGAAATTTACCGGGTATGCAAGCATAAGGCTGTCGTCTGCATCGTCGCCCCGCACGCGCAGGCAGCCATTCATGTGGCGAATCCGTCGATCCGCAGCGCGTTTAACGAATATACGCCGTATTATTTGACGCCCAAGGAGCATCATCATGAGATCGTCTCGGCGGTGCAGTTCTCGCCGGAGTTCATTCCCGCGGAGCCGAGCGAGATGGATTTTCGGCTGCTTCGCATGGAGTTCTTTTATTTCCCGCTGTACCTATCGCCGCTGTACGAGCCGGGAGAACGGATGGGTCTGATGGAGGTCCAGCTCAACATGGTGGATGAGATCCTGTATCATTTCGTCGTCGTCAAGGAGCCGATCACGAAGCAGGAATGCAGCCGGATGTCGGGAAGCTTGCTGGAGGAGCCGGCCCGTATCAAGGAGCGGCGCCTGCATGACGGCATGCTCGCGAGGCAAAGCGCCGCGGAGAACGTGATCGAGCCGGCGCCTGTCATAGCGGAGGAGGAGGCGGAAGAGGTGAAAGCGGCAGGCGGAGAAGACGGACAGCCGAAGAGCGCAGCGGGTACGTCCAAATCCAAGCCCAAATCCGCTGCCAAAGCGAAGCCGGACGCAAAGACGAAGCCCAAAGGCAAAGCCAAAGCGGTTACCGGGAAAACGAAGCAGCAGAAGCAGATGCAGATCAAAATGGTCGAGCCGGAGCCGGCCCAACGCGCACGCGTCTATAAACCTTCGCGCGTTGTATTCGAGCGTAAGGAAGAGTAAATCGTCATCGGCAGCCCTAGCGGCTGGCCGATTCGATCGTCGAGCTTGCAGGAGATGCAGGCGCAGCCATGTCCGGGCGCCCTTCCCGGCGGTAAGCGAAGCCGAAAAGGATGGCTGCAATCGCTTGAAAGACGGCCGCGAGGCAGAAAGGAAGCACCGCATGGCCTCTAGCGACGAAAGCAACGAATACGCCTGGCCAAGTGACGGCCGATAATCGAACGACCAGTAGATTGAGTCTTGCCAGCAAGGTTCGCGGAGCTTTGCCGCGGTCCTCCATCATGACGGCCGTACGGCTGCCGCGGGTGCCCAGGCAGCAAGCGGTGCAGCAGATCTCGATGATGGCGGCCGGCGGGAAGGATGCGACCCATGGCAGCACGAGGAGCAGAACGATCGCGGCCGATTGGAGACCGATGATCGTTCGCAGCGCGCTGGTCCGGCTCGAGCCGCGACTTGTCAGACGCGATACCAGCGCTGCGCTCAGAAAGGAAGCGCCCATAACGGCGCCGATCATTCCCGGAGAAACACCGTAACGGACCGTGAACCAATACGCGCTCACGGTGCTTGTCATCGTTGCCGTGACGCCGCCGAGCACGCTTGCCATCAGCTTGATCTCCTGGGTCCGTCCGTTCGCCTCCCGCTCCGTTCGCGGCTTACGGAACAGGCGATAATTAACGGACGCAAGCAGGAGCAGGAAGAACAGGACAGGTATGAAGAGCGATAATTCGCGAAGACCGGCGGAACGCAGCAGGCCCGAGAGCACGACGATGATGACGATCCCGGATAGCAGGGTTATGAGCTTGCTGCCTTCTCGGCGCGGCTTGCCGCTCTCCGCAGCTGCCTCGCCGAGCCGCTTCGAATCGGCTTCAGCCGGCTCGGCTGCCGGTTTCGGCTTGCGGGCGCCGCCTTGCAGACGGAAGAGGCAATAGAGACAAGCAACCGTCAGGATTGCGGTACATACATAGATTAACCGGAAGCTCCCGGTTCCCTCCGAGGTGCCATAGAACAATGCGGGCAGACAAGCGAGCAGCGCACCGGATCCAAGGCCGGCATAGCCGAACAAAGCGTTGCTGCCGAACAATTCCCTGGCTCGCTGCTTGTCTCTCGCGTAGGCGCCAAGCCAGGCACGTTCGATGGGCGCGGCGGGGCCGCCGGATCCGGAATGGCCGCTGCCGAGTCCGGCCATGATGACCGCTGCCGCGAGCAGCCAGGACACGGAGGTCGCGGCAGCGAGAATAGCGGCAAGCAGCGATAAACTTTCATAAACCAGCAGGTAACGTTTGGGTCCAAGCAGCGCGTTAATTTCGCTTGCGAGCACCGACAGCACGGCGCGGAAGATGCCTGCTCCCGCGATGACCGCGCCGATCGCGGCTCCGCTCCAGCCAAGCTCGTTCAGATAGAGACTCGTAACGGCAAGGGCGGCGCCCTGCCCCATGCTGCGCAGCAGCGTCACGGTCTGCAGCAGACGGATCACCGTGCGGGGGTTCTTGTTAGGTGCGGATGATGACATCGCGGATACCTCGCTTGCGTTTGAGTTGGATGGGGCATTGGTTGACCGGGATCTTGATCTGATCCTTATGATAGCATGGCTTCGGGAGATGAACCTAGTGAACAAAGCATGTCTGCCGAGGGGAGGGGACGAGCAGCTGTCGGCGTCAAATCCGCAATCGATCTCATCGAATAGTTGCTAATGTCCCCAAGAGGCTTTATTATGGTTGAAATTACCGATGGGTGGGCTGCGGAGATGAGCGATGTGGTCGCGTACTATTCGAAGTTCGACGAGTGGGGTCGGCTGGACCGGGAACCGCTTGAATTCAAGGTGAATTGGCATTTTATTTCTTCCTATCTTCCTGCTGGCGGACACGTATTGGATAATGGCGCCGGCCCGGGGAAGTACGCGATGGAGCTGGCCAAGCGCGGGTACGCGGTAACGCTGGCCGATCTAACGCCGGAGCAGGTGAAGATCGCCGAAGAGAAAGCTTCCGAGCTCGGACTGGCGCATCGTTTTGCCGACTTTCTTGTCAGGGACGCCAGAGATCTGCACGGACTGGAATCGGAGCAATTCGACGCGGCTTTAATGCTCGGACCTTTGTATCATTTGCAGCGCGAGGAGGATCGGGTCAAGGCCGTTCAGGAGCTGTACCGGGTGACCAAGCCCGGCGGAATCGTCTTCGCGGCCGTCAGGCCGCGCATTCGCAAAGTATTGACCGCCTTGATGTCGCCCGAGCAGTGGAAGCCTCTGGACAGCATGTCGGAGATCGAAGCCTTCAAGCGTAGCGGACGATTCGATCATGCGGATCCGGGCCGTTTCACGGGCGCCTATTTCTTCGAGATTGCGGATATCTTGCCTTTCTTTGAAAGCCATGGCTTCGAAACGGTTAAGTTACTATCGTCGACCGGACTCGGCGGCCAATTATCGCCCGAGCATTGGGCCTATTGGTCGAACCGCGGCGAAGAAGACAGGCTGATGGAAATGATTTATGAATCGGCCGACGATCCTTACTTGCTGGGAGCGACCGGCTCGCATCTGCTTTATATCGGCAGCAAACAATAACGGAACCATCGAAATTCAATCCTATGGAGGCTTACAATGAGTCAACGTTATCGCATCACGAGAGAAATCAAGTCGGGCGGCAGTCAGGACGCCGCCATCACGCTTGAGGAATGCAAGCGGTATTTCGGCGCGAGGCCGGACTTCGCGTACACCTCCGTTTTTACGGTGACCGGCGCTACGACGATGTCGATCGAAGGGGACTTCTTTATGTGGAGCCACGGTTCGGATCGGATTCCATTCCGGCATTATCAGGGCGACCTCTACGTATCCGGCACCAATGAAGCGGTCATTCCGATGATGCTGGAGGTCGCGAGCGAGCTGGAGGCGGACGTGGTAGAAGGGTAGGGAGAGATGTCCTTGTTGCTCGTTGCCTTCTAACTTGAATACGAAATCCTCGTTTGGGTATAGAAAGAAGGTCTGAATACAGGAGCTAAAGGAGGGATTGCCATGACAGCTAATCAAGCAAGCCGGCAGCCGGGCTGGAATATCGACAACAGCTACGCGAATCTGCCGGAAGCCCTATTCACGAGGCAGGATCCGGAACCGGTGGACGCGCCGAAGCTGGTTCGGTTTAACGTTCCGTTGGCCGCTGCCCTCGGATTGAACGCCGAGGCGCTGAATACCCCGGAGGGCGCTGCCGTGTTCGGCGGCAATGAGGTGCCGGTAGGCGCCATGCCGCTTGCGCAAGCGTATGCCGGACATCAATTCGGGCATCTCAACATGCTGGGGGACGGACGGGCGCTGCTGCTTGGCGAACAGATCACCCCCGCGGGAGAGCGGTTCGATATTCAGCTGAAAGGCTCCGGCCGGACGCCTTACTCCCGCCGCGGCGACGGCCGTGCGGGACTCGGTCCGATGCTGCGCGAATACATCATCAGCGAAGCCATGCATGCGCTGGGCATTCCGACTACGCGCAGCCTGGCGGTGACGGAAACGGGCGAGCCCGTATACCGCGAGACAGAGCAGCCCGGTGCCGTTCTGACCCGGGTGGCCGCGAGCCACATTCGCGTCGGCACGTTCCAATACGCCTCGGCTGGCCGGCCGGTCGAGGAACTGCGAGCTTTGGCGGACTATACGCTGAAGCGGCATTACCCTGAAGCTGCAGCGGAAGCGGGCGATGACAACAGCCTCGCGCTGCTGCGAGAAGTCATCAGGCGCCAAGCTTCGCTCATTGCCCGCTGGCAGCTCGCAGGCTTCATCCACGGCGTCATGAACACGGACAATATGGCGCTCAGCGGGGAGACGATCGACTATGGACCCTGCGCGTTCATGGATGCGTACGATCCGGCAACGGTCTTCAGCTCCATCGACACGCAAGGACGCTATGCGTATGGCAATCAGCCCCGCATCGCCGTTTGGAATTTGGCCCGGTTGGCGGAAGCGCTGCTGCCGGTGCTGCATGCCGACGAGGAGCAGGCGGTCAAGCTGGCGGAGGATGCGCTGGCGGGATTTATCGAGCAGTATCAGCATCATTGGCTCTCCGGAATGAGGGCGAAGCTCGGATTGACCGGCGAAGAGCCGGAGGATGAAGCGCTGGTCCAAGACCTGCTCGATCTGATGCAGAAGCATCGGGCGGATTATACGAATACGTTCGTCGCCTTGACGTTCGACAAGCCCGAGGAGACGCCCATGTCCGGCACGGCCGATTTCGATCGGTGGCAGGAACGATGGCTGGCGCGACGGGAGCGTCAACAGCTGTCGCGAGCTGCTTCCCGTCAACTGATGAAGGACAGCAATCCGGCGGTCATTCCGCGCAATCACCGGGTGGAGGAAGCGCTGCGAGCCGCAGTGGAAGAAGGCGATTACGCCGTGATGGACCGGCTGCTGGAGGTGCTTGCGCATCCATTCGCGCATGACCCGTCGCAAGCGGAATACGCCGAGCCGCCCGCGCCGTCGAATCGGCCCTATCAGACCTTTTGCGGGACTTGACGCAGGAGCGTTCATCCAAATCATAATGCGTGCGAAACAGGTCAGCGGCTAGCCGCTGACCTGTTTTTGCTGCCGCCAAGCGTTATGCGCATTGCGTCAACGTCTCTCGTCTTTCTTGGCTTGATAAGTTCGGTGCCGGCAATCGTCCAGGCAACCTTTTCCGCTTTCAAGCCGTCTTAGTAAATCAAGAAAAGGATAAGCCGACGCTCGGATATGGAGGCGGTACTATGAGGAAGAAGTTCATCGTCGTGATCGGATTGTTCGCCTTGTCGCTTTCGGCCTGCGGGGCAGCGGAAGAGAAGAATGCCGACAGGACCGTCGGCGACGATCATCCGCAGACAAAGGTCAGCGGCTCGGCATCTTGGGCCTACGCATTCGTCGTATGGAACCATGGTCAGACGTATGCGATCAGCGACGAGGCCGTCCCGGAGGCAGAGATAGGAAGACAGATCGGCGAAGTACGAAGGAACGTCTCGAACATGGATTCCATTGCCGTTCCAGAGGGAGAGGCGATTCAGCCGTACGAGAAGCAGGACGGCGACAGCAGCCTGCTGAAGGAAGGCAGCAAGCTGTTCGAGCTGACCGGAACGGCGGTCGACAGCGCCATCGTCGTCATGAACGGCGGCAACTACGTGAAGGCCGCCCGCGCGGAATGACGAACCATTAAGCCGCCGATCGAGGCTATGCGCTTGCAAGGCCAGCCGGCGGCATTATTTGACATGGTTTTCCGAATCCGATATCCTGACGAGGAGGTGATCGATTGTGGGAATTCAATCCGATAAAATATTCATTAATTTGCCGGTAAAAGATATCAAGAAGTCCGTCCATTTCTTCAATGACGTCGGCTTTGGGTTCAATGCCCAATTCACGGACGAGAACGCGGCCTGCATGGTCATCAGCGAGCATATCTTCGTGATGCTGCTGTCCGAGCCTTATTTCCAGACCTTCACGAAGAAACCCGTTTCCGATGCGAGCGCGGGCACCGAGGTGATTTTGGCCATATCCGCTTCCAGCAGGGAAAGCGTGGACGAGATCGTGTACAAGGCGCTTTCCTCCGGCGGTCAAATATCGAACGATCCGCAAGACCACGGCTTCATGTACGCCTGGAGCTTCCAGGATGTGGACGGCCACTTGTGGGAAGTCATCTACATGGACGAGAGCGCCGTCGCCCAAGGCTAACGAAGCAAGGCTGGTGAAACCAAGCCCGATGAACGACGGAAATCCCGCAGCATGAATAGTCAAGACCCCTTCGCCTGCCGGCGAAGGGGTTTTTCGTTTGGCTTAGGATCGGGATCGTATCTCCTGCCGCATGAACAACAAGTACGAGAACCCGAAGCAGATGAGCGTGGCCGCAACCAGGCCGACAAGCTGCGGCCAGCAGAGAAGAAGGCTCTGACCGAGCGGGAGCGGGCTTGCGATCGCGCCGACCACCTGTTCCGTCGTCAACGGGCCCAAGGATCGGACGCCTGGGGCGAGCATCGTGCTCGTCGTCTCCGAGAACAGAAAGGAGGGCGACAGCCGATTGAGCGCGAGCATCATTTTGGCATGTCGAAGCAGCATGGACAACGCCGACGTCTCGGGCGGCATCGTCGCCCGGTCGACGATGCCCATAATCATGCTGTAGAACACCGAGAAGAAGATCCAGAGCGCGATGCCCGACAGCGCGGAGGTCGCGGCTTGACGGAATCGGATGGAGAAGAGCATCGACAGGTTCAACCAGAAGCCGACGTAGACGACCCCTATTGCCAGGAAGAGGACGACGCGGACGACCTCCTCGGGCGTCGGCGGGTAGCCGATCGTGAACAGGCCGAGCCCCATGACGAGAAACCCGAGCGCGTACAGCACGACCGCGATCAGCAGCAGCGAGGCGGTGAATTTGGCCCGGATAAAATCGTCGCGGTAAATGGGCTGGGAAAGCATGCGGCTCAGCGTGCCTTTGCCCCGTTCGGAGTTGATGGCATCGAAGCCCAGCGCGATTCCCATTAACGGGCCCAGGAACGAGACGAAAGTGGTAAAGGTCGGGAGCGTCCCGTCGGAAGCGGTGAACATCTGTAGAAATAGAAACGACGTGTCGGTATCCTGCGTCTTGACGCCGTCCTTCAGCGCCGTGACCGCCGCATAGATCGAACCGATGCAGGCAAGCGCGATGATGCCGATCAGGATGCCGAAGCGCCAGCTTCGCATATGATCGCCGAATTCCTTCTGCACGATGACCCAGAACGGGGACGCCGTGCCGCGTTCCGCCGGCACGTTCTCGGCTCTCGCCGGAGGGCGGCCGAAATCCTTCAAGCGAGCCAGCTTTCGCCGTAACCCGTTAACATGAGCCGTTGCGTCGATCACGCCGATCCTCCCCCTTCGAAGTAGCGGTGGTAAATATCGTCCAGTCCGTATTGCTTGCGGCTGACCGCATGCAGCGATGCGCCGCTGTCGATGACGGCCCTCGCGGCATCGGTCGTTAGATCTCGCTCGCAGCGGAGCTGGATGCGGACCGTCTCTTCCCCTGAACTTGCTTCATCCGGCGCTGCGTTTCTTCGTTCGGGAACGCCGAACGACAGGATGCCGGGGATTCCGGCCAGCCGTTCGCCGAGCTCTTCGCTCCAGCCGGACACCTCTAGTTCGACCGTAACGGCCCGATCGTCGTCCAACTGCTCGGCCAGCGATTTGACGTCTCCCGAAGCGATGAGCTCGCCGCGGACGAATAAGCCGACCCGGTCGCAGATTTGCTGAACCTGATGAAGATGGTGAGAGGATAGAAGCACGGTCAGCCCTTCCAGACGGCTTAGATCGCGTATGAGCTGCAGCAGCTCCCGCACGCCCTCCGGATCGATCCCAAGCGTGGGCTCGTCGAGGACGATAACCTCCGGATGCTTGATTAGCACGTCCGCGATGCCGAGCCGCTGCCGCATGCCGCGCGAGAACGCCCCGACCTTCTTATCCAGCGCGCCGGACAAGCCTACCCGTTCCAGCAGCTCCAGCGCCTTACGGCGGGCCGGCTCCGAGGCGATGCGGTTCAAGCGGGCCGTGAAGAGCAAATTGTCCAAAGCCGTACGATCTTCATAGAAGCCGACATCGTCCGGCATATAGCCGACTCGCCGCTTTACCTGGAGCGGCTGCCGCGTCGGATCAAGGCCGCACACCCGAACCCGTCCGCTCGTCGGCTCGGTCAAGCCAAGCATCATCAGGATCGTCGTCGTTTTGCCTGCGCCGTTCGGTCCGAGGAGACCGAAGATCTCGCCTTTGGCGATGGTCAGATCGAGTTCGTTTACGGCGGCATGGCCGTCATACCGCTTCGTCAATCGGCTCAGCTCGATAATTGGAAGGGCCGCCTCCGCGGTTGCCGCCTGCGTTTCTGGGTGTACCATTACCATGGCTACCGCCTCCCGTATTTGCGGAACAAGACGTAGATGCCGGCCGCGACGACGAGAATGATCAGGATGCCGATCCAGCCCCAGAGCACCGAAGACTTGACGGCAACGCGAATCTGGGCGTCGGCGCTTTTCTCCGGCGATGCCGCGTTGATGCTGACGACGTAGTCGCCGGCCAGCGCCTTCTTGTCGGCCTTTATCGTTGCCTGTACATGGGACGCCTTGCCAGGCGCGATGCTGTCCACGTTGGCTGGCTCGAAAGTAACCTCCCAGCCGGGTGGCGCTTCGGCGGACAAGGCGACGTTCTTCAGCTCCGAGGAGCCCGCGTTCGTCACGACCAGGTCCATATGCCGTGTCGAGCCTGCCGTAACATCGGTACTGAGCACGTTGTCCGCCGTACTTAGCTTCAAATCGTAAGTACCGGTCACGACGGCTTCCACGGTCGTATCGGCAGAGGTGGCGTTATTGCCGGCCGAGATCGGTATCTTGTACGAGCCGGCCGTAACGGTTTCCGGCGGCTTAACGCCGATGCTGATCGATTTCTCCCCGTTCGGATCCACCTGGACGGAGGTCACGCTGGTACCGCCATCGGAGAAGGTGACGTCCCAGCCCGGGTCCGCCTGTGCCTGCAGCGCGTAGGTCTGCTTCTCCGCCGTGCGGTTGTGCAAGGTAGCGCTGAAGGTGAAGGTCGAATCGGAATGCCCCTGCATATTGGGCTGATCCGTCGTCAGCTCGGTGCGGAAGGTGCCTTTCTCGGATACGTCTACCGATAACGGCAGCGTCGCGCCGCCGGCGGTAACTTTGAAGCCGTATACGCCTTTGTCGACCTCGAGCGGAACGTCCAGCTGCAAATTGACGGTTTGCGTCTCGCCGGCCTTGACGGCAAGGCGGCTGACCGACCTTCCGCCGGCCGTCAGCTGATAGTCCCACTTGTTCCCTTCGGGATCGAAGCCGATGGTTACCGCTTCCGTCGAGCTGCCGCGGTTGATGACGTCGACGGCGTACGAGATTGAATCGCCCGGCGGTGCGGAGAGCTCCAAGTAAGGCGTGTACAGCTCGACGGAGCCGGCGGCCGCGGCGGATCCGGCGCCGACGCCGAACAGTGCCGAGCCCAGTGCGAGACAGATTCCGAGAAGACCCGCAAGGCTTGCTTTGCGGAATGAGCGAAGCATGTGAACCCCTCCTTGAACGAATGTTTGCAGCCCCTCTGGGAGCAGCTTTCATTGTCGGTACGAACGGCTGAGCAGGTTGGATTTACGTCCGCATAAAAATTTTTTTGTTTTCGAAGGACGCGAATTTTGATACAAAAGAAATAGGAGGAAGGGGTTCCTCGGAAGCAGTCGATCGGAAGGAGGAGTGGCGGCAATGGAAGGTTCCGGCGAACAGATGGCCGTTGTGCTTCGCGAGATGTGCGAAGGGTCCGTGGAGGCGTTCGACGCGTTTTACGCCCGTTATACGCCGCTGATCATGGGAATTGCGCTGCGAATGCTCGGCGACCGGATGGAAGCGGAAGATGCCTGCCATGACATCTTCCTCGAAGCGCTCCGCCGGGGGGGACGTTACGATCCGCGGCGCGGCTCCGTGGATGCATGGCTGGCAGTCATGACGAGGAGCCGCTGTCTCGACCGGCTTCGCCGCGGCAAAAAGCAGGTTTGCCGGGAGGAATGGGAAGCGGAAGCCGTGTCGGACTGGGAGGAGCCGGCCGAGGAGAAGGCGATGTCGCGCCTGCAGCGAGAAGCGGTTCGCGAAGCGCTGCGGGGACTGCCCGAGCAGCAGCTTCAAGCGGTGGTGGCCAGCTACTATGGCGCCAAGACCCACAGCGAAATGGCTTCCTCCTGGAACGTTCCGCTCGGGACCGTGAAGTCTTGGGTGCGTTACGGCCTGCACAACGTGCGCAGGCAATTGGAGAAACGCGGCTGGGCAGGGGATCGCGATCACGGCACGGGGGAGGTGCGCAAATGAACGGAACGCCTGGGTTTCGGTCGGAAACATGCCCGAAGCATTACGCGGAAGAGGATTGGATCGATTGGCTGCTGGGCCGAAAGCCGAAGCTTGAATATGAGACGATGACCGGCCATCTTGAGCGCTGTCCAAGATGCCGCGGGATCGAAGCGGCATGGGCGCCGCTGCTTAAGAACGACGGGCTTCGGGAGAATGACGTTCCTGCCGATGGGCCGCGGATGGCTAAATCCCATCTGCTTTCCGAGGCGATGCATCGCCGTCTTCGCGGGCGCGTCCGTCTGCGCGCGGCGGGAATCCGCGCGCGCCGCGCGCTGCACGCGCACCGCAGGACGGCAGTTGCCTTGGCGGCGGCCGCCGCGCTGTTGTTGTGCGTTGCCGGGTTATACCGAACGACGGCGAGCCAGTCGGATCAACGCAAGGCTGCCGCGGCCGTCCTTGAGCCGACCGCCCAGTCCTTCCTTGAGGATCCGCAGACGGCAAGCTACCGCATTCATCCGGGGCAGGAAGCGCTGGGGGAAGGCTATATCTGGTTCAACGATTCGTCCGGCGAAATGTACGTTATGCTGGATGGCGTGCTTCCGAGCGAGGATCATGACGTGCAGGCCTGGGCGGTGGATGCACAGGAGCGCGAGCGCGTGAACTTGGGCTTGCTGCATCATGATCGCGCGAGCCGCGCTTACTTGTATATCAGGAAAGGGATGCTGCTTCAGGCCCATCATATCGCGCTGACCGTAGAACCGTCGGGAGGCAGCAGCATGCCGACGGAACCCGACGCGTTGGTTTTCCGTCTGCGCCGCGGTTGATCCCGGCCGGTTTCATGGTAAACTGGAGGAAAACGTATGCAGGAGGCCGCATCATGAAACGCATCTCATTCGTACTTCCGGCCTTATTGTCCGTCTTCCTCGCCAGCTGTTCGATCTACGCTTCGCCTTCGGCAACGGCCCCGGAGGCGGAAGGCGTCCACGCGGAATGGGCATTCACGCAGGCCGGCCAGAAACCGGAGAAGCTGCTGATCGACGTTATCGACGACGCTGCGAAAACGCTGGATATCGCGATCTATAGTCTGACGAAACCGGATATCGTCGATGCGATCAAACGCGCGAAACGGCGCGGCGTCAACGTCAGGCTCATCACGGACCGCATCCAGGCCGGCGGCAAGAGCCAGCAGGAAGCGCTGAAGCTGCTGGGCAGCGCGGGCATCCCGATGAAGCTGAACAAGCATAGCGGCTTGATGCATCTCAAAATGGTCGTCGCAGACGACGAAACGGCGACGACCGGCTCGTTCAACTACTCGAAAGCGGCAAGCACCGACAACGACGAAGTGCTGATGGTGCTGCGGAATGCCGACGTCGCCAAGTCGTTCGAGAGCCAATTCGAAGCGATGTGGACGGATACGGCAGCTTTTGCGGCGGTATCGCCCGCAATCGCGGATGGAACCGCAGGTCCGGCGAAGTCAACCGCTCCCGCCGCTCCCGCCGATTCTTCCGGAGGGACGGTCGTTTATCGCAGCTGCGCCGAAGCGAAAGCGGCCGGCAAGACGCCGCTCCACCGGGGAGATCCCGGTTACAGCGCCAAAATGGACGGCGACGGAGATGGCGTCGCTTGCGAGTCTTGATGTAGAAGCCCGCATCCGCGGATTTGTGTCTGTCAGGCCAACCAGTTTCATCTGGTTGGCCTATTTATTTGGTTGCTTGTCTATTCGGGCGACAAAAGACGACAAGAACTTCGGATGAGCGCAGGGTTTTGCGATTTTTTGTCGAATCCTTGAATCAAGCGTCATCGTTTTCCGCTGCATTCATTAAAGGAGTGACCGAACATAAACACCGTGCCTCACCGTTGGAAGAGAAAACCGACGTTGAACGCCAGACTGAGAGCGCTCGGACTCGTATTCGTCCTGATCGTCGGCTGCGCGTGCACGTCTATTTTTTCCTATGTCGAGCTTATGCATCAAGAGAAGAATATCCATCATCAACTGGAACAGACGATTATGCTGCAGCAGCAGTTTATCGATAAATGGCTTGACGACCGGATGGCGGACATCAAGGTGATCGCGAACGATCCAGCGCATATGACGGGCGACAAGGCGAGAATCCAACAGCTGATGGCACTCGTCAAAGAAAACCACCGGGAATTCCGCTCGATCGGGCTCGTCGGCCGCGACGGCAAAACCTCTGACGGCAGGGATCTTAGGGACAGGCCGTATTATCAGGCTGCCATGCAGGGGGCTGCGACCGTATCGGACGTGCTCGCCTCGCGCGTAGACGGCAAACGGATCATCGTGTTTGCTTCGCCCGTCGTTTCGAAAGAGCATTCCTTTCAAGGGGTTATTATGGGGACGGTCGAACTGACGACGATCGAGCAGCTCATGCGGCGGTTTACGTACGGCGAGCAAGGGCAGACGTACGTGGTCAATCGGGACGGAACGCTGATTACGGGCGAGGGGAGCGGGGCCGCTAACCCCCTCCGAATCCATGACGCCCTATTGGAGAAAGCGAAAGCCGGCCGTATCTCCCTGCACGCGTACAACAATTACCTCGGCGTCTCCGTTTACGGAGCGTATTTATGGACCAAGAACGGCAGCTGGCTGATCATCGGCGAAGCGGCCAAGGCAGATGTGCTGTCGGCGCTGTATACGGAGCTGAGATACGCATCGTTGTTCATATTGCTGGCCATGCTTGCGGCCGTGCTCGTCATGCTTCGCACGTCCAAACGGATATCGAGCCCGGTCAACCAATTGCTGCGCGGCGTTCGGATTATCAGGGACGGGGATTATCATTACCGGATCGATCCCGGCGTGCTGGCGTCATCGACGATTGAGTTTCAACAGCTGGGCCAATCCTTCAACGCGATGTCCGATACGATTCGGGAGCGGTCGGAAGCGCTCAGCCAAGAGCGTAATTTTGCATCGTCCATCATCGATACGGCTGCTTCGCTGATCGTCGTACTCGACAGGGACGGCGGCATGCTGCGATTTAATCGAAGCTGCGAGCAGGCTACCGGCTATTCGTTCGATGAGGTGCGGAATGCCTCCATCTACGACATGCTCATTCCGCCCGAAGAGGAAGAGTCCGTCCGCTCGCATTTCCGGGCGCTGCTTTCCGCGGGCGGAAGCTATCGCAACGAGAATCACTGGCGGACGCGTTCCGGCGAGCTGCGGCTGATCGCCTGGTCCAACACGATCGTGCAAGAGCCCAATGGCAACGTCAAGCACATTATCGGCATCGGCATCGATATTACGGAACAGCGCAAGGTGGAACGCGCGCTCGGCGAAAGCGAGGAACGGTTCAGGCTGATCGTCGGTTCCATGGAAGAAGTCGTGGCGACGTACGATGCCGAGCTGAAGCTGACCGGCGTCTACGGCCGGTCCATGAACGATAGCGGCCAAGCTTTCGGGGCGGTGCAAACGGGGATGAAGGTGCGTCAGCCGATGGGCGCCGATAACGCCGATTTGCATGAGCAGGCGATGCGGCTCGCGCTTCGGGAGAAGACGAACGTCATCGAATGGTCCGCCGAATCGTCGGAAGGCGCTCCGCGCAGCTACCAAACCTCCTATTCCACGCTTCGCGACAACAGCGAGATTATGGGCGTCGTCGCGGTCAGCCGCGACATTACGCAGCTGAAGTCGGCGGAGGAAGCGTATCGGGAGTCTCAGGCGCGGATCACGAATATACTGGAGAGCATCACGGATGCCTTCATGGCGCTGAATTATGATTGGACGCTGGCTTACGTGAACAGCGAAGCGGAGAGCATGCTCGGCAGAAGCCGCTCGCAGATCATGGGCAAGCTGCTCTGGGACGTATTCCCCGATATGGCGGATTCGCCTATGCGCGAGTGCTGCCGGCAAGCCATGGAGAAGCAGATGCCGGTCTCGACGGAGGATTACGTGCCGCATCTGAAGGCGTGGTACAGCGTGCATATCTACCCTTCCAAGGTCGGTCTGTCCATCTATCTTCAGGACATCACGGTGCGCAAGGAGCTGGAGCAGACGGCCGCCGAAAGCCGGCTCCGGCTTACCTCGATCATCGAAACGGTGCCGTCGGGGATTATCGTCGTCGATCAGAACGGACAGATCGTCGTGGCGAACCGGATGGCGGAAGAGATCTACGGCATGAGCAAGGAAGAGATAATCAGCCATCCTTACGACAGCCGGATATGGAAGCTGTCCGACTTCGCCGGCAATCCGCTGCCGGTCGAGGACTATCCCGTCTCGATCGCTATTCGGACGGGCTTGCCGGTGTCGAACAGCGAATATATTTTCCGGAGGCCTAACGGGGAAAGCGCGATGATCTCCTGCAATTGCTCGCCGCTGTTCGATCATGAGGGGAACGTGACCAGCGTGCTCGTCTCGCTGTCCGACATTACGGGGCGGATCGCGACGCAGACAGAGCTTCGAGCCGCTAACGACGAGCTGCGAAAGCTGTCCTCGCTTGACGGTTTGACGGGAATATTCAATCGGCGCTACTTCAACGAGCAGCTGCGCGCGGAATGGAACACGCACACGCTGAGGAAGGAACCGCTGTCGCTTATCATGCTGGATATCGATTATTTCAAAGCGTACAACGATACGTACGGGCATCTCGGCGGCGACATGTGCCTGAAGACCGTCGCGTCCACGATCCGGTCCTCGCTCAAGAAGCAGCGGTATTTCGTGGCGCGTTACGGCGGCGAAGAGTTCGGCATCGTGCTGCCGGGCGCGTCGCTTGACGAAGCGGCAAGTCTCGCGGAGTCGCTACGGGAACGCATCGAGAGCAAAGAAATCTCGCATGCGAATTCCAAAGTCAGCCGCTACGTGACGATCAGTCTCGGCGTGGCATCGTTCGTGCCGAAGTTCGGGAGCGAGGAGGACGCGCTGGTCGCGGCGGCGGACAAATGCTTGTACGAGGCGAAGCGGACGCGCAATCGGGTCGTGGCCCATGAGAATCGATCGGATCGGGAGAAAGTCTCGATCTAGCCTCCAGCCTGCAATAGAAAGGACCGCGGCAAGCGTCTAAGCGCCTGCCGCGGTCCTTTGTCGTTCAAACGTGCAATTCGGATCCATGTCGTTCAATCGTTCGCATCAATACACGCCGTAAGTGACTTTGCGAACGAGCTGTTCGATCCGTTCCGCCATGCCCGAATCGTCGAGCTGTCCGTAGACTTCGACCCTGAACAGCTGCCGCTTCTTGATTTGATAATAATCCGCGATTGCGCCCCGAAGCGTCAAATCATGCTTCATCAAGTAGTGCGGATCCAGCAGATGGCGGAACATGAGCTCATCCTGAACGATCAGCAGCGTGGTGTTCGTATCGTACATGATGCCGTCCCGGATGCCCTGGTCGTAGAAGCGGCGCAGCCGCTCGTTCCGTTCGCTGATCGCGACCTCGATGGACGCCATCAGCTGCGGATACACTTCGCGCAGATCGCCGAAGAACGTCTCCGTGCCGTAGTTGGCGATAAGCAGCGTTTGGGCGAAGGAAGATTTGAAGCCTTTAAAGTAATCCTCCGCGCTGCCGGTGTCGTATTGACATTCTGCTCCTACGACATACTGCGTGAACAGCTGCACCAGAATTTCTATGATTTCGTCACGGGAAGTGAAATATTTGTACAAGGTCGCTTTGGACAGGTCCATCGTTTTGGCGATGTCGTCCATGCGAAGGCTTTGGAAGCCGTTTAATTTAACGGGATGAAGGAGCTTGGCTACGTATTTGTTCTTGATCGTCTCGTCCGTATACCGGCATTGCTGCGTTTCGTTGCTCGGTTCCATTGGCTCACGCTCTCTTTCTATATCTTAAGTATACACAAAGCGGAGCTTGAAATAAACGATATAGCCAAACTAAACTAATATTGACGAAATGAGTTTACTTTATCTAGGCGTTGGTGTATGATCAGTTTTACAAAATGGCCGACGCACGGCAATCGACGTGCGCAATAGAGCCATGACGATAACGCGAGGGAGAGAACCAAACCGAATGAGCACTTCGAACGTACCTAACGTCCGCTTCTGGCCCATTATGACCGCTATCTTTTTCGGCGCCTTTCTAAGCATACTCGGCATCAGTACGATCAATGTGGCGCTGACGATCTTCATGGGAGATTTTCATGCATCGCTGAGCACGGTGCAGTGGACGCTCACCGGCTTCATGCTGTCGCTCGGCACGATCGCGCCGCTGACAGGCTACTTGGGCGATAAGTTCGGGTATAAGAACGTCTATTTGTTTGCGATGATCGGCTTTGTCGCCTTCTCGCTGCTGTGCGGATTTTCGTGGAATATCGGTTCGCTGATCACCTTCCGCATTTTGCAGGGGATTTTCACCGGCTTGATTCTGCCGGCGACGATGACGATTATTTTCCAAGTAATTCCGCGGGAGAAGCAGCCGTTCGCCGTCAGCATCTGGGGGCTGTCCGCCATGCTGGCGCCCGCATTCGGCCCGACGATCAGCGGCTGGCTGATTCAGCAGCTGAGCTGGCACTGGCTGTTCTTCATCAATGTTCCGATCGGCCTGCTGGCCATCGTCTTCATCATGATCATGATTCCGAGCTACCGCATCGGCCAACCTTCGCCGCTCGATAAGCTCGGACTGTTCACCGTCATGGCAAGCAGCGCTTCGCTGCTCGTCGCGCTCAGCCAAGGACGTCAATGGGGCTGGGATTCCAGTAAGACGATCGGCTTGTTCGCCATCGGAGCGCTGCTTCTGGCCGTCTTCATCGTCTGGGAGCTGAGGGCGAAGAATCCGCTGCTGAACCTGCGCGTGTTCGGAAACTACCGTTTCTCCATTACGCTGGTGGCGAATACGATCATTACGATCAGCCTCTATTCCGGCACGCTGCTCGTTCCGCTGTTCCTGCAGAACGTACAGCAAACTTCCGCGATGGACACCGGGCTGATCCTGCTTCCGTCCTCGCTGATCATGGCGCTCGCCATGCCGATCGCCGGTAAAATCTATCCGATCGTCGGCGCCAAATGGATGACGATCGCAGGTCTCGTGCTCATCATTTACGGCAGCTACGAGATGACGCAGCTTCACAGCGACAGCACGCATTTCTACATTATTCTGTGGATGGCCGTCCGAAATCTCGGCGTATCGCTCGCAGCCGCGGCGACGAGCACGGCGGCCATGGAAGAGATCGGACCGGCCATGGTCGGCCACGCTTCTTCCGTTACGAACTGGGTGCGTAACGTCGGCGGTTCGTTCGCCATCGCCTTGTTCACCTCGCTGCTCGCGTCCCATACGCTGACGCATGCGACCGACCTGACGCAGGGCGGACAGGAAACCGCGCAGCTCATCCCGCTGCTGTCCTTCACGATGAGCGTGAACGACGTGTTCCTGATCGCGACCTTCATCGCGGTCGCTGCCATTCCATTCACGCTGCTGATCCGCCGGAGACTGAAGGTCTCGCAGGCGGGGACCGTGGCGGCATAAACCGGAAAGTTATCGTTGTTTTTATAGAAACTTCTCATAGAAACTTCCCATCGAAACTTCTCATAGAAACAACACCAAAACCGCCGTTCTTCTCAGAGGAAGAATCGGCGGTTTTGGTGTTCGTTCAAGGCCGCTGCGATTTGCCCTTTGGGCAGCTGGTCGGCAAACCAATCCGGATACAGCTTCGCGGGGCGGGTCAAGCGATCCAGCTCTTCGGCTTCATCGGTGCCGAGCGTTAAGCCTGCTGCGCCTAAGGCCGGAAGCGGCGCTATCGGGAATCCCGCGGCGCATTCTTGTAGCTCCGCGGATTGACGCCGAAGCGCTTGCGGAACTGATTGGCAAAATGGTTATAGTTCTCGAAGCCGACATCCGCCGCAACTTCGGACGCCTGCCGTCCGGTATGCTCGAGAAGCACGGCCGCCTGCCGGATCCGCATATCGTTCAAGGAATCGATGATGGACATGCCGGTCGATTCCTTGTAGAGATGCGACAGCCTGGATGGCGATAAACCGATCTCCTGCGCCAAGTCTTCAATCCGAACGGGCTCCCGCATACGGGAAGAGAGCAGGTAACGCACCTCCTCGATCCGCGGATCGAGCGGCTTGGCATACCGCTGCGCGAGCAGCAGGATAACCTCCCGAATCGTATTCTCGCACAACTCCCCCCAGAACGCGCTCTGCTCGATGGCGTCCGAGAGGATTCGTTGGAATGCCCGCCCGGCCCGTTTGCGCGCCGATTCGTTGTCCAAGGCATGAATCAGCAGCTGCTCGCCCGGCAGCAGGCTCGTTTCCGTAATCCGAGAGGTGAAATGCGCCCAGATGAAATTCCAGTGGCCGCCTTTGCGCGTTCCATATTGGTGAGGAACTCCCGGCTGCATCAGCGTTACTTCGCCGGCCTGGCAGAATCGTTCCTCTCCATCG
Organism: Paenibacillus sacheonensis; assembly: GCF_009909195.1. Classification (GTDB taxonomy): domain Bacteria; phylum Bacillota; class Bacilli; order Paenibacillales; family Paenibacillaceae; genus Paenibacillus_Z; species Paenibacillus_Z sacheonensis. The sequence goes on from NZ_JAAAMU010000001.1 coordinate 532,715, forward strand.
ATGAGGAAATAACCGCTTCCATCCAAGGTGTACGTAATCAGCCAGTCGCTCATGCCGCCCGGCCTTTTGATGAAATACGTGTCCGACTGATTGAAATGTCCGGCAATGACGGCATTTGCTCCTTGTTCCTTGATCATCGAAGGCAGTCGTTTGTCGATTGCGCTCATACCGGTGCCACGCCCCCAGCCAATTTAAGAATAGGTTCATTATAGCAGGATTGCAGCAGTTTTCAGCATAATTCTTACTTCAGCTTTGAGACGGATCATTCTACAATGTAGTCATAGGAAGCACATGCATTTCATGTCAACTCATGCACAGGGGGAACGATAATGGCACAGCTACTTCGCGCGATTACGGAAGAACAGAAGCGGCAATTCGATACGGAAGGTTACTTGATCGTCAAAGGATTGTTTTCGCCGGACAACTTGGGAGAAATCGAGCAAACCTTCGAGAAAATGAGCACGGAAACGGTTCCCGGCTACTTCGAGCCGAACCTGTCCGGCGAATCCCAGGATCCGCTGCAGCGGTATCCGCGCGTCATGCATCCGCACCGCTTCAACGACACGGCGAAGCGATTCATGCTTCATCCGCCGGTACTCGAGGTGCTGGCCGATTTGTACGGCGAAGAGGCCTATGCGGCCCAAAGCATGTTCTACTACAAGCCTCCGGGCTCCAGAGGCCAGGCGCTGCATCAAGACAATTTCTATCTGAAGGTCGAGCCGGGCAACTGCATCGCCGCATGGACGGCGGTCGATGCCGCCCATGAAGAGAACGGCGGTCTGTTGATCGTGCCGAAGACGCAAGCGCATGAAATCTCCTGTCCGGAAGAAGCCGATACGAAGGAGTCGTTCACGAACCATTTCGTGAAGCCGCCGAAGGACGGGGTCGTCATGCCGGTCATTATGGACAAAGGCGACGTGCTCTTCTTCAACGGCAACCTGATTCACGGTTCGTACCGGAATAAGACGAAGGATCAATTCCGCCGCGCGTTCATCTGCCATTACGCCAATTCTTCCGCGGCTACGATCAGCGTTCATTACAACCCGCTCTACAAGGCCGACGGCTCGGAAGTCGTACTGGAAGGCAATCCGGACGGAGGCCCGTGCGGGATCGACGTAGGCGAGTTCACGTATCATTAAGCAAGCTATAGATAGGGCCTGACCGCATCCGGAAGCCGCACCCTCTCAAGGGCTGCGGCTTTTTGCTGTCCGTTACCATGCCAGATTCTCGGCATAATCCGAACATATGCATACTTTTCCGGTGAAGAAGAAAAGCGCTTTCGCGGCAATCGCGCGATAATGGGGTCATGGAAGGCTTCTACCAACCGTAAATAACGCAGGTACCCCAAAATTCAGGAGGCGGCATTCATGTCCAATATTGCAAAAGCCCAATTAACGCAGGCGGAAGTCGAATTTTACAATGAAAACGGGTATGCGCTGTGCAAGACCCGGTTGTTCAGCGACGAGAAGCAAGCGGAGTTGTCGAGGATATTCGAGGAGCAGTGGGAAACGGTCGGACGCCGCCTGAACAGCGAACTCGATACGCCGCATTTCCGCGACGAGCGGCTGCTGGAATTCCTGCTCGCGGACGAGGTGCTGGATCTTGTCGAGCCGATTCTCGGGCCGAACATCGGCCTCTGGTCGAGCCATTTCATCTGCAAGGAGCCGCTGATCGGCAAGCAGACGCCGTGGCACGAGGATTCCGCTTACTGGAACGGCCGTCTCGACCGCTTCGACAAAATCGCGACGGTATGGCTGGCCATCGATCGCAGCAACAAGGAGAACGGCTGCATGCGGGTCATTCCGGGCACGCACAAGAACGGCTTCTCGGATTACGAGGCCGTGAACGAGAACGAGAATATTTTCGCTACGCAAATCAAAAATATCGACGAGTCGCAGGCGGTCTACTTCGAGCTGGAGCCGGGCCAATGCTCGATCCACGATTCGCGAATCATCCACGGCGCGACGCCGAACAAGAGTCCTCACCGCCGCTGCGGTTATACGATGCGCTACTTCTCCACGGAAGCGAAGGTGCTGCCGGAGAAGAATCCGGGCTTCAAAATTTGGCTCGCGCGCGGAAAGGATATCGCGGGCAATCCCTTCGTGAATGTATAATAGACCTTACGCGCGAGCGAACGGAGCAATCACGCTTCCAGCCGCTTAAGGAATGGTGGAATCCAGTACGATGGGGAGGCGGAGCGAAGGCATGAGCGTCTACAAGAGTCCCGAGCGATTGACCAACGACAGCTATATGACGCAGTCTTCGCCCGTACGCCTATTCAAGCAGCGGTTGGACGGGCATATCGATACGCATTGGCATGAATTTTACGAAATGGGCTTCGTCGTCGCGGGCAGCGGAACCCATGTATTGAACGGCGTTCCGCTGCGCATCGGCCGGGGCGACGCGTTCCTGTTGACGCCGGCGGATTTTCACAGCCTGGAGCCGGACCCCGGCGATTCGCTGCAGCTGTACGATTTGATTTTCGGCGGGCACTTCATCCGCGAGCCGCTGCAAGAGCTGCTGTTCGCCCATGGGACGCATCATACCGCCGGCTACGGCCCGGAGGAAACCGCCGCGGCGGAGCGGGAATTCGAGCTGATCTGGGAAGAGTCCGAGAACTGGCAGGCTGGAAGCGGCATGCTGGTGCAGGGCAGCGTCGAGCGGCTGCTCATCCAGCTGTCCCGCGGCAGCAGGGAGTCGCGGGCAGAGGCTTCCGGCAGACTTGCGGAGAATCAGCCAATTCAGCCGATTCAACCCGCGGTCCGCAAGGCGCTCATCTACATCCAGCATCATTTTCGGGAGACGATGGCGTTGGAGGAAGCTGCGGGGAGCTGCGGCTTGTCGCCCAACTATTTCAGCGAATGCTTTCGCAAAGGGACGGGCGTCACCTTCCAAGCCTACGTGCAGGAACTTCGCCTGCAGTTCGCCAAGTCGCTGCTGAAGACGACCCGGCTGCCGGTGACCGAGATCTGCTTCGCGTCCGGCTTCAATACGCTTCCGCATTTCGAACGGGCCTTCAAGAAGCGCTTCGGGACGACGCCGCGCGAGCATCGCAATCTCTGAACACGAAAAAGCCTCCAGGCCGCCCATTGGGCGCTTGGAGGCTTTCTCGTTGTAGGCCGTTCCTGCTCCGCTCCGCGTAATGCTTAGCTGCGGCGCTTCGTGAGATGGCCTTCTGCATCGATCCGCGCAATGCCTAACACTGCGGGCGTTCCGCTAAGCCGCCGTCCGCGAAGGCTAGTTCAGGACCACGGCCACCTGATCGATGAAATCGGTGCAGTCCGGCACCGCCTGTCCGGCGAACGTGATGGTGTGCACGCCTGGCGTCGCGGTGAACCCGCTCGTCTCGAATGCCGCGAACGCGCTCGTATTCGTCGGCGTGAAGGTGCCGATGAGCGTCGAATCCATGTAGACCTTGAGCGTTTGGTCGCCGTCTCCCGGACGTTTCGCCGCGGAGAATGTGACTTTGAAACTGCCCGCAGCGGGAAACGTCACGTTTTGCTTGACGAAGCCGCTGCGCTGCACGAAGGCGGCCTGCGTTCCTTCGGGCGCGTTCGGCGCGCCGAACGCGCTGCCGTTATGCTCGATGCCCGCATAGCCGGAGTCGAAGATCCAGCCCGAGCCGGATGGGTTGTATTGCAGCGTCGGTACGGCCGGCGTCTCGAAGCCGGCGTTCGCGACGACCGGCAGCGCCTGCACGGCGACCTGGTCGACGAAGGCCGTGTTGTCGTCCGCCGACTGGCCGGCGAATTTGACGGTGTGACTGCCGGCCGTCACCGTGAACGGGCTCGTCTTGTACGCGGTGAACGCGCTCGTGTTCGTCGGCGTGACCGTGGCGATCAGCGTGGAGTCGATATACACCTTCACCGTCTGATCGTTCCCGGCCCGCTTCGCCGCGCTGAAGGAAATCTGGAACGTGCCGGAAGCGGGGAAGTTCACCGCCTGGTTGAAGGAGCCCGTTCGCTGCAGGATTGCCGCCTGGGTGCCGTCCGGCGCGTTCGGGGCGCCGAACGCGCTGCCGTTATGCTCGATGCCGGTGAATCCCGGATCAAACGTCCAGCCCGAGCCGGACGGGTTGTACTGGAACCCGGAGATAGCCGGCGTCTCGAAGCTGCCGTTCGAGACGGCCGGCAGAGCCGCTGGCGTCGCCGTGGAGTAGGTGAAGCTCAGCCGCGCGCCGGGAGCCGCATCCCCGTTCACGTACCAGTCGAGCGGGTCGGTGTCCGTTTGCATGTTGTCCGACCATTTGAATTCGAATTGAAGCGGATCCGCTGGGCTGCCGACGGCGCTGCGCGGGATGGTGATCATCATTTCCTTGCCGCTGACGGAATACGTCACTGTTCCGGCGCTCGTCCAGCTTCCGCTCGCGTAATGCTGGAGCGCGCTGCCTCCGGCGACGCGATAATCGTAGCCCTTCCAGCCGGTGGCCGGATTATGGTCGATGTCGAGATAGAGCCGCATCCAGTTGCTGCCTGAATTGGCGGTGACGTTGGCTGCGGTTTTGGCATAGAAGTACAGATTGCTAGCGTCGCGGCTCACCTTCAGCGTGTCGAAGTCGTTGCGCCCGGTGTTGTTCGCGTACGTGATGCCCGCCGGCGCGGCGATGGAATTGCGGGCCAGCGTGTCGCCCGTGTAATCGCGGTAGGACGGAGAGACGTCCGCCCAATCGCCGAAGCTCGCGATCGTCTTGGCCGCGCTTGGGGTCGGGATGGGCTCGATGCCCTTGTAACGCCGGATATTGTCGACCATCTGCATATAATAGTTGTCTTTCAGATTGCCGGTGAGCGTCGGTTCGATATCGCGGCTGTATTCGGCGGTCGCAAGGTCGACGAAGTTGGATTTGCCGTTGCCGTAATCCCAGCGGCCGGCGATCCATTCGTTCCAGCCGGTGACGAAGATGAACGGCGTCTGCTGCGCGATGGCGTAGTCCCATTGTTCTTGGACGTTGTAGCCGAACGGCGTATCCGCCGGCTCGCTGCCGTTGGCGCCGTTATGGTAGCTGCGGCCCCAGGCCCCGGGAACGCCGTAGAGCGCCGTATCGCCGAAGATCCCGTTCGGATGCTGGGCGACGGAGACGTTGACGATCTCGCGCTGGCCGCTCGCGTTCGTATACACGCGCTGCGGGCGGACGAATTCGAGCCACGGCCAGCCGTTCGTTTTCTGGCCCTCGTTGGGCCACTGCGATTCGCGGTAGGTGAAGAAGCTCTGGTAATCGTGGCCTGCCGCTTGTCCGCTCAGGCCGATGATCAAGGGCTTGCCGTCGAGATAGTAAACGCTGTTCGGATGCGCGTAAGGGGCGCCCGGCTTATAGAAATCGTTATAAATCTGCTGCATCGTGCTTCCGGAATTCGTATTCGTGTAGAAGACGACCTTCGGCGGGTTTTTGCCCTGCGCTTTCACCGCGTCGATCGCGTTCATGAGGATGTTCGCCACGTTGGAGTAAGTGACGGCGTTGGTGGCGTCGATAACGAGGATGTCGACGTTGGCGTCGGTCAGCAGCTGCACGTTCTTGAGCTGAACCCAGTAATCGGAGCTGTCGTAGTAGTTGTAGATGGGCTGGCCCCAATAATACATGCTGCCGCTGCCAATGGCGCTGTACCAATAAGGGCTGTTCATGTCGGAGAGCACGCCGGGGTGGGAGGAGACGACGTCGCTGATGACCCAGTTGGTCGGATTGATCGAGCCGCGCTGCTGCCAGAGGAAGTAGAACAGGGCGACCGTCCGGTTTGCCTTCGGTACGCCGACGGAGGCAGTCTGCGGCAGGGTGCGGCCGAGATCGTCGGTTCCGGCAAGCGGCCCCCACGCGTCTGCGGCATAGGCGGTTCCGGCGCCGCCTTGCGCGCCGATGGCCGGCGCCAGCCCGAGCAGCAAGGTGCCGAGCAGCAGCAGCAGAAAGATTTTTTTCATGAACACACGCTCCTTAAGAAGGTTTGGTTAAGCGATTGCGTCGTTCTTCGATGCAAGAGACTGGCAACCGGTGTCCGATTCGGGCGCGGACGCATTCCCCCTTTCGCGAACAAACGATAACCTCCGGCCATGCTTGCGAGGCACGGAAGTTTCGTAATCTTAATGAATTTGAATGCGCTTACAATCAATAGAATATCGACAGCGTATCCTTGTATTAATTCGTGGAAAAGCCTGTTATTTCCTGCCGTTCCTTTGTCCGATTAAGCCTGCTTCGCTTTTACTCCCGCAAGCCGCTATACTAGATTCATAGAAGCAAGAAGGATGAATGGATCGGATATTTTGTGAACGCCGCCAGAGGAGCTGGGAGACGCCATGAAACGTAGAATGTCCGCACGGCCGTATGTGATGCTGTTGATTTTATTTGGTCTGCAAGGGTATGTGGGCTGGCACTTGAAGCTCTATCTAGGGGAGTGGCTGGGCTTCGGCGGAAATGTTTACGCAGCCTTGTATTGGCCGATATACGCGGTCGGGGCGTTCGGTTACTTGATCGCGCGGCTGCTTCGCCGCAGGCTGCCCGTCTGGGTCGGGCTGGGGTTGAAGCGGGTCGGTTCATACTGGCTCGCCGTCTTCGAATACGCGGTGCTGCTGCTGCCGTTCGCGGATTTGGCCGCTTGGCTGCTTCGGTCGCAATCCGTGCCGCCTGCTGATGCTATTATGTCCGTGGGCACCTCCGTTATTGTGATTTTGCTGGTCATTATGCTGCGGGGTTCGTGGAACGCCTGGTCGCCGATCGTGCGGAAGCATGAGGTCGAGCTGTCCAAAACGGCCGGCGAATGGAAGGAGCTGCACATTGCGGTCGCTTCCGACCTGCATCTCGGCACGACGGTCGGGAAGCGTCACCTGGCTCGGCTCGTCCGGCGCGTGAACGAGCTGCAACCGGATCTCGTGCTGCTCCCGGGGGACGTGCTGGATGACGATGTCGAACCTTTCATCCGACGGCAGTACGGGCATCAACTTGCGCAGATGCAGGCAACGTTAGGCGTCTACGCGGTTCTGGGCAATCACGAATATTACGGCGGCGGCATCGAAACCTACGTACCGGCGATGAGCGAGCTGCAGATGCCCGTCCTGCTCGACGAGGCTTTATTGCTCGGCGACAGCTTCTATCTGATCGGACGCAAAGACAAGACCGACCGTTCCCGTGCCTCCGTCGCCGAATTGACGGCGGGTCTCGATTCCGGCAAGCCGTGGATTCTGATGGATCATCAGCCGTCCGCGCTGCGGGAGATCGCCGATTCGGGCGTGGACTTGTCGCTGTCCGGCCATACGCACCGCGGGCAAATGGCTCCGAATCATTGGATTACCCGCCGGATATTCGAGCTGGACTGGGGCTACAAGCAGATCGGGCGCCTGCATGCGTTCGTATCCTCCGGCTTCGGCACGTGGGGTCCGCCGATTCGCATCGGCAGCCGCAGCGAGATTTTGTCGATCACCGTCCGATTCGGCTGCCATTAGTGTCAACAAATTCGTATTGGTCAGGCAGCGGATTCGTCGTATAATTTACTAGAAGAAGCAGATGATGCACCTCTGCATGCTAGATTGGCAGAAGAGCTAGATTAGGAGAAATACAAACGATTCCAAGACGCATCGACTAGGAGCTGCCTATGGAACTTGAACTGAATACGCCGAATGCGCCGATTATGCCTTCGCCGATTCCGCAGCGGAAGCCGCCCGCATGGAAGCGGACAGCGGCTTGGCTGTTCTACAGGGGGCGGGTCGCGCTTCGATTCGATACGGCGCTATGGCGAGCCGCGATCGTCGGCTTGTGGGCCGTGTTCGGCACCGTGCTCGTCATAACGGCGCTCGGCATGCCGACAGGCATCGGAATGCTCTTCGATGCGGCGGCGGCCGTACTGCTCGGTACGCTGGCCATGGGATTGGCGGGAGTTGCGGCAGCTTACGTGCTGTCGCTTTGCTATGTGCCTCTGCCTCGACTGACGACGGGAGTGCTCGCCTTCACGGGCGCAGCAGTATGGTTTATTGCCGATAAAGCCAGCCTCGGCGATTGGATGTCGTTCGCGCTTGCGGTCATTTTGGCAGGCATCGGCTTGGCCGGAGGGTTGTTCGTCGGGTTGCTCGCCCACCGGCGGGTATCGGTTATCGTCAAGCTCGCGCTTGTCGTCGTCATTACGCTGACGGGTCTCAGCTTCGACCGATGGCCCATGAACGTATACGGCGATGTGCCGGCGGACGCCCAGGTCGTATCGGAAGAGCCGGCAGTCGCGCAGCTCGGAGCCGAGGATCCTTCTGCAGCCGGCCCGTATCCCGTACAAGCCTTCACGTATGGCAGCGGGACCGATTCCAAACGGGAAGATTTCGCTTCCGGAGCGTCGCTGACGACGAAGACCGTCGACGCTTCCTCGTATATCTCCCGCTGGAAATGGGTGCGGAGCTTGTTCTGGGGCTTCGACGAAACCAAGCTGCCGGTGAACGGCCGCGTGTGGATGCCGGAGGGTCAGGGGCCGTTTCCGCTCGTGCTGATCGTGCACGGCAATCATTTGATGGAGCAGTTCTCGGATGACGGCTATGCCTACTTGGGCGAGATGCTCGCGAGCCGGGGATATATCGCGGTCTCGGTGGACGAGAACTTCCTGAACTATTCCTTCTGGGGCAACATTCCGAACAATGATATGAAAGTGCGCGCTTGGATGCTGCTGAAGCACCTGCAGCAGATTCAAGCTTTCAGCGCGCAAGCTGGCAGTCCGTTCTATCATAAAGTCGATCTGCGGCAAGTCGCGCTGATCGGCCATTCCCGCGGCGGACAAGCCGTCGCGATGGCAGCGGACCGTTCCAAGTGGTTCGCCGAGGACAAGACGCTCGCCGGATTGGACCAGATACGGATTCAAGCGGTCATCGCGATCGCGCCGACGGATACGCTGGTCGACAAGAAGAAAGCGGAGCTGAAGGATACGTATTACATGTCGCTGCAAGGAGCGAGCGACGGCGACGTCGATACGTTCGGCGGGGAGCGCCAGTATATCCGCTCCCGCTTCACGCCGGGCTCGGATCGCTTCAAGACCACGCTGTACATCGGGGAAGCGAACCACAGCCGGTTCAATACGAGCTGGGGGACCATGGATGACAGCTTGCCCGGCGGCCTGCTCCTGCGCAAGAACGAGATGATGGATGCGGGCGACCAGCGCCAAGTCGCGAAGGTGTACGTCTCTGCCTTCCTGGAAACGGCGCTGCAAGGAAGCAAGCAGTATAAACCGCTGTTCCGCGATTTTCGCGTCGGGGAAGCTTGGCTGCCGACGGCTACCTACTTGAATCGGTACGAAGACGGCAGCTTCGTTCCGCTCGCCCGGATCGACGGCGATTACGATAAGGCGAAGCTGGACAACGGCGTAACCGCGAGCGCGGAGCGGCTGCAATGGTCGGAGGCCGCGGCAGAGGACCGCGACGGCAACGACAAGGGAACGCGGGGCGCGGTTCTGCAGTGGAAGCAGGGGGATGGCAGCTATACGCTGCTGCTGCCGGAGACGGTGGATGCGCTGCACGGCGGATCGCCGGCGTCCGGGCAGGAATTGGTCTTCAACATGACGAACCTGGAGAGAGAACTGCCAGGCTTCGAAGAGGCCTCGGCCTCGGGCAAAGGCGGAATCTCGGGCATTCCGCTGCCGAAGGTCGATATCGAGCTTGAGAGCCGCAACGGCGCCTCGGTACGGCTGCCGCTCTCGGAGTTCAAGGCGGTGACGCCGCTGCCCTATACGCACTTCACGCTGTTCCCGTGGATGGAGAAGCGCATCAAGAACGGCAAGTACAAGCAGCCGACGGAACCGGTCTTCCAAACGTACGGCCTGCCTTTCGAGGCATTTCGGAGCAGCGGCAGCCAATTCGATCCGGCCCGGTTATCGCGGATCACGTTTTACTTTACGAGCGACCAAGGCAAGGTCATGCTGGACGACATCGGCATCGCCGATGCCCGTTAAGCGCGCGAGCTCGACGTACTGCGATTGATTTCTCGCTATCATCGCCCAATTGTTCTTTAACGAAGGAGGAACTTCACTCATGCTGCACGGTATTCCCAAGATCATCTCGCCGGACCTGCTTAAAATCCTCATGGAGATGGGCCACGGCGACGAGCTCGTCCTGGCCGACGCGAACTTTCCGGCGGCCAGCCACGCCCGGCGTCTGGTCCGCTGCGACGGCCATCCCATTCCGGAGCTGCTGGACGCTATTCTTCAGCTGTTCCCGCTCGATCCTTATGTCGATAAGCCCGCTTCGCTGATGCAGGTCGTTCCCGGCGACCCGGTCGAGACGCCGATCTGGTCCGTGTACGGCGGAATCATCGACGCTCGCGCAGGCCTGTCCTCGCCGTTCGAGCAGGTAGAACGCTTCGCGTTCTATGAGCGCGCGCGTCAGGCGTACGCCATCGTCGCGACGGGCGAGAGCGCGCTGTACGCGAATCTGATTCTCAAGAAAGGCGTTATCGCCTGATCGATCCATCCGCGGCCAGTTCCACCAGCTGCTTTCTATCCGAACGGCCGCCGGCCGCTCCCGAATGCGAATTCGGGAGCGGCCGGTTTTTTTATGGCCGCGTTGGCAAAACTATGCCGAAATGACAAAGGGAGGCGACTGCTAATGAAGGAAGGCACCCTGGGCCATTGGCCGATGTTTATGATGCTGACGCTATCCGTCGGACTGTCTTCGCACGTGATCGTGCTGCCCGCGGTGCTCGACGTCAGCATGAGGGATGCATGGATGTGCGGCCTGCTGGCCTTCGTCGTGATCGTTCCGTGGCTCGCGATCTTTGTCTACGGCCCCATCAAGCGTACCAAACAAGCGAATCTGCGCGAGTGGCTGCGTTCGAGGCTGTCGCCGGCGGGAGCTTGGCTGGTCGTCGCGCCGGTGCTGCTGTTCCTGCTCGTCACCAGCTTTCAATCCTACGTGGAGACGACGGCTTGGACGTCGGCTACCTTCCTTCCGCTCACGCCGGAGATCGTCGTGCAGACCGTGATGATGATGCTGATTGCCTCGGCCGCGCTGTGCGGCCTTCGTTCGATCGCTTTCGTCTCCTGCATGCTGCTGCCGGTCGTCGTCATCCTCGGCGATTTCGTCATGAGCGCCAACATGCCGCATAAGAACTACAGCGTCCTGCTGCCGATGCTGGAGCATGGGTGGGGCGCTCCGATGCACGGCATGCTCTACGCGCTGAGCTGCGCGATGGAGATTTTCCTCGTGATCTTCCTGCAGCATTATTTGAAACATCCGATCAAGCTCTGGCAGATCGTCACCTTCTCCGGGTTCATCATGATCCTGATGACGGGGCCGACCATCGGAGCCATTACGGAGTTCGGACCGATCGAGGCGGAGAAGCTCCGTTATCCGGCGTTCTCCCAGTGGCGACTCGTGTCCATCGGCAAATACTTCGAGCATGTCGATTTCTTCGCGATCTTCCAATGGATGTCCGGCGCTTTCATCCGCGTGTCGCTCGGCTTGAACCTGATGATGGAGCTGATTCCGGTCCGGGGACGGAAGGGCCGCGCTTGGTTCGTCGGCATCCTTGGGGTAATCTACATCGTGCTGGCGAACGTGCTGGCCAAAATGATGATTCAAGCCGAGCATGTCATCCGCCTTGTTTTTATTGTCGATTTGGTCCTTATTGTGCTCGTTACGACTACGATCTGGCTGCTCTCGTTCCATGGGCTGCCGAAAGGGAGGAGTTCCGATGGTTCCCAGCAGCGGCAAACCGGCGCCGGCGACGACGTCCATGCCAGCAATAACCTCTGAATGGCTTCGCGGCCAGCTTTCGCGCTGCGGCGATGTATCGTTGAAGAGCGTCGTGCGTACCGTGCCGGATGCGGAAAGACAGGTACGGTACACGGTCGCCTACGTGCCGGGCATGGTCGATTTTCGCTACGTCCAGACCATGTTCGATAACGACGGCAGTCTGGCGTTCGATATCGAAGCGAATCCGCTTATCCGGCGGCTGGATCCGGGTCCCGAAGGCAAAGGGGTGTTCGAACAGTTATTCGGCGGACAGATTATCCTGCTGAATGAATCGACGAACGTCCTGTTTGTCGTCGACAGCCCCGGTCAGCCCGCCAGAAGCATCGAAGAATCGACCTTGGAGCTGTCGGTCAAAGGACCGCGCGACGGCTTCGTCGAAACCATCGCGGTCAATTTGTCCCTAATCAGGACGAGACTGCGCACGCCGAAGCTGGGGGCCGAATGGTTCACGCTCGGCACCGAATCGCAGACGCAGGTGTGCCTGTTGTGGATGGAGGGCATCACGTCTCCGGATGTCGTCGAGGAAGCGCGTAAACGGCTGAACGGCATCGACATCCTCGTGCTGCACGGGGCCGGGGAACTTGAAGTTACGATCGCGGACCGCTCGATCGCGATGGTGCCGACGATTGCGTATGTCGGCCGTCCCGACTTCGTCGTTCAGTCGTTGATGAACGGGCGTTTCGCCATCCTGGTCGACGGTTCGCCGGCAGCCTTGGTTGCGCCGGTCAACGTATCGTATCTCGTCAAGTCGCCGGAGGATGCCTATTTGCCATTTTACTTCGTCTCCTTCGAACGGTTCATCCGATTGGCCAGCTTCCTGCTTGCCGGCATGCTGCCGGGCTTCTGGCTGGCGCTGCTCGCATACAATAACGACCAGGTGCCGTTCACGCTGCTCGCGACCGTCACGATGTCCCGCTTCGGCCTCCCGCTCAGCCCGCAGATGGAGCTCTACCTGATGGTCTTCATGTTCGAGATTTTCCGGGAAGCCGGCGTCCGGCTGCCGCGGGCCGTCGGGCAGACGGTGACGGTCGTAGGCGGGCTCATCGTCGGGGACGCGGCGATTCGCGCGGGTCTGACGTCGCCGACGATGCTCGTGATCACGGCCGTTACCGCCGTCTCGACCTTCACGCTCGTGAACCAGTCCCTGAACGGCTCCGTGACCGTCATCCGTTTGTTTATCATCACGGCGGCAGCTTTCCTGGGACTGTTCGGATTCTTCGTGTCGGTGTTTGCCGTTCTGCTTTACTTATGCTCCCTCGAATCGTTCGGCATGCCCTACATGCAGCCGCTGGCGCCGATCGAATTCCGCAAGCTGTTCACCGCCGTGCTCCAGCTGCCATGGAAATACCGCGCCAAACGGAGCTCTTGATGGTATCGGCGATCAGCCGGCAGGCAGCCGGTCTCTTCCGCTCGCTGGCGCTGCTCGTCGTACTGGCCTCGACCTGTCTGCTAGCCGGCTGCTGGGATTCCAAAGAGATGGCGGACGAGGCGTTCGTGACGGGCATCGGCGTGGATTTTAAAGGCGGCGAATTCGAGGTAAGCCTCCAGCTGTTGGATTTTGCCGCCATCGCGAAGACGGAGAACGCATCCCCGGGCACGCCCAAAGTGTGGATCGGCGTCGGCAAAGGCAAGAGCTTGCATGCGGCGATCGCCGGTCTCTCCCTGTCCTCGCAGATCGAAATCAATCTCGAGCAGTTGAAGGTGGTAGTCGTGCGAGAGCCCGCTATGGACAAGATGGATGAAATACTCGACGCGCTGAATCGCGTGCGCGTATCGCGATACACGGCTTGGATCTTCGGCACGAAAGCGGAACTCAAAGACATTTTCGCGACGGATGCGTTCTTCGAGCGCTCGCAGATGGCGAGCCTCATCTATGAGCCGAAGCTGATGTTTCGGCAGGACAGCTTATTCGAGCCCATGACGATGCAGCGCTTCGTCGCCGATTACAACGAAGGAGCGGAGACGGCGCTGCTGCCCAGCGTTTCCGTGAATAATCGGACTTGGCATAAAACAAAATCGAAGATGCATATGGAGCAGCTCGACGGACTGTTCGCCTTCAAGTCGAAAGGGCGGCCGGCCTTTTTCACCATCGGGGAAGTCCGAGGCATCCAGTGGGGCAACGGGCACTTCAATCGGGAAGTCATGACCGTGAACGGCGGAACGGGTTTTACGAGCATCACGGTCAGGGAACTGAAGGTGAAGCGTTCCATCGAGATCAAGAACGGGGTTCCGAAGCCCGTCCTGAGCGTTCGCGTCCGGAGCTCGTTGAACGAATTAGGCGAGGGCATGACGCGCTCCGAGATTGTCCGGCTCGCGAAGAAGCAGATCGAAGCGGAGATCCGGTCCGCTTACAATACGGCGGCGAAGAGAGGGGTAGATATTTTCGACTTCGATGAGACGCTCTACCGGCACCATTTGCGGACGTGGAATCGGATGTCGCAAGGACGCTGGCGGCCGGGAGAGAATGAACTGAAGGTGAACGTCAAGCTGGGCGTGAAATACTCCGGCGTGTTCGAATTGAAATAGTTCGCGATGCAAAGATTCGGAGGCGGATAATCCTACATTAATCCATAGGATCGCATCAAGCCTCCATGTCATGTACTTCTTGTACCGCCTATACTTGTAGACGACTGGCACTATCAAGCAAGATCGCTGACAGCATCGTTTATTCCATAGGAAGGGTGTTTATTCAAATGTCGATCACGTTTATTCCCGAAAGCGGATTATTCCACCTCCAGACCCGTTCGATGAGCTACATGTTTCAATCCCTGCAAGGGTTTCCAGCACATGTCTACTGGGGCCGCAAGCTTAACGAGGGCAGCGCGTCGCGGCTGCTGAAGCGCGTGGAGCGTGCATCTTTCAGTCCGAACCCCGTTCCGGAGGACCGCAGCATTTCACTGGATACTTTGCCGCAGGAATACCCGGGCTACGGCTCCAGCGACTTCCGCAGCCCGGCGTATGCCGTGCAGCTGCCGAACGGGACGACAGTGACGGAGCTGCTCTATGTCTCGCACGAGATCCAAGCGGGCAAGCCATCGTTGGAGGGACTGCCCGCCGTTTACGCCGAGCGCGCGGACGAGGCCGAGACGTTGATCGTCACGTTGGAAGATCGGCTCTCCGGCCTGAAGGTCGAACTGTCGTATACCGTATTCGAAGCGTTCGACGCCGTGATCCGCTCGGCACGGTTGATCAACGCCAGCACGGAAGTCATGCAGCTGACGCGAGCGCTGAGCTTCAGCGTCGACTTGCCGGATGACCGCTTCGAACTGCTCCAGCTGTCCGGCGCATGGGCGCGCGAGCGATACGTGCATAAGCGCGCGCTTACGCCGGGCGTCCAAGCGATCGAGAGCCGACGCGGCTCCAGCAGCCACATGAACAATCCGTTCTTCGCGCTGCTGTCCGAAGGAGCGACGGAGGATCACGGCGACGTATTCGGCTTCAGCCTCGTGTACAGCGGCAGCTTCGCCGGCGGCGTGGAAGTGGATCAATTCCATACGGCGCGTGCCTATATGGGCATTAATCCGTTCGATTTCTCCTGGCGCCTGGAAGCGGGAGAGTCGTTCCAAACGCCGGAAGCGGTCATGGTCTTCTCGCATGAAGGGCTCGGCGCCATGTCGCGGACGTACCATGAGCTGTACCGGACCCGGTTGTGCCGCGGCGCGTTCCGCGATGCCGTCCGTCCGATTCTCGTCAACAACTGGGAAGCGACGTATTTCAACTTCAACGCGGACAAGATCGAATCGATCGCCAAAGCCGGGAGCGAGCTGGGCCTTGAGCTGTTCGTGCTCGACGACGGCTGGTTCGGGCATCGCGACAGCGACAACAGTTCGCTTGGCGACTGGATCGTCGACAAGAAGAAGCTGCCGAACGGACTGGAAGACTTGGCGGAGCGCGTACGCAGCCATGGACTTGAGTTCGGACTGTGGTTCGAGCCGGAGATGGTTTCCCCGGACAGCGACCTGTACCGTGCACATCCGGATTGGTGCCTGCACGTGCCCGGCCGCCGCCGCTCCGAAGCAAGGCAGCAGCTGATCCTGGACCTGTCCCGCGCGGACGTTCAGGCCTATATCGTGGAAGCCGTAAGCAGCATCCTGCGCAGCGCGCCGATTACGTACGTGAAATGGGACATGAACCGCAACATGTCGGAGATCGGCTCGGCGCTGCTGCCGGCCAGCCGCCAGCGCGAAACGGCCCATCGTTATATGCTCGGCCTCTATCATGTGCTGGAGCAAATCACGACGGGATTCCCGAATGTCCTGTTCGAGAGCTGCTCCGGCGGCGGCGGCCGTTTCGATCCCGGCATGCTTTATTACATGCCCCAAACGTGGACGAGCGACAACTCCGATGCCATCAGCCGGTTGAAAATCCAATACGGCACGAGCATCGTCTACCCGGTCAGCTCCATGGGCGCGCATGTGTCCGCCGTACCGAACCACCAAGTGGAGCGGAATACGCCGCTGAAGACGCGCGGCGACGTCGCGATGTCCGGAAACTTCGGCTACGAGCTGGATTTGACGAAATTCACGGAAGCGGAGATCGATGAAGTGAAACGTCAAGTCGCCATGGTGAAAGAAGTGCGCGGGCTTGTCCAATACGGCGACTTCTACCGCCTGCTCAGCCCGTTCGAAGGCAACGAGACCGCTTGGATGTTCGTTTCGCCGGACCGCCGGGAAGCGCTCGTCGTCCACGTCGTCGTGTTGAACGAGCCGAACGCGAAGCTCGACCGCTTGAAGCTGAAGGGACTGGACGCCGGCCTTCAATATGAGTGGGTCGGAACGGGCGAGGTCGCCGGCGGAGACGAATTGATGTACGCGGGCATCGCGAAAGAAAGGCCGCACGGAGACTACTTCAGCACGGTGCACCGGTTTATCGCGAAATAACGCCTCTGCAAGCGCGGAGAAGCGATTTCGGGTGGACATGGACAATAAAACGGACAACCAGCCTCCCTTCTGCATACACTGTATCGCAGCGTATTTTTGAAGGGAGCGTGAGATGGATGCCGCACACGATGGTTTGCAGTATGACCGCTGTGCTTGGTTCTGTTCTCGTTTTCTCTTTCGGAGTGTGGCCGGAATCCCTGACCGTCTTGCTGGTTGCCATGGGAATCGACTATGCAACAGGGATTACGGCTGCATTGAAAGAGAAGCAAGGGTTAAACAGTACCGTAGGTGCTTGGGGATTGGCGCGTAAAGGCTTGATGCTGCTCGTTATCCTACTTGGGCACCGGATCGATATCCTGCTCGAGCTGAACAATATTGCCATGGGCGGGGCGATCTACTTCTATTTGGCGAACGAGCTGATATCCATTACCGAGAATCTGGGCAGAATGGGTGTTCCGATGCCGGATCGGCTGCGTGAATTGATCGCGGTGCTTAAAAATAAAAAGTAGCCTAGCATAAGGTTTTGCCTTCCAGGCCATCCTGAACAGGATGGCTTATTTTTTGCCTATCCGCCGCTTGTCCGCCGATTGCGTATCCGGAACAGCTTTGTTATAATGAGAACAAATGTTCCTGTCTGGAGGAGACGTATGGTGCTGGAAACGGAAATGTTGCCTGCGGCGTCGGGCCGCGCGCCGGAAGCGGAAGCGCCGCCGGCACAGCTCGGCAAGGAGCTCGAGCTTGTTAAGCATTATGTGCTGCTGGGCATCGCGAAGGTTATCTTGGAACACGACATCCGAATCGCGGGCGCCGCCCCGACCAAGCTGCCGCGCTTGTACGAGTCCATGATGCGCGGACTTCAGGATCGCGTGCTCCTCGAACTGGCCGGCATGCGCATCCAATTCAAAGCAAGCGGAATCGGGGTATATGAAGAGAAGCGGACGAAGGAAGCATTGACCGCGAGCTATCGCTGCATGGGCTATCAGCGTTCGTTCTCGATGCCTTGGGCGTTCGTGAAGGCGGAATCGGAGCGTCTGCTGAAGGGCTATTTCGAGATCAAGAAGGCGTAGCCGTTCGCGCGGATTTACCGAAAAACGTTCATCGTTTTGTCAAAAAAGGAAAAAAGTTTATCGCTTGGCTCAGTTTAAGGTTGAGAATAACGGACGATCTTAGGTAATATAGGGAGTAGACATTTTGATGAAAAGGGGAGCAAGAAGCAATGCATAAGTGGATTATGTTTGTCGTTTTCGCAGCGGCTTCGGTTTTGGGCATTTATTTGCTAACGACTCAGCTTCCGGACAAGCCGGTCGATGAGGCTGCATCGCTGCCGCCGGGCGTGACTTTATTGAAAGTTGAAGCTTCTCAGGACTTCGTATTCGATCAGAAGGAATACCACGCTAAAGTAGGCGACAAGGTTATCGTGAAACTCCATAATAAGAGCGGCATTCATGGTCTTGCCATTCCTGAGCTCGGCGTTGACCTAGAAGGCGATAAGCTGGAACAGGAAGTTACGCTTGATAAGGCGGGTACTTACGAGATGCATTGCGCCGTTATGTGCGGTACAGGCCATGCGAACATGAAGTCCGTGCTGATCGTTGAATAAACAGCAAAATCAATACGCAACAACAAAAGGAGCCCGCATGCGGCTCCTTTTTTTAAGTGATAAGCGGTCTTCGGGCTTGCGGCGGTTCCTTAGCGATAGGAGCGCCGGCGATTTCGCGCGATGGCCCAGTCGCAAATGAAGCCGAGCAGCGCCCAAGTCGCGATCGTCAATACGTACATCAGATAGACATTGACCTCATGAATATCGACGATTAAGTCCGCGATCCAAGCAGGGACGCTTAAGCTGAAGAACACCATATTGTGCGGGTCATAGCCTGTCGAGTTGTACAGGCATATAGCGAGGCCGATAAGCGTCGCCACGATCGTAACTGGATAACGCATGAGCTGATCTCCTTTGCTGGAAGATTGCCGAATGGCGGCACCTTGCGTTATTATGTGACAAAAGGGTGCAGCGCATCCCCATCCCATACAAAGAAGGAGCGAATGAAGGATGATTACCCATATCGTACTATTCAAGCTGAAGGACGGCAGCCCGGAGAGCGTTGCCCAAACCGTGCAGGTGCTCAAGAACATGGAGGGCAAAATCGAAGAGCTTCGTTCCATCGAGGTCGGCACGGACGTGATTCACTCGGAGCGCTCGTACCATATCGCGCTCGTGACGCGCTTCGACTCGCTGGACGGGCTTAATGCGTACCAGATTCACCCGGAACATAAAAAAGTGATCGCGCATATGAGCGAGGTTCGTGAAGCGTCCGTAAGCGTCGACTACGAATCGTAAGGGCGGTTTAAGATAAACCTATGGGCGACGTGTTTGAAATGATGACCTACCTGATTGTGATCATCGTGAGTCTGATCGTGATGACAATCTGGCTCAAGCGCAAGGCGCGCAAGAAAAGGTCCTAACCGGAAGACGAGGTAAACAACCATGTATTATGTCAATCGCGAACAAATCTCCGTGCGTCTTGAGGTTATTCCCGAGGTAGCGGAAGCACTGAAGTACTTGCAATCCCACTGGGACGGCAGCCTTATTCATGGCATGGCGCAGGAGCGCGCACTCATACTTGCGATCGAAACTTTAACGGATATCGGCAGTTACTTGATCGATGGCTTCATCATGCGCGATGCGAGCAGCTACGAAGATATCGTGACGATCATCGCGGGCGAGGAGGTCTTCCCGGATTCGCTGCAGGAGCCGCTGCTCGAGCTGGTGAAGCTCCGCAGGCCGCTTGTCCAGGATTACTTCGAATGGCCGCGCAAGGAGCTTCATCCCTTTACGGCGATGATGCCGGACCTCTTATTGGCGTTCAAGGAAGCCGTCGAATCCTATCTGTTGCGGGAGCTTGGGAACTAAGCTGCTTGGCGTGGTCCGCCGATTTACGAAACGGCGGAAATGCGTTACAATGACGTCAAGAGCGAGGCTCAAGGCCAGAGGCGGTGGAAAGTATGGGCATGGAACCGAACGGGACGCCGTTTATGCATAAGGAACAAGCGCTCAGGCAGGAAGGTTCGACGAGACAGACCGTACTGACACTGCTGAAGACGGGCGGGCCGATGAACGCCGGCGAGCTGGCCAAGCAGCTGCAGATTACGGAGATGGCCGTTCGACGCCATCTGAGCACGTTGGAACGGGATGGACTGATCGTACCGAACATCGTCAGGCAGGCAATGGGCAGACCGACGCATATGTTCAGTTTGACGGAACAAGCCGAGATGCTGTTTCCGAGGAATTATCATGTTTTGGCGCTCGATCTGCTGGAAGAGCTGGAGGAAGATCCGGAGACGGCCGCGATGATCGACCGGTTGTTCGAAGGACGCAAGCGCAAGCTTATCGAACGTTATGCCCCTCGCATGGAAGGCAAGTCGCTCTCGGAGAAAGTCTCGGAGCTGGCAGCCATTCAGAATGACGGCGGGTATATGGTTCATGTGGAGACGGATGGCGATAGTCTCGTGCTCCATGAATACAATTGTCCGATCGCGCATGTCGCAGACCGCTATCAGCAGGCCTGTCAATGCGAGCTGGCGCTGTTCCGGAAGCTGCTCGGAACGGACGTCGAACGGACCGAATGCTTGGCGAAAGGCGGCGGCAAATGCAGCTATCGCATTGCCGGCGCATAAGGATAGATCGATACGAGAAGACACGGGTGTTCGGCGCCCGTGTCTTTTTTCTTTTCCCGAAGCTGTGTCAAGTCAAGCCTATGCTGTTTATACTATTAATACGAAATGGGCACGCGCCCAATCGTACAGAGAGTTGGAAATGGAGGTGGGCCGTGAATGGTCATTTGGTTTGAAGGAGCTGCTGCAGTCGCATTCGTGGCATTGGTCGTCGGCGTATTATTATGGCTGCGGTCAGTCGACAGACGAATGGGGAAATTGATGCAGCTGGCCGAGTCGCTCGAACGCCGTGCCGAAGTCGCCGTTGCCCAGGTCAGCGATTTGCTTGATCCGGTCACGGAAACTGTACGGACGGTCCAGAAGTCGATGGATGGGATTACGAAACTCACGGAAGCAACGAAGCGCATTGGAGAATCGGCAAACCAATTTTCTTTCACCGTCAATCGGATCTCCAGCGAGCTGAACGACACCGTCAACCGGGTAGCAAGCAAGTCCGGCGACAAGGCCAAGCGCAACATCGCGGACGCGATGGGCTGGGCAGAGGTTGGATACGCCGTTTGGCATTTTTGGAAAGACAAACGGAAAGAAGACACCGCTGCCGAAGCCTTGCATGCGAAAGCCGTTAACTAGGGCACGATATGGGGTACTAAGCGACTGGAACGACCGCAAGGCATGAGAAAGCGGGCGTAACAGTCAAATGAAGCCGAGGGCATGCCGAAAGCCGAATGTTGGGTTTACGGGCGCCTAGGCAAATAAACATACTTATAAAGGAGTGTATTCAGATGGCAAAAAGAGGATTTCTTGTAGGTGCAATCGCAGGTGGCGTAGTCGGTTCCGTAGCAGCATTGCTGCTGGCGCCAAAATCGGGCCGGGAGCTTCGTCAAGATATCGCGGATAAGTCGCAGACCGTGACGGACCAAACGGCGCGTATCGCCGGTCAGGTAACGGACAAAACCGTACAGATCGCGAAGCAAGTCGGTTCGACTGCAAGCACGGCGGCTTCCAAAGCCAAGGATACGGCTTCCACCGTTATGGATAATGTCCGCAGCTGGCGCTCCGACGCCAAGGATCAGCTGGAGGAAACAGGCGATCAAGTGAAGAACACCGTAGAAGACGTGAAGGACAAAGGCAAAGAGCTGATGGCTGAACACCGCGAAGAACTTCAAACGGTCAACAACTAACGCTTGGCTCGTATACGCAAGGCTGCACCGCCATCGCGTGCAGCAGCGGGGCATACGCCTTGCTGCAGGCTGATGGCTGCCAATTATATGCACCACGCAAATAGGCTTTGCCGCCGGTCATGTACCGACGGCAAAGCCTATTTGCTAGTTGGCGTTGTATTCCCGGGCCGACAAAAGGCGGTGCAAGCAACCTTGCTCCGAATCTTCGAGCTTTCAAGTCGCGAAACGTCGAATCCAAGAAATTTGAATGCCCGAAGCCAAGAATCCCTGAAGTCCCTAATCTTGAATCCCCCAATGCCTGAAGTCCCGAATTCCCGAAGCTCCGAATGCCCGAATTCCCGAAGCTTCAATCATAGCTGGAATAGCTGGCAGCACTTACCCGTTCCGTGCCTGTGCCCGATATTCCGACGGCGAATAGCCGAATGTTTTGCGGAATTGCTTCGAGAAATACAGCGCGTCGGGGTACCCGACGGAGGAGGCCACTTGGTCGATGGACAAGTGGCTTTGCTCGTTCAGCAGCTCCTTGGCGCGGTCCATCCGGACTTTGAGCAGAAACTGCATCGGCGATACGCCGGTCACCTGCTTGAACATTTTGGATAAATGCGTGCGGTGATAGCCGAGGCTCCTAGAGAGCTGTTCGATCGAGATGGGCTGCGCGTATTGGTACGACAGCCAGCGGACGGCGCGCTTGATCTGGCGGTCGATGTCCGGCAGAATGGCGAGGGAATCGACGATGAGCTTGCCCTCGTTCAGCATGCCGATCTCCTTCAACAGTACGCGCAGGTGGCCGCCCGCTTCCAAGTCCGCCAGCTCCGGAAACGACGTTCGCTCGAAGGTGCTTCTGATTTTGCGATACAGGGAGGTAAGATGCCGCAGCTCGTCGGTATGCACGATGGGGCTGGAAGGGGACAAGCCGAGGCTGAGAAGCAAGTGGCCGGCGGCGTGTCCTTTGAAAGCGACCCAGACGTAATGCCACGGCTGAGCGTCGTCCGCGAAATAGGAGAACAGCTCGTCCGGAAAAATAAGGAACGTATCGCCGCGCGAGCAGTCATAGCGCCGACCGTCGATCTCGAACGAGCCGCGGCCGGAAACAACCGTATGCATGAGGTAATAATTGTGAACGGCCGGGCCGATGCCATGACCGGAGAGCGTCTTGCCCTCGCCGCTGAACATGACCGACAGCTCGCCCTGCGCGGGCTGCGTATTGTTCATGACGGTGAATTCGCTATGCTCGGTATGCGGAATTTCGTGGCGCGCGGTCGTCGATTCCTTCTTCATCTGTGCAACCTTCTTCCTCCAACTTGCTGTCCTCTATAGAGTATACAATGAAACTACAAATGTACATATTGAAAATGCTTTAGTTCCTACTCAAACCGATGTTTCTTGCTCTATAGTAAGGAATAGAAGAAGACATTAATCCGCTTACATGCGGACTCAATCCGAGGAGGATATTCATGCCGAAAATTACGTTCATTGGAGCCGGAAGTACCGTTTTCGCTAAAAACGTGCTGGGCGACTGCCTGGTTACGCCGGCGCTGCAAGGATTCGAAATCGCGTTGTTCGATATTAATCCGGAGCGTCTTGCCGAATCCGAAACGATGCTTAATCATATCAAGAACACCTATGGCAGCACGTCCGCCATCAAAGCTTACTCCGACCGCAAGGAAGCGCTTCGCGGCGCCAAATACGTCGTTAACGCCATCCAAGTCGGCGGTTACGATCCTTGCACGATTACGGATTTCGAGATTCCGAAGAAATACGGCCTGCGCCAAACGATCGCGGACACGGTCGGCATCGGCGGCATCTTCCGCAACCTGCGCACGATTCCGGTCATGCTCGATTTTGCCAAGGATATGCAGGAGGTTTGTCCGGACGCGTTGTTCTTGAATTACACGAACCCGATGGCCGTGCTGACGAACGTGATGAACACGTACGGCGGCATCAAGACGGTCGGCCTCTGCCACAGCGTGCAAGCTTGCGTCAAGGATCTGTTCAAGAACCTGGGCATGGACGATACCGGCGTCCAATCCAAAATCGCCGGCATCAACCATATGGCTTGGCTGCTCGAAGCGACCAAAGACGGCGTCGACCTGTATCCGGAGATCAAGCGCCGGGCCCGCGAGAAGCAGAAGGAAAAACATCACGACATGGTCCGCTACGAAATGATGCTGAACTTCGGCTACTATATCACGGAATCGTCCGAGCATAACGCCGAATACCACCCGTACTTCATCAAGCGCAATTATCCGGAGCTGATCGAGCGCTTCAATATTCCGCTGGACGAGTATCCGCGCCGCTGCATCGAGCAGATCGGCAACTGGAAGAAGCTGAAGGAAGAGCTTGTCGGCAATCCGACGCTGGAGCACAAGCGCACGCACGAGTATGCGTCGTACATCTTCGAAGCGATCGAATCGAACAATGCGTTCCGCATCGGCGGCAACGTCATGAACACGGGCTTGATCACGAACCTGCCGAAGGAAGCCTGCGTCGAAGTTACCTGCCTCGTCGACCGCAACGGCGTAACGCCGACATTCGTCGGCGATCTGCCTCCGCAATGCGCAGCGCTGAACCGCACCAACATCAACACGCAGCTGCTGACGATCGAAGCGGCGATTACCGGCAAGCGCGACCATATCTACCATGCCGCGATGCTGGATCCGCACACGAGCGCCGAGCTGTCGATGGACGACATCAAGTCGATGTGCGACGATCTGATCGAGGCGCATGGCGACTGGCTGCCGGCATACAACTAATCCTGTCTGCAATAGCAGTCGAATATAACAAGGCCGCCCCACGCGAGGCGGCCTTGTTATATTCCGTATGCTGGTCATGTGCTTGGAAGCACGCGGCTCCGCGTGCTACTAGGCGCGCAAATCGAAATTTCCGCCCAAATTAGGCGTCACGCTGCGTTCCATCATCTGCGTCAACTGCTGCGATTGCTGGTTCGACATGTCTACGGCCATTTTCAGCACGCTTACGTTGACGGCTTGCATGACACTGCTTTGCGCCATCGAGATCGACAAACTCGGAATGTCCATGATTGTCCTCCTTGGATAAAAGTCCTACATCACGTATATCGGACGAGCGGCGGGAATAGATGAATGGTCGGGCGAATCGTGCCGTGCAGGCCGTTTGCGTTTGTTGAACCATGTCCGAATATACGCTAAGATGTAGGTACCTTTTCGCCGGCGGATTCATATTCTATTGGAGTCTTGTCAAAACGCTCAAGAAAGCGGTGTGTCTGTGCAACAACCGATCGCAATTTTGGATTCTGGCGTAGGCGGTCTAACCGTCGTCAAAGAGATTATGCGTCAGCTTCCCCGAGAAAAAATCATGTATTTCGGCGATACGGCCCGCACGCCATACGGCCCGCGTCCAGCCGAAGAAGTGACTCGGTTTACGAGGCAAATCGTAGAGTATTTGATTCAGTTCCGACCGAAAATGATCGTCATCGCTTGCAATACGGCGACAGCCGTCGCACTGGAAGATATTCGTTCGCGGGTTGCCGTTCCCGTCGTTGGCGTCATACACCCGGGAGCCCGCGCTGCCAACGGACGCACGCTAACGGGCGTCGTTGGCGTCATCGGCACGGAAGGAACGATTCGCAGCGGCGCATACGAACATGCGCTGAAGCAATTGTCCCCGGCGATTCATGTGGTAAGCCTGGCCTGTCCGCGCTTCGTTCCTCTGGTCGAGCAGGGCAATTTCCGCTCGCAGGAAACGCAGGAGGCCGTGGAATCCTCGCTCGAACCGCTGAAGGAACGTCAGATCGACACGTTGATTCTCGGATGCACGCATTATCCGTTCCTATCGGAAACGATTGCGTCCGTAATGGGACCTGACGTTATGCTGATCAGCTCGGCGGACGAGACGGCCAGAGAGATCAGTACGATTCTTCATGACCGCAATCGGCTTACCCGAGACGGCGAGATGCCCGTTCATCAATTCTTCTGCAGCGGGGATCACCGGATGTTCCGCATGATCGCCCAGCAGTGGCTTGGCGAGCAGATCGAGCTGACGCCTGTCGTATGGCAGGTGCCCAAGATCGTCTAATACGAGAAAGCTTGGCCGCCGTCGCGCTTACGCGACGGCGTTTTTTGTTTTGGCATGCGTTCCGGCGCGTCGGCATAGCATGAAGCATGTGAGATGACAAGAACCTGACAGAGGTGATCCGATGCTGCCCTATGTCGTGCAATCGGGCGATACGCTGCTGCGCATCGCCCGCACGTTCAACGTGAATAAGGAATCGCTGCTCGCGGCGAATCCCGGCCTGTCCCCGGCCGAACCGCCGTATCCGGGCCTTCTGTTGTCGATTCCCGTGCAGACGGCTTCCATATACCGCGTCCAGCCTGGCGACACGCTGCTCGGAATTGCCGGAAAGTTCAGCCTGACGCTTCATGCGATTCTGAATGCCAACGGGCACCAAGACCTGAAGCGGCTTCAGGCCGGAACGCTGCTTACGCTGCCCTGCGCCGGCAGAGGCCGCATCGTGGACGGACGCGCCGAATACGGCCAGCGCGAGCTGACGGCAGACGTGGATGCGCTGCTCCGTGCTTATCCGCTGCTGCAGGCGGAGACGATCGGAGCAAGCGTCATGGGCAAGCCGCTAATCGCCATCCGGCTCGGAGAAGGTCCGGTTAAGGTGCATATGAATGCGGGCATGCATGCGAATGAATGGATCACGACTCCGCTCCTGATGGCGTTTCTCGAAGACGCGGCCAAGGCCGCCACGTTCGGGGAGAGCTTATGCGGCATGGATATGCCGGCGCTGCTGCAGCGCGTGACGTTATGGGTCGTCCCGCTCGTGAACCCCGACGGAGCGGAGCTGGCGCAGGAGGGACTACGGGCGGACCATCCGCATGCGGCGGAGCTGCTCAAGTGGAATCGGGGTTCCCGTCGTTTTCAGAAATGGAAGGCGAACATTCGCGGCGTCGATCTGAACGACCAGTTTCCCGCCTTCTGGGAAGAAGAGAGCGCCCGAAGAGACACGGAAGGACCTGGCCCGCGCGATTATCCGGGGCCAAGTCCGCTGTCGGAGCCGGAAGCGAAGGCGCTTGCCGAATTTACGGAGGCGCAGCAGTTCGATCTCGTCGTTGCCCTGCACAGCCAAGGGCAGGAGATTTATTGGAATTACCGGGGCTACGAACCGCCCGAAGCGGAGCGGATCGCCCGCAGGCTCGGCAAGGCAAGCGGCTATAAACCCGTGAAGCTGTCCGGCAGCGACGCGGGTTACAAGGACTGGTTTATTTTCCAATATCGCAAGCCCGGCTTCACCGTCGAGGTCGGCTTCGGCGTCAATCCGCTTCCGGTGGAGTCGTTCCCGGACTTGAACGACGAGGTTCGGCTGCTGCTCGCCGCCGTCTTGGAGGCGGCCCGCTCGATTGTGCTATAATAAGCGCATGAGAAGGAGGCGGTGTATATGCGCAAGCTGCTGTCGCTCCGCCATTGGCGGGCCGTGTTTGTCCGAATCTTCCGGTTGCTGACCGCAAAGGAAGTTCGGCTGTTGGACAAGCTTCTGTATCTCGTTCCCGTCCTGTTGTATTGGGTGCTTCCGGATGTCATGCCTTTCGTTCCGATCGACGACATTGCCGTTACGATGATTGCCGCGGAAGGGTACACCCGGTATATGGAACGAAAATACGGCCGCGTCGTCAAGTAACGGTTGAACATTGGACGAGGTTTCTATACAATAGAGTAAATAAAGTAGGCTAGAACAAGCACTATACATGACGGAGCTCCCAAGAGCGAACGGACTCCATCAACATAAAGGAGACGAAGAAGCTGTGAATATCAAAATCACGCGCAATGCCGCGAAGGTCCTTCGCGAAGAGATCGATAAACCGGAAAACGACGGCAAGTTCCTGCGGGTGTTCGTCACGCATTCTCACGGCGACCACGCCCACTACGGCATGAAGATGGACGATGCCGCTGCGAACGACGAGATCATCGAGACGGACAAGGACATCAAGGTGGTGCTCGAACAAGGCGTGGAGCTGCTGGACGGCGTGCGCATCGACTATTTCTACGTGCCGCAGGAAGGCTTCTCGATTTCGAACCCAACCAAAGGCAACCACGGCGACCACTAATTGAATTCGGTTTGGGGAGAGAAACATGGCGAACGATATCCGCATTTGCGACAAATGCAAACATATCCGCACGAAGACGATGCTGCCGAAGCTGCAGAAGCTAGTGCCAGACGCGGAGATTCAAGTCGCGTGCAAATCGTACTGCGGCCCTTGCTCGCGGTTTGCGTTCATTTTCATTAACGGCCGTTATATCACGGCACCGACCGAGGATGAAGCGATCGAGAAGGCAAGCAAATATATCAAGAAGTAAACAAAGAGATCGTCAAGAAACGATCAAGAAACGATCAATGAATAATCAAGAAGTAATCAAGAAGTAATTAAGAAGTAATTAAGATACGCTCACGAAACGATCAAGAAATAAACGAAAGACCCTCCAACCGGCCATCTTGCCGGCAGAGGGTCTTTTAGTTTTATTCGCGCTTGGCATGCATCGCCGGAACCAGGTCATGCCCGACGACGAGATCGGATGCTTCCAATTCCTTGCGCGCTTCAGCCACTCCCGCAGCGCAGGCGCTTGAATCTGCCAGCAGGCGGCCGTCCGTGGATGCGTAACATTTGCTATGTTCCTCGAGTCCGTCCTCGGCGGGCATATAGATCACGCGGTCGTCGATGAACGCGCCGTTTCGGAAGACGACCCGTTTCCCCGCAAGCGGCTGCTTCGTAACGAGCGGCGTGCCGATCATCGTCAGCCCGCTGCTCGGGATCCCGAGCAGGTGAAGAACGGTCGGCGTCACGTCAAGCTGGCCGCCGGCCTGGCTGTACGTCCCGGCGTGCGCATCGTCCGGCAGGTGGACGACCAGCGGAACGCCTTTCAGAATGCGGAAGCGGTCTGCTTCGTCGAGCTGGCGTCCGAGGAAATCCTCGAACGGCTGCCAGTCGGGAATGGAATTGTCGTGGTCCCCATAGAACAGGAAGATCGAGCGGTTCCATAAACCTGCAGATTTCAGCTCGTCCACCAGCACGCCGATGGCGGCATCGACATAATGGACCGCCTCCAAGTAATCGCCGAACATCGTGCCTTTGAACTTGCCCACGTCGAGCGTTTGGACCTTGGCCGGCAGCGTATACGGATGATGGCTGGATAGCGAGATCATGAAGGAGTAGAACGGCTGACGCTGCGTCTTCATGATCGACACGGACTGCTTGAAGAACGACTTGTCGCCGAGCGACCAGCCGAGCGGCTCGTCGATGACGAAGGCCTTCTTGCTGAAGAACTGGTCGTACCCCAGCGTGTCGTACATGATATTCCGGTTCCAGAAGCCGCCGTCGTACGCATGGAACACGTTTGCCATATAGCCGTAGTCCTTCAGCGTCAGCGCCATGCTGTCGTAGCTGTGATCCGCGAATCGGGTGAATACGGAGCCCGACGGCATCGGCTGCAGCGAGGCGTTGGCGGCCAGATCGGCGTCGGATGTTCGTCCCTGCGCCGTCTGGTGATAGAAATGATCGAAATACAGCGATGTGGCCATCAGCTTATTGATGTTCGGCGTGACTTCCTGGCCGCCGATCCGCTGCCCGATGACGAAGCTCTGGAACGCCTCCAGCTGCAGGAGGATGACATTGGCCTCTTTGTACTGGCCGAACAGCGGGTCGGTCTTGTCGAGGCCGGCGCGGACTTGCCCGCGTGCGGAGAACCATTGCTTCGCCTCTCCGATCTGCTCCGCCGTCGCCGCATTGTCGTGGAACCAATGCTCGTCGGCATAGCGGTAGATGTCGTACCCATGGAATCCGAGAACGCCGGTTACGTTATAGAGCGACAAGTTCCACCAATTGCCGCTGAACACGCCATGCGCCCATGTCTTCTGGGCTTTATGGACAGGTACGTACACGAGCGAGAAGCCGATTAAGAATACGACGGCACTCGTGGCGAGTCGAGCGGGGAACGTTCGGACAGGGGACGGCTTCGATGCCGTGGTTCCCGTCGCCCTGCGCATGCGATCGCGGCGTCGACGTTTGCCGATAACGGCGAGCACGCCTAGGGGGAGCAGCGCCAGCCAGTCCGCGAACAGCCACAGATCCCGCCATGACAGCAGCGCATGGATGCTGCCGCCAAGCTCTCCGACTTGACCCGCTTGGAACAGAACGGGAATCGTGATCAAATCCTGAAAGTAGCGAAAATAGAGCAAATCGCTGTATAAGAGCGCCGTCAGCGCGAGATCCAGAACGATGAGCGCGAGCAGCCGGCCTTGCCTTGGCAGCCATAGCGTCCAGAATGACAGCAGGGCCAGCGTTCCGACGGCGACCAGACGGTCGTCCCGATTCATATCCATATAAGGCACGTGAATGAACCGGTCGAAGAGGGCGAGCTTGAACAGCATCAGCGCAATGAACAAGAAGAGATCAAGCCGCGGCAGCAGGGCGGCAAAGCGAAACGGCGCCCGAAGTCGGCGCCGCTTGCGGGAAAGCTCCGGGATGCTCATCAGCTCTGGTTGCGCGGAGGCAGCGGCCCGAAGAATTGATAGAACGTGCACTCGAGCCGGCCGTTGAACAGCTTGCGCCGCTTGTCCGACTTGCGCCCGATCGTCTCCTCGAACGTCCTTGACTGCGTCAGCGCGAACATGGACCAGTTAGGCAGGTAGAGCATGCTGAGACCAAGCTGGCGAACGGCTTTCTCCGCGTCGGTCTCGTCGCCCAAGCGAGAGCCGTACGGCGGATTCGTGACGATGCAGCCGTAATCGCCTTCCGGCTTGATCCGGGACACCGGCATTTGCGTCAGCTTGATCTCCTTCGCGAAGCCGGCTTTCTTCACGGCTGCCGCAGCGACCTCGAGCGCGCTCGGATCGATATCGGAGCCCGCGATCTGAAGCGGAATGTCGTCCTTGACGGAATCGAACGCTTCCTCCCGCGCCTGCTCCCACAGGCTGTCCGGCACGAGCGGCCAGCCTTCGCTGTTGAAGGTGCGGCGAAGTCCCGGCGCGATGTTCCAGCCGATCATGGCTGCTTCGATGGGGATGGTGCCGGAGCCGCAGAACGGGTCATAGAGCGGCCGTTCCGGTCGCCAGCGGCTGAGCAGCACCATCGCCGCCGCCATCGTTTCCTTGAGCGGCGCTTCCGTGACGAGCTTGCGGTAGCCGCGTTTGTGCAGACCGGGACCGGTCGTATCGAGCGTAATCATGGCGATGTCGTTGAGCAGCCACACCTCGATAACGAACCTTGCGCCGTCCTCGTCGAACCATTCCGTGCCGTAAGCCGTTTTCATTTTCTCGACGACGGCTTTCTTCACGATGCTCTGGCAGGCCGGAACGCTGCTGAGCTGCGATTTGTGGGAACGTCCCTCGACCGGGAATTCGCCGTTCTCGGGGATCCAGTCCGGCCAGTCGATCGCCTTTGCGCCTTCGAACAGCTCTTCGAAGGTCGTGGCGGGATATTCAGCCATCTTGATGAGAACGCGGTCCGACGTGCGGAGCCACAGGTTGGCGCGGCAGATGTCCGCGGGTCCTCCCCTGAAGATGACCCGGCCGTTCTCCACCTTCTGGTCGGTATAGCCTAGATCCAATAATTCGCGCGCGACGACCGCTTCCAGCCCCATAGGCGCCGTTGCGATCAGCTGCAGGTTATCCATTGTTTTCGATTCCTCCGTCTTCCAATCGCCGCTTGTATTGCATCAGCGAAAATCATACAATCAAGTATAGTCATCATAAGGTTGCATTACAAACGTTATCTCATAGAATCGGCGAGGAGAGTGGTTCGGAATGACGACAGAAGCGACGGAACGATACGTGGACGGCCTGTTGGGCGAGGATGCGGATTTGGCGCGCGTCCATGCGTCGATCGAGGCGCAGGGCATGCCTCAAATCTCGATCGCGTCCGGCTATGGCAAACTGCTGACGATGCTCGTTCGGATGAAGGGAGCCCGCAATGTACTGGAAATCGGCGCATTGGGCGGTTACAGCGGCATATGTCTGGCACGGGGACTGCAGGACGGCGGCCGATTGACTTCGCTCGAGCTGATGCAGGACTACGCGGATACCGCAAAGTCCAATCTCGAAGCAGCGGGTCTTGGCGACCGCGTGGAGTACGTGGTCGGCGATGCCAAGGAGAGTCTGGCCGCGTTGGAGAAGGAAGGACGCACATTCGATTTCTTCTTCATCGATGCGGATAAAGAAAGCTACCCGGTCTACTTGGAATGGGCGATCAAGCTCGGCAATCCGGGAGCCGTCATTACGGGCGACAACGCCTTGCTGCACGGCAGGACGATCGATCCCGAGAAGAACGGTCCCTCTGTGCAGGCGATGCGTACGTTCAACGAAGCGATGGTCGGCGACGAGCGGCTCACGGGAACGCTGCTGCCGGCATACGACGGCTTGGCGATTGCGATGATTAAGTAGCGCCGGCAGCTTCGTCCATGCCGAAACATCGAGCCGTGCGGAAGGAAACTTTGCCTGTTAACGCGGCAACAACGAAGAACCGGCAAGTCCCCTTGACTAAGGCGACTTGCCGGTTTTTCGTTGCGGGTTATTCCCGTTTGACCATTACCCGCTTCGAGACGAGCGTCTGCCTCACCCACAGCGCATTGACGAAGAACAAGAGCGAAGAGATTAGAAAGACGCCTCCGATACCGGTCCAGCCGGAGACCAGACCGCCGACGATAGGACCGACCATATTGCCAAGCGAGAGCATGCTGGTGTTCAGGCTGAATGCCCGCCCTTCCATGCCGTCCGGCGTGAACCGGCGCACGAGCGCGTTGACGGAGGGAATCAACCCGCCGAGGAAGCAGCCCTGCAGCAGCCGGAACAGCAGCAGCTGCCAGACCGAGCCGGCGAATGCCTGCGGGATGAACAGCAGGGCGGCTCCGACGAGCGAGATGCCGAGCACGCGTTCCTGGCCGATCCTGTCGCTCAGCTTGCCGAGCAGCGGAGCGGCGACCATGTTCGTAATGCCGGCCGCCGAACTGACGAAGCCCGCCCAGAAGGCCAGGTTGACGTCCGTTCCGTGCAGCTTCTGCACATAGAGCGGCATCAGCGGGTTGGGACCGATCATCGCGAATTGGAGCAGGAACGTTACGGCGAACAGCGCCGTCAGCTGCGGCACGCCGCTCAGCTGCCTGAACCCGGCGATGACGGACACGTTCGGCTTCGCGGCGGCCTCCGCGCGGTTGAACCGTTCCTTGACGACGAAGAAGGCGAGCATGGAGGCTGCGAACAACGAGGCGCCGGTCAAGTAGAAGATCGGCCGGTAGCCCACGGCGTCCGCCAGCAGGCCGCCGAGGAACGGGCCCAGAATCGTGCCCGCGATGCCTCCGGATTGCAGCGTGCCCATGGCGAAGCCCATCTTCTCCTTCGGCGTCGTCGCGGAGACGAGCGAGACGGCCGCCGGATTGAAGCCGGAGATGGTCCCGTTGACCATCCGGAGAACGAGCAGATGCCACGGCGACGTCGCGAAGCCCATCAGCACCATCACGATCGCCATCCCGAAGCCGGAGCGAAGAAGCATCATTTTCCGGCCGTACTTGTCCGACAGCTTGCCCCAGAGCGGCTGGAACAGGAATGCGGTGACGAAGTTGCCGGCGAATATGACGCCCGACCACGTCGCGATCTCATGCGGGTCCGTCATGCCGATCCGAGGACTTTGCAGGTAGAGGGACATAAATGGCATGATCATCGTCATGCCGCCCATGACCAGAAACTGTCCGATCCAAAGCACGCCTAGATTTTTTTTCCAAGGTTCCATTTGAATCTCCTATTCGAAGCTTGTGTCGTCGTTCAACCTGTAAGACCCAGTATACCAGTCCCTCGAAGGATGGCAAAAGTGCGTCAGGAAGGACATGGACCTAACATTGTCATATGTTTGTCAATGATCATTCGGGCGCGGCGGTTGTTACGACTATCCAAAAAGGGCATAATGGAAACGTAGGGAAAACGATAGAAATGGGGAACTTCAATGAGCTACAACGACTTATTCATCCGGGCTTGCCGGGGAGAACACGTCGATCGCTTACCCGTTTGGTATATGCGGCAGGCGGGACGGTACGATCCCGATTACCGTAAAATAAAAGAAAACCATTCGCTGCTCGAAATATGCCGCCAGCCGGAACTGGCCGCGGAAGTGACGATGATGCCGGTCAAGAAGCTGGGCGTCGACGCGGCGATTCTTTATTCCGATATCATGAATCCCGTTGCCTCCATCGGCATCGATTTCGACATCGTTGCGAATGTCGGTCCGGTCATTCACAATCCGATCCGGACGGCGGACGATATCGC
Organism: Paenibacillus sacheonensis; assembly: GCF_009909195.1. Classification (GTDB taxonomy): domain Bacteria; phylum Bacillota; class Bacilli; order Paenibacillales; family Paenibacillaceae; genus Paenibacillus_Z; species Paenibacillus_Z sacheonensis. The sequence continues at coordinate 566,431 of NZ_JAAAMU010000001.1, forward strand.
GCGCCTGAAGCCGATCGACGTGGAAGGCGATCTTTCGCATGTCATCGAGACGATCCGCATCCTGGACCGGGAGCTGGACGTGCCGCTCATTACGTTTGCCGGCGCGCCGTTTACGATCGCCAGCTACCTGATCGAAGGCCGCCCGTCCAAATCCTATATCAAGACGAAGACGATGATGTACACCGAGCCGAAGCTGTGGTTCTCGCTGATGGACAAGCTCGGCGATATGGTCATCGCGTACCTGCGCGCGCATATGGCTGCGGGCGGCAAGGCGTTCCAGCTGTTCGACAGCTGGGTCGGCGCGCTTGCGCCGCATGATTTCCGCCTGTTCGTGCTTCCGACGATCGAGCGGATTTTCAGCGAGCTGTCGGATTTGCCGCAGCCGAAAATCTACTTCCCGGGCGTTGCGTCGGGCGAGCTGCTGCCTACGCTCGGCAATCTGAAGGCCGATATCATCGGGCTTGATTGGCGGGTGTCCATCGCCGAAGGCCGTCGCCGTCTGGGAGATAAGTTTGCGGTTCAAGGCAACCTCGATCCTTATGTGCTGACCGCGCCGATGGATGTGATCAAGGCCCATGCGAAAGCGATCATCGACGAGGGCGTCAAGGAGCCGGGCTATATTTTCAATCTCGGACATGGGCTGTTCCCCGAAGCTTCGCTCGATAAGCTGCGCGAGCTGACGGATTACGTCCATGAATATTCCGCGGAGGCCATTGCGGCGCTCGGCGGAAAGCGGGAGGAACTGGCCCATGGCTGATCCGAAAATCGGCGTGCTCGTCATGTCTTACGGGACCCCCGAGAGCATGGACGGCATCGAGGAGTATTACACGCATATTCGCAGGGGCCATGCCCCGACGCCGGAGCAGCTCGCCGAGCTGACCTCGCGGTACGATGCGGTAGTCGGGGGCGTATTCCCCCTCCGGGAGAATACGAACCGTCAGGCGGAGGGACTGCAGGCGGCGCTTGATGCCGCAGCTCCGGGCAGATACGCCGTATATCAGGGTCTGAAGCATGCGCGTCCTTATATCGAAGACGGCGTCGACGCGATGGGGGCGGACGGCGTGAGGCAGGCGATCGGCATCGTGCTGGCGCCGCATTACTCGAGCATGAGCGTCGGCAGCTACATGACGAGGGCGCGGGAGCGGGCCGAGGAACGCGGCATCGCATTCCAAGCCGTCGAGAGCTATCATTTGCATCCGAAGCTGATTGAAGCGCTGGTGAAGCGGGTGAGGGACGCCTATGCGGAGCTTGCGGCGTCGACGGGAGCAGGGAAGCCGCTGAAGGTATTGTTCAGCGCGCACAGCCTGCCCGTGCGCATTCGCGAAATCGGCGATCCGTACGAGGAGCAGCTGCTCGCTACGTCTTCGGCCGTTGCGGAAGGCGCAGGCGTGTCGGATTGGCAGTTTACGTGGCAGAGCGCGGGCCGCACCCGCGAACCGTGGCTCGGTCCGGACATTTTGGAGACGTTGAAGGAAACGGCGGAAGCCGGTTACGCCGGCGTGCTGTCGGCACCGATCGGCTTTGTATCGGAGCATTTGGAAGTGCTGTACGATATCGATATCGAAGCGCAGGCCGAAGCCAAGCGGCTCGGCATCAAGCTGGTCCGGATCGACATGCTGGGCACGGATTCGCTTTATATGGAGACGCTGGCGGAGACCGTCGAGCAGGCTGGGCGAGCGGCGTTCATGTAAGGGGGATTCAGTCGTTGGGGACAGACATGGAAGACAGAGGAGATGAACCGCATGCGGAGTAATGGTAAGCTGGATCGTTTTGTCGTCATTGGCGGAGGGATCAGCGGACTCAGCTCCGCTTTTTATTTGTTGAAAGAAGCGGAGCTGCGGGGACGGAAAGCGCTGGTGACGGTCGTCGACCCGTCGGAGCGGATCGGCGGCAAGATCGATACGCTGCGCAAGCAAGGCTTCGTGATCGAGAAAGGACCGGATTCCTTCCTGGCGCGCAAGACGGCGATCGTGGACCTGGCTTTCGATCTCGGCATTCAGGACGAATTGACGGGCACGAACCCTGCCGCGAAGAAAACGTACATCCTTCACCGCGGCAAGCTGCATCCTATGCCCCCGGGGCTGGTGCTGGGCGTTCCGACCGAGATCATGCCCTTTGCCAAGACGGGCTTGATCTCATGGGGAGGCAAGCTGCGGGCGTTGATGGATTTCGTTCTTCCTGCCAGCAAGGCGGAAGGGGACGAGTCCGTCGGCGAATTTCTGACGCGGCGCGTCGGACCGGAAGTGATGGAACGGATCGCGGAGCCGCTGCTCGCGGGCATCTACGCCGGCGACCTGAGCAAGCTGAGCTTGCAGTCGACGTTCCCGCAGTTTCGCGAGGCGGAACGCCGGCATGGCAGTCTGATTCGCGGAACGCGCGCGAACAGGCGCAAGGGCGCCGCGGCGCCGGCAGCGCCGAACCGGCTGCCGAAGCATTTGCAGAACAGCATGTTCTTGACGTTCAAGAACGGTTTGGCGACGATGCTGGAAGCGCTGACCGACGCATTGGCGGGCGCGGAAAGCCGGTTTGGCCTCAAGGCGGTCGCCTTCAGGCAGAATGAACCGGGGGACAAGCAGGCGACGGCGCCGTACGAGGTGCTGATGAGCGACGGCGAGATTCTGGAAGCCGACGGCATCGTCATCACGGCCCCGGCTCATGACGCTGCCGATCTGCTGGAACCGCATATTCCGGTCGATGCGCTGCGGGCGGTCAATTACGTATCCGTCGCGAACGTCGTCATGGCGTTCGACAAGGCATCATTCGGCATGGAATTCGACGGCTCGGGCTTCGTCGTGCCGCGATCCGAGGGAACCACGATTACGGCGTGTACCTGGACATCGGCCAAATGGCTCCATTCCAGCCCGGACGACAAGGTGCTGCTGCGCTGCTACGTCGGGCGCGCGAACGACGAAGAAGTCGTCGATTTGCCGGACGAGGACCTGAAGGAAGCGGTTCGGCGCGATATCCGGAACGTGCTGGGCATTACGGCGGAACCGATCTTCACGGAGATCACCCGCCTTCACCGTTCCATGCCGCAATATCCGGTCGGACATGTGCAGGCAACCGCCAAGCTGCGGGCGCAGCTGCGATCACAGCTGCCCGGCGTATGGGCGGCGGGCGCCGCGTTCGACGGCGTCGGCCTTCCCGACTGCATTCGGCAGGGCAAGGAATCGGCGAGAATCGTTTACGATGCCGTCATGAAATAATTCCTTTTCAAAGCATTTGGTTATGCTTCATTGAACTGCCTACGAAAGAAGATCGCCCCCTGCGAGGCCAATCGGCCAAGCGGAGGGCGATCTTTTTTGATTCGCAGCGTTATCGATCTCAGTCGAGCGGCGGTCCGATATGGCCTTCGCGCTCGGCCTGCTTGCGGTGGGCGAGCCGGCTGCTGGCCGCTGCCGCGATGGCGCCGACGATATCGTCCAGGAACGTATGGCAGGCCGCGTCGTGCTTGTCGTTCAACTTCTTCAGGATCCCCGGCTTCAGCTTATCGACGTAACCGAAGTTGGTGAAGCCGATACTGCCGTAGACGTTGACGATGGACAAGGCCAGCACCTCGTCGCAGCCGTATAAGCCTTCGTCGTTCTCGATCATTTCTTGCAGCGGCGGCAGCAGCTTGCCTTCTTCGGCGAGCAGGTCGAGCTGGATGCCCGTCAAGACGGCATTTTGCACCTCGCGTTTGCTGAGCACGGCTTCGACATATTGCCCGCATTCCTCGAGCGTAAGGTCGGGATAATAATCCTTCTGAAGAAAGATGACGAGCTCGGCGATTTGCCCGATCGTTACGCCGCGTTTTGCGAGCCACTCCATGGTGGCCCCCGCGATGGTTCTGCTGTTGAGCTGGTACGTCTCGGACTTGGTCAATGCCAACACCCCTTGTCTCAAAATAGTGGACAAAACTGGTCTAATTGAATTGGACAGCTCGTATACATAGTACTACAAAGCGGGACTTGTACCAAAGGGGCAGCATGCCGCGGGTTTGCGAATGACAGTAGGATTCACCATGTATCCAAAAATGGGGAGGAAATGTTGAATGACACATTATCGCCTGTTTCGCCGGGCAGCGCTTGCCGGGGCTTTGGCTCTGCCCATCTTGACGACCGGCTGCGGATTGTTCTCCCAGCCTGCCAGCGAATCGATCGATCCGCCGCCGAGCAGCACGCAGAACGTCAGCACGGACCTTGATCCGGGACAAGTCACCGCCCAGAGCGGCCAGACGCAAATGACTTTGTATCTGCGCGACCGCAATGGCTTGCTCGCGCCGATCTCCGTCTTTACGACCTTAGGCCAAGACGAGAAGCCGGGTCAAAAAGCGCTTGAAATGATGGTAGACGGCAGCGCGTACTCGAATGAGATTCCGGACGGCTTCACGGCCGTATTGCCGAAAGGCACGACCATCAAGCAGCTGTCGATCATTCCCGACCAGAAGCAGGCCGTCGTCGATTTCTCCAAGGAATTCGCCGATTACAGCGCGGCGGATGAACGCAAGATCGTGGAGGCCGTCATCTGGACGCTGACCAGCCAGCCGGACATCCAGAACGTGAAAATTTGGATGGAAGGCAAGGAGCTGACGGCGATGCCGAAGGATGCAATGCCGATCGACGAACCGCTGACGCGCGCGGTAGGCATCAACCTCGAAGCGGCCAGCGGCGTCGATTACAGCACCTCGGCTCCGGTCACCATCTATTTCTCCGCGGTATCGCCGGACAATGTGCCTTATTACGTGCCGGTTACGAGACTCGTGAACCGCAGCAACAACAGAGCCAAAACGGCGATCGAGCAGCTGATCAGCGGGCCGATCGGCGATCTCCCGCTTAACGCGGTCATGACGCCGGACGTGATCGTGAAGAACGTCACGAAAGCGAAGGACGTCGTGACGGTCGAGCTGCAGGATGACGGCTATCAAGCCGGACAACCGGAGCCGGCCGAGATGCTGCAAGCCGTCGTGCTCTCCTTGACCGAGAATACCGGCCTCAGCAAAGTACAGATCAAGCTGAACGGCAAATCGGACTTCGTTGATTCCAACAACCAGACGTACACGGAGCCGGTCAGCCGTCCGGAACACGTGAACGCCTTCAAATCCTAATCCAGCACCGATCCGCCCCGGGCGAATGAAGGATCCGCCTCCGGGGCGGATCTTTTTTATGCGGTCCGAGCGGCAAAGATGTTTTTCCCTGCAGCTTTTGGTAAAATGGTTTGGACCCATTAACAGGAGGATTATCGATATGAGATTGGACGGAAGACAGGCGGACGAGCTTCGCCCTGTTACGATTACGCTGCAACCCAACAAATACGCGGAGGGCTCCGTTCTTATCGAGTTCGGCGATACCAAGGTGCTTTGCACCGCGTCGATCGAAGAGCGCGTGCCGCCATTCATGAAGGGACAAGGCAAAGGCTGGATCAACGCGGAGTACGCCATGCTGCCCCGGGCCACGCAGGTTCGCAACCACCGTGAATCGGCGAAGGGCAAGCTGACGGGACGCACGATGGAAATCCAGCGGTTGATCGGGCGGTCGCTTCGCTCGGTCGTGGATTTGCAGGCGCTCGGGGAACGCACGGTTACGCTGGACTGCGACGTGCTGCAAGCGGACGGGGGAACCCGGACGACCTCCATTACGGGCGCGTTCGTCGCGCTGGCGCTAGCCGTGGACAAGCTGAATCGGAATCATGCGTTCGCGAAATACCCGATTACGGATTTTCTGGCTTCGGTCAGCGTCGGCGTCATCGGCGAACGCACGCTGCTCGACCTTAATTATGAAGAGGATTCCAAGGCGAAAGTCGATATGAACGTGGTCATGACCGGCGCCCGCAAGTTCGTCGAGGTACAAGGCACGGGCGAGGAGGCGCCTTTCTCGCGCGACGAGCTGAACACGCTGCTCGCATCCGCGGAAGAAGGCATTGCCAGCCTGATTGCCAAGCAGCGGGACGCGCTCGGCGAGAAGGGCAGCCGAATCGGGACGGCCGTCGTATGAAGCGGGGAGAGACGGTTGTCGTCGCCACCAAGAATGCCGGCAAGGTGAGGGAGTTCGCTCATGCCTTCGGCCAACTCGGCATCGAGGTCGTCAGCATGTTCGACTATCCCGCGCTGCCGGATGTCGTCGAGGATGGGACGACCTTCGCGGAGAATGCGCGCAAGAAGGCGCGCGAAGTAGCGGAGGCGCTGGGCTTGCCGGTGCTCGCCGACGATTCCGGACTCGAAGTCGCTGCGCTGGGCGGCGAGCCGGGCGTCTATTCCGCCCGGTATTCCGGCGAAGGCGCGACGGATGAACGCAATAACGAGAAGCTGCTGCGCGAGCTCGCTCGGACATCGAACGCCGGCGAGGCGCCGGAGCGCTTGCCGGACGGCACGAAGCTGTTGAGCGAAGCGAGGTTCGTATGCGCGCTGGCTCTTTACGACCCGGCGGCAGGGACATTTGCCGAGAGCGAAGGCGATGTGGCCGGCTATATCATGGATAAGCCGAGAGGGGATGGCGGCTTCGGCTACGACCCGCTATTTTGGGTGGCAGGCGCGCGGCGAGGCATGGCGGAGATGACGAAGGAAGAGAAGCAGGCGATCGGCCACCGCGGCCAGGCGCTTGCCCGCCTGCTTGCCAAGCTGGAGGTTTAGTTCGCCAACGGCTTGTCCTTCGATTGTTCGGCGTTATGAAGGACATGCTGCTTCCTAGCAGGCCTTTCATCAGGTACTACCAAGCGCGCGACCCGTTCAGGCGCACGTGTATTCATTAGAAAACCCCCGTACGCAAGCAAGGATGCAGCGAGTTCGGATATCGAACATCGCCTGCCGCCTTCCTTTGCGGACGGGGGTTTTACTTCGTTGCACGGCATCGGGAGAATCGGAGGATCGAATAACGGCCGAAGATTCGGATTATCGGATGCTTACGTGATAGTCGCGGAGCCACATATCGACCTGAAGCAGATAAGCGAACAGCTGCGGACCGGACATCAGCTGTCCGAACCAAGGGAGATTGGAGCTCGCTTCTTGGGATTCCGCCAGCTGGCGGATCTTCTTCACGTTAATGAGAGGGAGGAGCGGAGAGGTGCCCTCGTTGATGATTTCCAGCAGCTGCGTGCGCACGGCGTTCAGGTAGTTCGGGTTATGCGTCTTCGGATACGGGCTTTTTTTGCGATACAGCACGTCATTCGGCAGCACGCCCTCCAAGCCCTTGCGCAGAATGCCTTTCTCGCGGTCGCCGGCGGTCTTGATTTCCCAGGGGATATTGTAGACGTATTCGACCAGGCGATGATCGCAGAAAGGCACGCGCACCTCGAGGCCGACCGCCATGCTCATGCGATCCTTGCGGTCGAGCAGCGTCGGCATGAAGCGGGTAATGTTGAGGTACGACATCTGCCGCATCTTGCGCGTGCTCTCGTCTTCGCCGGGCAGATGCGGAACCTCCGCGACGGCGTCGAGATACCGGTCGCCGATATACTCCAGCGGCCTGATCCAGGCAGCGACGTCCTGCGAGAGCAGATCTGCCCGCATGCCCGCAGCCAGCGACCACGGGAACGTTCCGGCGTTGAGCGCTTCTTCGCGGTGAAACCACGGATAGCCCCCGAATATTTCGTCCGCTGCCTCGCCGGAGATCGCCACGGTCGCTTCTTTCTTGATTTCCCGGCAAAACAAGAGGAGCGACGAGTCCACGTCGGCCATGCCGGGCATGTCGCGCGCCGTCATCGCCTCATGGAGCGCCGTCACGAGCTGCGGCGTATCGATTACCGTCCCATGGTGAATGGTGCCCAGATGCGTGGTCATCCGCTGGATCCAAGGCGCGTCCGCATTCGGTTGGAACGCATGCGATTTGAAATGCTTGTCGTTATCGACGTAATCGACGGAGAACGTATGGACGGTTCCCTGTCCGGTTTCTTTATAATAATTGACCGCGAGCGACGTAAGCGCGCTGGAGTCGAGCCCGCCGGAGAGTAGCGTGCAAAGCGGTACGTCCGAGACGAGCTGGCGCTCGACCGTATCCTTCAGCAGGTCGCCGACGGAGCGGGCGGTTTGCTCGACGGTCTCCGTATGCGGGCGGCTCTCGAGCTTCCAATAATGCGTCACGCGGAGGCCGGCGCGGTTAACGATCGCGCACTGGCCGGGCAGCAGCTCCGTTAGGTCGCGATAGACGCCGACGCCCGGCGTTCTCGCCGGTCCGACGATGAATATCTCCGCCAAGCCCTCGGGTCCGATCTCCGGCTTTACGGCGGGATGCGCCAGCAGCGCCTTCGGCTCAGACCCGAAGATGAAGCGGCCCAGCTGACGGGAGAAGAAGAACGGTTTGACCCCGAGCCGGTCGCGGGCGATGAACAGCTGCTCCTCGCGGGAATCCCACAGGGCAAAGGCGAAGATGCCGTTGAATTTCTCCACGCAGGACGGTCCCCACTCCATATAGGCAACGAGCAGCACCTCGGTATCGCAGGTCGTCGTAAACCGGCGTCCGCGGCCCTCCAGCTCTTTCTTCAGCTCCGGCGCGTTATAGAGCTCCCCGTTGTAGACGAGGACATACGTATCGTCGTCGGCGGTGCGAACCATCGGCTGCGCTCCGTTTGCGGGATCGATGACCGAGAGTCTGCGGTGGCCGAGCGCGCAGTGCGGCGAGATCCAGGTACCGGAGGCGTCCGGGCCGCGGTTTGCCAGCGTCTCGGTCATTTTCTCCAGGATAATGGATTGTTTCGTCAGGTCGGCGGTCCAGTCGATCCAGCCCGTGAATCCACACATGGTATTCATTCCTTTCTGGCTGCAAGGTTAAAAACAGCGATACTAGAATGGTTATGCCGATAAATTGGATAAAATGTCTGTCCGCCGGGGGATGCTAGACCTAGGATTATGCTTTCGAAGCAGTTTTTTTCCTTGCCTTTTGACCGGCTACAAGCTGCACGCACAAAGCTTTTAGGAGGAGTTTCCCATGATGGCTAACGAGCATGAGGCATCCGCGTATGAACGCAAAACGTATTACGTATCCGTCCAGGCAGGATCGATTCTCGAAGACCCGACCGCGACGTCTTACGAGCTTGTCATAACCGCGAATGAAGAAGAATTAAATCGGCTGCAGGAGCTGTTCGAAGAGCTGGCTTCCATGGACGAGGCGCAAACGGCCGTCTACGGCTTGACCCCGTTCAGCTCGGCAAGCGACAAACAAATCAATGCCGGTACGGACGGCTTGCTCGAGGATATTTACCGCTTGCTCTACGAGCTCGGCACGGATGAAACGAAGCGCCATGTGGCAACGATGGGGCTGTTTCCCGAAGGGAGCCTGCAATGATCGTGACGGAAGCGCACGTAAGACGAGCGGCGGATCGCGACGGCCTGCATTGCGCGGAGGTCGAGGTACATACGAGCGAGGCGCAGAATCAAGATCTGCTCGCGTATTTCGGTCAATCCGCGGACAATGATTTCGATATGATCGCCGTCGTGAACAACGACGCCAGAAGCGATATCGACTGGTACGACAATAATATGCATCAGGCTTTCACGGATATCACCGACGACCTGTTCGATACCCCGACGATGAAGACGGATTGGGGCGAGCGGGAATCGTTCAAGGAGCAGGTGCTCTCTTATCCGGGCGTGCGGGCGGATATTCGGCGATTGATGGATTGGTCTTGATTGCGTGGGTCAGTAAATCATTCTCTACTGGGCTTCCATCCATGATATAATGTCAGCATAGTTAACACGGATGCTTGCGATTATTCGATGGAAGCGGGGAAATTCCATGAGAATGACTTTACTGCGCGACGTGACGATCGTCACGATGAATGATAGGGACGAGATACTTACCGGAGATGTTATGTTCGATAAGGATATCATCGTTTCTGTCGGCTCCCGGATTACGTCGTATGACCCGGAGACGACTGCCGTTATTGAAGCAAAGGGAAAGCTGCTGCTGCCCGGCTTCGTCCAAACCCATATCCACCTTTGTCAAACCCTTTTCCGGGGGCAAGCCGACGACATGGCGTTAATGGACTGGCTGCGCAAGCGGATTTGGCCGCTCGAGGCGGCGCATGACGAAGAGTCCGTCTACTATTCCGCGCTGCTCGGGATCGGCGAGTTGCTGCGAAGCGGCACGACGACGATTCTCGATATGGAGACGGTCAGCCATACGGATTTCGCGTTTCAAGCGCTTGCGGCAAGCGGAATTCGAGCGATTTCCGGGAAAGTGATGATGGACGATGGAGGAGACGTGCCCGCGGGACTGCAGGAGGATACGGACCGTTCGCTCGCCGAAAGCACGGCGCTGCTCGAGAAATGGCATGGACATGACGGCGGTCGACTGCAATACGCCTATAGCCCGCGCTTTGTCGTATCCTGCTCCGAGCGTTTGTTGACGGAGGTCAGGGACCTGTCGGCGAAACATCAAGTGCTCGTGCATACCCATGCGGCGGAAAATCTCGAAGAGATCGAACTGGTCATGCGGCAGCGAAGCATGCGCAATATCGTCTATTTGGATCACCTCGGCCTTACTTCGCGACGGCTCGTGCTGGCGCATTGCATTTGGCTGGACGACGAAGAGCGGGAGATCCTCAGGCGGACCGGAACGCGGATGACGCATTGTCCGGGTTCGAACCTCAAGCTGGCATCCGGCATCGCGCCCGTGCCGGATCTGTTGGAGCAAGGCATCCATATCGGCATCGGCGCGGACGGCGCGCCGTGCAACAATACGCTGGATATGTTTCAGGAGATGCGCTTGACCGCGCTGCTTCACAAAGTCCGCTGCGGCCCGGAAGCGATGAACGCGCGGACCGTCCTTCGAATGGCGACGATCGGCGGCGCGCGCACGCTTGGCCTGGACCATCTGATCGGCAGCATCGAGCCGGGAAAGAAGGCCGACCTGGTTTTGCTCGATTTGGATGACTTCCATACTTTTCCTTCCTATGAAGCCGACCCCTATTCGCGGGTCGTGTATGCGGCGTCGAGAGGGAACGTGCAGGACGTATGGATCGACGGCAAGCTTGTCGTGGAGAACGGTCGCGTCAAGACGGTTGACAGAGGAATCGTGCTCCGCGAAGCGGACCGGTCCATCGCGCGGCTGCTGAAGCGGATCTGAATCAATCTATTCGTAACGAATGGATATAGTGGACACAAAAAAGCCGGGAGCGACTACCATGCATGGCTGCATGATAACGCTGCCGGCTTTTACGTTTTTGAGACGGCGGTTAGCCGTTGACGATTTCGCCGCCATTGATGTGAATGACTTGGCCGCTGACGTACGAGGAGTCGGAGCAAGCCAAGTACACGTAGGCCGGGGCCAGTTCTTCAGGCTGGCCCGCGCGCTTCATCGGCGTGTCGGCACCGAATTTGGCGACCTTGTCCGCGTCGAAGGTCGACGGGATAAGCGGCGTCCATATCGGACCCGGGGCCACGGCGTTAACCCGGATACCCTGTTCGGCGAGATTCATGGCGAGCGAACGGGTGAAGGAGACGATCGCGCCTTTGGTCGAGGAATAATCGAGCAGTGTCGGGCTGCCGTGATAAGCCGTGATGGAAGCCGTATTAATGATCGCCGAGCCTGCTTTCAGATGCGGCATCGCGGCCTGCGTGATATAGAACATGCCGAATATATTCGTCTTGAACGTCCGCTCGAGCTGCTCCGGCGTAATCTGCTCCAGCTTATCCTGGGGGTGCTGCTCTGCCGCGTTGTTTACGACGATGTCCAGTCCGCCGAGCTTGGCGGCAATGTCATTCACCGCGCTTTTGCAAAAGGCGGGATCCCCGATATCGCCCGCGACAGCCAGGCATTTGCGCCCAAGTCCTTCGATCAGGCTCTTCGTCTCCCCGGCATCGTCGTGCTCGTCCAGGTATAAGACGGCGACGTCCGCGCCTTCTTTGGCGAAGAGGAGCGCGACAGCCCGCCCGATCCCGCTGTCGCCGCCGGTGACGACGGCAACCTTGCCTGCGAGCTTGCCCGCTGCTTTATAGGATTCGGATTGGAACTGGGGCCTCGGATTCATCTCGCTCTCCAAACCGGGCTGCCGGTTTTGATGCTGAGGGGGGAACGAGGTCGGCCGGTTGCTTTGCTGCTTGGTCATAAGAGATCTCTCCTTCGATGTAAAGTGGTTGCCTGCACGGATTTGTTCGATGGACATACGGAAACAAGCCTTCGTTTGCGACTTGTTTCTCCAACGTTCGCTGTGCGCAATTTGTCTATTTTGCTTCGGTCTTCCTTTATTTAAACATTTGGCTGCTTATCCTAACGCAATCATCCTTGTCATCCCGTGGGCATGAAAATAGGCCGGATCGGCGCAAGCAGGCTGAAGGCCTAAATATGATTTCGATTTTATAAGCTTCAATGTGTAAAAACAGGCGGTATTTGGCGAATATTCGCTTGTACCAAACATGGAGGTGTAATAAGATGTAAATTGAGAAATGCAATTTTTAGGTGGGACTAAAGTAGTGAGTTGACAAAGTCTGAAGCTTTTTCGCTTATCGCCTGATCCGAATGAAAACATACGATTTCCTTATACGAGATAAAATTGAAGGGTCCGATAGCAGATGACTGACTTTGCCTTTTTTATGTTTTTCTCCACGCTGGAGGGAATTTCTCTCTACACGCTCGCGTTATATTGTTTTCGCGTCAATTTCGAACGTTATTTCTGGCACTCCATCCTGATTATCGAATTGATCAATTATCAGAATTACTTGACGAGGCATTTCAATGTCGAGGATGCATTCGCGGTAGCGCCTATCGTCAATCTGGTCATTACGATGCTATTTTTCAAAACGATCGTCCGAGTCCCCTTAATCTGGTCCATCTTTATGACGCTGACGGGCTTTGCTTTTTTCATGGCCATACAGACGATTATCGTGTACTCGGTTTTCGGCGGGGTTTCCCATATGCAGGATAAGGAGATTTACGGGTATTTCGTTCAGCTGCTGACAGGAGCCATTTGTTACGGAGGCAGCAGATTTCTTTATCTGAAGGGCTATGGATTTACGTTTGACTTGGAGAAGCTGCGTTTATGGGGAGAGGGGATGATTGTCACCTTGCTCATCGTTATTCTGATCGTCGGCTTCATTTACTTGATTTTCCAACAAAACTTATTTTGGAATCTTGTCGGTTCTCTTGCCGGTTTGTTCATTTTTCTTTATTACTCCGTTCGAAGGGAGAAAACACACGGCCTATGATCAAACGACTTTCGCTCGTTCTCGCCGCCCAAATCAAGCAGCGCGCTCCCGATCATCCCGGGAGCATAGCGGTAATGGCTTACTCGATCTCCTTCATCATTAATATGATGTCCGTCATCTTGCTTACTCTCTTGGCAGGAATCGCGACCGGCCATATCGAAGATACGATTACGGTACTTGTCGCGTTTGCTCTGCTGAGGCAAGCATCCGGCGGGTATCATTTGAAATCAGGCATCACCTGCATTGCGGTTTCGACAGCATTGCTATCCTTGCTCGCCCTCACCCCGAATCTGTCGGACGGACTTCTGCTTGCCGTGAATATCGTCAGCATTGCGATCGTCGCGATTTTTTCTCCATCCCAGATCGAGAAACAAACGCGGATTCCTCCACGTTATTTCCCACTTCTTAAGGCAATTTCTACCATCATCGTAGCAAGTAATTTTTTTATCGGTTCAAGCGTGCTGGCGGTTACGTTTTTGGCCCAGGCAGCTACACTCCTCATGAGAGGAGGTGTGAAAAATCGTGAATAAAAAAGCATTCAGCATGATCGCTACCGTTCTCTGCGGTCTGGCAACAGTAGTCGTGACGACTGCCAGCTGGCTGTACGTGCACCAAGAAGAAACGCCTGCCGAATTGCTCAAGTAGTCCGCAGGTTCCGTTCGCCGTGAACAGATATGTCGGAAAAGAGATGGTGAAGGGTTATGCTTCAATTAGCAGTAACTAGAGATATTGAAGGAGCTTCCGGATTCGTTAACATCCGCGTTGCAGATGTCTTCTATTTACAATCGGAGCAACCTTATGTCGTGATTCACACGAAAGATGCACTATTTTATGCTCCGGGCACGATCAAGTATTTTGCGCAAGCGCTTGAATCCAACGGGTACAATTTCTTTATTGCGGACCGGGGCTGCCTGATTAATGCCAACAACATTCGTCAGCTGGACAAGACGTATAACATCGCCTTTTTCGATACGGAATTGAATGACAAATCGAAACGATGCTACTTTTCCGGTCGTTGCAAGTCCGCATTGATTGAATTCGTTGCTGCCAAGACGGGATTGGTATTGAATTGATGCTTGTTGCATGTAAGCATGTCCGATCCTGGGACATGCTTTTTTGTTTCGGGGACGGTTCATAGAGAGTGGTTATTACGATGAGCCGAGAGAAATCGGATTGAGGACGTGAATAACGAAAAAAACCTCGAAACCCTTGGTGCTGCAGGGATTACGAGGCTCTCTATATTGTCATGCAATCGTGTCCTGAGTGTATGAATGGCGTCCCAGGAGGGATTCGAACCCCCGACAACACGCTTAGAAGGCGTGTGCTCTATCCAACTGAGCTACTGGGACACGTAGGAAGTATCATAGCATGCGAATAGTGATAATGCAACCATAAAATTCATTTTTTATACCATCCACATTCCAAACCCTGGCATTGAACGCAAACCAATCCGATGGCGGAATCCTGCATGGCAAGCTCTGGATTTGAACGCAAACCAATCGGACTGTTTCAAATACTACCGCTTCGGCCAAAATGGAAATGAACGGCAGGTAGTGTTATAATCGAACTCTATCCGAACAACAGGCCGGCAGGAGCACGGCAAACAAGGCGGTGATTCTATTACGACATCCAATTCATCCCATGACGACAGTAGAGAGAATGTCTATTTATTTCCCAGCATGTTGGATCAATACCAGAACCAATTAACCCGGCTGCTCGAGTCGGAGCAGTATGTCGAAGCCAAGAATTTGCTGCGCTTTCTGCTCAACTGCCAAGGGGAAGAGAAACGTCATTACGACGAGTGGAGCAATTTATTGACTTGGCTCGACGTCGCTTTTCCTACCTACGACAAATCGAGCGACGGGAGTTCTGCAGCACCCTACATAGAAGAAGACAATGACAATGAAGCAGCCTTGCGCGAACAGGCGCTTAGTCCCGCCGAGCATGACGAGGATTACGTCCAGCAAGTGCTTTATATCATGCAGCACCATCCGGTTGCGGACCAGCAGCTGCTGGCGCTGGAACGAGCGGCCTACTTAACCTATCCTGGCGTCGACGAAGTTATCTTGGCTTGGCTGACCGGCTCCGAACTTCATCCGCAGCTGCAGTTCAAAGCGCTCCAATGTTTGAAGAAGCGCGGCGCATCCGGCACGGTCGCGCTCGAGAGGCTGGGCGAGCACGTCGAGCTGGAGATCGAAGCGACACCGCTTTCGGAGGATGAATTCCCTTTGGTAGCGGCGAGAGTCGTCGAACGGGTCGAATCGGTAACGGAAGTCAACGAGGCATCGCTGCCGCATTTTGCGCGGGAATTGTGGAAAGAATGCCTGCAGTGCATCTACGGCACGTCTGCCTATAATCGCCTTCTGAATGACGACGACGATACGGTCGACTGCTATTCGGCTGCGCTTCACCAAGTATTGGAGTTGTCGCTTTACGGGCGCGTTAACGACGACGATGTCCGCGATACATACGGGATTACGGATGCCCTTCGCTTCAGATACGAGCAGGCTTGCCGCTCCTTGCGTCAAATCGTTCAATTTCGATTAGAAGATGGCGGGGACAAGTCTTGATATTCGGTGGAATGTTGATTATACTAGAATGGTTTATTACGGGTAAGATCTGACGCAGAAGCGTTATTTAATTTGGAGGGGAAAGCATAACATGACAGCAACTTGGGAAAAAATAGACAAGAATCTTGTCTCGATCAACGTAGAAGTTGAGGCAGGACAAGTTAATGAAGCGATCGACAAAGCATTCAAGAAGGTCGTTCAGAAAGTAAACGTGCCTGGTTTCCGTAAAGGCAAAGTACCGCGGGGCATTTTCGAAGCGCGTTTCGGCATCGAAAGCCTGTACCAAGATGCAATCGACATTTTGCTTCCTGATACGTATTCCGCTGCACTGAAAGAAACAGGCGTGTTCCCTGTTGACCGTCCTGAGATCGACGTAGAGCAATTCGCGAAAGGCGAGACGTTCAAGTACACCGCTAAAGTAACGGTTAAACCTGAAGTCGAGCTTGGCGAATACAAAGGCCTTGAAGTTCCTGCAGCTGAAGCTGAAGTAACGGAAGAGGAAATCGCGGCAGAACTTAACCGTCTGCAGCAGCGTCATGCTGAACTGACTGTCCTTGAAGAAGGCGCGGCAGAGAACGGCGACA
The DNA here is from genome assembly GCF_009909195.1 of Paenibacillus sacheonensis. GTDB lineage: Bacteria > Bacillota > Bacilli > Paenibacillales > Paenibacillaceae > Paenibacillus_Z > Paenibacillus_Z sacheonensis. The sequence goes on from NZ_JAAAMU010000001.1 coordinate 582,699, forward strand.
TCGCGGTTATCGATTTCGACGGTTATGTGGACGGCGAGGCCTTCGAAGGCGGCAAGAGCGAGCGTCATTCCTTGGAGCTTGGCTCCGGTTCGTTCATTCCGGGATTCGAAGAACAAGTCGTAGGCATGCAAACGGGCGATTTCAAGGACGTTGAAGTAACGTTCCCTGAGAACTACCAAGCGGAGCACCTTGCCGGCAAGCTTGCTGTCTTCAAAGTCAAAGTCCATGAAATCAAACGCAAAAACCTTCCGGCGCTTGACGACGAGTTCGCGAAAGACGTCAGCGAGTTCGATACGCTCGAAGAGTACAAGCAAGATCTGCAAACGAAGCTGGCTGAACGCAAATCGAAAGAAAACGAATCCGCTCGCGAAGCGGCTGTCGTAGAGAAAGCGGCTGAAGCAGCCGTTATCGACATCCCTGAAGCGATGATCGATTCCGAAACTTCTTTCATGCTTCGCGATTTCGAGAACCGCCTGAAGATGCAAGGCATGAACCTTGACCTGTACTACCAATTCTCCGGTCAAGACGAAGCTGCCCTGCGCGGTCAAATGCGCGGCGACGCAGAGAAACGCGTTCGCAATAACCTTGTTCTGGAGCAAATCGCCAAGAACGAAGGCATCGTTGTTAACGACGAGGATCTGAACGAAGAACTCGAGAACCTGTCCCAACAATACAGCCGTCCTGCCGAAGAACTTCGTTCGATTTTCGAATCCAACGGCAACTTGGATAATATCAAAGAAGACCTGGTGCTTCGCAAAACGATCAAGTTCCTGCTCGACAACAGCAAAACGGCTTCCGTTGTCGCCTAACTCAATTAACGTAAATTCTTGGATAAGGCACGTACCCACGTGCCTTATTTTATCCTCACCGAAGTTTTCGGAATTCAGGCAGGCTTCGATCGTCGTTTGCCGCGCCGCCTAAATCACGGTGTTTTGAATTCTTATGGCCAGGTAGGGAACAGTCACGTACATATGTCTTTGCCCGTATCGTATAATGTAGTATTCAGAAAAATGACATTGCATTCGGAACATGTTAGAATAAGTGTGATTTACAAGTCGATAACGAAAGAAGGTTGGTCGCATGAATCTGATACCAATGGTCGTTGAGCAAACGAATCGGGGAGAGCGTTCTTACGATATCTACTCCCGTCTTTTGAAGGATCGGATAATTTTTCTAGGAAGTGCGATCGACGACGATGTAGCCAATGCCGTCATCGCTCAGCTGTTGTTCCTGGCCGCCGATGATCCGGAGAAGGACATTCATCTGTACATTAACTCTCCGGGCGGTTCCGTAACTGCAGGAATGGGTATTTTCGATACGATGCAGTTCATTAAGCCGGATGTCTCGACCATCTGCGTCGGGCTGGCTGCAAGCATGGGTTCGCTGCTGTTGACGGCGGGCGCCAAAGGCAAACGCTTCGCGCTCCCGAACAGCGAAGTAATGATTCACCAGCCGCTTGGCGGCGTTCGTGGTCAGGCTTCCGATATCGCGATTCACGCGGATTGGATCTTGAAGACGAAGAAGAAACTGAACCAAATTCTGTCCGACCGCACGGGGCAGCCTTACGATCGCATCGACCGCGACACGGACCGCGACAACTTCATGAGCGCCGAAGAAGCTTTAAACTACGGCTTGATCGATAAAGTTGTCACGTCCCTCTAAGCGAAGTCCCTATAAATACAGGTGAACCAACAAGAAGGGGTGAAAACTCATGTTTAAATTCAATGACGAAAAGGGCCAATTGAAATGCTCTTTCTGCGGCAAGTCGCAGGATCAAGTGCGCAAACTTGTTGCCGGACCGGGCGTTTATATATGCGATGAATGTATCGAACTGTGCACGGAAATCGTCGAGGAAGAGCTCGGGCACGAAGAAGAGCTTGACTTGAAGGACATTCCGAAACCGCGCGATATCCGCAATATTTTGGATCAATACGTTATCGGACAGGAGCAAGCGAAAAAATCGCTTTCCGTAGCGGTCTACAACCACTACAAACGCGTGAATTCGCAAAGCAAACTGGAGGATGTCGAACTTCAGAAGAGCAATATCTTGCTCGTAGGACCGACAGGCTCCGGTAAAACGCTGCTGGCGCAAACGATGGCGAAGATTCTCAACGTGCCTTTCGCGATCGCGGATGCCACATCGCTTACCGAAGCAGGTTATGTCGGCGAAGACGTCGAGAATATTTTGCTGAAGCTGATCCAAGCGGCCGATTACGACGTGGAGAAAGCCGAACGCGGCATTATCTACATCGATGAGATCGATAAAGTGGCACGCAAATCCGAGAACCCGTCGATTACGCGCGACGTTTCCGGCGAAGGCGTGCAGCAGGCCTTGCTCAAAATCTTGGAAGGCACGGTTGCATCCGTACCGCCGCAAGGCGGACGCAAGCATCCGCACCAAGAATTCATCCAGATCGATACGACGAACATCCTGTTCATTTGCGGCGGGGCATTCGACGGCTTGGAGCAGTTGATCAAACGCCGGATCGGCAAGAAAGTCATCGGTTTCAATACGGCGGGCGACGGCCAAAAAGATCTGAAAGCAGGCGAATACCTGTCGATGGTGCTTCCGGAGGACTTACTCAAATTCGGGCTTATTCCTGAGTTTGTCGGTCGTCTGCCGGTCATCTCCACGCTGGAGCCGCTTGATGAAAGCGCGCTTGTTCGTATCCTCTCCGAGCCTAAGAACGCGCTCGTGAAGCAGTATCAGAAGCTGCTTGAGATGGATAACGTGAAGCTGGAGTTCGAAATGGCAGCACTGGAAGCCATCGCGAAAGAAGCGATCAAGCGGAATACGGGGGCGCGCGGTCTGCGTGCCATCATTGAAGGCTTGATGCTTGACGTGATGTACGAGGTGCCGTCGCGCGACGACGTCAGCAGCTGCCTCATCACGGAGAAGGTCGTTCAAGACCGAATCATGCCGGAGCTCGTTTCCAAGAAGGGCAAGAAGAAGGAAGAGAGCGCCTGATCCACTAAATAACACTTCAAATGTTTCCACCTCTGCCTGCCGCTTCTTTCATCATGCGGTTGGCAGGGGTGGACTTTGACGTTCATGGGAGAGGTTAGATCATGTATTTGCGTAAGGATACCGTTCCGGTAAAGGTTGGTCCGCTGACGATCGGCGGCAGCGACGAGGTCATTATCCAGAGCATGTGCACGACCAAGACAGCAGACGTGGAAGCGACCGTTGCCGAAATACTGCGGCTCGAAGAAGCCGGCTGCCAGATCGTCCGCGTCACCGTCAACAATAAGGAAGCCGCTGAAGCCATCAAAGAAATCAAGAAACGGATCCATATCCCGCTCGTGGCGGATATTCATTTCGACTATCGGTTGGCTTTGGCCGCCATCGAGAACGGGGTGGATAAGGTCCGGATCAACCCGGGCAACATCGGCCGCCGCGAGAAAGTCGAAGCGGTCGTGAAAGCCTGCAAGGAACACAATATTCCGATTCGGATCGGCGTAAATGCAGGCTCGCTTGAGAACCATCTGCTCGAGAAGTACGGCTATCCGACGCCGGAAGCCATGGTAGAGAGCGCCTTGTTCCATATCGGCATTCTGGAAGAGCTGGATTTCCACGATATTATCGTGTCGCTCAAAGCTTCCGATGTGCCGATGGCGATCGAAGCGTACCGCATGGCGGCGGAAGTGATCCGCTATCCGCTTCATCTTGGCATTACGGAAGCCGGGACGCTGCACACCGGCACGATCAAGAGCTCTGCCGGCATCGGCGCTCTGCTCGCGATGGGCATCGGCAATACGGTCCGCATCAGCTTAAGCGCCGATCCCGTGGAGGAAGTCAAGGTCGCGCGCGAGCTGCTCAAGACGTTCGGTCTGATCACGAACGCGGCAACGCTCGTTTCTTGCCCGACCTGCGGCCGTCTCGATATTGACCTGTTCTCGATTGCCAACGAGGTCGAAGACTACATCAGCAAGATCAAGGTACCGATCAAGGTATCCGTGCTGGGCTGTGCGGTAAACGGGCCCGGCGAAGCGCGCGAAGCGGATATCGGCATTGCTGGCGCCAGGGGAGAAGGCATGCTGTTCCGTTACGGGGAGATGATCCGTAAAGTGCCGGAAGCCGATCTGCTGTCCGAGCTCAAGAAAGAAATCGACGAGATCGTACGCGTCTTCGAGGAGACCGGCGAAATTCCCGGACGCAAGCATCAACCGGGTCCGCATGTAACGGCATGACCAACGCATTCAAACTTTAGTCGAATAGTGCGATTATTCCATCCGGCCGGGGGCAATACTGAAAAGTATACGCCCTGTGAGGCCGGATTTTTTTAGGTGCGGAATGAGCGGCAATGGGCTGCGCTTCCGTGACGAGAGGAGTAACGCAAATGAGTTTAAGCGTGGTTCTAATGTTTATTCAGGTGTTTTTCGCGATCGTGATCGGTCTGTATTTTTGGAATTTGCTTCGCAACCAGAAGACGAACCGGACGGCTGTCGACCGGGAGTCCCGCAAGGAAATGGATAAGCTCCGCAAGCTGCGCTCCGTATCGCTAACGAAGCCGTTGTCGGAGAAGACCCGGCCTCAGACGATCAATGACATCGTCGGCCAGCGCGACGGCCTCCGTGCGCTCAAGGCGGCTCTCTGCAGCGCGAATCCGCAGCATGTCATCATTTACGGCCCGCCGGGCGTCGGTAAGACCGCCGCTGCCCGCGTCGTGCTCGAAGAGGCCAAGAAGAACCCGACTTCGCCTTTTCTTGCGGATGCGAAGTTTACGGAGATCGATGCGACGACCGCTCGTTTCGACGAACGCGGCATTGCGGATCCGCTCATCGGGTCCGTGCATGATCCGATCTATCAAGGCGCCGGTGCGATGGGCGTAGCGGGCATTCCGCAGCCGAAGCCGGGCGCCGTGACGAAAGCTCATGGCGGCATGCTGTTTATTGACGAGATTGGCGAATTGCATCCCATTCAGATGAATAAATTGTTAAAAGTACTGGAAGACCGCAAGGTGTACCTGGAGAGCGCGTACTACAATTCGGAAGACACCAACATTCCGATGTATATACACGATATTTTTCAAAACGGGCTTCCTGCGGATTTCAGGCTTGTCGGCGCAACGACGCGGTCGCCCCAAGAGCTGCCGCCCGCGCTCCGTTCGCGCTGCATGGAAATCTATTTCCGGCCGCTGCTGCCGGACGAAATCTCGCAAATTGCCGTCAACGCGTTGAAGAAGATCGGTCTACCCCCTTCCCAGGAGGCGATCGACGTCGTGACGCGTTATGCCACTAACGGCCGCGAGGCGGTCAATGTCATTCAGCTTGCCGCAGGCTTGGCGCTGTCGGAGAAGCGCGAATTCATCACGGCTGCCGACGTCGAGTGGGTCGTGAACAGCAGTCAAATCCCTCCGCGTCCGGACAGGAAGGTGCCTTCTGCGCCGCAGATCGGTTTCGTAAACGGCCTGGCTGTTTATGGACCTAATATGGGTACGCTGCTTGAAATCGAAGTCAGCGCTATCGTTGCGCGTCAAGGGAAAGGCGTTTACACGATTACCGGGGTGGTGGACGAGGAAGAACTCGGCGGCGGAAGCAGCCGGACGCTCCGCCGCAAAAGTATGGCGAAGGGCTCCATCGAGAATGTGCTTACCGTGCTGAGACGGATGGGCATGAAGCCGGAGAACTATGATTTGCATATTAATTTCCCGGGTGGCACGCCGATCGACGGACCCTCCGCGGGGATCGCCATGGCAACGGCAATCGCGTCCGCCATCAAAGGCGAAGCGATCAACAACAAACTCGCCATGACGGGCGAGATGGGCATTCACGGAAACGTGAAACCCGTCGGCGGCGTGCTGGCCAAGGTAGAGGCGGCATTCCAAGCGGGCGCCGACACCGTCATTATTCCGCGGGAGAACTGGCAGGCGATTTTTGCCGATTTGCAAGGCGTGCAAGTGATTCCGGTGGATCATGTCGAGGAAGTATTCCGTCATGTGTTCGGCGCGGAATATATGGATGCGCCGGCGGCGGCGCCAGTCCAGTCTGCCGACGTTTTTATCGCGACGAGCCTGCCCTATTTGCAGGCGGATTCCGTTGAGTGATAAAATGGAGAAAGGCTTTAAGACTTAAGGCCGAAGTTTTCGGTCACGATAGGTGAACAGGAAACTTCAACGACGGAGGTGCTGGAATGGGACCTGCTAAATGGAAAGGTCGTCGATTGCCCCTGTTGCCCTTACGGGGGCTTCTTGTATATCCAAGTATGGTACTTCATTTGGATGTAGGACGCGAGAAGTCCGTGCGCGCGCTTGACCGCGCCATGCTGGACGATCACATGATCTTGCTTTGCTCGCAATCGGAAGTGAACATCGAGGAACCATCCCAGGAAGATATTTATCGGATCGGTACCGTGGCGAGAGTCAGACAAATGCTGAAGCTGCCCAACGGCACGATTCGCGTGCTCGTCGAAGGCGTCGTTCGCGCCGAGATCGTCGACTATTTGCCGACCGACGAGTTCTATGAAGTCTCGATCCGGGAGCTGCCGGAATCGGAAACGACGGACCCGGAGATCGACGCGCTGATGCGAACCGTACTGAATCAGTTCGAGCATTACATTAACCTGTCGAAGAAAGTAACGCCCGAGACGCTGGCCGCGGTCTCCGATATCGATGAGCCTGGCCGGCTAGCGGACGTCATCTCCAGTCATCTATCGCTGAAGATCAAGGATAAGCAGGATATCCTGGAGACGATCGATGTGCGGCAGCGTCTTGAGCGTCTGCTCGACATCCTGAACAACGAGCGCGAAGTGCTGGAGCTGGAGCGCAAGATTGGACAGCGCGTCAAGAAGCAGATGGAGAAGACCCAGAAGGAATACTATTTGCGCGAGCAAATGAAAGCCATCCAGAAGGAGCTCGGAGAGAAGGAAGGACGAGCAGGCGAGGTGGAAGAGCTTCGCACCCAGATGGCCGAGTCCGGCATCCCGGAGAAAGTCAGGGAGAAGGTCGAGAAGGAAATCGACCGGCTGGAGAAGATGCCTTCCACGTCTGCCGAAGGCGGCGTCATTCGCAATTATATCGATTGGTTACTCTCTTTGCCGTGGAACAAACAGACTGAAGATGACCTGGACGTCAACAAGGCCGAAGGCATCCTGAACGAGGATCACTACGGCCTCGAGAAACCGAAGGAACGGGTGCTCGAATATTTGGCCGTCCAGCAGCTCGTGAAAAAGCTGAAGGGGCCGATTCTCTGCCTCGTCGGGCCTCCGGGCGTCGGCAAGACCTCCATGGCGCGTTCGATCGCGAAGTCGCTCGGCCGTCAATTCGTCCGCATCTCGCTCGGCGGCGTGCGCGATGAAGCGGAAATCCGCGGTCACCGCCGTACGTATGTCGGTGCAATGCCGGGCCGCGTCATTCAAGGCATGAAGACGGCCGGCTCGCTTAATCCGGTATTCCTGCTCGACGAGATCGACAAGATGGCCATGGACTTCCGCGGCGATCCGGCTTCGGCGCTGCTCGAAGTGCTCGATCCGGAGCAGAACAACACGTTCAGCGACCACTTTATCGAGGTGCCGTTTGACTTGTCCAAAGTCATGTTCATTACGACCGCGAATGCGATCCATAACATCCCGCGTCCTTTGCTGGATCGGATGGAAGTGCTCTATATTCCGGGCTATACGGAATTGGAGAAGCTCCAAATCGCATCGCGCTATCTGCTGCCGAAACAGAAGAAGGAGCACGGACTCGAGGAGAATCAGATGCAATTGGCCGAAAGCAGCCTGCTGCAAGTGATCCGCGAGTATACCCGTGAATCGGGCGTGCGTAATTTGGAACAGCAGATCGCGGCGATCTGCCGGAAGGCGGCAAGGGCGATCGTGACTGACGAGAGCACGAACGAGATCGAAGTCGATTCCGCTAAAGTGAAGGAATGGCTTGGACCCGCTAAGTTCCGCTACGGCACGGCCGAAGTGGAAAATCAGGTAGGCGCCGTAACCGGCCTTGCTTGGACGGAGGTCGGCGGCGATACGCTTGTCATCGAGGTGACGGTGCTCCCGGGCAGCGGCAAGCTGACCCTGACGGGCAAGCTGGGCGATGTCATGAAGGAATCCGCTCAGGCTGCCTTCAGTTATACGCGCTCGCGGGCGAACGAGCTTGGAATCGACCCTCAGTTCCATGAGAAGAACGATATTCATATCCATATTCCCGAAGGCGCCATACCGAAGGACGGACCTTCAGCGGGCATCACGATGGCGACGGCGCTTATCTCGGCGCTGACAAACCGATACGTGAACAAAGAGGTCGCGATGACCGGAGAGATTACGCTGCGCGGCCGCGTGCTTCCGATCGGCGGGTTGAAGGAGAAATCGCTTGCCGCTCATCGGGCCGGCATCAAGAAAGTGCTGCTGCCGAAGGACAACGAGCGCGATCTTCGCGACATTCCGGACAGCGTGAAAGCGGACATGGAATTCGTGCCGGTCAGCACCATGGATGAAGTTCTCCAGCATGCCCTCACGGCCAACGAAGCGCAGGCACCGGTACAAACGCATTAGAAAGCAGGTTAACGAAACGTGAAAATTACGAACGTAGAATTTGTGATCAGTGCCGTCAGGCCCGATCAATACCCGGTGGATGACCTGCCAGAGTTCGCTCTGGCAGGGCGTTCCAACGTCGGTAAGTCGTCTTTGATCAACAAAATGATCATGCGCAAGGGGTTAGCCCGCACGAGTGCGCAGCCTGGCAAGACGCAGCAGCTGAACTATTATCGCGTGAACGAACGCGTCTACTTGGTCGATTTCCCGGGATACGGTTATGCGAAGGTGTCCAAGGTGCAGCGAGCGCAATTCGGGACGATGATCGAGACGTTCCTGGGCGATCGCGACCCGCTCCGAATGGTGCTCCTTATCGTCGATATCCGGCATTCGCCGTCTAAGGACGATATCCTGATGTACGATTGGCTGAAGCATTACGAGATTCCGGTATGCGTCGTGACCACGAAGGCGGACAAAGTGCCGAAGAGCCAGTGGCCGAAGCAGGTGAAGATGATCAAGACGGAGCTGGGTTTCCATCCCGAGGATCGTCATGTCCTGTTCTCGTCCGAGACAGGTCTTGGCCGCGAGGAGCTTTGGGCCATTATTGACGAGGTAATCGCGGAAACAAGCGAAGAAGCGGAAGAAACCGAAGAAGTTTCAATCGAATAGCGAGGATAACGCATATAAGCACGGACTCATTGTGAAATCTCCTTAATTATTCAGAAATATGCGAGAATATCGCGGCTGGGCGGCAGGAATAAAAGACCTCGATCGGGTATAATATACGTAAGCAGTGGTTTTACAAACGCGTTACTTTATAGAATTGAGGAGATTTTTATGGCTCAGCGGATAGCCACCGAGTATGTCAATGCTTCTCTGCAATTAACGGCTGAAGAGATGGCGGGATTTGTCCGGTTCTTCGAAGACCAGCATATCAAGCTGCAAGTGCGGGTACTGGATAACGGCAATCACGAGATGGTTCTCGAGGACGACGCAGGACGAGAAGAGGTCCGCTTAACTTTCGAGCGTCATGAAGACGCGTATGTTAGTTTGCTTTCCTGCCGGATCATGCATCCCAAACTGACGAATGCGATGCGTAAAGCTGTAGCGGCGTTCAGGGGCGATGCCATCGTAAATCGCATTTATCCGAACTACACAATGACGTATCATTATGTTCAAGGCAATGTTCGCAAAATTGTTGAAAACAAAAACAATGAAGCGAGGGTGATCTTCGAGTTCAAGGATACGATCGGCCAGCTGGAAGCGGCTTTTCATATCATGGACGTCGAGAACGAAATCAAAGTCGTACAGGGCGCGATCGATCAGCTGCTTGATCTTCGCAACCAATGCAGCGACCTATCGCAAACCGCCATTATCGATGAACGTTTAGCTTCTTATACTAGGCAGCTGTTCATGCTCGAAGCATGAGTGGACGATAGCCTCACCTCTTTTTGAAAAGCCGCATTCGCTGCGGCTTTTTTTATTTTTCCGCGGATTGGGACGAACACAGAAACCGTACCGCCGACATACGCTTATAATTGGAGTTTACAGTTCCTTCTCCAAACATAGTGCCCAAAAAAAACTATTGCTTTTCTCCGCAATAGATGGTATTTTTATTTTCGTTGCAATGAATATTAGGAACCAGGATTCACTCAGGACATGGTAATGTTGCGAGAGGAAAGTCCCTCGGGCAGTGAATGACGTAGGTCCTAGCGGATGAAATTACTAAACATTTTATTCCTAGGAAGGGGGAACCGAGAGATGGAATATTCAACTTTCGGAAGACACGTTGCTGTTGATACATGGGGTGTAGATTTTGACCTACTCAACAACGCGGAATTTTTACAAGCCCAAATGGTAGAGGCGGCTGAAGCATGCGGCGCTACCGTACTCTCTGTGCAAGCCCAACAATTTGAGCCACAAGGCGCAACTGTGCTCGTACTGCTGTCTGAAAGTCATCTTTCCATTCACACGTATCCTGAGAGAGGTTTCGCTGCTCTTGATTGTTACACATGTGGAGAAACAGTGGATCCGCAACTTGCGATCGACTACATGATGTCTGTTTTGAAGCCGAAAATGATGCATGCCAAGAAGCTTGTCCGCGGCATGGGAGAACTGCAAGTTGTAGAAGCAGATATGAAGCAAGTCGAGCTTGTGTAGCATTCTTATAGAATCAAATGAAGGCCGCGGTTACGATCGCGGCCTTTTTGCATGTCTTGAAACTGCCTTCTTTGCGTGCCTGGAAACGGCGCATTCTATGGACTTGAAAAGCCTTGAAAACTCATGACGTGATTTCAAACAATTTTCATAATTGCGGGGGTACGGCTTGTCGAACTGTGCTATACTAAGTGATGAAAATCAAGATGAAGGGCAGGTGAACGCACATGCACATTATCGTTGTCGGACTGAATTATCGTACGGCTCCGGTTGAGGTGAGGGAGCGCTTTACATTTGCCGATCGGGATCTGCCCGAGGCATTGAAGCAGCTCAAACAAACCAAAAGCATCATGGAATGTGTCATTGTAGCGACCTGTAACCGTACGGAGCTGTATGCGGTAGTTGATCGCCCGCATCTGTGCGGACACTACATTCGCAGCTTTATGGAGAAATGGTTCGGCACGCCGAGACAGCAGTTTACCTCGGATTTATATATGTATGAAGACGAACGGGCGATCGAACATTTGTTCCGCGTAACATGCGGTTTGGACTCCATGGTCATCGGCGAGACGCAAATTCTCGGACAAGTAAAGAGTGCATTCCTGCTGGCGCAAGAACTGAAGACGACAGGAACGTTGTTCAACGCGATCTTCAAACAAGCGGTTACGCTTGCGAAGAAGGCGCACTCCGATACGGCAGTCGGCGAAGCGGCGGTGTCGGTCAGCTACGCGGCAGTCGAACTGGGCAAACGGATCTTCGGCCAGTTCGGCGGCAAGACGGTCATGATCGTCGGTGCCGGCAAAATGAGCGAACTGACGGCGAAGCATCTCTATTCCAGCGGCGTGGAGCGCGTGTTCGTCGTGAACCGAACGTATGACCGCGCGGTCCAACTGGCGGATAAGTTCAATGGCACGCCGCTGAACATGACGGAGGCTATCGCGCGCCTGCACGAAACGGATATCGTCATCAGCTCCACGGGCTCCGAAGGCTTCGTGCTCGTACGGGAACAGGTAGAAGCAGCGATGCGCAAACGGAAATCGCGCCCGCTGTTCATGATCGATATCGCGGTTCCGCGGGATTTGGATCCTTCGATCGCTTCCGTCCAGAACGTATTCCTGTACGACATCGACGATCTCGAAGGGATCGTCGAGAGTAATATGGAACAGCGCCGCCAAGAAGCGGCGAAGATCGAAACGTTCATCGCGGCAGAGCTGGAAGCTTACCGTCAATGGTACAAGACGCTTGGCGTCGCGCCGCTGATTCAAGCGCTCCAGACGAAAGGCGCTGCCATTCATGCGGAAACGATGGGAAGCCTGGCTAACAAGCTGCCTAACCTAAGCGACCGTGAGCTCAAGATCATCCATAAGCTGACGAAGAGCATCGTGAATCAAATGATGAGCGATCCCATCGTGCGGATAAAGGAAATGTCCGGCGAGAAACACGCGGATCAAGCAATGGATATGTTTGTGAAATTATTCGCGCTTGAGGAAGAAGTCGAGCGGGCCGAACAGAAGGCGGCGTCCGCGAAGCCTTCGGCGCGCGCGGAATCGTCGTTATCAGCGGAATCTGCGCCGAAGCTTGGAAAAGGCGCGGTCCCGGCCCTTTTGACCTAAATCGGCCTGGCGGGTAGCGGAGGCGGCTATGGTTACTCATAATTGGTTCTATGATGGAATACTGTATGTCTACGCCCTGAGCCTCTTGTTTTACTTCTCGGATTTCGTCGATCGAAACCGGCAAGCAAAGCAGGTGGGAACAGGGCTGCTTATTTTCGTATGGGTGCTGCAAACGGGCTTTCTCGTCCATCGCATCATATCGCATTTGGATATGACGCTCATGACCTTGTTCGAGTACCTGCTTATATTCTCTTGGCTGCTTATTACGATTTCGTTAGTGATGAGCCGTTTTTTTCGAATGGAATTCATCGTATTCTTCGTCAATGTCATTGGCTTTGCCGTGTTGACCGTCAATTTGTTCCGCATCGGATCGGGAGCCTCGCTCGCGAGATGGGAACTAGCCCACGACATGCTGATCGTGCACATCGCGCTCATGATTCTTGCATATACCGCATTTACGATCAGCGCGATATTCTCGGGCATGTATCTGTTTCTATTCGCGAGGCTCAAAGGCAAGCAGTGGACGAAACGGATGCAGCGGCTGCCAAGCTTGGATGCGGCGGATCGGTTCATGTTTCGGGTGTCGTTGGTCGGAACGCCGCTGCTTATGCTCTCCCTGGCCGTTGCCGTGACGTCCATCCTCATCGAAGGACGTTATGGCTTGCTGCTGGATTGGAAGGTCATCATCTCCTTCATTGCGCTCGGCTTGTACATTTGGAACGTGACAAAGCATCAGTGGTTCGATGGAACGGGCTTGAAATTCGCGCGCTATAATCTCATCAGCTACGCGGTGCTGCTGCTGAACGTCTTCACCAACCAAGCATCCAATTTTCATGGATGGTCGTAAAGCGTAAAGTGCGAAGCGTGAAGCGTCGTGACGCATAAGGAGACTTTGCGGGGAGGAACGGCTAATGTCGGCGTATTATCCGATCATGGTGAGATTATTCGGCAAACGGTGCGTCGTCGTCGGTGGCGGAGCGGTCGCAGAGCGCAAGACGATCGCGCTTTTGGAAGGCGGGGCGGACGATCTCATCGTCGTGGCTCCCCAGGTGACGACGAGGCTCGAAGAGCTTGCTGCAGCCGGGTGTATCGCGCTTCTGCGAAGGGAATACCAAGATAAAGATAGCGAAGGCGCATTCCTGCTGATCGCGGCCACGAACGACCGGCTGCTGAACAGCGGGATTGCCGTGTATGCGGAGAAACGCGGCCTATTGGTCAACACCGCGGAAATGGGAGAAGCGGGTAGCTTCATTACGCCTTCCGTCGTGAGGCGGGGCGAGCTGGTGATCGCCTTGACGACGGGCGGCGCAAGTCCCGCGTTGACTGCCCTGCTGAGACGGCGGCTTGCCGCGCAGTACGGACAAGCTTACGAGCCGTTTCTGGAGCGGCTGCACGCGCTGCGCAAGCGAGTGTTGGCAGAGGTAGCCGATCCCGAGCTTCGGGCAGCCGTACTTCGCCTGGCTGCCGAGGAACTGCCCAATGAAGACGATCAAGGGAAGAACGACTTCGGCAGAGGGATGTCCTCCGGCCAAATTGATTTCGATATCGAAGAATGGATGACCAAGCTGCTTCGGGCGGCCGAGAGGGGACGATAGAAACATGACTTATATCGTAGACGGACAGAGAGTTATCGTCGTTGGAACCAGACAGAGCGCGCTGGCGCTTACGCAAACCGGACAAGTCATCGATCAATTAAAGGCGCTGAGCGAGAAGCATGGGCTGCCGTATACATTCGAAATTCGCAAGATCGTGACCAAGGGAGACCGTATTCTCGACGTGACGCTGTCCAAGGTCGGCGGTAAGGGGTTGTTCGTCAAAGAAATCGAGCAGGCGCTGTTCGACGGCGAAATCGACCTCGCGGTTCACAGCATGAAGGACATGCCGTACGAGCTGCCGGAGGGTCTGATGAACGGGGCGGTGCCGAAGCGCGTGGATCCGCGCGACTGCCTCATTACGGCGGGCGGCATCGCCTTCGAGGAGCTCCCGCAAGGAGCGAAGGTCGGAACGAGCAGCCTTCGCCGCTCGAGCCAGCTGCTGAACGCGCGTCCGGATCTGCGGATCGAGTCGATTCGCGGCAATATCGATTCGCGTATCAAGAAATTGGAAACCGAAGGCTTCGATGCGATCGTTCTGGCGACTGCCGGTTTGCATCGGATGGGCTGGGACGAGAAAATTTCGTCGTTCCTATCCGAAGAGGTCTGCGTGCCTGCTGTCGGACAAGGCGCGCTTGGCATCGAATGCCGCGAAGACGACGCCGATGTGCGTCACCTATTGTCGCTGCTTAACGATGCGGATACCGCGCTGACGGTAGCCGCGGAACGCAGCTTCCTCGGCGCGCTGAACGGCGGCTGCCAAATACCGATCGGCGCCCACGCGAAGCTGATCGAAAGCGGCGAAGGCGCGTCGGTCATCGAGCTTACGGGCATTGTCGGCTCAGCCGATGGAAGCGTGCTGTTGAAGGAAACGGTTCGCGGACAGGATCCGGATGCCCTCGGCATCGAAGCCGCCGATCGCTTGAAAGCCAAGGGAGCGGACCGCATACTGGCGGAAGTGAGAGGATGATCGACTTGCTAACGGGGAAAAGCAAAGGGAAGGTCTACCTGGTCGGCGCTGGTCCAGGCGATCCGAAGCTGATTACGCTTCGCGGCATGGAGTGCATCCGTGCCTGCGACGTTATCGTGTACGACAGACTGGCAAGCCCGCGGCTGCTGCGTTACTTGAAGCCGGAAGCGGAGAAGATATACGTAGGAAAGCTGCCTGACCGCCATACGATGAAGCAGGAAGATATCAATCAACTGCTTGTCGATTTGGCGCTGCAAGGGAAGATCGTTACCCGGCTCAAGGGAGGAGACCCGACGATATTCGGGCGCGTTGGCGAAGAAGCCGAGCTGTTGGTGAATAATAATATCGAATTCGACATCGTTCCTGGAATTACGTCTGCGATTGCCGTTCCGGCTTATGCGGGCATTCCGGTCACGCACCGGGACCTGGCCTCTTCCTTATCCATTATTACCGGGCACGAGAGCCCCGATAAACTCGATTATTCGATTCAATGGGACAAAGTTACGCTGGCAACGGGCACGCTTGTTTTTCTGATGGGCGTGGCGAAGATCGGGTATATCGCGGAGCAGCTCATCAAGCACGGCAAACCGGCCGATACGCCGGTGGCGCTTATTCGCTGGGGCACGCGCGTCGAGCAGCGCACGGTGACGGGGACGCTCGAAACGATCGAAGCGATCGTGCAGGCTGCGAACTTCAAGCCGCCTGCGGTCATCGTCGTCGGCGACGTCGTGCTGCAGCGCGAGAAGCTGAATTGGTACGAGCGCAAGCCGCTGTTCGGAACGCGCGTGCTCGTTACGCGGGCGAGAGCGCAGAGCAGCGAGCTTAGCGAGCAGATCGAAGAGTTAGGCGGCGAGGCCTGCGAGTTCCCGGTCATCGAGACGCGCCCCGTCTCGGAGCCGGAGGCAGCAGCGCACATTCGATCCGCTTTGCAGAAAGCCGGCGAGTACGACTGGCTGATGTTCACGAGCGTGAATGGCGTCGAATATTTCTTCGATTGGCTGAAGAAGCTGCGCATCGACATCCGCCAGTTCCACCGTGCCGGCATCGCGGCCGTTGGACCCAAGACGGCGGAAGCGCTGGAGAAGCGGGGCGTCATCGCCGGCGTGCTGCCGGTAAAGTTTCAGGCAGAAGATCTGCTGGATAGCTTAGCGGATCAGTTGGAACCCGGCCAGCGCGTGCTGCTGCCAAGAGGCGACCTGGCGAGGGAAGTGCTGCCGCGCGAACTGAGAGCCAGAGGCCTGGAGCCCGTCGAAATCGATGTCTATGAAACCATTATCGCGCAGGAACAAGACGAAGAAACGCTTGATCTGTTGAAGAACGGCGGCGTGCACGTCATTACCTTCGCGAGCTCGTCCACGGTGACGAATCTGCTGGAGGTGCTCCGCCGCATGGGCGTCGCGGACCCGCAGTCGCTGCTTAACGGCATCGACATTGCCTGCATCGGTCCGGTTACCGCTAAAACCGCTGCCGAGGCCGGCCTGAACGTGACCATACAACCGGAAGAGGCGACCATCGACAAGCTTGTCGAAGCCATCGCCGAATCGCGCGCGGCGCATCGATTTGAATTAGGAGGCGTTTAATAGATGGCATTCCCAATAACAAGACACCGACGATTGCGCAGAACGGCGGCGATGCGCAGCATCGTCCGCGAAACGCAGCTGAGCGTCGACGATTTTATCTATCCCCTTTTTGTAACGCATGGCACGGACGTGAAAGTAGAAATCTCCTCGATGCCGGGCGTGTACCATCTGTCGCTCGATAGGCTGAGGGCTGAAATCGATGTCGTCGTCGCTTCGGGCGTAAAAGCCGTGCTGCTGTTCGGGCTGCCGGAGACCAAGGACGCCGTCGGAACGTCGGCATTCGAAGCGGACGGAATCGTCCAGCAGGCGACGCGCGCGATCAAAGAATGGGCGCCGGAACTGCTGGTTGTCGCGGATACGTGCCTATGCGAATTTACGGATCACGGCCACTGCGGCATGATTCATCACGACCCCCGCACCGGCAGCGCCGAAGTCGACAACGACTCGTCGCTCGAACTGCTGGTCAAGACGGCAGTATCCCAGGCGCAAGCAGGCGCGGACATCATCGCGCCTTCGAACATGATGGACGGCTTCGTCGGCGCGATCCGTGAGGGATTGGATGCGGCGGGCTTCGAAATGGTCCCGATCATGTCCTATTCCGTCAAATACGCATCGGCGTTCTACGGACCTTTCCGCGAAGCCGCGCAATCGGCCCCGCAGTTCGGCGACCGAAAATCGTACCAGATGGATCCGGCGAACGCCCGCGAGGCGCTTCGCGAAGCGGAATCCGACGTTCTCGAGGGCGCGGATATGCTGATGGTGAAGCCGGCCCTGGCGTATATGGACGTCATCCGCATGCTGAAGGAACAATACGACTTGCCGCTTGTCGCGTATAACGTAAGCGCCGAATATTCCATGGTGAAAGCAGCAGCGGCGAACGGCTGGATCGACGAGCGCGCCATCGTGCTGGAGACGTTGACAGGCATGAAGCGCGCAGGCGCGGATGTCATCATTACGTACCATGCCCTGGACGCTGCACGCTGGCTGCGCGGTGAATAAGGAAACCATCCGTATCCGACCCGATATCACCTAAAAAGCATAGCATGTCCACAAACAATAGACAGGCAGGTGTCAACCAACCCATGATCGATAGTAATCGCAAACGCTCGGACGAGCGGTCCAAAGCCGCCTTCGCAAAAGCGAAAACGGTCATCCCGGGAGGCGTTAATTCCCCGGTTCGCGCATTCAAATCCGTCGGCCTCACGCCCGTCTACATGGAGCGCGGCGAAGGCTACCGCGTCTTCGATATCGACGGCAACAGCTACATCGACTACGTGGCTTCCTGGGGACCGCTCATCATGGGGCACGCGCATCCCGAAGTCATTGAAGCGGTGAAGAAAACGGCCGAGAAAGGCACGAGCTTCGGTGCGCCGACGGAATTGGAGACGCTGATGGCGGAGCTCGTCTGCTCGCGCGTACCGTCTGTCGAAGTCGTGCGAATGGTGAATTCCGGAACGGAAGCGACCATGAGCGCGCTGCGCCTGGCGCGGGGATATACGAAACGCAGCAAAATTTTGAAATTCGAAGGCTCCTATCACGGCCATGCCGACAGCCTGCTGATCAAAGCCGGATCGGGCGTCGCGACGCTTGGTCTGCCGGACAGTCCCGGCGTGCCGGAAAGCGTGGCTTCGCATACGATTACGGTCCCTTACAATGATCTGGAAGCCGTAAAGTATGCATTCGAGCAGTTTGGCGAGGAAATCGCTTGTATCATCGTAGAGCCTGTCGCCGGCAACATGGGCGTCGTTCCGCCGCTGCCCGGCTTCCTGCAGGGCCTGCGGGATGTTACGACCCAATACGGCAGTTTGCTGATCTTCGACGAAGTCATGACCGGCTTCCGCGTCGGTTTCCATTGCGCGCAAGGCTTGTACGGCATAACTCCGGATCTGACCTGCCTGGGCAAAGTCATCGGCGGCGGCTTGCCTGTCGGCGCATATGGCGGCAAGCGGGAAATCATGGAAATGATGGCGCCGAGCGGACCGATCTATCAAGCCGGCACGCTGTCCGGCAATCCCCTCGCGATGGCGGCCGGCTACACGACCCTCAGCTTGCTGACGCCTGACACGTACGAGCAAATGGAACGCATGTCCATTCGCCTGCAGCTTGGCTTCGAGGCCAATGCCGCGAAGCATGGAATTGCCAGCACGATCAACCGCGTCGGCTCCATGGTTTGCCCGTTCTTTACCGAAACGCATGTCATCAACTACGATACGGCCAAAACCGCTGACCTGGAACGGTTCAAAGCTTACTTCGGCGCCATGCTCGATCTGGGCATCAGCATCGCTCCTTCGCAATTCGAAGGCATGTTCGTGTCGGGTATTCACGATGAGGCGGCCATCGATGCGACGATCGAGGCGCATGATGAGGCGCTTCGCCGGCTATAGTTGAAACGTGCTCGTTAGCAAGTATGGGAGATGAGTGAATATGATCATGGATCGTCAAGCGCTGCCCTATGCGCGTAATGGAGAGTGGCTGTCGGTTGCGGCAGCCGACCTGCTTCTCTATGCGCATAACGCAGGCATAGCCGTCTCTCCGATCGAGGCCGGGAGCCATCCGCATCATGTGCGGATTTGGCTGCTGGCCCTTGGTTTATTTCCGGAGAAATGGCTGAATCGACTGTTCTCGATAGGCGGCATTCAAATGGATGAAGGCATGGTCCGGCTGAGGAACTTCCTGCCGGGCGATCCCGTTAGAGACGAGGCATTCCGTATAGCGCAGCATACGCTGCCATCGGCTTCGGCCTCGGTTGCTTCCGTCCCGACTGATATAGAAACGCCTGCAGCCGAGGCGTTGTTTCGGGATGATTGGTGTCTCGTCATGGACAAACCCGCTGGCATGCCGGTACATGCTTCCGCTCCAGGCCAACGCGGCACGCTTGACGAAGCGGCCGCCCGTACCGGTTTGCTGCATGGCGATCCGCAGCCCGCCAAACATATTCATCGCCTGGACGACGATACGGCAGGCCCTGTTCTCTATGCACGCAATGAGCTGGCGCAGCTGCGGCTCGATGAAGCCATGCGCGCCAAGGTCATCGGGAGACAATATGCCGCCGTCGTCCAGGGTATTCCGAAGCGGAAGAGCGGCACCGTGAACGCTCCGATCGGAAAAGACCGGCACCACCGTTCCAGGCGCATCGTAACGCCGGGAGGCGACGAAGCGGTCACGCATTACGAGACGCTCGAAACCTATCGAGGAGCCGCGCTCGTCCGGCTATGGCTCGAAACGGGAAGAACCCATCAGATCCGCGTCCATATGAGCTTCTTGGGTCATCCGCTCGTCGGCGATGCCTTGTATGGCGGACGAGATGCGATTTTGCGCCATCAGGCGCTTCGAGGCGAGCAATTGACCTTCCGGCATCCGTGGAGCGGCAGCGAGATGACCTTGCAGGCTCCGGAACCGGCATGGTTCGCCGAAGTCCGGCGCCGCTACGCGTCCCTGTGAAAATCGTAGTCATGCCTTCCACCCCCTTGCCATATAGTTAAATAGGCAAGATGAAACGCCTGTCGCTTGTTTGCCGGCGCTGCGGGTTTCATTCCAATAGAAAGATAAGCAGAGTATGAGCGGCCTAATACTTACTTATGGTTGATGGAAACGGCAACCAAGCATTGGAAGAGGGGAAGGGAGGACGACTAGCGTGCCAAGCCAGTCAAACGGTTTGCGATTTGATATTTACGAGCGGGTGCATTTGCCTGATGAAGTGGCGGCTATCGACGAGCTGGATGAAATCGAGCTCGTTCCGCGCATTGGCGTTGTGCAGCAAGACGAGCAGGTTCTGCTGAAAGGACATCTGCTGCTGACGGGCGTATATCGTTCGGAGGAGCAGCCGCTGTCGGAGCAGTCGCTGGAGCATTGGATTCCGGTCGAAATTACGCTGCCGCTGAACCGCATTCACCGATTGGACGACATCTCCGTCGAAATCGACAACTTCGACGTGGATGTGCTGTCCACGCGGACGCTCAACATCACGGGCGTGCTGTCGTTGTTCGGCATCGAAATCGAGCAGCCTAGCTCGCAGGCGGCGGATTGGCAGCGGGAGGAACCGTATACCGTCGTGCACAGCAGGGATGAGGAACAACCGTTCGAAGCGCCTTCGTTCTTTGACGCGCAGCGTTCGGAGGAGCAGCCATATTTGGCGCAGCCGCCTCAATTCTGGGAGACGGAGCAATCCCGTCAAGCAGAAGAGCAGGACGCGCAGCGAGCTTTGGCTTCCCGGGCCGAGGCGGAGGAGGCGCGCGAAGCGCTGGCCCGTACCGCCAGAGCCAGAGAGCAGGAGCTGCTGGTCCATGCGCAGCAGGAAATCGCGCGTCAGGAAGCCGATCGCCAAGAGGCTGCCCGTCAGGAAGCCGACCGCCAAGAAGCCGCCCGCCAGGAGGCTGCCCGTCAGGAAGCCGCCCGCCAGGAGGCCGCCCGTCAGGAAGCCGACCGCCAGGAAGCTGCCCGTCAGGAAGCCGACCGCCAGGAAGCGGTGCTGCAAGAAGCTGCGCGTCAAGAAGAGATCCTTCAGGAAGCGGTTGAGGAAGCCGAGCGCGAAGCGGCTCAGGACGCCGAGCGGCAGCAATTCGCTCAGACGTCCGAATCTCCGGCGTTTGAAGCGGATGCTCCGCAGCAGCAGACTTGGCAGCCGGAGCCTGCCCCGGAAGAGGCGTCGCCTGTACCGTCCGCTTTCGCGCAGCCGGAAGCCGAGTCTCCATTCCGCACGCAGCCGGCGCCCGAAGCCGTGCAGCTGTTCGGCGACGTTTCCGTGCAGGATACCGATACGGAGCGCAAGCAGCTTCGCGTCGCGCTGGCCGGCAAGCCTGCGGAGGACGAAACGGCGCAGCAAGGAGCTGCCAATGTCAGCTTCAGGTCGCTGCTCCAGTCCAGCAGGCGGGAGCAGGAGGCCAAAGCTGCCGCGGAACAGCATGCGGAGCGCGAAGCCGCGCAGAACCGCAAATCCTCCGGCGATGAAATCGAATGGAAAAACCTGCTTCGTCCGAACGAGGATCATGCGTTCCGCAAGATGCGCATCTGCATCGTGCAGCGCGAAGAAACGCTGGATCTTATTGCCGGCCGCTACCAGCTGCAAGCGCGGGAGATCGCGCTCTACAACCGGCTAAGCGATCAAAGCGTCAGCGAAGGCCAGGTCCTGTACATCCCTTGAAGCGTCATAGTAGAGCCTGCCGAAAGCCTCTAAGGAGGCCTCTCGGCAGGCTTTTGCCATATAATCGAGCCAGGGTGCGGCCCACTGGGATTGACGATTGCAAATAAGAACGTGTATGATAGAAAAAATAAGGCAATAATTATGTTTATAATGACGTTGATGGGGAAGAGTGGCAGGAATACCTTCAGAGAGTGGAACCGATTGCGCTGCGAGGTTCTGCAGGAATATGCTGCGACTGGTCGCCCTGGAGTTGCCGGAATGAAGCGAAGACATTCGCGTAGTTGCGGCCGGCTGCAGCCGTTATCTGTTAATGAGTTGCCGTATGGACGGAATCGTCCGTATCGGAACAAAGGTGGTACCGCGGAAGCCAAAACCTTTCGTCCTTTGCTATAAGGGCGATAGGTTTATTTTTTTTTCGATTTACGCCCATGGGAGAGCCGTGCGCTCGCCGTATTTCGAAAGGCAGCCGTTTTACTAGCGAATCTAAGCCGGCATTGCGCGATTCCGCGCAATTGACGGATGAGGACATAATTTGGAGGTAGGAATGCACATGTCGCAGAAAGAACTCATAACCGAAATGCCGACGACCTATGACCCGAAGGCCGCGGAAACGAAGTGGTATCCTTTTTGGAGGGAAGGTAAATTTTTCGAAGCGGGCAAGCGCCCTTCGGCCGAGACGTACACGATCGTCATTCCGCCGCCGAACGTTACCGGGATGCTTCATATCGGGCATGCCCTCGACTTTACGCTGCAGGATATTTTGATTCGCGCCAAGCGGATGCAGGGCTACGATACGCTGTGGCTGCCAGGCACGGACCATGCCGGCATCGCGACGCAGACGAAGGTGGAGCAGAAGCTGCGCGAGGAAGGCCAGTCCCGTTATGACCTGGGGCGCGAGAAGTTTCTGGAGAAGGTATGGGAGTGGAAGGACAGCTATGCAGCGACCATCCACGAGCAATGGGCCAAAATGGGCTTCTCGCTGGACTATTCGCGCGAACGCTTCACGCTCGACGAGGGTCTCTCCCAAGCCGTTCGCGAAGTATTCGTTCGGCTCTACGAGAAAGGCTTGATCTACCGCGGCAAAAAAATCATTAACTGGGATCCGGCCGCCCGCACGGCATTGTCGGATATCGAGGTTGAGCATAAAGAAGTGAACGGCCATCTCTATCATCTGCAGTATCCGCTCAAGAACGGCTCGGGTTTCATCACGGTCGCGACGACGCGTCCGGAAACGATGCTCGGGGATACGGCCGTCGCGGTTCACCCGGAAGACGAGCGTTATAAGCATCTCATCGGCGAGATGATCATCCTGCCGATTATCGGCCGCGAAATTCCGATCATCGCCGACGAATACGTCGAGAAGGAATTCGGCTCCGGCGCGGTCAAAATTACGCCGGCCCACGATCCGAACGATTTCGAGGTCGGCCTGCGCCACAGCCTGCCGCAAATCGTCGTGATGGACGAAAGCGGCACGATGAACGCAGAAGCGGGACCGTACAACGGCATGGACCGCGCGGACTGCCGTAAACGCATCGTGGCCGACATGCAGGCGAGCGGCGTATGCATCAAAATCGAGGATCACGTTCACCAAGTCGGCCACAGCGAGCGCAGCGGCGCGGTCGTCGAGCCGTATCTGTCGACGCAATGGTTCGTCGACATGAAGCCGCTCGCGGACGCCGCCATCGACGCGCAGAAGAACGGCAAGGGCGTGAATTTCGTTCCGGACCGCTTCGACAAAACGTATCTGCAGTGGATCGAGAACGTTCGCGACTGGTGTATTTCCCGTCAGCTCTGGTGGGGGCATCGCATCCCGGCTTGGTATTGCGACGCCTGCGGCGCCATGCATGTCGCGCGCGAAGAGCAATCGGCCTGCTCCGCCTGCGGAAGCGAATCGCTCCGTCAGGACGAAGACGTGCTCGATACTTGGTTCAGCTCGGGGCTGTGGCCGTTCTCCACGCTCGGCTGGCCGGAACAGACGGAAGATCTGAAACGCTTCTACCCCACGGACGTATTGGTTACGGGATACGATATCATTTACTTCTGGGTTGCCCGGATGATCTTCACGGCCATCGAATTCACGGATGAAATTCCGTTCAAGGATGTTCTGATGCACGGACTCGTCCGCGACGAGAACGGCAAGAAAATGTCCAAATCGCTCGGCAACGGCGTCGATCCGCTCGAAGTGATCGAGAAATACGGCGCCGATGCGATGCGGTATATGATTTCGACGAGCAGCACGCCGGGCCAGGATCTTCGATTCCGCTGGGAGCGCGTCGAGCAGGCCCGCAACTTCGCGAATAAAATTTGGAACGCCTCCCGGTTCGCGCTGATGAACCTCGAAGGCGTTACGGCGGCCGATATCGACATCAACGTGAAGCTGGGCACCGCGGATCGCTGGATTTTGCATCGCCTGAACGCGGCGGTTGCGGATACGACGCGTTTGATCGACGCCTACGATTTCGGCGAGACGGGCCGCGTCCTGTATAATTTCATATGGGATGATCTGTGCGACTGGTACATCGAGTTCGCGAAGCTGAACTTGAACGGTCAGGATGCCGAGGCGAAGCGCGCGACGCAATCCGTGCTTGCATACGTACTGGACCGCACGCAGCGGCTGATTCATCCGTTCATGCCGTTCATCAGCGAGGAAATCTGGCAGCATCTGCCTCATGAAGGCGAGACGATCATGCTTGCGCCATGGCCCGTCTATGACGCGGCGTTCGAAGCGCCGGATGCCGTTGCCGAGATGGAGCTGCTGATGGAGATGATTCGGTCGGTACGGAACATCCGCGCCGAGGTCAACGTGCCGATGAGCAAGAAGATCGAGCTGCAAATCAAGCCTTCCAGCCCGAACGAAGCCGCCATTCTGGCCCGCAACGAAGAATTTATCGTCCGCTTCTGCGGCACGTCGAAGCTAGCGATCAGCCTCGACCTGAATGCGCCGGAGAAAGCGATGACGGCCATCGTTACCGGAGCCGAGATGTATTTACCGCTAGCCGGGCTGATCGATATCGCGCAGGAAATCACCCGTCTGGAGAAAGAAATTCAACATTTGGACGGCGAAGTGCAGCGCGTAGAGAAGAAGCTTGCGAACGAAGGCTTCGTTGCCAAGGCACCGGCCAAAGTCATCGAGGAAGAAAAGGCGAAAATGGCCGATTATGCCGATAAACGCGATAAAGTGAAAGCGCGGATCGCGGAATTGAGAGGCTGAAGCGAGATGAACGAACAGATGCAGGAACATCAAAATAGACCGTTGGCATCCTACGAGGAAGCCAGGCAGTGGATCGAAGGACTCGTTCCGTTCGGCATACGCCCGGGCATGGAACGTATCCGGAAGCTGATGGAGATGACGGGCCATCCGGAGCGCCGGATCAAGTTCATCCATGTGGCGGGAACGAACGGCAAAGGCTCCGTCTGCGCTTATTTGACCAGCGTGCTGCTGCGCTGCGGTTATGACGTGGGGACGTTTACGTCCCCTTACATTACGAAATTCACGAATCGGTTCCAATACAACGGCACGGATATCCCGGAAGAGACGCTGCTGGCGCTCGCGAACCGGCTGAAGCCGCTGGTCGAAGAGATCGCGGCTACGGAGCTTGGTTCGCCTTCCATGTTCGAGGTGTCCACCGCGCTGGCGATTTTGTATTACGGCACCGTATCCTATCCGGATTTCGTCGTATGGGAAACCGGCCTCGGCGGCCGCCTGGACGTAACCAACGTCGTGACGCCGATCGTTTCGGTGATTACGAACGTCGGCCACGATCATATGGACATTCTCGGCGATACACTCGAAGAGATCGCAGCGGAGAAGGCGGGCATCATCAAGGCCGGCGTTCCCGTCATCAGCGCCGTCAGCCAGCCGGAAGCCGCGGCGATTATCCGCGAAACCGCGAAGGCGAAGAACAGCTCGCTGTATATGATGGGCGACCAGTTCCATGAGGTAACGCTGCATGCACGGGAGAATGAGCAGTCGTTCCGCTTCGACGGAATCTTCCGTTCGATCGACGATCTGGCGATTACCTTGAACGGCGCGCACCAACGCTCCAATGCGGCGGTCGCTGTCATGACGCTGGAAGTGCTGCGGCAATACTATGCGCTTATTTTGGAAGACGAGGATTTGAGGGAAGGTCTGCGCAATGCCGCATGGCCTGGCCGTCTGGAAATGATCGGCGATTCTCCCCGCGTTCTCATCGACGGCGCCCATAATCCCGAAGGCGCGCAAATGCTTGCGGAAGCGCTCAAGGATACGTATGCGTACGAGCATCTTCACCTTATGATCGGGATGCTGGCGAATAAGAATCATCGTGACGCTTTACGGCATATACTACCTCTAGTGAATACGCTTATCGTGACAGAGGCGGATTTTCGAAAGGCTTTACCTGCCTCTTCGCTGGCAACGCTCGTTCAAGAGCTTCGGGAGGAAGAAGGGTATTCCTTCGAGCTCATCGTAGAACCGGATTGGAAGCAGGCGCTTGCACGACTTCAGCAGTCGACCGGCAAGGCGGATTTGGCGGTCGTGACTGGCACGCTTTATTTGATTGCCGACGTCCGGTCCAAATTGCTTTACAATACGGATTCTGAAAAAGGTTGGTGAACCGTCTTTGAATACAGCAGAACACGTTCATTTCATCGGAATCGGCGGTTACGGCATGAGCGCAATCGCGCGTGTCATGCTGGAGATGGGCTATAAAGTAACCGGCTCCGACGTAGCCCGGCAGGAACTGACGGAGAAGCTTGCAGCCAAGGGAGCTCGCATTTTTATCGGCCATGAACCGGAACATATCACCGGAGCGGATCTCGTCGTCTATTCGACGGCACTGTCCAGGGACAACGTAGAACGCAGAGCGGCGGAGGAATTGAATATTCCGATCCTGCACCGCGCCCAAATGCTGGCTAGGCTTATGAATAACGGCAAAGGCGTAGCCGTTGCGGGCGCGCATGGCAAAACGACGACCTCGTCGATGATCGCGCTCGTCATGGAAAATTGCAAGACGGATCCGACGTTCATCATCGGCGGCGAAATCGTCAATGTCGGCACGAATGCGAAAGCCGGCAAAGGCGAATACGTAGTTGCGGAGGCAGACGAGAGCGACGGCTCCTTCCTGCAGTACCATCCGACGATCGCGATCGTTACGAACATCGAACCGGATCATTTGGAGAACTACGACGGTGATTTCAATAAATTGAAAGCGGCCTATGTTCAGTTTCTGAGTCAAGTCAAGCAGGGCGGCAGCGCAATTATATGCGCGGACGACGAGAACATTCAGGAGATGCTCCCTGAACTGGTGTCCGGACCGCTCGGCAGTAACGGCGTGCTGACCTACGGCATCGACCAGGATGCCGTATATAAGGCCAGCGGCATCACGCTTGGAGACCGGAAGGTTTCCTTCGATATGTCGAAGCAAGGACAATTGCTGGGACGGATCGAACTGTCCGTCCCTGGCCGGCACAATGTATACAACGCGATGGCGACGGTCATTACCTGCCTGGAAGCGGGAATTCCTTTCGCATCCATCGCCGAAGCGATCGTCGATTTCCGCGGAGCGAAACGTCGTTTCCAAGTGCTTGGCGAAGTGAATGACATTCTTGTCATCGATGACTACGCGCATCATCCGACGGAGATCCAAGCGACGATCAGCGCGGCGAAGTCGACGGGCAAACGCATCATCGCCGTCTTCCAGCCGCAGCGCTACACGCGGACGTTCTTCCTGCTCGAGCAGTTCAGCCGCGCTTTCCTCGAGGCGGATGAGGTATTGATTACGGATATCTATTCGCCGGCAGGCGAACAGCAGATCGAGGGCGTCAATTCCAAAAAGCTGGTCGAGATGATCATCAAGAACAGCAATGCCAACACGTCCTACCATCCTTCGAAGGAAGAGGCGCTGGCGGTGCTGACCGAACGGGTGAAGCCGGGCGACCTCGTCATCACGATGGGGGCCGGCGACATTTGGAAGGTAGCCGATGCGCTTGCGAAGTCGCTTCGCGCCAAAGCTTGAGTAACAGGCAAAGGCCGCTCCCGGTTTTCCGGGCAGCGGCCTTTAACTTATAGCACCTGATAGACAGGATGGTGCGGACCGCATGGGAAACAAGCAAAAGCCGGAAGATCCAACTTGGATTTTTCGGCTTTCTCTGCGTTAATCGTGCGCGTTATCCTTGCCGCAGCCGGATCCTTTGCCGCCAGCTCCATAACCGCCGCCTTTACTGCTGTCTTTTTGTTGCGGGCTGCCCTGGTTTTGCGTACCGCCCTGACCCTGATCGCCGCCTTATATTATCCTTGCGCCGGATAACGCGCCGGGCCCATAGAACGCAAACAAGCCAGCCCCGCAGGGATGGCTTGCCGGTCGTGAATCCGATACCGCGGACGGCGGGAACGTGCATCGGCTGCTTGCGTGCGTTCCTTGTTCCGAGTGTTAAATGAGCGTGAGCCGGCTATTCGGCCCTCCTAGTCGCCGTTCGGCTCTGCGGACTTCCTCTGCAGTTCTTGCAAATAATCCTCCAATTGGTCGAAGCGATTCTCCCAAAGGCGGCGGAACGAATCCAGCCAGACGTCCAACTCTTGGAGAGGACGAGTCTCCAGCTTATAGATCCTCCGATTGGCGGCGGGCTGTACGCCGACGAGCCCGGCATCGTGCAGGACGCGCAGATGCTTGGAAACCTGAGGCTGCTGGAGGTGCAGTCGATCGGCAATATCGCCCACAGGCAGGGGCCCATGGCGCAGCAGTTCGACGATGTGCAGTCGATGTGGCTCGGCAAGAGCGGTTAAAGTTGCATTCATCCTTTCAATATACCCCCTTTAGAATATTCCTGCAAACGAATATTATATAAGGCTTAAGGCTTAATAGCCGCAGGCGGGTCATAATTCTCTCAACCCTCTCATAGACTTGTACTAGAGTACGTGGACAAGGAGAGAGTGCGATGAGTGCGAAGGGACGCATTACGTATCGATTCGATAAACAGAGCGGGGCTCGCGAGGAGCTGCCGCGGCAGGAGAGGCAGCGCGCATCGGACACGAACGCCGTGCCTTACTTTCAAGAGGAACTGTCATTTACGGCCGATATCGGCTCCTGGAATAGTCCTTTTCAGAATGATGCCCATGCCTTGGAGCAGTTAATCCGCGAATCCGACGGCCAACTGCCTAAGACGGGATCGAAGCCGCGCCCTGGCGGATCCAGATCATCGCTGGAGCCGGCGGATTATTCGGCGTACGCTTCCTCGAAGACACAGCCGACCGCGCCGACGGAGGCAGACTT
Source organism: Paenibacillus sacheonensis (assembly GCF_009909195.1). Taxonomy (GTDB): domain Bacteria; phylum Bacillota; class Bacilli; order Paenibacillales; family Paenibacillaceae; genus Paenibacillus_Z; species Paenibacillus_Z sacheonensis. The sequence continues at coordinate 611,468 of NZ_JAAAMU010000001.1, forward strand.
GCCGCCGATGGGCGATACAGGACCCGCTATTCTGCTTGGCGACGAAGAGACGGATCAAGAACGCAGCCTGCATGCTTATTCCAAACGCGTCTCCCCGCCGCAGGTCATCGATATGTATCCGCTGATCGATGTCGTGGTCGATCGATATGACAACAATGAGGGACGCCGCGGATCGAATAAGGCGTTCGTATCTCCGGTATCCGGCACGGGCAAACGTCCGGCGCAGGGGCCTTCGTGGTTTAAAGTGTTCGCGTCGGTCGCCGGCGCGATCGCAACGGGCGCCCTGTTCGGTTACTTCGTGCTGACCCTGTTTACGGGGGGAGGCCCTTCAGGTTCGGCGAACAATCCGGATGCGGCGCTGCCGGCTGTAAGCAGCGGTACAGCAGCGGGAAATCCGTCTGCGGCCGGAACGGCGAACGGAGGAAAAGGAGCAGCCGCGGCAGGGGATAAAAACGCGGATAAAAACGCGGCGAGTACCGTAAATGCCGGCACTGCCAAGACGGTGAAGGTCGACGTGCCTGCCGCATCCTATTATATGCTTCAATATGGCGTATTCAGCAGCAAGGACGGGCTGGACGCCGCTGCGGCCGAGCTTCACGGCAAAGGGCTTGCCGCTGCCTCGCTGACGTCGCAGGAGGACTTCCGAATCTACGTGGGCATGTCCACGGACCGGGATGCGGCTGATCTTCTCGGCCAGACGTTGACCGGGATGGACGTTTACGTGAAGCAGATCGAGCTTCCGGCGCTTTCGGCTATGCCTTACAAAGGCGCGGCCTCCGACGTTCAAGCCTTCTTCGAGAACACGTCGGGGCTGCTCGCCAAGCTGGACAGCATGACGCTTGACCGATTAATCGGGCAATCGGACGCAGACGCCGTAACGCAATGGCAGGCGCTGCACGAGAAGTGGACGGCATCCGCTTCCCGGTTGGAAGCAGGGCTGACGAGCAAGACGGATCAGGATACGCTGCGGAAGCTGGAACAAGCCATGAATACGGCAGCGGTTGCGGCGGGCGAATATGTCAAGAAGCCGTCGGATGCCTACTTATGGTCCATGCAGACCGCGCTCATGAACGCCGTCTTCATCCAGAAAGGCTGGTTTGAATCGATCGAATCATTGTAAAGCGTTTCCGCTGCGCGTATAATGTAGAGTACGTGTCAAAAAATGGCGAGGGACGTTGGAAGATGAAGAAAAATTTCTGGGTACTGCTGCTGTTCATGCTGATCGGCCTGCTGGCCGGCGCGCTTATCGCTCGTTCGCTGTCGACGGTCCCAGGACTTTCGTTTCTAACGAATTCGACCACGATCGTGTGGTCGCCCACCGCGGATTTGCTCGTGCTCAGCTATGCAATCACGCTGCGGATTCATTTAAGTTTGCTCAGCATCGCCGGTCTCGCGCTTGCGATTTGGCTGTACCGCAAACTATAGGTAACCGTCAGAAGCGATAAGGAGCTTTGCCTCAATGGTTCAATCCCGCAGTAATCCAACCGAACATTTGCGCCAGCTCGTGCTGGCTTCATCTTCTCCCCGCCGGCGGGAATTGGTCGCTTCACTCGACCTTTCCTTGCCGGTTCTCATTTTGCCCAGCGATACGGATGAAGGGACGCCGCCTGATTGGCAACCGTCCCGAATCGTCGAACAGCTCGGACTTCGCAAGGCAAGAGCGACAGCCGGGCTTCTCGCTCCCGAGGATAGGGACGGATCGCTCGTCATCGGCGCGGACACCATTGTCGTGCTGGACGGCGAAGTGCTGGGCAAGCCTCTCGACCGGGAGGACGCCATCCGTACGTTAAGCCGATTGCAAGGCCGGCGGCACCAGGTATTTACCGGCGTCGCCTGCTTGGATCCGCATACGGGCCGCGAGATAACGGCGCACCGCAAGACGGAGGTCGTCATGAAGCCGCTCGATCCCGAGGTCATCGCGCGTTATGCCGATACCGGCGAGCCGCTGGACAAGGCCGGAAGCTACGGCATCCAGGGACGGGGCGCAGTCCTCGTAGACCGAATCGACGGCTGCTACTTCAACGTCGTCGGCCTGCCGCTCTCGCTGCTTGCGGACATGCTGTCCGAATTCAATATCGCCGTTATTTAAGAGACCGGCCATTAGCCGTTCTCGCGGCTCCATCACCATAGCTGAAAGCAGGGAACGTTCATGGAAGCAGAGAAAGCCTTCTTGCTGAAAAACGTCCCTAACGAAGACCGACCTAGAGAGCGCCTGATGACCGTTGGGGCCGATGCACTTAGTCATGCGGAATTGCTTGCGATATTGCTGCGTACGGGAACGAAGAGCGAATCCGCCGTTCTTCTAGCTTCCCGTATACTTCATCAATGCGGCAGCCTGCGCGGTCTCGTGGATATGAGCATCGCGGAGCTCACCGAGATACGCGGAATCGGACCTGCGAAAGCCGTGCAGCTGCGCGCCGGGATTGAGCTCGGGCGCCGTCTGGCACGCAGCCAGCAGGGCGAGCTGCCGACGATTAGAAGGCCCGCGGATGCCGCCGGATTGATGATGGAGGAGCTCCGATATTTGAAGCAGGAGCACTTCATCTGTTTGTTTCTGAATACGAAGAACCAAGTCATAGCGACCGAAACGTTATCCGTAGGTACGTTGAACGCGACGCTTGTCCATCCTCGCGAGGTGTTTCGCGCGGCCATCAAGCTCAGCAGTTCTTCGTTGATTTGCATGCATAATCACCCCAGCGGCGATCCAACGCCGAGCCCCGAGGACATTGCGCTTACCAAGCGTTTGACGGAAGCGGGCGAGCTTGTCGGCATCGACGTGCTGGATCATTTGGTAATAGGTGACAATCGCTTTATAAGTTTGAAGGAGCAAGGCCACATGTAATATAATAAGAGGGATTGTCTTACGAAAGAAAGGAAGATACAACTATGTTTGGTGGTTTTTCGAAGGATTTAGGAATCGATTTGGGTACGGCTAACACGCTGGTTTATGTCAAAGGAAAAGGAATTGTCGTAAGAGAGCCTTCCGTGGTTGCTCTTCGTACCGATACAAAGAAAATCGAGGCTGTCGGCGAGCATGCGAAGAAGATGATCGGTCGTACGCCTGGCAACATCCGCGCGATCCGTCCAATGAAAGACGGCGTTATCGCGGATTTCGATACGACTTCAACAATGATCAAGTATTTCATTCGCCAAGCGCAGAAAAGCCGTTCTTTGTTCCCGCGCCATCCGAACGTCATGGTTTGCGTGCCTTCCGGCATCACGGCCGTAGAACAGCGCGCCGTTAAAGACGCAACCGTTCAAGCTGGCGCCCGGGAAGCATTCACGATCGAAGAGCCGTTCGCGGCGGCGATCGGCGCGGATCTGCCGGTTTGGGAGCCGACCGGAAGCATGGTCGTGGATATCGGCGGCGGCACGACGGAAGTGGCGGTTATTTCGCTGGGCGGCATCGTGACGAGCCGTTCCATCCGCATTGCCGGCGACGAAATGGACGAAGCGATCATTCAGTACATCAAGCGGATGTACAATCTGATGATCGGGGAACGGACATCGGAACAATTGAAGATGGAAATCGGCGCGGCGCTTGCCCCGGAACAGCAGGAAACGATCGAGATCCGCGGCCGCGACCTCGTGTCCGGACTGCCGAAGACGCTTCCGATTTCATCCGACGAAATTTGCGAGGCGCTTGCGGATACGGTCAATGCGATCGTGGACGCCGTCAAAATCACGCTGGAGAAATGTCCGCCTGAGTTGTCCGCGGATATCATGGACCGCGGTATCGTTCTTACGGGCGGCGGCGCGCTGCTCAAAAACCTGGACAAGCTGCTGGCTCGCGAGACGGGCATGCCGGTCATCGTTGCCGAAAATCCGCTTGACTGCGTAGCGATCGGAACGGGCAGGGCGCTTGACCACATCGATTTGTTCAAAACACGCGGAGGCCCAGTTTCCCGTTCCAAGAAGTAATCCGGCACGTGGACTTAGGGGAAAACGGATGAGCGACGCTGATCGGTTGAACGAGCATGAGGGTCGTTCGGCTTTCAGCATGGAATGGGCGGGTGAAGCGAAGTGTTTAATTGGATGCGCAACAGACGGATGTTTGTGCTCATGATCGTGTTTATTCTCTTCGTCGCCGTAATGGGCTTCTCCATCGGCGACCGGAAGAAGCTGACGTGGCCGGAGAATTTCGCGCTCGATACGTCGGGCTTCTTCCAACAATGGCTGTACAGGCCTGCTGGTTATGTATCGAACCTGATTCACGATCTCTCCCATATGCGCGAGGTTTACAAGGAGAACGAGCAGCTGCGCATCGCCGCCGCCGCGTACGCGCGGGACAGCATCAAATACAACGGCATGGAAGACAAATTAAAAAAGCTTCAGGACGATCTCCATTTCACCGAGCGCCAGAGACAGCTGGACAATTACAAATATCTCATCGCGCAGGTCATAGCCGTCAGCACCGACCCGTACGACGAGACGATCCGCATCAATCTGGGTTCCAAGGACGGCATCAAGCCGAACATGGCCGTCGTGACGAACAAAGGCTTGGTCGGCTTGATCACTCGGGTCGATCCGTTCTTCTCGTCCGTCATGCCGATCACGAAGCTGAACGTCAATTCGGCGGATACGAAGCTGATCGCGGCGACCGTGCTCGGCAAGGAAGAAGAATCGTTCGGCATCGTGGATAACTACGATACGGAAACAGGCAAGCTGTCCATGTCCAAAATATCCGAGCACGATCCGCTTAAGAAGGGCGATACGGTCATTTCCTCAGGCAAAGGCAACGTCTTCCCTCGCGGAATGGTCATCGGCACGGTCGACAGCAGCCAAGTGGGAGACTTCGGCCTTACGTATACGGCGACGATTACGCCGGCTGCGGATTTCGATCATTTGAGGGAAGTATTCGTCGTTCAAACGCCGGATACGGGAGACACGGCGCCATGAGCATGCAGCGCATTATCATCGTCATGCTGCTCTTCTTCCTCTCCGAGGGGACGATCTTCTATTGGCTGATTCCCGGCGATCTCGTCGGGCGCATTATTCCTCATTTTACGCTGGCTTTCGTATTATTCGCCGCGCTATACCGGGGACGCCATGCCTCGCTGCTGCTCGGCCTTTCCTTCGGATTGCTGCAGGACCTGGCCTTCTATGGCCGGATTATCGGCGTTCATTCCTTCTCGATGGGGCTCGTCGGTTATATGACGGGCCTTCTTCTGGAGCGCAAACGCAGCACGCTGTTGATGGCGCTGTCCATGATCGGCTTATCCACTCTCGTTTACGATACGGTCGTCTATTTCATTTACAAGGTATTCCGGCTTACGGACCTCACTTATGAATATTCGCTGTACCAGCACATCATTCCGAGCTTGTTTCTTCAGTTATTATTCGCATTGGCGCTGTACATACCGGCAAGACGTTGGTTCGAGGGCAGCCTCAAGCCCAAAACCGAAGAAGAAGAAGTTTAGGACAGCTCCCATGCAGGAATAAGCGCGCGGATGAAAGAATCGTATAGAGAGAGGGGTGGGACGAGCGTGACCGAGAAGCAGCATATTACGATAAAAGGCGTCAAAGAAGGCTTGATCTTTCTCCTTGACGACAATTGCGAGTTTTCCATCTTGCTGGACGAACTGCAGTACAAATTGGAAAAGTCGCATCAACAGCTGCTGACAGGTCCTATCGTTCATGTCCAAGTAAAGCTGGGCTCCCGTCATGTGACCGAGGAAGATAAAGAACGGATTAGGGCGACGATTCGCCAGCAGGGCAATTTGCTTGTGCAATCGGTCGAGAGCGAAGCAATCGCCCCTGAGAAGCCCGAGGACGGCAATAATATTAAAGTGCTCACAGGTATCGTGCGCTCCGGCCAAACGATGGAGCATGACGGAAACCTGCTGCTGATGGGGGACGTAAACCCTGGCGGCACGGTGCTCTGCACGGGCGACATTTATGTGCTCGGCGCTCTCCGCGGACTGGCGCATGCCGGCTGCGAAGGCCGCAAGGAAGCCGTCATCGCAGCATCGCTGCTGCGACCGACGCAGCTGCGCATCGACGATGTCATCAGCCGTCCGCCGGACGAGTGGATGACGGGCGATGCGCTGATGGAGTTTGCGTTTCTGAGCGAAGGTGTAATGAAGATCGATAAGTTGACGCAGCTGCAGCGGATACGCAGGCTGCCGATCGTGTTTAGAGCTTGAGCGGGGAGTGTGAAGTCATGGGAGAAGCGATTGTGGTTACATCGGGGAAAGGCGGCGTCGGCAAAACGACGACATCGGCCAATATCGGGACTGCGCTTGCTTTGCTTGGCAAAAAGGTATGCATGGTGGATACCGATATCGGCCTGCGCAATCTGGACGTGGTCATGGGTCTGGAGAATCGGATCATTTATGATTTGATCGATGTCGCGGAAGGGCGCTGCAGGCTGAACCAGGCACTGGTGAAGGATAAGCGGTTCGAAGAGCTGTACATGCTGCCGGCTGCCCAAACGAAGGATAAGAACGCGGTTACGCCCGAGCAGGTGAAAGATATGATTCTCGAGCTGAAGAAAGAGTTCGAATACGTCATCATCGACTGCCCCGCCGGTATCGAACAGGGATTCCGCAATGCGATTGCCGGGGCGGACCGCGCCATTGTCGTGACGACGCCCGAGAACGCGGCCGTTCGCGACGCGGACCGTGTAATCGGCTTGCTTGAGCAGTCGCAGGTCCCAGCGCGTCTCGTCATCAACCGCATTCGAGTGAATATGGTGAAATCCGGGGAAATGCTGGATATCGACGAAATCTGCCAGGTGCTTGCGATCGACCTGCTCGGCATCGTACCCGACGACGAGAAGGTCATCCGCTCCGCGAATGCCGGGGAACCGACGGTCATGGACCCTTCCTCGCGCGCGGCGATCGCTTACCGCAATATTTCCAGGCGGATGCTGGGCGATATGGTTCCCCTCATGCAATTGGAAGAGAAGGCCGGCGTCATGAAGCGTTTCCGCAAGTTTCTTGGAATAGGATGATTGTGAAGTGCTGAATAAACTGAAAAAAATCGATGTGGGCATGATCGTCATTCTGCTGGCCTTTGGGGTCGTGAGCACGATGCTCGTGCATAGCGCCACGTACGGCAATCCGGAGTACGCCGGCTATGACACGAAGACGATCATTTTCTACGGTCTTGGGTTTTTCGTCGCGATTGTCGCAGCCTTGCTCGATTACCGAATCTATTTGAAGGCGTGGTACGTTCTGTACGGCATCGGCTTGATTCTGCTCGTCGTCGTCTATTTGACGGCACCGGAAATCAACGGCGCGAAGAGCTGGTTTCCGCTTCCGGGCGGCCTCCAGTTCCAGCCCGCCGAGATGGTCAAGCTGATTCTGATCATTACCGTCGCCTACTTAATGGGCCGCCGCCAGGGCGAGCCGCTTCGCGTGCGGCAGGATTTGTTCGTGGTGGCGTTCTTCTCGTTCGTGCCGTTCGCGCTCGTCATGATTCAGCCGGATCTCGGGAATGCCATTATCTATCTCGTCATCGTGCTGGGCATGCTGTGGATCGGCAACGTCCGTTATACGCACGTCCTGCTTGGTCTTGGCGTCGTCATAGGCGGGATCATGCTGTTCATGTTCTTGTTTAATACCTATAACACGGAGATCCACGATTATGCGGCGAAGAACCACAAACTCCATTGGTACGAGCGGATCAACGGCTTTTTCAATCCGGAGACCGCTTCCGAGAAGGAAGTGTACCAGGCGAACAAGGCCAAGATCGCGATCGGCTCAGGCGGGCTGATGGGCGATGGGTACATGAAGGGCGAGTCCAAAAACCGCAAATTCATTCCGTATCCATACTCGGACGCGATCTTCGTCGTCATCGGCGAGGAGTTCGGCTTCCAAGGCGCCGCGGTCGTGCTCATGCTCTACTTCCTGTTGATTTATAGGATGATCATTATCGCCTTCCAGTGTTATGACTTGCGAGGATCATTCATCGTGATCGGGATCGTATCGATGTACGTCTTCCAAGTCTTCCAAAACATCGGCATGATGATCGGCCTGATGCCGATTACGGGCATCACGCTGCCGTTCATCAGCTACGGCGGCACGTCGCTGCTGCTGAACATGCTTTGCATCGGCCTCGTATTCAGCGTGAAAGTCCATCAGGAGAAATACGAACTAGCTACCTAACCGTCCGGCGCTGCCGGGCGGTTTTCTTTCATTCCGGCATTCAAGCGTTTCGGTGTTCCAGGCGAACTCATAACCCGTCCAAGCGTCTCATATACTGGAGTGAACAAGCTGTATAAAGGTGGAGGGATTGGCGATGGATACCCGAAACGGCATCCGCGAACGCAGACAAGAGCGCATTCGCCGGATTATGGAGAGTAACGCCGCACAAGCACAGGCGGGGCGGCATTCCGTAGAGCCTCAGCTGCTGGAGCCGCAGACGAAGAGGCTTCAGGCACAACCGATTTTGCCGCAGCCCGCGCAGGCGGACAGCCGTGTGGAGAACATGCAGGAACATTCGGTACATCCGGTACGGCTGCGCGAGGAAGATCCGGAACGGCTGTGGAAGGCGAACCCCAATCCATGGCAAACGGCCGGTTGGAACATTGCGCCGCTGCCAAGCAAGGATATCCGGGCGAGCAAGGCGGGAGGGCCTCCGCCCGATCCATCGGAGACCGGCGGCCGCTTCATCGTGCGCGGGCTGTTCATTCAGTCCGTCATTGCAGCAGCGCTGTTCGTTATCGTGTACCTGATGTTCCAGACGCAAATGCCCGCCGCGAAGAAAGGCCAAGAAGCGGTAACAGCCGCTCTAACGGAGAATATGGACTTTAACGCTTCGGCGTCTCTTTATAAGAAATGGTTTGCGGGTGCCCCTTCGTTCATCCCGTTCTTCGGCAGCAAGGACGAGGAGTCCCGGCTTGCCGAAGGCGCCGTCGAGATGCCGATCGTTTCGCCGCTCCCGAATGGCGCGGTCGTGCGCTCGTTCGCGGAAACGCTGAGCGGCGTCGAAATCGCCGGCAAGCCGGAACAGTCGGTGCTCGCCGCGGAAACCGGACGCGTCATACTCGTTTCCAATAACGGCGATACCGAGGGCGCGACCGTCATGGTGCAGCATGCTGGGGGGCGCGTAACCGTATATGGCCGGCTTGGCAGCGTCATCGTATCCGCCAATGATTGGGTCGAGGCGGGCAAGACGCTCGGCAAGCTGTCGGAGACGAAGGCGGAGGATGGCAGCCAAAGCCTGTTATTCTTCGCGGTAAAGGAGCAAGGCCGATACGTCAATCCGGCGGACGTCGTTCCGATTGATTAAACTTGGCGGCATCCGGTGGTCCGTTCACCCGCTCTTCGTGCTCATTATGCTCGCTTCTGTTCTTACGGGCTATTTCGTCGAACTGCTGACGTTGTTTGCGATCGTGCTCGTTCACGAGCTTGGCCACGTTATCGCTGCTCGAGGCTTTGGCTGGACGGTTCGCGAGGTAAAGCTGCTGCCCTTCGGCGGGGTGGCGGAGGTCGAGGACGGGAGCGGGCTGCCGGCTAGGGAAGAAGCGCTTGTCGCGATTGCCGGACCGCTGCAGAACGCGTGGATGGCGGGCGCCGCCTGGCTGCTGGGGCAGCTGGGACTGTGGCAGCACGATTGGGCGGCGTACGTCTGCCAAGCGAACCTCATGATCGGCTTGTTCAATTTGCTGCCGATTTTGCCGCTGGACGGCGGGAAGCTGATGCAAGCGGGACTTAGCCGCACGCTGACGTTTCACGGAACGCTTGTTTGGGGTACTAGGATTAGCCTGCTCTTTAGCGCTTTAATGATTGTATGCGCCGTCGTGCCTGCCGTGCTAAGCGGGAACGCGGTGCATCTTCACCTCAACCTGATCGCCGTCGGCTTGTTTCTGCTGCTTACGAATTGGACGGCTTATCGCAATATTCCGTTTCTATTTCTGCGCTTTCTAACGAACAGGGCGCTTTCGTCGACCCGTGCCGTCTCGCGGGGAACATTGGCGTTTCCTATTATTGTGCCGAAGGGGTATACCGTGCTCGCTGCGCTGCGGCTGTTTAAGCGGGACAGCTATCATCTGATCGTCGTCATGGAGGAGAAAGGGGATATACTGGCCGTGCTGCCGGAACAGCGGCTTGTCAGCGGGTTTCTCTCGGACGGAAAAGCAGACCGTGCAGTCTTGGAGCTTTTCATGTAAAATAGGTATCCGTGGAGACCGACTGAGGCAGGAGGTCATGGGAATGAAAAAAATGCTGGTTCACGGTCAAAAAGACATGCTGCAAATCGCGATTATCGATGAATCGTCATTGTATGAATACTACATGGAAAAAACCGAACATGCGGGTCAACTGGTCGGAAGTATTTATAAGGGCCGCGTCGTGAACGTGCTGCCGGGCATGCAGGCGGCTTTCGTCGATATCGGACTTCCGAAGAACGCGTTCTTATATATCGACGACGTGCTTCATCCGCATCTGGAACGGCAGCCGAAGGAAAAACCGCAGATCGGCCAATTGCTTCAGCCTGGACAGGAACTTCTCGTGCAGGTAATGAAGGAACCGCTTGGAGGCAAAGGCGCCCGAGTTACCACGCATTTTTCGCTGCCTGGCCGCTATTTGGTTTATATGCCGATCGCAGACTACATAGGCGTTTCCAAGAAAGTCTCGACCGAAGCGGAACGATCGCGCATGCGCGCCGTCGGCGAGCGGATTCGCCTGCCAGGCGAAGGCGTTATCCTGCGCACGGCTGCCGAGGGGGAGAGTCTGGAGTCCCTTCAGCAGGACGTGCAGTTTCTCAGGGAGCATTGGCATGAAATCCGGCAGCGGGGAGAGACGGCTTCTGCGCCGACGCTCGTTCACCGGGATGCGGATCTCGTGCACCGGCTCGTGCGCGACCTGCTGACGACCGAGATCGACGAGATCTGGATCGACGACGGTTCCGTCTACAGGAAGACGAGGGCGACGATGAAGCGGCTGGCACCTGCCATGCTGCCGCGCCTTCGGTTGTTCGAGCCGCAGATCGGCGGCGCTTCGCTCTTTCAGCTGAATCATATTCACGAACAGCTTCAGGAAGCGTCGCAGCGGCGTTATCGGCTCAAGTGCGGCGGTGATCTCGTATGGGACCAAACCGAGGCGCTGACGGTGGTCGACGTCAATACGGGACGTTTTGTCGGCACATCCGATCTCGAGGATACGGTATTCCGCACGAATGTGGAGGCGGCCGAGCAGATTGCGAGGCTGCTGCGGCTGCGGGATGTCGGCGGCATCATCATCGTTGATTTCATCGACATGGAAGAAGAGCAGCACCGCGAACAGGTGATGCACCTGCTGGAGCGCCGCGTCCGCTCCGACCGGACGAAATGTCAGGTCGTCGGCTGGACAAGGCTTGGACTGCTGGAGATGACGCGCAAGAAAGTCCGCGAGCAGAAGATATTGCCCGTGAAGGATTCGGTCGGCCATCGGGACGAAGCGCGATCGTAGCGAACGGTGCCAGGGTAAACCGGCATTGGCCCAAAATATGCATTGCTATCGAATATAATGTATGCTAAGATATTATGGTGTCTGCGATTGAGAAGTTGGAATTGCAGGACAAATACCGCTCCGAACAGGTACATAAGCCCGCGTCAGTCCTCTTTCTCGGCACCTGCATCAGGCGAGTCTTCGAAATAAGGAGGTGCAACACATGTTTGCGATCATTGAAACGGGTGGAAAGCAATACAAAGTGCAAGAAGGCGACGTTCTTTACATCGAGAAACTGGATGCTGCTGAAGGCGAGAGCGTAACGTTCGACCGCGTATTGGCTGTTTCCAAAGGCGAAGAATTCGTTACAGGTACACCGGTCGTTTCCGGCGCTACCGTAACGGCGACTGTCGAGAAACACGGCAGAGGTCAAAAAATCATCGTTTTTAAATATAAAGCGAAGAAAAACTACCGCCGGAAGCAAGGTCATCGTCAACCGTACTCCAAAGTTACGATTGGCAAGATTCAAGCTTAAGAGGTTATCCTATGATTACGGTCAACATTGAGCGGCGGTCTGCCGCCGAATCGCGGATCGTATCGTTTGCGATAGAGGGACATGCTGGTTTCGCCAAGCCCGGCAAGGACATTGTCTGCGCAGGGGTGTCGGCCGTATCGGTCGGCACGGTGAATGCAATCGAAGCGCTCGCGGGGTGCGAACTCCCGGCTTCGATGAAGAGCGGCTGGCTGCGATCCGAAATCCCGGTTGGAGAGACTGCAGATTCCGATGCGAAGATGCAGCTCCTGCTGGAAAGTATGATCGTGATGCTGGACTCTATCGCAGCCTCGTACGGGAAGTTTGTTGTCATTCGTCAACTATTTCGTGAATAAAGGAGGGAACATCCATGTTGAAACTGAATCTCCAACTCTTCGCTTCGAAGAAAGGTGTAGGTTCCACAAAGAACGGACGCGACAGCCAATCCAAACGTCTCGGCGCTAAACGTGCCGATGGCCAAACGGTAACGGCTGGCAGCATCCTCGTTCGTCAACGCGGAACGAAAGTTCATCCGGGCAACAACGTTGGTATCGGTAAAGACGATACGCTCTTCGCGAAAGTAGAAGGCGTCGTGAAATACGAACGTTGGGGACGCGACCGTAAGAAAGTCAGCGTTTACCCGGTTGCAGCTGCTGCTGTCGCTGCAGCGGAATAAGCAACACGCCCCGGTCTGCATGCAGACCGGGGTTTTCTTTTTTTTATTCGGCGCTTCGGCCCCGGATGAACTTTCCTCTTACTCGTGCTATACTGGTTAAGACTAGGAAAGAATAGGAAAGTAGGCTCGATCATGAACCGCATCCGAATGTTTGCGGCCGTTTCCGTCATTTTGCCGGCGGCGGCAGCGCTTAGTTGGCCGACGCAGCGGTGGCTGCTGGCCGTATTCTTGGCATGGACCGCAGCGGCGGCGGTATTGTGGAACCGCTCTCTCGCGCGCGAGCAAGCCCGTAGGCTGGAAGTGCTGGAACGGAGCTTGCAGCAAACGGCAATTGCAACGTTGAATCATCATCGGCACGATTGGATGAATGATCTGCAAATTATCTTTGGCTACATTCGCATGGGGAAGACGGATAAGACGATTCAGTGCGTGGAACAGATAAAGGAACGGATGACGAGCGAAAGCAAGATCGCGAAGCTCGGCGTTCCGTCACTGGTCATGTTTCTGCAGTCTTTCCGGACCCGGACCAATTCCATGATCATCGACATGGACATCGAGGGCGAAGTGAATTTGGCCGAGCTGCTTCCGGAGAAGGAACGCGCGGCGAATGCGATCATAGAGCTTATTCAAGCGTACCGTTCCGCTGCGGCATCGGGCAGCGGCGACGCGTCCCGGCTGCTGATGGATTTATCCATGGACGGGAAGAAGCTGCAGCTGTCGTTTCATTTCGACGGCATACTTCAATCGAGCAGCGACTGGAAATCGAATTGCGAGCGTGCGCTTCAAGGCTCTCCGCTGCAGGTGGCGGATGCGGATTACGGCAAAGGGATGCTGATGCTGGAAGCGCAGCTTGGGACATAAACGGAGGACGTAAAGAGATGTTTGTCGATAAGGCGAAAATATTCGTAAAAGGCGGCGACGGCGGGAATGGAATCGTGTCGTACCGCCGGGAGAAATACGTGCCGAACGGCGGGCCGGCCGGCGGCGACGGCGGTAAAGGCGGCGACGTCATATTCCGCGTGGACAACGGGCTGCGGACCCTGATGGATTTCCGCTACCAGAAGCATTTCAAAGGCGAGCGGGGCGAGCGCGGCAAAGTTAAGACGATGCACGGATCGAACGCGGAGAACACGGTTATCCGTATTCCGCCCGGTACGGTCATCCTCGATGATGATTCCGGCGAGATCATTGCCGATATGACGAAGCACGGCTCGGAGATCATCGTGGCCAAGGGCGGACGCGGCGGACGCGGCAATTGCCGGTTCGCGACGGCAAGCAATCCTGCGCCGGATTTTGCCGAGAACGGCGAGGAAGGCGTAGAACGCTGGATCATCCTGGAACTGAAAGTGATGGCGGACGTAGGCCTCGTCGGCTTTCCGAGCGTTGGCAAGTCGACGCTGCTGTCGATCGTATCGGCGGCGCAGCCGAAGATCGGCGCCTACCACTTTACGACGATTTCGCCGAATCTCGGCGTCGTCGACGTAGGAGACGGCCGCAGCTTCGTCATGGCGGATCTGCCCGGGCTTATCGAAGGCGCGCATGAGGGCGTCGGACTAGGTCACGACTTCCTGCGCCACGTGGAACGCACGCGCATTATTTTGCACGTGCTCGACATGTCGGGCTCGGAGGGACGCGATCCGTACGAGGATTGGGTGACGATCAACCAGGAGCTCGAATTGTACAACCCGCTTCTTGCGGAACGACCGCAGATCATCGTGGCGAACAAAATGGACATGCCCGATTCCGCAGCGAACCTGGAGATATTCCTGGAACAGCTGCAAGCGGACGCCGATGGTGACGCTGACGAGGACGAATCGCCGAAGCATCAAGTGGTGGCGATGTCATCGCTAACGAAGCAGGGCGTTCAAGAGCTGCTGTACAAGGCGATGGATCTGCTCGAAACCGTGCCGGAAACGCGCCAGATCGAAGAAGTGCGCGACGTCGCGGAGCGCAAGGTCTATACGCTGGACAAGGACGAGGATCGTTCCTTCACGGTCGGCAAGGAGAACGAAGGGTTCTACGTCGAGAGCGCGTATATCGAGAAGTTCATGAAACGCGTGAATCTGAACAATTCCTACGACGCGATCATGCGTTTCGCGCGTACGCTGCGGATGATGGGCGTCGACGCGGAATTGCGCAAGATCGGCGCGAAAGATGGCGATATCGTTCGAATCGCGGACTTTACGTTCGAATTCTTCGAGGGAAGCGACTTCTATTACAACGAATAGCATCACGAACAGCTGCCGGAGCTGTGTTTGCGGGTCGACTGCAAGCATGGCTTCGACAGTTTTTTTATGGAGAAACCGGCTTGTTTCGTGGAAATGACTATTGCCGCATGGTCGAATATTCGATATAATGTCCTCTATAGAAGAACAGATGTCTTTGTTGGGAGGACGGCCCGTGGAGGAACGCTATTATGTCGTACGCGAGGATATGCTGCCGGAAGCGATCGTGAAGACCATTCAGGTCAAGGAAATGCTCCGCCGCGGCGAAGCGGCGACCGTTCACGAAGCGGCCGAGCGAGTCGGTTTGAGCCGAAGCGCGTTCTATAAGTACAAAGACGGCGTATACACGCAGAATCAGCTCAAGCGGGAAACGATCGCCACCGTTTCCATGGATCTGGACCATCGCTCCGGCGTGCTGTCCAAGGTGCTCGGCCTCGTGGCCGGCTACGAAGGAAACGTGCTGACGATTCATCAAACGATACCGCTGCAGGGACTTGCCAATGTTGTGATTTCCGTGGATACCTCTCTAATGAGCGGAACGATGTCCGAGTTCATGGATGCGCTCCGCAGGCAGGACGGCGTTCGCAAGGCGTCCATCATCGGGCAAGGCTAGATTATATATTTGGAGGTAGGACGGAATGAAACCGATTAAAGTAGGATTGCTTGGCCTGGGAACCGTAGGAACGGGTGTCGTGCGCATCGTGGAAGGACATCAGAGCGACCTGCAGAGCCAAGTAGGTTCGCCGATCGTCATCGAGCGAGTGCTTGTACAGAACAAGAACAAAGCGCGCTCCATCGGCATTTCTCCGGATAAATTGACGGAAGACGCATGGGACATCATTCATGATCCGGAGATCGACGTGATCGTTGAAGTGATGGGCGGCATCGAGACGACGAAAGGCTACATTCTCGAAGCGCTCTCCCGCGGCAAGCATGTCGTAACGGCCAACAAAGATTTGATGGCGCTGCACGGACCCGAGATACTTGCGGCGGCTCATGAGAACGGCTGCGATGTCTTGTATGAAGCAAGCGTAGCCGGGGGCATTCCGATCATCCGGACGCTGGTCGAGGGCTTCTCCTCCGATCGCATTACTAAGATCATGGGCATCGTGAACGGAACGACGAACTATATCTTAACCAAGATGAGCAAGGAAGGCGCGGCATACGGCGATGTTCTGAAAGAGGCGCAGGAGCTTGGTTATGCCGAAGCCGATCCGACTTCCGACGTGGAAGGCCTCGATGCCGCTCGTAAAATGACGATTCTCGCCACGCTCGGCTTCCGTGCGAATGTCGCGCTTGAAGACGTAGACGTAAAGGGCATTTCGGCAATCAGCCGCGAAGATATTTTGTATGCCAAGCGGCTTGGCTACGAAGTGAAGCTGCTTGGCATCGCAGAGCGTCAGGACGACTTTATCAGCGTCTCGGTACAGCCGACGATGGTAAAGGCGTCGCATCCGATCGCATCCGTCAACGGGGTGTATAATGCCGTTTATGTCTATGGCGAAGCCGTCGGCGAAACGATGTTCTACGGCGCGGGTGCGGGCGAAATGCCGACGGCTACGTCCATCGTTGCCGACCTTGTCGCGGTCGTGAAGAACCTGAAGCTTGGCGTGAACGGGAAGCAGGCGAAACTTGCGTACAAAGAAAAGAAGCTCAAGACCGACGAGCAGATTGCTTCGAAATATTTCATGCTGCTGCACGTACAGGATCGCGCCGGTGTCCTTGCCCGGATTACGCAAGCATTCGCGGAGCATGAGGTCAGCCTGGAATCCGTGCTGCAGCAGCCGAATCCGAGCAATCCGGAAGCGGAAATCATCATTATTACGCATGATGCGAACAAAGCAGCAGCATCCCGCGTCTTGAAGTCGCTTGCGAGCATGGAAGTGGTGAAGGCCATCAAGAGCGTTTACCGGGTTGAAGGCTAACAGCCGACCGGACATCGGCAAGGCGTATTCGAGATCGCATAGCTTGTGAAGTACATTACGTTAACGGATGAAGAAACCATGACAAGCAGCTGCGGTTATGAGTTCATTACGCCATCCGTCATCTGGAGGGTGCGGGAGTATGATAAACGGCCAGGTATTGGTTAGAGTTCCGGCCAGCACGGCGAATCTCGGTCCGGGCTTCGACACGCTTGGCATGGCGCTGTCGCTATATGCATGGATCGAGATGGAAGCGACCAAGGACGGAGAAACGGTCATCGAGCTGTACGGTGACGGGTTAAACGGCATTCCGACGAACAAGACGAACTTGATTTACAAAGTCGCGCAGATGGTGTTCGAGGAAGCCGGCGTCAACATCCCGGAGCTTCGTATCGCCATGTACAGCGACATACCACTGACGCGCGGCCTGGGAAGCAGCGCTTCTGCCATCGTCGGCGCGCTCGTGGCGGCGAATGCGCTGGCGGGCAGTCCGCTTAGCGAGGACAAGCTGTTCCAGATGGCTTCCGAGCTGGAAGGCCATCCCGATAACGTCGGGGCCTCGTTGTTCGGGGGAATCGTCGTCTCCGCATGGGACGGGACCCGCGCGGAGAAGGTTCGTATCGCCCCTCACGAAAATTTGGAAGTGCTGGTGGCGATTCCGTCCTTCCAGTTGTCCACGGAGAAGGCGCGACATGCGCTGCCCGACAAGCTCGATATGAAGGACGCCGTCTTCAACGTAGCGAGCAGTTCGCTGCTCGTCGCGGCTTTCGCCAGCGGGAATCTGGAATTGATCTCATTCGCCATGCGCGATAAGCTGCATCAGCCCTATCGTGCACCGCTCGTGCCGGGCATGTCGGAGATACTGGAGCAGGCGACGAGCCGCGGGGCGCTTGGCGTGGCGCTGAGCGGCGCCGGACCGACCCTGCTGACGCTCGTCGACCGCCGCAGCGCTAGGAAAGCGGAGCTGGAAGCCTTCCTGCTGAATACGCTGAAGCAGCACGGTATCGAGGCTCAAACGATGTGGCTTGCGCCCGCTTTGGACGGTCCCGAGCTCACCACCTTCGAAGCAGGCAAGACAGTACCGTTCATGGAACGAATCAAAGGAGAAGTCAAGGCATGATTAGCGTAGCGTGTTTGACGAAAGGTTCGACGTCCGACGAAGCGGCCAGGCATATGCTGAACGGCTTCGGCGTCGATATTCGATACGAGTATCATCGGATGATCGCAGACGTATTTCTGTCCACGGCGGAAGGGAAAACGAATTATGCCGTCATTCCGATCGAGAACACGATCGACGGTTCCGTCAGCCTGCATACCGATTGGCTCGTCGACGAGGTGAATTTGCCGATTCAAGCGGAATGGATCTACCCTTCCATTCAAAACTTGATCGGTGCATCTGCCGAGCTGAACGGGGAGAACGGCGAGCTGGCTTACGACCGCATCGTAAAAGTCATGAGTCATCCCGTCGCCATGGCGCAGTGCACGCAATATTTGAAACGTCATCTCCCTCATGCCGAACTGGAGCATGTCGGAAGCACTTCCGAGGCGGTCCGCAACGTACGCGACAACCCGGGACGCGGTTGGGCGGCGATCGGCCAAGTGTCCGCCGCGGCGGACAATGATCTCGATCTGCTAGAGACGGCCGTTACCGACCATGACAACAATTACACCCGTTTCCTGCTCGCGGGGCCGGAGCCCTTCACGCTGCGGGAATCGGAGAAGCACAAGACAAGCATTCTGATTACGCTGCCGGAAGATTATCCGGGTGCGCTGCATCAGGTGCTCTCCGCATTCTCCTGGCGCCGGATCAACCTGTCCCGTATCGAATCGCGGCCGACGAAGAAGAAATTAGGCAATTATTACTTCTTGATCGATATCGAGATGTCAATGGACTCCGTGCTGCTCCCGTCAGCCATTGCCGAAATCGAAGCTATTGGATGCCAGGTTCGCGTGCTGGGCAGCTATCCAAGCTTCACCTACGCGCCGCGTTAACCTGAACGACGCGAGCGAATGACCCTCAAAAAGCGCTTGCTGCACGAAGATTGAAGCTCTCCTAAGGCGTTTAGGCCTATGGGTGCTTCAATTTTTTTTTGTACGGGAGGGTGACACCCGCCCACCTCCTGCATAGGATGTAGGGATTGATAACGGGCGTTTGCCGCGTCTGCCTAAGGCGTAAAACGTGACAGGAGGTTTTTGGCGGGTGAAAATTCATATTGTGAAAAAGGGCGATACGCTGTACATGATAGCGCAGAAGTATAACGTATCGCTGGAAGAAATTTTAAAGCTCAACCCATCCATCTCGAATCCGGACGAAATCGACATCGGCATGAAAATCAAAGTTCCCGCAGGACATGGCGGCGACATGGAGATCATGCACCAGCATGTCGTGCAGCAGGGGGATACGCTTTGGAAACTGTCTAAGGCATGGGGCGTTCCGCTCGGCGATATGATCAAAGCCAATCCGCAGCTCAAAAACCCGAACGTGCTGCTGACCGGCGAAGTGGTGAACATTCCGAAACCAGGCATGCCGAGCACGATGCCGGAGATGCATGATACGGAATCGGGTCATCACAAATCGGGAACGGGCCATCATCCGCTTCATCCGGCTTCGGTCATGCATGGCGTTCAAGGGTTGATGGGTAAAATTCCGACCGTTAAAATACCTACGGGCAAGAAACCTACAGGTCCGAAAGCGGACACGACACCTATGCCTATGCCAGAACCGGTGCCGACTCCGATGCCGGTACCGACGGAAGTGCCGATTGCGGAGAAGAAATATCCCGTTCACAAGCCTTACGAGCAAAGCGTGGATTTGTTCAAGCAATACGGTATTCCTGCTACAGAGGTCATGTCGCTTCATGACATGCAGGCGGCTCCGGTATCGTCAGCGCCGATTCACAGCGGCTACGGATACAGCCAGCCGACAAGCGTCGCTCCGGCATCCACAGGCGGTTATGGCTACCATCAGCCGACGATGGTATCGCCGGCAATGACGGGCGGCTATGGCTACGAGCAGCCATCGATGGTATCGCCAGCGATGACGGGCGGCTATGGCTATGGTCAACCGACGATGGTATCGCCGGCAATGACGGGCGGTTATGGCTACGGTCAGCCGACAATGGTATCGCCGGCGATGACGGGCGGTTACGGTTACGAACAGCCGACGATGGTATCGCCGGCAATGACGGGCGGCTACGGTTACGAGCAGCCGACGATGGTATCCCCGGCGATGACGGGCGGCTATGGTTACGAACAGCCAACGATGGTATCGCCGGCAATGACGGGCGGCTATGGTTATGAACAGCCTACGGCCGTAAGCCCTGCTGCAGCATCGCCCGAAGGCGGCGCAGGCCTTCCATGGGGAGCACCGAATTACGGCTGGGGTTCGCCGATGGTAAGCCCGGCTAGCGACGAGAATAGCGGGCCTGGCTTTGTATCGCCGGAAAACATGGGACCGATGGGCGGCTACGGCTACGGCGGCTATAATCCGTCGATGGTATCGCCGGAAAACACGGGACCGATGGGCGGCTACGGCTACGGCGGTTACAATCCGTCGATGGTATCGCCGGAAAACACGGGACCGATGGGCGGCTACGGCTACGGCGGCTATAATCCGTCGATGGTATCGCCAGCAAATATGGGACCGCAGTATACCTACGGATATGCAGGCAACGGCCAAGTCTCGCCAGTAAACACGACGGGTAAAAAGCCTTGCAATTGCGGCTGCCATGAGAAACGCGAGGAAGAGGATTTCGAAGTGGAGTCGGAACCGGTAAAGGTGAGCAAGTCCGCCGCTGGCCGGAAGCCGGCCAAGAAGGCCGTCATTCGCCAAGCGCGTACCCTGAAACCGAAGCGCCGTGACAGTCTGCCTTGGATTAACCGTTAATAACAAGCAGCAGACCCCGCATGCATCGAACAGCGATGCGTGCGGGGCTTTATTATGCGCCGCGTTCGCATGCATAATTCCCCAGTCGAAGTGACAGACTAACAAAAAAAGAAAATGGGGGAAACCCATATGATGATATTCAGCCTTTGGCGAAAAGTGAAACAGAAACTGAAACGCGGTAAACGGCCGATCTGGCAGCTGGCATGCGGCATGCTTTTATCGACGGCGTGCCTGTTCTTGTCGCCGGCCGCGGAAGGTAGTGCAGGCGCCGAACCGCAAGACGTTCCGCAAGCTGAATCTCCAGTCGTGCGGCAGCAGCCGGAAGGCGGCGGCAGCAGCGTCATCGATGCGCTGTCCGATATGCAGGAGAAGGTAACGGTTAAGCTCCGGCGCGTATACATTTGCGGCGTGGAATCGGAGACGATCGGCGTTTTGAGCTCCGCGGATGCTCTGCGCATGATGAAACAGCACCACGAATGGACGGCGATAGTGGACGAGCAGGGTGCGGTCGTCATGGAGCAGCGGATCGACGATTTGTCGGAATCGTGCAAACGCAGCGCTTATTTCGGCCTGGACAAGCTTGGACGACTGTCTCTCTTTGACGGCGAGCCTAAGAAAGAGAAAGTCATGCGGACGTTCTTCCAGCTGGACGTGAACTATATGGAGAGCAGCCTGCCCAAGGAACGGGTAGAAGAGCTGGAGAACGGCATTCGCATCTCGGATAAGGACGCGTTCAACAGCGTGCTTTCGACGTACAGCGACTATGCGGTCGCGCGCACGCAGAAGGTTATGAAACGAACGTACTAAAGCGTTCGGAGATTGATAAAGGTCAGGTTTGGACGAAGGACGGCTGCAACGGGCAGCCGTCCTTTTGCTTGTTCGTCCGGATGGTGCCGGCTGGGACAAAACGCGTGTTCTCATTCGTTCCATCATTTGATATAATGGGAGGAAGCCGTTTTTTGGTTCGTGTCCGTACGCCTCTAGGCGGATCGTCTTCCGTAACGCGTGGATGACCGGTGCAGGACGCGCTGACGCCAAGGACGGAGCTGGGTGTTTCGGCTGTAAGGCAAGCTAATAATCGCGGTTGGCGTGGGGAGAGAAGAAGCTTTGCGAGTATTAGGCATAGATCCGGGTATCGCCATCGTAGGCTTCGGATTCATCGACAAAATCGGGAGCAAGCTCGTTCCCGTGCAATACGGATGTATCACGACGGAAGCGCGTACGCCGCAGGAAGAGCGTTTGAAGCAGGTCTACGAGTCTGCCTGCGCGCTGATGGACCGTTATAAACCAGACACGCTTGGCATCGAGAAGCTGTTTTTTAACCGCAACGTCACGACGGCGTTTTCGGTCGGCCAGGCCAGGGGCGTCGTGATCTTGGCGGCTGCCCAGCGGGGGATTCCCGTCATGGAGTATACGCCGCTTCAAGTGAAGCAAGCGGTCGTCGGCTACGGTAAAGCGGAGAAGCGGCAGGTGCAGGAGATGGTGAAGATGCTGCTGAAGCTGAGCGCCATTCCCAAGCCGGACGACGTCGCGGATGCGCTTGCGGTGGCGATTTGCCATGCGCACTCAACCGTGCTGGCGAACAAAATCAATGGGGTGAACCGTTCATGATCGATTATGTTAGGGGCCGGGTCGTCCATCTCGATACGGAATTCGTGGTCGTGGACGTCCATGATATCGGCTATCAAATTTTCACTCCGAATCCGTACGCGTTCGCCAAAAACGACGACATCATTACGATTTATACGCATCATCACGTTCGGGAAGACGCCGCGCTGCTCTTCGGATTCGCAAACCGCGACGAGCAGGCGATGTTCCGCAAGCTGCTGGACGTCTCGGGTATCGGACCGCGCGTAGCGCTTGGCATCCTGGCCGGCGGCAAGCCGGAGACGATCGCCGCCGCGATCCAGCAGGAGAATTTGACGTTTCTGACGAAGCTGCCGGGCATCGGGAAGAAAACGGCGCAGCGCATGGTGCTTGACTTGAAGGATAAGCTGGATGCGATTCCGGGCGGATTCAGTTTCGCTGCGGCGGGCATCATGCTGGAGGATCCGGGATCGGGAGCCGCGGAAGCGGAAGGCGGCCAAATCTGGCGCGAGGCGCGCGAGGCGCTGATGACGCTGGGCTATACGGCGGCCGAGCTCGACCGCGCATGGCAGTCGATGAAGGGGACGGACATTCCGAACGAGTCGGTAGACGCGCTCATGAAGCGGGCGCTTCAGCAGTTGTTCAAAGGTTAGTGGAGAGGGGCAAGCGTGAATGGACGAGAGGATTATTTCCGCCAACCTCATGATGGAAGATCAAGCGGTGGAGCTTAGCTTGCGTCCCCGCTATTTGTCCGAATATATCGGCCAGTCGCAAGTGAAAGACAATCTGAAAGTGTTTATCGAAGCGGCGAAGCTGCGCAAAGAGGCGCTGGACCACGTGCTGCTTTACGGACCGCCCGGACTTGGCAAGACGACGCTGTCGAACATTATCGCGAACGAGCTCGGCGTCAATCTGAGGACGACAAGCGGGCCGGCCATCGAGCGGCCGGGCGATTTGGCCGCGCTGTTGACGAACCTGCAGGAAGGCGACGTGCTGTTCATCGACGAGATTCACCGCCTTCACCGCACGGTGGAGGAAGTGCTCTATCCGGCGATGGAGGATTTCGCGCTTGATATTATGATCGGCAAAGGCCCAAGCGCGCGATCGGTTCGGCTTGAGCTGCCGCCGTTCACGCTGATCGGGGCGACGACGCGCGCCGGCTTGCTGTCGGCTCCGCTTCGCGATCGGTTCGGCGTCGTCAGCCGGCTGGAATTTTACACGGTCGACGAACTGGCGTATATCGTCACGCGCGCTTCGGAAATTCTCGGCGTCAGCGTGATCGGCGAAGCGGCGCAGGAAATCGCCATGCGCTCCCGGGGTACGCCGCGGATTGCGAACCGCCTCTTGAAGCGGGTGCGCGATTTCGCGCAGGTGCGCGGGGACGGCATCGTCACGCATGAGCTGGCGCGTTCCGCGCTCGGGCTTATCCAAGTGGATCCGCTCGGGCTCGACAGCATCGATCATAAGATGCTGCGCGCCATGATCACGATTTATCGCGGCGGCCCTGTCGGACTGGATACGATTGCCGCGACGATCGGCGAGGAAGGGCAGACGATCGAGGATGTATACGAGCCGTATCTGATGCAGATTGGTTTCCTGCAGCGGACGCCTCGCGGGCGAATGGTAACCCCGCTTGCTTATCGCCATTTGGGACTGCCCGTTCCCCAAGATAACGCCGGAATAGGCGATGCGGGAGACGTGAAGGAAGAAGGAGGCGGCTTCGTCTAATGGGCTCTAGAAGGAAACAAGCTGAAGAAGAGAGGCGCGAGAAGCTGATCGTACTTTATGACGGTACCTGCAATTTATGTTTAGCCAGCGTTCGCCGTTTGAAAGAGCTTCAGTCGACCGCGATTTTGCGGTTTATTCCCGTTCAGTCTCTCGAGGAAACGTATGAATCGATTCCCGAGCTTTCAGCTGTAACCGAAGAACAGCTTCTGACGAAAATGCATGTGGTGGAAATGGATGGCACGATGCATGCCGGTGCCGCGGGCGTCGTTCGTATTTTGAGAACGGTGCGCGGGCTTCGATGGCTTGCGCCGTTATATAAAGTGCCCGGTCTACGCGGAGCGGCGGATTTTGCTTACCGCTTCATAGCGGGCCGGCGGTATGAATGGTTTGGAAAGACGGACGACAGTTGTCATGACGGCGCATGCGCGCTGCCCAAAAGGGATTAAGCGAGCCGATGCTTACGAAGTAGTTTTGCTGCGCAAAACTTTAAGGAGGACGAATAGCCGTGAATGGCGTAAACGTTCATAACGACGGGAACAGGGGATCGGCTTGGCGACTGCTCGCGATGCCGAATGCTAGACGAACGCTTGCGGTCTTTGGGGCCGGTGTCATCGCATTATCCGTATGGAGTTCGCACCCTACCGAGGGGGCGGCCGTCCCGCAGCTGGACACGATCCGAGTCGGTATTTTCATGAATACGAGCAAGTATGCCTTGAACACGGCGACGGCGACATTCAGCTCAACCGGCGGCATGAAGGTCGGCATGCGGCTGCCTTCTTCCGTCGTTCCGATGTTCGTGTCGGGGAGCGATGAGACGGTTCGGTTCACCATGGACGATTATAAGCCCATTGTGCTGGAGACAACGGACTATCTGGCTGCAACGGCCGTCGTGAAGCGCCTCAAGGCACTTGGCGGATCAGGCATGATGATCGGTTTAAATGATGCACGCGGTAAAGTCTATCAAATCTCGGAGGGCTCGTATGCGACTGCGGCCGCAGCGGGTGCGGCAGGGGACAAATGGCTGAAGGACGGCACGATTGCCGGATATGCCGGCAAGGCCGCGAAAGCCGATTTAATGGGGCCGCTTCATCTTGAATCCGGCATGATCTTCGCTTCCAAGAACGAAGCCGTCGCAGCCGCGCAGAAGCTGGCTGCTTCCGGCATCGAAGCTTATGCGGCGATCAAGCAGTCCGGAACGGCCGCAGGCGTCTACACGGTGCTGCTGGGCTCGGAAAGCGACCAGGCGGCGCTGAGTGCGCTCGGAACGAAAGCGCAGCAAGCCGAGTCGGGCTTATCGCCGACTCCGACGGATCCCAAGTCCTTGTATGTGCTCATCCGCGACGATTACACGACTGCAGAGTCCGTCTCCAAGCCGCCGGCGTCGCTCTATTCCGTACCTCTGACCGGTGCCAAGCTGTGGTTGGAAACGACGGCGGACACGGGCATCAAGCTGGCGGAGCGCTATGGCCGCAGTTACCGCGGCGCGTTCGAAGTGAGCGGGCTCGGCAATCGGATGGCGGTCGTCAACGAAGTGCCGTTCGAGCAATACATATCCGCCGTCGTAGGCGCGGAAATGCCGGCTTCCTGGCCGGCTGAAGCGCTGAAGGCGCAGGCGGTGGCTGCCCGCACGTACGCGCTGTACCAAGGATTTGGCTTTCAGATCGCGCATGTGGTGGATACGACGCTCAGCCAAGCCTACGGCGGCATCGGCTCGGAGAAGGCGGCGACGATCGCGGCCGTCGAAGCGACGCAGGGCGAAGTAGCCATGTATGGCGGGAAAGTCATCAATACCGTCTTCTCCTCCAGCGCTGGCGGTTTCACGGCGGATGCGCAAGAAATCTGGGGCAGCAGCTTCGATTACTTGAAAAGCGTGCAAAGTCCGGACACCTCTTCGGAGAATGGATTGTACAAGTGGTATCGCGTCGTGACGCCCAATAATCTCGTCGGTTATATCCGCGAGGATTTGCTTGAAGACAGCGGACAGAAGTCGGCCGGCGGACAAGCCGTGCTGCGCGTGAAGAGCGCAGGCACGAAGGTTCGCCCGATTCCGCTCGTTCAGGATACCGTGCCGGTGGTGGATACGGTGAACGCAGGAGCGCTAGTCGTTTCCTTAGAGAAAGTGACCCAGTCCAATGAAATGTCATGGGTGCGCGGCACGTATTCCGCCGCGGAGCTGCTGAAGCTCACGCAGGGCAAGCTGAGCAAGCCGATTGCCGGCCCAATCCGCACGCTCGAGATCAGTAAGCAGGGACCTTCCGGACGACCGACGGAAATCACGGCGAACGGACAAGCATTAAGCGTGAAAACGCCGGATGCATTCCGCTCCGCATTCGGAGGACTGCCAAGCACGTTGTTCAAGATCGACGAAACCGCCAGGCTGACCATCGCGGGATCGGGCGGAGCAACGACCGAGAAACCCGCCGACGGCAGTGCGATGTACATTCTTGGCGGAGACGGGAAGAAGCAGGAGCTGACGGCTCCCAACTACTTTATCGTGAACGGCAGCGGTACCGTTCGCGCCGCGACGAAGGAACCCGAATTCCGCTTCGTCGGTTCCGGCAATGGACACGGCGTCGGATTGTCGCAATACGGTGCGCGCGGATTGGCAGGACTTGGGTATGACTACAAATATATTATGCAATACTACTACAAAGACGCGAAGATCGTTAAGGAATGATACCTAACCCATGAATGTAAACGAATTTGATTTTGAACTGCCGGAACGTCTGATTGCACAGACGCCGCTGGCAGACCGTACGTCGTCCAGGCTGCTTACGCTGAACAAAACGACCGGCGAAATCGGTCACCATCTGTTTACGAAGCTGGCTGATCTGCTCCACGAGGGCGATACGCTGATCTTAAACGACACGCGCGTAATGCCTGCCAGGCTGCTGGGAGTTAAGTCCGATACGGGCGCAAAAGTAGAGCTGCTGCTCTTGAAGCAGCTGTCTGGCGACCGTTGGGAGACGCTCGCGAAGCCGGGCAAACGGCTCAGAGTCGGCGCTCAGCTGAGCTTCGGCGCCGACGGCAGCGGCTCGCCGCTGCTGCAGGCCGAGATCGTAGACGTAGGCGAGCAGGGTGCGCGAGTGGTTGAATTCCGCTATGAGGGCATCTTCAACGAACTGCTGGACCGACTTGGCGAGATGCCGCTTCCGCCGTATATCAAAGAGCGATTGAGCGACCGCGAACGTTACCAAACGGTTTACGCGAAGCACGAAGGATCCGCTGCGGCGCCGACGGCAGGGCTTCATTTCACGAAGCCATTTCTCGAGCAGCTCGAGCGTAAAGGCGTTCAAGTCGGCTACATTACGCTGCATGTCGGTTTGGGTACGTTCCGGCCGATGTCGGTCGATACGATCGAAGAGCATACGATGCATGCCGAATATTACGAGCTGAGCGAAGAAACGGCAGCGATGCTGCGCAGCGCGAAGGCAAGGAATGGACGGATCGTCGCAGTCGGAACAACTTCCGCAAGAACGCTTGAAACCGTTGCCGCCCGATTTGCGTATGAAGAGTTACGGGCTTGCAGCGGGTGGACCGATATCTTTATTTTCCCTGGCTATGAGTTCAAGCTGGTCAATGCGCTGCTGACGAATTTCCATCTTCCCAAATCAACGCTGGTCATGCTCGTCAGTGCTTTGGCCGGACGTTCGGCCATCATGCAAGCGTACAAGGAAGCCGTGGAACGCGAGTACCGCTTCTTCAGCTTCGGCGACGCGATGTTTATTTATTAGGAACGCAGAAAGAGGCAGAGATCATAGTGGCAATTACTTACGAATTAATAAAAACCTGCAAGCAGACGGGGGCAAGGCTCGGCCGCGTGCATACACCGCACGGGGTCATCGAAACGCCGGCATTCATGCCGGTCGGAACGCAGGCTACCGTCAAAACGGTCAGTCCCGAAGAATTGAAGACGCTGGACGCGCATATCATCCTGAGCAACACCTATCATTTGTTCGTCCGTCCGGGACACGAAATCGTGCGCAAAGCCGGCGGTCTCCATAAGTTCATGAACTGGGATCGTCCGATTCTGACGGACAGCGGCGGCTTCCAAGTGTTCAGCTTGAGCAATATGCGCAAGATCAAGGAAGAGGGCGTCGAGTTTCGCAACCATTTGAACGGCGACAAGATGTTCATCTCGCCGGAGAAGGCGATGGAGATCCAAAACGCGCTCGGCTCCGACATCATGATGGCGTTCGACGAATGCGCCCCTTACCCTGCCGAGTACGATTACGTGAAGAACTCGCTGGAACGGACGACCCGTTGGGCGGAACGTTGTCTTGCGTCTCACAGCCGCCCGCATGACCAGGCATTGTTCGCCATTGTACAAGGCGGCATGTTCGAGGACCTGCGGCGCCAGAGCGCGGCCGAGTTGACTTCCATGGATTTCCCGGGGTATGCTATTGGAGGTCTTAGCGTCGGAGAACCGAAAGATCTCATGTACAATGTACTGGATTGTACGGTTCCGCTGCTGCCGGCTAACAAGCCCCGCTATCTGATGGGGGTCGGTTCGCCGGATGCGTTGCTCGACGGAGCGATTCGCGGTATTGATATGTTCGATTGCGTACTTCCTACTCGGATCGCGCGCAACGGAACGACGATGACCAGCTCGGGGCGCCTCGTCATCCGCAACGCCAAATTCGCGGACGATTTCGGTCCCCTGGATCCCGAGTGCAGCTGCTATACGTGCACGAACTACTCGCGCGCTTACATCCGCCATCTGATTAAAGCGGACGAGACGTTCGGTATCCGCCTGACAACCATTCATAATTTGCATTTCCTGCTTGAACTGATGAGGAACGTACGGCAAGCGATCATGGAAGACCGGTTGCTTGATTTCCGCAATTCCTTCTTCGACAAGTACGGTTTATTCGAGAACGACAAAGGATTCTAAGGAAAGGGGTGAAATGAAATGGGAGCAGCATCCTTAATTCCGTTTATTCTTATGTTTGCGGTGTTTTATTTCCTTCTGATCCGTCCGCAGCAACGTAAATCCAAGACTCGCAATTCCATGCTGAGCGCGATCAAGAAAGGCGACAAGATCGTCACGATCGGCGGCATGCACGGTACGATCATGGAGCTTACGGACGATATCGTCGTCCTGCGCGTGAACGATTCCACCCGGGTTACGTTCGATCGTAGCGCGATTAACTCGGTGGTTTCCTCCAGCGCCGTCGCGGCTACATCCGCGCCGGTCATGGTGAAGGAAGAGAAAGCCGAAGAAATTAAAGGGTAAGCGGAAGAAACCCGGCAGCGCATGCGCTGCCGGGTTTCTTGTTGTGGTTTCCTTTGCGAGCATGGTTCATAGTTCCAGCATGTTGATAAATATTATGATGACGACACCGGGATCGATATGGAACGAACATATGCATTTATGGCTGGAGATCGTGCTGCGTACGCTGACGGCTGTTCTTTTCTTGTTGCTGCTGACGAAGGTGCTAGGTAAGCGTCAGGTGACGGAATTGTCCGTATTCGAATGCATCACGGGGATTACGATCGGTAATCTCGCGGGCTACGTTTCTTTGGAAGCGAGAATCATTGGTATTTAAGCATGCTTTCGCTCACGACAGACTAACTGATGGAGAGTCTGAGGCGTAAGGATGTCTTCTTAATCGCTGACGTCTAATTTGCCGTCATGGAAGTAAGCGGGGCGATAAACGGTATACGGAAAGAGGAGAATCAGCCGCTCACGCCCAAGATACTTGGCCTTCGCGTACAGCCCGAGCACGAGCCGCAAGCCGTAATTAGCTCCCTAACGGTCAAGCCTCGCTGCTTGCAGCTTTGAAGAAATGCGAAGCCGATAAGGAGATGTACGGTTTGTTGACGACGGACGAGAAGGAGAAACGGCAATACGCCGCCTGTTCGAAGCAGCTGCAGCAGCTGACGATGAGGTGCGGCCGTTAATCTATTATTAAAGCAAAGACCGCAGCCCTAGGCGAGATGCCTGGATGCTGCGGTCTTTTCAATGAAGGGACTCTTATTTTGCGTCTTCCCGCAAATAGCTGACGGGAGCCGGCGGAACAACCGTGCCGCGGCGGCCGCGAAGCGACCATTTTACCGTGCTGAGACGGATGCCCATCAGGGAAGCGAACGTTCCGAGCGCAAGTCCGCCGCACATATCGATGAGCCAGTGAATGCCGAGGTAAAATATCGAAAAGATAATAATCACGGCGCTGATGCAGCAGAGCCAAGCCCAGCGCTTGATTCCGGAACGGACGGCAAGTATGGCGATCGTAACGGAGATCGAGGTATGCAGGCTCGGGAAGCAGTTATCCAGACCCGACAACGCGCGGTATTGATTCTCGAAATCCGGAAATACCTTCAGCATAAGGAAGCTCACGTTCGGATCTTGATGCCAAACTTCGCTAACCGGCAAGAACAAAAAGAACGGAATGGCAATCAAATAATTGAACATGATCGCGAAGCATATCGCGCGAAACATGACTTTGTTTGGATTCAGGTATGTATAAATGCCGACGGAAGCGATAATCAGCGCCTGAAGAACGACGATATACATGAAGGACAAGAACGTCGTCAGCCAATCGGCCTGGAACGTATGCTGCACGTTCGCGACGAAGCTGCCCTCGATGGATTGGAAGAAGCGGGAAAAATCGTACGTTTTCGTAATATGCTTTTCGATGCGCATCTCAAACTTGTTGCAGAGCAGGATGAGTATGAGCGAGAAAAACAGCAGCGCGTATTTGCGGTCAACGATCAATTCTTTAATGAAAAGTCCGCCGATCTTGAAGGGATTCGCTTTCGTCCCGTACCAAATCAGAATGATTACGGTCAAAGTCGTATAGATCGCGACCGTAGTCATGTTGTCAAACAAAGTCATGATTCTTAATATCCCCCTAAGGTGTTTACGTCGTTACGGTCCGATATAGTATAACACATTTTGCAGGGATGATTACAATTTACAAGGTCGTGGAGGATGCTGGGGATAGGGTTAGGACCGTTTCGTATTGACACCGATCATTCCGCCGAAAGAGCCGCAAAGCAGAGTCTCGATCAGCATGGTTAACGTTTTGCCGCTGAAGCCGGTATTGCTGGCCAGAAAGCTGATGAGCAGGACGAGGACTGCGTATGCGACGCCGAGCATACCGCCATAGTACCAGCCGCGTTCGTGCGAGCGCCTGCCCGATACGAAGCCGCCGGCCAATGCGGAACAGCCATGAATGACCAGGCTGTACGTCGGCAGCTCGTTCTCCTGCATGCTGCCCCACCGGAGAAGCACCGACAGCAGCAGCGCTCCCGCGGCCAGCCAAATCGATGCATACAGAATACCCGAAAGCAGCGGTGAGGCCATATGCGCTTTCGGGACGTTTTTCATCGCGTTGATCGGTTTCATTATGGTTCCCTCCTTATTCGTCTTCTTGTCCATTGATTATTACAACATATGGCCGAGCTGGCGGGATTAGTACCTTGTCCAGCTTCATAATGGCGGAAAGGTGGATTTTGTGGATTGTAGCGGTGGATGAATGCTGCATTCCTTGATCGCCAAGCATTCTCGAGGAAGTAGGCGAATGCTGCATTCCCGTCTCGCGACGCGAACCAATCGCCAAGCATTCTCGAGGAAGTAGGGGAATGCTTCATTCCCGTCTCGCGACGCGAACGCAAACCAATCGCCTTAACGCAAACCAATCCGCCTTATTCCCAATAATTCGAATCTTTCCATTCGTATGACACGCAGACCATCCGGTGACAATAGTCGTACCTTTACGCAGGGAGGGCGGTTCTGATGGAATACTGGACGCTGTTATTCCGTACTCTTCTCATCTATTTCGTGGTGTTCTTAATCATGCGGATGATGGGGAAAAGGGAAATCGGCAAGCTGTCGGTCTTCGATTTGGTCATCTCCGTCATGATTGCGGAAATCGCGGTATTCGTGATCGAGGATACGGATCGGCCGATCATGGACGGCATTTTGCCGATGGTGATCCTGCTTGTCATACAGATCGGTATCGCGCTGTTGTCGTTACGATCGCGCAGAATGCGGACGTTGTTCGACGGCGAACCGGCGGTTATCGTCGATCGAGGCAAAATAAACCGGGATGCGATGCGCAAGCAGCGTTACAACCTGGATGATTTGCTGCTGCAATTCCGGGAAAACAAGACGAACATCGCCGATGTGGAGTTTGCGATTTTGGAGACGACGGGCAAGCTGTCCATCGTCCAGAAGGATAAGGGTGAGTCTCAAGAAAATAGTGACGATCGGGATTCCCAAGACGAAAACCAAGCGGGCAATCGCAATACACAGAGCGAAAGCCAATCAAGAAATAATGGGTCGCGTCTGCATAAAACGTTCCCGCGCAACTACAGGTTCGAAAATTTACCGGTGCCATTAATCATGGACGGCGAGATCCAAAAGCATAATTTGGAGAAGCTGGAGAAAGATCGATTTTGGCTGAACAATCAGTTAAAGCAGCGCGGCATCGTCGATGCGAAACAGGTATTTCTGTGCACCATCGATCATCGGGGAGAGCTGTTTATCGATATCAAGCACAGGAAAGGACCTTACAACCGTTAAACAGTCTGCGATTCAACTCGCCTGCTCACTGTCACATGCACCGGCGCCAGCCGGTGTTTTTTCATGTCCGGAACCATCTTCCGATGATCGGAAGCCTCGCCGCATCATGCCGGTCGATGATACGGAGTACGACCATGAGGATTAAATAGACGATGACGCCGGCCAAACAGGCCGAGAACAGATTCTGCCACATGGCGGGCAGCGCCCCAAGATTCATGACCCAGACAGAGGCGGCGCCCATCACGAGCATGGCCGCACCTACTTTAAGAAAATCGAGACCTTTCATGCGAAAACCGGTCAATCGCGCTACGCTGATCCAGTGCAGTCCTGTCACGAGGACGATGTTCACGTTAATGGCGATGAGCGCGCCGTAGATGCCGAGAGAGGGCATAGCAGCAAGTTGTACGATGAGTACGAGCTTCACGACCGCTCCGATAAAAGTGTTCATGAGCGCCGTTGCCGGTTTATCGAGCGCCTGGAGGGCGGCCTGAAGCGGCGCCTGCATGTAGATGAACATGCCGACCGGAGCCATCCATTTGAGCATGGGGGCGATTTCGGCGTGATCGTACAGTACGCGGCAGATCGGCTCTGCAAATAAGAGCATGACGACGACGAACGGGGCGCCGGTGACGAGGCAAAGCCTCATGGATTGATGAAGCCTTTTATGGATCGTTATCCGATCTCCCTTGGCAGCGGCTTCCGATAAGGACGGAACGAGGGAAACGGCAAGCGAATAGGTTAAAGCCGTAGGCAGAAGCAAGATGGGAATAATCATGCCCTGAAGCGCGCCGTATTGCGCCGTTGCGGCGCCGGTGGCAATTCCTGCTACCAGCAAAGCGCGCGCAGTAAGGATGGATTCCAGCAAATAAGAGAAGGAGCCGATCATGCGGCTGGCGGTCACCGGGACAGAGAGGTTGATCAGCCTCCGCATGACGGTGTCGGGGCGCTTCGGCTCGGATTTGGTCAGCCCGTAGGACTTCTTCTTCCCTGCAGGATGGAGCTGCTGCTCGGCTTCATGGCTGTCCGAACCGTCCGCGATCGGAGCCGGTGGCTTCTTGCGGTCCACGGCGAATTGGAGCAGGAGGACGGCGAACCCGGCTACCTCCCCGGCCACAACGCCAAGCATGGCGCCCGCCGCGCCCCATTCCAAGCCGTAGGGCAGCAGCCACTTCGCGAACAACAAAGCGAATATGATTCGGATGATCGTCTCCATCGTCTGCGATAACGCGGTCGGGATCATATTGTGTTTGCCTTGGAAATAACCGCGGTAGACGGAGGAGATGCCAATGATAAGCAGCAGCGGGCTCATCATCCGGAACGTTTGGAAAACGCGCGGATCCGTCATCAGATGGGTCGAGATCCAGGGGGTCATCCATACGAACAGGACGGTGAGCACCGCCGAAAGGATGACGGTCAACGACATGGCGGCGCGGAAAATCTGTTTGACGCGGCTGCCGTTCCCCTGCGATTCCGCTTCGGCGATCGATTTGGCGATCGCGAGCGGAATACCGCCCGTTATCAGCGTAAGCAGCACGATCAGAAACGGATAGCCGAGCTGATAAATGCCGACGCCTTCGGCGCCGATGATACGAGGCAGCGCGATGCGGGGCACGAAGGCAAGGATGCGATTGACGATCCCTGCAGCCAGCAGGATCAAGGCTCCTTTTATAAATGTTTGCTTGGTCAATGGGTTCCTCTCCCTCTACCATGAACATGTCCTATCTTCATGCTTATGCGCGGCATGTCCTCTTCCATGCAGTCATTTTTTGGAGAAGGGGGCGTACCGGCAGGAATGTCGACATGGACAGCGAATGTAAAGGGTTGGAGAGACATCTAGGTGAGGGGGTCGTGGGATGGAATATGACGATAGTCCGTTATCGGATGAAGATTGGGTCGCGACCATCGAATATTTATGCAAGAGCAAGGCAGACGAATTCAAGCTGTTCGGCTACGATTACGTTACCGGAGGCGAAGTGTGGCACTGCGTCAGCGAGAAATACGCCAAGACCGGAGAGCCTGCCAGACATCAAGTCGTCAATGACATACTTTCGTTAAAAGTGACGAGATTTATGAACTTTATTACGCTGAGCGCGTATAAAGGGACCCATTTTTAACAAGTGGGCTCTTTTTTTTGACTCGTTTTTGAGCCATCGGTATAATAGGACTATTGAACAGAGCACTTAAGGGGGAACTGAGGGTATTATGAATCGTCGACTGTTAGCGTTTGTACTCATCGTCGTCGTCACGCTTGGCGTCGTTGCAGGCTTGTCCAAGTGGGTCGTGGACGATGTAAAGCTTGGCCTGGATTTGAAAGGCGGATTCGAGATTTTGTACGAAGCCGAGCCGATCGAAGCCGGCGGGACCGTAACCAAGGAATCATTGAATGAAACGGCGAAGAGCCTCGAGGCGCGCGCCAATGCAACCGGCGTTGCCGAGCCGGAAATTACGACCGAAGGAACTAACCGCATCCGTGCCAAAATCGCGGGCGTGACGGACGAAGCCAAAGTAAGGGATGTCCTGAAGAAGCCGACGGAACTGACTTTCCGCAGCACCCGCGGCTGCGCGGCCGATGCCGGATACTGTAAAGTAGAGCTTCACGGCAGCGATTTCAAGCAAAACGGCGCTGACGTGGTTCAAACGAACTTGAATCAATACGAAATCACGATCAAGCTCAAAGACGCGAAGCAATTTGCGGAGGTCACGCGCGAAGTGGCCAAGCTTGCTCCGAATAATCAGCTTGCCATCTTCATGGACGAAGAGCAGATTTCCGCTCCGAACGTCGAACAAGAAATCAATAGTTCCGATGCCGTCATCAACGGCACCTTTACGCGCGATGAAGCAAACGATTTGAGAGACCAAATCAACCTCGGCGCGCTGCCGCTGAAGCTGACCGAGAAATACACGCAGAGCGTAGGCGCTACGCTCGGGAAGCAGTCGCTCGACGAAACCGTCGAAGCGGGCGCGATCGCAACGGTCGTGATCCTGTTATTCATGATGATCTTCTATCGCCTGCCCGGCGTAATCGCCAGCATTTCCATTATCATCTTTATTTGGCTGCTGCTGCTTGGCTTCAATCTCATTCACGCCACGCTGACGCTGCCGGGTATCGCCGCCTTCATTCTCGGTATCGGGATGGCCGTCGACGCCAACATCATTATGGCGGAGCGGATCCGAGAAGAGCTGCGCAGCGGCAAGAGCATCATGTCGTCGCAGAAATCGGGTTCGAAGCATTCCTTCCGGACCATTATCGATGCTCACGTTACGACGGCGATCGCCGCGCTCGTGCTGTTCTTTATCGGCGTGGGTTCGGTTAAAGGCTTTGCCGTCATCCTGCTGCTTAGTATCGTTTTGAGCGTATTAACCAACGTCTTCTTCTCTCGCCTGCTCCTCACGCTTCTTGTCCGCAGCGGTGTGGTCAAGAAGAAAACCAACTTCGGCGTAAAGGAGAGTGAAGTACGTGCACTATAAAGCATTTGATAACGTGTCGGACAAGCGGTTCAGCATTGTCGCCAAAGCCCGTTACTTCTTTATTTTCTCGATCATTATTACGATTCTGGGCATCGCCACGCTTCTCTATCACGGCTTGAACTACGGCGTAGACTTCAAGGCCGGCTCCAGCGTAGACATTTCGTTCCAGAAGGACGTCAGCGGCCAAAAAGCCGCTCTCGAACAGTACTTGAAGGACAATGACTTCGGTACGCCCGGCATGACATTCGGCGCGAAGCGCGTGACGCTTCGTTTCGACGACGTGTTGACGGATACGAAAGAGAAGGCATTAAAGCAAGGCATCGCCGACAAGTTCGACAAAGGCGCGTCCATGGAAGTCAACACCGTTGACGTCGAGATCGCGAAGGAGCTGCAAGGCAACGCGCTCAAAGCCGTGTTGGTCGCCAGCATCGGCATCGTCATCTACGTCAGCATCCGCTTCGAATGGCGCTTCGCGATCGCGGCCATCGTCGCCCTGCTTCACGATGCGTTCATCGTTATCAGTTTGTTCTCGATCTTCAAGCTGGAGGTCAACCTGCCGTTTATCGTGGCGGTTCTGACTATTATCGGTTACTCGATCAACGATACGATCGTTATCTTCGACAGGGTTCGGGAGAATTTGCGGTTCGCCAAGCTGAAGACGAACGACGACATTGCCAATGTCGTTAACGCGAGTATTTGGCAGACGATGTCTCGTTCCATCAATACGGTCATGACCGTTCTCTTCGCCACGGTATGCCTGCTGATCTTCGGAAGCGAATCGATTCGGATGTTCTCGCTGGCGGTCCTATTCGGCTTGATTAGCGGCGCGTATTCCTCGATCTTCATTGCCAGCCCGCTCTGGCTCGCGATGAAACGGAGACAAAAACCAAAAACGAATGTCAAGTCTCCGGCTGCATCGTAGTAAGCTAGATAGTAGAAAGCGGCATTCATTAAAGAAGTACCACGTTACATCATTCAGGAGGCGTCCATGACAGCGAACCAACGTTATGCCAAGGCGGAGTCTGCAGCATGGACCGGACTTATCGGCAATGTCTGCATCGCAGCGGTTAAAGCCGGGGTTGGCGTTATGGCGGGCAGCAAATCGCTGCTTGCCGATGCCTGCCGTTCGGCTTCCGAGGCAGCCGCCTCGTTTGTCTCCTTGACCGGCATCCGCCGGTGCAGACAATTCGGTACGCCCGATGCGCCCGTTCCCGCTTCACGGGGACGTTCGGAGGCTGCAACCGGCGTGCTGGCATCCCTATTGCTGATGATCGTCGGTCTCGAGATCGGAATTTCCGCCATTAAGTCGATTGCGGACGGCGTCGACGAAAGTCCAAGCTGGCCGGCGGCAGCGGTCGTCCTCGTAGTATTCATCCTGAAGGAAGTCGGCTTCTCCACGAAAGAACGGGGGATTGACTTTTACGCTTCGCTGGCTGCGCTCGTTGGCACCGGCGGCTCGATGCTCGGCCATCCGCTGGGTCTGCATCTGCTGTATTATCTCGATCCGGCTGCTTCGCTGATCATCGTCGTGATCGTGTTCAGCAGCGGTTACCGCGTCGCTTCGGCTTCGGTCATGCGCAGCCGGTTCCTGGAAGTCGAGCCTTCGGATCTATCGGAGCTCAAAGCCGTCGTTCTTCGCATGGAAGGCGTCATCGACATCGAAGTGCTTCGCGCGCGGGAGCATGGGCATTATGCGGTCGCGGA
The DNA here is from genome assembly GCF_009909195.1 of Paenibacillus sacheonensis. Lineage (GTDB taxonomy): Bacteria > Bacillota > Bacilli > Paenibacillales > Paenibacillaceae > Paenibacillus_Z > Paenibacillus_Z sacheonensis. The sequence continues at coordinate 649,101 of NZ_JAAAMU010000001.1, forward strand.
AGTGGTGATCAGCGTTAACCCGCGCATCTCGGTGCTCGAAGGCAACGAAATCGCGAAGCGCGTCCGGGAATTCCTCATGAAACGTTTCAATCACATGACGGAAGTAACCGTGCATGTCGAGCCCTATGATCCAGGCTATCCGTACAAGACAAATCACGACTCCAATCAGGAACAATTGACAACGCTACTGCAATAGCAGCAGCGTTCGTTTTTTTTGATATCAAAAATAGAAGAGAGGTGACAAGCGACTTGCTTCAATCGAAAACACGCTGGAACCTCGCATCGCTGGACGTGGAAGGCGAAGCGCGCGCAGCCGCGCTCGCCCGCTCCCTGTCCCTTACGCCGCTCGTCGCCAGACTGCTGGTGCAGCGCGGGTATGACCGCGTGGACGCCGCAAGGCAGTTTCTGGACGGCGGAGCGGAATGCCTGCACGACCCCTTTCTGCTGAAAGGGATGAAAGAAGCCGTCGATCGGATCTCGCTTGCCAGGGAACGCGGCGAGCGGATCCGCATCTATGGGGACTATGACGCGGACGGCGTATCCTCTACGACGCTGATGACCTATCTGTTTACCAGGTTGGAGTTGAATTTCGATCATTACATTCCGCATCGGACGCTCGAGGGCTATGGGTTAAACAACAAGGCGCTCGACGCAGCTGCGGAGGCTGGCGTAACCTTGATCGTCACCGTCGATACGGGTATCAGCGCGGTGGAAGAGATCGCTTATGCGGCAGGGCTTGGCATCGATGTCGTCGTCACCGACCATCATGAACCGCCGCATCAATTGCCGGCCGCTTATGCCATCGTGAATCCGAAGCAGGAAGACTGCGATTATCCGTTCAAAGGCTTGGCCGGGGTTGGCGTCGCTTTCAAGCTGGCGACGGCGCTCCTGGGTGAACCACCGCTGGAATGGACGGACGTTGTCGCGCTGGGTACGATCGCGGATCTCATGCCGCTCACGGACGAGAATCGGGTGCTCGTACGTTTCGGGCTGGAACAGCTGCGCCAATCGGACAAGCCTGGCTTCCGAGCCTTGGCCGAGGTGGGCGGCGTTGAACTGCCGGCATTGCTGGCGACGCACATCGCCTTCAGCATGGCGCCGCGAATCAATGCGGCCGGCAGACTGGAGCATGCGAATAGCGCGGTTGCCCTGCTTACCTCCGTCTCCGACGAAGAAGCGGCTGCCGGAGCGCTGCATCTCGATATCCTGAACAAAGCGCGTCAAGGGATCGTCGAAGAGATCGTGCAGCAAGCGCAAGCGATGTGGGCAGCCAAGTGCGAAGCCGCCAAGGCAGCGGGGATACGCGAGCCTTCCGTCATCGTGCTGGCCGGCGAAGGCTGGAATCCGGGCGTCGTCGGCATCGTGGCCTCCAAGATGGTCGAGAAGCATTACAAGCCGACGATCATTCTCGGCATGGATGCGGAGACAGGCAAATGCAAAGGATCCGCGCGTTCCATCGAAGGCTACGACCTGCATGCCGCGCTCACCGAATGCGAGCAGTGGCTCGATCATTACGGCGGCCATCAGGCGGCTGCGGGCATGACGTTGCACCGCGACAATTTGATGCCGTTCGAAGAGAGACTTTCGCAGCTGGCGGAAGAATGGCTGCAGGCGGACGACTGGATTCCGAAGATGACGATCGATTTGGCCTGCAAGATGGAGGATGCGACGCTGAAGGTGCGCGAGCAGCTGTCGAAGCTGGAGCCTTTCGGGGCGGGAAACGCCTCGCCGAAGCTGCTGCTCACCGGTATCACGCTTGCGGATCGCAAAACGATGGGGAAGGAGCATACCCATTTGAAGCTTGCACTCGCCGGACAAGGTAAAATGCTGGATGCCGTCGGTTTCGGTTATGGCTATCTCGCGGATCGGCTTGCCAATGGAGCGGCTGTCGAGGTTGTCGGCGAACTGGCAATCAATGAATGGAACGGTCAGCGTAAAGCGCAGTTCATGCTCAGCGATTTGCGCGTTCCTCATATTCAGCTGTTCGATAAGCGCAATGATCCGGAATGCGAGTCCTTCTCGTCGTTGGAGCGGCTGTTTGCCTCGACTGGGTTCGCTGCGGGGGCTCAGGGGGTGCTGCTCGTACCGAACGACACCTGGGCGGAAGCGGCTGAACGATCGGATCGCGTCAAGCTCCCTCCAGGATTTCGCCTATTGACATATGGCGCCCTTATAGGGCAAAGTGTACAATGTCGCCATTTGGCCGTACACGGCAAACCGCCGGCGGCCGAGATGCTGTCGAAGGCAGTGGAAGCGTGCCAAGGGCTTGAATCCGTTCACCTTCTGTATGAAGTCCGGAAGGAGCCGGGACCGTTTCCGACGCGCGAGCAATTCGGCCAGCTGTACCAGCTGCTCCGGCGCGAATGCCCGATACCGGATGCGGGCAGCCGGGAACGCTTGGCAGGGAAGCTGAGCCGTTCCGCGGCAAGCATCGACTTGATGCTGAGCGTGTTCGAGGAACTGGAATTTATCAGTCTCGCGAATGGAACGATCGAGCTTAGCGCGGTAACGGGCAAGAAGGAGCTGACGCTCTCGCGGAAATACCGCGAAGGGCGGCGTTCGGCGGAATCCGATGCCGTTCTCGGCATGCCGGTGAAGCAGTTGACGGATTGGCTTGCGGTTCAAGCCAGCATCGATCAAAATGAAGGTAACGAACAAAACGAAGGAGTCCTCCAAGCATGAACTACAAAGAACATATCCGCGTGATCCCCGATTTTCCGCAGCCGGGCATCCGTTTCAAGGACATCACGACGCTGACGAACAATGGCGTCGTATATGCAGCAGCCATCAATGAAATCAAACAAGCGATTCAAGACAAGCAGATCGATCTGATCGCGGGACCGGAAGCGCGCGGCTTCATTATCGGCGCTCCGCTCGCGGTCGCAATGGGCGTCGGGTTTGTGCCGATCCGCAAGAGCGGCAAGCTTCCGGGCGAAGTCGTCGAAGCCAGCTACGACTTGGAATACGGCAAAGACAAACTGACGATTCACAAGGATGCCATCAAGCCGGGCCAGAAGGTGCTTATCGCCGATGATTTGCTCGCGACGGGCGGAACCATTGCCACGACCATCAACTTGATCGAACAGCTCGGCGGCGAGGTCGTGGGGGCGGCATTCTTGATCGAACTCGGTTACTTGGACGGCCGCAGCAAGCTCGGAGACATCGACATTTTCTCGCTCGTCACGTATTAATAAGAACCGCCAAACGCCGGACATGGGAGCTCAAGCTTCCGTCGTCCGGCGTTCTCGATTGCGGAGGTTGACGGAAAGGCTTGAAAACAGGCATAATAATAGGAAAAACTCGGGCAATACGATCACGTCGGACCATTTCATGATTTTGAATGATTTGGAGAGCCAAGGCGCCGCGCAGACGCGTGCTTTTCCGGAAAGGGACATTCATGGGCATAGAGCAGCTACTCGATAAGGCATCAACCTATATGAAGGAACAAGACTTGGTACGGATCTCGGAAGCTTACGAATTCGCCGATCAGGCCCATCACGGGCAGGTGCGCAAATCGGGAGAACCGTATATTTTGCATCCCGTTGCCGTCGCCGAAATCCTCGTCAATATGCAGATGGACGTATTGTCGATTATTGCGGCGCTCCTTCATGATGTGGTCGAAGATACGACCGTCCCGCTGGAGGAAGTCCGCTCCCGGTTCGGCGAGGCATGCGCTGCCGTCGTGGATGGGCTTACCAAGCTGGAGAAGATCCAGTTCCGCTCCAAAGAAGAGCAGCAGAACGAGAATTACCGCAAAATGTTCGTCGCGATGGCGCAGGATATGCGGGTCATTCTGATCAAGCTGGCCGACCGGCTGCACAATATGCGCACGCTGAAATATCAATCCGAAGAAGCGCAGCGCCGGATCGCGTACGAGACGCTCGAGATCTTCTGTCCGATCGCGCATCGGCTCGGTATTTCCGCGATCAAATGGGAGATGGAGGACATCGCCCTCCGATACTTGAATCCGCAGCAGTATTACCGCATCGCCAATCTGATGAAGAAGAAGCGCGCGGAGCGGGAGCAGTATATCGACGACGTTATCGGCCGCATTCGCGAGAAGCTGGACGATATGGGCATCGATGGCGATATCTCCGGCCGTCCGAAGCATATTTATAGCATTTACAAGAAGATGACCGCGCGCAGCAAGCAATTCAACGAGATTTACGACCTGCTCGCGATCCGCATCATCGTTGAGAATATCAAAGATTGTTACGCCACGCTCGGCATCATCCACACGCTGTGGAAGCCGATGCCGGGCCGCTTCAAGGACTATATCGCCATGCCGAAGGCGAATATGTACCAATCGCTGCATACGACCGTCATCGGTCCGACCGGCGAACCGACGGAAGTGCAAATCCGTACGTGGGAGATGCATAAGACGTCCGAGTTCGGTATCGCCGCCCACTGGGCGTATAAGGAAGGCGGCGTCGTCCCGAGCGGATCGTTCGAGGATAAAATGACGCTGTTCCGGGAAATCATCGAGCTGCAGCATGAAGCGAGCGATGCCTCGGAATTTGTCGAATCGCTCAAGATGGATTTCTTCTCCGACCTTGTTTTCGTGTTTACGCCGAAGGGCGAGGTGTTCGAGCTTCCGGCCGGCGCCGTGCCACTCGATTTTGCTTACCGCATTCATACGGAGGTCGGCAACCGAACGATCGGCTCCAAGGTCAATGGCCGCATCGTGCCGCTCGATTATAAGCTGAAGACCGGCGATATCGTGGAGATCCTGACCTCCAAGCATTCGTACGGACCGAGCCAGGATTGGGTCAAAATCGCGCAGTCTTCGCATGCGCGGAGCAAGATCAAGCAGTGGTTCAAGAAAGAACGCCGCGAAGAGAACGTCATCAAAGGCCGGGACGCGATCGAGCGCGAGCTGAAGCGTCTCGGACTCGAACCGTCGAGCTTCATGTCGGATGCCCAGCTGCAGGAAGCAGCCTATAAATATACCTTCAACGATATCGACGATATGCTGTCTGCGGTCGGATTCGGGGGCATTACCGCCGCTCAAATTTGCACCAAGCTGACGGAGAAGATGCGCAAGGAAGCCGAAGAGGCTAATCAAATCGAGCTGACGAGCGAAATGAAGGAAGTCGTAAAGTCGTCGCCTTCCATGCGCAAGACGCGTCCGACGCACGGCGTTTCCGTTAAAGGCGTGGATAACCTGCTCGTCCGTTTCGCGCGATGCTGCAACCCGGTGCCGGGAGATACCATTGTCGGCTATATAACTCGCGGCCGCGGCGTATCGGTTCACCGAGCGGATTGCACCAACCTGACGTCAAGCGCCGACGGCGAGGAAGCTGCGCGCATGATCGAAGTGGAGTGGGAAGAGTCGGTTGAGGCGAACTACAGCGTCGATATCGAAATTACGGGCCATGACCGCTCAGGTCTGCTGAACGAAGTGCTCCAGGCCGTATCGGAGATCAAGACGAACATATCGGAAGTGTCCGCCCGTTCGGATAAGAATAAGCTGGCGATGATTCATATGACGGTGCTCATTCGCAACATCGAGCATCTGCAATCTGTCGTGGAGCGCATCAAGCGGGTCAAGGATATCTATTCCGTTCACCGTATCATGCAATAACGAAATTGCGAATTCAGATCATGCAGGGGAGCAAGAAGCATCATGAAAGTGGTCGTGCAGCGCAGCAAGGAAGCCTACGTCGTTGTAGAAGGCGAGAAGGTCGGTACCATCGACCAAGGTCTCGTTCTGCTTGTCGGCATCACGCATGAGGATACGGAAGCCGATATTCGGTGGATGGCCGACAAGATCGCAGGCTTGCGTATTTTCGAGGACGACAGCGGGAAAATGAATTTGTCCGTGACGGATATCGGAGGGGCAATCCTGTCCGTCTCCCAGTTTACGCTCTACGGCGATTGCCGCAAGGGGCGCCGACCGAACTTCATGGCGGCTGCGAGGCCGGAGCAAGCCGAGACGTTGTACGATGGATTCAACAATGCGCTCCGCCGGCTGAACCTTCGCGTAGAGACAGGCAAGTTCGGAGCGATGATGGACGTATCCTTTACCAACTGGGGACCGGTCACGCTGATCATCGACAGCAAAACCTAGCGTCGAGAATAGAAGGGCGGCATTCATGCCGTCCTTTTTCGTTTTGAAAGATCCGAATCGGGGCACACTAGAGCGGACAACACCGAGTTGGCAGCCGGGCAAACAGGTTCGCGCAGCGCGGTAATAGTGGAGGTCGAATGCGGAATGCATCAATCGCGTAAAGAGCAAGGACTCGAGAGGACGTCCAGGCGGCTGTTGAACGCCGATCGCCAAGAGGCGATTATGCTGGCAAGAGAGGAATCGAACATCGAGGCGGGCGGGGAACTAGGCAGAGCGGCGGCAATACCGAGGAAGACGCCGTAAGAAAGAAGCTGTAAGAAAAAAGCTCTAAGAAAGAAGCTCTAAGAAAGAAGCTGTAAGAAAGAAGCTCTAGGAAAGAATCTCTAAGAAGACATGCTGGAAGGGAAGAAGCTGTATGAGTCGTGTAAGAAATCGCTTTATTTTTTGTAATGAAACTGTAACTTATTTTCAATGATTCTCTAACATGCTAAGCCTATAATAGACCTCGACCCCCTTTTTTGAATATATTATTGATGGACCTACAACTCGTTTGTAGGTTTTTTTCTGTCCGGATGAAGCCGTGCCTGTTTTTTTCGGGCGGATGTATATTGACAGGACAAAACTGGAATGATAGAATATACGAAATAATGTGTCGATCCGTTGATAGGACAGTTTCGCTCTACCTGCACCGATTCAGAGATGGATTCCTTGGCTGTAAGAATCCTCGGCGTGCTTGAGCGAACGGACCTCCTGGAGGACATACGGCGAACCTGCAGCTGAAGTCACGCGCTCAGTAGCCGTATTGCGTAGCCGGGCGTTAACCGGGTAAAGCGAAATGAACGCGATACGGCGGGCGTTTCGGAATGTGGGTGGTACCACGATTGCTTTGTACATGACAAGCTCTCGTCCCTTTTGCCTGAACAAGGCGGAGGGCGGGAGCTTTTTTTGAATTTCGATTGTTTAAGGAGGAAGCTGCAATGGCCTTTCAGAAGCCACCGGGCACGCAGGATTTTTTGCCGGGCGCCGTTGAGAAATGGCAATTCGTCGAGCGCGTCGCGCGCGATATTTGCCGGCGGTTCAATTTTCGCGAGATCCGCACCCCGATATTCGAGATGACGGAATTGTACAAACGGGGCGTCGGAGAGACGACGGATATCGTCGAGAAAGAAATGTATACCTTCACCGACCGCGGCGACCGCAGCTTGACGCTTCGTCCGGAAGGCACGGCTGGCGCCGTCCGCGCTTACGTGGAGAACAAGCTGTACGGTGAGCCGGATCTGACGAAGCTGTATTATATCGGTCCGATGTTCCGCTATGAGCGTCAGCAGGCTGGGCGGTACAGGCAGTTCCACCAGTTCGGCATAGAAGCGCTCGGCGCGGTCGATCCTTCGCTGGATGCAGAAGTGATTGCCCTCGGGTATGCGTTCTATACGGAGGTCGGTTTGAAGGACGTTCGGGTGGAAATCAATTCGGTCGGCACGCCTGCGGTTCGCGCTGCATTCCGGGAGCGACTGCTGGCTTTCCTCGAGCCGAAGCGCGAAATTCTCTGCAAGGACTGCCAGTCCCGCATGGACCGCAATCCGCTTCGGGTATTGGACTGCAAGGTGGACCAGCATCACTTCGAAGGGGCGCCTTCCATATTGGACAGTCTCGACGAAGAATGCCGGACACACTTCGAAGCGCTGCAGGGGCATCTAACGGGCATGAACATTCCGTATGTCATTAATCCTCGCCTGGTACGCGGTCTTGACTACTACACGCATACGGCGTTCGAATACAAGGCGGAAGGCATCGGGGCAATCGATACGATCGGCGGCGGGGGCCGATATAACGGCCTCGTGGCCGACATCGGCGGACCGGATCAACCGGGCGTCGGCCTCGGCCTCGGTCTCGAGCGAACCGTCATGCTGCTGGAGAGCCAAGGCGCGCAGCTGGACAATCTGCATCAAGTCGATGTGTACATGGTCGCATTAGGCGAAGCGGCGGATCGCGAAGTGACTCGACTGCTGCATGGCTTGCGCATGCGCGGCATCGCCGCCGAGCGGGATTACCAAGGGCGCAAGATGAAGGCGCAGATGAAGTCGGCCGACAGACTGCAAGCGCGGTTTACGGCTATTCTCGGCGACGACGAGCTGGAGCGGGGAGAAATCACCCTCAAGCATATGGCAACGGGCGAGCAGAAGCTCGTGTCGCTGGAAGCGCTGGCCGACGCGATCATCGGCGACTAAGCCGGATGAGATGAATACCATTCATTTACTTATAAAAGGAGTCGAATAATCATGACGATGCTCAAAACGCATGCATGCGGAACACTTACGAAATCTGAAGTGGGCCAAACCGTAACACTGAATGGCTGGGTACAGCGCCGCCGCGACCTTGGCGGAGTGATGTTCATCGACCTTCGCGACCGTACGGGAATCGTACAAATCGTCTTCAACCCGGACTTCTCCGGCGACGCGCTTGCGATCGCGGACCGCGCGCGCAACGAGTACGTGTTGGCTGTTCGCGGCCAAGTCGTGGAGCGCGACGCCGAGACGGTCAACACGAATATCGCGACGGGCGAGATTGAAATCCGCGTGACAGAGATCGAGATCATGAACGCGGCGAAGACGCCTCCGTTCCCGATCGAAGACGGCGTCGAAGTCGACGAATCGCTGCGTTTGAAATACCGTTACTTGGATCTGCGCCGTCCGGAAATGCAGAAGACGCTGCTGCTTCGCTCGAAAGCGGCAAAAGTATTCCGCGACTACCTCGACGGTCAAGGCTTCATCGACGTGGAAACGCCGATTCTGACGAAGAGCACGCCGGAAGGCGCGCGCGATTACCTCGTGCCGAGCCGCGTGCATCCGGGCGAATTCTTCGCGCTGCCGCAGTCGCCGCAAATCTTCAAGCAGCTGCTGATGGTCAGCGGCTTGGAACGTTACTATCAAATCGCGCGCTGCTTCCGCGACGAAGATCTTCGCGCCGACCGTCAGCCGGAATTTACGCAGGTCGACATCGAGACGTCCTTCTTGTCGCAGGACCAGCTGCTCGAACTGTTGGAAGAGCTCGTTGCGAAGCTGTTCCTTGAAACGGTCGGCGTAGAGATTCCGCGTCCGTTCCAACGGATTACGCATGCGGATGCCATGAACAAGTACGGCTCCGATAAGCCGGACCTGCGTTTCGGCATGGAAATGGAAGATATCACGGATATCGTAGCCGCGAGCGACGTGAAAGTATTCGCGTCCGTATCGGCCAGCGGCGGCGTCGTGAAGGCGCTGAACGCCAAGGGCTGCGCGAGCTGGAGCCGCAAGGAGCTTGACGACCTGCAGCCGTTCGCTGCGCGTTACGGCGGCAAAGGCTTGGCATGGGTAACGGTGAAGGAAGGCGAATGGCGCGGTCCGATCGTGAAATTCTTCAAGCCGGAAGAAATCGCTGCCATGACGGAGCGCCTCGGCGTCGAGGAAGGCGACTTGCTGCTCTTCTCCGCCGACAAGAAGAAAGTCGTCGCGGACGTACTAGGCAACCTGCGCCTGAAGATCGGCAAGCAGCTTGGCCTGATCGACGAATCCAAGTTCAAGCTGGAGTGGGTCGTGGACTTCCCGCTGCTTGGCTACGACGAAGAAGCCAAACGTTATGTGGCGGAACACCATCCGTTCACGCGTCCGAACGACGACGACGTGGCGCTGTTCGAGACGAATCCGGGGGAGATCCGCGCGCAAGCGTACGACTTGGTCCTGAACGGCTACGAAGTGGGCGGCGGCTCCATGCGGATCTACAAGCGCGACGTGCAAGAGATGATGTTCAAGGCACTCGGCTTCTCGCTGGAAGAAGCGCATGAGAAGTTCGGCTTCCTGCTGGACGCGTTCGATTACGGCACGCCTCCGCACGGCGGGTTCGCATTCGGATTCGACCGTCTGGTCATGCTGCTTGCGGGCCGCACGAACCTACGCGAGACGATCGCGTTCCCTAAGACGGCAAGCGCGACGGACTTGCTGAGCGATGCGCCTTCCGAGGTGGATATCTCGCAGCTGCAGCAGCTTCACATCCGTACGATTCAGAAGGCAGCCAAACAGCCGGAGGCAGCCGCCGCGGGCGCTGCTCCCGCACCGCAAAACTAAACCATTCCCGGCTTTCGTCCCCTATCAGGCGGGCGGAAGCCGGATTCGTTATTATCGCCCAAGGAGGTGGAATGAAGCATGCTGCATCAATTTTCCCGTACGGAACTGGCTATCGGCCAGGAGGGATTGGATATCATGAAGAAGAGCACCGTAGCGGTGCTCGGCATTGGCGGCGTCGGGGCCATCGCGGCGGAAGCGCTGGCACGTACCGGCATCGGACGCATTATTCTGATCGACAAGGACGTCGTCGATATTACGAACATTAACCGCCAGATTCATGCGCTGACGACGACTGTGGGCCAGCCGAAGGCGGATCTGATGCGCGATCGGATTAAGTTGATCAACCCCGATTGCGACGCGATTTCGCTGCGGATGTTTTATACCGAGGAGACCTACGAGAAGCTGTTCGAATACGAATTGGATTATGTCGTCGATGCATCCGATACGATCATTTATAAAGTCCACCTCATCAAACAATGCCTGGAGCGCAGCATTCCCGTTATCTCGAGCATGGGGGCCGCGAACAAGATGGACCCGTCGAGATTCCAAATCGCGGATATTTCCAAGACGTCGATGGACCCCGTCGCTCGCGTCGTTCGGCAGAAGCTGCGCAAGGAAGGCATCAAGAAAGGCGTGAAGGTCGTCTTCTCCACCGAGGAACCGATGAAACCGCGCGAGGATGTCACGCAGCGGATCGTACCCGATAACGCGCCTGATATCCGTAAGGCACAGCAGCCGCCTGCCAGCAACGCGTTCGTTCCGCCCGTGGCGGGACTGATCATGGTGGGCGCCGTCGTAAAAGATTTGCTTGCAGCAGGAGGCCAACCGATATGAACGTAGAATTGATGAACAAACTAAGACTTTCGCTGGAAATGCGGATCGCGCTGCTCGAAGCGCCCGACGACTCCTACAAGGAAGCGCTCGGTGCCGAGAATGCCGAACCGTTCAGCGAGATGGATGCCGGCACTTACGATTTCGTGATGCTGTTTGCCAAGAATATCAAGAGCTTGACCGAGCATGCGCCCAAAGCGCTGAAGGCCGTGAAGAAGGACGGGCTCCTCTGGATCTGCTATCCGAAGGGCACTTCCAAGATCAGAACCGACATCAACCGCGACCGCGGCTGGAGAGTGGTCAAGGACGAGGGCTGGGAGGGCGTATCGCTGGTGTCCGTCGACGACACATGGTCGGCTATGCGTTTCCGTCCCGTCGGCATGGTGCAGACGAGCGCAAGGGCGAGCCGCGCTGCGGATGCCAGCCGAACGGCGGGTACGACATTGGTAAAGGAGCTCGTTATTCCGGATGACGTAAAGGCGGCGCTGGCCAAGGAGCCGGAAGCGGAATCGTTCTTCGCGGACCTTGCGCAGTCGCATCGCAAAGAGTATATTCGCTGGATTAACGAAGCGAAGCAGGAAGTGACGCGGGCCAAGCGGATAAGCGAGATGACGGCGAAGCTGCAGCAGCAGCTGAAGCGTCCATCGGACAAGCCGCAAGGATAACCAACATTTATTCAACGATAGCAGGCTGATCGGATCGAGGCATCATCGATTCCGGCGGCCTGTTTTTTGCGTTTTTATGTTCGTATTGATTTTTTCTTTGTCTGGGCCATCAAATTTGTCCCAGTCAACAAAAGTTGCCTTTGACAAACTTTTTTGGAGGTGTACAATGAAAATAGGAAACAATGGTTTCATGCCTGCATATTTGTAGGTATTAACTGATTACCTTCACGACAGATTAACTTAACGACGAATACGAAGAGGTGAAAGGCAATGAGCACCAATCAGCCTGCAGCTGCACCAGCTGCGCCAGCTGCCCAAGAAAGCGGCTGGCGACAATCGAGAACTCAAAGTTCGCTCCCTGAGGTTTACCGTTCGATGAAAATTCCGAAACACGGTTCATGGTTTCGTAAATTTCTCGCATTCGCGGGTCCGGGCTATTTGGTCGCCGTAGGTTACATGGATCCCGGCAACTGGGCGACGGATCTGGCCGGCGGATCGAAATTCGGCTATTCGCTGCTCGCCGTCATCTTGCTCTCCAATCTTATGGCGATCCTGCTTCAAGCCCTGGCCGGCAAGCTCGGTATCGTTACGGGCCGCGATCTTGCACAGGCTTGCAAGGATCATTACAGCAAACCCGTCGCGATGGGCTTGTGGGTGCTGTGCGAGCTGGCGATCGCCGCTTGCGACCTCGCCGAAGTCATCGGGTCGGCGATCGCCTTGAATCTGCTGTTCGGCATACCGCTGGTAGCCGGGGTCATCTTGACCGTGCTGGACGTTCTCCTCGTGCTGCTACTGCAAAATAAAGGATTCCGATTCATTGAATCGCTCGTTATCGTACTTATCGTCACGATCGGGGGCTGCTTCCTGATCGAGATGTTCTGGTCCCAGCCTGCGATGGGCGAGGTCATGCAAGGCTTCATACCGACCGGGCAAATCGTCTCGGACCCGACGATGCTCTACATCGCCATCGGCATCTTGGGCGCAACCGTCATGCCGCATAATTTGTATTTGCACTCATCCATCGTTCAAACCAGGCAATATGACCAAACCGAGCTCGGCAAACGCCAAGCGATCAAATACGCGACCTGGGATTCCACCATCGCATTGTTCTTCGCCTTGTTCATCAATGCGGCCATTCTGATCATCGCGGCTTCGACGTTCCATACGTCGGGACACACGGACGTCGCGGAGATCCAGGATGCTTATCATCTGCTGTCGCCGATGCTGGGAACGGCCGCGGCGAGCGTCTTGTTCGGCGTCGCGCTGCTGGCTTCCGGGCAGAACTCCACGCTGACGGGCACGCTTGCGGGCCAGATCGTCATGGAGGGCTTCCTGAACCTGAGGCTCAAGCCATGGCTGAGACGATTGATCACCCGGATGATCGCGGTCGTTCCTGCCGTCATCGTCACCTGGCTGTACGGAGCCAAAGGCACGACGGATCTGCTCATTCTAAGCCAAGTCATTCTGTCTTTGCAGCTGTCCTTCGCGGTTATTCCGCTCGTGAAGTTTACGAGCGACAAGAAGAAAATGGGCGTCTTCGCCAATAAAATGTGGATGAAGATATTGGCTTGGTTCGTGGCGGTCGTCATTGCAGGGCTCAATATTTACTTGCTGTATCAGACGTTTACCGGTTGATCGAACGGAATCAAATAGGCATCGTTTGAAGCCCTCCCGAAGGAGTCCCCTCCAGCGGAGAGGGCTTCTTGCGTCTTCCCGTCAGCATGGCGAACGTGTGTGCTAGTATGATATGATGAACTTTGATTGGGAAAGGAACGGGATGGAAATGGACTTGTTTACCTATCATCAGGAAGAAGAACAGCCTAAAGCGAAATTGCTTGCGGACCGCATGCGTCCGCAAACGATCGATGAATATATCGGACAGCGCGAAGTCGTCGGACCGGGCAAGCTGCTGAGAAGGGCGATCGAAGGCGACCAAGTGTCCTCGATCCTTCTCTACGGCCCGCCGGGGTGCGGCAAAACGACGCTTGCGCATATCATATCCAAACGCACGCAAGGGGATTTCGTCAAATTAAACGCGGTCGATGCTTCCGTGAAGGACGTCCGCGCCGTGATCGACCAAGCGAAGATGACCAAGTCCATGTACGGGCGCAAAACGATTCTTTTCCTGGACGAGGTCCATCGGTTCAATTCTTCCAGGCAGGACGCGCTTCTCCCTGCCGTGGAACAGGGAATCATCGTCTTCATCGGCGCGACGACGGAAAACCCGTTTCATTACGTGAACGGAGCGCTGCTATCGCGGTCGACCTTGTTTCAATTGGAGTCCCTGACGCGGGAGGATGCGCTGGAAGCGATGCGGCGCGCATTGACGGATTCCGTGCGGGGACTGGGATTCATGAAGCTGAACGTCGCGGAAGAAGCGCTGCAGCATATCGCGAGCATGGCCGGAGGGGATATACGCAGAGCGCTCAATGCGCTGGAGCTGGCAGCCGTGACGACGCCTTCGCAGCCGGACGGCAGCGTCGAGGTGACGCTGGAGGTCGCCGAGGAATCGATCCGCAAGCCGACGATTCGCGCCGACGAATCCACGCAGTACGACATTCTTTCCGCCTTCCACAAAAGCGTGCGAGGCTCAAGCGACGCCGCGTTGTTCTGGTTCCTCTACGCCGTCGAGAAGCTGGGCATGGATCCCATGACCTTCGTCCGGCGGCTGATCGTGGCCTGCAGCGAGGATATCGGGCTTGCCAATCCGCAAGCCATGGTTCAAGCCGTCGCCGCGATGGACGCCTATCATAAGATCGGCTGGCCGGAAGCCAAGTACAACATCGCCCAGGCCATTCTGTTCGCCGTGGAAAGTCCCAAATCCAATGCTGCCGCAGTCGCGATCGGCAGCGTCATGCAGGCGATCGAAAGCTTGGGCTCGGCGGAGGTGCCGCTTCACCTTCGGGACACGCATTACAGCGGTGCCGAACGGCTGGGCCATGTCGGTTATCAGTACCCTCATGATTTCCCGGGCCACTACGTGAAGCAGGTTTATTTGCCCGAACGAATCGCCCATAAGAAGTTCTATAAGGCCACGGAGCAAGGGATGGAAGATAAAATTCGCCAAAACCAAGAGCGGAGAAAATAGCCTCTTTCGCTTATAAAAAGCAAGATCGGTAGCAGGAGCTCGAAAACAGCGCATAAAGGCCGACCATCGCGGAATAAACATGAGTAAAACCCGAATACGGGCCAGAAGGTGGGATGGCGGCATTTGACGGAAAGAGACGACATCGTCTAATGTAGTATTATAAAAGAAATTTATAATTTTTATTCCCTGAAGGAGGTGCACCTGTTGGTCGTGATTGCGGCTTTAGGCGCGAACGGCAAACAGGGAATCGTTGAATAGTGACCCGTTACCCATAATGTGGAGCATCTTGCTCATCTTGGTGCTCGTCTTTTTGAACGGATTTTTCGTTGCCGCTGAATTTGCCATGGTTAAAGTAAGAAGCAGCCGAATCGACACGCTCGTCCAGGACGGCAATCGCCGGGCGCGCTTCGCGTCCGCGCTGACGACGAATTTGGATGCTTATCTGTCGGCCTGCCAGCTTGGCATCACACTCGCATCGCTCGGACTCGGCTGGGTGGGGGAGCCTACCATATCGCATATCATTGAGCCGATTCTCGAAAAAATGCATTTCAGTCCAGTCGCTATCTCGACGATATCGTTTATTATCGCTTTTTCCGTCATTACCGTTTTTCATATCGTGCTTGGCGAGCTTGCTCCCAAGACTTATGCGATTCGTAAAGCCGAGAACGTAACGTTGTGGACGGCTCTCCCGCTGATCGTGTTTCATAAAGTGATGTACCCGTTCATTTATCTCTTGAACGGCATGGCGAACCGAATGCTGATGAGCGTCGGAATCGAACCTGCCGCCGAGCATGAGTCTGCGCACACGGAAGAAGAAATCCGCATTCTCATGAAGGAAAGCCACAAATCCGGACTCATCGATAATACAGAGCTTACACTGGTCGATAATATATTCGATTTTGCCGAGACGCATGCCAGGGAGATCATGATTCCGCGCACCGAGATGATCTGTCTGTACGCGAACCTGTCGTTCGAAGAGAACCAGGCGATCGCCCTGAAGGAAATGCACACCCGCTATCCCGTATGCGACAAGGACAAAGACAACATTATCGGCTTTATTCATATAAAAGATTTGTTGAAAGTAACGCACCAGGGCGTTCATGACATTCGTCATATTACCCGTTCCATGACGACGGTGCCGGATTCGATGCATATCAGCACGCTGCTCAAGCTGATGCAGAAGAAGAAGACGCAGATCGCCATCCTCATCGACGAGTACGGCGGCACGTCGGGTCTTGTCACCTTGGAAGATATCATGGAAGAAATCGTCGGCGAGATCCAGGATGAATTCGACGAGGAACGCGCGGATATCGAACCAAGGGAAGACGGCAGCCACTCCATTAACGGAATGATGCTCATCGAAGAGGTGAACAGTTACTTCGGCACGGAGATCGAAAGCGACGATTACGATACGATCGGCGGCTGGATGTATGCGCAGATCGAGAATCCGCCTTCCGAAGGACAGCGGATCGTGCATCCCGTCGGCTTCGAGTTTACGATCGAGGAAACCGATCATTTGCGCATCTCGCGCATTCAGCTTCGCAAGCGGACGGTCGAGGAAGTCGAAGAAGAATTGCTGCTGGAAACCGAGGTCCAGGCAGAGACCGGCTGAATCCGCAGGCGTTGAACGTCGACGCGGAATAGCATGCGAAAATAAACAAGAGGCGTTCGATATCAATCGAACGCCTCTTGTTATATGTTTAAGTCTTATTTCAGGACGACATCGATCGTACCGCCGCCGAGGCAGACGTCACCGTCGAAGAAGACGACGGCCTGTCCGGGCGTGATCGCTTTCTGCTGCTGCAGGAACGCGACGTCGGCTGTGGATCCGTCAGGCCGGAAGGTCACCGTAACCTGCTGATCCGGCTGACGGTAACGGAATTTCGCCGTGCACGTGAAATTGCCTTCCGGCTTCACCGGCGAGATCCAGTTGATTCCGGTTGCCGTGAGTCCCGTCGAATACAAGCTGGGATGCGCGTCGCCTTGAACGACGTAGAGGATGTTTTCCTTTAAGTCTTTATCGGCGACGAACCATGGTTCCCCGCTTCCTGAACCGCCGATGCCTAAGCCTTGCCGCTGTCCAAGGGTATAGTACATGAGGCCGTCATGGCGGCCTTTCGTTTCCCCGGTGACGATATCGACCATCGGGCCCGGCTGCGCGGGAAGATAGCCGCTCAGGAATTGCTTGAAGTTGCGTTCGCCGATGAAGCAAACGCCGGTGCTGTCTTTCTTCTTGGCGGTCGCAAGGCCGAATTCCTCGGCGATCCTTCTGACCTCCGGTTTCGGAAGATGACCGATCGGGAACATGGCCTTGGCCAGCTGGTCCTGGCGCAGGGCGTGCAGGAAGTACGTTTGATCCTTGCCGGCGTCCACGCCGCGGAGCAGCTTCGATTCGCCGTCCGCGATTCGCTCCAGGCGGGCATAGTGGCCGGTGGCCAAATAATCGGCGCCAAGCTCCAGCGCTTTCTGCAGAAAATCGCCGAACTTAATTTCGCGGTTGCACATGACATCCGGATTCGGCGTGCGGCCGTTCCGGTATTCGTCCAGGAAGTAGGCGAACACTTTGTCATGATACGCTTTCTCGAAATTAACCGTATAATAAGGGATGCCGATTTGATCGCAGACGCGGCGCACGTCTTCCGCATCTTCTTCGGCCGTGCAATGGCCGAATTCATCCGTGTCGTCCCAGTTTTTCATGAAGATGCCGATCACGTCGTACCCTTGCTGTTTGAGCAGCAAAGCGGTTACGGACGAATCGACGCCGCCCGACATGCCGACGACGACGCGAGTATTGGAATTGCTCATAAAATGTCCACCACCTTGAATGTCAGCCCCATTCCAATGATAAGGAGGGGAAAGGGCGCTTAAGTTTTTATTGTAGCACACTTTAACCGGTCACTTCCAAACCGATTTTCATGAAAGTGTCATCGTTTTATCAACAATTTGTTGCGCGGTTATGTTAACATAGATATGATATGGGAATACCATGAATTGTAATCTATTAAGAAGAAACGCCTTCCGTCGTTCAGAAAGACGGCGATCGCGTTTGTTCTCAGGCAGCGACCTTAAATAAGATTTCGTTTTCGTCGGAGAAGAGGTGCTCGAATTGAAAATTTCTACTAAGGGCCGTTATGGGCTTACGATTATGATGGAGCTGGCCGCTAAATTCGGAGAAGGTCCCACATCATTGAAGAGCATTGCTGAGCGCAACCAGCTCTCGGAGCATTACTTGGAGCAGCTGATCGCCCCGCTCAGAAATGCTGGTCTCGTGAAGAGTATTCGCGGCGCCTATGGCGGTTATATCCTGTCGAAGGAACCGCAGTCGATTACGTCCGGCGATGTCATCCGTATTTTGGAGGGACCGATTTCGCCCGTTGATTTTACGGAAGAAGACGATCCGGCCAAACGCAACCTGTGGCTTCGAATCCGCAACAGCATTGCGGAAGTGCTGGACTCGACGACGCTTGCGGACCTCGTAACGTACAAGGAAGAGGTTCAGCAGGACTCTTACATGTTCTATATTTAAGGATTTAAGGATGATTGCCATGGAACGGATTTATTACGATCATGCGGCCACGTCGCCGATGCACCCCGATGCAGCCGCGGCGATGATGGACGTGTATACCGGAACGGTAGGCAATGCTTCGAGCATTCACGGCAATGGCCGTTCGGCCAGAGGCCTGCTCAATCGTTCCCGTGACCTTATTGCCGGCGGCATCGGCTGCACGGCGGCAGAGCTCGTGTTCACGAGCGGTGGAACGGAGAGCGACAATATGGCCATCATCGGTGTCGCAAGGGCCGCGCGAAAACGCGGCAAGTCCCATATTATAACGCTTGCGACCGAGCATCACGCTGTTCTCCATGCCTGCGAATCTCTTGAAAGCGAAGGGTTTCGATTGTCCGTGCTGCCGGTGAACGAGCAGGGTACCGTTAATGTTCAACATATTGCGGATGCCATCGCGGACGATACGGCGCTGATTAGCGTCATGTATGTCAACAACGAGACCGGAACGATTCAGCCGATCGCGGAGATCGGCGAACTCGCCCGGTCTAGAGGCGTTCTTTTTCATGTCGATGCCGTTCAGGCGCTCGGCGTGCTGCCCATCGATCTTCGCAGCCTGCCTGTCGATCTTATGAGCTTCTCCGCCCATAAGATCAACGGGCCGCAAGGCGTAGGCGCTTTATTCGTGCGCAAAGGGACGGTGCTCGTGCCATTGCTTCACGGGGGCTCCCAGGAGCGGAAGCGCAGACCAGGCACCGAGAACGTTGCCGGCATCGCAGCATTCGCCGCTGCGTTTGAACATTCTGTGAATTCGCTCGCGAATCGGAAACCTTTGTTGGACAAGCTTCGTTATACATGGATAGAACGGATGATTGACCTATTCGGCGAAGAGCATGTGGTCGTTAACGGCCACCCGGCGGCAAGCGAGGCAAGCGCCTCTCATATCGTGAATCTCAGCTTTCCGGGCATCAGCTCGGAGACGATGCTGATGAATTTGGATTTGGCCGGCATTGCGGCTTCCAGCGGTTCGGCCTGCACGGCCGGCGCGCTCGAGCCTTCCCATGTGCTGGAGGCCATGGGGATCTCGCGGGAGCGATTGGAATCTGCTGTAAGGTTTAGCTTCGGTTTGGGAAATACTATGGAGGAACTCGAATGCGCGGCAAAAAAAATTGCAACCTTTACGAGCCGCATTCGTACTAATGCCTAGGAGGCTTTGCCAAATTGCTGCGATTACAGCATCTGATTGGACTGCCTGTCATTGAGATGAACGCCGGCAAGCATGTCGGACACGTGAAGGATGCTTGGTTCGATGAGCATTGGGAACTGGGCGGCATCATTTTGGATGCTGGCAGGCGTTTCTTCACATCGATGAAAGCTGTCACGTGGAACGAAGTTTTGGTTTGCGGAGAAGATGCCGTTATCGTCATGAACGAAGCATCCGTGAAACGGACCAAACCGGCGGCAGTGCAGCGCTCCTTTTTGACCGGAACCGTACGATTGAAGGATTTGCCCGTCATTACCGCTCATGGCGAACAACTTGGACGCGTATCGGATGTTTATTTTAGCGATATACAGGGTACACAAATAATAGGCTATGAGTTGACGGATGGTTTCATAGCGGATATCATGGAAGGCCGCAAGTGGCTTCCTGCTCCGCTTCAAGCTGACGAAGTCATGCTAGGCAATGCTGTCATTATAGTACCGGCCGGAAGCGAGGACAACCTCTCGCCGGTCGCTGTTTCTGAGACGGATATTAGGGAGAAATGAGCTATGAAATGCCCAAATTGCAGTTCAAAGGATATCGGAAAAATCGGTTCGCACCAGTATTACTGTTGGGGCTGCTTCATCGAACTGACGGTGAACGGCGAGAAGATGTCCGTCTATCAAGTCGAGGAAGACGGCACGTTAAGCTCGCTGGACGATTTGTTCTTTGAAGACGAAATGCCGCAGGTGCACGCGAACTAAATCGAAGCGTTCCACCCGGTTATTTGGGAAGGCGGCCTGCAGAGGTCGTCTTTTTTTTGCGTCCGCGCGCACGCTCGGGATGATTCCGGCAACTTGTACATATACTGTAATACCAGTTATATCGGATGCGGACTTGGATTGTTTAAGCGCGGACGTAAGGTTGAAACAAGGGAGGGATGCGGCCTTGGAACGGTTTACGAATAACCGGATATTTGCATGGCTCTTGTATCTCATCATGGGATTGGCGGCCCTGTATCTGCTTCTGTTGGTGAAGCCGGTATTCCTTCATATCTACGTCTTCTTGCGGGCGGTGCTCGCTCCGTTCTTGATCGCCATGATTATTTCTTACGTGCTCAATCCGATCGTCAGCCTGCTGAATGAACGCAAAGTGCCCCGGACGATGGCGGTACTACTCATCTATGCGGTTTTCTTAGCCGGATTGACCGTTATCTTGATGAATGCAATCCCCATGTTCATCGATCAGCTGCAGGAGCTCAATCGTCATATGCCGGATTTGTCGATGAAAGCCCAGAATATCGTCGACGGCCTCAACAACAGTTCTTTCCTGCCGGAGAGCTTCCGCTCGGGGATCAATAAATCGTTGTACAAGCTCGAGAAGCAGGGCTCGGATGCCATCTTCAGCTTCATCAATAATATCGGGGCGATGCTGAACGTCGTTTTTATCGCGTTCATTATTCCGTTTTTGGCGTTCTACATCCTGAAGGATTTCGAGGTATTCGAGCGGACGCTGCTGACCTACGTGCCGAAGCCGCACCGCAAGCATGCCGTAAGGCTGCTCAAGGACATCGACAATGCACTGGGAAGTTATATCCGCGGGCAATTCATCGTGTGCGTCATCGTAGGCACGCTCGCTTACATCGGCTATCTCATCATCGGCATGCCCTACCCGCTGCTGCTGGCCAGCGTCGTCGCGGTAACGAATATCATTCCGTATCTAGGTCCGTTCTTCGGCGCGGCTCCGGCGCTCGTGATGGCTTCGACCGTGTCGCTCAAGATGATGCTGATGGTCGTTATCGTGAACAGCGTCTGCCAGATCCTCGAGGGCAACGTCGTTTCTCCTCAAGTCGTCGGTCGAACGCTGCACATGCATCCGTTATCGATCATTTTCGCCTTGCTCGTAGGCGGCGAGCTGGCCGGCATCGTGGGCATGATTTTGGCCGTGCCGATCTTTGCGGCGCTTAAAGTCATCGTGCAGCATATCTTCGCGTATTACGTTCGCAGGAAGACCATTTGACAGTGCGGCAGGTTTGCTGATATTCTTCTTTTATCTAGGTTATTTGCATACGTGAAAACGACGATGAAACTGAAGTAGATCATAGACCGCCAACAGAGAAAGAATTCCTTCGCGCAAGCGGATTGGTTTGCGTGTACGACCGAGAGGTTGGACATGCAGCATTCCGCTACGGATTGGTTTGCGTGTACGACCGAGAGGTTGGACATGCAGCATTCCGCTACGGATTGGTTTGCGTGTACGACCGAGAGGTTGGACATGCGGCATTCCGCTATTGGAACGACGCGTCGGCTGTGAGAATTCTAAGGGCGAAGGATGATCGAAAGCTGGTTTCGGAGTGTGAACGAACTTCGCCGGTGGACCCGTTATCGTCCTTACAAGGAGATTGTGTTGGACCTGCTTAGCCGCCTCAAAGGGCAGCGCTCCGTCGGACCGCGCAATAACCAGGGTGGTACCGCGAATGATTCGTCCCTGTTTTTAGGGGCGTTTTTTTATTTTATTCGACATTGTGGAGGCTGATTCGAACATGAAAGCTAGTGAAATCCGTTCCAAATGGCTCGCTTTTTTTGAAAGCAAAGGCCATAAAATCGAGCAGAGCGCGTCTCTCGTTCCGCATAACGATCCATCCCTGCTGTGGATCAATGCGGGCATGGCGCCGCTGAAGCCGTATTTCGACGGCCGCGTCATTCCGGACAATCCGCGCATCGCCAATTCGCAGAAATGCATTCGCACGAACGATATCGAGAACGTCGGCAAAACCCGCCGCCATCATACGATGTTTGAAATGCTGGGCAATTTCTCGATCGGCGACTATTTCAAGGAAGAAGTCATCACGTGGGCATGGGAATTTTTGACGAGCCCGCAGTGGATCGGCTTCGATCCGGAGCGTCTGTCCGTGACGGTATATCCGGAAGACGAGGAAGCGTTCCGTTTCTGGAACGAGAAGATCGGCCTGCCGGAAGCGCGCATCTATAAGCTGGAAGAGAACTTCTGGGATATCGGCGAAGGCCCTTGCGGTCCGTGCACGGAGATCTTCTACGACCGCGGCGACGCATTCGGCGACTTGAGCGATCCGGAATGCTGGCCGGGCGGCGAAAATGAACGGTTCCTCGAAGTATGGAACCTCGTGTTTTCGCAATATAATCATAATAAAGACGGCAGTTACACGCCGCTGCCGAACAAAAACATCGATACGGGAGCGGGCCTGGAGCGGTTCACGTCGATCCTTCAAAACGTGGACTCCAACTTCGACACCGATCTGTTCCGCCCGATTATCGACCGCACTTGCGAGATTGCCGGCGTGTCCTACCACACGAACCCGGAGCATGACATCGCGTTGAAGGTCATTGCCGACCATATCCGGACGGTAGCCTTCGCAGTCGGCGACGGCGTCATGCCTTCCAATGAAGGCCGCGGATATGTCATCCGCCGTTTGCTTCGCCGCGCGGTTCGTTACGGGAAGACGATCGGCGTCGATCGTCCGTTCCTGTTCGAGCTTGTAGCCGTCGTCGCCGAGATCATGGGCGCCTACTATACGGAAGTCGTGGAGAAACGCGAATTCATCGAGAAGGTCATCCGGACCGAAGAGGAACGTTTCCACGAGACCCTCTCGGACGGTCTTTCTTTGTTAGGCGAATTGGTCAAGTCGGCTAAAGCCTTTGGCAAGTCCCTTATTAGCGGACCGGATGCGTTCAAACTGTACGACACGTATGGTTTCCCGTTCGATTTGACAGAAGACTATGCCGCCGAGCATGGCATGACGGTTGACCGCGACGGCTTCGATGCTTCGATGGAGGAGCAGCGCACGCGTGCGCGCGCAGCGCGCCAGGACACGGGCGGCATGAACGTGCAAGGCGGGCCGCTGGCTGACTTTACGGAGAAGTCGGCATTCGTCGGTTATCAGGATCTTACCGTAGACGGGGCGAAGGTTCTGGCGATCGTCGATGGCGATTCGCTCGTTCAAGAAGCCGGCGAGGGCAGCCATGTACTGGTTATCCTGGACCGTACCTCTTTCTATGCCGAGAGCGGCGGCCAGGTCGGCGACAGCGGCACGATTGCCGGCGAAGGCTTTACGCTGTCGATCGACAATGTGACGAAGGCACCCCATGGCCAGCCGGTTCATCATGCCATCGTTGAGCGCGGAACCGTCAAAGTCGGCGATTCCGTTCAAGCGGTCGTCACGACCGCGACGCGCGAGGATACGATCAAGAACCATACGGCGACGCATTTGCTTCACCGCGCGCTGAAGGACGTGCTCGGCGAGCATGTCAACCAAGCGGGTTCGCTCGTTGAGCCAGAACGGCTGCGCTTCGATTTCTCCCACTTCGGAAGCATTACGCCGGAAGAACTGACGGAAATCGAACGCCGCGTAAACGAGCAAATTTGGCTCGGTACATCGGTGCAGATCGACAACAAGTCGCTGGCGGAAGCGAAAGCGATGGGCGCCATGGCGCTGTTTGGCGAGAAATACGGCGAAGTGGTGCGGGTCGTGCGCGTGGGCGATTACAGCTTGGAACTGTGCGGCGGCTGCCACGTGGCGAACACGTCCCAAATCGGACTGTTCAAGCTTGTCAGCGAGAGCGGCATCGGTTCCGGCGTGCGCCGGATCGAAGCGGTAACCGGCCGTCATGCCTACCTGTACATGGAAGGTCAGCTCGATGTGCTGAAACAAGCAGCCGTTCTGCTGAAATCGAATTTGAGCGACGTGCCGAAGCGCATCGAGGGACTCCATGCTCAAGTGAAGGATCTGACGCGCGACAACGAATCGCTGCAAAGCAAATTGAGCCGCATCGAAGCGGGTTCGCTGGAAACGCAGGCGAAAACGATCGGCGGCGTGACCGTGCTGGCGGCCGAAGTGAACGCGCCTTCGATGGATGCCCTGCGCGGAATCGTGGACGAATTGAAGACGAAGCTCGTCAGCTCGATTATCGTGCTAGGCGCCGCCTCGGAAGATAAAGTCAATTTAGTCGCCGCCGTATCGCCCGATCTGGTGAAGCAAGGTTTCAATGCAGGCAAAATCATCAAGGAAGCCGCGGCGGCATGCGGCGGCGGCGGCGGCGGCCGCCCGGATATGGCGCAGGCCGGCGGTAAAGATCCTTCCAAACTAGCAGCAGCGCTCCAAATTGCCGAAGAACTGGTTCTTGCGCAGTCAAATGTGATATGATAAGGGTATAAATCGGCTGTCAAGCGACTTGGAAAGTGAGGTGCTGGCGATGAATTCGATGGACAAGACAATGAAATTCGACGTGAAGGCGGAAGGGGAAGCGTCCTCGAGAGAGATCATGCTTTCCGTGTACGACGCGCTGCTTGAGAAGGATTATAATCCCATCAATCAAATTGTCGGTTATTTGTTGTCCGGAGATCCTGCATACATCCCTCGGCATAACAATGCCCGAAGCTTGATCCGCAGGAAAGAGCGCGATGAATTGATTGAAGAGCTGGTGCGCTCCTACCTTAGCCAGCACAGCAAATAAGGGAATAGAAATGAGGTTCCATCCGCATGCGTCTAATGGGTTTGGATTACGGCGACCGCAGGATCGGTGTTGCCGTCAGCGATGCATTCGGTTGGACCGCGCAGGGCGTCGGTGTCGTCGAGAAACGCCGCGATAATCGCGAGGACGACGACATTGCGAAGCTCGTGCAGGAACATGAAGTATCTGAGATCGTAGTCGGATTACCGAAGAACATGAATGGCACCATCGGACCGCGTGGCGAAATTTGCATCGCATTCGCACAACATTTACAGCAGAAGCTAAATGTACCCGTACACCTTTGGGACGAACGGCTGACAACCGTTGCCGCAGAACGCACGCTTATTGAGGCGGATGTCAGCCGGAAGAAGCGAAAGTTAGTGGTGGACAAAATGGCGGCGACGCTCATTTTGCAAAATTATCTCGATTCTAAAACGAAAAGGTGAGGGTAACGATGACAAAGGACAACATGCAGTACGAAGAGCCAGAAATCATCTACATTCCGGATGAAGAAGGCAACGAAGAAGAATTCGAGGTAGTCATGAAGTTCGAGGTTGACGGCTCCGATCAGAAATATATGATGGTCGTTCCGCTGAACGTCGATTCCGAGGACGAGCAGGATGAAGACGCGGACGAAGTCTATGCCTTCCGTTACGAAGAAGACGGCGATGATCTGAAGCTCTATACGATCGAGGACGAAGAAGAGTGGAACATGGTTGAAGAAACCTTCAACACGCTTCTGGCCGAGATTGACGATAACGATTAAGAAGGCGATTGGTTTGCATAGGGCGATTGGTTTGCGTTCACTGTCGTAATACAGGGAATGCAGCATTCGCCAACATCTTCGAATAGGGAATGCGACATTATCCAGCATCCTCGATTCAGAATACATGTCAGCCCCGGGCTGAAAGGAGTACTGCACGTGTCTGAAATCAAACGGATTTCCATCTTGGATCCGATCTATGGGACGGAAGTTGATTTGATCGGGGAGTCGGGCGAGACCGAACCGTTCCGAATCATCGCCGAATTCCAGCTTGGCGAACGCTCTTATGCAGGCTTGCAGTCGCACAGCATGCAGAAGGAAGATGAAATCGCATTCTTCCGCATCGTGTTGAACCAAGGTTCCGAACCGGAGCTGGAGTCCATCGAAGATGACGAGGAATGGGAAGACGTCGCGGAAGCTTATGATGATTTAATGTTCGAAGGCGACGAGCAGCCTTAACTGCTAAGCGCCGGCTGAAATATAGAGGACGGGAAGGGGCGGCGCTGACCGCCCTTTTTCCGCGCAGACATGAGAAACGGGGGATCGTTGCTTGAGTCCATCAAAGCATCAGCCGGACGGCGCTTGGCCGGCTAACGACGACATGCGGCCAGCGGGGCCGGGTAAAGGGCGCATTACGTTTTGGGTTATAACCACGCTTCTCAGCTTGATGATCCTGATTGTGGGCGGTACGTATTTATATATTTGGAATGGTTTGCGCCCGACGTCCTCAGGCGACGCCGTGCAAGTCGAGTTGAAGAAGGGAACTTCTCCTTTCACATTCGCGGAGACGCTTGAAGAGCAGGGCATTATTCGTAACGCATTTTTGTTTAAATACTATTTGCGTTATAAGCATGAAGGTCCTAAGTTCATGGCTGGCGTGTACGAGATGAAACCGGGGATGGACAAGCAGGCGATCATCGCGAAGCTGAATGCCGGCGAGGTCGTGAAGGCGGAGACGATCAAGTTCACGATTCCGGAAGGGCTGACCGTCGAACAAATCGCGGACAAGCTGAGCGAGGCCGGTTTCGGAGACAAAACTTCGTTCATCGCGGCAGCCGATAAGGTCCAGACATGGCCGGATACGGAAGCGTCGACTCATATTCCGACCGACAACAAGCTTCGCCACCGGCTGGAAGGTTATCTGTTTCCCGAGACGTACGAACTGCCGAAGGATACGAAGCAAGACGCGATTATCGACCGACTGCTGCAGGAGCTGGACCGCAAGCTGGACACGCTGCCGGAGAACTGGGAAGACGCGCTTGAACAGAACGGCGTCGGCTTCCATCAGATGCTGACCATCGCTTCCCTTGTAGAACGGGAAGTCGTCGTCGACGAGGAGCGGCCGATCGTAGCCGGTATTATATACAATCGGATCAAGAAGGGGATGCCCCTTCAAATCGATGCGACGGTGCAATATCTGCTCGACAAGCAGAAGGAACGGCTGATGGAATCGGATCTGCAGGTCGACAGTCCGTATAATACGTACAAGATCAAAGGACTTCCCCCGGGACCGATCGCTTCGCCGAGCATCAAGTCGATCGAAGCGGCGCTGTTCCCGAAACAAACGGATTATTATTACTACGTGACGAAGAAAGACGGCAGCCATGAGCATTTGTTTGCCGAAACGCTCAAGCAGCATAATCAGAACATCGCGAAGAGCAATCAAACGGCAAAGCAATAGCATGTGCTTACGAAGCCGTAATTGAATGTCTTTGCCGGTTTAATGATCAAGCCTTCGCTCAACAAACGTTAGGAGGATTTACAAATGGCAACAAAGCCGGAGCTGCTAATAGATGCAGCTTCTTTAGCCGACATGGAGCGGTTGATCGAAGCGGGTGCGGATGCGTTCGTAGTAGGCGAGGCCAGGTACGGCATGCGGCTTCCCGGCGAATTCGATATCGGCGCTATGGCGGCAGCCGTGAAGCTGGCGCATGCGAATCGGGTTTCCGTCTACGCGGCGGTCAACAACGTCATGGATAATGCGACGGTGGACACGCTGCCGAATTATATCGGAGCGCTGGCTGATGCCGGCGTAGACGCCGTCGTATTCGGCGATCCGGCCGTGCTCATGGCGGCGCGCGCATCGGCGCCTGCGATGAAGCTGCACTGGAACGCCGAAATGACGTCCACGAACTACGCGACAGCCAATTATTGGGGCCGCCGCGGCGCGTCGAGAGTCGTGCTTGCCCGGGAGCTGAACTTGGAGCAGATTATCGGCGTCAAAGAAAATACCGAGCTCGCCGTGCAAGTGCAAGTACATGGCATGACAAATATTTACCATTCCAAGCGGCCGCTCGTCCACAATTATTTCGAACATCAGAACAAAGACGGCGCGTTAGAGAACGTTCCGGTTCACGGCAAACGCGAAGATGGCCTCTATCTCATCGAGTCGGAACGTCCGGACGAACGTTTCCCGATCTACGAGGATGCGAACGGAACCCATATTATGAGTTCCGACGATCTCTGCATGATCGAGAACCTGCATGAGCTGATGGAAGTTAATATCGATAGCTTTCGAATCGAAGGCCTGTTAAAATCGATAGCATACAATGAAGCTGTCGTGCGCGCTTATCGCTCGGCCATCGATGCATATTGCTCGGACCCGCTTGGTTACGCGTTTAATGAAGATTGGCTGGAGTCCATCGTCCAACTGCAAAATCCGGCGCGCGAGCTGTCATATGGATTTTTCTATAAAGAACAGGTGTATTAATCTATTTAACACGGTAAGAAGTCACCCTTGAAGGTTCTTGGAGGTGAGGATGGTGACAACGCAAACAGCCCATCGTTATAAGGGTAAAAGAAATCGGCTGGATAAGCCGGAATTGCTGGCTCCTGCCGGCAATTTAGAAAAATTGAAATTTGCCGTCCATTACGGAGCGGATGCGGTTTATATCGGCGGTCAGAAATACGGCCTGCGGTCGGGTGCAGACAATTTCAGCTTTGCGGAAATGAAGGAAGGCGTCGAATTCGCCAAGCAATATGGCGCCAAAGTGTTCGTGGCGACCAATATCTATGCGCATAACGAAGATGTATCGGGACTGGAGGATTACCTCCGCGAGCTGGAAAATGCGGGTATCGCTGCGATCATCGCCGCGGATCCGATTATTATCGAGACGGCGCAGCGCGTCGCTCCCAAGCTGGAGGTCCATCTGAGCACGCAGCAGTCAACCATGAATTGGCAGGCCGTTCAGTTCTGGAAGGAAGAGGGTTTGCCTCGCGTCGTACTGGCACGCGAAGCCAGCCTGGAAGAGATCGAACAAATCAAAGCGCACGTGGATGTTGAAATCGAAGCGTTCATTCACGGCGCCATGTGTTCTTCGTTCTCGGGACGGTGCGTGCTGTCCAACCACTTTACGGACCGCGACTCCAATCGCGGCGGCTGCTGTCAGTCCTGCCGCTGGAAGTACG
Organism: Paenibacillus sacheonensis; assembly: GCF_009909195.1. Classification (GTDB taxonomy): domain Bacteria; phylum Bacillota; class Bacilli; order Paenibacillales; family Paenibacillaceae; genus Paenibacillus_Z; species Paenibacillus_Z sacheonensis. Next base: position 678,215 of record NZ_JAAAMU010000001.1, read on the forward strand.
ACATCTACGAAGACGATATTCAGATGGTAGGCATGGAAGCCGATCAATTCACGATGGGATCGAAAGACCTCTGCATGCTGGAGCACATTCCCGATCTGATCGATGTCGGCGTCGACAGCTTCAAAATCGAGGGCCGCATGAAGAGCCTTCATTACGTTGCGACCGTCGTAAACGCGTACCGTCAAGCGATTGATTCTTACATGGCGGATCCGGAAAATTACGAGCTGAAGCAAGTATGGCAGGACGATATTCAGAAAGCCGCGAATCGGCCGCTCAATACCGGCTTTTTCTACGATACGCCCGGGGCCGAAGATCATATTTACGAGCCAGAAGACAAAGCGGCGCCGTACGATTTTGCAGGTGTCGTCGTTTCCTACGATGAAGCTTCCGGCACGGCGGTCATTCAGCAGCGCAACCATTTCAAGCCTGGACAAGAAGTGGAGTTCTTCGGTCCAAACGGGACTTTCTTCAAACAAACCGTCGAAGCGATCGCGGACACGGACGGCAACGTCCTCGATGCGGCGAGACATCCGCTGCAGCATGTCGTGATAAGGACGGAATCGCCCGTTAAGCCCATGGACATGATGCGCAAGCGGGTCCGATAATGCGTTAGACCTAGAAACATCCTCGTCGATCATTCGATAGGATGTTTTTTTTCGTGATTTTTTCCTTAATCCTAACAAAACCATTTCGGGATACCGATAAATTGGATAATGCAATTTGTCGAAACTTGCTTTTGGATGATGGAATTGACGTAAGCTTTCCAACGTAAGCATGCGACACATACCGCAATCACGCTCATCCGAAATCGCAACTCTATCCCTAGATCAGGTGGTGTCCAGCAATGAAGGTCAAGGCAAAAAAAGAAAAAAATCAATCGAAGGCTAAAGGCGAGAGCTTGAATGAAAACGCGAAGGCGCTTTATTCGTCGTCCGTCAATGGAATCAAAAATGTGAAGATTTCAAACCCAATCAAATCAGTAGGACTCATGCTGTTTTTGATTATTTTCTTTGCGATCGTCGTGTGCGTTCTCGTCGTAGGTCTATTCTCCTACTCGACCTCGAAATCGATCCTCAAAGACAAAGTCGCGGAATCGAGTTCCGTCGCGATCGCGCAATCGAACGGCAAGCTGGATCTCATGTTCAAAAACTACGAAGCGTTGTCCATGCAAATTCTGTTGGACAAAAACGTGCAGGATTATCTGCAGGCTTACAAAAAAGCTACCGATGACTATGACAAGTTCGATATCATGAAGAAACTTAGCGACTCCATACAATCGTACATTCTCGGCAATCAGACGATTGTCGGCGCGGCGATCATCCCGATTACGGGGGAAGCCAATTCCGTGACGGTCGGCAGCACGAACGTGACGACTGCCGATGCGCAGAAGTCGGATTGGCTGAAGCCTATCGTTGACGGAGCAGGACGGCTTACCTGGCTGCCAAGTCAAGCCAAGGGGTACAGCGGCACTTCGAACGATCCGACGTTCGCCATGGGGCGCGTCATGAAGAATACGATAAGCAATGAAGGCAATTTTATCATCCTCATCGAGGTCCGACTGCAGGAAATAGCGGATCAACTGAGCGATTTGAAGCTTAGCGATGGCAGCGAAGTGTATATCCAGGACGACAACAATAATTTGATCTACAGCGCGAAAACGGATCAGCTGGGTAAAGCTTCGCCGTTCGTGCTCCCGGTCGAAGGCAAAAAAGCCGAATCGGGCTCGGTAACCGGCAGGGATTCGCAAAGCCACGAGTCGTTGGTCATGTACAACAAATTCGACAGCACAGGTTGGAAACTCGTAGGGACGGTGCCGGTCGATAAGCTGGTCGAAGACGCGAAGCAAATCCGCAATGCGACGTATATCATCGCGGCCATTGCGGCGCTTCTGGCGATCGGGATCGGACTTCTGGTTATTCGCATGGTTGCCATACCGCTCGTTAATCTCCGCAACCTGATGAACGAAGGCGAGCGCGGGAATTTGACGGTACGCTCCAAGATTAACAAGAAGGACGAGATCGGTCAGTTGGCGCAAAGCTTCAACCAAATGATGACGCAGATTACCATCCTTGTGACGCAGTCGAATCAATCCGCGCAGGACGTGCTGGCAACGGCAGGCGAGTTGTCGGATGCCTCGAAGAAAACGGCCATATCGGCGCGGGAAATTGCCGTCGCTACGGAAGAAATCGCCGGCGGCGCAACAAGCTTGGCTGTCGAAGCGGAGAAGGGAAGCGATCTGACCAGCGAGATCGGCCAGCAAATGCAGCAGGTGACGACGGCCAACCAAGAAATGGGCGCAGCCGCAAGCGAAGTGGAGAAAGCGAGCCGTCAAGGTACGGTGTACATGAACAGCCTAATCGAGAAAACGGGCATGACGGAAGAGATGACGCGTTCCATGGTGGAGAAGGTTGACCGCTTGAAGGAATCAACGCGTTCCATTCGCAAGATTTTGGAAGTGTTGGACAACATGACGAAGCAGACGAATATCTTGTCCCTTAACGCCACGATCGAAGCGGCGCGTGCGGGTACGGCCGGCAAGGGATTTATGGTCGTCGCGGACGAGATTCGCAAGCTGGCGGACCAATCCCGTCAATCCATCGATGTAGTCGGTCAAATTACCGAAACGATCCAGAGAGAAATCGACGAGACGGTCAGCGTCCTATCCGATGCCTATCCGATCTTCCAAGAGCAGATTCAATCGGTTAAAGAAGCCAATCAAATTTTCCTTACGGTACAAGGACAAATGGGCGACTTTGTAGGCCGTCTCGGCACCGTGACGAATTCAATCGGCACGCTGGAGCGTTCGCAGCTCGTTCTGTCCGAAGCCATGGGCAATGTCAGTGCCGTTGCCGAAGAATCATCCGCGACATCCGAGGAAGTCGCTTCGCTCAGCAGTGAACAAACGAACATCAGCGAAAGCCTTGTCCGTTTGTCGGACAAGCTGGAAACCGTTTCAACGGGCTTGAAAGAAACGCTGAGCCGTTTCCGCACCTAGCCGGGCCGAAGTTTAGATGCGTTTATGCAATAAGACCGATGACAAACAGGAGCTGCTCCGAAGCGATTCAGCTTTGGGGCAGCTCCAGTTGTTGACATTGTTGTAAGCCTTGCTCGTCATCGCATATATACAAAAAGGAGGGCAGCTTTCGCTGCCCTCCTTTTCCTGCATCCAACGTTATTCTCGTTGCTGGGTGAAGATCATGATGTACTTGATCAGCTCAAGCAGCGAGATGAGCGCCGCTGCCACGTACGTTAATGCTGCGGCATTCAATACTTTGGCGACGCCGCGTTCTTCGTCGTTCGTGATGAAGCCTTCGGCGACCATCAGATCGCGAGCCCGGCTGCTGGCATTGAATTCGACGGGCAGCGTTACGAGTTGGAAGGCGACCGCGCATGAGAAGAAGATGATGCCGAGTCCGATCAACCCGGTAGCGTGGAACAAGAACCCTGCGATGAGCAGGAAAGGCGCTACGCCGGAGGCGAAATTAACGACCGGGAAGATCCGGTGGCGAAGGGCCAGCATCGGGTAGTGCTCTTTGTGCTGAATGGCGTGCCCGACCTCGTGACAGGCCACAGAAACGCCGGAGATCGAGTTTTCGTAATAGACATGCTCCGAAAGCCTTACGACGCGGTGAATGGGGTCGTAGTGGTCCGAGAGGGTGCCTGGAACCGGCTCGACCGGAACGTCATGGAGTCCGTTGCGATCCAACATCATCCGCGCGGCCTGGTAGCCGGTAATGCCGCTCGCGGTCGGAACCTCCGACCAGCGGTTAAACGTGCCTCTTACTCTGAACTGCGCCCATATCGATAAGGCGAATGCGATGATAATCAGAAAGTCCATCGGGTGAAAAAACATACGAATTCCCTCCGTTTGATTAGAATGCTACATGATTCCGCCTTTGTTCAGCAGCAGCATCAGCGTCTCGACGCAAGCGGCGGTTTGCGGAATGAGCCGCTTGAAAACCTGTTTGGCCTGACCGGGCTTTAATTGGCTGATCACAGGTTCGATCGCCTTGACTTCGCGCTGCAGCTGTTCAAGATGAATTTCAAGCTCGATGAGCTGTTCGGAAACCTCTTCGTGCGAAGAAACTTTCCCCCAGCCGGACAAGCTCGTTTTGATTTCATCCAGCGAATATTTATCTTGCTTCATTTGTACGATACGTTTGAGACGCGATAAGGTTTCATCACTGTATAAACGATAATTTTTGGCTGAGCGGCGTTCCGGTTCGATAAGGCCCATAGAAGTGTAGAAATCAATCGTGCGAGGGCTTACGCCGGCCAGTTTGGACAATTCGCCGATCCGATACAATAATAATTCAGACATCGCAGACACCTCTTTCATTATAAGACGGGTATGTACGTTCATAAAATCCTATGTATCTATGATACAAATCCTGAACCATACAGTCAAACGTAATGCTTTGACAATTCCTGCTTTGCAGAAAACCTGACATGGGAAAATCGTCCCCATGCATTTCTAGACGAATGTCGTTTGTTTAACGAGATAAAGGAGGCTTAGGTTCGTTGAAAGGCGAAGATTCATACCGGGAATCAACCGTTTCTAGCGATAGGTTGTGAAAAAACTTAACAATACCTTACAAGACGGACACGAATGTTAGATTTTTTTCTAAGAAATACAAAAACCGTATTGTCAAAACAAGGACTTCTGACTATAATGACATTAAGTCTTTCATATCATGTTATGAAACATTACATTAGGGAGTGGTCGCAATGGTCAAGAAGTTAATTTTGTCTTTAGGAGCCCTATCGTTGTTATTTCCGGCAATGGCGTTCGCGGATGATCCGTCCGCAGGTACGCTCAACATGGGTCTCAACTCGATTTGGGTTCTAGTCGCAGCAGTTCTGGTCATCTTGATGCAAGGCGGCTTCATCCTGTTGGAATCCGGTTCGACGCGAATGAAGAATGCGGGTCATATTGCTGGTAAAACGATCTTCACGCTGGGTCTTTGTACCTTGGTCTATTGGGCCGTCGGTTATGCATTCGCCTTCGGTACCGACAATGCCGAGAATTCCATCAGCTCCGTAGTCGGCTGGGGCGGCGCCTTCTTCTCGCCAAGCGTAGCTGCCGCAGACGGCGAATCGCTTCCTTCGACGGTATTCTTTATCTTCCAGCTGGCTTTCGCCGCTGTATCGCTTTCCATTGCATGGGGCGGATTTGCGGAACGCGCCAAGCTTTCTGCTTACCTGGTCTTCACGGTACTGTTCACGGCGCTTATTTATCCGGTCATCTCGCACTGGATCTGGAGCTCCACCGGTTGGTTGTTTACAAAAGGCGCGCAAGACTATGCAGGCTCGACAGTCGTTCACTTAACGGGCGCGATCGCGGCCTTCGCCGCGACGGTTCTGTTGAAACCGCGGATCGGCCGCTTCAATAAAGACGGTTCAGCCAATGAAATCCTCGGTCACAACCAAGTGTTCGGCGCTTTGTCCGTACTCATCCTGTGGGTAGGCTGGTTCGGATTCAATGCAGGAAGCGCGCTTAGCGTAGGCGACGGATTCTTCGGCTACGTAGCGTTCAACACGCAGCTTGGCGCGGCGGGCGGTGCGGTAGCGGCGCTGCTGATCTCCTGGCTGGTGAACGGCAAAGCGGATATCACGACGACATTGAACGGCGCTTTGGCCGGTCTCGTTGCAATCACGGCGACTTGCGCGTTCGTTGATCCGTGGGCTGCCGTTGTCATCGGTCTGGTAGCGGGCGTGCTCGTATTCTTCAGCGCTAAATTCTTCGAGAAAATCAAAGTCGACGATCCGATCTTCGCGCTTTCTGTTCACGGCGCGGCAGGAGTTTGGGGTACGGTCGCGAATGGTATCTTCGCTACGGACGTCCTTGCTAAGAAATTGAACGTCGGCGAAGGCGGCCTGATCGACACGGGCAACTGGCATCAGCTGTGGATCCAAGTCGAATCCGTCCTCGTGTGCGGAGGCTACACGCTCGTCGCTTCCTTCATCCTGCTCGGCATCATGAAGGTGGTCATGGGTCTTCGCGTAACGGAAGAGCAAGAGATTATCGGTCTCGATCTTTCCGAGCACGGTACGTTCGGATATCCGGAGCAAATGAAAAAAGCGCAGCAAAACATGTAAGCTTGGTTCGACGGAAAAGCAAGAGATCCAAGCATGAGACTTGCGCCTCGTCGGCTGACGTTGGTGCAGGTTTCGTCTTGGCTATCCTGACATTGAGGTGAGCGCAGCATGAGCGACCCGGTCCGTGCGGAGCTGCTTGCACGCATCGGCAATACCGGCGATGTTGCAGCACTACGCGGCTTGCGGGATCAAATTCAAGCCCATATGGGACCTCTGCTTTTCGAACGGCCGATCGAACAATTTTATACGGATCTGAACGAGGTTCACGACGCATTGATTCGGCGTGCCGTCGCCCTCTCGGAAGAGAAACTGGCACGGATGGGGGAAGGTTCCCCTCCCGTGCCTTACGCGTATTTGTTGTTCGGCAGCGGGGGCAGAGAGGAACAAACGTTAACCAGCGATCAGGACAGCGGACTTGTCTATGCCGATCCGGAGGATCCTTCGCAGCTTGAGGAGGTTGCCCGCTATTTCGGGCTCTTCGCGCAAACGGTCGTCATGACGCTTCAGCAGCTTGGCTATCCGCCTTGCGAAGGCGAGGTCGTCAGCTCGAATCCGTTATGGTGCCAGTCGTTGTCGCAATGGACCGGGAAGCTGGATCTATGGTTCAAGGAACCGGACTGGGAGCGGGTGCGCTATCTGCTGATCGTAGCGGATTGCAGAATCGTCGCAGGACAGCCCTTCGTATGGTTAGCGCTGAAAGAACATTTCTTCATGCTTATGTTGTCGACCGATCGGATCGCGGAGAGCATGTTGAACAACACGATGCGGCATAAGGTGCTGCTTGGCGTATTCGGGCAGCTGTTCAAGGAACATTACGGCGAAGACGCGGGCAGCCTCGATTTGAAATACGGCGCGTACATTCCGATGGTCAACGCGATCCGGCTGCTTGCCATACAGGCCGGCATTCGGGCGACGGCGACAATGACGCGCATCGAGGATTTGACGCGGCACGGGGTTCTTGACGAAGCCGAGGGCGCTGCCTATGCCGAGGTCTTCCGATTGTTTATGCGGCTGCGCCTGCTCACGACCTCCAAGCTGGAAGACGGCTTCTATACGTCGGGCGGCAAGCTGTCGAACGCAAGGCTGACCAAGGAGCTGATCGAAGAGCTTAAAGCCGGCCTGCGCATCGTGAGGAAGCTGCAGAAGAAGGTTCGGAAGCGAGCGACGGGACGGATCTAAACCACCCGGAGGGGAGTAACATGAAAGAGCAAAAAGGCGTAGGCCGGATGTGGCATTTGTACAAAATGGGCGGAATCACGCCGGCGCTGGCTTCGATGATGGGCGCCCAGAATGCGCAGCAAATGGCTTTCATTCGCTCCATGTCCAAGGAGCAGCGCAAGGATTCGATCATGGATCGGCCCCTTAGCGAGATGGAGGTCGTCGTCTTCGATTTGGAGACGACCGGATTTTATCCGACGAACGGGGATGAGATTCTGTCGTTCGGGGCGGTGCTGCTTAAGGGCGGTCAACTGATGGAGGACCAATCCTTCTACAGCCTGGTCAATCCCAGGCGCAAGGTGCCGAAGCATATTACGGAGCTGACCGGAATAACGAACGAGATGGTTCAGGATGCGCCCGACTTGATGCAGGTGCTGCATGATTTTATGGAGTTCATCGGTAAGCGGCTCCTGATCGCGCATGCCAGCGGACATGACAAGCATTTCTTGAACGCCGCTTTATGGCGCACGTCGAAGGTGAATCTCACGCACCGGGTGCTGGATACGATGATGGTCGCCAAATGGCTGGATCCCGGTCGGACCAATTACAATTTGGATGATCTGCTGGATCAAGCCGGCATTGCCATCACGCAGCGGCATCATGCGCTCGAGGACTCGGTCATGACGGCAAAGTTATGGCTGAATTACTTGCGGCGCATGCTGGATCGGAACGTTGTGACGTTAGGGGACTTATACGCTTATTTGAGCAAGCATTAACGGCGAAAGCCTGCTTCCTTGCAGCCAATACGGCTGAATGAGGAGACGACGGCCGTCATCGAGCTGCGGGGAGACGATCCAATACGAAATTCCGCTGCCGTCCGCCGGAAGGCCTGCCTGATCCGCTATGCTGGGGACGGGCAGGGAGGCGGGATGGGAGTGAAAGAAACCGACGAGCGTTTGTCGGTTTTTTTGCATGTCGTAATGGGCGCGTATCCAGTCGGCCGGATCGAAGGAAAATTGCTTCTCGGGACGGAGGGCTGCATTTCTGACCGCATGAACGGATGTGACGCGTAGAAAACGAGCGGTTGGCAGCGAAGCGCCGGACTCGTTGACGTCGACGTATGCGCCGGATAAGACGCCGCATGCTTCATGCGGGAGCGCTCCAGCGCAAAGTTCGGCGAGCAGCTCGTAAGCTTCAGGCGTAAGTTGGGCGTAAATTGGCGTAGTCGTCATAGCAATTAATACTGCTCCCTTCCATGCGAATGCATCGGTCGATGACGGTGTCATCCCGCCTTGTCATTATAGCGCATATGGAGAGCCGGAGGAGCAGGTCAAGCGTCGCCGGCTTGTTTCGGCGGATGGACGAGGAACACGATGATGAGCAGCGCGCCAACCGATAGTCCGGAGACGATTCCATACAACAGCATGTCCGATTTGCCGGCGATCCAGCCGAACAACGGAGGACCGAACGCGACGCCGAAAAAACGAAGGCTGCTGTACAACGACGTTACCATGCCGCGGTGCTGGCGGTCGACGGATCCGGTAATTAGCGTATTCAGGCATGGCAGGAGAAGCCCGGTCCCGAGGCTGCTTAAAGCGGCGAAGCCGATCAGGAAGTAAATGTTCTTATGGAAGAACGCTGCGGCGGCCAGCGCGACGCTCATCACGCCGAGTCCGACGATCATCAAGACGCGCATTAACGGACCGTTGTTTTTGATCTTGTGACCCGTGATATAAGCGGTGATGACGAGAAACAGCAGCGGAATGGCGAGAATGCCGCCTTTGGCCACGCCGTCGATATTGTACGGCGCCTTCTCCAGCAGGTCCGAGAGACGGAAGAGAACGCCGAATAAGATAAACAAGCCGAGGGAGCCGGAAATGAAGGCGCCGATCAGCCACCTACCCTTTTCGCGGTAGAGCTTGCCGATGTCCTTGACGTATTGTTTGATCGGCAGCGCCTGCTCCTTGCCTTCTTTGGACGGTTCTTTGATCAGGAACAGCATCGCCGCGAACGAACCGGCGCAGAAGACGGGAAACGCGAATAAAGGCGCGTACCAGACGATAAGCGCGAGCAGGGAACCGATGATCGGACTGACGACCTTGCCGGCGCCGTTGGAAGCTTCGATCAATCCCAGCGCTTCGCTTTCCTCGCCGTCCTTGTATTTGTCGCCGACCAGCGCCATCGCGATGGATGATGTGCCTGCAGCCCCGATGCCTTGAAGGGCTCTGGCGGCGATTAGGAAGCTGTAGGAATGCATGACGGCAGCGATGCCGGCCCCGATGCCAGCGATGCCATAGAGCGCAAGCGACGGCAGGATGACGGCCTTGCGCGAGTAACGATCCGACAAATAACCGGAGACCGGAATAATAAGGCCCGCCGCGACGGAAAATAGCGTAATGATAAGACTGGCTTGAAACGTCGAAATTTGCAGCTTCCGCTCCATGTCGGGCAAAATCGGCACGAGCATGGAATTGCCGAGTACGAGTACAAGGGGGACCGTCGCCAGGGCGGTATATTCCAGCCACTTGCTGCCGCCTTTTCCTTTAGGCTGCGATTTCGAAGAACCGCCGCTCTCCGTCGTCCGTACCTTGCCTGAATTGCCGGCCGCGCCGCGGGATTTCGTCGTATGCTTCATCTCCTATTGCCCCCAAACCCATGAATTGACCGTCCGGTCTCGAGGGTAATGTGCCCATGAACTTGAGCTGCCATTCTCGATCGTGGTAACATAGAGGAATCGAATACGAATTACAGGCAAATCGACAACTTTCGGGAAGAAGGCGCATTATGAAACGATCCCTTATACTGCTCGCCATCGTGCTTATACTAGCAGGTGCCGCAGTTTATCAAAATAACGGCAAGCATGACGACGCCTTGGCGGCATCTTCGGATGTACGGCCAAAGCCAGGCTACACGGCCCCGACGCTTACCCTGCCGGATTTGAAGGATCAGAACGTCGCGATCGGCGGGAAGCAGGATAAGCTGACGCTGGTGAACTTCTGGGCTTCCTGGTGTTATCCTTGCGAGATGGAGGCGCCCGACCTGCAGGCGTTAGCCAAGGAATACAAAGGCAAGCTTCAGATTCTGGGCATTAATGCGACGAGCCTTGACAAAGAGCGTCAAGCAAGGGAATTCGTCGATCAGCAGAAGCTCACCTTTCCAATTCTGATGGATCGGAAAGGCAATGCACAGGAGTTGTACAAAGTGAACTCCTTTCCTCTAAGCGTGCTGGTAGACGGAAACGGTATTGTTCGGGAACGTGTCCAAGGCGTCATCGATAAGTCGAAATGGCAGGAAATGATCGACAAGTGGCTGGATGCCGCGATCGAAGAAAAAGCTTCCGGCAATGCTGCAAGCAAAGCCTCCTGAGGATTCTCTTGAGGCAGGCATCTCCTGTCGGTAACAAATAAGTAACAAATAAAGACCGCCACCTTCTTATAGAAGGGATGGCGGTCTTTTGCGTTTGTCGCATCGAATTTACTAATGGTTGACGAGTCCCAATTGTTCGCGCGGCTCGTCATGATTATCGACCTTGAGCTTCGTCAGCAGCGCATAACGGATACTGTCTACGAGCGCTTCCCAGCTCGCTTCAATGACGTTGTTGGACACGCCTACCGTATTCCACGTGTTTTTGAAATCCGTCGATTCCATGAGCACGCGAACTTTGGCGGCCGTGGCGTCCTTCTCGTCGATGACCCGTACCTTGTAATCGGATAGATGGAAGTCGTTGATGCTCGGGTAGTATTGTTCAAGCGCCTTGCGCAGCGCGTTGTTGAGCGCATTGACAGGGCCGTTGCCCTCGGCGGCCATGTAGACGGTTTGCCCGTCCACGTTTACTTTGACGATCGCCTCGGCGTTCATGCCGTGGCCGTTCGTTTTCTCGACGAGCATTTTTAGCGATTCCAGCTTAAAAATTTCTTTCATTTCGCCGAACGCATCGCGCAGCAGCAGCTCGAGAGAGGCGTCCGCGCCTTCGAACTGATAGCCTTGATGCTCCAGGTCTTTGATGCGCTCCATGATTTGTTTCGTCTTCTCGTTGTTCGCATTGATATCGAGTCCAAGCTCCTGCGCCTTGGAGATGATATTGCTCTGGCCTGCCAGCTCGGATACGAGGACGCGCTGTTTGTTGCCGACGAGCTCGGGCTGAATATGCTCGTACGTCTTCGAATCCTTCATGATCGCGGAGACGTGAATCCCGCCTTTGTGGGCGAACGCGGCGTTGCCGACGTACGGCTGGGCGACTGGCATATGGACATTGGCGATCTCGCTGACGTAGCGGGCCGTCTTCGTCAGCGATTGCATTTGATCGTCGCTGATGCAGCGATAGTTCATCTTTAATTGAAGCGTCGGCAGGATCGAGCACAGATTCGCGTTGCCGCAGCGCTCGCCATAACCGTTGATGGTGCCTTGAATCTGGCGGGCGCCCGCTTCTACGGCGGCGAGGGTATTGGCCACGGCAAGCTCGCAGTCGTTATGCGTATGTATGCCGATCGGCGTGCTCAGTTCGTTGGAGATACGGGATACGATGGAATGAATCTCCGTGGGAAGCGTGCCGCCGTTCGTGTCGCATAGCACGATCCAGTCGGCGCCGGCATCCTGGGCTTTGCGAAGAACGGCAAGCGCGTACTCCGGGTTATGCTTGTAGCCGTCGAAGAAATGCTCGGCGTCGAAGATCGCCTCGACGCCTTTGCGTCTCAGGAAAGCGAAGGAATCGTAAATCATGGACAGATTTTCTTCAAGCGTCGTTTGCAAAGCGGTGTGCACGTGGAAGTCCCACGACTTGCCGACGAGCGTCGCGGCAGGAACGCCGGATTCCACGATGCGCAGCAGGCTGCTGTCCTGGTCGGCGATGCTGTTCTTCCGGCGCGTGCTGCCGAAAGCCGTCAGCTTGGCGTTCAGTTTCATGCCTTTGACGCGTTGAAAGAACTCGATGTCTTTGCTGTTGCTGCCGGGATTTCCGCCTTCAATATAATGAACGCCTAGCAAATCAAGCTTCTGGGCGATTTTTACTTTGTCCTCTGCGGAAAGACTGATGCCTTCTCCCTGCGTGCCGTCTCGAAGCGTTGTATCGAATATGGAGATCGTGTTTCCCATGAATGCAGAAGCCCCCTTCCTCAGAATCGTTTTTTTGGAATACAAGAAAACATGATTGGCGTACATGCTTACTTATATTTATGAACCTTTTAGCGTAGTCATAATTTTTTATTATACCATTAGATAAGCAGGGCGTAAATGTTCGATAGGGCGGCAGGATAGGGAATGTTGACGGTAAGGGGACGCGATTGGTATGCTGAAAATACGATCATATGATCGGTTGGCGAATCCGGGGGAGGATGATTGCAGCGATGTCGAAGGAGCGGGAAACGGCGCCTCCCAAAAGCCGTGTCATTCTTCATTTGGATATGAACGCGTTCTATTGTTCGGTTCACGAGGCCGAGGAGCCTCATTTATATAAAGGCAAGCCGACGGCGGTCGCCGGAAGCGTGGAACTGCGCAAAGGGATCATCGTCACGTCTTCCTACACGGCACGAGCGCTGGGCGTGAAGACGGGCATGACGGTCCGGGAGGGACTCCGGCGCTGTCCGGAGCTGATATTGATCAGTCCCGACTTCAATCTCTATCGCACCTATTCCAGGGGCTTCATGTCGATCGCCAGGCAGTATACGCCGCTCGTGGAAGCCGTCTCCATCGACGAATGCTACTTGGATATCACGGGTTCATCGGCATTCGGCGAACCTCTGGATATCGCGCGTGCCATTCAAGAGCGGATCACATCGGAGTGGAATTTGCCTTGTTCCATCGGTATCGCGCCGAATAAGCTGTTGGCCAAAATGGCTTCCGATATGAATAAGCCGAACGGCTTTACCGTCCTGCGCATTCGCGACGTTCCCGGCATACTCTGGCATAAGCCTTGCGAAATGCTGTTCGGCATCGGCCGGAAAACGGCGGATAAGCTGACGAAGCTCAATATCCGGACGATCGGCCAGCTTGCTGCCGCAGACGAGGCGATGCTGGTGAAGCATTTCGGCGTCATGGGTTCTTGGATGAAAGCGGCCTCGCATGGTTTCGACTATGCCCCCGTGAATGCCGAACGTGAGCGCAACAAGTCCATCGGGCATACGACGACGCTCCCGAAAGACGTCGTCGACCGCGAGGAAGCGCATCGCATCCTGCTCAATCTGGCGGATCAGACGGGCAGGCGGATGCGGCATCAGAAGATGCTTGCCATGACGATCCAGATCGTCATTCGCAGGCCGGACATGACCACGATCAACCGCTCGGTCACGCTCGGCGTACCGACGGATAACGCGGCCGATATTCACAGGGAAGCCTGCAAGCTGTTCGATAAGCACTGGAAGAAAGGCGAGCCCGTCCGCCTGCTCGGCATTACGCTTCAAAACCTGTCCCTGCAGACCGAAACCGCGGTTCAGCTGGATTTATTCAATTATGCGGAGCAGCCGAAGAAAGCCGCGCTTACCAAAACGATGGATATGTTGAGGGACAAATTCGGAGAGGATGCGGTGTTAACGGCAGGGATGCTCGGAGACGATCCGTCAGCCTTAATTCGCAACAAACGAATTCGAGGGACATCCTTGCAAAGGGACGAGCATATGTTATATAGTGATGAGTGAGGGTTGTTTGCTTATGATGTAGCATATACGTAAGTTTTGAGCTTACAAGAACTTACAACTAATAGGAGGGAACCACGATGTCGAAATTTACTTGGGTTGAGAAGGATACATGCATTGCTTGCGGAGCATGCGGAGCAACGGCACCGGACATTTACGATTATGACGACGAAGGATTGGCAGAGGTTATTTTCGGCAGCGACGGTAACCATGGCAACACCGAGATTCCCGAGGATTTGTACGATGACCTGCAAGACGCAGCGGATGGTTGCCCGACGGACTCCATCAAGATCGCAGATGCACCTTTTAATTACTAATCTCGCACTAAAGCATACATGCAGATGAATCCCATTTCCTGTTTCGACAGGGAATGGGATTTTTCTTGTTTGTTCGACAATTGTCATTGCCAATTCCGGTTCTGCTCAACTAGAATAATAGATAGTTTTACTGCCTGTTTTTGGTAAAGCGCGAATGGAGAGTAGGGGGCAAATATGCGGGGGCGCAAATGGATCGTAACGGCGGCCGCCGGCGTGCTGATCTGTCTCTTCTGGTCGTTCCTCAGCCAGTTGGGAACGGGAGGAACGCTGAATCGGTTGGAGTCGCAGCTTCAGGACAGGGTGACGCAGCAATCGGACGCGGAGCGGGCGCCGAACGCCAATATCAAGCTGATCAAAATCGATCAGGCATCGCTCGATGGATTGGGGCAGTTTCCGTGGGACCGCAGTCTCTACGCGCAGTTGATCGGCATGCTCGCGGATGCGGGGGCGAAAGCGATCGCGCTCGACGTGGTGCTCGCCGAGCCGGGCAAGGATCCCGAGAGCGACGCAATGATGGCGGAGACGATGAAGAAGTATAAGAACGTCTTGCTGCCGGTCGTTTTCAATTTCAAGGCCAAGCAGGACAGAGCGGGAGCGTTGGAGACGGAATCCGTCGAATATCCAGCGGATACGATCGGAGCGGGGCCGAATCAGATCGGCCATATCAACGTCATGCAGGACGACGACTCCGTGGTTAGAAAGCTGACAGTCGGCCTGCAGGACGGAGCCGGGGCGATGATTCCCGCATTCAGCGTGAAGCTGGCGAACGAGTTGCTGGATGCATCGCATCAAATCGCCTGGAATGCGGCGAAGAACGGCTGGTACCGCGGAGATAAACGGCTGCCTGTCGACGATCGGAACCAAATCGCGACGCAGTTCTATACGGAACCGCGCGAAGCGATGAGCGCGGATACGGGATACGATTCCCAAAGCTTCATCGACGTGCTGACTGGCAGCGTACCGGCCGACTATTACCAAGGCGACGTCGTGCTTATCGGTCCGTATGCGCCGGGTCTGCAGGACGAGTACTTGACGCCGCTCAGCACGACGCTGAAGATGTACGGTGTCGAGATCCACGCGAATATGGTCCAGTCGCTCGTAGCGGGCAAATTTTTTACCGAAGCGGGTTCGTCCGTCAATTACGGACTGATCCTCCTGCTTACGGTGCTGTCGCTGCTCGTATTCGGGCGGGTAACCGGGTTCAAGGCATTTATCGTGTTCGCTGCGCTGGCGGCGGCTTATGTCTTGACCTGGGTGGAACTGTATCAGCTCAAGTCATTCTTCATCATGTTTACCTATCCGTTCCTCGCTATGACGACGGCGTTCGTATGGTCGGTCGTGCAGCATTACGTAACGGAGCGTCAGGAACGCGGGCGGGTGACGAATATTTTCGGCCGCTTCGTGCCAAGGACGGTCGTCGACGAGCTGCTCGCCTCCGGCGAAGAGGTCAAGGTCGGCGGTCAAAGAAGGGATATCAGCGTCGTCTTCGTCGATATCCGCGGCTTTACGCCGATGTCGGAGAAGCTTGAGCCTGAGCAGGTCATTCAAGTGTTGAACGAGTATTTGGATATCTGCACGAAAGCGGTATTCAAATACGGCGGCACGCTGGACAAGTTTATCGGCGACGGCGTGATGGCGATTTTCGGCGCTCCCATCTCGCAGCCGAACCATCCCGAGCTGGCCGTGCTCGCCGCGCTCGAAATGAAACGCCAGTCCGCCGATCTCGAGGAGCGCTGCCTGCGCGAGATCGGGCTGCCCGTTCGATTCGGCGTCGGCATTAACAGCGGAGCCGCCGTTGTCGGCAATATCGGCTCGCAGATGCTGAGACTGGATTATACCGCAATCGGGGATACGGTCAATTTGGCTGCCCGTCTGGAGTCCAATGCGAAGCCGGGGCAAATTCTGATCAGCGAAGAGACGAAGAACCGATTGACCGGTTCGTTTGCTACGGCATTCGTGGGCGACATCAAGGTCAAGGGAAAAGAAAAGCCCGTTTCGGTTACGGAAGTGCTGGGACATGAAGAAACAAGTTCAACGAGAAGGCTAGAGGATTTCAAAGGGGGAGAGGGAGCATGAGGAAGAGAAGCCGCCGCGCGCTGCTCACGGCGCTGTGTTTCCTGCTGGTCATCGGACCGGCGTCGCTGTTCGGAGGCAAGTATGCATCCGCGCAGCTATTGCGCATCGCGGTCGTTCAATCGCTGAAGGGCGGCGTGACCGTGTTGAAATCGGGTGGAACGAAGCCGTTCAAGGCGTTCAAGAGTATGAGCCTGAACGAAGGGGACCAGATCGCGACGGGAAAAGACGGCGGGGCGGTGCTGGAACTATCGAGCGCCGGCGCCGATGAGGATTCCATTACGATCGCGGCCAATTCGGTCGTTAATTTCTCGAAGCTGAAGGACGCCGGCGGAACCAAAACGAAGCTGAGCGTATGGGCCGGTTCCTTATGGGTCAAAGTGAAGTCCGTCTCCAACGCGAGCGACCAATTCGAGGTGGAGACGCCGACTTCGATCATGGGCGTCCGGGGGACGCAATTTTACGTGAACGTGAATCCTATGACCGGCTTAACGAACTTGTTCCTTGCGGCGGGCGTCGTCCAAGCCGGGACGAACGGAAATCGCCTGGATGCGGCCGGCAAAAAGCCGATCGACAAGATCCAGACGATCTACCCGGGTCAGCAGATCGCCGAGGCGCATGACGCCGCCGGGTTGAAGACGCAAGTATCCACGGTCAACATCGATGAGCTCGTGGAGGACACGACGCCGGAAATCCTCCGCGCCATTCTCGAGAGCGCGAAGACCATTAAGGATGAGAACGACGAGACGCTGGAAAAGGCCAAGAAGGAAATCGGCAAGACGCCGAACAAAGATAATTTCGGAGGACAGCTGCTGTCCCAGGAAGATTTGAATCGGATCGCGCAGAATCTGAACAGCTTCGTTGCGCTGATTGCAAAGGAAGCGATCGAAAAGAACAAAATCGATAAAAGCATGATCGATGAGATGAATAAAACCGCAGGCAAACCGCTCATCGACCTCTCGATCGAGAAGCAGCTCAGCCTGACGGAAAACGAGAAGCAGCAGCAGGACCTGCTGCTGCAGCTGATGAAAGAGATGCAGCTGGAGGCAGAACGGCAAAACGAAGCGGTCAGGGCGGCGATGCTGGAGGCAAAGAAGGAAGCATTGCTTGCGAAGCAGAAGGCCGAAGAGCTGCTGGAGAAGAATATGCAAAAAGCCGCCGAGGAGCTCCTTCAGGCGGAGCTGCAGTTCTTCCAAGCGCTGACCGCCGCGCAGCAGCAGGCGTTCAACCAGGAACGGTTGAATGCCGGCCTGCCGCCAATCGGCGCGACGAAGGGAACAGGGGGCACTTCGGCCCCGCCTTCAGGAAGCAGCGCGAAGGCAAGCTTGAAGTTCGCGAACCCGCTGCTCGAGACGACGCCGCTTCAGAACGGGGGGCCTCTTGAACTGAATGTCGCGTTCAGCGGCATGAGCAGCTCTTCCCGAATCGCCGGCTACCAGATCGAAGTGGAGTACAGCGCTGAGCAGGCAGCCTTCGACCAAGAACGGTTCGCTGACCCCGAGACATCCAAGAATTATCGGGCGCTGGCGCCGGGATTCAACGTCGAACCGCCCGGAACGTCTGTCGCCAATGCCGACAGCGTGGATGATTTCCGCGTAGTCGCAGGCGCAAGCGTATCCCGATTGATCTACACCGTTGCCAAATTCAACGGCGATCCGGTTGCCGTGAGCGACGGAACGGTGATGGTCAAGCTGCCGTTCCTGGTTCATCCGGCACAGGAAGAGACATCGGTATCGGTACCGTTCCATATTCGCTCTATCACGGCGGTCGACGCAAACGGCATACCGATCGGTATGGCCGCGGCGGAGGATTTGATTGTACGCGTACAGCGGGTGAATTAATCGACGAGAGGATAATCTTTCTATGAAGAAACGAATGAAATTCGCTGTTCTTGCGGCTGCGTCGGCTGCCGTGCTCGGCATGTCGGCCAACATGGGCTATGCGGCAGCGGGGAACGGAAATGACGCCGTCATGAAGCTTAAGCCGCTTTACGAGGTGCGTACGATCGCCGGCTCGGGCGCCTACGGTCTATTGAACGGCAGCTCCAAGGCATCCGCGTTCCGGGAACCAACGTCGCTGCTCTACAATTCCGGGCTTGGAACGTTTCTCGTTACGGATACGAACAACCAACAGCTCCGGGTCATCGCGCCCGGTACGGCGAGCACGGCTGCCGGCTTTCATTTCGAGGACGATGATGGGAGTGCGCCTCTCGGCAGCCTGCTCGACGGCGCGGCCGACAAAGCGGCCTTCAACGCTCCTTCCGGTCTTGCGAGAGACGCGGCAGGGAACGTGTATGTCGCCGATGCAGGCAATCATGCCATCCGTAAAATCGATGTCGAAGGCAGCGTCACGACTATCGCCGGCAACGGTCTGTTCGGTGCCGCCGACGGCAAGGGCGCGGCAGCCGAGTTCAATCATCCGATGGATGTCGCGGTATCGGACGACGGCGTCGTCTACGTCGCGGATACGCTCAACCATGCGATCCGGCGGATCAAGGACGGCATCGTGACGACGCTGAATGCGCACTCGAGCAGAATCGTGGAATATTTCCCTGGATCCGTAGCCGCCGCGGGCGATTATGCTGACGGGCCGATCGCGAAGGCGTTGTTCAACGAGCCAAGCGGACTTGCGCTGGACGGCAAAGGGAACTTGTACGTCAGCGACACGGGCAACGATGTCATCCGCTACATGGATTTCGCTGCGGATCGCGTCACGACGGTCGCAGGCTTGAAGGCAGGAGCTTCTATCTCGTACGGGGCCAATGAGCCGTATGCGGCAGGCGGTTATGCGGACGGCGCCGCGAGCGTCGCGAAGTTTCGCTCCCCCCGCGGCCTGGACGTGACGCCTGAAGGCGGGCTCTTGATCGCCGACTCGCTTAACCACGTGGTCCGGTACCTCTTGAACGGAACCGTCACCACGATCGCGGGCACGCCGGACGAGGTAGGACGCGTGGACGGTATTGCCGGAAGCGCGCTGCTTCATCATCCTACGGACGTCGCATGGCTGGGCGGCGGCGCGATCGGAATCGCCGACAGCGGCAGCAACACGATCCGCGTGGCAGCTCCTTACCAAGTGCCGGCCGGCGTCAAGGCGGATGAAACCATACACTTGTTGTACGGGACCCAAGTGCTCGAGGGCGATGTCGATCCGATGATCAAGAACGGAGTCACCTATGTGCCGGTCCGCGTGCTGGCCGAGAAGCTCGGCTATAACGTGCACTATGCCGGCGGCCAAACATCGCTTCGGCTCGGCACGACGGCTTATACGGTGAAAGCCGCTTCTTCCGTTATCGGCAAGACGGTTCAAGGATCCGCGCCGCAGACCGTCCGGATAAATGCCGTGCCGTTCAATGCCGGCGGACGCCTATACCTGCCGGTACGCTTCTTCGCCGAAGAGCTTGGGCTCGACGTGCAGTGGCTGTCGGACGTACGCGCCGTCTTGCTGCGCAACAAGCAATTTTAGCGAAAACCTAGACCATTTGGCCAGAAGAGCCGTCCGGATTATATCCGGACGGCTCTTCTGCCGATATAGAAGCTAACGGCACCGGATACAGGAGGCAGCATGATGGAATTGAAGGACGATATGAATTATTTGAAACGTTACGTTCAGAACCATCCCGATAATCGCATGGCGTGGTATTTGTTAGGCAAGCAGTACATGCAGGAAGGAAAGGAAGCGAAGGCCAACTATTGCTTCCTGCAGTCCGGCAGCATCTACGATGCCTATGAACGCAAGCAGCATCCGCTGGTGAACGAGCCTAGGCAAATATTAGCCGTCTGGAACCGGAAGCGGAAGCGTCTGTTGTTGGGGGCGCGTACTTCGGCGGCCGCGCTGGTCATCCTCGCGCTCATGCTCGCATTCTCTACGGCGAGTTCCGAAGAAGACGCCGGAGAAGCGGCGGACCGGCAGCCAATGCCGGGAATCGAACAAGCGGCAGGGCAAGAACCGGGAAGCGGGCCGAGGATCGCGTTCGTGAAACCGGCCGGCGGAGATGGCACGATGCTGGGCAATGCGCTTGGCGTATTGCTGCGCAGCGCAAGTCAGACGAAAGAAAAAGGCTTGGCCGTCTCGCTCGAGCAGGATGGCAAATGGCGCAAATGGACGGGAAATACGCGTCTCCTGGCGGAGACGGAGCGTCAAGGCACGGGTCGTGCCGGCGTCAGCCTTCTCGATGCCAAAGCTTGCGACTGCTTGCCGGACGAATCTACGTCGGCGCGTAAAAGCTATACGGCCTGGAGCAAAGGTCAGGAGCTGAGATGGACGCTGTCCAGCGCGATCGCGCATTATCGCGAACAGACGTCAAGCTGGCCCTCCAAACTGGAAGATTTGGTCCGTCCATATCCACGCAATATGCTATCGGGAAGCTCCAAGGCGATGAAGGCGCTGTTCGCGCCGCTTCTGAACGTAATGAAGGCGGAAGCGGCGGCGGGTACCGGTCCGCAAGGGGGAACCGGTAACGAAGGGGGAAGCGGTGAGCAGAATGCCGGCGAATCGGGGGGAGAAAGCGTATCGGCAAGCGGCGAAGCGCCGCTCTCGAAGGAGCCGCTCTCGATTATCGTGGACAAGAGCAATCATCAGCTGGCTGTCGTCAGCGGAGACGTGATCGTCCGCAGCTACGCGGTCGGGCTCGGAGGGGGGAAGACGCCGTCCGGCCAATTCGTCATCAGCGAGAAGGTGCGCGATCCGAACGGCCGCTCAGATGGCGAATTCGGCAGCCGCGGCATGGCGCTGTCGGATACGCGATATGCCATTCATGGCACGAACGAACCGGACAGCATCGGCAAGGACGAATCCCATGGCTGCGTTCGGATGGCCCGCAAGGATCTGGAGGAACTTTACGATCTGGTTCCCCTCGGTACGGAGGTCAACATAAAAAGCGGCGTTCTTCCCGATCAAGCTGCGCCGATCGCAACGCGTTTCCGGTTGCAGCCTGCCCAGGACGAGACGAACTCCGCTAAGGTTTACGATTGGCTGGATTAACAAGCGAGCTTAATTGTCAATAATAAGCAGTACGGCCATGATGACGACGATGACGGCAAAGATCGATCCGATCCAAACGAGCGCTTTCTTATTGATTTGTTCTTTCTGCTTGGATTTCATGATGGGCGGCCTTTTTTTTGCTTGGCTCATGGGGATCAACCTTTCTTTCACGGGAGATAGGATTATGGTTTTATTGTAATCGTTTTCTTGCGCGGAGACAACTGCCTGTCCGCGGTTTGCCGGCGCCGGCTTACGGTGCGATAGCGGCGATACTCTTTCTTTTTCGTGTTCAAACCGTTAAACTGTTCGATAGAGCTGACACGAAGAACGGAGTGACTTTTCCTTGTTGTATACGAAATTTGCCAAGCCATACTTTTTCCGCATGGATGCCGAGAAAGCCCACCATATAGTCATTGACGGACTGCATACGGCAAGCCGCGTGCCGGGCATTCCCGCGATGATGCGCGCCATGTACGGCGTGCGGGAGACGAAGGCGCTCGCCATGGAATTGTTCGGACTGCGCTTCGCGCACCCGATCGGTCTCGCGGCGGGATTGGACAAGAACGCGAAGGCCGTCGACATGTTCGCGAACATCGGCTTCGGCTTCGCCGAGGTCGGCACCGTGACGCCGAAAGGACAAGCCGGCAACGACCTGCCGCGGCTGTTCCGCCTTCCGAGCGACGAAGCGCTCATCAACCGGATGGGCTTCAATAATGACGGGGCGGCGGCGATGGCCGAACGGCTCGCAAGCGCCGGGCAGCGCCGAATTCCGATCGCCGTCAACATCGGCAAGAACAAGACGACGCCGAACGAGCTCGCGCACGAGGATTATCGCGCTTGCCTGCAGCAGCTCTATACATACGGCGACTTTTTTGTCGTCAACATCAGCTCGCCGAACACGCCGGACCTTCGGGCGCTCCAGCATGGCGACGAGCTGAAGCTTCTTCTTCAGACGGTAATGGAAGAGATGGGAGCGCAAGCCGCCAAGAGCGGCGCGTCCCGCAAGCCGGTGCTTGTTAAAATCGCGCCGGATATGACGAACGAGCAGCTTGCCTATACCGTGGAAACGATCGTCGCTAGCGGCGTGAACGGTATAATCGCATCGAATACGACGCTCAGCCGCGAAGGGCTGCGGCATCCGAACGCGAAGGAGGCCGGCGGCATGAGCGGACTGCCTTTGCGCGAGCGCTCCACGGAGGTCGTCCGCGAGGTCTACCGCTTAACGGGCGGACAACTGCCCATTATTGGTTCCGGCGGCATCTTTACGGCGTCGGATGCATACGATAAAATTCGCGCAGGCGCAAGTCTTGTAGAAATTTATACGGCGCTTATCTATCGGGGGCCGGAGCTTTTGCGCGAGCTGACGGACGGATTGCAAGCATTATTGCGCAAGGACGGGTTTACCACGATCGTAGAGGCTATAGGAGCAGATCATCGGTCTTAGACAGGAGGCGGCCGGATGGACGGAAGAGACTGGGGATTATTTTTGCAACCGTATGAACAGGCAGTGGAAGAATTGAAGGTCAAATTAAAGACGCTTCGAACAGAGCTGAAGAATCGCGAAGCCTACGCGCCGATCGAATTCGTGACCGGCCGGGTGAAGAAGATTTCCAGCATATTGGAGAAGGCCAAACGATTGTCGGTACCGATGGAGAAGATCGATACCGGCATCGAGGATATAGCGGGCATCCGCATCATGTGCCAGTTCGTGGACGATATTCACCGGGTTGCGGCATTGATACGCTCGCGCAAGGATTTGAAGCTCGTCTACGAGAAGGATTATATTACGAATTTCAAGGACAGCGGCTACCGGAGCTACCACATGATCATCGAATATCCCGTTCAGACGGCGATCGGCCAGAAGAACGTATTGGCGGAGATTCAAATTCGGACGCTCGCGATGAATTTCTGGGCGACGATCGAGCATTCGCTGAACTACAAGTATAAAGAAAGTCTCCCGGAAGACGTTCGCGGCCGGCTGAAAAAAGCGGCCGAGGCAGCGTCGGTGCTGGATACGGAAATGTCGAGCATCCGTAACGAAATTTTGGATGCCCAGCGGGACTTCGAAGAGAAATCGAACATGTTCTCCAGCGTGCTCAGCGATATTCAGGAATTGTATTTCTTCAATCGCGTTCGCGAAGCCGTGCAGTTCCAGCTCCGCTTCAACGAACTGTGGGAGAAGGAAGACGCATTCGAGATCAGGAGGCTGTCCGATGAGATTCGAGCGGCGATCGGCCGTGCGAAGAAGAACAGCACGACGTAGATGACGGCATCGCATCCGTACGACGAGAAGTTCGTGCATTTTGTCGTGTTGTTCAACGTCGACGCCGATTATTTCGAATGCCACGAGGTGATGGAGGAGCTCTGGCTTGAAGAAGGGCGCAGCACGCTTTATCAGGGATTGCTGCAGGCCGCGGTCGGTCTCCATCATTGGCGGAACGATAATTTCTCTGGAGCGGTCAAATTGTTCTCCCAAGCGGAGAACAAGCTGGCGGCGTATCCTGACGTCACGATGGGACTTGATCTCAAGCAGCTCCGAGCCGATATCGCAGGGAGCTTGAACCGCCTTCGCGCTCATCCGGCACGCAGCCCTTCATCGGCTGCCGCCGAAGAAGCGCGGGCCTTCGAAGCTTTCCGGCTTGTCGTTACGGACGATGCGCTGCGCTCGCTCGCGAAAGCGCTTGCGGAGATTCCGTACGAGCAGCGCGTGCATCCCGAAGACGATTAAGAGCGCGCGATTGCGCGCGGGGCGGTTTCTCTTGAGCTGCCGGCAGTCTTTCGGACCCTTTCGACGGGGCCGTAAGCGCCGGCAGCCTTTTTTGCGTGCCGTACGGATCGGGGTTGGTGAAGGCACTTCGTTTAGTATACAATGGAGTGAAGAATCGAGGCAGCATTGGGAGTGGGATCGAGAATGGCGAAGAGAATGCGGCTGGACAAGCTGCTTGCGAATATGGGCTTCGGCACGCGCAGCGAAGTAAGACGAGCGGTCAAGCAGGGCCGGGTAACGGTAGACGGACTAACCGCCAAAGATTTCGGTCTAACGATCGATCCGGAGTCGGCCGAAGTTCGTTTCGACGGCGAGGAAGTCGTCTATCAGGAAACCATCTACGTCATGCTGAACAAGCCGCAAGGCGTCATATCGGCGACGGAAGACACGCGCGATCGTACGGTTATCGATTTATTGGAGCCGGTAGACCGCGTGCTGCAGCCGTTTCCGGTCGGCAGGCTGGATAAGGATACGGAAGGGCTGCTGCTGTTGACGAACGACGGCAAGCTGGCGCATGATTTGCTATCGCCCCGCAAGCATGTGCCGAAGACCTACGAGGCGCTCGTGCTCGGCGATGTCGGCGAAAGCGATCAGGCTGCCTTCCGCCAAGGCGTGACGCTTGACGACGGGTACGCAACGATGCCGGCCGAGCTTGTCGTCGGAGAGAAGGAAGAACGGGCGGACGGCGTATACAGCCGGATCACGTTGACCATTCATGAAGGGAAATTCCATCAGGTCAAACGCATGTTCGAGGCTGTCGACAAACGAGTCCTCTACTTGAAGCGTATCTCGATGGGGCCCCTGGCGCTGGACAAGAAGCTGAAGCTTGGCGAATACCGTTTGCTCACGGATACGGAACTGGAGGCGCTGCTGAACGTGCGGTCAAGCGGCGCGCTTGACGCAAATGAAGGATAGGAGAGACGGCTGGCAATGGGGAACATCAACTACGATTTGATTGCGCTGGATATAGACGGAACGCTGCTTACGGATGACCATACGCTGACCTCGAACGTCCGGGAGGCGGTGCGCGAGGCGCACGGCCGCGGAGCGGAGATCGTGCTGTGCACGGGAAGAGGGCCGGCCAACGCCATTCCCGTCCTGGACAAACTGGGGCTGGCCGGAACGATGATTACGCATAACGGGGCGGCTACCGTGGATTCGGCGAGCCGTACCGTGCTGCATCAATACAGCATCGACAATGCGGAGGTGGCGCGTTTCCGGGCTTATTGCCTGGAGGCGAAGCTGCATTTCGACCTGAACACGGCGTTCGAGATGCTGATCGAAGATATCACGCCGGAAGCCGAGGCGATGTATCGGTTATACGGCGCGAGTCCGGTCTTGCGGAACCCGGGCGATCCGCTCCCGGAAGGGCTCGTGAAGTTTACGCTGTTCGGGGACCAAGCGGAGCTTGACCGCGTCGAGGCGGAATGGAACGGCTGGACGCATGGCTTGCAGCATATCCGAAGCGGCGATTATTTCATCGACGTGCAGCATAGGGACGCGAGCAAGGGGAAGGCGCTCCGGCAGCTGGCGCAGCTCAGAGGCATCGAGCAGAGCCGCGTTATGGCGATCGGGAACTATTTTAACGACGTCGGCATGCTGACGTTTGCCGGCTTGGGCGTCGCGGTGGCGAATTCTCCCGAGGCCGTGAAGGAAGCGGCGAACGTCGTGACCCGTTCCAACGAGGCCGACGGCGTGGCGCACGCGCTGCATGCTTTCGCCTGGACATAAATGAAAAACCGTCGAAGGGATCCCCTCGACGGTTTTCTCATTATCGGCTAGATCGAATTAGCACAGGACTCCGCGGGATACGATGACCAGCAGAATGAACAGTACCAGAATCACGCCAGCAAAATTTCCTCCTAATACACCGGACATGCAATTGCCTCCCCATAAATGGTATTTCCGGCGCCGCTTGCTAGTGGATCATGTTGTTGTTCTCGGCACTCGGTATACGTTATTGTATGATAATCGCCGTGAGCGGATTGGACAGAAGCCCGCATCGGCAACAATTGGGCATTCGCCCCGGGAGATTTGCCCCAAGAATGAGATGCTTGCACGCGAGGCGGATCATGGGGAAATAACGCCCGGCGGCACTTATATCTACCACGATGAAAGGGATTATCCACTTGATGATGCTGGCGAAAGGGTTGCTTATCGGCCTGTCGATCGCGGCCCCGGTCGGGCCGATCGGCATCCTGTGCATGAAGCGTACGTTGACGCAAGGCAGGCGCTTCGGCTTTGTCTCCGGTCTTGGGGCAGCTTCCGCCGATGGAATGTACGGCTTAATCGCCGCTTTCGGTTTCGGAGCGGTTATAGCAAGAATAGCGGCCCTGCAAACCGCGGCGTCCATCCTCGGAGGCTTGTTTCTATGTTTTTTGGGCTATCGGTCGTTCCGGTCTGCCGCCGGGGAACGAAGCGCGGAAGCCGGGGGAAGCGGCAGCCTGGCCGGAGCTTACGGAACGACGTTTCTGCTGACCGCCGCCAATCCGGTTACGATCCTCTCGTTTCTCGGCATTTTTGCCGGATTAGACGTCATGGATGCGTCGCTGCCCGGACTGCTGGCGCTCGTGCTCGGCGTGTTTGCCGGATCGGCGGCATGGTGGCTGTTCTTGAGCATTGCCGTCGGCGCGATACGTCGGACATTGAACGCGGGGGCCATGCGCGGGATCAATCGGTTGTCCGGCTTGCTGCTGCTCGGTTTCGGCATCTATTCGGTGTTCGACGTCATGCTGTTTTAATCCGCTGTGTCCCCATGGGACGCTGAAACCATAGAACAAGGAGAGACGACCCATGATTCCAGGACATGAATGGCATCGCTTGAAGATACAGACGCAGCGTTTGCGGCTGCAGGTGATCGATGAATCCTGCACCGAGCGCGCGTTGGCGTTCGTAACCCGCAATCGGGAGTCGCTTGCCGAATGGGAACCCAGCCGGGAGGACGATTATTTCACCGCGGAAATCCAGCGAGAATTGATCGTGCAGGATATCCACAGCATGGCAAACGGGCATGGCGTGCGCTTATGGGTGACGGCGGCTGATGCGCCCGACGGGGATTTTATCGGAACGGTATCCCTCAACAATATCGTGCGCGGCGCATTCCAGTCCTGCCACCTCGGATATCGGATGGATCACCGGCACCGAAACAAGGGGTATATGACGGAGGCATTGTCGCATGTCGTGGCGTTCGCCTTCGGGCGGCTGAATTTGCACCGGATCGAAGCCAATGTCATGCCGCGCAACGCAGCTTCATTGAAAGTATGCGAACGGCTCGGCTTTCACCATGAGGGGCTTGCCAGGGACTACTTGCGAATCGGAGGCAAATGGGAGGATCATATTCACATGGTGCTGCTGAATTCGTCCTGGACAGCCGCGCAGGCGTCCGGCAGCTGAAGGAACGCGATAATTAACCTTGCCGCAGGCATTTAGTCCTTCCCGGTTTCATGTTAGAATAGAAAGTGCATCCTCCCGAACTACATAGGAAAGCGAGCGTGCACCCCAGATGCTGACTTTTAAACGCTCTTCGAATGAAAGCTTGGCGGCCGAACGGGAGATATTGAATGCCAACCCGTTGTTCAACCGCCTTTCCAAAGATAAAGAAATACTGTCGTTGGCAGATATCGAAGCGGAGCATCGGGAGGCCGAGGCCGCCGGTGCGGAACGCTACGTCATGCATATGCAGGAGCATCCTGCCGGAATCCTGGAGTACCTGATGATCAATCCGAAGGATTCCTGCACGTGGATCGGACTGCTCGTCATTCATGGCTCGCATCAAGGCAAGGGATTGGCGCGTGCGGCATTGAAGTGGTTCGATGATCGCATGCAAGCCGGAGGGGTTGTTTCCCATCGCCTCGGCGTTCTTGAAGACAACCATCCCGCGCACGCCTTCTGGCGCAGCCAAGGCGCGAGCCCGGTAAAACCCGCCGTCCTGCCGGACGGCAAGCCCATTCTCATCTATGAACGAAACGTTCAAGGGTAAGAAGAGGATGCAATTCATAAAGACGGGAGATTACAAGGATGTACAGAACAGCAATGCTCGGCATGCTGCTAAGTCTGACCGTGCTGACCGGTGCCTGTTCGGTGAAGGACGACAGCCATGGACAGGACCCCGTCCCAAGCGATCAAATCGACTATAGAGATTCATCGGGTGCGTCCGATGTCATGAATGCATATGAAGAGTCCATGGTTGAAGCGATCAACAAGAACCGCTTCTCGCTTGTGGAAGGTCTATTGGACCCGGAAGGCCCGCTTTACAAGGAGCAGCAAGGCCTCGTTCGCCGGCTTAGCGGGAAAGACATCAAGGAAAAGCTCATTCGGTATCAGATCATGAATATTCAGAAAATCAACGGCGAATACAAGTTTTACATTATCGAGAAAATCGGCATTTATTACCCGGAAGGCAAATCGATGGTGAATGAATACGAATGGATATACACCGTGAAGCAGCACCCCGTGACGAACGCCTTTAAGGTGTTCAGCATCGAGCGCTGGGAATAGCCGTATCGGCGGGCAGGCGGGCTGGAAGCAGCGTTGTCTGCCTGTTTTCACCATTTTACGCGACGAGGTGCAACCATGACGAGCAGAATTGCGTTTGAACCCTATGACAGCCGATATTTGGAATCGGTCCGCGGAACTTATAATTATTTCGTCGAGCGGACCACGGTCTCTTTCGATCTGTATCCCTATACGCCGGAGCAGATGGAGCAGCTGATCGAACCCCTCTCGGAACTATACCGGTCTTATGTCGCGCTCTATGATGGACAATATGCGGGTTATTTTTTGCTGACCCAGCATAAGAAGCGGCCTGCGTTCAACGTCACTGCGGAAGTGACGGTCTATCTGGAGCCCGCCTTTACCGGCAAGGGCATTGGCAAGAAAGCGATGCTCTTCCTGGAAGAAGTGGCGAAGCAGCTGAATTTCCACTCGCTGATCGCAACCATCTGCACGGAGAACGAAGGCAGCATCGCGTTATTCTCCAAGCTGGGGTACAAGCAGGTATCGCATTACGAAGAGATCGCCTACAAATTCGATCGATGGCTCGATTTGGCTTGTTATCAGAAAAAGCTGAAGTAGAGGCGGGATGCACATGCGGGACCGAGCTTCTTCGCGCGCGCCGCGGATCAAGGAAAGTTACGGGCATGCACGCTCTTACCTGGCATGAACTGAACGAGCACGGAATAGCTATAGTTGGCGGGGGGACGAGCGGACTGGCTATTCCATCGATGCCGATTTCCTTGCGGCGCGCGATTCAGGAAGAATCGATCCGATACCGTCGCGACTGCGTTCATCTATCGATCTCCGAGCGCGAGAATGCGGGATGCGCTGTCCAATAGGCGGACATCAGCGCGCCTTGCGAGACGGACCGCTTCAGGTTGGGAGGTTAGCTGCGAAAGCGATGAAACGAGCAATCGCACTGATAACGTTGGCATATGGCCTGTTACTCTTATATTGGATGTTTATCGGATTCGGACGAACGAATCCGAACTTGCCGGGGTACCGGTACAACGTGATGCCGCTTCAGACGATCAAGCTGTATTTCGTCCATGCGGACAGCTTTCCGTTCAAATATTGGATCGTGAATATCATCGGCAATGTCGCCGTGTTCGCGCCATTCGGCCTCTCCGTCCCGTATTTGCTCCGCATGCGGCTGTTCTCGTTCACGATGCTGTTCATCTGCGTCTTATTCCTGCTCGAGACCTTCCAACTGCTGCTGCAGCGCGGAAGCTTCGACATCGACGATATCCTGCTGAACACCATCGGAGCGTGGTTAGGCTTCGCATGCCTGCATCTCATTCGCAAGCGGACGGCCTTATGATCGTAACAAAGCGATACCATTATTGTAGAAGCCAAAGCCTGCGCTGCTGTGCGGCATTATTTCCAGAGAAGAGGGACAACCATGAAATTC
The DNA here is from genome assembly GCF_009909195.1 of Paenibacillus sacheonensis. Taxonomy (GTDB): domain Bacteria; phylum Bacillota; class Bacilli; order Paenibacillales; family Paenibacillaceae; genus Paenibacillus_Z; species Paenibacillus_Z sacheonensis. The sequence continues at coordinate 708,140 of NZ_JAAAMU010000001.1, forward strand.
AGACCTTGCATCGACCTGCACAACGGCAAAGTGAAACAGATCGTCGGCGAGACGCTCGGCGGCAGCGACAAGCAGGTGGTGGAAAATTTCGTGTCCACGCATGATTCCGCGTATTACGCGGACATGTTCAAGCGGGACAAACTGACCGGCGGCCATGTCATCATGCTCGGCGGCGGCAACGAAGATGCGGCGCTTGCGGCGCTTCGCGCCTATCCGGGCGGTTTGCAGATCGGCGGCGGCATCCATGCCGAGAATGCGGCGTTATACTTGGAAGCGGGGGCTTCGCATGTCATCGTAACCTCGTATATTTTTCGCGACGGCGAGTTGGACATGGATAATCTGCAGCGGATCGTTGCCGAGGTCGGGAAGGACAGGCTCGTTATCGATCTGAGCTGCAAGCAGCGGGACGGTCAGTGGCTCGTCGTCACGAACCAGTGGAAGACGTTCAGCAACTTCGTCGTCGATGCCGGCCATCTGCGCGAGCTGGAATCGTATTGCGATGAATTTCTGATCCATGCCGTCGACGTGGAAGGGAAGCGCACGGGCATATTGACCAGCCTGATCGAGCTGCTTGCGCAAGGCGTTACGATCCCGACGACGTATGCCGGCGGAGCGCGTTCGTTCGAGGACCTGGATCTGTTTCGGCGGTTAACCGCAGGCAAGCTGGATATCACGATCGGCAGCGCGCTCGATATCTTCGGCGGCGCCCTGCCGTATGACGAAGTCGTGGCGTATTGCGGCCGCGAATAGCCCGAATGGAATGAGCGCCAACTGCCGAAGAAGCCGGTTGGCGCTTTTTTGCATAGCTTTTCCTACTGGAAGCGATTACAATGAGAGAGTGATTGCTCTAGTAATTTAATCCATGGTTAAGAGGAGTGGCTGATCGAATGGCTGGAAATCGTGCGGTAGTCTATGTGGAACCCGGCAAGGTGGACGTAAGCGATATTTCGTATCCGGAGCTGATCCTGCGTGACGGACCTGGCGTGAATCCGCTCAATGTGGGGCGGAAATGCGAGCATGGCGTCATCCTGAAAGTCATCACGACGAACATTTGCGGAAGCGACCAGCATATGGTCCGCGGACGCACGACCGCTCCGAGCGGCCTGGTGCTTGGACATGAGATTACGGGCGAGGTCATCGAAGTCGGCCGCGACGTTGAGTTTATCAAGAAAGGCGATCTTGTATCCGTGCCGTTCAATATCGCGTGCGGACGCTGCCGAAACTGCAAGGAACGCAATACGAACGTCTGCTCCAACGTCAATCCCGATCGTCCGGGCTCGGCGTACGGCTACGTGGATATGGGCGGCTGGGTTGGCGGACAATCCGAATACGTCATGGTTCCCTATGCAGACTTCCAGCTGCTGAAGTTTCCGGATAAAGACCGCGCCATGGAGAAAATCCTCGACTTGACGATGCTGTCGGACATTTTCCCGACGGGCTATCACGGTGCAGTCAGCGCGGGCGTTCGCCCGGGCTCGACGGTTTATATCGCAGGCGCCGGTCCGGTGGGCCTTGCCGCGGCGCATTCGGCCCAGCTTCTCGGCGCCTCGGTCGTCATCGTCGGCGATCTGAACAGCGAACGCCTGGCACAGGCGAGAAGCTTCGGCTGCGAGACCGTGAACCTGCGCGAGCATGCGAACCTCGCGGAACAAATCGAACAAATTCTCGGCGTGCCGGAAGTCGACTGCGCGGTGGACTGCGTCGGCTTCGAAGCCCATGGCCACGGCAAATCGCATGGCGAAGCGCCGGCTACCGTGCTCAATTCCATCATGGAAGTGACGCGGGCAGGCGGCAGACTCGGCATCCCCGGCCTCTACGTGACCGGCGATCCGGGCGCCGTGGACGAGGATGCGAAGATCGGAACGCTGAAGATCCGTTTCGGCCTCGGCTGGGCGAAGTCCCACACGTTCGTGACAGGCCAAACGCCGGTCATGCAGTACAACCGGGAGCTGATGAGCGCGATCTTAAGCGGCCGCGCCCAAATCGCGAAAGCGGTCAATGCGACGCTGATTTCCTTGGATGAGGCTCCGGGGGCTTACAACGCTTTCGACCAAGGCGCATCCAAGAAGTTCGTCATCGACCCGCATGGCTCGGTAAGACGTTAATCGACGCAGGCCGCATGGTCCTTCCCGGGACCGTGTGGCTTTTATTATTCACCATTCCCCCAAGCAGCTGGGGCCAGCTGGTAATATAGGGGTACCAATCAGCAAGCCAATCATGGTAAACTGGTATCGGTACGGGTCAACCTTAAGCATTGAAATTGGTGTAGGAGGTCATTCGCGGTGAATAATTGCACTTTGATTACCAAGCCAGCGATGAATCTGGTTGGAATCAGCTATTGCGGTCCCTATTCGACGTTTCCGGACGAAGCCATTCATTTGCAGAGTGAGTTTCTCTCCAGAAAGCATGAAATCGAAGGCGATGTCAAAACGATGGTCCTGTACAGCCCCTATTTCGGCAATGAGGTTTTCGCAACGTATTGGGCATGCTTCGAGGTTTCGCATTTGGAGCAGGTGCCGCAGCGAATGGTCCAGTTCACGATTCCGCAGCGCGCCTATGCCATGGCCGTTTGCACGAACGAACGAATCGGCGAAGGCTACGAGCAGCTGACGGCATGGATGAACGAACAGAAGCTGGTGAAGCGAGACAACGCCGTATCGCTGGAAATCTTTTATATCGACGAGCATTTGGAAGCCGAACAGGTCGAACTGTTGATTCCGATTGAAGAAGAATAACGCGTGAATGGAACGAACACTGCCCCGCAGGCTGCATTAGCCGCTGCGGGGCAGTGTTTTTTTGTGCGTCTACCGGAGCTGACCGTTATCGGAGAATAGGCATTAAGACCTTTGGAATTCGGTCTATTCAACTATGTACATATAAAAACATATACATATTGTATACAATAAAAATCGAAATAAATAAAGGATACTTTCAGACTGTTTATCGTATTTATCCATGTCGTATTTTGAATTAAAATATTTGAAGTATTTAAATTGTATACCTGTTGTATATCTAAAAAACATCGTGTATGCTAGTCACAATCATGGGTCGCGGAGGAGCGCGCAAGACAGTCTAAGAAACCTCGGACAGGTGAATGACAGCGCTGTCAATACGACTCCTTGAAAGCAAGCATCCATAACACTTCATGCAGTGAAAGGGGTATTGAGCATGCAGAAGAAGAAAGCGGCCGCTGCCATATTGGCAGCAGCCCTCATCCTGGGAACGGCGGCGTGCAGCAACGGCAACGGCAATGACAACGGAACAAATGCAAACGTTTCCAACGAACCGGCGGATGGCGGAACCGTCGATATTCAATTCGGGAGCGGCGCCGATCCGAATGCGGAGTACATGGCGAAGCTGACGAAGAAGACCGGGGAAACCTGGGAAGACAATCGTTGGACGCGCCTGTACAAAGAGAAGCTCGGCGTCGTCACGCATTACAAAATGATGTATCCGTATAACGATTACAACACGAAGCTCAAGCTGGCGATTACGTCAGACGACCTGCCGGACGTCTTCCCGATCAACGATAAAACGGACTTTAAGCAGCTGGCGGAAGGCGGCGCGATCTATGAGATGGGACCGATTTACGACAAGTACGCTTCGCCGCTCCTGAAAAGCATCATCGAGGCGGAAACGAAGAGCATCTTCGATCCGGCTACGTTCGGAGGCAAGATCTATGGCATCCCGCAGAAAATGCCTTCGACGAACGGGTACAGCCATCTATGGATTCGCGAGGATTGGCTGAAGAAGCTGAATCTGGATCGCCCGAAAACGATGGACGACGTCTACGACATCGCCACGGCCTTCGCCAAGCAGGATCCGGACGGGAACGGTAAGGCGGATACGATCGGCCTCGGTCTCAACAAAGACATTCTTTATTCCTCGCGCGGCTTGTTCTGGGGCTTCGGCGCGTATCCGGACTTCTGGACGAAGGACGGCGACGACAAAGCGGTCTACGGAACGACGCTGGACGCGATGAAGAAACCGCTCGACATGCTGGCGCGGATGTATAAGGACGGCCTGATCGACAAGGAGTTCGGCACGAAGGACGAGACCAAGGAAATGGAAAGCGCCGTCTCCGGCAAGCTCGGCATGTTCTACGGTCCCCACTGGCTCGCCTACAGCGTGGAGAAGACGTCGGATAACGACAAGAATGCCAAATGGATCACGATTCCGCTGCCGAGCGAGAGCGCCGACGTGCATATCCCGCTCGACAACGCGACGGACGGCTACCTTGTCGTAAGCAAGAAATTCAAGCATCCGGAGCTCGTCGTGGAGATGCTGAACGTTTACGCCGACACGATGTTCGGCGACGCGAACCAGTTCGAGAAGTTCTGGTCGGAAGGCGATATCGATTCCTTGTGGGCGATGGGACCGGTCCATACGCTGCTGCCTTCGCTTGATCTCGTCGGTCACCAGGATATCAAGAAAGCGGTGGCGGACAACACGACGGACCAGCTCAAAGGCGTGGCGAAGGGCTTCTACAAATCGATGCAGGACGGCGTCACGGGCATGTCCATGATGTTCGGTCCGACGGATACGCCGTTTGCCTTCGTCGATCAGACGTATCCGGATCAAGTGATTTGGAGCGCGTTCAGCGGAGCGCCGACGCAGACAATGGTCACGAGCTGGAGCTCCATGGGCGAGCTGGAAGCGACGACGATCACGGCGATCGTACAGGGCAAGGAAGACGTGGACAGCGGCTTCGATAAATTCGTGGACAGCTGGAACAAGCTCGGCGGCAAGCAGATCACGGAAGAAGTCAACGCGCCGAAATAAGCTTCGGCCGAGTCGGTACTTAACCAAGAAAGGAGGGCGTGCCCATGTTCAAGCGATACGGGAACCGAAGAGAGCTGCCGCTGCATCTGATGCTGGTGCCCGGCCTCGTGATGCTCCTGATTTTCGCTTATGTTCCCATGATGGGCATCATCATCGCCTTTCAGCAATTCAACCCGGTGAAGGGGCTGTTCGGAGATCAGAACTGGGTAGGCCTGGCGAATTTCAAGACGATCTTCGCCATGCCGAACATATGGCAGGTCATCGGAAATACGGTATTCATCGCCGTCATGAAGATCATTCTCGGCATGATCGTCCCGATCGTCTTCGCCCTGCTGCTGAACGAAGTGAAGCAGGTGCTGTTCAAGCGCGTGACCCAAACCATTATCTACTTTCCTTACTTCCTCTCCTGGATCATTCTCAGCGGCATCATGATCGACATTCTGTCTCCGTCGACCGGGCTTGCGAACGTCATCCTGTCGTGGTTCGGACTGGGACCGGTGTACTTCCTGGGCGAGAACAGCTGGTTCCCGTATACGATGGTGGCTTCGGACGTGTGGAAAAATTTCGGCTTCAACAGCGTCATCTATCTCGCGACGATCACGAGCATCGATACGACGCTGTACGAAGCATCGGCGGTCGACGGCGCGGGCCGCTGGCGCCAAACCTGGCATGTGACGCTTCCGGGAATGAGGATGATCATCGTCCTGCTGATGGTCTTGAGTCTTGGCAGCATCTTCGATGCCGGCTTCGATCAGATCTTCAACCTGTACAGCCCGCAGGTGTTCGCGTCGGGCGACATTATCGATACGATGATCTACCGTCTTGGCCTGCAGCAATCGCAGTACAGCATTTCGGCCGGCGTCGGCCTGATGAAGTCCGGCGTATCCTTCGTGCTCATCACGGTCTCTTATTACATGGCATACAGGCTATTCAAGTATCGATTCTTCTAAGGAAGGGGTGGGCAGCGTGCATGTGCATTCGACCACCGGAACCCGAATCTTCAATCTATTCAATCTGATCGTGCTCACGTTGACATGCGCGGGCTGTCTCATTCCGTTCATCCACATCGTCTCTTTGTCCTTCAGCGACAAGGCGGCGGTGATGGGCGGGCTCGTGAAGCTTTGGCCGGTGCATTTCACGCTCGATCCGTACCGGTACGTGCTGGAGCGCGGAGCGTTCTGGCATGCGTTCGGCATGACGCTGGAGCGGGTCGCGATCGGAGCCACGCTGAACGTCGTGCTCGTCATCATCCTGGCTTACCCGCTGTCCAAGGCCGGAGACAAGCTTCGGATGCGGACGCTGTACGTGTGGATTTTCTTCTTCACGATGCTGTTCAACGGCGGATTGATTCCCAATTACATTCTGGTCAAAGAGCTGCACCTGCTGGACACGGTTTGGGCGCTCGTGCTTCCCGGCGCGGTCGGCGTGTTCAATATCGTGCTGCTGCTTAACTTCTTCCGCGAGGTGCCCGCCGAGCTCGAGGATGCGGCTTTTATCGACGGCGCGGGACATTGGCGGACTTTATGGCAGATCTACGTGCCGGTCTCTTTGCCGGCCATCGCCACCGTGACGTTGTTCAGCATCGTCGGTCATTGGAATGCTTGGTTCGACGGCATGATCTACATGAAGGTCAGCCATTATCCGCTGCAGACGTATTTGCAGTCGATCGTCATCAAATTCGACTTCAATACGATGTCTCCGGAAGAAGCGAAGCGGCTTGCGAAGCTGAACGATCGGTCGATCAAGTCCGCGCAAATGATCGTCGCCGTTATCCCGGTGCTGCTCGTCTATCCCTACCTGCAAAAATATTTCGTATCGGGCATACGGCTCGGAAGCGTGAAGGGGTAAGGAGCGGACTTGTCCGTTTGCGCGGCGGCAGTCTTAGCATTGCGCAGCAAGGAATCAAGCCTAATCAAGAATCAAGCGCGGCAGGGAACGCCCTGCCGCGCTTTTTGTTATGCGACGGCATTGCCGATCGGCCTGAATGCCTGCTCACGACGAAGTAGGAAATAGGGACGGATTTTTGTACAATGGAGTGTATACGGAACGAGAGGAGACGCTGGATATGACGTTAGCAATTGCGATCATAGATGCTTTTACGAGCGAGCCGTTTCGCGGCAATCCTGCGGCAGTCTGCCTGCTTGAAGAGGAACGGGAGCCGGAATGGATGCAGCGGGTCGCCGCGGAGATGAACCTGTCCGAAACCGCGTTTCTGCGCCGCAGGCAGGACGGCAGCTTCGGTCTGCGCTGGTTTACGCCGACGCAGGAGGTCGACCTCTGCGGTCACGCGACCCTCGCAAGCAGCCATTATTTATGGACGAACGGGCTGTTGGACCGCGAACGGCAGGCGAGATTTTATACGAACAGCGGGCTGTTGACGGCAACGCTGGAAGAGGGCGGCATTCGCCTTGATTTCCCGGCGGAGGCCGCCGCGCCGGTCACCGCTCCGGAAGAACTCATTCAAGGGCTGGGCCTTATACCGCGCTATACCGGCCGCAATCGGATGGACTATTTAGTGGAGGTGGACAGCGAGGAGACCGTTCGTACGCTGCGGCCGGATTTCGGCATGCTGGCGCGCGTGAACGCACGAGGCGTGATCGTCACGAGCCGAGCGGCCGCCGGAACCGGCGGGACCGCCGAAGCTGCTGCAGCGTACGATTTTGTCTCCCGTGCCTTCTATCCCGCGACCGGCGTTGACGAGGATCCGGTAACGGGTTCCGCCCATTGCGCGCTTGCGCCATACTGGCAGAAGCGGCTGCGGAAGAACGAGTTTCATGCCTATCAGGCTTCCGCTAGAGGCGGCGAGATGCATGTCTCCGTGCACGGGGAACGCGTACATATGGTCGGCCAAGCCGTGACGGTCATGCTGGGGCAATTAATGGTATAGTTAGATGCTAGATACACGCTTGACATTGTGCTATAATAGCATATTGCAATTGGAAAATGAGGAAGGTGTGGAACGTGACGTACGAGATTCCCAAGCATATTCAGCAGTTCGGGACCGATATCGAAGAGCATCAGCTTCGTTATCATAACCGGCGGGTGCTCGTTTCCAAAGAATTTACTTTTGACAGCGCGCATCACCTGCATCTCTACGAAGGTAAATGCAAGAGCCTCCATGGCCATACGTATAAGCTTCAAACGATTTTGTCCGGCACGACCGACAAGCGCGGCTTAACGATCGATTTTGCCGATATGAAACGGATCGCCAAGGAGCGGATCATCGATGTCCTGGACCACCGTTACTTGAACGAGGTACTGCCGCCAATGAATACGACAGCGGAAAACATGGTCGTATGGATGTACGAGCAGCTGCATGACGCATTGGTCGAAGAGGGCCATTATCCGAATGTCCGCATCGAAGAGATCCGGCTTTGGGAGACGCCGACCAGCTATGCGGCGGTCACGCGGGCGTTGATGGAGGCGGACGAGCATGCCGGTTAACGAGATGGCGTTAACGCCGCGGGCGATCCGACTGCCGATGGTGGAAATTTTCGAAACGGTCGAAGGCGAAGGCACGCGTGCCGGGTTTCCGACCGTTTTTGTTCGTCTGTTCGGCTGCAATCTGCGCTGCGTCTGGTGCGATACCAAATACAGCTATCCGCCTGCGGAGGCGGCCAACACGATGACGATCGACGAGATCGTCGCGCAGGTCGAATCGCAGTACAAGGCGGAGCATATCTGCATGACGGGCGGAGAGCCCTTGCTGTACGGCAGCCGTTCCGCGGCCCTGCTGAAGGAACTCTGCGGCATCGAACGCATCAAGGACGTGCATGTCGAGACGAACGGCGCCATTGATTTGGCACCGTTCTTGAGCGAGATCGGTTCGCCGAAGGCGCGATATATCATGGACTACAAGCTGCCGGATTCCGGAGAGAACGATGCGATGCTGCATGGCAACTTCGCGCTGCTGCGCCCGCAGGACGAAGTGAAATTCGTCATCGCGAGCGACGCGGATTTCGACTTCGCCGTGAAGGTGCTGGCGGCGTATCCGACCGAGGCGCTCGCGCTCTTCAGTCCGGTATGGGAGAGCATGCCGCCGGCGAAGCTTGTTCAGAAAATGCTGGCTGCGGGCTTGACGGGGGTCAAGCTGAACATGCAGCTGCACAAAATCATTTGGGACCCGGCCCAGAGAGGTGTATAACTTGACGACGAAAAAAGCGGTTATTATATTGAGCGGCGGATTAGACAGCACGACCTGCATGGGATATGCGAAAGAAGCGGGCTATGAATTGTATCCCCTGACGTTCGATTACGGTCAGCGCCATATCATTGAATTGGAGAATGCCCGTGCCGTTGCCGAATACTACGGAACAGGCGACAGATATAAAGTCGTTAAGCTCGGTTTCCTGCGCGAGTTCGGCGGCAGCGCGCTGACGGACGACAGCATCGAGGTGCCGAAGACGGGCGCGGAGCCCGTACAGGGCGAAGCGGGCGAAATACCGGTGACGTACGTGCCGGGACGCAATCTGCTGTTCCTGTCGATCGCCACGTCGTATGCGGAGACGGTAGGCGCCGAGGCGATCTATATCGGCGTGAACGCGCTGGATTACAGCGGCTATCCGGACTGCAGGCCGGAATTCATCGCCAAGGTGCAGGAAGTCATCGCGCTCGCGACGAAGGTCGGCGTGGAAGGCAAACCGATTTCCATCGAAACGCCGCTGATCGACTTGACCAAGGCGGGAATCGTAGCCGAAGGCATGCGGATGGAGGTCCCTTACCGCTTGACGACGTCCTGTTATAACGGCGAAGCCGAAGCTTGCGGCGAATGCGACAGCTGCCGCCTGCGGTTGAAGGGCTTCGAAGAAGCGGGAACGACCGATCCGATTCCGTACAAATCGCGTTAAGATGCGTTACGCGATGCAGCCTGCTTGCAGGCGATTAGAACCCCATATACGAAGACAGTCCCGGCTGCGAGGAGTCATTCATGGCTCGCAGCCGGGACTGTCTTTTGTTATTGTCCGTGCATATCCGGCGGCCGACCCCGCTCACATCTGCGCGTTCTGTTTCGCTGGGCTGTCGGAGGCGCGCGATCGGGTTCGCATCGAGGCATGGAGCGTCACTTTGTTCTTGCCGGTCGTCTTGGACTGGTACATCGCTTCGTCCGCTTGCCGGACGATCTCGGCGACGGATGCCCCGTCGCGGGCGGCGCTGACGCCGACGCTGATCGTAACGATCGTCTCCTTCTCCACGCGGCTTCGGATCGCTTCGGCGACGATCTCGGGCTTAATGCCCGGCGCGGCTATCAGGCCGAGAAGCTCTTCGCCGCCATAACGGCCGGCCGTGCCGATTCCCGCGGTTTCTTCCCGCAGAATATCGGCCACCTGCTTCAAGACGCCGTCCGCCTTATGATGGCCCTGCGTATCGTTGAGCTTCTTGAAATTGTCGATATCGCAGAAGATGATCGCGATCCGCTTGCTTTCCCGAAGCAGCTGGTCGGCTTTCTTGGTGAAGTGGCGGCGGTTGTAGAGGCTGGTCAACCCATCGGTAATCGACGATTGGAAGGTCATCAGCAGCCGTTCCAGCACCCATTCGAACAAGAGGAGGAACAAGAGCGCATAGTAGACGACCGGGAGCAGATGGCTCAAGATGACAAGCATCGGCACTTTGCCGTGGAATACGTAATGGTCGGCCATCACGCTCAGCTGCCGCGTGAAGTAGACGATCAGGCTGGCGGAGTAGGTGAAGCGCTGGTCGATTCCGCGCAGGTTCAGCAGGATCACGAAGTTCAAGATGAGACCGTAGAAGTCGACCGCGAGAAAATTAACCGCATCCGCATCCGGGCTTGCAAGCGCGATGTCCGGCGTGAACGCCACCTGCGCCGCCGTCACGAGCGCGAGGCCGGCAAACATGAGCAGGAACGGAAAACCTTTCAATTTGGCCGAACGGCCCGTATATAATTTCATGAATACGAAGTTGATGATGATAAACGTCAGCAGATCGAGGAAGACGCTGGCTAGCTCCCAGTAAGGAGCCGTCGTCCGGCCGGAGCAGGCGATGCCGAGCACGGCCGCGTTCTGAATCAGAACCACCAGCAGCACGAGGATCAGCATGAGGTAGGTTTGATTGCGCCGATAGCTCTGGTACAGCTTGACCGCCATGAAGAGCATGAGAACGAGGATGGTCATGACGCAAGCGGATGCGAAAATGTGGCCGGATAGGCCGGCTAGCCAATGAATGAACGTCATAATTCAACCACCTAAGATGAGAGTGCGAACAAGGTTGATTATCGGCAAAAAGCCGATTTTTCGTGAGTATACAGAAACGTATGTTCTAGTATATCATATTTATAGACGAGAAACGTCGGGCGATTAGGATTATTTTTCCCTGCATCCGGCGCTTGCCGCTGCGGTCATATGACCTCGCGTCCGCGGATGCTTTCTAGTTTGATGGCATCTCTCATACCTTAAGAAGACCTCGACTAATATCAACCGCGCGATCGGAAAATGGATGAGAGGGCTTTGAAATCCTTACTCCGGCTTTGCCGGCAGCGAGAAGAGGAAAGATTGGAATTGCGGACGAAATAACACTATAATGAACAGACACAAACGGCGGTTCGACAGGCTGGACGGATCTCGTTTATCGTGATTCATGCAAGTCGAGAAGCAAATCGCAGTGGTTTGGGAGGGCTTGAGATGAATATTTTGCAGGCACTGTTTTTCCCCCCGGAGCAGCCGGGCGGCGTGTCCTCCATGGTTCCTTACATTCAAGAAAGATTCAACAAGCTTGGCTGGCCAATGGAATTGTTTTCGCTTCCGAGACGAGTCAGAGGGAAGGGGCAGGAGCCTGTCGCCTTCGAGACCTTCGACATTACGAATTACGAGGGCAATCCCATCGTCGATAAATATTTGCAAACGTACCGCGACTACGTCTGGTGGACGAAGCTGCGAATCAAGAAAAGCTACGATATCATCCATGCGCATCATCCGATCTCCGCATTGGTCATGAAGCAGCTGTATCCGGATACGCCCTTGGTCATGACGATCCATTCCAGCTTCGAGCGCGAGTTGATCCTGAACGGGAAGATCATCGAAGGCGGCATGGAGCATCGGTTCCTGACCGCCATCTACGGCGAGCTGGAAGCGAAGGCGGACCGGATTCTGACGCCGTCGGAATCGTTCCGTTCGTATCTGAAGCCGTACGTGAAGGATGCGGACCGGATTCAGATTATCCCGAACGGCTTCGACGAGAAGCGCTTCAAGCCGATCTCGCATGAAAACGCGGTCGTCCAGCTGATCACCGTCTGCCGGCTCGTCCCGGCGAAAGGACTGGATGTGCTGCTGCATGCCTGCGCGGAGCTCAAGGCCCGCGGCCATAACTTCGTGCTCCATATCATCGGAGACGGACCGAGCCGCCAGGAGCTCGAGCAGCTGGCGATCGAGCTGAACTTATACGACGATATTATCTTCTACGGCTACATGCTGCACCCGGAAGAATTCATGCCGTTCTTCGACGTGTTCGTGCTTCCTTCGCGAGCGGAAGCGTTCGGATCCGTGTTCGCCGAAGCGGCGTTATGCTGGCTGGCGCTTATCGGCACGAACGTCGGCGGGATCGCCGAGCAGATCGACGACGGCGTGAACGGCTTGCTGGTGGAGCCCGAGAATCCGACGGCACTGTGCAATGCGCTGGAGAAGGTCGTATCCGATCAGGATTACCGATACAATATGGCTCGGGCCGCTTGGAACAAAGCGAAGAAGGTTTATTCGCTGCAGCGGGTCATCGCGCAGCTGAAACAGGTTTATACGGAAATTCAACCAGAGCCGGAAGCAGCGGAGTAAGGGAGAAGGAGAGCATGGGCGTCCCATTTCGGTTTATTCATGCCGCGGATTTGCATGTAGACAGCCCGTTCCGCGGGTTGTCCGAGGCGCCTTCCCACGTTCGGGAAGCCCTCCAGGCGTCGACGTTCCGGGCGGTTGCGAGGCTCGTTGACGCCGCGATCGCGGAAGCGGTCGATTTCGTCGTCATCGCCGGCGATCTGTACGATTCCGCCGACCGCTCGCTGCGCGCCCAATTGGCGCTTCAGAAGGAATGGCAGAGGCTGCACGCGCACGGCGTGCAGCTCTTTGTCATCCACGGCAATCATGACCCGTTGTCCGGTCAGCAGGCTGCACTGCGCTGGCCAGACTCCGTGTATTTCTTCGGCGCCGAACGCGTCGAGCAGGTCCCCGCCTATACGAGGCAGGGTGAACTCGCGGCCTACATTACCGGAATCTCGTACGGCACGCGATCGGTAACGGCCAATCTGGCGGCAGGCTATAAGGCCAGAATGGACGACAGCTACGGCATCGCGCTCCTTCACGGCAACGTGGACGGCATTGACGGTCACGATCCTTACGCGCCCTGCAGGCTGGACGAGCTCGTCGGCGCGGGTTTTCATTACTGGGCGCTTGGCCATATCCATATCAGGGCGGTGCTGCACGAATACCCGCATGTCGTCTATGCCGGGAATACGCAGGGAAGGCATGCGAAGGAATCCGGGGCGAAGGGCTGCTATGTCGTGGATGTTTCCGCTTCGCGCGAGACGGAGCTGCGCTTCGTGCCGCTCGATTCGGTTCGCTGGCTGAACGTGCAGACCGCGATCGAGGGATTGACTTCGGAGCAGGAATTGCTCGATGCCATGGAAGACGAAGTGTGCCGAGCGGCCGCCGATTGCGGCGGGCGTTCTATTATGGCGCGCTTCTCACTTGTCGGCAGAGGCGTCCTGCATGCTAGATTAGGAGATTCGGAGCGGCTGCAAGAGCTGCTGGAGGGACTTCGGGAGCGGATTGCCGAGAACGGTTCCGGATTGTTTTCCACAGGAAACTCGGAGTACGGCTGGTGCTGGATCAGCGAACTGGAGGCGTCCACGGGGGCGCCGATCGACCTTGCCGCCCTGGCGGAAGAAGACAGCTTTATCGGCGAGCTGATCCGGGAAAGCCGTCAAGCGGAGAGCGGAGAAGCGCTCCAATCGCTGATGGAAGAGGCGATGCTGCCGCTGCTGGGTTCGCCTAAGCTGCGCAAGCTTGTCCGTTCCGCGATGGAACGGCACGCGAACGGCTGGCTGGATAAGGCCAGGGAGCTCTCGGCGGGGCTGCTGGCGGCCGCCGAGCCGGATTCAAGCGCCTCGAATTCCGTCGGCGCTGCCGTTCTGGAACAAGGAGGAGAAGCGAAGTGAGATTACATAAGCTGCATGTCGAAGGATTCGGCAAGCTGAGCGATGTCACGTGCAGCCTGGATGCCCCCGTAACGATCGTGTACGGGCCCAACGAAGCCGGGAAGAGCACGATGCTCGGCTTCGTTCGTTCGATGTTGTTCGGCTTCGCCCATAAAGGCAGCCGAACCGAAAGGCTGGAGCCCGTGAACGGCGGGCGCCACGGCGGCCGTTTGTTTTTCGCCGATAAGAGTGGCCAGCCTTATGTCATGGAGAGGTACGGCAGCTCGTCCGGCAAAGTCGCGGTGCGGCGATTGGGAGGCCAGCCGGTTGGCGATGCGGGCGGAGAGCTTATCGAAACGCTGACGCAGGCGCAGTGGGAACGGCAGTATCTGGGAGGCATCGGCGAGCGGGTATTCCGCGAGCTGTTTGCCATCACGTTGACGGAGCTGCAGGCGATCGGCATGCTCGAGGGCGACGAGCTCGGCAAACAGCTGTATCACGCCGGCTGGAACGGGGGGAGCGCGATCGCCGGCACGGAGAAGCTGCTGCAGGGTCGGCTGGACGAGCTGTTCAGGCCGCGGGGCAGCAATCAGCAGATCAGCAAGCTGCTGAAGGAGCTGGACGAGACGGAAGCGCAGCTGCGGAAGCTGGAAGATGGCATCGCGGCGTTCAACGAGCTTTCGGCGGGCATTGACGAAACGGAACGCAAGCTGGCCGCAGCGGATGAAAGCCTTCCTTCGCTTCGCAGGCAAACCGCCTTGCTGGAGCGGGCCGTGGAAGTCAGATCGTCCTGGATCCGGCGGCTGACGTTCTTGCAGGAGCTCGAAGGGTTGAATGACGCTCCGCGCATGGCCGCGGACGCCAGAAGCCGCTGGGAATCGCTGGCGGGCGAAATGCGGCGCGCGTACGAAGCGATTCGCGAAGCGAACGACCGCTCGACCGTGCTGGAGAACCGGATCGGGCGGCTGCATGTCGATGCGGCGCTGCTTGCGCGAAGGGAAGAGATCGAAGCGCTGATGCTTTCCGTCGAGCAAGTATCGGTTTCGCGGCAGTCCGCGGCGGAGCTTGCTGCCGAGATGGACGAGCACCGGGAAGCTGCGAAGCGGCTGCTGCTGCGCATATCGCCGGCTTGGACCGAGGCCACGCTGCACGGGTTTCTAGCCGGCGTCGCGGAACGGGAAGCGGTGCGCGAGCATCGGACCGTGCTCCAGGAAACGGAGAAAGCGCTCCGCCTTGCGGAGGCCGAATATCGGGCCGCGCACGGCCGCGAACGGGAGGCAGCCGAAGGGCTAGCCGCGGAACGGGAATCGCTGGCGGCAGCCGGCGAGCCGAACGGTCGGGGAGCAGGAGTTGATAGGGATGAAAGGGTTGATTGGATAGACAGGGCTGATAGAGCTGACAGAGCTTATAGGACTGACAGAGTTGAAAGAACTGACAGAGCTGACAGAGCTGACAGAGCTGACAGAGCTGACAGAGCTGACAGAGCTGAAAGCGCTGGCGGGGCAGCTGTCTACGAGGACGAGGCATTGGCGGAGATCTTCCGGCTGCTCCCGCAGACGGGCGATGCGTTGCGGTATGCCGCGCGCCAATTCGAAGAGGCCTGGCGGGAGCTGGAGCTTGCGCTGCTGCGCGAGCAGCACGAGGGAGCGGCCGCCCCTGTAGATACGGGGCGCCGCGCTTTTGGCGGCTCCGCCGCTGCGTATGGCGCTGCGGCGATGGTCTTGGCCGCCGGCGCTGCGGCGCTCGCGGCCAGCGGCCTGCCCGTCGCGGCGGCCGCTGCCGGCGCAGCCGCGGCAGCTCTGGCGGTGCCGGCGCTGC
>NZ_JAAAMU010000010.1 GCF_009909195.1 Paenibacillus sacheonensis
CCGGCGCAGCTGCTCGCGCGGCTGCGCGCCGCGATCGACGCGCGCCAGGACGAGCTGCGCGCGCAGGCCAGCAGCGCCGAGCGGCGCGCGGAGCTGAAGCGCGCGCATGCCCGGCTGCGCGCGCAAGCGCAATCCGCCGGCTCCGCGGCAGACGAAGCGGCGCAAGCGTATGACATCGCCGCGGCCGAGTGGCGCGATTGGCTGACGGCGCGCGAGTTGCCGCCGACTTTGTCGCCGGAGGCCGCGATGGAGACGATCGAGCTTGCCGAACAAGCGCAGCATCGCATGCAGGCATCCGAGCGCGCAGCCGGCAAGGCCGCGCGGCTTCGGGAGGGCATTGCCCGCTTCGAGCGGTCGGCCGACTCGCTCTGCGGGGCGTTCCCGGAGACCATGCGCCGGGCGCGCGGCGACGCGGCGACCGCGCTTCGCCTGCTGCAAGCCGAAGCGGTCCAGCAGGAGGCGATTCGCTCCGAACGGGAAGACTTGTCAGCGAAGCTGGCCGAGCAAGCCGTGCAAACCGACAGTCTGGGGCAGCAGCTGCAGGAGCTGGAATTGCAGCAGCAGCGCTGGTTTGCGGCCGGAAAGACCGACAATGAACCGGATTGGCTGAACGCGCTTCAGCGGTCAGAACGGCTGCTCGATATCGAACAGGAGATGTACAAGTTGAATGCGCAGCTGTCCGCCGGTTTATCGGCTGGCGATCAGACGCAATTGGAAGCCTGGTACGCCGAGCTGGATGAAGACGGGCTCCGCGACTTGCTCGCCGAGAAACGGTCGGCGCACAGAGAGGCCGAGCAGCTCCGCAGCGCGCTGCTGGAACTGCTCGGCCGCCAAAGGCAGCGTATGGAACAGCTGCTGCGCGATGGGGATCGGCAGCGATTAATCGGAGAACGAGAGGGAACGATTGCCGCGCTGGAGAAGCTGATCGAACGCTATGCGGTGCTCTCCGTCAGCATGACGATGATTAAGCGTACGAAGCGGATCATGGAAGAACAGCGGCAGCCCAGCGTGCTGCGCGAAGCTTCGCGGCTGATGGCCAGGCTGTCCGAAGGTCGGTATAGAAGGGTCTCCATGCCGGAAGGGGAGCGGACGATTGCGCTCGAGACCGAGGACGGGCGCATCGTGGAGAGCGGTTTTCTAAGCAGGGGCACGGCCGAGCAGTTGTATCTGGCCATGCGCTTCGCGCTTGCTAGAGAGGCGGCTGCCGTTCATTCGCTTCCGCTGCTCCTTGACGACCCGTTCGTCAATTTCGACTCCGGCCGTCTTCGGGCAGCCGCGGACGTGCTGAAGGAACTGGCAGAGCAGAGGCAGATTATTTTCTTCACTTGTCATGCCCATATGAGGGATCTCCTGCTGGAGCGGCTTCCGGACGCTCGGCTTGTCGAGCTCGCCCGGTAACGGCTTCTTGCTGCTGCGCTTTATTCCGTTTATTGTTTATTGTGGATAGGAACCGCAATGAGCCATTCATGGTTCATGCTTCTCCGAAGCTCTGCCAGCGCTCGCTTTGAAGTGCATGCATCTACTAGGCGCTGCCGACGGTCGCTTCGCATTTCATTCATCTCCGAAGCTCTGCCAACGCTCGCATCGCAGTGCATCTCCGAAGCTCTGCCAACGCTCGTATCGCAGTGCATCTCCGAAGCTTTTCCAATACTCACTTCGCAGTTAGCCTCGCTGTGCCGACCGCCCTCCGTATATTCATTTTCGAATCGGCGGCCGATGTCGGATCAGCAGGATCAGCCAGCCCAGGCTAATCAAGCCGAAGATGGGATAGAGCGTGGAGAGCAGCGGGCCGAAGCCGATTTGGCTGGCGATATAACAGGCGCCGAGCGTGAGAATCGTGAGCAGCGTGCGGGAGAGCTTCAGCCGTTCCTGCAGCTGCAGCGTCAATCCGTAGATGTCGGCGATCAGCGTCGTGAAGATTTCGGCGAAGATCAGGAAGATATAGATCCATTGGATGCCGTGCCCCAGCTCGCGCGCGATGCCGCCCATGGGAATGGCGAACTGCTGGATGCCGGGCATGTACACCGACAGCGCGATATGGCCGGCAAGGAGCATGAAGCCGATGCCGATGCCGCCCACCCATGAGCCGTACACGATCGCTTTGCGGTCGCCGATCTCGGCGCCGAGCGGGACGAGGACGGCTTGGGCCATGGCCAGATTAAAGGCCGCGTACAGGAACGGGGAAGCCCACACCGCGACAGGCGAAAAATCGCTCGTCAGCAGCATCCAGCGGCCCGATCCCGGCGTTTGGACGGTATCGATAATGATGAGCACCGTGAACAGCAGCATGATCGGAACGACGATCGAATTGACGGTTAGAATGGAGCTCATACCCTTGCGCAGCAGGAGGAAGCAGCCCGCCATCGTGATCAACAGGCCGGATTGATACGATAGATTCCAGTTCTCGGAGAAGATCGCGCCGGCGCCGGCCAGCATGACCGCGCAGACGCCGAATAAGACCAGCTGCATGAAATGGCTGATCCATCGTCCGAACCGCTCGCCGAACAGCACCTTATTGACGTCCTCGTACGACTTGGCCCGCACGTCATTCGAGATCAGCATCATCTTGGAACCGAGCCAGACGAACATGACCGTCGCGAGCAGAATCGTCATGGCGCCTATGAAGCCGAACCGGGTAAAGAACTGCAAAATTTCCTGGCCCGTGGCAAACCCCGCCCCTACGACCGTGCCCATATACGTAAATGCAATTTGCATGACTGTGCTGATCCGTTTCATCTCGATCGATACCTGCCTTTCGTGGACGGCCTATAGCTAAAGGTATGTCCATTCGGGGACAGGCATGACTACAAACGCAATCCGATTTCCGTTTCCTTCGATTTTGCTTCACGCATTCCTATCTCCATTATCCCGATAACGAAAGCAGTTGATCTTGATTTATGGCCATGCTGGTAGCCGTCGGCGTATTCTTTGCTTCGCTGGCGTTGATCATTTGGAAGCCGAAAGGGCTGCATGAGGCGCTGACCGCCCTTGCGGGAGCGGCGCTGTTATTCGCGGCGCGCCTGCTTGCGCCCGGCGACGCGGCTTATATTTGGCATTTCGTATGGAATGCCACCTTTTCTCTGATCGGCATTATGCTATTTACCTCTCTCTTGGATGCGAACGGGTTTTTCCGTTGGGCCGCGCTGCACATCGTCCGGCAATTCTATCATCGGCAGCTGAGGCTGCTGGTCGGCCTGTGCGCCTTGGCGGCCTGCATTACGGTGTTCTTCAACAATGACGGCACGATTCTGATCATGATTCCGATCGTGCTGGAGGTTACGGCGCTGCTGCAGCTCCCGCGCAGGACGAGGCTGGCGTTTCTGCTGGGCATCGGCCTGATGGCGGACACGGCAAGCGCGCCGCTCATGATGAGCAATCTGACGAATATTTTGACTGCGGATTTCTTCGGCTTAACGTTCGGCGAATACGCGAGGACGATGCTGTTTCCGGGGTTGACCGCGATCGTCGCGACAATCGCGATAACCGCGTTGTTCTTCGGCAGCAGCATTCGATTGGGGGAGAAGCGGGAGGAAGCGCCACGGATCTTTCCCGAACCGGCTTCGGCCGTTTCCAACAAGAAGCTGTTCAAGTTGTCGTGGCTGATTATTGCCATGATGATGGCCGGCTATTTGTTGTCGGGGAAAATCGGCCTGCCCGTCGCGTTCATTGCGCTTGGCGGGGCGGCCGTGCAGTGGGCCGCGAGCTTCGCGGTCGGAATGGGGAACGTTCGCGCGACCATCCGCCGGACGCCTTGGTCCATCGTCGTCTTCGCGTTATCGATGAATCTGATCGTATACGGCTTGTACCTTCATGGCGCCGTCGATTGGTTCCCGAAGGCGCTTGGACCCATGACGGAACAGGGGGCGTTTCTCGGCATACTCGGCTCCGGCGGCTTGTTCTCGCTGCTGAGCGCTGCCGTCAACAATCTGCCGGCGGTTCTCGTGTCCTCCCTGGCGATACAGGATACGGGCGGACCGCATTACCTGCCGTTCGCCAGCCTGCTCGGCACGTCGGTAGGCGCCAAGCTCACGCCGATCGGATCGCTCGCGACCTTGCTTTGGCTGCAGCTGCTGCGCAAGGGCGGCATCGAGATGTCATGGCGGGAATACATGAAGTACGGAATCGTATTGACGGTTCCGATCCTGGTCTGCGCGCTGCTCGCTTTATGGCTGACGATCGGTTGAGAACAGCTTGATCGAGATGATCCGATCGTTCTGCGGATCGAGGTCGAGCTTCAGCAGCGCGCCGTCCGCCTCGTACGCGAGCACGCTGGACGTATGGGTATCCGGCTTGCCGAGCGCCTTCAAGGCTGCGCTTCCGCTGTCGCCGACGCGAAGGCCGCTTAAGCCGGTCGCCGCCCGATGATCGAAGACATCGACGAAGACGACCTGCTGATCGCCGTCGTAGCCTACGGAGAAGGCGGCGTATTCCTCGACCGTCAGACGATCGCCGCCGTCCGCGATGGGATAGCTGTCCGCCGGTTTACCGAGCTTTATGCCGGCTTCCGCATGCGAATCGCCGAGCGCGATGCCGAGTAAGCGGGGCGCTTCTTCATTCCAGGCATCTTCGGATTCGAGTGTCGTCGCCGGCGATTTCCGGGCGGTGACTGCGGAGGATTCCGTCGTGGCATCCGGGCTATCCGAGCTGCCGCCTTCTTCGACAAGGTTTTTCGCCGGCTTGACGGAGCCGCCGTCCTTCGTATCGTAGCTTTTCTGAGGGCTGTCCGAAATGTCTCCGCCACCGGAAGCATGTTGGGCGGACGCCATATCCTTATCGGCCTTCGAATCGGATATCCCGATCGCGTTCAGCTGACAGCCCGTTATGGATAAGACCAGCAATGCGGCAGCCGCAGCATGGATGGTATGTTTGGCATAGACAACCTTCATGACGCCTACCTCCTGAGGTGCTTCTGAATGGGTTTGTAAGGTCTTTGTTATATGAAGTAGACGCTTCGAACGGAAGAAAGTTGCAGAATGATTGGCTTGAATTGGTAATTCGTGTCGGTCAGTTGCGCGTTACCCTTCCATATGGTACCTTTAACGGAAAAAGATTTTGGTGGAGGGAATGCGAATGGAGCTGTTAAAAGAACGCATCTTGCGCGAAGCTTCGATTATCAATCAAGACGTCCTGAAGCTGGATGCATTGCTGAATCATCAGGTCGATCCGCAGTTAACGCTGGAGATGGGCAAGGAATTCGCGCGCCTGTATGCCGAGACGCCCATTACGAAAGTCATTACCGTCGAGTCCTCCGGCATTCCGGCCGCTTTCACGACCGCGATGGCGCTAAACGTGCCGCTCGTATTCGCGCGGCGCAAGAAGACGCTGATCGCGGATCCCGATTCGTACTCCGAGCGCGTGCCTTCCTTTACGAAAGGGATCGTAACGGATATCATGGTGTCCCGGCAGTTCTTGACGCCTGACGATACGGTGCTGTTCATCGACGATATCATCGCGAACGGCGACGCCGCAAGAGGCTTGATCAAGATCATCGAGCGTTCCGGCGCGAAGCTGGCAGGTCTCGGGATCGTCGTGGAGAAATCGTTCCAGGCCGGCGCGCGGACCATCCGCGAGCAGGGCATCCGGGTCGAATCGCTCGTCAAGATCGCTTCGCTCGAAGGCGGCCAAATCCGCTTCGAGCAGTAGTTCCATAATCAGTATCTTTTCGGGAAAGTTATTTTGACATATAATGTTCATAAGTACAGATGGGGGAGGCACAAATTTCATGGCAAATCTATCGGCTGAGTATTTATTAACCAAGTTGTCGGACGCGAAAAACCATTTTGAACGTGCGCTCGATTGCAAGCATACGGAATTTGATGACTTGTATCCTTATATGATCGAACATCCCCAATTTTTCTGGTATAAACGTTATGTCGCCTGGTCGGAGCTGCTTACGGTCGTGAAGCTGTCGGAAGAGCTCGAGATCGACTGGAAAGGGCAGTTTACGGAGAAGCAATCGGAGTACGTGACGAGCCGCGTGATGTCATCCCGCGTGTTGGACGAATGGTACGAAACCAATGATTCGAAAGAACACGTGAGCTAAGGTTAAACAGCAGCGAAATGGAACCTCAATGCCTGCGCATCCGCAGCATTGGGGTTCTTTAAGCATAGGAGGCCGCTTATGATTACGGAGGAACAACTGGACCGCTACCGGGTCGAGGGCACGGCGCTGCGAGTCGTGCGGGACAATATCGAGATCAACGACGTGCTCGGCATCGTCGTCGCGTGGGATGCGGAGAGCGTCGTGATCCGCAAGAGAAACCGCAAGGTCGTGAAGCTGAGCCGCAGTTACATTTACGAACCAGTAACGGCTCCGCGCAGCGAGATATAGGAGAGAAGCGCCGCCAAGGCGATTCGGACAGGGGAGCAGCAGGCAGTTTGGTCGCCGAATCTTCCTGCGATATATTATTTGAAAATTTCAACTTTGCTGCTTTCCTTGACTGAAGCGGCGGTGGAATGATACGATATGAAACGTGATTGCGGCAATGCCGCGGTCCATCTGCCGGATGTGCGGTCGTGGCGGAATTGGCAGACGCGCTAGATTCAGGTTCTAGTGGTGTAACAGCCGTGGAGGTTCGAGTCCTCTCGACCGCACCAACTTTACAACAAACAAACCCTTCCATCCGGAAGGGTTTTTCTTGTTTATCCATGGGCTTGAAACAAGCCCCGATATTTTTGCGGATGCATGCCGGTAAACTTCTTGAATACGGTGCTGAAATAAGTGGCGTTCTCGTAGCCCACCATCTCCGCGACCTCCAGAATTTTCAAATCCTGCGACTTCAGCAGCTCCTTCGCGGCTTCCATCCGCACTTTGGTCACGTACTCGGTAATGCTTTCGCCGGTCTCTTGCTTGAAGATGAGGCTGATGTAATTCGGAGACAGATACACCTGCTCCGACAGCCGCGCAACGGTAATATTGTCCATGTAGGACTGCGAGATGATCGTTTTGATTTGCTGGATGATCCGGTTGTTCTTGGGGCTGTGCCTGTGGACGAAATAATCGGCAAGTCCGCCGAACAGCTCGAGCATCGCCTCCCGAAGCTCCGCGGCTTCGCGTTTGTCGTAGACGTCGACGAATGCGGAGGCGTAACCGGGGACGATGTCCCGAATATTTTCGTCCATCTCTCCGATTGCCTTGTCGGCCATATGAATCAGCTCGACGCAGATGCTCTGCATATAGCCGATCGGTAAATGGCGGTTGTCGCACAGCGCCTCGAAGATCGCGTTGACGGTGTCCGCGGCTTCCTCTTTGCTGCCGAGCTTCATGAAGTTGATCAGCTTCGTCTCGGCATCGAACAGCTTCGGGAATTCCAGCGGATGCGCGTCGGCTTGGAAGTCTCCGATGGACAGCACCGAGCCTTTACCGGTGTAAAATTTATATTTGAGCGCCGCGAGAGCTTCTTGATAAGAGCCGTTGAGTTCGATTGCCTGCCTTACCGGGTTCCCGATGCCGACGGATGCGGAGAGCTTCAGGTACGATCGAATGCTGTCTGTCATCTCTCTGGCCAGTTCTTCGGGGCTGGTTTGCTGCCGAGATTTCGTCTGTATGAACAGAATGACATGCTCGTTCTCGTTCATGCTGAAGACGCCGCCGCTGCCGCCTCGGGAGACGATTTCGTCCAAGATGTTATTCACGGAAAAGCCGAGCAGCTGCTTGCGGGTATCGCTGTAACGTTCGATGGCCTTCTCGTACTCGTCGATTTGAAGGACGGCCGCCGTCCATAGGTCTTCGTTCGAGGCGGGCATGCCATACTCGGCCAGCTTGTGCCGGACGTCTTCTTCATTCGCATGCATGCCCAAGGCCACTTGGGACAGAAACTTCTCGCGCAGCAGCGGCATGTTCTCGTGGATCTGCCGCTGCAGCTGTTCCGTCCGCGTCTCTCGGCTGCGCTCCAAGGAGATGGAGGCGACGACCTTGCGGACGATTTGCTGCAGCTCGGGTATTTTGACGGGCTTTAATATGTAGCCGTCCGCGTTCAAGCTGAGCGCCGTTTTGGCATAATTGAAATCTTCGGCGCCGCTGATGATGATGACCCGGACGGGATTGCCGGATTCCTTCAGCTTCAGCGCGGCCTCGAGGCCGTCCATCATCGGCATGCGAATGTCCGTCAGCAGTATATCGGGCCTAAGCCGACTGCACAGTTCGAACGTTTCCAGACCGTCCGCCGCATCCCCGACCACTTCGATTCCGAGCTCCTCCCAGCGGACGACCTCCTTGAGTCCTTCCCGCACGTTATATTCATCGTCGGCGATGATCATCTTGAGCATCTTCATTCTCCTCCCAGGTTGTTACGGCGGGCATCGTGACCGTGACGAGCATTCCGGGCCCATCCCGTTTGCCGTACCGGATGCCGGCTTTTTCGCCGAACACCTGCTTGAGCCGCTGGTCGACGTTGATCGTGCCGAACGAGTCGTTCGCTCCGCCTTCGCCGGCGAGCATGGCGTTGAGGGCGTCGGCATCGCCGCCGCCGCCGTTGTCGGCGATCTCGATTTCGATTCGGTCTCCGATTCGGCGGGCGCAGATCTCGACATAGCCTTTGCCGTGCCTTTTCTCGATGCCGTGCACGATCGAATTCTCGACGAGCGGCTGCAGGACCAGCTTGACCGTCAAGTGGCCGTATACTTCCGGCTCGATCCGGAGCGCGTAATCCAGCTTGTCTTTGAACCGGAACTTATGGATCGACAGGTAGCTCTCGACCTGCCTCAGCTCGTCTTCGATCGGGATGATGCTCCGGCCTTTGCTGAGGCTGTAGCGGAAGAAGTCCGACAAGCTCGTGACCATGTGGCTGATGTCGGGCACCTCGTGGCGAAGCGCGATCCAGTTGATGGAATCGAGCGTGTTATAGAGAAAATGCGGATTGATTTGCGATTGAAGCGCCTTGAGCTCCGCTTCCTTCTTCTTGACTTCGCTGACGTACAGCTTATTGATCAACTCTTTGATCTGCATTATCATCGTATTGTACTGGCTGAACAAATAGGTGAATTCGTCCTTGCGGCGGTATTGGACCTGAATGTCGAAATTGCCTTCCTGGGCATAGGACATCGTCTTGATGAATTTGCGTATCGGCTTCGTGATGTTGTTCGAGAGCAGCAGGGCGATGGCGAAAGCGAGCACCATGCATAGCGCCAGCACGACGTACATGGCCCGCCGGAACGAGACGAGCTTGCCGTTCAGGTCGCTGAGCGGGGACACGGAGACGACGGTCCAATCGAGCGAAGCGATCCTGCGGAACGAGATGAGCTCGGACTGTCCGCCGATGCGTTCATCGAACGAGCCGGCGGCATCCGGCTCGTTAATTAGTTTGGAAATATAAGTTTCTTTCCCCAGGTTGGTGCCGAGCAGGCCCATATCGGGACTGACGATCACGTCGGCGCGGCTGTCGACGATGAAGATCGAGCTGTTGGCGGAAGGCTTGAGCTGCACCAGCATACTGTTGAAATCGTTAATATCGGCATCGATCGTCAGCAGGCCAACGTAAGGGATCGTCATGTTTTTCAAGCCGAACAGCCGTTTGGCGAGCTTGATCGTATACGAGGCGCCACCGGCGGAGGTTTCCGCCTGCAGGCCGACGATGGAGTAACGGGCCTTCGGCGGCAGGGCGGCGTACCACGTCTCTTTCTCGATTTCGCTGATCGTGGACACGTTGCGCGAGAAATTATATTGCACGTATTCGGGCCGGTCCAGCATGTACAGCTTGGGCATGAACGGTTTGGCGGGTCCTTCGGGCTGCGCATAGATGTCGAGTATCTTGTTGAAGCTCGCCAGCTCGTTGACGAACCCGACCTGGTCGGAGGGACGGTCGGCGGACAGCATGTCCAGCATATCCGGGTTGAGGTAGATCGAATTGGCGACGCCGTTCATTTCATCGAACTTCTTGACCAGCACCGTTTCCATCATGGCCAAGTTTTTTTGCACCGAGGCATTCATGTTCTGGGTGATGGTTTGGTAAGATTCGTTGTAAACGGTTACGGAGATGATCGACGTCGGCAAAATCACGAGCAGCAGAAAATACAGCAGCAATCGGTATTTCAGGCTTACCCGGTTGAACGTAAGCAAGCCGGATAATTTGCGGAGCGTGAGCATGGGGACGCGGCTCCTTTCCACGGACTGTTGAGAACGGTTACACATCATTATAAGGGGAGTGGAAAATGATGAAAAGCGTCGATTTGTGTAAAGCGGGAATAATGCTTGCCATTGCGGCCGTCATCGCCCTTTCGGGCTGCGCCGGTCCGGGTCATCCCGATGCCGCGGTTCCCGAGAAGGAGAGCGCGTCCGAAGCGATAGAACCGATCACGCTCGCCATGCAGGACTCCGCGCGAACGAAGGATGTCGAACGTTTGATCGAAGCGTTTAACGCCGATCATCCCGATTCGCAGGCGAAGCTGCTGAGCCTGCCGCGCGACACGTACGACGAGTCGCTGAACATGCTCATGACCTCGGGCGAAGGACCGGACGTCTTTCAGATCGGAACGGGTTGGCTCGCCAGCTTCATCTACAAAAACTGGCTGCTGGATTTGTCGGAAGCGGCGCCGGATGACGTGCGCGGGGCGTTCCCCGGATGGGCGGCCGGCTATACGAAGCTAAACGATCACTACTATGCGATCCCCTCCGCAATGCTGACGGTGAGGCTCATCTATAATCGGAATTTGCTGGCGGGCGCCGGCTGCGATCCGGACAAGCCGCCGGCGGCGCTGGCGGAATTGAAGCGCTGCGCCGTCGGGATATCCAAGGCGGGCACCGGCTATCGCAAATACGGCTTCGCGCTGCCGGCAAGCGAGGACGAGGCCGGATTTCAGCAGCCGCTCGAGATGGCGGGCACGTACAGCGGCGCCTATTATTACGATTACGCCAAAGGGAAGTACGACTTTTCCGTCTATTTGCCCTGGTTTCGAACGATGCTCGACATGAAGCGGGAGGGCGGGCTGTTTCCCGGCGAGATGTCGCTGAAGACCGATACGGCGCTGACGCAATTCGCGGAGGGGAATATCGGGATGATGATCGTCTCGAGCCGCGACATCGCGGCGCTCGAGCGCATGCGGCCGGGGGCGTTCGAATGGGGAATCGCGATGCCTCCGCTTTTCGAAGCGGCCGACAAGGGAAAAGGCGCGCTGATGATCGAACCCGAGCCGCCCTATGCCGTCAATGCGTATACGGCGCATAAGGGGGCGGCGGTCGAGCTGTGGAAGTATCTGCTGTCGAGCGGCTATCTCGGGGAACTGTACAAGCAAAGCGATCTCATCCCCGCGCGCGCGGACGTGGCGAACGACGAGCGCTATCGGCCGGAGCTGCCCAGCATGCGGCAATTCTTGCCGACGGAAGAGGAGTCGATTTATCCGCAGGAGCCCAAATTCATCTTGAAAAACGAGCAGGCGCAGTTCACGCCGAGCAACCTCGGAGATGCCGCGCGGATGAAGGCGTACCGCGATATCCTGCAGGGGCTTCGCGATCCGAAGGAAGTCCTGACGGAGCTGTCGGCGCAGTATAACCGCTCGCTGCACGATGCCGTCTACCAGAATCCGGTCGTTAACCTGAACGATTACGTATACCCGGCTTTCGATCCGAGGCATCCGCTGCGATCGGTGAAGCAAAATTCGGATTAATTCGAGGCGAATCCTAGAAACTCGATAGAAAATTGAAGTTCGTCGTAGATAATTTGATGTAGCTTACGAATGTAAGCGTATACCATTGGAGGTGAACAAGCAGAGGAGGAGATTGGTTAATGGGATCGTTGTCGTTGCGAAGAATGTTCTGCTTCATGCTTTCAGTCCTGATCGCGCTTTACTGCCTGCCCGTCAAACCGGCGGGAGCGGAGGCTGCGCCGGTGTACGACGTCTCCGTTTCGGGAGTCGACCAGCAAACGGTGAAGGGCTGGGGGATATTCCCGTCTTGGAACCGCGCCGACTGGAACCGGAATTTTACCGATAAGACGGGGGCGCAGCAAGCGCTGTTCGAGGACCTGGGCGCGACCATGTTCCGGGTCATGATTCCGGCTGTGACCGGAGACGGGGACGGCAATCTGATCGAAGGCAAAATGCAGGAAATATACGAGATCATCAATGCCGGCGAAACGAGAGGGATGCACGACTACATGATATCGGTCTGGTCCCCGCCGGTCGGGATGAAGACGCTGCCGACCGTAAACGGATGGACGGGCTCGGAGCACGTGAGGCTCCGCACCGACAAGGAAGCCGCTTACGCGGATTACCTCGTCAAATCGATTCAATGGCTCGCGGCTCATGGCGCGAGCGTGCCCAAGGTACTCAGCTTCCAGAACGAGCCGTTGTCACAAATCGTCAGCGAATGGTGTTATTGGGGCGGAGACAACGGCGCGCAATACCGGCGCGTCGCCAAGCTGCTTCGTTCCAAGCTCGACGAAGCCGGATTGACCGGCGTGCAAATCCTCGGTCCGGAGGGCGCCGCGTATCACGAGAACGAGCTGCTTCTGGGGGAAGACTTCTCCGCGCTTCGCGCCGATCCGGCGTTGAACGCGGCGATCGGAGGACTGGCGTCGCATAGTTATTTCGCCAAGGGCTTCGACAATAACGAGGTGTACACGAATTACCGTGCCGCGCTCGATCAGGTGCCGGACAAAGACCTGTGGCAAACCGAATACAGCACGCTCATCGCCGGCGTCTCGGAGATGGACATGGCGATCAACGCCGCTCAGCGTCTGGCGGGGGATATGGCGCTCATCAAGGACAATTACTGGTTCTGGTGGCTGGGCTGGGCGAACGGGAGGCATCCGACCGACGTGGGCGAGGTACTTCTCGACGGCGACGGCTATACCGTGACCAAATCCAAAGCTTTCTACGTGCTTGGCAAGTTGTTCAACAACGTTCCGGTCGGCTCGACCGTCAGACGGGTCAGCGCCGATCCGGCGTCGGGCTTGACGACGACGGACGCGGTCTGGATGGACGCGGTCGCGTTCGTGAACGGCAGCCAAACGACCGCGCTGCTGGTGAATCCGACGAACGCCGCGAAAACCGTGAACGTGAACGGCCTGACGGGCTCGACGGCCAACGTGTACCAGTTGACCGGCGACGTCGTAAAGGGCCAAGATATGCAGCTGGCGGCTTCCCGCAACATCCAGGGCGGCAAGGCTTCCGCGGTCGTGCTGCCGGCCAGGAGCGTGTCCGTCATCGTCACTTCCGACGTGGATGCGGCGCCTCCGCATATCGTATTCGATCACTCCGGCAGCACGTCCGTTAAGGATGCTGCGTATGCCGTGAGAGATTCGCAGTTCACGGTTTCCGGGCATTTGGACGAGGCGGGCACGCTTCTGATCAACGGACAAGCCGTACCTGTCGCGGGCGATAACAGCTTCAGCACGACCGTCGTGCTTCAGCCCGGGGATAACACGATCACGGCCGCGGCGAAGGACGGCGCGGGCAATGAAGGCGAGCCCGCGACGTTGTTCGTCAGGTACGATCCGGCCTACCTGGGACTGACCTTGGACCAGAGCGGACTGCAGTACGTCAAGGAGGGCGAATACGCCGTCTCTGGCCGGACCAACGGCAGCGCGGCGGTGACCGTGAAGCAGACGGCCGGAGGAGAAACGGTCAAGCAGGAGACGATCCAAGTGGGAACGCCGGATGAAGGCGGCGGTCAGGCTGGCGACGTCATCCGGCAGATCCTGAACGATAACTACGTATCGTCGGGAGCGGGTTTGACGGGCGCGCAGGGCGGGTTTACGACGAACGCGCAGGTCGTGTGGGACAGCCGGTCGGTATTCGCGCCCGCCGAAGGGGAGCGCTCGCTCCGGCTGAAATTAACGGCCGGCTTTGCCCGCGCCGGTTTCAATTTCCTTAATGCGGCGAATCAAGCGGCAGCGGAAGATTATGCCGCCGTCAAGGACACCGCGGCACTTCAATTCCAGGCGTACACGAAGAGTAAAGTGGACAGCTTCTCCGCCGTGCTGATATCGGATAACGGCGGAACGGCCGTCGAGGCGAGGCTGCCGCTCTCGAGCTATATCGCCGCCGCGGATTACGGCGCGAAGTGGACGCAGGTGACCATTCCTTTGTCCGATTTCGACGCGGCTCCGCGCTTCAATGCGGCGACGGGCGAGGCAAGCTCGCTGCCCGTGCAATGGAGCAGCGTCAAGGCTGTCGGCTTCGAGAGCAATCATACGGCTTATTACGATCCGTATATCGACGACTTGAAGATCGTTTCGACCGGCAGCCCGGATGGGGGTTCGGACGGGGGCGAGGACGGCGGCGGCTCGGTTTCGCTTGATTTCAGCACGGTCTTGCACTTGAACCAAGGCGAGAATGCGATCGCCGTCACGGCGTCCAACCTGTTGAACCAAACCGCCGTTCCCGCGTCGGTGCGGGTCGTCTACGATCCGAATCCGCCGGTGCTGACCGTGCCTTCCGAAGGCTCGACCTCGGGCACCAGCTATGTGCTGAACGGCAGCGTGAACGAGGATGCCGCGATCGACGTGGGCGGAACGCCGGCGGCGCTGAAGCCCGACCGAACGTTTACCGCCGTGGTCCGCGTGACCAAGGGCGAGAACGCGATTACGGTCACGGCGAAGGATCCGGCAGGCAACGAATCGCAGGCCAGCGTCATCGTGACCGCCGATCCCGTCGAAGACGGATCGCTGGCGCCGGGCGTCGCGGTCTCGGACCGGGCTGCGGCCGAGCCGACGATCGACGGGGAGCTGTCCGAACCGGGCTGGGCGGTCAACAACCGCGTGGAGAAGATGATTACCGGCGCATCCGACAACAACGTCACGTTCGGCTCCATGTGGAACGACGACAAGCTGTTCGTCGCGATGAAGGTGCTGGACGCCAATCTAGTCAACGATACGGCGGGAGCCCTGACCTATCAGGACGATTCGATCGAACTCTATCTGGACGGGGACAATGCGCGCGGCTCCGTATTCGGCACGGACGATCATCAGATTACGCTCGGCTGGCATGATGAACAATTGTCGGTAGGCGGAGATATCGCGGGGATCACTTTCGCGCAAAAGGATATCGACGGCGGCTTCACGGTCGAAATGGCTATTCCGTGGAGCGGAATCGGCATTCAACCCCCTGCGAACAATGCGGTGATCGGCTTCGATGCGGCCTATAACGACGACGACGGCGGCAACGGCGGCTTGCGTCAAAGCCAGCTGATGTGGCGCGGCAACGCGGATAATTGGCGGAGCACGGCCGCATTCGGCAGCCTGTACTTGAACGACGGCAAGCACGCGGCTGCCGCCGTGGAGCCTTCCGGCGCGCTGACGGTCGACGGGGCGCTCAACGAGCCGTCCTGGTCGCTGAACAACAGCGTCGCCAAGGCGATTACCGGCACGTCCAATAACGGCGTGAGCTTCGGAACGCTCGGCGATACGCAGAATTTGTACGTCGGGATTGAAGTGCTGGATGCCGATCTGCGCAACGATACGGCCGGCGCCCAAACCTACCAGGACGACTCGGTGGAGGTGTACCTCGACGCCGACCATAATCAAGGCGCCGCATACGACGCGTTCGACCATCAGTTGACGCTCGGCTGGCATGACACGCAGCTGTCCATGATCGGCAATTTGGCGAACGTGCAATATGCGCAGAAGGACATTTCCGGCGGTTACACGGTCGAGCTGGCTATTCCGTGGGCATCCCTCAACATCGATCCGGCCCGCGATATCACGCTCGGCTTCGATGTCGGCAACAACGACGACGACGGCGGCAATGCCGGCAACCGCGAAAGCCAGGTCTTGTGGAACGGAACCGGCGATAACTGGCGGGACACTTCCGGCTTCGGAAACCTGTTGAACCATAACCTGAGTCTCGCGCTGCCGGATGAGAATACGCCGGATCCCGACGGACTCGCCTTGTTCTCGGATAACAACGCGGACCTGAGCAAGCTGTACGCCAAATCGGCGCTAATCGTCAACGCTTCCGGCCACCCGGAAAACTTCGCGAACGATGCCACCCGAATCGCGCACAACATCGATAATCCGACGGCGCCGGAATATGTCGCGTACCGTTCGCCGGAAGGAGATATCTATTCCTTCGACATCACGACGGGGCTGTTCTCGGGCACGCCGCAATTCGCCTTCTACGGCTCGTCGGACGGCGTGAATTTCACCACGATCACGGCGGCTTCCAAGCTGACGGGCGGAGCGAACGGGTATGCGGTATTCAGCAACGCGGCCAGCGGACTGCCCGCGGGGACCAAGTACCTGAAGATCGAATTTCCCGGCTTGGAGAATTGGAAAGAGCAGCTGATGAACGTCGATTTCAAGTACTATGGCGCTACGACGCCGCCGGATGAAGGCGAGGTCGCGACCTTCACGGACGAAGCGGCCGACTTGTCCAAGCTGATCGGCAAGTCGGGCCATATCGTCAATGCGTTCGGCGGGCAGCTGGAGAAGTATGCCGGCGACGGGGACCGGATCATTCACTCGAACGACGACAGCCTGGAACCGGAATACGTCATCTACAAGTCGCCGAACGGCGATGTCCGGTCGTTCGACATCAACGCGACGAATTGGACGAGTCTGCCGAAGACAGTCCAATTCACGGTATACGGTTCCACGGACGGACAGAGCTTCTCCGAACTGCCCGTACACTCGCAGATCCTCAGCAATGCGTCGGGCTACGACACGATCGGCTTGACGGGAGAAGGTCTGCCGAGCGGCATCCGCTACCTGAAGATCGTCTTCCCTTACGGCGATCCGGCGTGCGACAACTGGACGAGCACGATCAACAAGGTCGCGTTCACGTACGCCGCCGATTCGGCTCCGGCGGAAGGTCCGATCTCCGCTGCCGCGGTCTTGACGGGAGCGCCTTCGGTAACGGCCGGCCAGACTTACGTGCTGAACTATGGGGTGTCCGATCTGCAGGGCAGCATCGCGGCGGAGGACCTGAAGCTTCAATACAACCCAGCCATGTTCGATTTCGTGTCCGCGAGCGAATCGAAGAACGGGTTCTCCATTGCCGGACAGTCGGCCGTTCCGGGAACGGTGCATGTCATTTTGGCTGCCGCAGGCACCGCGAATGCCGTGAGCGAGGATGGGGATATCCTTCAATTCACGTTCAAGGCGAAAACACCGGACGCTGCAGTCTCCTCGGCGTTTTCAGTCACGAACAACATCGTCTCCACAGCCGGCGGCGAGGAAACGCGGCTGGAAGATGCCGCGCATAGCGTCCGGATCGTGATCGTCGACAAGTCGGCCTTGTCAGAGGCGATCGCGCAGGCGCAGGCTGCGCTGAACGCCGCCGTGGAGGGCACGCATGCAGGGCAGCACCGAACGGGTTCCAAGGCGATTCTGCAAGCGGCGGTCGCTGCCGCCCAGGCATCCGCGAACGATGCCGCCGTAACGCAAGCGCAAGCGGATCAAGCCATCTTGACGCTGCAAGCAGCCGTCCAAGCGTTCGCGCAATCGGTCATCCAGACCGGCGATTTGAACGCGGACGGCAAGTTCAGCGCCGGCGATCTCGGAATCGCAGCCGGCTATTACGGCAAAACCTTAACGGATGCCGGCTGGGATGATACCTATCGAGACGCCGACATGAACGGCGACGGCATCATCGATACGGCGGATTTCGCTGCGCTGGCAGCATATTTCCAATAAGGCAGGCCAAAGGGGCGGTCCCGTTATCGGAGGGATTGCCCCTTTTTGCTCCGGGAACATCCTTGCCTTCCATATTCGATAGAAATTTGAAGGCCGTCGTAGATAATTTGATTCAGCCGGGAAGCGAAAGCGTCTACAATGGGAACTGTTACGGGACATCGTTATCGCTTACACAAACAAAGGAGGGTTTTACATGCAACGCAAATCAAAAATCGCCACCGCGCTGCTTACCGTCGCGTTCGTTTCTTCGCTCGCGCTGACGGGCTGCGGGAATTCGAACAACGGGAACAACGGGAACGCGGCTAACGCGGCGGAGCTGGAGACCGGGAACGCAAATGCGAATGCGGCGCAGACGGAGAACGAGGCGCCCGCGGACGACAAACCGGCCCTGGATCCGGTAGAACTGTCGATCTACTACCCGGGCACCGAACAGAAGGACGTAGCCGCGGTCGAAGAGGAAATGAACAAGCTGCTCAAGGACAAGATCAATGCCACCGTCAAAATCAACGCGGTCGACTGGGGCAACTGGAGCCAGAAGATCAACCTGATGGTCGCGTCCGGAGAACCGTTCGATCTGTTGTTCACGGCGGGCTGGGACAATTTCAGCGGCAACGTCGCCAAAGGCGCGTTCCTGGACGTCACTTCGCTGATCGATCAATACGCGCCGGAAACGAAGGCTCAGATGAACCCCGAGCTGCTGACGGGTACGGCGATCGACGGCAAGAATTACGCCGTGCCGGTAGAGAAAGAGATGGCCAGCGAATTCGGCATCGTGCTGAACAAGGATCTCGCGGACAAATACAGCTTCGACATCGGCACGATCAAGTCGTACGCCGATCTGGAACCGATGCTGCAGACGATCAAGGAGAAGGAGCCGAACGTCGTTCCGTTCTGGGGCGGCAAGAACAACATCTCCCTGATTCCGTTCGAGCAAATCGGAGCCGTGCCGGGCGCGATCAAGAAGGACGGCGCCACGACGGTCGTCGACCAATGGGAAACGCCTGAAATGAAGGACATGCTGAAACTGATGAAGGACTGGAATCAGAAAGGCTACTTCCAGAAGGATCCCGCCACGCAGAAGGACGCAGGCCCTTTCAACAAGGCCGGTACGGTCTTCGCGCAATGGCAGCAGCTCACGCCGGGCAAGGACAAGGTGCTCAGCCAACAATGGGGCCATCCGATCGTGCAGGTGGTCATGACGGAGCCGTACACGACCAGCGGCGATCTGAACGGCGCCATGACGGCCATCTCCCGGACGTCCAAAAATCCGGAGCGCGCCATGATGCTGATCAATCTGCTCCACACGGACGCTCAGCTGCTGAACACGCTCGTAAACGGCGTGGAAGGCAAGCATTTCGCGAAAGCGAGCAACACCGTCATTAAGCTGCCGGACGGCGTTGTAGCCGGCCAAAGCGGTTACGCGCCGGGCAACAACTATATGTTCGGCAGCCAATTCCTCAATTACCTGTGGGATAACGAAGATCCGAAGAAGTGGGAAGCGTACAAGGCGTTCAACGCTTCGGCGAAGCCTTCTCCGATCGTCGGTTTCAGCTATAACGCGGAACCGGTCAAGAACGAGGAAGCGGCGATCGCCAATATCTACAATACGTATATCGACGGCCTGAGCACCGGCGTCATGGATCCCGACAAGGATCTGCCTGCTTTCATCGATAAGATGAAGAAAGCCGGACTCGATAAAGTCATTGCCGAGAAACAAAAGCAGATTGATGCGTTCCTGAGCAGCAAGAAATAACACCCGAAGGCGTCAAGAGAGGCCGGCGCGCTCTAGCGATTGCCGGCCTCTTCCATTGGATAACGAAAGGAGCGGAGCTCATGAACCGTCGCGCTGGATTGCTGTTCAACCTGGTGAAGTACCGCGCCTTGTTCCTCATGGTGGTCTTGCCGGCAGCGGTGCTGGTTTTCAATAATTATATCCCGATGTTCGGCGGCATCGTCGCTTTCAAGAACTACAATTTCGAAGGCGGCATTCTCGGCAGCCCCTGGGCGGGCCTCGATAATTTCAAGTATTTGTTCCAGACGGAAGACGCCTTGGTCGCGACCCGCAATACGGTGCTCTACAATGGATTGTTTATCGTGCTTAACACGGTCTGCGCCATCTTCTTGGCGATCGCCTTGAACGAATTGCGAAGCCGTAAGCTGGCGAAGTTTTTCCAGAGCAGCTTGCTTTTCCCTTATTTCTTGTCTTTCGTAGCCGTCAGTTACTTGGCGTACGCATTCTTGGGCGGATATGGCTACATCAACAAAATGATCTTGGAGCCGCTCGGGTTCCATGACATCTCGTGGTATACCGAGCCGAAATATTGGACGGTCATTCTTCCGCTCGTTAACCTATGGAAAAATGTCGGTTACGGCATGGTCGTCTATCTGGCGGCCATCATCGGAATCGATCAGGAATATTACGAGGCGGCCGTTATCGACGGCGCCTCCAAATGGCAGCAGATCCGGAAAATAACGATCCCGCTTATCGTCCCGGTCATCATCGTGCTCGTGATTTTGCAGATCGGCCGCATCTTCAATGCGGATTTCGGCTTGTTCTATCAGGTACCGCTCAATACGGGCGTGCTTTATCCGACGACCAACGTCATCGATACGTTCGTCTATCGGTCGCTGCTGGTCACCGGCAACGTGGGGATGTCGGCTGCGGCTTCGGTCTACCAGTCGGTAGTCGGGTTCGTTCTGGTGCTGTTGACGAATCTGATCGTGCGCAAGACAAGCCGAGAAAACGCGCTGTTCTAGGAGGGAACCGAAAATGAATGCTCATGCCGAAACGAAGCTCTCGGCCGGCGGCCCTGCGGATCGGAAGCGCGAGGCCGAGCAGCAGCATACCTACAACGGGTTATCGGGAGCGGCCAATACAGCGTTGGTCGTTGTTTTCGCGCTGCTCAGCCTGGCTTGCCTGTATCCGCTGCTGCTCGTCGTAGCGGTGTCGTTCACGGACGAACAGTCGATCGTGGCCCACGGCTACAATATCGTACCGAGGCAATTTTCCTTGTACGCTTACCGGTATTTGTTCGACGACGCCTCGCAAATCTTCCGTGCTTACGGCGTATCGATCGCGGTCACGCTGGTCGGTACGTTAGGGAGCTTGCTGCTCACCTCGCTGCTCGCATTCCCGCTGTCCCGCAGAGACATGCCCTACCGTAATACCCTCGCCTTTGCCGTGTTCTTCACGATGCTCTTCAGCGGGGGGCTCGTGCCGTGGTATCTCGTCTATAATGCGGCGGGACTCAACGATACGTTGTGGGCGCTCGTCATTCCGCATCTCGTGGCGCCTTTCAACGTCATCATCATGCGCACCTTCTTCGCGAATACGATTCCGGTGCCGCTGATCGAGTCGGCCAAGATCGACGGCGCGGGCGAACTGCGGATCTTTGCCCGGATCATCCTGCCGCTCTCCATGCCGGTCATGGCGACAATCGGCCTGTTTCAGACGCTGGCGTATTGGAACGATTGGTTTACGAGCTCGGTGTTCGTCAGCGATAACAAGCTTGTAAGCCTGCAATATTTGATGTACAAGACCATCTACAACATTCAGTATCTGAATTCCGGGCTCGTCGACGCTTCCGTTGCCGGCAACGCCTCGACGGCGATTCCGACCGAGACGGTACGGATGGCGATGGCGATCGTCGGCATTGGCCCCATCGTGTTCGTGTACCCGCTGCTTCAGAAGTACTTCGTGAAAGGCTTGACCGTCGGTGCCGTCAAAGGCTAATCGGCCGGCGTCCAAGCCAGCAAGGCAAACATGCCGGCTCCGAACCGGCGAACCTAAGGAGGGAATCCCGTCGTGAACGACCCGATGGATAAATACAAGCTCGATCTTCGCCGCAGCACAGCGCCGCCTAATCATATCGCGGTGACCAGCCTGTACAGCGTCACGGCCCCTGCGCACGGCACAGTGACGGGCGTGAAGGGATGTTATTCGCCGCCTTATGCCGCAGGCGGGCTGCAGCTCCGATTGGACTTCTTGGCCGATGGCATCGAGATCGAAGATACAGGCAATCTCGGCAAGCGGGACTGCGGCCTCTTATATGCCGGAGCCGTGTGGCGACCCGACCGAATCGTGCGCCGCGGCACGTACCATTGGCTGAAGGAGCAGGGGCTCGTATCCCTGGGCGTCGTCAGCGAGCTGGTGCCGTTGACGGGCCGTGCCGGATTCGTGCTTGCCGTGCGGGTTACGAACCGGTGCGGTAGAAACATTCGGCTGGATCTCGTTCCGAAGCTTGACCCGGGCAGCGTGCGCAAGGTTCCGCTCGGCGCTTGGAATTTCAGCCCGCCGCAAGGCGGACAGGCCGCGGAGAGGCTTGGCGACCGTCCCGTGTGGGAGAACGGCGAGATGCGGATTACATTGCATAACGATCGGCTATCGGCCGAGATGGAGCCTGGACAGGAGTGCGTTTTCCGCATAGCGGTCGTCATGAGCGAAGCTGGAAACGCAGACGAAAGCCAAACCCTAAACACATTAGAAAGCACGGCCTCTGTGGAGGCAAGACTGGCCGAGTGGGAAGCGGAGACGGAAGAACGGTGGCGATCGGTTATCGCTCGTTCCGAAGCCGCGGTCCCGCGGATCGAGACGGATATTCCCGGGCTCGAGGCGTATTACCATCGTTCGTTGATTAGCGGCCTGATCTGCCTGTGGGACCATCCGGAATTCAAAATCCGGCCCTTCCCGGTCACGTCGGGGATCGACGGCGGCGGCATCAACAACTATCCATGGGATGCGGCGGGTTATGTGGGCCAAACCTTGACGATGCTCCTGGGAAGCGAAGGCTGGCAGCAGTACTTGCGCTTCATGGAAGAGGGCGGGATCGACCGGCATATCTGTTTCGCCCCGGACGGAACGGGCGATGAACCGTTCGCTTATTCGTACAGCCTGTGGGCGTTCTTCCACTTTGCCTGGTCGTCCTGCAGCCAGCATGGCGATGGCAGTCATCTCTATCCGGTATTGAAGCGGGTGCTGGAAATCGACGAAGATCGCCTTCCCCGCCGCGGCGAACTGCTCGACTACGGCAATCATCATCACCTGCTGGAGATGCGCGGCAGCGGCTACGAGCATGTCGTCGCAAGTCCGAATTCGGAGAGGGCGTGGTGCTACGACCGTTTGGCGGATCTGGCGGCACGGCTCGGGCTGGAGGAGGCGGGAA
Organism: Paenibacillus sacheonensis; assembly: GCF_009909195.1. GTDB lineage: Bacteria > Bacillota > Bacilli > Paenibacillales > Paenibacillaceae > Paenibacillus_Z > Paenibacillus_Z sacheonensis. The sequence goes on from NZ_JAAAMU010000010.1 coordinate 22,733, forward strand.
ACTGGCGGGCCAAGTCGGCTCGCATCCGCCAAGCCATTCAGGACGAGTTATGGGACGGAGAGGCGAAGTGGTTCCGAAGCTTGTATCCGGATGGGCACGAGGAAATCATTTATTCCATTCAAGCCTATGATGCGCTGCGGATGGGGGCATGCACGCCCGAGATGGAAAGCGCGCTGCTGTCCCATTTGCGCGAAGGGGCGTTTCTCGGCGAATGCGGCGTGTCCAGTATATCGGCTGAAGACGAGCTCCACTACGAGGTGAACGATCCCGATTGGTCGGGCGGCGGAAGTTTCGGCGGAGAGGGGCCGATTCTGGCGCAGACGCTGTGGGAAATCGGACGGCCGGCGCTGGCGTGGGACGTATTGAAGCGCCACTTGTGGATCGGCAATAGACTACCTTATATACCGCAGGAGCATTATTGCGACCGTCCGATGGCTCCGTCGCATAAGCGCGCCAACAATATTTCCGGCATGGCCGGCGCTCAAGCGGTAATATTCGGCATGGCCGGCATTCGGCCGCAGCTTGACGGACGACTGTTTATCCATCCTCAGCCTCCGGAGGAAGGACGCGTATCGATCCTGGGCTACGATTTCCGCGGTCATCGCTACGATGTTCATATGGAGCCCGGGAACTGCAGGATCGTCCGCGACGGCAATGAAATCTATCACGGCGTTCCGACGCTTCGCGTCGTCGCATCGAATCATGAAGAAAATGTTGACACTGCAGGCAGCTTTATGATAATTTAATAAACGTTGCTTCTGATCGTCGAGAAACGACATCTGCCAGATGCGGTCGTGGCGGAATTGGCAGACGCGCTAGATTCAGGTTCTAGTGGTGTAACAGCCGTGGAGGTTCGAGTCCTCTCGACCGCACCAACCTTATCAACCAAGGAAGCCCCGCTTACGGCAGGGCTTCTTTTTTGCTGCCTTTTTACGCTGATTTTATGCTTCCTCGGAGCCTTTGCTCCGGCACCAGCGAACAGCGCATTGGCTTTCAAGCTTCACCCTTCCGAGAAGAAGGGCTTTTTGCGCTTCCCGCCCGCGAATGAAACCTTTCGATGGCGTTGGAGACAATTTGTTTACAAGTTATCAACCTTCCGATGACATTCAACCGTTATAACTAAGAGACGAACATGAAAGATTATCGATCGGGAGGACATCATGAAGAGACGCAGGAGAATAAAGAGATCCGTCCGTTTGGCGATCGCGGGCATATTGTTGATCGTGCTGGGCAGTTCTCTGGCTTCGTTCATACGCCACCAAATAGATGGAACAAAACCGCTTGCGGGAAGCGTGCAGGACGGTAACAAGTCAGCAGCCGACGGAGAAGATCCGCCGGATAACGTCTATCGTATCGTCATCGATCCCGGACACGGCGGCAAAGATCCGGGGTCCGAAGGAAGCGGCGGCAGCCGGGAGAAGGACAGTAACCTTTCTCTCGCCCTGAAAGTCTACGACCTGCTGAAGAAGGACCCCGCGTTCGCGCCGCGGATGACCCGTTCGGACGATACGTTCGTGGAATTAAGCGACCGGGCGGGCGCGGCCAACGATTGGGATGCGGATGTTCTGCTGTCGATCCACGGCAACGCGTTCGAGGACCCGAGCATCGGGGGAACGGAAACCTACTATCGGTACGACAATGGCATTCCGCTCGCGGAAGCCATTCATCGGAAGGTGGTGGAGGCAATGGGCTTTCCCGACCGCGGCGTGAAGGAGGAGCACCTGAAGGTGCTTTCTTTGAGCAACATGCCCGCAGTCCTGATCGAACCCGGGTATCTTACGAATCCCGGCGAGGAATCCGTCCTGCTGAGCGAGGATGGACAAATGAAAGCGGCGCAGGCAATCGCGGATGGGCTGAAGTCTTACTTGCAGGCTAACGGACAAAGCGCCGGCTCATCGGACGAATTGTCCTCCGAACGGTGAATGCGCTAATACCGTTACGTACCGGCGGCGTTTTAGGATTGAAAACAAAGTATGCTACTATCGTGTAGACAAGCTTCATTTCCTTCATGGCGATGAACCAGATTGGAGCCCGACATGGATAAAACGAAAATCCTCATCATCGAAGACGAAACGGCGATCGCCGATTTGCTCGCGTACGGGCTGACCAAAGAAGGCTTCGAGACGCGGACGGCGGCGAACGGGGCGGAAGGCCTCGCGGAGCTGGAACGGTTCCGTCCGGACATGCTGCTGCTGGACTGGATGCTTCCGGACCAAAGCGGTCTCGATATATGCAAGAAGGTAACCGCCAACGACAATATTCCGATTCTCATGATCACGGCCCGGTCCGACATCACGGATAAGATTCTCGGCCTTGAATTCGGCGCGGACGATTATGTGACGAAGCCGTTCGATCTGCGGGAAGTCGTCGCAAGGATCCGAACGATTCTCCGTCGGCTGGCGCAGGCGAACCAAAGCGTGGAGGAAGCGGCGGGAAGAGCGGAGCTGCGCTTCAAGAATATCGCCATCGCGGCCGACGAGCGCATGGTGACGAAGGACGGCGAGCCGGTCGAGCTGACGCCGAAGGAGTTCGATCTGCTGATGACGCTGCTCGGCCACCGGGGCAAAATCTTCACGCGCTCGGAGCTGCTCGACTTCGTCTGGGGCTATGATTTTCCCGGCGATACGCGCACCGTCGATACCCATATCCAGCGGCTGCGCAAGAAGCTCGATGCCGCCGATCTGATCACGACCGTGTTCGGCATCGGCTACAAATTCGAGCGGCGGACGGAGTAACGGATGTTCCGCACGATCCGAGGCAAATTCGTCGTCGGCTTCTTCCTTATCTTCAGCCTGTCCTTCCTCGCGATGTACGGTACGTTGAAGGAAGTCATCCGGACCAGCAACCAGAAGATCATCACCTCCGACCTGATCGAGCTGAAAAACAACAGCAATGTCTATGTTCGCCAAGCCTTCCTCATCAATCACTTCACGAACAACGATCTCTATTTCGGTCAAATGGCCGAGGAAATGGTGGACGACCTGCATCATGCCACCTCCAGTGATGTCAGCGCGTATACCGTTGACGGGATTCTGCTCTATTCGTCCGATCGTCAGTTGTTCGCCGGCCGCGGCAGCGACGACCTGAGGCAGGCCTTGAACGGCAAGACAGCCTATACGGTGACCTACGAAGGAAGCGCCGGATCCGTCCTCTATTCGTATCCGGTGGTCATCGACGGCGTGAAGGTAGGCATCCTGCGGTTTGCCAAGGATTTCTCGCCGTTATACGAGCAGAGCGGCCGTATATTGAATATCATCTTCTACATTGCGCTGGCGATTTTCGCGGCGGCTTTCGTGTTCTCTTATATGCTCTCGCGGCATATCACGATTCCGCTCGTCAAGCTCACGCGGGCGTCCACGGAAGTAATCGGCGGCAATCTGGACGTCCGCATCGGAATCCGTCGCAAGGACGAGATCGGGCGGCTGGCGGCCAACTTCAATGACATGATCGGCCGGATCAGCAGCCAAATCGCGACCATCGGCCGCGATCGCGACCGGCTGAAGGAGCTGAATGCGCAGGAGAAGCGATTCTTCGACAACGTCACCCACGAGCTCAAGACGCCGTTGACCTCCATCCTGGGCTATGCCGAGATCATTCGGGAGAACGGAGAGAGCGACCGGGCGTTCTTCGACAAAGGAATGACGCACATCGTCGAGGAAAGCCGCCGCCTGCACGGGATGGTGCTTAACCTGCTCGAAGTCACGCGCCGCAGCGCCGGTCAAGAAGAAGCCGAGCTCGTCGAGACTGGCGGTATCTTGCGCGACGTATGCGACGCGATGGCTATCCGGGCGAAGCGTTATCGCAAGCGCATCGTGCTGGAAACGGAGGGCGGGCTTTACGTGCTTGGCCAGGCGGACAGGCTGCGCCAGCTCTTCATTAATTTGCTCGACAATGCGATCAAGTACAGCTCGCCGCAATCGGAGATATCCGTTCGCAGCGAAGCCGAAGCGGAGGCTCCCGCGAGGATTCGATTCCTATTCGCTAATCGAGGCGATACCCTATCCCCCGAACAGCTTGCCAACGTATTCGAGCCGTTCTATTCGGCGGGCCGCGCCTTCCAGGAAGAAGGCAGCGTCGGTCTGGGCCTCAGCATCGTGAAGACGATCGTCGACGATCACGGAGGGACGATCCGGATGGCGAGCGAAGACAGGCAGACGAGGGTATACGTGGAGCTTCCGGCTGCGGGAATGGAGCGAAAACAATGACGATGATGCGAATGGTAACGCTGCAGGCGGCTTTTGCGCTGCTGCTCCTATTGACCGGATGCTTGAACGGTTCGCGTTCCGAGACGATCATCATTCCCGGCGCCGAAGAGGACCGAATGAACGGCGAGGCGGGGCAGACTTTCCAAGTGAAGACGATTTATCGGCTGCCGGCAGCGGAGATGAAAACAGGGCAGCTGCTCGGATGGTCGGGCCCGAAGACGGTCATCGGCCTGTTCCTGGATACGATGCCTTCGCAAGCACTGAACGCGCAGGTACGGCGGTTTTCCCCGCCATACGATCAAGCGCAGCCGCTGCACGGCATAAACGCGAATACGGATAGCTACGAGCTGTCGCCCGACGGGAAGCTTCTGTCGGGGTATACGAAGGATAGGCACGGCATCGCCCTGCAGGTGGTCTCGCTGGCGGACGGAAAGACCAAGAAGATCTCCCCGCCTAATTCCGAACCATGGGGGCTGCGGTCGCGCGCCATGAAGTGGTCGGGCAACAGCCGTTATGTCTCCTTTTTGACGTCAGGCTCGGCGAAGGGACAAACGAACGTCTGCGTATACGATACGAAGGCCGGCACGACGAAGGTGTACCCGCTGACGGGGTTGGAGGACGGGCATTATTTCGAAGGGGTCACCTTGTCCGATGACGCCGGCGGGATCCTCGTCGAAACCGGGGATACGATCGCGCTGGGGGTGCGAAGCGGAACCGGTTATCGCATGCAATACGATCATCCGGCGGCGAGCGAAGGGACTGCCTGGGTCAATAACGATCAATTCGTGTTTCTGGGCACGGACGGTACGCTGTTCGAGTACGACGGCCGCAACGGGGTGCTGTCCGTTCTGCTGGAAAAGGTCGGCAGCTTCCGGCTATCCCCCGACCGGCAAGTGATCGCCTACACGCAGAACGAGAAGGATACGATCTTCGCGGGCAAGCTGCAGGGCAATAATATCCTGTTCCGGAACACGGTTTATCAAGGGATTTTGCCGCTGCGGATGGATTGGAGTCCGGGCAACGACGCGCTGCTGATCGATGGACGAAAACAATACCCGCGGTCGGCGGTGCAAAGCGAGACCGCGGCGGCGGCTCCTGCCGAAGACTACGTGCCTTTCATTATCCAATTTCAGTAAGAGGACGCCATGGGCAGACTGGACGAGCATTCGTCCGGTCTGCTGTTTTATTTTGGAGACATTTTGTTCACACGCGGATGAAGTTTTGGAGATATCTCTTCTTTATAGTCGGTATGAGCGAGTCAAGACGGCTCGTCCGGAAGCTGAATACGAAGGAGAGAAGCACGAATGAGAACATACGGATTAAGCATTGCCGCGAGCTGCTTGCTGGCGCTCGCGTTGACGGGCTGCAGCGGAGGAGACGCGAACGGCGGTACGCCGGCGGACGAAGGAAGGCCGGTCGGCAGCGCAACGACCTCGGCGGCCGACGCGGGTTCGAACGCAAGCGCGGACGACGGCAGTACGAAGGGAGGAACGAACGGCGGAACGACAGGCGAGGCGCCGGACGGGGGCGGCAAGAAGACGATCGTCTTCTCCACCTTTTGGCAGGATGCCAAGTTCGAGGATGCGATCAAGCAGTACGAAGCCCAGCACCCGAATATCGATATCAAGCTCGAGGAAGGCACCTATAAGAATGAGACGCTCGAAGCGGACATCGATAAATATTTGACCGCCACGAACACGGCCATGCTGGCCGGCAAAGGTCCCGACATTCTCGCGATGGATCTGCTCCCGACCGACAATTACGTGAAGCATAAGCTGCTGGCCGATCTCGGTCCGTTCATGGAACAAGATTCGGACTTTCATAAGGGCGATTATTTCACGAATATTTTGGATAACGTCCGGATCGGCGAAGGCCTGTACAGCATGCCGCTCACTTTCTTCCTGATGGGCTTCGCGGGCGACGTCGACGCCATCGCGGACAGCGGCGCGAAATTCGACGATCTGACGTGGTCGTGGAGCGATTTCGAGAAGACGGCCGGCGAACTTGTCGCGAAAGGCGCGCTCAAGTCGGCATTATCGTACGAAAGCCCGGAATACCTGCTCGGCGAGATGGTCAGCGACAATCACGACTTGTTTATCGATGACGCCGAGCATAAGGCGCGTTTCGATTCGGCGTCCTTCACCGGCCTGATGAAACAGGTCAAGGCACTGTTCGACGACGGCGTCGTCTCCAAGATGGGGCGCGGCGTGAATGCGTATTTCCAGAGCATCCAGATTAATTCGCCGAAGGATTACTTGGAATCGATGCAGGGCTACAGCCTCGGCGTGAAGCTGGCAAACAAGAATTTGGGCGAACACGTAAAGCTGTACGCGAAGCCGCATGCGCAGGACACGGCGGCCGGCGGTTATTTCAAGACTTACCGGAGCGTTGCGATCAACGCGAATTCCAAGGTCCAGCCGGAAGCATGGGACTTCATCGCGTTCTTGATGTCGGAGGAGATTCAGGAGCCGCTGACGGCGACCGGATTCCCAATCAATAAGGCGGCGTATGCCAAGCAGATTCAGGCGGTGAAGGACATGGGGACGATCAAAGGGTTTCCGGAAGGACCGCTGCAAGGGGCGACCTTCAAGGTGGACGAGGCGATGCTGGACGGGCTGAGCGGCTATGTGAACGGAGCGGTTCATTCGGTCGGCGACAACAAGTCCGACAAACTATGGCAGATGGTCGTCGCCGATTCGAAAGCGTTCTTCGCCGGCCAGAAATCCGCGGAGGACGTCGCGGGCCTCATTCAGAACAAAGCGACGACCCTGCTCAATGAATAGAGCCGGCATGAACATGCGGCTGCGCGGGGACGGGATGAAGGCGCTGTGGTTTCTGGCGCCGAGCTTGGCCGGGTTTGCGGTCTTTTATTTCATTCCGTTCCTGCTCGGCATCTACGAGTCCATGACGGACGGCGCGCTGGGCAGCAAGTTCGTCGGGCTGCGCAACTACGCGGAGCTGCTGCACAGCGGTTCCTTCCGCAAGGCGGCATCCAATACGATGCTCTTCGCCGGCATCGGCGTTCCGCTGCTCGTCGCGCTGTCCCTGGTGCTTGCCTTGCTGCTGAACCGGCCGCTTTATATGCGCAATGGGCTTCGGACGTCGATGATGATACCGCTCGTCGTGCCCGTCGCTTCCGTCGTCATGGCGTGGCAAATTTTCTTCGATTGGAACGGAGCCCTGAATGCTTGGCTGCATCGCGTTCACATGGCGCGAATCGATTGGATGCAATCCAATTGGTCGATGAGCATCATCGTCGCCATGTACGTTTGGAAAAACATCGGCTATAACATGATTCTATTCCTGGCCGGCCTGCAATCGATTCCGAGGGATTACTACGAGACGGCGGCCATCGAGGGGGCAGGACGGCTGCATCGGTTCCGCCATATTACGATGGTGTATTTGACGCCGACGATGTTCTTCGTCGTGCTGATCTCGATCATCAATTCCTTCAAAGTATTCCGAGAGACGTATCTGCTCGCCGGCGACTATCCATACGATAGGCTGTACATGCTGCAGCACTATATGAACAACATGTTTTTCACGCTCGACATCCAGAAGCTGACGGCCGCAGCCACGATCATGGTCGGCTGCATCGTGCTTCTGGTAACGGGGCTGCTCGGCGTCGAACGCCGGTTCCGGGAAAGCGTGGAGTAGCAGGGGGTTACCATGAAAAACTTATCCTGGCTTCCAAAGCTCGTCCTCTCGATTCTGATCGGAGCGGCTGCCGTCGCGATGCTGATTCCGATCTTGCTGACGGTCACGAACTCGCTGATGACCGAGGAGGAGATCGGACGCAATTACGATCTGCTCGGGCAGATGGTCGATACCGCGGCAGGCGGCAAAGAGGCGTTCGTCAACCTGAAGCTCCTTCCGGACTGGCTGTCCTTCAAGCAGTACGCGCAGGTGCTGGTGCTAAGTCCGAAGTTTCTCGGGATGTTCTGGAATTCGGCGGCGCTCGTCGTGCCGATCGTCATCGGCCAGACGATCGTCGCCTCGCTGGCCGCATACGCCTTCGCCAAGCTGAGGTTCATCGGGCGCGACAAGCTGTTTCTGGTCTATCTGATGACCATGCTCATGCCATTCCAGGTTACGCTTGTGCCGAATTACCTCGTTATCGACAAGCTCGGCTTGATGAATCATGCGGCCGCGATCATTCTTCCCGGCATCTTCGGCGCGTTCGGGGTATTCATGATGCGGCAGTTCATGTCCCATATTCCGTATGCGTACACCGAAGCCGCCAAGATCGACGGGGCCGGGCAATGGACGATCTTCATCCGCATCATGCTGCCGCTTATCAAGCCTGGACTAGCGGCGCTTACCGTTCTCTTGTTCGTCGATTATTGGAATATGATCGAGCAGCCGCTCATTTTCCTTCAGGACGCGTCGAAGCAGCCGTTGTCGCTATTCTTGGCGCAGATCAACCAATCGGCGCGGGGCATCGGTTTCGCCGCTTCCGCGCTGTACATGGCCCCGATGGTGCTGCTGTTTCTCTATGCGGAGTCCTACTTCGTCCAAGGCATTCAACAATCGGGCATCAAAGGATAATTCGGGAGTGATCGTCATGGAAGAACGGACATCAGAGTCCAGAAAACGCAAAATCCGGCTCATCGCGGGCCTATTCCTCGTACTTCTCGCCGGATGCACGCTGGCAGGCAATTCGCTGCGGGCGTTATCGCTGCCGAAGGTCTACACGACGGTCCCATCCACGGGTTCGCTTGCGCATGACTACGAAGGCAGCGCGGCGATACAACCGGGCGAGGCGAGAGACCTCATGAATCCGGCAGGCTGGAAAGTCTCGAAGGTACTCGTCAAGCAAGGAGAACGGGTGCATAAAGGACAGCCGCTGGTTCTCTACGACGACTCCGATGCCAGGTTGGAGCTGGCCGATCAACAGGCGGTTCTGAAGAAGCTTAATCTCTCCATGCATCAGCTGGAGAACGATTATATCGAAGCCGCGAGCGGAGACAGCGCGTCCGCCAAGGCTGCCGCAGCGAACGCGATCGAAACGGCCAAGCTCGATATCGCGAGCGAGCAGCGGCATATTGAACATCAGCAGAAGACGATTGCCGAGAGCAGGCAAATCACGGCGCCGTTCGATGGCAGCGTCACGAAGGTCAATGCGGCGGCAGGGCTCGATTCCGGCGGCTTGCCGGATATAACCGTGGCCAATTCGGCCAAGGGCTATCAGCTTCAACTGCTCGTTCCGGGAGAAACGGCCGCCTTATTTCATGCCGGGGATACGCTGGACCACATTACGGTGGAAGAGGCAGATGCGCGAACGCTGACAGGAACGATAACAACGATCGAGGAGGCTGCGGCAGGCGGATTGGCGGTAACGGGCGGAGAGGAGACCGGTGTTACTGCCGATATGGGCCCGACGTATAAGTTGACCATCGTTTTCACGGACGATAGCCTTCGCGGAGGCGAGCAGGTCAACGTAAAGCTGTCCAAGGAAGGCGGCGATCAGCTGATCCTCGTTCCGAACGAAGCCGTTCACAAGAATGACCGGGGCGCGTACGTGTACACGTTGAGAGCCGAGGATGGCCCGCTCGGCAATGCGTATTATGTCGTGGAAACGCCCATAAAGATTGCCGACGCCAACGAATATGCAACCGCCGTCAGCGAGGGCTTGTTCGAGCGGCAGGATATCATCATCAACAGCAGCAGCTTCATCATGGATGGCGTCAGAGTCCGGCTGTAGCGCGTCGGACGCAGACCGTCGCGACTTAACGATCGGGTATTCGACGACTCGCCTCGGCTTGTTGAATGTTTATTGGAATGCGAAGTTGACTTCGAACTTTCCTTCATGGTATATTAAATTTCGCCGCTTCTGGAAAGAAGCGACATCTGCCGGATATGCGGTCGTGGCGGAATTGGCAGACGCGCTAGATTCAGGTTCTAGTGGTGTAACAGCCGTGGAGGTTCGAGTCCTCTCGACCGCACCAACCATACAAACCCGAGAAGCCTTGCCGATGCAGGGCTTTTTTTTATGATTCGACGAATAACCATAGAAAGAGGAGCCAATACTTCTAGCTAATTTGCAGGTAATGAATTTCCCGGTTGACTTTATAATTTGATTCATGATATATTAATTCTCGCCGCTTCAAAGAATGCTTGAAGCGACATCTGCCGGATGTGCGGTCGTGGCGGAATTGGCAGACGCGCTAGATTCAGGTTCTAGTGGTGTAACAGCCGTGGAGGTTCGAGTCCTCTCGACCGCACCAACCATACAAACTCAAGAAGCCTTGCTGATGCAAGGCTTCTTTTTTGTGCCTGTTAAGCAACTCGTCCAAGCCAACGCATCGTTATTTTCATAGCATGTAACTATCAAGAAAGGGAGGAGTGGATTGTAAGAATGGTGAAAAAATTAATCGACTATAACGTCAGCGTACCGGCTGTCGTGACGAATGCCGTCAATATTCAAGTTCCGCAGACGCCGGCCAAAGTCATTCTGGCTGAACTCGGCATCTTTATCGTTCCGGAAGCCGTGAACAACCGCGTGAATTTGACGGCTACGATCGGAGCTGCAGCAACGTCAGGCAACATCGTAGACGTGCTGTTCCGCGTATTTCGCGGTAACCAAGAAATTTTCTATGCGCTGCAAGGATTCGAAACCGAGTACGAGCATTACGGCATCGTGACGCTGCAAGTGATCGACATCAACGTGCCGCCCGGCGCGCACGGATATTCGTTGTACGTAGAGAAGCAAACGGAGACGGCGACTGCTGCCGTGATCGGCCCGATCAATCTCAGCGCGGCCGTCTACGAAGTGTGATGCGGAACTACTGAACGTTGTATCGTTGCATCTTAGGAAGGAAAGCCGAGGAGAAGTCCTCGCTTTTCTTTTATGAAGGGACAGAATCATACATATTTTTCCTCCTCCCGGCAAACAATGAAAGGAATGCAGATCCAAGAGAGGACGAAAAGAACATGAACAAGGGAAAGTTTGCTGCTTTGGTTTTGCTTGCTTGCGCGCTTGCTGTCGCGGGGCCAGCGCCTCGGCACGAGACGGCGGCGGCTGCGGAACAGCAAGAACAACAAAAACAACAACGGCAAGTGACGAGCAGTCATCGCGAAGTCGCGATCGTCATCGACGACTTCGGCAATGGAATGGCGGGAACGCCCGAGATGCTGCGTCTGCCCGTCAAATTCACGACGGCGGTCATGCCGTTCATGCCGACCACGAAACAGGACGCGGAGCTGTCCCATAAGCTCGGCAACGACGTGATCGTCCATATGCCGATGGAGCCGGTTCGGGGCAAGCCCGAGTGGCTTGGCCCCGGCGCCATCACGACGAGCATGAGCGATGCCGAGATCCGGAAGCGGGTGGAAGCCGCCATCGACGATGTGCCGCATGCCGTCGGCATGAACAATCACATGGGCTCGAAGGTGACGGCGGACGAACGCGTTATGCGGGTCGTGCTCGGCGTCGTGAAGGAGCGGGGCTTATTCTTCCTCGACAGCCGGACGACGTACAAGACGGTGCTGCCGAAGCTGACGGCCGAGATGGGCGTTCCGCTGCTGTCCAATCAAGTCTTTCTCGACGACGTCTATACGACGAGCCATATTTCCAAGCAAATCGGCGTGCTGCGCAAGCATCTGGAGAACAACGAATCCTGCATCACGATCGGCCATGTGGGTCCGCCCGGTAAATTGACGGCTGCCGTCTTGACGAACGCCATTCCCCAGCTGCAAGGGAAGACAAGGTTCGTGCGTTTGTCTGAAATGCTAGTCCCGTCAGCGGAGAAGGATATAATTCCGCACTCCTGACGTAATGGCGGCCGCGATTTCCGTTTGCTTGACGGGGTCGGTCAGCATTTGCCGGTCGCCTTCATGACTGATGAAACCGAGCTCGACGATAACGGCGGGCTTCTTCACGACATTAAGCAGATAGAAGGGCTTCCCTATTCGGGGGAGCCCTCTCGTGTTTTGCCTGCGATTCATCGCGTCCTGGATGCAGAACGCAAGCAGCGCGCTCTGTCCTTCGTTCTGATGCAGCACGAGAGGGCCGTATTCGGTTCGATCCGGCGCCCAATTCACATGGATGCTTATCAGAATCTGCGTGTCGATCTCCTTCGTCAGCTGACTGCGCTGCGACAAGTCCCTTCTATGCCGGGACGAAGACGGATTCCATCGGTTATCGTCGCTGAGCGCATAGTCGCCGCTGCGGTTCAGAATCGCGCGAATGCCGTTGTTTTGAAGCAGCAGGTACAATTTTTTGGCGACGGCCAGATTAATGTCCTTCTCCAGCAGCTCCTCATGATGGGCGCCGCCGTCGATACCTCCGTGCCCGACGTCGATCAATACTTGGGCCGTGGGCAAAGCGCGGCTGTAATCCGTCGGCAGCATGCTGTCAAGCGAGGACTCCTGGGAGGCGTCCGGCAGCGCCGCTTGGTCGCCTGCTTGATTGACCGGTTCGGAATACGATTGCCTTGAAGCCAGACAGCTGATCAGGATTACAGCTGCGCAGAATGACAAGCCCAAGCGAATCGATTGCATCATCCTTCGTTGTCCTCGCATCGGCACAATCCTCCATTTCCAAAATGACTATGCTTAGCGTGGCACATACCAAGGGAACTCATTCATGTTTGAAAGAAATCATTCGCGGGGACACTGTTTATTAGGAGCAACAACGAAATCCATGCAAAGAGGAGCGTGGCTGTTATGGCAGTGGAAAAACCGGAGGATTACATCAAATTCATGACGGGCAAAGTCGTCGGCTATATTGAAACGCCCCAGGAAGAACGCAGCGAAAAACGCAAAAAAGCCAAGGCTGCCAAAGAGCCTTGGCTGACGCGTTGGTTTGGTTTAGGCGGATTCGCGATTGCGCAATGGATGCGATCCCGCGACATTGAACCGAAGTGAATAAGAATCATCTATACGTGCGCTTGCGTGTAATAATTGCATGGAAATACCCCTTTATTATTTTACCGGTAAAATCGGCCTTCCCGGTTCAACGCTTCGATCGGAATATATCGGGTACCGGGAAACGATTGTTCGAACGCCACGAACAGCTTATCGTTATTCCAGCGATGGTAGCCCACGGCAGGAAGGACATACAGGACGGACGATTTGAAAAGTTCGGCCGTATACCGAATTTGCGCCAGCTTATCGAGCATGCCGGTTAGTTTGGCCACCTGTTGGTTCGAAAGCGGCGCTTGATTCAGCCATGGCATCCGTTCGAAAGGATCGAAGGATTGATTCGTCTTGGCCGCGGCCAGCTTGCTTAATTCCGCCTTCGGCTTCTCGCCGGACCAGGCTTCCGGCTTGCGCGATACCGTCTGAGCCGACCAGGCGCTGTCCGTTATCGGCAGCGCTTCGCCTGTCCAGGCATCCAAGTAATAGGTTTCGGCGTTAGGAGCCGTCCATTTCCAAGCTGCCAGCATCGGAGAAAGATAGAGCCGTTCCAGATGGAGCGGCTTTTTGGCGATCTCGCTGTAGCTGCCGATCAGGCCTTGGCGGAGCAGCGCATTGTACATCGTATTGGGATCGAAAGCAGGATGGCTGCCGGCGCCGTATTCGCCAAGCGCATAACCGCCTTCGGGTCTTGCGTTGACGATCATATAGCCGACCGGTTTGCCGGCAGCCGTAAACGTAGCGAGCCAGCCGTGGGTGCCCGGGCCGAGCGGTACGATGGTCGTCGCGGCGGTTTTCCATGCTTTGAAGGCGGGCTGATTGGATAAGGCTTCGGCCCAATTGTGAACATGCTGTTGCAGCGGCGCATCGACAGCTTGTACGGAAGCGGTCGGCACGGAAGCCGTAGAGGCCGATGCAGCTTGCGGCGATAGGGTCGTAAGCAGCAACGCCGACAATACGGCGGCGATCATCGCGGTCCAATTTCTCATAAACGGCATCACCTGCTGTTCTGTAGAATGGTTGACGAAGGGCTGACAGAACCTGACAACGCCATTGTATCGAAATGCCGCCGGGGAAGTTGTTGGTTTCTGTCAGGCAAGCAGGACAAGCCTCGTTCTAATTTTGCCGATTAAAGGGGACGGCCGGGCGGTCGCCCCAGTTCTTGTCGCAAAATCGCTAACCGATGCCCTGCAAATAAAAAATGCCGCAATTGATGGCGGAAACGCTGACGCGCGGCTCGTATTGCCAGCGGATTTCTTCCTGCCTTCGCTCGTACTGCTCCGCTATGGGGGCACGGTTCTCTTCTTCGGCACCCTCGATCAACGGCTCGTAATAATGCCGAACGGTCGAGAGTTCCTCGTCGAGCCGCTTGGAAGCGGCGTCCGCCCAGCTGTAATCGTACGTCCGCAGCTTGCGCTCAAGCGTTCCTTCGGCGATGGAGGCGGCCTTGTTCAGCGTGATCGCGTTCTTGGCGGTATGCACGTTCGGCGGCAGCTTCGGCGTCATGCGCTGCTGAAGCAGGCGGTCGCTGAACTGCTCCAGGCATTGGCCCGTGGCGAGCGAGATGCCGAAGGAATGAATTTCCTCGCGTTTCATGTCGCATAGGAATTCTACTTTCATATTAACCCCGAGCCATGCGCTGTAAGCAGTCGAATGAAGCGGGTGGCTGGTGCGCTTCTCCGGCTCCTGGAACAGGCAGAGGTAATTGCCGCCGATCTTGGCGGACTGGAACAGCTGCTCCAGCCGGCGGGAGCCGTAATGCAGGTCCTCCCGCGGGACTCGCACGTTCAAATTCGCCGCATTGTTCAAATAACCGAAGGAACGGCCGAACGCGGCGTCAGCGGAGTTGCCCGAACCGCTGCCCGGCGCGGCTGCCGGGGCAGGCGGCTGTGCGGCTTTGGCCGCTGCGGCATCGTCGTATTTGGCTTTATCGGTTACGAGCAGCATGGACATCGTCTCCGGATCGGCGCCCGTGCGGTCGACGAAGCTCCAATAGAAGGGGCGGTTCGTCAAGTCGCGGTCGGCGCGGGGCGACAGCTTCACATGATAATGAGCCGGCGATTTCTCGATGATCTGGCAGTCCGTCGCCTCTAGATAACGTCCGACGAACTTGTGGATTTGGCGTTCATTCATGGTCTCACCTCGATGGTCTGCCCGACGGCATTCAAGACGGAATTAACGGCTGCCAGATCGGACGGGTCTTCGAGCTCGACCTCGTCCCTGATCCGGCTGAGCGAATTGCCGAGCTCCGCGATGCCTTCCTTGAGCGCGTCTTTGTTCGTGCCTGCCTCCAGCATGAGGCGGGCGAGCCGCTGCTCCAGCGTCTCGTTCTTCTCGAACCGTTCCAAGATATGGTCCAGCTCGCCGATGACGAGCTCGAACAGATTGATCTTCTCGTGCAGCAGGCTCACGATATGCTCTTCGATCGTGCCGACCGTGCACAGGTTGTAGATATGCACGTCGCTCGTCTGTCCGAGCCGGTGCACGCGCCCGATCCGCTGCTCCACCCGCATCGGGTTCCAGGGCAGGTCGAAGTTGATCATATGGTGGCAGAATTGCAGATTGATGCCTTCGCCGCCTGCCTCCGTCGCGATCAGCACTTGGGCGCGTCCGCGGAACAAGTCCATCATCCAGTCTTTCTTCCCGCGGTTCATCCCGCCCCGATAAGGCACGGCGACCATATTATTGGAACGGAAATATTGCAGCAGATATTCCTGGGTCGCCCGGTACTCCGTGAAAATGATGACTTTGTCGTTCATTTCTCGGACGAGTTCCATCGCTTTCTCTGCTTTGGTGTTGGCGTTGATGCCGCGGATGACTTCAACAAGCTGCCAAATCTTCGCGCGGTTCGGCGAATCCTCGGGCGTTTTCTTGAACATGTTGACCAGCGTCAGGAACACGGCATCGCGGCTGCTGCACACTTCCCGCTGCAGCGTGACGAGCGACAGCATGCTTGTCCAGTCGCCTTGTTCCTCGTTGTAGCGTTCGCGCACGAAATTCGTAACGCCGTCATAGAGCGCCTGCTCCTCGGCCGACAGCTGAAGCCGGATGTTTTTGACGATCCGCTTGGTGAAGTGAATGCCGCCGTCGCCGCGCCGATTGCGGATCATGACCGCTTGAAGCGCCTCCTGCAGCTGACCCTCGTTCTTCGGCAGCCGCTTGTCCACGACGAAGTTCGACGCGAATTCGCTTTGGCCGCCGAGCTGGCCGGGCTTCAGCAGCGTGATGAGATTATAGAGCTCGTCCAAGTCGTTCTGCACGGGCGTCGCAGTCAGTAAGAGGCAGTATTTCTTGCGCAGGGCGTTCACGAACTGGTAATTGGTCGTTTTTTTGTTCTTCAGCTTATGGGCTTCATCGATAATGAGCAGATCGTAATCCTGATTAAGCAGCTTCTCGCGGTGCGGATCGCGCTTTGCGGTATCCATAGAGGCCACGACGACGTCATAGCCCCAGGAATGTTCCTTTTTCTGCGCGAACGCGCTGATGCCGAATTTGGCGTTCAGCTCGCGCACCCACTGCAGCACGAGAGAGGCCGGGACGAGGATAAGCGCCCGCTTGACGAGTCCGCGGACCATGTACTCCTTCAGGACCAGTCCGGCTTCGATCGTCTTGCCAAGCCCGACCTCGTCGGCGAGAATCGCTCTGCCGCTCATCTCATGCAGCACTTTGCGCGCCGTGCTGATCTGATGGGGCATCGGCTCGAACGAAGGCAGGCTTCGAAGGCATTGCAGATCGTCGAAGCTTTCGATCAGTTTCGTTTGCTCCGCTTCCACCGCCAGCTGGTACATCGTCCAGTCGTCCCAAGGCCCGTTACGGTCGACGCGCTCCTGGAGCTGCGTCAGCCATGTACGGTCGAAATGAAGGTCGACGCTGGGATGAAGCTTGCTTTTGGCAGGGTTCGCGTTTGCGTTGGAAGGGGACTGCTGCTCTCCTGCAGGGGCATCTTTGTTCGATTGCATAGGGCGGAACTCCTTTCCGGTGAGATTCCGGCAATAGTAGCGGAAACTGTATGAAGCTAGTATGACCCTAGAAGGCGGAATTCATAAGGAGGGTTGGGAGATGAGCGTTTCTTGATTCCGCACAGCCGCGCAGATATGCATTTTCTCGTTTTTTGCTGGCGCAAAATCAAAATAATACAAGATTTCAATTTTGAATGCGCTATAATATGGAACATTAAAATGCTTTCGCGAGAATGAATTATCTTTTGTCAGAACGTTTTCAAAGGCTGAAGCTGCATTATATTAATCGTTAACGATGAAGTCGCTTCGATTCTTGACATTCGAGCTGACAGGGAGAGACGGGACGGTTTCCATGGACTTGTGAATCAATCATAGTGCTCTTCAAGTAATCGGGTGATCGGCCGAGGGCCGGAAGGGGATCGACTTACATGGAACATGACAGCAAATCGGGGTCGACGGGCTTGGAGCCGATTCAAGCCTCCATCGAAGAGAAGGAAACGCTGCGGCCCGCGATTATTCGATTTGCATCGCGGCGCGTGGGAAATCTTTCAAGCGAAAACCAACGAGCCCGCGCAGCTATTCTGGGCGAAGGTCATTGACGATTACACCCGGGGGCAATACGCGGACCGCTTCGAAGGCGGCAAACAAATCCAAACCTTCGTCAGCAATCGGCCGCAAACGCGCGTTTCCTTGAATTTCCGCAAAAAACGCAAGCCATTAACAGGAACTTCACAAAGTTCGTACATCCTCTTAATAATTCGACTCTATCATACAGAGGAGATCAGATTAGGAGGCGTAAACATGAATTCCAGAATCGGTTGGAAGACTTCGGTAATCGGCATTACGGCAGCGGCGCTTGTCATCACCACCTTCGCGGCGGGCCATGGCAAGAACGAGGCCGAAGCGGCATCGAAACAAGCGAAGAACGTTATTCTGTTCGTCGGCGACGGCATGGGCACGGCCCAACGCGACGCGATCCGATTGGCGACAGTCGGCGAGAAAGGCCAATTGGCGATGGACGCCATGCCTTACCTCGGATTGATTCATACGAGCTCCACGATTCCGGTCACGGACTCCGCGGCGGCGGCGACTGCATTCGCAAGCGGCGTGAAAACGTATAACGGCGCCATCGGCGTGGACGCGAACAAGAAAAGCGTCAAGACGATATTGGAATATGCGAAGGAAATGGGCAAGTCGACCGGTATCGTGACGACGAGCCAGGTAACGGACGCGACAGGCGCGGCATTCGCATCGCATGTCGAAGACCGTTCCAAGCAAAGCGATATCGCGCTTCAATACCTGACAAAGTCCAAAGTCGACGTTCTGCTCGGCGGCGGGGAAGATTTCTGGTATCCGGCGGGACAAGCGGGAAAGTTCAAGGACGAGCCGGCCGAGGATCCGTCCGAGAAGAGCAAGGGCACGCAGGGCAACCTCGTGGACAAAGCTAAACAGCTTGGCTATTCGTTCGTATCGAACAAGACGGATATGCAGAAAGCTAAAGGCGGCAAGCTGCTCGGCCTGTTCGCGAACGAAGAGATGTTCCAGCAGCGTCCGGAAGGCGAAGGCGATCTCTACAACCCGATCGTTCCGCTGCCGGACATGACGAAGAAGGCGCTCGACACGCTGTCCGCGAACAAAAAAGGCTTCTTCCTGATGGTCGAAGAGGAAGCGACGGACGAAATGGCGCACAGCAACAACGCGAAGCTGACCATTAAAGCCGGCCAACAGCTGGATCAATCGGTTCAAATCGCGAAGAACTTCGCGAAGTCGCATCCGGATACCCTCGTGCTCGTATTGGCCGACCATGAAACGGGCGGCTTCTCGATCGAAGAGGTTAACGCGGACGACGAGTCGGGCGATGCGATTTCGAAGGAAGACGGACCGTTCGCGATCGCGAACTCCAAGCTTAACTTCGTCGTCGACTGGACGACCTCCAGCCATACGGCGGTCGACGTGCCGGTAACGGTCATGGGTCCGGGCGCCGAGCTGTTCTCGGGCGTTTACGAGAACACGGGCATCTTCACTCGCTTGGCTCAAGCAATGGGCATCAAACTGCCGAAATAAACATAATCGCATCGTCTAACCGAGCTGTCTCCAACCAGGAGACAGCTTTTTATGTTGAATTTAAATACATAACGTTGTATATTAATTCATAACTTTATAGGTTCAATCCGTTAGGACTTGAAAAAGGAGGCATGGCTGTTGACGGTTGCGATCGAAGAAATGACGATGAACGCCTGGCCGGCCCAGCAGACGGCCGTTCGCGGCGGATGGGTGCTGCGCTTGGCGGAAGGGTATACGAAGCGGGCGAATTCCGTCCATCCTTTCTATGCCTGCGAAGGATCGGCGGATACGCTCGCTTGCAAAATCGACGCTTGCGAGTCGTTCTACCATCGCGCCGGTCAAGATACGATCTTCAAGCTGACGCCGTTCGCCCCGAGCGGGCTCGATCAAGCATTGGAAGCGCGCGGCTACGTGCTCGAATCTCATTCGCGTGTTATGCTGGTATCGGACTTCACGAACATTCATGCCGCAGCAGCGTCGGAGCCTGGCATTAAAGTAGAATGCGAGGATCGATTATCGTACGGCTGGCTCGATCTCATGTGCCGATTTAACGGCATACCTGCTTGCAGCGAAGGCTCGGCCGCCCGAATCATGCACGCGATCACGATGAGAACGGGTTATTTCACGCTCTACGTGCACGGCATGCCTGCCGCCTGCGGGATGGCCGTCATCGAAGGTGCATACGTCGGCTTGTACAGCATCGTCACGTCGCCTTCCTACCGCAGGACGGGGCTCGGCGAAAGCTTGATTCGGCATATGCTGCAGTGGGCCGGAACGAAAGGGGCTTCGCAAAGCTATCTGCAAGTCGAGCAGGACAACGCTGCCGCTAATCGGTTGTATGCCAAATTTCATTTCGAGGAGCTGTATCCTTATTGGTATCGCGTTAAAAGACGCGAGGAGTGAACGAGCGAGAGAGGAGCGGTTGAACCTGACTATTCGGCTGCGAGGTCATCATTTATTATGTCTGCTTGGCTTCCGAGGGATGGGGTATTCCGAAGCTTATGCGGCCAATATGGCGAACGTGTACAACCGGCTCAAGGATGAACCGGATACGGCGGTAACGATCGTCCAAGGGCCTGACGACTTGTGCGCGTGCTTTCCCATAGGCGTCGAGCCGCATTGCGAGAACGAATCGGTTACCGAGCTGGACGGGAACGTGCTGCGGAAGCTGGGGCTCCATGTCGGGCTCGACATGCCGTGGACGGACGTGATCGAACGCGTGCGCGGCGGCGTGGAGCCGGAAGACATCCATACGCTGTGTCACACCTGCCAGTGGCGTTCCTACGGCGTATGCGAAGCAGGGGTACGCACGATTAAGAGCGGCCAATGGCTGCCAGCCTTGCCGGACAACCGTTAAGTGCCGGCGCCGGCGCCAGCGCGGGGAAGCAGCTCAAGGAAGCGCTTGGCGGCGGCGGAGCTCGGAACGCCGTGAAGCGTCGCGATGCCGATGCCCCGAGGTTGAATGGGCTCCGCAAGCGGAATTTCGATCAATCTCCCCGACTCCAGCTCTCCGGCATAGTAATCCCGCACGACGAACGCGAGGCCGAGCCCGTGCTTGGCGAAATCCGCCAACAGATCCATGCTTCCAAGCTCCAGCTCCGGAATAAGCGTTACCCCGAGATTCGCCGCATAATGATCCAAATAACGTCTCGTGCTCGTTCCTTCCTCGAGCATGAGGAGCGGGAACTGGAATAGGTCCCGCAAGCGCAGCGGCTGTTCGGCCAAATGCGCATAGCTCGGTCCCCCGACGAGGCAATCCTGCTGCGGTTGGCTGACCTCGATATCCGCTTTATTGTCTTCCGTCGGAAGATGGACGATGCCGAGATCGATTGCCCCTTCCTTCAATAGAGCCAGCGTCTCCGTCGTCGTCCGGTTGGTGACGCGAATTCGAATGTTGGGGTAGAGGCGATGATAACGGTCGAGATAAGGCAGCAAATAATGCTTGCACAACGAGTCTCCCGCTCCGATCCGAATTTCCCCGTAATCAAGCCGATGCATCTCGAGCAGCTTCTTTTGCCCGGCCTCCATGAAATTGAAGGCTTGTTCCACGTAGTGAAACAGCAGCTCCCCCTCCGCAGTTAATTGAACGCCTCTTGCGCCGCGAAGAAACAATGCGCCTCCGAGTATATCCTCCAGCTGCTTGATCGTATGGCTTACCGCAGGCTGCGTGATATGAAGCTTCTCGGCCGCGCGCGACAGACTGCCGGTTTTCGCGCACCAATAGAAGCTTCGGTACCATTCCAGGTTTATCTCCTTCACGGGTATGAGCTCCTTTTATACCTTGTATTAGTTATATCAATTATTATAATGCCGGTGCTTCTATTATAATCAAGCTTGCAGCTAGCTCACAAGCATGAAGGAGGATTCGGCCATGAGCGTAACGGCAATCGTTGGAGCGAATTGGGGAGACGAAGGGAAAGGCAAGGTGACGGACGCATTGGCCGCGAAGGCATCGTACGTCGTTCGCTTTCAAGGCGGAAGCAATGCAGGTCATACCATTCTGAACGAGCATGGGAAATTCGCGCTCCGGCTGCTGCCGTCGGGCGTCTTTTATCCGCATGTCACCAACGTCGTCGGTCCGGGGACAGCGCTGGACGTGGACATGTTCTTTGGCGAGCTTGAAGGGCTGGCCGGCAGAGGCGTACCGGCACCGGCGGTGATCGTGTCGGATCGGACGCAGATCGTGATGCCTTATCATCGGCTGTTCGACCGGTTAGAGGAAGAACGGCTCGGCGGCGCGGGCTTCGGTTCGACGAAATGCGGAATCGCGCCGTTCTACGCGGATAAGTATGCCAAGCTGGGCGTACAGGCGTCCGATTTGTACGACGTCCGACGGCTGCGCAGCCGTCTGGAGCAGTCGCTGGCGGCCAAGAATATTCTGCTGCAGCATCTATACGGCCTCGATCCGCTTGCAGTCGATGACTTGCTGCCGGCGTTGATGGAATACGGAGCGAAGCTGAAGCCGTATATCGCGGATACGACTGCGATTCTCGCCGAAGCGAACGCGCAAGGAGCGCCTATTCTCGCCGAAGGTCAGTTAGGCGCGCTTCGCGATCCGGATCACGGCATTTATCCCTTCTCCACGTCCTCTTCCCCGTTAGCCGGGTTTGCCTCCGTCGGCGCGGGACTTGCCCCAGGCTCCATTACCGACATCGTTGCCGTCACGAAGGCGTATTCCAGCTGCGTCGGGGCGGGGCCGTTCGTGACGGAGCTGGAGGGCGCCGAAGCGGAAGAATTGCGGAGCAGGGGAGGCGATGCCGGTGAATACGGCGTCAATACGGGGCGCCCCAGGCGGGTGGGCTGGCTGGATCTCGTCGCGACCCGGTACGGCTGCCGCGCGCAGGGAGCAAGCTCGGTGACGCTGACGAATTTGGACGTGCTCGGGTACTTGGATGCCATTCCGGTCTGCATCGGGTACCGGCTGCCGAACGGCACAATGACGGAAGATTTCCCCGTTACCTCGCTGCTGGAGCTCGCGCAGCCCGTCTTCGGGGAGCTTCCAGGCTGGCAGTCCGACATTACGGGCTGCCGAGCCTTCGAGTCGCTGCCGCAGGAAGCGCAGAACTACGTGATGTTCATCGAACGTCGGATCGGCGTGCCGATCACGCGCATCTCCGTCGGACCGCGCCGCGAGCAATTGATCGAGCGTTCGGGCGGATGCCTCTAAGGAGGTTCCTTCTCCCTACGGAGAAACGTTCGCCAACAAGCGCGGCGATTACGGCATGTTGCTCCTAAGCGGCGACATTGATGCGGACGATCGCCGCGGCGTGATCGTTGCCGGCGAAGCGCCGTGGTTGTTCTTCGGGGCGCAGGTTCAAGAGAAGCGCGATTGCTATTTTTTTGACGATCATTCTTTCGACTGCCTTCGGGCAGTCTTTTTTTATGTTGAGGATGCCAAATGGCCTCCTAAAGGGTGAGGCGCGCATGGGGGCAGGAACGGGAAAAGGCTGCCGAGATCCAGAGGAAACGAGCCTGAAAACGGCCGGAAAACGATTAGCGTAAATTCCGTCCCTTCGACTAATAAGATGTACTATTCACAAATGTGTTACATTATTACGGAATTAACTCTATATTATTTCGTTATATATAGTGTATTATTCGATATAAGATGTATTATTTACCGATTTCGTTGAGGGGGATATAGGGATGGCGAAAGGCAAGCAAGTCTATGCGTTTCACGAAGGCAGCGCGAAGATGAAAGCCTTGTTAGGCGGCAAGGGAGCGAATTTGGCGGAGATGACACGGGCAGGATTGCCGGTACCGCCGGGGTTTACGATTACGACGGAAGCATGCCTAAGTTATTTTGAACAAGGGGGCTCGCTGTCCGAGGCGCTCAAGCAAGAGACAGCGGATGCGCTGAAGAAGCTGGAGCTCGTCAAAAGCCAGCAATTCGGCAGCCCGACAGCGCCGCTGCTGGTCTCGGTTCGTTCCGGTTCCGTGGCGTCGATGCCGGGCATGATGGATACGATCCTCAACCTCGGCCTGAACGACGAGACGGTCATGGGGCTTGCGGCGCTCACGGGCAATCCGCGCTTCGCTTACGATTGCTACCGCAGGCTGATCGCGATGTTCGGCAATGTCGTGCTCGGCATCGAAGGGCATCATTTCGAGCAGCGGCTGAACAAGTTGAAGAATTCGCTGGGCGTGCGGCTCGATCAGGACGTTCCCGATTACGGGTGGCAGCGGCTTGTCGGCGAATTCAAGGCGATCTGCGCCAGCCGCTCGGAGCGGGCTTTTCCGCAGGACGTGCATGAACAGCTGCACATGGCCATCGAAGCGGTGTTCGGTTCGTGGAACAATTCGCGCGCGCAAATATACCGGCGAATTAACCGTATCCCGGACGATCAAGGGACGGCCGTTAATATTCAAAGCATGGCGTTCGGCAACCGGGGGACGGATAGCGGGACTGGCGTGATTTTCACGCGTAATCCTTCGACAGGCGAAGCTCGGCTCTACGGCGAATACCTGATGAACGCGCAAGGGGAGGACGTCGTCGCCGGCGTGCGGACGCCGCTCTCCATCTCGGCGATGGAAGGGGAGCAGCCCGGGCTGTACGCGCAGCTAGCAAGCGTGGCGCAGCAATTGGAACGGCACTACCGCGACATGCAGGATATCGAATTCACGGTGGAGACGGGCAAACTCTACCTGCTGCAAACGCGGAATGGCAAAAGAAACGCCAAAGCGGCGCTGCGCATCGCGGTAGAATTCGTGCGCGAAGGGCTATTGACCCGGAATGAAGCGTTGGAGCGCATCGAGCCTTCGCATCTGGACCAGCTGCTGCACAGGGGGCTCGACGAACAGGCGGTGCAAGCGGTGCTTGCCGTCGGATTGCCGGCGTCGCTTGGCGCGGCGGCCGGACAGTTGACATTCGATGCGGATACGGCTGCGCAGTGGCATCGCGAAGGCTTGCCGGTCATTCTGGCGAGGCCGGAGACGACGCCGGAAGATATCCACGGCGTGCTGGCCTCCGAAGGCGTGCTCACGAGCCGCGGCGGAATGACGAGCCATGCCGCCGTCGTAGCCAGAGGCATGGGGAAGCCCTGCGTGTGCGGGTGCGAATCGCTGCGCATCGACGCGAAGGGCGGAACGATGGAGGCAAGCGGCATCGTCGTGCGCGAGGGCGACTGGATCACGTTGGATGGCGCCAGCGGGCGGGTCATCGTCGGCAACGTGCCGCTGCGGGAGCCGGAGACGAGCGCCGAACTGCTGGAAATACTGGGATGGGCCGACGAAGTGCGCAAGCTGCGGGTCATGACGAACGCCGACAATCCGCATGACGCGCGAGTGGCGCGGGCTTTCGGCGCCGAAGGCATCGGCCTCTGCCGAACGGAGCATATGTTCTTCGCGCCGGATCGGCTGCCCGTTATGCAGGCGATGATTTTGGCCGAAACGGACGCGGCGCGCCGAAGCGCCTTGGAACTGCTGCTGCCGATGCAGCAGTCCGATTTCGAGGGCATGTTCCGCGAGATGGACGGACTGCCCGTGACGATTCGGCTGCTCGACCCGCCGCTGCACGAGTTTCTGCCGAGCGCGGCGGACTTGCAGCAGAGACTGGCTGGCGCTGCCTCCGGGCAATCCGCGGGCGAACGCCGCGAGTTAACGGCGCTGCTGCGCAAGGTGAACGCGCTGCACGAATCGAACCCGATGCTGGGTCAGCGGGGATGCCGGCTCGGGATCGTGTTCCCGGAGATATACGATATGCAGATCGAGGCGATTTTCCGGGCGGTCGCGGAATGTTTGGAGGACGGCGTCGCAGTGCTGCCCGAGATCATGATTCCGTTAGTCGGGCACGTCAACGAATTGAGTTTCTTGCGCGGCAGAATCGACGGGATGGCAGCGCAATTGCTGGGCGAGGAGAAGCTCAAGGCTTGCCGCTATAAGGTCGGCACGATGATCGAAGTGCCGCGGGCGGCGCTGACGGCGCGCCAAATCGCGGCGCATGCCGATTTCTTCTCATTCGGAACGAACGACCTGACGCAGATGACGTTCGGCTATAGCCGGGACGACGCCGAGGGCAAATTTCTGAGCCATTACGTCGACCAAAAGCTGCTGCCCGAAAATCCGTTCCAAGTGCTTGACACCGAAGGCGTCGGCCAGCTGATCGAACTGGCTTCGGCTGCTGGACGCGCGGTCAATCCGCGGCTTAAGACGGGTGTCTGCGGCGAGCACGGCGGCGATAAATCGTCGATCTTCTTCTGCCATCAAGCAGGGCTCGACTATGTCAGTTGTTCGCCGTACCGCGTGCCGCTGGCACGAATCGCGGCGGCCCAGGCCGCGATCGCGTTCGGGAATGAGGGAGCGGACGGGTTGAAGCTGGAAGCGTAAGCGGCAAGTAACTTTCAGCGAGCAACGAGCATCTTGCAGCGAGCAACGAGCATCTAGCAACGAACGACGAGCATCTAGCAACGAGCAACGAGCAACGTGTAATGTAATGCCAGCGAGCGATGAAGGAAAAGCCGGTTGGATCCGAGTTTAATATTCGCGCGGCAAAATCGGCTTGTTCGCTTACAACGGCACGGCCCAGTTCGACAATTTGACTGCAACGGCAATGCATTGAACGCGGTTGCTGTTTCGTACTAAACATGCGACCTGCCCTCCCGGATATCGGGAAATAGAGCAATGGATCGCGTGTCAAGACGGATCCCCAGAGGCGGCTTCTCCTCCTGAATTCGAGATCATTCGGGCCTCGGGGAATGCGGCGAAATCGCGCTTTTGTCGCGATCGGCCAAGGCTTATTCTAATCTTGCAATCGTTTGCAACGCGGGCTAAGATAGGGGTGCCAAGAAACTCGGGCCTATTATCTCATTGTAATCGGAGGTTTCATCATGACGGATTTCGGCGTTTCGCCGCAGCAGAAGGCGTTCTTCGACACGTTCGGCTATTTGGTATTCAGAGGCTTGATGAAGGATCGAATCATGGAGATCACGGAAGCGTTCGATCAAGTGTTTCAGAAGTTGGGCGGCAACTTCAACGGCCAGCCGCATAATTTCAAGAAGACGTCGACGATCGTCGCGTTTCTCGGCCATAGCGAGAAGCTGGCGTCGCTGCTGGATGATCCGCGCGTCAGGAATATTTGTTCCACCTTGCTTGGCGAGGATTACAATTACTTGACGAGCGCCGGGAACAAGTATGTCGGCGATACCGGCTGGCACTCCGATACGACGATGGACAAGACGTGGCCGGGCAACCTAAAGAGCATTAATCTATCCTTCTACCTCGATCCCGTGACCAAGGATACGGGCGCGCTGCGGGTCATTCCCGGCAGCCATTTCATCGGGGACCAGTTCACCGAAATCTTGAAATCGCAGATCCATACCTCCGACATGGAAGGGCTATGGGGCGTAGATCGGATAGACCTTCCATCGGTTCCGATCGAGATTCGTCCGGGAGACCTGCTCGTATTCAACAATTACATGAAGCATGCCGCGTTTAACGGCGGCAACAACCGCAGAGTCATGCTCATCAATTTCTCCCGGCGCTACACCGAGGAGCATATGGATGAGCTGCAGGAATACGTCAGCACCTTCGCTCCGTATTGGGTCGAAGAGCTGCACGGGGAAGCGGTGCTGAACGGGGCCGGCCCGGAACGGATGCGCCATTTGCGTCAGATCCAGGAGAACCAAAGCCATCTGCCGGCGCTCGCGCGCGCCGCGAAAGCCAAGGCGCTCGGCGTTTAGTATCGAACAGTTGCGCATAGATCGGCATGAATGCGCATAGACACGTATATTATGAATAGACTCGCACTGTAGTGCACGCCTGCAGGCTCGCCGAATCCCATTGGCGGGCTTGTTTTTTGCTCTGCGTCCCCTGAGCGGCGAATTTGATTTTCAATGGGCAAGAATGGTAAGATGCCTCTACGAGAAAAGCGCCGGCCGCCTGAAAGGAAATGAGGAGAGACAACTTGGAAAACCGATCGTCCATTATTGCCATGTGGGTATCTCTGCTCAGCAATGTGCTGTTAACGGGTATTAAGCTGATCGTCGGCATCGTCTACGGCAGCCAGGTATTGATCGCGGACGGCATCCATAATGCCGGCGATATCATTGCGACCGCCACCGCATACAGTTCGATGCGCCTGTCGGGCAAGCCGCCTGACGAGGATCATCCTTACGGGCATGGCAAAGCCGAGGTGCTGGGAGCGGGCGTCGTGGCGTTCATTCTCGTCATCGCGGCGATTTACATGGGCTACCACGCGTTCCTCGCTTTCTTCCATGAACCTGGGAAAGCGCATATCATCGCATTAATCGCGGCGATCGTGTCGCTGCTGATCAAGCAGGCGCTGTACATCTACACGAAGCGCATCAGCGATCGCATCAACAGCAAAGCGCTCCAGGCAACGGCGTACGATCATCTGGCGGACGTGTATGCCTCGCTGGCCGCCTCGATCGGGATCGCGCTTGCCTGGATCGGCGAACGAATCGACATCGACTGGCTCAGCTACGGCGATCCCGCGGCGGGCGTCATCGTCTCGATCCTGGTGCTCAAGCTCGGCTTCGATATGGCGCGCGAAACGGTCGACGTCCTCATGGACAAGAGCCTGAGCCCCGATAAGATCGAAGATATAACGGAGCATCTTCGCGAAGTGCCGGAAGTGAGGCGGATCGACCGTCTGCGGGCGCGCGAGCATGGTCACTACGTATTGGTGGACGCGCGCGTGGCCGTTCTGGGAACGCTGACGATCCAGGAAGGCCATGACATTATCCGCAAGATCAAGAAGAAGGTGCAGGACGCCCATCCCGAGGTGGACGAGGTGCTCGTACACTTGAATCCTTGGTACGAGAACGAATAACGAAGCTGGCCGGCGCGGAGTAATCCGTGCCGTTTTTCTTATAGGTTCTAGGTCTAAAGTAGGAAATGGGACATCGCTGCAACCTTTGCCCGGCGTATGCCGTCTGAGTGCATGTAAGAGAAACCAACATCCTAAGTGATGATCATCGGGAGGAGAAATAACAACATGAACAAGAAAAAAATTATTATCGTCGCTACGCTTGTCGGCCTGGTAGGCTCCGCGGTTGCCGCGGAAGCGTCCGGCGTCCTCGAGAAGGTCAGCGGTCTCGTTAGAAGCGATATCACGGTTAAAGTAGACGGACAGAATACATCGATGAAGCCGGTATTCATTAACGGCCAAGCCTATCTGCCAGCGAAGAGCGAAGCAGCGGCACTGGGTTACGACGTGATCTACAGCGCGAAGGACAAGAGCTTGTCGCTGACGTCGAAGAACCAAGATAGCGGAGAAGAGGCGCAATTCATCATGCTATCGGGCATCATTCAAGGCGTAAAGCCGCTTGATAACGGCGCTTACCAGCTCGACGTTGTCGGCAGAGGCACGAACAAATGGGTCATTCTGACGGTCGATAAAGATACGGTCCTGACGGACAGCACGGGCAAATCCGCCGACGTTAGCAAGCTCAAAGCCGGCACGGAGCTGATCGCGGAGTACGGTCCGGTCATGACGATGAGCTACCCGGGTCAATCGCATGCCGCCAAAGTAACCCTCGGCAGCGAACGCCTGATCAAAGAAGAAGCTATCCAATCCGTCAAACATACGGATGACGGCTGGCAAGTTACGCTTGGCGTCGCGAAAGACGGCGATGCTTCGTCCTCGATCGTCCTGAACGCCGGCAAGGAAACGAGCGTTATCGATGCGGAAGGCCAACCTGTCACGTGGGAGAGCCTGAAAGCCGGCGATAAAGTCCGCGCGTACTACGGCCCTGAGATGACGAAGAGCATTCCGCCTATCAGCCCGCTGTTCTATCTGGTCGCGCTTGGCGATAAAGCCGCGGATTCGCTCGCGCCTGCCGCGGTAAGCGAGTTCCGGACACTGGCTTGGAGCAAGCTTCCGGAAGGCCAAGAGTCGCACCTGAAGACGAAGAAAGACGAAGCCGAGGTTAAGCTCGTCAACGCGGCGGATTCCGGCGTAATGGCAGCGACCGACGAGGCGAAGAAACTGCTGGAAACGGCGAAAGCTAACGGCAGCAAACTCGTAACGGTTACGTACCAAACCGATCAGGACGAGCTTCTCGGACCGTTGACGGTCGTGTTCGATCTGGATTCCAAAGCTTTCATCGGTTATAACATCCGCAAATAATGACCGTACCTAATTAGAACGCTTCTTGGGAGAACCCAAGAAGCGTTTTTTCGTGGGCGGTCAAACGTCAGAAATTGCTTGCCCCGTTCATCGCCCTGAATTAGAATGAAATGGCATTTCATGATGGACTGCATCGACAATGGAACCGGCGGAGGTTGGCAATGGACGAAGGACAAGGATCACAAGAATCACCGCGCATGAATAACATCGAGCAAGACATGGCTCATCCAGCGCTGGAGAACGATCGAGCGATTGCAGGCAAGACGAATCCATTCCGAAGAATGTGGAAATACCGGCTGCATTATGCGATCGTCTTGCCCGCATTGCTGCTCGTCGCGTATTTTAAAGCCATCCCGCTGCTTCAGTCGTTGTATGCTTCCTTCGTGGACTTCCGGTTAATCCAAGGATTTTGGGACAGCCCGGGGGCAGGCATGGCGAATTTCAAGCATATGTTCGACAATCCCGATTTTCTGCCTATCCTCCGCAATACGCTGCAGATCAAGCTGATGTATACGGCCTGCTGCGGGATCGCCGCGCTCATTCTTGCGCTGGCGATCGGCGCGTTTAACGGCGTCCGGTCAAGAGGGGCGATCACGACGCTGTTCCTGCTGCCTTACTTTATCCCGTCTCTTATCTTCGCTTATATGGCCATGTTGGCGTTCTCCGCCGATCGCTCGCCGTTCGGCTTGCATGCGATGGTATGGGCGCGGCCGGAGCTGTTCAAGCCGATGTACCTCTTCGTCGAGATCGTCAAAACGATCGGCATTCCAACGGTAATCGCAGTCGCGGCGATCGGCGCCAGGCATGCTGCAGACGGGATCGAAGCGGGGCGGAACGTTCAACGAGGCACGTGGACGCGCCTGAACCTCGTGCCGGCAGCGCGAGCGGTCACGGCGTTCATGCTGATGCAGTTCTCTGCCGTGCTCGCCACGAATTTCGAGCTTCTGCATGCGCTCGTGAACCCGCTTGTCTTTCAAACCGGCGACACGATCGAGACGTATCGGTTCCGAATGCTATTTCAGAACATGGACTTGAATACGGAAGGGCCGCTCGCCACGCTCCAATTCCTGCTGCAATTCATCTGTTCCGTAGGCGCGTATTTCATTATCCGGCGAATGTTTGCGCGGGATGTACGTACGCCGCATAACGAAGAGGCGGGTAGGATGCAAGCCGCGGGAAGAGCGAACAGAGCGGCGGGCGGAGTCGTCATCCTGTTGTTCGCGCTGCCCGTCTTGGCGGTTCTTTATGTCCTGTTGATCTATCCGTACACGATTCGGAACGAAGGTCCGGGGTTATCGACGCTGCTTTCGGTTTCCCAGTACGTGAAGTACCTGTTTATTTATCTGGCCTCGTCGGCGGTCTTCATGCTGATCACGCTCACGTTGTCATTCCCGCTGACGGTCAAGGATCTGCCGGGGCGACGCCTGTACACGGGATTCCTGCTCGCGATCATGTCCGCCGGCAGCGTCTCCTTCTTCGATTTTATGCTGCTGAAGGATCTTGGGCTGATCAATTCGGTCGTTGCTTTGTACATCACGGGGTTTTTCTCGATTCTGCCGATCTTCGTCCTGAGTAGCATCTATACCGGCAAACACGGCGCGCTCAGGGAGCGATATGCGGGACGCGGAGAGGCGTTCATGTTCTTCCGGTTGTACGTGCCGAGGGTTTGGAAGCCGCTGCTTGGGCTCGGGGCAATGCAATTCGTTGCCATGTGGAACGGTATTTACGCGCCGATGATCTATATCTCGAATCCGAACCTGTTTCCGCCAAGCATGCGCTTCATGATCGCGCAATCGGCGATGCAGGCAGACGGGCTGACGTACGGTCCGGCGACGCTGCTGCAGTTAGGGGCTCTCATCGCATTGCCTTCGCTGGTCGTGCTGCTGTCGATGCGGCGTTGGCTGACCGCGGAGGTACTGGCCGGACAGGTGAGGCAGCTGTAAACGGGACACGAAGAAGGCTATCCTTCAGCGCGCGCTGAGAGATAGCCTTCTTATTGTTAAGCGGCAGGGAGTCGCAAGCTGCGGCTTTCGAAGAGCTTCGAATTGCCTCAAGGCAATGCGTTCGCCTAACTGCCGCCGTGCAGAAGCCGATATTCGGTCGGACTTTGCCCGGTCTCCTTGCGGAAGAATTTCGCGAAATGATTCGTTTCCTTGAAGCCCGTCTGATCCGCGATGTCCTTGATGCTTAGGGCGGTGGTCGAGAGGAGGATCTTCGCCTTGTCCGCACGCCGGCGATTCATATATTTGAGCGGGGATACGCCGAAATGCTTCTTGAAATAGGCGATGAAATAATTCGGATGCAGATGCGCCGCCCGCGCCATGTCTTCGACCTTCAAGGTGCCTTCCATATGGCCGTCGATGTAGGACTGGATGAATTGGATCCGCTTCAGATCCTCCGAGCGATGCTGAAGAATCGTTATCGGCACATGCTCCAAGTAGCGCGAGATGATTTCCAGCATGACGGATTTCTCGCGAAGCCTGGCCACGACGGACGAATTCGTCCGAAGGCTGACGAGCAGCTTGAAGAGCGCATCCATTTCTTCGCGGTCGATGACCGGGATGAAGAGCGGCGCGCCGATCCATTGGAACAGATCGAACGGGCCGATCGAAGTCGTGAAATGGCACCAATATTTGAGGAAGGGCGGACGGCCTTTCAGCGCGGAATAGGATTGATTGATATAAGCCGGCAGCATGCAGAGATCTCCGGATACCGGCGTCAGCTCGGCGTCTCCGGACTTCAGCCATCCTTCGCCCTCCAAGATATAATAAAATTTATTGTACTCCGGCACGAAGTCGAAATCCTGCCAATCTCGCGTCACCAGCGTCTTGTGGGCCGTTAACACGTCGATCTGGAGGGTGTGGAGCAGGTCGGTCAAAGCGCCGTGTTCGCGTTTCATGTTCATTGCTGCAAGTCTCCTAACCCGGTCCGGTCGCATCACGGATCCGATCATTCCTCGGCATGCCGGTTCTATGGTTCCATCATAGACGATTCGCCCTTCGGTGAAAAGGATACCTTAACTTTGGCACCTTCATTCTTAGCCCTATCCATTTGAAAGCGCAATCTGCGATTCTATAATGAGAGGGAAGAAACAAACACGAACGAGGAGGCCGACAGGCTATGACGCAGCAACCGCTTCTGCTTAACGACGAACAGATGAAATCCTTTATCGCCAACGGATTTTTAATTTTGAAAACCGATTTTTCGCGCGAATTTCATGAGAAGCTCGTGTCGCAGCTGAACGAAATTTATGACAAAGAAGGCAACCCGGGCAACAATATCCTGCCTCGCATACGCGACCTGCAGCGCGTATTCGAACATCCGGTCATTACGGGCGCATTGACGAGCGTTCTCGGTCCGGAGTACCTCCTGCATACGCATCGCCACGGTCATTATAATTCCATTCCGAAGCCGGGCGGCTGGCATAAGGACAGCTACTGGGGCTACAGCAAATTGCGCAACCATCACCCTTGGTGGGCGATGATCATGTACTTCCCGCAGGATACGCCGATGGAGCTCGGACCGACGGGCGTCCTGCCGGGCACGCATTTCGAAGACTCGCGCAATTTCGCTTCCGACGAGATGGCCGAGGAAGCAACGGCGAAAGGCGAAGCGGGTACGTTCGCGCTGATCCACTACGACATTTGGCATCGTTCAACGCCGAACCTGCTCGGCAATCCGCGCTTCATGCTGAAATTCGAATTTATGCGGACCCAGGCGCCTGCGGCTCCGTCATGGAATAACCAAGCGCAAGAAATCGGGGATATCACGGAAGTTGGCGGACGCGCCGTCTATCAGCCGGTCGCCGACGAGGTATGGAACTGGTTGTCCGGCCGCGTGGCAGCGCGCGCGGGTTCCAAGGCAGGCAGCGCCGAGGAAGTCGCGGAGCTGGCGTCCCGCTTGAACCATGCGGAAGAGCCGGAAGCGATCGCAGCAGCTTATGACTTGGCGGCGAGCGGCGAAGCCGGCATCGGCCGCTTGCTCGAAGCGCTCAATCAGGGCCCGAAGAAGATTTCCCGCATCGCTGCATACGGACTGTCGGCGGCCGGTACGGAAGCCGTAGCAGGCTTGACGCAAGCGTTAACCAGC
Organism: Paenibacillus sacheonensis; assembly: GCF_009909195.1. Taxonomy (GTDB): domain Bacteria; phylum Bacillota; class Bacilli; order Paenibacillales; family Paenibacillaceae; genus Paenibacillus_Z; species Paenibacillus_Z sacheonensis. The sequence continues at coordinate 56,497 of NZ_JAAAMU010000010.1, forward strand.
TCGGAAGAGTACGTCGTCAACCATGCGTTGTTCGCATTATCCGAGCTGCGCGGCCAAGCGGAAGCGGCCGTACCGCAAGTCGCGGCGCTCATTGCCCATCCGTCCGACGTGATCCGCCGCACGGTCGCCGAAGTGCTCGGCATGATGAGCAGCAACCCGCGTTCCGTCGTGCCTGCGCTGATCCAAGCGCTGTCGGATGAAGACACGCAGGTGAAGTTCACGGCAGGCCTGGCGCTTGTCCGAATCGGTCCGGACGCCGCCGACGCCGTGCCGGCGCTCGAAGCTTCGCTGGACGACGAGAATCGCTACGTTCGCGGACATGCGCTGGAAGCGCTGCGCAGCATCGGAACCAAGGAAGCGCATGACGTGCTGATGCGCGAGCTGTTCAATACGCGCTGGTGCTCGGATACGACGCCTGCAAGCACGTTCTAGGCGGGGGAAGCTTGCTGGACTTCTCTTGAACGAATCGGCCTCCTCAAGCTTGCTGTCGCAAGCTTGAGGAGGCCGATTTCTGTTTTATAATGCTCGTCGTTAGATACTACGCCAGATCGGACATCAGCGGCATGCCGTCCTGTGCTCCGAAGACCGTCACGGAATGCGAAGCCGCCTTCACGGCCAGCGGCAGCGTCCGTTCCAGGCTCCAGCCGGAAGCGAGGCCGAAGCAGAGCGCGGCATTAAAGGAATCGCCTGCGCCGGTCGTATCGACGACCTCGACGATAGGAGCGGGAACCGTGACGATCTCATCGCCATCGAGGCAGGAGATGCCGCGTTTGCCCCTCGTAACGATGAGCGTCTGCTGCGGGAACCGATCGCGCCAAGACCGCATCTGAGCGAACAGCTGCTCTTCGCTCGCGGCCGGGCTGCCGCAGTAGAATTCGAATTCCGTTTCGTTCGGCGTGAAGCAGTCGCCGAGGCGGATCTGCTCCTCCGACAGCCGTACCGCCGGAGCGGGATTGATGATCGTCCGGACGCCGGCTTCGCGGGCGGTTCGCAGCGCTGCTTCGACCGCCGGCAGCGGAATTTCAAGCTGCACGATCAGGGCGTCGGCACCGGCGATAACCCCGGCATGGGACTGAATGCTTTCCGGCGAGCAGAGACCGTTCGCTCCCGGGACGACGACGATGCAATTGTCGCCTTCCGTATGAAGGATGGCGGCCGTGCCCGTGGGCGCTTCCAGCACGGCGATCGTATCCGTGCCGACGCCGAAATCGTTCATCCGTTTCATGATCTGCGCGCCGAACCCGTCGTCCCCGACGGCGCCGATCATGCTCACTTCCGCGCCAAGCTTGGCGCAGCCGACTGCTTGATTCGCGCCTTTCCCTCCGGATATGTAATGAATATCGTCGCCTTGAAGGGATTCGCCCATTCGCGGCATCCGCTGCAGCGAGATGACCAAATCCATGTTTAAGCTGCCGACAACGGCGATTCGCGGCTTTCGCGCCATCTTTATCATCCTTTGACTGAGTAGTATGATACCGGTTACATCTTTCGCCTTCCGACTATATCATGATCCCAAAATGACCGTCAATCGAAGGTGAGTCTCCAGGCAACAAAAAAAGCCCGAGCAGCGCTCGAGCTTTTAGACGATCCGTTGAAACGGATAGAGGTTATGAATGGTCGGGACGACACGATTTGAACATGCGACCCCCTGGTCCCAAACCAGGTGCTCTACCAAGCTGAGCTACGTCCCGAGATGAAGATGGTGCCGGCGATAGGAGTCGAACCCACGACCTACTGATTACAAGTCAGTTGCTCTACCAACTGAGCTACACCGGCGAATGTGTTCTGAACACAAAAAGTATCTTAACATAATTAAATAAAAAGATGCAAGTCCTTTTTTTATATTCATTTCAACCATCGGCGAAGCGCGGGAATCGCAGTCTCCATGCCCGATGAATGGACCGCCGCTTTCTCGTTGCGCCATCGCAATCGGCCTTCGCCGTCAATCGCAAAACCGAATTTCGTGTAGAAGTGCCGGAGCCTCTCGGCATGCGCGCTATGCTCCGTTTGCTGCATTCTTCCTTCGATATAGGCGATGCCTTCGCGTTCGGCAATCTGCAGGAGTTGACCGAGCATGATCGAGCCGAAGCCGCGGTTGATTTTGTCGCCTAGAATGCGAACGTATTGGAGGTACCACGCCTTTTGCCGCGCTCCTTCGATCGGGGAGACATGCAGCGATAAGTCGTTCACATAACGTTTCGTAGCGATCCCGCTGACATAAATGACCCGGGCATACAGATCGAAGCGCAAGGCGGGCGAGAAGAGGATGACGGTATCGCCGTGCTTGGATTCGACGACGGCATGCACGCGGCATCTCTCGCTCTCGATAAGCTGAAGCTGGGCTTCGATCAAGGCATTCTTCAACATGGAATCAACCTCCCGCGGAAACATGGTATGCGGCTTTGTACAGCTTATTACCACGAACGATAGGAAATGACGACAGCTTGCACGCTCCTCTCGCATCGATAATCACGATTGAGATGGGCAGCCGACGCCAGTCCGAACGATGTCGTTATATGCCGAATTCTGTATGCGCTTACATGTAATCATAGCTTTTTTGCAATTTCACAGTCCGATCTCGACCGAATCGCGTATCGGACAGTACGAACGAACGCGCTTATCCTGCACGATAGGATAGCAGCTTATCCGATCCAAACATTGAAGCAAGCTGCCCAAATATCGTCGTAGAGGAGATGTTCTACTTCATGAAGCTTCAACTTAGCAAACGGGCCGGCATTAGTTTATTCGCTTCGATGGCCATGACCCTGACGGCCGTGCCTGTGACCGGTTATGCAGCGGGTCCGAGTCTTCCGAAGGCTTCCATTTCAGTTGCTTCATACGGAGCGAACGGGGCGGATACGCTCGACGACCGCGCAGGCATCCAGGCGGCGATCGATGCGGCGCAGGCAGGCGATACCGTGCTTCTTCCGAAAGGCACGTACGTATTATCTGGCACCGTGAACGGCAAATCCGGCGTGACCATCAAAGGGGAGAATCGCGACGGCACCATCGTCAAATACGCGGGAAGCACGGATACGTTCATGTTCAAATTCCTGAACGCCTCCAATGCGGCAATCAAGAACATGACGCTGGACGGCAATAACAGCTCCATTCTGATGTCGGGCGCCGTGTCCGAAGGCGGCAGCGGGAACGTGATGAGCGGCTTGAAGGTGAAGGATTTCGTGGCGAGCGAAGGGTTCGGCCCGCATGCCTTGCTCGGCGACCATACGGATCATTTGACCGTTTCGGACAACGTCATTACGAATATCGGCGTTCAGTCCATCTGGGGCGCGGGCGTTCGCGTAGGTTGGAATTCGACGAACGCGGTCATCGAGCGCAACGTCATCGCGGACACGGGGCGCGGCGGTATTTTCCTCAACGACGGCAGTTCGGGAGCGATCGTACGCAATAACCGCATCACGGGCTCGGGCAAGAAAGAGAACGGATTATCGATCGAGCTCCATACGAATACCGACAATTCCATTATCGAAGACAACGATGTCGATCATTGGATCAGCGCGGTTCGTTCCAAGACGATTGCCGTACGCCGGAACACCGTGCATGCGACCGACGGTTCCGTCGGCGCGATCGGACTTGAGATCATGGCGGATAATACCGTCACGACAGACAACGTGGTCGACGGCGGCCAACAGGTCGGCATCCAGCAGTCGCCGGGCCCGGGTCATCAGCTGTGGGGCTATAACGTGGTCAAAAACCTCGTCATGTGGGGGATGCAGCTGCAAGGAGCGGGGGCTTCCGAAACCGAGCAGTTCCAATACTTTTATAAGAACAGCTTCATGAATACGCAGCTCGGCAACCCGAAGGCCGCTTATCCGGGCTACGAGGGCAACGGCATCCGCATTCACGGCAATTCGCAAAACCTGACGTTCGACAGCAACCTCATCTCGGGCAACGGGCGCAAGGCGATCGAGCTTACGGGCGCGCCCGGGGTAGATAAGCTGATCTTTACCAATAATTTGTTTTATGGCAACAAAGACGTCACGATGGATCCGTATCCGACGGATGCCAAGGATCTGGAGTGGTCGGGCAATCTGGTCTACAAGAACGGGGACAACGCGCAGCCGGCCTCGAGAGGTTTCGCGAACGCGAAGCCGAAAGCCGATTTTACGATTCCGCTGCTCGTCCGGGAAGGCGAACCCGTAACGTTCAATAGTACGTCGACGGATAACGGTTCGATCGCGACCTACCTGTGGGATTTCGGCACGGGACTTCCGAGCGCCTCGCCGAAACCGACGTTCGTATACGATCAAGCGGGCATTTACCGCGTCACGCTCGTCGTCTGGGATAACGAAGGCCGCGCGGGCTTGAAGGAATCCATCATCCTTGTCAGACCGGGCGCGAAGGATACGAAGAAGCCGTCGACACCGACGAATGTCGCTTCCCCGTCCCAAACCGACGAGACGATCGCATTGACATGGAGCCCGGCTTCCGATAACGTCGGCGTCGTCGGTTATGACGTGTACAAGGACGGCGTCTTGGCAGGCTCGACGGCTCCCGGGGAAACCACGATTACGCTGACCGGATTAACGGCGCTTACGAGCTACAGTATTACTTTGAAAGCACGGGATGCGGCCGGCAATGTTTCCGATCCGAGCGCTGCGCTGACCGTGACGACGGAAGCGCCCGATGCGGCGGCGCCGAGCGCTCCGGGACAACTGACCGCGGCATCGGTTACCGGCACGAGCGCGAGCCTGACCTGGAGCGCGTCCACGGATAACAAAGCAGTGACGGGCTACATCGTCTATCGCAATGGCATCCAAGCGGGAACGACGAGCGGAGCGGACGCAACGTCATATACGGCAGCCGGCCTGATTCCGGGCACGTCAAGCCTCTTTACCGTCAAGGCAATCGATGCGGCCGGCAATCGTTCGGAAGCGAGCAACGAAGTAGAAGCCGTCTTGGCGCCTCCGACTTCGCCGGTCGTGTATCTCAGCGACTATGCGTACGATTCGGGAACGGCCGGATGGGGCTCGATCAATAAAGACAGATCGTCGGACGGCAAGCCGATCACGCTGAACGGCGTTGAATATCCGAAAGGCTTGGGTACGCACGCGGCTTCGACGATCGTCTACACGCTGGGCGGACGCTATGCTTCCTTCCACGCAGCCGTCGGCGTCGACGACGAGACATTCGGCAACGGAGACGTCAGCTTCGAAGTATGGCTGGACGGCGTGAAGGCTTTCGACAGCGGCGTCATGACGGCAACTACCGACACGCAGTTGATTGACCTGGATATCAGCGGCGTCAACGAGCTGAAGCTGGTCATTACGAACGGCATCGCCGGCGGCGATTGGGATCATGCGGACTGGGGAGATTTGCAGATCGTATATCCAAGCGCGCCGTAACCGAATCAACGAAGCAGCCGGGCAGGGGAACCTGTTCGGCTTTTTTGCGCTGACATGCAAGGGGGCGTATGATAGGAATAATAATGTTCGCGTTCGTCGCGTCTTCTTCTTGTCCGCCCTACTTTCTTTGTTCCCGTCCACTGTGGTAAATTAGGGTAATCAAGGTGTGATTTTTTTTGAAACGCATTCGGACCGCCAGCCGTATTAGGTAGCATGAACGCTGAGAACAGCACAATATCGAGGAGGAAATGAAACATGTCTGTATTCAAAAGACTTCGTGACCTGACGTTATCGAACGTATACGCAATGATCGAGAAAGCCGAAGATCCGATCAAACTGACGGACCAATATATCCGCGACATGCATGAGGATTTGGAGGATGCCGAGAAAGCGGTAGCCGCGCAAATCGCGATCGAGAAGCGGTTCAAGCAGCTGTACGAAGAACAAGAAGCGCTCGTGCAGAAGCGCAACGAACAGGCGCATACCGCCGCTTCCATTCAGAACATGGATCTGGCGAGACGCGCGCTTGAAGAAAAGAAAGCGGCCGAGCAGAAGCGCGACGAGTATAAAACAAGCTATGATTCCAATAAAGCGTCCGCGGACAATCTCCGCGCGAAGCTGAGCGAGATGCGCGATCAGCTTACGGAAATGAAGAATAAGCGCGAAACGCTGGTAGCCCGTTACAAGGCGGCCAAGGCGCAGGCGGACATCAATAAATCGATGGCCGGTTTCGGATCCAACACCGCGGCTTCCGGCATGAAACGGATGGAAGAGAAGATGCTGCAAGCTGAAGCGCAGGCCGAAGCGAGCAACGAAATGAACAGCAAAGCCAAGTCGCTCGACGACGAGTTCGAATCGCTCGGCACGAACAAAGCGGTGGACGACGAGTTGGCGGCCCTGATGAAACAATACGAGAAAAAAGAGTAGGCTTGCGGTAATTCTGCTTCATAAGAAGTTAGCTGCTAGCCAGTTGGAAAGAACGTCTGCCGGCATGGATCGCAAAGCAAAGCACGCTGCTTTCCATCCGCCAAGGACGTTTTTTCTTTGCTAACGCAGATTGGTTTCCGTTTGAAGCCAAAGCTTCGAATGGAGCATGCTGCGACGAGGCAGATTGGTTTCCGTTCGAAGCCAAAGCTTCGAATGGAGCACGCTGCGACAACGCAGATTGGTTTCCGTTCGAAGGCAAAGCCTCGAATGGAGCATGATGCTTAAGGGCGATTGGTAAATTAGTCAATGGAGGTTTCAGGACGAATGAATTTGGATGAGATGCTCGGCATTCTCGTATGGACCGGTGCGGGCGCGGTACTGCTGATCGTACTGATGGCGATCGATTCGTTATTTACCCGGTATAAGGATTTGGAAGAAATCAAGAAAGGCAACGTGGCGGTGACGACGCGCTTTATCATGAAGCTGCTGGCTCAGGCTTATATCCTGTCCCGGTCTATCGCGACGTCGGACGATCTGTGGGAAGCGCTGGTCGTCTCGGCCATCTCGTTCGTCATTCTTCTTTTGATCGAAAGTCTCGTCGAATTCGCGCTTCGTGCCATGGCCGGACTGGATTTGGCCGAGGGGACGAAGCAAAATCAGATCGCGACCGCCTTGTTCACGGGCTCGCTGCACGTGGCCGGAGCGCTAATCATCGGATCTTGCCTGTAAACTAGAAGCGTAAGGAGCAAACGTCATGGGAATATTCTCACGCATTAAAAACATCGTCGCGAAGCCCGAGCCCGCCAAGGTGGAGAAGAGCATGCTGACGATCGGGCCTGGCGACGTATGCGAGGTCTCGCTCGTTACGTATCAGGTCGTCGGCAGAGTGCAGAATCGGCAGCGCAATCTCGTCGTGCTGACGCTGCAGGATGGCTCGGCCATTCGCTATCTGACGATTGAAGAACGCGAACGCACGGTTTACGCGATGTACGAACCGATCGACGGACGTCTGGATTCCATCGAGGAAGTGCCGACGGAGCTCGAGCTGGACGATCGGGTCTATCATATGGAAGAGCAGTACGCCGGATTCGTCGTCGCGGCCGGCAAAACGCCGTTCGTGCAGGCCGGAGAGCAATACGTCTGGCAGTATCAATCGGATGACCAGAAGCTGCTTCGAATCGAATGGCAGGACGGGCGGTTTATGCTGTACGAAGGGGAAGACGTGCTGCCCGCCGATGTCCGCGTTCTCCGCGGCAGCTAGGAGGGAAGGACAACGATGCGAAGCAAGAGCTCTTATGTGCTTAAATTACTGCTCGTCTTCACGCTCGTCTTTCCGCTTCTGGCCGCTTGCGGCATCAATAAGAAGATCGAAGAGAACTATCCGCTTGAATCGGTAAACGGAAGCGGAGCGAGCACGTCTTACGTGTACCGCGCGGCAGGCGTCAGCGTGCCGGAGGTCGCCAAGGCGCTCACGGACGAATCCAAGCCGCAGCAGGCATCCCCGGAGAAGAAGGATCACATGTTCCTCGTCTATTCCGACCGGGTTATCCATCTGCAGCAGGATACGGCCAAGCCGGAAGATACGCTGATCGAGGTCGATTCGAAGGAGTACGTCCGCGATAATTACAGCTCCAGCTTTCTGCAGGGCTATTTGGTGGCAAGCGTCATAGGGAGTCTGTTCGATAATGGCCGGTACGGCCATGGAACCTATCGCGGCTACGATGACCGCGGGACGTACAAGCCGGCCGGCGGCACCTACCGGGCGCCGTCAACGCAGGAGAAGAAAGCCATTCCTCCGATGACGGTCACGCGAACCGGCTCGATCTTCAAACGGTCGAAGAATACGGATTCGTCCACGAAGCCGGGTTCCGGCGGCGTACTCGGGAATCCTTCGAAGGGCAAGATTACGCGGGATACCGACAGCGGCAAGAAATCGGGCGGCTGGCTGACGCCGCGCAAATCGTCGAAGCCGAAGACGAGAGTCGGGTTTGGCAGGGTATCCAGGCGACGATGAGGCTGAGTTTGAATGGTACGGTAACAGGAATGGAACCGAGGCGTAGTAGAAAAAAGCACGGCGGCAGACCACAGGTCTCTCGGCCGTGCTTTTTTGCTGCCCTTTCGACTTTCGGTGGTATCGGTGTGCATCGCGTAATCTGCATCGGAATTCTGTAACGAATTTGTGCAGCGAACTTCTATCACGAGTTTCTGAAACGAACCTCTGTAGAAGTCATACGCATCTTGATTCTGCCGGACGAACAACCTCGGTATTTTAGCCGTCGCGAAGAAGCGCAGCTCCAGCGTCTCCTGTCCTTCAGCGGCAAGCGTACCGTCGATTGCATGACAATAGAAGAAGAACGTGATAATTGGTGCACGTTCGCTGCTTGAATTATTCGAAATATTTGCCTAATACGCCGATGAGTCGCATTTATTCAATCAATCGACGCGAGCGAGCCCAAGTTCGCTCTTTTAGCGTGCAGCCGCTTTGAGGTATGATGAGGAGGTCATGATTTCGACTTGTACATAGGGGTACATAGGGAAGGAGCTTGAACATGAAACGTTGGTTATCTCCGCTGAATACGGTCGTGTTGACGCAGTTTCTGAGCGCATTCGCGGATAATTTGAATTTTTTCCTGATCGTCGGCATGGTGAAACGGCAAGGCGTGGACAATCCGGATATCGCGGTCAATTATATTCAGATCGCCTTTCTGGCCGCGTACGTCGTGCTGGCGCCGATCGTCGGCGCGTTCGCGGACAAGAAAGCGAAGTCGAACGTCCTGCTGCTCGGCAATGTCCTGAAGGCAGTCGGCATTGCGCTCCTGCTGTTCGGACTGCCGCCGGCGCTTTGCTTCATATTCGTGGGTATCGGCGCGGTCGTCTATTCGCCGGGCAAATACGGCATTCTGACGGAGCTGACGAACACGGAGGACGAACTGCTTCGCGCAAATGCGAAAGTGGAGGGCTCGACGATATTGGCGATTCTGCTCGGTACCGTCGCGGGCGGCTTTCTGGCGCAAAATTCCGATCTGCCGGCCGTGTTGACCTGCCTTGGCGTCTACCTGCTGTCGTTGTTCATGTCTCTCCTCATTCCGGCCAGGGCGGGTAACGCCAACCTGCGTTACGGGAGGGAAGCGATGCAGTTCCTGCGCGATTTCGGGACGATGTTCCGGAATCCGCGCGCAAGATTCTCGCTCATCGGCACCGGTTCCTTCTGGCTGACCGCCGCGGTGCTTCGCATTGCGCTGATCGCTTGGCTTCCGCTCAACCTCGGCATTACGGATACGGACCAACAGTCCATGATGATCGGCATTACGGCGATCGGCGTCGTCTTCAGCGCGTTTTTGACGCCGAAGCTGGTGCCTGCCGGTAAGCTGCACCGGGCATTCTTCTACGGATTGTTCATGGTCGCCTCTGTGATGCTGGCCACCGTTACGTACGAGCTGTGGCTGACGATCATCCTGCTGTTCTTGATCGGCATCTTCGGCGGCATCTTCGTCATTCCGTTGAACACGATGCTTCAGGAGGAAGGGAAGTCGACGATCGGTTCGGGCAAGACGATCGCCGTTCAAAATTTCAGCGAGAACATTCTCACGGTATCCGGTCTGACCATTTATCTGACGCTCAGCCAAATGGACGTCTCCGTGAACGGCTCCGTAATCGGAATCGGGCTCGTGCTGCTGCTGTTTATTCTGTTTCTGGCGACGCAGCTGCCGGGCATTACGGGGGCAGGCCGGCGCAAGCGCAATGCCGGACGCAAGCAGGCTTCCTAGCGATACGACACATATTATAGAAGAAACGCGTTTGCGGGCATGTCCGGAGATGGGAAAAAAGCGGAAAAATCCTTGTCAAAAGGAGGGGATACGCGAAGACGGAGCAAGCTTTTACCTGGACTTTGAGACTGCGGGGCGACCCACATCTAACGTTTTTGTAAACATATGATAAAATTTCATTAAAACTTCTACTAAAATCTTATAAAATAGCCTCTCGTTTTGTCGCGGTTGCGGCACTAGGAGAGGCTGTTTTTTTTGGACTTACAGGAATTAAAGCGTAGTGGAAGGTTCAAACCGGTACGAGCACGGGTAAATGGTAGCCGAATCTCAAAGGAGGGCAATCATCATGATCGTCGACGCGCTCAGAAAGTTGAAAGGGTTGATCAGATTCGGAAAAGGCGGCCACTCGCTGCGGGATCTTCCTTGGATAAAAGGGAAGCTCTACGTGAACCAAGCGGGGAGGATTCGAATGGGAAAACGGGTACGGTTCGTTGGCCGGCCATGGGCAACGCAGCTTACCGTGGATAAAGGCGCGTTATTGGAAATCGGCGACCGAACGTTCATTAACGCGGGGGTGGGTATCGCGGTTCGCCAGAGCGTAACCATCGGAGACAATGTCAAAATCGGCCCTCGCACGAGCATTCTGGATAGTACATATCATCAATTGGATGCGAGCGATAGTCCCGGCGCCAGCAAGCCGATCGTCATTCGCAACAACGTATGGATCGGTACGAGGTGCACGATTCTGCCGGGCGTGACCATCGGCGAGAATTCCGTCGTCGCCGCGGGCAGCATCGTGAACAAAGACGTGCCCCGAAACGTGCTCGTCGCCGGAACGCCGGCACGAGTCATCCGGGAGCTCGATATTCCGGCGGGATGGATCAGGCAGTAGAAGACTTCGGATTCAGAAGAAAAGGCCGGCTCTCGTATGCGCGAGATCCGGCGTTTTTTCTCTCATAAATCTCATTGTACCCCCTAGTTGTTGCGCAAAAGGACCATAGAAGATACCGCATTCTGAGTATTAGGTGGTTGTTTCAGTAAGATGTGGTAAAAATTTGAATTACAATATAAGGTTCTAATGGTTACTGTATCCAATATTTGTGTCCAAATTGTGTACGGAACAAATTTCCGCCACCGGCTGCGCCCGGTCGACTCCTCTGCATACGCCCATGAAATCGGGATTCCGCATGGGTAATGAGGCCTGCGGTCCGACACAGTCCGTAGCGGCGAAAAAAGGAATTAATGAAATCGGTTTCAATTATTACAATTTTCTTTCACAGTCAGCGCTCCGGCAATTTCTCGCTTCAGCTCCGCGTAAGCTTTAATCGCATGCAAAAAAGAGATCAATCGACAAAGTTCATTCATGGTAATTGAGTCTAAGGTCACTGTTCATTGATGGATGTTCGGTGAATAAATTCGGTACTCCTGTAGTATGTCCATGTTAATTTCAACAAGGTATGTTGAGAATGTAACGCGTTGTCCGAATTTGAGGATATATGACGAGAACATTAGGGTTCTCTCATACTTCCCAAACGAGCTGCTGGTCGTTTCGGAGAGGGCATGGTCACTGGCGTGCTGATTTTACAACCGAATTCTGTGTTGAATAAACGGCAAGAAAGGTGATGATCACGATGGCAATTCAGATCGAATTAAAACGGCTTCTTATCGAGGAGCGCAACCGGATCGCCGAAGAGCTTCACGATCGCGTTTCCCAGCATTTGTTCGGCATCATTTATGCGATTCACTCCATGTCAAACGGTTGGAAAGATATGACGGACCAGCAAAAGCTTGAGCAGCTGAAGGAAATCCAGGGAGCGGCCTCGACAGCTTCCGGCGAGCTGCGCGCCACGATTAACTGTCTTAGCACGTCCAAGAACGGCAATGGCACCTGGATCGGGATCGTCGAATCGCAATTGGCCAACCAGGCCAAGCTCAATGGCGTCCAAATCGTTTTCCATGCCCCGAAGTCCGGCGGCCTCCTATCCATCAACCACCAGAAAGCATTGTATCGCGTCATTCTGGAAGGCGTAGGCAATGCGATCCGCCATGGCGCCAGCAAATGCGTGATCGTGGATTTGACCATGAAGCAGGGCGCCGTCAAACTCTCGATCGAGGACGACGGGAGCGGCTTCGACGTCAGATCCAAACTGAATAAGACCGGACCCGGGTTCGGGTTATGTAATATGCATGCTCTTGCCGTATCCCTTGGCGGAACCTTCGAAATCGAAAGCAAGGAAGGCGTCGGAACCCGAATCCTTCTCTGGCTGCCGCTATCCGATGTGGCAAGCGCGAATGACGAACTAACAACTCAAACTACGAAAAGCGGGTGATAAGCATGAGAGTCGTTATTGTTGACGATCATCCATTGGTCCGTAAAGGGCTCATTGCCGTACTTGCAAACGAAGAAGAAATCGAAGTTGTCGGCGTATCGGAATCGGTCGAAGACGGGATGCAAGTCATCGAAGAGACGAAGCCCGATCTTGCGATCGTCGATATCCGGCTCGGAGAGCGAACCGGATTTGAATTGGTGGAAAGCTTTGGACACTCGGGTTGCCGCTTCATCATGCTTACTTCGTCCGCGGCGGAATTCGATGTCCGCAGGGCCGAGGAGAGCGGCGCCGACGGGTACGTGCTCAAGGATTCGATGCCCGAGGAGCTCCTGCTCGCGATCAAAATGGTCGACCGCGGCCGGAAATACTTCGATCAAGGGCTCATGGAAGTGCTGATCCGGAAGGAAGCGGACGATCCGCTCGAGAAGCTCACGCCCAAGGAGAGAGAAGTATTGATCTCGCTCGGCGAAGGTTTGTCCAACGGCTCCATGGCGAAGAAGCTGATGATCAGCGAGTTTACGGTCAAGAAGCATGTCAGCCGCATCTTCCAAAAATTGAACCTGAACGACCGTACCCAGGCTGCCCTATACGCGCAGTCGCGCGGGATGGCGGCCTATTCGCCGCCGGATGATCGCGAGGAGGAGAATCTGGGCGCGACGGTTACGAAAATGTAAAAAGGGTACTCCGCTAGTGCCACGCCGGCGTACGACCGGAGTAGAAATAAAATCATCCTGGCGCGTAATAGTCTTGTAAGGCTTTGTAGCTATAGAATGAAATAGTAGCAAGAGACTTGTTGGATTTTGCGGAATGGAACCTATAGGACGATCGGCGAAAAAAGCATAAAAGCGCTGAAACAGGCTAGAGAATTACCAACATAAGTCAGAATATTCAGAAAAATAGTTTTGTTCATGCAACAATGAACGAAATCGGTATCGGAGGAAACAGCTTGGAATTGCTACGATATTGGAGTTTTATTCGAAAAAGGCTTTGGATGATTGCACTGATTACGATTGTCACCTGTACGGCGGTAGGCTACTACTCGACCCATTTCCTACGACCGCAATACGAGGCTTCCACCGAGCTGATCGTCAGCAGCTTGCAGACCAACCCGAAGAGCACGACTGTCGATGTCGGCTCCATCAGCTCCGACATTATGCTGATCAAAACTTACAAGGAAATCATCCGAACGCCTCGCATTATGGCGAAAGTAGCGGTTCAATATCCTGATTTGCACGCCTCCGCCGAAGAACTCATCGCTAAAATCAGCGTCAACGCCGTCAATGAAACGCAGGTCATGTCCATATCCGCCAGAGACGGATCTTACGAACGGGCAGCCAACATGGCAAATGCCGCTTCGAAAGTGTTCCAGCAGGAAGTGAAGTCGCTCATGAAGCTCGACAACGTGTCCGTCTTGAACTGGGCCGATGCGACGAAGCAGCGGATGCCGGTATCGCCGCATCCGACGACGAACGTCATCGTCGCGTTCATCCTCTCGACGATGGTTGGAATCGGCATTGCCTTCGTTCTCGACCAACTCGACAACACGGTGAAGAGCGAAGAGGAAATTACGGAGCTGTTGGGCATTACCGCATTGGCGGCGATTCCCAAAGTGAAGAAACGCGATCTGGCCGACCGGCACAAGCGGTCGACAATGGCGGGTCTGGGAGGTGGAAGAGATCATGTCACGCTCGACACTTAAACGAAGCCTGATTGCGGAGACTCACCCGGCATCGATCGTTTCGGAAGCTTATCGCAGCCTGCGGACCAATATCGAATTCGCGAGTCGGGACGAAGCATTGAAAACCATCGCGGTTACTTCCGCCTTGCCCGGAGAAGGGAAAAGCACGGTTGCGGCCAATATCGCGGTGACCTACGCTCAGGCCAACAGACAGGTCTTGGTCATTGACGCGAATATGCGGAAGCCCGCGCAGCATGAAATCTTCGGTCTGTCCAACGCGCAGGGATTGAGCACGGCGCTTGCCAAAGGCAACGAGCTCGACGATATCGTCAAACCGACGAATATCGAGAACCTCAAGGTGATTCCGGCCGGTCCCGTTCCCCCGAATCCGGCGGAGCTTCTGGAATCGGCGTCCATGACGAAGCTGCTGGAATCGTCGAAGGAACGGTTCGATGTCGTCATTATCGATACGCCGTCGGTCAACTCGTACTCGGAAGCGCTGGTCGTAGCCAGCAAGAGCGACGGCGTCGTGCTTGTCATGAAAGCCGGAAAATTAAAAAACGAAATGGCATTAAAGGCGAAAGCGTCTTTGGATTATGGCCATGCAAAGATCATCGGCGCGGTTTTGAATCACGTCGCCCGCTCTTGATCGGCGCCGAATCCAGCTCTTGCCGGTAATAAGGAAATGTCTCCTGCTCCTCTATCACCGGAGGCACTCGGTCATGCTGTGGGTCAATCGGCCTTAGACGTTCATCGTCAAGGGTGTGATGAGAGGATGGGTTAGATGCCCGCTGCTCCATGATTTATCTGAAATTACGAGCTATGTTTACTCGTCAAGGAGAAAACATAGCTCGTATTTTCAGCATCATGAACAGGCAGACAGATAGACAGATAGACAGATAGACAGAAAAAAACGGATAGGGTGAGATCATATGAAAAAAGTGAGAAAAGCGATTATTCCCGCGGCTGGACTCGGAACGCGATTCCTGCCCGCAACCAAAGCAATGCCGAAAGAAATGCTTCCTATCGTCGACAAGCCGACCATTCAGTACATCGTGGAAGAAGCGATCGCATCCGGCATCGAGGACATAATCGTCGTCACGGGCAAAGGGAAACGGGCAATCGAAGATCACTTTGACATCGCCTTTGAGCTGGAGCAATCGTTGGAGGAGAAAGGGAAGCTGGAGATTCTGAAGAAGGTCCAGCAATCCTCGAACGTTGAACTTCACTATATCCGTCAGAAAGAAGCGAAGGGACTTGGACATGCCGTATGGTGCGCCCGGAATTTTATCGGCGACGAACCGTTTGCGGTGCTGCTCGGCGACGATATCGTCACGTCCGACGTTCCCTGCACGAGACAACTTATCGAGCAATACGAAATCACGGGCAAATCGGTCATCGGCGTGCAAACCGTCAGTTCCGAACAGACGGACCGCTACGGCATCGTAGACCCGCTCGAGAAATTCGAACGTCTCTATAAAGTGAATCGTTTCGTGGAGAAGCCCCCCAAAGGACAAGAACCGTCCAATTTGGCAATCATGGGACGCTACGTGCTGACTCCGGAAATATTCGAATACTTAGGCAGGCACGAGACCGGATCGGGCGGCGAAATTCAACTGACCGACGCGATACAGAAATTGAACGAAGACTTAGGCGTCTATGCGTACGATTTTGAAGGCACCCGCTACGACGTCGGCGAGAAGCTGGGCTTCATCACGACGACGATCGAATTCGCCCTGCGAAACAACGAGCTCAAGTACACCCTCGTCAAGGCGCTTGAAAGCATCTTGGAACGAGAGAAAGTGAGTGAGCATAATGGTCCAGCGCTATGATCAGGAGACGGTCATGAAGTTATCGGAATACGATTCGATCCGGCGCGAACTGGCGAAGGACGACGGCCTGAATTCGTATATCGTAGTCAAGCGGATGATCGACATTGCCGGCGCGCTGCTGGGGATCGTGTTTCTTCTGCCGCTGTTCATGCTCATCGCGCTGCTGATTAAGCTGGAAGACCCGAAGGGCTCGGTATTCTTCTACCAGACCCGGATAGGCAAAGGCGAGAAACCGTTTCGAATGTTCAAATTCCGCTCCATGGTATCGAACGCGGAAGAAAGGCTGAAGGACTTGATCAGCCAAAACGAGATCGAAGGCGCGATGTTCAAAATGAAGGATGATCCGCGCATCACGCGGGTCGGGAAATTCATCCGGAAAACGAGCATCGACGAGCTGCCGCAGCTGATCAATGTGTTGATCGGCGACATGTCGCTGGTCGGACCAAGGCCGCCGCTGCGCAGAGAAGTGGCGGAATATTCGGAATACGATAAACTTCGCTTGACCGTAACGTCGGGCTGCACGGGCCTCTGGCAGGTGAGCGGGCGCAATGCGCTTAGTTTCAAGCAAATGGTCGAGCTTGATTTGGAGTATATCCAGAACAGAAGCATTGCGGGGGATCTAAAGATCATCTTCAAAACATTCAAGCTCCTCATCGGGGCGAAGGATGCCTTTTAACGGAAGGGACGGGGATTGCAATGAAAAAAATCATGTTTATTACGAACCGGTTTCCCTTTCCGAATACGGACGGACGTAAAAATATGCTGCTGCAGTACATTCGGCAAATGAAGGAGATTTATCCCGACAGCGAGCTCGTCAACTTATCCTTCGTGGACGATGTCAAGTACCTGAGACACTGGCCGGACGAAATCGACCGGCTGGAATGTCTGGAGCTGCCGGGATTGGCCGAAAAATTGTTTAATGTCGCGGTGTATTCGCTGCTCCTCAGGAAATGGCCGCTTCAAGTATCCGTCTATTATTCACGCAAGACGCACCGGAAAGTGAAAGCCATCATCAAGGCCGAACAGCCGGAATTTCTATTATACGACATGGTGCGGGTCGCGGAATATTTGTCGGACGAACAAGGGCGCAAGGTGCTCAGCTACGACGATCTGTTGTCGCTGCGCTATCAGCGGCAGCTCGAGTGGTTTCAATACATTCCGTCGGTATTCGGAGGCTTCGCGAATAAATTGCCCGGCAGTTTGAAAAAGCTGGCGGATCTGAAATTCATTCAGAAATGGCTGATTAATTTCGAAAGCAGGCTGCTTGCGAAGTACGAAAGGCGGGTGGCTGGCCTCTTCCATCATCTCGTCTTCACCTCGCCGGTCGAAGCGGAGAGCTTCCAGAAGCTCACGCATCACGAGTCGTGCTACGGCATTCCGATGAAGTTCGAAACGGATCAACGCGCGAATACCGGGCCGCGGCGATACGATCGCAACAAGCTGGTATTTGTCGGGAAGATGGATATTCCGCACAACAGCTCCGCCGTCGCTTATTTCTGCGAAAAGATATGGCCGAGCATCAAAGAGCAGGCGCCGGAAACGACTTTCTATATCGTCGGGAAAAATCCGACCGCCGAAGTGCTGCGCCTGCAGGAGACGCATCCCGGCGTCATCGTAACCGGGGCAGTGGACGACATGAAGCGGATCGTAGGCGATTCGGCGCTGATGATCGCGCCGATGCTGTTCGGGACGGGCATCAAGACGAAGATCGTCGAGGCCATGTCCTGGGGCGTTCCGGTCGTGACCAATCCGATCGGCAGCGAAGGCATCGACGCGAATCACGGAGAGGACTTGTTCGTCTGCGAGTCGGACGAGGAGGTTGTACGCAACGTGATGCTGCTGTTGAACAACGTAGAGATTAACAACAAAGTGTCGCGAAATTCGGTCCGCTATGTGGCCAGCCATTTCAGCAGTTCCGCTACGCTCAAGAACATGGAGCTGATTTTATCCTAACCGCCTTTAAAGCAACGCCGGCGAAAGCAGCCATGGTTAGAAAGCTCATTATCGCGTTGTTCCTCTTCTCGGTCGCGCTGCTCTCGTACGACAGTTTGCCGTATTTCCACTTTTCGGTCTATCGTCCGCTATCGATGTTTTCGATGTTCGCCGCTTCGTTCTTGCTGCTCTTTACCGACTACCGGTTCAAGACGGGCGATTATTTCCTGCTCGCCTTCGCGATGTACAGCGCCGGACACTCGCTTGCCGTATCCATCGGCTACGAGGACGTGGGAAGCAGCTTCAAGCATGTGATCACGCTGGTGTTCGGATTATCGATGTACCGAACGTCGGTGTATATTGCGCAGCAGACCAAAGAGGATCCCGCGCTGATCGGCTGGATCGCCAAAAGCGTGCTGGTCGCCTTCGTGCCGCCGATCGCCGCGGGTTTCCTGCAATTGCTGGACGCGCTGGTCGTCCACAGCGGATTCTCCGGGGCGTTCACCGGGTTGTTCTCGGAGAAGGTGTACAAAGGACGGATTCAAATGCTGTCGGGCGAGCCGTCATGGGCAGCCATCCACATGCTGAGCGGCGGACTCTTGATGCTGTTCCTGTTCAAGCAGGGGTACCGCCGGCAGTTGCCGCTCTTGATCGGCACCGCGGTGCTCGTCGTGTTGTCGTTCTCGGCTTACGCGTACAGCGTCATGCTTACGGCGCTGCTGATCTACGTGCTCATTACGAGCAAGAACCGCGGGAAAATGCTGCTGGTGCTCGGCGTATGCGTGCTCATTGTCGCGGTCGGCGTGCCGTTTCTGCTTGAAGCGCTGCATGTCAGCGGCTATTTCACGGACCGGTTTCAATTTAATTTCAGCCATATGGTCAAAGCGGATAATTCGTTCTTCATCCGCGTCTTTTTCCCGGCCATCGGGTTCATCGAGTTCGCGCACCACCCGATCTTCGGCGTGGGAGGCGGCTTCTATTACAAGGAATTCGCAAGTCTCTTGCTCAAGCATTTCAGCGATGGACTCGCGTTCAAGGAAGTGTCCGATCTCGTATTCAATCGTCCCGAAATGGCGACATCGCGGAACCTGCTGGCCAAAGTATTCGCCGAGGAAGGACTGATCGGCGCCATGCTGCTCATCGGCTTTATGGGATCGGTGCTGCGAAGCGCCGGAGCGAATCCGTACGCAAAATTCGCTTTTGCGCTGTGCGTATCGCTCGTCATGAATTTCGATTCCTATTCCTTCGTGAACTATTGGCTGTTAATCGGGTTCATCCGCGGCGGCTTCTTCGATGGATTGCCGGCCGTGCGGGAAGTTGGAATGGATACGCAGCGCATGAAGGGAATGAAACGGATCGCATGAAAATCGTCATCGTAAACAGTCTTTATACGCCGCATATTATCGGCGGAGCCGAAATATCGACGCAAATCCTGGCGGAAACGCTCGCTTCGGCGGCGGAAGTCCACGTGCTGACGGTCGGTCCGCAAGGGCGAAGCGCCGGCGTGGAGTCGGAGTTCATTAACGGGGTTACCGTGCACCGCCTGCCTTACAACAATCTGTACTGGATCGGGGAGGGCAACAACGCCGGGACGCTGAAGAAAACGGGCCGGCGCCTCATCGACCTGTACAATCCGGTTCAGATCCGAACCGTTCGCCAGCTGCTGGCGCGGATCGATCCGGATCTGATCCACACCCAGAACTTATCCGGGTTCGGCGCCGCGATTTGGACGGCCGCGAAACCGGGGGTGCCGATCGTGCATACGCTGCGGGATTATTCGCTCCTCTCGCCGGTCAGCTCCCCGATCGGAAACCCGGCGCTGGCGCGGATGTATCAGTGGAGCTCGCGCGGCGTCAGCAAGCGGGTATCCGCGGTCGTCGGCATCTCTTCGCACATCCTGAAGCGCCATACGGATGACGGGCTGTTTCCAAACGCGGCCAAGCTGGTCATTTCGAACGTCGTGGACGGCGATATCGCCGGCGCGGACAAAGAGTTCGATCGCAAGCCGCTTCGCATCGGCTATTTCGGAAGAATCGAGCCCGAGAAGGGCGTCCGCGAATTGGTCGAAGCGGTGCAGTCGCTCCCGCGCGAGGTGGTGGAACACGTCATCATTTGCGGCGACGGGGGCTTCCGGCAGAAGCTGACGGAGCTTTGCGGCAGCGACGACCGTTTCCTGTTTACCGGCAAGGTCACGCCGAACGAAGCGCGAAGCTTCATGGCGAAGGCCGACGTCACGTTCGTTCCTTCCATCTGGGAGGAGCCGTTCGGCCGGGTCATCATCGAATCGTATCAAGTCGGCACGCCCGTCTACGCTTCGGCCGTCGGAGGCATACCGGACGCCGTCTGGAATCCGGCCGAATTCCTGTTCAAACCGGGGAGCGCGGATGCGATCAAGGAGAAAATCACGGCGTTCCACGGCTTGCCCGGCGAAGAGAAGAGGCGCATTCAAGCGGAATGCCTGAAGCACTGCAGCGGGTTCACGAAGGGATCGCTGCTGGATAAGCACCTGGATCTCTATGCGCGCATGACGAAATCGGGCAGTCCCGCCTACGCCTTGACCGCCGTGAACGGGAGGTCGTGAAGATGGGCAAGCCGACCGTTTACATGTGGCCCAAGCAGAGCCCTCATAACAAATACAGCGAGCTGCTGACGCGGTCGATCGAGCAAAACGGACTGCGGGTCGAGCATTACGATCAGAAGGCGGCCTTCAAGCCCCGAAGGGGAGACATCGTGCATCTGCACTGGCCGAGCAATTCGTATACGGCGTCCGTCTTTCCGCTCACGATCGTGAAATCGCTGTTCTTCGCCTTGCTGCTGCTGTTTTACAGAACGAAAGGCGTGCGGTTGTTCTGGACGGTGCACAACGTTTGGCCGCATGACGGCAAGACGCGCTGGGACCTGCTGATGCGGAAATACATCTTGAACGTCTGCCATCGGGCTTTCGTCCTGAGCGAGTCGGTCAAGGAAGAGGTCGCCGCCACGTTCGGCGTGAAGGCAAGCAAGCTCGTGGTTACGCCGCACGGCCATTACGTGGATGCTTACTCCCGCAAGGGCACGGATATCCGAAAGCGTTTCGGCATCGCCCCGGACCGGTTCCTGTTCCTGTTCATCGGACGGATCAATCCGTACAAAGGGGTCGATAAGCTCGTCGAAGCGTTCTCGTCCCTGGGGCACGACGGCTGCGAACTGCTCATCGCGGGTCAGGTCGACGCGGGGTACAGCCTCGATTTCGTCGACCGGACGGGCGACGGCAAGATCCGGATCTATCCCCAGTTCGTGGACGACCGCGAGCTTGCCGATTTCCTGGAAGCGGCGAACGTGATCGTGCTTCCTTACAAACAAATCACGACTTCCGGGAGCGCTATTCTTGCGCTGTCCCATAAGAAGCCGGTCGTGGCGCCAAGACTGGGCGCGCTTGGCGAATACGTATCCGACGGCTGCGGCATTTTGTACGACCCGGAAGATCCGGATGGCTTGCGCAATGCCCTCCGCGCGTCCATGGACATGAACGCGAAGGAAACGGAGCTGCGCATCGCGGCAAAGCTCCGGGAATTGGATTGGGGACGGATAGCCGGCAAAATGATCCAGGTCTATACCGGTACGAAGAGGTACGAGGTGAACGCATGAAAGCAAGCATAGCGATTTGCACGCATAACCGGGCGGCGGACTTGAAAGAAGCGCTCGTCAGCTTGATGAAGCAAAACTGCAGCGACCCTTACGAGGTGATCGTGGTCGACAACCGTTCCACCGATCATACCCGGGCGGTCGTGGAAGAGTTCCAGAAGCTGGTCGAAATCCCGATCGTCTACATTTACGAAGAGCGGCTCGGCCTCTCCGTTGCGCGAAACCGCGCGATTCGCGAAGCCGCCGGCGAGTACGTGATGTTCCTGGACGACGATGCGGTCGCGTCGGAAGAATGGATCCGCGGCATCGTCGCTTTGTTCGACCGCGATCCGCGCATCGGCTGCGTCGGCGGCAAGATCGAGCCGGCGTGGGAGGGAAGCGCCCCGCACTGGCTGCCCCAGGAGAACCGAACGCTGTACACGATTCTGGACTACGCGGACGAAATCGTGGAAATGCGGAAGCCGGATCTGCCGTTCGGCGCCAACGTGTCGTTCCGCAAATCGGTCTTCGACACGATGGAACCGTTCCGGGAGGATCTTGGCCGGGTCGGCAGCAATCTGCTATCCAGCGAGGAGTCCGAGCTCATCGGGCGGATACGTACCCGATATTCGGTGTACTACACGCCGTATGCTTCGGTGCTGCACAAAATTCCCCGCAGCCGGATGAGCCGGAAGTGGCTGCTGCGGCGCATACACTGGCAGGGCGTCAGCAGCGCGGTGTCTTCGCAGAAGAAGGCGGGAATCCTCCTGAAATCGCTCGTGAAGATGCCGCTGTTCGCGCTGCTTACGATCGTATTCGCATACGACAAACGGAAGATTTTCCGCAACGTCAGCAAAGTTTGGTACAGCAACGGACAGCTCCGCGGCGTGCTGAAAATGTATCCATGAAGAGAAAATGCGGTTTAAGGATGACGAACACATGATGAATCTGCAAGCCGTCAAGAAAAGGCTGACCGGGGGCGGAGCGTTCCAAACGATTCTGCATACGAGCGCCGCCAATCTGTTGATTATGATCTTAAGCACCTTGACTTCCATCGTGACGGCGCGCTTGTTCGGGGTCGTGGGAAAAGGAGAGCTTTCGGCGATCTTGTTCTGGCCGACCTTGCTGTCGGGTCTCGTCAGCTTCGGTCTCCCGACCTCGCTCATTTTCAATATGAGGACGAATGCGGGCCAGGCGACCGAATACGTCCGGGCTGGGTTTCTGTTCCAGATTCCCGTCAGTCTGATCGTCGGCATCGCGGCCTGGATCTATCTCCCCGCGTGGCTCGGTCAATATTCGGACGCCGTGGTCGAGATCGCCAGGTGGTATACCGTGCTGACGCTGCCGATGCTGCTAGCCGTCAATTTACTGGCGGCGTTGACGCAAAGCATGGACAAATTCAGCCTGTACAACGGACTTCGGCTGTACGTTCCGCTGAGCAACCTGGTCGGGCTGCTGATCCTCTGGGGATTCGGCAAATTGACGGTCTCCTACGCGTCGTTCGCGTATTGCGCCACCAGCTTGATGGTCATCGTCTGGTCGCTGTACAAACTGCGCCGCGAATTGAGCTTCAACTGGGCCAAGCGCATGGACCGCCTGGTGTTCAAGGCGTTGTTCGGCTACGGGGGAAGGGTGTTCGGCGTCGAGCTGCTCGGGACGTTATACGGGCAGTGCGACAAATTGATCATCCTGTCGCTGCTGAGGCCCAAGGATTTCGGCCTGTACACGGTCGTCTATACGCTATCCCGCGTGTTCAATGTCGTGCAAATGGCGATTTCGAACGTGATTTTCCCGAAGGTCACGGGCATGGACAAGGACAAAGTCATCGCGACGGTCGGCAGGGCTTTTCGGCTCTCGTTCCTGCTGATGACGGCGGCGGTCATCCCGGGCATGATCATCGGCCGGTTCCTCCTGGGCCTCCTGTTCGGCGCACAGTTCCTGGAAGCCGGCAACGCGTTCTATCTGCTCTCCCTTGAATGCATTCTTGGCGGGGGGTCGTGGATTCTCGCCTCGTCCTTCAACGCCATGGGGCGTCCCGGACTCGTCGTCATCCGGCAGGCCGTCGCGCTTGCGATCACGGTCGGATTGTTCTTCGTCTTCACGCCGCTGTACGGGCTGACCGGCATCGCGTTCGCCCTGCTGCTCGGCGCGGTCATCCGGATCGTCATTACGATCGCGGCGATGCGGGTGGTCTTCAAGGTAAGGATCGCCGACATCCTGTTCGACAAAGGCGACTTCCGCTTTTTGTTCAAACGGTTAACGCGCAGCATGCCATCTTAGCGAACGAAAGGAAACGACGTGAAAAACATGCTTGCGGCCGAAAGGCCCGAAATAAACAAACGAAAGCGACGCGTCAAGGATTATGCGAAATACGGCTATCGTATCCTGCTCGGACTGCTGTTCAGGCGGAAGGTCGACCAATGCGGCAAACTGCTGCGGGTCGCCGGCGGCGTGACGGTCTCGAAGGCCAAGCATGCCAAGCTGATTCTAGGCGACAACGTGCTGCTGTTTCGGAATACCGGCTTTTACCTCGACTCCAATGAAGCGGTCATCGAAATCGGCGACCATACCTTCATTAATCGAAGAACCGAGATCATCTGCAAGAAGCACGTGAAAATCGGGAGCCACTGCGCCATTTCATGGGACGTTGCCATCATGGACACCGATACGCACCGCATCGAAGGGATGACGGAAACGAAGCCGACCATTATCGGCGACCATGTGTGGATCGGCAGCAAGGCGATTATTTTGAAAGGCGTAACGATCGGCAAGGGCGCCGTCGTGGCGGCCGGATCGGTCGTATCGAAGGACGTGCCCGCCTACGCGCTCGTCGCCGGAGTCCCGGCAAAACCGATCAAAGAGAACGTTGTCTGGCATATTTGACGGGTTCGGTCCCGGAAGAGAGAAGAAATGCCCACAGGAGAAGGAGACGGATTGATGGAAACCGCACAGTTCGCTCATCCGATGGATGAGCTCAAAAACCGGCTACGGCACATCTTGAGCGTGATCCCGCCCCATTCCAAAATTTATTACATCGATTATCCGGTGCACGGCAACGGCGGGGATCTGCTCATCATGAAAGGAACCGAAGTGTTTTTCAAGGATCATAATATCCACGTTCAAGCCCGTTACAGCGTATTGGATTTTCCGAACGGCCTGGCCATTCCGAAAGACCATATCATCGTGCTGCACGGCGGCGGCAACTTCGGCGATTTGTATCCGGCGCATCAGAAGCTGCGCGAGAAGATCGTGGCCGATTATCCCGAACATCGCGTGGTAATGCTGCCGCAGACGATCTTTTACAAGGACGAGGCGGAGTTCGAGAAGACGGCGGCGGTGTTCAACCGGCATAACGACCTGCACCTATACGTCCGCGATACCTTGTCGCAGGAGATGGCGATGATCAGGTTCACGACGTGCAACGTCTATCTGTCTCCGGACATGGCGCACCAGCTCTGGCCGATTCGCAGCAAGAACTTGCCCGACAAGGAGCTCCTCTGCTTCCTCCGCACCGACATCGAGAAGACGGAAGAGCAGGAGCGGCTGGAAGCCTCCGGCCGAGGCGATTACTTGGACTGGGCGACGCTCTTCAACGGGGTCGAGCATAAATCGATCCGCGTGTTCAACAAAATGCTGCAGAAGGGCAGCGGCAAACTCCCTCTTAGCAAATTCTGGGGGAAATACACCGACTATCTCGTGAACAAGGCGGTCAGCCGGTTCGGCAGCTATAAGACGATACAGACATCAAGGCTGCACGGCCATATTCTCTCCTGCCTCATGGACAAGCCGAACATCCTGCTGGACAACTCTTACGGCAAGAACGCCAGCTATTATCGCACTTGGACCGGAGGCATCGCGTCGGCGTCACTGATGGCGGATCCCTCGGGCAAATAGAATGGAGGAATCGTATGAAAATCGTATTGCTTTCGGGCGGATCCGGCAAAAGACTGTGGCCGCTGTCGAACGACTCCCGTTCCAAACAGTTTCTGAAAATCCTTAAGAACGGCGATGGAAAGCTGGAGTCCATGATTCAACGGGTTTGGGGGCAGCTGGAAGAAGCCGATTTGCAAAATCACGCTTACGTGGCCACCAGCAAGTCGCAGGTCGAAATGATCTACAGTCAGCTGGGCAGCGACATCAACCTGATCGTCGAACCGGAACGAAGGGATACGTTTCCCGCCATCGCGCTCGCGGCCACGTACCTGTATTCGATCGAAAGCGTGAATTTGAACGAAACGATCGTCGTCATGCCTGTCGATCCGTACGTCGAGATCTCGTTCTTCCAAGCGCTGAAACGGCTGGAGCACGTGCTGGACCATTCCGATGCAGACCTCGCGCTCATGGGCGTGAGGCCGACTTATCCGTCAGAGAAATACGGTTACATCATTCCCAAAGAGGAAGCCGGAGACGATCGGCCTTTCGTCGACGTGCACAGCTTCCGGGAGAAGCCCGTCAAGGAAGAAGCGGAAGCGATGATTCGCCAATCCGCGCTATGGAACTGCGGCGTGTTCGCGTTCAAGCTGGATTTCCTCATTACGATCCTGATCGCGAACGAGCTGCCGATCCAATACGAGGAAATGTTGAAACGGTACGACAAGCTTCCTAAAATCAGCTTCGATTACGAAGTGGTGGAACGCGCGAACCGCGTCGCGGCCGTCCAATACGACGGGCCTTGGAAGGACTTGGGCACGTGGAACACGCTGACAGAAGAAATCGAGACCCCGTTGATCGGCAAAGGCATCATTACGGAAGGCTCGCTCAATACGCATGTCATTAACGAGCTGGATATTCCGATTACGCTAATGGGCCTGTCCGACGTCATCGTGGCGGCGAGTCCCGACGGCATTCTGGTCGCGGACAAAGCGGCGAGCCCGCAGATCAAGGAAGTCATGAAGCATTCGGATCAGCGCCCGATGTACGAGGAGCGGCGCTGGGGCCGATATCGCGTGCTGGACTACATGCGCTTCCCGGACGGCCGGGAGGTACTCACGAAACGGATCTTCATCACGTCCGGCAAAAACCTGAGCTACCAGTATCACAGCCTGAGGGACGAGGTCTGGACGGTCGTTGCCGGAAACGGGGACATGATCTTGAACGAGCACCGCTTCTCCGTCAAGGTAGGCGACGTCATCTCGATTCCGAAAGAGAACAAGCACAGCCTGCGGGCGGAAACGGACATCGAGATCATCGAGGTCCAAACCGGATCGCAGCTCATCGAAGAGGATATCGTCCGGCTCGAGCTGGATTGGAGCGAAATCGTACAATTGTGCAGGGTGTGAGAAGCATGACCTGCGGTCGAATGGGTCTCCAATCGCTGTTGTAGTTCTGATTGCATTTTAAAAAAAACACTTAGATTACGCTTACGAAGCTGCGTTTTTAACAAAACGCTTTAGGAGCTGAAGAGAATGAATATCACAGTCATCGGCACCGGATATGTCGGGCTCGTGTCGGGAATCTGCTACGCGGAACTCGGCCATCGGGTCGTCTGCGTCGATAAGGACCGGGCGAAAGTCGAGACCTTGCAGAACGGGGGCATTCCGATTTACGAACCCGGGTTGCAGGAGCTTTCGGTCAAGAATTCGGCTGCCGGAAGGCTGCGCTATACGGTCGATCTGCGCGAAGCGGTCGAGCAGTCGGAGATCGTCATCATCGCGGTCGGCACGCCTTCGCTCCCGAACGGCGAAGCGAACCTGTCCTATATCGACCAGGCGGCCATCGAAATCGCGCAGGCGATGAACGGGCATAAAATCATCGCCGTGAAAAGCACCGTGCCCGTCGGCACGAACGAGCGCGTGGGCAATCTGATCCGGAGCCGGACGACCGAGCGGTTCGACAGCATCTCGCTGCCGGAGTTTCTGCGGGAAGGATCCGCCGTGCAGGACACGATGCATCCCGACCGCATCGTGATCGGCGCCGATTCCGAGAGCGCAGCCGAGCTCCTCGTGCAGCTGCACCGTCCGTTGACGGAGCACATCGTCGTGACGGACATCCGCAGCGCGGAGATGCTGAAATACGCGTCGAACGCTTTCCTGGCGACGAAAATCTCGTTCATCAACGAAATTGCGAACATTTGCGAGAAGGTCGGCGCCGACGTCACCCTTGTCGCGGAAGGCATGGGCTACGACAAACGGATCGGCCATGCGTTTCTGAAAGCGGGAATCGGCTACGGCGGTTCCTGCTTCCCGAAGGACACTCGGGCGCTGATCCAAATCGCGGGCCACGTCGATTACGAGTTCAAACTGCTGCGCGCGGTCGTCGAAGTCAATCAGGATCAGCGGATGAGCGTCATCCGGAAGCTGGAGTCGATCTTCGACGGGGAGCTGCAGGGGAAGACGATTGCCGTCTGGGGACTGGCCTTCAAGCCGAATACCGACGACGTCCGGGAATCGCCGGCTTTGGAAATCATCCAATATTTGATTCGCAGCGGCGCGCACGTGAAAGCGTACGATCCGATCGCGATGCGAAACTTCCGGAGCATCTACGGGGACAACGGCGTGATGTGGTGCGACGATGCCTTGGAGGCCGCGACCGGCGCGGACGCGCTGTGCCTGCTGACCGAGTGGGACGAATTCGTGCATGCGGATCTTAAGCTGCTGCAGTCGATTCTGAGGAAACCGATTCTGATCGACGGAAGAAACGCGTTCAAGGAAGCCGATTTGGCTGAAACATCCTTCGTTTACTATTCGATCGGCCGCCCGCGCTTAAACCAGGGGGTCAAGGAGGAAATGTCGGCCCTGATCGATTAGAGGGGCAAAAGGAGAAAAATCGTGAAAAAGAAATTGGTGTGCCTGTCGGCATTGGGCATCATCGCCGGAATAATTCCGGCGCATGTGCTCGGAGATGCCATTCCGCCCGCCTATGAAATCGAGGTCGATTCGCTCGCCGACTGGAACCGGGTGTATCGGCATTCGGATACGCTCCAGCTGCAAAGCCTTCCGGGCGACAAGCTCGATTCGACGCGGATAAAGCCAAGCGGCGCTTCCGGGGAATACGCAATCTACCGGACGGCGGACAAAAGCTTCCTGCGCTCGTTCTCGATTTACGCGTATTACGCATCCGGGCAGAAATACAGCCATCCGACCTTTTCGGTTTCAAGCGACGGCAAGGCATACAGGGAGATCACGCCGGACATTCACGAGAGCGGCGGAAATACCGTCGAATACGTGTCGAGAAACTTTCCGGGAAGCACGAAATATTTGAAAATCACCTTCCCGGGCGGGGGCGGGAACCCCTGTCCGTCCATCGGGAAGGTCGTGCTTAACGGACCGGCGAACGTGGATGCTAGCGTCCCGTCGGGAACGGTGCCCTACGGCCGGATGATCATGCTGAACCGGGCGGAAGCGGGCGAGACGGTCTATTACACGACCGACGGCAGCGACCCGCGGAGCTCGAAGACACGCAAGCATTACTTCTCGCCGATACCGGTACTCGGCAATCTGACGCTGAAGACCACCGCCGTCAACCATTCGGGAACGGGAAAATCGGCGGCCGGCATCGTCTCGACGTATCGGTATACGCCGGTAGCGACGGATGCAGCGCCTGTCGGCATGATCGACAACCTTGATAATTTCCAGCTGGCTGCGGGCCGTTCCAATGTGTACGTGGCGAAGAACGACCCCGGTTACTTCGATAACGACGGCGGTCGCATCGCGCGCACCGCGACTGGACCGGGCTACATCGTATACCGGACGGATTACGATATCCGTTCCTTCACGGTCTACGGCAGTTTCTATACGGGCGTACCTGTCGAGGACCAGCGGTTTTTCGCATCGGCGGACGGCAAGCAGTATACGGAGATTTCCGCGGAAGCGGAAACGGCCGGCTACTCGCAAAGCAATTGGCAGCCCTATGCCTTCGAGGCTTCGGCATTGCCCGCACGAACGCGGTATTTGAAAATCATGCTGAACGGATCGGCTAATTCCTGGTCGCCTCAAGTGTCGAAGGTCGTGATTAATCAAAACACGGCCTCGGTCAAGCTGGCCTCCAAGCTGAGCGGCGGTACGGTCAAGGCCGAACTGTCGTCCGATACGCAGGGAGCGCGGATCTATTACCGGTTGAACAAAGGACCCGATTTCCTGCCCTACCAGGCGCCGCTCGATCTTGCCGGCTATAACGTCGTGGAGGCGTACGCGGTGAAGGACGGCTTGGTCCCAAGTCCGATCCGGAAATACTCGCTCAACGCCGGCAACGAAATCGAAGTCGATAAATTCGGCCAGATGAAGAAAGCGAACTTCGCCGCCAAGGTAGCGAGCGACAAGCAATTGGCCGATGACGCCAGCGCGGACGAAGCGTATTACGACAGCGTCAGCGCCCCTTCCGACCGCGACGGCTACGGCGGACTCGCCGGCAGCGCGGCGAAATACGGCCTGAAGGCGACAGGGTATTTCGCGGTCCAGGAGATGGACGGACGCAAAGTCATGACCGCGCCGAACGGCGATCTCTATTTCAGCCTTGCGGTGAACGGCGTTACGGCCAACGAAACGTATACGATGGTTGCGGGCCGGGAGCAGAAGTTCGAATCCATTCCGCCGTTCGACGGCGAGTATAAGAAAGCCTTCATCGGGAAGGACAACTTCTCCTTCTACATGGCCAACGTCTACCGCAAGACCGGCAAGTTCCCGACCGAGCACTCCATCTACATGGAGGCGGTCGAGAGGCTGAAGAAGTGGGGATTCAACGGCGTCGGCAGCTATTCGCCCGTCAAGTACGGCGAAGAGGGCAAAATGCCGTACGTACGGATGCTTCCGCTGAATTCAATGAGCTGGGCCAAGCTGAACGGCATCTCGATCTTCGACATCTTCGCGCCGAACGCCGAAGCGAAAATCGACGACGCGTTCCGGAAGGCGCTGACGCCGAATAAGGACGACCGGATGCTGATCGGGTACTTCATCGACAACGAATACGACTTTCACAAGTTTTACACCAACGTGCCCAAGCTGAAGGCGAGCTCGGCTGCCATCAAAGGCAAGCTGGTCGAGCGGATGCGCGACAAGTATCAGACCGTCGACAATTATAACGCCGCCTGGGGCACGAAGTTCGGCTCGTTCGACGACTTGAAGGAGGCCGAAATGCCGGTCAAAACGTCGGCGTCCTGGCGCGACATGGACGACTTTTACGCGTACTACCTGGATACGTTCTTCGGCACCGTCTCGCGTATCTACCGCAAATACGATCCCAATCATCTGCTTCTCGGCGACAGGTGGATCACGACGACCTTCCACAACGAGAAGTACCGGAAGCCGCTTGCCGAGACGGAAGGCAAATACGTGGACGTCATCAGCATCAACTATTACAGCTACAAAATCGAGACGGACCTGCTGCAGGATGTCTACGAAGAGTCGGGCGGCAAACCGATCCTGTTCAGCGAATTCGGTTACGGCACCTCCGAACAGGGATTGAAACCGCTGCTTCCGAATTCGGCGTCGAATCAATTCCAGCGAGGGATGCGTTACCGGAACTACGTGGAAGGCGCCGCCACGCTGCCTTACGTCGTCGGCGCGCACCTGTTCAATTACGTCGACCAGGCCGGCCTTGGCAGGTACTGGCAGGGAGAATGGGGCGAGCGTTACAACTCCGGGCTCGTCAACGTCGCTGACCGGCCTTACAAGGATTACCTGGAGGGCATCAAGGCTACGAACGACGATATTTACAAGCTGATGCTCAAGGAACGGCCTAAATTCTACTACGACTTCAATAAAGGGTGAACTGCTTTGGTCGATTCGAACGGCAACAATCTTGTGTTTCTGCTCTGCACGCCCAGAAGCGGAAGCTCCTTGGCGACGGTGATGCTGCAAAATCACAGCAAAATGTTCGCCACGCAGGAAATGTGGTTTCTGATGAGCCTCTACGATCTGCGGTCGCCGCAGCGCAGGGCTTACGGGGGAACCGGCATTCTCAGCCAGTTCTACAACGGCATCCTGCCGCAGGACACCTTCGAGGAAGCGAGCCGGATGTTTGCGCTCCAGGCTTACAACGGCTTGCTGCAGAGCAGCGCAGGAGCGGAGCTGGTCATCGACAAGTCGCCCCGGTATTATTATCTGCTTGAATTCCTGGACGCGCTGTTTCCGCAATCCAGGCGGATCTGGCTCATCCGGAACCCGTTCGCGGTCCTTGCCTCGAACAAGAAGGTGAACAAGCAGCGGGGCGGGGGCTTCGATCTGACGGAAAGCCTCGGCCATCCGGACTTCGATATGAAAATCGCGGACCTGACCGTCGGGCTGTTCCGGTATTATCACTACTTTGCCGAAAACAACCCCTACGCGCATCGGCTGCATTACGAGAAACTGGTGGCGGATCCGAGAGCGCAATTAACCGAGGTTTGCCGGTTTCTCGGCACCGCGTACGAAGAGGGCATGGAGACGTACGGCAATTTCATGAACTCCGCCAAGTCAGATCTCTACTTCAGCATGGGCGTAGGCGATCCGTTCGTGGCGAACCACACAGAGCCCAATCAGGAATCCCTTCATATCTGGAAGGACGTGCTGGACAAGCCGGAGATCGAACTGTACGGCCGCACGCTCGGGGCGCGGATTTTCCGCGAGCTCGGCTACGCCGAAGAGCTGGAGGAAGCCGAGAAGCTGACGGGCGTGCGTTTCGAGAATGAGCCGGACGCGGAGCTGATCGCGCTGCGGACCAAGCAATTGGCAGAGGCGACCGGCTGCAGATGGGAAGAGGGGTACGCGCTGAAATCCGCCGCTGCTCCGGGAAACGGCCGAGCGCCGGCGGCGGTTCAGGCCGCGGCGTCCGACGGGCAGCACGCGGAGGCGCTTCGGCTGCAGATGACCGTGCGCGCGCTCGAGAAGCGCCTCGAACTCGGCGCCATGGAGCAGCGGCGGCTGCGAGCGCAGCTGGACGCCACGAACGGAAAAATCGATCGTTTGAAGTCGCTCGTCCCCTTCGGCAGCCGGTTGTCTTCCTTGGCGTCGGCCTTGTTGAGCGGCGACGGGAGGAAGAAATGAGCGCCATCGCCGGCATGCTCCGGTTCGACGGTCAGCCTGCGGAAGGCGCCGGCATGATGAAGGCGATGGAGGGCTATGACGCCGACGACGTCCGGACTTGGACGGACGGCCCCGTGTTTCTTGGCTGCCTTTCCAAATGGATCACGCCCGAGTCCGTGCACGAACGGCTGCCCTCTTACGATGCGGAGCGCCGGCTCGCGATCGCTTCGGACGCGATGCTCGACAACCGCGGAGAGTTGTTCGCCCTGCTGCAGGTGGAGCCCGCACGCCGCTCCGGCATGACCGACAGCGAGCTTATTCTGCTCGCGTACCGGAAATGGGGACGCGGGGCGCCGGAATACCTGATCGGCGATTTCGCCTTCGTCATCTGGGACGAGGCGAACCGACAGCTCTTCGGCGCAAGGGACCTGTTCGGCCATCGCTGCCTCTATTATTGTCGCGATGACCGGCGGTTCGCCTTCGGTACGACGATGGCCCCTCTGTTCGCGCTGCCTGGCGGGGCGAAGGAGCTGAACGAATCCTGGCTCGCGGAATTCATGGCGATTCCGGAAATGTACGAATCGACGGACGCCGGCGCCACGCCGTACCGGAATATTCACCAGGTGCCTCCGGCGCACGCGTTCGTCGTCTCGGACGGCCGACTATCGCTTTTCGGTTACGGCTCGCTCGAACCCAAGGAGATGCTGCGGCTGAAATCGGACGGCGAGTACGAGGAGGCGTTCCGGGACGTGTTCGGGGAAGCGGTGAAGTCGCGGATCCGGACGCACCGCCAAGTGGCGGCGACGTTAAGCGGCGGACTCGACTCGGGAGCCGTGGCCAGCTTCGCGGCCCGCGCGCTGCGTGAAGAGGGGAAGAAGCTGCATACGTACAGTTACGTCCCGACAGGCGATTTTACCGACTGGACGCCCGCGAGCGCGACTGCCGACGAGAGCCGGTTCATGAAAGCGACGGCCCTCCATGCCGGAAACATCTCGGACCGGTACATGGACTTCAAGGACGTCACGCCGATGTCCCAGGTGGACGAGTGGCTGGACATTCTCGAGACGCCGTATAAGTTTTTCGAGAATTCGTTCTGGCTGAAAGGCATGCACGAGCAAGCCGGGCGGCAGGGCGCGGGCGTCCTGCTCACCGGAGCGCGGGGGAACTTCACGGTATCGTGGGGACCGGCCATCTACTATTACGCGGAGCTGCTCCGCAAGATGAAATGGCTGCAGTTCATGCGGGAATTCCGGCAATATAAGGCCAACAAAGGCATTGCGGGCTCGCGGCTGCTGTCGATCATATGCAAGGAAGCTTTCCCCGTCCTTGCGAAACGATCGACCGCCGCCGCGGACAACGGGCCTGACATTCCGACGATGCTGATCCATCCCGATTTTGCCAAACGGACCGATGTGTTCGCCAAGCTTCGGGACAGCGGGATCGGCACCGCCCTGATCCGCGATCCGCTGGAGGTCCGGAAGGAGAAGCTGCAAAGCTTGGCGGTCGCGAACAAGAACGGCGCCTCGGCGACGAAACTGTCCCTGCGCTACGGTGCGTGGGAGCGCGATCCGACCTGCGATCCCAGGGTCGTCCGCTTCTGCTTCTCGGTGCCGCTGGAGCAGTACGTCGGGGGAGGCCTCGACCGCGCGCTGATCCGAAGGTCGACGAAGCATTATCTGCCCGACGAAGTGCGGCTGAACCAACGCGTCCGGGGCATTCAGGGAGCCGATTGGGTACACCGCGTCATCCCGGTCTGGAAACCGCTCGAGCACGAGCTGCTGCAGCTTTGCGCGGACCCCGCCGCGGGACGGTATCTCCATGTCGGCCGGATCAAGGAAGCCGTGGCGCAGCTCGGCGGGGAACCGCGCCCGGAGCATGCGTTCCGTCCGGAGCTGCGCATGCTGATGCGGAGCTTGATCATATACCGGTTCCTGAAACGGCTGCCTTAAAACGTAAATTACTGAAGGGAGGTGAAAAAACATGACAAACCAAGCGAAAAAAGAATGGGCGGTTCCGACTCTGGAATCCCTCGAAGTCAGCGAAACGATGTATGGCAAAGGCAACACGACGATCGACTTCGTTACGACGGACGACATGGACATCTACAACCCTAGCTAGGTCTCATTTCCTCCATTTAACCATTCCTTCCAATTGTCCTTGTGCGATCCAATAAGGATCGCACAAGGACACTTCTTCATTCGGCATAGCGACATTACGGCGAAAGGAGTGAATGTTATGATTTCTGCGGCGAGGCAAACGGTTTATCAAGCGTTCGGCTTGCGGATTTCCAGCGAAATCCCGCTGCCCGAGCTGCCCTTATCCGCCGGCGGCGAGGATCGCGCAAGCGCCGATGTCGTCATTGCGGCAGGCTTCCCGGACCGATTGCGGGACGAGCTGGAAGCTGCCGGCAGCAATTTCGCGCGCATCGGGAACAGGTTTCTGTTTCTGATCCCGGAGACGGCCTTCTACTGCATCGAGGACGGACAACGCATTACGGTGTCGCCTCTGGCGGGAGCCGATCCGGAGAAAGTGCGGGTTTACCTGCTCGGCACCTGCATGGGAGCGCTGTTGATGCTCCGGGGCGTGCTGCCGCTGCACGGAAGCGCGGTCGAGATCGACGGCAAGGCGTATGCCTTCGTCGGCGATTCGGGAGCCGGGAAATCGACGCTCGCGGCGGCTTTCGTCGGAGAGGGATACAGGCTCGTAAGCGACGACGTCATTGCGGCTGCCTGGTCGGAAGGCGGCGGACCGCCCATCGTTTCGCCGGCCTATCCGCAGCAGAAGCTGTGGCAGGAAAGCATCGAGCGGCTGGGACTTGGCAGGGAGAGCGGTAGCTATCGCACGATTTACCGGGAAACGGCGAAATTCGCCGTGCCGGCTGCCGCGCGGTTTTGCGATGGGCCGATTCCGTTTGCGGGCGTGTTCGAGCTCGCGAAGCCGCAAGGGGAGACGGTTATCGTCAGGCCTTTGCCGAATCTCGAACGGCTGCGCGTCATGCTGCTTCATACGTACCGGAACAGGCTGATTCATCGGCTCGGGCTGGAGGCGTGGCATTTCAAAGCAGCGGCGGGCATCGCAGAGCAGGCGAGAACGTACCAATTAAGCCGGCCGCAGGAAGGCTTCACGGCCCATCGGCTTGTATCCGCAATCATCCAAACCATCAGAGAAGGAGAGAAAATCAAATGACGAATTTATTCCTAGTCGAACAAACGGTCGTGCAATCTGAAGGCAGCGTCGTCAGCGATATGGGCGGGGAGAAGGTCATGTTCAGCGTAAGCTCCGGCAAATATTACAATCTCGGCGCGATCGGAGGAAGGGTTTGGGAGCTGATCGCTTCGCCGATTCCGGTCAATCAGCTCGTGGACGCGCTGATGGACGAATACGACGTCGAGCGCGCGTCTTGCGAGGAACAGGTGGGGGCGTTTCTGAAGAACCTGCATGCGGAAGCGTTGATCGAGGTCCGGAAAGGTGAAGCGTAACCTGGCCAAGTTTCTGAAGCTGCCCGGCGACAATAAACGGCTCATGCTGGAGGCGTTCGCTTATTTGGCCTTGGCGCGCGTCATGAAAGCACTCCCGTTCTCCAGGATCGCGCCAACCCTGGGGAGACGCGCGCTGGAAACGCCTCTGGTTCACGATCCGTCGGACGAGACGACGATCCGCCGCGTCGCGCGGGCGGTCGGGGTCATGAGCCGCCACACGTTCTGGGAAAGCCAATGCCTGGTAAGGGCGATCGCCGCCAAAAAAATGCTGGAGCGGCGAAAGATCGAAAGCACGCTTTATTTGGGAACGGCAAGGAACGGCGAAGGGAAGATGATCGCGCACGCTTGGCTTCGAAGCGGGCCCTTCTACGTAACCGGAGCCGAGGAGATGCGGATGTTCACGGCGGTCGCCGCATTCGGATCGGACAAACGCGCGGAGAGGATGGAAGGGGCCTGAATATGGATTTCGATTGCACGCTTGACATAAGCGCTTTTCCGGAGGAATTAAACATCATGCTGGCGTTCATGCGGTCGGATGCCGATTTACGAACGGATCAATCGGTTATGCCATCGCTGCCGCACATCGATTGGAATCAATTTCTGGGGCTTATCCGGCATCACCGGGTTTATCCGCAGCTGTACGCCCGGCTGAAGACCAGCCAATTGATTCCTGCCGATGTTCTGCAAGCCCTTCATCGCGATTTCGCGCGAAATACGTTTCGAATGCTGCGGCTTAGCGGGGAAATGGAACGGGTTTGCGTATCCCTTCAAGAGAACGGGATATTGCCGTTAGTCTTGAAGGGGCCGGTGCTCGCCAAGGATCTGTACGGCGATCTTTCGCTCCGCACGTCCAAGGATCTCGACATTCTCGTTCCGATGAAGAGCGTGGAGGCCGCCGAGAAAGAGCTGCTGCGCCTGGGCTATCGGGGCGACGACCATGGTCCGCGCCTGTTCAACTGGAAATGGAAGATGCACCATATTTCCTTTACGCACCCGGAGACGGGAATCCAGGTGGAGATCCATTGGCGGCTCAATTCCGACATGGGCAAGGAGCCGGCGTTCGAGGAGCTCTGGAGCCGAAGAAGGCGCAGCCCGCTTTCCAAGCGGGACATTTGCCTGCTGGGGAGCGAGGATCTCTTTATGTACCTCGTCTCGCACGGCGCTAGGCACGCCTGGTTTCGGCTGCGCTGGCTGGCGGACATCGATCGGCTGGCGCGCCGAAGCCTGGATTGGGGTACCCTAATTCCGCTCATGCGCCGCTACCAGTGCCTTCAGCTGGGCGGGCAGGCGCTCACGTTGGCCGCCGGCTTGTTCCGGACGCCGATTCCGTCCGAAGCGGGGCCGATGCTCTCGGGCGCCCATCGGCGGAAACTGGCGGAACGTTCGCTCTATTTCATCCGGGACATGGTTACGTTCTCGCCCGGCGACAAGGAGCTGGACAGAGTGTACAAGCGCTACTTGTTGGCCTTGAAGACGAAGCGCCAAAAGTCAGTATACATGATCAGCCAGCTGTACCCCAGCTTTAGGGATACGGAGGCGCTGCCGCTCCCGAAATCGCTGCATTTTCTGTACTTCCCGTTACGGCCGTTCGTATGGATCTGGCGGCAGATGAAGCAGGAAGCGTGAGGCGGCGGAAAGCTTAGAAGACCCCCTGAAAATTAAGTGAATATTCGAACTATATGAAGGAAAGCAGAAGATCACGGTCTTGGGTGCAGGACCGGTTAACCGGACTCCGCGACAGCGGCATCCGGCACCATCGGAGGATATCATGAGCGCAATAGCCGGCATTCTATATGATGACGACCAACCCGTACCGGCGGAAGACGGCGCGAAGCTGATGCAAGCTCTGCAGCGGTACCCAGCCGACGACGCGCAAGCCTGGCATGGCGGCTCCGTCTTTCTGGGCTGTCACGCCCAATGGATTACGCCGGAATCGGTTCATGAGCGTTTGCCTTATTATGACGATCGCAGCCGGCTGGCCATTACGGCCGACGCGATCATCGACAACCGGGCGGAATTGTTCGACCGGCTGCAGATCGATTACGCGCGGCGGAAAGGGATGACGGACAGCGAGCTGATCGTCGCCGCCTATCTGAAGTGGGGCAAAGAAGCTCCCCGCTACTTGATCGGCGACTATGCCTTCGTCATTTGGGACGAGCGGAAACGGCTCCTGTTCGGCGCCCGCGACTTATTGGGCAACCGGACGCTGTATTACCAGCGGCAGGAACGGCGGTTTGCCTTTTGCACGGTGATCGATCCGTTGTTCGAGCTGTCGGGCGCCAAGAAGGCGGTGAACGAATCCTGGTTCTCGGAGTTTCTCGCGATCCCCGTCATTCTGGATGCCGTCGACGTGAACGCCACCGTGTACCGCGATATCGGGCAGCTTCCGCCCGCGCACTGGCTTGCGGTGGAAGAGGGGAAGCTGACGATCGGGCAGTACGACAAGATCGAAGCGCCCCGGGAGCCGCTGCGGCTGAAGTCGAACGGCGAATACGAGGAAGCGTTTCGCGACGTGTTTCGGGAAGCGGTCTCCTCGCGGCTTCGGACGTTCCGGCGGGTCGGCGCAAGCTTGAGCGGCGGCTTGGACTCCGGCGCGGTAGCCAGCTTTGCGGCGGACTCGCTGCGCAGGGAAGGGAAAACCTTACATACGTATAGTTACGTGCCATCGACCGACTTCGTGGATTGGACGCCGAGAAGGATGGTGGCCGACGAAAGTCCATATATTCAAGCCACCGTCCGGCATGTCGGGAACATCGCGCACAACGGTCTGGATTTCGGCGGCCGGGACTCGTTCGGGGAGATCGACGATCTGATCGGTCTTCTGGAAGCGCCCTATAAGTTCTTCGAGAACTCGTTCTGGATCAAAGGGATTCTCGAGCGGGCGCAGCAGGACGGCGTCTCCGTGCTGCTGACGGGCGCGCGCGGGAATTACACCATTTCTTGGGGACCGGCGATGGATTATTATGCCCAGCTCCTAAGGAAGCTGCGCTGGGTCCGGTTCTGCCGCGAGCTCAAGCATTACGGGCAGCGGATGAATATCGGCCGTTCTCGGCTGCTGCCCATTCTCGGCAAACAGGCCTTTCCCTTCGCGGCGAAATCCGCGAACGCCGCAAATCCGGCGGGCGAAACGCCGCAAGTCATCCATCCGGACTTCGCGGCAAGAACGGGCGTGTTCGAGAAGCTGAGGCGGCATGACGTCGGCTTGGACGGCTGCGTGTTCGACGAATTCGAGGCGAGGGACTATCAGTTCGGTAATCTGGCGACCTCCAACCACCAGGGAACCTCCGTCACCAAATTTTCCCTGCGCTACGGCGTGTGGGAAAGGGATCCGACCGCCGATCCGCGGGTGGTCCGCTTCTGTCTGTCCGTACCGATCGAGCAATACGTCCAGAACGGCATGGACCGCTCGCTCGTCCGCAGGGCGA
The DNA here is from genome assembly GCF_009909195.1 of Paenibacillus sacheonensis. Lineage (GTDB taxonomy): Bacteria > Bacillota > Bacilli > Paenibacillales > Paenibacillaceae > Paenibacillus_Z > Paenibacillus_Z sacheonensis. The sequence goes on from NZ_JAAAMU010000010.1 coordinate 95,773, forward strand.
CCGCCTCGTATTTGCCGGACGACGTGCGGCTGAACCAGCGCGTCCGGGGCGTCCAAGGGGCGGATTGGATCCACCGCATGCTGCCCGCGTGGAGCTGTTTTACCGAGGAGCTGCGAAAGCTATGCCGCGATCCCGCCGCCGCGCAGTATTTGAACGTGAATCAAATCAAGGCTTCGCTCGAGAAAATCGGCCCGTCCCCGAAGCCGGCATTCGCTTACGATACGGATGCCAGGCTCCTGATGCGGGCTTTGATCGCCTGGCGGTTCCTGCGGCAATTGGCCTGAGGCGCCGCACTGAAGGGAGGTGAACACATATGGAAAAGCAAACTTTGAAAGCATGGCAGCAGCCGATGCTGGAAGTGCTCGACGTCAACGAGACGATGGGCGGACCGAACGGCGTATTTCCGGACAAGAACGGTAAAGGCAGCAATAACGGGCATGCTCATGAATCGTAAATGACCGCGTTAAACGACAGACCTACGGCTCTATATGCGGAACCACGCGTATAGGGCCGTTTCATCGTTTGCATCGACTCTTACTAGAAGAAAAGGTGAGCTTAATGAACCCTAACCCTGCTGCGTCGCGAACGGTTTATAAGGCATTCGGGCTGACGATCGCAAGCGAAATCGTCCTGCCGGAGCTGCTCCGGGAGTCCGAACAAACCGGCGAAGCGGATGTACATATCGAACTGGAAGAGTTGTCGGTCGCTTGGAACGAGCGAAGCGGCAACGACGCTTACTATGCGTTCGGCGACGGCGAATTCATGCTGAACATCGAAGGCACGGGCATTTATCGCGTGCGCGGAGGAAACCGGATCAGCGTATCTCCTGCGGCCGAGGCAGAGGAAACCGCCATCCGGCTGTACTTGCTCGGCACCTGCATGGGCGCGCTGCTGTTCCAGCGCCAGCTGCTGCCGCTGCACGGGAGCGCCGTCGTCATCGACGGCAAGGCCTATGCGTTCGTAGGCGATTCCGGCGCTGGCAAATCGACGCTGGCCGCCGCTTTTCTGAAGCTTGGCTACCCGCTTCTGACCGACGACGTCATCGCGGTTACGCTTAACCGCGACCGGGTGCCGTTCGTCATTCCCGCCTACCCGCAGCAAAAGCTGTGGCAGGAAAGCATCGATAAGCTCGGCATGCAAGCAGGCAGCTATGTGCCGCTGTACCAGACCAAATTCGCGATCCCCGTGGCGTCGCAGTTCTGGAAGGAACCCGTGCCGCTCGCGGGCATCTTCGAACTCGTGAAAACGGACGAGGACGCAACGGAGCTTCGCCGTCTGCGGGGATTGGAGCGGCTGCCGACCGTTCGTTACCACACCTACCGGCAGTTTTTGATTTCCGAGCTGGGCTTGGACCATCGGCATTTCTCGACTTCCGTATCGCTCGTCGAGCGCATCCGCATGTACCAATTGCGCAGGCCGGACGCGGGATTCAACGTTGACGAGCTGGTAAGCCGCATTCTGGCCGCGGTGGATGAAGATGCGAAGATTTCGCATGGATAAGGAGAGATCGAAGTGAAGCATCTGCTGAGATACATCAACAAACTGCGCGAATATGCCGGGATCAAGCTCTATGTCAATCTGGTGGGCATGACGGTCATCAGCTTCCTGGAGGGCATCGGCATTTTCCTGCTCGTTCCCGCGCTCGGCCTGATTGGCATTTTCCGCATGGATACGGGCGGCATCCCGTTCGTTTCCGGTTTGGTCGAACCGCTGAAGGCGATTCCGGAAGGCGCGCGCCTTGCCGTGCTGCTCGGCGGATTCACGCTGCTGATTACCGGTCAGGCTCTGATGCAGCGCAAGCAAACGAATTTGAATTTGGAGATTCAGCACGGATTCATCCGCTACCTTCGGGAGGATATCTATCGGGGCTTGCTGCAGGCCAACTGGGCGTTCTTCCTGAAGAACCGCAGATCGGATTTCACGCACGTCATGACGAACGAGCTGCTGCGCGTCAGCATGAGCACGTATCTCGCGCTTCGATTATCGACGACGCTGCTCTTTACCGCCGTTCAGATCTGCTTCGCGTTATGGCTTTCGGTCAAGCTGACGGCCATGGTCTTGATCTGCGGCCTTGCGGTCGCGGTCTATTCCAGCAAGTTCATCAAGCGGTCGAAGAACATCGGCGATCAGACCACGGAGCTGGCGCAGCAGTACATCGGCGGGATGACCGATCATTTTAATGGCATGAAGGACATCAAGAGCAACATGACCGAAGCGCAGCATCTGTCCTGGTTCGGCGCGCTGTGCGGCCGGATGGAGCATAATCTGGTCCAATTCGGAAAAACGCAGTCGGCCTCCCAGTTCGTCTATAAGGTCGCTTCCGTCGTGCTCATCTCCCTGTTCGTTTATCTGTCCTTGGAAGCGTTCCGCGTGCCTGCCGAAAGTCTCGTCCTGATCATCGTCATTTTCTCCCGGCTTTGGCCGAAATTTTCGGCGCTGCAGGCCAATTGGGAGCAGATCGCTCAGTCGCTGCCGGCGTTCAAGAGCCTGGCGGATCTGGAGCGGGAATGCGCGGCTGCCAAGGAGCTGGATTCCTTAGACGCCGCAGCCGACGGCAAACCTCTGCGCATGGCCGAAGGAATCGAATGCCGCGGCATTTCTTACCGGTACGACAACGGCGGTTCGTCCTACGCCCTGCATCAAGTCAGCCTGTCGGTCCCGGTGAACACCATGACGGCGATCGTCGGCAAATCCGGGGCGGGCAAGAGCACCTTGATCGATATCCTGATCGGGCTCATCAAGCCGGAAGAAGGCGAAGTCCTGGTGGACGGAATGCGGCTATCGAACGACGACGGCTTCTCATTGCGGCGGTCCGTGAGTTACGTTTCGCAGGATCCGTTCCTGTTCCATGCCAGCATCAGGGAAAACCTGCTCATTGCGGCTCCGGAAGCCGGGGAGGAACAAATGTGGGAAGCTTTGCGTTTCTCGGCTTCGGAGGAATTCGTGCGGCAATTGCCTCAGGGGCTGGATACGGTCCTCGGCGACCGCGGGGTGCGGCTTTCGGGAGGGGAACGCCAGCGGATCGTGCTGGCGCGGGCGATTCTGAGGAAGCCTTCGATATTGATTCTGGACGAAGCGACCAGCGCGCTGGACAGCGAGAACGAAGCGAAAATCCAGTACGCGCTCGACCGGTTGAAGGGGAGAACGACCATCATCGTCATCGCCCACCGGCTGTCGACGATTCGAAACGCGGATCAAGTCCTCGTCTTGGATAACGGGCAGGTCATCCAGCGGGGCGGCTATCATCAGCTCTCCGCGGATACCAAGGGGACGTTCAGCAAACTGCTGGAGTTTCAAGCGGGGGTACGCGCATAATCCGATCCGCAACGTGGCGGCAGCAACCCGCAAGCTGGGGCAGAAAGGTGCCAGGCAGCTTGCGAGTTAGTTCCGTTCCTCGAGATAGGCCAGCAAAACGTCCAGCGACTGGTCGATCGTCATATTCTCCGTATCAATGATCAGATCGGGATTCCGGGGTACGTCGTATTTTCCGTCGATACCCGTAAAGTTGCTGATCTGCCCGCTTCTTGCCTTTTTGTACAATCCTTTGGGATCCCTCTTCTCGCATTCCGCGAGCGAGCATTTCACGTAGATTTCGATAAAATCCCCAGGTTGAAACATCTCCTTGACCATGCGGCGGTCCTTCTCGTCCGGTGAGATAAACGCCGACAGGACGAACAAGCCCGCATCCGCGAACAGCTTCGAAACTTCCCCGATCCGGCGAATGTTTTCTGTCCGGTCCCCGTTCGAAAATCCGAGGTCGCGGTTGAGGCCGTGCCGGATATTGTCCCCGTCCAAGACGTAGGAGGCGATATTCCTGGCATGAAGCGCCTGCTCGAGCGCGAAGGCGAGCGTCGATTTGCCCGAACCGGGCAAACCCGTGAACCAGAGCGCGCAGCTGCGATGTCCGTTTCTCTCGCGGCGCTCCTGTCTCGTGACCATGGAATGCTGCCACGTAATATTGCTGCTCTCGTGCTGCATGATTTCATCTCCTCTACGATGCTTCGCTGTCTCTATCTACGATCTATATTTATTTTATCATAGAGTGTCCGCCATGTTACCGCCGCCTGCAATAATGAGGCTTTCGTATCGTCCCGAAATGCCGTTCCATGGCCGCGCCCGGAAATTTCAAGGAAGATGCTTCTTTTTTGGATTAGAGTATTCCTCGCGACGGTTATGTCTGATAAAATAAACGGGCGTAAACCAACACAGGGAGGCTTTACTCTTGTCGTCCGAACCGCTGCTTACCTTTCTATCTCCGCCGCTGCCTTATTTCATCGAGTCCAATCGCGGAACGTATCCGAAAGGCGGCGAGCATCCGAATCGCCGGAATATCGGCGTATTCGATTTGCTTTTTGTACATAGCGGCACCTTGCATGTCGGCGAGGAATCGAACGCCTGGGAAGTCGGTCCCGGTCAAATGTTGATCTTGCGGCCGGATCTGTGGCATTATCCCACGCGGCCCTGCTCGGAGGATACGGTTTTCGACTGGGTGCATTTCCAGACGGCCGGACCTTGGGAGGAGCACGAAGGGACCAGCTGCGGCACGCTCCGCGGGGATTACTATTCGTACGCCATTCGGCTGCCGAAGACGATGACGGTTGCTTATCCGGAGGAAGCGATCTCCTTGTTAAGCAAGCTGCACGACGCGGCGCTCGGAACGTCGCATGCCGCATTCTGGCAGCGCCAGCAATGGTTCCTTCATCTGCTGCAGCTGTTCGACGAGGGCTGGCGCAGCGACGCGGCCAAAGCGCCGATCGCCGTCGCGGAAGAAGCGGCCGCCTATTTGAAAATGAATTTCCGCACGACCGTAACGAACGGCAAGCTGGGCGAGGCCATGGGCCTGCATCCCAATTATATCGCGCGCTGCATGGGCGAAGTATTCGACTGCACGCCGCAGCAATATTTGCTCTCCTACCGAATGGACCAAGCGAAGCTGATGCTGATGAAGACGAATTGGCCGATTTCCAAAATCGCGGACGAGACCGGCTTCAAGCAGACGCCGCACTTCTCCCGTTCCTTCGCCGAGCATGTCGGCATAACCCCGCTGTCATATCGGAAGCGGTTCACCGGCACTTCGACGGCGCGGCCCGGATCGCGGGATGAGCCAGATGCATGATCGACGGTCGCGACGATAGGAATGCCGGGTTATCGCAAAACCTGTCAGAAAGGTCGATTAGAATAGACGAGGCACGGATGCGCGCATCCGTGCCTGTTTGTTTTGTCCGCCGGCTAACGCAGCTGCTGCCGCGCAACAGACAACCTCGACTTCTCCTATATCAACCACGTAAACCATCGTCCGTGGCTTTCCGTCTCCGCGATCGTCAGCGGATGCAGCCGTCCGTCGCGGTAAGCATCCAAATGCAGATTCATATCGTCCATATTGTTGTAGAGATGATAGAAGTCTCGCTGCTTGCCGAGCGCTTGGAGCCGCTCGTTCCATTCCTGCTTCGCTTCGGCGGAGAATTGATTGGCAACATGCGTATGGAAGATACACAGCGCAGCCTTGGCGGGCACGGTCGCGGCGACGCCGGAGATCAGTTCGATCGCGTCGCCTTCGATCAGCTGGACGGGCCGTGTCTTCAAGCAAGCCGCGGCTTTCTCCAGGTTCATCCGGCGTTTCTTATGCTCGGGCCAGATCAGCGCCTTCAGCCATAGGAGATCTTCCTCTTGGTTCAGATCGTTGACATGCAGGTCGATGCCGATTCTCGAAGATACGGGCGGGCTGTTCAAGAGAAGGAACGGCTTCTTGCCGCCGCGCGGCTCCGATTCCAGGTGAAGTTCCGCTGCCGCGCTGCCATAGACATCGCCCGTTCCATAGGAATAGCCGTACTGATCCCAGAGCAGCTGAAGTCCGGCGCTCGTGCCGACTTCGATCAATGCCAGCGGCTTGCCCGTTTGCCGGTAGATGCTGCAGAAGGCCGGGTAGAGGAAGGCGCAGCGGTTGACTTCGTTCGTTTGCACGCGTTTGCCGGCCATCAGCCGGATGATCTCGTCGCGGAACGCGAGGCAGAAATCCTTGAATGGAGCGGCCGCGAGCGCAGGATCGCCTGGATTGCCATGAAGGCTCGGGTAGAAATACCGCAGCGGGTGAACGGCACCACGAAGCAGCATATAGTGCACGGCGCCGAAGAGCATGTTCGGCTGGAGCTGGCCTTCGCGGGCATGAGAGGCAAGCTCGAGCAGCTCCGGATCGCCTGCGATATGAAGCGAGAGACGTTCGTAAAGCGGACTCGTATCCTTGAAATACCGTTCTGCAAAGCGCGTGAACAGATCCGATAACGATTGCATGCGCATCCTCCTCTAACGTATTACACGTAGTATATCCGCGAGGGTCCATAAATGGAATTTTAAGTATTTTGTTTGGGTTATAGAAAATGTTTATCAATAGACTTTGCCTATCCTTTTATCTATCCAGGCACAGGCATGCTTTCATGGCGAACAACTGCGGTTGCGCTTCGATTTTTTGGGAATCGCACGTTTACAAACCCGAGGTTATGCCTTACTATAGCGGTTGGCATAAGATCGATTACGCGACGAAGGATGGGACAGCACGAATGGAGAGAGTAGAGAGAAGCAAGGCCGGTCGCTTGAGCTACGAGCATACGTTTCGGCAGGTCGCCGGGCAGGATGAGCAAAGCACGTTGAAGTTCTTGGTGTCGCTTTACCGCGGCAACTTTTTGAATTTATCGCTGTCCGTTTTCTTTTATCTGATCAAAAGCATGCCGATCTTCGTGCTTCCGGTCGTGACGGCGAACATCATCAACATCGTCAGCCATCCCGGGGAGCATTCCGTACGCGGCTTATGGATGAATTTCGCGGTCATCGCCGTCGTCATTCTCCAGAACATCCCGACGCATACCTGGTACGTTTCCTTCATGAGCCGGGCGATACGCCACGTGGAAGCGGGCATTCGCAGCGCGCTCGTCCGCAAGCTGCAGCAGCTGTCGATTACCTATCACCGCGACTTGCAGGCAGGCAGGCTCCAATCGAAAATTAGGTACGTTCGACGAACTTATCGCGCGCAAAGGCGAATTTTATCATTTGAAGCAGCTGCAGTTGTAAACCGATCCAGCGGTTCGAAAGCCGCGATTGCCGCAGTCCCAGCACGATCATTCAGCGTGCGGAGGATTGCGGTTTTTTGTTTCGTCCATTGCGGGCAGGGTTAATAATCTACAAACAATGAAGAAACGTTAAAGAATACGAATGATACATTGACAATCATGAATAATACGGAATAGGATGGTGAATAGGCATGAAAGATTAACCAATGCACGCGATGACATGGAGGTTGAATATGTTAGCCGAGGAACGAAGGCAGCATATCTTGGAGCTGCTTGCGAAGGACGGCCGAATCGTTGCCAAAGAGCTTGCCGGCCAATTCCAGTTGTCCATCGATTCGATCAGGCGTGACCTGACGATCATGGAGGAGCAGGGCTTGCTGCAGAAAACATACGGCGGTGCCATACCACTTGCTCCCCTGCCTAAGGTGCGTACGCTGGCTCAGCCGCGCACGGCCAGGTACGGGGAAGGGGCGCCGCATCAGAACGCGATTTCCAATTACGCGGCATCGCTCATCCAGAAGAACGATACCGTCTTTATCGGCAGTGCGGGCATCCACTACGGCATGCTGAAGTATCTTCCCGCGGACGTTCCGTTTACCGTCATTACGAATTCCCTGACAATCGCGGAGACGATTCGGGGCGAGCGCCATATCGAGTCGTATCTGATCGGCGGGAAGCTTCGATCGAACGGAGACAGCATGATCGATACGATCGCATTCGAGACGCTCGGCAAGTTCAATTTCGATATCGGCTTCATTACCGGAGGGGGGATCGCTCCGAACGGAGTCAGTACGTCCACGCCGGAGGGAGCGGCTTTCGCGCGCGCGGTCGCCGAGGGGTCGAGACGTACGATTTGCCTGGCGCCGCACGAGAAGATCGGCATCCGGATGTTCGCGACTTCCGTGCAGCTGGAGCAAATCGATTTGATGATTACCGACCAGGGCGCACCCGATAAAGTAATCCGCGAAATCGAAAGCAAAAACGTCAAAGTCATAGTTGCGGACGAAGATCCGAGCGAAGGAGCTGGCCATGAGAGCGATAAAAGTTGAACGATCCGCGCCACTGCAAGGCAGCGTTACGATACCAGGCTCCAAGAACAGCGCACTCGCTCTGCTTGCAGCCACTTGCTTGGCCGACGAGCCGGTTACGCTGCACGGCATTCCCGAGATTGCCGACCTGAGGGTCATCTACGAATTGGGCAGCGAAATCGGATTGAAATTCGAACGGCCGGCCAAAGGCACCGTCATTATCGATCCTCGTTCGATCGGCGGCACGGCGCTGGATCCCGCAAAATCCTCTTCTTTCCGGGCGGCTTACTATTTCGTGGGGGCGTTATTGGCGAAATTCGGCACGGTGTCCGTCGGCTATCCCGGCGGCGATGATTTCGTCAGCCGTCCGATGGATCAGCATATCAAAGCGCTGAAGCATATGGGCGCCTCGTTCTCGTTCTTCGACCGTCACTATACGGTAGAGGCGGCAGAGCTGAGAGGCGCGGTCGTATACTTCGATATGATTACGAGCGGCGCGACGATCAACGCGATGTTGGCGGCGGTTCTTGCCAAGGGGACGACGGTGTTGATGAATGCCGCCCGCGATCCCGAGGTAACGGATACGGCGAACCTGCTGAACCGCATGGGTGCCAGGATCGTCGGAGCGGGTACGGACCATATACGGATCGAAGGCGTCAAGTCGCTGTCCGGCTGCGAGTATACCGTCATCCCCGACCGGCTCATCGCGGGCGCATTCCTGATGGCGGCGGGCGCGACCGGCGGCACGATTACCGTGCGCGACGTCATTCCGGAGCATCTGTCCTCCTGCATGTTCAAGCTCCGTGAAATCGGCATGGAGATCGAAGCGGACGGACATTCGATCACGGCGCACGCGGCAGGTCCGCTTCGGGCGACCCGGGTCCGGACCGCGATGTATCCCGGCTTCGCCACCGATCTGCAGCAGCCGCTGACCGCGCTGCTGACGCAGGCGCAGGGCAAGAGCATCATCGGCGAGCGCATCTATCCGGCACGGTTCAACCATGTCCACCAGCTTAACCGTATGGGAGCGAGCATCAAGGTGCGCTCCGGCGTCGCGTTCGTGCACGGGGGCCTCCCGCTGCGTGGATCGCTCGTGCACGCTTCGGACGTTCGGGCAGGCATCTGCTTGATACTCGCGGGCTTATGCGCCGAAGGGACGACGACGATTGCCGGCGTGCAGCATATCGACAGGGGATACGAAGATGCCGTCGGCGCTTTCCGCTCGCTTGGCGCGAATATCGAACTGCACGATTCCGACGAAGTCGCCGTCGGCAGCGTCCTCCAGCAGAGCAATTGATCGGATCGCGAGCGAAAATGAAAGAAGCCAATATTCCGCCGGCGATTGCCGGATCGAATATTGGCTTCTTCGGTTACGGCGGCCGTTACAGCGCCATGACCAGAATTTCTTTCACGTCTTGCTCGTGCAGCTTCTTGAAATTGCCGATCGGCCCGAACAGCACGGCTTCCCGCGCCATGACGTCCAGATGCTCTTCGCCGATGTCGTAGAACGACAGCGTCGCCGGCGCCCCGATTCGGGTGAAGAAGGCGCGCGTCGCGGAAATGCCGGCCAGGGCCATATCCTCGTCGGATTTGCTGCCGCGCTCGATGCCCCATACGCGCTCCGCGTATTGCGCGAATCGGCCAACGCGCTCCGCGTACACGTACTTCATCCAGTTCGGGAACACGATGGACAGACCCGCGCCGTGGGGAATGTCGTAGATTGCGCTGATTTCATGTTCGATCCCGTGGGATGCCCAGTCGTTGGCCATGCCGACGCTGATCAAGCCGCCATTAAGCGCCAAGGTGCCGCAGAGCATCAGATTGGCGCGCGCTTCATAACTGTCCGGCTTATCCAAGGCGAGCTCCGCGTTCTCGATGACCGTCTGCAGGATGGATTCGCACAGCCTTTCCTGCAGCGGCACGTCCTCCGTAAGCGAGAAATATTGCTCGAACACATGCGACATGATATCGACGATTCCGTTGACCGTCTGATCGCGCGGAACGGAAAACGTCAAGGTTGGGTCAAGAATGGAGAAACGGGGGTAAGTATGTATGCTGCCGAAGGAGCGCTTCTGCTTCGTCTCCCAATTCGAGACGACGGCATTGCCGTTCATTTCCGAGCCGGTCGCCGACAACGTCAGGATCGCGCCCATCGGAAGCGCGTCCGCGATCGCCGCTTTATGCATGAAGAAATCCCAGACGTCGCCGTCATAGGGCACGCCTGCCGCGATGGCTTTGGCAGCATCCAGCACGCTTCCGCCGCCGACGGCCAGAATGAAATCGACGCCTTCGCCGCGGCAAAGCTCAATCCCGCGTTTGACGGAGGTCAGCCGAGGATTAGGTTCAATGCCTGACAATTCTACGACTTTCGCATCGATGGAATGGAGCTGGCTCATGACTTGGTCATACAAGCCGGTTCTTTTTATGCTGCCTGACCCATATACAAGTAAAACCGTCTTTCCATAAGGCTCGACCAGTTCGCCCAGCTGCGCGGTCGTGCCTTGGCCAAAAACGATTTTGGTTGGATTCTGGTAAGTAAATGACTTCATGGTGCACCTCCAATTGGTATCGAACGGATTCTTCTATCTTAGCGATTTCGAAAACATGAAGTCAAGTTTGCGGGGGCTGGCGGTGCGGCATTATTCGACAATCAAGAATTTTCAGAAAATAAGATGCCAACTTTGGGCGCGCCGTGTATAATAATAAGCATAATTGCACCGCGTCAGTATTTATGACAAAACCTTTACAAAGACGCTACACTTAGGAGGTGGGTGCCGTTTTATGGCGAATGCAGCAACGATCGGAATCTCGTTACGCGATTTATATTTGTTCAATAAAGGCAGTCTCTATCACAGCTATCGCACATTCGGTGCGCATCCGATTCGTCTAGACGATGCATATGGCGTTCGGTTTACGGTGTGGGCGCCCCATGCGCGCGAAGTCCGGGTAGTCGGCGATTTCAACGGCTGGCATGGCGAGCGGCACGGGATGGAGCTGATCGGGGAGACCGGCGTATGGAGCCTGTTCGTGCCCAATCTCGGGCCGGGCACGGTGTACAAATACGAGATACATACGCTGGCGGGCGAACGGCTGCTGAAGGCCGATCCGTTCGCGTTTCAAGCCGAGCTGCGACCGAGCACGGGCTCCGTCGTCTCCGAGGTATTCGACTACGAATGGCATGACGTCGAGTGGCAGCGGCGCAAGCAGGAAGTCAGTCCCTACCATGAAGCGATGCTCATCTACGAGGTTCATCTCTCCTCCTGGCGCAGCTGGGGCAAGGAGTTGTTCTGGACGTACGAAGAAATAGCGGATAGCCTGGTCAACTACGTGGCGGAAGCGGGCTATACCCATATCGAGCTGCTTCCGATAACGGAGCATCCGCTCGACCAGTCCTGGGGCTACCAGGTGACCGGCTATTACGCCGCGACGAGCAGGTTCGGCAATCCGAAGCAATTGATGTATCTGATCGACCGCTGCCACCAGCGCGGCATCGGCGTCATTCTGGATTGGGTGCCGGGCCATTTCTGCAAGGACGACCATGGACTCCGTTTGTTCGACGGTACGCCGATCTTCGAGGGAACCGACCTGAAACGGGCGGAGAAGCCTTTGTGGGGAACCTTGGCATTCGATTTCGGCCGTACGGAAGTACAGAGCTTTCTCATATCCAATGCCATCTACTGGATGGACGTTTTCCATATTGACGGCCTTCGCGTGGACGCCGTCGCCAGCATGATCGACCTTCATTTCGACAAACCCCCTGAAATGCTTACGTACAATACGTTTGGCGGCACCGAAAATATCGACGCCATCCGCTTCCTGAAAGTACTGAACGAAACGGTATTTCATTACTTCCCGGACGCCCTGATGATTGCGGAAGACTCCTCTTCCTGGCCGGCGGTCACGTCGCCGACGTACATGGGCGGCCTCGGCTTCAATTTCAAATGGAACATGGGCTGGATGAACGATATGCTCCGTTACATGGCGCTCGATCCCGGCGAGCGGATGCGCCATCACAATCTCATTACCTTCTCGCTCGTATATGCCTTCTCCGAGAATTACGTGCTGCCGCTGTCCCACGACGAGGTCGTGCACGGCAAGTATTCGCTGCTGAACAAAATGTCCGGCAGTTACGAGCAGAAATTCGCTCAGCTTCGCTTGTTCTACGGCTTCTGGATGACGCATCCAGGCAAGAAGCTGCTCTTCATGGGCGGCGAGTGGGGGCAGTTCGACGAATGGAAGTACGATGAACCGCTCGATTGGCAGCTGCTCGCTTATCCGAAGCACGGCAGCATGCATCATTACGTCAAGACGCTGAACCGCGTCTACGGCGAGCAATCTTCCCTGTGGGAACGGGATTGCGATCCCGGCGGCTTCGAATGGATCGACGTGCATAATGCGGCGCAGAGCGTCATCGTGTTCATGCGGCGCGGGCACAGCGAGAACGATTTTTCGATCGTCGTCTGCAATTTCTCGGCCCGCCATTATCCGGAGTATCGCATCGGCGTACCCGAGCCCGGTCAATACCGGCATGCTCTCCACAGCGAGGCGGCAGCCTTCGGCGGTGCCTTGGCGCATCCGCAGGAAGTTCTATACAGCTCCAAGACGGCTTGGCACGGCAGACCGTGCAGCTTGACGCTCGATCTGCCGCCGCTATCGTTCCAATTGCTCGTGTTTGCCGCGGGGGAACATGGCCGCGACCGCTATTCCGCTTTGCCTGGCATGACGTAAGGAACATATTTGCGCTGCGGCAGGCCGCTCGCAGCCGAGAAGGAGAGGGTGTCCATGGGCAGAAAAAGAATGGTAGCCATGCTGCTCGCCGGAGGAGAAGGCAAGAGATTGGGCGTCTTGACCAAGGACTTGGCCAAACCGGCGGTCCACTTCGGCGGTAAGTACCGCATTATCGATTTCACTTTAAGCAACTGCGCCCATTCGGGCATCGACACCATTGGCGTGCTTACGCAATATCAGCCGCTTGTCTTGAATGCGTACCTGGGGATCGGAAGTCCTTGGGGGCTGGACCGGCGGGACGGGGGAATGGCGATTCTTCCTCCTTACGTGAAGTCGAAGGGCGGCATGTGGTACAAAGGGACCGCGAATGCCATTTATCAGAACATGGGCTTCATCGATCAGTACGACCCGGACTACGTGCTCGTGATTTCCGGTGACCATATTTATAAAATGGACTACGATCTCATGCTGCGAGAACACGAGGAACGCGGCGCCGACGTCACGATCGCCTGCATCGAGGTGGATTGGAAAGAAGCAAGCCGCTTCGGCATCATGCACGTGAACGAGGAGGGTGCCATCACCTCATTCGAAGAGAAGCCGAAAGTGCCCACGAGCAATATGGCGTCCATGGGCGTCTATATTTTCTCCTGGCCCGTTCTCCAGCAATATTTGATCCGCGACGAGGCGAACCGCCACTCCGGGAATGATTTCGGCAAAGATATTATTCCGGCCATGCTGCAGGACGGGGTTAAACTGCAGTCGTATACGTTTAATGGCTATTGGAAGGACGTCGGCACGCTCGAGAGCTTGTGGGAAGCGAACATGGATCTCTTGTCCGAGCAGCCTGCGCTGGACTTGAACGATCGCAACTGGCGAATCTATTCCGTCAATCCGAACCGGCCGGCCCATTATGCGGCGGCAACCGCAGAGATCGTCGATTCGCTTGTAACGGAAGGCTGCATCGTCGAAGGTCTCGTACAGCGCTCGGTATTGTTCCACGGGGTGCAGGTGGGAGCGGGAAGCGAAATTCGAGAATCCGTCATCATGCCGAACGTCAAGATCGGCAAAGGTGTCCGCATTTATAAATCCATTCTTGGAGAAGGCGCCATCATCGGGGACGGCGTCGTCGTCGGAAGTCCGAACAGTGAGTCCGTCACCGTTATCGGAAGCGACGAGCTTGTCACGGCCAATCATTCGCTGCAGGAGGTCGAGCACTCATGAATTCATCCATTTTGGGCGTCATCAATCTCATTCACGAATCGGACGAAATGGAGTCGCTGACCGCAAGCCGCTGCTTGGCGACGGTGCCTTTCGGCGCACGGTTCCGACTGATCGATTTTACGCTCTCGAGCATGGTCAACTCCGGCATCAATAAGGTCGGCGTGTTCGCGCAGACCAAGTACCGCTCCCTCATGGATCATCTCGGTTCCGGCAAGCACTGGGACCTCCATCATCGCCAAAGCGGCTTGTTCATCATGCCGCCGGTGACGGACGACGTCAACGAGGTGCGCCGCGGCGACCTCTACCACTTCTATCAGCATCGGGATTTCTTCACCCGCAGCACGCATGACTTCGTGCTCGTGACGCGAAGCCACATGATCTGCAATATCGATTTCGAAGGCGTGCTCGCTTCCCACAAAGCGAGCGGAGCGGACATTACGGTCATCTGCAAGGAGGAGTCCGCGCTGTTCGGCGGACGGGCAAGGAAGGTGCAGATTGACGAGAAAGGCCGCGTGACCGCGATGCAGGACCATTTCGGAAGGATGGAAAGCGATCTGGTCTCGATGGAAATGTACCTGATGCGCAAAGAGCTGCTCCTCGAGCTGGTCGATACGTCGCTGGCGCAAGGGCAGGACCATCTCGTCCGCCATGCCATCATGTCGCGCGTCGACAAGATGCGCATTCAGTGCTACAAGTACGATGGTTACTTGGGCGTCGTGAACACGCTGAACAGCTACTATCAGAACAGCATGCAGCTGCTTCGTCCGGACGTATGGAAGAGCCTGTTCTTCGAGCCGGGGCCGATCTTCACGAAGGTCAAGGATGAGCCGCCCGCGCGTTACGCGGAAGGGGCGAAGACGAGCAATTCGATTATCGCCAACGGCTGCATCATCGAAGGCACGGTCATTAACAGCATTCTGTTCCGAGGCGTGCATGTCCGCAAGGGCGCGGTCGTCCGCAACAGCATCGTCATGCAGAACGGCATCATCGGCGAGAACAGCACGGTCAATCATGCCATTCTGGACAAAGACGTGACCGTGGAACGCAGCAGGGAGCTCTACGGCGCGGAAGCGTCGCCGTTTATAGCGCTCAAGCGGAAGGTTATCTAATCCTTGTTCAATCCAATTTCTTTATCTGATCCAATGAATTGCATCAACGGCCGCGAGGCGTAGATCGCGGCCGCAGTCGAGGTGAAACTACAAGATGAAACTATTATTTGCAGCTTCCGAAGCGGTGCCGCTCGTGAAAACGGGCGGCCTCGCCGACGTCGCGGGCGCGCTGCCGAAGGCGCTCCGCGCGAAGGGCGCGGACGTCCGGGTTATTTTGCCGAAATACGGCTCGATTCCGCCGGCGCTCGCGGACCAATTCGAAACGATCGCGACGTTCACCGTACGGCTCGGCTGGCGGGATCAATACTGCGGTTTATTGAAGGCGGAAATCGACGGCATCATCTACTATTTGATCGATAACGAGTTTTATTTCAAACGGAGCGGTCTGTATGGGTACGACGACGATGCGGAGCGATTCGTGTTCTTCTGCTATGCGGTCATCGAGTCGCTGTTCCATTCCGATTTCCACCCCGACGTCATTCACTGCCATGATTGGCAGACGGGCCTCATTCCGTTCCTGTTGAAGACGCGGTACAGGCACATGCCTGGGACGCGGGATCTCGCTTCCGTCTACACCATCCATAATTTGCGGTACCAAGGCGTGTTCGGGCGCGAGCTGCTGAAGGATTTGCTCGGTTCGGGCGACGAGCTGTTCGGTTCGGAGGGCATCGAGTTCTTCGGCGCGGGCAATTGCATGCTGGGGGGACTTCGTTATGCCGACAAGCTGACGACGGTCAGTCCGGCCTATGCGCATGAGATCCAGACGGAATATTACGGCGAGAAGCTTGACGGCCTGCTGCGGTATCGCTCGGGCGACTTGAGCGGCATCGTGAACGGCATCGACACGGAGCTGTTCGATCCGATGAACGATCCGGCATTGTCGGTGCCGTATCGGGGATCCCTGCCGCGCAAGCGCAAGAACAAGCTGGCGCTGCAGCGTGAGCTCGGCCTCGCGGAATCCGAGGATACGCCGCTGATCGGCATCGTATCGCGGCTTGTCGATCAGAAGGGCTTCGATCTCATCGAGGCCGTGCTGGAGGAAATCCTGTCGGAGAATCTCCAGCTGGTCATTCTCGGCTCCGGAGACTGGCATTACGAGCAGATGTTCCGCAAGGCGCAGGCGAAGCGTCCCGGCCAGGTGGCCACGTGGTTCGGCTTTAACGACGGACTGGCCCGGCGCATATACGCGGGAAGCGATATGTATCTGATGCCGTCGCAGTTCGAACCGTGCGGCCTCAGCCAGCTGCTTGCGCTTCGCTACCGGTCCGTGCCGATCGTGCGCGAAACCGGCGGTCTTCGCGATACCGTTCATGCGTACAATGAATTTACGGGCGAAGGCAACGGCTTCAGCTTCGCGAATTATAACGCCCATGATTTGTTGTACACGGTGCAGCGCGCGGTTCGATTCTATCGGGAGCCGGAAACGTGGCAGCGCATCGTCGCGAACGGCGCGAAGGAAGACTTCAGCTGGACGCGTTCGGCCAAGGCGTACCTGGCGCTGTACGGCTCCCTGGTGCCGCAAAGAGAGGAGAGTTCCGAATGGCCCGTCATCTTGTAATCGGAAACGGCAAAATCCTGATGAATCTGGATGCCAACTGCTACATACGCGATATTTATTATCCGTTCGTCGGCCAGCTCAACCATGTCGGCGGTCAGTATTGCCGGTTCGGGATTTGGGTCGGCGGCCAATTCTCCTGGCTGGAGGATCCCGAATGGAAATTCCAGCTCTCCTATATCGCGGATTCGCTCGTCACGAACGTGATCGCCCGCAACGACAGGCTCGCCATCGAGCTGCATATCAACGACGGGATCCATCAGCGGGAGAGCATCTACATCAAGCGCGTTCTTATCCGCAACTTGGGCACGGAATCGCGCGAATGCCGGCTGTTCTTCCATCACGACCTGATGATCGACGGTTCCGAGGTCGGCGATACCGCGGCGTATTATCCCGAGAACCATACGCTGTATCATTACAAACGCTCATCGTACTTCATGTTCAACGGCTTCTCGGACGAAGGCGGCATGATGCAATATACGACGGGAATCAAACGGTTCCAGTCTGCGGAAGGCACTTGGCGCGACGCCGAAGACGGCAATCTCATGGGCAATTCCATCGCGCAAGGTTCCGTCGACAGCACGATCAGCTTCCGTACGGTCGTGCCTCCGGGCGGCGACAAGACGGTCTTCTACTGGATGTCGATCGGCAAAAATCTCGAGGAAGTCAAGGAACTGAACCAATATGTCCAGGAAAGCCATCCCGAGAAGCTGCTCAGCCGGATCGTCATCTACTGGAATCACTGGCTGAATCGCGCGGAGCAAAATCTCGGCGATCTCACGCCGGAAGCGATCAACCTGTTCCGCTTGAGCTTGCTGATCGTGCGAACGCAAACCGACGAGGGCGGCGCCATCATTGCCGCGAACGACACCGATATCTTGCAATACAACCGTGACCATTACAGCTACATGTGGCCGCGCGACGGCGCGTTGATCGCGGATGCCATGTCGGCTGCGGGCTTTCAAAGCGTCATCGCGCCATTCTTCCAGTTTTGCGCGCAGGCGCTGTCGCCGGACGGCTTCCTGTTTCACAAGTACAATCCCGACGGAACGGTCGGTTCCAGCTGGCATCCGTATATCGTGCAGGGCAGCAGGCGTTTGCCGATCCAAGAGGACGAGACGGCGCTCGTGCTGTTCGCGTTGTGGAAGGACTACACGCGGAATCAGGTCATCGAGCTGCCGCAGTCGCTCTATCATAATCTGATCCGCAAAGGCGCTACGTTTCTTAGCCAATATATGGAGCATGCGTTGTCGCTGCCCAAACCGAGCTACGACTTGTGGGAGGAACGGTACGGGATCTGGACGTATACGGCGTCTTCCGTGTATGGCGGCCTGATGGCGGCTGCGTTCTTCACGGAGCTGTTCGGGGATTACGAACGGAGCGACCAGCTGCACAAGACGGCGGAGAGCATCAAGCAGGGCATTCTGACGCATCTCTGGGACGAAGAATCGGGCCGTTTCGCCCGCGGGTTGATCCAGAAGGACAATCGCTGGGTGAAGGACATGACGCTGGAGAGCAGCATGTTCGCCATCTGGGAATTCGGCGTCCTTCCCGTCGACGACGAGCGCGTCGTGAAGACGATGCACGCCATTCGAGACGGCCTGACGATCAAGACGCATGTCGGCGGCGTAGCCCGGTATACGAACGATTATTATTTTCAGCAGTCGGGCGATATCGAGAACGTGCCCGGCAATCCGTGGGTCATCTGCACGCTGTGGGTGGCCAACTTCGAGATCGAGTCCGCCAAGACGCTCGCCGATTTGGCCAAACCGCGCGCCACGCTGCAGTGGGTCGTCCATACCGCCCTCTCGAGCGGCGTGCTGCCGGAGCAGCTGCATCCGAACGACGGCAGTCCGATGTCGGTCGCGCCGCTGACCTGGTCCCATGCGACGTACGTGCAGTCCGTGACCCGCTATGCGGAGAAATACGCGGAGCTGTCCGCGGCCGGCGTGTCCGAAACGGCGAAATAATCGATTTTCCCGCAGAGCGAATTATGGTGAAGCGAACAAGAGCTGAAACGACTACGGGCCGTCTTGTCAGGTCGCGCCTTGACCCTGGCAAGACGGTCTGTTCTTGTTGTTTGGCGAATCCATATTCACCGTCCAGCGCCGCAAACGCTCCGGCATTGACTTCATCCTGGCTTAATCTCCATGCGTTGCGGGTATTAGGATGTCGCAGAAGGATCAAGGCACAGTAGTATGGGATGTTAAGTATTCTAACATTTACGTATTCTAACATTACGCTGCGGATGCTTGATTATACTTCTTGTCCGGCAAGAGCGTCGCGAAAGAGCTAGCGAAGCAGAGAGGCAGCCTGACAATGTCGGTCAAGTCAAGCTAATACTCCGCGAGCACCTATGCGAAAAAAAACGCCCCGCCTCTTGACAATTGTCAGTTGAATCTGAATAATAAGAAATCACAGATCCATATTTGGCGTAAACCAAAGACACGGTTCCCGTCGTCGGGCTGCACAGAGAGAGGGATGATTGCTGCGAATCCCTTCTGCGCCGAGATGCGGAATTACCACTTTGCAGCCGTCACGTTGAACCCGCCGACTCGGTGTCGCGGCTGTAAACGGAACCGACTCATCCCCGTTACCGGATTCCAATAAGGATCTTGGCTTCGCGCCGCGCAGGCGCGGGGAGCCGGATCGAACTAGGGTGGAACCACGAGCCGAACGCACTCGTCCCTTTTGGGCGAGATGCGTTTTTTTGCGTTCACGCGGAAGAGCCGACGGTCCCGTGCGCCGCGGGACTGCGCATGCCGGCTTGCCGCAATTCGATCGAACGGAGGAAGGTTCATGGAAAACAAGGTCAACGTAAGGATGGCGGACGGTTCGGAGCGCAGCTGCGGCAGAGGGGAATCGATCGCGACGCTTGCGGAAGCCATCGGTCCCGTGCTTCGCAAGAACGCCGTGGCAGGCAAGGTAGACGACAGGCTCGTGGATTTGGACTTTGCCGTCGCGCAGGATTGCGCGGTGGAGATCATTACGCTCGAGAGCGAGGCAGGGCTTGCGGTGTACCGGCACAGCACGGCCCATCTGATGGCGCAGGCGATCAAGCGCTTATATGGCGGGAAGGCGGTCCGGCTTGGCGTCGGTCCCGTCATCGAGGACGGATTCTACTACGATGTCGCGGTCGCGGAACCGCTGACGCCCTCCGACCTGCGCGCCATCGAGAGAACGATGGAGGCGATCGTGCGGGAAGACTTGCCCATCGTCCGCCGAGAGGTTAGCCGGGACGAAGCGCTGGCGTTATTCGCGGCGCGGGGCGAGGGGCTGAAGCTGGAGCTGATTCGCGATTTGCCGGACGACTCGGTCATCTCGGTCTACGAGCAGGGAGAATTCGTCGACCTCTGCCGCGGGCCTCATCTTCCGTCAACGGGGCGGATCAAGGCATTCAAGCTGCTGAGCGTCGCCGGCGCTTATTGGCGCGGAGATGCCGCGAACGCCGTGCTGCAGCGCATCTACGGCACGGCTTTCCTGAAGTAGTCGCAGCTGGAGCGTCATCTCGAGCTGCTGGAGGAAGCGAAGAAGCGCGATCACCGGAAGCTCGGCAAGGAGCTCGAGCTGTTCATGTTCTCCGAGGAAGCGCCGGGCATGCCGTTCTTTCTGCCCAAAGGCATGGTCGTGCGCACGCTGTTGGAAGAGTTCTCCCGCGAGCAGAGCCTGAAGCGGGGCTGCGAGGAGGTGCGCACGCCGCTCATCATGAACCGGCGTCTCTGGGAGCAGTCGGGCCACTGGGAGCATTATAAGGACAATATGTATTTCACGCAGGCGGACGAGACGGATTTCGCGCTGAAGCCGATGAACTGCCCCGGCCATATGCTGATCTTCAAGAATCGGCTGCGGTCTTACCGGGAGCTTCCGATTCGGATCGCGGAGTTCGGCCACGTGCATCGGCACGAGTATTCCGGCGCGTTGAACGGAATGATGCGCGTCCGGGCGTTCTGCCAGGACGACGCCCATCTGTTCGTGAGGCCCGATCAGATCGAGGACGAGATCGGAAGCGCCATCGCGCAGATCGACGAGACGTACGCCGCCTTCGGCTTCGAATACCGCATCGAGCTGTCGACGAAGCCGGATGTCGCCATGGGGGAGCAGGCGCTCTGGGACCGCGCGGAGCAGTCGCTCGAGAAGGTGCTGCTGGACCGCGGCGCCCAGTATCGCATCAATCCGGGGGACGGGGCGTTTTACGGGCCGAAAATCGATTTTCACATCCGCGACGCGATCGGACGGAGCTGGCAGTGCGCGACGATACAGCTGGATTTTCAGATGCCGGAGAAATTCGACTTATCGTACGTCGGAGAGGACGGCCTGAAGCATCGGCCCGTGGTGATCCATCGCGCCGTATACGGGTCGATCGACAGATTCGTCGGCATTCTGACGGAGCATTACGCCGGCGCGTTCCCGCTGTGGCTGGCCCCCGTGCAGGCGAAGGTCATCCCGGTCTCGGACAAAGACGCGGATTACGCGCTGGACGTCGTTTCTGCGTTGAACGAAGCCGGACTAAGGGCGGAGGCGGATCCGCGGCAGGAGAAGCTGGGCTACAAAATCCGCGAAGCGCAGCTGGAGAAGGTTCCGTATATGCTCATCATCGGCGAAGCGGAGCGGCGTGCAGGGGCGGTATCCGTCCGCAAGCGCGGAGAAGGGGACATCGGTTCTGTATCCTTGCAGGCGTTAATCGCGAAGCTGAAGGCGGAAACTGCTGCCCGCAGCTGACTGCTCGGTAGCGCCGTTAGTGCCGGTACTGCCGGTAGAGTTAAGGGTTCCGTTAGCGTAGGCAGTGTCTCTGTTCCGGATTGTCATCAGATGCGTTGCATAAACCCTTGACGGGACGGCCGGGGCGGCGCTAGTCTATTGCTGACAGCCCGGAGACGGCAAGCGAGTTACAATCCGACGATTGATTAAGGAGGCTTCCCGCATGAGCACGCTTGATGATGTCAAGGAAGTGACGCTCCCCGAGCGCCGGTATATCGGAATGGCGATCACGTCGCCGTTCGCGGCGCATGATCCGAAGCGCGTCGAGCAGCTGCAGAAGCTGTTCCTCAGCCGCAGGTTCGAGATCAAAGGCCTGCTGGACGCCGAGACGTATGTCTGCCCCTCCTTCGTATGCGAGCAGCTGTTTACCTATTTGTTCTGCATGGAGGTCAACCAGCTGTCCGCCGTTCCCGAGGGGATGATCGGATTCGCGATCCCGGAGCAGCGATACGCGACGGTGCGGGCGTCCGGCGCCGATCCTTACGACTTGCTGCATGCTTATCTGAAGGCGAAAGGACAGCAAAACAACAAACGCGGTATGGCGCTTGAAGTCTATCGGGTGCATAAGCCGGTTTGGCCGGACGAGGTCGACGTCTATATCCCGCTGCTGTAAGGCAGCGGAATCCCGTTAACGAAAAACAGATCCTGCCCGAAGGCAGGATCTGTTTTTGTTAGGTTACAAAGGTTGCTCGAAGTCAGGCTCAGAAGAAGCCGCCGCGAAGAACGATTACGAGCAAGATATAAAGGACGAGAATTACGCCTGCGCATCCCCAAAGTCCGCCGCCGATGCCGCCGACGCCGCCGCAACCGATTCCTGCACCGCCTACACCATTCATGTATCCCACTGTACATACCTCCTGAGTGGTTAATTTGTGATGTTTCTTATCACATAGGTAATATATGAGCGCGGCACGAAATCGTTTGGACGTTTGTACGGGGTACATCTATAATTACGCATTCGCCCAGTTGGCAACCCCTTCAGTTCCGCGGGCAGGGCGTGGCGGGGGGACAACAGCCCGTACCATAATACCGCAATGCCGGCTTTGCGAACTGCCGAATGTTGCTGATCCGGGATTCGGCCCGCGTATGAACGCCGTTGCCGACGAGCACCAGTGCGGAGCTGCTGACGGCGATGATTTCGATCGAACCGACGCTGATCCGCGGCTCGCGGTTCGTGGTCCGCATCTCGAGCGGTTCTTTTGCCGCTTCCGCCAGCCAAGGCGTAATGGGAGGGACCGGCTGATTGAAGATATCGTAAGACTCGAAGTAGACGTTCTGCGAGTCGAGGTGGTCGGACTCCCGCTGAACGGCAATACCTCTTATGAAGGCGTTGACGTCCGCCCGGTCCCCGAACTGGGCGATGGATGCGGTACCGATGCTTGTCAGGCAGACGCCGCCGACCTCCGATACGCGGACAGGGTAGTCCGAATCCTCGACAGCAGGAAGCCGGTCAGGGCCCGCATTGCGCTTCATCGGGCGATGTCCCTCAGTCCGCTTCTATTCAACCGCTCTTCGGCCTCTTGCTCGAGCGCGCTCTCTCCCAGGGCTTCCTCGGCACCTTCGGGCGCTTCCAGCGGCGCGAATGGACCGACGATAACGGACTCCGGCGGCGTGTCGAACATCGAGACGAGCGAGATGGTCTGGGTGTCTCCGATTTGCAAGATCGAGGCGCTCGCAACGGCAGTCAATTGGATGCTTCCGACGGCGAGGACATGGTTCACGACATGGAGCTGCATCATCATTTCTCCTTTTTGTTCCGTTTAACTTCGTTTAGGAAGGGTTAAGCAGACGGCCGACGTAATTTCGCAAAGCCGTATCGATGTCGCGCTTCGTCTTGCGGACGACTTCCTCCTGGAATTCCGTGCCGGTCGGGTCGGACGCCGCCTCGGCATGTTTATCGCGCGAGAGCGTCTGCATATAAAATTGGATGCGCTGGCTCATCTGCTTGCGAATATCCTCGATAACCAGCCTGCGATGGAAAGGGTCGAGCGCGATGCCCGTCTCGGCTTCGAGCTGCTGCAGCTGCTGCGGCGCGGCGGCATCCAGATAACAGTCGATGGCATGGCGGATTTCCGCGTATGGCGGAGCGGGGGTGACTGACGGAGGAATGCCGAGAGACGAAGGCGTTGGAAACTCATGCGGTACATTCGTTGCCTGCGGATCCATTTGGGGTTCCTTGGACGTGATGGGATCGTTCACGACGCCTGCGCTGAATGGATGTCCGCCCAGCCCGTTGCCGACAAGGACGCCGCCGGTGCTGCTGTCCGTTCCGAAATTGTGCCCGCTGACGCTGCCTTTACCGAGATTAGCGCTGCCGTTACCGCCGCCATTGCCGCTGCCGGTACCATGTCCACTGCTATTACCGCTGCCGGTACCATTTCCATTACCGCTGCTGCCGCCAACTGGCATGACCAGCTGGCCAATTTCTTTGATTTGCTCCTCGTTCGGCACCGACATGCCGATATTGAGCGTTCCCGAGAGCTTTTCTACTTTCAGTTGATCGAAATGATATTGAATCGTATCCACGTGATAGTACGGTTTGTTCTCCAGCGCGTCCAGTCGTTCGTTCAACGCGTCAAGCTGCCTGCACAACCGGTTGATAAGCGCTTGCTGGTCGTTCACCTGGCACTGCAGCTGCTGTACGTATTGGTTGAGGCCCATGACCATTTGCCACGGAGATGGCGTCCTCTGGGGTTCGTTTTGCATTTGCAGGCACCTCCGGCGTTAATGCGGATTCGGCAGCGGTACGAAATTGACGGGATTCTCTCCAAGCTGCGGCGCCGGTTCCGTGAATCCGCCTGTGTTGTACATTTGGGCGTTGGAAGCGATGGAACCCGCCGTCCCGACTTGCAGGACGGAAGAGTTCGCAACGCTGTCTACTCGAAGCTGATGAATCGTGATCGACTGATGAACCGTCAGATTCATTAGACGTTGACCCCGTTCGCGACGTTGTTTTCCGTGTTATCTTGAACGTCGGGATCGTTCGTGTTCGTGGCGCTGACGGCGGTGTTGGAGTTCGCCAGGCTGCCGGTCAAGAACGATCCGGAGCCTGCGTACGTTTTGGAAGAACTCGCCGGCGAAAGCTGGACCGAATCGCCGAATTGCACGATGGCGCTCGAGCCGACGCTGATGACTTTGACGAAGCCGACTATGGCAGGCATGCGCGTCACTCCTTTTTTGATCTACAGCGAGCAGATGTTACATCTTATGCGGCATTCGCCCAGAGGTGAATGCCCGGGAGGAGGCCTGTGACGGGAGACTGGGCGTTCGCATATAGATGAAGCATATGCAAGGAGCGGAGGAATGGGAGATGGCATTGAACTGGGAGGAATTGGAACAGTGGATGGAAAATCAGCAGCTGCCCAAAGGGTTTGACGTGTTTCGCCAATCCGATTGGATCGAGAATTATGTCCGGGGGATGATGAACAAGGCAATCCCCGCCGCGTCTGCGGCGTTTCAGACGACGAACGCCAACGTCGCCGAGACGAAGCGG
Organism: Paenibacillus sacheonensis; assembly: GCF_009909195.1. Classification (GTDB taxonomy): domain Bacteria; phylum Bacillota; class Bacilli; order Paenibacillales; family Paenibacillaceae; genus Paenibacillus_Z; species Paenibacillus_Z sacheonensis. The sequence goes on from NZ_JAAAMU010000010.1 coordinate 120,726, forward strand.
TTCGTGGTCGTCACGTATCCGATCGGAGAAGGAATCGACTTGGCTTCCGTCCGGCTGTTGGCGAAGGAAGACAGGCTTAAGCTTAGCGGGCTGCCGGGGGGGAAGGACGAAACGATCCGGCTGCCGAAACTCGTGCTTCCGAGGACCTGCCAGGCCGAGTATGATGGAGCCGTGCTTAAGATCAAGCTGCGCAAGCGCCCGCCGAGCAAAAGGTCGCATGTCGCCATGATTCAAGGGAAATGAACCAACGCCCGTTCACGGAACTGTCACCAATTCTTCCGATCTTCCGATTATAGGCGGCTGGCTATAGGGACGATCATTGGCTTATAATGCAAGTATAGATCTTGCATAGGGAGTGTTTTCCGTGACGCTGGTGGATGTAAGCCAAATTTCCGCGACCCTGTTCGTATTGGGCGCGATATTTATTATGCTGGTCTTCGGCCTGCTCAGCTTCGGCATTTTGAAAATGTTCCAGCTCAGATACCGCGCGGGCGTGTACAGCTTCATCGGCGCGGTCGTCAGCGGCGTCGTGTTCGGTATTATTTTGAATGAATGGTACGTCTGAGCGCTGTCGTTTTTGGAGAAAGCCGCTTCCGCCGCCTGAATTTCGGGCGCCCGGAAACGGCTTTTTTGTCATACGGGGACAATTTCAGGCTATGCCGGCGGGCCGGTACCCATTCCGGACGGCCGCAATAAATTTGTTTGTCCAAATCGGGGCAGCATGTTTAAAAATAGTCAATAATCCAAGTTGCCAGATCATAAGATGGAGTATAAGATAATGATATGAGAGAATATTCAGAACATTTCGTCAATGAAATAAGCGAAGGGAGGGATTGCCGATGAACAAAAGCCATGAAGTTGAGTATTGCAATTTGGAGCTGCGATTCGACCGACGGCAAATCCAAAATCTCATTCGGGATTTGATCCAAGAAGGTTATTCGCTATATTGGAGCGAAACGGAAGTTTATTTTCTCATCTCCGTTCGGAGCGGGCGCAAGCTGGTTAAGCTCCGTTTCCAACGGATGCGCAATCGCTACAAGATCGTCGGCGATTATTTGATCAAGGACGAGAAGCTGTCGGATCTGCTCGAGAAGCTCATTAACGATTCCCGCGGACATGCGGTGGTCAAACGTTTCAAAGACAGACAGATCGTGATCGAAAGCATTATGTTTGGCGAAATCATACGTCTTGTGGAGGTGTCCGGCATGGAACATCGGATCATTTATCAGAAGAAACCTTTCGTCACTGTGGAAGAAGTGATTCAGGCGTTTCAGTCCAAACGGGCCGAAGAACGGGCGTCCGTGCTGCGCTACGAGCTTGATTACGAATTATCCGTCCTCCACGAAGCAATAACGGAAGGCCGCGAAACCGACATGGCGCAGTCCAAAGAGAGGCTGCAATCCCTAAGAACTGAGATGATACAGCTTGAACTTTGAAATACCCGCGTTCGCAGATATGAAATAAGCCTCCGGTCGATTGCGAACCGGGGGTTTATTTTGTTTGCGGACGGCGGTTCGACAATTTTCTGTCCGACATGGTTTTCTTTGGAGAGTAAAAAGAGTAAAATAGGAGTATTGTATGCGTAATGAGCCTCTTGGCGCGGCGCAAATGCTTCAACACAATATCAGAGAAAAGGTGTGGAGAAAATCATGTCTAAGCAGCAAATCGGCGTTATCGGTCTTGCCGTCATGGGGAAGAACCTCGCGCTCAATATTGAAAGCAGAGGCTTTACCGTATCCGTATTCAACCGTTCCCGCGAGAAAACGGACGACCTGATGAAGGAAGCAGCAGGCAAAAACCTGACCGCTACATACACGATCGAAGAATTCGTGCAATCCCTGGAAGTTCCACGCAAAATCCTGATCATGGTTCAGGCCGGCGCCGGCACCGACGCGACGATCGACTCGCTCGTTCCGCTGCTTGACCAAGGCGATATCATCATCGACGGCGGGAATGCCTACTTCCCGGATACGGTTCGCCGCAGCAAAGACCTGGAAGGACGCGGAATCCGCTTCATCGGCACAGGCGTTTCCGGCGGCGAGGAAGGCGCGCTGAAAGGCCCGTCCATCATGCCTGGCGGCCAAGAATCCGCCTACAAGCTGGTCGAGCCTATTCTGACGGCCATCTCCGCGAAAGTCGGCGGCGACCCTTGCTGCACGTATATCGGACCGGACGGCGCGGGCCACTACGTCAAAATGGTTCATAACGGCATCGAGTACGGCGACATGCAGCTCATCTGCGAAGCCTACGACCTGTTGAACCGCGTGCTTGGCGTCAGCACGGAAGAGCTTCAATCCATCTTCACCGAATGGAACAAAGGCGAGCTCGACAGCTACCTGATCGAGATCACGGCCGATATTTTCTCCAAATACGATCCGGAAACGAATAAGCCGATGGTCGACGTGATCCTCGACTCCGCGGGCCAGAAGGGTACGGGCAAATGGACGAGCCAAAGCGCGCTGGATCTCGGCGTGCCGCTTTCGATCATTACGGAATCCGTCTTCTCCCGTTTCTTGTCGGCCCTCAAGCAAGAGCGCGTCGAAGCAAGCAAGCTGCTGAAAGGACCGCAAACGGCTCCTTTCCAAGGCGACAAAGCCGCCTTCATCGAAGCCGTTCGCAAAGCGCTGTTCGCTAGCAAAATCTGCTCCTACGCGCAAGGCTTCGCTCAAATGCGCGCCGCATCCGACGAGTTCGGCTGGAACCTCCGCTACGGCGACATCGCGATGATCTTCCGCGGCGGCTGCATCATCCGCGCGGGCTTCCTGCAAAACATCAAGGATGCCTACGACCGCAACGGAAACCTGAGCAACCTGCTGCTTGACGAATACTTCAAAGAAATCGTGGAATCGTACCAAGGCGCATGGCGCGAAGTCGTCGCGACGGCCGTAACGCAAGGTATTCCGGTACCTGCGTTCTCGAGCGCCCTGTCCTACTACGACAGCTACCGCACGGAGCGCCTTCCGGCGAATCTGCTGCAAGCGCAGCGCGATTACTTCGGCGCCCACACGTTCAAACGCGTCGACAAAGAAGGATCGTTCCACTTCAATTGGATTCAATCGTAAGACCCGAGATAACCTCCTGCAAGCATTGGCGCAGCCGGTCCGCTTCATGACCGCAGCCGCCGCGCTGCTTCAGCAGCAGAAGGGAAGCTTCGGCGAAACTTTGGAATTTGGTTAACAAGAGTGGCTGAGGGAGACCGACCAAGTCGGGTGCTCCGTCAGCCATTTTCTTTTTCACGAAGGCGAGCGTCCAGACCACGTCTTCGCGCGATAGCGGGTGATCGGGATTGTTGATGCGGTTGATCCGATATCGGGCGGAGAAGGGCTCAGGCAATGAAGCCATGAAAGTCACTCCTTTTTTAAATGTAAGCACCAGTACTAACAACTCTACGGTAGAATCAAGTTTTTTATACCCGAGTATGTCTAAAAATGCTATAATCATGGAACATGTTTATCGTGTTAAGACATCAAGAAAGGGGATTGTCATGAGCGACGATCAGCCGCTGCAGCATGTTGTACTGATCGGTTTCATGGGCACTGGCAAGTCTACGGTCAGCAAACGGCTGGCGGAGCATTTGGGCTGCGCGGCCTGCGACGTGGATGCCGAGATCGTGAAGCGAGAGAGAGAAGAGATTGCCTCCATCTTCGCGAGCCGGGGCGAGGAAGCTTTCCGGGCCGCGGAGACAGCGGCGCTGGACGCCGTGCTCGGTGCGCAGGATAAGCTTGTCATTGCGACCGGAGGCGGCGCCGTATTGTCTTCCGTCAACCGCGAGCTGATGCTCCGGAAGGGTTATGTCGTCGCGCTCACGGCGCATCCGGAGCGAGTGATCGCGCGCGTCAGCCAAGACCCTGACCGCCCGCTTCTGCAAGGCGGCGTCCGGGAACGCGTCTACAAGCTGCTGGAAGACCGGAAGCACGCTTACGATTTTGCCCATCTGACGATCGATACGACGGATCTTACCGTCGACGAGATCGTGAACCGCATTGCAGAAGCTGCTGCCCGTAACGGCCAACATTCCAACTCATAAAGGGGATCTACGCATACCATGGACGTTCTAGTTACTCCTACTCCCAAATTGCAAGGCGAGCTTCAAGCGCTTTCCTCCAAAAACTATACGACGCGCTACCTGTTGGTCGCTGCGCTCGCGGAAGGCACCAGCACGATCTACTATCCGGCCCACAGCGAAGACAGCGATGCCATGCGCCGCTGCATTCGGGATCTCGGCGCCGTGATCGAGGAAGACGATGAGAAAATCACGATTACGGGCTTCGGCGCGCATCCGCGCGACGTAAAGGAGCTTGACGTCGGCAACGCCGGCGCCGTCCTGCGTTTCCTGATGGCAATCGCGGCATTGGCGCCTGACGTCACGTTCATTAACCGCTATCCGGACTCGCTCGGCAAGCGCCCTCATGACGATCTGATCGACGCCTTGGGCCAGATCGGCGTGGACGTCCAGCATAACGACGGCAAGCTGCCGATCACGATCCGCGGCGGCAGCGCGGTCAAAGGCGGAAAAATCCAAGTGTCCGGCAATGTCAGCTCCCAATTTCTCAGCGCGTTATTATTCCTCACGCCGCTGCTGCAGGAAGACAGCGAGATTGAAGTGCTACATGATTTGAAGTCCAAAGTCGTCGTCGGCCAGACGCTGGAAGTGCTGGAGCAGGCGGGGATAGTCATCGAAGCCAGCGATGACCTGATGCGCTACCGCGTGAAGGGCGGACAGAAATACGCGGCGAAGGAATATATCGTGCAAGGGGACTACCCCGGCTCCGCAGCCGTGCTTGCGGCAGCAGCCGTTACGCAATCCGACGTAAAGCTGCACCGCTTGATGGAGAACAGCAAGCAGGGCGAGCGCGCGATCGTCGACGTGCTTCGCATGATGGAAGTACCCTTGACGCATGACAACGGCGTTGTGCACGTTCAAGGCAACGGCAGACTAAAAGCGCTGGAATTCGATGGCGACAAAGCGACCGATGCCGTGCTTGCGATGGTTGCGGCAGCCGTGTTCGCCGAAGGGACCTCGCGCTTCTACGACGTCGAGAACCTGCGTTTCAAGGAATGCGACCGCATCACCGATTACTTGAACGAGCTGCGCAAAGCAGGCGCCAACGTAGAAGAGCGCCGCAGCGAAATCATCGTTCACGGCCGTCCCGAAGGCGTTGAAGGCGGCGTGGAAATCAATGCCCACTACGATCATCGGGTCATTATGGCGCTGACTGTCGTCGGACTTCGCGCGAAAGCGCCGATCCGGATCCGCGACGCGCACCACGTGGCCAAATCGTACCCGATCTTCTTCGATCACATGAAGGCGCTCGGCGCGAACGTGGAATGGGTTGAATCCGACTAAGCCATGCTAACCATAGCATCCTTGCGATAAGTAGCGGGTAAACGCATTGGTCGGGATATGACATTTTCCAGATGGAAAGGATGGATCTCGTATGGCATTCTCGAATCCTTCTCGGGAAGAAATCAAGCGCATATTAGAGTCGGCGGGCACGATCGCGGTCGTCGGCTTATCCGATAATCCGGAACGCACCTCGCATATGGTGTCGGAGGCGATGCAGGCGAAAGGCTACCGCATCGTTCCCGTCAATCCGAACGCGGAGACGATTCTCGGGGAGAAAAGCTATCCTTCGCTGTCCGACATCCCGTTTCCCGTTGATATCGTGAACGTATTCCGGCGCAGCGAGCTTACGCCGCCGATCGCGGAAGAAGCAGCTGCCATCGGCGCCAAAGTGCTTTGGCTCCAGCTTGGCGTCGTGAGCGAGGAAGCGGCGGCCATTGCGGAACAGGCAGGACTGCTGGCCATTATGGACCGTTGCATCAAGGTCGAGGATTCCATTCTGCTGCCGCAAGGCAAATCCAGATCCTAACAGTCATAAAAAAACGGGTTCCCTCCAACAATAATGGAGGCTTTAAGGGGCTGAAGCGCCGAAGCGGCATGCTCCTTGGCTAATCCACGATATTCTAGGAGGACACAACACCCATGAACCAATTCGGACAACAGGGCTTTAACGGAAATCAAGCTTCTTTCGCAAACCAACAATCGTTCGGGATGAATCAAGCCCAAAGACAGCAAAACCGTTATCAGCCTTCGGGTTACGTACAATCCCAGTATCAAGGTATTTCGAGACAAGCCGGAAGCATTTCCGCACAGTCCAATACGGGTCCGGTCATTTCCCACCTTGGTTACACGGCAGGCAATGCCTATAATCAACAGTCTTCCTCCCAGAATTCATATGGTGGAGCTTCCTCCTACTCGGCGAACGCATCGCAGCCGGTCATCTCCCATTTCGGAGGCTACCAAGCGCAAAACGCGCAGCAGGCGCAGTACGGCCAACAGCCTTACCAGCAATCGACGCATTACATGCAGTCGGCGCAGCCGGTTCTTAGCCACTTGGGCGATACAAGCGGTCAAGACGCGATTCGCGGCCGCGGCAATTACGGGATGACCGGCGGTATGGGATCTGCGGGCATGCAAAATCAAAACCATCAATACGGCGCTACCCAATATACGAGCCATGCCGGTAATAACCCGGTTCTGCAAAGCACCGGCTACTCCAATCAAGGACCGGTGATTTCCCGCCACGGCTTTACGGCGAACGGACAGTCATCGATGGGCAGCAACAGCCAGCAGCGCTTCTAGGAGCAAGGCATATAAGCTGAGCGAAACGGCGAACGGCGGACGAAAGAGTCCGCCGTTTTCTTTTGACAACGGCAGGGGAAACCCTTACGATCAAGACAAGCGTCTTCACTTTGACAGGGACAGGATTTCGTAATGCGAGATCGAAAGGAGGAATGTTATGAACATTATGGGCCACCTGCAGCAGCTCGGGCGCTCGCTTATGCTGCCGACGATTGTGCTGCCCGCGGCCGCGATTTTTCTATGTCTCAGCGGGTTGCCTTGGGAGTCATTCGGCATGCCGAGCATCCACACCCACCTGCTGACGGCTGGCGAGACGCTCTTTACGTTCCTTCCTTATCTGTTTGCGTTCGGCGTCGCGATGGGCATGACGAGCAATTCCGGAACGGCCGGCCTTGCGGCTATCGCGGGGATGTTCATTTATACCGGCATCATCAATGCCAGTCATTACGAGCTGGAGCCGACCGTATTCACGGGCGTCATTATCGGAATCGTAACCAGCGTGCTCAACGAGAAGTTCAAGTCGATCAAGCTTCCCGAATATATACAGTTTTTCGGAGGTCCGCGGTTTGTGCCGCTTATTGTGAGCGTATTCTCGACGCTCTGGGCGATCGTGATGGTGCAGATCGCGCCAAGCATACATAGTGCCTTGATCGAGCTCGGCGATGTCGTCAATTCGGGCGGCGGCTTCGGCGTGTTTTTATTCGGATTCGTGCTGCGAATTTTGGTCGTGTTCGGCTTGCATCATTTGGTCAGCCACGTGTTCTGGTTCCAGGTCGGAGGCTATCAAGTGCCGGACGGGCATATGGTTTTCGGCGACTTGCCGCGATTTTTCGCGGGCGATCCAACGGCCGGCGCATTCATGGCGGGCTTATATCCGACGATGATGTTCGCGCTTCCGGCCATCGCTTTCGCGATTATTCATGAAGCGCGCGAGGATCTGAAGCCGACGATTCGCAAAACGTTCCTGACGGCCGCGCTGGCGTCCTTCTTGACGGGCGTGACGGAGCCGATCGAATTTGCGTTTCTGTTCGTAGCCCCCTATTTGTTCGTCGTTCATGCGCTGCTTTCCGGACTTATGATGTGGATTACGTACGAGCTCGGCATACGAACCGGCTTCTCGTTCTCCGCCGGCGCCATCGATTTTCTGATCAACGAACATTTGGCGACGAGAGGCTGGCTGATCATACCGATCGGCATTCTGTTCGGCCTCGTTTATTACGTGATGTTCCGCTGGGCCATAAGGCGATTCCGTATCCCGACGCCGGGACGCGAGGAAGGCTCGCAGCTGGATGAGTGGGCGGGCGACATTCCTTACCGGGCACCGCTTATTCTTCAGGCGATCGGCGGCAAGGAAAACATCATTCAGATGGAAGCCTGCATTACCCGGCTGCGCCTGAAGGTCGGAAGCGACAAGCTGATCGATAATAATGCGCTTAAGCATCTTGGCGCGGCTGGCGTGATCCGTCTGGGCGGCGGCAACGTGCAGATCGTATTCGGCACCTATTCCGAGCTGATCCGGGAGGAGATGAACAAGGCGATTCGCCGGGACATCTCAAGGGTGCTCTTCTGCTCGCCGGTCCAAGGCCGGATGATGCCGCTCAGCGAGGTACCCGATCCGATCTTCGCGGGCAAGCTCGTCGGCGACGGCGTCGCGTTCATGCCAGAGAAGGGGGAGCTCGTATCTCCCGTTCTGGGCAAAGTCATTCACGTCTATCCCTCGATGCATGCGATCGGCATACGAACGCCAGACGGGCTGGAAGTGCTGCTTCACATCGGCATCGATACGTCGCAATTGAAAGGCCAGGGCTTCTCCGCCGTCGTGAAGGAAGGCGACCAGGTAAAGCCGGGCCAGCTGCTGATCACCTTCGATATGCAGAAAATCCGTAAAGGAAGCAAATCGCTTGCGACGCCGATGGTCATCACGAATTCGGACCGGGTGAGCTCCTGGAGCTTTGCGCCGTTCAAAAGCGTGAGACGGGGGCAGGCTTCCGTCATGTCGGTCGTTCTAAAAGAGAGAAGCGGTGGAGGGGAAACAGCGTGATTCAAGGTATTGGAGCATCAACGGGCGTCGCGATCGGCAAAGCTTTCGTACTTCCGAATTGGGAATGGGACTTGCCCGAGCAGAAGATCGACGTGGGAGACCTTGCCCGCGAGTTTGAACGCTTATATGAAGGAATTCGTACATCCAAGGTCGAGATCGAGCAAATGAAAGACGACCTTCGCGAAGTGGTCGGCCCGGAAGAAAGCTTTATCTTCGACGCGCATCTGGCCATCCTCGACGATCCCGTCTTCATGAACGAGATTCAAGGCATCATTCAGCGTCAATATAAAGCGGCGGAAGTGGCCGTCAAAGAAGCGATCGACCATTTTGTCACCATGTTCGATTTGCTGGACGACGAGTACATGAAGGAGCGCGCGCTCGACATCAAGGACGTCGGCAACCGGCTCCTGAAGCATTTGCTCGGCGCGCCGGAAATTACGCTGCCCGCCGATACGCAGCCTTTCATCCTGATCGCGAAGGAACTGTCGCCTTCCCAGCTTGCGCATCTGAACCCGAGCCACGTACTGGGCATTGCGACGCTGGCAGGGAGCATGACCTCGCATTCCTCCATTATGGCCAGAGCGCTTGGCGTGCCGCTCGTCGTGGGCATCGAGTCCAAGCTGGAGGAACCGATTCAAACCGGCGATATGCTGATCATCGACGGCGGACTCGGCATCGTGCATATCGAGCCGGAGCAATCGCTCGTCGATTATTATACGGGCAAGCAGATTCTGCAGCGGGAGAAAAAGCAGCAGCTGAAGGGCATTATCAACTTCAAGCCGGTCACGCAGGACGGCAAGGAGATGGAGTTGAGCGCGAACATCAGCTCGTTGAAGGAATTGGACGTGGCCTTGTCCAGCGGCGCGAACGGCGTCGGCCTGTTCCGGACGGAGTTTCTGTATATGGACCGGAGCCGGCTTCCCCGGGAAGAGGAGCAGTTCGAGGTCTATCGCAATGTCGCGGAGAAGCTGGGACAGAAGCCGCTCATTATCCGGACGCTGGATATCGGCGGCGATAAACAGCTGGATTATTTCGAGCTGCCGGAAGAAGACAACCCGTTCCTCGGCTATCGGGCGATTCGCATTTGTTTGGACAAAACGGATCTGTTCAAGACGCAGCTAAGAGCGATTCTGCGCGCCGGCCATTACGGAAACGTGAAGATCATGTATCCGTTGATCTCTTCCGTCGAAGAGGTAAGAGCGGCTAACGGCCTGCTGCAGGCATGCAAGGACGAACTGAGGGCGGAAGGCGTCCCTTATGCGGAAGATATGAAGGCCGGGATCATGATCGAGCTGCCTGCAGCCGTTCTCATTGCGGATATGCTAGCGGAGGAAGTCGACTTCTTCAGTATCGGCACGAATGATTTGATTCAATTCACGCTGGCCGTCGATCGGATGAACGAGCAGATCTCGCACCTGTATGAGCCTTATCATCCTTCGGTGCTGCGCATGATCAAGCTGACGGTCGAGGCGGCAAAACGGCAAGGCATTCATGTCGGCGTATGCGGAGAGATGGCGGGGGATATCAAGGCGCTGCCGATCTGGCTCGCGCTCGACGTCGACGAACTGAGCATGTCCTCTCATTCGCTTCTGCCGGTCAAGGAGCGGCTGTTGTCCCTGCGGCAGCAGGAGAGCCGCGATTTGTTCGAACGGCTGATGCGCTGCAAGACCAGCGCGGAGATTCACGAGATCGTGAAGCTCAAGACGGCCGATGAACAGCAGACGGAAGCTTATCCAGACATGTTCAGAAGCTCCTAACTCGAAAGTAGCCGCGAAACCATAACTAAACGAAACAAAGGGGCAAACCAAAAGTCTGCCCCTTGTTTATTTCTTCTTATTTGCGCGCAAGCGCATCGACGAACGCTTTTGCATACGGCGGCAGGTCCGGCGGACGGCGAGCCGAAATCAAGTTTCCGTCCACGACGACCGGCTCGTCGAACCATTCGGCGCCGGCATTCTCCATGTCATCGCGAATGCCTGGCGTCGAGGTGACTTTGCGGCCGTTCAAGATTTTGGCCGACACGAGCACCCAGCCGGCATGGCAGATCTGACCGATCGGCTTGCCGGCCGCGTCCATTTCCTTCACGAGCTGCAGCACCTTCGGGTAACGGCGGATTTTGTCCGGCGCCCAGCCGCCGGGAACGAGCAGGCCGTCTATAGTGGCGCCGTCGACTTCTTCATAGGCCAGATCCGCCGTTGCCGGCACGCCGTATTTCCCGATATGGGTCCTGCCTTTCTCGGGTCCGGCGAACAGCACGGCCGCCCCTTCTTCACGGACGCGATAGACCGGATACCACAATTCGAGATCCTCGAATTCATCGTCAAGCAGGCAAATAATCGTTTTATCTTTCAGCGACAAGTCTATTCCTCCTCTGCCATTATCGATTCCAAGCTCGTCACTATTTTAAACGAAGGTGATTCCATGAAGCAAACCGTTAGACGTTCGGCTGCCACTCTTCCTGCCGCTGCCGTCATGCTGGCGATATTCTGGCTGTCCTCGCGGACCAGCGATGAACTGGACTCCGTACTCCCTTGGTTTCAAGAACTGTTCCCCGCGATGGCAAGCTTCAACTGGGGCCACTTTATCGCCTATTTCGTCCTCGGACTCGCTTATGCATACGGCTTTGGCAGACATGCCGAACGCCTATCCGTAAAGGTGCTTATTATCGGGTTATGCCTGGTCTACGGATTAACGGACGAGTACCATCAATCCTTCGTGGACGGCCGCTCGCCGGACAGCGCAGACCTGCTTCACGATGGTATCGGCGCCGCGCTGGGCATGCTGTTGTTGACCTTCCCGCCTGTCGTCAAACGGTGGCGGAGACTGGCTGTTTAATCCGTTAGATGCAAAAATTACAACCTGCGCGGAAGAAGGACTTTAACGCAAAAAGTCGAATACCTTTATCGTCACGCTAGGCCTAGGAAAAAACGCTTACATGAGCGCTCCGCGGCCATGCTGCTTTTAGGAGAAGGAGTGGACTATTTTGCAAAAGCGCTGTTCTTGCGGCGATCTCATGCCAATGAAGCTGCGTACCGTCATTTATTCCAATAAGGTTGAAATCGATAACGTGCCGATTTACTCATGCCCGTCCTGCAACAGCAGCGAGGTGTTTCCCGAAGTGAAGCCGGACTTGACGGGACTCATCGGCCAACTGGGCGCGCAGCCCGCCAAGCAAACCTTTTTGTTTAACGAATGGAATGAATGGGCAAAGCTGTTAGTAGAGGCTTATCACGATCATAAACATTCCGATCCCGCCATCGTAAGAAGACTGACCGAGGAACGGATCGATATGCTTCTTGATCTGTTGGCCGTCGCGCAGTCATCCGGAGACGAGGATTGGATGGCTGACATACATAAGCGGCTGGCTCAGTTGAGCAGGAGCATGCTGCAGTACGGATAGCAAAGGGAGTGTGGCGAGGATGGACATGCCTGTTCCGATGACGGCCGCAGCAGACTGGGAAGCCGCTTATGTCGAATCCTTTCGGCGTCCCGTGCTGATCTTCAAGCATAGCACGGAATGCCCGATCAGCGGCGGCGCCCGCGACGAGCTGTCCAATTGGCTGGAAGACGCGGCGTCTCTCTCGCTGTCCCCGGTCATGGTGCTCGTGCCGGAGAATCGCGGCGTCGCGATGGCGATCGCCGAACAATTAAACCTTAAGCACGAATCGCCCCAACTCATTCTGGTAGATGGTGGCAAAGTGTCGTGGCATGCTTCACACTGGCAGATTACCTACTCCGCATTAGACGAGCATCTCGGCACGCATTGCGAAAAGCAACATTTTGTCGTATGATTAACGATAAAGTGTTACGGGGCGAGAGAAAAATTTGAACTAATGGAGAGTAGGACTGTGACGGTAACCATTTATGATGTAGCAAGAGAAGCAGGCGTGTCCATGGCAACGGTGTCACGGGTCGTCAACAACAATCCGAACGTGAAGCCTCAAACGCGCAAGAAAGTATTCGAGGCCATCGAGCGTCTCGGCTACCGTCCGAATGCGGTAGCGCGCGGTTTGGCGAGCAAGAAGACGACGACGGTAGGCGTCGTGATTCCCGACATCTCCAATGCGATCTTCGCGGAAGTGGCCCGAGGCATCGAAGATATCGCCAATATGTATCACTACAATATTATTTTGTGCAACGCCGATAAGAAGAAAGATAAAGAGATTCGCGTCATCAATACGCTGCTGGAGAAGCAAGTCGACGGACTGCTGTTTATGGGTGGCGCCGTAACGGACGAGCATCTGCAGGCGTTCAAGACGGCTAACGTGCCGATCGTGCTCTGTGCAACCACGGACGAGAACGGCATGATTCCTTCGGTCGACATCGATCATGAAGCGGCGGCATTCGAGGCCGTGCAGACGCTGATCAAGAACGGGCACCGTTCGATCGCGATGATCGGCGGCACGCTCCAAGATCCGGCGAACGGCTATGCTCGTTTCCAAGGCTACAAGCGCGCGCTGGAAACAGCCGGGCTTGCATATGACGAGAACATGGTTCGGATCGGCAACTACCGCTACGAGTCCGGAGCGGATGCGATGAAATATTTCCTCGAGCTGCCGACGCGTCCGACGGCGGTCTTCTCCGCAACGGATGAAATGGCTATTGGAGCGATCCACAGCATCCAGGACGCCGGGCTGAAGGTGCCGGATGACATATCGGTCATCAGCGTAGACAACAGCCGCATGGCATCGATGGTGCGCCCTCAGCTGACTGCCGTAGCGCAGCCGATGTACGACATCGGAGCGGTGTCGATGCGTCTGCTGACGAAGCTCATGAAGAAGGAAACGGTCGAGAATCCGAAAGTGATTCTGCCGTACGAAATCGTAACCCGTCAGTCGGTAGGGAGCATCTAATGACAGCGTATGGAAAGATAGGCATCATCGGCGCGATGGCCGAAGAAATCGATTTGCTTCACAAGACCGTCTCCAAGACAGGCTCTTTCGTGAAGGCAGGCATAGAATACACCGAAGGCAGCCTGCATGGACATCAGGTCGTGTTCTGCAAATCCGGCGTCGGCAAAGTGAACGCAGCCGTTTGCACGCAGCTGCTTATCGATGCCGGCGTGGAGTGCGTGCTGTTCACGGGCGTTGCGGGCGCGGTTGCGCCAAGCTTGAATATCGGGGATATCGTGATTTCGACTTCTTGTCTGCAGCACGATTTCGACGTGACGCCGCTCGGGTTCGCCCGCGGTCAAATTCCTTATCAGGATGTGTGGGAATTTCAAGCGGCGCCGGATCTTGTGGAGCTTGCCAGCTCGGCAAGCGAGCAGCTGTTCCCGGGACGCAGCCTGAAGGGGAAAGTACTGTCCGGCGATCAATTCATCGCTTCGCGCGATGCGGTCCGCGGGATGTACGAGGAGCTTGACGGCGCCTGCACCGAGATGGAAGGCGCTTCGCTCGCGCAAGTATGCGTCATGAACGGCGTACCGTTCGTCGTCATCCGTTCCATGTCGGATAAAGCGGACGGCTCGGCGCATGTGAACTTTGCGGATTTTACGGTACAGGCTTCCGTTAATTCGCATGCTATCATTGAAGAGATGATCAAACAGATGTAACCCATCGTTGCGTTACGAAATAAGGCAGCTCGCATTCTTCCTGCATGGAAGAGCGATGCTGCCTTATTTGTTTAGAGCTGCTGGAGAACGATGGAGGTGATCTCCTTGTTGCGGGCTTCGATCTCCTCCCGCCGGGGCATCGGCTGCCAGCCGGACAGATCATCCAGCCAATCCGTCGGAAGCGCGCGCTCGGCTATAGGCAGCCAGTAGTGCTGCCAGGATAGCGGAAGCGGCTCATTCGCGGCACTGTCGCTTAAACGTTCAGCCAGGGGATGCTCGGTCATGGCAAGCCATACCAAGGCCCACGCGCGCGGTACGACCTGCCAAATGTCATATCCGCCGCCGCCAAGGGCAATCCAGCGTCCGTTCGTATGCGTGCGTGCGAGCTCGCGGATGATGAGCGGCATGGTCTGATAGATCCGCATGCTGCAGTGGATATGCGACAACGGGTCGAAGGCATGGGCATCGCAGCCATGCTGGCTGATGATGACGTCAGGCTTGAATACGTCAGCTGCCCGCTCGATCGTCAGGCGGAAGCTCTCCAGCCAGGAATCGTCTTCGGTGTAGGGCTCAAGCGGCAGATTAATGGCCATGCCGAATCCGGCATCCATGCCGCGCTCCGAGACGAAGCCGGTTCCAGGGAACAAGTACTTGCCGGTCTCGTGGATGGAATAGGTGCATACGTCGGGATCGGCGTAAAAGGTCCATTGAACGCCGTCGCCGTGATGGACGTCCGTGTCGATATACAGCACGCGGGCGCCGTATTGTTTCCGGATGTGCGCAATGGCGATGGCGGCGTCGTTATAGACGCAGAAGCCCGAGCCGCGGTCGGGGAAAGCATGATGCAGCCCGCCTGCCATATGATACGCATGTTCGGCTTGGCCGCTCATGACGATATCCGCCGCCAGCACCGAACCGCCGACGATGGCGGCTGCGGCTTCGTGCATGCCGGGGAAGTACGGCGTGTCCTCCGTGCCTAAGCCGTAGCTGTCCGCCTTGGCAGCGACAGCCGGAGCGGGGCTCGATACGCTGAGACTGCGTACGGCTTCAACATAGTCCGCGCGATGAACGAGCTGCAGCATGTCGTCGCCGGCGAAGCCGGCTTGGACGATTTGATCGGGCTCGAGCGCGCCTGCGGCCTCCAGCAAATGCCGGGCAAGCGCCAGTCGAATCGGGTTGAAGGGATGCTCCTGATTGAATTTATAGCGTTCCGCATCTGGCGAATGGATATAAACGGCTTTGGCCGCCATGCTGTTCAACTTCCTTTCTGCTCGTGCTGTTCACGTGTAAGCGACTTAATACATGAACCGCTGCCTGAACCGAACGCGGTCAAATTGCTGTATCGAGCTAAGCGGAACTTCTCTGCCGATGCGCACCATGAGACAGTTTGCGGGATGCGCGCAGATCTCGGGATCGTCCGTCGCAAACCAGACCATGCCGGCTTCTTTCATGAGCTGTTCCATCATGGCGCGATAGTCCCACACGCTGAGGCCGGTGCCCTCAAGGTCCCAGTGCCAATAATATTCCGTTGTATACACAATGACGTTCTCCAACTGTTCGTTCCTGAACGCGAGCAGAATCAAACGTTTGGCCAGGCCCAGACCGCGATAAGCATCGGCCACTTCAACGGCGCCCAGTTCAACCAGATCCTCCATGTTCCCCTCGGACCAGGTTTCGAGCTCGTCCGGATAATGGAAGGTGACGTAACCGACGATGATATCGCCATCCCTGGCTGCGACGATTCGGCCTTCGGGCAGTTCGGCAATTTCGATCAGAGCTTTATGTTGTTCGATCGGCCGGCGGAACGCATCCAATTGGTCATGCAGCTTCAAGCTTCTCAGCCGATGCGCTTCCATGGGGCCTTCGATCACGATATCCCGTTCTTGAAAGCGAACGATCTCCGTATGCGGCAGTTTGCGATGTTCCAATGAATCGGGCTCCTTTCGCATGCTATCCTACTTATATCAAAAAAAAGTTAGCATGAAAAGCATGGCCTGAAGAACGGCAGACATGATATAATATGAAAGCGTATTCGGGCAGGGCCCGAACAGAGAAAAGAGAACGGTTTTACTATGGGCAGGAGGATGATGAAGAATGAGTAACACGCATCAAGAACGGATTCCGGTGACGGCATCCGGCTCCAACATGGCAAGCTATGATGAAACTTATGCAGGATTTGCGTTTGATCAGCTCGATAAGCATTTTTCGTGGCATGAAACAGGCAAAGTGAACATGGCTTACGAAGCAATCGATCGTCATGTCGAGGCTGGACGAGGCGGCAAAGTTGCTCTCTACTATAGCGATAATGCACGCGATGAGTCGTATACGTTCGAGGAACTCTCCCTTCAGTCGAACCGTTTCGCGAATGTGCTGCGCGGATTGGGTATCGGCAAAGGAGAGCGCGTTTTCATTTTCATGCCGCGTACGCCTGAGCTGTACTTCAGCCTGCTCGGTTCATTGAAGGTCGGCGCTGTCGTCGGACCGCTCTTCGAGGCATTCATGGAGACGGCCGTCAGAGACCGGCTGCAGGACAGCAGTGCGGCGGCGATCATTACGACGCCTGCCTTGTTATCGCGCATTCCAAGAAACGAGCTTCCGGATCTCCGTCATGTCATCGTCGTCGGTGACGATGTTCAGGCAGGAGAGGGGATCGTCGACTTCAAAGCCGAAATGGCAGCGGCGAGCGATGCGGCGGATATCGAGTGGCTTGACAAGGAAGACGGTCTGCTTATCCACTATACCTCCGGTTCGACCGGTAAGCCGAAAGGCATCTTCCACGTGCAAAATGCCATGATACAACATTACTTTACCGGCCGCGTCGTTCTCGACTTGCAGCCTGACGATATTTATTGGTGCACGGCCGATCCAGGCTGGGTCACCGGAACTTCCTATGGCATTTTCGCTCCGTGGCTGAACGGCGCGACCAACGTGATCCGCGGAGGACGCTTCAGCCCGCAGGATTGGTACAAGACGATTGAGCGTTACGGCGTTACCGTATGGTACAGCGCGCCTACAGCGTTCCGCATGCTAATGGGAGCCGGCGATGAGGTCGTAGGGCAATTCAACCTGTCCAGCCTGCGTCATGTCCTGAGCGTAGGCGAGCCGCTGAATCCGGAAGTCGTGCGTTGGGGTCTGAAAGTCTACCATCAACGCATTCACGATACGTGGTGGATGACGGAGACCGGCGCACAGCTGATCTGCAACTACCCTAGCATGGAAATCAAACCGGGCTCCATGGGCAAGCCGATTCCGGGCGTACAGGCCGCGATCATCGATGACAGCGGCAACGAGCTGCCTCCTTATCGTATGGGCAACCTGGCCATCCGCACGCCTTGGCCGTCCATGATGCGCAAGGTGTGGAACAATCCGGCCAAGTACGAAGAATACTTCCGGATTCCCGGCTGGTACATTTCCGGCGACTCCGCGTATCGCGACGAGGACGGTTATTTCTGGTTCCAAGGCCGAATCGACGACGTCATCAATACGGCTGGGGAGCGCGTAGGGCCGTTCGAGGTGGAGAGCAAGCTGGTCGAGCATCCGGCCGTTGCGGAAGCTGGGGTAATCGGCAAACCCGATCCGATGCGCGGCGAGATCATCAAAGCGTTTGTGGCGCTTCGCGAGGGCTTCTCGCCTTCGGACGAACTGAAGGCAGATATTACGAAGTTCGTAAAAGAAGGCCTCTCCGCGCACGCTGCGCCGCGCGAAATCGAATTCAAAGATAAACTGCCGAAGACGCGCAGCGGCAAGATCATGCGCCGCGTTCTGAAGGCATGGGAGCTTAATTTGCCCACAGGCGATTTGTCCACGATCGAAGATTAAGCCAGGGCCTCATGAATACGTCAGCACAACAAAGAACCTTCAAGCGCATCAAGCGCTTGAAGGTTCTTTGTTTGTTTTGTTTGTTTCGATTGTTTCGATTGTTTCGTTATTGAATGCCGACAGACGGGGAAGCCGAGGATTCTCCGGCTTCATTGACGGCGGTGACTTGGAAGTAGCCGCTCGTCAGGGGAGACACATATTCGAATCTTGCTTCGCCCGTGCTGCCGATTTTGTTGTACCTGCCATTGCTGCTCGTGCTGTAGTACACATTGTAGGTGGTTACCTGCTCGGACGAAGCGTTATCGGGCCAAGTCAGCTTAATGCCGATATCCGTGGTCGAGACCGTTACGTTCATGGGAGCCGACGGGGCCGCGAGGCCGTTATTCGTTCCCGTTGAAGTTCCGTTATCCTCAGGTATGCCGGTATCGTCATTGATGGTGCCCTGATTCCCGGTGTTCGACCCTGTATCATTGCCTTTCGTCGTATAGCTGCCCCCAGGCGAGACGAGAAGGCTTGGCGCCGATTCCTTGCCCGCCACGTCCACAGCCGTTACGTAATAGGCATAGATGCCTTGGCTTCCGACGAAGTTGACGAACTTGGTATCCTGTCCGGTTAGAATGGCGCTGCCCATATTCGTGAAAGGTCCATCGTTGACGGCGCGGTACAGCCTGTAACCGACGACATCCTTCTCCGGAGACGGCTTGAACGAAATCCGGTACTTGGTCGCCGTTACCGTTTCGAGCGTCACGTTCGAAGGCGGGCTCGGAGCATGGCCGTCCTCGACGCGCGGATCGATGATGGATGGGGCATCCTTGCCGGCGTCGGCCGGCACGTACATGCTCATCGGCCTGCGGCTGTCAGCCGGCAGCTTCGCCTGCGCGGCTTCGATTTCCTGCATCAGCACGTCGAGCGGCTTCTCGCGTTTCACGACGATTCGTTCGTCGATCATATCCGCGGGCGTGGACGGCTGCGGAATGTAGTTCACGCCGTTGTAGGAGATGACGGCCATCTTGACGAGAGCGTCGTCAGGTTCCTTCGGCAGGAATTTGGAATTGAACCAATCGGTCACCAGTTTGCCGCTGCTGCGCGTCAGCTCCGTCGGCAATTTGCCGCTGAAGCCCGATACGGTCGATTTGACGATGCCGGACGGCATCGTAAATTGTTTGGTCGGGAATAACTCCGGACGCTCGGTCGTCACTTCGTTCATGATAGCCGACCAAATGATCCGCGCGCGCTCCCGTTCCGGTTTGGACAGCGTGTATTTCTGCTTCTCGTAGCCGACCCACACGCCGAGCGTAATGTCGGGGGAGAAGCCCATGAACCATACGTCTCCGTAGCTTTGGGTGGAGCCGGTTTTGCCGACGACGGGAATTTTACCGTAATTTTTGAAATAAGTCGTAATTTTGTGACCGGATCCTGCCGGTTCGGATATGACCGTCCGCAGCATGTCCGTCATGAGGAACGCGGTTTGCTCCGAGAACACGCGAAGCGGCTTGGCTTCATGCTGATAGACGACTTTGCCGTCGGCATCCGTGATCCGGCTGATCATATAGGCGTCGTTGAAATTGCCATTATCGGCAATCGCGCCGTAAGCGTTCGTCAATTCCTCGACGGACACCCCGATGCTGAGGCCGCCGATAACGCCGGTCTGAGCCGCATCGTCAGTCGGCTGAAGCGTCGTAATGCCCAGCTTTCTGGCGAATTTCCATGCTTCCGGAATGGTGACGATGTTGTTGAAAATTTTGAGCGCCGGAATGTTCAACGAGCGGTTCAGCGCATCCCTTGCCGTCACGAGCCCGTTGAATTTGTTCGTCACGTTCATCGGGATATGGTAGCCTTTCTGGCCGTCCTTCATGACGATCGGGGAATCGTCGATGATGCTCGCGGGTTGAATCAAACCTTTGTCGATGGCAGGCAGGTAAGCTGCGATCGGCTTCATCGTCGAGCCGGGTTGACGCGTCATCTGCGTGGCGTGGTTCAATTGCTCCGTATAGAAGTCGCGGCCCTCCAGCATGCCGAGAATCGCGCCGGTCTTATGGTCGAGCATGATCGCGCCGGTTTGCTCCAAGCCCTTCTCCTTGCTGTCGCCTCCGAAGTTGTTCGGGTCCGAGCCGACCTTGTGCATCGAGTTGTAGACTTTCTTGTCGATCGTCGTGTAGATGTGATAACCGCCGCGCAGCAGGTGCTGCCTTGCTTCCTCGAGCTGCGGCGCGTTTTCCTTCTTCTTCACGTCCTCGGGGGTCAGGTTCGGGTTCTCCTGCAGGAGCAGGAGCTCCGCCGCTTGACGTTCCGATTCCAGCATCAGGAACGGGAAGGTGGAATAGGCTTTTTCCGTCGGTTTCGCAAGCGAGCCTTTGACGTCGAAATTAAGCGCTTCGTCATACTGCTCTTGGCTGATGCGCGTGGTATCCAGCATGCGCTTTAATACTAAACGCTGGCGGTCCATCGCGAGCTTGAAGCCGTTCGGATTGAACTTTCCTTTGCTCGTGAAGGCCGTATACGCCGAAGGGCGCTGCGGCAGACCGGCCAAATAGGCGGATTGCGCGATGTTCAGCTGGTTCAGGTCCGTAATGTTGAAGATGCCCTTGGCGGCTGCCTTGATGCCGTACAAATTGTAGCCGCTGTTGCCTGTGCCGAATTGGACTTTATTCAAATAAGCGGTTAGAATCTCGTCCTTGGTCATGAACCGTTCAAGCCGAAGCGAGAGGAATATTTCTTTCGCTTTCCGGCTGTCGGTCTTGTCGAGGGTCAGGAAAACCTGCCTGACGAGCTGCTGGGTGAGCGTGCTGCCGCCGGTCTGCGTATCTTCGTTCAGCAGTTTCTGCTTGACCGCGCGTGCAAGCGCGTTGAAATCGACCCCGATATGCTTATAGAAGTTATTGTCTTCCGTGGCGAGAACGGCGTTGACCACCTGCGGCGGAATGTCTTCCCGCTTGATCAGGCGTCGGTCTTCTTCCGTTCGCAGCTGGCCGACGGGGGTTTGTCCATCATTGAAATATACGAAGCCAGTGATGGCGTTTTCCTGAATTTTGGCTTCGATTTCCGCTCTGGCGCGTACGGGCTCGTCCTTCACGAAAGATGCCACGTAACCGGCCGCCGCGGCTCCTGCGAATAATCCGAATAATAGACCGAAAATAAAGAGCCATTTAAACGTTACGAACGTTACGATACCAAAAGTTCGCCATTTGCTGTATCCTTTCGGCTTCTTTTGATGGTCTTGATCCATAAAGTGATTAGCCTCCTCCGATTAACAGCATTATTATAGCATAAATCGCCAATTGATTTGGAGTTTTTAGACGGCCGAATTTGACCGTAATTCGTCAAGATGCCGCATGGGACGGGGGATGCCGGGCATGTCTGTTGACTTGTCAAATCCCCTATGGTATAAAGAGTAACAAGAAAAGTGCATATCAAAACACGTTGACGGGCTCCAGTAGATTGGCGGGCCGCGATTCCAGAGAGCCGGTGGCAGGTGCGAACCGGTACGCGCCGACAGTCGAATTACCGCCCCGAGTCGATCGGAAGAACGCGCGGTTCCGGCTTGCAAGAGCGGAAACGTCTGCTAGTAGTCTGCATCCGGATGATATCCGTTATGAAATGAAGTGAGGGCCGTTTTCACGGTGTTCTTCCCGCAGCTTGCTGCAAAGGAGCCGGCGTCCCTAACGAGGGTGGTACCGCGAGCAAATCCTTCTCGTCCCTTGAGGACAAGAAGGATTTTTTTATTTCGCGAGGGAGTGAAACCGAAATGGTGAAGTGGGAGCAATTGACGCCGGCACAGCAGCAGGAAGCGGAGCGCCAGATGGAGGTCATTCGTCGGGGCGTCGTCGAGATCGTACCCGAGGAAGATTTGAAGGCGAAGGTCGCGAACGCCGTGGCGACGGGCAAGCCGCTTAAAGTGAAGCTGGGACTAGACCCCTCGGCGCCGGATATTCATATCGGACATACGGTCGTGCTTCACAAGCTGAGGCAGTTCCAACAGCTGGGCCATGACGTGCAGCTGATCATCGGCGATTTTACCGGTCGGATCGGCGATCCGACCGGCAAGTCCGAGACACGTAAACAGCTGAGCGAAGAAGACGTGAAGCGGAATGCGGAGACGTACCAGAAGCAAATCTACAAGCTGCTCGATCCGGCCAAGACGACGGTTTACTACAATTCCGAGTGGCTCGGTCCGATGAGCTTCGCGGAAGTCGTGACGCTGTCGGCCAAAGTGACGGTCGCGCGCATGCTGGAACGGGACGATTTCACGAAACGCTACTCGTCCGGCCTGCCGATCAGCATCCATGAGTTTTTTTACCCGCTCATGCAGGGCTATGATTCCGTGGCGCTGGAGAGCGACGTCGAGCTCGGCGGCACAGACCAAACGTTCAACCTGCTCATGGGCCGCACGCTCCAGAAGGAGTATGGCAAAGCAACGCAGGCCGCGATCATGACGCCGCTCATCGAAGGCTTGGACGGCGTGAACAAGATGAGCAAGAGCTTGGGCAATTACATCGGGATCGACGAAGAACCGAACCAAATCTACGGCAAGTCGATGTCGATTCCGGATGAGCTGATGCTGAAATACTACGAGCTGGCTACGGATATCGCCAATGAGGAGCTGCTGCAGCTGAGGGAAGGCATCGCGAACGGAAGCAAGCATCCGCGCGACGCCAAGATGGCGCTTGCCCGCACCTTCGTTCGCATGTACCACGGCGAAGAAGCAGCAGAGGCGGCGGAGGCGCATTTCGTTACCGTTTTCCAGAAGCGCGCGCTTCCGGGCGACATTCAAGCAGCCGTGCTGGCAGCCGGAGAACTGGTCGAAGGCCGCATCGGAATACTGAAGCTGCTGACGTCGCTTGGCCTGCAGTCGTCCAGCAGCGAAGCAAAGCGCAGCGTTCAGCAGGGCGCGGTACGCATCAACGAACAGAAAATCGAGGATTGGTCGGCGGACATCTCGCCTTCCGATGGAGACATTATACAGGTCGGGAAGCGTAAATACGTGAAATTGGTTCTTCAAAACCAGTAAGCGGCAATAAGCTTATCGTGCGGATTCATTCGCAGGGTAAGCTTTTTTGCTGTGCCATGGAAAGCCTTCATTCGACAACAAAATAGCGCTTAAGGCTGGGCAGGCGAAACTTCTCTTCGATCACGGCGTAATAAATATCGGATGAAATGATAAAATATGGGATTCGAGAAATGGAGGGAGGGCATGGAAGGGGTATTTCTCGGTTGTTTATTCGGCGGTATATTCTTCGCGATCGTCAGTGTCGTACTCGGCGATTGGCTCAGTCTTGCGCTTGACGGGATGCTTGATTTCCTTTCGCTGGACGGCGTACCGGTTCTCCAACCGACCGCGGTCGTCGGAGGCATAACCGTATTCGGCGGAGCGGGCCTGCTCCTGGAGCATCACAGCGGTTTGGGCGCGATCGTGAATACCGTGATTGCGGTTCTGCTAGCTGTAATAGCCGCCATCGGCATTTATCTGTTATACATTCGTCCGATGGAACGGAGCGAACAATCGACGGGCTATTCGATGAAAGAACTGAACGGCATGATCGGCGACGTCATCGTACCGATCCCGGCCACGGGCTTCGGCGAAGTGACGGTGAAGGTCGGCGCCGGCTTGACGAATCACATCGCCGCCAGCTTCGACGGCATGGCGATCCCCTCCGGCACGCGCGTTGTCGTCATTCGCGTTGAAGCGCACACGCTCCTCGTATCCAAGCTGGAGCTATAATTTCGCAAGAGAGAGGAACGATTACATGGCTGATTATTTGATTATCCCCGCCGCGGTTGTCGGCGTATTGATTTTGTTGGGCTTGGCGTTCTGGGCCAGATACCGGACGGTAGGTCCGGACAAAGCGATGATCGTGACGGGCTCCTTTCTAGGAAGCCGTAACGTCGCCGCCGATGAATCCGGACGAAAAAACAAAATCGTGCGCGGCGGCGGCGCGTTCATCCTGCCGATTTTCCAGAAAGCCGACTTCTTGTCGCTGCTCTCCCACAAGCTCGACGTATCGACGCCCGAGGTCTATACGGAACAAGGCGTTCCCGTCATTTGCGACGGCGTCGCGATCATCAAGATCGGCGGGTCGGTGGAGGACATCGCGACTGCGGCGGAGCAGTTTCTTGGAAAGCCGACCGATGCGCTGAAGAGCGAGGCTCAGGAAGTACTGGAAGGCCATCTCCGCGCCATTCTCGGCTCGATGACCGTGGAGGAAGTTTACCGGAACCGCGACAAATTCGCGCAGGAAGTACAGGGCGTCGCGGCGCGGGACTTGAAGAAGATGGGCCTTCAGATCGTCTCCTTTACGATAAAGGATCTGCGCGATAAGCACGGTTATCTGGAAGCGCTTGGCAAGCCGCGTATCGCCGCGGTCAAGCGGGATGCCGATATTGCCGAAGCGGAAGCGGTCAGAGATTCGCGGATTCAGAAAGCGCGTGCCGAAGAAGAAGGTTTGAAGGCAGAGCTGCTGCGCGATACGAATATCGCGGAAGCCTCCAAGGCCAAAGAACTGAAGGTAGCTTCGTTCAAGAAGGAACAGGATTCCGCCAAGGCAGAGGCCGATCAAGCGTATGCCATTCAAGAAGCGCGCGCGAAGCAGCTGGTCGTCGAGGAACAGATGCAGGTCGAGCTCGTCCGGAAAGAACGGGAAATCGATCTGGAAGGCAAGGAGATCCTGCGGCGCGAGAAGCAGTACGACGCCGAAGTGAAGAAGAAGGCGGATGCCGATCGGTATGCCGTCGAACAAGCGGCTGAAGCGGACAAGGCGAAGAGAATGCGCGAGGCGGATGCGGCTCAGTACCAAATCGAAGCGGAAGCCAAAGCAAACGCGGCCCAGAAGCGATTGGACGGCCTTGCGATCGCGGAAGCCGAGCGGGCGAAAGGTACGGCGGAAGCCGACGTGATCCGGCTGCGCGGCTTGGCGGAGGCGGAGGCCAAAGAGAAGCTGGCGCATGCGTTCGAACAGTTCGGCGAGGCGGCCGTGCTCGATATCATCGTGAAGATGCTCCCGGAATTGGCCGGCAAAATCGCCGATCCGATCAGCGCGATCGACAAGCTGACCGTCGTCGATACCGGTCATGGCGAAGGCGCAGCCCGCATCAGCAATTACGTTACATCGCTTATGGCGACAGCCCCAGAAATGCTGAAGAGCGTCTCCGGCATCGATCTGAATGCTTTCGTACGCGGATTGACTGCGAAGAATTTGCCTGCTTCCGCGGGTGCGACGATTCCCGTTGAAGCGGTAAAAGGCGATAGTGCCTAAAGTTTTCTTCTAGAAGCTGGCTTCGGTCTTTGACCGGAGCCGTTTTTTCATTTTTCTGTCGTTACAGGGAACGCGGAGGTGAATACCGAATACTAGCACCAAGACAAACGGATGCAGGAGGGAGCAGGCCATTGATCAAGCTGCATACCTGTTATGTGAAAGATTTTTACGGCAAATGGGAAATGGCGAAGGACGTGACGCAGTATCATATCCTGCTCGTCGCGACGAAAGGGAGAATCGTCTATTGGGTCAATGGCGAAACGGTTTACCTGTCGAGAGGCGAGGCGATCTTTATTCCATCCGGCTCGATCCGCGGCGGCCTAGCCTCGGAAGACCATCAGCGGTACGCCACGCATTTCACCATCGAGGACCACGACCGCGCGCTGCTGCCCCTTCTCGGCGGCAACACGTACTGCAAGACGGCGATCGGCGGGTTCGAATATTTCAAGCAGCGATTTCTGCTTCTGAAGCATCATTGGCTGATGAGGGGACCGTACTCGGAAACGATCTGCTATTCCATCTTGTTGGAGCTGCTCGGAATCATCAACTATGAACGGGATAAGTGGAAGCTTCCTGCCAAGAAAATCGATATGGCCGAAGCCATCAAGCAATACATGCTGGATCATTACCGGGAGCCGGTGACGCTCCATGATTTGTCGGCATTCACCGAGCGGACGCCGAACCATATCACGCATGCCTTCAAGTCCGTTACGGGCTTGACGCCGATCGAATATTTGCATCATGTCCGAATCACCAAAGCGAAAGAGCTGATGTTCGATAAAATGATGCCGATCAGCCAAATCGCGGAAGAAACCGGTTTTTGCGATCAAGCGTATTTCAACCGGGTATTCAAGAAGCTTACCGGCTGTTCGCCGACGTCGTTCCTGAAGGGGACGCTCCGATTGGACGAAGATGACAGCGCTATCGGGGGAATCGTTGAATCGTACAAAAGATAACCGTATCGTTAATCGAATGTGCGTCCGTTTACTCTTATGATAGAGACAGATAGCGCATGAAGCATACGGAGGCGAACAAGCGATGAATCCATCCAGTTTGAAGTACGCATTGACGGAAGAAGAGCGAAGGACGTTTAACGAAACCGGATATTTGATTATTGAGGATGCGTTGTCGGCAGCGCAGGTCGCGGATCTGACGGAACAATTCGATCGGATCTACGACGGCAAGATCGAAGGCGGCCATGATCCGAAGACAGCGCTGTTTTATCCAAATTTCATTCCCGATCACGACGTATTTCTCGACCTTGTCGACTACGAGAAGGTACTGCCGAAGGTATGGGGCTTGCTGGGGTGGAACATCTACCTGTACCATGCCCACATGATCGCGACGCCGCCGTCCGGGCAGGCGAAGAACGATGCGACGTTCGGCTGGCATCAGGACAGCGGGCGCGTCAATATGGAGATCGAGACGCATCCGCGTCCGCGATTGTCATTGAAAGTCGCGTATTTCTTGTCCGATGTGTCCGAAGCGGACCGCGGCAATTTCTGGATCGTTCCCGGAAGCCACTTCATGGACACGATGCCGCTGCCGGAAGACCGCCAGGGCCAGCCGGAAGGCGCGATTCCCGTTCGCGTAAAGCCGGGTACGGCCGTCTTCTTCGATCGGCGCCTCTGGCATGCGGGAACCCCGAACTGGTCGGACATGACGCGGAAGGTGCTGTTTTACGGCTACGGTTATCGCTGGATTCGCACGAAAGACGATATGACCGTGCAGCATCTATGGGAGCGCTCCGACCCCATTCGCCGCCAATTGCTCGGTGCAGGCGTGAATTGCAACGGTCATTATACGCCGACGGATGAAGATGTGCCGCTTCGGGGATGGCTGAAAGAACATCAGCCGGAGATGGTTTTGCGATAACCGGAAGGGCTGCAGCCCTCATGCGATTTGAACGCGCGGCTGAATGCATGGATCGTCGAATAACCGAGTTGTTCGGCGATCTCCTGCATCGGCAGGTGCGTATAGTGAATCATGGCTTTGGCTTTCTCCATACGGATCTGCTGATGGTACTGGATCGGCGTCCGTTGAAACACGTCCTTGAATAGATGGATCAAATAAAACTTGCTGATGTGGAAACGGTCTGCAAGCTCGGCCAAATGCACGCTGCGGTGCGCGTTGCGCTCGATGAAAGAACGGATCTCCGCTAGCAGCTCGAGCTGTCCGCCGCTGCCGCTTTTGCTTTCCCAGTATCGTTCACGCATGATGAGGGACAGGAGCTCGAGAAGCAAGCTTTTCAAGCGAAGCTCGTAGAATGGCGGTTTCGTCTCGAATTCTCGGATAAGTTCGAGTAACGTCTGCTCCAGCGGGAGCGGGCTGCCCGGGCGAAAATGGGAAGGGACGTCGTACGGCTCGGCAGCCAGCTCGTTCTTTCGCAGCCAGCCTCGTTCCTTGGCACTCATCTGATCCAGCGTCTTGAACGATACGCCGACCTCTTGGCTGTCCGGCAAGGCGGTCAGATCGAAATGGACGTGGGGTTGGCGTACCCGAGCGCCTCCGATCACCTCGATCGTATGCCGCTGACCAGGCTTGAAGAAGAAATAATCTCCCGCGCTCCCCGTATAACTCTCGCCCTCCACCGTCACCAGCAGCTGGCCTTCCATGAGATACAGCAGCTCGTAATCCCAGATGACCCGTTCGTCGATTCTCCACGTGGCTTCCAATATGCTGTCGATCGCTACCCGAATATAGGGCGATAGCCGTTCGATTTGCAATTCCAACACCTCGGCGCAATAAATGATAAATAATCAACAATACAAGGTAACGGATTCTCTCCCTATTCATTATATAATAGGCTCGTCAAAGCACAATATCTGATACACGAGGTGAGAATCAGCATGCTGCAAAATAACGGTCTCGGGTTAGGGCTTTCTTCCGCGCCGCTCGTGACGAAAGCTCGCACGCGGTCGATTTCGGCGGAGAATCCGAACGGCGAGAAGGGGCAGGGCGGCAAGGAAGCCAGCAATCTTGGCACGGGAAGAAAGGGCAGGCCCGCGATCACGCTGCCGCAAGGCAACGAAGTTACGCTCGCATCCATTCAAGACACGGGCGTCATCCAGCATTTCTGGATTACCGTTACGGATCAGACAGGCAAGGGGCATGCCGGCAAGTTCGTGCTGCGCGATCTCATACTGCGCATGTATTGGGACGATGAAGAAACGCCGTCCGTCGAGGTTCCCCTAGGCGACTTCTTCTGCAACGGTTTCGGCGTGCGCACGAATGTCAATTCGCTTCCCATCTGCGTCGTGCCGACGGGCGGGATGAACTGCTATATCCCGATGCCGTTCCGGCAATCCGCCAAGATTACGATCGAGAATCAGCATGCGGTCGATATCGAAGGCTTCTTCTACACGTTCAACTACACGCTGGTGGACGAGCTGCCGGAGAACGCGGCGTATTTCCATGCGCAGTGGCGGCGCGAAAGCGTCACCGAACGAGGCAAGGACTTTACCATTCTGGACAACGTCAAAGGATCCGGCCAATACATCGGTACATATCTCGCTTGGGCGGCTTTGGAGCGGAATTGGTGGGGGGAAGGGGAAATCAAGTTCTATATGGACGGCGACGAGGAGTGGCCGACGATTTGCGGTACCGGTACGGAGGATTACGTGGGCGGGGCCTGGTGCTTCAATAACATGAAGACGAATGAACCGGAATCTTATTCGACGCCTTACTTAGGGTACCAGTTCTATAAGGAAACGACCGAGATCGACGCCTGGTACGGACACAATGTTCCGATGCACGGGATGTACCGCTGGCATCTGCCGGATCCGATTCGTTTCGAGCAGGACCTGCGCGTCACGATTCAACAAATCGGCCACGATCACGCCAAGCTGTTCGAGCGCTCGGACGATGTATCTTCCGTGGCCTACTGGTACCAACTGGAGCCGCACGCTTCGTTTCCTGCGCTGCCGCCGGCGCCTCAGAGATGGCCGAGATAAATAGCTTGACGAAGGATAAAAAAAAGAGAGGTCCAAAGCAGCTGCTTTGGACCTCTTGCTTATTAACGGCTGTAGAACTCGACGATTTGTTTCTCGTCGATCTCTTGCGGAAGTTCAGCGCGTTCCGGAAGACGAACGTACTTGCCTTCGAACGAAGCATCGTTGTATTCCAAGTAGTTTGGAAGGTAGTTGCGGCCTTCAACAGCTTCTTTGATGGATTTCATCGAACGGCTGCGCTCGCGAAGACCGATCACGTCGCCAACGGAAACCGTGTACGAAGCGATGTCGACTTTCTTGCCGTTAACCGTAACGTGACCGTGGGATACGAGTTGACGCGCGCCTGCACGGGAGTGTGCGAAACCAAGACGGTAAACCAGGTTGTCCAAACGGCTCTCGAGGAGGGCCATGAAGTTTTCGCCGGCGATACCTTTAAGTTTCGAAGCTTTGTCGAACAAGTTGCGGAATTGTTTTTCGTTCACGCCGTACATGTGACGAAGCTTTTGTTTTTCTTGCAATTGAATGCCGTAGCCGCTCATTTTTTTGCGTTGACCCGGGCCGTGTTGACCTGGAGGGAATGCGCGTTTCAATTCTTTACCTGTTCCGCTAAGGGAAATGCCGAGGCGGCGGGATAGTTTAAACTTAGGACCAGTATATCTTGACATGTGTCGTAAAACTCCTTCTTCAAATGGAATGTTTGAAAATGGGTGTTTCGCCGAGTACCGTCTCCGCTGCATTGTGTACCAATGCGGTAATATCAGGCATGTTCAGCCGCAGGCCTGATAGCGACAGCCTCCTTGAGGGTGACACAAAACCGTTCCCATGTATTCAACTATAAATATTATATAAGTTCACAGCCCAATGTCAAGCGGAATGCGTACTTTCCGAGGCGCGAACAGGCGAATTTAGCTTTCATAGAAAAAACTAAACCTAAAGACCTATTCCAGGCTTTCAATTATAGTGCATTCAATCTACTTTTCCAGTATAGTTATGAATAGAAGAAAGATTTGGGAAATAATGACGAAACTAGGCAGAACGAGTGCGGGGGGATGCTGCGTATGAAGAGTTTCAATGACATGAATGTGTCGGATCCCGACCGTAGTTCGCTAGATTTGCTAATCGCGCAGGAGCCCGACCTTTGGTTGCAGCAGCGGAATTTTCATGCCGACGAAGGCGAGACTGTACAAGCTATATTAATGGAAGCTTGGCATAGATGGCAGTCGCAGGCGCTGACGTTCTCTTCCCCGTTGCTGCGCCATCGCTTGAAACTGCTGAATTCGCAAGGCGGGCTCGCGGCCGAATGGGGACTTGCATCGTCTCAGACGGATATCGAAACCGTCGAAGCTCAGGTGTACAGCAGCAAAAGCAAGCAAACGAACATCGCCAGGCTGGTGCTGGAGACGGCGGATAACGATGCATCCGTTCTTCCGCTCTTGCAGTCGGCGGCCCAGACGCTATCCGAGATGTACGACCATACCTTCGATTTAATGACGGTCCGGCTCATGATGAAGCGGCAGCAGCTCAGCGATAAAGAGGCGCGCGGCCGGGACGATTTGTTTCAGGCCGCCAAACGCCTTCACGATCAAAACGATGTCCGCTCCGTGCTGCGCGTGCTTCTGGATGACATCGAACACATGTATCCGCGTGCCGACGTGAATTTATATTTGTCGCAAGATTTCGTCAATGGCGATAAGAGGGTCAAGCCTCTCCAGCTGCGCCATTCGGATGATGACTTGACTGCAGACGCGTTCCTGTCGGGCAAGCCGGTCTCTGCCGCAGACGGGGAAGGCCAGATGATATGGGCGATTCCCATGCAGGGTAAGCAGGCCGTATACGGCGTATTAAGCTTGAAGCTGCAGCGGGAAGAATGGGATGAGTTCGAGCTTAACTCCATGGTCATGCTGGCCGATACGGCCGGATCCGCATTCGAGAACGCGAAGTTGTTCGAGCAGTCGAATCTCCTGATCGGCGAGCTGCAGCTGATCAACGAGCTCACGAAGCGGCTGAATCAGTCCCTGCGGCTGAACGAGGTGTTCGAGTTCGCGATGACGGAGCTGCTGCATATATTCAAGGCGGATTATTGTAACCTGTTGCAGCTTAACGCGGACGGCAGCCATTTTCAAATCGTATCGAGCAACGTGCCCGCCGCGGCGAACGAGACCTATTCGACAACGTATGGATTTAGCGGCGTTGTCTACGCCACGCGGGAGCCGTTGATCATATCCGATTATTGGAGCACGCGGGTCGTCGAATCCAAATTAATGGATGTCACGCGGTCAAGGTCGTTGATCGCCACCCCAGTCATGGCGGGAACCAGCGTCGTCGGAGTTATCATGGTCTCGCACCAGAGTCCCAACTACTTCTCGTACGATAACTACAAGCTGCTTCAGCTCTTATCGACGCATATCGGTCTTGCGATCTCTAACGCTTCGCTTCATGCCGAGGTGCGCCGCATGGTCATTACGGACAATCTGACCGGACTGCACGCGCGGCATTATCTTAACGAGCAGATCCAGTCCCGTCAGCGGAAGGATCGCTGCGGCTCGCTCGTGCTGGTGGACATCGATCATTTCAAGCGCGTCAACGACACGTACGGCCATCTGATCGGCGACAGCATCCTGGTCATCGTCAGCGACGTCATCCGCTCCTGCATACGCGATACCGATATCGCCGCTCGCTGGGGAGGAGAGGAACTGGCGGTGTACCTGCCGCAGATCCGTTCGGAACAAGCCTTCCGGATCGCGGAGCGTATTCGCGGCACCGTGGAGACGCAGACGAATCCGCCGGTCACGGTATCCTGCGGCATCTCGGAATGGTCCTTCGAAGAAGACAAGATCAGCGTCGAATCGTTGTTTTACAGAGCGGATATGGCCCTGTACGAGGCGAAGAAGAACGGCCGAAATCGCATCTGCGTGGGCTGATCGAGTCAACCATGTACCATCCACCTCTTAGCTTCTCCTTTGGAAAACGGCTGTGCTTGAATGCACGCCGTTTTTTTATTTGCATGCGAGGTACATAAACCTTCACGATCAGACAGACGCTATCCGGAGCAGCACGATAGGCATCAGAGGATGGTGAATCAGAATGAAAGCGAGAGTAACGATCATTCTTAGCGGCTTGCTATTGCTCTTGGTTACCGCGGGTTGCAGCCATGGCGAAGGCCGTTCGTCGAATGAGCTGCTGTCGCTCGCCGTTTCAGGTCTGTCCGGGGTGGACCGCTATGCGTTCAGCGGAGATACCCGGATCGGAACCGGCAGTCAGACATCCGGCACGCCGGTCGTTTTTCAAGGCAAGGTCGAAAACCACAATCAAATCGCCATTCAAGGGATTGCCCCGAATGCGGCCACGACACCGTTTGCGCCTCTCGATCTGTTGGGCGAGATCGAGAAAACGGCCGTCAAGACCGAGTTGGTGCCCGAGGAATCGAACGGGGAGCAAACGGTGCTGCGCATTACGGCGGATTCCGAACGGACGGCGGCAAGCTGGGCGGAGCGGCTGCGAGGCGAACTCGGCATGTTGGAGAAGAAGGTGCCGGCCAAGACCGTCGTCAACTTGCACAGCGCGCAAATGCGGAGCTTGGCCGCGCAGACGGCGCTTCAGGAAGAATGGCAAGCGGAACTGGCACGTTCAAAGAAACAGCTGGAATCGATGCTCGCCGGGCTGCGGGTGCAATCGACAAGCAAGCTCGTTATCGACAAGAATAAGCTGCTTCCGCTCTCGGTCGATCAACAAACCACGTTCCGCTACAAGGCGGATGGGAAGCCGATGACGGAGTCGAGGAGCATGCGTCTTCGCTTCAAGCGATTGGATGGAAGTAAGTGGTAACTTTCTTCCGCGCCGTGCATCCGGCAGCCGAACATGATACCATACGAAGGTAAGTTAAGATGTGGAGGTGGATATGCGATGCGTGATCCAAGAATGCAGAAGCTTGCGGAAAACCTGGTCGGCTATTCGATCAACGTCCAGCCTGGAGAAAACGTGCTGATCGATATGATCGGTTCGGAGCGCGAACTGGCGAAATGCCTGGTCGAAGAAGTGGCCAAACGCGGCGGCCGTCCTTTCGTGGAAACGAGTGACCGCTCGGTTCTTCGTACCATGCTCATGAATGCGACGGAAGAGCAAATCAAGCTGTGGGCTTCCTTCGATTTGAAACGAATGGAATCCATGCAAGGCTACATAGCGATTCGTTCGGGCGACAACATCAATTCGCTGGCCGACGTGCCAAGCGATAAAATGAGCCTGTACGACAAGCATTACCGTCATCCGATCCATTCGGAGCAGAGAGTCAAGCATACCAAGTGGGTCGTCCTGCGTTATCCGAACAGCTCCATGGC
This sequence comes from Paenibacillus sacheonensis, assembly GCF_009909195.1. Lineage (GTDB taxonomy): Bacteria > Bacillota > Bacilli > Paenibacillales > Paenibacillaceae > Paenibacillus_Z > Paenibacillus_Z sacheonensis. Next base: position 154,320 of record NZ_JAAAMU010000010.1, read on the forward strand.
GCAGCTGGCCAATATGAGCACCGAGGCGTTCGAAGATTTCTATTTCGACGTATGCAACCTGGATTATGCCAAGATGGATAGGGCGATGGATCCGCTGGAAGCGTTGATGAAGAAAACCAACCGCGTGCGTATCGTCGCGCCGGGCACGGATTTGACGTTCTCCATCAAAGGCATCGGGGCGAGCAAATGCGCCGGCGAACGCAACATTCCGGACGGCGAAGTCTTCAGTTGTCCGGCTCGCGAATCCGTTCAAGGCACGATTGCTTACAATTCGCCTTCGGTGTATTCCGGCGTGACGTTTGAGAACATCAGGTTTACGTTTAAGGATGGAAAGATTGTCGAAGCGTCCAGCAACAACACCGAGAAGCTGAACGAAATTCTCGACATGGACGAGGGAGCGCGTTATATCGGCGAATTCAGCCTTGGCTTCAACCCGTACATCCTGCACCCGATGAAGGATATTTTGTTCGACGAGAAGATTGCGGGAAGCCTGCATTTCACGCCGGGCCAGGCATACGAAGAGACGGACAATGGCAACCGTTCCGCGGTTCATTGGGACTTGGTGCTCATTCAACGCCCGGAATACGGCGGCGGCGAAGTTTATTTCGACGATGTGCTGATCCGCAAAGACGGCTTGTTCGTGCTCCCTGAATTGGAAGGCTTGAATCCGGAAAATTTAAAGTAAAAGCCCCTTGTAGGAATGTCAGAATCGAGTTATGATGAGTAAAGTTAGCGATTACACACTAAATAATGGAGGGATTCCCATGTCCAATAACGCGGCAATCGTAGATATTTCTCAAACGGCTAATAAATTCCGGTCGTCAATCGTTCTTCAAGCCGAGAATAAATATATCGACGTCAAAAGCATCCTCGGTCTATTCACCACATTGGTCGGCGGACACTCCTATGAGCTTCATGTCCATGGTCCCGATGCGGACGAGGCCAAAGCGGCGATGTCCGAAGTATTTGCTAAGCACAACCTGAACGTTCAAGTCGTGGAATAGTTTTTTCCCTTCGAGAGACAAGGAAAGCGCTTCACCGAATAATCGGTGGAGCGCTTATTTGTTTTGACCTTGTACATTCCGTTGATTTCGTCTAATATAAAGGATATAAGACGAACAGCACTGCGCATAAGGAGGAGTACGATGTCTTCATCCGATGTTCTTATTCACATGCATCAAAAAGCGCTCAACCTCCTTCATGAGGATGCCAATAAAATCGAGAAACTCATCGAAGTCCAAATGGAGAACTTGACGACGAGACAATGTCCGCTCTATGAAGAGGTGCTGGATACTCAAATATATGGCTTTTCCAGAGAAATCGATTTTGCGATTCGGGCGGGGCTTGTATCCGAGGTCATCGGCAAGGATATCATCAATAAGCTGGAACGTAATTTGGCGCAGCTTTACGAAGCGATGGAGAAGTAGCCGCAGTCTCGTGCAGCTGCTTTTTTTTTTGCTTATTTTGGCTTTCTGGTTAAGCTCGGCAATAAAGAAGACGCTCCCATGGACCCATGGGAGCGTCTTCTTTATTGTACGGTTTGAAGACCTAAGCTTTAAACCAAGTAGAACGAAATGCCTAAGATGATATAGACGAAGATGAGCAGCGCACCTTCGTACCAGTTTGTCGTACCGTCCTTCGATATCGATTTGGCAATGAAGACGGAGACGGCAATGGCGGCAAGCTCGATCGGGGTGAAGACGATATCCATCGTAGGCCCGAACAAGGTACTGACGAGAATAAGCACGGGCGCGACGAACAGCGCGATTTGCAAGCTGCTGCCGACCGCGATTTCCACGGCTGCGCCGATTTTGTTCTTCATGGCAAGCATAACCGCTGCGCTGTGCTCGGCGGCATTACCGACGATGGCGATCAAAAAGGCGCCGATAAAGACTTCCGAGAAGCCGAATTTAGCCGTGAACGTATGCAGCGTGCTGACAAGCCATTCGCTGACGAAGGCTGTCATGACGGTAGCCAGAACGAGGAACAAGACCGACGTGCTCTTCGACCAGGCCGCTTCTTCTCCGTGGTCGGGCGTTGTCTCCTCAACGTCCGCGAGAATGTCTTTATGCGTAATCATGGAGAATACGAGCCACAGTATGTACGCGACGATCAAGATGCCGGCGATGGTCAAGCTAAGCAGCTTCGCCTTGTCCGCCGAGAAATGCTGCGTCGAGATGAAGATGGCTGGAATGCCGAGCGCGATGACGGCCAATATCATCAAGGAAGAGTTATGGCTGGCCAATTGTACGTTGAAGCGCTGTTCCTTGAACTTCAAGCCGCCGAGGAATACGCTGGCGCCGAGTACGAGAAGCAGGTTTCCGATGATGGAGCCGGTAATGCTCGCCTTTACCATGTCGAACAAGCCTTCGCGAACCAGGAAGATCGCGATGATCAGCTCGGCCGCGTTGCCGAACGTGGCATTCAAGAATCCGCCGAGGCGTTGTCCCGCATAGTGGGCGACGCTCTCGGTGGCTTTTCCCAGGAATCCTGCTACCATTAGAATGGCCAGGGCCGAGATGATGAACTCCAAGATCGTTCCGAAATGGGCATAGTGGCTAATACCGCTTAGAACAAACAGTCCAATGAGCAATGTGAAAAACAATTTCTGATTCAATGTCCCAGGCACCTCGATTTGCGATTTTAGATATTGGAAATTCTGTTAACACTATAGCGGAAAAAGACAGTTGTGTAAACTTGGCAATAGGGTGAACGCTAAACGGGGTTGACAAGACTTCAGAGAGCCGTTTATGTTGGGATAATATGACATTATCCAACTAAGGTGGTTTTTCGGCAAATGACGACAGATAGAAGACGTACCGGATTTGCGCTGCTGCTTTGTCTCATGGTTTTGCTCTTGTCGGTCGTGGTCGATGGGGGCCAAGAGAAAGCGTACGCAGTGAGTTCCGCTTCCGATTCGGATATTCAGCAGGTTTGGAAAACGACCGTAAAAGGACGAGCTTTAACCCCGATCGTATCGCATGGCTTCATATACGTGATAAGCCGGGAACTCTCGGGCAGCGGCTGGCGAAACGGCGTGCTTTACGCGTTGAATAGGAACGGGGAGATCGTTTGGCAGTATAAGCTCGCAGATGCTTCGGAAGAATCCGCCGCAATCGACGTAAACGGCGATTATGTCTACGTTGCCGACGGCGAACTCAAGGCTCTGGATGCCAAAACGGGCGAGCTCGCTTGGTCGTTCCTCCCTGCGGGCGACACGCTAAGAGGCGTCCCGACGGTTCATGAGGACCGAATCTATATGACCTCCGATGTGACGCATGCCGTATATGCGGTCGACCGCAAAGGAGCATTGATATGGAAAGAGCAGGTCCGCAGTGCGGGTAAACTTTCGCCGGTCGCTTTCTCTCCTGACGGTACGATGGTAGTCGCAAGCTCGGTTCAGACGGACGAGGGCGATGTATCCGATCCGCTTGCGGAACGCTATTCCGACCAAAGCGGGACGGTGCATGCGAGGGTATACTCATCGACCCTGTATGCTTACGACAAAGAAGGATTCGCTTTATGGCAGACGAATCTTGACGGCATCGAGCCGCAGTCCGCCGCGCCGGTTGCTTTCCCGGGAGGATATGCCGTAGGAAGAGATGCCTTATATATTCTCGATGCCAAAGGAAAGATCTTGCATGCGCCGACGAGCCGGATGTCATGGAATTTCGGGGAGCCGGCGGCAGCCGGAAACAAAATTTATTATCCGACGGATAATAAGATCCTTGGGTTCGACGCGAACGGGGAACAGATCTCTTCGTATGGAATTCCGTCTCCTTTCGGTCATGCGGTAAGCGATGCTTACGGGCGCTTGCTGATTTGGCAAGAGAACGGGTGGCTGGCCATGATGAACGACGACGGATCGCTTCGCATCCTGTATAAGCCGGTAACCGAACGGAACTGGTCGCATGCGAATGCTTCCGTCGCGCTTGGCGAAGACGGGACGATCTACACTGCCTATATGGACGGTGCGGACAACGGCGACGACATCAGTCATATCTTGGCCTTGAAGGACAGGAGCCGCCCGTCCAACTTGCCAGTCGTAGACGACGCGGCTCCGACGGAAGTTACCGTCCGGATCAACGGCAAACTCCTTCACCTGGAGTCCGACCCGATGGTCGTTCGAGGAAACGTCTATCTTCCTATGCGCGAATTGTTCGATGCCCTCGGGGCAAAGGTAACCTACGATGCCAAAGGGAAGCTCATCACGGCAACGCGAGGGAACATGGCATTGGTTTATCGAATCGGCGACCTAACGGCAAAGGTCAACGGTCAAACCTCAACGCTGAATGCGCCCGGAAAAATCGTGCAAGGCCGTACCATGGTGCCGCTTCGGTTCGTAAGCCAGAGCTTCGGTTTCAAGGTCGAGTGGAGCGCGAAAGACAAGAGCGTTCGAATCGATACCTAAGCGCATCATTGCCTTGCTTCGGCCGAACGCTTCTATTACAATGGAAACATAAGGTGAACGAGGAGTGAGTGGCATGACAGAAGAACTTCAATCCGGCATTATTCGTATTTCAGACGACGTAGTCGCCACAATCGCAGGCTTAGCTGCTCTTGAAACTCCTGGCATTGCTGCAATGTCCGGGGGGATCTCCGAAGGTCTTGCGAAACGACTCAGCGGCAAGAATGCGCAGAAAGGCGTATCGGTCGAAGTCGGTCAGCTCGAGGCTGCGATCGACCTGCGCATCATCGTGAAATACGGCATACCGATTCAAGAAGTGTGTCGCCAACTGCAAGAGAACGTCCGCGAAACGGTAGCGAATATGACGGGCCTCCACGTCGTGGAAGTCAACATCAAGGTAGAAGGCGTTGCTTTCAAAGAAGAAGAGACGGCAATTGAAGAAGCGGCACGTCTCAAATAAGAGCCGTGCAGCCTAAATGCTGCACAGCAAAAAGGCATGCCCGCGGGCATGCCTTTTTGCATGGATAGGAATGCTATGATTTCGTGCGTGATCGATTTGCAGGCAGCGTCTTCTCCGGCCGGTTATACTCGCGCGAGATGCTGAGCAGGATGCCCATCCCGAGCAAGCAGACGATGAGCGAGGATCCGCCGTGGCTGATGAACGGCAGCGTGACCCCCGTCAGCGGCATTGCGCCCGTAACTCCGCCGATGTTGACTATGGCTTGCACGGCGATCAGTCCGACGATGCCTACGCCGACGATGGTGCCGTAATTGTCCGGACATCGAATGGCGACGAGCATGCCCCGCCAAATGAAGAACAAATAGAAGAGCAGGAACAGCAAGCTGCCGATGAAGCCGAATTCTTCGCCGATGACGGAGAAGATGAAATCGCTGTACGGATACGGCATATACTTCAGCTTCTGCACGCTGTGACCGAAGCCTGCGCCCGTGATGCCGCCGTGTCCCAGAGCTTCCAGGGAGCGGGACAAGTGATACGTCGTATTCTGCATGTCCGACGTGGGATCCATGAAAGCGGTGAAACGATTGATCCGATAGGACCAGCCGTCGGGATCGTGCAGCATGGATGCGCTCACAAGAGCGGTCACGATGAAGCCGATGATAATGCTGGACAAGAACAGCTGTTTGAGATTCGCGCCCCCGGCAACGATAATGATCAACGAAGCGGCGGCAATAACGATACAGGCACCCAGGTCAGGCTGAAGCATGATAAGTCCGCAAATGATGGCGATGATGATAAAGACTGGAACTAGGCCTTTCTTGAAGTCTCGAAATTTCTCGCCTTTCTTGGCAATCAGAGAGCCTAAATATAATACGAGTCCCAGCTTTGCGAATTCAGTAGGCTGAATGCCGAGCGAGCCGATGCCGAACCAGCTTCGTGCTCCGTTCAGGCTTTTGCCGATAAACGGAACGAGGATGAGCATAATCAATACGGGGAAGAAGTAGATGATAAAACCTTTCTTGAACGCCGTAAAGGGGATATTCATCACCACGAACATGCCGATCGTGCCAAGCAGCGCAAATTCCAGCTGGCGTTTCGTAAAATAGAGGGCGTCAAAATTGTTGCTCTTGGAAATGGCCGCCGTATTGGAGCTGGCGCTGAAAACCATGATCAACCCGAAGCCGACAAGGAGCAGCGTGAGCACGAGAAGCAAGAAATCCGGCCTGCCGCGCAGGCCGTTCGTCTTTGGTTTCATTTGTGGACCCATCGTGGATTAGGCAAGCAGCTTCTTAAGTTCTTGCAAGCGCTGCGTCGCAGCGTTCAGAATCGGCTGCGGAATCGCGGTCTCATAATCCAAGCCATGCGGGAAAGTAGCTCGTCCGATATAGACGGATTCCACTTGCAGCACGGCGTGAGCCGACTCCAACTTGCCTTCAATCGCGCGGACGTTGAAGCGCAAGTAGTAATCTTCGCGGTTAGTGCGGTCTTCCAGCTTTAAATCGTACGTTGCGCGGTAATATTCCCATTGCCAGCGAACGAAGCCGAGCTTCTCCGCGGACTCGTCTAGATGCGAGAGTTCGCTACTCATGCCGTTCAAGCCCGTATTCTCAATAATCATGGATGATCCTCCTTCAAGCTGTAGAGCAGGTTTTCTTCTTCATATGATAGTCGTTTTCAGGGGGCAGTGCAAGCCTCCGGCGAAGCGCCTTGCAACGCTAAAAGTGACAGCTTTACGAAAAATGTTCTCTTTTATTGGCAAAAAACTTTCGTACGCCATTTCGCTTCTGCTACAATAAATAAAGAGATCCTGATACTCGAAACGCTAGGGGGTTTGTAAGCGTGAACTTGAATTCGAAATTGGACGCACGGCTGCAAACTGCTTATCCGAATATGGTGGCCTGGCGCCGCTATTTGCACCAGCACCCGGAATTGTCATTTCAAGAGAAAGAAACGTCCCGCTGGATCGCGGACCGGCTGCGCGAAATCGGCTGCGAAGTAAGGGAAGGCGTCGGAGGTTATGGTCTCGTCGCGACCGTGCACGGTACTAAGCCGGGTCCTGCGATCGCGCTGCGGACCGATATCGATGCGCTGCCGATCCAGGACGAGAAAGACACGGATTATATATCGACGGTGCCCGGCGTCATGCACGCTTGCGGTCACGATGCGCATACGGCGACCATGCTTGCGATCGCTGCCTGTTACCAATCCAATCGAGACGAATTCGCAGGCGAGCGGCGGCTTCTCTTCCAGCCGGCCGAGGAAGTGTCGCCCGGCGGCGCGATCGGCATGATCAAGGACGGCGCGCTTGCCGGTATCGATGCCGTTTACGGCGTGCATCTCTGGACGCCGATTCCTTACGGCATCGTCGCTACGCGGCCGGGGCCGTTCATGGCGGCGCCTGACGAGATCTATATCGATATCGTCGGCAAAGGCGGACACGGCGCTTTGCCGCACGAGACGATCGACGCGGTCTTCGTCGGCTCGGCCATGGTACAGGCCTTGCAGTCGATCGTCAGCCGCAGCATGAACCCGCTTGATCCGGTGGTCGTCACGATCGGCTCGTTCCATGCGGGCTCGACGGCCAATGTCATTGCGGAGCGATGCCGGTTGACCGGGACCGTACGGACCTTCAACGATGACGTCCGTGCGCTCGTGCGGCAACGATTGGAATCGGTGGTCAGCCATACCGCCTCGATGTACGGCGCAAGCGCCTATCTGGAGTATCGTTACGGTTATCCGACGGTCGTAAACGACGCGAAGGAAGCGGAACGTTTCTTCAAGGTAGCCGCCGACGCGTTCGGAGCGGAAGCGGTGAAGGAGTCCACGCTGATTATGGCTGGCGAGGATTTCACGTATTATTTGCGGGAAGTACCGGGCTGCTTCATGTTCGTCGGAGCGGGAAATCCGGAGTGCGGCGCAACGTTCCCGCATCATCACCCGCGCTTCGATATCGATGAACGGGCTATGCTGAAATCGGCCAAGCTGATGATGGCGATGGCGGAGGATTTCGCCGCCGAGACATTGTCCGGACGGATCGAAAGTTAGCATGGACGATTAGCCGTTCCTGTGCAGCCGCATGCATGGAAGCTGCCGCAAATGGCGATTCTAAGGGATGATAACGAAGCATCTCGAGGAGGAACGCCAAAATGGCTCGCAAAGTTAGCGAATTGATGTCGACGGACTGCGTAACGGCAACGTTACTGGATAATGTATACGAACTTGCCGTTCTAATGAGGGATCACGATATCGGCTTCGTGCCGATCGTGGACGGGAAGAAGCTGATCGGCGTCGTGACGGACCGGGATTTGGTCGTTCGGGGCTATGCGGCGAAGCATTCGGGCTCGACGGCCGTCGCGGAAGTCATCACGACGGATATGAAGACGATCGATGCCGACACTACCGTCGACGAGGCTGCCAAACTGATGGCGGATAACCAAATCAGACGATTGCCGGTCGTAAAGAACGGCGAGCTTGCCGGAATCGTGTCCATCGGCGATCTGGCGGTTCGCGAAATCTTCGTCAATGAGGCGGGCGATGCGCTCAGCAGCATTTCACAACAGGGATCGGGCGAGTCCCATGCGGCATTTCATTAAGTAAATCAAACGTCGAAAGCAGCGCAATCCTACACGGGGTTGCGCTTTTTTGTTTTTTTCAGGTCTTCGTAAGTCGACGAATAAGCAGCTGAGGTGCATAAAAAAAAGCGGTTACTGTCATACTGAGGTATTATCTTGAATCCGGGAGATGGTGAACGTGATGAAACGCGATCGGCCCTTGTGCGTCCAAGCCGACTTGACGGTGCTGTTGGATGACAGGCATGAGCAGGCGGAGGCTGCGCGCGAGCAGTTGAGCCGTTTTGCCGATTTGACCAAGCGTCCGGGACATATTCACACCTACCGCATAACGCCGATGTCGTTATGGAATGCGGCGTCAGCCGGGGTAGCGCCGGATGAAATCATTGAAGGGCTGATAGCGTTCAGCTCGAATGAAGTTCCGCTGCAAGTCGTAAGCGCCATTCGCAAGCTGGGGGGGCGGTACGGCAAGCTTAAGCTGCAGCAAACCGGCGAGGGAAGCCTGCTGCTGCTCGGCGAAGAAGAACTGCTTGCTTCGCTGGAGGAGAAGGCCGCGATTGCGGATACGTGGCTGCCGATCCGAGACCCCGGGCAGCGCAGCGTGAAACCGGAAGCGAGGGGACTGCTGAAACAGGAACTGACCAGGCTCGGCTATCCGGTTCTGGATTTGGCCGGTTACCGGCATGGAGAAGCGCTGGAAGTGGAGCTGAGTCCTCGAACGGCCGGCGGCCGCATGTTCCAGCTTCGAGACTATCAGGAACGTGCGGTCAATTTATTTTATCGGGAAGGGCAGGTCGAGGGCGGAAGCGGCGTGCTGGTGCTGCCATGCGGAGCGGGGAAGACGATTATCGGCATCGCGGCACTGGCCCGCATGCGCTGCGATACGCTGATCTTGACCTCCAACGTCACATCGGTCAACCAATGGAAGTCGGAGCTGCTGGATAAGACCTCGCTGCAAGATGAGCAGATCGGCACGTATGCCGCATCGTCCAAGGAAGTCAGGCCCGTGACGATCGCGACGTATCAAATATTGACGAGCCGCCGGCAGAAGAGCGAGGAGTACGCACATATGCGGTTATTCAGCCAACGGAACTGGGGGCTGATTATTTATGACGAGGTGCATTTGCTTCCGGCACCCGTGTTTCGCATGACGGCAGACCTGCAGGCGACGAGAAGGCTCGGATTGACGGCGACGCTTGTCCGCGAAGACGGGAGGGAACAGGACGTGTTCTCCCTGATCGGGCCGAAACGGTTCGATTTGCCCTGGAAAACGCTCGAGACGCGGAATTGGATCGCTTCCTTGACTTGTACGGAAATCCGGGTGCCGCTTGCGCATGAAGAGGTCGAAGCCTATGTTGCCGCAGGGGAGAAGGCCAAAATCCGCATCGCCGGCGAAAATAAAGACAAGGTTCATGTGGTGCGCGAACTGCTGAAGCTGCATGCCGGCAAGCCAGCGCTCGTAATCGGCCAATATTTGAGCCAGCTGCATCAGCTTGCGGAAGAATTGGACGCACCCGTTCTAACGGGCGAGCTGTCCCATGAGGAGAGAGCCACACTATACGGACGCTTCAAGTCCGGTGAAATTTCGGTGCTGGTCGTCTCCAAGGTCGCGAATTTCGCCGTCGATTTGCCTGAAGCGGCAGTCGCGATTCAAGTGTCGGGCAGCTATGGCTCGCGGCAGGAGGAAGCACAGCGAATTGGACGGATCCTGCGGCCGAAAACCCGCGACAACGAGGCGTGGTTCTACACGGTCGTTACGGGCGGAACGAAAGAAACGGAGTATGCCGGCAGACGGCAGTTGTTCCTGCTCGAGCAAGGGTATCGTTACGCACTCGAGGACTGGCCGGAGCTGCAAAACCGTATTCAAGGGGCCGAGACAGCCAAACGGGGGGCTGCGCAGTGAACGTTCGCCAAATCACCGACAAGCTCTCCGAGGGGGAGATCGCTCGCATGCAGGCGCATCCCATGTGGGAAGCATGTCATCCCGCAGCGAGCTGGCCAGACGCGTTGACGGACCCGAGGTGCACGGCATCCGCATGGCACTTGATGACGGCCGAGGCGGCACTGACGCTGGAAATCATCGTGTGCGGCCCGGGCCCGCTTGCCTTCTCCGAGGAACAGCTGCTGCAGGCTGCACGGCCGGGCATCGCGGGAGCGACGCTTCGTTTCGGTTTGCTTCGTCTCACGGAAGCGGGCATCGTGTTTGCCGTGCGCAAAGGCTGGGGAGAGAAGCTGTTCATGCTGCCGCTCGACAGTTTCTTCCCGTGGCACAGCACGATCATGGAAATTCACAGAAACAGGGACGCTGTTTGCACGCTGCAAGCCGTGGATCCGCTGACGATAGACGCTATTGAGGAATCCGGCTATGTTCCGCCGTTCAGCCTGCAGCTCTTGCATGCGATGGCGCAGTTGGAGGACGCTGGCATGAAATTCACCTCGAAGGGCGTTCTGACGAAACGCACGATCGCCAAAGGCGCCGAGCAGCTGTACTTAGAAGATCGGACGCTAACGGAGCTGTTAACGCCTGCTGCTGCGCCGGCAGCGGGAAATGCGGAAGCGGCAGGCGCATATCCGCCTGCGCTGCTCTTCGTGCTGGAGACAGCCGTCGAGAATGGCTGGCTTCGCGTGAAGGATGGCGCTTTCGCGCTTCAGAACGACAGCTGGCAGGAATGGCTTGGCGAGTGGCCGATACGTCGGGAGGGACAGCTGTTCAGGCAGCTGCTATCCGTCGTATGCGCACGTAATACCGCTGCGGCGGCCTGCGCCGCGAGCTTATGCTCGCTTGAAGCCGGCGTCTGGTACCGGCTGGAAGAGATCGAAGCCGGCGGAATGGAGCGTCAGAAGCTGTTAGCCAAGCCGCATGCGTCGACGATAGATGCCTGGTGCCGACTATTCAGGCAATTAGGCTGGATCGAAAACGGCGTAGATCAGCAAGGCAAAGCGGTTGTCAAGTGGCTTCTGGATGCCCGGGCCGAATCGCGAATGACTGAATTCCGCGCCTCTGAACCCGTCATGGCTGAGTCTAACACGGCACGGCAGAGGGAGCATGCAGAAAATGCAGACCAAGCGGAAGCTTTCGGTTCCGGGGCTGTTCAACTCACCCCCGACGGCGACCTGTATGTGGACATGAGCTGTTCCTATAGGGATCGTTGGAAGCTCGAGTTGATAGCTGCGCGCCGGAGGACGGATCATACGACGGTCTACCGCATGGATGCAGGCAGCATCAAACGCGCCGGCGGTGCAAGGTGGACATCGGACTCGATCGTCGCTTACTTGGAACGCTTGACTCAGGATCCGCTGCCGGATCCGGTGCGAGCTGCGATCAAGCAGGGGATGAACGGTTACGACGATTATTCGGATCCCAAGAGCGTTGTTTCCATCCAGCCAGCGAAACGAAGCTACGAAACAGTTCCGCTTGATGTCTATTATGAGCCGGCATTGGGCGGAACCTATGAGCTGCTCCATGACCGAATGAGCGAGAAGCATTTATTCGCTGGGATGGAAGAGGTACCTTCGATGTGGCTGAAGCAGTTCAGATCCTACCATCTGTCGACGAGGCGGGATATGATGGAGCAGGCTTTGTCGTGGCGGACAACGGTCAAGCTGAATTGCGAAGGCGCGGTTACCCTGTTCGTTCCGGAGCGCATCGTCGACGAGGCGGACGGCATGTGGGCGGTTTGCGGACATGCACAGCCGAAACCGGAAACGGAGCCCTTGACGGCCGTGAAGCTGTATCCGGGGATGTGGGAGGAAATGATGCTCGTGCTTCCGGTTCCGCCCGTGAATTCATAGCTTCGAATTCATCGTCTGCTCTACCTTTTTGCGATCAGGGTATGGTATGATACGTGTAAGGCTTAGCCTATTGATCATAAAGGGGGCAGAATTAATGGAAACCTTGCCGTTAACGGACCCCGCAGCGTTCGAACTGGATTTGCCGCTCTTCGAATCTTTTGATTCTTTTGAGTTTGCTAGTCCGGCATCGCTCGATATGGGGCAGCTGCTTTTGCGCGCCTACGAAATTGGCGATTTAGTAAACCAGTCGGCGGAAGTTGCCGAATATGCATATTGGAAATCCGTTGTCGACGCGAACGATCAAGTGCGTCAGCTCGTGAAGCAGTTCGAGAAGGCGAAAGAGCTATTCGTGGACTGCGAACGGTTCGGTCGGTTTCACCCGGACTATAACGCCGCGAAGGACAACGTGCAGGAGGTTCAGCGGCAGCTGAACGAGATCGAATGCGTCAGCCGATTCAAGGCGGCCGAGCAAGCCGTCGACGATCTGCTGCATGCGATTGCGGCGGAGATCGCAGCTGCAGTATCGGATACGATCAAGGTGCCGAGCAACGATCCGCTGCCTAAGGGCGGCGGTTGCGGCAGCGGCGGTTCGTGCAGCTGCGGCAGCGGCGGCTGCGGGTAAGAGAGAGGAGAACGGGGGGCATTTCATGTTTTCGGAACGCGTGGGTTATATCATATGGGTCAGCGATCTAAAAGCTGCCCGTTCGCTAGAAAAATATGGAACGGTTCATTACATGTCACGTAAAATGCATTATGTCGTGATGTACATGAACGCCGACCGGGCGGAAGAAGTCGTGCGCAACATGGGACGCCTGCCTTTCGTAAAACGCATCGAACGCTCGTATCGCAATGAAATAAAAACGGAATATACCCAGGGCGTTCCAGATAAAACACGTTTTTACAGCTTGTAGTCGCAGGCTCCCGGCCGAATTTTGAAGTCGGGAGCCTTTTTACAACTTCAGTACATCCATTATGTTCCATATTTGGGGCGAGTTTATTTTTATGTTGAAATCTCGGACATGCATGCTACAATAATATGGAAAGTACAATAGATAATAAGGCCTACTTCAGGGGAGGGGTGGATCGCGTATGAAAGACAAGATGACCGATAGATGGAACACCTACGAGTCGTTCCATGTCGTATTGGGCGATAAAAAAGTGGCGGATATTGTCATCACGAACCACGCCAAGAGCCGCTGGGCCGACCGCGTCGAGAGCGAAAAAACCGGCTTTGAAGATATCGCAGACTTCATGTGGCAGTGCCTGAAGCAAGGACGAATGGAACCTTATTACCGAAACGAGCAGGACGTTTATCTGATTGACGATGACTTGGTGTTCGTGGCCGAATTTGCTGTATTGGAGAAAGAAACGGATCTGACCGGCAATCCGCTGCACAAAATGATCGTTGTCACTTTTCTGGGAAGAATGTCTGAGACTATAGAACTACGCGATTTGAAGTCTTATTATTCCTGGCTGCGTCATTCCAGAAGAATGACCTTAATCAAAAACAGCCGCAAACGCAAGTAAAGTGGAAAATAAGAAGTCAGGCACGGGCTGAAGCTCGTGCTTTTTCTTATCAGTCGGGTAAATCCCGCACCGTTTGATGTATAATAATGCGAAGAGAAAGGGAGGGATGCCCTTCATGGCGCTCAATTTTCATCAACTCCATATTTTTTATACCGTTGCGGAGCGCGGCAGCTTCTCCGCCGCCGCGCAAGCTCTGCATATGACGCAGCCGGCCGTGACGATGCAGGTCCAATCCTTGGAGGATTATTTCGGCTCGAAGCTCCTGCAGCGCTCGACCAAACGAATCGAGCTGACGGAGGCGGGGAGGGCATTGATGCCGTTCGCCCAGCGCAGCATCGATTTGATCCGCGATACCGACCTGCACATGTCCAAATTCACGAAGCAGCTTAAAGGACGGCTCCAGCTAGGCGCAAGCCTGACGATCGGGGAATATATCCTTCCGCGGCTGCTGGGGCCGTTCGGTCAGGAATTCCCGCATATCGCCATCAGCATGAAAGTCATGAACACCGCCCAGATTATGGAAGAGATCGTGAATCATCAATTGAACTTCGGCTTGATCGAAGCGCCTGTCAATCATCCGGACATGCATATGGAAGCGGTGTTGAGCGACGAGCTGAAGCTGATCGTCGGCAAATCGCATCCCCTTGCGGGCAGAACGGAAGTCGAGCTCGAAGAAGTGATGCAATATCCGATCGTGCTGCGGGAGCAGGGTTCCGGCACGCGGCTCGTCATGGAAGAGCAGCTCCGGGCGAAAAAAATGGACATCGCGGACCTGAAGATCGTGATGGAGCTGGGCAGCACGGGCGCAGTGAAATCCGCGGTCGAAGCCGGTCTCGGCATCTCGTTCGTATCCGCATCTTCCGTCAAACACGAGGTAGCGCTCGGGCTTATTCAAACGATTCCGATTCGGGACGTGCAGTTCAAGCGGCAATTTTATTCCATCTTTCTAAAATCCGCGCTGCTCCCTATTTCTGCCGTTACGTTTCTGACTTTTCTGAGAGAGAGGGATCTGCAGCAATGGCTCTAATTGAACGTGATCTAAACGGCAAGGCGGATTTGCATACGCATACAACGTCTTCTGACGGCCTGCAGCGGCCGTCCGATAATGTCGCGGTCGCGAAGGCGAGAGGGCTTGCGGCAATCGCCATCACCGATCACGATACGGTTGACGGCATCGAGGAAGCGATGGAAGCGGGCGAACGTCTCGGCATCGCCGTCGTTCCGGGCGTGGAAATCAGCACCGTCGCGGAAGGCATCGATATTCATATTCTGGGTTATTACATGGATTGGCGCAGTGCGGAATGGCGCCGGAAGCTGGAGCGTCTGCTCACGCTCAGGGAACAGCGCAACGACATGATCATCGCGCGGCTGAACGAGCTGGGTATCGCGATTACGCTTGGAGAGGTCGAGGAAGAGGCGAAGTCGCAGGGCAAGGACAGCGGCTCTCTGGGACGGCCGCACATCGCCGCGGTGTTGGTGAAGAGAGGCTTCGTCGGTTCGATGCAGGAAGCGTTCGATCGCTACCTGGGCCAAGACGGGGCGGCGTACGCCAATCCGCCGCGGCTGCATCCGTTCGAGGCGCTGGAATGGATCCGCGAGGCCGGCGGAACGAGCGTCATCGCCCATCCGGGCTTATACGGCAACGATGAGCTCGTCCAAGCGATCGTCGCGCGCGGCGCCCAAGGGATCGAAGTCTACCACTCCGATCACGACGAAGCCGCCGAGGCGCGGTATTTGAAGATCGCCCAGGATCATGGTTTGATCGTAACGGGCGGTTCGGACTTTCACGGCGAACGGCAGGGCGTCGTGTTTCACGGCGAGATCGGCAGCCGGACGGTCGATGCGGCCGTTCTGGAGCAGCTGGATCCCGCGCGTCGGAATAACAAATAGCGATACGCAGCTTCTGGAAGCTTGCGTACCGCTCGGCGCACATCGGCGGCAATCGCCGGATTAGATTTTGATTTGCGAAGGCAGGTCCTTGAGGCGCTGTTCATCCGGAGTGATGAACAGCGTTTTTTGATGATCGTAGATGACAAAACCCGGTTTGGCGCCGCTCGGTTTCTTGACATGGCGGATGAGCGTGTAGTCGACGGGAACCATTGACGACGAGCGAGCCTGGCTGAATTGCGCCGCCAGCATGGCCGCCTCTTCGAGCGTGCTGTCATTGAAGGCGTTCCCGCGGATCACGACATGCGAGCCGGGGATGTCCTTGGTATGCAGCCATGTGTCGTTCGGCCCCGCCACTTTGTTCGTCAAAAAATCGTTCTGCGTGTTGTTCTTGCCTACATAGATCGGCAGGCCTTCCGATGAAGTGTAGCAGAGGAGCGCCGGCTGCTTCGGCTTCTTCTTCTTGGCCCCGCGCTTCACGCGCTGTCTCATGTACCCCTGATCGACGAGTTCTTCTCGTATCTCCTCGATATCGGCAAGCGATGCGCTGTCGAGCTGCTGCAGAAGCGAGGCGAGATACTGGATCTCCCGCTCGGCCAGCTCCATCTGTTCGGCCACGACCGTTTGGCTGTTGCGGAACTTGGCATATTTCTTGAACAGCCGCTGCGCATTCTGGGAAGGCGTCAGCTGCGGATCGAGCGTGATCGTGACGAGCGGCATGTCTTCCTCGTAATAGTTCGCAAGCTCCACGGAAGTATCGCCGCGCTGAACCGCGTGCAGGCTGGCCGTCAGCAGCTCGCCCAAGATGCGGAATTTATCGGCTTCGCGTGCCTCGCGCAGCGTTTCCTCCAGCTTTTCTACCTTTTTCTCGTTCTTATTGCGTTCGTTTTGCAGGAAACGGATGAGATCCGACACCCGCTGCTTCACGGTATCGCGCTGCGCTTTGTCGCCGTAGAAGGCCTCGAGGCAGGCGCTTACCGTTGCGAATGCCGAGGTGTCTCCGGAGAGATGCGTCAATGCCGTCACGGAGAAGGCGGACTTCCCGCTGCCGCCGCTTAGGGCGACGATCTGCGGTTCGTACTTGCGCGTCCGGAACTGCGTCATCAACTCATTGAATATCGGCCAAAGCGTACCGCTCGTAAGCTGCAGCTCATCCAGACCATTCGGCAGCGTGATCGGTGCTTCGCCCGCGGTTCCACGGTAGACGATTTCCTTGGCCAGCAGGGGGCTCAGTCCGCTGAACGCGGCGACGATCAGCTTGTCCGGCGTCAACGATTCGGCCGGGACCGCCTTCGGCGCCGTTCCGAAATGGATGCTGTCCTCGTCGGGCATCGGCGGATGCAATAAAGCCGTCCCGGCCGCATGAAGCGCGTCCGTGAATTCCTGCTCGTTCAAGATCGAGAACGGATCGCGTTTGCCCTGCTCCGGCGGGGAGACGTAAGCCGTCCCCGGCATAACGACGCGGAAGCTGCTGATGGACGGCGTGACATGGTGAATGCCATCGTGGATGGTCTCCGTGGCCGCATCGAGCAGAATTATGTTGCTGTGCCGGCCCATGAGCTCGATGACGATTCGCTTCTGAAACGTATCGCCCAGCTCGTCCCTCTGGCGGACATCGAGATGAAGGATGCGTTCATTGCCGACTTGACGGACGGCTTCGATCACGGCGCCTTCGCAATATTTGCGCATCAGCATGCAGAACATCGGCGCCTCCATCGGGTTGACGAAGGATTGCTCCGACCAGTGCACGCGCGGGTAGGTCGGGTTAGCCGAGAGCAGCAGCCTGCCCTGGATTCCGCCGCCGCGAATTTGCAGAACGAGGTCATGCGGCGACGGCTGGTGTATTTTATGAATGCGCGCTCCGACGCAGGCTTGAAGCTCATCCGCGACGGCGCGGGTAACGATTCCATCTAAGGCCATAGCGTATATTCCCCTTTACTTGTCATTCATCTTTCCTATCATGCCATAACCGGAACAAAAACTTAAGTCCCGGGCTGGGATATTTTCAGGTTTGTCCGAATACATTTAGCCCATAGAGGCTGTCCGTCAGGCGGCGAGTATCGGAAGGGAGTCGGAGGAATGGAACAAGGAATGTGGCATGGACTGGAAACGGCCGAGCTGGCGAAGGCATTGGATGCGAACCTGGAAACCGGGCTGTCGCCGGACAAGGCGGCCGAGCGATTGATGCAGGTAGGCCGAAACGAGCTGTCGGAGGGGAAGAAAGTTTCGCCGCTGAAGCTCTTTCTGGGTCAGTTCAAAGACTTCATGGTGCTGGTGCTCATGGGGGCGACTTTGATCTCGGGGCTGCTCGGCGAATATTTGGACGCCATTACGATCGTTGCGATTATCGTGATCAACGCCGTTCTCGGATTCGTGCAAGAGTTCCGGGCGGAGAAATCGCTGCGCGCGCTCAAAGCGCTGTCGGCTCCGATGGCCAAGGCGCTGCGCGGAGGAGAAATTATCTTTATTCCCGCGAGCGAGCTCGTTCCGGGAGATGTCGTAGAGCTTGAGAGCGGCGACCGGATCCCGGCAGACCTGCGGTTTACCGAAACGAACAGCTGTTACGCGGAAGAGTCGGCTTTGACGGGCGAGTCGGTGCCGGTGAACAAGCACTGCGATCCGATCAAGTCATCGGATATTCCGCTCGGCGATATGCGCAACATCGGCTTCATGGGCACGATGATCACCCGCGGCACGGCCAAGGGCATCGTCGTCCGGACAGGCATGAACACGGAAATGGGCAAAATCGCCAATCTGATTCAGCAGACGGAATCGATGGAGACGCCGCTCCAGCACCGTCTTGAGCAGCTGGGCAAAATTCTCATCATCGTCGCTCTGGCGCTCACGGTCATGGTCGTGCTTGCAGGCATCCTTCACGGTCAACCGGCTTACGAAATGTTCCTTGCCGGCGTCAGCCTGGCGGTCGCCGCGATTCCGGAAGGACTGCCGGCCATTGTTACGATCGCTCTCGCGCTCGGCGTGCAGCGGATGATTAAACGGCGCGCGATCGTGCGCAAACTGCCTTCCGTCGAGACGCTCGGCTGCGCGTCCGTCATCTGCTCGGACAAGACGGGAACGTTGACGCAAAATAAAATGACCGTGACGAAGCTGTGGATCGGCGGACGCGGCATGGATATTACGGGCGAAGGCTACGAGCCGGCCGGGGGCTGCTTCGAGGGCGGCAAGGGCGTAGATATCAAGCATGACCAGTCGCTTCGCCGGCTGCTGCAGGTCGCGGCGCTGTGCAACAACGCAACCGTCTCCAAGCTCGACCAAGAGCCGGATCCCAAGCGCAAGAAGGGAAAAGGCATGATCGTGCAGGACGAGTGGGTGTTGAAAGGCGATCCGACGGAAGGGGCGCTGACGGTACTGGCCTCCAAGCTCGGGGTATCCGCCAAGTCGATGGAAGGGCTCTATAAGCGGATCAAGGAGTATCCGTTCGATTCCGAGCGCAAGCGGATGTCCGTGCTGGTCTCGCATCAAGGAGGACGCCTGGTCTGCACGAAGGGCGCGCCGGACGTGCTGATGAATCAATGCGCGTACATTTTATGGGACGGCAAAGTCGTGCCATTCACGGCTACGCTCAAGCAGAAGGTCGGGGATGCAGGAGAGAAGCTGGCCGCGGGCGCGCTTCGGGTACTGGGTTTCGCCTACCGCGAGCTGCGTCCGCATGATGCGTCGGAGGTGGAAACGGATGTCGAGCATTCGCTGATCTTCGTCGGCCTATCCGGCATGATCGACCCGCCGCGCCGCGAAGTGAAGGAAGCGATCGCGAACTGCCGCCGTGCGGGCATCAAGACGGTCATGATTACCGGCGACCATCAATCGACGGCGGAAGCGATCGCGGGACAGCTCGGCATCATGCCGCGCGGCGGCATCGCGGTCAGCGGGCAGCAATTGAACGAAATGTCGGAGGAACAGCTGGATCGGCTGGCCGATAATATCTTCGTATACGCACGCGTATCGCCTGAGCATAAGCTGCGTATCGTCAAGGCGCTGCAGCGCAAAGGACATGTCGTGGCGATGACCGGCGACGGCGTCAACGACGCGCCGGCGATCAAGGCGGCCGACATCGGCATCGCGATGGGCATCACCGGAACAGACGTATCCAAGGAAGCATCGTCGCTCGTCCTGAGCGATGACAATTTCTCGAGCATCGTGGCCGCCATCGAGGAAGGCCGGGGCATCTACGAGAACATTCGCAAATTTATCCGCTACCTGCTTGCTTCGAACGTGGGCGAAATCTTAACGATGTTCCTGGCGATGATGGCCGGACTGCCGCTGCCGCTCGTGCCGATCCAAATCTTGTGGGTGAACCTGGTGACGGACGGCCTGCCTGCCATGGCGCTTGGCGTCGACCAGGCAGAGAAGGACCTCATGCAGCAGAAGCCGCGCTCTGCGAAGGAAAATATATTCGCCCGCAGGCTCGGTTGGAAAATCATCAGCCGCGGTATTCTGATCGGCGTGTTCACGCTGGCGGCGTTCTGGATAACGCTGCGCATCAAGCCGGGCGACCCGCAAAATCTAATCCACGC
The DNA here is from genome assembly GCF_009909195.1 of Paenibacillus sacheonensis. Lineage (GTDB taxonomy): Bacteria > Bacillota > Bacilli > Paenibacillales > Paenibacillaceae > Paenibacillus_Z > Paenibacillus_Z sacheonensis. The sequence continues at coordinate 174,498 of NZ_JAAAMU010000010.1, forward strand.
GCAGACGGTCGCGTTCGCAACGCTCGTCATGGCGCAGTTGATCCACGTATTCGACTGCCGCAGCTCGAGATCGATTTTCCACCGCAACATCCTGCAAAATAAATATTTGCTGTTCGCCGTCCTGTCGTCGGTCGTGCTGATGCTTGCCGTCTTGTACGTGCCGGTATTGCAGCCGATTTTCAAAACCGTGCCGCTAACGATCCGCGACTGGTGCCTGGTGCTTGTCGCCGCCGGAATCCCGACGTTCTTCATGGGCATCGGCAGCGTGCTCGGCACGACGGACAAGAAGAAGAAATCCAAATGGCCGCTCGGAGGCCAAAAAGCAGCGATGCGTTGATCGAGAAGAGGACTGTCTGGGGATTATTCCAGGCAGTCTTTTTCGCGTTCGCGCCTCTAGGCGTGAGACTTCGGCGAGAAACGACTTGGATACCTTGACCCTGCGTCATGGTTTATACTGTAGTTCAGGAACAGGAACAGGAACAATAGTCCAAGGCAGGGATGAAGGAGGCTTCGTTGGCGTGAAAATCAATGAAATTGCGGAGAGGCTGGCGATAACGCCGCGCGCGATCAGGCTCTATGAAACGAAGGGGCTGCTCAAGCCCGGACGCGAAGCAAAGAACGGCTACCGGATTTTCTCGGAGAGCGACGCTTGGCGGCTGCAAACGATTGCCGCGCTGCGGAGCGTCGGGCTTGGATTGGATCGAATCAAAACGTTGATCGAACGGCATGACGAAGGGGATTCCGCGACCGTGCACCATGATCTTGAGCTGCAAAGAATGGCGCTCGTCTCCAAATGGGTGGAAAGCAAATACGCGATCGCCATGCTGGATGAACTGATCGGGCGGCTGGAGGCGAAGGGGAAGCTGGAGCCCGAGGACCTGCTTCAATTGACGGGCCGGCTGAAGGAGGTTCGGCGGCAGCAGGAATCATGGATCGACGCCTGGCAATTCGACAAGCTTGCAGCCGAATTCGACGGTTCCTCCGCATGGATGTCCGCAGGTGCCGCATTGTCGCAGGCGGAGTACGAGCAAGTATTGGATTTAATCATGCAGTGGGTATCGCCGCAGGAGGGCGAAGAAGGGCTGGATATCGGGACGGGGACAGGGAATTTAGCCGGCCTGCTCGCAGCGGGCGGGGCCCGGATGTCGGGCGTCGACCAGTCCAGGGAAATGTTGTCCCTTTGCCGGGACAAGCATCCTTCCGTAACGGCCAAGCTGGGCAATGCGCTCGCGCTTCCCTTCGCGGACGGGCGATTTCCGTTCGTCGTATCCGCGTTCGCGCTGCATTATATGAGCGGCGGGCAGCAGCTGCTGGCGCTGGAAGAAATGGACCGCGTGCTGAAACCGCACGGGAGAATTTGTCTAGCTGGCCTCATGCGGGACAATGGGCTGGGGGCAGGAGAGTCGGACCCGACGAGGCATGCAATCGACCGCAGCGAGCTGACGGCTTGGTTCAGGGAACGCGGTTATATTACGCTGCATTATAGTATCAACACGAGCATTGGCGCGCTCTACGCCGTTCGCAAACATTGACTTGACCTTCACCCGGCGTCAAGCCTCATGCTGAGGAAGACAACAATCCGGGAGGGAATACGATGATCGAACACGACATTATTTATCAAACCCAAGCCGAGCGTTACGAAAGGCTAATCGCCAGCGAAGACGCCGAGGACAATCTGCTTCGCGCCATTCAAACGATCGTACCCGACCTGACGGTGCTGGATGCGGTCGACATCGGTTCCGGCACTGGAAGGCTGGCGAGGCTGCTTGCCCCGCAGGTAAGATCCATTCTATTGACGGATGCATCGCAAGCCATGCTCGATATCGCCGCCAAACAGCTGACGGAAGCAAAGATGACCAATTGGCGGACCAGTCAAGGCGTCAACGACCGGCTTCCTCTGGTTAACCAAAGCGTCGATCTGCTGACCGCGGGCTGGACGATCTGTTATTCGGCAAGCAGCAATGTCCCGAACTGGCGGACGAACTTGCAAGCCATCCTCGCCGAAATGGAACGAGTGATCCGTCCGGGAGGCACGGCGATCATCTTCGAAAACTATGGCACCGGCGCGTCCGAACCGAATCCCCCAAGCTTTCTGAAGGATTATTATCGAGCGCTGGAGCAGCAGCATGGCTTCGAGCATCGGTACATCCGGACGGATTTCCATTTCGCCTCCGAGGAAGAAGCATTCGCCCTCATCGATTTCTTCTTCGGCAGCGAGTTCAGCCAGCAAGTGGTGAACGACCAAACCGTTCATTTCCCCGAATGCACAGGTATCTGGTGGAAAAGCTTTTAAGGAAGGGAGCCCCAAAAGGCGCGCCGACTTTTGCCTGCAAATGCTCAGGCAATCGCATATCGAACTTCGCCGCCCAAGGACAAGGCGGCCCACCAATTGCCGGCAGAGCACAGCGAAAAGCCCAGGCAATCGTGTAACGAACTTCGCCGCCAAGAACCTGGCGGCCCATAATTGCCGGCGGAGCGCAGCGAATAGCCCAGGCAATCCCACAAACCATCTTCGCCGCCAAGAACCTGGCGGCCCCCAAATTGCCGGAGAGCGCAGCGAACCCCAGGCAATCCAACCCTGCGCCAAACGTAAAGCGTGTCCCGCAAGGGACGAAAGCGAGCCCAGCACGCATGGACTCCTCGCGCGTCTCTCCGGCGCATCACGTTCCCATGGTCCCGCAAGGGACACCAGGCAGCTCACATCCGCCAAACGTAAAGCGTGTCCCGCGAGGGACGAAAGCGAGCCCGGCACGTAGAAACACGGGTGCGATTCTCTGCGGCGCCAACGTTATCCCCATTCGGGTGTCCAGAGGGCGGAGCCCTTGGGGTCCCCCTTGGAGAAGGGGGATTTAGGGGAATCGACACATAACTACATGAAAGTGATGCAAAAATGCAAAGATTAAAGTACAATAAATAAATTATAATAGTTGCAAATGGAAACCTAATAGGTAGAGGAGAGCAACTATAATGAACTTTACGAAAATGCACGGACTAGGGAACGACTTTATCGTAGTCGCAGGCGAATCGAAGCTGCCGGATAACGCAGCGCAGCTGGCGGAGCAGCTTTGCAATCGCTTCTTCGGTATCGGGGCCGACGGACTCGTTTATATTTTGCCTTCGGAGAAAGCGGATTTCCGGATGCGCATCATCAATTCGGACGGATCCGAAGCGGAGCAGTGCGGCAATGCCATTCGCTGCGTAGCGAAGTACGTGTACGACAACGGCTTGACGGACAAAGAAACGCTGACCATCGAGACGCTGGGCGCCGGCGTGCAGGCCGTGCAATTGACCGTGGACAACGGCAAAGTCGTGAAAGTCCGCGTCAACATGGGGCAGCCGATTCTCGAAGGCTTGAAGGTACCGACGACGATCGATGCCAATCCGGTCATCAATCAATCGATCGAGGTGGACGGCCGCGAATTCAAGTTTACGGCGGTCTCGATGGGGAACCCGCACTGCGTCATCTACGTCGACGACGCGGTCAATTTCGACCTGGCGGCATGGGGCCCGAAATTGGAAGTCCATCCCTTGTTCCCGCGCAAGATCAACGTGGAATTCGTAACGGTGCGCGCCAAGGACTTCACGGACATGCGCGTATGGGAACGCGGGGCGGGACCGACGCTGGCTTGCGGTACGGGCGCATGCGCAACCGTCGTTGCTTCCGTGCTGAACGGACTGACGGATCGGACGGCGACGGTATCGCTCAAGGGCGGCGACCTGTTGATCGAATGGGATGAAGCAACGAACCATGTCTATATGACGGGACCGGCCGCCGAGGTATTCCGCGGAACGGTATAAGCAATAGATGAAGGAGTTTTGATAATGAAACCGGATTTAAGGGAGGCGCTGCAGGCGCGCATCTTGACCGGGGACGGCGCGATGGGAACCTACCTGTACGGGATGGGGTTCCCTGTCGGCGTTTCCTACGAAGAATTCAATCTGCTCCGGCCGGACGTGATTACGGACGTACATCGTCGCTATTACGAAGCAGGGGCTAGAATCATAGAGACGAACACGTTCTCGGCCAATCTGGCGAGCCTGACGCATTACGGGCTGGACAGCGAAGTCGAGGCCATCAACAGGGCAGGCGTGCAAATCGCGCGCGGGGCAGTCGGCAGCGATGCCTACGTCGTCGGCGCGGTAGGTTCCATCCGGGCCGGGAAACGCAAAAATATTTCGGTCGCTCAGCTGGACGACCTCTTCCGGCAGCAGATTAACGCGCTGCTCACGGCAGGCGTCGACGGCATCATGCTGGAGACGTTCTACGATCTGGAGGAAGCGCTGCTGGCGCTTCGTATCGTGCGGAGCCTATCCGAGACGCCGGTCATTTGTCAGTTCGCGGTGGAGAAAGAAGCGGTTACGCTGGACGGAAAACCGATCGCTTCCGCTTTCGAAAGCCTGCGGCTGGAAGGCGCGGACGTCGTCGGGTTTAACTGTCGCAGCGGCCCGAACGGCATTCTTCGCGCCATCGATTCCATTAACGCGGAAGTGAAATTGCCGTTGTCCGTCTTCCCGAATGCCGGGATACCCGATTACGTGGACGGCAAATACCAATATACGTCGACACCGGAATACTTCGCGGAATCCGCCCGCAAATTCGCGGACCGCGGCGCGCGCATCATCGGGGGCTGCTGCGGTACGACGCCGGAGCATGTCGCGGCAATCGCGGCGGCGCTCGACGGGTACCTGCCGCGGCCGGTAGATCCGTCGGAGCTGCTCCAACCATACTCGGAGCGGATCATCGTTCGCGATGAGAGACCCGCAGCGACGGAGCCGACGATCGTGGACCTCGTGAAGGAACGCCATACGGTCATCGTCGAGCTTGATCCGCCCCGCGACCTCGCCATTCAAAAATTCATCGAAGGAGCGAAGGCGCTGAAAGCGATCAAAGCGGACGCCGTGACCATGGCGGACAATTCGCTCGCCGTCACGCGCATGAGCAACATCGCGCTGGCATCGCTCGTGCAGCAGCAAGTAGGCATCCGGCCGCTCGTGCACATCGCATGCCGCGACCGCAACCTCATCGGGACGCAGTCGCACATGATGGGATTGGACGCACTGGGCATTGATCATGTCCTTGCCGTTACGGGCGATCCCGCCAGATTCGGCGACCTGCCGGATTCCAGCTCCGTCTACGACCTGACCTCGTTCGAGATGATTCGAATGATCAAGCAGCTGAACGAAGGCGTGGCCTTCTCCGGCAAGGCTTTGAAGCAGAAGGCGAACTTTATAACGGGCGCGGCGTTTAATCCGAACGTCAAATATTTGGATAAAGCGATTGCCCGCCTGGAGAAGAAAATCGAGACCGGCGCGGATTATATTATGACCCAGCCCGTCTACGACAAAGAATTAATCGTCCGTATCGCGGAAACGACGAAGCATCTGCAGGTTCCGATCTTCATCGGCATCATGCCGCTCGCCAGCGGGAGAAACGCAGAGTACCTTCATAATGAAGTGCCCGGAATTCAACTGTCGGATGAGGTTCGCAAGCGGATGGCAGGACTCGAGGGCGAAGCGGGACGCGCGGAAGGCGTACGCATCGCGGAAGAGCTGCTCGATACGGCGATGGAATACTTCAATGGCATCTATCTCATTACGCCGTTCATGTTCTATGATATGACAGTGAAGCTGACGGATTATGTATGGCAAAAAACGGGCAGTTTAACGAGGTAACCTCGTTTTTTCTCCCGTTTGCGCTTTAACACTTGTTCGTCCGATGAAAATGGATTAATATAGACATTGGATGCACTTGCCATGCCGCTGTCGATGCGTTAAAATTAGGGACTCTGAGTTTTTATGGCTCTTGGGGCTCAAGACAGCTGGCATAACGTATGCTCCGGACTTTTTTCGTCAAGAATAGTGCAATATTCTGCCTTGCAGATTCCATCATTCTTGCGCTTATCTATACATCGTGTGCTATTCATGCTCATGCACGAGAGATACCGGAGGGGAACCTATCATGGCCATTAAGCTCATCAATATTGGTTTCGGGAACATCGTTTCCGCAAATCGGATTATTTCGATCGTCAGTCCGGAATCTGCGCCTATCAAACGGATCATTCAAGAAGCGCGCGACCGGCATATGCTGATCGACGCCACTTATGGCCGCCGCACGCGGGCTGTCATCATCACGGACAGCGATCATGTTATTTTATCAGCGGTTCAGCCGGAAACGGTTGCGCATCGTCTATCGACCAAGGATGACGATCACGACGAATAGTAACGGGGAGTCATATGAACAGAGGATTGTTAATCGTATTGTCCGGTCCTTCGGGCGTAGGCAAAGGTACGGTGTGTTCCGAGCTGCGGCATAAACAGAACGAATTGGTTTATTCCGTATCGGCGACGACCCGCTCGCCCCGCCAGGGAGAAATCGACGGAGTCAATTATTTTTTTAAGACGCGGGAACAGTTTCAAGACATGATCGCGCGCGACGCGCTGCTGGAGCACGCGGAGTACGTGGGCAACTATTACGGCACCCCGCGCGATTTTGTAGAGCGAACGCTTGCCTCGGGCAAGGATATTATTCTTGAAATCGAAGTGCAGGGCGCGCTCAAAGTAAAAGCAACGTTCCCTCAAGGCGTGTTCATCTTCTTGGTGCCGCCGTCTCTTGATGTGCTTAAACAGCGCATTACGGGCCGCGGTACGGAGAATGCCGATATTATTGACCACCGGATGAATGTAGCGGTGGAAGAAATGAATTTGATTCGCTACTACGATTACGCCGTGGTGAACGATCAGATCGATGCAGCGTGCCACCGCATTCAAAGCATCATTGTCGCGGAGCACTGCCGCAAGGACCGGTTTATCGAAGAACTCGAAGAAGTGAAGGAAGCTTCCGAGAAAGCATGAGTGGGGTGAGAGAACGTTGTTGTATCCATCGATCGATGAAATGATGAAGAAAGTAGACAGCAAGTACTCGCTGGTAGTCGCGGCATCGCGTCGCGCGCGCAAGCTTCGGGATGGAAGCAAGAGCGAGATTCGCTCGCCGAAGTCGCATAAATACGTAGGCGTAGCGCTCGAAGAGATCTATCAAGATATCCTCGTGGTGGAGAGCACGCTGAACAAGAAAGACGATGAGTAAATGAGTGCACAAGAATAACAACCCTCGAGGTTGTTATTTTTTTACCTACATGCGGTGGTAAGAAGAGGGGAGAGATTTCCATGCTGCAAGGGAAAACGATTCTTTTGGGGATTTCGGGCGGAATCGCGGCGTATAAAGCGGCAACGATTTGCAGCCGGCTCGTTCAGGCAGGAGCGAAGGTGCGCGTCATCATGACGGAATCGGCGACCAAATTCATTGCGCCGTTGACGCTGCAGACGTTGTCGCGGCATCCGGTCTATCTGGATACGTTCGATGAATTCGATCCTTCCGTCGTGGCGCATATCGACGCGGCCGACAGCGCCGATCTGGTGCTGGTCGCGCCCGCGACGGCGAATATCGTGGGCAAAATGGCGAACGGGCTCGCGGACGATTTTTTAAGCACCACCTTGCTCGCCGCGACCGCTCCGGTAATCGTAGCGCCTGCGATGAACGTCCATATGTACGCGCATCCGGCAGTAGAACGGAATATGGCGCTGCTGGCGGATCGCGGCGTTCGATTCGTAGAGCCGGGTACGGGTCTGCTCGCATGCGGGTATGTCGGCAAAGGCCGTCTGGCCGAGCCGGAGGAGATCGTCGCCGCGGTCAAGCACTGGTTCGCATCGCGGACGGAACTCGCAGGCAAATCCGTTCTCGTTACGGCAGGCGGTACCGCCGAACGGCTGGACCCGGTACGCTTTTTGACGAATGATTCTTCCGGCAAAATGGGCTTTGCATTGGCGGAAGCGGCAGCCAATCGCGGCGCTGACGTTACCTTGATCGCGGCGCGGACGACTGCCCCGCCGATCGTGGGCGTCAAGCTTGTGCGCGTGGAATCCGCCGAGCAAATGCTGCAGGCTGTCTTAGAGCGCTACGACGCCGCAGATATCGTCATCAAAGCGGCTGCGGTGGCCGATTATCGTCCGGTATCGCAAGCGCCGACGAAGATCAAGAAAAGCGAAGAGAAGCTTGTCCTCGAGCTGGAACGGACGACCGACATCCTGAAAACGCTCGGCGAGCGCAAAACGCATCAATTTCTCGTCGGCTTCGCCGCGGAGACGGAGCAGGTTGCGCAGTATGCGATGGACAAGCTTCGCCGGAAGAACTGCGATCTTGTCGTCGCGAACGACGTTTCTCAGGATGGCGCGGGGTTCAATTTGGATACGAACGTCGTCCAGATCTTCGGCAAGGATGGCCTGATCGAAGCTCTGCCGCAGCTGCATAAGCGGGAAGTGGCAGATCATCTGCTGGAGCGCATCGTACGCCAGATGCAGAAGAAGCCGGCCGGGGAGGCCGGCGAATGATCGCGAGAGTGATCGTGGACGTGCCGAGCCGCGCAACGGATCGACCGTTCGATTACAAGATTCCGGAGAACTTGAATGGCTGGGTGGAAGTGGGCAGCCGGGTAGGCGTGCCTTTCGGCGGACGCGTGCTGCAAGGTTTCGTCGTCGGTCTGGCTCCGTATGCGGACGTTGACGTCAAGAAACTGAAGCCGATCGCGGAGCTGCTGGATCATCTTCCGCCGCTGTCCCCCGACCTAGTCGAACTGGCGCGCTGGGTCAGCGAGAAATATTGCTGCCCATGGACGACGGCGCTGCAAGTGATGATTCCGGCGGCGCTGAAGGGGAAAGCCGATTCCGTGGTTTCCTTGTCGGAGGAAGAAGAATGTTCGGAGGAACGAACGGGATTCCTTACAGAAGAGAGCGAGCCATGGTTTCAATATATCCGGAATAACGGAGAAGTCCGCTTGGCGCTGCTCCAGGAGCGTTTCCCGGAAGCCGCGGCAGGCATCAAAGCGGCTATTCGGCGCGGAACGCTCCGGGAGGAAATCTCCATACGCGACCGGCTGAAGGTGCGCAAAGTTTGGACCGTTTTCCCTCCGGAGGATACAGCGGCCGCTGAGGCTGCGCTGGCTTCGGCATCGTCTCGCGCGGCGAAGCAGCAGGAAGCGGCGCGCTACATTTTGGACAACCCGGAGCCGATTCCGCTTGCCGCGTTGGCGCAGGCGCTATCGACCACGACGGGAACGATTCGCGGAGCGGCGGATAAGGGCTGGCTGACCATTCGCGAAATGGAGCAGCAGCGCGACCCGTACGCCGGCCGGGGATTCAAACGAACGGAGCCGCTGCCGTTAATGGAAGGGCAGCAGACCGTGTATAACGAGATTGCAGAGGCGTTAGACAATGAAGCGGCCCGTGTCTTTCTCCTGCACGGCGTTACGGGCAGCGGGAAGACGGAAGTCTATTTGCAGACGATCGACCGCTGCTTGAAAGCGGAGCGTCAGGCGATCGTGCTCGTTCCGGAAATCGCGCTTACCCCGCAAATGGTGGAGCGGTTCAAAGGCCGTTTCGGCGATTCCGTCGCGGTGCTCCACAGCCGTCTATCCAGCGGGGAGCGCTACGATGAATGGCGCAAGATCCGGGAGGGCCGCGCAGAAGTCGCGGTCGGGGCAAGATCTGCCGTATTTGCGCCTTTCCGGCGGGTTGGCCTCATTATTATCGATGAAGAGCATGAATCCTCTTATAAGCAGGAGGAAAGCCCCAAATATCATGCCCGCGACGTTGCCGTGCAGCGTGCGAAGCAGCATCAAGCCGTCGTGGTCCTCGGCTCGGCGACCCCGTCGCTGGAGTCGTTCGTGGCCGCTTCGGCTTCGCGAAGCCAGGAAGGAACCGCAAGCGCGAACGGTTCCGCGAAGCAGGGAGCGACCTTGCTGCCGATGCCCGAACGCGTCGCGGGAAGGCCGCTGCCGAAGGTGCATCTCGTCGATATGCGCGATGAGCTGAAAGGCGGCAACCGATCGATGTTCAGCCGCCAGCTCCATGAAGCGCTGCTGCAGCGTCTCGAACGCGGGGAACAGTCCGTCCTCCTGCTTAACAGGCGGGGTTACTCCACGTTCGTGATGTGCCGCTCCTGCGGCTACACGGCGCAATGCCCGCATTGCGACATCTCGCTTACCTTCCATCAGAAATCCAAGGCGCTGCGCTGCCATTATTGCGGACATGCCGAGCAGGCGCCGACCGCGTGTCCTTCATGCGAGAGCGAGCATATCCGGTTCTTCGGAACGGGCACCCAGCGGGTAGAGGAAGAGCTTGCCAAGCTGTTCCCCGGGATCCGCGTCATTCGGATGGACGTAGACACGACGACGGAGAAGGGCTCCCACGAGAAGTGGCTGACCATGTTCGGCGAGCGAAAGGCCGATGTGCTGCTCGGCACGCAAATGGTAGCCAAAGGGCTCGATTTTCCATATGTTACGTTAGTGGGCGTTATTGCCGCGGATACGTCGCTCCATCTGCCCGATTTTCGCGCGGCGGAGAAGACGTTCCAGCTGCTGACGCAGGTCGCGGGACGTGCCGGCCGGCATGAGCTTCCCGGAGAAGTCATCGTTCAGACGTACAACCCCGAGCATTACGCCATCATCAGTGCGCAGCGCCACGATTACGCCTCCTTCGCCCAGGAGGAGCTGAAACACCGGCGGTTCATGGCGTACCCCCCGTTCTGCCGGCTAATTCTCGTCACGCTTTCCCATGAGCAGCTGGCATTGGTGTACGCGGAAGGCGAGAAGCTGGCTTCGACGCTCCGCGATCTTGCGCGTTCCGCCGGCGTAAGAGGCTCGGACGAAGGAGACGGCAGCCGATTTATCGATATTCTAGGGCCTGTCGCCTCGCCGATTCCACGGATGAAGGATCGCTATCGATTTCAATGTATGATAAAATATCGTGGAAACGTCGGCGCCTCGGAACTGCTAGGGCAGGCGATTTCGCTGCTTTCGGGCGCGAACGGCCAGCCGCCTGTGACCATGAGCGTAGACGTGGATCCGCAAATGATTTTATAACCTAAACCTATAGAGCAGGATGACTGGAGGTCGTTTTTCATGGCGATTCGATTAATCGTGCAGGATCCGGATCCTGTGCTCCGCGAACGTGCGGTCGAAGTAACGAAATTCAATGCCAATTTGCATAAATTGCTGAACGATATGGCGGAAACGATGTACGATGCGGACGGCGTCGGCTTGGCGGCGCCTCAGGTCGGCATCTCCAAACGGGCGATCGTCGTTGACATCGGCGACGAAAACGGCTTAATCGAGATGGTCAATCCGCAAATCGTGGACGCGACGGGCGAGCAGCTCGGCCCTGAAGGCTGTCTCAGCATTGCAAAATTGAACGGCGACGTTCGCCGCGCGCAGCATATCAAGCTGAAGGGCATGGACAGGAACGGCGCGCCGATCGAACTGGAAGCCAGCGATTTTCTGGCCCGCGCGTTCCAGCACGAGATTGATCATTTGAACGGGGTACTGTTTACCGATATCGCGGAAACCATCTACGACATCACCAATCGTCCCCGTCCGGACGGAGAGTGACCGAATGCGCATCGTATTTATGGGAACGCCGGCATTCGCGGTCGCTTCGCTGGAAGCTGTCTTGGCTGCGGGCCATGCCGTCGAGCTTGTCGTCACCCAGCCGGATCGGCCGAAGGGACGCAAAAAAACATTGACGCCGCCTCCGGTCAAGGAAGCGGCGCTTCTGCGCGGCTTGCCCGTGGAACAGCCGGAGCGGCTGCGCGGCTCCGAGACGGCGGCGCGAATAGCCGAGCTGAAGCCGGATCTGATCGTAACGGCGGCTTACGGGCAAATTCTGCCCAAAGCCGTGCTTGACGTGCCGCGGCTTGGCTGCATCAACGTGCATGGCTCGCTCCTTCCGAAATATCGCGGCGGCGCGCCGATTCAGCGCGCCATCATGGGCGGCGAGACGAAGACCGGCGTCACCATCATGTATATGGCCGAGGGACTCGATACCGGCGATATGATCAGCGTCGCGGAACTGCCGATCACGGACAAGGATACTTCCGGCACGCTGTTCGAGAAACTGACGGAGACAGGCGCGAAGCTGCTGGCGGAGACGCTCCCGTCCATCGAAGCGGGAACCGTTCAGGCGATCCCGCAAAATCATGACGAAGCGACCTACGCGCCGAACTTGACCCGCGACGACGAACGCATCGATTGGAACCGTCCGGCGCGGGCGATCTACGACCAAGTCCGCGGCCTTTCGCCGATGGCCGGCGGGTTCACGCTGTGGAACGGCGAACCTTTTAAAATATGGGGCTGCACGATCGAGAAGCGCTCCGCATCGGCTGCGCCGGGGACGGTTCTAGCCGTGTCCGGCGAAGGCATCGTGGTTCAAACCGGCGAAGACGCGCTGCTGTTGACGCTCATCCAGCCTTCCGGCAAGAAAGCGATGCCTGCTGCCGATTGGCTGCTCGGCGCTCGGCTGGCGCCGGGATCCGTCTTCGGATCCGGAGGTGAAGCATGAGCGCCGACGGCAGCAAAGGGACGGCAGGAAACAAAAGGGCGGTTGGCGGCAAAGGGAATGCCGGAAGCAAAGCGGCTGGCGGAAACGGACAAGCCCAGGCTGTGAAGCCGGCAGGAACGAAGCCCGCGGGTTCGTCTAATAAAGGGCATGGGAAGTTTGCCCCGCGCGGCAAACGGCCCGGCGGCCGCAGCGGTCATAAGCCGGGACCGCAAGCGAGTCCGAAGCCGGAACCGCGGCGCAAAACAGCTCGCGAGGTCGCGCTGGACACGCTGGTTCGCGTGGCGGAAAGCGGTGCCTACAGCAATTTGCAGCTGAATCGCTCACTGGAGGATTCGGGGCTTTCGAAGCCGGACGCGGGACTCGCGACCGAGCTCGTGTACGGAACGATTCAGCACCAGCGGCTGCTCGACGAGCGGTTGAATGCGCTCATTACGAAGGGTTTCAACAAATTGACGCCTTGGGTGCTCGTGCTCCTTCGAATGAGTGCGTACCAGCTGCTTCTGCTTGATCGCATCCCGGCTCACGCGGCCGTCAACGAAGCGGTCGTCATTGCCAAACGCCGCGGCCATAGCGGGATCTCCGGCATGGTCAACGGCGTTCTCCGTAATATGGAGCGCAATCTAACCGAACTGAGACAGCCGATCGAGCTTGCGGACCCGGTACTTCGAATCGGGATTGCGCATTCGTATCCCGACTGGCTGGTCAAACGATGGATCGCGAAGTACGGCGTCGAGACGGCGGAGCAGATCTGCGCGTCGGGGAACGAACGGCCGCACAGCAGCCTGCGCGTGAATCCGCTCAAGCTCTCGCGCGAGAAAGCCGAATCGCTGTTAATGGAATCCGGCTTCGAATCGGCGCCGTCCGCGCTTGCCGTGGAAGGAATTATCGTAAGCGGCGGCGGGAACCTGGCCATGACGGACGGCTATAAGAACGGCTGGTGGTCTTTGCAGGACGAGAGCTCCATGCTGGTTGCGGACGTCTGCGCGCCCGAGCCGGGCATGCGCGTGCTGGACTGCTGCGCCGCGCCGGGCGGCAAGACGACCCATCTCGCGGAGCTGATGGAGGACCGGGGAGAGATCGTCGCCAACGACGTCCATCCGCACAAGCGGCAGCTCATCGAAGAGCATGCCGCCCGATTGGGCCTGAGCGCCGTTCATACCGTCGTAGGCGATGCCGGGACGCTGTCCGAGCGGTACGCGCCGGGCAGCTTCGATCTCGTGCTGCTGGATGCGCCATGCTCGGGGTTCGGGGTCATTCGGCGCAAGCCGGAGATCAAGTGGACCAAATCCGAGGCGGATATCGCCGCGATCGCTTCGCTTCAAACGCAGCTGCTGGACGAAGCCGCGAAGCTCGTGCGTCCGGGCGGTACGCTCGTATACAGCACCTGCACGATCGAGCAGGACGAAAACGAGCAGCAGGTACTGAAATTCCTGTCCCGCTGCGAATCCTTTAAGCTGGATGCCGATTGGCCCGAGCGCGTCTTGCAGCCGCTGCGGTCGAAGGGAATCGTCGGTGACGGCTTCGAAGGCATGGTACAGCTGCTGCCGCAGCATTTCGGAAGCGACGGTTTCTTCATCGCCCGTTTGAAACGCTCGGCCGAGTAGAACCACCTGCCAAAATAGAACGTCACCCATGCCCATAACGGCTCTAAAGTGGCCTGTTATGGGCGTTTGTGGTAAAATAACGATGGCGGTTCCCGCGCAGGGAAGCGTCATGAAAATTTTGCAAAGAAATAGGTGTTTAACCGATGAAACCGTTCATCTACGACTATACGCTGGAGCAGCTGCAAGATTGGATGAAAGAGAACGGCGAGTCCGCATTCCGCGGCACGCAGCTGTTCGAGTGGCTCTATGTGAAGCGCGTCAAGAGCTTCGAGGACATGAGCAATTTATCCAAAGCGCTTCGGGAGAAGCTTGAAGACCATTTCCAATTCGTGACCCTCAGCGAAATCACCAAGTTCGAATCCAAGGACGGCACGGTGAAATTCCTGTTCGGCCTGCACGACAATCATGCGATCGAAACGGTCATCATGCGCCACAGCTACGGCAACAGCATTTGCGTCACGACGCAGGTCGGCTGCCGGATCGGCTGCACGTTCTGCGCTTCGACGCTGGGCGGACTGAAGCGCAACCTGACGGCCGGCGAGATCGTCGCGCAGGTCGTTGTCGCGCAGCAAATGCTGGATGCGACGAACGAGCGCGTCTCCAGTATCGTCATCATGGGTTCCGGCGAGCCGTTCGAGAACTACGACGCCACGATGACGTTCCTTCGTCTGATGATTCATGACAAGGGACTGAACATCGGCCAGCGCCACATCACGGTGTCGACGAGCGGCATCGTGCCGAGCATGTACAAGTTCGCCGAAGAGAACACGCAGATTAACCTGGCCATCTCGATCCACGCGCCGAACGATAAGCTCCGTTCCAAGCTCATGCCGGTCAACCGCCGTTTCCATTTCGAGGAAGTGATGGAAGCCTGCCGGAACTACATCGCGAAGACGGGACGCCGCATTACGTTCGAATACGCCTTGATCGGCGGCGTGAACGACCAGAGCGAACATGCGGAAGAACTGGCCCAAGTGCTCAAGGGCATGCTTTGCCATGTTAACTTGATTCCGGTCAACCATGTGCCGGAGCGGGATTACGTGCGCACGCCGCGCGAGCAGATTTTCGAGTTCCACCGTATTTTAGAGAAAAACAAAATCAATGCCACCATCCGCAGAGAACAGGGACATGACATTGCAGCGGCTTGCGGACAACTACGTGCTAAACATATGGAGTCTACGGCGGGGTGATGAGTCTTGAAAATGGCTTTGCGGAGTGATATCGGAAGAATTCGACTCGTAAATGAAGACCGGGGCTGGTGCGAGGAGCTGGAACCCGGTCTTGTCGTAGCTATCGTTGCCGACGGCATGGGCGGCCACCAAGCAGGCGACGTGGCCAGCAGGCTTGCCGTCGATACGTTTCGCGAAGCGGTGCAGGGTTCCACGGCGGCATTGACCGTTGACGAACGAAAAACACTGATTAGCCAGGCTATTCTGCAAGCCAATGAAGTCGTGTACGACACGGCATCCAACAACGAGCAGTACCATAACATGGGCACGACGGTCGTAGCGGCGCTGCTGACCGATGCGAACGGCGTTATCGGCCACATCGGAGACAGCCGCGCCTATCAATGGCGGGACGGCGTGCTTACGCAAGTGACGGAAGACCATACGCTCGTGAACGAGCTGGTGAAATCCGGCCAAATTACGCCGGAGGAAGCCGCGAAGCATCCGCGCCGCAATGTGCTGACACGGGCATTGGGCACGGACGAGCAGGTAGAGGTGGACGTCAAGGGCATTTCATGGCAGAAGGACGATCTGCTGTTAATTTGCAGCGACGGACTTTCCAGCATGATCGATGCGGCGGCAATCATCGAAACGCTGCAGCAGGACGAGCTGGATCTTGACCAGAAGGCCGACAGGCTCGTTCAATTGGCGCTGCAGGCAGGCGGGGATGACAATATAACCGTCATACTGCTGCATCATGCCGAAGACACAGAGCTTGAGGGGTGATCGACATGATAGGACATGAGCTTGGCGGAAGGTATGAAATATTGACTCGAATCGGCGGAGGCGGCATGGCGCTTGTTTACAAGGCGCATGACGTGCTGTTGAACCGCAACGTCGCCGTCAAAGTGCTTCGCCAGCAATTCGTACATGACGAGGAGTTCATTCGCCGTTTCAGGCGGGAAGCCCAATCCGCCGCGGCTCTTTCGCATCCCAACGTCGTCAGCATTTACGACGTGGGCCAGGAAGAAGATACGCACTATATCGTCATGGAGTACGTCGAAGGCAACAACCTGAACGAAATCATCAAGGAACGCGCTCCGCTGCAGGCGGAAGAAGCGGTCCGCATCGCAGCTCAGATTTGCGATGCCTTGGAACACGCGCATCATAACCAAATCATTCATCGCGATATTAAGCCTCATAATATATTGATCGGCAAGAACGGACGCGTGAAGGTAACGGATTTCGGCATCGCGCGCGCGGTGACGTCGTCCACGATCACGCAGACCGGCTCCATGGTCGGTTCGGTTCATTATTTTTCACCCGAGCATGCCAAAGGAACCGCGACCGGCGAGAAATCGGACTTGTATTCCCTCGGCATCGTGCTCTATCAGATGCTGACAGGCAAACTTCCCTTTCTGGGCGAGAGCCCGATCAGCGTGGCGCTCAAGCATTTGCAGGAAACGTTCGCGGAACCGCGGGAACTCAATCCGTACATACCGCAGAGCGTGGAGAACGTCATTCTGAGAGCAATGCGCAAGAATCCCAACGAGCGTTACCATTCGGCTGCGGATATGCTGAGGGATCTCGAAACCTGTCTGAAGCCAGAGCGGCTGCGCGAACCGAAGGTCGAGTTCAGCAACCCTGACTTCGACGAGACGCGCGTGATGCCGGCGATCCGCGGCAATCTCTCGGACACGCTGGCTGCTTCTCAAGCTGCCGCCAGGGCCGACAAGGCGCCGCTGGCTCCGGAACGCATCGAACGCGACAGGACTGCCTACGTCAAGGAGCGTCCGTCCGCGGCGGCTGTCGCCGCGCAGCAGGAGACGCCGGCGGACTCGGACGATCGGTGGGACTCCAGCGGCCTAGACGATAAACGGAAGCGCAAATGGGTGAAGCCCGTCGTGACGGTCGCTTCCACGCTCATCGTGATCGCGCTTGTGTATTGGGGCGCGATGACGGTGCTCGGCTGGTTCGACATCGAGGAAGTCGCGGTGCCGAATGTCGTCAACATGACCGAGACCGACGCGCGGAACGCGCTGGATAAAGCCGGATTGAAGGTCGAGGAGCCTACGGTTCGCACCGATAAGGAAGGCGTCGCGAAGGATATCGTGTACGAGCAGTCCAAACCGAACCAGCGCGTTAAGGTCGGCTCGTTCATCAAGCTCTACGTGAGTACGGGACCTGAGATGAAAACGGCGGAAAACTATCTCGGCAAAGATTACGAGGATGCCGTAGCGGCGTTGGTCGCTCTTGGCGTCGACGAGAAACGAATCGGCAAGGATGAAATATACAGCGACGAAACGCCGGGCTCGGTATTGGAGCAGTCGCCCCAGGCCGGAGAGGCATTCGATCCGAAGAAGGCTGAATTCCATTTGACCGTCAGCCAAGGCAAGGAAACGCTGAAGATGCCGAAGCTCATCGATCTGAAACAGACCACGGCGATCGATCTGATCCGTTCCAAAGGCTTGACGATCAACGAAGCCGATATCGTCTTCGAGCCGAGCTACAAGGAGAAAGGCACGGTCATTGCCCAATATCCGTATGATCCGGATGCCGAGGTGTCCAAAGGCGCGGCCATTACGATCACGGTCAGCTCCGGGACGCCCGATGACGCGCTCGAGTACACGTTCAATATGATTATCTCACCGGCGCAGGCGGGCAAAACGAGCGAAATCCGCATCGTTTACAGCGACGCTACAGGCGAAAAGATCGAATGGGGCAAACGCAAGATCAAGGATACGCAGCCGTTCCCCGTCAAAGTAACGCTGGCGCCGAATACGGAAGCCAAAGTGGAGATTTACCGGGATAAGCAGCTCGTGGACACGTTCTCGAAAACGTACGAAGAAGTACAATCGGGTGCGGACTCACCGCCGGAAACGATACCTGGCCAAGACGAGCCGCCTCCGGATCAGCCAGCAAATGCCGAGGAGAATTCAACTAATGGCAGTACGAACGCAAACACAGACGAGACAACGGACACGGGAAGCGAGCAATAACGACGCAAGGCATGGAAGGATCGTCAAGGCGCTGAGCGGGTATTATTACGTGCGCCCGTCCGGCGCTCCATCGGATGCCGTTGTTATTCAGTGCAGGGCGCGCGGAATTTTCAAGAAACGCGGCGAATCGCCGCTGGTCGGCGATATGGTCGATTTCGAGGAGACGGAGAACGGCGAAGGCGCGGTCAATGCCATACATCCGCGATCCTCGGAGTTGATCAGGCCGCCCGTGGCGAACGTGAATCTGGCCGTATTGGTCTTCTCCGTAACGGAGCCGGCGCTGAACCTGCAGCTGCTCGACAAGTTTCTTGTTCATATCGAGCATGCCGGCATCGAAGCCGTACTATGCTTAAGTAAACAGGATTTGGCGGAAAATGGCGAGGATACGGCCGATGCTCGGCGGGCGATGTCCGATGTTCGCCGAATTTACGAGCCGATCGGATACGACGTGCTCGTGACGAGCTCGAAGCAGGGAGAGGGCACTTCTGAGCTCAAGGAAAGGCTTCAGGGCCATTTGGCGGTGTTTGCCGGCCAATCCGGCGTCGGGAAATCTTCGCTGCTGAACGCGCTCGTACCGGGGCTGACGCTGGAAACGAACGAAATCAGCAATCGGCTCGGACGCGGGAAGCATACGACGCGGCATGTAGAACTGATCGACATCGGCGGCGGCTTCGTCGCGGATACGCCCGGCTTCAGCCAATTGGATTTCACCGAGCTCGGCATCGAGGAGCTGGGCACCTGCTTCAAAGAAATGAGAGAATTGTCGTCTTCCTGCAAGTTTCGCGGCTGCACGCATATCCATGAACCGGAATGCGCGGTGCTCGAAGCGCTCGGCAAGGGGGAGATCGCGCCAAGCCGGCACGCGAATTACGTGCTGTTCATGGCGGAGATGAAAGAGAAAAAGCGGAGGTACTGAAATGACTATCATTGCACCATCGATCCTGTCCGCGGACTTCGCGGCGCTCGCAGAAGAAATCAAAGACGTAGATCGCGCCGGAGCGGATTGGATACACATCGACGTCATGGATGGCCATTTCGTGCCCACGCTGACGTTCGGACCGATGATCATTCAAGCCGTAAGACCGGCGACGAAGCTCGTATTCGACGTTCATCTAATGATTGAACGGCCGGAGCTTCATATCCCGAACTACGTCGCAGCCGGCGCGGACCGGATTACCGTCCATGCGGAAGCGTGCGTGCATCTGCACCGCGTCATTCATCAAATCAAAGAAGCCGGTCTGCCGGCGGGGGTAGCGCTCAACCCGGCAACGCCTTTAAGCGCATTGGAGAACGTCCTGGACGATGTCGACATGGTGCTGCTCATGACCGTTAACCCCGGTTTCGGCGGACAAAAGTTTATCCCGCAATCCTTGAACAAGATTCGCGGCCTGCGGGCTATGCTGGCGGAGCGAGGACGGGGAGACGTGCTCATTCAAGTCGATGGCGGCATTAACGCCGAGACTGCGCCGCTCGTCAGGGAAGCCGGCGCGACGGCATTCGTAGCAGGCAGCGCCGTCTTTAACGAACGGGATCGCGCCGCAGCCATCGCTGCGCTGCGTTAAGGAGCGGCCGATGGGCGAACGACTGAAGAAAGGCCTTCTGCTGCTGGTATACAGTGCCGGCTGCGGCATATTCTTATTCGTGTTCACGATCATGAAAGGCATGGCGAACCTTGTGTTCTCCCTGCTTGCCATTCTGATCGCGATTCATTATTTCAAACGGTTTTCCTCGATCCGCTCGCGGGTTGCGTTTATCGTGACGGCGCTGCTCATTTTCTTTATTTCCGTCTTTATTTACGCGGTGATTACGGCATCGCAAACCGCTCCCTGAGTGGCGTCAGAGAGAGAGCCTTAATAGAAGCCAAGTAGGACGGATTGGAATAGGACAGTCCTCGGGCGCATAGGATGGTTACATGAACGAACGTTCTTGTAGCCTTTTTTTGTGGGAACTTGGAGGCAGGGAACTGTTGCGGATGTTTATATCCTGCCGTTAGGGTAGGTTTTGCGGCAGGCAAAACCTTACTTGGGCTTAATGGATCGGAGTGCGTTCGTTCGCGTTCCGGCTGAATGAAGAGACGGCAGTCAACCTGCAGGTTCGACGAGGTTCCAGCAAATGCTTAGGAGGGGTGGAGCATGAAATTTTACACGATCAAACTGCCGAAGTTTTTGGGTGGCTTTGTGAAGGCGATTCTAAATACGTTTCAGAAGAGCTAGCGGCGCTCCGGCGGCTCCCCCTGGAACGACCCTGAGCACGCGAGTATACGAGCACGGAAGTCCGCTGGAACGGCGATAGCTTTCGTGCTTCGGCATGCAAAAAAGCACCTGATGAGGATCAGGTGCTTTTTGTCCATGGGTTGATGCCGTTATACGCGAGTCACTTGGCCGGATTTCAGTGCGCGAGTGCTGACGTAAACGCGTTTTGGCTTACCGTTAACCAGAATTCTTACTTTCTGAAC
Organism: Paenibacillus sacheonensis; assembly: GCF_009909195.1. Taxonomy (GTDB): domain Bacteria; phylum Bacillota; class Bacilli; order Paenibacillales; family Paenibacillaceae; genus Paenibacillus_Z; species Paenibacillus_Z sacheonensis. Next base: position 195,109 of record NZ_JAAAMU010000010.1, read on the forward strand.
GTTAACGCCCCAAGTTCGGCGGGTTTTGTTGTTAGCGTGCGAAACGTTGTTACCTACACCAGGGCCTTTGCCCGTAATGAAACATTTGCGAGACATGGAATACACCTCCCTTGAAGAATCACTGCAAACAAACAGACTCCAATATAATAGCATATGTCCGGGCTTTCTACAAGCGTTTGTCAATGATCGTTTATGCTACCTACAGCTTAAAAAATGATGAAAATAGTCGAGAATGGGGGGCTGGACTTCAAAATCGTTCATTTTTATAGTACAATGTGGATTAGTCCATAATAATAACGGTGAAGGAGTGGTTTTCCATGCCTGTGCAGATTCAATCCGAACTTGGAAACGTAGATATAACCGATCATGTGATTTCCGTCCTAGCCGGTTCCGCAGCGATGGATTGTTATGGACTGGTTGGAATGGCAACAAGAAAGCAGCTGAAGGACGGCATTGCCGAGCTGCTGGGTCGAGATAATCTGTCGCGCGGTGTCGAAGTCCACCGAGAGAACGATTTCTTACACATTGATCTATACATCATCGTGAGCTATGGCACAAAAATTTCCGAGGTCGCACATAACATTCAGTCAAAAGTGAAGTATGTGATGAACGAGGTTGTCGGCGTTAAGGTAGACGTTGTCAATATTTTTGTCCAAGGCGTACGGGTATCTCGGTAGGAAGGGGTAATCACGCTTGATCAAACGCTTTATTAACGGCTCGGATTTTATGAACATGGTCCTGAGCGGGGCGGACAACTTGCAACGAAACGAAGCGCGCATAAACGCTCTGAATGTATTCCCTGTCCCAGACGGCGATACGGGATCCAATATGAATTTAACGATGACGTCCGGCAAACGCGAGCTTCAAAAAAATCCGAGTCCAGCAGTGGGCAAAGTTGCGGAAGCGCTTTCCAAAGGGCTTCTCATGGGCGCGCGGGGCAATTCCGGGGTTATTTTGTCGCAGCTGTTCAGAGGCTTCTCGAAAAGCATCGCAAGCCAAGAAGGAATCGATGCCCAGCAGTTTGCCGCAGCGCTGCAGAACGGCGTGGACATGGCATACAAGGCTGTCGTGAAGCCGGTCGAAGGGACCATTCTGACGGTGGCGAAGGATACGGCGAAGCATGCCGTAACGTTCGCGAAGCGCAATAACGATATGCTTCTGCTGATGCAGGAAGTCTGCGCGCGCGCCAACGAATCGCTTGCGCGCACGCCGGATTTGCTGCCTGTGCTGAAGCAGGTCGGGGTCGTAGATTCCGGCGGTCAAGGTCTCGTATGCATTTACGAAGGCTTTATGAGCAGTCTGGCAGGCGAGCACGGCGAAGATACGGATCGCTATATCGGCACCGAGTCCGCGATTCCCGCAAGCGTGACCGGCGCGCTCAAGCAGCCCATCGCTCCGCCGAAACGGCCCGAGGCGTTCCACTATCGCAGCGCGCAGTCCAAAATCGAAACGGACCATATCGAGTTTCTGTACGATATGGAGTTTTTCATCAATCGCAAACAGGCGGGCCGCACGGGCCTGCGTTTCGACGAGGCGCTGTTCAAAGGCATGCTGAGCCGGGACGGCGATTCCATTCTCGTTATCGTGGATGACGAGATCATCAAAGTTCACGTGCATACGCGCAAGCCGGGCGACGTGCTGAATTATGCGCTTCCGTACGGCGAGCTCACGGAGATCCATATCTTGAATATGCGTGAACAACACCGCGATCTGCTCCAGAAAGAAGCGGCGAGCGCAGCCATAGCGGGCGGCGTCAACTCCGGCGCTGCCGAGGTGCTGCCGGAAACGGCGGTGGTCGAGGAGGCTGCCCTGGGGCTCGCCGTCTCCGAGGTGCTGACGGGTTCGCCGGCGGACGCGCTTTCCGCGAAGCATGCCCACGAATGGGCGCCGTTCGGACTTATCGCCGTCGCGATGGGAGACGGGATCCGTTCGATCTTCCTCGATAACAATGTCGATGTCGTGTTGTCCGGCGGTCAGACGATGAACCCTTCGACGGAAGATTTCGTGAAAGCGATCGAATCGCTGTCGGCGGAACATATTTACCTGCTTCCGAACAACGGCAATATCATATTGGCTGCCCAGCAGGCGGCCGACCTGAGCGAACGCAGCGTGACGGTCGTCGGCACGAAAAACATTCCGCAAGGGCTTGCAGCCGTTCTTGCCTTCCGGGAAGAGGATTCGGCGGATGTCAACACGCAGGCGATGAACGAGGCCGTGCTTCAAGTACGGTCCGGCCAAGTCACGAATGCGGTTCGGAATACGGCCATTGACGGTATATCGATTCAAGAGGGCGACTATATCGGGATCCTAGAGAAGACGATCGTCGCCGCATCGGCAAGCCTTCAGGAGACGTGCAGAGAGCTGCTGGCACGAATGCTGGAGGACGGCGGCGAGCTGGTCACGGTATTAACCGGCGAGCAGGCGATCGAGGCAGAGACGGCAGAATTAACGGCATGGGCGAGGGACAATTTCCCGGATGCGGAGTTTGAGGTTCATGCGGGCGGTCAGCCGCTGTATCCATACTTGATCGCGGTCGAATAGAGGGGTGGCAGGAATGGGCGTTATTAAGATCGTTACGGACAGCACGGCAGACATCCCGAAGCGCGTCAGAGAGCAGTACGGCATCGAAATGGTTCCGCTGAAGTGCATGTTCGGCGCAGAATCTTTTTTGGATGGCATCACGATATCGAACGATCAATTTTACGAACGTCTGGCGTCGTCGGCTGCTTTGCCGACTACCTCTCAGCCGTCGCCTGTCGAATTCACGGAAACCTACGAGAAGCTCTACAAGAAATTCCCCGATGCGCAGGTTATTTCGATTCACCTGTCATCCGGGCTCAGCGGGACGTACCAATCGGCGCTGCTGGGTTCGAGTCTCATGGAGGAGCCCGGCGACGTAACCGTCATCGACTCCAGGTCCGTCTCGTACGGCCTCGGGATGCTGGTCGTGAAAGCAGCCGACATGGCAGCGGCCGGGTCCTCGAAAGAAGAGATATTGGCCGTGGTCGAAGCGATGATGAACGATCAGAAGATTTACTTCCTCCTCGACACGCTTGAATATTTGCAGAAGGGCGGAAGGATCGGCAAGGCAGCGGCACTCTTCGGTTCGATACTCAATATCAAGCCGATCCTGACGATCGACAAAGAAGGCGAAGTATCCGCGGTCGATAAGGTTCGCGGCACGAAGAAGGCGATGCAGCGGATCATCGATCTGCTTAAAGCAGACTTCGGCAGCGATCCGATCGAGATGACGGTAGGTTGGACGCATAAGCGCGAATTGGCGCTTGAGCTCGCGGGGCTCGCGCAGGGGCAGCTCAACGTGCGCAACATCAGACAGACGGATATCGGCGCCGTCATCGGCACGCATGCGGGTCCCGGCGCGGCGGCGCTATTTATTACACGGGTGTGAGGTCATGGGAATGAAGCTGGATCAAATAGAGGTCCGGCAAATGAAAGGCGTGAGCGCTCAGAAAGAACTGGAGCTTCACGCCTTTGGCGTTCATACGATCGCAGATTTGCTGGACTATTTTCCGTTTCGATACGAGGATTATCGCATTCAAAGCCTAGGGGAAACCAAAGACGGCGAGAAGGCGACTGTTGAAGGCAAAATATTGGGGAATCCCGTGCTGCACCGGTTTGGCCGTGCGAAAACGAGGTTGACCTGCAAGGTCATGGTCGACGGTTTATTAGTGACGGCGGTATGGTTCAACCGTCACTTTCTGCAGGAGCAGCTTGTTCCGGGCAGGGATATCGTGCTGACGGGCAAATGGGAACAGAAGCGGCTGCAGATTACGGTGTCGGAGTCCGAATTCCCCGATAAGGGCGTCGCCCGTTCGGGCACGCTTCAAGCCGTGTATTCCGTCGGGGGCAGCATCACGCAGGCTTGGATGCGCAAGACGATCGGACAAGCGCTGCTGCAGTACGGAACGATGGTGGAGGAAGTGCTGCCGGCGACGCTGATCGATAAGCACGGCTTGATGCTTCGGCGGGAAGCCGTGCAGCATATCCATCATCCGGACGATATCGCGCAGGGTCAAGCCGCGCGGCGCAGACTCGTGTACGAGGAGCTCTTCCTCTTCCAGCTGAAGCTGCAGGCTTACCGGTCGCTCAACCGCAAACGGGCGGATGGCATTGCCCACGTCGTCGACGCCGAATCGATACGGGCGTTCTCACGGACGCTCCCTTTCGAACTGACGGATTCCCAGAAACGGGTCGTCAATGAAATTCTGATCGATATGCGCTCGCATGCCTGCATGAATCGGCTGCTGCAAGGCGATGTCGGCTCTGGCAAGACGGTCGTGGCGGCTATCGCGCTGTTCGCGACCGTCAAGGCCGGTCATCAAGGGGCGCTGATGGTGCCGACGGAGATCTTGGCAGAACAGCATTTCCGCTCCTTGCAGAAGCTTCTGGGGGCCGCAGGGCTGGAGGTTGCGCTGCTGACGGGCAGCGTGACCGAGAAGAAGCGGAGAGACGTTCTGGCAGGCTTGCAGATGGGGTTGATCGATATCGTCGTGGGCACGCAGGCCATTATTCAAGACGGTGTTTTCTTCCGGAGTCTCGGACTCGTCGTGACCGACGAGCAGCATCGTTTCGGCGTCAATCAACGGAGCATTTTGCGCCGTAAAGGACTGAATCCCGACGTGCTCACGATGACGGCGACGCCGATTCCGCGGACGCTCGCGATTACGGCCTTCGGGGATTTGGACGTGTCCACGCTGAAGGAGCGTCCGCATGGCCGCAAGCCGATTCAGACGAATTGGGTCAAGCATTCCATGCTTGAACGCGTGCTGGGGTTCATCCGAAGAGAAGTCGACGCAGGCAGGCAGTGCTACTTCATCTGCCCGCTGATCGAGGAATCGGACAAGCTGGACGTTCAGAATGCGATCGACCTCCATGTTCAAATCCAGCAGGCTTTCCCGGATCTACATATCGGACTGCTTCACGGCAGACTGTCGGCTTCGGAGAAGGACGAGGTCATGCGGGCGTTCGGCGCGAACGAGGTTCATGTTCTCGTGGCCACGACCGTCGTCGAGGTCGGCGTCGACGTGCCGAATGCGACGCTTATGGTCATCATGGATGCCGAGCGTTTCGGGCTCTCGCAGCTGCACCAGCTTCGGGGCCGGGTCGGCCGCGGCGGACATCAATCCTATTGCGTGCTGATTGCCGATCCGAAGTCCGAGGTCGGCCGGGAACGAATGAAGATCATGACGGAAACCGATGACGGCTTCGAGGTTTCGAGGCGGGATCTGGAGCTCCGCGGGCCGGGAGACTTCTTCGGCACGAAGCAAAGCGGCGTACCACACTTCAAGCTGGCCGATATGGCGGCGGATTTCGGCGTGCTGGAAGAAGCGCGTGACGATGCCGCGGAACTGACGGCGAGCAGCGATTTTTGGACCGGAGCGCCTTATGCGCGATTGCGGGAAGCGCTCCGCAAAGAGCAACTTTTTCAAGGAGAGCTTTTGGACTAGTTTTTAAAGCCGAACTCCCGGCATATAGTACTAGAGTGAAGGTTGGCAAGCGAGCTGCTATATGCACGCAAGGGCTGCTTGAAGCTGGACGGAGGTGCTATTACCGGGATGAGCTATACGAAATTCGGCATTCGGCCCGAGCTGGTCGAGCGCGTCAAATTCAAAATGAAAAATCCGGTCGTGAAGGACCGGATCAAAATGCTGCTGAACGGCGTAACCAAGTACGATCTGCAGGACCGCGCGAAGGTGCGCAAGCTTGTTCGCACCGCAGCCGGCGTCATGCAGGAGAACTTGACGGATCAACAGGAAGAGCAGTTGATTACCTTTATCCTTGCGCAAAAAATCGATCCCAACAATACGCTGCATTTAATCAAATTATGGGCTATGTTTCGCTGATCCTGCGGGATCGGCGATTTTTTTTGTTCCCGCAAGGCCATTCCAATCCGCGGCCGTATCAGCCGCTCGAGAGAAGTGGGGCGATGCAGTCCGCGTCGTCCTTCTTCACGCTGCCGACGCCGGCGGCAACGGGATACGCTTCGAGCTGCCCGGAAGGAAAAGGGCGAAGCAGGCGGTTCAGCGCTTCCGGATCGCGAATGGAACGGTCCAGCCACGCCGCCTCGTCCTCTCGCTGAAGAATGACCGGCATACGGTCATGAATCGGCGCCATCAGCTCGTTGGGAGTCGTCGTCAGAATCGTGCAGGTGCTCAGCTTGAGGCCGTCAGGCGACGTCCAGGTATCATAAAGCCCCGCCATGCTGAATAACTGCCGGTCGCGTCTGACGATGCGCATCGGCTGCTTGCGGTTGTCTGCCAGTCGCTGCCATTCGTAGAAGCCGTCCGCCGGGATAATGCACCGCTTGCGGCTCATCAGGTTTCGGAACGCCGGCTTGTCCCATACCGTTTCGGACCGCGCGTTGAGCATTTTGGAGCCGAGCTTGACGCTCTCGGCCCAAGACGGAACCAGTCCCCATTTGAGCTCGCCAAGCTTATTCTTCTCGCCGTCGTTGATGATGGCAGGTATCATTTGGCCGGGAGCGACGTTGTATTTGGGCTGTTGATAAGGGATGCCGGATTCGGCGACCCAATAATGCAGCATCAGCTCCTCCAGCGTTACGGTAATCGTATATCGTCCGCACATGCGAATATCCTCCTCAGTCGCGTAATGGCACAGTCTTGCATCAGTTATAGTATACTATAACGGCTAATCGCCGGCAGTGAAGCTCATACTAATCGAACAACGGTTGTTTCCGGGTGAAAAGGAGGATGGCTGGATATGCCGCAGCGCCGCCCGCAGCGCACCAAGCTTTCGTTGCTTGGCTGGCTGCTCCACGCATTACGTTTTATCAGAAATTACGCATTGCGCAAGCGGCATGCCAGGAGTGCCTCGCACGAGCTCGCCGAGCATGCGCTGCCAACCGGAATCAACCAAGAGGCCGTGCGCGAATTGTTTGCCGATATAGCCAAAGCGGGCTTGGAGTCTAACAAGGAGCAAGGCGGCAATCACTCCGTCTCCGGGGCAACCGCGGGTATAAACGCGAATTTGAACGCAAGCGGGCCATGCGATCGACTGACGGAGGAGCAGGTTTCTGCCGGGGCCGGGGAAGGCCGGGGAGCCGATCAAGCATTGACTGCCTATACCGAGCGGGAACGTTCGCTTATACATCGAATTCATCATGAGACCGAGGTCGCGAATCGGAATAATGTCACGCGCACCGAAGCGTATCGGGCTGTCTATTATCGCTGTCCCGAGCTGCAATGGGCGCTGCTCGCCCATCTCGTATCCCGCAACGGCGGCTGGAACATGACGGACCTGCAGGGCGATCTCCTGCCCGAGCTGTTGGACGAGGAGACGCGCCGGCATATGTTCATCCTGCTCGAGCGCATCAACGCCCTTATCTTTCATGACGCCTATCCGCAGCTGCTGCTCTATGAGGCTTCCCGCAAGGAAGGGCGCGACTTGTCCCGCATGCTTCCTTGCTTCGGCGTATCGCGGTTCATGCTTCCGGTATGGTCGCAATTCTGGCAGCGCCAAGATTCCGTCCTGCTGACGACGGCATTGATCGTGAACGAGCAGCACGTGATCGAGAAGCCGCTTGTGCAGAGCGAATATTTCAAGGCGCATGTGCTGAAAAAGGCGTCCTTCCTGCTGCAAATCCCGCTTCAAACCAATACGGTCGTCCTGCCGTACGGTTCGCCGCTCGACGCCGGAGGCGAGATGATGCTGGCCGGGTTAGTGCTCGAGCGCTTCAGCGAGCTCTCGGAGCGCATCGAATTCGGCAAACGGCTGTATGCGATCTTAATCGGCGTGCCGGAAGTGATGAAAGGCGTCATGGCATTCGTTCGCGGCGTGCATCATACGGGTTCGCGTGCGGACTATGCGCCGCATCTATTCACGAGAGAACGGAGCAGCGGGCAGGGGAAGGCTTCCTTTCAAGAACGGCTTGAAGGCTGCAGCTTATTGGATGGCGCCAACAAGCTGCTTAGCCCGGAGCTATCCGCGGCGTGGGAGGATATGCCCTTCGAACCGCCCGCCCGCGAGGACTGGTTCGAGCATAAAGATGCCGTTCGAACCTATTTCGCCGCGCTGCCGCTGCCGGATATCTTCGAAATCACGTTCGAACACTGCATGGCGCTGAATAAGCTGGAACTGGCCGTTCAGGCGAGGAGGCGGTTCGGCTCGCATACGAAAAGGCGCTGATGCCCGGCTGTCGTACAGCCTGCATGCAGCGCCTTTTATTTGGATCGAAAGGGACAGGACTCTGGACAGCTAACGTTTCAGCAGTTCCCAGCGGTAGACGTATTCGAATAGAAATTCGAATGCTTCCAGATGGCGTTTGGCCTCGAACGCATTGGCGCCCCACGCATAGATGCCGTGCTTGCGCAGCATGATGCCCGGGATACGCTTGTCCAGCCGCTCGGTCACTTCCGGCACGATGCTCGGAATATGGGCGAAGTTGGAGACGATCGGAATGTCGATATGCGCTTCCTCGTCCCAAATATTAAACGCTTTGATGAGTTCTACGCCATCTACGGGAATGGACTTGCGTTCCCAGAACAGCTCGGACACCAGGTTGTTGAAGACGGTATGCACGTGGAAGATGGCGCCGCAGCCGGTTTGCTTATAGATTTCGCAATGAATCAGCGTCTCTGCGGATGGCTTCAGCTTCGTCAGCTCGCTCGGCTGACCCGTTTGGTCGACGAAGAGGAAGTCTTCCGGCGTAGAGAGCGATTTATCTTTCCCGCTGGCCGTAATCGCGAAATGGAAGTCCTCCGGCGTGAAATCGCCGACGCGGATGGACAAGTTGCCGCTCGTGCCTTGGAACCAGCCGCGCGAGGCGAAGAGGCTCTTCACTTCGGTCAGCTCCGCGAGCGCCTTTTGTTTCGCTTCTAGAGAAATGTGTGCAAAGGACATCGTTAGGTTGTCGCCTCCTGGCGTTTCAATTGATCGATGACGTCGTAGAACGTCTCGTATTCATGATAGGGAAGGCCCAGCTCCGCGCATTTCAGCGTCAGATGGGAGCGGGAGAAGACGACGTCGACGAGCTTGGCCCCTTCGAAATCCGTGACGCTGTCGCCGATCAGGATACGTTCGAAACGGTCGGCGGGAAAACGATTGATAATCGTCTTCTTGCACATGCCGCAATCGGTCGTGCATTGGCCTTCGCAGGGGTGCGGCCACGTGATCTCGATGGCGTCGCCGGAGAAATCGCTGCCATTGCAGTAAATATGATCTTCGGGGATGCCGAACGGCGAGAGCAAGGGATAGACGAAGAAGTCGATGCCGCCGCTCGTGACGTAAAATTGGATGTCATTGTCTTTGCTATAACGCAGCAGGTCGGCGAAGCCGGCACGGATGCGGGCATTCGAGATCGCATAGTCGACGACCTCGTTCTTCATGGAAGCGGGCAGGAGGCGGAACAGCTCGCCGACGCCCTGCTTGATGCTCTTGGATTGATTCACGATGCTGTTCACGATGGCTTCCCAGCCCGGCGGGTTGAAATGGCGGATAATCGCGACAATATTATCGTTCTCGGTTATGGTCCCGTCAAAATCGCAAAAAATAACGCGTTGTTTGGTCATCGATGTCTGTGCCTCGTTCGAAATCATGGTGTTTTGTACCCCCAGCTGTCAATCGCGGTTCGAAGCGCTTCGTTGCCTGGTTTCGCTGCGGCCTCCGGAAGCGAAACGTTGTTAAGGGTTGCCTCGATCGCTTGTCGGAAGGCTTGTCCGCCGGCTGCCGTCCCCATGGGATGACCATGAATGCCGCCGCCTGCGTTGACGACGACTTCGGAGCCGAAGTCGCGGAGAATGAGCGGAACGAGTCCCGGGTGAATCCCCGCGGACGGAACGGGGAAGCTTGTCCGTACGGGCAGCGCCGGATCGATCAGAGCAGCCTGCACGGCCAGATTCTCTTCCCGCGGCATCACGACGGAGCCGTAAGGGGACGGGAACAAGGCGAGGTCGGCGCCGGCCAGCCGCATCAGCTTGCCCAGCAGAAGCGGGGCAGAGATGCCATAATGCGGCGACGGGTAGAAGGCACCGGCCATGGCCGGATGGGCCGCGATCGGTATGTTGATCTCCGGATCGCTGGCAAGCTCATGCAGCACGTCGAAGCCGTATGCCAGCACGTTGAAGAGCAGGGCGTTGGCTCCGGATGCGATCGCGAGCTTCGCCTGCGAGGCGAGCTTCGAAGTCGGTCCCGTCAAGTTGACGGCATACAGCAGCTTCTGCCCAGTCTCGGCTTCCGCCTGGCGGGCTGCTTCCATGCAAGCTTCCACGCGCTTCTGCAGCGGGGTGAGCGGGTTCTCGAATAGAATCTCGTCGTCCTTGATGAGGTCGACGCCGCCAAGCGCTTGTTTGTAGAACTGTTCGCGCAGATTAGGCAGGTCGTGGCCGATGACGGACTTGAAGATGCTCATGAGCAGCGGCCGGTCATGAACGCCGAGCAGGCCTCGTACGCCTTCGATGCCAAACTTCGGTCCGGGGAAGGCCGACAGGAAATCCGCCGAGAAATCCAAATCGAGCAGCTTGATGCGGCCGTCCATGGAGAGCTTGCCGAAGACGGTCACGAGCAGGGCGGGGAGATCGCGGCTGAAATTGACGTCCGGATACGCAACGACGATATCCGCATAACGCGTTCCGGGTTCAGTGCCGCCTGATTCTACGACGGATACGACGCGGCCGAGATGTTTCTCCATTTCGGCTTTGCGGGCTTCGGGCAGATCGGTCCAGCTGCCGACGGTCAAGCCGACGGCGATGCCGAGCGCTTTTTTGTTGAAATCGGCTTTATCGTCATAACACCGATAAGTGGCCGTGCATACCGCATGACTCATGATTTTGCATTCCTTTCGATATCGGCTCCCATTTCCATAGCGCGTTCGGCCGAACGGGTGACGGCTGCCAGAACGGCTTCCGTGAATCGGTACTCGTCGAACTTTTCGATCGCCGCCTGCGTGGAACCATTCGGCGACGTGACCTTGCGGCGCAGCTCGGCCGGGTCTTCGCCGGTGGCTTTGACCATATGAGCGGCTCCGAGCACCGTCTGGATCGTCAGCTCGCGGGCGGCTTCCTCGGTCAGTCCCAGCTTGCTTCCGGCGGCGATCATCGCTTCCATCATGTAATAGATATAGGCAGGTCCGCTGCCGGAGAGGCCGGTTACGACCTCGAGCATCGGTTCTTCGACGATGGCTGTCAAGCCGACGGCTTGGAACAACGCGTCCGCCAGAAGACGCTGGCTATCGCTCACGGAAGTCGAGAAGCTGATCCCCGTCGCGCCGAGTCCGATGGTGCTGGACGTATTGGGCATCGTTCGCGCGATCGGCATCGGTTTGCCGAGCAGCGTTTCGAGAGTCGAGATCGTCATGCCCGCGATAAGGGATACGATCAGTTGGCCGGGATGGAGCAAGTCGCGAACGCGCTTGATCGCCTCTGCCGCGTCCTTCGGCTTCATGGCGAGGAATACGATATCGGATTCGCGCAGCATGGCGTCCTTATCCTCGGCGGTGATCGCCCCGTTAATGCCGTAGCGGCTGGATAGCTCGTTCATGCGTTCGGCGTTCTGCCTGTTCATCATCCCGATTCGTTCGGGCTCCGTCAGGCCGCGGTCAAGGATGCCCCGTACGATCGCTTCGGCCATGGAGCCTGCACCATAGAAGCACATGCGGAGCGTATGGATGTCCGGAAGGGTGCCGGAAGTGGAAAGAGTCGTCATAATAGCTGTTATCCTCCTGGTTTACCCGCGAATTTGACCATTGCCGAACACGCGGAATTTAGTTGTCGTCAACGCAGGCAGTCCCATGGGGCCGCGAGCGTGAAGCTTCTGGGTGCTGATGCCGATTTCGGCGCCGAAGCCGAATTCGAAGCCGTCGGTGAAGCGGGTGGATGCGTTATGGTACACAGCGGCCGCATCGACGCGCTGCATGAAATTCGCGGCGTTCTCCGCGTTCTCGGTGACGATGCATTCCGAGTGCATGGTGCCGAATCGAGCGATATGGCCCAGCGCTTGATCGAGATCGTCCACGATGCGGATGTTCATGATATAGTCGTTATATTCTGTCGCAAAATCGGTATCCGATACCGGAGCGGCTTCGGGAACGAGCGCGCGCGTCCGCTCGCAGCCCCGCAATTCCACGCTGGCCGTCAAGAAACGGTCCGCGAGCGAGCGAAGATGTTCCGCTGCGAACGATTCATGCAGCAGCAGCGTCTCCATGGAGTTGCACACCGACGGGCGCTGCACCTTCGCGTTGAACGCGATGTCCGAGGCCATGTCGAACGATGCGCCTGCATCCACGAACGTATGGCAGATGCCGGCGCCTGTCTCGATGACAGGAACGGTAGCATTCTCGACGACGTTGCGGATCAGCGAGGCGCCGCCCCGCGGGATTACGACGTCGAGGAGACCGTTCAGCTTCAACATTTCGTCGACGGAAGCGCGCGACGGATCTTCGACGAGCTGCAGCGCATCGGCGGGAAGCGCCGTGCTTTCAAGCGCTGCGCGGAGCACCTCCACGATGCGTTGGTTCGAAGCTAATGCGGCCGATCCTCCGCGAAGGACGACCGAGTTGCCGGTCTTCAGGCAGAGGCCGGCCGCGTCGACCGTCACATTCGGACGCGCTTCGTAGATCATGCCGATAACGCCCAGAGGGACGGAAATTTTCTCGACGCGAAGACCGTTCGGACGCTGGAACGACTCAAGCGTCAAGCCGACCGGATCGGGGAGCTCCACGACTTGCTTCAGTCCTTCGGCGATGCCATGAATCCGCTCCGGCGTCAGCTTCAGCCGGTCGAGCAGAGATTCGCTCGTTCCGTTGCCGCGGCCGCGTTCAATATCCTCGGCATTGGCGGCGATTATTGAAGCCTGCTGCTCAACGAGAGCATCGGCCATCGCGAGCAGCGCTTCGTTCTTCTGCTGCGTTGTCATGCGATTCATCACTTGCGCGGCCGATTTGGCCAGCGCGGCTTTCTCGCGTACTTCGCTCATATGTAGCCCTTCTTTCTCGTTATTTCTATTTTTTCCCTATAGCTTGGATTCAAAGCTCGGCGAATGTGAATGTAGTGACCGGAGGTCGAAATGAAGTCGGAAAAGTGAAACGGTCGCCTTTGTAGTCTGTTTTCAACATCTAATCAATTACATAATCGAAGAAAACAGCACTACAACAGCGATTGGAGACTCATTCGACCGCAGGTCATGCTCTTACCGCGCTTTTAATTCTTCAGCGTCACCCATTCGTCGCGATGAATGACCTCCATGCGTGCGACCTCGACCCGCCTGCGGACTTCCTCGGAGCTTAGCCCTGCAGCGGCCTGCGCTTGCGCTGCATCGTAATTGACCACGCCGCGGCCGAGCGTCTGGCCCTGCAGGTTGCATACCTCGACGACGTCTCCGGGATGGAAATCGCCCTCGATGGTCCGGATGCCCGCGGGCAGCAGACTCTTGCCGCCCTCGATCAGCGCCCGTTCGGCGCCTTCATCGACGATGATGCGCCCCTGCGGCATGGAGTGGAAACCGAGCCACTGCTTCTTCATGGGGAGATTGTGCAGGCTCGTATCGAAGTACGTGCCTCTGCCATTCCCCGAGACGGCCAGCTGCAGATCGCCGGGCTCGACGACGCGTCCGATGAAGGTCGGCACGCCGCCGCGCATGGCGATGCGCGAGGCTTCGATCTTGGAACGCATGCCGCCAGTACCGACCGCGGACCCTGCGCCGCCGGCAAAGCTCAAGATGTCGTCCGAAATTTGGCCGACGCGGTCAATGCGTTTGGCGGCCGGGTTTTTTCTCGGATCCTCGGTGTACAGGCCGTCCATGTCGGTAATGATGACGAGCTGTTTGGCTTTCACGAGATTGCCGACCAGCGCGGACAGCGTATCGTTCTCGCTGAATTTCAACTCTTCCGTCGCGACCGTATCGTTCTCGTTGACGATGGGGACGATACGCTGCTTGAGCAGTTCGTCGATCGTCATTTGCGCATTTTGAATTCGTTTGCGGTTGGAGAAGTCGGCTCGCGTCAGCAAGATTTGCGCGACGCCGATGCCGCCCCGGTCGCCATAGGATCCGAATGCCTCTTGATACGCCTGCATGAGCAGCGCCTGCCCGACGGCGGCCGCGGCCTGCTTCTCATGAATGATTTTCGGGCGGCTCGCGTAGCCGATTTTCCTGAATCCCGCGGCAACGGCGCCGGAGGTCACGAGCAGCACCTGATGGCCGGCCTCGTGCAAGGCAGCCAGCTCGTGCGCGAAGAACGCAATTCGTTCGCGGTTCAAGCCGCCTTCTTCCGAAGTGAGGGAGCTGCTTCCGATTTTGACTACGATCGTATCTGTCATTGTGGCGACCTAACCTTTCCCAGGAGTGGCTGGCTGAGTATCTAGAAAAACAAAAAAACTTCCGCCCTTGTATAGAGACAAAGGACGAAAGTTAGCTTCCGCGGTACCACCTTTATTAACGCCATGCGCACGCCAAATAATGGATGCGATGCCGTTCGGCTTAAAGACCTGATAACAGCAGGCCGCTGTCCGACTCGTCGCCGGCCGTTCGGGGGTGGGTTTCTGCAGCAGATACGGTAAATTCTCGCAGCAAGCGAATCTACTCTCTGGTCGCATCGCGGATTGCATACTTGGTCCCGTCAAGACGTTGCTTATGTTAAGTTACAGCAAGCATACCATGGCCGGCGCCGACCTGTAAAGCAAACGAAAGCCCGCAGAGACGCGCTCTGCGGGCCGCGGACTCGATCGTTAGCCGAACAAACCCAGCTTTCCGATTCGGTGGATAGCTTCCTGAAGCCGTTCCTCCGGCGCCAGCAGTCCAAGCCGTACGTAGCCTTCGCCATGCGAGCCGAAACCGACGCCAGGCGCTACGACAACGTCCGCATGCTCCAGCACGTAATCGGAGAACGAAGCGGAGGTATGTCCCTTCGGCACGGGCAGCCAGCAGAAGAAGGAACCGCTGGGTTTGTTTGACACCCAGCCGATCTCGTCCATGGCGGCGAATAACGCATTGCGGCGGCTCTCGTAAGCGGCCGTCAGCTCCGTCACGCATTGCTGCGGCCCAGTCAGGGCAACGGCGGCGGCGTCTTGGATGCCGCCGAACAGACTGCAGTAGTAATGATCCTGAATCAAGTTGATGAGCGATACGATCTCTGGATTGCCGAGAGCGAAGCCGACGCGCCATCCTGCCATGTTGTACGTCTTGGACAGCGTATAGAATTCCACGCCGACTTCTTTGGCGCCAGGCGACTGCAGGAAACTGACCGGCGCATTTCCATCGAAGCCGATTGCGCCGTATGCAAAGTCGCTCGCGACAACGATGCCGTGTTTAGCGGCGAATTCGATCGTCTGCGCATAGAAATCCGATCCGGCGGTCGCGCCGGTAGGATTGTTGGGATAATTGATGAACATCAGCTTCGCCTTGTTCGCCGCCTCCGCGGAGATGGTGCTGTAATCCGGCAGGAAGCCGTTGCTTTCCCTAAGCGGCATGTATTCCATAACCCCGCCGGCCAGCGCGACGCCGGACCAGTAGTCCGGATAACCGGGATCGGGCACGAGGCAGACATCTCCGGGATTAAGCAGACATTGGCTGATCTCGATCAATCCCGTCTTGCCTCCGAACAGAACGGCTACTTCCGTCTCGGGGTCCAGCTCGACATCATAATCTTCCTTGTAACGCTGGGCTACGGCTTCTTTCAGGAATTTGAATCCGCTGAAAGGCGGATACTTATGATAGAGCGGATTCGGAGCTGCCGCTTGAAGCGCGGCCACGATGTGAGGCGGAGTGGGCCGATCGGGATTGCCCTGTCCAAGATTGATGACATCGCGCCCTTTGGCCGCCTGCGCATTCGCTTTGTGAACTAACGCCGAGAAAAATTGAGCCGGCAAACCCGTCATGCGGCTTGCCGGTTGGATGTGTACTTTGGGTTCCATGGTAATCGTAATCCTCCACCTGTATTCTAGCCCTAAATGTAGCACATGGACCGGATAAAAGTCGAGTATAGAGGTTGGTTTAACTGGAAAAGACCCCAATGCCCGCTAGGTCTAAAGCTACAGATCCAGAGCTTTCAGGAAAGGCTTGATGTTGGCTTTGAAAGTGAGTAAATAAGGTTTGCGGTTTTCGTCAAAAATAAGCAGCAGCTGCGGTTTCTTCGGACAGTAAAACAGGAATACGTCCTGCGTCGTGACCTGCTCCGCGCCGGCCTTGACCGCGGTCGGTTCATCGAGCGGAATCCGGAAAACGTACCCGCATTTGTCCTCGGGCTGAAGCTTCGGCGACAGGCCCGTCGTCGTCTTGAGCCACGATTTGGCATAACCTTGGTATTCCGGGCTGTTGGGCACCGTCTTGACTACTTTTCCCGCCACGACGTCGAAAGCTTGAACCGGCCGTTGACCGGTCTCGCCTTCGCTGCTTGCGGCGCTTGCGGAGAATGGCATCATCAGGAAAAGCAGAAGTGCGAATGCGGAAAGGATGTGTATGCTCCGTATTTTCATTAATCATAGCGCTCCTTTGGGATGGGATTTCATTTCGTTGTTAAGCTACCCATCTTGACAGCGAAGCATGAGACGTTATGATTAGTAAAACTGAGCAATACAGGGACTTCGGCATCGATATGCCGGATGTGGGAATGTCGATGGGAGGCAATAAAGATGAGCGGGAACAAACTGCGCGTGGCCGTCGTTCAAATGCATGTGGACGCGGGAAATCCGGATGCGAATTTCGAGCGGTTGGAGCGTAAGCTGGCCGAAGCGGTAAGCGGGGAAGAGAAACCGGAGCTGGTCATGCTGCCGGAAATGTGGAATACGGGCTACGCGCTCGAGCGAATCGAGGAGATCGCCGATCCGGAAGGGCGTCGAACGAAGGAGCTGTTATCCGCTTTCGCACGGGCGAACGGCGTTCAAGTGCTTGGCGGATCGATCGCGGAGAAACGCGCGGATGGCGTTTATAATACGGTGTACGTGTTCGATGAACAGGGAGAGCTGGCAAGCAGCTATTCCAAGATCCACTTGTTCCGCCTGATGGACGAAGAGAAGTATCTGAAGGCTGGCGAGGAATTGGGCCGTTTGGAAGCAGGGGGAGCTTCGGCTGGAATGATGATTTGTTACGATATCCGGTTTCCCGAGCTGGCGCGCAAGCTTGCTTTGGACGGCGCGCAAGCATTGTTCGTGCCGGCGCAATGGCCGAATCCAAGGCTTCATCATTGGCGGACGCTGCTGACGGCCAGGGCGATCGAGAACCAAATGTTCGTCATCGCCTGCAACCGCTGCGGGACGAGCGGAGAAAGCTCGTTCTTCGGACATTCCTTGATTATCGATCCATGGGGCGAAATCATTGCGGAAGCGGGGGAAGAAGAGACGATCCTTCGCGCCGAGATCGACCTGACGCTCGTGGATGCCGTTCGAGCCAAAATTCCCGTGTTTGAAGACCGCAGGCCGTCCTTGTACTAAATCGTTCATTAGCACGGCGACTTCTGCCTAAACGGCGCCTTCTGCCTAATCGAAGCATTGAGATTACGAATTGAAGTGATTCTCCGTCGTCAGATTCATGGTTGCGATAAATGCTTCGGCCGCTCTCGAGAGATAGCGGCCTTTTCGGCTGGCGATCACGAGCGTTCTCGTCGGCTTCGGGGAGGCGAAAGACAAGTAAGCCGGGGCAAGCTCGCCGGTCGTCTCCCGCTGAAGCATCTTCGGCACGAACGTAATTCCCATGCCGGCGGCGACGAGCGACTGCACGGTCTCGATATTGGTGCTCTCGAAGACGATACGCGGCTCGAATCCGGCTTTCTCGCAGGTTTCCAGGACGATTTGCCGGAAGCCTTGTCCTTTCTTGAGGACGATAAACGGTTCGGCGCGCAGCTCCTCCACGCTTACCGGCTTCGTTCGTTTCGCGAGCGCATGGTCGGGCGGAACGGCCAGCACGATTTCTTCTTCTATAATGGGAATCCACTCGAGCGAAGGCTCATGAAGCGGAAGCGCCAGCAGGCTGAGGTCGGTTTGGCCGCTTGCCGTCAATTGTTCCAGCTTGGAAGGAGTGTCCTCCACGAGCACGACCTCGATTTCCGGATAGTTCCGGCCGAAGATAGGAAGCACGATCGGAAGGACATGCGAACCCGTGATGGACAAGCTGCCGACGACCAGCTTTCCTTTGCGCATGTGGGCAAGGTCGTCCAGCTCCTGCTTCAGCTGCTCGACATTATCGAGAATCCCTTGCGCCTTCTCCACGAAGACGGCGCCGGCATGCGTCAACTCAACCGAGTTGGTCGTGCGTCTGAACAGCAGCACGCCGATTTCCTTTTCCAATTTCGAGAGCTGCTGGCTGAGGGAAGGTTGGGCGATATGCAGCTTTTCCGCGGCGCGGGAGAAATTTTTCTCTTTGGCTATCTGGATGACGTATTGCAGCTGACGAAGTTCCAAGGATAGGCACTTCCTTTCGACATGAATTGAAGGTAAGATCATCATAGGCCATACCTATTGCTGTTATAGATATTATATCTTGGATCAATGAAGAAAGAAATGCTATGATGTCTCCATAGAACCACTAGATTGCGCTACGTAACTTATGAAACTTTATGAGGTGAATTCAATGGCGAAAAGAACGATGTTTGAGAAAATTTGGGATAACCACGTCATTCAATCCGAAGCCGGCAAACCGAGCATCATTTATATCGATCTGCAGCTCGTGCACGAGGTTACCTCCCCGCAGGCCTTCGAAGGTTTGCGCCTGACGGGCCGCAAAGTCCGCCGTCCCGACCTGACGTTCGCGACGATGGATCACAACGTTCCGACGAAAGACCGCTTCAACATCACGGATCCGATCTCCAAACAACAAATCGATACGCTGACGCAGAACTGCAAAGACTTCGGCGTTACGCTGTTCGATCTCGACAGCATCGACCAAGGCGTCGTGCACGTCATGGGTCCCGAGCTTGGCTTGACGCACCCGGGCAAAACGATCGTCTGCGGCGACAGCCATACGTCCACGCACGGCGCGTTCGGCGCGCTGGCATTCGGCATCGGTACTTCCGAAGTGGAACACGTGCTTGCGACGCAATGCTTGCAGCAATCCAAAGCCAAAACGATGGAAGTGCGCTTCAACGGCAAACGTAAACCGGGCGTAACGGCAAAAGATATGATTCTTGGCGTAATCGCGCAATACGGCACCGATTTCGGTACCGGCTATGTTATGGAATTCACGGGCGAAGCCATCAGCTCCCTGTCGATGGAAGAGCGCATGACCGTGTGCAACATGTCCATCGAAGCCGGCGCTCGCGCGGGTCTGATCGCTCCGGACGCAACGACGTTCAACTATCTGCGCGGCCGCGAGTATGCGCCGCAAGGCGATGCGTTCGACCGTGCCGTGGCGGTATGGCAGGAGCTTGCTACGGACGAAGGCGCTGTGTTCGATACCGTTGTCGAATTCGACGTGGACGCTCTGATTCCGCAAGTAACATGGGGCACGAGCCCCGGCATGGGGACGGACATCACGAAGAACGTTCCGGTTCCTGCGGAGCTTCCGACGGAGAATGAACGTAAAGCTGCCGAGAAGGCGCTTGAATACATGGGTCTTGAACCGGGCACCCCAATGAACCAGATCGATATCGACTATGTCTTCATCGGTTCTTGCACGAACGGCCGGATCGAAGACTTGCGCGCCGCCGCCGAAATCGCTCGCGGCTACCAAGTCAGCGACCGCGTGACCGCCATCGTCGTTCCGGGTTCCGGACGCGTTAAGATCCAAGCGGAGAAAGAAGGCCTTGATAAAGTATTTACGGAAGCGGGCTTCGAATGGCGCGACGCCGGCTGCTCGATGTGCCTAGCGATGAACCCTGACGTTCTTGAGCCGGGACAACGCTGCGCATCGACGTCCAACCGCAACTTCGAAGGCCGTCAAGGCCGCGGCGGACGTACGCATCTGGTATCCCCGGCAATGGCTGCGGCAGCCGCGATCATGGGCAAATTCACGGATGTGCGCGATTGGAAGATCAAATCCGAAGTGCTGAACTAAAAGGTAGAAGAGAGAGGAGTCAACCAACATGGAAGCTTTCAAGCAAATAACGGGTCTCGTAGCTCCGGTAGACCGCGTAAACGTAGATACGGATGCCATCATTCCTAAACAATTCCTGAAACGCATCGAGCGCAGCGGCTTTGGCCAATTCCTGTTCTTCGAATGGCGCTGGGACGAGAAGGGCAACGTAATCGATTCGTTCAGCCTGAACCAGCCTCGTTACCAAGGCTCGGAAGTGCTGATTTCCCGCGCGAATTTCGGCTGCGGCTCCTCCCGCGAGCACGCGCCTTGGGCGATTCTCGATTACGGCTTCAAAGTCGTCATCGCGCCTTCGTTCGCCGATATTTTCTACAATAACTGCTTTAAGAACGGAATCCTGCCGATCAAGCTGAGCGAAGAACAAGTCGAAGAGCTGTTCCAACGCACGGCGAAGACGGAAGGCTACAAGCTGACGGTCGATCTGGAAAACAAAACGATTTCCGACGACGCCGGTCTTAGCATTTCGTTCGATCTGGATGAGCATCGCCGCCAGTTCCTGCTGCAAGGCCTGGACGACATCGGCCTGACGCTGAAGCACGAGGATAAAATTTCCGCTTACGAAGCGAGCCGCGTTGCGTTCTAGCCGAGCGCAGTTCGGGTTTCAATCGAAAGTAACCCCGGCATTTTTGCCGGGGTTTATTTTTTGGCATTTTATTCGCTACAATTTTCCTGAAAACGCAACTTTTTCTGACAAGCTGCGTCTAACCATTGTCTGTAAGCATCGTCTTGTACGAGCTGCTTCAAGGCGAAAAAACAGTCACTGAGGTGAAAGATGAAGAAGTTTGTAACCGCTGTAATGCTGTTGTCGTTTCTCATCACTTTGTTCCCCGCGCTCGTGGGAGCAGCGGAAGCACCCAAGCTTTATCTGAATGGCAAACAATTGTCCAGCAGCGCGGAACCGAAGAACGTAAACTCCCGTATCTTTGTTCCCATTCGTACCGTGACGGAAGGGCTCGGCTATGACGTCGAATGGAAGTCCCCGAACGTGACGATCTCCAACGGAGAAACGATGGCGGTCCTGACAATTGGAAGCAAGAAAGCCGTCGTCAACGATCAGGAAATCACTCTCGATGCACCTGCAATGATTTCAAAGAACATGACTTATGTTCCTCTTCGTTTCGTAGGCGAGCAGTTCGGTCTTGACGTGGACTGGGATGCCGATACCCGCTCGGTACATATGTACGCAAAACTCGTGGACAATCCTCCGCAATCCGGTTCGGACGGCGGCGAATCGACTGATCCGGGAGAAGGCAGCGGCGATCCGGGTTCGGGTACTGAAGAACCGGGTACAGGAGGGGGGACGACTGATCCTTCCAACGACACGGCATTGCTCAATTCCATTGTTTACGATGGCATTGGCAGCATCTACATGCCTTATGCGGGCGACTTCGGCAACGTGACGACGCAAGTGCTCCATAATCCGGAACGAATCGTCGTCGATCTGCCGTCGATGAACTTCGACCCTTATTTCCTGCCGGGCTTCCTGCCGGCTGCGAACGGTACCAAGCTCGGTGAGATTCTTGTCGATTCCAATCCGACGCTTCAGAAGATCCGTTACTCGTATTATTCGGACAAGCCATCGACAGTGCGCGTCGTGCTCGATATGGCCGCACCGACGAATTTTAAAATCACGAATGAAGACCATGTCGTTCGTATCGACGTATTGGAGCAAACAGGCCCGATCGTGCCGCCTCCGGTTAACCCGCCGACTACGCCTGACAAAGGCGAGTTTAAAGTCGTGCTCGATGCCGGCCACGGCGGCAAAGATCCGGGCGCGTCCAGCGTGAACGGACGCAAGGAGAAGGAGTTCAATTTGGCCATCACGCTGAAGGTGAAGGCACTGCTGGATAAGGAAACGAAAATCAAAGCGTATCTGACCCGTTCGGACGATACGTTCGTCGAGCTGGCGGACAGGGCAAACTTCGCGAACAAATTGCCCGCCGACATCTTTGTTTCGTTCCATGCGAATATCGCGTCTTCCGCAACCGTCAGCGGCTCCGAAACGTATTACTGGCGTTCGGACAGCCTGGCGCTCGCGAAAGTGATGCACAAGCATTTGGTTGCAGGCACGGGTTTGAGCGATCGCGGCGTAAGGACGGGCAATTTCCACGTCATTCGGGAAACGAAGATGCCCGCCGTATTGCTCGAGACAGGTTACTTGTCCAACAACGGAGACAGCTTGATGCTGTATAACGCAGCAAAGCAGGACAAGCTCGCGCTCGAAATCGTAGCAGGCATCAAAGAATACTTGAAACTCGGCTAGGAGGACGCAAATGAAGCGGCAATCGACAAAAACAATGATGTTGGCTCTCATTGCAGCTGCCTCGATCGTCTCGCTCAGCGCATGCGGGAACAAGGAGCAGCCGCTCCAGGGCAATGAAACGAGCAATCAGAATCAGTCCGTATCCGAAGGCGGGAACGGGAATAATTCAGGCCAGTCCTCGAATAGCGGAAACGCAGCGAATACCGGCAACAATGGCGGCGCGGGGAATTCCGATAACGCAGGCACTGCCGGCAATGCCGGCAGTGCCACCGATACCGGAACGGCTGCCGGGCCGGAGAAGAAGCAGGAAGATATCTCCGTGTATTACACGGACGATCAAATGATCGATCTTCATGCGCAGAAGAAGCAAATTGCCTACAGCGACGGGAACGAGCGACTGAAGGCGGCGTTCGAAGCGCTCCAATCGGATGGCGACAAGGGTGAAACTTCCCTGTGGAAGAACGTTCAGCTGCTTAGCGCCAAGCAAGATGGGGATGCCGTTACGCTTGACATTCATTTGCCCGACGAAGCAAGACTAGGCGCACCCGGCGAACAGCTCGCGCTGTCGGCCGTTACGCAAACCTATTTTCAATTCAAGGATGTCGCCTCGCTGAACATACTCGTCGACGGCGAAGCCGCGGAAAGTTTAATGGGACATGAGGACCTGGAGCATCCGATCAAAAAACAATAAAGGGGAGCCACGCAGACATGCCGCAGCAAAAAAAATGGGTTAAGCTGGTCTCATCGTTCATGGTATTTTCTTTGCTGGCAGGTTACACCGCGGCCGAGGCCGGCACGGTTCATGCCGATGCAGTCGTCACGACGACGAAGTTCAGCGACGTGCCTGCGGGACATTGGGCAGAGAAGCATATCGCCAAACTGGCCAGCCAAGGAATCATTAAAGGAACGAACGGCGCATTCAAGCCAAGCGACAACATCACGCAGCAAGAAGCGATCGCGCTGGCGATCCGTTTCATCGGCAAAGAAAACGAAGTGAAGACGGACGACGCGATCGTGTTTCCGGAGAACTTCAAAGTCAGTGCCTATTTCAAACCTTATATTATTCTCGCCTTCGAAGAAGGGCTTCTGAATCGCGACGAGGAGTTCAAACTTGCCGATGCCGATGCGGCTAACGCCTGGGGAACCAAGAAAGCATCGCGCGAATGGATCACGAAGCTGATCGTGAAGGCGATCGGCAAGGAACAGACGGCGAGCGAGCTTGCAGCGACGCCAAGCTCGTTCAAGGACGGCAGCCTCATCGGCAAAGATTATGCCGGCTATGTGAACGCGGCGGTTTCCTTGAAGCTCGTGAACGGCGTGACAGCGGATAAGTTCGATCCGAAAGGCAGCATCACGCGGGCGGCAATCGCTACGATTCTGAGCCGGGCGGAACCCGTATATCCGGTTGCCTACAGCGGACAATACACCGCCATTCTGACAAGCAAGAGCGCTTCTACGCTAGGCTTGTATATGGACGGCAAAGATTCCAACGTCGACTTGAACGCGGGCACGTACCTCTACCGGTTCGATTCCGAGAAAGCGGCCACGCTCGATCAGATCGTTCCGAATACGAAGCTGCTGGTCGTGGCGAGCGGCGGAAAAGCGCTGTACGTCGAACAGCTTGACGACGAGCAGCAGGTCGAGAAGATCACGGGAACGGTTGACCGTATTCTGCCGAATGACAGCAAACTATGGGTGTGGGTTGATGACGAGCCGGTAGCGATCAACTATACGCAGGCAACGACCGTAAAGGATGGAGCCGGCAATGCCATCGCAATCGGGAGCTTGGCTGCCGACAGCAAGGTCGAAATTACCCGTGATACGTACCGCGCGAAACCGCTGGCAGTCTCGATTGCGATTCAATCGGCTCCGGTGAACAAGACCGGTCAAGGCACGGTACAAGCGGTTCAAACGGCGACTCCTTCGATCACGGTGGCCGACGCGACGACGGGGGCTTCGTCGATGTACAGCGTCGCGCCGCAAACGGATGTCGTATGGCAGGGCCAAATCTTGGACGGCGGCTTGTCGCAGCTTCGCGTCGGCGATGTCGTCTCTTACGAGGTCAAGAATTCGGTCGTGACGAAGATCACCATCGTTCAAACATCCGCCAAGCTGATCCGCGGAGAGTTTTATTCCGCCAGCAGCGACGGCAATACGATTCAATACGTGAAGGGCTCGGGTACCGCGCAGCAAGTGCTGGAAGCGAAGTTCGTCACCGCCTCGGTCGACGTGACGATCGAAGGGTTGACGGGCACGACTGTCGGCGATCTTGTGAAGGGCGACGTGCTCGACATCTCGCTGAACGACAAAGATCAAATTACCGCGATCAAAGTAGTGAACCGTAAGGTCAATGTATTGTCAGGCGCGACGGTCGTCAGCTACGACAGCGATTTGAAGGCATTGACCGTGAAGGACACGAGCAACAATCTGGCATCCGTCTACCTGAGCGACAAAACGAAGCTGGATATGAACGGCTCGCCGGTTACGCTTAACAGCGTTGGCGGCTTGCTTCTGAAAGGGAAGAAAATCACCCTCGGCTACACGGAAAGCAAGGCGGTATTCGTTCAATTCGTGTATAAGTACACGGGCGCCGTAACGGCGGTCAATACGAATGCGGGCTCGGTCACGCTGCTGCAAAGCAACGGCGGCGCCGTCACCTTGCCGATGGATATTCCGAGCTATGTGGAAATCGCAGGCAAGTCCTCCGCTGCGCTTAGCGACGTGAAGGCCGGCGATCAAGTTACGGCGCTGCTCAACGTCACGCAGGATAAAGTGTCTACGCTGCAAGTGCACACGGCCAAGCAGATCGAAATCTACTCGGTCGACGCGGTCGGCAAGAAGCTGAAGCTGAAAGCGGCCGACGGAACGTTCTACGACTATTCCGCCGCGACGCTTGACGTGACGAACGAGAAGGGCGACAAGCTCGCGATCGGCAGCGTATCGGCCGGTCAGCTCGGCAATCTCTATTTCGTCGGACAGAACGTCGCCTCGCTCAAATTGCTGAACGTAACAGTCGGCCGCATCGCTTCCGTCTCGACGGATAAGGTGACAGTAGCCGATTATAACGGCTCGACGGTCGACGTCGCTCTTGGCACCGGCTATGCAGTCGTGAAGAACGGCATCACGGGCAGCTCTGCCGCCGTCCTGAGCGCCGGCGACCGCGTGGAAGCGAAGCTCGACGAGAAGGATCGCTTGGTCCTTACCGTGAACAGCGGCGTTGCGAAGAAATTCTGGAAATACGATACGGCCTCGCGTACGTTGTCCGTCAAACGGGAGACGTTGTCGGATGTCAATACGTTTGCCGTAACGGCAGCGACCAAAATCACGCAAAACGGCGCTGCCATCGCGATCAGCCAATTGACGGACGGCGATTCTATCGTGCTTTATTTCTACCGGAATGCTTTGGTAGAGATTTCGAAAGGTTAAAGTCCGCTCGAACACCATTGTCCTGGCGTTTGCCAGGACAATTTTTTATTTCAATTCTGTGAATATAGGCGAAGAAACCGCTTTTTCATTCGGTTTTGCGGTTGATAAATGCGACAATTTTCGCTACACTTTGAAACGATGGTTCTATTAGGAGTTGAGCGTCAGTTGAAAGCGAAAGACAAAATAACCCATGTCCTGGACGTGATCGGCCGCATGTTTCCGGATGCGCATTGCGAGCTCCATCACGGCAACCCTTTCGAACTGACCATTGCCGTATTGTTATCCGCGCAGTGCACGGACGAAACCGTCAATAAAGTGACAGCGAACTTGTTCCAGAAATACCGAACGCCTTCCGATTACCTGGCCGTTCCCTTGGATGAGCTGGAGAACGACATTAAGCGGATCGGGCTGTTTCGCAACAAAGCGCTATTCATCCAAAAGCTCTGCCGTATGCTGATCGACGATTACGGCGGCGACGTACCAAGAGAGCACGAAGAACTGACGAAGCTGCCCGGCGTGGGCCGCAAAACGGCCAATGTCGTCGTTTCCAACGCCTTCGGCGTACCGGCGATCGCCGTTGATACGCACGTGGAGCGCGTCTCGAAGCGCCTCGGCTTTGCAAAAGCGGATGACAACGTGCTGGAGGTCGAGAAGCGGCTGATGAAGCTGGTTCCGCGGGAACTCTGGACGGAGACCCATCACCGGCTTATATTTTTCGGGCGGTACCATTGCAAGGCACAGAACCCTCAGTGTCCCGTATGTCCGCTGCTAGATTGCTGCAAAGAAGGCCAGCAACGTATGAAACCGGCACTAAACCGCAAAACTAAGAGCTAAATGCTAGTCCAACCACTTAATGATAAGGATGATTAACCGATGAAATGCATTTCCGTATACACGAAAGATTTTTCGTTGTTTTCCGATATTTACGAGCAGATCATGGAAGCACCGCCGGCCGAGAACGAAGAAATTGTGCTCGAAGGCGTTACGGTAAGCGGAGCAGGCGACGTGCCCGATCAATATATTGAACGTATGCGGCAGAAGCCGGAATGCGTCGTTATGAAGGAAAAAGAACGCGGCGTGACGATCCTGCAGCACGGCGAAGTATTCGAAATTTGCCTGCCGGCAGTTCAACTCGTTTAATACGTCGCTCTGCGGTTGACTGAAAGGGAAGACGGGGAGCAAACAGGGAGAGAGAACCATGAGCCGTACGATTGAGAGAAATACGCAAGCCATGGAAACCGCACTGGCGAACATGGCGTCTTTGATGGCTGAAGCCGGGGACGAGGGGGACGCGAAGCGGCTGCGGGAGCTGCAGTCGAAGCTGGATCAAGGTCAGCTCACTGCAGCCTTCTGCGGGCACTTCTCCGCAGGCAAGTCAACGCTGGTCAACAAGCTTTGCGGCACGGAGCTGCTGCCTTCGAGCCCGATTCCGACCAGCGCGAACGTCGTCAGCATCAAGAACGGGGAAGCGAAAGCGGTCATCAAGAAGCTTGTCTCCGGACAAGAACAGACGCTGGAAGTTCCGATTCAAGACGTAAATGCTTACTGCAAAGACGGCGAAACGGTCCTTTCCGTTTCCTTGTCTTACCCTATCCCCCGGCTCGGCAGCCATACCGTGCTGCTGGATACGCCGGGTATCGATTCCACGGACGACGCGCACCGGATGGCGACCGAATCGGCGCTTCATTTGGCGGACGTCGTTTTTTATGTGATGGACTACAATCACGTGCAGTCCGAGATTAATTTCACATTTGCGAAGCAGTTGAAAGAATGGGGCAAACCGCTTTATTTGATCGTGAACCAAATCGATAAGCACCGTGACAGCGAGCTGTCCTTTGAGGCGTATAAACAAAGCGTGGACGAAGCGTTCGGGAACTGGCATCTGGAACCGAGCGGCATCGTCTATTTGTCGTTGCGGCAGCCGAACCATCCGCATTCGGAATGGTCTTCGCTGCTGGCGTTGTTCGAGTCCTTGGCGGAGCTTCGTACGCCGCTCGCGGTCTGCAGCGTGGATTCTTCCGCGCGCCATGTCGTTCGTCTGCACGGCAAAGCGCTGGAGGCCGCTTCCGAAGAGGAGCGCGAACGGCTGCTGACCCTGGCCGGCGGCGAGGGCGAAGCGGAGAAGGTTCGCGAGGAGATCGCATCCTTGGAAGGCGAGATCGAGCGGGGGCAAGCCGAGGTGGATACCCTACGTACGCGGCTGCGCCTCGAGGTGCAAAGCTTGCTGGACAATGCGAATTTGACGCCTGCGGCTACCCGCGATCTAGCCCAGTCGTTTCTGGAAAGCCGCAAGCCCGGCTTCAAGGCGGGCCTGTTGTTTGCCGGCGCGAAGACGGCCGCCGAACAGGAACGCCGCTTGCAGGCATTTTATCATGATCTGCACGCCAAGGTGCAAGCGGGCATCGAGTGGCATCTGCTTGACCTGCTGCGGCGCGCGGCGGACGGCATCGGCTGGCGCGGCGAGACGCTGGAAGCCGAGCTGTCGCCGTTCGTGAACGGATTGTGGGATGCCGATCTGCTCGTATCGCATGTGAATACGGGCGCCTCGTTCGGCAATGCCTATACCATGACGTACAGCCGGGAAATCGCCGAGGCCGTCAAAAGCCAGTACCGCAAGCGCGCGCTAACGTGGATCGACGCGCTTGGCGATCGGGCCGCAGCGGCCGGCGAAGCTGCCGCCGCGCCGCTGCGCGCGCGGCTTGCCGAGCTTGCGACGCAAGCCGGCGCGCTTTCGGCGCTGGCCGCGCTCGCGGAGCGCGCGGCCGCGCATCTCGCGCGGCTGG
>NZ_JAAAMU010000011.1:2500-215665 GCF_009909195.1 Paenibacillus sacheonensis
TGTATGAGGGTATGCTCGGGAATTAGAACAAGCCTTAATGCGATTGAAGATTGCCATACAAATTAAAAAGCCCCGCAGGAGAACTCTCCCACGGGACTCAAAAACATTTGATTCCATTAACTTAACCTAATTCTCTGCGGCCTTCCAATGCTTTGGACAACGTGACCTCATCCGCGTATTCGAGATCGCCGCCAACCGGCAATCCGTGGGCTATGCGCGTCACTTTAATACCGAAAGGCTTAACGAGTCGCGATAAGTACATCGCCGTCGCCTCTCCCTCGATATTCGGATTCGTCGCTAGAATCAGCTCCTGGACGGTCTCATCGCTAAGACGACGCAGCAGCTCGGCTATACGGATCTCGTCCGGGCCAATGCCCTCCATAGGCGATATCGCCCCTTGAAGCACATGATACTGCCCTTCAAACTCCTTCGTCCGCTCCATCGCAACCAAGTCCTTGGATTCCTGAACGACGCAAATGATCGATTGATCCCTGCTCTTATCCTGACAGATTCGGCATGGATCCGTGTCCGTAATATTACAGCAGACCGAGCAATAATGAAGGTTACGCTTGACGCTCACCAGCGCTTTCGCAAAATCGATGACGTCGTCTTCTTTCATCTTCAGCGTATGGAAGGCCAGTCTGCCCGCCGTCTTGGGACCGATGCCGGGCAATCGGCTGAAGGCATCTATAAGTTTGGCTATCGGTTCGGGATAATACAAAGCGCTTCTCCTCTATTCGTGAAACTAATTTAGAAAAGGCCCGGAATTTTCATGCCGCCCGTAAATTTGCCCATATCTTTGTTCGCGAGCTCATCCGCTTTGTTAAGCGCATCGTTGATGGCCGTCATGACGAGATCCTGCAGCATCTCGACATCTTCGGGATCCACCGCTTCCGGTTTGATCGTAATGCTTTGAACGTTCTTGTGGCCGTTAACGATTACGGTTACGACGCCGCCTCCGGCAGTTCCTTCAATGATCTTGGTTCCCAATTCTTCTTGGGCTTTCAGCATTTGCTCCTGCATTTTCTTCACTTGCTTCATCATATTGTTCATGTTGTTCATCGTTTGACCACTCCTTGAGTTAGTTGATGTCGTGTAACATTAGGCTCACTTATCTTCAATGACGACGAGATCCTCGCCAAAGAGCTTCACGGCTTCCTCCACCCATTCGGGTTCTGGAGGCGGGCCAGCCCGCTCATCTTCTTGCAGCAACGTTAACTCATCCGCCGGTGCCGGCCCTTTCTCGGCCGCCGTCTGCCACTCTTTCAGCATCACGGTAGCCAGGCGAACCGGGCGGTTATAAACTTCCTGCAGCACCTGTTCGATTACGTCGCGGTTGGCAGGTTTCTCGGTCGTCTCGCGGTGAATCGAGTTTTTGAACGCGACCAGGATCGTATTCTCCGCGGCCGAGACGGGGTCTCCGTTCACGAACCAAGCATGCGTGGAAATATTGTGTCCCTTCACGCGCTGCAAAATGTCCGCCCACTTCATCCGCACCTGGCCGGTCGCCTGACTCTCCGCCGCCGCGAGAAACGGATCTAGCTTCACGCGGGCGATAGAATTCCCCAATCCGCCTCCTGATCCGCTCTTGCCGAAGTTGTTCGAGCCGCGGCTGCCTCCGCCGCGAGCCGATCCTTGGTCTTGTGCGGCGCCGGCATCCGCCTTCAAGCCTGTTTGGATCAATTGCTCAATCCGGCGTTCCAGCGTGTCTATGCGTTGTTGGAGCCGCTGAATCTCGCCCCCCGATGACGATGCAGCAGCTTCTGATGAAACAGATCCATCGACAAGCCGCTGGCCGCCGGATTCTTGCAGCGTGCAAATTTTCATTAGCGCAACTTCGAAGATCGTCTGCGGCAGCGCGGCATGGCGAATTTCAAGCTGGTATTGATTAAGCACGTCAATCATGCGGAACAGAAGCTCCGAGCTGAAGGACGATGCCATCTGCCTGTATTTATCCTGATCCACGATGCGCTCCGTCGCTGCCTTGCCCTGCGGGGCCAGCTTCAGCACCAGCAAATCCCGGAAGTAGTAAACCAGATTCTCGAGGCACTTATCCGCGCTCTTGCCAGCCTGCATGAGCCCTTCTACCAGCGGCAGAATCGCACCGGCATTCCGGTCTCGGACTGCTTCCGCCAGCTGCTCAAACTGCTCGGCCGCCAAGCCGCCGGTCACATCCACCGCGTCGTTGAGCGAGATATGCTCGCCGCCGTAAGCGGATACTTGCTCAAGCAAGCTGATCGCGTCACGCATGCCGCCGTCCGAGAGCCTCGCTATGTAAGCAAGCGCATCCTCATCGGCCGAAATGCCCTCGTCGTCGCATATGCGGCGCAGGCGCGTTGTCTGTTCCGGGAGCGATACCTGCCGAAAATCAAAACGCTGACAGCGCGATATGATCGTCGCAGGCAGTTTATGCGGCTCCGTCGTGGCTAATATAAAGATCACGTGGGCCGGCGGTTCTTCGAGCGTCTTGAGAAGCGCGTTGAATGCCTCCGAAGTAAGCATGTGGACTTCATCAATAATATACACTTTCGTCCGAACTTCCGACGGGGCGTACCGGACTTTATCTCGGATATCCCGGATCTCGTCAATCCCGCGATTGGAAGCAGCGTCGATCTCTACGACGTCCATGACGGTGCCTGCCGTTATTCCACGGCATGCATCGCAGATATTGCAAGGTTCTGGCGATGGACCGCTCTCGCAGTTAATCGCCTTCGCTAATACTTTGGCCGTCGTCGTCTTGCCCGTTCCCCGCGGCCCGTTGAATAAGTAAGCATGCGAGACCCGATCCTCTCGGATCGCGTTCTGCAGCGTCTGAATAATATGCTGTTGGCCGACCATATCCTGGAACGTCTGCGGACGCCAGGCACGGTATAAAGCAATATGCGACATCGAGTCCGTTCCTTTCGGCTGTTGTCATCCACGGCCTGTACAGCTGACCGCTCTTCTATTATACACGATGCCGTCAACCAAAAAAACCGTTGCATGCACCGGAATTCGACCGCGTTCGAATGTTCGATTCTACTTTTTCGCGTTAGCCTGCCAAACTTCCTGCCGAATTTCCCCTAAAATCAAAAAACACCCTGCATGACTTCAAAGAGTCAATTCGGATGTTATCATTGATAAATCAGGACCGTGCACCTATCCTCGATTTAAGCGACATGAGCGGAAAGCTCACTCCCAGCTCTGGTCAAGCACTCCTCCGGCACATGGGCAAACTTGCTTATGGCTGCTTCCTTCCGGACCTGACCCGTTCACAAGCGCCCATTGCGGAGGACCCAACCGTCAACACTGTTCATGAACACCAGCCCCACACAGCAAAAACCTACGAAAGGAATTCAACCTCGCTACAGCGGATTGCGAGTTACAGGGCACCGCTACCTCCCCGTCTAGCACGGCAGAGATAAGTATAGCTTGTTCAATCCAAAAGTGCAACTGCCTATTCCCTGGAAGACGACACGGTCAACGCGCCATATTGACATGAACGTTGTATCGCGGCATGTTAAACTGCAGCACGGTGAGGGCTTCCGCTTTGACTCGCGCGCTGTCGAAGCCTTTCCTCGGCGTAACGGTCACAAACATGTCCGGAGCTCGAAATACAATCGACGCCTTGTCAACGCCCGGTATTTGCTTCAGCTTGCTTTGGGCGAAGTCGCCGTCCGTATCTTGATTCAGAAACTCCCCATTGCGGTTCGGAAGATGCGGATTGCTGTTGGATAAACCCATATAGCCGTCATGTCCGTATGACTTGGAGTTGTAATTGTTGGTCGCGTCCTTGTTCCCGCAGGCGGTTAGCGAGATGGCTGCCGCCAATGCGAGCGTGCCCAGCAGAACCCGTGAGCTTAACATAAAAAAACCTCCCTTTAACCAATAGGATGGCTGAGGGAGGTTCTTGTATTCTGCTAATTTCCGGCAGGAACGGATTAGATACCGTATTTCTTCTTGAATTTGTCGACGCGACCGCCGGCATCCAGGAACTTTTGCTTACCCGTGAAGAATGGGTGGCAGTTGGAGCAAATCTCTACGCGAAGGTTCTGTTTGATCGAACCAGACTCGAAAGTGTTGCCGCAAGCGCAAGTTACTGAAGTGACGTGGTATGTCGGATGAATACCTTGCTTCATCTCGTTCACCTCTTTCTGCCCTGGATCACAGGCGGACCCAGAGTTCTATAAAGACAACTTCGATTATAGCATGGCTATTCCTTTGGCGCAATGCCTTCCATCACTCGGCCAACGTAACGAAAAGTTGGTCAAAAAGGCTGCTTGATCGGCGCCGGAGGCACGTGGGTGTAGGATCCGATAACGACGTCCGGCAGCTCGTCGGCGAAGATTTCCAGCATTTGCTTCATGCCGTAGATTTCCCCCTGCGCCTTCGGAATGAGCTCCAAATAGCTCTCCGGATCAATATTGAGGTTGCGCATCTGGATCAGCTTGAGGCCTGTCCGTTTCACGAAACCCAGCATCGCCTCGATCTCCTCTTCGCGGTCGGTGACGCCCGGGAAGATCAAATAGTTGATCGACGTGTAGACGCCTTTGTCCGTCGCATAGCGAAGCGATTTCTCGACGTTGGCCAGGTTGTAGCCGCGCGGCTTGTAATACGCATTGTAGTGATCGTCGAGCGCGCTGATGGTGCTGACGCGCATCAGATTGAGTCCGGCATCCACGATGCCGCGGATATGATCCGTTAATCCGGCATTCGTGTTGATGTTGATATAACCCATCGATGTCCGGCTGCGCACCTCGCGCATGGCATCGATGATAATCTTGGCCTGCGTGGAAGGCTCGCCTTCGCAGCCTTGGCCGAAACTGATTATGGAATCCGGCGCATTCAAATGTTCCAGCATGACGTCCACGAGTTCCTGCACCGTCGGTTTGAAGTTCATCCGTGTCTGCGGAGCAGGGAACCCGCTGTCGTCCGGTTGTTCGGAAATACAGCCATAGCAGCCGGCGTTGCACGAGAACGAGACCGGCACGGCGCCTTCCCAGCGCTGCAGGAACGTGTTGGACGCGGTCAAGCACTCATAGCCGAGCGCGCAATTCGAAAGATGTTGATAAAGACGGTTCTCCGGATACTTCGCCAGCAGGCGCTCGACGCCTACATTCAGCTCCTTCGGATCGCAGTTAAGCGGATTCCAACGCTCCGGGTCATCGCATTTCTGCGCGGCGACGTAAAATCCGCCATCCTTCCATACGACGGCCGAGTAGCCGAACAGCGGAAGCTTCTGCGTCTTGTCCGTCTTCATATAGCCGGGAATGCACAACCGGGTGTAGCCCTGCGGCAGCAGCGCGCCGACAGCCTGATACTGGCCGGGCAGGGGTCGCATGTCGCCGGAAGCCGCATGGATGCCGATGGGACGCGTATGCGGCAAGCCAACCATCGTCGCGCCGTCCGGCAGCGGAATCAGCTCGTCTTCCATCAGCTCCACGACCATGTCGCCGCTGCGGCCAAGCGCAATCCAATCGGGATGATCGAACAAGTTGCCTTGTTCGTCAGCATATACGAGATTCATGATGCACCTCCTAAAACAAACTTGCTTTTATATAATCTAAGTTACCGTAGTCGAACGCGATGCGGGACGCCGCTGAACGCTGCTCTCGCTGCTTCCGGAGCTGCTTCTGTTACTGCTGCTGCCGGCGCTGCTTCTGCCGCTGCCGGACGTTCCCGTGCCCTGCCGGGTTCTCGTCGCCGGAGGCGTAACGCCTGACGTGTCGAGGGACATGAGGAATTCCTCGTTGGTCTTCGTGTCCGCCAGCTTCTTGAGGAAACCGTCGATGAATTCAATGGAATCGTTCATATTCTTGCGAATACTCCACACTTTATCCAATTGCTCCTTGGTTAACAGCATCTCTTCGCGGCGCGTACCCGAACGGCGGATATCGAGCGCGGGGAAGATTCGGCGATCAGCCAGCTTCCGGTCAAGATGCAGTTCCATATTACCCGTACCTTTAAACTCTTCATAAATGATGTCATCCATACGGGATCCCGTCTCGATGAGCGCGGTTGCCAGGATCGTCAGGCTTCCGCCTTCCTCCACGTTGCGCGCGGAGCCGAAGAAACGCTTCGGACGATGGAATGCGGCAGGATCGATACCGCCGCTGAGCGTCCGGCCGGACGCAGGTACGACCAGGTTGTACGCACGCGCAAGCCGCGTAATGCTGTCCAGCAAAATCACAACGTCTTTCTTATGCTCGACGAGCCGCAATGCGCGTTCCAGCACCAGCTCTGCCACTTTGACGTGATTTTCGGGCAGCTCGTCGAACGTCGAAGCTACGACTTCGCCCTTCACCGAACGCGACATATCCGTCACTTCCTCCGGACGTTCATCGATCAGCAGTACGATCAACTCGATCTCAGGGTTGTTGGTGGCGATGCTGTTCGCGATTTCCTTGATCAGCTGCGTCTTGCCGGCTTTGGGCGGCGCGACGATCAGTCCGCGTTGTCCAAGCCCGACAGGGGCAAGCAAATCCATGATACGCGT
The DNA here is from genome assembly GCF_009909195.1 of Paenibacillus sacheonensis. Classification (GTDB taxonomy): domain Bacteria; phylum Bacillota; class Bacilli; order Paenibacillales; family Paenibacillaceae; genus Paenibacillus_Z; species Paenibacillus_Z sacheonensis. The sequence continues at coordinate 8,976 of NZ_JAAAMU010000011.1, forward strand.
CGAAAGTTTGGGCTGGGCGGTTTCGAGAACGAGTTTCTTCTCGGGATAGAGAGGAGTCAGGGCCGGAAAATGAAGACGTTCTGCAGCATGTTCGGGGCTTTCGCCGTTAACGGCATTGACCTGCAAGAGACCGAAATAACGTTCGTTTTCTTTGGGAGCCCGGCACTTGCCGGATACGACATCCCCGATGCGGAGATCGAACTTGCGGATTTGCGAGGCCGAAATGTAGATATCCTCGGTGCTAGGCAAGTAGTTGATGGGTCTTAGGAAGCCGAAGCCCTCCGGTAAAATTTCGAGTACGCCTTGCATAAACATGAGTCCGCTTTGTTCCGCTTGCGCGCGCAGGATCGCAAATATCAATTCTCTCTTCTTCAACTGGCCATAGCCTTGAATCTGATGCTGCTTGGCCAGCTTGTAAAGCTCCGTGAGCTTCATCACTTCGAGATCGGTGATCTGAAGTTCAGACATAATATCACCACTTCTTATCAAGGTTCAAGAAGACTCGGCAGTCGCCGGTCTCATGACGGCGAAGCTTTCTTCCCATAGAAACGCAAACTAAAGGATCGACTTGGACAGGGTCAGGGATTACAAAGAAGGCCAAGCCTATTCCATCATTGCCGGAATCGGCCCTCTCTATTCGGGCCGACGACGCATCTGATAGAAAAATAGAGTCCCGGCGTTATTCGCGCCAAACATCGGCGCCAAGCATGCGCAAATTCTCGACTAAGTTATCATAGCCGCGGTCAATGTATTCAACGCCCGTAATCTCCGTCACGCCGTCGTCTACCGTAAGCGCGGCAACGACGAGCGCGGCTCCGGCGCGCAAATCGGCAGCGCGGACCTTGGCAGCGTTAAGCTTGCCGCCTTCAATGATGGCCGAACGGCCTTCCACCCGAATGTTGGCGCCCATGCGCGACAATTCAGGCACATGCTTGAATCGGCTGCTGTACACGTAATCGCTCAATATGCTGACGCCTGCCGCTTGGGTGAGCAGGCTTGTCATCGGAGATTGCAAATCCGTCGCAAAACCGGGGTATACCAGGGCTTTCACGTCGATCGCTTCGTAGGACGGCTGCCCGACGATGCGAATGGATTCATCCATTTCGTAGACGTGGACGCCCATTTCTTGCAGCTTGGCCGTCATGGCTTCCATATGCTTCGGGATAACATTGTCGATCAACATATCGCCGCGCGTTGCAGCGGCCATAATCATGTACGTACCTGCTTGGATCCGGTCGGGAATGATAGAGTGGCGGCAGCCGTGCATCCGTTCGACGCCTTCGATGCGAATCGTCTCGGTGCCGGCCCCTTTGATTTTCGCGCCCATGGCGTTAAGAAGCGTAGCTACATCTATGATTTCAGGCTCTTTCGCCGCGTTTTCGATGATTGTGAAGCCTTTGGCCCGCGAGGCCGCCAGCATGATATTGATCGTCGCTCCGACACTGACAACATCCAAATAAATTTTGGCACCGCGTAATTCCTTCGCAACGATACGGATAGAACCGTGATCGTTCGTTACCGTCGCGCCAAGCGCTTCAAAGCCTTTAATATGCTGATCGATAGGACGAGGCTCGAAATTGCAGCCCCCCGGCAAGCCGATCGTTGCTTCGCCGAAACGTCCGAGCATGGCGCCCATCAGATAATAGGAGGCGCGGAGCAGCTTTACTTTGCCGTTCGGCATCGGTTTGGATACCATGGCCGAAGGATCGATGACAATGGAATCTCCGCTCCATTCCACGACACCGCCAAGTTCCTCCAAAATCTCGCTGTAAACCGCCACATCGCTGAGATGAGGCAGATTATCGAGCGTCACCGTCGATTCCGCCAAGATAGAGGCGGGCAAAAGCGCAACGGCGCTGTTCTTCGCACCGCTGATTTGCACGGTGCCGCGCAGCGGGCGACCGCCGCGAATCATCAATTTTTCCATCGGTATTCGTTATCCTCCCATCCGGTGAGAGCAAGGGAACAAACAGCCGATAATGCCATAAAGCAAGCGCTCCATCTCTCAAAGCGATCTTGAAGGACGGGGCGCCTGCTTCTCTCGCGCATTGCGCAGCTGTATAATTCCTTTGACTATCGGAAGTTACGCTTGGGTGTTCATGTCGATCCTGCCTTACGCAGCGGCGATAGACAAGCGAATCGCGCACCCGGTCATTATACCACATCCAACTTTCGTTTGGTACAAGTCCTGGCAATCCCCGGATACGCGCAGCGCAAAAAAAAGAGGGACCCCGTAATCAGGATCCCACTGCATACCAGCCGCCGGACTCTCCTCCGCGCAGCTGCAAATTGACCGCCATCCGCATCTCGTCAATGTCGAACGGTTTCGTAAAGTGCATCAGCGCACCATGGTCAGTCGCTTCTTTAATCATGTCGAGCTCGCCGTACGCCGTCATCATGATGACCTTGATGTCTTTGTTGATCGCTTTGACATGCTTCAAAATCTCAAGCCCGTCCATACCGGGAATCTTCATATCGAGCAAGACCAGATCCGGAGACTCGTTCCGGACGATCTCGAGCGCCATCTTGCCGTTCGGCGCCTGAAACGTGGTGTACCCTTCGCTGCTGAACACTTCCATGAGCAAAATACGAATGCCGTTCTGATCATCGACTATCAAGACTTTCTTGTTTTCCAACTTGAAACCCTCCTAGGAATGCACGACGATCAATCGCCACGATTGGTTTAAAATCCAATAATGGCATAATTTCGCTTCCGCGCATCCATATTCCTGCTTAGCTGGAAAAAAACTTTAAGTCTTACAGCGTGTGTTAGCTCTCTGCCAATTCTAGCGCGGCGCGCACGAATCCGCGGAAGAGCGGCTGCGGCCGGTTAGGACGCGACGTGAATTCAGGATGGAACTGCACCGCAAGGAACCACGGATGCGTTGGAAGTTCCACCATCTCCACGAGGCGCCCATCCGGCGAGGTACCCGTGATTTTGAGTCCGGCGGATTCGATCGTCTCCCGGTATTCGTTGTTGAACTCGTACCGGTGACGGTGACGCTCGTAAACAAGCTCGTCGTTATATTCGCGCTCTGCCAGCGATCCCGGCGTCAGCTTGCACGGATAGAGGCCCAGGCGCATCGTGCCGCCCATGTCTTCGATATCCTTCTGCTCGGGCAGCAGGTCGATGACCGGATAAGGCGTAAGCGGATTGATCTCCGAGCTGTTCGCGTCCGTAAGCGCGGTTACGTTGCGCGCGTATTCGATTACGGCCACCTGCATGCCGAGGCAAATGCCGAAGAACGGCACGTTGTTCTCGCGCGCATGGCGGATCGCGACGATTTTGCCTTCGATGCCGCGGTCTCCGAAGCCGCCCGGAACCAGAATGCCGTGGATGCCCTGCAGCTTATCGGCCACGTTCTGATCCGTCAGCTCTTCCGCGTTCACCCAGCGCAATTTCACGTCCGCGTCGGCATCGAAGCCGGCGTGGCTGAGCGATTCTACGATACTGAGGTATGCATCGTGCAGCGCCACGTACTTCCCGACAATAGCGATTTCCGTCGTTCGGGAAAGCTGCTTGACGCGGCGAACGAGGTCTTCCCACTCCGTCATGTCCGGTGCGGGCGTGTTCAGCTTCAGATGATTCACGACGATCTCGTCCAAACCTTCGTCGCGCAGATTAAGAGGAACCTCATAGAGCGTAGAAGCATCGCGGCATTCCACGACGGCATTCTCGTCGATATCGCAGAACAAGGCAATCTTGCGTTTCATATCTTCGGCAAGCGGATACTCCGTCCGGCAAACGATAACGTTCGGCTGGATCCCGATACTTCTCAGTTCTTTTACGCTGTGCTGCGTCGGCTTCGTCTTCACTTCGCCGGCCGCTTTGATATAAGGAATCAGCGTGACATGGATGTACATGACATTCTCACGGCCGATGTCGCTTTTGATTTGACGGATAGCTTCAAGGAACGGAAGGCTCTCGATATCGCCGACCGTACCGCCGATCTCGGTAATCACGACGTCCGAGCCGGTCTCTTTGCCCGCGCGGAATACGCGTTCCTTGATTTCGTTCGTGATATGAGGAATGACTTGCACGGTACCACCCAGGTATTCGCCGCGGCGTTCCTTCGTGATGACCGACGAATAGATTTTGCCCGTCGTTACGTTGCTGTTCTTGGACAGGTTGATGTCGATGAAACGCTCGTAGTGGCCCAAGTCCAGATCCGTCTCCGCGCCGTCATCCGTCACGAATACCTCGCCATGTTGATACGGACTCATGGTTCCCGGGTCGACGTTGATGTACGGATCGAACTTCTGAATCGTCACTTTAAGACCGCGGTTCTTGAGCAAGCGCCCGAGCGAAGCTGCCGTTATGCCCTTGCCAAGCGATGAAACGACACCGCCTGTTACGAAAATGTACTTAGTCACTGATAATACCCTCCAACGCCTGTATGGTTATGATATAGGTTCTCCCAATTCCATCAGAAAAATGGTCCATAAAAAAGAAAAAAGTGACACCCGTATAAACGGGGCACTTTCTAATTTTGGCTTATACCTTATGTCCGAACTTGAAGCCCAAACAATATCTTAACAACTGAGAAACCGCCTGTCAAGGAAACTTGAGCAGGCGGCCGAGGCCTTCGTTTTACTTGTCGTCGTCGTCCTCTTCGTCTTCGTCCAAACCGTCTTCGTCTTCGTCTTCCTCGCCGGATTCCGCGCCCTCTGCGTCTTCGTCAACGCTCTCTTCTTCGGATTCCTCGTCGTCGATCAGCACTTCTTCGTCGACTTCTGCCTCTTCTTCGGCTTCGTCGAAAATCTCCTGATCTTCGTCGTACGAATCGAAATCGTCGTCTTCCGCCGCGTACGTATCTTCTTCCTCGTCCACGTAAGCATCGTCGTCGTCGTCTTCGTCGTTAATGATACGGGAACGCTTCGCGTTGCCGACCGGATCTTCGTTGCGTTCGACAGGGTACCAGCGTTTAAGCCCCCACATGTTGCTGCCGACGCATGCGAATCGGCCGTCGATGTTGATCTCTGTATATACTTGCGCAATCACTTGGTTGATTTGCTCTTGGGACAGGCCCCGGATCTTGGCGATTTCCATCATGATGTCGCGATAGTAAAACGGCGTGTTCGCCGCTTTAAGCAATTCGAATGCCAGGTCAACCATGGGCATTTCCTTGACGCGTTCCGGATCGATTTTCAAGACGATCTCGCTGCTCATTTCGGACACTTCCTCTCATGTCAAATTGCCTGCCGATTGCAAGCAATACATTATCAAACTATAGTAAAACCTATTTTATCTCAAAAAGCAAGCCGTCCCCGCCGCTCGAACAAAGATGGAATGAAACGCTCCTCTCGCAGAGGACCGAGAAGGGCCGTCCCACCGAAAAGCAGCGGCGTACGGGAGCCTCGGTATCGGCTTGCAAGAACGATTACAAAAAAGAAAAAGCGGAAGGGATCCCTCCGCTTTGACTGTATCCTTCCGGACCGCGGCGTTCGCCGGTATCCGGTACAAGAGTCCGGTAAGGACTCTTGGTCTATACTATGTCCCCGTGCGGCGAATGACACGGTTTGCAGCCTAATTATGCGAAAAAAGGCAAGTTGCTTATACAGCTTGTTGCCCTTCTTCATACAATACTGCAGCATGATTCGCCATGGAGGGGAAGCCAAATTTGGACAGATCCGCAATTCTCCGCCTGTTGCACAGCGCGACGTCACCCTCAGCATCCGCGGCCAAGCGCCGAATCGTCCGCTTCTGGCATCACAGCGACTACGAACGTTTCCTGCTCGAATGGTCGAACTTCGACATGCCCAGCGAGGACGCCTCGGAAGCCGTTCGGCATTTGCCCTCCATAGAAGCCTTCTCTCTCCCCGTCACGAGCGAATTGCTGGCCATCGCGCCCGCGAACGGCATTTGGATGGAGAATGACCCCTGCGTGTCGGTCCACGCTACCGTGCACAAGCCGGTCGCCCGCGAGAAAGGCATTCCGTGGGGCGTGCAGGAAATCAAAGCGCCGCTGGCTTGGAGCACCACGACGGGACACCGCGTCAAGGTCGGCGTCATCGATACCGGCGTCGATTTCAGTCACCCCGATCTGAAGCAGTCGCTCGGACGGGGAATCAATTTATTGAACCGGGGCTCCCTGCCGCATGACGATAACGGCCATGGCACGCATATCGCCGGCACCATCGCCGCCGCCAATCAGCTGCACGGCATGATCGGCGTCGCGCCGCGGGCCACCGTGCATCCGGTCAAGGCGTTCGACCACAACGGCAGCGCCTTCGTCTCCGACATCGTGCTCGGCATCGACTGGTGCGTGCGCAGCGGCATGGATATCGTCAACATGAGCTTCGGCATGAAAACGCGCAGCAAATCGCTCCTGACCGCCGTCAACAACGCCTACAACGCCGGCGTCATCATCGTCGCGTCCTCCGGCAACGACGGCAAGCGCAAGTCCATCGATTATCCTGCCCGGTATCCGCAAACGATCGCGGTCGGCGCAACCAATCGCCTGCGCCGGATCGCGCCGTTCAGCAACCGCGGCATGCACATCGACGTCTACGCGCCCGGCGACAAGATTCTTTCGTCATGGCTGCGCGGCAAGTACAACGAAATGAGCGGCACTTCGATGGCCACCTCCCATGTCAGCGGCGCCATCGCGCTGCTTCTCGCCCATCGCCCCGGGTTGACGCCGACGGACATCAAGGCGGTCGTCAAGCGATCGATGCTGCCTTTGCGAGGCACGAAAACGCCCCGTTTGACCGGGGAGCTGGATGTCTTGCGCATGCTCCAGGCCGTGGAACGATAAGTTCCGCGGCCTGGTTCGCGTGACGGGGCTGTGCAGCGCGGGGCGGCGAAGCTCCCTGCCGCGGCTGCGCGGGCCATGGAACTACATGCGCTCCGGCGCGGATACGCCGACGAGCTTGAGCACGTTCGCGATGGCGATGCGGGCTGCGCCGAGCAGCGCGAAGCGCGCTTGGGTCTGCGCCGCGTCCTCGGTAATCACGCGGTCCGCGCGGTAATAGCTGTGGAACAGCGACGCCAGCTCGTATACATAGCGGATCAGGCGATGCGGCGCATACTGCCCCGCGGCTTCCGCGATTTCGAGCGGCAGCTCGCCGATCTTGCGAAGCAGGTCGAACTCGTGCTCCGTCGCCAGCTTGCTCAGATCCACCTCGTTCAGCGGCAGCACGGCAATGCCCTGCTCCTCCGCTTGGCGGAAGATGCTGCAGATCCGCGCGTGGGCGTACTGGACGTAGAAGACCGGATTCTCGTTGGACGTCGAGATCGCCAGGTCCATATCGAAATCCAGATGCGAATCCATGCTGCGCATCGTGAAGAAATATCGGATGGCGTCCGTGCCGACCTCTTCCGTCAGATCTTCCATCGTGACGGCCTTGCCGGTCCGCTTGGACATCTTGACCTTCTCGCCGTTCTGGAACAGGCTGACCATCTGCGCGATCAGCACGACGAGCTTCTGGGAATCGTTGCCGAGCGCCTCCATCGCCGCTTTCACGCGCGGAATGTAGCCGTGGTGATCGGCGCCCCAAATGTTGATCATCTTGTCGAAGCCGCGGCCGAATTTGTCGCGGTGATACGCGATGTCCGGCGTCAAATACGTGTACGAACCGTCATTCTTCACAAGCACGCGGTTCTTGTCGTCGCCGTAGGCCATCGTGTTCAGCCAGGTCGCGCCCTCTTCCTCGTAAACTTGGCCGCGCTCGCGAAGCGCCTCGAGCGCCTGCACGACTTGGCCCGTCTCATAGAGAGACGTCTCGCTGAACCAGACGTCGAACCCGACGCGGAATTCGCTTAGGTCGCGTTTGATCTTGGCAAGCTCGCGCGTGAGTCCGTAGTCGCGGAAGAAATTGAAGCGTTCCTCGTCGGACAGCGACAGCAGCCGATCGCCTTCGGATGCGGCCAGCTCCTTCGCAAACCCGACGATATCCTCGCCATGGTAACCGTCCTCCGGCATGGAAGCCTCCAGGCCAAGCGCTTGTTTATACCGCGCTTCGATGGAGAGCGCCAGGTTCGCGACCTGCTTGCCCGCGTCGTTGATGTAATATTCCCGCGTGACGTCGTAGCCCGCGAAATCGAGCAGGTTGCAGAGTGCGTCGCCGACGGCGGCGCCGCGGGCATGGCCGAGATGCAAACTGCCGGTCGGATTCGCGCTGACGTACTCCACTTGGACGCGTTGTCCGCCGCCGGCGCCAATGCGGCCGTAATCGGCGCCCTGCTCCGCCGTCTGGGCGATGACCGGATACAGGAAGCTGCGGTCCAGACGGAAGTTAATAAAGCCGGGTCCTGCGATTTCCGCGCTTTGGATGGACGCCTTGGCCGTATCCAGATGCGCAATGATCGCCTCCGCAATCTGGCGCGGGTTCTTCTTGGCCAGCTTCGTCAGCTGCATGGCGGCATTCGAGGCCAGGTCGCCGTGCGCCTTCTCCTTCGGCACTTCCAGCACGAAGACCGGAAGCTCTTCGCGCGCAGCCAATCCGGCCGCGACGACCGCATCGGCGATCGCTTCTTTCACTTGCAGATGAAGCTGTTCAATGACACTTGGTTTCATATCGAATCATATCCCCCTATTCATAGTAAGCCTTGCGGCCGATCAAACGTCTCTCATCGTTCCTCCGCGCGCAGCCGGATGACGAAGCTGCCGATCTCGTCGTCGCCGACAAGCAGCTTATAATGCCATTCCAGCAGTAGCGGCAAGGTCGGCAGCAGCTTATCCTCGCTCGGTCCGGCTTTGGACAAGTCGCCGAACTGCACCCAGAGCAGGCTCGTTTCCGTCTCCAGCCCAAACGACGCATGCTTGGACTCGTATTTCCCGCCCCTGCGGACGCCGGCCATGAACGTCTGCTCGGACTCCACGGCACCTCGGCGGGTTACGCTAAGTTCGCCGTCGCGCCAGCGGACGATCGTCCGCACTTCGCTGCCGTCCTCGGTCTCCGCGTACTTCAGGAAGAACGCGTTCCCCTTGCGGTACCATTCGCCGTCGATATGATTGAGCTGCGCTTCGCCATCGATGTCGCTCTCCAGCGTGATCCTTACTTTTGCCTTATCGTTCATCGCCCTGGTCTCCCGTCCTCTTCATTCTCCTGTCCCCACTATATCAGGCGGACCTGCAATTTCAAATGGCGGGCCAAGCCGGCCTGAATAACCCGAACAACAAGAAAACCCCCGTCTCAATAAAGAGACGGAGGTGAATATCCGCGGTACCACTCTTCTGGCCAGCGCGCTCCCGCAGAAAAAGCGATATGCGCGTAACCTCTCGAACACGATAACGGGGTGACCGGATCGGCCTAGCGCGGCGGTTCGTCGGGCGAGTTCAGTCTGCCTGTCTTGCAACAGAAGCAATCGCCGTAGCCGTATTCAGTCGATCAACTCCCGGGTGCGTTTCCCTTGCCCCGCTGCGCCGGCTTCCACCATCCCGGCTCGCTGCTGTCAGCGCCTTGCAAGCTACTATCCCGTTCATCGTATGTGGCTGTTATTTTCCCTATTATATGCGACCTCGCAAAAATTGCAAGCGGCAATCGTCATTTCAAAAACGGAAGCAGCACGCGCCAGGCTTCGATCCGGTCGGCGGTCGTCCGCATCGTTCTCGTCGGGATCGGGCTCGTGGACGGCAGCTTCAGCTTGTCCAGCCCCGCCGCGGCGGGATGGTTCTTGAAATATTTCATGAACGTGTCATGCGACTTGGCGCCGTTGAAAATCAAGGCCCGCACGCTCGGATGATCCGCCAGCAAGCCCGGCAGGTCGTTAGGCACTTCCGCGCGGATATTGGCATCCAGGCTGCCCACGCGCTCGCAGGACGCGATGACGTCCCACATCGCGATGCCGTGCGCGGCCGCGAACGCGAGCCGATCCTCGTAGGACTCGTCCGGTTCCAGGCCGAACAATCCGTAAAGCACCCGCCACATATGGTTGCGGGGATTGCCATAATATTGGTTCGCGGCGATGGACGCCTCGCCAGGCATGCTGCCCAGCACCAGCACCGTCGCCCCCTCCCGGATCATCGGCGGGAATGATTGAACGCGCATGGGGAATCGCCTCCTCTATCCTCCGAGCTTACCCGGGGAGGGCACCCATTGCAAGCCGCGCAGCAGCACAGACGTGGCCATGCCTACGGCCTGTCCAGCAGCGGGACTCGCGCCTGCACCGCGCTACAACTGGGGCGAGCCCGGCGGAAGACCGCTCAGCTTCTCCAGCCGGCGGCAAATTTCATGCTGCCACTCTACGTCTCCAACCATCGATGCAGCCAGCGAAAGGTTGTGCAGATTGGCGAGTTGTCTAATATGCATGGCATTCACCGCGAGGCAGTGCTCGAAGTCCGCCTGCTCTTCCCCGGTCAGGTGCCGCCCCCCGCGAATCGTCCACAGCTCCGCGAGCCGTTCATGTATCGGCAATATGGTCATGCTCCGCGCCTCCCTCTATCGTCTCACACTACTAACCAGTATGACCAAAAAAGAAAGCTTCCAAGCGCCGTCCGAGCGACTTTCCGAGACAACCGCGGTCATTCAGGGAGGAATACCCGCTCTGCTTCTATTTTACAGCGGTCATGCGCGCTCGGTACCTTGACCTTGAAAATTGGAACGGGCCGTAAACGCGAATTCCGCAGATGGCATGCCGCGCTTCGCCCCACCTCCCGGCTAAGCGCCCCACCTCCCGCAGCCGCGTCACGTTGTGCCCGCGCGGGCATGACCTTTATACTCATTCTATAGGTTAACGAACGCGCTGCTTGCACCGCGGCATTGGAGGAGATCGTCTTGGAAATAATCGTGGATGAGTTGACTGGCCCCGAAATTACAGCCCTGATCCGGGAGCATCTGAAGGGGATGTTCGAGAGTTCCCCGCCGGAGAGCGTACATGCCCTCGATCTGACGGGATTGAAGCAGCCGGAGATTACGTTCTGGAGCGCTTGGGACCAAGGAGAGCTGATGGGCTGCGGAGCATTGAAGGAACTGGACGCATCGCACGGCGAGATCAAGTCCATGCGCACGGCCGCCGGCCATCTCCGGAAAGGCGTCGCGCGCCGTCTCCTGGCGCATATCATCGAGGAAGCCAAGCGGCGCGGCTATTCGCGGCTCAGCCTGGAGACGGGTTCCATGGCTGCTTTCGATCCGGCAAAGCGCCTCTACGTCGGCTTCGGCTTCCAAGAATGCGGCCCGTTCTCGAGCTACGCGCCGGATCCCAACAGCCTGTTTATGACGTTGGAGCTGTAGGGGCCGTGGGTTGAACTATGGGTGAATTGTGGCAGGACTCGCTTTCGCACAACAAAAAAACGCCGCGGCCGTGCATTTCGCACGGACTGCGGCGTTTTTTGCTTTATTTGATGAAACCAAGCAGCATCTCGCGGATGATTTTCGCCGCGACGATCTGCGTTTGTTCGGTCGGATCGTAGGCAGGCGCCACCTCTACGAGGTCGCAGCCGATGACATTGACGCCGGAACGGGCGATCGCGTGTACCGCGTCGATCAGTTCCTTGGACGTGATGCCGCCGGCTTCCGCCGTGCCCGTGCCCGGTGCCGCCGAAGGATCCAGCACGTCGATGTCGATCGTCAGGTAGACGGGACGGCCGGCGAGCTCGGGCAGCACTTTCTTGAGCGGCTCCAGCACTTCGAACGGATGGAAGTTAATGTTCTCGCGGGCAAACTGCCATTCCTCGCGCGAACCGGAACGGATCCCGAATTGGTAGACGTTCTTGCCGCCGATCAGGCCTGCCGCCTTGCGAAGCGGCGTCGAGTGCGACAACGGCTCGCCTTCGTAAGACTCGCGCAGGTCGGCATGGGCGTCGAAATGAATGATCGCCATGTCCGGGTATTTCTTGTACACCTCTTGGAAAATCGGCCACGAGCACAGATGCTCGCCGCCGAGACCGACCGGCATTTTGCCGTCCTCCAGCACGCCGGCCACGAACTCGCCGATAATGTCGAGCGAGCGCGCCGCGTTGCCGAACGGCAGCAGCAGATCGCCGGCATCGAAATAGTCGATATCTTCAAGACTGCGATCCAAGTACGGGCTGTACTCTTCCAGGCCGATCGACACCTCGCGGATACGAGGCGGGCCGAAGCGCGAGCCCGGGCGGAACGATACGGTGAAGTCCATCGGCATGCCGTAAATGACCGCTTTGGACGCGTTATAGTCTTCCGAGCTCAGAATGAACACATTGCCGGAATATTTTTGATCGAGTTTCATAGTCGCTAATGTTCCTTTCCTATTCGAGCAGACTTGCTGCCAAGTCTTATCTGGTCAAGCAGACTTGTTGCCAAGTCTTATCTGTTCAACCGGACTTATTTTCAAGTCTAATCTGGTCGAGTCCTAGTCTTATCTTACTTCACGAGATCTTCGACGAATTTCGGCAGTACGAACGCCGCTTTGTGCAGGCGCGGGGAGTAGTACTTGGTGTCGATCTCCGGAATGGCGGACTCGTCGACCTCGAGCGGATCGTATTTTTTGCTGCCCATCGTAAACGTCCACAGGCCGCTCGGGTACGTCGGCACGTTCGCCCAGAAGACGCGCACGATCGGGAATACTTCCTTCACGTCGCGGTTAACGCTCGAGATCAGGTCCGGCGTGAACCATGGGTTGTCCGTCTGCGCGACGAAGATGCCGTCTTCCTTCAGCGAGTCGTAGATGCCTTGGTAGAAGCCGCGCGTGAACAGGTTGACCGCAGGGCCTACCGGCTCCGTGGAATCGACCATGACGACGTCGTACTCGTTCTTGTGGTCGTGAATATGCATGAAGCCGTCGTTCACGATCACTTCGACGCGTGGATCGTCCAGGCCGCACGCGATGTTCGGCAGGTACTTCTTGGAATACTCGATTACTTTGCCGTCGATGTCGACAAGAACGGCTTTCTCCACGCTCGGGTGCTTCAGGATTTCACGGATAACGCCGCCGTCGCCGCCGCCCACGACAAGCACTTTGCGCGGGTTCGGGTGCGTGTAGAGCACGGGGTGCGCCACCATTTCATGATAGACGAACTCGTCCTTGTCGGTCGTCATGACCATGCCGTCCAGCACGAGCATCGTGCCGAACTCTTCGGTTTCGATCATATCGAGCTTTTGAAATTCCGTCTGCTCGCTCACGTACGTTTCTTTGACTTTGGCCGTAATGCCGTAACTCGGGGTTTGCTTCTCCGTGTACCACAGTTCCATCGGTTAATCCCTGCTTTCGTGTATGTATGGTTGCCATTGATTCATAAGGTCAAATGTTTCAATCTGTATTATAAGTTAACGGGGGGAAAAAGCAACCTTCTGCCATTCCTGCACAAAAATTTCATATCCCGCCGCCACTCGCTTGAATAGCGCAGTCCAATGTTTTCCATACTAGTTGGATAGCTTAGGTAATCACGAGGAGGCATCAGGTATGAGCTGGTATCGTATCAAGCAGAGCGGCCGCGGGAAACGCCGGCCGCCGTTCGCCATTGCAGCCGAGCGTTGGATGCCGCTGCTCCGCCGTTTGCGCAAGGGGCTGATCTACGCGGGCGGTACGCTGCTCGTGCTGTTCATGGCAGCATTCGGCTTTCTCTATTATTTGCGCGTGCAGGCGCTGCCTGCTTCATCGATCAGCCAAACGTCCCAAATGCTGGACGCGCAGGGACATATCATGGATACGTTTCACGCCGGAGAGAACCGGCAGTCCGTGCCGCTCGCGAACATCTCGCCGTATCTCGTGGAAGCGACGCTCGCCATCGAGGACCAGCGCTTCTTCGACCATCTCGGCTTCGATATGAAAGGCATGGCCCGCGCGGCGCTCGTCAACCTGGAGCATCTCTCGCGCCGGCAGGGCGCCAGCACGCTGACCCAGCAGCTCGCGCGCAACCTGTATCTCACGCATGAGCGGACCTGGTCGCGGAAGCTGAAGGAAGCCATGTACACGATCCAACTGGAGATGCACTACTCCAAGGATGAGATTCTGTCCATGTACTTGAACCAAATCTATTACGGCCACGGTGCTTACGGCGCCGAAGCGGCCTCCGAGCTATATTACGGCAAGCATGCCTCGGAGCTGACGCTCGCGGAGAGCGCGATGCTCGCGGGCATCCCGAAGGGGCCCAAATATTATTCGCCTTATATGGATATGAAAAACGCCAAAGACCGGCAGCGGACGATTCTGCAGACGATGGCGGACCAAGGCATGATCCAGGGTACCGACGCCAAGGCGGCCGGCGCGGAAATGCTGAGCTTCGTCCCGCTCGGCACGAGCAAGCAGGCCGGCATCGCGCCCTACTTCCGCGACTACGTGCGGTACGTGGCCGTCGATAAGCTCGGCATCGACGAGCGGCTGCTGAGCGAAGGCGGCATCCGCATCTACACGACGCTGGATCCCGAGGCGCAGCGCGCCGCGGAGAACGCCGTCGCCGCCGGTATTCCGAGCACGTCGGAGCAGCAGGCCGCGCTCATCTCCATCGATCCGCGCAGCGGGTACATCAAAGCGATGGTCGGCGGACGCGACTATAAGACGAACCAGTATAACCGCGTGTTCGCGACGACGCGCCAGCCCGGCTCGTCGTTCAAACCGATCCTGTACCTGACGGCGCTGCAGCAGGGATCCCTGACGCCGGTGTCCCAGTTCAAAAGCGCGCCGACCGTCTTCACCTACGACGAAGGGCGCAAGACGTACGCGCCGAGCAATTACAACAACAAGTACGTAAACGGCCTCATCGACATGCGGCAGGCCATCGCGTCCTCCGACAATATCTATGCGGTCAATTCCATCATGAAGGTCGGTCCCGAGAACGTCATCGACATGGCGCGGAAGCTCGGCATCGACAGCCCCATGCAGCCGCTGCCGTCGCTCGCGCTCGGCACGTTCCCCGTCAGCCCGTTCGAGATGGCCTCCGCGTTCGGCACGTTCGCGAACGGCGGCGTGCGGTTCGAGCCGACGGCGATCCTCCGGATCGAGGACAGCAAGGGCGAGGTGCTCTACGAAGCGAAGCCGGCAGCGGTCTCCGTCGTCGACGCGGCGCATGCGTACGTGCTGACGAGCATGATGGAGAGCGTGTTCGATACTGGCGGCACGGGCAACCGCGTCTCCGCGACGATCAAACGTCCCGTTGCCGGCAAGACGGGCACGACCTCGACCGACGCCTGGCTCGTCGGCTATACGCCGGAGCTGGCTACGGCAGTCTGGGTCGGCTATGACAAGGGACGCAAGCTGACGCCTCTCGAGGCGCACCGCGCGGCGCCGATCTTCGCCTCGTACACGGAGAACGCGCTGTCCGCGGTGCCGCCGAAGATTTTCCCGCTTCCGGAGGGCGTCGTCTCCGTCTACGTCGATCCCGAGACCGGCAAGCTGGCCGGGAAAACCTGCCCGAACCGGCGGCTGGAATCGTTCGTCAGCGGCACGCAGCCGACCTTGGTCTGCGGCGCGCACGGCGACTCGGCGGCATCCGCAGGCGGCGACGGCGACGCGAAAGCGGAACAGACGAAGAGCTGGTGGAAGCAGTTGAAGCGCTGGTGGGCGGATTAAACGCTCGTGCGGATACGACTTGGCCACAACACGGACACGACGTGGGCACGAAACGGGCCTGGCGTGGACATATCTATAGCAGAAGAAGGCTGCAAGCGGCGAACCGCTTGCAGCCTTCTTCTGCTTTTCCCTAACGGGAGGCGAACCGATGACGACCGTTCCCGTAATAGGCTGCAGCGCAGCCGTCAGCATGTTGGGATCAATGCCGTAAATGGCGTGAAACACCTCGGAGTATCGCGATCGTCGTCTGACGCGGGGCAGTCCGACAATTCGGTACGGCCATGCTGGGTAGCCGGCGGATGTGACGAGCCCGGCAAGCTTGACGAACCTAGCGAACTCGTCGTTCCCCGCCGGCTCTGCGATCCTGAGTATCACAAAAGACTGCAGGCGGGATCACGCCTGCAGTCTTCTTCTCATTCGCGAACCTATGAACTCGATCGCTCCATTAATCCTGCTGCACGCGGCCGTCCTTGCCCCGCTCGTCCCCGTACCACAGCTCTCGGAACGTCTCGCTCGCGGCCAGCAGCTCGTCGACCGTGCCTTCGGATTCGATGCGGCCGTCTTTCATGACGATGATATGGTCGGCATGCGCAAGCGCGGCGCGGCGATGGGAGACGACGAGGCAAGCGGCGTTCCCGCGGCTCGCAAAGATCCGTTCCCACAGCTTCTGCTCCGTCTCCACGTCGAGCGCGCTGGAGACGTCGTCGAACACGTACAGCTCCGCTTCCCGCACGAGCATCCGCGCCGCCGCCGCCCGCTGCATCTGACCCCCGGACAGCTTGACGCCACGGGGACCGACCACCGTCTCCAGCCCCTGCTGCAGGTGGGCAACGTCGTACTCCATGACGGAATCATGGACCGCCCTCGCCAGTTCGCCGTCATTGTCCCGGTGGCCCAGCAAGATATTGTTGCGCAGCGTATCGCTGTACAATCTCGGAATTTGCGCGGAGTACGCGCTTTGCGCCGGCGTGAAGAACGTACCGGGTTCCTCGACCGGCTTCCCGTTCCAGGTAATCGTCCCTTCGTCCTTCGGCAATAGGCCGAGCAGCGTGCGGACGAGCGTCGTCTTGCCCGAGCCGATGGCGCCCGTCACGACGGTGAACGATCCGCCCTCCAGTCTCAGCCCCACGTTCTCGATGCCCCGGCCTGTATCGGGGAACCGATAGCTGAGGCCCGTAACTTCCAATGCCCGAAGCGGCTCACGGGCGACGGCAGGGTCCGAAGCTTCCGCCGCGGGCCGGCTGCCCTTGGCGAGCACCAGCTTTCCTCGCCTCGTCAGCACGCCGGCGGCCGCGCCTTGCAGCAGCTCCGTCATCCGCGCCAATGCGACGGTCATCTGTTTGAAATACGTCATGAACTTGCCTACGTTGGATATGACCTGCGTGACGAACGTCAAGTAGTAGACGAACAGCGAGAAGTCCCCTACCGTGAAGCTTCCGCCGCGCATTTTGGCCCCCGCCAGCAGAAGAATCAACCCGATTCCCAGATTCACGGAATTCGTGAAGACGGTATCCAGCGTTTCGCCGAGCAGCTTGTCTTTGAGCATCGTTTTGCGACGGTCTTCATTAAATCGTCTGAACCGTTCGATGACGCGGTCCTCCGCGCCTGCCACCTGGATCGCCTGCACGTTGCCGAACATTTCGCTGATCGCGCCGGTCACGCGGGCCGTCGACTCCCGGCTGGCTGCCCGGTATTTCTGCAGCCGCGTGGTCGCGAGCTGCGCCACAGTCACGACGAGCACGAGCGGCAGGAAGACGAGCAGCGTCATCTGCACGTCGATCTTCAGCAGAATGTAGCTCGATACGATCGCGAAGCAGGTCAGGCCGAACACGTCCACCGACCAGCTGACGGCCTCTTCGGTCTGATCCACGTCGTCGCGGAAGTAGCTGATCGCTTCGCCCGGCGATACGGGAATGGCCCGCGCGCCGGGCTGCTTCAGCACATGGCCGAGCAGATTCCGCCGCAGGATCATCGACATGCGGAAGCGATACTGCACGTCGGTGATGCAGCCGACGTAAATCATGGCGACGCGCGCCAGCGCGGCCGCGAGCAGCAGCGCGATAATGCCCCATGTGCCGATCTTGAGGCTATCGCTGCCGGTCAGCGAGTCGAAGAATTGCTGCGTAATGAGGCCGGGCGCGATCGGGATCAGGTAAATAACCGTCCACGCCAGCGCATTTCCCACATACAGCAGCGGGCGGAGCATAATGAGCCTGCGCAGGAATTGAAACGTCGTCATGCCAGCACCTCCTCGAGTCCCGTCGCCAGCATCGCGCTGAACCGGGATTCCGGATCGGCCGCAAGCGCCTCGCGGCGGCCCGATTCGATAACGACGCCGTCCTCCAGGATCGCGATCCGGTCGGCCCGCTGCACCGTCGCCAAGCGATGCGCGATGATGATGCAGGAACGGTTGGCGAGCAGCCTGCCGATCGCTTCTTCGATCCGCTGTTCGGTCAGGGGATCGAGCCGGGACGACGCTTCGTCCATGATGATGAGCCCCGGGTCCGTCAAGAACACGCGGGCGAAGGCCAGCAGCTGCGCCTCGCCCGCGGACAGGCTGCCGCCTCCGGAGGCGAGCATCGTGTCCAGCCCTTGCGGCATGGAAGCGTACCAGCTTCCCAATCCGAGCTGCTCCAGCACCTCGACGATCTTCGCATCGGGCACGGAATCATCGTACAGCGTCAAATTATCGCGGATCGTGCCTTCCATGATCTCGATGTTTTGCGTGACCATGGCGACCCGTTTGCGCAGACCGCTCAGCTTGCACTGCCGAATGTCGGTGCCTCCGAGGCGGATCGCGCCTTCCTGCGGATCGTAGAAACGAAGCAGCAGCCTCGCGATCGTCGATTTGCCGCTGCCGGTCCGGCCAAGCAGCCCGAGCACCTCTCCCGGCGCCAGCTGCAGCCGAAGGCCGCTAAGCGTCGGATCGCCGCTATGATCCTCGTACGAGAACGTCACATCGTCGAACGCTACCGCCAGCGGTCCTTCAGGCAGCGGCGCGCCGGGACCGTCCTCGATGGAGGAGCGCGTCTCGAACAGCGTCCGTATGCGCGAGATGCTGGCGTCCGCCTTTTGCAAATCTTCCATCTGCGTCCGGATCTTCTCGATCGGCTTCGCCAGCAGCTCCGTATAGAAGAAGATCAAAAACACCGTCCCGAGCGTGATCGCATCCGTCTTCCATAAATACGCGCTGATCGCGAACGCCATCGCATTGCCGAGCGTGAAGACGACGATGGTCGTGTTCCACATGGAGGCGAAGCCTAGAAAGGCCCGCAGTCTCACGCGCAGCATATTCGGCAGCATATTATAGAAGCGGCCCATTACGAAGCCCGACGCGCCGTTGGCCCGAATATCCTCCGTGCCTTCCAGCTGCTCGCCGATGAAGCCGTACAGCTCCGCGCTCGCCTGCCGCCAATCCTTCCAGAACGGCCCGTTGAACTTGCGGATCTGCTGGATAACGAACACCGCGGCGATGACGAAGAGCGTCATGCCCGCGCCGATCAGCCAGCTCTCCCGGAACAGCAGCACGATAATGCCGACCATGAGCAGGAAGTTGCCGATCAGATGGATAATCATGCTGGAGAAGAAATTCGCCAGCGCATTCACGTCCCCGTCCACGCGCTCGATCAGGGCGCCCGACGTCTGCGACTTATGGAAAGGCATATCGAGCGACAGGCAGTGCGCCGCAAGATCGCTGCGCAGCGCGTTCGTCGTCTTCCAGCCGAGATTCTCGCTGAAGTATGTAGCCAGTACCGATATTCCACCCTGTACGACGGAGAACCCGATAAACAGGGCCGCGGCAAGAAGAAGCGGCTTCAAATCGCTGCCCGATTGGGCCGAGTCGATAAAATACCGGATGATCTGCGGATTAACGAGCTGCAGCCCGATCGTCAGGACGAGCAGTGCCGCAAGCAGCCACAGCGTGTTTTTTTGAGGCAGCAAATAACGCCTGAGCATGTCGGCGTAGGGGGAGCGGCCTTTCGATTGCCGGTTCATTGTAGATCCTCCCGATTTCTTGAGATTCCAATGACTATACCATAGAAGCCCGTTCGCCGAACAGAGGGTTCTTACGCTTAATTTGCACGTCGCGCCGGAGCCTCATGCTATGATGTCTGGAACAGAAAGCGGACACAGGCCGTGACATGCCCGCACCCCGGAGTAAGGGTGACCCGATGGATACAATGAACGAAGTTCTCCTGATGCCCCGACTGACGAAATTGGACGTAAAATGGAGCTCGGAGCTGCAGGGAAACGAACATTTCGCCCAGCTGAAATCAAATCCTCACTTCGAGCTGATCATGGTAACGGAAGGCCCTGTCTATCTGCAAGCGGGCGGACGCGAGATCGAGCTGCAGAGCGGGGAGTGCTACTTGCTGCTGCCGTGGGAGCCGTATGCCGGTTATCGGCCGATTCCCGCAAGCGCCGGATTCTATTGGGTACAATTCACGGCCGATCCGCCGCTGCGGCCGCAGGAGAGCTCCCCAGGGACCGCCCTCAAGCCGAACCGTCCGCAGCTGACCGCGCAGGAACTTCGGACGGCCAAGGATACCGGCGCGGCGGACGATGCCCTGCTGCTGCCCCGCCGCTTCAAGCCTCGCAATCGGTACGAACTGCTGCGCCTATTCGAGCTCATGAACGCGCAGCTGGTGGAGCCGCGCGGCTATTACCGCTACCGCTGCTTGCTGCTGCTCGGCCAAATGCTGGAGCTGCTCGCCAGCGGCCTAATGGAGCGCGAATTGCCTGCCGGCGGCCTGTCGCCGACCTTCCTGCCCTATCGGCGGATCGTGAACCAGCTGGAACCGCCATGCGGCCCGTCCATTCGCAAACCGCATCGGCTTCGGTACATTTTGCGAAAGTCCCGAAATGATTTTGGAAATCGGTGATCCAACGCTTCGTTCGCCCCGTTAGCCTAGATGAGCAAGCAAAAAAGCCCATTAACGAGGAGCGTGAACGAAGATGAAGATGACCACGAAAAGATGGCTGACCCCCGTACTTAGTTTATCCTTACTCGTACCGACGATTGCCGCGGCATCGACCGCCAGCGCCGCCGAACCGGCAAAGCCGTCGGCCAGTACGCCGGCCGTAGAGCTGAGAGCGACGTTCGACTACCTGCTGTCCGAGCATTTCGCCCTCGCGGTAGACGCCATGATCAAGAAGTACGACCATAGCTTCGACGCGGCCGCGGCCCAAACCGCGCTGGAGAAGAACGCGAAGGACATGGTGCCGGCGATCGCTTCCATCTATGGCGATGCGGGCGCGCAAGCATTTGACAAAATCTTCAGCGGCCATCTGAACTATACGAAGGACTACGTCGCGGCGGTGGAAACGAACAATGCTGCCGAGAAAGCCGACGTAGCCGCCGAGATCGAAGAATTCGCGGTCAACCTTGGCAGCTTCCTAGGTAAGGCAACGGGCGGCAAGCTGCCCGCGGCGACGGCGCAAAGCGTGCTTCGCACCCACGAGGCGCAGGTCAAGGAAGTATTCGACGACTATGTGGCGGGCGACTACGGCGATGCCCTAACGACATACCGAGAAGGCCTCGGCTTCATGTTCAAAATCAGCGGCGCCCTCTCCGGCGCCATCGTGTCCCAAATGCCGGATAAATTCATGGGCACGCGTTCGGATACGCCGGCCGGCGACCTGCGCTCCGCGCTGAACAACCTCGCCGCCGAGCATTACGCGCTGGCCGCGTTCAGCATGCAGAAGGGCTTCGGGAAATCCCCTGCCTACCCGGCGATTCTGAAAGCCGAGGAAGGCAATACCGACAGCTGGACGGCAGCCGTCGCTTCCGTCTACGGCAAAGCGGGCGGCGACGCTTTCAAGCAAGTATGGGTCGGCGACCACATTAACGCCCAAGATCAGATCGTGCAAGCGACGCTGAAGGGCAACGCGAGCGATATCGCGGCGGCTAGAGCGAAGCTGAGCAAGTTCTCCGTCGACTTCGGCAATTTCCTCGGCGCGGCAACGGAAGGCAACCTGCCTGCAGCCGCCGCGACCGCCGCGGTCGCGGAGCATGAGCGTCTTGTCCTCGAAGCCTTCGACCTCTACATGGCGAAGGACGCGTCCGGCCTGTACGCCAGCTATGACAAAGGTTACAGCTTCATGTTCGGCGTAGGCAAAGCGCTGGGCGGCGCGATCGTCACGCAGAAGCCGGAGATGTTTGGAATGAAGCCGACGGGGCCCGTCATGCCTTCCGTGAAGTCCATTTGGCTGAAAGTAGGCAGCAAGACGGCAAAGGTCGATGCGCAATCCGTTGCGATGGACGTAGCGCCGGGCGTATGGAACGGCACGACGTATGTCTCCCTCCGTACGTTAACGATGGCGCTTGGCGCGAATATTTCCTGGAACCCCGCCAAGAACGAAGTCACGGTCATGGCCGGCTCGGATACGATGGTCTTCTGGATCGGCAGCGACATGGCCAAAGTCAACGGCAAGACGATGGACGCCGGCTCCAAGCTGTTTATTAAAGAAGGACGCACGCAGGTGCCGCTCCGCTTCATCGCCGAGCTACTGGGCTGGAAGCTGGATTGGAACACGGCCGACTGGTCCATCACGTTGACGAAAGCGATGTAAGCCGTGCTTCCGCACTTCCGAATTGCTAAAAACCTGAATTTCTGAAAACCTGAACTCCTGAATTCTTGAATCCCCTGTGCAACGGTGCAGATATAAATTTGTAAAGCTGAATGCCTATGACGCTTATTCCCGATCACAGATCTTGCAGCTCGCGGCCGATTTCGATCCCCGCTGCGCGTAACTGCCTCCCGATTCGGCTTCTCCTTATGCCGGGTCGGGAATTTTTGTATAATGGGGAGGTGTACCGAAGGGGGACGACCCGCTAATGTCGGATAATGGAACGGATGCAGCGCTGCTGGCGCGGATTCTGGGCAAGGACCCGGAAGCGCTGAAGCTCATGTACGAGCGATATGAACGGCCGATTTATGCCTTTGCCTACCGAATCGTCAAGGATGCGATGCTGGCGGAGGAAGTCGTGCAGGAGCTGTTCCTGCGGTTATGGAATTCGGCCGAACGGTACGATTCCGGGCAGGGCATGCTGTCGAGCTGGCTGTTCACGATCACGCGCAACATCGCCATCGATGCCCTGCGCCTCAGGCAGACAAGAACCTCTCAGCAGGTAACGGAAGCGGAGCAGCTGAACCGGGAACCCGATCCGGAATCGGATACCGCGGGGCTCGCGACGGCCAATGTCGTGGGAGAACAGGTCAGAAGCGCGATCCGGAGCTTGAATGAGGATCAGCAGGAAGTGATGGAATTGATTTATTTCGCCGGCTACACCCAGCAGGAGGTGTCCGCGAAATGCGACATTCCCTTAGGGACGGTCAAGAGCAGGGTAAGGCTCGCGATGAAGGCCCTGAAAACGCAGCTTGAGGATATCGGAAAGGAGGGGCTTAGCTATGGTCCATAATGCGCCGGAATGCGATAACGCGGAAATGTACGCGCTTGGAGGTCTGAGCGAAGAAGAAAGCAAGGCGTTCGAACGCCATCTGGCGGGCTGCGAAGCGTGCGCCCTGCAAGTGGCGGAACTGAAAGCCATCGTCGATCTGCTGCCGTTGTCCGTCGAACCGGTACAGACGCCGGCGGGCATGCAGGATCGGATATTAGGTCATATCCTTGGCGATTCGGCCGTAAGCAACACGTCCAATCAAGACGCCGACGCCGCTTCCGATGTTACTGCCAAGTTGACGCCTGCCGATTCGGCTGCGGATGCGTTCAGAGAATCGACCCGCGCTTCCGATCTTCCGCCGATGAACGAACCGGGACCACGGTTGCAAGCGGATGTCGGGCAGACGCGGAAATCGCAATCGGAACCGGAGTTGGGGCGCGAACCGCAGCCAAGACAGCCCCTTCCTGCCGAATGGCCGAAAGCCAAGCCGCGCAGATGGAGCGTATGGGTGAGCGCCGCTCTTGCGGCAGCCGTCATCGTGCTCGGCATCTATGTCTTCTCTCTCCGGGATCAGCTCTCCGATCTTCGCGGCCAATTGACGGCGACGACCGAACCGCCGCAGGGCCTGCGGCCGAACGAAGCGGTCAACCTGAGTGCCGCGGCGAAGGACATCGTGGCGAACGGACTGGCGACGATCGTGATCGACAGCAAGGGAACGCATCTGCTCGTTCAGGCAGAGAAGCTGCCGCAGCTCAAGGGCAATGAAGCGTTCCAGGTATGGCTCATGAAGGACGGCAGCGGCGTCGTGAACGCCGGCACGTTCGTCTCCCGCGACGGGAAGGGTGGCCTGTACTTGACGCTCGACCGGAATCTGTCGGGATATAACCAAATCGCGATTACGCAGGAACCGGATGCGTTCGGCCAGCTGCCGAGAGGCACCGCGGTGCTGAGCGCCGAGATCAGTCTCTGACTCTGACCGGCTGCGCTAATCGTCCGGCTGCTTGCAATCAAGAAGCTGCTCCGCCTCTCCGGCAAGGAGGAACGGAAGCAGCTTCTTTTTCTTATGCCTTCACGCCTTCCCCCTGCTTAATGAAGGCAGCGAAGTCGGCTCCCAGCCTCCAGCATGCCGCCAGCTCCTCTTTGCCCGGACAGCGGTCTGCCTTGACGGTCTGATCCAGCACCACGGCGCCTTGATTCTCCAAGCACTCGTGCAGGATGTCTCCCGCAACGGCAAAATATCGGTAAGCGCTGTCGCCGCAGCCGAATACCGCCGCCCGTTTGCCCGACAAATCCACGCCGCCCAGCTCGTCGTAGAAATCAAGGAACTCATCCGGCAGATCGCCGTCTCCCCACGTGTACACGCCAAACAAAATATTTTCGTACGACTCCAGGTCGGACACGGACGCATCCATGACTTCCTTCACTTCTACGGCAACGAAGTTCTCGACCAACCCCTCCACCACGCTATCGGCCATTTCCTGCGTATTGCCCGTCATGCTGGCATAGATCAATAAAGCTTTATGCTCCAATTCGCTCACTCCTATCGGCGCGCCGGCCGTAACTGTGCTGCTGCTTGCTCATGCTATCGGTTGTCTCTTTCTTGCTGTCGGTTATGTTGCCGGTAGTCGATCATCTTTTAGTGATACTGATAATCATTATCAATTTAATGAGAATAATTGTCAACTATTGCCGTTGAAGCAGCTTGACCATGGAAATCGTCGACCCCTGAACTGACGTCAACATGCGAAACTCACCAGATTCCAAACCCCTGAGATAGCCCAAAGCTGCCTTGGTGCAGCTATTAGAAGCACTTCGCTCACTCCAAGCTCAAAAAGCTGCTGTGGCGCAGCTTTTGGCCTTCACCCTCGTCCAGGATTGCGGAAAAGCTGCTGTCCTGCAGCTTTCCAATGCACTTCGCCCACTTCAAGCTCTAAAAGCTGCTGTGACGCAGTTTTTTGACCTCGCCTTCGCCTGGGATTGCGAAAAAGCTGCTGCCCTGCAGCTTTTCAAGGCACTTCGCCCACTTCAAGCTCTAAAAGCTGCTGTGAAGCAGCTTTTTGCCTTCACCTTCGTCCGAGCTAGCGAAAAGCTGCTGTATTGCAGCTTTCCAAGGCACTTCGCCCACTTCAAGCTCAAAAAGCTGCTGTGGCGCAGTTTTTGGCCTTCCCCTTCGTCCAGGATTGCGAAAAAGCTGCTGTCCTGCAGCTTTCCAAGGCACTTCGCCCACTTCAAGCTCACAAAGCTGCTGTGGTGCAGCTTTTGGCCTTCAACTTCGCCTGAGATAGCGAAAAGCTGCCGTACTGCAGCTTTAGCTTGTAGAGAAACTCGCGCTTTTAAAACGGTATTTAGTCCGTTTCTTTCCAGCTTCCATGTAGGACAACGTATACGGCGGTGACACATACAACGGCGCGAGGCGGAGCTGGCGATCGTTCAACGACGCTTCGAGGTACCCCAATACGCCTAACGCTTGCCAGCGCTGCTAATCCTCCAAAAACACGGCTGCATAAACTCTAACGACTCTGACAAACGTTATTTGGCGTGCAAAGGCTGATTTCATCGAAAGAATCGCGCAATAAGCCTCCTGGCAGCCGTTAGCGATATAGAAGGGGCAATTTCAGCCGATTAGCGCTCCGTACAATCGTTAGCTGCACGGAGTCCAGGTTGAGAGCTCCCCCTCAACCGGTGTCGGTCCTCATCATAACCGAGCACAGCGAAAAAGCTGCCAACCGGCAGCTTTCTCAATAACCCCAGCGCAGACCCTCAGGCCAGCGCTTGATCTATTCACTTAAGCAGCGTCTTTCCGCAGTAAATTCCCGCTGCTCCGTCCGCCTGCCGACATTGCCGGACTTCCTACGCGTTCAAAGCTTCCTTCAGCTTATCCGGCGAGCGTTCCCACCACTCCGGATTATTGGACACGAGCAAGCTCTTGAGCGCCTGCTTCTCGTCCGCGGACAGCTCGTCGAGCACGAAGCGGCGCTTAATCGCGTAATCGAGATTGTTCACGTGCTGCGCGAGAATCTTCCATCCCCGGCGCGCTTCCGTATCCACCAGCATCGGACAAGCGGTCGCGCCCGCATAGTACGCGCCCTCTTCGTTCCGGTCCACCGCGACCCATACGATCCAGCACAGGCGGCCGTTCGGCACGTCTTCCTTGTTCGTGCTGAACTTGATGCCTTTCTCGATCTTGCTCTTCGCGTGCATGGCGCCGACATCGATATACGCCGTGCCGTTGTCGATCATGACGCAGGCGACGTCGCTTAAATCGATCGTGCCCGCCCCGAAACCCCGATGTTCTTTATTGCTCACCACGTTGAGAGAAAGCGACCGCTTCTCTTTCTTCTCCAGCGGCTGTTGGCCGTTATCCTGTTCACTCATTCTCGCGTTCAACTCCCGTCCCAATCGTTCCTGTAAAGCCCTGAATCCCGCGTCCTGCGCGGTTTCCCGAAATATAAGAACAACGCTTATATTTTTGAGGAAGAAACGTGCCGTTCCGCCCGCAAGAACGGCATCGGACGCCTCTTCATACCTGTCCACACTTTAATTCCATTTTAGCTAATAATCTCGGAAAAGCAAACATATACATGCCTTAGAAGCTTGTCAACGGGAGGGAATCTTTAAATGAATCCACGTCACGCCAAACGTATACTGCTCTTTCTCCTCGCCGCCGCGATCATCGGCGTAACGGCGAAGGAGGGGTTCGGGAATGCCTGGGTTTCGCAATATACGTTCGCTTCCGCCCCGGCGAAGAAAGACGCTGCTCCCAAACCGAGACCGGCCGCGCCGGCGCCGGCCCATGAACCGGACAACGTCATGCAGCCGAAGCCGGTCTCGCTCAGCAAGCGGGTCTCGGAATACCACATCGACGTGACGCTGCAGGAGAATGCGCACATGCTGCAGGGCGAGCAGTCCGTCACGTGGACAAACCCCGGCAAGCAGCAGGTGTCCGAGCTCTATTTTCACCTCTACCCGAACGCCTTCCGCTCCAAGAACACCACCTTCATGCGCGAATCCGGCGGACAGCTGCGGGAGGACAAGGCTTCCGCGGACAGCACGGGCTATATGAACCTGCTTTCGCTCGAGACGACGGAGGGCTACAGCCTCCTCCCGCGCCTGCATTTCGTCCAGCCCGACGACGGCAATCCGAACGATCTTACGCTGGCCAAGCTTAAGCTGCCGACGCCCGTCGCTCCCGGCAAGAGCGTCACCCTGCGCATGAAGTTCGAGGTGAAACTGCCTCAAGTATTCGCCCGCATGGGCTACGCCGGGGATTTCGTCATGGCGGGCCAATGGTTTCCGAAGCTGGCCGTCTATGAAACGGCGGGGACGCGGGGACGCGCGACGGAAGGCTGGAACGTGCATCAGTACCACGGCAACTCCGAATTCTACAGCGATTTCGGCATCTACAGCGTGAAGATCAACGTGCCCTCCTCCTATAAAGTGGCGGCCACCGGCTTCCAGGCGAGGGCGTCGGTCGTGTCGGATAAACGCAAGACGTACCAATTCTACGCCGACGACGTGCATGATTTCGGCTGGTCGGCTTCGCCTGATTTCGTCTATTCCGAGGAGCCGTTCTCTACTACCGGCGTGCCCGGCGTACGTATCAAGCTTTACCTCGATCCGCTGCATGCCAAATACAAGGACCGCTACCTGCACGCGGCCAAGTCGGCGCTGGCCAAATACGCGCAGTGGTACGGCGAGTATCCCTATACGACCCTCTCCGTCGTCGTCCCGCCCAAAGGCGGAAACGGTGCGGGCGGCATGGAATACCCGACGCTCATTACGGCGTTCGCGGCGGAGAGCGACAATCCCGGCTATGACCTGGAGCGAACCGTCGTGCACGAGGTCGGTCATCAATATTGGTACGGCATGGTGGCCTCCAACGAATTCGAGGAAGCGTGGCTGGACGAGGGCTTCACCTCCTACGCCGAGGACAAAGTGATGGAGAGCGAATACGGCGTCACGCCGAATCTGCCGGTCGAATCGAGCTACATGACGGATCCCGCGCCGCTCAAGCAGCTGTCGTGGTCCTACCACAGCAATAACCATTATGCCGAGAACGTCTATATCCGGGCGAAGCTGGTGCTGGTCGGCATCGAGAAACAGGTCGGCGACGCGACGATGCGCAAGATCATGCGGACCTACTTTCAGAAATACAAGTTCAAGCATCCCTCCACCGCCGACTTCCAGAAGGTCGTGGAAACGGTGACGAAGACCAAGTGGAACGATTACTTCAGCCACTTCGTCTACGGGGACGCGATGTCGGATTACTCCGTGGCCGCCATCCACGTGACGCCGGTCAAGCAGGACGGCAAGACGCAGTACGAGAGCGTGGTGCTTATCAAGCGAACCGGCGGCAGCGCCGGCCCCGTGTCGGTCATGCTCCATTTTGCCGACGGCACGGTGATGCCCAAAGTGTGGGACGGCCAGGATGCCCACATTCAATATAAAATCGTCCACGGCTCGAAGCTGCTCTGGGCCGCGGTGGACCCGCAGAACGACAACGTGCTCGACAACAAGCACATCAACAACTTCATGAAAGCCGATCTGGACGAGAAAACGCGCACGCGCTGGAGCGTCGGACTCTCGAAGCTGGTCGAGACCCTGTTCTCTTCGCTTGCCTGGTAGTGCCACTATGAATGAAGGAGGTGACTTCACGGATGAGGATGCATATCAAGCAAGGCTGGCGGCTGACGATCAAGCATTTCTATATCATCATCCTGCTGTTTCTATATGAGCTCATTTGGGGCTTCTTCCTCTACCGCACCATCGAGGGCATCGCGGTTCCGCTGCTGAAGCGGTTCCCCGACTCGTACGCGGCCAGCAGCAGCGCCATCTCGCTCTTCGTGACGGAATCGCAGTTTCAACTGATGAAAACCGACCTGCTCCAGCCTTATGCGGTGCTGTTCTGCGGACTGCTGGCGGGCCGGATGATCATCACGCCGTTCCTGAACGCCGGCCTGTTCCATTCGCTGCACCATGCGACCGACGACAAAGGAACGACGTTCCTGAAAGGCATTCGCAAAGCTTGGAAGCCGGTCACGCTGCTCTACCTGCTGGAAACGGCGCTCACGCTCGCCCCCGCCCTCTGGCTGCTGCCCCGGGCGCTCCATCTGCTGCTCGCGAGCGACACGCTCGTAGAATTCGCGAAGGCGGCCGGGCCGTGGGCGGGCGGCTGGCTCCTATGGGCGGTCCTCCTGCACCTGTTCTTCCTGTCGATGCAGTTCGGCGCCGTCACCGGCAGCGGTTCGATGCGCGCGCTGTGGAGCAGCATGGCCAACTTCCTCCCGTTCGCCGGCGTTTCGCTGATGATGTGGGGCATCGGCGCCCTGCTGAGCGCGACGGTGGCCTCCGTCTCGCTGCTGTGGGCCGGCCTGCTGGCGCTGGTCCTGCATCAAGGCTATCAGCTGCTGCGAACGATCATGAAGGTATGGACGGCCGCCGCCCAATACGATGTCTGGCAATCGAAGCAGTCCTCCTGAGGACGCCGCCCCGCTGGGCCGCCCGCCTCATGTCGAGCGGCCCATATTCATATGACGGTCGGCCTATTGGCCTACGAAAGAACCGCCCGGCGTCCCGAGAATGCCGCCGGACGCCCTCTCCCCTTCGACTTCGGAGGGGTTTTTTGGCGTCTCAAAGCATGCTGAACAGACACGCTTTGCCATTGACATCCGTCGTTCCGACAGCATGCCGAATAGACCGTTTCCCCCGGAAAACGGCGCCGTTATACGAATCTCGGGATAAAAAGGTTTCACTCTAATAATTTTAATTTGTGAACAAAACGTGAACTTGGAAGGAGAAGCGACAAAATGATCGAATCCTTAGCCGTAAGAAATGAAAATTTTGCCGAATTCCCTATACGGGAAACGGGGGAACCATTCTGGGTGAATTGATCCCGACAGCCGTCATGCGCTTTGACGACTGCCAGAGGCGATCATAGGGAGCCTTCAACCGAACCCCACAGCTAACCTCGTAGGCACTGGAAGGAGTTTCCCGTTTTGAAGAAGCTTTCTGCACTCGTGATCGGTCTCGCGATGCTATTCGTTTTCCAAGCTGGCAGCGTATTCGCCGACTCGAAGATGGATGGCGTCATCGATGATCTGATCGGCACGCCTTACGTTTACACCGGCACGACCGCGAAAGGTTTTGACTGCTCCGGATTCACGATGTACGTGTTCAAGAAACTCGGCGTCGACATTCCGCATGCATCCCGCTCGCAGGCTGGGCTGGGCAAGAAAATCGCCAAAGGCGATTTGATCCCTGGGGATCTCGTCTTCTTCAATACGACGGGAAATGGCATCTCGCACGTCGGCATTTACGTCGGCGACGGCAAGTTTGCGCACGCATCTTCTAGCAGAGGCGTCGTAATCAACGGACTGGAGGAATCTTATTACGCGAAGCGCTATGTCACGGCGCGCCGCGTCATGAGCCAACAAACGTTCGAGAAATATGCCAATGATCCATCCGACGAACCAGGCGATGGAGATTCAGATTAATCACCTTCGGTTATTGCAAGAACGCCGCTCGGACATGGTCGCACCCATCTCCGACGGTCATGGGAACAAAGCCGCCGCCGCTTCTCTTTCGGGACAAGCAGCCGCGGCTTTGTTTCGTTTTGGCCGCGTTTTAAGCCCGCTCGTAACGGGCCCACCAGAAAGTCGGGCCAACCTCGACGTTCAAGATTCGGGCATGCGGGGTCAATAAGTCTCGCAGCTGGTCGGGAGTCTCGCAGCCTTCGCCGCGGCGGTCGGCCAGCACCACCGTCGCCCCCGATTCAAGCCGGTCATGCCAGGCTTTCAGGAAAGCCGTCCGTTCCTCTCCCGTGAGCTCGCCCAGGCAGAAGCAGGCCAGTCCCGCGCCGAACTTCTCCTCCACCGCGCCCAGCTCGGCTTGTTTGACCGCTACGGAGACGGGCGTCGTCAGCCTCGGCGTTCTCGGCCCCGAGACGCGCAGCACGCGCCTGCCCGCCAAGGTGTCCTCCACCGCATATTCGAGCCGCCTCCATTCCTTGAATCTTCTCTCGAGACTGTCCCGCCATTTCGCCATCTTCCCGATACCTCCCGCTGCCTATGCGCCAACGCTGTTGTAGAACTATATGTATGCGCGCAAGTTTGCTTACTGACCTGTCATTTGGCTTCGATTCGGCTTGTCCGACGTCTGAAAAGGATTGGATGGCGTTATGATGAATAATACAAGGATAGACTGGTTATATAGACGTGACTGGAGCAAGAGGATTCAGCGTAGACGTGAGTTAAACAAAAGCAATTAAGAGTGGACGCAATAGACGCAAAATCAGTTCGTTTCCGATGATTCTAAAGGAGCTGCTTCTCGCATGAACCCTTCTTCCGACATTCTTGCACGGTTTCATAGGACGCTTGCCGGCTGGTTCAGCCGAAGGTTCGGCGAGCCTACGCCCGTCCAGCATGACGCCTGGGCATCCATCGCCGCCGGCCGCCACACGCTGATCGCCGCGCCGACCGGCTCGGGCAAGACGCTCGCGGCGCTCCTCCCCTGTCTCAGCCGGCTTGCATTGGCCAAGGAAAGGGCCGCGGCGCAGGGAGAGAGCTGGTCCTATGGCGTGCGCGTACTATACATTACCCCGCTCAAAGCACTTAATAACGATATTCAGCATCATTTAGTGGAATTTTTTGAAGCGATCGAAGCCTACGGCGCCGAGGAAAGCGGCGGCGCCTGGCCGGGCATACGGACGGCCGTCCGAACGGGGGACACGCCGCCCCGCGAGCGGGCACGCATGGCCAATCGGCCGCCCGACGTGCTCGTCACGACGCCGGAATCGCTCTACCTGCTGCTGACGTCGGAGAAGGGCCGTCACATGCTGCGGACCGTCGAGACGGCCATTGTCGACGAGATCCACAGCCTCGCCGGCGACAAGCGCGGCGCCCATCTGTCGATCTCGCTGGAGCGGCTGGCCGACTTGTCGCCGCATGCCGTGCAGCGCATCGGCGTATCGGCGACGCAGAAGCCGCTTACGCGGGTCGCCCGGTTTCTGGGCGGCTGGGCGCCGAAGGCGGATATGGATCCGCATGCCGGCAACAGCGGCACGGATGCAGATGAGGGCAGCGAGAACCGACATACAGCGGGAATAGATGCGTGCCTCGGAAGTGCCGCAAGCGCGCTGGCCGAACGGGATGCGGAAGCGGAGCGCGGCATGCGGTCCGACTTGGCAGCTGACGCCCACCCGCTGGGCTATCTGCCGCGGCCGGTCTTCATCGTCGAAAGCGCGATGACGAAGGCGATCCAGGTTCGCGTCACGATGCCGGACCTGAGCCGGCCCGCGCGCTCGCGCGACGGCGTCTGGCAGCCGATCGTCGAGCGGATCATGGCGCTCATGGAAGGCGCGCGCTCCGTGCTGATCTTCGTCAACAGCCGCAGGCTGTGCGAGCGGCTCGTCCTGCGCCTGAACGAGCATGCCGGCCATGAGTTCGCGCGCGCCCACCATGGCAGCCTGGCGCGCGAGCGGCGGCTCGAGGTGGAACGCATGCTGAAAGCCGGCGAGCTGCGCTGCCTCGTCGCGACCTCGTCGCTGGAGCTCGGCATCGACGTCGGCCATGTCGACCTCGTCATCCAGGTCGACTCGCCCAAGGCCGCCGCGGCAGGCATCCAGCGCATCGGCCGCGCCGGTCACGCCGTAGGCGACGTCAGCCGCGGCTATATCGTGGCGCGCCAGCGCGGCGAGCTGCCGGAGGCAGCCGTCCTGTGCCGCAGCATCTCGCGGCGGGACATCGAAGCCATCGTGCTGCCGCATGAGCCGCTCGACGTGCTGTCGCAGCATTTGGTTGCCATGACCGCCGCCTCGGATATGAAGGTCGGCGCCTTGTACGGCATGATTTTGCAAAGCGAATGTTACCGCGCTTTCCCCCGCGCCAGACTGGAAGCCGCGCTGATGGTGCTGTCCGGCTTCTACCCGTTTGCCCGCCCGCTCATCGATTGGGATCGGGATACGGATACGCTTCGCAAGCGCGCCAATACGGCGATGGCCGCGGTGACCGGCGCCGGCACGATTCCGTCGAGCTCGGCCTATCCCGTCCACCATACCGACAGCCGAGCCCATCTGGGGGAGCTCGACGAAGAATATATCGCGGAGAGCCGGGTGGGCGATGTCTTCCAGCTGGGAACGAGCTCGTGGATGATCAGCCGGATCGAGAACGACCGCGTCTACGTGCAGGAAGCGCCGAACCGCTTCAGCGAAATTCCGTTTTGGCGCGCGGAGTCGGGCAGCCGGAGCGTGGAGGTCGGCGTGCGGCTCGGGGATTTCCTGGGGCAGCTGTCCGATCGGCTCGAGCTGGATCGCCGCTCGGAGGCGGATAGCGAGAGAGACCGCATGCTGGAGGACGCTGCCGTCGCCTGGCTGGACGAGGAATACGGGCTCGACTCTTACTCCGCCGCCGAGCTGATCGATCTCGTGCGGGCGCAGCAGCGGGCGCTCGGGCTGCCGACCGCGCGGCGGATCATCATCGAGCATTACCGGGATCTGATGAACCAGACACGGATTATTATTCACAACCCGCTCGGTCGGCGCGTTAATCGGACGTGGCTGCTGGCTATCCAGCGGCATTTTCAACGTCTGCTGCCGTATTCCATGTACGGCAACGCCAAGGACAACGGAATCGAGCTTGTCGTTCCGGATTGGGACGCGTCTTGGCTGCAGACGCTATGGCAGATCACGGCGGACAGCGCGGAACCGCTGCTGACGGAGGCGATCGCCGGCTCTCCGCTGCTCGCCGTCTCGTTCCGCCGGATCGCGGAGACGTCGCTGCTGCTCTCCCGCAGCTTCACGCGCACGCCGATGTGGCAGAAGCGGCTGCGGAGCGAGGAGCTGCTCAAGCAGGCGCTGCCGTACGCGGAGCATTTTCCGTATTTGCAGGAAGCGATGCGGGAATGCCTGCACGCGCAGCTCGATACGGACGGGCTCAAAGCGCTGCTCGGCGCGATCGCCGCGGGCGATATCGAAGTGACCGTGAAGGAAGTGAACGCGCCGTCTCCCTTCGCGGTACAGTTCCTCGCGGATTACGCGAATGCGATGCTGTACGAGGGCGACGGACTGAGCGAGGCGACGCAGCTGCAGCTGCTAAGCGTCAGCAAGTCGCTGGCCGCTTCGCTGTTCGGCGAGGACGCCGTGCGGCGGTCGGTCGATCCCGCCATCGCTCGGGCGGAGGAGGCGCGGCTCGAGGCGGGGCAGCTTGTTCCGGCAAGCGCGGAAGAGCTGTTCACGCTGCTGAAGCGCCGCGGCGACCAGTCGCGCGAAGAGCTTGCCGCAGCGGCGGGCCGCGACGCGGACGCATGGCTGGAAGCGCTCGAGGCCGCCGGACGCGTGAGCGAGCTGGCGTTCGGCGGCGGCCTGCGGCGCTGGATCTGCGCCGAAGAACGCGAGCTGTACGCGGCGTTCCCGCGGAGCGAGGCATCGATCGCGTTCGTGGCCGGCCGCTTCGCGGACAATCGGCTCTCCTTCACCGAGCAGGACCTGCGGGAGCGCTATCCGCAGCTAACCGCGGCCGATGCCGAACGGATCGCGGACGTGCTGCTGGCGCTGGATCGGACGGAACACGCGCCTTTCGCCGATGAAGCGGAACGGATCTGGACGAGCCGCGGCGTAGCGAAGCGCCTGATTCGGCTTACGCTGGAGCAGGCGCGGAAGCAGGCCGAAGCCATCGACCCGGTGGACTGGATGACGCATATGTCGCGGCTGCAGCATGTCCTGTCGGGCACGCAGCTGAGCGGCATCGAAGGCCTGCGACTCGTCATCGAACGGCTGCAAGGCTACTTCCTCCCCGCCTCGCACTGGGAAACGCTCGTCTTCCCCGCGCGCGTAACGGGTTATCGCAAGGAGGACCTGGACCTGCTCTGCGCCTCCGGCGAGATCGTTTGGCTCGGCCGAAAAGGCGAGAGCGAGAAAGAAGGACGGATCGCCTTCTTCCTTGCGGAAGCCAAGCCCCTGCTCGCGCCGATCTTGAAGCAGTCCGCCGCCC
Organism: Paenibacillus sacheonensis; assembly: GCF_009909195.1. Taxonomy (GTDB): domain Bacteria; phylum Bacillota; class Bacilli; order Paenibacillales; family Paenibacillaceae; genus Paenibacillus_Z; species Paenibacillus_Z sacheonensis. The sequence goes on from NZ_JAAAMU010000011.1 coordinate 43,789, forward strand.
GGACGGCCGAGTCTTCCAAGCATCCGCGGCTGCTGGAGCTGCTTCGGACGGGCGGCGCCAGCTTTCTGACGAAGCTGAGTCGCGAATACGGCAAGGTGCCGTCGGAGCTGCTCGTCGATCTGCTCGATCTCGTCTGGGAGGGCGAGGTCTCCAATGACCAATTCGCGCCCCTAAGGCTGCAGCTTGCCACGAAGGGCAAGCAGCTCGCCCGCACCGGCTCCGGCCTCGGGCGCTGGTATTGGACGGGCTCGCTCGCGGACGAGGACAACCGCGAGGCTGGCTACGGGCCGGGCGGCCTCGCGGGCGCCGAAATGGCCGGCGGCGCGGCTTCGACCGCTCCCGCGGGCGGGCGCTCAGGCGGAGGCGAATCCGGCAGCCGCCAGGGCAGCGGGTTCGGGACCGGACAGCCGGACGGTTTGGGCGTCGAAGCGCTACGCTCCGTAAGCTCCGACCTCACGGAGTCGGCGCTGCACTGGACGCAGCATATGCTGGACAGCTGCGGCATCGTCTCCAAAGAGCTCGTGCAGCAGCTTTCGCCCTTCGGCTGGGACGAGCTGCTCCCCGTGCTGAAGCAGCTTGAGCAATGGGGCGCCGTGACGCGCGGCCTGCTCGTAGAGGGCGTCGGCACGCTGCAGTTCGCCAGGCGCGAGGGAATCGAGGCCCTGCGTCCGCTTCCGCCCGGCCCGGACGGCGGAGCGGTCACGGTGCTGGCCGCGACGGACCCGGCCAACCCGTTCGGGCTCGCGGCCGACTGGCCGGCCGCGAGCGGAGCCGGCTTCGCGCGCAAGAGCGGCAGCTTCCTCGTGCTTCAGCATGCCGAGTGGCGCTTCTGGATCGAAAACAACGGCCGCCACATCGTCGACCTGGCCAAAATGCGGGCTCAGGCCGGCAGCCCGGCAGCGGATCCGCCGGAGGACGAAGGCCATAAAGCGGGCCAGCTTGAGCGCGAGCGGCATCGGGAAGGCCTCTCCGATGCGCTGCGAGAGATCTTCCGCACGCTGCTGCGCCAGCAGAAGCTGAACAAGATCCGAATCGACCGCTGGAACGGCGTGCCCGTTCTGGAGTCGCACGCGGAAGAACTTCTGCGGGCGCTCGGAGCCGAACGCGACAACCGCTCGCTCGTGATCTGGCCGAGCGGCCTGCGGTAAACGGGCCGCGGACGGTCGATTCCCGGCCCGAGGCGCCGAAGCGACGTCTGAGGACGCAGCTCTTGGATACGGCATGGAGAAGCCGGCGCCCGTCACGCCGCCGGCTCGGTGCCCGCCGCATGACTGCTCCCCGCCCGTCGTTTGCGGCCGAGCGAGGCGAGCAGCAGGAAGGTCAACGCGGCCAACGCGATAATGACGGCAAGCGACCAACGCATCGTATCGATGCTGGCCTCGCCCAGCGTCTCCCCGCCGCTCGCGAAATGATCCTGAAGCGACTGGTACAGCGTGCCGATCGCCGCGATGCCGAGCGCCTGCGCGACCTGCGTGAACGTGCTGAGCACGCCGGATGCCGCTCCGGCATGCGGGCCTTGCACGCCGGCAAGCACGGTGTGAATGAGCGGGGAAGCAACGGCGCCTTGGCCGATCCCCGCGAGCAGGAGCGGAACGAATAGCTCGCCGAGGCCAAGCCCGGAAAGTCCGCCGCTGACCGCGATAATGAGCAGGTAGCCAACCGCCATGATCGTCGCGCCGGCAAGCAGCACGCGGTTGCCCCAGCGTTTCTTCAGCCGTGGTCCGAGCAGGGAGGCCGAGAAGAACCCGATGCCCATGGGAATGAACGCATAGGCGGACTGCAGCGGCTCGGCCCCGCGCCCGATTTGCATGAAGATCGACAGAATCAGATAGAGCGCGGCATTGCCGCTGTAGAAGGCCAGCGCGATGATCATCCCGATCCGGAAGGAACGATCCCGGAACAACGCCATGGGAAGCAGCGGCGAAGCGCCTCTGCGAAGCAGGCCGTTCTCGTAGCGGACGAAGCCGGCGATGACGGGCAGGGCGGCGACGAGACTGATGAACGTCCACAGCGGCCAGCCTTCCTCGCGTCCGACGACGAGCGGATAGATAAACAGCCCGAGGCCGATCGTTAACAGCCCGACGCCGACGAAATCCAGGCGCTTCCGTTCCGGGGCGCGCGATTCGCGAAGCAGCAGCAGCGCGGCGACGAAGGCGGCGATGCCGACCGGAATGTTCACGAGAAACACCAGCCGCCAGCCGAGCCCCCACCAATCGGCTCGCAGCAGCAAGCCGCCGGCGATTTGACCCGCGATCGCGCCAAGACCCAGCACGCCGCCATAAATGCCAAGCGCCCTTCCCTTCTCTTCCGCGGGGAACATCACTTGAATGATGGAAAGCACCTGCGGTACCATCGCCGCGGCCGAGACGCCCTGCGCGATCCGCGCGGCGATGAGCATTTCCGCCGAGCCTGCAATGCCGCACCAGGCGGAAGCGGCGACGAAGCCCGCGACGCCGATCAGAAACATCGTTTTGCGTCCGAATAGATCGCCCAGTCTTCCCCCCGTGACCAGCAGTACGGCGTACCCGAGCACGTAAGCCGCGACGACGAGCTGCAGCTTGGCAAAGTCCGCGTGCAGTCCCTCTTCGATGGAAGGCAGCGCGACATTGACGATAAACGTATCCAGCACCACCATGAAAGTAGCCAAGATCACGATGGAGAGCGACAGCCATCTTCTTGGATCGATCGCAGGATCGGCATGACTTGCTTGCTTCATTCTTTCGCACCTCTTTCGGGTCGTTTCCCGCCGATTGACAGCGATCCGGACCTTGTTTAAAATGAGAGAGACAGATCTGTCTCATTTCTTACTGTGATGATACAGACAGATCTGTCTCATGTCAATCGGTTCGATCCTCTTTTCACCATCATTTTTTTGCAACGGGCAGGTGACTCGCTAATGGAAAAGAAATTGACCGCGAAGGAACGCATTCTGCGGGTGGCGGAACAATTATTTTATCGCGAAGGCGTCCGGGCGGTCGGCATCGACCGCATCATTCAGGAATCGGGCGTAGCCAAGGCCAGCTTCTACCGGAACTTCGCGACCAAGGACGATTTGGTGGTGGCATACCTGGAGCTTCATCGCGAACGGGTCATGGGAAACATCGCGCATGCCAGGCAGCAGCGTCCGGATTCCGTCCTGGCGCAATTGCGCTACCTGATGGAATATACGGCGGATCGCATGAAGCTCCCGACGTACCGGGGCTGCGCGTTCATGAATACGGCCGTGGAGTTTCCCGAGACCGATCATCCCGACCACGTCAAGGCGCTGGACAGCCGGAACGAGGTCTGGAACCATATCGAGGATATGGCCAGGGAAGCCGGACTGCCCAAGCCCCGGGAGCTGACGGAACAGCTGCGGATGTTATGGAGCGGCGCTGCTATGGTCGCTTATATCAACAAAGAAGAATTCAAGCCGCAATCGTTCTCCGACGCGGCTAACGCGCTGATCGACAGCCAAGCTGCCGCCGCCGCAAAGTAACGGCACCTATCGCGGCATCCGACCCCCAACCGACATACGCAGCCCCAAGAACCCCGCGTCCGCGGTCGGTTTCATGGGGCTTTTTCGGATTGCGCGCCGGTCATGGGGGACGGACGGAAAGGTCCTCCGGCGACGGAATGAACATTTTAGCGGATGGTTAACGCCGAGTGTGATAAGGTGGAGAAAACGGCTCTAGGAGGAACCATTCGAATGAATCATGCCATTGCCAGACGCAAAACGGAACTGGAGAGCTTCGCGGCCCCGCTCACCATCGATCCCGCCGAACTCGATGCCTTTTGGAATGCCGCCCTCGAGGACTACGCCGACAAGCCGCTTGACATTCGCCGCGAGCCGGCGGAATCGCCGTTCCCCGGCGTTGCGGTCAACCATCTGACGTACAAAGGCTATGACGACACGCCGATTCACTGCTGGTTCATGGTGCCGGCTGCCGGCAGGAACGAGGCGAACGCGTCAGTCTCGGCGGCCCCGCTTCCCTGCGTCGTCGTCTTCCCCGGTTACACGGACGACCGCGGCTATCCCGAGCGGCACGCCAGCTGGCTGCTGCAAGGCTATGCCGTGCTCGCCGTGGACGTTCGCGGCCAAGGCGGCGAGACCGGCAATCACCTTCCGCTCCGCGGAGGCGCCGTGAAAGGCTGGGTGTCCGGCAACGTCACGGAGCCGCTGAGCTCGTACTACCATGCGGTGACGATCGACGCCGTCCGCGCCATCGATGCGGCAGCCGCGCAGCCCGAGACCGATGCGTCGAAGCTGGCCGTCGTGGGCGGCAGCCAGGGCGGCGGGCTCGCGCTTATCTCCGCGGCGCTTAATCCCAAGGCGACGGCGATCGTCGCCGATATTCCGAACCTATGCCATATGGACTTCGGAATCCTGAATTCCAACAGCTCGTTGACGGAGCTCGCGCACTACGCGAAGCGCTATCCCGAACGCTTGGACGACGTGCTGCGGACGATCGCCCGTTATGACATGCTGAACCTGGCGCCCCGGATCAAAGTGCCCGTCCTGATATCCGTGGGCTGGAAGGATCCCGTCTGCATGCCCGAAACGATCTATGCCGTCTACAACCGCATCGCGGCGGACAAGACGATCAAGGATTACCCGTTCAGCGGTCACGAGGTGAGCGAAGCCCAGAACCGCGAGCGGATTCTATTCCTCCGCGAGCAATTTCGCTAATATCCCCCAAAACTAGCGGTAGACGGGGGTTCCCGTTCCGCTATAATGGAAGTAAATCGCCCAAGCCTGCTTGCAGGGGACGGCCTCCTTAAGGAAGGACACCAGGAAGAACCTCCGATCTCCGCCGTGCGCAGCGGAATTCCGAGGTTCTTTGTCGCTTCTTCGAGGGCAGGAACGGTTCACGCCTTGTAAAAGAAGGCTTTCAATTGCGCTGCGATTCTCCGTTGGTTGAACAAATCCGGCGCGTTATGTCCGAGACCCTCCAACTGCATGAAGCTGCCTCCCCGGATGGCATCGGCTGCCGCACGCGCGCCTATCTGCATGAAGGCTGGGCTCTTGCTGCCTGCCATGACGAGCGCCGGGGCCTTGATCGTTTCATAACGGCCGGCGGTCGAATCGAGCCGGAACGTTTCGTTCATTTCCCGGATCAGCGTCGGCAGCTTCTCCCTGAGCTTCCGCCCTTCCCAGAAGATGAGGGACGGCAGCAGGGCGAGCTTGATCAGCCATGCGGGCAGCCGCGCAAAAGGCTCGGAGACGCCGACGCCTTTGATGAAGTGGACGAATGCGCTCAAATCCCTTCCCTGTTCCATGGCGCGCTTGTAATCCGGCATCCAGCCCGAGGGAAAACTGCCGCCGACCGAGACCGTCGGTTCGTACACCGCAATCTTCGAAACCGCATCCGAATACGCCCGTGCCGTCTCGAGCGCAATCAGACCGCCGTAGCTGTGACCGAACACGTAGGCGGCTCCGGTCTCCAGCACCACCGCCAAGACATCCTCGCACTCGTTCCCGATGCCGTATCGCTCGCCCTGCGCTCCGCTGTACAGGCGGCCCCGACGATCCATGTTATAGACGGTAAAGTCGTTCGCCAGCTCCGCGGCCAGCTTCTCGTATTCATGGCCCGAGACGAAGGCGCCGTGCACGAGGACAAGACCCGGTCCGCTTCCGCTCCTGCGGTAACCGATCCTCGTGCCGTCCGCGGATGCGGTATGATGGAGGCTGTACGCTCGCTTTGAATTCATCGTGGTTCCCGCTTTCCCGCCGCGTCGCCCGCGGCTGTCGCTCGTTAGTAAGTAGCATACCCCGGTTTCCTAAATAATGAACCCGCGGCCAATTCGGCGGCGTATATCCACTATCCGGAAAGGAGTGACTCCTATGGAAAACCTGCCTGCCGCACTTCCGAAACGCCGCTTGCGCGAAGCATCGGATCCCGTTCCCGTGCTCAGCCGGCGAGCGCTCAATCGGGCGCTTCTAGCCCGGCAGCTGCTGCTCGAACGGTCGCCTCTATCGCCGATCGCCGCCCTTGAGCACCTTGTCGGCATGCAGTCGCAGGTGCCGACAGCTCCGTACGCCGGATTATGGTCCAGGCTTGAAACATTCCAAACGAATGACCTGTCTCAACTGTTAGCAGACCGGAAGGCGGTCCGACTGTCGCTCATGCGCTCGACCATTCATCTCGTGTCCGCCCGCGATTGCCTGCCGCTGCGCTATATCCTGCAATCCGTGCACGAACGCATGCTGAAAGGCAATTTCGGACGCAAGCTCGCGGGGCTGGATCCGGCGGCGCTCGCCGCGGCGGGCCGCGCGCTCGTAGAGGAGCGGCCGCTCACGCTCGCGGAAATCGGCGCCCGGCTGCGCAAGGGGCATTGGCCGGAGCGCGAAGCGCCGGCGCTTGCCGCCGCGGTGCGGTCCTATGTGCCGCTCGTGCAGGTAACGCCCCGCGGCATCTGGGGCGCAAGCGCTCCGGCCGCGCACACGTCCGCGGAAGCATGGCTGCGGATGCAGAGCCCGCCCTCCGAGGAAGAAGCGGATGCCGGCTCCTTGCTGCTGCGTTACCTTGCGGCGTTCGGCCCCGCTTCCGTCAAAGACATGGCCGCCTGGTCGGGTCTGACGGGATTGCGCGGCATCGTCGAGGCGCTGCGGCCGCAGCTGCGCGTCTTCCAAGGCGAGGAGGGCACCGAGCTGTTCGACGTCCCGGACGCTCCCTTGCCGGATGAATCCGAGCCCGCGCCCGTGCGCTTCCTCGCGGAGTTCGACGGCATCCTGCTCTCGCACGCCGATCGCTCGCGCATTATGCCGGAGGCCTACCGCCCGCTGGTCTTTACCGAGAACGGCATCATCCGGTCCGCTTTTCTCGTGGACGGCTTCGTGGGCGGGCTGTGGACGATCGAACGGGAGAAAGATGCCGCCGAGCTTGTCGTTTCGCCTTTCGCGCCGCTCGCGGAGAACGACCGCGCCGCCTTGGCCGACGAGGGCAGGAGGCTCCTTGCCTTCGCGGCCGACGCCGCGCAGGAACAACGCATCCGTTTCGCCGACCCGCCGCCGTTGTCCGATGCCCCCTTGTAAGCAAGCGTACGCTCATGCTTCCGGCATGCTTTGTCTCCCCTCGCCGGACGGCTCAACTTCCAGGAGGTGCCCTGCCCATGAAACATTCCATCGTTAAATGTCCCGGCTGCGGACTGCTGCTCCCGAACCGGTCTTACGAGGAGCCGCTGCGCTTTCATGCGTCCGGCGAATGCATGGAGCTGTATCATCAGCTCTCCGTCTATACCTCCGCGCACGGATACGAGGCCTTCATCCATCAGTTGGCGCTGGACGCCTATGGCGCGCAGCATTGCGGCGGCGGGATGCGCCCGATTACGGCAGCCTTCTCGCTGATCGGTCTCTACCTTGTCGTGGAGCGCGGCTTCACGGGCAGGCAGGTGCAGCAGGCCCATATGGAACTGGGCAGACTGAAGGCGGACTGGCCGGAATTGGCTCTGCCCCCATCGTCCGGCGGCGTCACCGTGCAGGATGTGCTGCAGGCTGAACCCGGCGCGGCCCGCGACGCCAAGATTCAGGCCTGGGTCCGGTCCGAATGGGACAGGTGGGCGCATGTCCACGATTGGGTGAAAGAAGCGGCGAAGCCGGTCCTCCCGGCTTAAGCGAATGATCAGGGAAAGAGACTCTCGTGCGCGGCTTGGCGCGCGGCGGGTCTCTTTTTGTGCATGGGAGGATGAGATGCTAGCATGTCCGCCCGCCTCCGCCGCAAGCGAAAAGAACCTCTATCTCCCTCTTGCTTGCAGAGGATAGAGGTTCTTCGCGTTGTGCCCCGGCGTCCGGTTAGTTCCCTGTGGCGTTAGTTTGATGATGCGTTCTCGCCCGGTTCGGCTCGCATGGACGCCGCGCGGCAGCCTTGCTTGAAGCGAAGCCAGCCAAAACTACTCGGCTTGCTGCAGCTTGACGATTTCCGCTTTGTACAGGTCCAGCAGCTTGGACAACGCGGCTTTGATGGCCTCGGCATCTTTGGCGTCAGCCGCTTTCGACAGCGCGATCTGACCGTTGAAGAACGGATCGTCGATCGGGCCTGCCGCACGGAGCGTGAACGCGGCCTTGCCGTCGCCGTCTTCCTTCGTGATCGCAATCGTGCCTGCAGCGTCGGCGCCTTTGGTCAGGCTGATTGGACCGACGGCTTTGAGAAGATCTCCGGACTGTACGGCGGGCTCCGCTTTAGCGGCCGCCGAAAACGATACCGATACGCCCAACGCGCTGCCTGCCGCGCTCGTCGTGAACACGGGCTTGCCGTCGCCGGCATTCGGCGCCTTGAACACGACGTTGCCTTCGTCGTCCGTAACGGTCACGAACTTGCCGTCATCGGAGATAACCCTTTTTAAGGCGATGCTGCTTAGCGCGGCCGTACCGGTCACCGGTTTGCCCTCGACTTTGAACTGCCCGTTCACGATGCCGCCCTCGGGAGCCGTCACGGTCACGGCCTTGCCGGCATCGACGCCGTCTACTTTAAATATCGCGTCGCCTGCTCCCTTCGCCGGGCTTATCGCCGTGAACGTCAACGTGTCTTTTCTCAGCTTGTCATAGGCCGCGAGCGTTTGCTCCCAGGCTGGAACGGTATCAGGCGCATATTGCTTGGCGAGAGCAAGCGGATCGGATAAAGAAATGCGAACGGCTTCCTTGGCGGCGGATGCGCTGACAGCGAGCGCCGGACCTCCTTCGCCTGCGGCAGTCAATGCGGCCGTGTAAGCTTTCGACAGCGGGGCCGTCGCGACAGTAGCGGCATTGGCGGCCATCGGGCTGGCGATAGCGGATAACATCAAAGCGGCGGCTGCGATTTTGGCTGCGGTACGTTTGTTCTTCATAACGATCACTCCTAAGCGGGTTGGTTTGTCTTACAGGTTCCATCCTACCGAAGAAGTGTGGCAGGCCATTGGTGGAATTGTGGAAAAACGATGGCACGCGCCCATTCAGCATGGCCGAGTTGGTATAATGAACGCAGATTCCTGAAAAGGGAGGCTCGCGCCTTGAACGATTTTACGATTGCCGTCGTGGACGACGATTCCAATATTCGCGCGCTTGTGGAGGCGTATTTGCATAAAGAGAATTACCGCACGGTCGGGCTCGGCTCGGCGGAAGAAGCCTGGGCGCTCTGGCTGGAGCAGCCGCCGGATCTGTGGGTGCTGGACATCATGCTGCCCGGCATGGACGGGTACGAGCTGTGCCGGCGCATCCGGCATGAAGCGGAAGTGCCGATCATCATGATCTCGGCCAAGGACAACGAGGTGGACAAGATCCTCGGGCTCGAGCTGGGCGGCGACGACTACCTCGTCAAGCCGTTCAGCCCGCGCGAGCTCGTCGCCCGCGTCAAGCGCCAGCTTCAGCGCTGGTACAAGCACCGTGCCGATGAATCGGCGGCCGCAGCTCCATCCGCGCAGTCGACCGTGGACGCGGGGACGCTTCGGATGCTGCCGGACGAACGGCGCGCGTTCTTGGGGAAGGACGAGCTCGATCTGACGTTCAAGGAATTCGATCTGCTGCGCGCGTTCGCCGAGCATCCGAACCGCGCCTTTACGAGGGAAGAGCTGCTCGTCCTCGTCTGGGGCGACGATTATTTCGGCAGCGACCGGGCGGTGGATCATCTCATTAAACGGCTGCGCAAGAAGGCGGGCCAGCTGCCGATCGAGGCGGTCTGGGGACACGGCTATCGGCTGCGGGCGGACGGAGGGGAACAACAATGAAACTGGTTCATCAAATCAATTTGGCGTTCGGCTTGCTGCTTGTCGCCGTGCTTGGGTTTACGGCCGTTATGATTCATTACGTGCTGATGGATCACTTCATCTCTTCGCAGAAGGACCAGCTTCGCACGCTGGGAACCTCGATGGCCTCGTCGATGAGCGTACGGACCTTCAACGCGCCGATGCCGCCAACGACCTTGGTCGCTGGCAAGCCTGTCGACGCCGCGTACTCGTGGACGATGACATCCGCGGCGCCCGCCGGCGTCCACGTCATCCTGTCGGATTCGCAGGGCAACGTGCTGCAGCGGAACGACTCGAACGCCCCGGACGGCGCGATCGTGGTCAAGAACGCGACATTGGCCGCTTCGACCGTGACGAAATCCGGTGAAGCCGGAGGCTATATCGTGGACGTGAACAAGGTGCCGCAGGGGACGCTTACGCTGTTGACGCCGGTGAGCAAGATCAAGGCGATCGAACAGGCTTTGTTCGGCAGGCTGCTCATCGTGCTCGGCGCAGGCGGCGCGCTCGCCCTGCTGTTCAGCCTGCTGATTACGCGCAAGCTGATCCGTCCGCTCATGCGGCTGCGGGAAGAGCTGAAGAAGGTGCGGGAGCGGAAGTTCGGCGAGGTCGGCCTCGTGAAGGCCGGCGGAGAAATCGGAGCCGTGGCGCAAACCGTCTACGAGCTCGCCGAGGAGCTGGAGCGGCACAACCGCGCGCAGAAGCAGTTTTTCCAAAATGCGTCCCATGAGCTGAAGACGCCGCTGATGTCGATCGCCGGTTACGCGGAAGGCATTCGCGACGGCGTGTTCGAGGGCGAAGGCTCCCGCAAAGGACTGGACATCATCCTGAGCGAGAGCGGGAGGCTGAAGAAGATCGTCACGGAGATGACGCTGCTGGCCAAGCTCGACAGCGAGGAGGATATCTTCCATCCGTCGGCCGTCCACGTGCGGGAAGTCGTGACGGAGACGATCGAACGCATCAATCCGATTCTCGCCGCGAAGGGGCTGGAGCTGCAAACCGTCTATAAGGACGAAAGCCAGGCCGAACTGTACGTGAAGGCCGACCGCGACAAATTGCTGCAGGCGCTGCTGAATATCGTCTCGAACGCCACGCGTTACGCAAACGGGACCATCGTCATCGAGATCGGCGTCGCCGAAGGCGGACGGGTAACCCTGACGGTCGCCGACGACGGCAAAGGATTCCCGGACAGCCTGCTGCCGCATCTCTTCCACCGCTTCGTGAAGGGCAAGGACGGGGAGACGGGGCTCGGTCTCGCCATCTCCCGCGCGATCGTCGAGCGCTGCGGCGGGCGAATCGCCGCCCGCAACCGCCCGGCCGGCGGGGCGTTGATCTCGCTGAGCCTGCCGAGCGCCTAGCGGGGCGATAATCTCGCTGAATCAGCCCAGCGCCTAGCGGGCGGAGCAATCATCCCCCTGAACTAGCCGAGCGCCTAGCGGGGCGGAGCGACCACCCCTGAACTGGCCAAGCGCCTAGCAGGCCGATAGATTCCGCATCTGCATCTGCCCACCCGCCGCAATCGCCAGCCTTTCCTAGCAAACTAAAAACCTCTATACCACGAAGCCGGCAAACGCCCAGCTTTCGGAGGATATAGAGGTTTTTCGTTAGTTCCGGGCTTCCCGCCACCACGCCGACTGCGGGTAGTCGTCCGCCCGCGCGTCGACCGTCTCCCCGATCCGGGGCGTGGCGATCCGCACGCCTTGCGCGCGGGCGGCCAGAACGGCGCGCTCGACGGGATCGTCCCACGCATGGTAGCCGAGCGTAAACGCCGCCCAGTGCACGGGAATCAGCAGCCCGCCCCGCACGTCGAGATGGGCTTGGACCGTTTCTTCCGGCATCATGTGGATGTTCGCCCACCGGGCGTCGTACTGTCCGCATTCCATCATCGTCAGATCGAACGGGCCGAACCGCTCCCCGATTTCCTTGAAATGCGGCGCATAGCCGCTGTCCCCGCTGAAGAACACCCGGTTCTCCGCTCCGATCAGGATCCACGAACACCATAGCGAGCCGTTGCGGTCGAACAGCCCCCGTCCGGAGAAATGCCGCGCGGGCGCGCACGCCAGCCGCAAGCCCGCGAGCTCCAGCTCGTCCCACCAGCCATGCTCGGTCACCCGTCCCGGCTCCACGCCCCAGCGAATCAACCGGTCGCGTACGCCGAGCGGCACGACGAACCGTTCGGTTTTGCCCATCAGCTTGCGAATCGACGCCTTGTCCAAGTGATCGAAATGATCATGCGAGAGGATAATGGCGTCCAGTCTCGGGAAAGCCTCCGGAGCGAGCGGCAAAATCCCGCTGTAGCGCTTGCTTCCGAACAAACTCGGCACGGGCGAAGGCGAGTCCGAGAACATCGGGTCGAACAACAGCCGTCTGCCTTCCAGCTCCAGCAGAAAGGCGGAATGCCCGAACCAGGTGACCTGAATGCCGTGCGGCGCAGGCGTCTCGGACAACGTCAAGGGTACGACCTGAATCGGCTTAGCCGGCTGTCGATGCGGATCCCGCTTGAACTGTTCCCGCAGCATGCCGACGATCGTCCCCAGACTCATGTCCATCGGCGTCGGCACTAGATTTTCGAACTTCTTGCCTGCTCTGGCTGACATGCCCGTCCATCCCCCATCTGCTTGTTAATGCTTGTTGGAAGATAGTATAGAGGAGCGGATAGGGCCCGTCAAATCAGGCGGTCTGCCGGGCAAGCTGCCGGACGGAACACCTCCGGTCGCGCCGCGCTTGGTCTTCCGGACAAGTTGACACTTCGCCTGCATCGCGGGTACAGTAAATCCAACATGGCATAGAGGAGCTGTACCGCGATGAAGCTGGTTTCATGGAACGTCAACGGGCTGCGCGCCTGCGTGAACAAAGGATTTATGGACTATTTCTTATCCGTGGACGCGGATATTTTCTGCGTGCAGGAGACGAAGCTGCAGGAAGGCCAGATTCAGCTGGAGCATGGGGAAGCGTATAAGTCGTATTGGAACTATGCGGAAAAGAAAGGCTACTCGGGCACGGCGGTCTTCACCAAAGTCGAGCCGATCTCCGTCCGCTACGGTATCGAGGAAGATTACGAGCCCGAGGGCCGTACGCTCACGCTTGAATTCGAAGCGTTCTATCTGGTCAACGTCTACACGCCGAACGCCAAACGCGATCTGGCCCGACTCGATTACCGGATGGAATGGGAAGACCGCTTCCGTAACTATCTGCTGGAGCTGGATGCGAAGAAACCCGTCATTCTCTGCGGGGACTTGAACGTCGCCCATGAAGAAATCGATCTCAAGCATCCGAAGCCGAACCTGGGCAACTCCGGATTCACGCTGGAGGAACGCGGCAAGATGACCTCGCTGCTGGAAGCCGGTTTCGTCGATTCCTTCCGTCATTTCTATCCTGATCGCAGCGATGTTTACTCGTGGTGGTCGTACATGCCGAAGGTACGGGAACGGAACGTGGGATGGCGGATCGACTACTTCGTCGTGTCCGCGAGGCTCGCGCCCGCGCTGATCGACGCGGAGATCCATTGCGAAGTGATGGGCAGCGATCATTGCCCGGTCGTGCTGGAGCTGGATTTAGAAAAGGCATAACGAGCTCTCGATAACCTATAAAGGCCTGCCGATGACTGACGGAATATTCCGCAGTACGGCAGGCCTTTTTTGCAGCAGCAAATGGGGTCGCTTAACGCTGCTGTCTGCGCTCGCGATCGACGGCCGAATGCTCGATTCGCCTCAGCTTCCGATTCCGTCCCACTCCTGCATGAAGCGCGCCACGTATTCCGCCATATAGGCATGCCGCTCCTCGGCGATTTCGCGGCCCGAAGCGGTGTTGATGCGGTCCTTCAGCTTCAGCAGCTTCTCGTGAAAATGGTTGATCGCCGTGCTTTTCCCCGTCCGGTATTCCCCCGGCGTCATCGCATCGCGCGGCTTCAGCTCCGGGTCGTAGATCGGATCGCCCTTCCAGCCGGCATAGAGAAACGCCCTGGCGACCGCGATCGCGCCGATGGCGTCAAGACGGTCGGCGTCCTGCACGACTTGGCCTTCCAGCGTCCGCATGGGCGGGTTGGCGCCGCCGTTATAAGACATGTTCGCGATGATGTCCATGACATGCGCGCGATCGGATTCTTCCATCGGCTGGGCGGCGAGCCAGTCCCTAACTTTGCGAAGGCCGCTTTCCTTGGAATCGTTCAGCTTCTCGTCCGCCACGTCGTGCAGCAGCGCCGCAAGAACGCAGATGAAAATATCCGCGCCCTCCCGTTCGGCCAAATGCCTCGCCATGCGGACGACGCGGTGAATATGCCACCAATCATGGCCGGTCACGTCCCCGCCCAGCTCGTCCCGGGCATACTGCTCCGCGGCCGCGAGAACGGAATCGTTCGTCGTTGTCGTCACGGCCGGATCATCCTTTCCTTTGCAAACTGCCGCTTTGGAGATCCCGCCATACCGTCTTGTTGCTGTACTGCCGCTCGGAACTGATATCCCGCCCGAACCACGCCGGAGGCTCGAAAGCCGTCGCCGCCTCGATCGATTCGAATTCCACTTCCAGCACGGTCAGCTGCAGCTGGTCATAGATGTCGATCTCCACCACGCGGTCGCCCCACTGCGCCGTAATGCGGTCCTTCGTCAGCGGGACGAGTCCCCGAACGGCCGTCAGCTGCTCGTAAATGCCTTCCGTAATCCCGTACTCGACCTCTTCCCGGGACAATCCGTTCCCCGCCTTAAATGTATGCGTGTGATGCACCTCTCCTGTCGAGGCGTCCACAAGCCGCCGCACCCGCACCTCCTGCTGAGCGTCGATCGCGAGGTACGTCTGATCAATGCGCCGCTTCGACAGCAGCGCAATCACGCCTGCCCGAATGAGGTTCTCCGGCTCGTCCGCCAGCAAAAATTTACGTTCGATCTCCAATGCCATTATGCGCAGCTCCTCTGCCAAAATAATCTGCCTCCAGTATACCACCGGGAGGCGCGGTGCCAAAAGCGCGGGGGAAGCGAGAGCCTTGGATGGGCTCCCGAAAGGCACAGGCTGGCATCGGCGAGGCCGACCGACTCCGATGGGCTCCTGACAGGCACAGGCTGGCATCGGCAGGCGCCGATCGACACCTGCGAGCTTTTGACAGGCACCGGCTCGGCGGGCACCGACTTGCCCCGGTAGGAACCGACTCGTTCTGCCCCATCCTGCGAAGACCGACTTGCCCCACAGAATTAAGTGTAATTCTGCACTTATTTTTCTCCATCTTCGCCGTAAATTGGAAATAAGTGCATATCTGCACTTAATCTAATGGATTAGCGTGTTTTCGGTGCAATATTGGCTGAATAAGTGCATATTTGCATCTATTTCGCTCGGAGTCCATTAATTCGCGAAAATAAGTGCATTTTGCACTTATTTTGAACAGCTGAAGCAAGCCGAACCACGTAGCCGTTGCCCATGTTCAACCACGTGCCACTTAATATGCAGTTACTGCGTAACGCGCTAGCAAGCACCCCTTGGTGCGCAGAAGCTGCGCAAAATTCGCAGACTGGTACCGTCTCTGTGTGCAGCTACTGCGCAACGCGCAGAAAGGCACCTCTACCTCTTGATGCACAGCCACTGCGCAACGTGCTAAGCAGGCACCTTTTGGTGCGCAGCCACTGCGATACGCGCAGACTGGCACCTCATCTACTCAACCCCGGGCCAATTTACAGGGCACTCTCCATCACCAGTCGTTCGCCTGCATCCGACTCGAACGGCAAGAAGCCCGCCTCGCCGAAGGCGAAGCGGGCTTTCTTCCATGCAGCCGCATTGCGGCGGAACGTTCTGGCGTTGCGTCACTTCACCTTACGGACGCGCACGACCAGATCGTGCTGGAACTCCGGCAACGAGAGCCGCGTGTTCGCGTCGCCTTCGATTCGGATCCATGGCGATCCCATGCCCGTAACCGGGCTGTAGCAGCTGACGCGGTACGCGCCTTCGGGCAGCCGCACGCGCAGTTCCGTCTCCAGCGGTTCACCCGCGCCAGCGTCGGCGAGCTCGCGCTCGTCCGCGAGGTAGATGCTGTAGTCTTCGCCCGGAATGCCGAAGACGACCGCCAGCGTATGGGCCGGTTCTTCCGCGACCACGTCCGTGAGCGGACGCGCGCGAACGAGGTCGAGACCGTGCAAGTATTCGGACAGGTGCTTCAGCCACGTGCGAATATGACGCTGCGATTCGGGCGTGCCCGTTTCCACGTAAATGTTGATCGAGAAGTCGATGTAATCGTAGTGGCAGCCGCTCAGCAAGGTGGTCCATGCTCGTTTGCGATGGATGGTCCAGCCCTCGGTATCCTTGTATTGGCTCGCCACGTTGTCTTCGTCGTAATTGAGCGGCTTCGACTCGCCTGCGGTCGCCAGGCAGTAATCCCTGACCGCGCGCAGATTCAGCTGCTTGGACATGAATTCGCCCATATGGTAGCTCTTGCCGCCGTACGTCGTATTCGGAAGCGGGTGCATATTGACGACTTCGATGCCGAAGTCGCCGAACGAATAGTCCGAGGATTGCTCCCATGGCTCGTAGGTGAACGCCTCTTGCCCTGCGATGAGATGCCGGTTGGGCAGATTCGCTTCCGTGAGGCGGATCTCGTCGCGGATCGCCATTTGCCAGAGATCCACTTCCGCCGGCGAAGGATGGCCGCTCTCCGCGCCGCCGAACTGACCGCCGGGCTCGTTGCAAATTTCATAGATGATGTTGTCGTACTTGTTCGTCTCTTCGACGATCTTGCGGACATGCGCCAGCTGGTATGCGAGAATTTTCGGGTTGCGCTGCGTATTGTAGGTCATCCATTCGATCGTCTCGACATCGTTTACGTTGTTCGACGCGTTCAGCGGATTGAGGTCCCACACGGCAGGCTGGTACGTGTTGCTGAGCAGGGTGACCTCGACGATGATGCCGTAATCCGAAGCGAGCGACAGGAAGCGGTGCAGCCGATCGAAAAACTCGGGATTCCACGCGTCCAGGTCGAACTTCGGCTGGCCGTCGATCGCTTTGCCGGGCCCCGTGCGCTTGAACGGGGTAACGAAGTCCGGCGACTCCGGCTTGCAGGTCGAATACGGATTGATCGTCATTTGAAACTCGCGGAACAGGACGAACAGCCTTGTCAGCGTCTGTTTCTTCTCCGTGGCGTCGGCGAGATAATTCTCGAAATTAAACGGGCGGTTCATGACGGCCCCGTAATGCTCCGTCGCGCAAACCAACATCAGCGGTTGGCCGCGGAACTCGAAAATCCGGTTATTCTCAGGGTGAACTCGAATCGGAACGTTTCCCATAATAACCTCCAAGCGATAAGTTTAAGGCACGCGGCATCGGATGCCCGCTAGGCCCGAAATTCGATCACGTACGTTTCGAACGGCTGCAGCGTTACGGACGCGTCCGGCTGCAGCGAGGCCGACTCTTCGCTCTCCTCGGCGCGTTCCGCTGCACCTGCGGCTGCTGCCGCCTCTGACGAAGCGCCGCGCAGCCGAGAGATTGCCGCGTTCGGCTGCTTCCATTCGCTTAAATCCACCAGGACGGACAATTCGTCCGCCGTCAAATTCGCGAGCAGGACGACGACGCGTTCCTTCCCGCGCAAGCCCAATGCAGCCACGCGGGATGGATCCAGCCCGTCGACCTGCAGTGCCTCGCCTTCCCGGAACTCGCCGATCAGCTTCATCGCCGCGTGGACGGGATACGCGTTCCCGCCGTCCTCGTCCATAAATCCAAGCGGCCCGAAGGCTTCGAAATAATTGGCGGAGGCGATACCCTCGCGCGCCAGCTGCGCGACGGAGCCGATCAGCCACGCCGCCGCGAACGAGGAGGACTGACGCGGATCCAGCCGATTCCCGCGTTCCCGCGAGCGTTGGACGCCCTCTTCGCCGGCAGAGTAAGGGTTCATTCGCTGCTTCAGCGTTACCGCGCCGATGCGTACCGGCATGTCTCGCCTTGAAGCGATGGCCGTGCGGCAGACGATGCCTTGGGCGGGCAGCGTCTCGGCGATGGACGCCAGATCCGAGGCATGCACCTGCGGATTCACCGCGAATTCCGCGAAATCCCAGGAGAGCCCCATGGGCAGCGCGACCCGGTTCAGCTCCGCGAAATTCCCGCGGGAGCCGCCGCCGACTTCGATGCCGGACTCGGCTCCGCCTCCGGAGCCCGTTTCCTCACCAACTGCGGCTTCGGTTTCGGTTTCGACAACCGCTCCTCCTGCATTGCCGCCATCTTCCGCAGCAGCTCCGACTTGGATTTCGCTAACTGCACCTCCACCTGCATCGGATCCTGTATCCGCGCCGGTTTCGGAACCCGTGTCGGCAGCCGCCCCGGCATCGACGCCGGCACCTGCTCGTGCTGCGGCAGCGGCTTCGTTCAGCAGCCGTTTGAGCAGCGCCGCCATGCCGTCGTCCGTGACGTACCTGCACGCGTTCAACGAAGCGCCGTACAGCTCCGCGGAGGTCGTCGGCACGTCAAGCGCCGCCGCCGGGAATACGGCGATTCGCAACGGAGCGGGCGCAAGTGCGGCGATCGCCGCGGCGGCTTCCCGCAGCGCGGTCTCGTCCGGCTCGGCGATCAGCTGCAGTTCATAGGCAAGGCCCAGTTCCAGCGCAAGCTCGGCAGCCGCTTCGATGCGCGTCTTCCAATCCGGCAGCGACAGCTCGGCCTCGCAGCGGAGCTGCGAGAGACCGAGCTCGCGCAGAAGGCCGACCACGCGCGCCGGCGGCATGCCGTCCATCGGGGGCAGCAGCGTGCCGAGCGCGGGAAGCGCGAAGGCCTGCTCCCTTCGGACGACCGCTTGCATCCGAGCCGTGCCGCTGCCGGCTTCAATCTCTTGGCCGCCTTCGAGCGAACCCGCATCGTCCGTCACGTCGATCGTCACGGCCTGCATGACTTTCTCTCCCTGCTGCATGACGACGGGGTACGGCAGCCGAAGCGGCGTGCAGAACGTTTTGAACGAACCGTCCGTCCAATTCCGCTGGTCCTCCGTCTGGAACAGATCGCCGAGAAACATGATGTGGGTCGTCAAGCCGCCGGCATAAATCCGCATGGCTTTCAGCTCCGCGAACGGATCCCCCGGCGATACGAGCTCGGGAAAACGGCCGAGCACGATGCCGTCCGGCGTCGTAGCCTCGACGCAGGCGCCCGCGCTGTCCATCGGATGCAAGAGGCAGAAGCCGAGCCTGTTCTTGCGGAACCCGCTCCTCGCCTCGCCGTCCATGCTCATCGACACGCGGCCTGCGGAAGACAGCCGGATGACGATCGCGCAGCCGAAATCCACTTCGCCGCCGCGGTAATCCAGCCGATACGTAACTTGTACCGCATCCTCGTCTTCATGAAACCGCAGCTCCGATACTTCGCCGGCCGCGCTGCCCCAGTCTTGATCGCGCAAGGTGGGATGCAAGTGGCGGAGCAGCTCGACCGAGCCGTACCGGATATATTTCAAGGATCCGTCCTCCATGAAGTCTGCGGTCACCCGGCCGGCGCGCAGCCGGCGCAAAGGGCGCACCAGCCCCGTGCCTCCGAATAGCGCCTCCTCGTTCTTCATGCGCTTCTTCACCTCTCTCTCATGCATGCAAAAACACCTTTCCCATTCAATACCGCCTGTTCCTTAGCGGGCCAGCGGCTGACGAGCCAGGATCGGGTGAAGCACGCCGGCAAGCGGCTCGCCGATCGGGTGGTTATAACCGTCGGTCACCAAATGCGCCTTGCCGTCGTAGGCAGCGCCGTCTTGATAATAAATGATGGCCAAGGCGCGGCGCGGGCGATCCGTGTTGTTGGCGTGGGCGTAATGGAACGTCAGGCCGTCGTGGAACGTGCAGCTGCCCGCCTTCATCCGGCAGATGACGGGATTGCGTTTCTCCGCGTCCGTGCCCTTCGCGAAATCCTCGAGATCGATATGCTCCGTCAGATCATGCGGCTTCAGCTTGCCGACCTTGTGCGAGCCCGGCACGAACATCATGCAGCCGTTATGCTCGTCGACGTCGTCGAGCGCGATCCAGATGGACATCGCGCCCGATTCCTTGATCGGCCACGACGGGAAATCCTGATGCCATGCCGTCGGTTTGGAATCCTGCGGATTCTTGATCAGCGCGTGGTGGTGGAAGAAACGGACCGCGTCCGTCTTCAGGAGCAGGCGCGCCGCTTCCGCAAGCCGCGGGTGGAACGAATATTTCCCGTAACGGGCATGGTCGCGCCATACGTTCACGCGCTGGTTCAGCACTTTGAAATACAGGCTTTGCCGGTCCGGCTTATGGTGCAGCGTATCGTTGTCCATGCTCATCAGCTCGTCGGTGATCTCCCGGAGCTCCGCCAACTCCTCGGACGTCAGGATATTATCCACTTGCACGAAGCCGTTCGTTTGGTAGAATTCGACCTGCTCCGGCGTAACGGGTTTTTTCGTGGTCATTCGGGCTTGCAAGCTCATATGCGCAGATCCTCCTATTCTTTGAAACGCGCCAGCTTCTTCAGGAAGCCCGGCCGCGTCAACACGTCGCGGTTCACGACGTTCGACGGCAGCAGGCCGCGCGACGCGTCTTTGACCGCTTGGGTCGTCTCCTGCCACAAGCCTTCGTACATCTCCGACGTCCAGCACACGCTGTGCGGCGTCAGCACGACGTTATCCATCCGCTTCAGCGGCGAGTCGCTGACGAGCGGCTCTTCCTCGAACACGTCGAGGCCGGCGCCGCAGATCCAGCCCTCTTCAAGCGCCCGAATGAGCGCTTGCTCGTCCACGATGCCGCCGCGTGCCGTATTGATCAGGAACGCGCTCGGTTTCATGGCGCGCAGCTGCGGTTCGGCGATGAGGTGGAACGTTTCCTTGGAGAGGAAGCAGTTCACCGCCATGAAGTCGGAACGCTCGCAAAGCGTCTGCAAATCGACGAGCTCGACGCCGGCAGCTGCCGCGACGGCCGGGTCGACGAACGGGTCGTACGCGATGTGCTTCATATCGAAGCCCGCCGCCATGCGGAACATTTCCCGCGCGATGTTGCCGAGTCCGATCGAGCCGAGCGTCTGCCCCGTGATCCGATAACCGGGGTAATCGGTCCGGTCGTTCCAGCGTCCTTCTTGGACGAGGCGGCCCTTGACCGGCAGCCGGTGCGCCAGCGCCAGCAAATGCGTAATGATCGCGTACGCGACCGGCTTGCGTACGCCCTGCGGCGTAATCGTAACCGCGATATCGGCCTCCGTGCATGCCTGCACGTCGACCATGTCGTAGCCGACGCCATAGCGGGCAATGACGAGCAGCCGGTCGGCCGCCGCCTGCAGCGCTTCCGCGGTGTATCGCGGCGTCAGGCTTATAATGCCGTCGTAGGCCAGCAGCTGCTCCGCCGCCACCGGATTGAGGTGTTCCTTGAAATACCCGGCATCGATTCCCGCTTCGCCGGAGAGCAGCTCCGTCCCCGTCGATCCGAACGCGGGCTCGCCCCGTTCGTTCAGAAAATCCCGCGTCAGTCCCAGCTGAAATTGCGCCACGGGTGCACCTCCATTGTCTATAATTTGCTTGCGTATCTATTTCTCAGGCAGCCAGGCCCTCTATTCCATGAAGAAAACGACGTTATCCAGCACTTCCATGCCGCCGGTGGTCACGTCCGTCACGAGCACCTCCGACATGTACGCCTCCCAGCGCTGCGTGCCGGGATCGGCTTGGAACTCCGCCCACGCCTCGTGAAAATCCCGCTCGTTCTCGATTGTGGCATACAGCTTGTTGCCTTTCATGAACGTCACGAAGTTGCTGAAGCCGGCGTTCTTAAGCGCGGCGATGACCTCCGGCCATACATTCTCGTGCCTGCGGGCGTATTCCTCCTCGGACCCCGGCTTGCACTCGTAGAAAAACATATATTTTGCTTTAGCCAATACGTTCGACCTTCTCTCCCACTTGGTATGCTTTCTCGATAATCCGCATCGTCTTCATGTATTCCTCGCCCGACGTCGCAAACGGCGCGCCGCTCTCCAGCCCCGCGACGAAATGCCGATGCAGCCGGTTATGGCTCTGCTGGAATTCCTCCGGTTCGCGGGGCACCCGTTCGACGCTTCCGTCCGTGCGCAGCAGGAACAGCTCGCCGTCGGCCGTCAGGCGCAGCGTCGCTTCGCTGCCTTCGATGACGACGTACTCCATGAGATTCTCGCCGTCCGGCTGGTTGTAGCCGCCGTCGCGGAATTCGCGGGCCGCCCAGCTGGCCTCGATCATGCCCGTCATTCCGGGATGATGCAGGATCAGAATCGCCAGATCGTCGCCCTTGATATGCGGGCTGACCCGTTTCACGACCGCCGTCACGCCCTCCGGATCGCCGAATAACGATCGATAGCTGTCGATATAATGCGGCCCCATCTCGTACAGCAGCAGACGGTCCATCTCCCGAAAATACGGCTGCGTCATCTTGGCCGGATCGTCCCACCGCGGCGAGAAGAACCATTTCGCGCTCACCTTCGCGTAGGAAACCCCGCCGAGCACGCCGCTGTCCAACACCCGCTTCATCGCCAAATAATGCCCCTGCCAGCGCCAGCCCTCCGCAACCATCAGCCGCACGCCTTCTTCCTCGCAGATCGCCACCATGCGCTCGCATTCCGCGATCGTCGGCGCGAACGGCTTCTGGCACAGCACGTGCTTGCCGGCCCTCGCCGCGGTCTCCGTCATCTGCAGATGCGAATCCGGGCGCGTGATGACGTCGACGATATCGATCTCTGCCGCTTCCAGCGCCGCCGGCAGCGTCGTGAACAGCTGATCCTCCGACAATCCGTACAGGGCGGCCTTCTTGGCCAGCTTCGGCGGATTGCGGTCGACGATCGCCGCGATCCTCACGTTCGGTACCGACAGCCATGCGCGAAAATGCACATCCGACCAGTAGCCCATCCCTACCAGACATACGTTCCATGTTTTCATCACCGGTCGGTCTCCTTCCCTCTCTCTTGCGTTGGTCCGGGAGCCGGCGGATCGCGCCGTGCCGGCTTCCGAACTCTCCATGCCCAGGCTAACGGCAGCCCTTTACTGCTTGCCGAGATCGTATTGGATGTACACCATCCGGGTCTGCAAATACTCTTCCAGGCCATGCTTGCCGTCGGCGCCGCCGATGCCGGATTTGCGCCAGCCGGCGTGGAACCCTTGCATCGCTTCGAAGTTCTCGCGGTTCACATACGTCTCGCCGAACTTGATCTCCCGGCAGGCCCGCATCGCGATGTCGAGGTTCTGCGTGTAGATGGACGACGTGAGGCCGTACTCCGAGTCGTTGGCCATCGCGACGGCTTCGTCCAGATCGTCGAACACGACGACCGGCAGCACGGGTCCGAATATCTCCTTGTGCATGATCTCGAAATCCTGCTTCACGCCCGTCAACACCGTCGGTTCAAAGTAAAAGCCGCTGCCGCGGTCGGCTCGCTTGCCGCCCGTCACGACTTGTGCGCCCGCCTGAAGCGCGCCGGCGACAAGCGACTCGACTTTCCGGTAGCCCTGCTCGTTGATCAGCGGACCCATGTCGACCGTCAGGTCGGCGAGCGGATTGCCGTAATGCACGCTGCTCATCTCCGCCGCCAGCTTGCCGATGAATTCGTCCGCCGCTTTGCGCTGCACGTATACCCGCTCCGCGCAGTTGCACACCTGGCCGCTGTTGATGATGCGGGAGTCGCGAATGCTTCTGGCCGCGAGGTCGAGGTTGGCGTCGTTCATGACGATGGCCGGCGCTTTGCCTCCGAGCTCCAGCGATACTTTCGTAATGTTCCGGGCGGCCGCGGCCATGATCCGCGATCCGGTATCGACGCTGCCGGTGAAGCTGATCATGCCGATCTTCGCGTTCGCCGAGATCTCTTGGCCGACCGTCGCGCCGCGTCCGAACACGACATTGAACACGCCCGGAGGCAGATCCGTCTCCGCGACCAGCTTGGCGAACTCGTAGCAGTTGTTCGGCGTTTCTTCGCTTGGCTTGATGACGATCGTGTTGCCGGTCAGCAGGGCCGGCGCCATTTTGCGCGCGATCAGGAAGAACGGGAAGTTCCACGGCAGTATGCCGCCGACGACGCCGATCGGCATCTTGAACATGAAGATATGCTCGTTCGGGCGGTCGCTCTGGATAATCTCGCCCTCGTACCGTCTCGCCCACTCCGCCATATAGTCGATGTAGTCCGCCGTGAAATTCGCTTCCACCGTGGCGAGGCCCATGATCTTGCCCTGCTCCTCGGCGATCGTGTGCGCCAAGCGGTCGGCATTGTCGCGGATCTTCTGCGCGATCTTGCGCAGGTAGCCCGCGCGTTCGATCGCCGGACGCTTGGCCCATGCCGCCTGCGCGCTCTCGGCCGCGTCGATGGCATGGCGCGTCTCTTCGACCGTGCTGTCCGGAATGCGGGAGATAATCTCGCCCGTCGAAGGGTTGATGACGTCAATCGTGCCGGAAGCCGTCGAATCCACGAACGCGCCGCCGATAAAATTCGCGAATCTTGTCTCATTGCTCATGCGCACACCTCTTTTTTGGTTTTGGTAAACTTTTATGGGAAGGCATGGACCTACCGGTCGAAACCTTAAGGCAAAGGCATGGACCTGCGGTCGGTTTGGGTCTCCGATTGCTGTTGTAGTTCATATTTCCTCGATTATATAAGTGAGTAGAGGTGGAAATCTGACTACAAAGGCAACCGCTTAAGGATTTTCGGAGAAAATCCACTTCGGAAGCATAAGCTGCTTCTCCGACTCCAATCCGACCTCCGGTCCACTTTTTCTCCATTCTCCGACCTCCGTCGGCGAACGCAAGACAGAACCTAGACCACGCTCACGAAGCGGGTGAATGCTGCATTCTCCGACCTCCGTCGGCGAACGCAAACCAATCACCTTACGCAAACCAATCACCTTACGCAAACCAATCGCCTTAAAACCACAAATGCGGCGTCGTCTCCCGCCCCAGCCTCCGCATCGCGCTCTCTGCGGAGCGGATCATCAGGCCGAGGTCCGAACCGAGGCCGACCATGTTGAAGCCTTGACCGTACCGCAGCTGCGCGTCGCTCTCGTTCATGCTCATGATGCCGGAGGCGACCCCTGCGCGCTCGGCGGTCTCGCGGACGCGAAGGATTTTCTCCGCTACGCCCGGACCCTCCCAATCGCCCAAGTAGCCGTACGTCGCCGACAGATCGGCAGGTCCGAAGAAGATAACCTCCAGTCCCGGCACCTGCAGGATGCGGTCGATGTCCTCGACGGCTTGGCGCGTCTCGATCAGCGGAATGACCAGCGTCTCCTCGTTCGCGTCCTTCAAGTAATCCTGCATGCCCATGCCCCACTTCACCGACCGCTCGCCGCCGATGCCGCGCACGCCATCCATCGGATAGCGCGCGAAGCTCATGCCGAGCGCCAGGTCCTCATACCCCCGGACAAGCGGCAGCAGCACGCCATGCGCGCCGATGTCGAGTACCCGCTTCACGATGCCCTGCTCGATGCTCGGCACCCGCACGAGCGCCGCCGTGTTCGAGCCGCGTACCGTTCTGACATGCTCCATGACTTCCTTGAGTCCCAAATGTCCGTGTTCCATGTCGACGCAGATCCAGTCCGCGCCCATCATGATCGCCGCTTCCGTAATCGACGGGCTCTCCAGCGTCACCCATACGCCGAGCGTCTGCTGCTTGGCTTGAAATTTGCGGCGCAGCGGATTGCGCGCTCCCTCCTGCTGTGTCAAACGAGCTCCTCCTCCTTTGTGCTGAAACCGGTGTTTCGCTGCTTGGCATCTTCCGTATATACTTAAATTGTAGCGCTTTCATGCCCGGAGTCATTGACCTTCCTTTACCTGTTCTATACGAAATATGACTTTATGAACGGACGGTGTCGAAGATGAAAACGACGTTTTTTTTCGACAATATCGCGGAACCGGTCATCATTCCGTTCACGCCGCTTCCCGTCTCCAGCAAGCTTCCGTACCAGCTTTGCACGATCGGCCACGTCCATTTTGCCGCGAAGTTCTATACGGAACGCGAGAAGCAGAAGAACTACCAGATCATCTACACGGAGTCGGGCAGCGGGGTGCTTCATTACGAAGGCAAACGCTATGCGCTGGAGAAGAACCAAGCGGTGCTTATCCACTGTACCGGCTCCCATCGTTACCACACCGGACCGACGGGCACGTGGAAATACCGGTTTATGCATATCAAGGGCACGGGCTGTCCGGCCTTCTACGAGACGATTAACCCGAGCGGCCTGCAGCCGGTCATCCTGCAGCATTCCTCGGAATTCAACTATTGCTTCGACAAGCTGATGAAATGCGTCGAGGACGGCGACCATCGCAGCGATCTGGCGATTCCGGCGCTCATCATGCGCATTCTGACGGAACTCTCGCTGAACCGGGGCATGCACGGGAACGCGCGCAAGTCGGACTATCACCAGCAGGTGATCGAGGATGCGATCGTCTTCATGGAGGCGCAGCTCGGACGCGGGGATTTCAGCGTCGCGGAGGTCGCGCGGAACGCGGGGTTCAACGAGAGCTACTTCTCCCGCTTGTTCAAACGGATGACGGGCACCTCCACGCAGGAATATCTCATGCGCCTGCGAATCGACCGCTCGAAGCATCTGCTGAAGAAGACGATGCAGTCCGTCTCCGACGTCGCCTACGAGGTTGGCTTCGAGAACGTCAACGTCTACATCCGCGACTTCAAGAAGCTGACGGGCGTGACGCCGCTGAAATACAGGCTCTACGCGGACGGGGTGTGACGCCCGGTTCAAGAGACGGACACGAACGAAAAGCGCCAGGAGCCGTCCATCCCGGCAGGCACGCATACGCTCTGCGTAAAAGTGCGGGAAAACGGCGCGAAGACCGATACAATCTGTCTCTCGAAGTCCAGTACGGCACCGACGGGTCTCGGCGGAACGGCGCTGACGCCTGCTTATCGTTAAGCAATCTCACCTTAATACACAGCCCACAGCCCATAGTTCATCGGCGGCAACCGCTCGACTCGAACAAACCCCGTGTCCAACCTCAGGCACGGGGTTTCACTCGATCGAGAAATATAATTCCAGCCAATGTCAATTCCGCCAATTGACAAGCGGCCTATTGGCGCTATACTAGCATTGAATTTCGATTCCATTTCATGAACGCGAGGTTGAGAAAGGGGATTGCGAGGCGATGAAGCTTACGCAGCAGCAGGTGGATTTCTTCAACGTATTCGGTTTTCTTAAACTGCCGGGGCTCTTCAAGGACGACATCGAGACGATCACGGCGCATTTCGAACAGGTGCTGCAGGCTTACGAGAAGGTCATGGGCATCCATGACGGCACGAAACGATTGATGGTTCCCTGCGTCGATTCGAGCTACTACTTGTCCAGCCTGCTGGACGATCCGCGAGTCCTGGGCGCCGCTTCTTCGCTGATCGGGGACGACTTCAACTATTGGGGAAGCGACGGCAATTATTACACGGGCGATACGCCTTGGCATCCGGACGGAACGGAGCCGAAATACACGCATATCAAGCTGGCGTTCTACCTCGACGAGCTGGACGGCTCGAACGGCGCGCTGCGCGTCATGCCTGGCAGCCACCGCGAGACCGACCGCTACGCGCTCGATCTCGCGCGGACGCTGCGCAATCCCGAGAAGCATTTCGGCATTGCGGGGTCCGATATCCCCGCGCAGGTGCTCGACGTCACGCCAGGCGACCTGCTGATTTTCAACCACCGTACGTTTCATTCCGCATGGGGAGGCGGCAGCAAGCGCCGGATGTTCACCATGAACATGTGCGAGCGGTACAAAGAAGAGGACATCGGATTCCTGCGCAAAATGATTTTGCCGCATGTCGGCGCCAACATAAGCCGCTATCACGGCGATGCGATGCTCGAGTCGGCCACGCCCGAACGGATGAAGCATCTGGAGCAGTTCATGCATCTCTGGGATTGGGACGCGGTAACGAAGGATAAGCCCGCGTTCGAATACCTTAAAGTCTAGGCACCCGGCTATAAGAAGCCGCAGCGCCATTCTTGGGCGAGCTTAACGATCTCCGCTGACATGTACCCCTTTCCTCCGGCATATGCTGTCTTGAATGCCATTGAAACGGAGGGAATCATCCGGATGAATAACAATGTCCAATACGCGGTATCGATCGTTCAGCCGTTCATTCCGTACGGCGCGGAGCTGGCCACGCTGTCGCGGCACGCGGACATGCCGGCCGTCTTGTTCGCCGATATCGACTATGATTACAACGTCGAGCTGGTCGCGTTGTACCGCTACCAAGGCGAGCAGAATCTGATCGTGCTGAAGCACGCCGGCGCCGGCTGGCATATGTTCGCCCATGCGGATGGCAAAGGCGTCTACGTCGCGGACATGGCCGCGGCCCCCGTCGCCAGAGCCGGGCAGAACAGCCTCCTGATCGGCTGGCAGCACGAAGACGGCGAGGTGGAGCTGGACATTCTGCAGTGGACGGGCGCCGGCCTGTCGCGCATCGTCCCTGACGGGATCACGTACGATTGGCTGGAGATCGAGGATATGCCGGACGCGAACGGACCGGACGGCAAATGCGAGCTGGCGCTCTGGCTGCAGGAATCGGACCAGTCGTACCGCATCGAGACCTACCGCTGGGAAGTAAACGGACTCGTGCCGGCCGCGGACGCGTACCCGTACTATTTCAGCAAAGTCGCCTACTATTACGAGCAGCTGGCTCAGCAGCAGCCGGATGTTCCCTTGTATCGGAGCGTGCTGGACGACGCGCTGCAGAGAGCGGGCTCGGGCTTTGCGCCAGGAGAGCCGGATGACGAGGCGAGCTGAACCTGCCTACGGTGCGATGAGCCTTTCGACCAGCTTTTCAAGCCCAGCTGACCGCCAGCGCTCTTAATATGTGCTTTTCGTACAGCTTTCGCGGCTAATCCGTCGACTCGGCTTCTCTGCCCGGCATCGCGAATATCGGCTCAACGACCAAACGGGAGATCCTCATAAGGAGGACCTCCCGTTTCTCGTGATTCATCGCGTTCATCGTGATGCGCCATCAATCCCGCGGCTCTTCGTTTCGTGCCGTTTCGGCTGGTGCAGCCGAAATTGGCCAAGCCTACTCCAGGTACATCGCTTTCAGCTTCGCGCGCTCTTCTTTCGTCACGCCAAGGCCTTTCTCGATGAAGCCGTCGATGGAGCCGTATTTGGCTTTCATCTCGTCCAGCGACGCTTGCAGGAATTCCTTCTGCACCCCCATCAGCGCTATCTATCTCGCAAGACAGTGCTCGCCAACACGTTATTGGAGAAAAGCGATGACCCCGGATGCGTCCTCGCCGCCTGCCTGCGCATGCGCGCGCAGCGGAATGCCGTGCGGGCCGAGGGCATCCTTGAGCGCCGGACGGTCGGCGATCATGGCCTTGACGATCTCGAGCTTGCCCAGCATCGCGGCCGCGAAGACATCGAGCCTCGCCCCGCGCTCCAGCAGGAACAGCGCAATATCCCGGCTGCCCGTATGGGCTGCCGCGCCAAGCGCCGTCTCCCAGTCTCCTCCGCCCCAGTCCCACGCGGCATTCAGCAAGCCCGGCTCCTGCGCCAAAAGTTCCTGGACACGATTCAAATCTCCATGCGCATTGCCGACGAACTCCTTGACCAGTTCCGGTGCGATTCCTTGTCTTGGCTCCATGTGCGATCTTCTCCCTCAATGATGGATTAGGCTTGCAATAAGGCTGCCGCGGCCGGATGCTCCCGCATGACGGCCAGCTCGGCGGCGGTCCGCCCGTCGTCCGTCAGCGCGGCTCGATCGGCGCCTGCTTCCAGCAGCAGCGGGATCATCGGGCTGCGGCCGAAATACGCCGCAACATGGAGCGGCGTATACCCAAGCCGCCACTTCCCCTCGCATACCGCATGAACGTCCGCGCCATGGTCGAGCAGCAGTCTGACGATATGCTCGTAATTACCCGCGATCGCCGCATGAATCGCCATGTTGTTCAAATTGCCGTCGCGGCTTCGCGCGTCGACGTCCGCTCCCCGCTCCAGCAGGAACCGCGCCGCCTCTTCGCTGCCGAAATGCGCCGCCAGCCCGAGCATCGTATACCCGTCATTGCTGTAAGCCCCGATCAGCTCCGGCGACTTCGCCAGCCACTCCGCGACCCGCTGCGTGCTCCCGACGGCGGCGGCCTCGAACGCGCCGAGCTCCGCGCCGTGGTCGAGCAGCAGCTCCTTGATCGCCGACGACCGGTAATACGCGGCCATCAGCACCGCCGTCTCTCCGCTGTCGTTGCGGGCGTTCGCAAGCGAGGCATCCTGCTGCAGCAAGGCGGATACCGTATCCGCCCGCCCCTCCTTGACCGCCTCGACCATCTCGCTGCGCAGCCGTTTCACTTGGTCGGCCAAGGACCGCGCCTTGCCGAGGAGGTCCTCCGAGGCGCCGATGCCCACGGCGAGCAAGTGCGCGACCGCCCTGGAACGGTTCGATTCCAGTCCGGCCTCGACGAGCAAATCGACCGCTTCGAGCGCATCTCCGCCCAGCCGGACGGAGAGCACCATGCTTTTCTTCTTCCCTGCCATATTCGTCGCTCCTGCGAAGTGAACTTTTGTAATTTCAGTTACAAAATTACAATAGCAAACCCGCTATATTTTGTCCATAATCTTCCTGTTAATTTGCAGATCTCACGGCATCATTCTCCGACTCCAGCCCCGGCCCGGAAGTTCGAAGGCTTAAACCGCCACTTGTGTAGAGGCGCTAACTAGCGATTGGCGTTGATTGGCGGCGAAGACTAGTAGAAGCCTCCAGCTCCGCGTATTCCGCGGCAATCGGAGGCTTCTCGCAATCGGGAGGCAATACTTACTCCTCCCGCAACTTATGTGATCTTCCAACGCTTGTAATTTGCATCAATGATGCAGCGCACCCCGCAGATTACTTCACGACGAGCAGCGGCAGCTGCGTGTGCTGCAGCACGTAATGGCTGACGCTTCCCAAGACGAACTCGCGAATCGCGCCCAGCCCGCGGCTTCCGATGACGATCAAGTCGCACTGATGCTGGTTGGCATAGTCGACGATGGTTTCTCCAGGACTGCCCTCAAGCAGCACCGCGGTCGCAAACGGAACCGCCGCTACCCGCGCTTCCGCCTCCGCCAGCAGCTCCTGCGCCTGAACGAACTGTTCCCGCTGAACGGACGTCGGCACCACCACCATGGAATCCGCGACCGCAACCGCCGCCACGCTGTATACGTACAGCACCGTCAGCTTCGCTTCCGGGTAATGCTGCACCATGTCGATTGCTCTGTCCAGCGCCTTCGCGGATGGCAATCCCCCGTCGTACGCGACAAGTATGTTGGAATAGCTCATCGTAAACGCCTCCTTCGATCGGTTCGACTCCTTTCCTATTACCCTTCTTCGAAATCGCTTTAAACATCCTTATAGTGGCTCAATTCACCATGGCCCGCCAGCCGGGCGCATGATACAATCAGGTCGACAAACGAGCGATGGGAGCGGAAAGATGAAAAGATTGATTGCAGACACGGCGATATTTCGCACCAGGGGAAGCAGCGACTCGGGGAAAGTGTCATTCATTGAATTGTTTTTCGATTTAATCTTCGTGTTTGCGGTGACGCAGTTGTCGCATTCGTTTCTGGAGCATTTCACGCTGGCAGGGGCGGTCCATCTCGGACTGCTGACGATGGCGGTGTGGTGGGCGTGGATCTTCACGGCATGGGTCATCAACTGGTTGAATCCCGAATCGGTGCAGGTCCGGCTGCTGCTAATCGCGTTGATGCTGCTCGGCCTCATCATGTCGACGTCGATTCCGGAG
This sequence comes from Paenibacillus sacheonensis, assembly GCF_009909195.1. Classification (GTDB taxonomy): domain Bacteria; phylum Bacillota; class Bacilli; order Paenibacillales; family Paenibacillaceae; genus Paenibacillus_Z; species Paenibacillus_Z sacheonensis. Next base: position 75,122 of record NZ_JAAAMU010000011.1, read on the forward strand.
GCGTTCGAAAAAGCCGGCCTGTACTTCGGGGTCGCGTACGCCCTCTTTCAAACGGGGCGCACGGCGGCTACCGTATGGTTGATGCGCGGAGGGCACGACGAGCTTCGCATCAACTTTTTCCGCATCTTATGCTGGCTGTCGGTATCGGGAATCTGCTGGGTCATCGGGGGCTTCGCCCATGACGGCTGGCGGCTTGGGCTGTGGGCGGCGGCGCTCGCGATCGAGTATCTCTCGCCCTCCGTCGGCTTCTGGACGCCCCGTCTCGGGAAGACGCCGACGGCCGTCTGGGACGTCGAAGGCTCCCATATGGCAGAGCGCTGCGGACTGTTCATTATTATCGCGCTGGGGGAATCGATTCTGGTGACCGGAGCGACGTTCGCCAAGCTGGAGTGGGGCTCCGCGGCGGTCGCCGCCTTTGCCGCCGCCTTCGCCGGCACGGTCGCGATGTGGTGGATTTATTTCGACATGACCGCCAAAACCGGCCATCACTTCATCTCCCACTCGGCGGACCCGGGCCGCGTAGCGCGCTCGGCCTATACCTACACGCATCTGTTCATGGTTGCCGGCATTATCGTGACGGCCGTCGGAGACGAATTGCTGCTTGCCCATCCGACGGGCCATCTGGAAGCCAAGGCGGCCGCGGTCCTGCTTGCCGGGCCGGCCTTGTTCCTGCTCGGCAACATGCTGTTCCTGCGCATCGTCGCGAACGTCTTCCCCGCTCCGTTTATCACGGGCCTGGTCGTGCTGGCGGCGCTCTGCCCGTTTGCCGGCTCCATGCCGGCGCTGATGCTGTCGGCCATCGCGCTCGTCGTGCTGGTTGCCGTCTCGCTGTGGGGATCGGTTTTCTCGCAGCGGATCTGCCGGATCCAACCGGCCCCCGTGTACGAGCAAGCATAAAAAAACCCGCCCTAAGGGGCGGGGCGTCATACGTGCCGATCCTATTCGATTGACAACAGTCTCTTGTATGCGCGGATCGTGCTGAGATGCATGCCTTCATGGTACAGGTTGATGCTAAAGAATTGTTCCAGCGTCTCCAAAAGCAGGCCGGACGTCGTGGTGTACGGCGTGGCGACCGGCTCTTGGATGCGCGATTCATACGTTGCCTGAATCCGCTCGATCTGACCGCCGAGCCGCTCGCGCAGCTCGTCCAGCGTCGGCAGCACGGCGCCTTCCGGCGCGGTCAACGGCGACGTGCCGAATTCGAACCATGCCGCCCAGCCGTCCGGCGCGTTGAGCGGCAGACCCGTGTACTTGTATGCATACCGCTCCATGACGACGTAAATATGACCCAGATGCCAGCGAATGTTGTTGCGGAAACCTTCCGGAATCCGGTCCGCATCCCGTTCCGAGACGCCTTCCGCCAGCTTCAGCGTTTGCGCGCGAACGAAAGCCAGCTGACCATACAGATAATGTTCCATTGCAACCTCTCCTTTGTCGGGCTGCCGCCTGCGGCTGCCGAATGTTCAATCAGTATACGGCCAGGCATCTCCGGCGTAAATGTAATTTTCCATAAAAACATAAACCGGCCGGCCCTTGGCGCGAGCGTCCAAGCGTATCTAAACGGCAAAAAAAAGCGAGGGAAGCCGCTAACGCGGCACTCCCCGCTTCCATGTTCGCTGCTTGCCGCGGACGGCGATCGTTTACCAGCCGAAATTCAGCGTTTTTCCGGTTTCCGCATACGTCTTGATGCTGCTCAGAATCATCGGCCAGCTCTGCTTCGTGCTTGCGTAGGACGGATGTCCCTCCGGCCAGCGGTCGTTGACGAGCTTCAGCTTCGTAACGGCCCCGACGACTTCCAGCGTGAGCGTGACGCGCGTCTCGAGCTCCTCATGGTTCTCGCGGTAAGACGGGCCGGGATGTTCCATGTAGCTCATGCGTCGATTGACATCGTATTCCAGCACTTTTCCATAAACATGCACGGTACGCTCCCCGTCGTTGCCGGGACCCACGTACGCATAATCGGAACCGATCTCGAACGTGGATTCAAGAACGCTGCCGAAGAAAATCGCCCGCGTTCCTTCCGGCGTGACGAGCGCGTTCCACACCGTTTCCGGCGGCGCGTCGATATAGATTTCGTAGCTGAGCTCTTCCATTCCTGTTATCTCCCTTCGATTTTACCACTGTCTCTGACTTGTATCTGACGAGCTGTCTGTTACGACTATAAATCAGCCCGCGAGCAAAGTATTGTAAAAACGCGACAGGGCATGCGGAAGGAAGTTTGCCATGAACGAACGACAATCGGACCGCGGCATTTTGAAGGCGGAGGCGGCCCGGGGGAAATTCGCGCTGAATCGATTCGAACCGTCTCCCGACCTGGCCCCGTACATCGGAAACTATTGGACCGTCCGTTGGGATTTGCGCGGACAGGCTCCCTATTCGCAGACGATATTATCCTACCCCAACATCAATATGTCGTTCGAACGCGATCACAACGGCGCTTTCGCAGGGGTTCACGGCATTCCGAAGCGGACGTACACCCGCCATCTGCAGGATGAAGGCGAGGTGCTCGGCATCAAATTCAAGCCCGGCGGCTTCTATCCGTTCTGGAAGCAGCCGGCGGCGCTGCTGACCGGCGGCGTGCTCGCCCTCCGGGACATCTTCGGCGAAGAAGCGCGCGAGGCCGAGTCGCGGCTGTTTGCCGAGGAGACGGACGAAGGGAAGGTTCGTATCGCGGAAGCCTTCCTCCGCTCGCGCCTCCCCGAGCCGGACGACAACATCCCGCTCGTCGACAGCGTCGTGCAGCAGGTCATCGATAATCGGGACATCACGAAGGTGGAGGACTTGGCCGACATGTTCCACCTGAATGTCCGCTCCATGCAGCGATTGTTCAACCGCTATGTAGGCGTCAGCCCCAAGTGGGTCATTCAGCGCTTCCGTCTGCAGGAGGCCGCGGAGCTGATCGAGAAGAACGGCATCCCGGACTGGGTGTCGTTGTCCCAAAGCCTCGGCTTCTATGACCAAGCGCATTTCATCAAGAGCTTCAAGGCCATCGTCGGCAAATCGCCGGAAGAATACAGCCGTGATCTCGGGCGGAGCCCCGGGGCTGCACGGCCGGGCTGAAACACGAAGGGCTGCAAGCCGCTGCATGATCGCAGCAGGCTTGCAGCCCTTTTTCCATATCGCCCGCGCAGCGAACATACGCGAACTTCTCTTCGCTGGACGAACAACTCTCCGTTACGACTAAGACAGCTCGAACCCCGCGGTTGTTCGGTTCATGAAGAGCCGGATGAACAGCTCGGCCAGCAGCTGCAGAAGCACGATGGCCCCGTACACGGCGGCAGTGTATGCCGCTTCATAGGACAAGTCCGCCCACTCCCTGAACACGTAAGCAAGCAGATGAACAGCCATGTTCGTAAAGCAGAACGCGTAGCTTCGCACCATCCATTGCCGATGCTGCAGAATCCGACGCTTCCGGATGCTGATGATGGCAAGCACCGTAAATGCCGGCCAAAGAATATTCAGCATATTGAATGGAATGCTGACTGCCTTGCCTCCCGTCGCATAAGGCGCCATATAGCCGGATGTGAGGGAAACCGCAAGCACCGAGATCAGATAGGCATACCCGTTCCTCTTATGAAACCGGCGGAAATGCCGCAGCACCCAAGGCGAGAAATTGACCGCTCCGGCCAGCATCGCCAGGCAGGCAAACCCGAGATGCACGCGCATGACGCTCAGCCAGACAGGCAAATCAACCTGCTTGAGCGGGTTTGTTTTATGACTCAGGAAGCCTGCTGCTTCAGGATCTTGCAGAATATTCCGGTACAGCGCATAGCCTGCGATGAGCGCGGCGATGACCATCAACAAGAGTACATAAGGCCGGTTGGTTTTGGGCATCGGATTCAGAAACCTCGCACGATAGAATAAAAGAGCTCCCGGGCGCGGATTGCGCCTCGGTCCACAGTATACCGCCCCCGCAGGAAGAACGAAAGGCACGAAACTGTGTCCTCCGAACAAGGCCGAGAGCAGCGTTCGCCGGACATGCCAAAAAGCCTCGGCCTTCTAAGGTCACGAGGCCTATGAATGGCCGAGGCTTCGGCTGCATTTAAGATTCCAAGCAAGGAAACAGAAAACAGGCTTACGCTTATGATCGGATCGGACCGCTGCGGCGATCAGCTTTCGCGCGGGCCGAAACGCTTGACGGAACGAATGCGAGCCCGCTGAATTTCGATTTGCCGGTCACGCGGCTGGCTGTTCGTCACCAAGCCGGAGAGCAGCTTCTCCGCAGCCGCCGTAACCTCCTGCACGGCCAGCTGAAACGCGGCTTCATTGGCTTTCGACGGCTGATTGAAGCCCGACAGTTTCCGCACGAACTGCAGGGCCGCCGCCTGGATCTCGTCCTCCGTTGCGGGCGGATCGAAATTGAATAACGTTTTGATATTTCTGCACATGGCACTCACCTTCCATGATCGTAGTATCGTGTCGCCATCATAGCACCGATTCTCAATTTTTGTAAGTATTCCCCTCTGTTCAATATTCTCAGGATGGCCTGATGAAGGGATGCGGATACTAGGTACTACAACTGTGTCTCTCTCGGTTTGTTGGCAAAAATGGTACAAAGTATTTATATGTGTCGATTGACATATGTATAGATTGGGTAGATAATAGTTCGCATGCGAAATATCTTGCGAAGGGAGTATCCAGTGGGAGAACAATGGATTTTGGGTATTTTCCAGACTTATCGCGAAGTGAATCAAGCCTTCTTCCAGCTGCTGTCCAAAGCGGCGAGCAAGCATAAGCTTACGGCCCTTCAGCTCATCGTGCTTCGGGTGCTTCGCGAGCATCCGGAGATCCGCTTGACGGAGCTTGCCGAGAAGCTGAACCTGGGCAACAGCACGACAAGCGGCATCGTGGACCGCATGGTCAAAGCAAGCCTCGTGGAACGGGAGCGCACCAAGCAGGACCGCCGCGCGATGACGCTGACGCTGACGGATAAAGGCATGGAACTATGGCGCGAAACAGATGCGACCCGGCTGAATTTGCTGCGTCCGCTGCTTGATCTTCCGGAAGACGACCAACGGGAGCTCGAGCGCATTCAGCAAGACGTATTGCGCATCTTAAGACAATCAAGGGAGGAAGCTTAACGTAATGACTACTATGGTATCCAATCAATTGCGCAAAGGACCGATCATGGCCTCCTTGCTCATCGCGGCATTCGTTGCACTGCTGGCGCAAACCGTGCTTAACGTCGCGCTGCCGAAAATGATGGAGGATCTCGACGTCGGGGAAAGCACGATTCAATGGCTGTCCAACGGCTACATGCTGGTGAACGGCGTGCTCGTCCCGATCAGCGCTTATCTGATTAACCGCTTCACGACCCGCAGGTTATTCATGGTCGCATCGATCTTATTCGCCATCGGCACGGTCATCTGCGCCCTGTCGAGCGGCTTCGACGTTCTGCTGGCCGGCCGTCTCGTCCAAGCTTGCGGCGCCGGCATTCTCATGCCGCTGATGACCATCGTCATCCTGACGATCTTCCCCGTCGAAGAACGCGGCAAGGCCATGGGCATGATGGGCGTCGCGATGATCTTCGCGCCGGCCGTCGGGCCGACGCTGTCCGGCTGGATCGTCGAAAATTACGATTGGCATGTTCTGTTCTACATCATACTGCCGCTGGCGATTCTAGCCGTCGTATTCGGCGCCTTCTCGATGAAGGACGTCATCAAGACTTCGCGTCCGAAGCTTGACGTGCTCAGCGTCATTCTGTCCACGCTCGGTTTCGGCGGGCTGCTGTACGGCTTCAGCGAAGCGGGGACAGCCGGTTGGGATTCCACCGAAGTCATCGCTTGCCTAGCCGTCGGTGCCGTCTCGCTCGTGTTATTCATCGTCCGCTCGATTCTCGCGAAGCTGCCGCTGCTCGAGATGCGCGTGTTCAAGTACCCGATGTTCTCGCTTACGGCTCTAATCAATGCCATTATCACGATGGCCATGTACTCCGGCATGATTCTGCTGCCGATCTTCTTGCAAAACATCCGTCACTTCACGCCGCTCGAATCCGGATTGCTCCTGCTTCCGGGCGCTGTCCTGATGGGCATCATGTCGCCGATTACCGGCATGGTCTTCGATAAGATCGGCGCGCGCTGGCTCGCCGTGATCGGTCTGATCATCACGGCCGTCACGACGTACGAGTTCAGCCAGCTCGAGGCCGATACGACTTATAATCATATGATGCTGTTCTATACGCTTCGGATGTTCGGGATGTCCATGTTGATGATGCCGATCCAAACTGCCGGCCTCAATCAGCTGCCTCGCCGCTTGAACGCGCACGGCTCGGCCATGTCCCAGACGCTCCGGAACGTCTCCGGCGCGCTCGGTACCGCCATTCTCGTGACGCTCATGACGAACAGCGCGGCCTCGCATGCGAAGGAGCTGACGATCTCGGGCCATGTCGATCCGTCGGACAAAGCAAAAATGGGCGAAATCGCGCAGCAAGCCACGATCTACGGGATCAACCATTCCTTCGTCGTCGCCACTTGGCTGACCGTTGCCGCGCTCGTGCTCGCATTCTTCATCCGCAAGGTGTCGCCGCGCGAGGACGCGGTGCAAGAACCGGTCCAGGTTGCGACGGAGATGCAGGCGATTCCCGTGCCGGCAGCGCGGGAAGCAGCCCTTGCGCCGGAAGCAGCCGAGAACGCCGCTCGCCCGGAACGGCAGGGCGCCGACGACGAGTTCCGCGATGCCATCCGAGGATTTCTGAAAACCCCCGAGCCGGCGGCGGACAACGGGAATTTTAACGATAAAGAATATCGGAAGGCGCTTCTTCAGCTGCAGGGCAATGCCAAGGCTGAGGAACGCCTGGAAGAAATGAGCGATAAAGCATACCGGGAGACGCTGAAGAAATTGACCGGGTCCCTAAAAGAAAACGAGTGAGGAATCGCTCTTGATTTCCCAACCTAGAGAGGAGCTTTCACGATGAAAATGTATATTGTTTACGATAGCGAAGCAGGGCACACGGAACAGCTTGCAAGGTCCATTGCCAAAGGGGCCCAAAGCGTAGAAGGCGCGGAGGTTTTCATCAATCACGTCAAAAAGGCGAACGTCAACGATCTCGAGCAGATGGATGCGATTATCTGGGGATGCCCCGGACACTTCGGCACCATCAGCTCCGGCTTGAAGGAATGGATCGATAAACTCGGCTATCTATGGGCGAACGGGAAGCTGGTCGATAAGATCGGCGCCGTATTCTGCACGACGGCAACCATTCACGGCGGCAGCGAAGCCACGCTGCTGAACCTGATTACGCCGATGCTTCATCAAGGGATGATAATCGTCGGCTTGCCGGCCAATATACCGGAGAACGCGCTGTACGGCAGTTATTACGGCGTAGGGGTGACGTCTCCCGTCGAAGATACCCATGACGTGCTGAGTCAATCGCTGTTTGCGAAAGGCCTCGCATTGGGAGAAGCCTTGGGCGCGCGCGTGGCCAATGCGGCCACCGTGTATGCGGCGGGCAAGCAAACTCGGGAGAGCATGTAACCGATCATAGCGAGAGCGCGGACCGATAAGGGCCGCGCTCTTTTTTAATTATCGGCTATCTGCTCTGCGCAAGCTGAAACTGTCACGAGGTAATTCTCTTGATCTTGCGGTTCATCTTCACGACCCCGGTTCCGAGCAGCAGGAAGAGCAGCGCATAGATCGCAAGCACGGGGATGACGATTCCCCATAAATGGCCGTTCGCTCTCGGCAGCAAATTAATGCCGTTCAAACACATGATGAACAGATTAATCAACAGCATCACGGCCATCATGCTGCGCAGCCGTTTATAGTGCGTGACGAGCGATTCCCGGTCCGTATAGAGCTGCGGGTCCTCCTCCGGCCGCCATGCCCTGCGAAAATAAAACCATGCAGGCGTGCAATTCCCCCTAAACTCCCAGCCGGCATCGCGATAAAGCTCCAAGTACTCCTCGCGCTTTTCCTTATTCAGTCCGAGCTGGTAATCCAACCGATACGTATACCGGACGGATGCATCCCGTTCGAATTCGTTGCGTATGATTCCGCCGCGTTTCCACTGCAGCCCCTGCCGGGACAGCTCGTTGATCCACTTCTCCTCCTGCTCGTATTGCCAGCTGAACCACAGGCGGTATTTCGTCTCGACCTGCTTCCCCATGCCTCACGCCTCCTCTGGGTGAATGATGCGCCGCCCGGAAGCGAGCAGCTCCTCCAACCGCTTCATCTCGGCAGCGACCGTGTCTCTGCCGTCCTGCGTAATGCTGTACATCTTGCGCCTGGCGTCCGTTCCTTCCGGGACGGGGTAGTGGTCGATAAGCCCCTTGCCGAGCAGCGTGTTTAGCGCCGTATACAGCGTGCCTGCACCGATCTTCACCCTGCCGTCGCTCATGCCCTCGACATCCTGCATGATGCCGTACCCATGCGAAGGCTGCGCATATAGCGCGATCAAAATGTAATAAAAGGCCTCGGTCAGCGGAAGCATGCCTTTCACGTCGGCCATCGCGGCTGTCCACCTCCATTTACTCTGACTCTCGATATATCGTATATTGATATATTAACATCTGTTATATCGACTGTCAATATAGTTTGCTGGGTATTTGGGTCATCTTCCCACCGCTTAAACAACAAGAACCCTGGACGCCTCCTATACAAGGCGATCTCAAGGGTTCTCCGCGTTACGTATTACTTCTTACGCGCAGCTAGCTGCTCAATCTCGCAACGCCGCTTGCCGTTTGTAGTGATCTTCCAGCACGAGACAGGCCATCGCTTCGATAACCGGCACGATTCGAGGGCAAATACAGGGATCATGCCGCCCCTCCGTCCCAATGGTCCGCTCTTCCCCCTCCACGTTCACCGTGCGCTGCGGCACGGAAATCGAGGAGGTCGGCTTAACGACGACCCGGAACACGATATCCGCTCCCGTGCTGATGCCGCCCAGAATGCCGCCCGCATGATTGCTTAGGAACCCATCCGCATCCATGCCGTCGTTATGCTCGCTGCCCAGCATCCCGGCTGCGGAGAAGCCTGTGCCGAATTCGATGCCCTTGACCGCGCCGATCGACAGCATCGCCTTCGCCAAATCCGCGTCCAGCTTATCGAATACCGGTTCTCCCAAACCGGCCATCGCCCCGCTGATGCGGCATTCGACGATACCGCCGACGCTGTCTCCCCGGGCAGCCAGCTCCGTGATGCGCGCCTCCATGCGGACTGCCGCCTCGGGGTCGCAGGCGCGAACGTTATTCTTCTCGATCTCGTCCGGCTGATACGTCCGACAGGCAATGCCGCCGATCTCCCGCGTATACGCGACGATGCCGACGCCTCTGGCCTCCAGCAGCTTGCACGCGACCGCGCCCGCGGCCACCCTTGCCGCCGTTTCCCTGCCGGAAGCCCTTCCGCTCCCCCGGTGATCCCGAAGGCCGTACTTTTTCAAATAGGCGTAATCGGCATGCCCCGGACGAAACGTCTGATCCATCCCGTCGTAGGCGCTCGGCCGCATATCCGTGTTCTGCAGCATCAAGCACAGCGGCGTTCCGGTCGTGCGCCCTTCGAACATCCCGGACAGGATGCGGACAAGATCGTATTCTTTCCTTGGCGTGGTCACCGACGACTGTCCCGGCTTGCGGCGGTCCATCTGGACCTGGATATATCGCTCGTCAATTTCTAGTCCCGGGGTTACCCCGTCCACGATAACGCCGACCGCTTCGCCGTGCGATTCTCCGAACGTCGTAATTTTGAATGCCTCTCCGAATGAGCTCCCTGCCATATGAAGACCTCCATGATGATGAATTGATCCCTTAGGATTGTTCGCTTACGTTGGTTATGATTATAATGAATGCAAAGCGATAAATGAAATCGGTATTTTCACAGTTTGTCATAGAGGTGATTGATATCAGCGTAAAGCTGCATTTGGAATGGTATCGAATGTTCCTGCATACGGCGAGGAGCGGCAATTTGACGAAAGCCGCGCAAGAGCTGCATCTGACGCAGCCTTCCGTCAGCTATGCCATCAAGCAGTTGGAAGAAGGACTGGGAGTGAAGCTGTTCGACCGGCAGTCCAAAGGAGTCTCGCTGACGCCGGAGGGGGCGGCTTTGCTGGCCTTCGTCGAGCAGTCGCTGTCGCTGCTGGAAGCCGGGGAACGTAAAATGGCCGCGCTCCAAAGCCGCGCGTCGGGCGAGCTGCGCATCGGATCCAGCGGACCGCTCATTAAGCACAAGCTCCTTGCCCCGCTCGACCGGCTCCGCAGCGAGTTCCCGGGCATCGAGCTTCGCCTCTACCAAGGCAATACCGCGCAGATCGGGACCTGGCTGAAAGAAAACCGCATCGACATCGGCATCGTTCATCTGCCTTCGGACGACCCCGAGCTGGATACGCGTCCACTGGCCGCCATCCAAGACTGCTTCGTCGCCGGGCCGCAGTATCGCGAGTCCGCCGAGCACCCGCTTGCTGCGGAGGAGCTGGCCGCGCTCCCGCTGCTGCTCCTCTCCGGCGGCAGCAGCACGCGGCAGTTCGCCGAGCGCTGGTTCGCCGAGCAAGGACTGGCCGTTGATGCGGCCATCGAGCTGAACAGCACCGAGATGCTGGTCGAGTTCGCCAAGCGCGGCTACGGCGCCGCCTTCGTGACGCGCGCGTTCGTCCGGCAGGAGCTGCAGGACGGGGAGCTGTTCGAGCTGCGCACCGCGGAGCCGATCCCGGAGCGGCGCATAGGCGCAGCCATTCGGCGAGGCATGTCGCTGCCCGTGATCGGGCAGCATTTCATGAACTTGCTGTTGGAGCAGGAATAGGCGGACCTATGTTTAACGAGCGCATGACACCAGAAGGAGCCCCTCGCATTAGCGGCGCAGGGGCTCTTTATTTTGCAGCGAATGCAGCGGACGGACGGCCGTTACTCCGAGAAACTCCGAATCGGCTCGAATTTGACGCCCAGCGCCTTGTTCGTCGCGGGATTATAGCTTACGGTGACTCTCATGACTTGGCTTCGTCCTCCTTGACGGAACCAGAACCGGAAGACTTGGCTCGATGCTTCCTTGCCTAGGCATGCGCAGCCGAACGGCCGCCAGCCGACGATCTCCGCCCCCGGATATTCCGCTTGCACGGCTTCGTTCGCATACCGGCTCCAATGCCCGTACGACAGGAGGATCGCATCCGTCTTCTCGATTCGCGAAGCCCGGGCTCGGTCCGGACTCGCCGCCTCGTCGACAGTGACGTAAACGCCGAATTCGCGGTCGTTTTCTTGCATCCAGAACTTATAGACGAACCGCTTCGGCGCCGGCCATTCCGCCTTGCAGCCGACATACAGCAGGTCCACGAGGGCAGCCTTCGGATAACGCTCCTGCGCGGCTTTCCTCGCTGCGCCGATCCATTTGATGTATTGGTGATAACCGTCTGCCGGATCGTACTTCGCCGGCGCCGCCGAGGTTAACACGGGGACGCTGACGGACAGCAACAGGAGCACAATCAGAATCGCGAACAGGCGTTTCATGCCAAACCTTCCTTCGCATGCATTTGGAGCTATTATGAGGCTAAACGCCTGTCTCGATACGTCCTTGCGGCCGATTCTGCTAGACGGCCCTGCCGATCGACAACTGGCTTATGAATTCCCGCTGGGCATGGGAAAACCATTTCTTCGGGTGCGTCACAAGCTGGAGGTCCAATCGAATATCGGGATGGGTAAAAGGAAGCGCAGCCAGCTCTCCCCGCTGGATCTGTTCTTCCACAGCCATGCGCGGAAGCAGCGCTATTCCTTCTCCGACCATCACGCAGCGTTTGATAGCCTCCGGATTGCCAAGTTCAAGTCCGATCCGAAAAGCGATGCTATTCGCTCTCAGCACCTTCTCCAGCATAATGCGATAATTACAACTGTCCTCGCTCATATACCACTCCATTCCCGAGAGATGCGCCAGCTGCACCGTATTCAGCCGCGTAAGGGGGTGTCGCGGATTCGCGACGAGCACCAGAGACTCTTCCCTGATCGCGCGCCATTCCAACGAAGGATCAAGCTGCCCGCTTCCCAAAATAAGTCCTAAATCCAGCTCCCCCTCCCTCACGCGATGGGCAATGGCAATCTCGCTGTCCGGCCGGAGCCGAATGGCCAGCTCGGGATATTCCCGGCGCAGCCGTTGAATATGAGGCGGGAGATAATAGGACGCGATGGAGTCGATGGTTCCGATCGATAACGTCCCCCCGCCTTGCTTGGCCATTCTCTCCTTCGACTCTTGGAATAAGTCGAGCATTTTGATCGTCAGCCTGAGCAGTTCTTCGCCGGCCGCCGTGAGGCGCAGACCTCGGCCGAACCGCTCGAACAGCTCTACGCCATACGCCTTCTCCAGCTTTTGAACTTGCGTTGTCACGCTGGACTGCGCATAGCCCAATTCCTCTGCCGCACGCGTGAAGCTCTGTCGCAGGGCGACCTCGCGAAAGGTTTGCAAATAAATCAAATCCATCTGCCGCACATCCACTCATCAATAATTTTGATTTCACTTATCATTTATTATAGATAACTTCGATAGTAATTACATGCTACATTTAACGTACAAAATTATTAGGAGGTGCTGGCGTGTTGAAAGAAGCGGATCTACGGGGTATTTTCGTCCCGGTCGTCACGCCGTTCTCGTCCGACGAGGAGCTTGACGAAGCCTCCTTCGAGCGTTATTTGGCTCACTTGCTGTCGTACGACATACAGGGAGTCGTCATTAACGGGACGACGGGCGAGTCGCCTACTGTTGCTTGGGAAGAGGTGGGCAGGCTGGTACGCCGGGCACAAGCTATCATGGCGGCCCGCAAGAAAAGGATACCTCTCATCGTCGGAACCGGCACGAACGATACGCGTACGACGGTTCGGCGGACCGAGATTGCCGGACAATGGGGTGCCGATGCAGCGCTGGTCGTCGTTCCGTATTACAGCAGACCATCGCAGGCCGGGATCGTTGAACATTTTCGAAGAACATCCCGGACTGGGCTGCCGGTCATCGCATACGAAATTCCGGCCCGAACGGGCGTGAATCTGACACTGTCGAGCGCTGCAGAAATTCTGGAGATGGACGGAGTCATTGGCATGAAGGACAGTTCCGGGGGCACAGAGCTCATCTCGGCGCTGGCGCATCTAACTTCAAAGCCTGTCCTATGCGGGGAAGATGCGTTATTTCACACCATGCTGAGCCAAGGTGCGGCCGGAGGATTCCTGGCTTCGGCCAACGTATTGACGAACAAGTTTATCGAGGTGTTCAGTCGGCACCGGAGCGGCGAAACGGAGCGATCCAAGAGGGCGTTCGACTCTCTCGCTCCCCTGATCAGGCTGCTGTTCGAGGATTCCAACCCCGCTCCGCTCAAGCACCTGCTCACAGACCGAGGTCTTATCGCATCCGATACCCTTCGAGCGCCGCTGCGTCCCGTATCCTCGGAACTTAAGGCCGAGTTAGAACAGGCATGGCGAGACATCAACGCTGCGGGCAAACAAACTGAGAATGGGACTGATTAGCGATATAACGAAGGGTGATTCAACCCAATATATGCACCTAACCATCCAACCACAGCCCCCTCAACAGATCGACGACATCCGCCAATAGTCTTGCTCTATCGACAAAACGAATGAAATTTCGTTGTCGAACGAAAACGTCTATGGTAAGATTTTCCTAAATATTGGATGGAAAGAGAGAGTGGGCAACCCGTGAAGCTTACGGAAACGCTGCATAACCGCAATAAACTGCTCGTTTATATTATTTGGGCGATGCTCGGGCTCGGCTTGGTCGTCGATTCCCTGACAACGGCCCCGATGTCTTCGATCATCACGCTGCTTATCGTCGGCGGCCTCTCCTGCGCGACCGCGACGCTGCTGACCTTCAAGCGCTGGCTGCCGAACTACATCATGTACTTCATCTCCGGCATCGTGACGGTGCTGACCTTGCTCCTAATCATGACGGGTCCGATCTGGTCCACGTACCTGCTCGTATTCGTCAATCTCGTAATCATGACCTTGTACAGCAACTCGCGCTCCATCGCATTCTCCGGAATCTCGGGCGCCGTCTTAACGGTCTGCTTGTTCCAGACCGATTACGCTGCCGATCTGTTCCCCGATCAAGACGTCTTCTCCGTTATGATGTATTTCGTCCTGATTGCCGTGCCGCTCTTCGCGTCCGCGAAGTTCAGCGAGCGGCTGCAATCGGAGGTGTTCGCGCAGAGCGACAGCGCCATCGAGGAGAAAAACCGCTCGCAAGCCATCGTCGGCCGCATAACCGGTTCACTCGACACGCTGCACGCGTTCAGCACCAATCTCAAGACGAACATCGCCTCGACGAGCGCGATTTCAAGCGAAGTCTCCTCTTCGTTCGGCGAAATCACGGGCAGCATCGAGACGCAAACGTCCAACGTCACGGACATCAGCTCTTCGATGCAGCTGTCCCGTCAAGCCGTCGCATCGCTAGCCGAGCTGTCGACGGAGATGCGCTCGCTATCCGTCAGCTCGGCGGAGCTGTCGCTCGAAGGCAGCGGCAAAGCCGAAGCGCTGGAGCGCCGGATGCTTCAGGCCGACGAGACGATTCGCGCCTCAGCGGCCTTGATGGACGAGCTGCGCGAGCAGACGGCGGCCATCGGCGATATCGTGGCGGCGATCAAGCATATCTCGACGCAGACCAACCTGCTTGCCCTGAATGCGGCCATCGAGGCGGCGCGCGCCGGCGAGCACGGCAAAGGCTTCGGCGTCGTGTCGCGCGAAATCCGCAATCTCGCGGAATCGTCCCGCCAATCGACCGAGGAGATCGAGTCGATCCTCGAAATGATCCGCCTGAAGACAAGCGAAGCCGCGGAGAAGGTCGATCAGGGCCGGACGGCAATCGTCGAGAGCAGCTTAGCCGCCAAAGGAGTCGCGGAAGCCATGCACGCGATCGCCGGCAACTCCGGAGAGGTCGAGCGCCAGTCGGAAGAAGTGGCAAGCTCTGCGGGCGACCTTCATCTCCGCTATGCCGGCATGACCGATCAGGTCGTGACCATCGCCGGTCTGACCGAGCAAAACATGGCCGCCATTCAGGAAATCGCCGCCAGCATGAGCACGCAGGACGCACGCATCGGCGACGTCATGAACAGCTTCCTGCAGCTGGATCAGTTGGCGGCAGAACTCAGCCGCATGGCCGGGAAGGACGATTAATCCGCGCCAGTAATGAAACCGCTGCATGTGAAGGCGTTCAGCACCCACCGGAAGTTACCGAACGTTCAACGTAAATTCGGGCTGACGCCTAACGGTTGCCAGCGGTGCTATTCCTCAAAAAATACAGCTGTATAAACGCTAACGGTTATGGGTAACGTTATTTGGCGCATAGGAGCTGCTTAGCACGGAAAAGTCTCTCCATAAGCCTCCTGACAACCGTTAGCGATTTAAAATGGCCATTTTGAACGGAATAGCCCTCCGTACAACCGTTAGAAAAATGTCACTCGTTTGATTTCCGCAAGCATGACGAAAATGGGCGGCACCGGCAAACAGCGGCCCAATAGCGTTTCGCAATTTTGATTTTCTCGACATTCTGACGGTTGGACTACAACGGCATTTACAATAAAGAAATGAGGCACGGAGCCCCCCACATGAGGGGACCCCCGGCCTCATTTCATTTTTTATTTCATTTATACTTACATTCATTTATTCATTCATGCGTTTATCATTCATTTTATCATTCATGCATGCATTTATTCATTCATTTATCATTCATCTTCTCATTCATGCATTTTATCATTCATGCATGTATCATTTATGTTCATTCATTTATTCATTCATGCATGTATTCAAAGCAATGCGCGCGGGTCCGCCCGACTACGACCGGACGTTCTCCCGGGCCGACTCTCTCGCGAGCCGGCGGCGAGCCGTACGGGTTGCCGGGAGCGCGCATATCCGTCCGATATATTGATCGAACCCCGCCGCAAGCACCTCATGCTGAAATTCCGTCTTGGCCCGCTTGTATCCGTCGCGGACGAGTCGATTCCGAAGGGCGGCATCGCTCGCGAGCCGAACGACGCTGCCCGCGATTTCCTCCAGCGATTCCGGGTCCACCAGCAGTCCAGTCACGCCGTCCTGCACGGCCTCCGAAGCGCCTCCCGAGCGTCCGGCAATGACCGGCAAGCCCGCGGACGCGGCTTCCAAGTAGACGATCCCGAACCCTTCCGCGTCCCCGCTCTCCAACTCCCGGCTCACCATGATGAATTGGTCCGCGAGATTGTAGTAATCGTTCACCTGCTCGCTTCCGCTCACGCTGCCGACGAACAATACCACGTCCATGACGCCTGTCTTCCGGGCAAGCAGCTCCAGCCGTTCCCGGTCCGGACCGTCGCCGACGATCACGTAGACGGCATGCGGGATTTGCTTCAGTATCGCCGGCATCGCTTGAATGACACGGTCATGGCCTTTGCGGGTCACCAGCCGGCCGACCGACAAAATCATGTATTTGCCCTCCAGCCCATGCTGCCGGATCAGGTCCTTATTAGCCGGACGCCTGTCGTAGATGCGCTCAACGCCCGGATTGACGATGCCGATCCGCCGCGAATCCACGCCGTAGTCTTCCACCAGCTTCTTCGTGAACTGGCTGTTGGTCAGCACGCCGTCGGCTTTGCGAAGGATCAGCTTCACGACCGCGTTCAGCCCGATGTACCGGCGAAACATCAGCATATCCATCCCGTGCGTCGAGATGACGTAGCGCCGTCCGCCGAACAGCCGAAATAACAGCCCGATAAATCCGATCAGCACGTAGCCGTATATCGTCACGTCCGGCTCCTCGCCGCGCATCGTTCTGCGCACCTGTCCCAGCAATCGCCCCCAGCTGGAGGGATCCGCCCGTTCCTCCCGCATGAAAGCGCCTCTGGTGATCCGAAACGGCAGTCTTCTGTCGAACTCGCCGCTGCCGGGATATTCAGGCGCAATCACGGTCATGTCATGCTTGCTGTGCACCGACAAGTTATAGTAGTAGTTCTGCATGCCGCCGACTCCCGGCGGAAACACGCCTGTCACGAGAACGATTTTTCTACGCTTCGTCATAGGTTCTACCCCTTCTCGTCAAATAGGCGGCCGCTCGGACCGCAGCCCAGAACATCACTTCCGCCATCATGTTCCACAACCTGGCGATGACGGATATGTACAGCGCCGTTTCCGCGCCGAGCCGCAGCGACAGAAAATAAACGAGCAGCCCTTCGCGGACGCCGAGCCCGCCCGGCAGCGGACTGAACAGTCCGACCAGCCAAGACGTCGCAAAGGTTCCCGCGGCATAAAACAACCCGACATGGCCCCGGCCGAAGCTGTTCGTCAGCATCCAGAAGGCGATGCCCATGAACATATGGCTGCCGATAAAGCAGGCCAAGCTGCCAAAAAAACGATTGCGGGTCAATCCTGCCTCCGATCCGGCCACGGCAGCCTCGGCGCCGATCTCCTGCCCCAATGCCGCCGTCAGCCGGCCGAGCACGCGCCGCAGCGTCTTCCAGCGCGAAGCGCGAACGAACAGCCAGCGTATCCAGGCTGTAGTCCGGTCATAAAAGACGTATGCGGCGGCGAACACCGCGAGAACGGCGATAATATAAACCGCCGGCGCAATATCCAGGCTGACCAGCAGCACGACCGCATAGCAGAGCGCCGCGGAGACGAGCAAAATATTCTCATAGACGATGGCGGCAAGCTGCGCGTCCAGCGCGATCCCGGCCCGCGTCGTCAGCATGACGCGTCCGGCAAAATTCCAGAAGCCGCCGGGTATGTACTTGGCGAACTGCGAGTCGCTGAAGATCCGCAGGCCGGCGAGCAAACCCAGACGCGCGCCTGAACGCAGCCCCCCGACGCCTTCGTTGGAGGCATTGACGATCATCACCCAGATCGCCGCCTGCAGCATGAGGAAGAAAGCGAATACGACCATGGACGTATAAAATTGCACGTTGGCTTCTACGAGGAAGGTCTCGATATCCGCCAGCTTGAGCGGAACATTGGCCGCAATGAAGTAGACGATCAGTCCCACCAGCGCGACCTTAATCGCCGTCGGCATCCATCTTCGAAGCATCGCTATCCTCATCGTATCCCCTCCCGGTTCGGCGCGGCTATCGCTCCATTATAAATTGGAACTGTTTACTTAGTGTTACCCGGGAATGAGGATTTGAATAAAACTTCCAGCAAATTGAAGGGCAGTCGGGGCAAGAAGACGAACCTTATGCCGCATAATGCCGAAAACAGGCGGAAACGCGCGAAAAACCGGAAGCGAGCCCTCCTCAGGGCCCGTTTCCGGTTTTATTCAGACCTGCCAGCGTCTATCGGCAAGATCGGGCAATCCCAGCAAACCGGGCGTATCCCGATGGAGAATGGCTTCGATCTCTTCTTCCGGCACGCGCGGCAGCTTCGTCCCTGCCAGAATACCATTGATCGCTCGCGCCCCGTCGATCGTCTGCTGCGGCGTGAAGAACGGGAAGTCGGAGCCGAACAGCACTTTATGCGACACCCGGTACTCGGTTACGTTCATCATGGCGTTGTAGAACTGCCACGGCCGCGGAACGAGCGCGGAGAGATCGGCGTAAACGTTCGGATTCTTGCGAATGAGCGACACGCACTCCGCATGCCAGGGGTGACCGAGATGCGCGACGATCATCTTTAAGGACGGAAACGTGCGGGCAATCGGATCCAACAGCTCCGGACGTGACGCATCCAGAAATCCCTGCGATACGAAAGACGTGCCCTGATGCCATAGGATCGGGACGCCGAGCTCATCGGCTTTGGCATACAGGCGGAAGTACGCGTTGTCATTCGGATAGAAATTCTGGTAGATCGGCGCGAGCTTCAGCCCGACAAGTCCGTATTCCTTGACGGCGAATTCCAGCTGCTCCGGCGCATCCGGCGCATGCGGATCGACGCTGGCGAATCCGAACAAGTTGCCGCGATGGCCCTGCACGTAAGTCGCGACGTATTCGTTCGGCACGACGACGCCGGTCGCCGGACAGTTGAAAGCCAGCACGATCGCTCCGGCAGCGTGCCGGTAGACATTCCAATGATCCTCCGGCGTCGTTTGCAGCTCGTACCCGTCTCCCCATGCTTTCTTCGCATCGGACAGGAAGCTGCCCCCGACATGCCCCGGTCCGAACAGATGCGTATGCCCGTCGAAAATCATACCGTCACCGCCAATGCGTCGACCGAATATTTGCGCACGGCCGCTTCGTCCAAAGCGACGCCGAGCCCCGGCCCCGAAGGCACCGCGACATAGCCGTCGGCGTCCAGTCGCAGCGGCTCGAGCACGAGGTCCCGGCTAAGCGGCGTATCGTTCGTGCAGAATTCCTGGAACAGCGGATGCTTCTGATAGGCGTTCAAGTGCAGCGAAGCGGCGGTGAGCACATCGGACGTCCATGCGTGCGGGATGATCAATTTGCCCGCCTGCTCCGCCATCGTCACCAGCTTGCGCGTCTCCGTCAGCCCGCCTGCTCGGGAGACGTCCGGTTGAATAATGTCGATATCGGCCTCCGCGATCAGCTGCTTGTATTCGTACAAACCGCCCAGCTGCTCCCCGCAAGCGATGCGCGCGTTCACGGCGTTCGACAGCTTCCGGTAGCCTTCCAGATTGTCCGAATGCAGCGGCTCCTCGACGAAGAAGACGCCGTACTGCTCGAGCTCCTTCACGAGCTGGATGGCCAGCTTCACGTCCGGCGTCCACATGCCGTCGACCATGATATCCATATCGTTACCCGCTTCCTTCCGCGCCGCGGCGACGAGCGGCACGACCCGGCGAGGATCTTCGGTCACCACGCCCCAGCCGAATTTCATCGCACGGTAGCCGAGCGAGCGGTACTTCCGGACGGCCTCCTTCATCGCTTCCGGCGTGCGCCGGAACAGCGTGCTGGCGTAAGCCTTGATCCGCTCGTGGTTGCGCGCGCCCAGCATGACGCTCACCGGCTGGCCGGCGGCCTTGCCGATGATGTCCCAGATCGCGATGTCGATTGCGCTCATCGCATGAATCGCCGCTCCCCGCCGGCCTTGATAGAATGCGGACTGGTACATGTTCGCCCAGATCTTGTCGTATTCGAACGGGTTCTCCCCGATAACCGCGTACTTCAGTCCCTCGGAGAACGCCTTCAAATAACGGGGCGCATCGATAAGCGCCTTCATGACATGCGGATGCGAATCGCAGTCCGCGATGCCGACGATGCCTTCATCCGTGCGCACCCGCACGAGCAGAGCATACTTCGGCCCGCGCGAGTCGGAAGCGTCGTCTGCCATGCCGTACTCGTATGGACTTTCCAGGATGTCGAGCTCGATGGCGGTGATTTTCATTGCGCTCCTCCCCTCTCCATCTTGTAGTCGAAGGTCGAAGTCCCGGCACTCTCCGGCAGCAGCCTTCGGGATAAGCCCCTGTACCAGGCTTCTACTTTCGTGAATCCCTCCGCGTATCGGCTGCCGGCCTGATAGCCGCGGAATTTGCCCATCGTCTCCACGACGTCGAGCAGGTCGACGTCCATGAGCTGGCGGAAGATCCGAAGCTGGCTGGCATGCTTGGCGAGCGCGGCCTTCTTCGCGTCGATCGTCTCCGTAATATCCACGAACTCCGTCGGCTGGAAACCGATGCCCCCGACATTGTCCATGAAGTAGAGCGTCACCTGCCGGGAAGTCGCCGGATGCGCCGTCTTCAAGCTCCCGACCCCCGCCAGCGGCAGCGCATCCCAGACGAGCTGATGCGTATAGCGGTGATCCGGATGATAATCGTTCGGCCCATGCGTCATAACAAGGTCCGGATCGACGGACCGGATCATATCGACGAACGCCATACGGTTCGCAAGCGTGTTTTCCAGCTTCTCGTCCGGGTAGCCCATCCAGATGGGAGCAGCCCCGATCACGAAGCACGCTTCCTTGAACTCCGCCTCCCGCACCAAGGCCAGCTCCGCCGGCGGCACGTCGAAGTTGCCCATGTCGCCGTTCGTCGCGACGGCCATGAAGACATCGTGACCTTGCTTCTTATACAGCGCCAGCGTTCCCGCGCATTGCAGTTCGATATCGTCGGGATGCGCGCCGATCGCCAGGATCCTCATGTTCCGTCCGCCCCCTCTTCGATCAGCATCGCCTTGACGACCTGCCGCTTACGCCCCGTCAATTCATTCAAGAACGCGGCCCCGGCACCGAACGGCACCCTGTCGGACACGATTGCGCCCACGTCGACCCGGCCGCTCTCCACGAGCCGGATGCCCCGGTCCCAGAGCAGAGGGGCAGAGATGCAGGTCACGACGCCGAGATCCTTGGCGACGATCCGATCCGAAGGAATGGACGGCGCGTCGGAACCGTTCAGCCCGTACAGCACGATCGTGCCGCCCGGCGCGACGCGCTCCAGGCAGGAGCGGACGGCATCGACGCTGCCCGAAGCCTCCACGACGACATCGAATACGGCACCTGCGCCGTATTGCGACTCGCCCCCCAAGCTCAGATGCACGGCCTCGTCGGCGCCGAGCCGAAGCCCGAGCGCCAGCGTCTCCTCCCGCTTATCGAACAGCGTTACGGATGCCGCGCCATATACATGGGCAAGCTGCGCGAACAATTGCCCGGCGGGTCCTCCCCCGAATACGGCGACGCGGGCGCCGGCGATGTTTCTCGCCCGGTCAATAGCGCCGAGCGTGCAATTGAGCGGCTCCATCATCGCGCCCTCCTCGTACGACAGCGCATCCGGCAGCCGGTACAGATTGCCGGGCTTTACGGCGACGTATGCGCCGTAACCGCCGCTTCCGGTCGTCGTGCCGATCTCCCCGCCGTCCGGGCACAAGTATTTGCGGCCGGACAAGCAGCTGCGGCAGCTCCCGCAGCCGATGACCGGATCGACGACGACCCTGTCGCCCGCTTGCCAACCGACGACCCGCGAGCCGACCCGCTCGATGGAACCCGCTATTTCATGGCCGAGCACCCAAGGCGGCTTCGCAAAATCCAGCCGGCCGGACACCATGTGCAGATCCGTCGAGCAGATGCCCGCCGCGCGTACGCGAACGAGCGCTTCATCCTCCGCGGGAGCGGGAGCCGGCCAATCC
The DNA here is from genome assembly GCF_009909195.1 of Paenibacillus sacheonensis. GTDB lineage: Bacteria > Bacillota > Bacilli > Paenibacillales > Paenibacillaceae > Paenibacillus_Z > Paenibacillus_Z sacheonensis. The sequence goes on from NZ_JAAAMU010000011.1 coordinate 97,062, forward strand.
GCTACTTCTTCCAGCCTTCCGTCCGGCTGCCAGACGATCGCCCGCATCTACAGTACCCCGTACTTCTCGTACACGTCCCGCAGCAGCTTGCCTTCGAGCAGCTCGCGGCGCGTATGGTGCTCGCTGTTCGCCTTTTTCGAAGCAAGGGCGATCGTCTCCACGAGCACCGCCTGCGGGATAACGACCACGCCGTCCCTGTCGGCGAAGACGACGTCGCCCGGATGTACGAGCACGCCGCCCGCCTCGACCGGGCAATCGTAGTCAATCACGAGGCCTCGGCCCCGGGAATCCACCGGCTTGTAACCGGCGCAGTGGAGCGGAAATCCGAGCTCGACGATCTTCGCCGTGTCCCGCACGAGGCCGTCGATGATCGCGCCTCTCGCGCCTCGCATCTTGGAAGCCGTGGAGAGCAGCTCCCCCCACATGCCGTTGCGAACCGACTGGTTCGTCGCCGCGACGACGACTTCGTCCGGCAGGATGCTGTCGATCGACGCGATTTCCTTGACGTAAGGATTGTCTTGAATATGGTACACGTCCACCGATAGAATCGTTTTGGCCCGGCCTGCCAGGCTTGCGTTCCCTTCTTCAAGCGGCCGGATGCGTTCGTTCATCGCTTGGCTGCGGTAGCCCAACTCATCCAGGCTGTCGCAAATCACGGCCGAATACAGCTCCCGCTGCATCCAGTCGAACAACGTCTTGTCATCTCGTGCTTCCATCTGTCCTGCCTCCTTGGTTGGTCACGGTCACGGAACGAAGTAGACGTCCCTGAAGTAATTGGCGTTGTTGTACGTCGAGGTCGGCATAGCGCCGGACGTCGTAGTGAAGACGCCGCTGCCCGCATACGTAATGAGATTGCCGTTGTTGACCGGACTGTCGAAGCCATGGCTCGATGCCGGATACCAGTGGTCGGAGCTTGTCGAGACCGACACGATATAGTCGGTGTTGGCCGCGATGGTCAAGGCCGCCGGCAGCGTGAATTCCTTCCAGCCCGCCGTCCCCGCCGTAATTGACCACGTGTAAGGCCCTGCCACTACCGTACCCGTAGAGGCTTTCCAAATCCGAACGGTATGCGCCCCTCCTTCGGTTGCGTTCGTGTAGATGCGAGCCTTCGTGATCGAGCCGGCCACCGTGGAGTAGAATTTCGTGCCTAGCTCGTATTGCGTGTCGTTATCGTAGCCGACCGGCGTCTGCGTCGTGAAAATCGTTCCGCTCGTGCCGCTGCCGCCCGTCGTCAGCGCCGCCGAGTCGATCCTGCCCCATGCCGTGGCGCTCGCGCCGCCGTTATTGTCGATGCCGAGCCGGTACGTGCCGGCTGTCGCGACCGTGAACGTGATCGACTTCGCCGTCCAGCCCGTGCCGCTGAACGCGGTGCTTTGCAGCACCGTGCCGTCCGACGCCTTGACCGCGAACATCCGGAGAGACGCGCCGCTGCTCTGCACGCTGGCGGAGAACGTATACGTGCCCGGCGTTAGATGAACGCCTTGATAGATGCCGGCATAGCCCAAGTTGAAATTTTGAATATACCCATAGTAGCCGCCCGGCTGCCCGACCGCCGCATTGCTCGCGCCGCCTCCGCCTTCGTTCGTCCAGAAGGACGTCTGCTTATAGGTCGTGCTTGAAGCGCCCGCGCCGTCGAAGTTCGTGTTCAGCAGCGTCGTCGAGCTCGTGATCCCCGCGAAATCGGCGTCTCCGGAGAAATCCGTCTTCGGCATGGAAGCGACGTTGCCGTCGAGCTTCGTCCCGCCGTTGACCGGGATGAGCGTATTGTTCTTGAACGTAACGGACTCCGTCGGCGTCCGCGGTCCCGGCGTATAAGGATCGTCGATCAGCGCTCCGATCGGATACGTCGCCTTCAGCGTATTGTCGTGCACGTTGACCCTGGAGACCTCCGACGTCGATTGGTCCGGGTTGCCTCCGGTCCAATTGATGAACAAGAAACCGTGGCAGCCTCCGGCGCATTGCACGTCGACATTATTATGGTCCACCTCGATGTTCTTCGTCGGAATCGGGTTCGCCGTGGACCACCACGTGCCTCCCCGCGGGTCGTTGTACGACGCCCAGACGTAGATGCCGTCGTCGCCGGTCGTCAACGTATTGTTGTATACGCGGATGTTCTGGCAGTTCGCGAGGCTGACGCCGTCGCTGTTCAGCGTTGCCGGATTGGTCGTCTTCACCCCGGTCACGACGCCGTTCGTGGACTGCCGGAGCGCGATATTGTACATCGTCGCCCCATCGATCGTAATGTTCGATATCGTAAAATTGTCGACCTGATAGAAGCCGATGGCGTGAATGACGATGCTGGTCGCGTCGTTGCCGGTGTAAGTCATCTGAATCTTGCCCGCGCCCGTGATCGCGACGTTCGTCGTACCCGGACCGGCGAAGATCAGCGGGTAGTTGTTGTCGGCCCATGCGTTCCATGGTATGGAGCCGGATTTCAGACGCCCGTACGTTTGGGCATGCGCATAATGTGCCGTGTTTTGACTTTCCTTGAGCACCGCATTCGCGTTAAGGTTAAGCGTCACGTTGCTCTTCAGCGTCAGATCGCCCGTCAGGAACGTGTACCCGCCGGGGAGATTGACCGTCCCGCCGCCCGCCGCATTCACGGCGTCGATCGCAGCCTGGATCGCCGCCCTGTCGTTCGTCGTGCCGTTGCCGACGGCGCCGTAGCCGAGGACGCTGACGTCCATCGCGCTGGCCCTGCCCGGCAGGGCGAACAACCAGGCGAACGACATGAGCGCGACGATCAGCGACAGTACGGACAACTGCGTTCTTCGCGTTACGTCCATCTTGATTTCCCTCCTCTTCGTTCTATCGCTTGCGCTTGCGTTATCCCTTCAAACTGCCCGCCATGACGCCCTTCACGAACGACTTCTGGAAGGCAAGGAAAAACACCGTGATCGGAAGGCAGACGAGCACCGTTCCTCCGAATACGAGATCCCACTGCCCGACCTTGGAAGAACTGAAAATATAGAGCTGAAGGGGCAGCGTGAACATGGCATTCTTGTTCAGCACGATCAGCGGCACCAGCAGGTCGTTCCAAATGCTCACCCCCCGGATGACCAGCACGATGCCGGTAATCGTCTTCAGCAGGGGCATGTAGATGTGGATGTACGTCTTGAGCGGGCCGCAGCCGTCGATCGAGGCCGACTCGACGATCTCCTTCGGAATCGAACGCATGAAGCCGGCGTACAGGAAAATAACGAAGGGCAGGTACATTCCCGCGTAGACGAACGCGACGCCGAGGAAGCTGTTGACCAGATCGAGCCGCTTCAGCAGGAGCAGCAGGGGCACGATCGTAATTTGGGGAGGCACCGAAATGAGCGCGACGAAGAACGTGTACAGCCTTCTGATCGCGCGGTTGTTCGGCAGGATGACGCCATAGGCCGCGAGCGAGCCAAGCGTTACGAGCAGCAGCAAGGACAGCGCCAGGATCAGCGCGCTATTGAAGAACGCGGTCTTGAAATGCAGCTGCTCGTAAGCCCTGGCGATATTCTCGAACGTAAAGGAATGCTTCGTCAACCAGAAGGGCTGCACCGAAATCGATTCCGCATACTTAAACGCATTGTTGAGCGCATACCACAGCGGCAGCAGGTAAAACAGCGCCACGAGCGCGAGTATGACGTTAGTCGCGACTTGAGGCTTCTGCAGGCGGCCTTCGCCGCGAACCTTATTCATGAGCGGCTTCCCTTCGGTTCAACAGCCGCAGCAGACCGAGCGTGATCGCCGTCGTGACGAGCGTCAGGATGACGGCGAGCGCCATGGCGCTGCCTTGCTGCATGCTTTTGAACGCATAGATGTAGATCGAGATCGCCATCGTCTGGGACGCGAAGCCGGGTCCCCCGCCCGTTAGGACGAACGGTAGATCGAAGATCGTCAATATGCCGATCGCGGAGACGACGATATTGATCGTAATGGCGTGCGAGAGCAGCGGGAACGTCAGATAGCGCAGCCGCTGGAACCACGTAATGCCTTCGATGCTCGCCGATTCGTAGATATCCGGCGGAATCGTGCTCAGCCCGCCCAAGTAAATCATCAGGTAGAATCCGACGGAATACCAGACGATGCTGAGGCTCATCGCGGGCATCACGGTCGCCGTCTGGCCGAGCCAATCCTGCGCCCAGCTTTCCTTGCCAAGCTTCTCGAGCACAAGGGCGACGGGGCCGAACACCGGATTGTAAATCACTTTCCAGATGATGCCGACGACGACCATGGAGAAGATATTCGGCAGATAGATGATCACCTTGTACATGCCCGCGAACCGCCGGACGTCGTAGATCAGAACGGCAAGCAGCATCGAGATTATATTCAGGACGGGCACATACAAGCCGATCAGGAAGAGCGTATTCCAGATGAGCTGCTTGAACTGCGGCGACTGCAGAACGTAACGGAAGTTATCCCAGCCGACGTAGTCGAAGTCCGGGCTGATGCCGTTCCAGTTCGTGAAGCTGTAGCGGAAGGACATCAAGGCCGGATAGAGGAAGAAGACGCCGATGACGGCGAGCGCCGGCAGGACGAATGCCGCGCCCGCGACTGCGGAACGGTTGTTGCGGTACCAGACCCTCATGCTGCGCCACCTCTCGCGGAAGGAAGCCGGCGGGCGGAGCGCTCCGGACCTATTCGGCCCGCCGCTCCGCCGCCGTTTCCGGAATCGGATTATTTTTTGACTGCCTGCAGGTACGTGTCCTGCGTGAACTTAGCCGCGCCTTCCGGGGTCAGCTCGCCCGTCAGCACCCGTTGGAACGTCTGTACGAGCGAAGCCTGCACTTCGGACGGCAGCACCTCGAACCAGAGCGGACCGCTCTTCGCGTACGTCTTGAGGTCGTCGACGTAGGAGGAGATGGCCGGGTCGATCTTGAGCTTGCCGGCGTCGGGCGACTTGATCATCGGGATGTTGCCGCGCTTGTTCTGATAGATGTAGTAGCCGTCGCCTTCGACGATGAAGTCGAGGAATTTCATAGCCGCGTCCTTGTGCTTGCCCTCCGCGACCGCGAAGCCCGTCTCCGTCGCCACGACGGGCACCAGGTCCTGCCCCTTGTCGTTCCAAGGCGGCAGCATGACGCCCGTGCCGAAGCCGGCCGCCATCATCGTGCCCGCCAGCCAGATGCCGCTGAAGGACATGGCCGCTTTGCCCTGCAGGAACTCGTCGTTCGCTTGGCTGTACTGCAGGCTGGTGACGCCTTTGATCAGGTAGCCCTTGTCGTAGAGCGTCTTGAATTTTGCGTAGATGTCGGCATACGCCGGCGTATTGAAGTCGAATGTGCCGTCCGCGAGCTTCTTGAGCGCATCCGGGTCTTTGCCCACGATATTGTTCGAGAAGCCATTGCTCCAGACGGTATTGTTGACCGTGCCGTCCGCGCCTGCCACGATGAGCGGCGTGATGTCGCGGCTCTTGAGCTGCTCGCAGGCCGCGAGGAATTCGTCCCAGTTCTTCGGCAGTTCTTTTATGCCGGCTTGGTCGAATAGTTTCTTATTGTAGTAGATCAAGGTCGTGGACAATCCGCCGGCGATGCCGAACAGCTTGCCGGACGAAGACGTGAACACCGGCTTCAGCCCGTCGATCGTGTTCTTGCCCGCTTCGCTGTCCTTCAGGTCGGCGATCAGCCCGGTGTCGGCCAGCTGCGCGCCGAACGTGCCGCCGTCGATCGTCATGAAATCCGGCAGCGAGTTGGCTGCCGCTTTGGGCTGCAGGTACTCCGCGTTCGTGTCGTTCGGCACCTGGGAGAAGTCGACCTTGATGTTCGGGTACTTCGCCATGAACTGATCCACGATCTCCTGCGCGGCGTCCACCCAGTCGGAGCTCATCATCGACACCGTGAGCGTAACCTTCTCGTCCGCGGAGGTATCCGCGGGCGCGTTCGCCGGTGCGTTCGTGCCCGCGTTCCCGGAGGTGCCCTTGCCGGCATCGTTCTTCGTGTTCGAGGCTGCCGTGCCGCCGCCGTTGTCGTTCCCGCAGCCATAAAGCGGAACTGCCAGCAGCGAGAGCGCCAGTGCGGCCGAGCATGCTTTTTTCACTGAAACCATGGATCCATCCCCTTTTGATTGGCTTAGTGAAAATATAGCACAGGCATTTCCGCCATATAAGGCAACAAAATTCACATAGAGTTTAATATTTTCAGATAATTACAACATGTACCTAACAGCAAGTCCATTTCATGTTATATTTAATTCCATAAATCAGACATACTCCTGCGCGCGAGGCGGACTCCCGCTTCTAAATCCGAACAAACGGAGCGAATGCCGATGAAGATCTTCTCTCGCGGGCTCAGTATCCGCGTCAAGCTGATTCTGTCGATCTACGGCACCATCATCTTCATCTCGTCCGTGCTGGGCTACTTCTCCTACCAATACTCCGCGGACAACGTCGTGAACAAAGTAAGCATCGCCAACCAGGCCACCGTCAAGCAGATCGACGCCAACCTGAACTTCCTGCAGCATGAAATCGACGATATCTCCATGCAGCTCGAGCTGCACGACCTCGTGCAGTCCTTTCTGAAAGGGAGCGCCAGCCCGCTCTACACCGACAAATCGCTGCTGTTCACCATGAGCCTCATTGCCGCGAAAAGCTACATCAACCTCACGATCCTATACAACCTGTCAGATGATCAAATCCCGTTCCATATGAGCAACGACGGCAGCAACGGCATCTATCCGTTCTCCGTCTTCTCGGGCAGCGGCACGTACCGGAAGATCGACGCGCAGCAAGGAAAGCCCTATTGGTTCCGCTCGGACGACGAGCTGCTGATCCAAAACAATAAATATCCCAAGATCGTAATGGGGCGAATGGTTCGCGACCTTAACGATTATCACAATATCGGCCTGCTCATCATGTGCGTGAACGAGAAATACATCCGGAACCTGTACGCCGACAACCTGCAGACGAACGGCGGCAGCATCGCGATCGTCGACGGCAGCGGCAGCGTGATCTCGCACGGAGGCCCGGACTTCTACCCGGCCGCCGGGCAGAGTTCCCGGTTCGTTGCCGACGCAGGCAGGCATCAAGAAGGCACGCTGGTGGAGAACGTCGGCGGACAGCCGATGCTGATCGCCTACAGCAGCCTCAACGAGGTCGGCTGGAAAATCTACTACGCGGTGCCGATGGTGTCCCTGACCAAGGAGTTAAACGCCATTAAGAAGTTTACCTTCTACATCGTCGCCGGATGCCTCTTGGCCCTGCTGCCCGTCATGCTGCTGCTCTCCTCCCTGCTCACGCTGCCGATCAAGCGCCTATTGCGCTCGATGCGCCGATTTCAGGCCGGACGCTTCGACGAGCGCGTGAAGATCATGAACAACGACGAGATCGGGCAGCTCTCCGAGGGCTATAACACGATGGTTGCCAGCATTAAAGATTTGGTCAATAAGATGTACGTGCTGCAAATCCGCGAACGGGAAGCCGAGCTGAACGCGTTGCAAGCCCAGATCAATCCCCATTTTCTCTACAACACGCTCGATCTCATCTTCTGGAAAGCACAGGCCTCCGGGGACAAGGAAATCGCGCTGATGATCTATTCGCTGTCCCGCTTCTTCCGGATCAGCCTAAACCGCGGGGAAGGCATGACCGTCGCGGCGCGGGAGAAGGAGCTCGTCGAGCATTACCTGCTGCTCCATCAGAAACGGCACAAGCATAAGCTGTCCTACGATATCCGGTTCGAGGACGACGTGCTGCCGTGCATGATTCCGAAGCTGATCCTGCAGCCGCTCGTCGAGAATGCCATGCTGCACGGCTTGGAGAAACAGAAGAACGGCGGCCATATCATCGTGACGGCCGCACGGGATGGCGAAGAGCTTCGCTTCGCCGTCGAAGACGATGGGGTCGGCATGGACGACGAGCAGCTGCAGGCGCTCTTCTCCCCGCCGGCCGAACGCCCCGCGGCCGCCGCGATGCCGGAGCTGCCGGGCGGTTACGCCGTGCATAATGTCGTGGAGCGCTTGAAACTGATTTACGGCGACCGTTATAAGATGGCTTTCTCCAGTACGCCCGGGGTGGGCACGAGAGTGGAAATCGTCCTGCCGGCCGATATGCCGGCGGCAAAGGGAGGCATTACAGCATGAGCATGAGACTGCTGATCGTGGACGACGAAGAGGAGGTTCGCAGCGGGATTCGTGGCATGATCGACTGGGAAGGCAACGGCATCGAGGTATGCGGCGAAGCGGAGGACGGCGTGCAGGCGCTGGCAATCATTCGCGAGGCGAAGCCGGAGATTCTGCTGATGGACATCCGCATGCCCGAACTGAACGGGCTGCAGGTCGCGGAAGCGATGCAGCGGGAGGGCCATGCGTCCAAAGCGATTCTGCTCAGCGGCTACGACGATTTCGCGTTTGCGCAGCAGGCGCTGAAATTCGGCGTTTCGGAATATTTGCTAAAGCCCTGCATGCCGGACGAAATTCTAGCCGCGGTGCTGAAGACAGCCGCCCTGATCCGGGAGGAATCGGAACAACGGGAGAAATACGCGGACCTGCAGGCCATGCTTGAATCGCAGATGCCGTTCTTGAAGGAGCGCTTCCTGCTGAAATGCCTGCGCGGCGAGCTTCCGCCGGCGGAAAATCCGCGAGAGGGATTCGCCCTGTACGGGATTACGCTGCCGGCAGCGGAGACGGCGGCTGCGCTGGTCCGCATTGACGAATACGGCGCGCTGTGCGGGGATGCCAAGGAAAGGGACATCGCGTATTGGCGCTTCTCCGTCCGGAGTACGGCGGAGCGGTTCTTGGGTACCCGCTTGGCGATGGAGTTCGTCGACGATCAGGATGATTTTGCTCTCATCGCGCATCTCGCTTCCGGCGAAGACGAGGCCGCTCTCGCGGAAGGCCTATCCCGCATGCAGGAGGCGCTTCGCGGGCAGTTCGGCTTTACGGCTTCGGTCGGCATCGGCCGGTCCTACCCGGGCATCGGCCAGCTCCACCTCTCCTACTCGGAAGCGCGCCAGGCCATGGAGGCACGGTTCGCGCGCGGGGACGGCTGTCTGGTCAAGTACGAAGAATTGTCGGCCGAGGACCCCGGGCAGACCGTGCCGAGCTATCCGTTTACCGAGGAGAAGCAAATACTGCACAGCGTGAAGAATGGCAATCAGGCTGCTCTTGAGCGTCAGGTGGATGCTTTCCTCGAGGCGCTTGCTCCCCCGCCTGACTCTCCATCGCGGGAACATGTCGTCCGATGCTGCATGGCGCTTCTGCTATCTCTTTATCATTTGTGCCTAGAGACCCGCTCCAATCCGGACGACGTCTTCGGGCGAGGGCTGGCTTCGATCGATGCGCTGCTTGGCGTGCCCACCTTGCGCCAGTTGAAAGACAACGTGCTGGAGACAACGAACGAAGTCTGCCGTAAGATCAACAGCCGCAAATCCGGCCATAAGACGGTAGAGCAGGCCGTTGCCTATATCCAAGCCAACTTTGCCGGAGAGCTGACGCTGGAGACGGTCGCCAATCAAGTATACGTAAACCCGAACTACTTCTGCCTGCTGTTCAAGCAGTCCATGGGCGTCAACTTCATCGACTACGTGCACCAGATTCGAATCGGGCAGGCATGCGAAGGGCTCGCCGCCTACCCGTACAAGACGTACGAAATCGCGGCCAAGGTCGGTTACGCGAACGAGAAATATTTTTGCCAGATCTTCAAGAAGCTGACCGGCTTGACGCCTTCCCAGTATCGCGACCGGTACGGCAGCGCTAATCTTCGCTGATACCGTCGGATAGACAAAAAAGGATGCCGCTGCCTTCGGCAGCTGCATCCTTAAGCTATCGCATTAATCCCGTGCCTGTCTAACCTCGCAATTACAATCCCGCCGTCCCGAGCGGCACGCCCTTCTCGTACAGCGCCAGCGCCCGGTCGGTAACGGCGGTGAAGTCCTCGTCCGGATGCTCGAAGCAATGCAGCTGCACCGCCATCATGGCACCCATGATGGTACCGGCGAACATCATGACTTCAAAGTCGTCCCGGGGACGATCCAGCCGGTCCGCCGCCAGTTCGGCGATCAGGAGCAGCGTATCGTTCATATGGATGAGCGAAGCGGCGCGCAGCTCCGGCACGGACATCGTGAGCGCCATCCGCTCGGCAAGCGATGTCTGCTCCTCCCGCGTCATCCCCGCGAAGCCTTCCTTGGCGGCCGCCCGGAACGCCTGTATCAGACTGATGCCTGCCGGCTGCTTCCGAAACGACTCGATCAGCAGCTCATCGTCGTTATCCTCCAGCACCAACGCTTCTTTCGTAGGAAAGTAGCGGAAGAACGTGCTCGGCGAGATTTCGCTTGCTTCGGCGATCTGCTCGATCGTCGTGGCGGCATAGCCATACTCGCGGAACAGGCGCATCCCTTGCTGCTGCAGCGTCCGGCGGGTTTTCATTTTCTTCTTCTCGCGAAGACCGAGCTTCGCGGGTTCCGGGTTTTCCGGAGACATGCCCCATCACCTCTTGCCCTTCATCATAACCGATCTTAGTGCTGGACTTCCATGCTTGGTCCGTGAGAGCCCGCTTCTCCCGCTTGCTTCGCTTCCTTGTCCTTGTCGGGGGTGACCGTCAGCACTTCCCGTTTCAAGAACAGGCAGATCACCACGACGACGAGCGCGAAGACGAACGATATCCAGTACAGATGCTGGAACGCGCCGGAGAAGACATCCTTGATCTGATCGACCAAGCTTGGATCGAGCCCTTCGGGAATGCCGCCTTGCGCGGCGCTGCCCAGCTCCTTCGCGGTATCCGCAGGCAGATTGCCCGCCAAACCGCCGATGCCCGACGTAATCTTGGCCGCGAGCAGGCTGCCGAAGATGCTGACGCCGATCGTCATGCCGAAGGATTGGAAGAGCGTCACCGAGGTCAGGGCGACGCCGCTGTTTTCTTTGGCGACCGACTCCTGCACGATTAGATTATTGTTGAATAGAACCCCGAACCCGAGGCCCAGAATAACGAAGTAAGCGACAATGGCGATAATCGGCGTATGCATGTTAAAGCTCGTCATCAGCAGGAAAGCCACTGCCGGCAGTGCCATCGAGACGGCGAAGATCGTGCGATAGGGAATCTTCGTCATGAGACGTCCCGAGATGATGCTGGCGATGACCGCTCCGACCATCAGCGGCACCGTCAGGTAGCCGGATGCGATCGGCGACAGGCCGAGCACGTTCTGGGCAAAGAACGGGAACGACGCGAACGAGCCCATAACCCCGAGCACGAGCGTGAAGACGATCAGCGACAGGACGACGAACGTCCGGTTCTTGAAGAGATGCATCGGCAGGATCGGTTCTTTGGCCCGCCGCTCGACGAATACGAAGATCGCCAGCATGACCGCGCCCAGTACCCACAAGCCGATCAAGGCCGGCGAACTCCATGCGTAACCTTCCGTCTCGTGCAGCACGGGGGTCAGCAGCAGGGAGACGATCGAGCCGACGAGCAGGAACGCGCCTGCCCAGTCAATGCTTGCGTTCTTGTTGCCCGTAGATTCCCGAAGGCCCGCGGACAACACGATCGCCGCGATGACGCCGACGGGAATGTTGACCCAGAAAATCCAGTGCCACGAAATATGCTCCGTCAGATAGCCGCCGAGCAGCGGTCCGAGCAGCTGCGGCACGAACATGATCGCGCCGAATATCCCCTGCGTCTTCGCCCGCTGCTCCACGGTGAAGATATCTCCGAAAATAACCATGGCCAGCGGCATCAGGCCGCCTGCGCCAATCCCTTGAATGCCGCGTCCCAGCAGCAGCATCGGCATGTTCTCCGCGAACCCGCTCACGATGGAGCCGGCAATAAACAGGCCCATGCTGAGGATATAAATCTTCTTGCGGCCATACAAGTCCGCCAGCTTGCCGAGAATCGGCATGAAGGACGTCATCGTCAGCATGTAAATGCCGACTACCCAGCCGTAGAGCGACAAACCGTCCAAATCGCGGATGATCGTAGGCATCGCGGTACTAACGACCGTCTCGTCGAGTTCCGAGAAAATAATGCCGATAATCAGGCCGATGACAATCAATGCTTTGTTATTCGTTCGTGCCAAGACAGCAGCCTCCTCTTGTTTGTTCGATAATGACAGTCTATATATAATGACAGTGACTGTCAATTTAAATAAACTGCCAAAACAATGGTTCTATTAGCTTGATGACAACGATACCGTCGCTTTATGAACGGAGAATGAACGAAACAGGCTTAACGTTATTTCACTCGCGCGGCCGGGCAGCCCTTAGCAGCTCTAGCTCTAGTCCCAGCCCAAAAAACGGCAGTCCCGGACGTATTCGCTTGTCCGGTACTGCCGTTTTGTCGTATTCGATCGATCCGCTGCCATGCCGCCTCAGGCAGGGCATGAACAGTAAAATCAAGAGGTTAATTAACGGCTGCTGCTCTTGCCCATACGATGCGATCGCGGCCGCCGCGCTTTGCTTCGTACAAGGCGTCGTCCGCTTCCCGGAGCAGGTCCGGGACGGCTTGTCCGGTACGAATGGCGGCGCCGAAGCTCATCGTTACGGTGAACCGGACGCCCTCCCCCGCTTCGAACGTCTTGGCGGACAAGGCGTCGCGCAGCAGGTTCAGCCTGCTCTCCGCCGCCCCGATCTCCGTCGGCGGAATGAGGATGGCGAATTCCTCGCCGCCGTAACGGTAGACGGACCCGTTATCCCCGCAGAAGATCCTTCCCAGCTCTACGGCCAGCTCCCGGAGCACGAGATCGCCGGTCAGATGTCCGTAGCTGTCGTTAATCCGCTTGAATTTATCGATATCCGCCATGATGACGGCAATGGGCCGCGACTGCTCGCCATACTGCTTCAGATGCTCCTGGAAGGTCCGATGATTCCAGAGACCGGTCAAATAATCCCGCTTGGCCATGCTCTCGTACTCGTTCTTCTCTCCGAGATGCTTCCGCTCCCGCGCGACGATCATGCCGCCCAAGGTGCCGATAAACGCCAGGAAAGTAAAGTTCATCACGATGTACGGCAGCTCTTGTTCCGGCAGTACATGGCCTTTCGCCCCGACCAGGAACGCATAGTCGGCGATCAGCGCGGCAGAAGTGACGACTGCCCCCTTCATCCCCCAGTAGACGGAAGCGTGCAGAATGATCAGGTAGCCGATCGGAAACACCGGGCTGCCCGCGTAGCCGGTCAAGATCAGCAGAACCGTCAGCGCGCAGAGATCGAACAGGATCCCCGCCCGCGTTATGTAGATATATTGTTTGCGCTCGGTTTGGTTCTTGTAAAGCACGTACTGCGTAGCTCCCATATAGAGCGTACTCAGACAGAACGCCGCCAGGAAGAACGCATGCGTCGCAGGCGAATCATAGTATCCGTAGTACATCCACACGGAAGCCAGCAGAAAAAACCAGCGGACAAAGGAAAACAGCATTTCCAGCATCCGATCCTTCTTCTGTGTCCCGATCATGATGATGCACATCCATTCGACAAGATATGCCTCTACTATACCACGCCCGGCGATAGGCAGAAGCATGAAATGCCGAAATTTGAAACTTTTGGTTAGCGCGTTTAGGTAGAAAGGCCGCCCCCCGGCACGGCAAAATGCTTAGGGTCGGCCTCCACTTCGCGATCCGCGGCCGCCTTGATCCCGCTAATCGCCATACACCGAAGCATTGAAGCTCTCCGGACCCGAGCGAAGCACCGCGCTGCTCGTGTTGACGATGGCAAACAGCGAGTAGACGAGCATTCCGCTGACGGGAACGGGCGTGTTGTAGTTCGAAGCGGACAGCGTAATCAGCTGACTATCGATATCGGACAACGAGAAGGATTGAACCGACAGATACACGATCGGCGCAGCCATGGAATCGCCGCTCACGATCGCCAAGATCACTTTGGTCGTCGTCTTCGCCTGGGACGGCAGCAGAATGCCGACGACGGCATCGAACTGGACGCGGATCATGCCCATCGTCGAAGGAGGAACGTTCAGTCCGACTACGCCGACGAGGACCGGCTCGTTTACCGGAAACGGATCCGGAGCATCCAGCGGAGCGCTGATATTCATGGACGTTCTGGCATCGATTAATATTCCCATACGCAATCACCTCCTAGATCGGGTTGTCCTAGCTTATGCTTGTCTCAGGCGGAAGGGAAAGGCATAGCGGCAATGAATTGTCGCAACGCGGGCAGAAAGCAGGCCATCTGCAAGCCGGGTCTTAGGGCTAACGGCCCGATTTTTCGGGCGCCCCTCTATTCACCTAGCAAATTATAGTAAAATGGTTAATAGAACAAAACGTTAACCAAAGGGGAGAATCCTATGCAGAGCCCAAATTCGACAGAATCCGGGCGCGGTTCCAGAGCCGAACGCGCACGAGAGAAGAAAGCCGGCTCGCACGGCATGCTGCTGACGACCGGGGCTTTTCTGATCGTGGTATGCGTCATCCTTTACGGCGTGTTTGCGTCGCATAAAGACTCGGGGAACAAGGCGCTCGAAGGAGCTAAGCCGCCTGCGGACACGCAGTCAGCCGATAACGGGAACAGCGGAGCGAAGGGCGAAGATGCGTCGTCAGGCGCGGCGTCGAATGATTCGGGCGGCGGCAAAGACCCGGGTACGCCCGTATCGTCCAACGATGGCGCAGGCACGGATAGCAGCAGCGGCGGATCGACGGGCAGCGGCGCGAACGGCGGCGATACGCCGGTCGCATCCGGCGATGCCGCCGCTCCCGATGCGAATGCCGGCGGCGGCAGTACGGGCAGTGCCGGTCATGCGGGCAGCAGCGGCAGCGGCAGCGGTACCGAAGGGTCGACCGTATTCGAGCCCGTCAAGACGCCGGACAAGCCCGATACGGACAAGGGCAGCACTACCCCTCCGAAGGAGACGGGCGAGGATACCGGCGGCAAGGATGCCTCGACTTCCGGGAAGCCGGCATCGAAGCCCGCGACGACGTATGTCGTACGGAAAGGCGACACGCTGTCGACGATTTCGCTCAAATTTTACGGCTCCAAGCAGTACGTCTCCTTCTTGGCGGAACGCAACGGCATCGCATTCGTGAACGACATGAAGCCGGGAGACAAGATCAGGATTCCCGCTCTGACCGCCGGTGCCGGCTCTTCGTCGATCAGCAAGGACGAGCAGGCGGATTACGCCAAGGTCAAGCTGCCGGCGGTCTATCTCGTTCGTCCGGGCGATACTCTCTACCGGATATCCGTCCTGTTCTATAAATCGGGCGAATACGTGAGCCTCATTGCCAAGAAGAACAAGCTCGACGAGAACGCAGGCTTGAAGGCCGGCGTCTCGCTGACGATTCCTGCCAAGCCCGCATCGTAATAAGCGACTGGCGCTCGATTCGCGCCTGCTCGACATCCATATGAAGAAGGCCGCTATTTCCCCGGGGGATCGCGGCCTTCTTTGTTCCTGCAGTTCCTGCAGCTCTTGCAGTTCTTTCAGCCGCTTCAACCTGCCGCGATTCGTCCGCGGACAGCTCGGGTAACAAGGAGAGAAGCTACTGCTCCATCACTCGATTCCAAGGAGGAATGCGCGATGAACGAGAGAAGCCAAGTGTCAAACCAGGATCAGCAAGCGCAGACGGATCAAATCGAACAGGCTGTTCAGGCGATGAGTAACGGCAAAGGGGACCAGATTCTGCAGGATTTCGAGGCCTTCAGAAGCTATCTGGCCAAACGGATCGAGATGGCTCAAGGTCTCGGCTTCGGCGACGAACAGCTGGCGGTGATCGCCCAGAAGGTGGCCGGCTATCTGGCCGAGCACGAGGAGCCCCGGAACAGCGAGGAATATCTGCTTCGGGAATTATGGAAAGTCGGCACGGAAGCGGAACAGCATAAGCTCGCACACATGTTGGTCAAATTAGCCCAATCCGCCCACTAATCCGGGCAGGACGGACAGCGCGGCAGCGCAAAAACGCCAACGTTCAGGGCCGGAAGCACCTCGGGGAGAGGCCGCTTCCGGCCCTGTCTGCGTGCGCCTCTCGAAGGAGGCCGCGGCTGGCCCTACGTGGTATACTGGAAGTATTATGCGATCGGAGGTGGCTGGCCGTGACCCTTAATCGTTCCGTACCGGCGAATATCCTGCTCCCCCATGTGTTTTATGAAGATGTCGCTGCCGCGCTGCACTGGCTGTCGAATGCCTTCGGCTTCGCCGAGTATCATCGCTTCGGCCTCCCGGACGGAGAAGGGCTGCACGGAGCCATGATCCGCCGCGGAGAAGCCTGGGTCATGCTCAAGAGCCCCGGCTCGTCGGCCACGAGTCCCTCCAAGCTCGGCGGGAGCTCGCAGCAGCTGATGATCTTCGTCGAGGAGCTCGAGGAACATTATCGCGCCGCGCTCGCCGCGGGAGTACATATCGCGGAAGAGCTTCACGTCACGGAATACGGAGAGCAGCAGTACGTCGCCCTAGATCTCGAGGGGCATACGTGGATATTCGCGAGACATGCGCGCGACGTTGCGCCCGAGGAATGGGGAGCCGTGACTGCAGGGAGAATATAATACCGATCGTCAGAAGATTCAGAGGAGGATAACCAAGTGGCAAAAGTCGTCATCACAGGCGGAAGCGGCATGCTCGGCCAATGGGTCGTCAAGCATTTCGTCGAACAGCAATACGAAGTCGTCAACGTGGATACCGTACGGCCGAAGGAGTGGCTCTGCCCTACGCTTATTGCCGATCTCACCAACCTGGGCGAGGTCTACGGCGCGCTTGCCGGGGCGGATGCCGTCGTGCATCTGGCAGCGATTCCCGCCGCGCACATCCGAACGAGCGAAGCGACCTTCCACAATAACGTCATGTCCACCTATAACATTTTGGAGGCTGCCGCGGGCCTCGGCATCCGCAAAGCGGTCATCGCTTCCAGCGAATCGTCCTACGGCATCGTGTTCGCCGTCAACCGGTTCGGGCCGTCTTACGTGCCGGTCGACGAGGACCACCCGCAGCTGCCGCAGGACAGCTACGGCCTCTCCAAGGTCGTGAACGAGCAGACGGCGGACATGTTCCATCGCCGGACCGGCATGCAGATCGTATCCCTACGAATCGGCAACGTCATCCCGCCGGAACGGTATGAGCAGTTCCCTTCCTTCATCCACGATTCCGCCGAACGGGACCGCATCCTGTGGAGCTATGTCGACACGCGGGACATCGCGGAAGCCTGCCGGCTGTCCATCGAGAAGGACGGACTCGGCTCCGTCGCCGTCAATCTCGCGGCAGACGATACGAGCATGGCCATACCGAGCCGCCAGCTGCTCGCCGAGCAGTTTCCCGAAGTGAGCGATTTCCGCGAGCCGATGAACGGCTTCGAATCGCTGCTCAGCAACGCGCGGGCTAAGGAGCTGCTCGGCTGGCAGCCGAAACATGCTTGGCGGAATTACGTGCCGGAATCTTAATGCTTGACCCTGAACCATCCATTACGCGCAAGGAGGAATGCAGGATGAATTATCGTACGCTGGGAAGAACGGGACTTCGCGTATCGGAGATCGGTTACGGCGCGTGGGGAATCGGCAAATCCGGATGGATCGGCGCTTCCGACGACGAATCGCTGCAAGCGTTGAACCGGGCGATCGAATTAGGGTTGAATGTCATCGATACCGCGCTGGCTTACGGCGAGGGCCACAGCGAGCGGTTGGTCGGCCAGGCCGTGAGAGCGCATAAGCAGCCGATCTATGTCGCGACGAAGATTCCGCCGAAGAACGGCAAATGGCCCGCTCCTTCGGGCATTTCTTCGAACGAGGCATTCCCGGCCGACTATGTCATATCCAGCACGGAGCAAAGCCTGCGCAACCTCGGTTTGGAGACGATCGACGTGCAGCAGTTCCATGTGTGGTCGGACGAATGGGTCGGCCAAGGCGATTGGCTGGATGCCGTGCAGAAGTTGAAGGATCAGGGGAAGATCCGCTATTTCGGCGTATCGATCAACGATCACCAGCCGAATAACGCCATCCGGTTGATCGAAACCGGCGTGGTCGATACGGTGCAGGTGATTTATAATATCTTCGACCAAAGCCCCGAGGACGGGCTCCTGCAAGCTTGCGAGAAGCATAATGTGGGCGTGATCGTGCGGGTGGCGCTCGACGAGGGCGGATTAACGGGACGCATCACGCCGGAGACCGCGTTCGATGCGGGGGATTTCCGCAGCCGGTACTTCCAGGGAGACCGGAAGCAGGAGGTCTATGATCGCGTGCAACGCATCGCCGCCGATCTCGCCATATCCACCGATGAGATGGCAGAGACCGCGCTGCGCTACGTGCTCAGCAGCCCCGCCGTATCGACGGTCATCCCCGGCATGCGTACCGTGGGCAACGTCGAGCGCAACATGAAAGTCGGCGACGGCAAAGGCTTGTCCCCAGAGAAGCTGAGCAAGCTCAAGGCGCATCGCTGGGATCGGAATTTCTACCAGGGCTAGGGCATCTGAAGGATGGTACCGTCTGCCCTGAGTGAAACAGCCAGACTAAGCAAGCCTATTCAAGCACGATGAGGGCGCCCCTGCAGGGCGCCCTTTCTCGTGCAAAGACACATCCCGTGCTTTCACGAGCACGATCGGATACCTAACCTGCCAGACCTTACCCGCCTGTCCACGGCTTCACATGTCCCGATCCTCACTCCCTCCCCAAATCCGCGCAGTCCTCCGTTCATCTGTCCAAGCTTCCAACTGCCCGCCCCCATACACTGTACATGGGAAGGAGGTTAGAACCATGTCAGTGAACACCAACGTCACTTACCCGCGCTTGACGCTGTATTCGGAAGAGAACTATCAAGGCCGCAGCGCGATCTATCGCGGCAACCTCGGCATCGTCAGCCTGGACGCCAAACTAGGCGGCATCGAAAGCCTGCGTTTCTACTCCACGAGCAGCAGCGCGACGCTCGTTCTGTTCAGCCGCACGGGGTTCAAAGGGTATTTCCGGGTGTTCCGCGGGGTCACGAACCTCCGCGAGATCGAGGATATCGTCGTATACGGCGGCGCGGAATCGCTCCTCTCGTCGAACGCTTATCTGACGCTTGACCAAATACGCGCCATCCGCAACAGCGGACAGCTCCCGGATAATTACCGTCGAATATAGAACAAGGCAGTCACTTGTAACGATACGTCTTCCCAACGCACCATGGAGAGGCCCCCTTGCGCCGCAGGCATAAGAGAGGCCTCTTCGCGCTTCTCGTATCGCAGGCTTCATGGGCCTGCAATCGGCTATTATGGCCGTGCTTCCATTCGGCAATTGTCCATGCCCGAAGCTTCCCCTTATACTAGGGTAGATATCTAACCCATCCGTAACTTGGAGGTCCCGTCATGAAATTGTATATCATTCGTCACGCAGAGCCGGATTACCCCAACAATACCATCACGGCGCCCGGGCATTTGGAGGCACAAGCATTAGCCGAACGGCTGGCGGGCACGCCCATCGACCGGATCTACAGCTCGCCGCTCGGACGGGCGCTGCATACGATGCAGTATACCGCCGATGCCGTCGGCGTGACGCCGACCGTGCTCCCGTGGACCGCGGAGCTGGACGGCTGGCAGATCACCCAACCGACGGGCGAGCGCCTGGTCGCTTGGAACAGCGACCATACGTGGGTACGCGAGCAGCGGCCGTTTCCTTCCAGCGACGACTGGCATGAGCGAGCGCCCTTTAACGAGCCGGCTTTTCTCGCTAATTTCCGCAAGATCCGGGACGACTCCGACGATTTCTTCCTTCAGCACGGCTATCGGCGGGAAGGCGGCCGCTATCGGATCGTCGAGCCGAACCGCGAAGCGGTCGCCGTCTTCTGCCATCTCGGCTTCGGCCTCGCCTGGCTGTCCCATCTGCTCGAGCTGCCGCTGTCGATGGTATGGTCCGGCTTCTGGATCGCGCCGAGCTCGGTCACGACCGTCGTCATGGAAGAGCGCGCGCACGGCTGGGCAGCGCCCCGCTGCTACGGCGTCGGCGACACGTCGCATCTCTACCAAGCCGGACTGCCGACGAGCCGGGCGGGCTTGTACGCCGATAACGCGGATTGAGTCACAGCCATCGCCGCTTCAAGATTTCCAAGCCGTGACGACGAATCCATACACGCGAACCCTCGCAAGCGCATAACGTATAAAAGCCTATCAGGTTTGAAGAACCATCGTCTGCCGTCCGCTTCTCACGAAGGAGGCTTGTAGATTGAACAACCGTCGCTCCCATCCTCGCGACAACGGGCAACCTCTTCTCAAATCGGATCATTTTTCCGCCAAACTCGCCGTGATTGCCGGGGCATTCAATATTCTCGGCGACTTCCTGGGCACCCTTTCATCCACGATCGCCCTGGAGGAGATCGCGGAGGAGGAGCGTCAGAATCAACTCGACAGCAAGCTTCAAGAGGAGAGATTCGCAAGCATGCAGAAGCAAATCGACGAGTTGACCCTCCAATTGAATCGGTTGAAAAAACCGTGAGCCCGTCGATTCAAGCCGGTGCGTCCATGCGCCTGCATGACAAAAAAACCGAAGCAACGCGCCTTTGGGCGGTTAACTTCGGTTTATAGGATTAGGCCGAGGCACAGCCAATTGTCCAGCATCGGCCGGAACAAACCGAGCGACTATTCGGCCGCCCGGGCGCGCGCCTGCGCCGCAGCGCCCTGCTCGTCCCAGAGATGCTCGATTTCCTCGAGCGACTTGCCCTTCGTCTCGGGCACGAAGCGCCAGGTGAACAGGACGGTCACGAGCGACAGCGCCCCGAAGATCCAATAGGTCGCGGCCGGACCGGCGGAATCGAGCAGCGGCGGGAACGACTGCGACACGGCGTAGTCGGCCGCCCACAGCGCCATCGATGCAATGGCGGTCGCCCGCCCGCGGATCCGGTTCGGGAAGATCTCGGACAAGAGCACCCACACGACGGGTCCGAGCGAGATGGCGAACGCCGCGACGTACACCAGCATCAGGACAAGCACGAGCGAGCCCGTGGCGTGTCCGGTATGGAAGACGATGCCGATCGCCAGCAGGCTGGCGGTCATGAGCGACGACCCGACGAGCAGCAGCGCCTTTCGGCCGGCTTTATCGATCAGCCAGATGGAGAGAATCGTAAAGATAAAGTTGATGAAGCCGACGAGAATGGTTTGGATCAGCGCGGCGTTCGTTCCCGCGCCCGTCGACTTCAGGATTTCCGGCGCGTAGTACATGATGGCGTTAATGCCGGTCACCTGCTGCAGCACGGCAATGACGACGCCCACGAAGAGCGCGAAGCGCACGCCCGGCTTGAACAGTTCGCCGAATCTCGCCTGCTTCTGCGCGAAGGAGGCTTTGATCTCCAGCACCTCCTGCTTGGCCGCTTCTTCGCCGTGAATGCGAAGCAGAATCGCCAGCGCTTCCTCGGCCCGGCCTTGCTTGATCAGCCACCGCGGGCTCTCCGGCACGAGAAACATCAGCACCATGAAGACGACGCCCGGAATGGCGCCAATGCCGAACATCCAGCGCCAAGCCGTAGAGACATCCCAGGCGTCTCCGCCCGAGCCGGCGATCCCCGAGTTGATGAAGTAGGTGATGAAGATCCCCGTCACCACCGCGAACTGGTTGAAGGCAACCAATCGGCCGCGGTAGCGCGCCGGCGCGATCTCCGCGTTGTACAGCGGACACAAGGTGGACGTGATGCCGATGCCCAGCCCCCCGACCATGCGGGCCATGACGTAGCCCGTGAACGTATCGGGAGTCGCCGAGAAGATCGAGCCGATGATGAACAGCAGCGCGGCGCCGATCAGCACTTTCTTGCGGCCCAGCCCGTCGCTGAGCCACCCCGATGCGGCGGCGCCGACGATGCAGCCGATGATCAGGCTGGAGACGGCCCAGCCTTTCTCGAATTCGCTCAGGTCGAACCGATCCTGCATGAAGCCGATCGCGCCGGATACGACGGCCGTATCGAAACCGAATAACAGCCCGCCGAGCGCGGCGATCATCGAGACCAGCGTCACGAATCGCATGCTCGGGCCGGAGGCGGTTGCTCTTAAAGTTGTCATATTTATCGTGTCCTCTCCGCTCCGAATAGGTGGAATACGCAGCTGCCATGCGCCCCCTAGGCCCCTGCTCCTCGCTGGGAGGAATGGATTCCAGGGGGAAGGCGAGTATCAGTATACCACCGGATCTAGAGCGGGCGCTCGGGTATGATCTTCACTAATTTGCGATGTTTCCGCACAATTATTCTGGTTATGGGCAAGCTTGGCACAAGTCGGCAGGGACTCGCATTATTCTGTCCTGCCCGCACGATAAACGCAATAAAGTGCTTGTTCTTCCCGCGCGGCTCGCGGGCGGAGCCCAGGGACCGATTCGGTTATCGCAGCTGCGAGCGGTACTCCGAAGGCGTAACGCCGGTTACCTTCTTGAATACGCGGCTGAAATAATTCGGATCGTTGTAGCCGACCTCGTAGCACACTTCCTTCAGAATCAGCTGCCCTTCCTCCAGCAACCGCTTGGCCTTGTCGATGCGAAGCCCCGTTACGTAGTCGATGAAGTTGGCGCCTATATGCTGCTTGAACACTTTGCTGAAATAAAACGGGTTCAGATGCACGTGATCCGCTGCGTCTTCAAGCGAAATGTCCTCGGTATACCGCTGCGATATGTAACTGACGGCCCGGTCCATGACCGTTACGGTCTGCTCTTCCCGCAGCTCCCGGATGCGGCGGAGCGCGGACAGCACGTAGCCTTGCTGGCGGGCTTCCGTCAACTCGGGATCGGGCAGCTCCATCCCGCCGCCTTCCCGCAAGTCGTCGAACACGCACACGTTCCCCTCTTGGCGGGCATACGTCGAAGCGAATACCGCTTTGAAATAGGATCGCCGGAGACCCTCCGCCCCGCTGCGCAGCGTGCCGATGCCGATCGACGGCGCCGAGCCTAGCAGCGCCCGCGCGGCTTCCGCGAGCTTCTCGGCAAACCGGATCGGCTCTTCATGCCAGTCGTCCGCGGCTTGAACCGGCTTGCGCAGGAATAAAGCCGCATGATGCTCCAGGATGGAGCTGACGATGCAGCTGCCCTGGGCTTTAGCCTGTCTGCGAATCGTCTCGTACAGCGGCTTGCGAGTCTGCGAGAGGTCGTGACCCGAGAACGCGATCACGATGCAGCGGCAGTCGATCAGCGGAAAGTCCATCCACTCCGCCAGCTGCTCCGGACTTGCGTCCAGCACCTGGTCGACCATCAGGATGAGCGCAAGCTCGTTCTCGATGAGCGGCTGGACGGTCGACAGCCGGTTCATCAGCTCCAGCTGCTCCGAGCGCTTGGCCTTCTCCCGATCCAGCTCCGCGGCCAGCCTGGCCAGCAAGGCGGCAACCTGGTCGCGGCTCGCCGGCTTCACGATATATTCCGAGACGCCGAGCGAGATGGCCTCCTGGGCGTAGGCGAACGAATCGAAGGCCGTCACCAGCACGAGCTTGACGCCCGGCAGCAAAGCGCGGATCTCCCGCAATGCCTCCAGCCCTTGAATGCCGGGCATCTGGACGTCCATCAGCACGATATGCGGCCTGCGCTCCTCCGCCTGCTCGATCGCCCTTCTCCCGTTCTCGGCATGAAGGATCTCGAACGTATCCGGCAGCATCCGATTCACGATCCATTCCAGTCCCTCTCTCTCCAATGCCTCGTCATCCGCGATCAATAGGCGGTACATGAGCGATCTCCTCCTCTACG
The DNA here is from genome assembly GCF_009909195.1 of Paenibacillus sacheonensis. GTDB lineage: Bacteria > Bacillota > Bacilli > Paenibacillales > Paenibacillaceae > Paenibacillus_Z > Paenibacillus_Z sacheonensis. The sequence continues at coordinate 120,555 of NZ_JAAAMU010000011.1, forward strand.
GTTATCGGAATGCGAATCGTGACCGTCGTCCCTTGGCCGGGCTTGCTTCCGATCGCCACGGCGTCTCCGCCTCCGCAAAACAGCCGCAGCCTGCGAAACACATTGCGCATGCCGATTCCCGTGGACTCCGCTTGCCGGCCAGCCGGCGGAGACGGCACCTGCAATCGCTGCCGTTCTGACGATTGCGGTTCATCGCGTTCATCGTACATGCGGAGCAGCGCCTGCCGTGTCGCTTCCTCCATGCCGGCACCGTTATCCATGATCTCGACAACGGCGCTTCGCCCTTCCCGCCGAATGGACAACCGAATCTCGGCGCCCGATTCCATCCGTTCTATCCCGTGCACGAAGGCGTTCTCCACGAGCGGCTGGATCGTCAGCGCCGGAATCCGGGCCGCGAGCGCCGATTCGTCGGTCGAGGTCCCGAACCGCACGCGGCTTCGGAACCTTGCTTCTTGAATCGTCACGTATTCCATGACATGGCCCAGCTCCTCGCGCAGCAAGACCGGCTCGTCCAGCTTGCGCAGCCGGTAGCGGACCAGGCTCGACATCGAGACGATGAGGTCCGATGTCCGCTCGGCGCCCTCGAGAAGCGCAAGCTTGGACAGCACGTTCAGCGAGTTGAACAGAAAATGCGGCTGGATTTGGCTCTGCAGCGCCTGCAGTTCAAGCTCCTTGACCAGGCGCTCCTGCTCGATCCGGTCCTTGTCCCGCTCCGCCGCTTCACGAAGCGACGCGACCATCTGAAGGAAAGTGCCCGTCATGACGCCGAGCTCGTCCTTCGTCACCGGCGGGAGCGGCTCAAGCGCCAAGTACGGCCTGCCCTCCGATACTTGCCGGGCCATCCGTACCAGCCGGCCGACCGGCTCGGTTACGCTGCGGGACACCCATAATGCCAGACCGACGCCAAGCAGCGTCTGAACGGCAATGACGGCTGCCCCCAGCCGGTTCAATCGGAGGTTCGCCTGCCGGATTCGGAGGAGAATCGGCTGGTCGCTGCCCAGCTCGAGGTCGACCAGCCGCTGGCCCTCCTCTCGAACGAAGCCCTCCGTCGTCTCCGCGGCCTTGTAAAGTGACAGCGCCCGGGCGGGGGATTGGGCGGCCGATCCTGCTTCGGCCTCCTGGCGGTCCAAGGTATCCAGCAAATGCACGTAACTATCCATGTCCGATGACAGCGCCTCGTTCGGGGACTGGCCGGCAACGGCAGCCCGGCTTTCCCGGAGCGCGCCGCGCTGCAGCCCCGCCTCGGCCTGCGTCCGGGCGCCCGGATCGAGCAAATAGGCATACAACGCCTGCATCGACTGCTCGGCGCGTTGCACGGACAGCTTGTAAGCCAGCACGCGTTCCATCATATGGTCATAGCCTCTCTGCACGACGGTTGAACTTTGGAACAAGAACAGCGACATCGTATTGGCCAGCAGGACGAGCAGCGGGATGACGAGCAGCAGCTTCGCCCGAATCGTCATCGGCCGTTCCCCGCGCCGCGGGCCCCGTCGGCAGCCGACCCCGGCCCGTCCAGCACGGTCGTCGCCGTGTAATGAAGCTTCTCCACGGTTCGCCCCTGCAAATAAGCATGCAGGAGAGCGATCGCCTCTTCGCCCATGCGAACGGGCTGCTGCACGAGCGCTGCCGTAATGCGGCGGTTCGCGATCGCCTGACGCGTGCTTGCCAGATCGTCGAACGCAAAGATTTGCAGTCCCGGCGTTCCCGCCCGTTTGGCCGCCTCCGCGATGCCGACGCCGTCCAGCGCGCTGAAGCCGATCACCGCGAACATGCCGGGATGCTTGCGAAGCATGTCCTCCGCCTGCTCCGTCGCCTGCAAGCGGGAAATATTCGAGAATCGCACGTCCGCGACCGTGAGATCGGGGAACGTCTTCGCGATGCCGCGAAATCCTTCCAGCCGCAGCCGCTGGTTGTCGGCCTCGCTTCCGAGCAGAATGCCGACTTTGCCGTGTCCGCCGGCCCGCCGGCCCACGAGCCGCCCCATGTCCTCTCCCGCCCGCCGATTGTCCGTGCCGACGTAAGCGATTCGCGCGCTGTTCGGTTCGTCCGCATCGATCGTGACCACCGGTATGCCGTCGGCGGACGCCTGCGCGATGAGCTGCGCATACGTGGGATCGTTCAGCCCTTGGACGAGCAGCGCGTCGAAGCCCTCGAGCAGCGCCTTCTTGAACAGCCGTGCCTGCTCCTCGGGATTGATGCGCAGCGGCCCCATGTAGGCGAGCTCCATTCCGCTTCGTTCCGCCGAAGCGCGGGCGCCCTGCTCGACGGACCGCCAGAACGGATTGTCGAGCTCCTGCGAGATCAGCGCTACCCGAACCCGTCCGATTTGGCCCGATTCGTTCGCGGGCTCCAGCTTTCCGGCAAGCTCGCGCGTATGCAGCGCCGTCAGCGCAAAGGCGGCCAGCAGTCCCGCGAACGCAGCCGCGAGCAGCAGCAGGCCGATATTCCAGATCCGGTTCAGCATGAACGCGGCTCCTTTCTTCCGGCGGGATGAACTTCTAGCCGATGGCTTTAGTATGAGCCAAAGCTTCTACAAGGAAACAAGTGCCACCCAGGCGCGTTCAGGCGAACAGCCGACCGCAAGTAGGCATAACAAGACGTAAAAAAGATGACCCCGACGAGTCGGAAGTCATCCAGTTATTCGTTCTATTCGTTAAGCGAGCAGCTCCGCCAGATGCGCAAATTATAGATCAATGCCGCGGTCTCGGCGCGGGTTGCGGCCGCTATCGGATTCAAGTCGCCCCGGGCATCGCCGTTCATGATCTTGCGTCCGGCAAGCGCCTCGACCGCGCCGTGTCCTGCCCGATGCCCGCCGTGCGGTCAACAACAAACCATTCGTTCCTTAAGGAGTCCGGCCCTCGCTCAGCGCCAGCACGGCCTTCTCGATGCGCCGCTGACGGGTTTCGGCCGTCTTGGCTCCGTCGATAGACAAGACGATTCTGCGCTTGTTGCTGTAGGACAGCCCATCGAAGAACGACTTCGCAGCCGTGTCTCCCTCCAGCGTCGTGGCGAAATCCGCAGGCACGTCAAGCTCCCGGACGCAGTGTCCAGCTCGAGTTCGGCCTCCACCTCGTCGCCCGCAGCAACGCCGGCTCCCGCGCGGTTCTCCGCGCTGAGCGGAATCATGAAGCGGCCGCCCATCACGGCGACCGTTATTGGCATCTTTACGATTTCACGGCCGCGCCCGCCGCCTTGCAAAACCGCCATTCACGACATCCGCGCGGCTTGCAAAATCGCAACCGCCGCCCGTTCCCTGCGCTCCGCATCGTCGCTTCTCAAGGCGGCCTTCAGCACCCCGACCGCTTCCCGGATCGTCGCCTCGTCCACCCAGCCCGAGCCCGCCGCTGCCGGCTTCGTCAGCAAATGCTCCAGCTGCTCCCGGGTAACGGAATGCTCGTACGCGCCCAGCTTCCCCTGCTCGCCGAGAAAAGCCAGCAGCTCCGGCTGCAGCTCTTCCCGCTGCAAGCTGCGCAGCCACGTCACCCCTCGCCGATGGGCGCTGCGATCCTCGTCATTGCCGCAATCGCCGAGGTAATAATAATCGCCGAGATCGCCCAAATACAGGCGCTCGCCATCGTCCACGATGATATAATCGCCGTCCTGCATGACATGCGCGAATAGATGATGCTCATCCGCTCGCCGCGCCAGCTCCTGCACGTCTTCGGAACGATGCTCGGAGGCCAGCCTTCCAAGCAGCTCCGCCTTGCCGAGACCGGTCATATCGCCCACGCCCGGCAAACCGAAGCTGACATAATGGTTGTCCAGATAATAAGGCAAGCCGTTCTTGCCTTCCGCATCGACCCTCATGCGAAACACCTGCATGTCCAATCCCTCCCTAACCGTGCTGCGCGCTCATCCCAATAATCCTCGAGTGGAGTTTATCGCAACCAACGCCGGAAGGCAATGCCGCCAGTTCAACTTTCGCTTCCTATCTTGCCGTCGAAGTGGTTTAATAAACAAGCTATGCGGTAACTATGAAGAAGAACCATTTTGAGGAGGGAACAAGCATGCCAACGATTCAGATTGAAGGCAGAGAAGCCGTTCAGGCCGAAGAAGGAACGAAGCTAGTCCTTGCGCTGGAGGACGGCGGGGTCGATATTCTTCACCGCTGTGGCGGAAATGCCAGGTGTACGACTTGCGCAGTGGAGGTCGTATCGGGGAATGCCGGCGAGATGAGCGAGGCCGAAGCGACGGCGCGCAGCAGCAAAGGCGTCGAGGATCCTTCGATCCGCCTGTCCTGCCAGCTGCATGTGCACGATGATCTGACGATCAAGCTGATCAAGACGACCGCTTCGACAGGCTTGGATGCGGGACCGCGTCCGCAGAACTAAGAAGCAGCCAACACGAACTTATCCAAACGGGAGGGCAGCCGGCAATGCGGCTGTCCTCTTTGGTTTGCGCTTCATTCGAATGCGCTTCATTCGAATGCGCTTCGTTTGAATGCGCCTCGTCAAACATGCTAGACTCAAGGGACAGAAGCGGCGGCTGCCGCTCAGAAGGAGGCGTTCCGCCATGTCGCGCATCGTCGATATTCCGTCTTCCCGCATGTCCAATTTCTTTCGGTTCCAACGCGATCCGCTTGGCTTTCTTGTCGATGCGCGGCCGCTTGGAGACGTCGTGTCGCTCCGCACGAGCTCCTTTCGCCCGACGTTCATCATCAATTCCCCCGACTTCGTGCAGGAGCTCCTCGTTCATCAAGAGGACAAGCTTCGCAAAGGAAGAAGCGCCGGCGTCCTGCGCCGCACGATCGGCGACGGGCTGCTGACCGCGGATCGCTCGGCGCATCGGCAGCAGAAACGATATTTGACGCCGGTGTTTTATAAAGAACGCATCCATGCTTACGCGGAGATCGTAGCGCAGGAAACAAAGCGCCTCTGCGACTCGCTGCAGGACGGCGTTCCGATTGCCATGCATGACGCGATGATGCAGCTCACGCTCGGCATTATCGCGAGAACCATGTTCAAGACGGAGCTGGAGCAGGACAAGGCGGCGCTCGCCGAAGCGGTGGACGTTACGATCCGCCATACGGCCAGCACGATTTTCTCGCCGATCATCCTTCCCTTCGGCTGGCCGACGCCGGGCAACAGCGCGCATCGCCGCGCTATTCGCACGTTGGATGCGATGGTCTACGGTGCCATCGCGACAGCCCGCCGAGCGCCGGATCTCTATGCGGACAGCCTGCTCGGCCTGCTGCTCGATACGCGGGATGAAGAAGGCCTGCCGCTACCCGATACCGAAATCCGCGACCAGATGATGACGATGCTTCTCGCCGGCCACGAAACGACGGCCAATGCGCTCGTATGGGCGTGGTACAGTCTCGAACGCTCGCCGGGCGCGGCCGTCAAGCTGCACCGGGAGCTGGACGAGGTTCGGCTCCGGGAGCAGGCGGCGGGCGAACCGGCCTCGGCAGCCGGCCGCTATCGGGATCAACCGTATACAAGGCAGGTGATTCAGGAGACGCTGCGGCTGTATCCCCCGGCTTGGGCGATACTGCGCGAGGCGGAACAGGGCTTGGATATGCTGGGCGCTCCGTTTCCCGCCAAGAGCAGCTTCTTGATCAGTCCCTATGCGATTCATCGCAACGACGGCGTATTCGGGGACGCGGAAGCGTTCAGGCCCGACCGGTTTCAGAACGGAGCAGCCGGCTGGCCCCGATTTGCCTATTTCCCGTTCGGGGGCGGCTCGCGGGGGTGCATCGGTTCGCAATTCGCGATGATGGAGGCGGCGCTGATTCTTGGCACGCTCGCGGAACGGTTCACCTTCACCTCCGTGCCGGGCCAAGGCGAAGCCGTGCCTGAACCGCTCGTTTCGCTTCGGATCAAGGGCGGCCGCATGATGATACCTCATCGCAGGACTGCGCAGGTCGCCAACCCGGCAGCTGCGGGGCGCGCATAATGAAGAAGGCCAGGACACCGTAACGGAACGGTTCCTGGCCTTCTTCTCGACGATAAGCGTATAAGTGATAAGTGCAGGTTCCTCGCTACTCACGGACGATGCTGCTCATCCGGTCTTCCAGATCTGCCCTCGCCTTGGCGCCGGCCAGTTCCTCGAACACCGACATGCCCGCCGATAGATTCGGTTTGCGGTTCACATTATGGGCATCGGTCGCGATCGCGTGCACGAATCCGGCTTCGATCAGCCACTTGCCGAACTGCTGCGCGTCAGGTCCGAAGCTGCCGATCAGGCTGTCCGCCGATACCTGCGTCCACACGCCGAGCTCGATCAGCCGCAGCAGCAGCTCCGGCGTATCCCGAAAGAAATAATGCCGTTCCGGATGCGCCAGCACCGGCCGGATTCCGGCGTCCAGCAGCCGCTCCGCGATCTCCGGCGTGTCCGCGTCATATTCCTTCCAGCGCTGCTCCAGGAGCAGGTGGGCGGCACGCCTTCCCAAGTACGAAAACGTGCGGTTCCTCGCATGCTCGCCCAAGAATGCCTTGTTCTCCAGCCGAACCTCATTGCCGGGATGCAGCCGAACGTCAATGCGCTGCCGCTCCAGCTCCGTCTGCAGCTCATCCAGCTTGCGATGTACGATGTCGGCCGTCGTCAGAAACGACTCGTTAAAGTGAGGCGTCGCGATAATATCCCGAATGCCGTCCCCGTAAGCGATCCGCGCCATGGCAACCGATTCTTCCAAATCCTTCGCGCCGTCGTCCACGCCGTGCAAGATGTGGCAGTGAATATCGATCATGGCAGTACCCCCACACTCCGTTTTTTTCCATATTAGCAGAGCAAGCTGCAGCCGGCAACGCATAATCCAGCCCTGCAGCCTGAACCGAAACGGCTAACGCTCCGGCACTTGTTCGAAATGGGTGACCCGGTTCCGCCCGCCGCTCTTGGAGGCATACAAGGCCAAATCCGCTTGATCGACGAGCGTAACCTCCGTGGCCTCCGGCGATACGGTCGCGGCGCCGATGCTGACGGTGATCCGGTACCCGTCCATTTCCGTCGACGAGGCTGCCTCGCAGTAGCGTTCCGCGGCCAGCAGCGCCTTCGCCCGATCGGTCTCCGGAAGAAGCACGACGAACTCCTCGCCGCCGTACCGGGCGACGATATCGGATGCGCGCGACAAGGAGCGGAGCAGCTCGGCCAGCTTGATGAGGATCAAATCGCCCACGGGATGGCCGTACGTATCGTTGATTCGCTTGAAATGATCGATGTCGAAGAGCAGCAGCGAGAACGGCTCGCCCGATTCGCGGTAGGCGGCGAGGCTTGCCAGCAGTCCGTCCTGGAAGAAGCGGCGGTTCCGGAGCCCCGTCAGCGGGTCGGTCGACGCCAGCATTTCGAGCCGGTCGTTGACGCGCATCAGCTCCTGCTGCTTGCTCTCGTATTCCCCATGCAATCGCTCCAGCTGCTCGTTCGCTTCTTTCGTCGCCTGATACAGCTCTTCGAGCTTGGTCTTCGTCTGGAGCATGTCCTTCTCGTATTCGATCCGTTTGCGCATCTCGAGCACGACGCAATCGATCACCGTCTCCCCGCCGCGTTCCTGGCGAACGCCGTTGAGCAGCACGGGCACGTCCTCCCGCGCGCTTGTCCGAAGCGAGAAATACATCTCGTTCACGTGCCCGTACAGCTGGATGTACGGATAGAAATACGTATGGAAGAACAGCTTGTTCGTCACGGACATCGCGGATTCGATATGCTGGCCGAGCAGCCCGTCCCGTTCATAGCGCAGCATGTCCAGGAAGGTTTGATTGACCGAGCGGACGATGCCCGTGTCCGAGATCGAGACGTAGCCGCAAGGCGCTTGGTCTAATTGAATATCCATGTCGGGAATGTCTCTCCTCCAATGCTACGCGCGGGCCAGATAGCTTTTGATCAAACGGGTCGTTTCTTCCGGATGGCTGAGATGCGGGTAATGCCCCCTTGCCGTCATCCGTTCCAGCCAGCTGTTCTGCAAGCGGGCATGCAGGTAATCCCCTACCTCGAAGGGAGATATGCTGTCGTCCGCGCACTGCAGGATGAGCGACGGCACCGTTGCCTGCGGGAGGCTCGCCCGGCAATCCGACCGGAACGTGACCTCCGCGAACTGCCGCGCGATATGCGGGTCCCGGGAGCAGAAGCTTCGCTCCAGCTCCTCGGTCAGCTCCTTCCGGTCGGCGTTCTGCATGACGATCGGCGCCAAATAGCTGGCCCAGCCGACGAAGTTCAACTGCATCATCGTCAGCAGCTCGTCGATATCCTGTTTGTCGAAGCCGCCGTAATACGCCGGAGGATCGTTCATATAGCGCGGGGACGGCCCCAGCATGACGATACGGTCGAAAAACTTCGGATCGCGGATGGAGGCCAGCATGCCGATCATGCTGCTGACGGAATGCCCGACAAAGATGGCGTCCCGCAGCTCCAGCGTCTCCATGACATCCAGGACGTCCTGGGCGTAGCCATGGAGGCTGTTGTATTTGGCGGCGTCGTAGTCGCCGATTCGGGATTGGCCGGAGCCGACGTAATCGAACAGGACGATCCGGTAATGGTCGACGAAGCCCGGCACCATCAGCCGCCACATCTCCTGATCGCATCCGAAGCCGTGCGCGAACACGATCGTTTGGCTGCCGGAACCGAATACGTTGACGTTATTGCGCGCGAGGACGTCTATGTTCATAGGGATTCCCCTCCCAGCGTGTCGAATGTCGAATATGCTCCCTATTATATCGAAAAACCGCGAACAGGGATGAAAATTCTCTCATGCCCTACAAGCCTTGTTCCGCTTTCTAGCGATGCAGTGCATACCGGTTCGCTTTGCTCCAGCGGCGGATGAGCTGCACTTCGTCCTCGGACAGCTCCCGCACCTCCGCAGCCGCGAGATTCTGCAGCAGCTGCTCGCGCGAGCTGGCGCCGGGCACGGCGACGGCAACCGCCGGATGGCTGAGCGAGTAGCGGAGCGCCAGCTGCGTCAGGCTCCGAAGCTCCGGATCGCGGGCCGCCAGCTCCTCCAGCTGACCGCGGAGCGCCGACAGCTCCTCCAGCTCGTAATCCGGCACGCCCTTGACGGGCGTGCGGTTCGCGGCAAGCGCTCCGCCGGCAAGCGGACCTCTTGCGATAACGCTGATGCTCTTCTCCTGAAGCAGGGGAAGCACGTCCTCTTCTGCGCGGCGGTCAACGATGCTATACGGGTTCATCACGCTGACGATATCAGCGCGCGCGACGTATTCGCGGATCACGTTCGGACGGATCGAAGAGATGCCGTAGGCGCGGATGACTCCTTCGCGCTTCAGCGTCTCGAACGCATCGATCGTCTCGTCGATCGGATCGTCCAGCGTGCCTCCATGAAGCTGGTAGAGATCGATATAATCGGTGCCGAGCCTGCGCAGGCTATCTTTGACGGCTCCTAATAGATACGCCTTGGAAGCGTCCCACGTCCAGCCCGCCTGTCCGGCTATCCGCCGGTTGCCCGCCTTCGTGGCCAGCACGACGCGGTCTCGCCGCCCTCGGATGGCTGTGCCCACGAGCTCCTCGTTACGGCCGCCGTCGTAGAGATCGGCGGTATCGAGCAGATTCACGCCGCGGTCGAGCGCTTCGTGAATAAGGCCGACCGCCTTCCCTTCGTCCGTCCCCAGGGACATGCAGCCGAGACCGATCTCGCCGACGAGCAGCCCGGAATTTCCAAGTCGATTCATTCTCATTTCTATATCGCGTCCTTCCTATGCCGTTTGGCGGGTTTCTTTGATTGTAGCCGATCGAACGGCAGCGAACCACTCATCCGCGCCGCCCGCATGAGATGAATAAGATTCCTTGATCAGACAAAAAATACGGCATCCGGAACGGATTCGACGAGCGCCAACCGCTTGGGGGCAGCGATTTTTGCAGAAAGTTCTCGAAAATAGTTTACATACCATGTAATATCTTTATACTGTTATATAGCAGTCCTATCAGTTATTTACCCCATTTTGCTTTTACGATTCGAGGAGGATCATCATGCAGCAATCGATTAAATTAGGTATCGTCGGGTACGGAAATCTCGGCAAAGGCGTTCGCAAGGCCATCGGCCAAAACCCGGACATGGAGCTCGTTGCCGTGTTTACGAGAAGAACGCCATCCGAGCTTGCAAGCGGCAGCGAAGGCGTAAAGTTCGAGCATATCTCCGCAGCCGAACAGTACAAAGGCATCATCGACGTCATGATTCTCTGCGGCGGCTCCGCGACGGATCTGCCGGAACAGACGCCGGACCTGGCGCGGATGTTCAATACGGTCGACAGCTTCGACACCCATGCGAAAATCCCCGAGTTCTTCGAAGCGGTTAACGCCGTCGCGAAGAAAGCCGAAACGCTGAGCGTCATCTCCACGGGCTGGGATCCGGGCTTGTTCTCCCTGAACCGCCTGCTAGCGGAAGCGATTCTGCCGCAAGGCACGGATTATACGTTCTGGGGCAAAGGCGTCAGCCAAGGCCACTCCGATGCCATTCGCCGCGTGCCGGGCGTCAAGGGCGGCGTTCAATATACGGTTCCCGTTCAAGAGGTCATCGATCGGATCCGCTCGGGCGAAACGCCTGAATTGTCCACGCGCGAGAAGCATCTTCGCGAATGCTTCGTCGTTGCCGAGGAAGGCGCGGACCAAGAAGCGATTCGCGAGACGATCGTGAATATGCCGAACTACTTCTCCGACTACGACACGACGGTGACGTTCATCTCCGAAGAGCAGCTGAAATTCGAGCACGAAGGCATGCCGCACGGCGGCTTCGTCATCCGCAGCGGAATTACCGGCGACAACACGAAACAAATCGTCGAATTCGGCCTGAAGCTGGAGAGCAATCCGGAGTTTACCGCCAGCGTGCTGGTCGCTTACGCAAGAGCGGCCGTTCGTCTGCGCAAAGACGGCATCACCGGCGCCAAGACGGTATTCGATATTCCGCTCGGCCACCTCTCGCCGAAATCGGCGGAGCAGCTTCGCAAAGAACTGCTGTAAGAAACGCATTTTACGCCGCATTCAAGCAGCACTCAAGCCGCATCTCCAGTAAGCGATAGCTTGAATGGATAGCTGGATTAGAGCGCTAAAAGCAATAGCTATAATAGAAGAACCTTGCTGTCCCGAGGATGGCAAGGTTCTTTATTTATGCCGGGATGATTCCGATTACACGATGCCTTGAGCAAGCATGGCGTTAGCCACGCGTTGGAAGCCGGCGATGTTCGCGCCCACGACCAGGTTGCCCGGGCGTCCGTAGACTTCCGCCGCGCGCACGCTGCTGTTGTAGATGTTGCGCATGATATCATGCAGCTTCGCGTCCACTTCCTCGAAGCTCCAGGACAGTCTCATGCCGTTCTGGGCCATCTCCAGCGCGGATACGGCTACGCCGCCCGCATTCGCTGCTTTAGCCGGTCCGAACAGGACGCCGTGCTCATGGAACACGTCGATCGCAGCCAACGTCGAAGGCATGTTCGCGCCCTCGCTGACAGCGAGTACGCCGTGGGAAACCAGCAGTTTTGCCGATTCCTCGTCGATCTCGTTCTGCGTCGCGCAAGGCAGCGCGATATCGCATTTGATCGACCAGATGTCGGAGCAGCCTTCCGTGTATTGCGCATGCGGATGCTCGTCGACATACTCGCTGATCCGTTTGCGCTCGACTTCTTTCAGGCGCTTCACCGTGTTCACGTCAATGCCGTGCGGGTCGTACACGTAACCGTTCGAATCGCTGCATGCCACGACTTTCGCGCCGAATTGGATCGCCTTCTCCATCGCGTAGATGGACACGTTGCCGGATCCGGATACGACGACTCTCTTGCCTTGAAAGCTCAGACCTTTGGACTGCAGCATTTCGTTCGCGAAGTACACGCAGCCGTAGCCGGTCGCTTCGGTACGCGCCAAGCTGCCGCCGTAGCCGATGCCTTTACCCGTCAGCACGCCTGCCTCGTAAGCGCCGCGAAGGCGTTTGTATTGTCCGAACATATAGCCGATCTCGCGTCCGCCAACGCCGATGTCGCCTGCCGGCACGTCGGTGTCTTGACCGATGTACTTGGACAATTCCGTCATGAAGCTTTGGGTAAAGCGCATGATTTCGCCGTCGGACTTGCCCTTCGGATCGAAATCGGAGCCGCCTTTGCCGCCGCCGATCGCTTGGCCGGTCAATGCGTTTTTGAAAATTTGCTCGAACCCGAGGAACTTGATGATGCTGGCATTAACGGATGGGTGAAAACGAAGGCCGCCCTTGTACGGCCCGATCGCGCTGTTGAACTGCACGCGGAAGCCGCGGTTTACGCGAACCTTGCCTTGATCGTCAACCCAAGGAATGCGGAAGGAAACCATGCGCTCAGGCTCTACGAGACGTTCCAGGATTCCTTGCTCCGCGTAGTGAGGGTGTTTCTCGAATACCGGAATAAGGGAGTCAAGGATTTCTTTTACAGCCTGGTGAAACTCGCTCTCGTTCGGATTACGGGAGATCACCGTTTCGTATACCGATTGGACGTACTGAGCAGCTTTGAATGCTTGCGTAACAGCGGTTGTCATGGAATCCTCCTATTGTTCGGATTTCGTTTGCATTAAGTGACGGTTTATTTGTACTATTTATCAAAAAATGATAGCGAAAGCCGAACAATAACGCCAATTAATATTTTTTGTATAGGTGATTAAAAATTCAAATGAGCTAATTTTTTGCCATACCGCAGCCGCTCCATTGCCAGTAAAGTCGCAGGATTCGCAGGATTGCAGCATGCATACTCATGCAATAAAACCCAATTATTTCAATTTATTTTTTCCGACGCCGTCTTTCTTTTCTACCAAAAATGCAAAAAAGAGCCTCAATCTCCACGAATGGAAATCGGGGCTCTCGTGAGCCTAGGCAGGCTTAAATCTGCTTCTTCTTGACCGGAATCCAAATCTCGCTCCGGAAGACGGGCGAGGTCACGTCCTTATCCGCGTTCCACAGCATCTCCGGGCCCGGGCTCTGCTCGTAGCTCGCGGACACGAACCATTCGGAGTAGATGCGTCCCCACACGTTCTGCAGCGTCTCCGGGAAGGGGCCGACGGCTTCGAACACGGCCCATGTCGAGGCTTCGACGTCCAGCTGCGCAAGATGATCCGGGCACGCCTTCGTCGTCGCCGCGCCGATAAAGTGGTCCAGCCCGCCCTTCTCCTCCATTCTGTCCTCCGAGAAGTTGACGGATGCGCTGATCAGCCCCTCCGGCTCTACATTGGACAGGTCCTTAAGCGCTTGGATCTTGTCCGGGTCCAAGCTTTGCCACATGGCGGCAATGTCGGGATTGACCCCATTGAACACGATCGGGACTCTCTTCATGATGCCCGCGATACGGAATGCGTCTTTCTCTACGATGCGATAATTCATTGCGCTTCCTCCTTTGATAGCCAGTTGGAAGGTCATGGCCGAATAGGCGGTCAGCGACTCGCCGGCGATCCGAGCCTGCGAAGGCGTCATGCCGTGCAGCAGCTGAAACGCGCGCGCGAAGGAATCGGGAGAGCCGTACCCGTATTTCAACGCCACGTCGATCACCTTGACGTCGCTCCCTCCGAGCTCGAAGGCGGCAAGCGTCAGGCGCCTGCGGCGAATGTACTCCGACAGCGGGATGCCCGCCAGGAAGGAGAACATCCGTTGAAAATGGTAGTCGGAGCAGCAGGCCCGCTTCGCCGCTTCCTTCACGTCGATCTCGCCCGCAAGGTGATCCTCGATATAGGCCATCGCCTCGTTCATATGCTTCAGCGCATCCATTCGTCTGACCTCCTCTGCATAAAGGATAACAAGGATCGCACGCGCGCATCCGACTTTTCGTGCCCGATTATACGGGGTTGCCCTTGCTTGTTCCCTTCCCGGCAGCACCCGCTCCTGAAAGCCCGGACTCCGGGCACAGGGTCGCGCCGAGAGCAGGAGCCGGGAGCAGGGCGGGCGACCGGGCGCCGTTAGCTGTTAATACTTCTTGCCGTAGTCAACCAGATTGCGCAGCTTCCCCGGTCCGCTGGACAAATAGATTCCCAGATTGGAAGCGAACAGGCGAATCAGCCGCTCATTGTTGCGGACGGTCATCCCGCCGGCATTATGCGGCGTTACGATCACGTTCTCCATCGCCCACAGCGGATGCCCGGCAGGCAGCGGCTCCTGCTCGAACACGTCGAGCCCGGCACCCGCGATCACGCCTTGGTTCAGCGCCGCGACCAAGTCATCCGTCCGTACCGTGGCCCCGCGGCCGACATTAATGAAATACGCGCTGCGCTTCATGACGGCGAATCGCTCGGCATGGAACAGATGCCGCGTCTCGTCCGTGAGCGGCAGGATGTTGACGACATAATCCGCCTCCCGCAGCGCATCGTCGAGCCCGGCCGTATCGTAGACGACATCCGCCTCCGGCACCGAGCGTCCCGACCGGCTGACGGCTGCGATGCGCATGTCGAACGCGCGCGCAAGCCGGGCGACCTCGCGGCCGATCTCGCCGGCGCCGATGATCGCGACCGTGCCGCCGTTCATCTCGGCCAGCGTCTCCGGGCTTTCCCAGCGCTGCTCCCGTTGATTGCGAACGGCGGAGACAATGCCCCGCGACAGGCCCAGCATCATGGCTGCGGCCGTCTCGGATACCGAGCGGGCATGAACGCCGCTGGCATCCGTCAGCAGGATGCCGCGCCGCTCCAGCAGGTCGAGCGGCAGGCTATCGATGCCGGAGGACCAGCTCTGCACCCAGCGAAGCTTGGAATCTTCCCGCAGCGCAATGTCTTTCACCTTGGCATCCCAGCCCAAGATGACTTCGGCTTCTAGATAATCGCGGTCTTCCAGCTCGGACGCTTGTCCGAACACGATCGTTTCATTCGGCGCCGCGCTGCGCACGGCTGCTTGCTGCTCGGGCGTAAACGCGCGCAGGCAAAGGATCGTTCTCATAACTGGATATCCTCCTTGTCGGTTGCGAAGATGGTCAATGCGGTTGGCGCTGAACCTTTGCGGCTGGACAATTCAAACGGAACTCATTTAAAACCGAACTCACTAGAGCCGAAATAATTAAAGCTGCACCAACTAAAGCTGAACGCGCAGCAGTCTCGTCTTCGTCACCATGCCTGCGCTCTCGAGCGTCTGCTTCGAGGCATCGTTATAGTACCAGCACCCGCAGACGGGGGTTAATCCTTGGCCGCTGCACCATTTCCGAAGCTGACGAATGATCGTTCTTCCGACTCCCTGCCTCCTGAAGTCCTCGTTCGTGAACATCCCGATGCTCGCTTGTCCGTCGGACAGCTTGGAGCGCTCGACGATGCCAATGCCTAATAAGTCGCTCCCGCGACGGTAGACGAAGAGCTCGCCGTTCGCGATGCGCTGCTCGTAGCGATCCAGGAAGCCGCCGCAGACGAGCTCGATTGCGCCAAGGTCGTCTACGCCGGCCATTCGAAACGCCGGGTCGTCTTCAATCTGGGCCGCCGCGTCGCTTTCCTGAAAGAAATACGCCTGCTTCTGAATGCTCAAGTCCTTGTCGATCGCCAAGCTGAGGAACGGCTCGTCGCAGGTGGGAACGAAGAGCGCCTTCACGGCGTGACGTTCCAGCATGCCGCCGAACAAATGCTGCGCATGCTTGCGATGGGATGGACGAACGTAAAATTGCGTGACCAGCTGCCCGTCATGAATCGCGTAATAACCAATGGGTTCCGCTTCGTCCCGCATGCCGTAGAAAGCCGAAGCCAGGATGTGCTCCTCCAAGAAGGAGTCGATCGGCGAGGACAGCTCCTCCAGGTACGCATGCAGCAGCTCCTGGATGTCCTCGCGCAGGCATTCTTCCGTCACCACTCGACATCTCCCCTTTCCTTCATGCTTATTGTTCGCGCCCATCGCGATCAGAAGCTTCTCAAGCTACAGCGCCTGCTCGCTTATACCCGTTTCCGGATCGAAGACCAGCATCTTCGTGCCGATCTTATCGATGAAGAAGCGATCATGGCTGACCGTAACGACCGCGCCGGGAAAATGAATCAACGCCTGCTCCATGACCTGAATGCTCGTGAGGTCCAGATGGTTGGTGGGCTCGTCCAGGATGATGACCGCGGCGCCGGAGAGCAGGCATTTGGCAAGTGCGACACGCGCCTTCTGGCCGCCGGACAGATGGCCGATGGTCTTGCTGAGATCCATTTCCGAGAATTGCAGCATGGATAGGAACTTGTTCACCTTCTTGCGCGGCGCATCCAATCCCAATCCGTACGTATTGACCGCGTGGCTGACGGTATCCTTGGGATCCAGCTCGTCCCACGTCCGGTTGAAGTACGCGTAGTCCACGCCCTTCTCCCACGTTACTTCGCCCGTTTCCGGCTTCTCCTGCCCCGTGAGCACCTTGATCAGCGTGGACTTCCCGCTTCCGTTAGGACCTGTAATGACCAGGCGGTCTTCCTTCTGAATATCGAAGCTGACGTTCCGGAAAATCTCCCGCCCGTCGTAGCTCTGCCCGATGCCCTTCACCTCGGCCAGCTTGTCGGGAAACCGAAGCCGTTCGTAAATATCCGTGATCAGCACGTTGACGGGATGCGGCTCGATGCGTTTCTTGTTGTCCGCCAGCTTGCGGGACAAGCGGTCCTTGGCAGACTTGCGGCTCGCGCGGGTGTCGATCGCTTCCGACTCCATGAGCAGCAGCTCTTCCTCCCACTCGAACTGGCGGTCCAGCTCCTTCTTGCGCATCTTCTTCTTGCGAATATAGTCGGTGTAATTGCCTTCGTATTCCTGAAAATGATAGTTCTCGATCTCGATCGTCCGCGTGACCACCTTATCGAGAAACTGCCGGTCATGCGACACCAGGATCATGGCGCCGTTAAATCGGAACAACCATTGCTCGAGCCACGCGATGCCCTCGATATCCAAGTAGTTCGTCGGCTCGTCCAACAGCACGACGTCGGGCAGCTGAATCAGCATCTTGGCGAGCGCGGCCCGGTTCCGCCAGCCGCCGGACAGCTCGTCGACGGGCTGATGGCGCGATCGGTCATTGAAGCCGAGCTTGGTCAGCTCCGTGTTGATTTCGACCGATACGTTCCAGCCGTCCAGATGCTCCATCTGCTCGAACAGCTCGGCCTGTCTGGCGAGCAGCGTTTCCATCTCGCCGTCGCCCTCAACCGTGCCCAGCTTCTCTCCGACCTCCTGCAGCTCCCGCTCGATCAAAGCCACCTGCTCGAAGCACAGCTCCAGCTCCTGCTGGACGGACAAGCTGCCGCGCAGCTCCGAAAATTGCGAGAAATAGCCGATCTTCGCCTTGGGATCAAGCTCCACTTTGCCGGATGTCGGTTCCTCCTGGCCTAGAATCAGCTTGAACACCGTCGACTTGCCCGCGCCGTTCCGGCCGATCAGACCGATGCGCTCGCCTTGGCTCACGCGAAAATAAATATCGCGGAAGATCAAGGACTCTTCGTATTTCTTCGTCACGTTCTCCAAGCGAATGACGCTCATGTCCATCACCCTTCCAGTTCCGTCAATCTAAAGCCTGGATCGATTATATCATGTGTTCGACTTGCTTTGAGGCTGTTCTAATGGATGGTCATGTCGTCGGGCTGGCTCCTCCTCCTCGCTGCGGAATCTAACGCCGTACGAAAGAAAGCCGGGAGCCCTTCAGTAGGATTCCCGGCCGCTCACATGTATTTCCATAATGTAGGAGTTCAACGTGCGCAGCTTCGTTCCTGCTGCCCGGCGCAATAAACGCAAAGACACCTTCAAGGATTGAACCCTGAAGGTGCCCGCTCAGCTTTTTTTGCTGCGGATGCCGAGTTCTCGGCGGTAACTAACTTACTCGCCGAGGAAGCCTTTTTTGAAAATATCCAACAAATAGTCGAGCGTCGTCGGGTCGCTGTACGTGGACGCTTCCGTGTCGATCTCGATGACATGCTTGTTCTTGACGGCCGGGATGCTGGTCCACACGCTCGTCTTCATGAACGCGTTGTCGACAGCCGTGCTCCGGCTAAGGACGACATAATCGCCCGCATACTGCGACAGCACTTCCGAGGACAACGTGTAGTAGCCCGGCCCGAGCGCATCCTGCTTCACCTTATCCGGCATGTTCAAGCCCATCGCCTGATACAGAATCTCCGTTCCGCGCGCCCAAGCGTTGCCGAACACGTAGAAGCTCTTCGAATCCGTCTCGATGACCGATACGGTTGCTTTGTCGCCGATCTTCGCTTTGACTTCGCTGCCAAGCTCCGAAGAACGCTTCTTGAAATCGTCGATCCACGCCTGAGCTTCCTTCTCTTTGTTCAGCAGCTTGCCGATCTCCAATTGCTGTGCCAGGTAATCCAGCTTGCCCCACGTGTAGACGACCGTAGGCGCGATTTCCTTGAGCTTATCGAGCGTCTTCATGTCCGGGCTGCCGATGATCAGGTCCGGCTTCAGCTCGATGATCTTCTCCAGGTCGTCCGGCGATACGACCTCTACGCCCGCCAGCTTATCCTTGAACAGCGGGTTCTTCTCCGTCCATTCGTCCACGCCGACCAGCGTGCCGCCGGCCGAGATGACGTTCGGTCCGTTCGTCAGCGCTACGATGCGCCGGGGATTAGCCGGAACCTCGACTTCGCCCGTCTCCGATTGGTATGCGATCGTGCCCGCGGCCGGTTCGTTCTCGGCCGTCGCATTGCCATTCCCTGTCGTCTCGGCATTGCCGTTCTGCTCCGTCGCGGCCGCATTCCCGCTGTTCGCGGGCGCTCCCTCGTTACCGTTGTTATTCGATTTGCTGCCGCATGCGCTAAGGACGACCATAAGCGCCACGAGCATCGGAATAATGACGAGCTTCTTCATTTCTAATTCTCTCTCCTTTAGTTGTTTAATGCCCCGCACTAAATGATAACGATTATCAATATCAATAAAACTATAAACGGTTGCTCCCGGGTTGTCAATGACAAGATACGTGACAAGTTTCGGGATGCCACAGCGCCCGGGCAGGAGCCCCCGAGGAACTCCTGCCCTGTTCGGATCCTATTTTCCGAAGCCTAGTATGTTCGATTCATAGCGGCAGCTGGAGCAGATCGGTTCGGTGCATGCGCACCGTGCGGTCGTTAACATATTCGACGTCCGGATCGCTCCCGATTGCATCCGCCTCTAACGGCTGCAGATACCCGATCTCCAGACAGTACGGCGATGCGAAGGCCGTCAGCGGTTCGATGTCCGGCCGCCGCCTCACCGCGCTTGCCGCACCTTCCCGGATCAGCCTGCAAGCCTCCTTCCGATCCATGTGAACGGCCGCTTCCCTTCCTTGCCCGCGCTTTACGACGACGGCCTCAATGCCCGGCACGAATAGCTGCGCCTCCAGGATGGCCTTGTCATCGCCGGAGATAAAGACCGTCGGCACGCCTTGAAGGCCCGCAATCAGCGCCCTGGCCCCGAATTCGCCGATGAACGTCTCGTTCAGCTTCATATACGCAATCGTTTTGGAACTGTAGGTATGGCATAAGGGCGCATTATAAGTGCCGGCCATGGCATGCTGTCCCACGAAAAGCAGCGCATCGTAACCGGCCAGGCTCTTATACGGCTCGCCCGTGCGCAGATAGCGTCCGTCTTCCAGGTCGGCCTCGTTCAGTCCGCCCGGCCCATGGCCGTCCCATACGTCGATGCGGCAATCCGGATCCGCCGAGCGAATGCCGGCCATGCAGGCATTCACCTCCTGCGCCAGCAGCCGCTTCGCTTCCTCCACGCGTTCGGGGTATCCGTCCCCGGGCCGCGTCTGCGTAAAACTGTCTATGCCGGCCGCACCTTCCAGGTCGGTCAAAATAAAATAAGCGTTCACCCGTGCAGCGCCTCCTCGTCTGGTATAGGCTTCCATTCGGAGTATACGTCTTCCGTTCGGAAGTCACAATCGTTCCGGCATTTTGTCACCCCGAACTGGGCATTCGCATAGGATGAACCATGTTTATAACGGAGGTCATCCAACCATGAGCTCGTCTAAAACGCTACAGCAAGGCCATACGCCGATCTATCAGTGCAATGCCGAGGCGCATCAAATGCTGCGCTCGATCAACGACCATCTCCATCAGCTTTGCGGCCAGCACGCGAACCGCCTGGTGAAAGTGGAAACGGTGGACGGCGATGTTTTTGAAGGACATATCGTCCATTGCGACAAGAGCATCCTCTACATCTGCCTGTCGAACGAAGGTTATGCCCGCGGATTTTTCCCAGGGGGCGGATTCAATCCCTATTACAACAACCCCGTGCTGCCTCTGGTATTGTTCAATCTGCTTGCCATTACGCTGCTGCACTGAGCCATCAGAGGCAGTCGACTAACAAGGAGTGATCCATATGGCCTTTATGCCTCCCATCGGGCCGCAGGGCGCGCAGCAGCCCCCGTCCTCGCCGCCGCCGCAGAGCGTTCCCATAAAGCCGCTCTCGGCATCGACGCTCGCCATCGATCCGGGCGCCATTTCACGCTGCCTATTCCGCAACACTTATATCTGGCCGCGCAGCGGTCAAGGCTTCTGGTTCTACCCCGTCTTCGTCGGACGGACATCCATCTCGGGATTTCGCTGGAACGGCTTCTTCTGGATGTTCTCCGGCTTCGATCTGCAGCGCATCGATGCGTTCACTTGCGTTTGATCCGCTGAGCCGAGAATCCCGCATACAGCAATAACAACGACTAAGAAGGCTCCGCCATGTATGGCGCGAGCCTTCTTTGTGACTTCTCCTCTTGGAACGCCTCGGGCACGCTAAAGCTGTCTTACAGTCCTTGCCCGTTCAAACCGCCTGCGCCCAATCCTTGAACGGCGGATAAGCGGATTGAAGCGGCACGCGGTTGAACAATTGCTGCCACCATTCATAGCCCCATTCCTTGCGAATGACGATCATATCGCGGAGCTCTCCGGGTTCCTGCGGCTGGACGCCCAGCCACGCCTGCTCGGCCCACTCGCCCAGCAGCCAATCCAGCTCGCGGTCAACGCCGGCAGGCAGTTCGTTCGCGCTATATTCGTTTTCACTATGCTTGTTCATGCTAGATTCGTTCATGTCGTCTGCATTTATGCTAAATTTATCCATACCGTCTGCATTCATGTTAGCTTCATTCCTATCGCCTTCGCGCATGCAGATCCCCCTTCTCGCCGGTCGGAACCGTCTCCAGCAGCTTCAGCTGCTCGGCCAGGAGCCTGCGCGCCTGCAAAATTTTATATCGAATCGTTCCCGGAGGCTGCTGCAGGATCGCGCCGATCTGCACGCTGTTCAGCTCGCCCAGCACCTTCATCGTCAAGATGCAGCGCAGCTCGTCCGGCAGATCGTTCATCCTCGCTTCCAGCTCCCGAACCCGCTCGCGTCCGGCTACGACGCCCGACAGGTCGCCTTCGCCGTCCGCTGGAGCGGCACGCAGCCGCTCCTCCGCTTTCTTCTGGTTCGCGGTGCGCCGGTACTCGTCCTTCAAGCGGTTGGCCGCTACGCTGAAGAGCCAGTAGATCCGCTCGGCGGGCGCAATCCGATCGACCGACTCCCTGCGATTCCATGCCCGCAGATAGACGTCCTGCAGCAAGTCTGCCGCAAGCTCGCGATCGTTCGTGCGGCCTAGCAGGAAGGAGAAGAGCTGCTTCGAGTGCGCGGCGTACAAGCCGTGAAATAATTCGCGGTGGTTCACTCTGCACCCGCAGCATCCAACATATCCGCAGGCTCGATGCCGATAATGTCGCCGAGCTTCGTAACCGCCAGCAGCTGCAGCAGCGGCACGAGCGGCTTCGGCGCCTTCAGGCTGCCGACCAGGACGATCTCCGTGACCTTCTGCTTGAGCAGCGCGATATCCACGTCGGACTCGAATTCGAAATCTCCGACCAGCACCATCGACATCGGGGTATCGAATAGCTCGAAGAAACCCTTGGAGAACGTGTCGTTGCCGACGAACAGACGCGGCGCTTCTTTGTGGTAGTACACGATTTGTCCCGCCAACCGCGTTATGCCTCCGGCAAGGATGGCTTCCGATGCCTTGGGAAAAATAAACTGTCCGGCGGCGTGCACTTCGCCGAACCCGATCTTGGCGACGGGCGAGGTCACGATGACCTGACCTACGATGACGAGCACGTCGTCGGCGGAACCGTTCTCGTTGGCGAAGGCCTCCCCGCCTATCGTTACCTGGCCGCTGATTACCTTCAGCTTGCCGTTCGCCGAAGGTTCGGGCAGCGTCACGGTCAAGCCGACGTTCTTCTGCGCGATCTTCATCAGCGCGGCCGTTAACGCTTGCGGCACGAGAATAAGGCCTACGTTTTGAATCAGCGTAACGCCCGACAGATCATCCTCCTGCTTCCCGGTCAGATCCAGCATCCCCACGTTTTCGATCGTAATGCCTTGAGCAACCTCTTCCACTCCGCATTCCCCCAGTCCATCAAATGGCTTACGTATAGGATAACGCGCGAAGGAGCGGAGTGTTGGCGAATTGGAAAAATAATGTCCGGGAGAATACGTCATTATATATTCCTTGACAGGAATATTCCGTTTAAAGTATATTCGATTCGTGAGCGATATATCCCTGCTTCGCCGTACCTCGTCTTCCGAACGTTTATTTGCACGAACTGCAAGGGAAGGCTATGAATACGGAGCGGCACGATTGACCTGCGAACCAACGAAAAGACGGCAGCACCTCTACCTAATCTAATCCTACATTGGAGGAATTGAAATGACCGATAACCAAGCAGCGAATACCGAAGCCAACCTTACGGAGGAAGCAAGATTAGTCATTTCCCGTACCTTCAACGCACCGCGCGAGCTAGTGTTCCAAGTATGGACGGAGGCCAAGCACCTGCAGCATTGGTGGGGCCCCAAAGGCGTGACCATCGACGTCGCCAAGCTGGATCTGCGTCCGGGCGGCATGTTCCACTACAGCATGAGCACCCCGGACGGCCATAAAATGTGGGGCAAATTCGTCTATCATGAAATCGTCGCGCCCGAGAAAATCGTCTTCACGAACTCGTTCTCGGACGAAGAGGGCGGCACGCTGCGTCCTCCGTTCGCGCCTGAATTCCCGCTCGAAGTGATGAATACCGTCACGTTCGCCGAGCAGGACGGCCGAACCACCATTACGATCGACGGCGGCCCTCACCGCGCGACCCCGGCGGAGCACGCGTTCTTCAAAGGCATGTTCGATTCCATGCAGCAAGGCTTCGGCGGCACGTTCGATCAGCTTGACGCCTACCTCGCAAGCCTCTGATTCCTATCGCTATATGGCCGTGCAGGCTGCCTATCCGGCGGCCGTCACGGCCTTTTTTTATGCGCCCCGTTCGCAGCTTGTCCACACTAGGCCCAAATCCGTAGTTCAAAAGT
Source organism: Paenibacillus sacheonensis (assembly GCF_009909195.1). Classification (GTDB taxonomy): domain Bacteria; phylum Bacillota; class Bacilli; order Paenibacillales; family Paenibacillaceae; genus Paenibacillus_Z; species Paenibacillus_Z sacheonensis. The sequence goes on from NZ_JAAAMU010000011.1 coordinate 143,698, forward strand.
CCCCCTGACTTTTGTATACTTAAACTATGTCTATTCTATTAAAAGCTGGTGGCTCACCATGATGTTGCTGTTGGACTCCCAAACCGTATTGCTCTCGCTTGGGATCGGATATATCTTCACGTTCGTTCTCGTCAGCGCGTACTGGCATGAACATATGAAGGCTGCGACGGTCAAGATGTTCTTCATTGCCAAATCCGCTCAAATGCTTTCTTGGTACTTGATGATCCTGCGCGGGGAGATCGCCGACTTCTTGTCCATCTCGTTCGCGAACTCCATTCTGCTTGCCGGAGCCGCCTTGGAAATCATCGCGCTATTGCGTCTGCGGGGCGAGCTTCGCCCGATGACCAAGATGATCTATCTCGGATTTACCGCGGTAAGCATCGCCGGCTTTCATCTGATTCTGCTCGTACACAACGAAGAAAACATCCGGATTGCCTACTGTTCCTTCGTGTTCGCCCTGCTGCTGCTGCCGGCCTACCGCTTGGCGTTCGGGAAAAATCACTCCTTGCTCCTGCGATTGATGGGCTGTCTGTATCTGCTTACGCTCGCGGGTACGCTGGCCAGAGGCGCCGCCGCACTGTTCTTCGATGCGTCGATCCCGACAAGCTTTTACACCTCGGGCCAGTATCAGATGATCGCGACCTTGGCGCTCTATCTCATTACGATCATGGAGAACATGGCCTTCGTGCTGCTCTTGAAGGAGCGGTCCAATCAAGAGCTGGTCCGCCTGGCCAGCTACGACGATCTCACGGGCGCCTTGAATCGCAGAACCTTCGCCGAACGCGCGGGACGATGCCTCGCGGATCACGCCAAGAAGGGAGCCCCGCTGTCTTACCTGCTGTTCGATATCGACTGGTTCAAGAACATCAACGATACGTACGGCCACCACGTCGGGGACCAAGTGCTCCAGGACCTGACCTCGCGCATCCGGCAGAATTTGGGACATGACGACTTGTTCGTCCGTTACGGGGGCGATGAATTCGGCTTACTGCTGCCGGGCAAGGACGAAGCGGCTTCCAATGCGCTCGCCGAGCGAGTTAACCACGCGCTCAAGGGAACGATGATTGCCGGCCTCCCCATCACCTACACCATCAGCATGGGCGTGCTTACGCTCGTCCCCGACCCGTATACAGAGCTGGAGACGCTGTATACCTGCTGCGATAAAGCTTTGTACGCCGCGAAGCGCAACGGGCGAAGCGGCACGTTCCGCGGCCGGCTGCCGTCTCGGTCGCTGCAGCCCGTGTAGCCGCGTACAGGCTGCGCGATGATGCATGACCCTCTAAGCTAATCGTTCCCCTCGACTCGTACTCTCGACATCTCTTCCTCCAATAAAAAAAACAGAGCGGAAGCACCGAACTCGCTTCGCTCTGCATGATTTGACTCGACGCGGCACTAAGCCCGCAAACGCTCATCCTTCGGCAGGAATACCGCCAGAATGCCGAGCAGCGGCAGATAGGCGCACAGCTTCATGATATATTCGATGCTGGTGGAATCGGCGATCCAGCCCAGCACGGCCGACCCCAGGCCGCCGATACCGAACGCGAGCCCGAAGAACAACCCCGATACGAGCCCCACTTTGCCCGGCATCAGCTCCTGCGCGAACACGACGATAATGGAGAACGCCGACGACAGCACGAATCCCGCGCACACGCACATCACGCCCGTCCAGAACAAGTTGCAGTACGGCAGCAGGATGGAGAACGGCGCCGTGCCGAGAATCGAGAACCAAATGATATTGCGCCGTCCGTAACGGTCGGCAAGCGGTCCGCCGAAGAACGTCCCCGCCGCCGATGCCGCGAGGAACGCGAATAAGATCAACTGCGCATGCGATACCGAGACGCCGTAATTATCGATGAGATAAAAGCTGTAATAGCTGGAAATGCTGGACATGTACACATGCTTCGTCATCACCAGGGACACGAGCACGATAATCGCCCAGACCACCTGCCGCTGCGAGAGGCCCGATCCCGCGGCCCGATCCTTCTTCACGCCGCCGGCGGCCTTGGATTTGGATGCGGCCGGACGCGGCTGCAGGATGTTCTGACTATACCAGCGCGCGACGAAGCTCTGAATGACGATCGCGGCGATCGCCGCAATCGAGAACCACAGCACGCTGATTTGCCCAAGCGGGACGAAGATGGCCGCGCTCATGATCGGTCCGAGCGCACCGCCGATATTGCCGCCTACTTGGAAGATCGACTGCGCCAAGCCCCTCCTCGCTCCGGCAGCCATATAGGCAACGCGCGACGATTCCGGATGAAAGATCGCCGAACCGATGCCGATCATCATCACCGCGATGACCAGGTACGCATATTGCGGCGCAACCGCAAGCGCGACCACGCCCACCAGCGTGAAGCATACTCCGACCGGCAAAATGTAAGGACGGGGACGCCGGTCCGCCATCGTGCCCACCATCGGCTGGATCAGGGCAGCCGTCATGTTCATGGCAAATGCGATAAACCCGATTTGTTTATAGCTGAGGTCCATCGAATCGCGCAGGATCGGAAACAGCGCCGTGACGGTGGATTGCATCGTATCGTTCAATAGATGGACGATGCTGATCGCGAATAAGATCGGAAATACGGTCGCGCTTACCGGTAGCGCCCTGGATAATGCTTTGCTCAACTGAAAGTCTCCTTCGCTGTCTAGTTATGCGCCTATCGCTACGACTCCGCCTTGCTGCAGCTGGTACATCGCGTAATATTTGCCGCCCGTCTCCATCAACGCGTCGTGATTGCCTCGTTCCACGATGCGGCCGCGGTCGAGCACGAGAATTTGGTCCGCCGCCCGGATGGTCGACAGCCGGTGGGCGATAACGAACGTCGTACGCCCCCGCTTGAGCACGTCCAGCGCTTGCTGGATAATGGCTTCGGTCTCGGTATCGATGCTGGCCGTCGCTTCGTCCAGGATCAGAATCGCCGGATCGAACGCCAGCGCGCGCGCGAACGAGATCAGCTGGCGCTGTCCTGCCGACAACGTGCTCCCCTTCTCGATGACCGGCTCATCCAAGCCGCCCGGCAGCTGCATGAACATGTCATACGCCCCGACGTCGCGAAGCGCCTGCTCGACCTTATCCCGCGTAATCGACGGATCGTCCAAACTGACGTTCGAAGCGATCGTGCCGGTAAACAGGAACGGATCCTGCAGCACGATGCCCATATGCTCGCGAAGCTGCTGCTTCGTCAGCTCGCGCGCATCGATGCCGTCGATCGTGATCGAGCCGCGGTCGACGTCGTAGAACCGGAAGAGCAGGTTCAGAATCGAGCTTTTGCCCGAGCCGGTATGGCCCACTAGTGCGACCGTCTCGCCCTGCTTCGCTTGGAAGCTGATGTTCTTCAGCACGTCCTCGCCCGCCTTATACCCGAAGGAAACGTCCTCGAACGCAACGTTGCCCGTATACCGCTTCATCCGCTCCTCCGACACCTGGACGCCCGGCTCGTCTAGCAGCGCGAATACCCGCTCCGCCGACACCCGCGCGACCTCCAGGTTGGACAGCTGGTTCACGATGCCGACGATCGGCTGCATCATCCGGTTCATATAATCGATGAACGCGTACAGGACGCCGACCGATACCGCCGCGCTCAGCGAGCCGCCGGCGAACATCCAGATGACGAGGAGAAAAATCACGTTGCGGAACACGTTCACCAGGTTGTGGCTCGTCACGGAGTTCAGCGTCAGCAGCTTGTTCTGGTATTTGAAATATTCGTCGTTCATCACGTGGAACTCCGACATCGTTTCTTTCTCCCGGCGGAAGACCTGAATGATCGGCATGCCCTGAATCGATTCGTTGATCATCCCGTTAATGTCGCTCAGTCGCGAGCGGATGACGTGGTTGAAGCGCGACGCGAACTTGCGGTAGACGACGATCCAGAGATATAAGATCGGCAGCAGCGGCAGCGCGATGAGGGCCAGCGTCTCGTCCAGGATGAACAACGCGCCGATGATGGCCGTCATATAAATGATTCCGGAGAAGAAATTCGCCAGCACGGATACGTACAGCTCGCGAATGGCTTCCGTATCGTTCGTCACCCGCGCGACCACCTTGCCCGCCGGCAGGTTATCGAAATATTGGACCGGCAGCTCCTGAATATGGCGGAACACGTCGTTGCGCATCTTGCGTACGATCCGGTTCGCGGATACCTGGAGCAGATAGCGCTGTCCATAGGCCAGCGCCGCGCCTACGAGCAGCAAGCCGACGTAGATTCCCGCCAGCGTGAAGATGCTGCGGAATTCGGGCTTGAAGAAGCCGTAGGTCTCGCCGCGGCTTAATTGATCCGCGGGAAACTGCTGCGATCGGCCGTCCTCCGCGGTAACCGTCAGCCTTCCGTTGTCATTGTCGAACTCCCGGACGCCTTTATCCGGAACACCCGCCGCATCGACGAAATAATACTTGCGGCCGGACTGCAGGACGCGCACCTCGCGGCCCTTCGTTTCGCTATCCAGCCAATGATCGGCCCTCTTATACCAGCTTCCTTCATACGAGACCGCATAACGCTCCTCGGACTGGGTCTGGTACCAGGGCTTCTCGATGCCCATGATGTTCGTGTCTATCATCCGCTTGGCGAGGAACGGGCCTACCAGCTCCGCGGCGATCGCCAGCGCCAGCAGCAGCAGCGCCAGCAGGATCGGCCGTTTGTAATGCCATGCATATTGAAATAATCGTTTTCCGTTGTTGCCCATTTGCGTGGTCACCTTCTCTTTATCCATACTTGCCCTTGTTTAGCCGTTCGTTGCGATCGTGCTCCGTAACGGTCGACGGGGCTTACGCTTCCACGACGGAAGCGAGCTGCTGACGATCATACTGCTCCTTGTACCAGCCGTTGTTCGCGAGCAGCTGCTCGTGCACGCCCTCTTCCACGATCCGTCCTTCATCCAGCACGATAATCCAATCGGCATGCTGCACCGCCGACAGCCGGTGCGTCGCGATAAGCGTCGTCTTGCCCGCGCGCTCTCTGCGGATGCCTTGGAGAATTTCCGTCTCCGTCTTGGCATCTACCGCGGACAGCGCGTCATCCAGCATGAGAATCTCCGGATTGGCGATAACCGCCCTGGCGATGCTGACCCGCTGCTTCTGGCCGCCGGAGAGGGCCACGCCCTTCTCGCCGACCAGCGTCTCGAGGCCTTCCGGCAGGAAGGTCACGTCCTTGCGGAACGCGGCCAGCTCCAGCGCGGTGCCGAGCAGCTCTTCATCCACTTCACGGCCCGCGACGCCGTAGCCGATATTCTCGCGAATGGTCTTGCTGAACAAGATCGGCTGCTGCGGTACGTAACCCATCCAGCTGCGGATCTCATTCAGCTCGATGTCCGTCAGCGCGACGCCGCCCGCCGTCAAGCTTCCCTGACCCATCGGGTATTCACGAAGGAGCTGCTTGAGCAGCGTCGTCTTGCCGCTCCCCGTTCTGCCGACGATGCCCAGCGTCTGGCCCCTGACGAGCTTGAACGAGATATCGACCAAGTTATCGATGGCCGATGACGGGTAACGGAACGTGAGCCGGTTGAATTCGATCGACTCCGGCACGGGCATCGGGACCGTGGTTTCCGCATCCTTCACGTCCGGCTTCATGCCGAGCGTCTCGTTGATGCGGTCGAGCGAGGCATTCCCCCGCTGCATGATATTGATCAGCTCTCCGATGGCGAACATCGGCCAGATGAGCATCCCGAGGAACATGTTGAACGACACCATCTCGCCAAGCGAAATTTCGCTCCGGAAGACGAGCACGCCCCCATAGCAGAGGCCGATCAGGTAACTGATCCCGACTAATATTTTGACCGTCGGCTCGAAGATCGCATCGATTTTAGCCACGGCAATGTTCTTGCTGAACACTTCGTCGGTCATCGCGCTGAATCGCTTCCGGTCCGCGTCCTCCTGCACGAACGCGCGGATGACCCGCACGCCCGATACGGATTCGAGCACCTGATCGTTCAGGTTGCCGAAGGCGTCCTGCTGCGCCATGAAGCGCTCGTGGATCTTCTTGCCGAAATGCTGCATGATCAAAGCCATGATCGGCAGCGGCAGCATCGCGGCGAGCGTCAACTTCCAGCTGATCACTCCGGCCATCATGACGAGTATGGTACACATGAACAACGTCGAATCGATCAGCGTCAGAATGCCGAACCCGGCCGTCTGCGACACCGCCCCTAGATCGTTCGTGGCGCGGGCCATCAAGTCGCCGGTGCGATTACGCTCGTAGAAGGTCGGCGTCATGCGCATGAAATGCTGCATCAGCCGCGAGCGAAGCGTGCGTTCCAGCACGAAGGACGACCCGAAGAGCAGCGACCACCACACGCAGGTGATTAAATACCCGCCTACCGTAAGCCCTCCCCAGAAGAGCAGCAGCTCCGTCAGCCGGCGCGTGGACATCGTGCCCTGCTGGATACCGTCGACCGCCGTCCCGATGAGCTTGGGCGGAATCACGTCCATGATCCCGACGATCGTGAGCAGAATAACGGCGATCGTGTACCGCTTCCAGTGCATTTTGAAAAACCAGCTTAATTTCTTAAGTACGACGAACATTTATATCCTCAACCTTTCTTACTTTTAAGGAACAAAAAAAGGCGTGCCGCCGTAAGCGGTACGCCTTGACCCGTCATGCGGGCGGCAGCAGGTTCAAACCTGCCGCGGCCAGCCGGGTGCGATAAAAAGGCGCACGATTACGTCACCGTAACCATGCGCCTCATGACAATGCAAGCGGGAATCTGCCATTCTCCGCTTCGCCGTCGTCAGTTCGCGCGAGGGTTACGTCCAATACGAGCGTAAGCTCCGCCAGCATGCAGAGCGATAAATACCAATGTTCCGTTGCGCATGTACGTAACCCTCCTTTCCGTTCATCAAAGTATATGTGTCACTTTACCATCGGCCCCCAAAAGCTGTCAACGAAAAATTGACGATTTGATGAACGGCCATGCGCATGCAAGCCGACTCGATCTATGGACCTCCTCCGCTTAGCCGCAATTGACATGAATCCCCGCGCTCGCCCGTACACTAGACCAAGAAGCTTGTTCGATGACTGATAACCTCGGAGGGATCGAGATGAAAATCACGTCCGGCGGATTCGAAGCGGTGTATCACGGCCGCGTCTTCGCCTATGAAATGCGTCCCATCGAAATCGTGCTGTCGGAGGAGAACGATCCGTTAACGTTCGTGTTCTGCGTGGAACAGGAGCCGGCGAGAGACGATTACATGACGGATATTCGGCTCGTTCGCTATAACGAGGTCCGGATTGCCTGCATCAACTTTCCGAGAGGCAAGCCGACCGGCAACCAGGACATGATCCATCTCGGCGTGCTGAACAACCGCAAGCTCTCGCTGCGCTACGAGGTGACCATCAACTTCGATGCGACGTCCTGGGCGCTGACGTTTACGTTCTTCGCCGGCGAGGGGGTTGCCGAGCATGAATAAGATCGAGATCCAGGACCCGAAGGTAGCCAGCAAGATCATCGCCGCCAACGCGGAGAGCGACAAACGCAAGGCGGAGCTTGGCTTCCTGGGCAAGTTCTTCGGCTCCGGCGAGAACGTGCGGCTGTATATCGTCGGCACGGTCGCGCTCGGCGTGCTGCTCATCGCGCTGGTCTATACGCTGCTTCCCGACCAATTCCGCTCGCCCGACTTCGGATTGAAAGAAATGTGGACGCTCGTCGTTCTCCCCGTCGAATCCACGATTATCGGCTATTTGATCGGCTCGCGGTCGCCGAAGGATGCGGGGGGCTGAATGTACCGTGCGCCCTCGGATATCCGTGCACAGCTTCATGCGGCTGACAGACCGCGTAAACAAATAAGGCCGGGGTCTCCTGACGGACCCGTGACCCTCGATTGGCCTCTGGACGAAATGACAACTACGAAGCTGAAGAAGCAACGCTTTGGCTTTATCCTGTTCTCGAATAGCACAAACCCGGCCTCTGCTCGCATAGGCCGGGTTTTTTCTCGTCCCTTCCGACATCGGACAAGAATGACGCAAATACACTTTTCAAGTGGATACGTTATGAAAGCAGGGATGCAAGAATGAGAACCAAGCAGGAATTCGTGGTCGTGGTCATACCGATGTCCGAAATCCGGAAATTCGTCGTCATCGATATCGTCGGCGGAACGGCGCTGTATTACATGCTGCTCGTCCCGCTTCATTCGGTCATCGCGGCCATGACCGGAAGCATGATCGGTCCGCTGCTCATCCGCCGCTCGTTGAGGAAACGGCCTCGTTAGCAGCGGGCTTCATGAGGTAAGGATAGAGCAGCACAAGGCCCGCGACGTACAGCACGAAGACGAAGTAAGCGGGCAGCAGATGGAAGAAATCGGTGTAGCCGATGCTGAAATGCACGCTTAACCCGGCGACGAAACCTGGCGCGCCGCCCCATAGAAGCGTCCACCACATCCACTTGGCTCCCTGCTGCAGCCCCCAGAGCGCAAAAACGAGAATAACGACCGCGTCCGAGAAAAGCGCCCCGCCGAACCCCGCGCGGTCATGAGCGATCAGCGGGATAAGCCGCTCGTTAACGAGCCCCAGGCTCTCGCGCGACATGCCCAAGTAGCCGATATCTTGAGGCACGAAGACATTCGTAATTCCGACGAACGCGATGACGAGACCGCCGATACATAACGCAGCGCCGACAACGACGAAGCACAGCTGGCCCCAAAGCGCCCGGCGCCATGCCGTGCTGTTATGCAGGTTAACCGGATCTCGGTAGAGACGGTCCGGATTGCGCCTCATGGACAGCAGGAACAGCGGAAACAGCACGATGGCGGCCGCGGCATGCACGGGATCGAAGAAGCCGTAGCCCAGATAGAGGAAGAAGCTTGGGAAGCCGACCACGCCCGACGTCAGCAGCGCCATCTTCGCCCAATGGATGCCGAATCGGAGGCCATGCTTCGCCAACTGGTAGTACAGAATGCCGATCGATAACATCGTGCCGGCCAGCGTGATTCGGTCATGCGACATGAAATGCAGCAAATGAGGGTCGATCGCGTTCAGCTCATCCCCCGCCATCCCGAGGAACGCTTCGTCATAGGGAAGCAGCACCGAGGTCGACGCAATGAACCACGCGATGATTCCTCCGATGATCATGCCAATCCCGAGCAGGCACATCCATCCCCAGTTCTTCCAGAAGGATTGGCCGGCCGGAGGCTCCGTATCCGCATCGGCGAGCTTGCGGTGAATGATCGCTTCGTTCACGCGTTTGGGCAGACCCGGTCCGGAATAGACGAGCCCGCTGTGCAGCAGCACGTAATCGGCGCCCGCCTCGATCAGCTCCAGCGCATCTGCCGGCTCATGTATGCCCGCGCCGGCGAACAGAAGGGCCTTCCGCTTGCCTTCGGTTTGCTTGCGGATAGCGCGCAGTTTGGATATGCATGCAGCTTTGCCCCGGCGGCTTGCCACCGCGCCTTCCGGACTTTGGATCACCTCGCCGATCACGAAGCCCTTCCAGATCTCCTCGTCCGCTTCCCGCAGCAGCGCCGCTAACTGAGGTTCCGCCAGATCCAAAGGGATGTACAGCAGAATCGTTGTCGTGCTGACGGTCTTCTCCTGGATATAAGCGGTCAATTGGTTAAGCAGGCCTGCATTCTCTTCCGGACTTCGATCTTGCGCAATCACTTCTATCGTGAGGGCCGATACTCGGCTTTCGCTCATGAATCGATCCGTTAAGGACCGCAGCTCAAGGCTCGCCTGAGCCGGACCCGCTCCCGGCGTCGGGGCGATGCGCACGAACTGAGGCAGCCGATGACCGGGATTCCGAATGCGCCTTAGCGCCGCTTCCGCGCCGACGTTCTCGTACGGGCAGGGATAGACGATCGCTTCCTCGCGTTGATTCATCCCGATCGGCGAGACGTCCGCGATCCTGTCCGCCGTTATCGGGCCCACCTCGACGAAGCCGAAGCCGAACTGGGCGATCGCGCGAGTGGCGATGCCTTCCGGATCTACTGCGCCCGACAGGCCGACGGGCGTCGGCAGCGTCGTGCCCGCAATCCGGCTTTGCAGAATCGGGGCAGGCTCCATATGGCCTAATGTCTTGATTACGAAGGTGCCTCCGGGCACCAAGCTTACGCTCCGCATCGCGCGAAGCGTCCATTCGCGGGCCCTTCTGGCAGGCAGACGGAACAGGCCCGGGCGGAATAGCGTTTGATAAGACCAATCCGGCATGCCCGGCTTCACCGTCCTCGTGTCGATTTTATTTCTGATCGGATTCGTCATGCACAGTATCAAAAAAGAACCGAGCAGCTGCCCGGTTCTTTTTCAGCTAACGTCTTCGCATGCGTCGATTGTTATAAATAGCGGATGGCCGTCCCATAGACGTTCACCGCTCCGGCGGAGAAACCGTGCGTGATCATCATGCCGATCACGGCATCGCATTCCGGAACCGCGCCGCCCGCGCGCCCGAGCTGCTGCAGGACGGTAAGGGGCGAATTATTGTTCACTTTGCCCGAGTAGACGACGCATAGGACTTCATAGGCCTGAGGCAGCGTATGCACGGTATAGACTGGCACGACTCGCTCGGGCGAAGCCGTCGGCTCGGATGGCGGTGAGCTTTTCGTACCGAACATGGATGAATCCCTCCGAATGTCATGATGGATCTAAGTATAGCAGACCTGCGATTGCGCAGATATGCGCTTTCTTGCCAGGTTGCCGTCTGTAGTTATGAAGTTCTCCGCATAATCGCTTTCTCCTCTCGGGAACGTATTATTTGTTGGAAAATGCCGGCAGTGCAATAAACGAGGATATCCGCCGATATTACCTATGGTTACGTCCTTCATTTGCAGGACTATTGATCTAGTTCATCGAATTGAATGACGAATCGTTGAACGCAATACGCATAGAATGGATGATTGCTTCTGGACAACCTGCCGTTAAGTCCTGCCAAACCGAGAAACCAGACAGGCCGCAAATGGATCATTGCCTCCCTGCTACTCCTGCTTCCCCTCTCCATTGGGCTCTACTGTTATCTCCCCCAGTACAACAATTTCTCGGCAATGGGCGAAATCGTACCTGTACGAGAGATCGGCGTGAATGGCAGCGTCCACTTCGTCTATGTACGGGAAGGCGTTACCCGCAATCGTTATGAGAAATTCTCGGTCGGCCGGTCGTACCCCGAAGCGCATTTCACGCGGGTGGACGCCTCCGCGAAGGACGATTTTGACGATATGCTGGACGTCGAACAAGTCATGAAGAACGATACGATCCAGCATGCGATCGACTCGGCTTCGGAGCTTTCGAACGAGAACGGCACCGAAGCCGAAGAGGAAACCAAGCTGAACGCATTAATCGAAGAAACGGCGAACTATTATGGCAATTCGATCGGTCTTATGCTTGGCATCGGCTTGTACGAGGAGGAACGGAGCGAGGACTTCTCTAGAGGCGGCAAGCTTACGATTGCCGGTACCGGGACGCTCGAGGAGGACGATTCGGTCGGCTCCGTCGGTGCCATTCGGGACAAACTGCGGACGGCGGAGGCGGCGGGAGCGGATATTTTCTTCGTCCCCAGGGATAAAGAAACATTTATGTACGTAGGTATCAGCAACGAAGAAGAAGCACGACAAACCGCAGAGGAACTGCATCTGCATCTGCGTGTCGAGCCGGTAAGTTCCTTGGAAGAAGCCATCAACTACTTGAAGCAGCTGCCCTAATCCTGAATCGGAGCGTGAATCCGCTTGCCATTAAAATCCGAGCTTTGGACATTCGTACTCAAAATCCTCCTGGGAGCGCTCCTAGCAGCATCCGCCGTAGATCTCGCCTGCTCTGCCGTCTACATGACGGACCTGGATTTATTCAGTCAGCATTTCTATTACATCTACGGCTTCGTCGACATCGTTACCGTTGTGTTGTACTACATCATCGTTGTCGTTTATTTGATTTGGATTTTCCGGGTGCACAAGGACTTGAATCGGCTGTTCTTGCAATATCCGCGCACGCCCGGAGGCGCGCTGGCCTGCATGATTATCCCGTTCTACAGCCTATACGGCCTGCCCTCGACCTATCAATTCATCGGAAGCTATTATCAGCGGACGCCAGCGCTCCGGAAAGACGGACAATGGATTCAAGGACTATCCGTGCCGCTGGTCATCTTCGTGTTCGCCTCGAATATCGTGAACCGATTCGTCGGCAAGGCCGATGAGGTGTCCGGTTCGCTGCTGTTCGCCTCGAGCTTGGTTTCGTTCGTGGCCTACGTCATCTTCCTCACCCTGTGCATACTGGTATCCAGAGGCTTATACGCGATTCAGGTGAGAGCCGACGATACGCAGTTGGAGCCGCTGACAGAGCAAATCATCGTGAACCCGGAGCCCCCGATTTCCCTCAAAAGCTGATCGTTGGCAAGGCTGAACCGTCAGACCGAACCGCTTAATTAAAAGACCGAATTGAATTCCGCGAATGGGCAAGAGCCTGCACACCCTTGAGTAAGGGCTTGCAGGCTCTTGCTCATTGCACCGAATAACGTGAATTCCGCAAGGCTTGAATCAAGGTTGAACGAAACGTTTCAATACGATTCGCCCAACTCGCTTGGTGCGCCCGGAAGCGGCACTCTTATTTGGTTCTTCCATACCGTTTGCTGTACCGCATGGCCGTCCGGTACATGCTTTTGTCGGGAAGATGTTTCAGCGCGCTCAGATTCGGTCGCGTGTTTACTTCCAAGATCCACAGCCGCCCTTGGCGATCGAGCGCCACGTCCAGCCCGAGCTCGTTGAACCGGACGCTGTGCCGATCGAAGCAGCGGGCCGTCTGCCTGCCCAGCTTCCTGATCTGCCGCTTATACCCGCTCACCCGTGCCGCGCCGTAGCCCGACCGGCGCAGCGTCGGCTCGATAAACGCCAGCTTGCCGCCTTGATGAAAATTGGTCACGACTTTGTTGCGCAGCCCGAGCTTGACGAACAAGGCGGAATGCGCCCACTTCCCGCTCCCCGCCCGCTGCATCGTCATGCGCACGTCGAACGGCCGGCCGCCGGACGTTTGCAGCTTGATCCCCTTCTGCAGCAGGTAGCCCCTGCCGCGCGCGATGCGCGTCAGCCGGCCGTATAAGGAGCCGAAGGAGGAAACCCGGAACGTCCGCGTATCTTTCTTCACGCTGTATTTCCGGGAAGATACCCGTAGAATCCGCGCGATCCCGCTTCCGCCCGTTCCGTCCGTCGGTTTGAAATAGACCGTTTTATAGCGCACGGTCATCTTCTTCAGCGACGACCTCGTAAACCGCTTCGTCTCCGGAATGAACCGTCGCAATGCGCGGTCCGCCCGCAACCACTTGGTCTTCGTCCATTTGCTCTTGACCGACATGCTGCCTCTTCTACGCATACCGTCCCTCTCTTTCGCGTCTCTCGGGATAGATTATTATCCCCTGCGGGAACGGGAACGGCAGGTATCACGGCGGAAAGGAAACGCCAGCCGTTTTTTGTCTCCGGCCATGTCCAGCGTACCGCAGAGCTGCGGCGGCGAGCCATCCCGGATGTTGGTATGATCATGGGCTGTGGCTGGGGACGAGCACGAAGCGCCTCGGTCTTCGATAGGGACGCGAAGCTTCCGCAACCGCTGCACCGTCGAACCGAGTACGATCGCTCCCGTCACCAGGAGCATCGAAAGCAGCAGCCAGAGCTTACGTTCGAACGCCTGCGAGGCGGACGGCCAGTCCATGGCGAAGAACGCGGTTGTGACCGCGACCAGCAGTCCGCCGACGACGAGCAGCACCATCACCAATCTGCCTGCTCGGCCGCGCAGCCGACGCGGCATACGGCTCATGGCGCGACCGCTCCCCCGGCTGCCAGTCCCCAGAGAATAACGGCGCAAGCCGTCATCCCCGTTAAGCCAACCAAGTTCTCCATTATCCTCTCTCCTCCTTCGGAATGATCCGACCCTATGCCGCGCCGGTATGCAATCCGCCACTTCAGTTAACTCAATTGTAGAGACAAACGGTCCGCCCGAAACCGGGCCCGAGTTTGGAAAAGGACTAGACCTTTGTCTAGCGATCGGACGGAGGCCTCCGCCGGTACGGCACGGGCACAGGAAGGCTTTAAATACCATCATTTGACATGCAACTAAATTGTTGCATATAATAGGCGCATGGATAAACTCTTCAAAGCGCTTGCCGATGGCACACGCAGAGAACTGCTCGATCTCCTGTTCGTCCATAACGGACAAACCTTGGGCGAGCTCTGCAAACACATGACGATGAGCCGGCAAGCCGTCACCAAGCATCTGGTTATTTTGGAAGAAGCCGATCTTGTCACTGTCGTATGGCAAGGCCGGGAAAAGCTGCATTACCTGAACCCCGTCCCTATCGGCGAAATTTATCATCGTTGGATCGGCAAGTTCGAGCGTCGCCGAATCGATGCGCTCCAAACCCTAAAACAAGCATTAGAGGAGGATTCAAGCCATGAGTAACACCTCGTTCGTCTATACCACGTACATCTCGACGACTCCGGAGAAGCTGTGGGCAGCGTTAACGAACAGCGAATTCACCAGGCAGTACTTCTTCGGCCGCGAGATCGAATCGGATTGGCAGGTGGGTTCCCCTTTCAAACTCACCATCAAAGACAAGGTAGAGCATTATGGCGAAGTGCTGGTCAGCGACCCGTATCGTCTGCTCTCCGTCAGCTGGAGCGTCAAGGACGCCGAAGGGGATCGTTTCTCGAAGGTGACGTACGAATTAACGCCGCTGAACGGGACGGTCAAATTAACGCTGCTGCACGAGGACTTGCTGGAGAAGGATATTCGCAAGGACGAAGGGAAAATCGAAGGCTTTAACAACGGCTGGCCTGTCATCCTCAGCAATTTGAAGAGCCTGCTCGAGACGGGCAAGACCTTGCCGGCTTTCTGATCGCGGGGCGAAAACGAGGACAGTTGTCACGTTGGTTGTTGACACCACTACTCTAAGGCGAGGTGCTTAAATTGGAGACGAGGCAAACGAATTACACGGTTAACCGCGCAGGCGCATTTTCGGAATTCGGCAGCGTTACGGAGGGAAAACTCAAAGGAAAAATCTTTCTCAAGGACGTCCTGAAGCTGAACAGCATGGAGGTGTCCCTCAATAATCTGCCTCCGCTGGCGGAAGTCCCCTTCTATCACAAGCATGAGGAGAACGAGGAGCTCTACGTCTTCCTGCACGGGCAAGGCCGACTGCAAGTGGACGGCACCGAATTGGACGTGTTCGAGGGCACTTCCGTTCGAATCGCGCCCGACGGCGTCCGCGTGCTGCGGAATACGTCCGCCTCGGATGACCTGCATTTTATCGTCGTTCAAGCCAAAGCGAACAGCCTGACGCAGTGGGTGGAGACGGACGGCATCATCCTGGAGCAGCCCGTGAAGTGGCAGGAGCCTCGCGTCATCGAATAACGTCCGGCATGTCCGGTCAACGTCCGACGATCACGCCATCCGCAATTAACGGGCAAAGCTCGTGATTTCGAACAATAGGCCGCCGAGAGCCGTGAAATACAGCGTATAGCCGTCCCGGATTCTCGCGGGTCGCTGCTCGGCGGCAATAATCGCGGCGGCTGCAAGACGCGCGCATAATTGATCGACCTCGGCGGTCGTATCGAGATAGAAGCCGACATGAAAGTCCTTCGGATACGAAGAGCCTGCGTCCCCGGCCGCGGCCAACTTGCTCAGTACGAGCGTGAACCCATGGCCGTCGTTCATCACCACGATCGCATCGCCCTTCTGATCGACCAGCCGAAAGCCGAATAGCTCGCGAAAGAAATCCCGCGCCTCGTTCGGATGCTCGACGCAAAGATTCAAATGGTTAAGCTTCATCGCTATTTCCCCCTTAACATGAATAAAGAAGCAATTCCTCGGAATAATTCTAACACCATTAGATTAATCTAACCATGTTATACTGTCAACCGAGAGAGGTGTTTAGCATGGCTAGAAAACGGACCGTTCCGCCGCTTGCGCTCATCGGTTTCGAAGAAAACGAAGACCTGCATACGCCGTTAAGCCGAGCGAGAATCATTCAATCGGCGATTCGTCAACTGAACGAACACGGCCTGAAGGACCTCAGCATGCGGAAGGTCGCCGATGACTTGGGCGTCCAACCCGCTTCCCTGTACTATCACGTCAAAGGAAAAGAGCAGCTCCTGCAGCTGCTTACCGATAAGATCAGCTCCGAGATGGCGCGCCCCGATCCCTCGCTGCCATGGAGAACGCAGCTTCTGCAGTGGGCGGAGCAATTTCGAGCCGTGCTCGGCACCTGCCGCGATGCCTCGGAGCTGTTCAACGCCACGATCGGATTAGGATACAATCGCCTGACGCAGATCGAGAACTTGTACGGCATGCTCGCCGACGCGGGCTTCGAGGACAAGCTGATCCCGTGGATCGCCTCCATCCTCAAGAGCTACGTGCTCGGATTCGCGGCGGAGGAAGCACGGTTCGCCTCGTTTGCCGGGGACAGCGCCGTCACGTCCGAAGAATTAAGCCAAGAGTATGCCCGGATCTATGACGGCCTGCCGGCGGAGAAGTTCCCTAACCTGATCCGGCTAGCCCCCTTTACGACGAGCACGGACTGGCAGCAGGAATTCGATTTCGGTTTGGGCGTCCTGCTCGACGGCCTTGCCGCGAAGCTCTAAGCTGCGGACTGGCGCGCCTCCTATTCGGATCGACCGGTCGACAGCGGCTTCGTAATCGAGACGAGTACAAGCCCGATCACTAGGATGACGGCCCATGCCGTCAACGATGGCCACCCCTCCGGCAGTAAACCAAGGAACTTGTAAACGATCGTCTTGCCGAACATCGCTCTAATCAACGGCTGCACCACGGTTGCGATCCCGATAAGACTCAGGATGATACCCACGACCTGCAAGCCGTCATTTTGAATCTTCCTCATGGCCTTCCCTCCTTGTCGCGAGCATGAATGTACGAACGGTCTCTTGGATGGCCTCTTCAGTATCCTCGATCCCATGCGTTGCGATCCGGCCGCTTACTATGTCGATGGCGCTTCGAACGAGCATCGCCATCAGCTCGGGAGCGAACGTCCTGAAGCTCCCCTCCTCCGATTGCCCGTATTGAAAAATCTCGATGAGCGGTTGGTGGATCTGATTGTCTTGATCGGTAAAAGCCAATGCGCCGTCCTTGCTTCGATGGTTGGCGATAATGCGCATGATGGCCAACGTCCGTTTCCGATTATCGGCTGCATAGCGCAAATTGGCTTCGATGTAGGATGCCAGCGCTTCAGGCGCCGTTCTATCGATGACCATATGTTTGGCCATATATTCCGCCGCATCGCTAAAATAAGCCGTTATCAGCGTTTGGATAAGGTGTTCCTTCTGCGGGAAATGATACGTGACCACCCCCTTGCTGACGTTCAGCAGCTCCGCTACCGCCCCAAGCGAATAGCCCGCGTATCCGAATTTGGCCAGCAGCTCCTGCGAAGCCAGCAGAATGTTGTTTCTTGTGTCCTTCATGCACAGCCCGCCTTTGCGTCCCGTCCATAGGGGCGCTTTTTTCTTGCTATGACTATTTTAGTACGATCGAGCTAAAATCGCAATTATTTTCTCGTACGATCGTGCTAAAAAATTGAACGCAGCATGACGATGCGTTTACCCCGTCCTATTCTGCATTTGCCCACTCGCTAGACTGCTGTGCTTCATAGGATATAAGGTTCCTGCAATGCAATGACAGCGCACTTACTATCCTCATGGGAGTTGGGAGCATTGAAATCCAAAACGCAGCTGACCGGGCTTGTGATCTTTAAAGGCGATCCGGGCTACGATGTCGCACGCAAGAATTGGGATCCCCACACGGACAAATTCCCCAAAGTGTTCGTGTTCGCGAAGCGCACGCAGGATGTCGCCAATGCCATCAAATGGGCCAACGAGAATAACGTCCCGATTCGGCCGAGAAGCGGCAGGCATTCGCTGGAAGTCAATCTGTCGCAGGTCACCGGCGGCATCGTTATCGACGTCAGCAAAATGAAGCAAATCAACTTGAATAAAAAGAAAAGCACCGCCATCGTCGGATCGGGCAACACCGTAGGGAGAATAGCCAAGACGCTTGCGCCGCTCGGCTATATCGCTCCTTTTGGCGACAGCCCTACCGTAGGAATCGGCGGCATCACGCTCGGCGGCGGAATCGGGCCGCTGCAGCGGACGGTCGGCCTCGTCAGCGACAATTTGCTTGCGCTCGAAATGGTCGACGCGAAGGGGCGGGTCATTCGCGCGAGCAAGAAACGCAACTCCGATCTCCTGTGGGCGTCCAAAGGCGGCGGAGGAGGAAATTTCGGCGTCTATACCAGGTACAAATTCAAAGTGCACGCCGCTCCGGCGAAGGCCACGGTGTACCGGATCACCTGGCCATGGAATCAGTTCCCCGAATTGCTCAAGGCCTGGCAGCGCTGGGCGCCATGCGTGGATACGAGGCTGGGCAGCGAATTTTCGATCGGTCCGAAGAAAGGCGGCAACGTCACCATGAACGGGCTCTTCCTCGGGTCGAAGACGGAGGCGCTTCGCCTGCTGCAGCCCATGCTGCGCGTCGGAACGCCGACGAGCCGGATCATTCGCGCATTGCCTTACCCGAAAGTCGTGGACTTCCTGCTGCCTCCGGATCCGATCCTCACGCAGCGCGAAAGCAATCAGTTCTCCAGCGGCTTCGGCCGGCATCCGTTCCCGGACAAAGCCATTCACGACATGCGCCGGTTCTTGGAACAGGTAGAGGGCGAATTCGCCGGCTTCTTCTTCCTCAACTGGGGCGGGGCCGTAAGCCGCGTAGCGCCTAGGGCCACGGCGTTCTACTGGCGCAAAGCGAGCTATTACGTCGAGTGGAACAGCTCCTGGGTGAAGAAGTCCGATGCCGCCAAGAACATTGCGCTCGCCCGCGGACTGCGCAAGAAGCTGAAGCCTTATATCGTGGGATCGTATATCAATGTACCGGACCAAGGAATCAAGAACTCCGGGCCGGTCTACTACGGGGCCAACTATCCTCGATTGCGCAAGGTAAAGGCCAAGTACGACCCGGGCAACGTCTTCAACAATCCGCAAAGCATCCAGCCGGCCTGCACCACGTGCAGGGCGAAGAAGAAATAGGGAATGCAAAAAGCCCCTTCGCCGCGGATAGGCTGCAGCGAAGGAGCTTTTTTCGTTATCTATTCAAGGAATGACGGCCCACGGTCGTTCGTATGGCGGCATGCGATCCCTTACCTTTGCGTTTGCATGGCCCAAGCTTCCACATCCCATGTCTTGGTCACCCAGTCCTCGTAGAATTCAGGCTCGTGGGAGACGAGCACGACGGTGCCCTTGTAAGCTTGCAGCGCCCGCTTCAATTCGGCTTTGGCAACGACGTCCAGATGGTTGGTCGGCTCATCGAACAGAATCCAGTTGCTCTCCCGCATCATCAGCTTGCACAGGCGAACCTTCGCCTGCTCGCCGCCGCTGAGCTGGTTAAGGGGACGCGTGATATGCTCGTTCTTCAGGCCGCAGCGGGCAAGCGCCGCCCGGACTTCATGTTGGTTCATGGAAGAGAACTCATCCCATACGTCCTCCAGCGGAGTCATCGTCGGCGCCTTGGACTCCTGTTCGAAGTAGGCGGGAGATAAATAATCGCCCGTATACCGCTTGCCTTCCAGCGGAGGAATAACGCCGAGAATCGACTTCAGGAGCGTGGATTTGCCGACGCCGTTGCAGCCGACGATGGCAATCTTTTCGCCCCGCTCGATGACCATGTCCATCTTGGGCAGAAGCGGCTTGCCGTAGCCGATGACCATGCCCTCCGCTTCGAATACGAGCTTGCCGCTGGCCCGGGATTCCTTGAAGTTGAAGGTCGGCTTGGCCGCTTCCTCCGGCTTGTCGATGCGATCGATCCGGTCGAGCTGCTTCTCGCGGCTCTTCGCGCGCCCGGAGGTCGAAGCGCGGGCTTTATTTTTATTAATGAATTCCTCTTGTTTCTTAATGTAGTCCTTCTGCTTCTCGTAGGCGTCGATATGCTGCAGCTTGTTCAGCTCGGACATCTCGAGGAACTTCTCGTAATTGGCCGAGTAACGCGTCATCTTCGTGAATTCGAGATGGTAGATCACGTCGACGACCTGATTCATGAAGCCCGTTTCATGAGAAATAAGCATGAGCGCATGCGGATAATTCCGCAAATAATTCGTCAGCCAATTAATATGCTCTTCGTCCAAATAGTTCGTCGGCTCATCCAGCAATAGAACGCCGGGCTTCTCGAGCAGCAGCTTGGCGAGCAGCACCTTCGTCCGCTGTCCGCCGCTAAGCGCCGTGACTTCGCGGTCAAGCCCGATGGCATTGAGGCCCAAACCGTTGGCCATCTCGTCGACCTTCACGTCGATCAGATAGAAATCGCCGATCTCAAGCTCCTCTTGAATCTCGCCCATGCGCTCCAGCAGCCGCTCCAGCGTATCCGGATCGGCATCGCCCATTTGCGCGGCGATCTCGTTAAGCTCTTCTTCCAAGACGAGCAAGGGCAGGAACGCATCCTTCAGCACGTCCCGGATGGTCTTGCCCGCTTCAAGCTTCGTATGCTGATCCAAGTAGCCGTAACGAACGCGGGGCGTCCACTCCACCTTGCCTTCGTCCTTCAACAGCTTTCCGGTCAAAATATTCATCAGCGTGGATTTCCCCGTACCGTTCGCGCCAACGAGTCCGACGCGCTCTCCCTCCAGCAAACGGAAGTTTACATTGCGAAACAGCACCCGGTCGCCGAACGTATGCGATAATTGCTCAACCGTCAATAAACTCATCTATATCGATCTCCATTCATGGATGTACCTGAATTCGTCCTGCGACTCTCTCGATTACCCGAATCATTGTACCACAAAAGCGTGCTATCCATGGGTATAACCCGCTAGTACAATTTCCCGCGGACGGCCGGCCTATGCCTCGCCGAATCGAATATCCGCGGGTCGCCGCCAGCCTGTCGGAGGGCGGAGAAAATTCAAAGTGGTGCGCAGCGGAGACTAGTTGCTATAATACTAGACAAAGAAGGGCGGGCGGTCATGATGTACAGCTTGGACGTAAGATTCAAACCTTTATTCGAAATCATGGGCAGCTTGCATGCCTATGTATGCCGTAAATCGCATAAAAAGCTCGACTTGTCTCCCGCCTGGGCGAAAGAAGTCCGTCAACGGATCACGCCCCAATTGGCGGAGCTGCTCGATCGGGTCCAGATCGACGGCGACTGGAAGCTGACGTATCTGCTCGTGCATCTCTGTCCCGGAGAAGACGTCGGCGATTTCGTCGATTGGCTGCGCGGGATGACGCCCGGCGAGCTCTACGAATTGATGTCGCCGTACGGCAACCAGTTCCCGAACCAAATGGGGGAATTTCGCGATCATGCCATAACGCTGTTCGAACAATGGAACGAGCAATACTTTCGGCATATCGATCCGGCGATTCTCGAGCGGCTTGGCGAGGAAGCGCTTCATCGGAAGGCAAAACTATCGTCGGCCGAGCCGATCGCATTCGTGGACGAGACGACCAACGGACTGTTGTTCGTTCCGATGGATGGGCTGGAGCGCGTGATCCTCATGCCGCAATACCATTTTCAGCCGATCAATGTCGTCAGCCACTTCGGCAAGGTCACCATCTGCCATTACGCCGCCAGACTGTACGTTGGCGATGAAGAGGATTTCCTAACGCCGCACGAGTACCGCATGATCCGGAGCGTGTCGGAGAAAAGCCGCTTGAAAATCCTGCGCTACCTGAGCCAGGGACCGCGCTCGTTCATCGAGATCGTGCGCCATTTGGAGTTATCCAAGGGAATCACGCACGATCATATCTCCAAGCTGCGCTATGCCGGCATGGTGACGGCGCATTTCGAAGGCGAGACGCTCACCGCTTACAGCGTTCGAAAGAGCGCATTGGAGCAGGTACACAGCAAGATCATGGATTATATCGGGCAGGGCGTGTAGGGAGACAACCCGGACGCCAGCATGGAAATCGGCCGCTCGCGCATCGTAATCGACGATGCGCAAGCGGTTTTTTCGTTGTTTGCGCCAATTCCAAAAATACATTGAATATGCTGAACTTCTATAATATTCTTTATACAAAGAAATAATTGTTGGTTCTCTATTTACAGAACCATATTTGATACCTATAATAAGGACATTGAATACAGAGTAAATCTATCGGGATTAAAAATATGGTGTCATTCAAACCTATTTCAGGAGGGTATCATGAAGAAGCAAAGAATCGTGACCTTATCGACAGCCATACTGGCGAGCGCATTATTACTGTCCGCTTGCGGCAACAACACGAACGACAATGGCGCCGGCAACCCGGCGAACGCGGGCCAGCCCGCAGCGAACAACGCTGCCGGCGATACCGCGAACAACGGAACCGCGGCCGATCCCGCAGCCGGGGCTTCCGGAGTCGTGACCGCCTCTGACCTGTCCAAGCTGCCGGACATCGCCAAGAAGCGCACGGACACGATCATCGTCGGCTTGACGGATCCGAGCGGCGCGTTCACGCCGTATTTCCAACAAAGCGGCTACGACGGCAATGTCTCCTCCCTGCTGTACACGCCGCTCGTCAAGGTCGACGATAAAGGGCTCCCGATTCCGGGCTTGGCCGAGAAATGGGACGTTTCCGCGGACAACTTGACGTATACGTACCACCTGCGCAAGGATTTGAAATTCAGCGACGGCACGCCGCTTACGGCCGACGACGTCGCTTTCACATGGACCATCTTGCATGACAAGTCCTACGACGGCGACTCCCTGGTGAACACGCTGAACATCAAAGGCGGCGATGCGTATAAGGCGGGCACGGCGACCAGCGTCTCTGGCATCAAGGTGATCGATCCGCAGACGATTTCCGTCACGCTCGACAAGCCGAATGCCAGCGCGCTGACATTGCTTGGATCCGACGTGCTGTCCAAAGCTTATTACGGCAAGGACTACAAGCAAGGGCAATTGGACTATATGAAGAAGCTGAGCGGCAGCCCGCTGGGTACCGGACCTTACAAGCTGGAGAAATTCATTCCAGGCCAAGAAGTCCGGATGATCGCAAACGAGAATTACTATGACGGCAAACCGAAGACGGAGCATTTTATTTATAAAACGGCTCAAGGCGATACCTGGCAGTACCTGGAGACCGGCGAGGTCGACTATGCGTCGTTCTCGGCGACGAAGGAAAACATCGACAAGCTCAAGGCGATGGGCTTCGTGAATATCCTGCCCTACACGCCGAGCAATTACGGCTATCTGCAATTGAACCTGAAACATCCTGCCCTGCAGGACAAGCTGGTCCGCCAAGCGCTTACCTACGGCCTGGACCGCCAGAGCATCTACGTGGACGCGGCGCAGGGCGCGGGCCAAGTCGCGAACATTCCTTCTTCGCCGATCTCGTGGTCGTATACGGAGGACGGCATCAATCCGTACAAATACGATGCGGAGAAAGCCAAGGAACTGTTGGACCAAGCGGGCTGGAAAGCGGGAGCGGACGGCATCCGCGAGAAGGACGGGCAGAAGCTGACGATCCATTACCTGGGTTCCAAGAAGCCGGAGACCGATATCTTCATCGCCGTGGCGAAGGAAGATTACGAAGCTTTGGGCATCAAATTCGAGCCTGAAGTCTTCGCGGATTTCAACGCGCTCGTATCCAAGGTCGAAGGCGGCGATTACGATATGGCTTCCTTCTCCACCTCGCTCTTGACCGATCCGTCGGACGGCCTGCTCCAATTCGTCGACGGCGAGATTCCGGGCTACGAAGATCCGGCATTCAAGGCATTGTACGACAAAGGCCTTGCAACCTCGAATATCGACGAGCGCAAAGCCGTGTACAAAGATATCTACAAGCTGCTGAACGACCAGCTGCCGGTCATCTTCACGAGCTACAAGAAAAGCGTGTACGCCTATAACGGCCGCATTCAGAATCTAAGCGTCAGCCCGTTCAACGGCCTTGCGCCGAGCTTGCCGAAATGGACGCTGAGCCAACAATAACGAACCAAACAAACGCGATTCCCTGTCCGATCTCCGGTCAGGGAATCGCAGGTTAAGGAGTCGATTATGAGCACGTACATTACGAAGCGGATCCTGTATATGATCGTCATTTTATTCGCGGCCTCCTTCTTGATCTTCTGCTTGTATGCCTTGACGCCCGGCGACTTCATCACGGGCAACATTAAGCTGACGCCGGAACGCAAAGCGGAGCTTCGGGAGATTTACGGACTGAACAAACCCGTAATCGAACGGTACGCGATCTGGATGAAGAACGCCTTCCACGGAGACTTCGGCTATTCGCTGTCGCAGCAGAAGCCGGTACTCAGTTTGTTTAATCAATACATCTGGAATTCATTCCTGCTCGCGGTCGTCTCCACATTCCTGACCTGGCTGATCGCCGTCGTCGTCGGCGTCGTCGCCGCGTACAAGCAGTATTCGTGGTTCGATACGATCGTCATGGTCGCGCTCTTCGCGGCAATGTCGATCCCGTCGTTCTTCATCGGCCTCTTCTTGATCAAGATGCTGGCCGTGGACTGGAAATGGCTTCCTCCGGGCGGGATGCTGACGACGGGAAGCAATTCGACGGGGCTCGCTTACGTGCGAGAAGTCATTCACCATATGATGCTTCCGGTAATGGTCATGACTTTGCTCGGGGTGGGCTCTCTGACGCGCTACTTCCGAAGCAACATGATCGACGTCATCAAGCAGGATTATATCCGCACGGCACGCGCCAAAGGCTTGAAGGAACGCAAAGTATTGTTCACCCATGCGCTGCGCAACGCCCTGCTGCCTGCGATTACGCTAGTCGGCTTCGAGCTTCCCGCTCTGTTCGGCGGCTCGCTCATTATCGAGAAAATATTCAACTGGCCGGGCATCGGCCAGCTTTACATGCAGTCCTTCAGCTTGCGGGATTATCCGCTGCTCATGGGATTCACCTTGTTTATCGCAATACTGACCGTTATCGGCACGCTGGTTTCGGACATTTTGTATCATGTCGCCGACCCACGGGTCAGGCTGTAGGAGGTTCTAACGGATGTCGACGATTCACGGAGAGACGACTGCGGCTTTGTCGTCCCCTACACCTCAACCTGTCAAACCTGTCTATACGTCGCTGTGGAGACAATCCCTGAGACGACTGCTCAAGAATAAGCTCGCCGTGTTCGGCTTCGTCGTCGTGGCGTTCATGTTCGCGGCGTGCTTCCTCGGACCGCTGTTCTCGCCGTATACGGACAACAAGATCAATATGGCCTTCATGAACAAGGCACCCGGTCTGAAGCATTGGCTCGGCACGGACGCGCTTGGCCGCGACGTGCTGACCCGCGTGCTGCAGGCAGGGAGGATTTCGTTGACTGTCGGCTTGGCTTCCATGGTGCTGTCTGTCTTCGTCGGCTCGCTGCTCGGCGTCATCGCCGGCTACTATCGGGGCATCGTCGACCAAGTCATCATGCGTCTCGCAGACCTGCTGCTGACCATTCCGAGTCTTCCGCTCCTCTTCATTCTGGGCGCGCTGCTGTCGGAGTGGAAAGTGCCCACGGATTACCGCATGTACATCGTCATGCTGATGCTCAGCATCGTCGGATGGCCGGGTCTTGCCCGGATGGTTCGAGGCCAGATGCTTAGCCTGAGGGAACGCGAGTATATGCAGGCGACCGTCGTGCTCGGTCTTCGCGACCGCAGAAAGCTGTTTAATCACTTGCTTCCGAACTTAGTGCCGCTGCTCATCGTCATTGCCACGCTTAACATCGGCGGAGCCATTCTGTACGAGTCCGTCTTGAGCTACTTCGGACTTGGCGTCATGGCGCCGACGCCGACATGGGGCAATATGATCGACGCGGCCAACAACATGATCGATTTCCAAGACCATCCGTGGCTCTGGATTCCGCCCGGCTTCTCGATCTTCGCGACCGTCATCGCCATTAATATCTTCGGGGACGGGCTGCGGGATGTCTTGGATCCCAAGCAGAAAAGGTAGGTGTACGTGACATGAACATGGATAACGTACTTGACATAGAGCATTTAAGCACGCATTTCAAGACGGAAGACGGCATCGTTCGCGCCGTCGACGACGTGAGCCTGCAGGTCCGCCAAGGCGAGATCGTCTGCATCGTCGGCGAGTCCGGCAGCGGTAAGAGCATCACGGCCATGTCTGTCATGGGACTGATCGAAGCGCCGGCGGGACAGGTCGTCGGGGGAAGCATTGGCTTTCAGGGCGAGGACTTGCTCCAGCTTAGCCGCAACGAGCTTCGTACCATTCGGGGCAACGAGATCGCGATGATCTTCCAAGAACCGATGACCTCGCTCAATCCCGTGCTGCGGATCGGCGAACAGCTGATGGAGCCCCTCATGGAGCATCTGAAAATGAGCAAGAAAGCCGCCCGGAAACGGGCGATCGAACTCATTGGCGAAGTGGGCATCTCCCGCGCGGAGCAGATCGCGGATTCGTATCCGCATGAGCTGAGCGGCGGCATGCTGCAGCGAATCATGATCGCCATCGCGATCTCGTGCGGCCCGAAGCTGCTGATCGCCGACGAACCGACGACCGCGCTCGACGTGACGATTCAAGCGCAGATTCTCGATATGCTGCGCCGCTTCAAGGAAGAATCGGGCATGTCGATCCTGCTCATTACGCATGACCTCGGCGTCGTGGCGGAGATGGCGGATTACGTGGTCGTTATGTATGCGGGCAAAGTGGTCGAGGAAGGCGAAGTCGTCGCCTTGTTCGAGAATCCGCAGCATCCGTATACGCAGGGCTTGCTGAGATCCAAGCCGATTATCAATCAGCGCCAGGAAGAGCTGTATTCCATTCCGGGCCAGGTTCCGAACCCGCTCGAGCTCGTGCCGTCCTGCTATTTCCACGACCGCTGCGCCCATTGCATGGACATCTGCAGGACGACGGAGCCCGCATTGAAGGAAACCGGCAGCCAGCAGAAAGTTGCCTGCTGGCTGTACGAGGAGGCGATTGCGCATGTCTGAGCAACGGCAGCCGCTGCTCGAGGTGAACGGGCTCAAGAAGTATTTTCCGATCAAATCCGGCCTGCTTAGCCGCACGGTCGGCAGCGTGAAGGCCGTCGACGATATCAGCTTCTCCATCAAACAGGGCGAGACCTTCGGCCTGGTCGGGGAATCGGGCAGCGGGAAGAGCACCGTAGGACGAACCATTCTGCGGCTGACGGACAAGACGGATGGCGAAGTCAAATTCAAGGGCGTCGACCTCTACAACCTGCCGCCGCAGGAGCTTCGCCGGCTGCGACCGAAGATGCAGCTGATCTTCCAGGATCCGTACAGCTCGCTGAACCCCCGCGTCCGCATAGGCGACGCGATCGGCGAGGCGCTGCTCGACCATGGCCTCGCGCCGCGGGAAGAAATCCGCGATCGGGTCATGGAGGTGCTCGCCGCGTGCGGACTGTCGTCGTACCATATCGACCGCTTCCCGCATGAGTTCTCCGGCGGCCAGCGCCAGCGCGTCGGCATTGCAAGGGCGCTCGTCCTGAATCCCGATCTGATCATCGCGGACGAGCCGGTCTCCGCGCTGGACGTATCGATTCAAGCGCAGATCATCAATTTGTTCCGCAAGATGCAGGACACGCAGGGACTGACGTATCTGTTCATCTCCCATGACCTCAGCGTCGTCGAGCATCTATGCTCGCATATCGGGGTGATGTATCTCGGCTCGATGATGGAGACCGCGTCGCGCGACGAGTTGTTTCGCAATCCGCTGCATCCGTATACCAAGGCGCTGCTCTCGGCCGTGCCGATCCCGATCCCGAAGCTGAAGCGCGAACGGATCGTGCTGAGCGGGGAACTGCCGAACCCCGCCGATCCGCCCTCCGGCTGCAAATTTCATACGCGCTGCCCGTTCGCCGTTGCCCGCTGCCGAGAAGAGGTGCCGCAGTTCCGGAACGTCGGCGGCGATCATGGCGTCGCATGCCATCTCGTATGAGTAAGCTTTGTCAAAGCACTGTTGTACCCAAGTAGAAATAGCCGTGACGGCCGCTGTAATAAGCGGCCATCACGGCTATTTTTGTAGACCAGCCTATCGTCCGCGTGATGCTGCCATGAATAGCGGATTGCTCACATGTCGTTGCACGATTGCAGCGTCCGTTAATTCAACCGCACCGCAGCTTGCTTCCCCTGCTTCAGGAGCAGCGTGTAATACACGACGTAATAAGCGAACATAATAAGCAGAAGCCCCGACGCCCACTCGCTGCCCCCCGCGTTGAAGGAATAGCTCCAGCCGCCTTCATGGGACATCGTGGCCATCTCATACCCTCGGTAAGCCAAGCGCCCGACGAATAATGCCGTTACGACGCTGCCGATCCACGCGTTCGCTTTGAAATACAGCCCGGTGCCGCGTCGTTCGAAGGCGGTCAGCGCGGCACCGGCGACGCCCAGCGCCGCTCCGACGAGGATCCCCAGCACATCCGAAACGACGCTGATCGTGCTGAACCCGCTCTGCGACATGAACAAAATTCCGATCGCCGAGAACAAACCGATACGGAACATCAATCTGCGCGTCTGAAGCTGGCTCCACGAGAAATTGCTGCGCACCCGCTTAACGACTCGGTACCCCACTAAACAAACAAGGACAAGAATAATAATCTGCTGCATGTATGTTGCCTCCCCATATTATGTTATTCGACAGGTACAATCATATCCCGCGGAGGCAGGTTTGCTCGACTGCCGCTGGATATAACCTTCCCGATCCCGCCCTCTATCCATAGATAGATATGTTCGTTCCGAGCCTCAACCGGATTGCGTTCCCGCGCCTCACTTGGCTACAATAACCAATAGGAACGAAGCGATGCCGCGCAGGCGCAGGAGAACGGAGGCAGGATAGGATGAACTTGATCGACCGGCGTTTCTTCATTCGCTCTATAGCCGCAGCGGCGTCTACCGCCATTCTGATGTATGCGGCCGATTTCTTTGCGGGACCTCCCTTGAAAATCGCGCTGAACATCCTCATCTGGGCGACGTTTGTCAGCCGCTTCCTGCTGCGGAACTTCTGGCAGCCCAAGAGCAGCGCGATCGCGTTCGTGGCGCTGGTCGCATTGGAAACCGCGGCGGGCATGATCTGGTTCGGCGAAACCGAACTGATTTATTTTCTCGCGATTACGGTCATTACGACGGCCGTCCGCCTCACCATGGGGCCGAAGCGCGTCCCGCTTCTCGCGGTCCTGATTCTCATCACGGGGCTGTACACGGCCTTCGGCAACGTAAGCCTGTTCAGCTTCCTTACATTTACTTTTATTTCGCTTTTCTTCTATTTGAACGTTCGCAGCAGACGGCAGCGCGATAGCATCTTCGAAGAGAACAAGCGCCATTTGGCCGAGCTGCAGGTCGCTTACGCGCATCTGCAAGAGGCATCCGTCGCTTCGATGCGGGGCGCGGTGCAAGGCGAGCGCACCCGTATCGCGCGCGATATCCACGATTCGGTCGGGCACAGCCTGACCTCGCTGATCGTTCAGCTGCAAGCGCTGCGCTACATGATCGCCCAGGATCCCGCCCAAGCGGAGCAGACGCTGCCCGGCATGCTGGAGGTGGCCCGCCAAGGACTGCAGGACATCCGGGCTTCCGTTCATTCGCTGGCCGATGACCGGTCGGTGTCCGGCTTGGCGCCGCTGCAGGCGCTGCTCGCCAGGATGGAGACGACGGCCTCCATCCGGTATGACCTGCGAACCGAGCTGGTAGAGGAGGATATCGACCCGTGCTCGTGGACGATCAGAAAATGATCCGGCAAGGCTTCGGTTACGTCATCGGCCTGCAGAGCGACATGAACGTCGTCGGCGAGGCGGCGGACGGCATAGAAGCGGTCGCTCAGGCAATCGCGCTGCAGCCCCATATTATCCTGATGGACATTCAGATGCCGGGCATGACGGGCATCGAAGCTTCCAAAGCGATATTGAAACAGCTGCCGCGCGTCAAAATCGTCATGCTGACGACGTTCAACGACCCCGACTACATCTACGAGGTAATCCGCTCGGGCGCCGTCGGTTATTTGCTGAAGGACGCGGACGTGGAGGATATGCTAGGCGCCATTCGTTCCGCCTATCGGGGCGAAGCCGTGTACCGGACGGACCTGGCGGCGAACGCGCTTTCCCGCGCCGTCTCGTCCGCCTGCCTCGTCCCGGATTCGAGCGCGGATGCTTCGCTGCTCGAGCCGCTGACCGAGCGCGAACAGGAGATTCTGCAGGAGATGGCGTACGGCCTGCGCAACGACCGCATCGCGCAGAAGCTGTTCATCAGCGAAGGAACCGTCAAGTCCCACGTCCATCGCATCTTGCAGAAGTTCGGCTGCGGCGACCGGACCGAGGTCGTCGTGACGGCGCTGCGCAAGGGAATGGTCAAGTAGCTGCGGCTGCTCATCGCGGGCGCCCAATAATCCTAAGCGGCTGCTCAATTAAACGTTCGCAGCAAAAAGAGCCATGGCGGTCATCCTCGCCAGGCTCTTCGCTATGCAATGGTTTTGCGGCTTGCGGCTTGCGGCTTGCGGTTTGCGGTTTGCGGTTTGCGGCTTGCGGCTTGCGGCTTGCGGCTTGCGGCTTGCGGTTTGCTCACAGGTTGAATTTGTCTACTGCCGCTTCCAGCACGGAGATCCGCTTCTTGAGCAGCTCCGTCGTATCGGCGATCCGCTTCGCCGCTTCCAGCTGATTCGCGGACATCCGCTGGATGAACGACGTGCTTTCCGCCGTGACCGCCGAAATCTGCGAGATTTGCTCGACCGATGCGCTAACCTCTTCGGAGCTTGCCGTAACCTCCTCCGCGGCCGCCGAGATCTCCTGGATATGACTATTGACGAACACGAACCGATCGACCGTGTCGTTAAACAGCGATTCGACTTGACCCGAGAGCTCCCTGCCTCGGAACATCTCCTTGGCTTCCTCCACCATCCGCTCGCCGATCAGCGCGGATTCCTGTTGGATCTGCTGCAGGAGCGAGGTGATCTGCGCCACGGAGACGGAAGAAGCCTCCGCGAGCTTACGCACTTCGCTGGCCACGATGGCGAATCCCGATCCATGCTCTCCCGCTCTCGCCGCCTCGATGGAAGCGTTCAGGGCGAGCAGCTTGGTCTGGTCGGCGATGCTCGTAATCGATTGAAGCGCCGGTTCGATCTCCTGCACATAGGCGTTCAGAACCTGCACCGAATTCGTCGTCTGCTCGGCGACGTCGGAGATCGACGCGACTTGGCCTTTCAGCCGGAGGATCGAATTCCTTCCTTGCTCCGCGGTTTCGAGCGCCGCCATCGAAGCGATCGACACGCTCGACGAAGCTTCGGACGTGCGTTGAATGGCGAGCGTAATCTCCTCCATCGATTCCGCGCTGTCCGCCGCCCCTGAACGCTGCTGCTGCGCGCTGTCGGCCAAATGCGTGATCGATTGCTCGAGCTGCACGTTCAAGGTCAGCATCCGGTCCGCCTCCGAACTGAACTGATCGGTCGAATGCACGAGTTCCTGCGTGGTCGCCTTCACGTCGCGAACCACGTCTCCGAGCGTGACGCCCAATCTCTCGCTCATCTGCAGCATAGCGGAATAGGCTTGCCCGATCTCGTCGTTGGAGCTGATGCGCTTGGCGGCAAGGTGCTGCTTGGCTTCGGCGAGATCTCCCTTGGCAATGGCCTCCGCGCTTTTGACGATAATGCCGAGCGGCCGCAAGGCGCGGGCCAGGAACAACGCCATCAGCGCAAACACAAGGAGTGTCAGAATCCCCATCAAGATGAATAGCGGCGTGCTTGAATCCATCACTTCCCGATAAATCGCATGCGAAACGGATACATCCGTATCGATCCCGATCGCGCCGATAATCGTTCCGGACGCATTGCGCAGCGGGGCGAACGAAGAGAGATACGTCCCGTACTCCTCGTTGTGAATGATGCTGCTCTTGGCGGTCTGCCCCTTCAATACCGATGCGATCGCATCCTTCGGCATATCGGTAATCTCGCCGATCGGCGACGCGTCGTCCGCTTCCTTCGGCTGCCCGTCGATCAGAAGGACCGGTTTTCCTTTATCGTCGATTTTGACCGTATATACGTACAAGGCGCCGATCTCCAGCCGGTACGTATTCAATACGTCCCGTAGATGCCAATAGAGATCGTTCTCCTTGGCGTCGCCGAGAAAGGCTTCGTAGGACTTTACATCGAACTGCCCCGCATAGGCCTCCGCGACGTGCATGCTGAAGCTGCCGATCGCTTCTTCGCTTGCCTTTTTCGTGCTGCGGACTTGCAGATAGATCAGGATGGAAGAGAGGATAAGGAGGATCGTCAGAATCATAATCGATAGCTTGAATACGAGGCGGCCTTTGCGTCTAAACATGTAATCTATACTCCCTTTGCGACAAATTTCCCTATTTTTCCTTTTTATACGACAAAATAATGAGTTCGCCGACAAGCGCGGTTTCTCCTGCACGGAGCTGGAATTATATGCAAAAAAACAGAGCGGCGGCGATCGGATCGCCACGCTCTGCAGGAGGCAAAACGACAATCGGAGAAAAGCAAAAAAGGAGGCCTGCGCCTCCTTTCCGCTTCTCCTGTTTCGCGATGACAGCTCGCGCCTCCCCTTACTGCTCGTTCATCGTTTCTCCTAGCTTATCGTTTCTCCTAGTTCATCCTGCGGGCCGCTCCGATACCGCAGGCGACTCGACTTTTGATGTCAAAACTTATCCGCCGTGTACCAGAAGATCGGAAGCGGAAACCATCCCGCCGGTACGCGGGCTGCGGCATATCGACCGTGCGGCGTGAGCAGAAGCGTCTGGGCCTGCTGCTTGTCCAGCTCGGGCGCACCGGGCTTGGCAGAGCGTTCGACCGTTACGCCGGTCTCGTCCACGCGGGCAGTAACGGGCTGGCCGTCCAGCACGGCGGAGAATTCGCCCGGCGCAAGTCCCTGCGTCCGATGCTTCAGCGTCAAATACGCCTCCAGCACGCGGGCAAAATCTATGATGTGGTACATATCGGATGTCTCGATCGTATAATTTTCCGCGAAGCGACTCAGGCACGCATTCAGCTCCGTCTCATACTCCGGCGCGAGAATCGATATCCAATCCTCGCCGGAATGCGCCAGATACGCCTTGATCGCCCGTGGAATATCTTCCGTGTTCGCCATGGCGAGCTCGTTTATCTCTTTGCCTGTCTTGCTGGCGACGACGTAACCGATCAGCCGGTCCCCGTCCAGCACGCCGAGCGGCCTCTGCTCCAGACCGCTTAAGATAAGCGCCATCTGCCCCTCCTCGCGCTGCACGTGCGCGGGCCGGGCTTCATTCAGCTTGCGCGCGAAGGCTGCCGCGCCATCGATCTCGAAGAGCGGACGGATGGACAGCCCCTGCTCGTTCTCGTGTTTCAGCGCATGGCGGGCATTGTCTTTCCCTACCGAATATTTCATTCTCACCCCGCCGAGGGTGAAATCGAAATACTCGTACCGCTGCCGCTGACCATATAAGACGAGCATGTCATACGACTGGGGCGCTTCTTCGAGCCATTTGTTCATCAGCACCTTCATATGTCCTTCGCCGCGAGCCCGTGGATGCACCGACACGATCCCCAAGTATCCCGCGCGCAGCGGGATGCCGCCAACGTTCATCGGCTCCGGGTATACGGCTACCAGCGCGCGCAGCCGGCCCTGCTCGTCCGCGGCGACCATATGGATCGACGAAGAATCGATATCCTTGCCGTACGCCTTGGGAATGATGGACTCAAAGTCGATCTTGAAAGCGTAATTGGCCAAATCGATATAGGCCTCGCGTTCGTCCGGTCTTGCCTTTCTGTATTCCAGCACGATGTCAGCTCCCTTTATATATGGTTTGAAATAACGATATCGGTTGTACTCATGAAACCACTTCCATTATACAAGAAAAACGGGCGTCGCAAACGGGCAGAACTGCAGAAGGTTTGGCGGCCATGGAGTGCACCGCGTGCACCTCTATTTCTTCATGATTATTCCAGAAGAAGTGTATCTAACTCTCCGATTCCATGATACAATTCGTATTGTTTGGCCGATGGTTCCCATTCCATTATCAGCCGAACGAATAGGAATAATCCTACTTATATCGGAGGGATTCTTATTTCACTTTCATTGACCAGCCCCGTTAAGAAAGCCGCCTTCATCCTGCTTGCCTTCATCGTCCTGTTTGCTACCGCGGCGATCGGAAGCTCGGCTGCCGCGGGCATCGATGCGCCTGCCAATCTGCAGGTTTACTTGAAGCTCGACGGGATTCCGGGCGAGTCGACCGCCAAAGGCTTCGAGCAATGGATCCCGGTATCCGACGTCGAATTCGGCTTCGAAGCTCCCGTCACGAGGCTGTCAGGCGCGGCCTCCCCAGGCAAGCCCGCAATCTCCAACCTCTCGTTCTCCAAGCTGTACGATACTGCCTCGGCGCCTATCTTCCTGAGCGCGATGCAGGGCAAACCTATCAAGAGCGCATCCCTTGTTTTCGTCAAGCCGGGCCCTACTCCGGTCAAGTTCCTGACGATCAGCTTGAGCAACGTTTTCGTCGCGTCGTACGATTTCAACGATACGGTCGAATCGATTTCCATAGCCTACGGCATCATCTCGTTCGCCTATGCGTCGCAGAAGCCGGACGGTTCGTTGAATACGGCAGCCAAATCGGCTTGGGATACGATAAAAGGAATCCCGGCAGCGCCGCTTCCATAACCGCCGCTGCAGCCTAACAGCCCATCGGTCTACGATTTGGCGGTCATGTCATACAATAAACCGGGCCCGCGCCAGTAACATGGCGCGAGCCCGGTTTATTCGTTAGCGATGACTTTGTCTGCGCATCCACTGGGTCGCAACCCATTTCTCCCCGACCGAGACGGGATTGCCCGCATGCAGCGTCCGCTCATTAAGATCATGATCGTTATAGAAATATTCGAAGTAGACGGCACTGCCCTTCTTAGGCGTTACCGCAAAATGAAGCGAAGGGAAATACGTCTCTCCGCCCTCTTCCACGTCGTTTAAATACATCACCAAGGTGCTGATCCGATTGTTCGCCACATGATCGGACGTGAAGTAGTCGTAATGCGGCCGATATTGCTCGCCGGCTTTATAATGCAGGATTTGCAGCGGTTCCGCATGCGAGACCGGTATATTCATCAGCTCGGATACTCTGGATTCGACGGTATGAATCGACTCGTTCTCGCTTTCCTCGAAGAACATGCTGCTGCTCGTCCGGATGTCGCTCTCCTGGTGAGCTTTGCCGATTTTCGCCCGCTGCAGCCTGCTTTGGGCCAAGGCAATGAGCGCATCGCATTCCGCATGGCTCAGCACGTTCTCCAAGATCAAGATCAGCGGCTGATCGATTTTGCCGACGATGCGAATCTCTTTATCCGTCGTCTTGATTTTGTTTCCGCTCGAATTCAGGATCGACTGCTCCTTAACGGCCATCTTCTCTTCCTCCACTCTTGAATAAGGCAAAGCGCTTGAATGAAGATTATGTCCGGTCGTTAAAGAAGTTCTCTGAATTTTTCGAAAACCCTTTCAAAAAGTTTGTTTTTCTTTATTCGCAACGAATTCTCCACTGCTAAGAGACGCCTGTCGGCACGCCCTGCTTATTAATCTCCAACCGGAAGCTCGCGGGGCTCGGGAGGTCTCTACCGCGGGGTTGGTCACCGCGGACGGATTCAACTGCTCCATCCATGTGCTGTGCCGCTAAGCGCCTCTGCATCCTGAAGGGCAAATCAAAGGACCGGAGCCGCCTGTCGCTGCAGGCGTCCCGGTCCCTTGATTCGGATAACTGGCGGTTCTGAACAGGCATCAGCCGGCGTTCCTGCTTGCGCGGTACCGCTACCCGTCGGCGTTCCTGCTTGCGCGGTTACCGGTACCCGTCGGCGTTCGCCGGTTTGCCCGCTTCCTGCACTTCCACGATATAGCGCCAGGCATCCGGCTGCGATCCGTCCAGATCGCGGAATCCGTATTCCTGCGCGAGCTGGCCGCTCGATACGGATTCGCCGTTCCGGCGCGCCACCTCCGGGTCGCCGGCCAGCGCGGCCACGGCGCGGCCTACGAACCGCGGCGACTCCGAAATGACGAAATGCGGCTCCTTCTCGAGCGCATCCCGCCAGTTGTCCTCCCTTACGCCGAAGTGCTCGAGCATGATCTCGGAGCGCATCCAGCCCGGCGTAAGCGCTACTGCCGTGCATCCATGCGGCCGAAGCTCGCGGGACAGCGATTGCGCCATGCGGATCACGGACATTTTGGCCAAATCATAGAACATCGACAACCGGTAGTTCTGATCGTTGTACGATGCCGTGCCGTCCGTCATCTCCACGACGAGCCCGTTCCCGCTTCGGATGAGCAGCGGCAGTGCGTAATGGCTCGTAATGAGATGCGTGTCGACCGCAAGCCGCAGCATGCGAAGCCCGCCGTCCAGCGAATGCTCCCAGATCGGCACGTTCCATTCGATCAGATGCTCCGCACCCCAAATATCGTTGACCAGCACGTCCAGCCGCCCCTGTTCGCTCTCGATCCGCGCAATCAAGGCTTGAACCTGCTCGCGTTCGAGATGGTCCACGGCAACCGCGATCCCTTTGCCCCCTGCCCGAGTAACCAGCTCGGCGGTCTCTTCGATCGTTTCCGGCCGATTGTACTCGGAGCGCTGCGTTCTTGTCGTACGTCCGGTTACGTACACGGTCGCTCCCCCCGCCCCCAGCTCGATCGCGATGCCTCTGCCGGCGCCGCGCGTCGCGCCTGCTACCAACGCTACTTTTCCGTCTAAACGATTCATGATCGGATACCGCCCCTTTCGCTGCTTGTTCCTCTCCTATAGTTTCCGATTATTTTGCCTTTCGCGCAATCAAATCCTATTCCTGTCGATCCAATTATCATCGCACATGCCGATCGAAAGCCCGTTTTCCGTATCTCGGCAGGTTAGCCTAAGCATACGATCCAAGCACGAAGGCCTCTTAAGCGCGAATGTCGGCGCGGTCACGAATCAGGCAGCGGCGCAAGCTGTCCGTTAGAGGATTCATAAACAAGAAAGCCATCGTACCGCTTACATTTCGGCGGAGGCGGAGGCGGCTGCGGCTGCGGCTGCAAAAAATGCAAATGCGCGGATCCGAAGAAACTCCGTTTCCAAGACGGCGCGACCTTGAAGATCAGCATCGACCGTTCGCTCGAGCTTGCCCTTGAGCGATTGTTCGCGAAGCTCCGCTGGCGGGGAATTCGCGTTCCCGGTCGACTGCGCCCGCGATTGCCGAGGTTATCGTGTAGTGTCCGCCGCCGAACGGACATGTTACAATTCACAGAGAAGAGCATGACAAGGAGGGCACGTGCATAATGGAAACTGCGAGCTGGAGAACAGGCGCCAACGGCCGCAAATTCATAGCGTCTTTCAGCGGGGGAAAAGATAGCGTCCTCGCCCTGTATAAATCCATGAAGGTTGGCGATGCGATCGGACTCATCGTCATGATGGAGGAAGAAGGGAAACGCTCCCGATCCCATGGCATGCCTCCCGAGCTTATCCGCGCCCAAGCGGAATCGATCGGCCTGCCCGTATATGCGGCGGCTGCAAGTTGGGATGACTATGAACGCGAATTCATGGCGTTATTGGAACGCGCTGGACGCCAAGGTGCGGAAGCGTTAGTCACCGGAGACCTGGACATGCCTGTCGATAACTGCTGGCATGACAAGGTTACCCGCAACGCCGGCCTGCACCTTGGGATGCCCCTATGGGAGATGGACCATCTCGAAGCGGTAAGCGAGTTTATCGACCTTGGCTTTATAGCCACCTTGGTAACCGTGAATCTATCGCTGGGGATGTGGGAAGAAGATTTAGGACGAACGTTAACCCGCGACTACGTCAAGGAACTGCAAGCGCGCGGTATCGATCCGTGCGGGGAAGGCGGCGAATTCCATACCACCGTCACCGATGGTCCCCTCTTCAATCATCCTATTCCCGTTCGCCAAGGCAGCATCGTCAGGACTGGCGAGTATGCCTTCTTGCCGTTGGAGCTGGCAGATGCTTAAAGCATTATCGAGCCCGGCTACCCCGGGCGATATAGATTCTGATCTTTACCAAGGAACCTTTCATGCCCGGCCCGCCGAACAATCGCAAAGAGGCTGCACCGTCCCAATGGACGATGCAGCCTCTTTTCCTCCGATATTCCTAATGCATCATGACGGGAGCATTGACTTGATCCGCCGACGCCGCGTCGTCTTCGGACACTTTCGGCTTCCGAAGCAGCAAAGCCAGCAAGGCGCCGGCCGCGCCGATACATCCGGCGATGAAGAACGTATCGCCGAAAGAGGAGACGAGCGAGGCAGCCTGATCGCCTTTGCTTGCGGCCATATGATCCGCGATCCGCGTGCTCAGGTAGCTGGCCAATCCCGCAACGGCGAACGATACCACGACCTGCTGGGCGGCCGACGTCAGCGGCGTTACCCGGCCGACGAGCCGGCGCGGCGCGGCTTTCAAGATGTGCGTGTTTACGGGCATCATTGACAGCCCCATGCCTACGCCCATGATCATCGTCGCGATGATGACATAGCTCGCTCCCGAATCCGCTTGAATTTGCGACATGTAGAACATGCCCGCGGTTACGAAGGCAATGCCGACCACGCACACGGCGCGCGCGCCGAATTTATCGAACAGTTTACCGCCGATCGGCATGAACAAACCCGTCATCGCGACTTGCGGCAGGATCATGAACCCGGTTTTGAGCGGCGCATAATGGAACACCTGCTGCATGTACATCGGCACGAACAAGAACGAACCGAACAAGGCCATGAACATTAACCAGGAGGTGACGATGCCGATCGTGAAGTCCGAGGACTTAAACACGCGAAGCTCCAGCAGCGGCTGCTTGTGGCGGAACTCGACGATGATGAATAACACCAAGGCGACGACGCCCACGATCAAGCTGACGAGCGTTCTCGTGGAACCCCAGTCCTTGCCGCCCTCGCTCACCGCGTACGACAACGTAGCGAATGCGATCGGCGCAAGGAGCATGCCCCAGATGTCCAATGCCGGCACGGTTTTGCGCTCTACTCTCGGCAAGTACTTCAGGCCGACCAAGATTGCGATAATGCCGATCGGCAGATTGATAAGGAAGATCCAGTGCCAAGTCGCGTATTCGAGCAAATAACCGCCCAATACCGGTCCGAGCGCGGGGCCGAGCATCATCGGGATGCCGAGCATGCCCATGACCGCGCCCTGCTTGTTAGGCGGAGCGAGCTTGAAAATAATCGCCATTCCGATCGGCTGCACCATGCCTCCGCCGACTCCCTGAATGATGCGATAGATAATCAGCTGTTCCGGCGTGGCCGCAAAGGAACAAAGCAGGGAACCCGCCGCGAACAAGAAGATCGTAATCAGAAAAATTTGTTTGGCGCCGAATCGATCGGTCAGCCAGCCTGCGAGCGGAATGACCGCGGACAGCGCCAGCGTATACGCCGTAATCGACCATTGCATCGTATTGACGGTGGAACCGAAATCGTCCATCAACGTCGGCAAAGCAATGTTCATGACCGTGCTGTCCAGGATGACCATGATCATGCCGACGACGATCGCCATCAGCGGTCCCATGATCGCTTTCATCGAGAACGGCGCTTCCTCTACGGCAACGGCTGCATTCGAAATGTTAGACAAGTTTTCCCCTCATTTCACGTAATCTTTTACCAATAAACGGTACTATGATTATGGGCAAATTGCAATCGCCCGGACGGCCGCCGGCGGCTTTTATTTTTATGAAAACGCTCCCCCGAACGATAGGCCGGGCATGCCGAGCATTAAAAAGCACCGCCGGCGCCTTAGGGCTGATCACGGCGATGCTTTCAAGTACCGTGCCGCAGACGGCTGTACGCTGCGATGACTCCTCGCGCCCACGCTCAAATGGAGTCTACGAGCCCTATTTCCATGGCGCGTCGGCGCAGGAATTGCCGAACGGAGCCGTCTTCGCTAAGTCCGATCGCGCGGCTGTATGCCGCCCGAGCCTCTTCGAACCGCTCCATTGCCCGATGCAAATGAGCCGCAAGCGCCCAATAAGGCTGATAGCCGGCGATCTTCGCTTGCGGAATCGCTTCTAGGAGGACCCAGCCTTCCCTTGGACCGTATGCCTCCGCGACGGCAGCAGCGCGTCCGACCAGAATGCCGAGCGTAGGACTCAGGCGGCTTAGCCCTTCGTATAACAGGGCGATCTCCCGCCATTCGGTACGTCCAGTCAACGCCCGCTGGGCGTGAACCGATTGAATCGCCGCCATCAGCTGAAATCGCCCGACCCGGCCTGACCGCGCCGCTGCATGCAGGCAATTCTCCGCTTCCGTCGTCAGCAGGGAGGACCAGCGCGACGTGTCCTGCTCGCTGAGCGGAACGTAGTTCCCCGCATCATCGCGGCGAGCCTGCTGCCGCGCCTCGCAATGCAGCATGAGCGCCAGAAGCCCCTGCGCTTCGGGCTCTCCCGGCATATAGGCGGCGAGCAGCCTTCCCAGATATATCGCCTCGTCCGCCAGTCCGCGGCGCCGCCGGTCCACGCCGGCCAGATCCTCCCAACCGCTGCCGTAAGCCGCGTAGATCGACTCCAATACCGCGTCCAAGCGAGCGGGCAATTCTTCGACGTCGGGCATGGCGAACGTCAGCCGGTCGCTTCGCATCTTCGCCTTCGCGCGCGTAAGCCGCTGACCCATCGTGGCAGGCTTCACCATGAACGCGGACGCGATGCGCTCGGCGTCGATGCCGAGTACGACCTGCAGCATCAATGGCGTGCGAATCGACGGATCGATTTCCGGATGCGAGCATAGGAACAGCATTTTCAGCCGCTCATCGGGAAAGGAGGAGAAGTCCGTACGCTGCGCCTCCTCCGACATCGCGAGCAGCGCCGGCAATGCTCTCTCCGATACGCGGTCGCGGCGAACGCGATCCATCAGCCGCCGCCTCGCCGCCATCAGGAGCCATGCTTCCGGCTTGTCCGGAATGCCCGTCTTCGGCCACGATTCCAATGCGGCGACGAGCGCGTCCGCAAGCGCGTCTTCAACGGCCTCCAAATTGCGCCAGTCGGCGGCAAGGTACGAGATAATTCGGCCATACGAATCGCGGACGGTACGTTCGACAACCTGGTGGATATTCATCTCGTTCCTGCTACAAGGCCGGGAGATTTTGTCTCACTTCGACGGCGTCGACAGGGGCGCGGGCCGCCCATTCGAGCGCGGCATCCAAATCCGGAACGTCGATGACGAATACGCCGCCGAGCTGCTCTTTCGTTTCGGTAAACGGTCCGTCCTGGACGAACACCGTTCCGTCGCTTCGCTTCATGGTCGCGGCCGTCTCCGGCGCATGAAGGCCGAACCCGGTGACGGCAACCCCGGAATCGCGCAGGGCATGAACATAATGCGACCAACCGGCCAGGTATTCCCGTTGTTTCTCCGGATTCTGCCGAGCGGCGAAACCCTCCGTGCTTTCAAAGAACATCAGCGTGAAATGCATGCTCCAATCTCCTCTCGTCGGTTGACTCTTTAGTGGGCTTACCTACTTATGTCGTTCTCGGAAGACGGATTTCTACATGGCTGGTAAAAATTTATTCGGGTGGCTTGCGATTTGATCGCATTTGATCGCATTTGATTGCGATCGATTTGCGTTCGAGCGCTTTACGCTTCCAATAATAGGGTATGTGCATCCGATTTTCCCATAAGTTCAGTCTCTTGTATAGGTTAGGATCGTCGCGAATGCGATGCCTTCTTTGTTGGCGTTTGGGCTCGGCATACAAACCATCCCGTCGTCTTTCAATTGCACGGGAAGCTGTCTCACTCTAAATAATGAGCTGGTAATTCATGGGTAAATGGTATAATCGTATTCAAACAACCGTACGCAAAAGGAGTTCTGCACTGTTATGTTATTCGCTCTGATCATTGGCTGCGAGGTCGCGTTTTGGGTGTTCGTTCT
The DNA here is from genome assembly GCF_009909195.1 of Paenibacillus sacheonensis. GTDB lineage: Bacteria > Bacillota > Bacilli > Paenibacillales > Paenibacillaceae > Paenibacillus_Z > Paenibacillus_Z sacheonensis. The sequence goes on from NZ_JAAAMU010000011.1 coordinate 185,404, forward strand.
GGCCGGTTTGCTATGCCGCTACCTGCTTCGGCGCAAGAAATCAGGCATGGTTCTTCTTGCCTGTACGCCGGCGGTGGATCTCGTCTTGCTTGCGGCAACCGTCATCGACCTGCACAGGGGCGGCGAAGCCGGCTTCGTCCACGGCTTGTCCGCCATCTATGTCGGCGTTTCGATTGCATTCGGCAGCCGCATGATCCGATGGGCGGATATTCGGTTCGCGCATCGTTTTGCCGGCAGCCCCCCACCGGCCAAGAAAATCAAAGTCGGAACCGAACATGCCCGCAATGAACGGGAGGCGTGGCTCCTCCATCTTCTTGCCTGGTTCATCGGCTGCTCGTTGCTGTATGGCATTATTTTGTGGATCGGCGATGGAACCCGTACGGCTAGCCTTTCGCAGGTCATCCGCATATGGTCATTGGTCCTCGTCATCGATTTTATCATCAGCTTCAGCTATACGTTCTGGCCGCGAAGACCGAAAACATAAGTCCGTTCCATGCACAAAGAGGGCAGCAACAGGTCGTTGTAACCAACCTGCTGCTGCCCCTCATATCTGCACCGGCCAGCGGCTCTTGCTTCCCCCGTCGCCAATCTGTATCTCGCTGCGCCCCATCGGGTCGCTCCGGCTGCCCGAACGAAGAACTATTGCTGCTCCTCGATCGAAATACCGTACTCCTCCGCGACTTTCATCAAGCGATTCTCGACGTTCTCGTAGTCTCCGACGTTGTTGCTCGCGACGACGATCGGGACATCCATTCCCTTGACGTGCATCTCGATCCGTTTCACCTGGACGGTCCACAGCAGCTTCCTTACGGTAGCCTGTTCCTTCACCATGCGATCGAGCCTGCTGTACGCTATCGTCCTCGGCATATTTTCCTTTTCAAGCCTCAGCACCATTTCCCCGGCATCCAAGTTAATGTCCACCACTTTCGGCATGTCTATCACCTCCAGACGGCTTGTTAGGATGAAAGCTTACGTATTCATCCCCATTGTATGATGCGAATGCCGGATTATACCTTTACTTATTGTGAAGCAGCTTTGCTGCCATGATCCCTATGTACTCTTTCAAGCACGTGCTGATGCTATCCATGGCAGAGGAGGAGGGACTCCACTTATTTAACGAATAACTCGCGCGAAGACTGACTTTATAGTCGACCGGATAAGGCACGACGGCTATCCCCTCCTTCCGAAAGTCCAACACGGACCTCTTCATATGAAAGGCGGACGTCACGAGAATCGGCTTCGTCAAATGATGATTCTTCAGCAGCTCCCCCGTAAACTCGGCATTCTGCGCGGTATTCAAGGAGCGGTTCTCGACCAGAATCCGATCCGCCGGTACCTGTAATCCGATCAACTGCCGTTTGGCGATCTCCGCTTCGTTACCGGTATCGGCGAACACCTTGCCCCCGGAAAACAGTATGGGCAGTCCCGTCTTCCGATACAGCCTTGCGGCTGCCAGCAGTCGATTCCCGGCCGATCCGTACAGGTTGCCCTCGCCGTCGATATCCGGCGTATCGTCGGTCGCCCCGCCGCCCAGCACGACGATGACATCGCCCGCCACGTCGCTCGGAGGCGCATAGCCGTGCTCCAGATTGCGCATGATGCCGTCGCTTATCGCGCCGATGCTGCATAGGTAGAGGAGCAGCGCGAACGCAAACGCCCCGATCGCCTGCGATTTGCTGCGCTTGATCCACAGCCAGATCCCGGCCGCCCCAAGCAAGACGACGAATATGCCCGGCAGCAGCAGGAAACCGTATGCGAATTTAATGAGGTAGATCAGCAGGATCACTTCCTTTTGTTTGTTTCTCGCCGCGCTGTACTAGGATACCGCATATTTGTTTCCAGAAAAACAAATCGCCGCGGCTCTTGACGGGCTACGGCATTTAACAGGTCAGGCACGGTATTGATCAGTTTACTACAACGCATTTATTCCTTCTTAACCCTCTTCCGTCATTCGGACAATAAAAAAAACATCGCCATGCAGCCCGTGCGCCGCAGCGATGTTTGAAGGATCAATTGAACACCATGTTCTTCCCGTAAAAGATTTCGTCCATCTCCCATTTGATGCTCTTCTCGATCTCCGATTGCTCTTCCACGCTCAACGTTTCTTTGGTGTACCCGAACAGGTAGTTGTTCAGGTCAAACTCGCGAAGCTTGCACTTGGTATGAAAAATATTCTCCTGATACACGTTAACATCGATCATGTGGTAGAGATCCCTGACCTCGGCCGGAATGTAATTCTGAATCGAGCTGATCTCATGGTCGATAAACAACTTATGCCCGTTGATGTCGCGCGTAAACCCGCGCACCCGGTAATCCATCGTCATGATATCCGTTTCGAAGGAGTGGATCAGGTAGTTCAACGCTTTCAGCGGCGATATCTCCCCGCAAGTGGAGACATCGATGTCGGCACGGAACGTGCTGATGCCTTCATCCGGATGGTATTCCGGGTAAGTATGCACCGTGATATGGCTCGTGTTCAGATGCATCACCACCGCATTCGGAAGCGGCCCGGGCGACTCCTCGAACGACTCGTTCGGCGCCTGCTCGATGGGCCCCTCCGACACGAGCATCGTCACGCTCGCGCCTTGCGGCTCATAATCCTGCTTGGCGATGTTCAGCACATAAGCGCCGATAATGTCGGCCACGTTCTTCAATATCGTCGTTAACCGTTCCGCGCTGTATTGCTGGTCGATGTACGCAATATATGCCTCGCGCTCTTCCTTCGTCTTCGTAAAGCAGATGTCGTACATGTTAAAGCTGAGCGACTTGGTCAAATTGTTGAATCCATGCAGCGTGATTCGCTGTTCCGACGTTAATTTCAAACAAACTCCTCCTCACCGTTGTCATCGCCTCTGATTGCGCAGTCTTCATCGGACATTCTCATTATCCTTAACCTAATTGGCAGACTACTATTCGTTCGTTGTGATGCAGTGCGTTTTCGACAACGGCGGAACTCCCCCCATAACGGCGAAAAGAGCGTTTCACGTTAACGTTCAATCGTATGACTTTCCGCAAGTGAGAACGAACAATCCTACATCGGCCATCGGCTGCTTTATCCGATTACTTACTTGTTGCATGTGTGAGATATAGATAATGTCTATCTATTTGATCCCGTATCTCAACAGTAGACAGTCTTGTTGATTCCGTGCTGGCTTCTTCACATAAAAAATACAGAGCAACGGTTTCGTTAGACCACGCTCTGTACTTTTTACCTATGTCTGTTATTTGCCTTCTGGTGCTTCCTCAGCGCCAACGGCTATCGGATTACCCTCATACGAAATCCAATCACTCCAGCTCCCTGCATACAACCGCACATTACTGAATCCCGCTTCCTGCAGCGCCCGCACGTTCGGAGTAGCCGTCACGCCCGATCCGCAGTACACGATCGTCTCGCGATCCTTGTCCAATCCTTCGAACCGCGCAGCCTGCTCGTCCGCGTTCTTCCACTTGCCGTCATCGCCGCGGCCTTCGGACCAGAGATGGTTGATCGCGCCTGGAATATGACCGGCCGCCTTGTCCAGCGGCTCGACTTCCCCGCGATAACGCGCGCCGTCGCGGGAATCGATCAGCGTCACGCGGCCGGTGCCGATGTTCTCGCGCACTTCATCCATCTCCACGAGCATGTTGTGCTGCACGGTGGCGAGGAACTTGGCCGGAATCAGCACCTTCTGATCGGCATTCACGGGAAAGCTTGCCTGCTGCCAGGCCGTGAAGCCCTCGTCCAACACGTAGACCTCTTCATGGCCGAGATACTTCAGCAGCCACCACAGGCGCGAAGCCATCGCCCCGCCTTGGTCGTCGTACGCGACGACGCGCGTCTCGTTGCTGATGCCGACGCGGCTCAACGTGCCCGTCAGCTGCGCGATGTCCGGCAGCGGGTGACGTCCGCCATGCTCCTCGATCGGCGCGGACAAGTCTTTCTCCAGATCCAGGTACACCGCGCCCGGAATATGGGAAGCCTCGTAAGCCTCGCGGCCCGATTCAGGTTTGCCGAGCTGGAAGCGGCAGTCGACGATGACGATGTCGGATTCATATAACCGGGCCAGCAGCCATTTTAACGATACGATACTATTCAAGCTTTCTCCGCCTTTCCAAAACACGCATGATAGGTGCATTATACCTCATTCGCAGACGGAATTCCCTTCCTACAATTTCCTTTACAAATCCTGTAACTCCTGCTAATCATGCGCGAACAATCCTCGACTACGATCAATGACGGACACGGACCTACCCTGTCCAACAGTCGATCTGAGGAGATGAATTGATGTTCAAACGTATTTTAGGCACGGCCGCAGTCATGATCGCGCTAGGTGCCACCCTGGTCACGGAAGCCAGTATCGCGCCAACGCCGGCGCATGCGGCAAGCAATATGGTACCCGATTATGAAGTCAAGCTGCTCATGAATCCAAGCGTCGTGCTGGGATCCGATTTCAAACTGACCAGCGCCGTCCTGAGCGCCTTCTCCATGCCGACGACGGTGACGAAGATGAACGTCGCGTTCCTGGACACGAACGCCAAGGACATCTACAACAACGGCTGGAGCCCGCGCATTCGCAAGACCGAAGGCGAATCAGATTTCGAGCTGAGCTACAAGAAACGCTACGCCATCACAAGCGGCGACATTACCGCCGCGCTGACGCAGGCGAACAACGAAGGCTTTAATTCCGGCGACACCGGCTACGAAGCCCAAGTCGAGTGGGGCTACCAGAAGCAAACGCTCAGCATCACCCGCACGAAGAGCGGCAGCAAATCCGGCTACAGCGGCATGGATCTCCCGTCGATCGCCGACGCTCGCAGCCTGATGATCAACAACGCGCCGGACAAATTCAATAACTGGGTATCCAGCGGCTGGGGCACGAGCAAGCTGTCGGGCTCCCGGTATTTCGGCCCCGTGCTGGCCAAACGTTCCGTCGGCACATGGAGCGGCTTGCAACTGTACATCGAAGTCTGGCCGATCAAGAATGCCGCAGGGACAGGCACCGAATACATTGTCGAAGCGTCGTTCAAAACAACCAGCGCCTCGACGGCTTCGACCAAGCATGACCAGCTGATCACGTACCTGCAGAGCAAAGGCTGGTTCCTGGCGCAGGATTCGCTGAAAACGCAGCTGATCATGGATCGATACTAAGCCGCGAACGCATGCCAAAGCAAGAACCCTATAACGAACAAAATGCCCGCTTCTGGCGGGCATTTTTGATTGGAGCTTATGATGTAAACTTGTACACTCGCAGACACTCAAGCGCTCGCCAGCTCGCGCTTTCTCCGTCCCAGTCTGTCATGCTCCCTGACAATCAGCAGCATGAGCAGCAGCAGCACGGCCGCGCAGCCGACGAACTGCCACATGGCATGATCCACGTCGAAAGTATCGAGCAGCCACCCCGTCAGCTTCGGCAGAAAAGCGCCGCCAAGCCCGCCGCAAGCGATGAGAATGCTCGTCGTCCGGTCGATTCGGTCCGGGAACGCTTCGTTGAGATAGACGAGGCCCATCGCGAAAATCCCCGCCATCGCCAAGCCCGTCACCACGATCATCCCCGTTGCCGCAGCCGCTTGGTCCAGCAGCAGCAGCGCCGCAAAACCGACTGTCGTGCCCGCGCAGCAGACGAGGAGGAAGTTCCGATAACCGACGCGGCCCGTTATCCGCCCCACGAACAGCCGGCCGAAGGACATCGCCGCCCAGAAGATGCTGAGGCTGATCGTCGCGCTCGACTCGCTGAGACCCGATTTGCGTCCCATAATGGCCGGCAAATAGTTGGCGAAGCTCATTTCCAAGCCGACATACACGGCGAAGAAGAGCGCGCCAAGCACCAGGAGCAGCAGATCGCCGCGGGAATACCAGGCTTTCGGACCGCTCGCGGCTGCGCTGCCTTTCGCGGTTCTCGAATCATCCGATGTTCTCGCAGCAGCGCTCGCCTGCTCCGATCCATCCTGCACAAGCGTTTTGCCCATGAACGCCTCCGCCTCGCCCAGCGGGAGAAACAGCCACAGAAGCAGCGTGACGGCAGCGAGCACGCCTACAGTACCGAAGGTCCACAGCCAATACCCCTGCAGAATCAGCCACGCCGCAGCCGCGGGAAGCGCAAGCGCGCCGACGCCGAAGAACACTTCCAGCAGCGACATCGCCGAGGCTTTCTGCGCGCCCAGCGTTTCGATAATGAGCGCGCCGATGCACGTCTCGCCAAGACCGAAGCCGAACCCGGCGAACAGGGCCAATATCAGCATGACGGTCCAGCCTAGCTCGAACGCATAGCCTGCTTCCGCGACCGCAAACCCGACGAAAGCCAGCATAACGGCACCGCGCCGTCCCAGACCCCGAATTAGCGTTGGCGCCAGCAGCACCCCCGCCAAGAAGCCAAGAAACTGATTCATGATCAGCTGGCCGCCCGTTTCATAATCGATCACATAATGCAGAACCAGCTGTTCCATCACGGCACCTACCGCGACATGTCCCAAGCCGATGACCAGATAAGACAGACATCCCAATATAATTAATTTACGCACGCGTGCATCCACCCTTTCAGCCGCCCCATTATAGCACTGCCGAACCGCTTTTTGAACCGTTCTTTGCCGGAATACCGAGCCGCCCTTGATAATTGACGCCATTTCGCCGACAATGTGTTCGAGAGCCATTCGTAACGCACCCCGCCTGTCGAATGAAGCGATAGTCAACCACCGAGGAGAACGCGAACATGTCCAATCCCCCCCGCGCTGAGCTTCAGCGTTTCAACGTCATTCCGCTGTCCGAGGCCCATGCCGAGCAGCTATCCTCCTGGCGGTACGAGCCGCCCTTTGACTTCTACAATTGGACGACCTGGCAGGTCATGCTGGAGCTCGGCATGGAATTCGGCGACCCCGACATCCGTACGCGCCAATATGCCGCGGTCCTGGATTCGGACGGCGACTTCATCGGCTTCGCGCAATTTTTCCCGCTGCTCGGGCTGACGCGCCTCGGATTGGGCCTCCGTCCCGATCTATGCGATCAAGGCCTCGGCCTGTCCTTCGTTCAAGCTATCGTGGCGGAGGCACTGCGACGAGCCCCGGATTATGAGATCGATCTGGAGGTACACACGTGGAACGACCGCGCCATCCTCACCTATCAGCGGGCAGGGTTCATCATTACCGATACATATGCCAAACAGACGCATACCGGGTTGGTAGACGTCTATTGCATGTGTTATTTGCCGGAGGGAGCGCAGTAGCGGCGTCTTCGACCCGAGTGAGCCGTCGCTATAATCGCTGGATCTGCTTCGGACCCGTTCAGTTGGATGATTCCACGATTGGAGAACGGCTAACGCTCGCCATCACCTTCAGCCACATCAAGGAACAAAATCTCGCTCGCCCCCACCGGCACCGATATCGTGCGGATCCGATCGAACGAATCCAGGTCCGTGTAGGCCTGCGACACCATCGCGCGGGGACGTTCGACGAGCTCGACCGCGATGGGAATAAAATACGGCCGCCAGCTCCAATTCAAGCCTTTGTACTCCGGCTGCCGAAGCCATTCGCTCCCGCTCTCGCGCTTGTAGTTGGAACTAATCTGAATGCCGTCGCCGCGGCACAAATAGACCCGGATGCAGGGCGATTCCGACAAGGCCGGAAGCAGCCGCGCGATGACTCCGTCTTCGCCGCCCTCCTCGCGCGCATCCGCCCATGCGGCATCCACCGCTTGCCGCAGCCTGTCCGCCTCGCCGCTCCAATGACGCTCGCGCTGCAGGATGCGCGCACGCCGCCGGTCCAGGCCCTCCTCGACCAATGCCGCGAAGCTCGCCGCCGGCCGGAATTCCGCCTCCGCCGGCGCGAAGAGATAGCCCTGCACGAACCGAGCGCCGATCTCGATCGCTCGCTGCAGATCCTGGTCCGTCTCGACGCCTTCGACGAGCAGCGATGCGCCGATCTGATCCGCCAGCATCGAGAAGGAGCGCAGCACGCCGTAATAGCCGCTGTGACTCTCGCTTCGCTTCAGCATATGTATGTCGATCTTCAGAATTTGCGGCTGAATTTGCGCGATCCGATCCATATTGCTGAACCCGCTGCCCACATCGTCGATCGCAACCAGGCAGCCTTCGTTCCGGTAGAGATCGACCACCGACCGCAGCTGCTCCATCGGCTCCAGGAACGACTCCTCCGTAATCTCGATCACGACCCTGCGCGGGTCAATCGCATATTTATCAAGCAGGCGAAGCGTCGGGAGCTCGCCGGTCATCGCATAAGTTTGAAATATCCACGACGGCTTCAGGTTAATGAACAGCTTTCCCGCTTCCGACCCGGTCTCGGCGAATTTCGCGAACGCCATCTCCCTCAGCTGCCGGTCGACGCGGATCTGTTCCTCCATCGGCACCCTTTTGTTCGCGAAGAACGGTCCGACGCTGCGTACGCCTTCTCCGCTGCGGATGCGCCCGAGCGCCTCGAAGCCCATGATTCGCCTCGTATCCAGCGCAAGGATCGGCTGATAATACGGGACGAGTTCGCCCGCCAAGCTAGCCCGAATATCGTTTGCTTCCCTCATCGCCGTGTCTCCTTGCGTCGAATAATGTCACATTTCCTCACATGAGCTGATTTCTCCTATTGTAAATTAGCGTGCATGCCTTGTAAAGCCCCGGCTTCAGCAAACCGCCGGATGCAAAAAAACGCCGATTACCGGTTTCCGGCAATCGACGCCTTATAAACTTCGTTATATCGCTCGGCAGACTGGATATCCAGCTCCGTCAAGCCTCCCGCATGCCATGTCGTGAGCCGCAGCGTCACTTTCTTGTAATCGATGCCGATGAACGGATGGTGGTTCAGCTCCTCCGCGATGTCGGCGATCCGTCCCACGAAGGCGATCGCGGCAGGAAAGGTGACAAACCTGTAGCTCCCTGCGATCCATTTCTCATCCTGGCGCTCCCAGCCTTCCAATGACGCCACGGCGGCATCGACCGCCTCCGCCGTCATCTTCTCGCGTTTGCCCATCCCCTCACCTTCCTTGCCTCAGATTAAACGGATGATGCGGCTTTCCTTCTCGTCCACGGACACTTCGATAATATGATGCTTCGGCCGATAGGTCACCACGCCTTTGCCGACATGCAGGACCGGATCCTCTCCGAGCGCATAAAACACATCGTCCGCGAGCGCCTCCATCAGCTCCAGCTGCTGCCCGCGCTCCAGCTCATCCCACTCCGTCGTATCCATCTCAAAGAATAGATAGCCATCTCCGATATCGAACATGGCGTCCTTCAACTCCACCAGGATATCCTCGTATTCCCTCGCATGCTTTACGCCCATTGCCGATGCCTTCCTTTCCGGTTTTCAAGTAAGCCTCTGCTCCCTATTCTACACGAATTGGGGCGAAAACTCCTAAAACATCCAATTTGCTCTAATCTACGAGCCGCTTTTGACGATAATAAATAAGAAGATAAACGGTCGAATCGTTGCGTTTTGCGTCGTACGCTGGGATGAAGCACGTTCGACTGCGGTTCTCTGGGCTTGAACGGCGACTGCCGGTTCATCATAGTCTTTACTCTTATACTAACGAGGTGCGTCATGGAAAAATCAACACTTATCGGTATTGTGCTCGGACTCATTGCCGTCCTGCTCGGTATGACCCTTAAGGGAGCACCGATCGAGAACTTGCTCAACCCGGCAGCTTTTACCATCATTATCGTCGGAACCGCTGCCTCGTTATTCATCGGCTTCCCGCTGAAGGAGCTCAAAAAATTCCCGAAGCTCATCAAGATGATTTTCGTCGTGCAAAAACTGCTCCCGCGCGAGCAAGTTATCGCCCTATTCATGGAATGGGCAACCATCACGCGCCGCGAAGGGCTGCTGGCGCTGGAATCCAAGGTCGACGAGATCGAAGATCCGTTCCTGCGTAACGGCATGCGGATGATCATCGACGGCAACGATCAGGATCTCGTTCGCGACGTGCTGCTCGAAGATATCGCGGCAACGGAAGAACGCCACCGCGCGGGCGCGCTGATCTTCTCGCAAGCCGGCATGTACGCGCCGACGCTCGGGGTACTCGGGGCCGTTATCGGCCTGATCGCGGCGCTTGCCGACATGAGCGACATGGGCAAGCTGGCGCACGCCATCGCCGCGGCATTCGTCGCCACACTCCTAGGTATATTCACCGGATACGTATTGTGGCACCCGATTGCCAATAAGCTGAAGCGTCTATCGAAGAATGAAGTCGAGCTTCGCCTGATGATGGTCGAAGGCCTCCTGTCCATTCAATCCGGCGTCTCCACGATCGCGATCAACCAGAAGCTCTCCGTCTTCCTAACGCCGACCGAGCGTTACATGATGAGTCAGAAGGGGGCAGAAGCCGTTGAGCAAAAGGCATAAGAAAGAAGAACACGAGGAGCATGCCGACGAAACCTGGCTGATTCCGTATGCCGATCTTCTGACGCTGCTGCTTGCCTTGTTCATCGTGTTGTACGCCATGAGCTCCACCGATTCGAAGAAGTTCCAGGATATGAGCAAAGCGTTCAACGTGGCCTTCAACAGCGGCATGGGCGTTCTGACGGAATCCTCCGTAATCGCAAGGGATAATATGATGCAGAACGCGAATTCCCCGAAGCGCTACGAGGACACGAAGGATATGTCAAAGGAGCAGCGCGAGGCGCTGAAGAAGCAGGAGCAGGAAGACCTCGAGAAGCTGAAGAAGCAAGTCGACCAGTATATTAACACGAACGGCCTGACCACGCAGCTGGACACGAAGCTGAACCAATCCCAGCTGACGATCACGATCAGCGACAGCTCGCTCTTCGCGCCAGGCAGCGCGAGGGTCAAGCCCGAGTCGCGCAAGTTGGCCGTTGCGATCTCCAACATGCTGACGAAGTACTCGGACTACGAGGTCATCGTCTCCGGCCATACCGACAACGTGCCGATCAACAATGCCGAATTCGAGTCCAACTGGGAGCTTAGCTCCATGCGGGCGATTCGCTTCATGAACATCGTCCTCGATAACAAGAAGCTCAATCCCAAGAATTTCAGCAACATCGGCTACGGAGAATATCATCCGATCGCCGGCAACGATACGGCTGCGGGGCGCTCCAAGAACCGCCGCGTCGAAGTGTCGATTATCCGGAAATTCGCCGATGACGGCAAGAGCGTCAGCGTATCCGCTGCGACGGCGAATCCATAGCACCGTATGCTCCGTCTATACGACAATAAGAAACCCCGTCAGGTAGGGAACTGAATTACAGTTCACATCCGCCTGACGGGGTTTTTCGGTGCAATTTTCGACTTGCGATTTTCGATATGCAATTTACGATCTACGATTTACGATCTACGATTTACGATTTAATGTGAGACTTGCGATAGGAGATTTGCAATTTGTATGGATCGATAGTATAAAGCCAGCCTCTCGGTATACCTTGCGCGATCACGCGTCCTACGCTGTTCAAACAGCCTAACGTGACGATCAACGCCACATTGGACTTCAATCGGCAGCTTAGTCGGCGCGCCCTTCGTCTTGCGGCAGCGACAGCTCGATCGACTTCTGCACGAGCACATCCATCGCATCGATGCTGAACCGCCTCGCCTCTTCGCTCAGCTTGATGATCGACAGCTCCGTACACGCGATAATGGCGCAGCTGCAGCCTTCCTTGTTCACCATATCGTGAATGATGCCTTCCAGCTCGGCGGGATCGCTCGTAATGCCGCGTTTAATATCCCGATAGATGATATTCATCACCTGCTGCTGCACGTCCATGTCCGGCTCATGCGGGATCAAGCCGTACCTGCGGGCCGACTCGCTGTAGATGCCGCTGCGCAGCGTCCCGTTGGTCGCCAGGATACCGACCTTGCCGCCGCTCCCGAACGTATCCACGATGGCTCGCATCGTTTCCTCGACCATGTCGATAATCGGAATCGTCGTCATGGCCTGCATCTCGTTGATATAATAATGCGCCGTATTGCATGGCATCGCGATGTTGGCGACCTCCGCGTATTCCAGCAGCCGGATATCCTTCTCGATCTCCCGCAGGAACAGCTCGCCCGTGTTTTCCAAGATCACTTGGGTCCGATCGGGAATAGAGGCGTGGTTCAGAATGACCATGTCGATATGGTCCTGATCGCTGTCGGCCGCCGTGCCGTCGATAATTTGATCGATAAATACGGACGTTGCTTTCGGTCCCATTCCGCCCAGAACACCTAACCGTTTACGTTCCATGACTCAACCTACTTTATATGAAATAATCGTGCTATGTGACGAGTACCCGGTCAGCCTTCGTTTGAACCTTCGTTTGCCAGCAGCCCCAGCGCGATCTCTGCTCCGGGATCCATCCCTTGGCAGCCCGCGAGCAGGATGAGGTCGCCTCGCTGCGCCTGCGACAGCGCCGTAGCGATCGCCTCCGGCAGCTCTGAGTACAGCTTCACTTCAATGCCCGCTTCGTTCATCACGTCCAGGAACACGTCGACTTCCTCGTCCGATACCGTATTGTGATTATTCACATGCGACTGACTCCGCGTCGCGATCAGCTCGCGCTTCTCGAGCCGGTTCAGCCACTTGACGATCGACTCCGCGTTCTCGCGATTGATAATCGGGCCGCGGGCGCCGCGGATCGCATAGACCAAGTGAAAGTTCTCGTAGTCCATGTAGCGCAGCGTCTCCAGCGTGACGTCGATATTGCCGGGATTGGCAAAATGATCATCGATGATCGTGAATGCATCCTCGTGGATGAATTCGAACCGGCGCTCCACGCCGCCGAACGTGCGCAGCGTCTCTTGGATCGTCGCGACGGACACGCCGCACAGCAGCGCGATGGCGATCGCCGCCATCGAATTGTAGACGGAATGGAGACCCGGGATACGGAGCTCTACGCGGAATTCGCCCGGCTCGATCACGGCGCCGCCATCCGCTTGGATCGGCTTCAGGATCTCAACGGTGAATTTCGCCCGTCCCGTCGACAGGTCCAAGTCCTTGCAGTGCAAAGTCCCTTCGCGGCTCTGCATGCTGAAGGTGACGACCTTCGCCCGCGTCTGCGTCACGAGAGACGCCGCATAGCCGTCGTCCAGATTCAAGACGGCGCAGCTGTTCTCTCCCGCTTCCCGGATCAGCCGGGATTTGGCCGCAAAATAATTCTCGAACGTGCCGTGCGAATCGATATGCTCGCGGCTGAGATTATTGAAGCAGACGATGTCGTAGCCGACCGACTCGACGCGATGCGTTTCCTGCGCTGCCGAGGAAACCTCCATGCTGACATGGGTGACGCCCCGGTCCGCCATTTGTTTCAAATATGCCTGCAGATCGAGAGATTCCGGCGTCGTCAGCTCGGACGGGATGCGTTCCTCGTCGATTTTGATCACGACCGTTCCGATCATGCCCGTCTTGAAGCCGTGCTGCTCGAGAATCGCATTCGTCATATACGTGGTGCTTGTCTTGCCGTTCGTCGCCGTAATGCCGATCATCTTCATCCGGTCCGCCGGATGCCCGTAGAACGCGCTCGCCAGCTGCGCCATCGCGATCCGGCTGTTCGGCACGACGTACTGCGGCACGTTGATAGCAGGCTGTATGCGCTCGACAACCGCCGCGACCGCGCCGCGTGCAACCGCATCGCCCAGGTATCGATGACCGTCCGTGCTGTAGCCCGTGATGCAGACGAACAGCTCTCCAGGGAGCACTTTCTGCGAATGATAGGATATACCGGTTACTTCGATGTCCCCGGCCTGATAAGCTTCCGTTACGGTTGTTTCCTGCAGCAGCTGCTGCAGCTGGAATTTCGTCGTCATCGCAATGGTCCTTTCTCCGAAGGCCGCGCCGCGCGCCCTTCCTGTCGTCTTGTTTAGCTGCCCATCGCCTTGCCTGCGCCCTCGCCGGACATGGCAAACGCCGGCTTTGGATTTCTTTACATCATGAGTTTCCTATGAAGCCTCTGATTAGACTGCGGCATCAGCCGATTTTCTCTCGGCTCGTCCCACTGTTCATCGACAATCTCACCTTTATTGTCATGACCGCTGCGTATGTATGCCATAGATTCCAAGACTATGAATCGTGTTTTACCTTATATACGAATTGCATGTTTGTGTGACGGCTTTTCCTTGCTGGTCCTAACTGATCGCGCATGCTGCTTTGCATTATTTTTCAAAATCCCTCTATGCAAAAGGAAGACAATCCTTTATAATTTTACTTCATGTTTTCTAGGATGGCAAGACGAACCGCCCGCCAACCGCATAACCGCAAGCCTTCAGCGGATTTTTCAACCTTACCTCCCCGCAACAAAAAAACCAACTCTATCGGCGCGAACGTCGATCGGAAGTTGGTTTTGTCGTTATTTCCCGGGAAACCGCGAGGCTTCGGACTTAGCGGTAGTCGAGCAGGTCGAACAACTCGCTGAGCTCGCCTTTCGTCAGATCCCGCCACTTGCCGTTCGCGAGCTGACCCAGCTGAATATTCATGATTCGCACGCGGCGAAGCTTACGGACGTTATATCCGAACGTTTGGCACATCCGGCGGATTTGGCGGTTCTTCCCTTCCGTCAGCGTAATCCGGAAGACGCGGTCCGATTCCTTCTGCACCTTGCAGGGCAGCGTCATCGAGCCGAGAATGCGGACGCCCTCGCTCATCGCCTTCAGAAACCGCGGCGTGACGGGACGGTCGACCGTCACGATGTACTCCTTCTCGTGCTTGCCTTCCGCGCGCAGGATGCGATTGACGATATCGCCGTCGTTGGTTAGCAGGATGAGCCCTTCCGAATCTTTGTCCAATCTCCCGATCGGAAAAATCCGTTCTTCATGCCCCACGTAATCGACAATATTTCCTGCCACCTGAGCCTCTGTCGTGCTCGTGATGCCGACGGGCTTGTTCAGCGCGATATACACATGGCCCTTCTGCTCCCCGATCGGTCTGCCATCCACGCGTACGTCATCGCCGAGCTCTGCCTGGCTGCCGAGTTCGGCTACGACGCCGTTGATCGTGACCTTCCCGTTCTCCACGAGCTTATCTGCCTCTCGTCTGGAGCAGTAGCCCGTTTCGCTAATAAACTTGTTAATCCTCAACTGACTTATTCACCCCGCATATGGTGCCTTAAACTCATATCGACTGACTTGTCGTTATTGCGTGATTATCATAAATTTGGACGACCGGCGCAAGTCGATCCGGCGGCAATGCCGCGGCTTCGCGCATGAAAGCAGCCACATCCTCGGCACGTACCGGCCGATATTTGCGCAGCGATCCCTGCATCAGCAGCCGGAGCAGCGGGCTGAGCATGATCGCCGCGCGTTCGCCTAGGCGGAATTCCTCCCGCTTCCCGAGCAGCAGCGAGGGGCGGACAATTTGCAGCGCGCGCAATCCGATTGCGCTTAACTGCGCTTCCATCTCGCCCTTGACCCGATTATAGAACACGGCCGATCGTGCATTCGCGCCCATCGCGGAGATCGCGATCATCTTCCCGGCGCCGTGCGCCTTCGCCCATTCCCCGAGCGCCACGGGATAGCCCAAGTCTACTTGGCGGAACGCCTCCTGTGAACCTGCTTTCCTGATCGTCGTTCCGAGCGCGCAGAAGACCACGTCGGCCTGAACATCCGCCAGCGCCTCTTCCATATGGTCAAAATCCGCCGATATGACGCGAAGCTTCCCGCTGGAAGCTTCGTCTCCCGGCAAGAGAGGCAGCGGCCGTCGCGCGAGTACCGTCAGCGACCTGCAGCGCTCGTCCTGCAGCAGCTGCCGAAGCAGTTGGAACCCGACCAGGCCGGTCGCTCCTGCTAGAAGCGCGCGATAACCTTCCGTACGCGGCATCTCCTCACCTCTCCTGTATGTATTGTACATGAAACCGCGAATCCCTGCTTGCTAGCTCTCGGAATTATCCGCTCTATACAACGGGATTGTAATGAGGACCGTCGTACCCTCGCCCACTTTGCTTTTGATTTCGAAGGTTCCCTGGTGGCTCTGTATAATCCGCTGACTGACCATGATGCCCAGCCCTGTCCCTGCATCCTTGTCCGTGTAGAACGGATCGCCCAGCTTGGCGATCTTCTCCTCCGATATGCCGATGCCTTCGTCCGCGATCGAGATGCAGATCTGCCGTTCCTGACGATGAACCTGAATCGTAATCTGACCCCCTTGCGGCATCGCTTCCATCGCATTCTTGAGCACGTTGATGAACACTTGCTTGAGTTGGTTCTCCTCGCAGGAGATTCGGCATTCTTCCTGGCCGAAATCAGTCGCGAACACCACATTGCACAGATGCGCCTGACTGTCGAGGAGCGAGATAACGTCCCCCAGCGTAAACCGGATGTCCTTCACCTCGAACCTTGTAGCCTGCGGCTTGGCCAAGATCAAGAATTCGCCGACGATCAGATTGATGCGGTCCAGTTCGGACAGCATCAGATCGACATGCCGCGTATTCAGCTTCGACGTCTGCAGCTGCAGCTGGAGGAAGCCGCGCAGCGTCGTCAGCGGGTTGCGAATCTCATGGGCGACGCCGGCAGCCAGCTGGCCGACGGTCGTCAGCTTCTCCGATCTGCGCAGCAGCTCGTCCATTTTGTTCCGGCTGGTCATATCTCGCGTAATGCTGGCAATGGCATGAATGCTGCCCAGCTTATCTCGGATCGGCGAAGTCGTCACGCTGACCGCTATCCATTCCCCGTTCTTCGTGAGCCGCGTTGTCTCTCGGGCCGGCAGCGGCTTCCCCGATTTCAACAGCTCCATCGTCTGCTGCTCTTCATCCCGCAGATGCTCCGGCACCAGCGGTAGCACGTTTCCCACCGCTTCCTCCGTCGTATAGCCGAACAACTGCTCGAAGGCGCGGTTGACCTGCATGATGCGGCCATCCAGGCCCACGACATGAATCGCGTCCGTCGTATGATTGATGAAGGATTCCAGATACTCTTTCATCGAACGATTTTCCTCGAACGCCATCTTCAGCTTCGTCATGTAAATGCCGAGATTCTTGGACATCGCATTCACGCGCTGCGCCAACTGCCCCAGCTCGTCCTTGCGCCTGACGACGATCGAGCTGTCGAACCGTCCGAAGGACAACTCGTTGACCTTCCACAGAATCATGCGAACGGGACGGAGCAAGATATGAGACAGCCAATAGCTGCAAATAATAACGATGAATAGGAGCGCAGCGGAGATATACAGCTGATTCGTACGCTGTTCGTCCATCAGCCGCATGAGCGGTTTCTTATCGAGCACAAGTCCGACGACGTAAGGCTTCGGGTCGCGTATAAGAATAAAGCTTTTGATCACTTCCCGATGATGAACCGTCGTATAGCGGAATACCCGTTTCCCTCTCCAGGCTTCCTGGACGCTGTTCACGTCTTCGTCAACGCTGCCGTAGTCGTAGGTACCGAATGGAATCGGCAGGTCCGCGAGCTCCTTGCTGCTGATAATGGACGGGATATTCACGACGGAATTGCTTCGATATAAACCCGGATTGAAGCCCGTAATTTCCAGGATCGTCGGGTTGCTGGCTTTCATATCGTCTAGAAAGGCCGTCGTATGCGCCATCTTCTGATAATCGATCAGCGCGCTGCTATCCATGTAACAGCGAATAATATAATTGATTTTATTGTCGGTATAGAACGATTCCTGCCCCAAGAGGACGGACGTCTCCGTAACCGAACGTTCGCTCGGACTTGTCCAGAACTGATAATCCTTGTCCGTTTCGTCGCGCACGACTAAATTCCGCAGCGGCCATGTCGCACTGATTTTCCCAGTCTCGCTGGGCTCGGTAGACATCGCGATCATATAACCGGTGCCGCTTTTCTTCATGACGGATAGACGGGATACGCCGATGCGGGAGGCAACCAGTGCCAGCTGCTTGCTCGTGATCTCGCTGATTTGATGAGGAAGCTGTTCGGACGCGGAGTAAGAGGCCATCTTCAGATTGTCGGCTAAAACGGTCTGCACGAATTCGTTCTCGCTCGTATTTTGCTTCACGTCCGCGGCGATCTGATGCGTGATGGTCGTCATATTCCGTTCGACGTCCGATCTCAGATTGACCCCGGTGGAATATTCGTTCAAAATGACATTGAGCAAGAGCAGGACGAATACGATCAGCGAAATCATAAGAGACAGCTTAATCTTTACTGACAATATGCGACACACCCTTTTATCGAGCTAGTGGACACCTAGTTGGATCATAACATAAATGTGGGAAAAACTTCTATCCTTGTCATTCTAAGATAAGCAGAGGAATATTAGAAAAGTTATTCACAGGTTTATCCCAATATTCACATGGCCACTTAATAATTTGTTAGTAAATCTGTGTATAACATCGACTTATGCACATTTTCATCCACAAGCTGTTAACAACGAATATTTGTTCGTAGCACAATTCGAGAATTATCGACAGGCGAGATAGATGTATAGGCTATTGGCTCTATACTTGGCCAGGCATAAAGGAGGATTATTCATGAGCGAAACGGACTACTTCCGAGAAGAGGATTTCGTTTGGATGCAGGCTGCCATCGAGGAAGCCAAGAAAGCGGAGGCCATCGGGGAGGTACCGATCGGTGCAGTCATTGTGAAGAACGGAGAGATTATTGGCAGGGGATATAACTTGCGGGAAACGAATTTGGATCCTACCGCCCATGCGGAGATGATCGCGATTCGGGAGGCCAGCCGGCATTTGGAAGCTTGGCGCCTGCTGGACTGTACGTTATATGTCACGCTTGAACCCTGTCCGATGTGCGCGGGAGCGCTTGTCCAGAGCCGTATTCGAAAAGTGGTGTACGGCACGATCGACCCGAAGGCCGGCTGTGCCGGTACATTAATGAATTTACTGCAGGAGCCACGCTTCAACCATGAGACCGAGCTCGTTGGGGGCCTGCTGCAGCAAGAATGTGCGGATTTGCTTACCCAGTTTTTCCGTCGTTTGCGAGGGCGTGCTTAGCGGCACCTCCGAGACGTTCTTCCTTCTGCATATGTTGAAGCATAACGATCAGCTGATCGGCCTCTTCGCTAAGGGCCAGTACCTCAGGGTCAGTGAGACTTCCTCGTGCTTCGGCCATTTCAAACAGCTTCGTGCGAAGCACCTGTAATTCGTGGAGTAGTGTAGTTTTGTCGTTCATGACGCCCGCGGGACAGCTCCTATCGCAACATCTTCAGTTGGTTACAAATAGTAACATCTTCATTATATACGCTTAGGGTTGTTATTTTTGTAAAATCTTGTCGACAATATGCTGGTTAATTCAGTGAATATATCGACACGATTCAACAAGATCATCTAAAACAGGACTAATTTCATCGGTCTTAAGATCTATTACGCTGTTATGCGAACTGGCGGGACATGTTCTACCATTCAGGACTGCTCCAACGATATTCTCCGGCGGACGAGTCGCTATGGAAATTCGATCTGATTCTTCCCCCAAGGAAGTTGCGCCGCTCTTGTTCTTCATGCTATTATTATCCTTGCCGCGCGCCCGTAGCTCAGCAGGATAGAGCGACAGTTTCCTAAACTGCAGGTCGTACGTTCGAATCGTATCGGGCGCGCCATCTATGCAAACACAAACCTTGTCATGGCAAGGTTTTTTTGTTTTTTCTAAGACCAGTCAGACAAGACCCCCAGCGATCCGATCCCCCTTACGCTTCTCGATATAATATCCCGTCCCCTCCTCAGTTTCAGAAGGGCCAATCACATGTGACCCCGAAGTCCCTGCGCTGCGGCATCCGCAGGAGCTTGTCTTTTCTATGAAACTCACAATCTACCGTTTCCTACATAGTATAGAGTAGTACTGTGAAAGGAGGTGTAGTAGAATGGGAAAACTTATAGATGCAAGAACCTCGCAAAATGCCAGCTATGCCAACTCGATTGCGGTTCCTATTCTTGTTATTAACGCGCCGGTGCTTTTCGGACAAATCGGTCTGAACACGGAAGGCGCGGGAGCCAATCCTCGGGTTAGCTTGCAAGGAACGATGTCCGTTCAGCTGCCTTTGGCCCTTGCCGGCATAACAATCACCGTTGTAAGAGGTACGCTTCCGACGGATCACCTGGTTTATACGGCTACGGCAACATTTGACTTATCCCTGCTCGCACCGCAAGTTATCGCCTTTACCGCCGACGACTACAATCCACCTTTGACACCGCTCTTAACGTATACGGCCTTTGTCAGCTCGAACGTATTACTCACGGTCCGTGTCGGTCCGGAGAACTTCAGCGGCATGCTGGTCACCGACTAATTGGGCGCAAGATAAGCTAAAGAACCACCCTCGCAGGTGGTTCTTGGCCTTTATTGCGGCTCAATCAGGGTTTAATTCCCGCGTCTTATCTTTGTTTAACCTCGCTCAGGGCAGCCATTGTTCAGCAGGAACGGCATCCTTGGGAAGCTCCACCTCAAACGAAACCTTCTTATTGAACGCATCTTGGGAAAGCATGAACTGAATATCTACCTGCATCCCATTGGCATCGCCCGTATCCAGCTGCAATTTCCCGGCCTCGAACGTTACATAGTCATCCTTTATGCCGCCGGTCAGCTCGAGCGCCTTGATCGTGTACTGCTCCTGCAGCTTCGCCGCGCTGAGCTCGTTCTTGGATGCTTGCAGTTTTTCCTTGGTGAGTCCAAACGACTTCATGTAGGCTTCGTTTCCAAGCAGCAAATCGACTACCTTCGGAATGGCGTTCTCTGCAATGACCTTCAGCAGTGCGTCCGAATGCGATTCATCGGTCTTCACCCGCACATACCGATCGGCTTCGTAGCCTGTCGGCAAATTCTTCACATCGGCAGCCGCGGGTTCGCTGTAATACGTGTCGTCCAAGCCGCCGAAGAAAGACGTGAGAGCACCCTTCACCAGCTCCGGGGCTTCGCCGTCCAGCACATTTCCACCGCCCTGCTCTTCCGCCAGCTTCTTGGCATCAATGACGATGAAGCGGTCAGCCACGGCAGCGGGTACTGCCACGCCGGGTATTTGAGGGACTTTCATATAGATCTTATCCTCCGTCACGAGGATCGGAAGCTTCATGCTCAATTTGACGTCGCCTGTTCCAAGCGTTGCATCCAAGAGCAACTCGGCACGCTGCGGGTCCTTCTGAACCGCTCCGTGAACTTGAATGACGGCGCCTTTAAGTAGAATCGGCAGCGCCATTATGAGGGCCGCATCCCGATTGGACAAGTCTCCGGCAGGCTGTGGCAGCCGAATATCATGAATCGTAAAAGAGCCGGAGTATGTATAGGAATCCGCCTTGCTCGTTGTTGCTATCGCATCTAGCCAGACTTCCCTCGGTGAGTCGGACGAGCTGCAGCCCGTTGCCGCCGCCATCGCCGCGATGAGCAGCGTTATCGTGCCGCGTCTACATGCTTTCATGCATCATTGCCCCTCTCCTCGTGCGCATCTTTTATTTTACCCTATCCAAATCGGGTATGAACAGACGATCGCGCACGGAAAAGCCCGCCCACGCCGATTATAACAGGCGCAGACGGGCTCTGAAGAGAGATGAGAGCTTTACCCTTGCGGGTTATGATGGTCGACGTGATTCGCTTGCTTCGTCTTCTTCGAACCGGACAGCGGCTCCTGGGGCTGAGAAGAATCCTTACGGGACCTGGACGGCTGACCGTTTCCTTCGTAAGGGTTTTGAACCGGTACGCTCTTCGGCTTACCCATCGCGTTCATCTCCTTTATCATACTCATACAATCGTGGGCCGGCTTGTTTAGCTGCGAGAGTGATGCAGGTCCGTCGGCTCGTCATGATTCAACGCATCCTGATGGCGGCGATCGTTCGTATCCTGCTGCAGCTGCTGAGCCTGATGGCTGTTGACCGGATTTTGGTCCAGATCTTCGACGACGTTGCTTAAATTTTTGTCGGCGGTTCCCTTCGCTTTCGACACAGTTCGCGTGCTCCTCTCTATGCTAGGCGATCAGCGCAATATTGAGCGCTTTATGCATGCGTCAGCTCTTGAAGCGCCTGCGCGCATTCATGGATATGCCGCGTATAATCCTCGATCAGCTGTTGGATGATATCGGTACGTTCGTCGACCGAGCGGCCGTCCTTCTCGACGTCGATCAGTGTCGTTCGGATCTCGCGGCTGTCTACATAAGTGACTTTAAAATCAAAGCTATACATTTGGTGGCCTGCCGTCTGAATGGTCACGCGCAGCGACTTGGAATCGGCTTCGTCGGCCTTCACTTCGGCTCGATCCGCATTCTGTATGGTTTCGGGCAGCGTACGCTGCCATGCTTCGGCCAGCTCCTGCTGATTGATGGTCAACTCGTCGCGTTTGCTCATTTGATTTCCCACCTCCATGCGGATAATATGCGGCTCCGGGCTTTGTTTTATGCGGGCTCGGCAGGCAGGAACACATACAGAATAGCAAAAAGCGCCCAAGCGAATGTTATTCGCCTGAGCGCTGTCAGTTGTTAGGTATAGGTGGCGGAGAGAGTGGGATTCGAACCCACGTGGGCTTGCACCCTAACGGTTTTCAAGACCGCCCCGTTATGACCGCTTCGGTATCTCTCCATCCATGATGAACCTTGTTTAAGGTCACAGGACGTATTGTACCATAGGCCAATTTGTTAACGCAACTCTGAAATCATCCCGCCCGACTTGCATCTGCGGCCTTCGGTTCTAAGCGAAAGCCCTAGCGTGGAGCGATGACTTCCAGGCCGCCCATATACGGACGAAGTGCTTCCGGTACGATAACCGTGCCGTCCGCTTGCTGGTAATTCTCAAGAATTGCCGCAACCGTTCGTCCGACGGCAAGTCCGGACCCATTCAGCGTATGCACGAATTCCGGTTTGCCCTTCGCTTCGGGACGATATTTGATGTTCGCGCGGCGTGCTTGGAAATCCTCGAAGTTCGAGCAGGACGAGATTTCGCGGTACGAATTGCCGCTTGGAATCCAAACCTCGAGATCGTACGTCTTCGCCGACGTAAAGCCCATATCGCCCGTACAGAGCGTCAGGACGCGGTAAGGAAGGCCTAGAAGCTGCAGTACCTTCTCAGCGTTCGCCGTAAGCTTCTCCAGCTCGTCGTACGAGTCCTCCGGTTTCACCAGCTTCACCAGCTCGATCTTGTTGAACTGATGCTGGCGGATCAGCCCGCGCGTGTCTCGGCCCGCGGAGCCGGCTTCAGAACGGAAGCATGCGCTGTAGGCGACGAAGTTCTTCGGCAGCTCGTCGGCCGAGAGAATTTCTTCCCGGTGGATGTTCGTAACCGGCACTTCAGCCGTCGGAATCAGGTAATACTCCGTATCCGCCAGCTTGAACAGATCCTCTTCGAACTTAGGCAGCTGCCCCGTGCCGACCAAGCTGTCGCGATTGACGATATACGGAGGAAGAATTTCCTCGTATCCATGCTGGTCGCTATGTAGATCCATCATGAAATTGATGAGTGCCCGCTCCAGACGCGCGCCGAGGCCGCGATAGAACACAAAACGCGAGCCCGTTACTTTAGCCGCCCGTTCGAAATCCAGGATATTCAGTTCCTGCGCAAGCTCGTAGTGGGCCTTCGTTTCGAAAGCGAACGACGGCACCTCGCCATGACGGCGAATTTCAACGTTATCCTCTTCGGATGCGCCGACAGGCACGCTTTCGTTCGGTACATTAGGAATGGAGAGCATCAGTTCCGCGGTCTCCGCTTCCACCGCCCGAATCTCCTCGTCCAGTACCTTGATCCGGTCGCCGACCTCGCGCATCTCTACGATCAGCGCTTCAGCGTCGCCGCCGCTTTTTTTCAGCTTTGCCACTTCCTGCGACACGATGTTGCGACGGTTCTTCAGCTGCTCGGTCTCCTGCAGCATATCGCGCCATTTGCCGTCCAGCGCCGGGAAATTGGCAATCAGGTCAAGCGGCTTTCCGCGATTCGCGAGCGCTTGCTCTACTTTGGCAAACTCGTTCCGTAGCAGTTTTACGTCAAGCACGGTGGGTATCCCCTCTCATCTTCTTCTCATGGCTATTCTAGTAGTGTATCCAAAGTGGCGCATGCGCCAAACTGTCCCTAGTTCAACCCTAACGGACAGCTGTCAAAACCGCCATTACGGCAAAAAGACTGCGCTCCCGCAGTCTCCGGCCGTTATTGTTCTTTTGCAGCAGCCGCTTCCTTCGCCATGTCCAGGAAATACGCGTGCAGACGATAATCGTCCGTCAGCTCCGGGTGGTACGACGAGGCCAGCAGATGCCCTTGCCGCGCGGTCACGATCTCGCCGTTATAGGTCGAGAGTACGTCGACGTTCGGCGATACTTCCATAATGAGCGGCGCGCGGATGAATACCGCGCGAACCGGCTCTTCGATGCCTTTAATGGCCAGGTCCGTCTCGAAGCTTTCGCGCTGACGTCCGAACGCATTGCGTGCAACCTTCATATCCATTAGCTGCAGATGAGCGTCTTCTTGGCCGTCGATACGATCAGCAAGTACGATCAAGCCGGCGCATGTGCCGAAAATCGGTTTGCCCTGCCGAGAGAACTCGCGGATTGCATCGATAAACCCATACTTGCGCATCAGCTTGCCGATCGTTGTGCTTTCGCCGCCGGGGATGATCAGACCGTCTAACCCTTGAAGCTCTTCGATACGCTTCACGGCAACGCCCTGTCCGCCGGCAGCTTCTATGCTGCGTATATGTTCCGCAACGGCGCCCTGCAGCGCCAATACGCCTATCTTCATCGCTTTCCCGCCTTCTTTCCGTTCTTAGAAGCCGCGGTCCTGCATGCGCTCGGAAGGCGCCAGCTTCGAAATCTCAATGCCTTTCATCGGCGTACCCAAGTTCTTGGATACTTCCGCAATCAGCTTGTAATCCGTGTAGTGCGTCGTCGCTTCAACGATTGCGCGAGCGAAACGTTCTGGATATTCGGATTTGAAGATACCCGAACCCACGAAAACGCCGTCGGCGCCCAAGTGCATCATCAATGCCGCATCGGATGGCGTCGCTACGCCGCCGGCTGCGAAGTTAACGACAGGCAGCTTGCCTGTTTCATGCACGTCCAGAAGGAGGTCGTACGGCACGCCAAGGTTTTTCGCTTCATGGTACAGCTCGTCCTTGGAGAGGTTTTGTACTTTACGGATTTGGCCCGTGATCAGACGCATATGACGAACAGCCTCAACGATGTTGCCTGTTCCCGGCTCGCCTTTCGTACGAAGCATTGCCGCGCCTTCTTGAATGCGACGGAGCGCCTCGCCGAGGTCTTTCGCACCGCACACGAACGGAACCGTGAAATCGCGTTTCGAGATATGGAATACTTCATCGGCAGGCGTGAGCACTTCGCTCTCGTCGATATAGTCCGCGCCCAGCGCTTCCAGTACGCGAGCTTCTACATAATGACCGATACGTGCTTTCGCCATAACGGGAATCGACACGACCTTCATGACTTCTTCCAGAATCGTCGGATCAGCCATACGGGCTACGCCGCCGGCCGCACGAATATCGGAAGGTACACGCTCAAGGGCCATAACGGCCGTTGCGCCTGCCGCTTCGGCGATTTTTGCTTGCTCGGCATTCATGACGTCCATGATGACGCCGCCTTTTTGCATTTCAGCCATACCGCGTTTTACGCGCGAAGTTCCTGTTTCCATGACGTGAATCCTCCTAAAAGTCTCTGCATGCCTCCTTGCCTTCGCTTCTGCGAACAGAATACTCGCTTCGGAAGCATGCTGAGTTTATATGCTGATCTCCGTTATCCGGACTAGCTCTAACCATTTATTTTACAGCATACTCGAACATTCGACAACATCCATTCTCATTGGAAAATGGCTGCCTGTCTTCCCGCTCAGTCCTGCCTAAAATAAATCCACGATGCCTTTAAACAGGCTGGAGATGAAACCACCCAAACCACGGAACATCAACCGCCACCAGCTGGCCTTCTTAACGTCCTCGGAGGTGACCAGATTAACGGTTTTGTCCAATGTCTTGCCTGTATCCGGATCCTTGTACGAATAGGTTGCCGTACCGACGACCGTTCCACTCGCGATCGGAGCAACAAGTTCTCCGTCCGATTTTAGCTTGACGTTGTTTACCGTAACGGTAGGCGTCGTATTCTTTTTCACGAGGAGGGTAACGTCGGATGCCGTCACGATCGGCACCTGCTTGGACGTGCCCTTCTTAATCTTGACCGTCTTGTTCGATTCTACAACCGATTTCGGCGCGACGATCGTCTTTTTCTCAAAATTGTCGAAACCATAGTCGAACAGCTTGGCGGTTTGCACGAAACGGGACGATTTCGAGGCCGTATCCATGACGACCGATATCAGACGCAGGTCGCCTTGCTTCGCCGTACCGGTGAAGCAGTAACCTGCAGAGCCGATATAACCGGTTTTCATGCCGTCAACGCCTGGGTAGGCAAATTGCTTAAAGTTCGGAATGCTCTTGTTCGTTTCGAGCATCCAGTTCAAGTTGACCATCGCCGTTTTGTCCCGTTCGCGGAACTTATAACTCGGGGTACTGGAGAACTCGAGGAACTCGGGGTGCTTTTTGATCAAAATGCTGGCGAATCTGGCCAAGTCGCTGGCGGAGATGACCGTGTCGTCCGCAAGGCCCGTAGCGCTCGTAAAATGCGCCGAATTGAGGCCGAGCGCCTTCGCCGTCTCGTTCATCTTCTCGACGAACCCTTGCTCCGTGCCGCCGATCCGGTCGGCAAGCGCAATCGTAGCGTCATTCGCGGATTGAACGGCCATCGCCATATACAAGTCTTTTACCGAATGCTGATCGCCTTCGGCCAAATAAATTTGGGAACCGTCCGGCGGAATCGACGCTGCTTCTTTCGACGCCGTGACCATATCGGTCAAGCTCAAACGTTTAGCCGTGATCTCTTCAAGCACCAAGTATTCCGTCATCAGTTTGGTCATGCTCGCCGGCGGATAAGCTTTATCCGCATTTACGGCATAGAGTATTTGTCCCGTATCGGCATCTATAAGAATCGCTGAACGCGCCTCTACTCCGAGCGGGTTCGGCGTCACTTCTACCTTGTCTGCATGAGCAGCATGAGAACCGAGATTCGTCGTAAGCATCATCGCAATGACAGTCGCGCAAATGGTAGGTACAAAACGTACCCGTCCCTTCTTCCGTTTCAACGTCTTCTCTCCTCTTCTATTAAAACATAGCAATAAAATACTCTAGTATTGTAACACAAAGAACCTTCTACATAAAAGAAAGACAGGAAAACGGCGAAATCCGCCATCTTCCTGTCTGTCTGCTTTTTACTGCCATATACAGCTGACATTCCCGACTCTTAACGGACGGTATGACGCTGTTAGAGCGAGTAGTTCGGCGCTTCTTTCGTAATTTGAACATCATGCGGATGGCTTTCGCGCAGGCCCGCATTCGTGATGCGCACAAACTGCGTATCATTCTTCAGCTCGTCAATGTTCCGCGCGCCGCAATAGCCCATGCCGGAACGCAGTCCGCCGATCAACTGATGTACCGTATCCGCCAAAGGACCTTTGTAAGCAACGCGGCCTTCGATCCCTTCCGGAACGAGCTTGTTCTCGTTCTCTTGGAAGTAACGGTCTTTGCTGCCTTCTTTCATGGCGCCAAGAGAGCCCATGCCGCGGTAAACTTTGAAGCGCCGGCCTTGGTAAATCTCCGACTCGCCCGGGCTCTCTTCCGTACCGGCAAACAGGCTGCCGATCATAATTACGCTCGCGCCGGATGCAATTGCTTTCGTTACATCGCCGGAGTATTTGATGCCTCCGTCTGCGATGATCGGAATATTGTATTCCCGCGCAACGGATGCGCAATCGTAAATCGCCGTGATCTGAGGAACGCCAATCCCTGCAATGATACGCGTCGTACAAATCGAACCCGGGCCCATGCCGACTTTAATTACGGAAGCCCCGGCCTCGATCAACTCGCGCGTGCCTTCGCCGGTAGCGACATTGCCTGCGACCAGCGTCAGATCCGGATAATTCCGGCGCAATAGGCGAACCATCTCGATGACGTTCTTCTGATGTCCGTGCGCCGTATCGATGACAAGCACGTCTACGCCTGCTTGAACGAGCGCTTCCGCGCGCTCCGGCGTATCTTTGGCGATGCCTACGGCAGCGCCGCAGAGCAGTCGGCCTTGCGGGTCTTTGGCGGCGTTCGGGAATTGAATTGCTTTCTCGATATCCTTAATGGTAATGAGGCCCTTCAGCGTGTTCGTCTCATCGACCAAAGGCAGCTTCTCGATTTTATGCTTCTGCAGCACGACTTCCGCT
Source organism: Paenibacillus sacheonensis (assembly GCF_009909195.1). Taxonomy (GTDB): domain Bacteria; phylum Bacillota; class Bacilli; order Paenibacillales; family Paenibacillaceae; genus Paenibacillus_Z; species Paenibacillus_Z sacheonensis. The sequence continues at coordinate 213,444 of NZ_JAAAMU010000011.1, forward strand.
TCCCGAAGCGTAGTGCCCACAGGTGCCGTAACAAGGTTGTCCTTCGTCATGACTTCGCTGATCTTCATGGAGTAGTCATGTATGAACCGAAGGTCGCGGTTCGTAATTATACCGACCAGCTTCTGATTGCCGTCAACGACAGGAACGCCGGAGATGCGATATTTGCCCATCAACTCTTCTGCGTCGTAGACATGATGCTCAGCCGTTAGCGAGAACGGATTCGTAATAACGCCGCTTTCCGAACGCTTAACACGGTCTACCTCTTCCGCCTGTTGAGCGATGGACATATTTTTATGAATAATGCCGATCCCGCCTTCGCGTGCCATGGCAATGGCCAGCTTGGCTTCAGTGACCGTATCCATGCCCGCGCTGATGAGCGGAATATTCAGCTTGACCGACTTGCTGAGCGTGACCGATACATCAACTTCCCTAGGCAGTACTTCCGACTTTCGCGGAACGAGCAGTACGTCATCGAAGGTTAAACCTTCTTTGGCAAATTTATTTTCCCACACGGATTTGTTCCTCCTCAAACGCTTTGCGTGCCTGGTTCGAACTTGAAAAAACGCTGTTTTGAACAGGAGCCGCGTATATTATTGAAATAGTAGCAGAGGGGTAGTGGGCTGTCAAGGATGTACCTGCCGGGGAATGATGTCAAAACGACGAACGATAATCGTATTTGCAATTGGAGCTCCACAGCAAAAATTCCCGTACGCCAAGCTCGCGCGCAGCCTGAACTTGTTTATTCACCTGTTCCGCTCCATACGTCTGATGAGGATGGACCCATTTAGCGGTAAAGCTTTGCAGCCATGGGCGGACCGCGGCCGTCGTCGTGCCGCTGCTCTTCATCACGGCGTTCCGATGCATCGCATCAGTCATGGCGTGATGGATAATGGCGTAGGGACTCAGATCGGGCTGTCGAACGCCATACATCCCCGTCGAATAATGAGAAGGGTAGGTCATGGGCGAAATCACGTCTACAGCGCTCGAGATCGAACGCCAGGACTGCCCGATTCCCATATCGTTTGTCGAAGAAGTCACGAGTCCAAATACATCCGCGGAAACTCGCGCGCCTCTGCCATGAATCTGACGGCGCGCATCCCCCAGGAAAGCCGCGATAACTTGTGACTTGTTTTTTCCATGCGTATCGGAATATCGCACTTCCCGGTCGACTCTGCCGCCATTGTCCGGGAATCGAACATAATCAAATTGAATTTCATCGAATCCGTTCGAAGCCGCCTCTGCCGCGATTGCCGTATTATACGTTCTCACTTGCTGTTGGAAAGGGTCCAGCCATGCCTTCCCCTGAGCATCGCGCCATACGCCGCCGCTCTTCCGCTGAAGCGCCATGGACGGATACTGCTTCGCATAGAGCGGATCCTTGAAGGTCACGATTCTGCCGATCACATAGATGTGCTTCGCTTTCAGCTTACGTATTAAGCTCCCTATGTCTCTAATCGCTACATGCCTGTCCGCTCCAATGGCTTTCACTGCTTTTAGAGAAGAGCGATACGTTAATTGTCCATAATCGTTCTTGACGTCGATGACCATCGCGTTCAGGTCCGTCTTATCCACGAGTTGAATGAGATGGTTAAGTCTATTCTCGCTGCCTGCCACCCAGCCGGACACATAAATCCCTCTTACTGGCTGTTTATGGTTGGATAACGATCGGAGCGGTGTTGTACGCTGAGGTTGCGACTCCGCCTGAATCGCAGGCCGGGAGCGACTTTCATATCGACTTTGATTGGCTTCATATCCGTTTGTGATACGAAATTTGGTGATTTCGGTTGGTTTGCGGTTTGTCTGTATGGAGTGAATCCGCAGCGACTTCGATGAATTCGTCAGCGGTTGAGACGGTAAGGGCGGCAAGCCCGGATCGTTCTTATGGGTTTGTCCGCTGCAGCTCGTCATCCCTAAGATGGCCGTCATGCACAACAGCACACTTTTTGCATAGTTTAGCATCCTCGTGATCAACTCCCATCGACCTACATTAACAGTAGTATGTTCACTCGATTGGTTAGAGTTGTGAAGGAGTTGTCTCCAGCATTGGATGAAATAAACAAATGCGTAGGGTAAAATAAACAACAAAAAACCGACTGCAAGTTGCAGTCGGTTCATCGTGCTTGGCAACGTCCTACTCTCCCAGGACCCTGCGGTCCAAGTACCATCGGCGCTGGAGGGCTTAACGGTCGTGTTCGGGATGGGTACGCGTGGTTCCCCTCCGC
>NZ_JAAAMU010000012.1 GCF_009909195.1 Paenibacillus sacheonensis
GGCGAGGCCGCCGATGCCGGCGCGCGCATCGGTGCCGCGGCTGCCGAGCGCCGAGGCGGCGGCGATTCCGCCGCCGACCGCGAGGTACGCGCGGCAGCCCCCGAGCGCGGCGCCGAACGAGAGGACCGAGCCGGCGCGCGCCCAGAACGGCCGCCACAGCGGGAGTTCCTCGCCGTCGACGGACGGCGGCATAGCCGCGCCGCAGACTGCGAGCAGCAGATCCTGCTCCAGAAGCAGCTCCGGACCCGCCAGCGTCAGTTCCAGACCGGCTTCGCCTTCGGCGTTGCCGACAAGCAGGTTCGCCGTGCGCAGCGCATAACGGTCCATCGCGCCGCCTTCCGCGACGCCGTCCTTCCGCCAGCCCGGCCTTCCCAAGTCCTGCACCGTCGTATAGAAGCCCGGCTTCAATACCTGCATACTCATCTATCCTTCTCCTCGCAGCTGCTGCAGCATGTCCTTCGCCGTGATGGGAAGGAATCGGAGCGTATCGCCAGCCCGCAGCAGGAACGGTTCCGCCCGATCGGGATCGAAGAGCCGAATCGGCGTCCGACCGATCAATTGCCAGCCGCCCGGCGACGCCAACGGATAGATGCCCGTCCCGCCGCCAGCGATACCGACGGAGCCCGCGGGCACGCGGCTGCGCGGCGAAGGCCGGCGCGGCTGGGCAAGGTCCTCCGGAAGCCCCGTCAAATAAGGAAAGCCCGGCATAAAGCCGATCATCGCGACCTCGTATTTCCCTCCGGCATGCAGCGCGACGAATGCCTCTTCCAATATATCGGATCGCATGGCGCACTCCGCCAGATCTGGTCCGTATTCTCCGCCGTAGCAGACCGGAATATCAACCGTGCGGGCACCTGTCCCGTCAGCCGCGGCCGGAAGCCGAAGCAGCGGCTCGATGAAGGCAGCGGCCGCCTCGTAAGGCGGCGCCGCCTCTCCCCTATGGCCGAAACCGAGCAGCACGGGGTCATACACGACCGTAACCGTGTCGTACGCCGGTACGACGTCCATGATCCACTGCGCACCTTGACTGCGAATAAGCAGCGACAGTCCCGCCGCGCGCTTCCATAATGGAACGCCGTCCTCTTGCTTCAGCCCGATCACGATTGCACGGTCCCCGAGCGGCCGGATCTCGTAGGACGAGGTAGGATCCGATTGTATTTTATTCTCCATGTTTCACCATTATTCGACAAATCGATTTTAATGCAAACACCAGTTTGATCCAGTGCTAATCACTTCTAGTTTGTACCATTCCGTTCTTCTTGTCCAGCTACTTTTCCATGCTTTACCAGATCTTTTTTTCGACAAAATGGTCCGTATTACGAAGCATATCGATTAATGACTTCCACCAGCAAATCGTTCAATGCTTTAACTTCGTATTCCCCGACCTCGGGCTTCAAATGATCGTTCCCGATGCCGCTGTGATCCGTCAGGAACAAATACGTGCCTCCCGTAGCCGACGCCAAGAAGCGCATGATATATTCCGTATGCTCGTCGACGCCGCTGGATGCAACCGGAATAATCCGAATGCCTTCCGCCGCGGCCGTCTCCGTCAATTCCCGCAGCCGCTTCGTCACCTTGCGTTCGTGATGCGGCGGCGCGTCCATAACCAGAAACAGCAGCCTTGCCCGCGCATCGCCGCTCCATTCATGCTTGTCGATCGCGCTCGCCAGCGCCTCGTCTACGGCCTCCGGAAAATCGCCGCCTCCGGCCGCCTTCTGTTCGGAGAGCTGGGAGACCACCTTATCGATATCATCCGTGAACGGGAAAGCCTTCACGACATAATCGTCCGCGTGGTCGCGGTAAAAGTTCGCGCTGACCCGAATCCCGAGCCGCTGCCCGTTGTCCCGGTCGACCCGCTTCACGACGTCCTTCAGCTCCGTCTTCAAATAGTTCAGCTCATCCTGCATCGATCCTGTTGTGTCGACTAGCAGCATCAGATCGAGGGCGTCCGGCCCTTTGACCTCGTTCTCCAATTCGACCTTCAGCGCTTTCGCGCGCGGGACCGGGACGTTCTCATACTGCTTCTTCTGATTGCCGGACGTGACCAGCACCCCGTATTCCTCCTGCGTGCCCTGCTCATCGAACAGCCCGGCATACACATAGGCGACACCTTCATTGTTCGTGCGGGCCTCCCACGCGGTCTCCCCGTCGCTGCCGATTAATTCCACGGTTGCATCCATTATAGGCTCTCCGCCTGCGCTGACGTCGACCTCGAGCCGATGCTGCGGATAGATCGACCAATACGACTCGTTCTCCCGTCCCTCCTGGCTGGACAGAAGCTGCTGCCAATCCTGCCAGGCGGCCATGTCGTCCCATTCGCCGGCCGTCAATTGACCGGGTCTGGAATCGTCGTATTGCGACGACTCGCCCTTCGCCGGCGGCGACGTCGAAGCGCCGTCGTCGTCGACCGCAGGCTCATCCGCTTTGTCTGAGGTGCCCGAACCGTCGTCCGCGGCGGCGGCGTTATTGGTCGAACTGCTGGTCCCCTCGTCACCCGTTGCGTTGGCGGAGGAATCGGACGAGCCGGAATCTTTCGCGGCATTGCCGGAGTTCGCGGCATCGTTGTTGCCATCGCTCGAACTGCACCCGCCCAGCGCCGTCGTCAGCGCGAGCACGGCGGCCAGCAGCAGCCCCGCGGCGGTTCTCTTCCTGATCTTCCATGCCTGCATAGTCCAGACCTGCAGCCCTATTAGCTTCTCTCTCTCTCTCTTAAGGTTCTTCACTTTACCTGTCGTTTCATTTACGGTTTCATTTACGGTTTCATTCGCATTTTCTTCTACTCTGCCGTCTACGCTCTCCGTTTCTTGCTTCATGCGCGGATTCCGTTCCATACCCATTTCTTAGTCCCCCTTTATATTGTTTGGACAGTAAAAAAATGTAAACGGCCATTCTCTCTCCTGACGCAGCGCGAAACCGTATTGTTGCAAACCCGGCATGTCCGCATTACAATGGGGGAATATGTTTTTCCCGGATATGAAAACGTGCGCCGTCCGATTAAGGGCCGCCGTCTTCCCGGATGGAAAGGAGGCGGAATCCGCCTTGGAAACCTATCAATTGACCGAGCTGTCCATCACGTACGGCGGCGCGGCGACAAGGCTGTCTTTCTCGTCGGCCCGGCTCGTCATCGTCTCGGACGCCGGCTACAAGCTTTGGTACGTCGAGGTCGACGGCATGACGCAGCATGACTTGCTCCGCCGGTTCAACGAAACCGATCAGCTCGGCGTCGCCTTGAACGGCATTACGGCGGGAGGGCGGCCATTCGCGGGCAGCGGCTACTTCCACCCCAACGAGCAGCACCATGCGGCCGCCATCCGCGGCGACGGCGAGCTCCCCGGCTTCTAAGCCGCGCAAAGCCTGCATCGCGCTGAATCGCGCAGCATTACACTTAAATTGAACTATGCAGTCCAAAAAAGCAGCTCCGGCAACCCTCGAGAGGGTCGAACCGAAGCTGCTTTTTTGCGCGGCCTTATCGCCGGGGAAATCCGGCGGCGGACGGCATTTCTATTCAGCGCCTCGCTGGGCCTCACTGGGGCGCAATGCCTTTAAAGAATAATTCGAAGCTCATCGTCATGCGCGTATCGAGCGGCTCGTCGCCTTCCTCCATCGCCCATATGATAAGCGTGCCGAAATACGATTGGAACGCCTGCTGCGCCAGCATCTCCGCGGGCATGTCCTTGCGGATCTCTCCGTTCTCCTGCGCCTGCAGGATGAGCGGAAGCAGCGCTTCCGACAGCGCGTTCAACAGTTTGTTATGGGTATTGAGCGCGCTGTCTCTGCTCAGCATCGCTTGGAACAAGGCGCGCGTCAAAGGCTTGTTCATCTCGAACCGCTTCACCAGCTCGAATACCAACAGCTGCAGCCGCGGCACGAGCGGCCCCGGCGTATCCTTCAGCTTCCCCGCCTCGCTGATGGCGAATATTCCCTGCAGATCGCATAGGAGATCGTCTTTGGAAGAAAAATAGTTGAAAAAGGTGCCTTTGGCAACGCCGGCCAGCTTGGCGATCGCTTCGACCGTCGTCGGCTCGTACCCTTGTTCGGAAAATAAGGACATCGCCGCCTCTTTGATTCGCGTCCGCGTCTGTTCTTTCTTAAGCTCTCTCTGCATGCCTGAGTTCCTCCGTCATTCAGCCGTTCGGTTACGCCCATTGTAGCATAGCCCCGGAGTCCCGTAAACATAGATGACCGACGGTCATTTATTTGCTTATTACCGTTAAACTTAGCATTGAAGCGAAGAGTATCAAGAGCATATAACCCTTATTGGACGAGGGTTTCATGAATGTGAAATAATTATGACCAAGAGTTCAATATATTGATTTCTTCGATTTCATGCGCTATAACTAAACGTAGAGAATACCCATGCAAGAGGAGGACGGAAAGATGACAGAACGGTTCATCCGCGGTCTCGCCCGCGCAAAATGGTTGATTCTGCTGGGATGGCTGGCGATCGCCGCCATCTCCATGCTGGCGCTGCCCGACCTGGGGAGCATCGTCCGCCAGACGGAGCAAAAATTCATTCCGACCGATTCCGAGTCCGTCGTGGCCAAGAGCATGCTCGATCGGATCAATCCCGAGTCGACGACCAAGTCGAGCGCGATCCTGGTCTACTCGCGGGATGGCGGCTTGACGGACGAAGACAGGACCTGGCTGAAAGCCAAAGCCGCCGAACTCGCCGGCCTTAGCGGCAAGGACGGCTTCAAATCCGTTCAGTCAGCTTACGGGACGCCCGAGCTTGCTTCCAAGTTCCGCAGCCAGGACGGTACGACCGAGATGATTCTCGTCGGCTTCTCCGGCACGGACAACGACGCGTTGACTCAGGACGCGGTCGATTCGCTGAATGAGCGAATCCAAGGATCGCCGGCAGGCAGCAAGGTGGAACTGACGGGCAGCGCGCCGATCGGCAAGGACTTCCAGCAAAGCTCCTCGGACGGCTTGAAGAAGACCGAGCTGCTCACCGTGGGACTCGTCCTCGTCATTCTGCTTATCGTCTTCCGTTCCCCCGTCGCGCCATTCATCCCGCTTATCACGATCGGCATCTCGCTCGTCATCACGAGAGGTCTCGTCGCCGCGGCGACCTATTGGGGCATGCCGGTGTCCTCGTTCACCGAATCGTTTCTGATCGCCGTCATGTTCGGGGCGGGGACGGACTACTGCATCCTGCTTATTCAGCGTTTCCGCGAGGAGCTGAGCCGCGACGGGGATAAGGTCGAGGCGCTCGTGCGCACGGTGCGCACCGTCGGCAAGACGGTCGCCTTCTCGGCCAGCACCGTGTTCGTCGCGTTCTTCCTCATCGGCTTCGCGCAGTTCGGTCTGTACCAGTCCGCCGCCGGCGTCTCCATCGGCGTAGCCGTTACGCTTATCGCGGGACTGACGCTGACGCCGGCGCTGCTCATGGCTTTCGGCCAAGCGACGTTCTGGCCGTCCAAGATCGCAAGCGGCCAAGGACACGGCGATTCCAAGCTGTGGGGATCGATGGCCGCGCTAGCCGCGCGCAGACCTGTCGCGATCCTGCTTGTAACGGTCATCCTGCTGGCGCCGCTCACGCTGCTCTATCACAATAAACGTTCCTTCGACGATTTGGCCGAAATCAGCCCTAAGCTCGGATCCGTTCAGGGCTTCCGGCAGGTTGAACGTTCCTTCGGGTCCGGGGAGGTGTTCCCGCTCTCCGTCGCGATCACTTCGGACGCTTCCATGCGCACGCCGGAGGCGCTCGCCGCCATGGAAACGGCCAGCGCCAGCTTAGCTTCGCTGAGCGGCGTCAAGGAAGTTCGCAGCGCGGTTCGGCCGCTCGGCGCTCAACTGGCCGACCTGACGGTATCCGGCCAATTGACCCAAACCTCGCAGGCCTTGCAGCAGCTCAAGGACGGCGTCGATAAGGTCGCCGGCGGCCTGCGCGATGCCGAAGCCTCCGTCGCCGGCGGACAGGGCGACGTCGACAAGCTCGCGAGCGGGCTCCGCACGATGGCTTCCAAGACGAAAGAAGCGCAGACCGGCTTGAATCAAATCCACGGCGGACTGCAGCAGGCGTCCAAAGGCGCCGGCCAGCTGGCCGGCGGACTCTCGCAGAGCGCCGCCGTATCGTCTTCCTTGCGCACCGATTTGGATGCGCTGCTGAAGAGCCATCCGGAGCTGAAGGATGAAGCGGCCATGAAGCAGCTGCTCGGCAAGCTGCAGGCCCTCGAACGCAGCTTGAAGCAGCTCGAAGGCGGCGCCGATCGATTGTCGGCCAGCTTCTCGCAGCTGAACCCCGGCGTCTCGAAGGCCGCCGGCGGCCTTGGGCAGCTGGCGGCAGGCCAAACCGACGCAGCGGAGGGAGCCGCAAAGCTTGGCGGCGGCCTGAAGGAGCTGACGAGCGGCCTGAGCGCAGGGGCCGGCGGGCTCGGCGATGTCTCGAAAGGCCTGACGCAGGTGAAGGAAGCGACGGCTTCCATCGGAGACAGCCAGATCCCCGGCTGGAATTTGCCGCAGTCCGCGCTGGATAGTCCCGAGCTGCAGCAGGCGCTGGACTATTATATTTCCGCGGACGGCAAGACCGCGAAGCTCGATGTCGTGCTCGCCGTCAATCCGTACTCGCCCGAAGCGCAGGATACCGTCGGCCGAATCCGGGATGCGCTGCGCGCCAGCTTGAGCGGAAGCTCCCTGGCAAACGCGAAAGTCTACCTCTCCGGAACCTCCGCGCAGATCACGGAGCTGAAGGCGATCTCGAAGAGCGACTTCGTACGGACGGGCGCGTTCGTGCTGATCGGTATTTTCATCGTCCTGCTGATCATGCTCCGCTCCATTCTGGCGCCGCTTTACCTGCTGCTCTCGCTCGGCTTCAATTTCCTCGTGACGATGGGCATCGTGGAATTCATATTCGTGAAGCTGCTGGGCAAGGAAGGCTTGTCCTGGAGCGCATCGTTCTTTATCTTCCTCATCATCGTCGCGCTCGGCGTCGACTACAGCATCTTCCTGATGGCGCGCTTCAAGGAAGAATACCGCCCTGGCGGCATTACGCATGCGATGACGAAGGCGATGTCCACGACCGGAGGCGTCATCGTATCGGCGGCGATCATCATGGGCGGCACGTTCGCCGCGCTCATGATGTCCGGCGTGAATACGCTGCTGCAGATCGGTGCCGGCATCGTGATCGGACTCATCCTGTACGCGTTCGTCTTCATGGGACTCGTCGTTCCGGCGCTCGCCAATCTATTTGGCGAAGCTAACTGGTGGCCGTTCAGACGTGTGCAGAAGGAAGCGACCGGCCGCGCCGCGAACCGCGATCGTTCGTTGCAGCCAGCCGACGGCACGGAATAATCGGCCCTAACGAAATAGGAGCTGCCCTAAGCCGAATCGCTTAGGGCAGCTCCTATTTGCTATGCCTGCAAGTCTATTGCTCCATTGCTGTTATTCCATCCAATCGCGGGCCGCATGCCGGGTGTGCGAGAACAGCTCCGTCAGCTCCAGATGCTGCACGTATTCGAGCGCGCTTCTCGTCTCCTCCGAAATCTTGCCGCTCTCTTGAAGCGATACCAGGGAGGTGAAGGCACTGGGGTTCCAGCGGGTTTGACGCGCGATCGCAGCCAAGCCGTCGCGAACGGCGCCGTCCGGCACATCGTTCAGGATGGTGCTGTTGCGCACCCAGTCCGCCGCCCTGTCCTGCAGCTTCTGCATCGCCGGATGGGATCCTGCTATGTGGAACCAGTAGTTCGCATTGGAGAAGTCGCCTTCCATCCGGTGCATGATGCCATGCCAATAACAGCCCGTCGGATCGTCCTCGATTTCCTGCGAATAGGAATGCGAGGCGGCGAGGCTTTCATTGAGCAGATGCAGTCCAGCCTTCAGTGCGATATGCGCTGGCCGCGCGCTGGGCGGAAGCTTGGCAATACGGCCGTCCAGGTCCGCGTCCCACGCTTTCTTCGGCATAAGCGCCTGCAGCGTCTGCCGGGATTCCAATCGTTCCGCGATTTGCTCCAAATCATTGTTCATGCTGCAACCGCTCCTTCCGGCGTCGTAACGCCAGCTGTTAGTAAGTAGGCAAATCGTTAAGCATGCAGGAAGCCAATACAGAAAATCCCCGCCGTTATGAGTACGGAGGCCAGCAATCGGCGCGCCCCCTGCCGCTCTCGAAGCACCGCGACGGCCAAGACGGTGCCGAACACCGTTCCGATCTCCCGCATCGGCGCAAGCACCGCGAGCGGCGCGCCGCTCTGGGCGTACAGAAACAGGATGTAGCCGCTTGGCGCGAGCACGGAGGCGGCGACAATCCAGCGCTTGTTCATCCGCCATTCCGCCCGCAGCGCCGCGGGGCGATAGGCCACGAACGAAAGCGCGATGAAATTGCCGATATTCGTCATCTCGTTGAGAAGCGGCGGCTCGACATAGGCCAGCGCCTGTCTGTCCACGAGCGTGTACGCCGCGATGCAGAGCCCGACGGCCAATGCATAGCCGGTAACCGCTGGGCTGGCCGACAAGCGCAGCCCGTTGATCGTCGCGATCCCTGCCAGGATGAGCAGAAGTCCGACCCATCCGAAGAACGACAGCGATTCATGAAACCAGGCAACGCTGAGCAGCGGGACGAGCAGCGGACTCGTTCCCCGCATGATGGGATACGCCTGCGAGAGATCTCCGACGGTGTACGACTTGGCGAGCAGCAGGCAGTAGCAGCCGTGGATGACGGCCGATGCGCATAGGAGAAGAGAGGATTCTATTGTAAAGGATGCGTCCTGCCAATTCAATATCGCCCACGGCATGAATCCGACGAGGGGGATAAGCTGACAGTACCACAGAAAGGCATTTTTGTCCGCGCTCGATTTCGTCATCAGGTTCCAGGAAGCATGGAAGAAGCCCGACAGCAGCACGAGCGCGATCGATGAAGCGGCAATGCTCATCGTTATCGTCCTCCTCCGCATGCGAACGCGGTAATTCGAACCGCTTATGTGATTAATATCACAACCATATTTTGGATTGTACGTTCTCGCCTGTACCCTGTCAACGATTACGTTCTCCGTGTCCGGAGAACGACAAAGCCGCGCAGAGAGCGAATCTGCACGGCTTGCTTGTCTTTCCGTATGTTATCCGTATGGACCGCGCGGGTGAAAGCCCAGCAGCCGGGTCAGCCGCGGATTATCCTTCGCCCCGTCGATGGTCGACTGCGGCATGACATAGTTGACGAACGGGTAGAACCGCTGCGATACCCAGCGCCGGCCATACGTAACCTGCTGGACCATGCGTACCCGGTCGCTCTCGTTCTTGGCGCCCCGATGCCAGGTTTGGCCGTTGAACAGCAGCATGTCGCCTTTCTTCGCGAGAATGGAGACCGGTCCTTGACCGTTGTAGTACGGCGTTTCCTTCGGCGATGCCGGTTCCCTGCCGCTCCTGTGGCTGCCCGGCACCAGCTGGGTAGGGCCCATATCCTCGGTCACGTCCTGCAAATAATACATGGCGCTGAACATAAAGCACGGCATCTGAATGCGCGGATCCAGCAGGGCGCCCTCCGGAATCTCGAAAAACAAATCCTCGTCGACATGCCAGAAATCGATGCCCGTGCCGGGCTTCGTGTACAAGCCGTTGTTCGAAAACATATGGCAGTTCTTCCCCAGCACCGCTTCGGCGAACGCCACGGCCTCCGGCCGGTCGATCATTCGCAGGAAGCTGTCGCCGCGCTCGAACATTTTGGTTCTCAGCGTGTCGCCGTAGCCGTCATGCGGCTTCTCCGTGAACTCCCGCTCGAATTCGATGCGATAGGCATCCACGAATTCCTCGCTCAGCACGTTCCTGACGAGCGTAAAGCCGTTGCGGAAAAATTCTTCCTTATGAAATTCCAAATCGAATGCGCTTGGATTGGCCGTTGCCTTCTGTTCCGTGCTCATGCGCTTTCCCATCTCCCCGTAGCTATTATTCGCGTTCAGTCCCGCCGGCTGCTCATTCCAGGCGCGCGGCAGATCTGATATAGTTAGCTTAACGCATACGAGACCTCGCAGAATTGGACGATTTGACGAAAGACTGGGACTTTTTGACGGATTGGAGGCTGCCGCGTGGACCACTATGTGAACGAGCAGTTCATGGATAACCCCGCTTTTCCGTTTCGGGCCTTTCGGGCGCCGGTCGGTCAGGATTACGATCTTCATATCCATGACTTCGTCGAGATTATCTATGTCACGGAAGGCCATGGCATCCATCTCTTCCAAGACCGCGAGCTGCCGATCCGGGAAGGGGATATCTTCATCATCCACCGCCATGTTCCGCACGGCTACCGGCGGCTGCCGGATACGCCCTTGACGGTCAATAACGTCATCTTCGATCCGTATTATTTCGAGCAGGAGCTCTCGCATATGGCGGGCGTCAACGGCTTCATCGATTTCTACTACCTGGAACCGTTCCTTCAAGGGCAGGCGCGCGTCGGCACCTTCATGAACCTCAGCAAGCTGGAGCGCAGCCAAGCCATCGCCATCCTGGACAGCCTCGTCCGCGAGGATACGGACCGCGAATCCAATTACGAGCTGATGGTGCGCACGCATCTGCTGCAGCTGTTCATCTATCTCAGCCGCTGCTATGAACGTTCCGCGCAGAAGCCGATGGCCCGCATGGATAACGAAGCCGCTTTGTTCCGAACCGTATGCGCTTTCACGAAGCAGCATTACGCCCAGCCGCTGAGCCTGCAGCAGATCAGCGAGTTCTGCAACCTCAGCCAAACGACGTTCACGACCAAATTCAAGCAGCAGATCGGCATGACGTTCATCGAATTCCGCAATCGGATCCGACTGCTGGAGGCGAAGAAGCTTCTCGAGACGTCCCCTGCCAAAATCACCGCCATCTCGCTGGAGGTCGGCTTCGAGGATCTCAGCTTCTTCAATCGGATGTTCAAGCGGGAATTCGGATTGACGCCGAGCGCATACCGGTCGCACTTCCGACGGCGGCTGCCGCATTCGGGCGAACTGCCGGTACCGGATCACCCGCCCGAGACAGCCAGCCGATAAGGATTCGGAGGAAATGGCACAGACGCTGACGCACGCGCTGCGTCTTGGGACGGCGCCTCATGCGCAAACGAAAGAAGCTCCCGGGCCGCGATGGCTCGGGAGCTTTCATATAGGTAGGCCGCTAAGCCTGTCGCATGCGGCAAGGCTTATTTGCTGTGCAGCACTTCGGGCGTCGTCAGCTTGTCGTAGAAATCGACCGCTTTGTCCCTGTCGTCGGATTCGCGCAGCGCCATCGCGGAACGAGGGTGCTCATCCAGCATGCCCGTAATCATGTACGGGATGATGTAGCCCCATTCTTCTTTCTCGCGAAGCGGAATCATGTATTTCTCGATCATGTCCAGCACCGGACGTACGTTGTATCTGGTGTTCTTGAGATGCGCGACGAGCAGCTCGGTCGGGCAGTTGCCTGCCGCGCGGCCCATGCCGTATACGGAAGCGTCCAGGAATTCAACGCCTTTGTCGACCGAAATCAGCGTGTTGGCGAATGCCAGCTGCATGTTGTTATGCGTATGCACGCCAAGGCGTTTGCTAGGCAGATGCTTCTGGAATTTGCTGACGAGGTAGTCGAAATCCTTCGGATCCAGGCTGCCGTAGGAGTCCACGACGTAAACGACGTCGACGACGCTCGCTTCGATCAGCTCGAACGCTTCCAGCAATTGATTCTCCATGACGTTGGAGAGCGCCATGATGTTAAGCGTCGTCTCGTAGCCGCGGGAATGGAACACGTTCACGAGCTCGAGCGCCTTCTCGACGTCCTGGATGTAGCAGGCAACGCGGATCAGGTCAAGCAAGCTCTCCTCGCGCGGCAGGATGTCGTTCTCGTCCACGCGGCCGATGTCCACAAGCGCCGAGAGCTTCGTGTTCAGCTTATGCGGAATGACCTTGCGCAGGAAGTCGTCGTCCAGAAAACGCCATGGTCCCGCGGATTCGGCGCCTTTAAGCAGCTTCGGCGAGTTTTTGTATCCGACTTCCATATATTCGACGCCGGCTTCATTCAACGTATGGTACAGATGCTGAACGAATTCGACACTGAAATCCCAGTTATTGACGAGGCCCCCGTCGCGGATCGTGCAGTCGACGATTTTGCAATTGCTGTTGTTTTTTGCGTTCATGTGCGTGTACTCCTTTGGCCCATACTTTTCTTTTCATCATACTTGAAATCTGCCATGAACGCAAAAAAAATTTTGTCGCTTTAAAGCGTATCAGTGCCCGGCATCAGCGCCGCAATCGACTTCATGACCTATCATGCAACCCGTTTATCCATTATACGCAGATGGCCGTGCTGGAATCGGTTCGTCATGCACGATCTGTCTAAGCTTGTCGGAAAACCGCCTATGCGATGGTCCGCAAACATGGATTCCCGTCTTGAATTCGACAAAATCGCCATGATGAATTCAGTCATAATTGACTAATCCTCACTGTTCGGGCCAGTCTTATGCCCTACACCGACCTCGCGATGCCTGTGAAGTCCTAGTTCAAAAATGGCGCTTATCGCATGGTTGACCCTAATGTCTTATAACGATATATTACGAATATTACAATTTTAATCCTCCTAATTGTTTACAAATGCATGCTTTCTCCCACATTCTTCGGCTTCCGTAAACGCTATTGAATCCTTCATGTCCACTGATAATGTAAGCGCATACTTATGGCGATCCAATTGATTTCATTCGCCCGTCCTTTCGATTGGTGAAGCATCCCCTTGGGGATTTTTCATAGCAGTTACCACTTCAAAAAATAAGGGGGCTTATCATCGCTGCATCAGACGCTTGACGCTTGACGGCAGGCGGCATCACAAATCAAGAGGAGGATGAACATGTATCAGATGCGTCATCGGAAAACGTGGAAGCTGGGAAGGCTGTCTGTCCTATTACTTATGATCGTAAGCTTGATTGCGGGATGCTCCTCCAATTCATCCAACGGAAATACCGGCAATACCGGAAATAACGGGAATAACGGGAACAAAGGGAATACGGCCGACAATGACGGCGGCAATGCAGGCAGCAGCAGCGGTAAAAAGCTGAGCTTCAGCTACCTCCGGCCGACCTGGGGTCCCGCGACATACACGAAGAACGGCGCTTACGAGAAAGAATTGTTCAAACAGGCCAACGTCGACATCGACGTCCGGATCATCCCCGTCGTCGATTACGATTCCACGATCAAGACGACTGCCGCTTCCGGCGACATGCCCGACGCCGTTTGGGCCACGGGTCCGGTCGATCCGTTCTGGAAGGATCTGCAGGACCAGGATGCCTTCACGAAGCTCAACGACCTGCTCGACAAATACCCTGCCGTCAAGGCCGCGGTTCCGGACGGCATCTGGGACAAGATGAAGGACGACAAGGGCGACATCTACTTCATTCCGAACCTGATTTACCCGGTCGTGCCGTTCTTCATCAACTACCGGGCCGATATTTTCGAGAAGCTCGGCATCGCCGAACCGACGTCCATCGCCGAGCTCGAGGCCGCGCTGCAGAAGATCAAGGAAAGCGAACCCGGCATCGTGCCGATGACGCACGGCAATACCATTCCTTTCTGGGCCGGCAAGGACGTGGCGACCTCCTTCGGGGACGCTTACGGCTGGGCGCCGTCGAAGGACGATCCCAACAAGCTGCTGCCGCCCGAAATGCAGGATGAACACTTGAACTACATGTTCTGGCTGCAGGATCTGAAGAAAAAAGGCCTGTTCGACGAAGAAGCCGGCGTCAACCCGGACGCCTCGTTCGGCGAGACCAAGTTCAAGGCCGGCAAGGCAGCCGTTATCCTCGGCGGCAACCTGCAATCGCTGCTCCCCGAGCTGCGGAAGGCGGACCCGAAAGCCACGATCAAGACGATGTCCCCGCTTGCGGGTCCGGACGGGCAGAAGGGCGGCACGCGCGTTGTATTCCCGCAGGACCGCGGCTTCTACATCAACAAGAAGGCGGAGGGCAAGGCCGACCAAATCTTCCAATTCCTGAACTGGTCGCTAACCGACGGCTCCGATTTCCGCAGATACGGCATCGAGGGCAAGACGTATACGGTGGACGATCAAGGCCGGAAGGTGCCGATTCCCGACGACGAGCGCGAAAGCGACTACAAGTCGTCCCAAATCGAACCGCTCCGCTTCCTCGACCCGATGAGCGAGAAGCTGGACTGGCAGGCGATCGAGCTGCAGTTCGCCGGCGGCGGGATGCAGGATCAATTCGCCTACTACAAGAGCATGTTCGAGAAATACGCCGCGACCCCGTACAACGACTACAAAGATCCGACCGTCTCGTCCCCGACCAACGCGAAGATCGGGGCGCAGATCTACGAGGATTACATGGCCAAGGTCAGCGGAAGCATCCTGACGGACATGAAGCTGACCAAGGACGACTACATCAAGGCCCGCCAAAAGTGGCTGGATGCCGGCGAGCAAAAAATCATCGACGAAGTGAACGAGCTTCAAAAGGATAAATCCGAGCCGAATTACGTCGACTGATCCAGTCGATCGGACGGGCAGGGCGGCCGGTACAGGGCGGCCTTGTCCCGTTTTTTTGCAGCGAGAGCCAGAAAGGAATGAAGCGATGTGAGTAAACGGATATGGCAGTCGCGTTACATCTACCTGCTGATCTTGCCGACGATCGTGTATTTCGCTATCTTCACGTATACGCCGTTCTACGGCATCACGATCGCGTTCAAGGATTTCAAGATCATGTCTGGCATCATGCACAGCCCATGGGTCGGCTTCGAGCATTTCCGGTCGATGTTCGACTCGGAGAAATTCCCGGAGCTGTTGAAGAATACGATCATCATCAGCTTGTACCGGCTCGTCTTCGGCTTCCCGGTTCCGATCCTGTTCGCTCTGCTGCTGAACGAAGTGAGGCATCTGTGGTTCAAGCGGATCGTGCAGACGGTCACGTACTTCCCGCACTTCCTCTCCTGGGTCGTATTCGGCGGCATCATTTACAATTTCATCGGGCCGAGCGGCATCATTAACCTGCTGCTGGTGAACGCCGGTCTTGATAAGTTCAACTTCACGACCAACGCGGACGTGTTCCGTACGGTCATCGTCATCACGGCGATCATGAAGGAGTTCGGCTGGGGCGCCATTATCTATTTGGCTGCTCTCTCCGGCATCGACGCCCAGCTCTACGAAGCGGCCAAGATCGACGGCGCGGGCAAGATGCGGCAGATCTGGCATGTCACCCTGCCGGGCATCCGGCCCATCATCGCACTCCTCTTCTGCTTGCAGCTGGCGGGCATATTGGATGCGGGCTTCGATCAAATCTTCATCTTCCTCAACCCGGCCGTCTATGACGTCGGCGATATCATCGACACCTACGTCTACCGGCTTGGCCTCCTGCAGTCGCAGTTCGAGCTCGCTACGGCCGTCGGCTTGTTCAAGGGCATTATCGGGGTCATCCTGATCGTCAGCGCGAATAACGTCATACGCCGGATGGGGGAGAAATCGCTATGGTAGAAGCAGAACAAACCCCCGGCTTGGAACGCGTGGCCGAGAAAGAGAAGGATCTCGCGGCCATCAGCAGCAAGCTGGACGCCAATCCCGTTTGGGCGCAGACGGTCATCTATGTCATCCTCGTCGCCGCGGGGCTCGTAACGCTGGTGCCGATCGTCAATGTCTGGGCGGTCTCGCTCAGCGAAGCGCATGCCGTGTACAGCGATCCGATGATGCTCTGGCCGAAGTCGTTCACGCTGGAGGCGTACAAATATATTTTCCATACGAGCGTGCTGATGAAGTCGTTCGGCATTACCGTGTTCGTCGCCGTCGTGGGGACGTTCCTGAATCTCGTGTTCACGGCAACGGGCGCATACGGCTTGTCCAAGACGCATATACCGGGACATCGTTTCCTGCTGTGGCTGGTCATCATTCCCATGCTCTTCGGCGCGGGACTCATCCCGATGTATATCCTGCTGAAGAATCTGGGCTTGATGAACAGCGTCTGGGTACTGATCCTGCCGCAGCTGGTGGCGCCGTTCAATCTCATCTTGATGCGGAATTTCTTCTGGAGCATTCCGGAAAGCCTGGAGGAATCCGCTCGAATCGACGGGGCTTCCGAGATGCGCGTCCTGTGGAGCCTGATTCTGCCCCTGTCCAAGCCCGTCATCGCCACGGTCGGCCTGTTCTACGCGGTCGGCCACTGGAACGACTTCTTCAACGCCTTGTTCTTCATTACCGACAACAGCAAATGGCCGCTCCAAATGGTGCTGCGCTCCATTGTCATCGACTTCAACATGCTGAATATGGGCAGCCAGAACACCAGCACGCTGAACGACAGCAGCCGCATGGTCGTGCAGCCCGAGAACATCAAGGCGGCGACGATCATTTTCGCCATCGTGCCGATTCTGATCGTGTACCCGTTTCTGCAGAAGTATTTCGTCAAGGGCATCATGCTCGGATCCGTCAAAGGTTAACGCTTGCAGAGTCTACGACTGGAGGGAACGAACAATGAAGATAACCGAGGTACAGACAACGACCGAGGAGATTTTGGCGCACTATCAGGCATTCGGCTATGCGGTCATTCCGGACGCCCTGTCGGCGGAGGAGCTGGATTACTTGAACCGGCTTGTCGAGAGCGACATGGCATCGCATCCGGACGGCTGGCATAAGCCGATCGAAGGGGCCGTCGGCAACGGCAGCCTGCTCATGAAATACCCGCGCGAGATGGACGCGTTCATCCGGCATCGCACGCTGTTCCCTCTCATTCAAGAGGTGCTGCTCGGCGAAGCCAGGTATGCCCAGTTCGATTTTCGGGATATCTCGATGGAACGGGCAAGCAGCAGCCAGATGGGCTTTCATCGCGACATCAGCTGGTACGGCTCGACGGTCGGCGGGAAGATCTGGGATCCGGAGAACCCCTACAAGAGCACGTACACCTGCGTCATCTATTATTTGAAGGACGTGCACGAATGCTGTCCCGCATTCTGCATCGTGCCCTGCAGCCACGAATACGGTTCGCTGGCGGAGGCCAAGGCGGGCTTGGGGGATCAATACCGGGAAGTGCCGATTCGGGGAAAAGCGGGGACGGCGATTCTGTACAATATTACGACTTATCATACGCGCAACGGCGGCAAGCCGGAGTGCACGCACGGCAGGCGGACGATGCACAATTACCACTCCCGGACGACGAGCGCGCCGCTCACCAACTGGGCGACCGTGCCGGAGGAATTGGCGCTGAGCGACGATCGGGACACGCGGCTGTTCTACTCGCAATGGACGCCGAACCAGATCAAGCACGCGCGGGACCATTACGCGAAGCCGGTGCCGTCGTATTATCCGGTTAATGCGATCAAGTAGGAGCAGCGGCAAATCAAACAAGTACATTTGAATTATCATGATCCTATTGGCACGCTGCAAAAGCATGCATAGCCCAAAACAAAGCGGGGCGGATCGGACGTTGGCAGGGCAGCTGCCCTTAACGTCCTGATCCGCCCCGCTTCGCTTTTCTATGCTCCCGCTCTACACCATCGCGTCCGCGCGCACGACCTCATCGAACTTCTCGGCGGTAATCAGGCCGCTCCGAATGGCGGCTTCGCGCAGCGTCAGCCCTTCCTTGTGGGCCGTCTTCGCGATCGTCGCGGCATTCTCGTAGCCGATATGCGGATTCAGCGCCGTCACGAGCATGAGCGATTCATTGAGCAGCCGCGCGATCGCCTCGCGATTCGGCTCGATGCCCACGGCGCAATGCTCGTCGAAGGAGCGCATGGCATCGCCCAGCAGCCGCGCGGACTGCAGGAAATTGTGGATGATGACCGGCTTGAACACGTTCAGCTCGAAATTGCCCTGGCTCGCGGCGAAGCCGATCGACGCGTCGTTGCCCATGACCTGGCAGACGACCATCGTCATCGCCTCGCACTGGGTCGGATTCACCTTGCCGGGCATGATGGAGCTGCCCGGTTCGTTCTCGGGAATCCGCAGCTCGCCGATGCCGCAGCGCGGGCCGCTCGCCAGCCAGCGAACGTCGTTGGCGATCTTCATGAGATCCGCGGCCAGCGCTTTGAAAGCGCCGTGCACGAAGACGATCTCGTCATGGCTCGTCAGGGCATGGAATTTATTCGGCGCGCTGACGAACCGCTTGCCCGTCATGCCGCCGATCGCTTCGGCGACCTTCTCGCCGAAGCCCTGAGGCGCGTTCAGCCCCGTGCCGACGGCCGTGCCTCCGATGGCCAGCTCGCGGAGTTCTTCGCGGGCGATGCCGATGTTCCGCTCGGCCTTCTCCAGCATGCGGACCCAGCCGCTGATCTCTTGGCCGAGCGTGAGCGGCGTCGCATCCTGCAGATGCGTGCGGCCGATTTTGATTATGTCGGCGAAGGCTCTGCTCTTCTCCGCCAGCGTTGCCTTCAGCTGAGCGATCGCAGGCAGCACCGTATCCTCGACGGCGATCAGCGCTGCCACGTGCATGGCGGTCGGGAAAGTGTCGTTGGAGCTTTGGGAACGGTTAACGTCATCGTTGGGGTGCACCTTGGCGCCTGCATCCTCCGTGTCGCCGCCCGCCAGCAGCTGGCCTGCCCGGCGCGCAATGACTTCGTTGACGTTCATGTTCGACTGCGTGCCGCTGCCGGTCTGCCAGACGGCGAGCGGGAATTCTCCATCCCATCGGCCTGCGATGATTTCGTCCGCCGCGGCCGTTATCGCCCCCGCCTTGGCTTCGTCCAGCTTGCCGAGCCCGCCGTTGACGGACGCCGCCGCCTTCTTCAAATAAGCGAACGCCTGAATGAGCTCGCGCGGCATTTTCTCCGTGCCGATCTTGAAGTTATGGAGACTGCGTTCGGTCTGCGCCCCCCACAGCCGGTTCGCGTCGACCTTGATTTCGCCCATGGAGTCTTTTTCGATTCGGTAATCCGCCATTATGCCTTGCCCCTTCCTCTGGTTCAAGTGATACGCTGCGCGCTTCTTATGTCCCTAACGCAATCTATGTCTATTATTCAAGTAAAGAGGCGATGCATGAATCACCATGCGCCGCCTCTCGTTATGATTTCCTATTTATGGTCATGCGATACGGCCGAGTTCAGCCCGATTCAGGACTGTTCCGGAAAATGCCGCCGCAGCTCCTCCGGGAGCGGCCGGCTCGTTCTTGCCTGCGCATCCATCGCGACGCAAGTGACGAGCGCATCCCCGCATCGTTCCCCCGCCTGATTCACGATGACCTGCTTCAGGACGTAGCTCGTGCTCCCCGCCCGCTCCGCCTCGGTCGTGATGAGGAGCCTGTCGCCCTGCCTGCATTCCTTACGATAATTGATGTTGATGTTCACCGTCACCGTCTGGATGCCCATCGCAAGAAACGTCTCGTACGCGAGTCCCGACCGTTCATACCATTCCTCGCGGCCCCATTCCAAATACTCCAGGTACTTGGCATTGTTCACGTGTCCGTTGACATCGATCTCCGTCGAACGGACGACGATTTCTAGATTAACGCTGCCGCTGCCGATGCCATTCACTCTCCTTCGCGGGGATGCGGCCCTGCTTGCAGCCGTCTTGTTATCGAACTGCTCCTATGGTAGCGCTCCGTGCGGGCGAAGTCAAAACGCCCGATTCGGATATGCTGCGC
Organism: Paenibacillus sacheonensis; assembly: GCF_009909195.1. Lineage (GTDB taxonomy): Bacteria > Bacillota > Bacilli > Paenibacillales > Paenibacillaceae > Paenibacillus_Z > Paenibacillus_Z sacheonensis. Next base: position 19,484 of record NZ_JAAAMU010000012.1, read on the forward strand.
GCCATGCACCTTCCAGCAAGCAAACAAGCCTTATGAACGCAAAAAGTTGCACGAAATGCAACATTGTAGAGCCAAAACGAGGTTTCACCTGGTTTTAGAGCTGAAATGTTGTCCTTCATGCAACGATGTGGAATTTACGCCTCATCCAAGCGGCAACTATGAATGAAGACTTATTGATCGGCGTCCATCCGCATCGCTTGCCTGCCTAACGGAAGCGAAGACGTATCCGTCCTGCTCAACAGGCGCTCCACGGCATATACCAAGCCCAGTACGGCCACCAGACCCGCCAGCGAAGCGGCGACGGAAACCGGAGTAACCCATAGAACGGCGGGATGCGTCAAGAAGGGAATCAGGGCCACGGCAATGATCGGCGGCGCGTTCAGCTTCATCGTCCGGACGAGCCAGATCGTCAATAGCGTGCAAATAAACAACGATACCGTGCCGCTGTCAACGGCGTACGCCATCGATCCGACGATCGAGGACAGCACCGCGCCGCAGGCGATGCCCGCCAGCTCCTTCATGCTCGGCGAACGGGTGATGAAGAGGAAGCCAAAGGCCCCAAGCGTCGGAAAAAACATCATATGCATGCCGGAGGAATGCGTGGACAGCCAATAGATGAACATGATATATAAGCCCAAGCCAACGGATCTGATAAACATGAAGTCCTACCTTTCTCCCACTGGAATAGCAGCGTACAAACCTTACATGCGATAGCAGCTTTCAAGAGTTTAGATCAGTTCGGCGCCTGCGTCAATACCAAATTCGCGCCAGCTTGTCGAACCGGCCGATGAAGAGTCGTGACCTGCCGCCGGGTCCTTTGCGCTACAAAAAGGAATGGTTAGACAAGGCATCTCCGTTCCGAAACAAGCACCTCCGCGCATCAAAAAAAGGGATGGAGCAGCACAAACGCCTGCTCCATCCCTTTGCTCGTCCCGCTTCTACCACTCCGCGAACGAGCCATCCTCGTACGCCAATCTCGGCGTATCCCAATCGCCGCCGTAACCGCGCTCGATCAACGCTTCCTCGTTGATCTCGATGCCGAGGCCGGGACCCTGCGGAACGGCAATATTGCCCCCTTCGATCCGGAACGGCTGCTTCAGGTAGCCTTCGCCCAGATCCCATTTCTCCGCCATGGAGGGATGCTCCTGGATGAGGAAATTCGGCGTGCAGGCATCGAGCTGCAGACACGAGGCCAGCGAGATCGGGCCGAGCGGATTATGCGGCGCGACGGAGGCGTAATGCACCTCGGCCAGCGCGGCGATTTTGCGGCCCTCGAAGATGCCCCCGGCATGGCACAGGTCCGGCTGCACGATGGCGACGGCCCCCTTCTCGAGCACCTCGCGGAAACCCCATCGCGTGAACAGCCGCTCGCCCGTCGCGATCGGAATGCTCGTCGACTGCGCGACGCGCAGCAGCGCATCCACGTTCTCCGGCAGGCAAGGCTCCTCGATGAACATCGGGTAATACGGCTCCAGCGCAGCCGCGAGCCGGATGGACATCGCCGGACTGACGCGCCCGTGGAAATCGATCGCGATGTCGAGCCCGCTGCCCGCCGCTGCGCGAATCGCCGCGAACTTCGAGGTCACGCCTTCCACGAAAGCGAGCGTGTCCACCTGCCGCACCGGCGCGTCGACGCCGATCTTGATCGCCGTGAATCCCGCTTCCATCCGCTTCTTCGCATTGAGCGCGATTTCGTCCGGAGTCGCTCCGCCGCAGTGGCTGTACATGCGAATCGTCTCTCGGCATTTGCCGCCTAGCATCTCGTAGACGGGCATGTTGTAGAACTTGCCCTTAATGTCCCACAGCGCCTGCTCGATGCCGCTGATCGCGCTCACCAGGACCGGTCCGCCTCGGTAAAACGTGCCGCGGTACATCACTTGCCAGTGATGCTCGATGCGCAGCGGGTCCTGACCGATCAGATACCGCTTCAGCTCTTCGACCGCCGTCGCGACGGTCAGCGCCCGGCCTTCGACGATCGGCTCTCCCCAGCCGCAGATCCCCTCGTCCGTCTCGATCTTCAGAAACAGCCAGCGCGGCTTTACGTGATACAGCTTCATGGCGGTGATTTTCATAACGCTTCGTCTCCTCCCGTGTCTTGGTCTTGAACTAGACATTGCTTGGTTCGTAGAACTCGCGATAAATGAAGGCAAATGCGATGTCTGGCCATTCCACGCCGACTCCCATCCGAGGACCGCCCTCCTACCCCTTATCCGCCCAAACCGGGAGCAGCGAGCCGCCGTCCATGTACATCGTCGTTCCCGTCATGTAGCCTGCATGATCGGACGAGAGGAACACGGCCGCTTCGCCGACCTCCGCCGTCGTCGCGAAGCGGCCAAGCGGAATACGCGAAGACACCTTGGCGATTCCGGCGCGCATGCGGTCGTCCTTGGGCTCGCCGAGCTGCGTGTAGCCCGGCGCGATGCCGACGACGCGGATCCCGTAGCCCGCCAGGTCGAGCGCCATGTTCTTGGTCAGCTTGTTCACCGCCGCCTTTGCCGCGGCATATACCGTCGCGTTAGACCACGTGCCCTCCGCATGGTTCGAGCTGATATGAATCAGAACGCCCTTCGTTCCTTGCTCCGCCATGATGCTCGCCGCACGCTGCGAGCAGAAATACAGTCCTCTCAGATCGGTATTCATCACTTCGTCGAACAGCTCCGGGGTCGTTTCCAAGAAAGGCCGCATCCGCGTAATGCCCGAATTCGCCACGTGCACGTCCAGCCGGTCGAACGAAGCACGGAAGCCGGCGTACAGTCGATCCACGCCTTCGATCGTCGAGATATCCGCCTGAACCGCCTCCGATCGGAGTCCCATCGCGCGAATTTCCGCCACGACGGCTTCCGCTCCTTCCGCGCTGCGGTTGTAATTGACGCACACGTCATAGCCCGCCCGGGCAAAAGCCAGCGCAATGCCCCTGCCGATACCTCTGCCCGATCCGGTTACCAGTGCCACTTTGCGTTCCAACGTCATCCCTCATCTCCTCTAAGCATTGTTTTTCTTGATTGCTCCCTTGCTTCATTGTTTCTTCGCCAGTACGCATTCCCAAATTTCCCCACTCCATTTCCTTCTTCGCTTTGCAATGCGTCATTCCTTCTTCGCTTTGAAATTCCGCCTTCCGCGCTTCGCGCTCGGTGATGCGCGTGCATCGCAAGCACGGATGAACCTGATGAAATTTCCGAAGCCATGACGATTCGCCCGTCGGCTTACCGCGGCTAGGCTTTTGAATTCATAAACGTGATGTCAACAAAAGAGCTCCGTCCCATGATCGGGACGGAGCTCTTTCCTGACGCCTATCGGCATCCGCTATGATCGCCGAAGGGGAGCGACCGGCGTTAATCTCGTTCGATTCTAATTCGGCATAACAGTCCGAAACGCGTGCGCTATTTGCCGGTAAACTCGCGCGAGCCGTTATCGCCGCTATACGGCGGAGCATTCGGAGCCGTTACGTAACAAATGATCAGTTTGTACGATTTGCCCGCCGGGATCGGCTGCTTGAAGGTCAGGATGAAGCTCGTATTCGTCGTGTCCGCCGTCGTAATCGTCACTTTGTCCGCGGTCAGCGCGTTGCCGGGACTGACGCGGTCGTTCATGCCTAGCGTCGCGATGCCGGTCGGCATCGTTTCGGTCGTGCTTTGTATCCAGTAGTTGCCGGGCGTAATGCCTTTGGTCCCGTCGACTCGCTGGTCGTAAGTCACTTTCAACTGGTTAGGGGCAATCTGCTGAAGATCCTTGAGCATGGGGATCGTTTCGGCGTTCGCGCCATGGGGAAGGGCAAATGCGAGAAGCAGTGCCAAAGCGAAACCAACGGCCGCCTTTATCTTGCCGCTTATGTACTTGTGCATACATGGATCCTCCTTTATTCCGCTTGTTTTAGAACAGCTTTGGACGTAAGGAGGTTTCCACCAAATGGGACAAATTATGCAGCCGCGAAAAAGGCGCCGTTCCAAGGAACGACGCCCCTAACGCCTAGCTGCGCGTCGCGGCATGCAAGTGACGAGCGCGCGATGCGCGGTGCTATCTGCTCCGCAGCTTCGAGAGCAGGCGGAGAATCTCGATGTACAGCCAGACGAGCGTCACGATCAGCCCGAATGCGCCGTACCATTCCATGTACTTCGGAGCGCCTCGCTCCGCGCCCTGCTCGATGAAGTCGAAATCTAGCACGAGGTTCAGCGCGGCGACAACCACGATCACGAGCGAAATGCCGATGCCGATAAGGCTACTGTCATGCAGGTAAGGAACCGTGACGTCAAACATGCCCAGCACCATGCTTACGAGATAAAGCAGCGCGATACCGGCCGTAGCCGCAAAGACGCCAAGCTTGAAATTCTCGGTCGCCCGGATGATCCGCGTCTTGTACGCGACCAGCAGCGCGAAGAATACGCACATCGTGACAAGCGCCGCCTGCAGCGTAATCCCGCCGTACGATGACTCATACGTTGCGCTGAGCGCACCGAGGAACGCGCCCTCCAGCGCGGCATAGACCGGCACCAGGAACGGTGCGGTACGCGGTTTGAAGCTGATGATCAGCGCGCAGATCAAGCCGCCGATCGCCCCGCCGATGACGTATGGCATCACGTCGTGGCCCTTGAAGTACATGCTCCAAGTCGCGAACGCGGCGCCGAGCAGCACCGCCAGCGTAATGAACGTTTTGTTCACGGTGCCGTCGATCGTCATCCGGTCCGCGCCGGAATGCGAGCCCGTGCGGTCGAACGTTTTCTCGTTTAAGGTTGGATTGCCGCTTCTGCCTAACATTGCTTGACCACCTCATCGTCATTTTTTACCAAGTATATCATAATCCGGGCGATTTAGAACAAGCCCATCTCCCGGGTCACGGCATCTGCAGCCGCGCGGAATAACCATTAACGTAACTTGCGCCGCGCGCATTTCCTTTCTAACCCTCCCGGCTAGAGCAGCGTACCAAGCAGAACGATAGGCGAGGCAGGAGCGGCATTGCTCTTGCCTCGCTTTTTTGCGGTCGCAGCCGGCCATCGCGGGCGGCCAGCGGCGTAGGTTGCAAGCCGCCGCCATGTAAGCTCCGCCCGCCGCCGCGGCTGCTGCGATTGAATACCATCGGAATGCCCCTGTAAACTGGACGATCCCCCTATTCAGCCCGTAATGCGCAAGCAGTATAGTAGGCACGTAACTGCTTTTCGGCGAGGGTTGTCAGCATGGACTGGAGGCGCATGGACGCATGGAAATGAAATGGACGCATTTTTCGATCGACGCGGATCTGCCGGGGAAAGCCTGGGGCACGGGCGGAATCGGATTGGGGGATTTCGACGGGGACGGCGATTTGGACGTCATCGTATCCCGCAGGGAAACACTAACGGCTTATTGGTTCGAACGCAAGGATGACGACACGTGGATCCGGCATATCATCGGCTCCTCGGAGCAGTTGGGAGGCGATGCGCTGGGCGGTGTTGCCGTCGACGTCGATCAGGACGGATGGCTGGACTACGTCACCAACGGCATCTGGTTCAAGAACCCCGGCAATTTGGCGGAGAATCCGGATACCCCGTGGGAGGCCCATCCTTTCGAGGGAGGCGGGCACGATATTATAGCGGCGGACATCAACGGCGACGGCAAAATGGATATCGTCTGCTACGATGGCAAGACGCTGTCATGGTTCGATACGTCGAACGGGCTGTTCCGGACGATCATCTGCGAAGGCCGAGATGATCATGGCGGCGTCGCTCCGTGCGGCGTGGGCGATCTGGCCGGCAACGGATATGCCGACATCGTGCTTCCCGGCGTCTGGTTCGAGAACCCGGGCAACGGCTACGGGGAATGGAAACGCCATGAATGGCCGCACCGGCCGATTCCGAATGCCGCTTACGGGACATGCATCCGCGCATGGGTCGTCGATATCAACGGCGACGGCGTGAACGATATCGTCTACACCGACTGCGATACCGGCTACTCGCATGTGTATTGGGCCGAGAATTTGGGCGGCGGCGAACGCTGGATCGTCCATCAGCTTCCCGATCCGCCGGGGCATCCCGATACGGGCTCCTTCCATTCGCTTGCGGTCGCCGACTTCAACCATGACGGCGTCCTGGAGATTTTCGCAGCGGAGCAGGAGGATCCGGACCGGGGCATGATGAACGGCGGCAAGCTGCCGATGAAGCCGCTGGATCTCAAGGAGCGCGGCGTCATCTGGGTGAACAAGGGCGAGAAGGGACTGCCGCGCTTCGAGCCGATCGTCATCCACGAAGGCCGGCCGGGCTGGCATGACGCGGTCATCGGCGACGTTAACGGCAATGGCAGTATGGATATCGTCAGCAAAGTATGGAATGCCAGCGGTCCGAACTATCACGTGGATTACTGGCGAAACGATACGTTATTGAAGTAACGGGTGCGAAAGCTTGCCGAAGCGAAGGGCAGTCCGAATGTCATCTGAGATGACTCGGGCTGCCTTTTTTGCGTAGAAGAGGAAGTAAAAGAGGTTGCCGGCAAGGCACGCTCCCCCGCTCGGCGTAGTCGCTGGGCTAATCGCACATTAGCACCTTGCTTGCGATTGCTTAACTGGTGAAATAAATGCAATTGTGCACCTATTTTTCTCGATTTGACCTACGTTTGAGGAATAAGTGCAAATCTGCACTTATTTCGATTCAAACGGCCTCATTCTCCGCGAAACCAATGAAATAGCTGCATGATTGCACTTATTTTTCCACTATTGTCGATTTTTCCGAAAATAGTTGCATATTTGCACTTATTTCCTCCTACAGCAGCTAACGGACGGGCCTCGAAACCCTAAAAGGGGCTGTCCCTAAGCCAACGGCTGAAACAACCCTTGTGCTTGTTTGCTTGCGCCTGCTGGCCGAGGCCTCTTTACTTCGGACTGCAATGCCCGCTCGCCCGAGTCGCCTAAGTCCGTTTGCCTGCATCATGCGCCTGCGCCATCGAAACCATTCCCCCTGCGCGTCCGCGCCTACGCCTACGCACCTTACCAATCATCGCTTCTCGATCCGCTCGTATTCCTCCATGAACGCAAGCTGCAGGCCCGCAAAGATATAATCGTACAGAAATAACAGCAAAAAGAAGAAGAACGAGATCCATACGGCATTGATCAGCAGGCCGAACAGGATGTTCAGCATGACCGCTTTGACGATCAGGCTCGTGGTCGCGCCCGTGCGGTCTCCGAATGCTCGCAGCGCGCGCGGGAACGCTTGAAGTATCGAGCAGTTCTCGGATACAAGCGTAAATTCCAGATAGACGAACCATACCCGAAGAATAAGAAAGGCAAGCAGGCTGACGACGGCGCCGAAGCCATGCAGGACATAGACCGCCAAACCGCCTCCGACTAACAGCAAAGCCAGCACGAGCAGGTTCAGCAGCAGGAACCGCCCGAAAAATCGCATGCCGTACGCATAGAAAACACGCAATGAAATCGATCGTTCATTGGCCGCCTGGCGAAGCAGTCCGATATAGCCGCCTTGGAAGAACGCCTGCACGAGCAGGAACGCAAGCAGTACGAGCACCGCCGCCGCCGCGCTGCCGGCAGACAGGCCGCCGTCCGCATTCATTTGCACGGTGCCCGCCATAAACCGCTGCTCGGTCACGGCGCTGACCGAAGGCAAGCCCATCTGCAGCGCAAGCTTGAACGCGAGATGCGGACTACCGTGAAAACCGTTCATCAGGATGCCGGTTAAAGCGGACAAGCCGTCAATGGCGACCGGCAGCCCCACGAGCAGCGGCAGTCCCGGTAATTTGCGAATGGCGCTGAGCAGCATCTCCTCGCCTCCTTTTTGCTTGTACTACGCAGTCCGCATGGAAAATGTTGCATTTCAAAAGAGATTGTGGAGCGCCTGCAGCGACGTAAGTCGGAACCATCGGATTCGCGGCTGCGCGAAATTTCCCGCGCTTTTGCCATCTTGCGGTCTCATTCCGGATCCCTGCCGCCTGCAAGCGGGCTGTGCTATAGTTATCCAAAAATGAATGCGGAAAGGGATGCGCAAACGCCATGCATACGATCATCAAACCCAAAATCCTGTACTTCGGCACCTCCGTCGTGCTGATCAGCACCGTCAACGAAGACGGCACGCCCAATCTGGCGCCCATGTCCTCGGCATGGTGGCTCAATCAATCCTGCATGCTCGGACTCAGCAGCAAATCGCAAACCGTTCAGAATCTGCTCCGCGAACGCGAATGCGTGCTGAACCTTCCCTCCGTCGACCTCATTCCCGCGATCGATCGCCTCACCCTGCTGACGGGGCGCAATCCGGTTCCGGAATCCAAGGCGGCCAGAGGCTACCGCCATGAAGCCGATAAATTCGGCATCGCCGGGTTAACGCCGCTTCCGTCGCTGGCCGTGCGGGCTCCGCGCGTTCAAGAATGCCCCGTCCATCTTGAGGCGTCTTTCGTGAAGCTGCATGCTTTCGAGGAGCCGAGTTCCCTTGTCGCGATCGAAGTACGGATCGAAAACGCGCATATCGAGGAACAGCTGCTGATGGAGGCGCATCCCCAATATATCAATCCGGCGAAGTGGAATCCGATGATCATGAATTTCTGCGAATACTTCGGCCTGGGCGAGCAGCAATCCGCATCCAGACTAGCGCCGGTCTTCGGACCGAATGCCGTAAACTAGCATGCGGTTTGTATAGCCAGCCTGCATTGCTGACTCATGCACGCGCCTCGTCCCCGGATCAGGGGTACCCTCACCGAAATGCTTAGGATACAATGGGGATAGTTTATATTCCGAGGTGAGGATATTGTCACGGCATACCTGGAAGGCTGCCGCCGAAGAAGCAGCCGCCGGCGGGCGCGATGTGATCAGCTTGACCTTCTGCTTGCCCGGCTTCGCCGCCGGGGAGGGATCGCCGCCGCTGCCGCCGGGCAACGAATTGGCCGAAGCGCTGCTAAACGCGATTTATCCGCTTGACGACCGCTGGACGGCAGCCATGAAGAAAGCGACAAGCCACGTGCTGAGAGACTGCGCATTCCGCGTATCGTCCCGCAGCGACGACGCGATTCGGTTCGTTTCTTCCGGCACGGCGGACTTGTTCGGCGTTACGCCAGCCACGAGCGCAGCGCTTCGGCTTGCTTCTTTGATGCAGGACGCGAACGAATCGGAGCGATTGCAGTCGCATCTGCGGAAGCTTTATCCCCCTGCGATTCTGGCATTCGGCAAGCTATTGGCCGCGCTGCTCGAGCTTCGTTCATCCGTCGTCTTCGAGCTGGCAACGGCCGCGGGCGAGCGGCGCGCTGCGGAGCTCAGCTTCACCCAAATGCAGGCAGCCTGTTCCTATATCGATGATACCGACGTTACTTCGCTTGTCCTGCGAGTCCGAGGCAGCCTGATCGCGCTCCATCCCGGGGCAAAGACATTCCATATCGACGGCGATGACGGAGCAGGGTACGACGGGAAAATGACCAAAGAGGTCCGACGGCAGCTATTGAAGTCGGCCGTTCCCCTTTCGCTTCCCCTCATTGTGGAGGCAGTGATCGAGCGGCTGACAACCTATCAGCCGAGCATTGACGAAGAGTCGACCCTCGATCTGCTGATCGAGCTGGATACCGATCCCGGCCTCAGCCTGGACGAGACGCTGCCGGTGTTCCGGAGACTCTACGCCCGCATGAACGCCGTGCTGGAACGCGACGACGGAGATGAGCATTCCTCCCCGATTACGATCGAAGACTATTCGGCGCTCGCGGAGCTCTCGGAACGGCTCCAGGGCAGCAACCCGCTCAAGGGCGCGCGGCGTGCCCTTCATCCGGCGGACCTGGCCGAGATGCATGCGCTGCTTGCGGAAAGCAAACCGATCGGCAGGCTGGCGCTGACGGGTGAAGGTGGAATGAATGACGAAGATGAGGACGCGGAGCATGATGCGCCGAGTCCGGCAGCGCGCGCCGCTAAGCTGAAAGCCGTCGCCGAACGCCGGAGGCTGGCGGCAGCCGCTTACGCCGATATCGTCAAGCTTACGGGCAGGCTGCTCCGCATGATCGACGCCCTGCAGGACATCGAGGCCGCTGCCTCGGGAAAATAATTTCCCAAAGAGCAGCGATAACGCGGTCTTTGCCGCCGAGCAGGCTGTTTCGAACCGAGCGGTTAGAACCAAACGGTCAGAACCGAGCGGTCAGCCAAACTTTCCAAGGAGTTGAGCCCATGATTCAATCCATCGTCCACATCGCGTTGGTCGTCGACGATTACGACGAAGCGATCGCCTTTTATACGAAGAAGCTGCATTTCACGCTGGTCGAGGACACCTATCAGCCCGAACAGGACAAACGATGGGTGGTCGTCTCTCCGCCGGGCTCCGTCGGCACGACGATTCTGCTCGCCAAAGCATCCAAACCCGAGCAAGAGCCGTTCGTCGGCAACCAGGCCGGGGGCAGGGTGTTTCTCTTCCTGAACACGGATGATTTCTGGCGGGATTACAACGATATGGTCGAGCGCGGCGTCGAATTCGTGCGGAAGCCCGCGGAACAGGATTACGGAACGGTCGCGGTGTTCAAGGATTTGTACGGAAACTTGTGGGATTTGCTGCAATTGAACGAGGATCATCCCATCGCGAAGCGAATGAAGTGAGCCCGGGAGATCAGACTAGAAACCGGCCGCAGCCGGAAAGAAAGGAACGCCATGTCCGTTAAAACGAACGCCTGCCGCATACTCGATAAGTGCCAAGCTGCCTATACGCTGCATGAATACGAATGGGACGAGGAGCATTTGGACGTCGAAACCGTAGCGGCCAAAGTAGGCTTGCAGCCCGGCCAGTTATTCAAAACGCTCGTCCTCCGGGGCGATAAAACCGGCGTCCTCGCCGCCTGTATCCCGGGAGATCGGGAGCTGAACCTGAAGAGCCTTGCTTCGGTCAGCGGCAACAAGAAGGTCGAGATGGTGCCGGTCAAAGACATCCAAGCCCTTACCGGCTATATACGCGGAGGCGTCTCGCCGCTCGGCATGAAGAAGAAGTATCCGTTCTACTTGCATGCGTCCATCCAAGCGATGCCGCTCGTCAGCATAAGCGCCGGCCGAAGAGGCTTGCAAATCTTCCTGCACGGGGACGACTTGATCGCTGCTTCGGAAGGGCAGCTTGCGGATATCGTGCAGTAGCATCAACGTAAGCTAGTGCTGCGACACATTGTATTGCCGCGACGATGGCAGGCCTCTTTAGCGGAGCGGGCATCAAGGGTTGCGCTAAATACGCAAAATATGCCACCGATCCCCCGTCCAACGAGATTGTTGTACTTAATACACAAATTAAGCCGCTCTAACCCCCGTCAGACCACGATTGTTGCACCAAATACACAAAATAAGGCACGGAGCCGGGTGTTACGGGTAAAAACGAGGGGTAAAGTTGCAAAAAGTACAGAAATAATGAAATCGCGAGCAAAATCGGAGCAAATTGTTGTATAACTTACAAAAATTGCTGTACAACCCTATAAAAATTGCTGTACAACCTACAAAAATGGAACTAGTCTGCATTCCGCCTGAGCCGCGATTGTCGGAGCTGGCATCGGACGTTGCACCACGAGCCACGCAGGCTGCCAGGCCGACTCCTCGCCGACCTGAAAAGACAACAAAGAAGCTGCCGGCCCGAGCCGACAGCTTCTTTGTTGTCCTTGGTTCTTTGTTGTCCTTGTTGTCCTTGTTGTCCTTGTTTCCTTGTTGTCCTTGCTTCCTTGTTGTCCTTGCTTCCTTGTTGTCCTTGCTTCCTTGTTATCCTTGCATCCCTATTGCCATACCTTCTTACATACGCGGAACCCGCTTACGCCAACTCCAGCAGCGCCATCCGCACCGCGCCGCCCGACGCATCATCCGGCGCCGCGACGCATGGCATCGACGGGTATTCCCGCTTCAGCAGCGTCTCGAATGCGTCCCGGACGTACGCGTTCTTGAGCAGCACGCTGCCCGCCAGCACGAGCCGGCCATCCTGCATGGCCAGCTTCTCCGCGACCGGAACCACGAGCTCGAGCAAGGAAGCCGCGCTGCGTTTCACGATGGCTTGCGCCGCGCTGTCCCCGGAATCGCAGGCCTCCGTGAGCAAGGGAGCGAGCGCCGCGATATCCTTCTTGTTGGTATGCTTGTCATGCGCGAAGCCGATCAATTCCCTGACCGACGACATGCCAAGGCGCGCATAGACGAGCTCCGTGATGACGGTCGGCTGAATCCGTCCGTCGCCGGCTTTCGCGACCGCCGACAGCAGATCGCGGCCGATGCTGTAGCCGCTCCCTTCGTCGTCGATCAGATAGCCGCATCCGCCCGTACGGTGCGTACTCCCCCCGTCATTGCGGCCGAAGCAGATCGAGCCCGTTCCCGCAATCAGGATCATCCCGACCGGGCTGTCGAGCGCGCCGCACAAGGCCGTCTCGTGATCGCCCGTGATAAGCAGTCCGCCTTCGTATCCGCAATCCCGGACATTGGCCGTGAGCCGCTCCTGCACGGCGGGATTACTGACGCCGGCCGCGCCGATGCAGATCTGCGCGCAATGCGCCAAGCCACCGCATGCCTTGGCGATCTCCGCCATGATCGTTTGGAAGCTGAGCCGAATGCTTTCTTCGTCCTGCCCGTTATAATTGATGGCGCCGGATACGAACGTATGAATCGGCCGCCCCCGCTCATCGGCAACGGTAACCGCGGTCTTCGTCCCGCCGCCGTCCAAGCCGGCTACGTATCTCATCTTTCTCCGCTCCTTCTCATGCGCCCTCGATGCTCAGCTTGCCCGTCGGAAGAATCTCGCCGCCCAGCACGCGGATCAAGGAAGCGATCGCGAGCGGCGTATATTCGAACGCGGCCAGGCCGCATGCACCGTCGCCAAGCTCCTCCAAATCGTACGGCTTGCCGAGCGCGACGGCCGTAACCTTGTGCCCGCTTGCCGCAAGCTTGCGCGCGAGTTTGAGCTGCCCGGCGTTCTCCCGTCCGTTGAACAGGCCGATCACAGAATGCCCATAGCCTTCTGCCTGCCGCAGCGTCCGTTCGATCTCTTCCTCGTCCGGGTCGATGCCGATCGTCGCGCTTGCCGCATCGAATGCTTCCGCCATCGCCGCCGGAAACGACAAGCCCGACTTCGCCTGACTGGAAGCCTGATCCGTCCGATACGGAGGGCTGCCGATGAAGATCGTGTCGCCGCCGCCCCTGCGCACGGTCTCGAGTTCGCCATGCACGAGGCAGATGCTCTCCTCGCTGATGGCCGCGGCTGCGCGGCGATGGGCGTCGGAACCGACGATGTTCAGATCGGATTCGCCGGTATCGCCGTATTTGCGCTTAACATACATGACCCGTTCGAGCGCGTCGTCGATGACGGACATCGGCAGTTCGCCGTCGTTCACCGCCTGCTCGATCAGCTCCGCCGCCTCGATGACGAGGGCTGGGGTATGACTGACGAAGACCAGATGCACGCCGGCTTGAATCGCGCCCAACGCGCCGCGCGCCGTGCCGTAATACTTCTTGATCGCATCCATCTCCAAGCAGTCGGACACGACGAGGCCGCCGTAGCCGAGCCGCTTCTTCAGCAGGTCGGTAATGATCGTCCGCGACATCGTGGCCGGCACGCCCGTCGTCTCGATCTGCGGGAAGAGAATATGCGAGCTCATGATCCCTTCGGCTCCGGCCGCGATGGCCGCCCGGAACGGCTTCAATTCCAGCTCCATCAGCTGCTCGAGCGACTTGTCGATGACGGGCAGCCCCAGATGGGAGTCGACGGCCGTATCGCCGTGACCCGGAAAATGCTTCACGGAAGACAGCACGCCGCCCTCCATCAGTCCGCGTATCATCTGCAGGCCGTACGTCTCGACCGTACCCGGCGTGTCCCCGTAAGATCGGACGTTGATGACCGGATTATGCTTGTTGTTATTGATATCGAGCACGGGCGCGAGATTGAAATTAATGCCAAGCGCGCGCAGCTCGCGAGCCGTGATACGCCCCGCTGCGTACGCATTCTCCGGCCGGCCCGTCGAGGCGGTCGCCATCGCGCCGGGCATGTTGGTCGCATCGGCCGGAAGCCGCGTTACCCGTCCGCCTTCTTGATCGATCGAGATCAGCGCCGGAAATCCGGTATGCTGCGTGATCGTATGCCGAAGCTCGCCGCAAAGCTCGCGAAGCTGCGACTTGTTCGCGATATTATGCGAGAACAGAATGATGTTCCCGATCTTGTAATCAGCGATCAGACGCTTCAAGTCCTCGGTCATGCCCGTGGACGGAAATCCGGTTACGATCAGCTGGCCGATCTTCTCCCGTAACGTTAAAGCTCTCATGCTAGCCCTCTCCTTACCTCATGCAGGCCCTGATTCAGCCCTGCATACAAACGAAATTCAATACAAATGATACCGCTGCTTTCGGTCCGCGAACGCCCGGCTCTCCTCGCGGAACTGCGCCAGCATGGCCGGGACGTCCACGGCATCGGCGCGGTACAGGTTATCGCCGCCGAGCAGATCGATGAACGGCCGGGAGCCTTCCTTGAACGGCGGCAGCCAAGCGAACGCCTCGTAATTCTCCTTGATCGCATAGAGCAGCGTGACGCCCGTATCGACGGGAAGCACGGCTCGCGCATCCGTGATGTGGAGCTGAACGCCGCCGCAAAGCTCGCCTTGATGCTTCGATGCCGTCGGCTTGTAGTACACGGGACGGAATCTCACGCCCGGCAGCTTCTTCGCGTTCATCTCGTCCGCAAGACGCTGCGGTTCGATGTACGGCGCGCCGATGATTTCGAACGGGAACGTCGTTCCCCTGCCTTCGGACAAATTCGTGCCTTCGAACAGGCATGTTCCGCCGTACAATAAAGCCGTCTCATAACGCGGAATACCCATGGACGGCTGCACCCAGAGACGGTTCGCGTCTGGAAAAGACATCGTCCGTTCCCAGCCCTCGCAAGGCACGACGTGCAGCTTGCAGTTCCAGCCCATCTCGTCGTTCGCCATCGTCGCCAGCTCGCCCACGGTCAGTCCGTAACGAACGGCCAATGGATAGTTGCCGACGAACGAGGTATAACCCGGCTTCAGCACATTGCCTTCCACCGTGACGCCGCCGAGCGGATTGAACCGGTCGAGGACGATGAATTCCTTGCCCGCCTTGGCGCAATCCTCGAGCGCGTAGAGCATCGTATAAATAAAGGTATAATAACGAATGCCGACATCCTGGATGTCATACACGACCGCATCGACTTCTTCGAGCATTTCCGGCGTAAGCCGCTTGGAATCTCGGCGATATAAGCTGTGCACCGGCACGCCCGTCTGCGGATCGGCATACGCCTCCACCAGACCGCCCGCATCCTGATCCCCGCGAACGCCATGCTCGGGCGAGAACAGCGCCGTCAAACGAAAGCGTTCATGCAGGATGCTGATCGTCGGCGCGAAATCGCGGTCCAAGCCGGTAGGCGACGTTATCAATCCAAGCCGCTTCCCTTGAAACAACCGGGCATGCTGCCCGATCCGATCGACGCCGTTCAGGATCATAGCAATGAATCCTGGCGCAGGCGCATCGTCTCTTCCGGCACCATGAACGTCTCGGCGTACTGCTTCCGCGCTTCGATGCCGCGCACGCGGGCAAGATGTTTATAGTATTCGAGGTACGGGAACGACTTGCTGCCCGTCACGAACCAATGCGTGGACACCGCCTTGACCCACAGCTCGTAAGCCTCGTGGTTGAAGTCGACGTAGACGTACGGCTTGTAGTCGACCGCGTCCTCCCAATTCTCCGCGTAATAGAGCTTCGGGGCGAAATGCGCCGGCAGCTCGCGCTCGAAGGAAGCGAGCCCCGCGAAGAACCGCGCATCGTTCACGATCCGGTGCGTCGTCATATGGTCCTTGTGCATGCTGTTCTTGAAATGCGTGATGATCACGTTCGGCTTCACTTGGCGGATGACGTCGCATACCCGGTAACGCATCTCGTCGCTGTCCTCCAGCTCGCCGTCCGGAATCTCGAACACGATCGCCTCGCCGCCTAGCATCGCCGCGAATTGCTCCGCTTCCCTGACCTTCTGCTCCCGATAATCCGCCATGTCTTGGCCCGCCGGAACGCCTCGTTCCCCGGCCGTAAGCGCCAAAGTGACGATCCGATCTCCTTTCAGGGCATGGCTCGCCAGCACGCCTCCCGCCGTTAATTCCGCATCCCCTACATGTCCGCCAATCGCCAATATCGTCAACCACTGCTCGCCCATTCGTTAAAACTCCCTCCGCATGATCGCAAAATGTTTGACCGTCTTGAAGCCGGCTTTCTCGTAGATCCGGATCGCCGGGTTCTTGATCCCCGTGTACAGCGACATATAGTCCGTGCCGATCGCCCGGAACGCCTCGCACAGCCGAAAGAACAGCAGGCTCCCGAGACCGTGGCCCTCGTGATCGGGGTGGACGCCGATGCCGGCAAAATAGCCCCTTCCGTTATCTTGACGGATAACAGGGCCGGCGAATCCAACCGCCTTGCCGCCTTGGGCGGCGATGACGACCGGAACGCCTTCCACCGCGCACTGCGCGATCTCGCGCTGCCAAAGCGGGTTGTCGAACCCGACCAGCATGGCTTCGATGCCGTTATGCAGCTGCGGATCGAAGAGCTCGACTTCGTAGCCTTCCGCATTCGCCTTCGCTTCCTTGGACCGCATCTCGTCCGGCCAATCGAAGTCCGATAGATTTAAGTACATCGCGCATTCCTGCGTTCGCTCGGCATAGCCGTGCGCCAGCAGGTAAACATGGAACGGGCTGCCGACAGGCACGCCTGGCGCATTGTTGTGTTCGTGCTTCGGCGTACCCGGGACGTACCAAGGCAGCATCATCGGATTGAAGAACAGCACGTCCGCCTGCTTCTTGCCGAGCTCCCGGAACCGCGCCTCGAGCGCGCCCAGCAGCATGCCGTAAGCGCCATCATTGCGATAAGCTTCCGCCAGCGCGATGCAGGTGATATAACCCGCCACGTCGCCCAGCGGCAGGTCGTCACCCGTGCAGCCGCACGCGAATCCCTGCGCCGCGCCGTGCTCGTCGAGCAGCACGAACGCATTCGCCGGGTCGTAATACGGATTAGACAAGAAGATGCGATCGAAGCTTGCCGCGTCCAGCTCCTTGTAATCTTCCGCGACCGCCGCGGCGTTCCACAACGTAAGAACGCCATCTAAATACCGATGCTCGAAAGAGGCGATCCTCATTCGACGTCACCTCGCATTTCGATTGATATGTGATTGTCGTTCGATAGTTGGCCGTTGCACCGCTTAATAAGAGATTTTCCCCATCACGACCGGACGCGCCGCGCCCGTGACGCTCGGCAGATTGTTCGTGCGCCTCGCAATCGCATAGTCGGCCAGCAGCGCGAACGCCACCGCTTCCTTCGCGTCGCTGCTCTGCCCGATGTCCTCCTGAACGAGCACTTCCACGCCCATCGGCCCCATCTCTTGCTTCAAGAATCCGAGCAGCGAAGGGTTGTAGCTTCCCCCGCCCCCGACGAGCATGACGTCGGCCGCATGCGAAGGCTGCACGTACCTGCGATAGGCGTCCCCGATCGACCACGCCGTCAGCATCGTGACGGTGGCAACCAAATCCTCGGCGGTCAGCCCGTGCGCGTCGCGATAGGCGATTAATTCATCCACGTAGACGGAACCGAACAGCTCTCTGCCCGTCGATTTCGGCAAAGGCAGCGCGTAGTACGCTTCATCCTGCAGGATTTCTAGCAGCTGGCGATTTATCTTCCCCGCGCTTGCGATCGCGCCGCCGACATCCATGGTCCGCTCCCCGCCGTACAACCGGCTAACCACGCCGTCGATCAGCATGTTCCCGGGTCCGGTATCGAACGCATAGACCTCCTCGGGCGCGCAGCCTGCGGGAAGGACCGTAATATTGCCGATGCCGCCGATATTTTGCAGCAGCAGCGTTCGGTCCGCTTCGCGGAACAGGCCGTATTCCGTGAACGGCACGAGCGGCGCGCCCTGCCCGCCGACCGCCATGTCGGCGACGCGGAAATCGGTCACGCACGGAATGCCGGTCCGCGCGGCGATGACCGCGCCTTCCCCGATTTGCACCGTGAAGCGAAGATCGCGTCCGTCCTCGATAAACGCGTCCGGCGCATGATAGATCGTCTGACCATGCGAACCGATGACCGCAATGTCCTCGGGCTTTAAGCCGGCGGACGCGATCACCGATAAAGCCGCCTCCGCATACAGCTCGCCGAGCCTGACGTTCATCCGTCCGACCCGGTCGATCGTGGCGCGGGACGGATCGAACAGCTCGAAGATCTCGTCGCGCACCGCCGCCGGGAATGCCGTGTTGGCGAAGGCAACCAGCTGCACGTCCGGCTGCCCGCCTGCATCCTCGCCGCCGGTGCCCGTTCCGCTTCCGTCCGCATCGCCGGCGATGCGGATCACCGCCGCGTCGATTCCGTCGACGGACGTCCCCGACATCAGGCCGACGGCATAACGTTCCTTGCGCGCCATCGCGCTCGCCGCCGCCATATCAGCCTTTGACCGCGCCTACCGTTACGCCCTCGAGGAAGTAACGCTGCAGGCTGAAGAACAGGATGAACATCGGCAGGGCGGAGATCGTGGCTCCTGCCATCATCGGCGCGAAGAACGTCGTATTCGCGAACCGGAAGTTTTTCAGGCCGACTTGAATCGTCTGCATATCCATCGTGTTCGTCACCAGGAACGGCCAGAAGAACGTGTTCCAGCTGTCCATGAACGTCAGGATCGCCATCACCGCAAGGACGGTTTTGGACAACGGGAGAATGATGCGCAAGTAGATCTGGAATTGATTGCAGCCTTCCATCTTCGCGCTCTCGATGATTTCCTTCGGAATCGAGGACATGAACTGCTTCGACAAGAAGATGTTATAGACCGTTACGAGGCCCGGTACGATAAGTGCCGTGTACGTATTTTGCAGATTGAACGTGTTGACGATCAGAATATAAAGCGGCACCTGCGTGACCTGGTAAGGAATCATCATCGCGACCAGCAGCAGCGTGAAGAGAAAAGCTCTGCCCCTGAATTTGATCTTGGAGAACGCGTAGCCCGCCATGCTGGCGAAGACGACGTTCGAGATCATGACGCTTCCGGCCACGAGCAGCGAGTTGCCGAGCCAGCGGAACGAATACTCGCTGTAATCGAAGAAGAATTTGTAGGAAGCGAACGAGATCTTGGACGGCCAGAGCGAATAGCTCATCGCGCCCGCTTCGACCGGATCGCCCAGCGAAGAGATGACCATGAAGTAGATCGGGAATATCGTGGCGAGCGCGAACAACAGCAGCAGCCCGATGATCGTCCCGTTGCGGAACAGCTTGGCTTTGCTCCGGTCCGGGTAGTTTCTGTACAGCGACATGTGCGAACCTCCTTCCTTAATACTCCACTTCTTTGCCGAAGAATTTAAACTGAACCAAGGCGACGACCGCGATCAAGCCCGCGAGCAGCAATGATTGGGCAGCCGCTTTGCCGAACTCGAAATATTTGAATGCATTGTTGAAGATCAATAAGCCGACCATCGTCGTCGCGTTATCCGGTCCGCCCCCCGTCATCAGATAGGCGTTCTGGAACACTTGGAACGACCCGATGACGCCGGTGACGAGCAGGAAAAGCGTCGTCGGCTTCAAGCAAGGAATGACGATATACCGCAGCTTCTGCAGGAAGGTCGCGCCGTCCAGGTCGGCCGCTTCGTAATAGCTGGTATCGATGCCGAGCAGCGCGGCCAGATAAATGATAATGCTCGTGCCGTGGCTCGACAGCCAGGCCATGAAGACGAGGGAGAACATCGCCGTGCTGCTGGAGCCCAGCCAGTTCTGGTTGCCGATGCCGAAGAGCGAGATCAGCTTATTGAAGATCCCGGTGTCCATCGGATCGAAGATCCACAGCCATACGACCGACAAAGCCACCCCGGAAGCGACCGCGGGCAAATAATACACGGCTTTGAACGACGTTTGCATCCATTTCTTCAGAGGCAATATGAGAATCGCTACCGCAAAGGAGAGCAGCAGCGCTACGGGCACGGTTAGGATCGTATAAATGATCGTGTTGCGGATGGATTTCCAGAAGAGCGCGTCCTTGAACGTCTCGGCGTAATTATCGAAACCGATGAACGTGGAGCCTAGCGGCTTGTAATCTTGAAAGCTGATGATGAAGGCGCTGGCGACCGGATAGGCCGTGAACAGCGCGAAGACGACGAGCGCCACCGCGATAAAGGCATAACCCCAGCTGTTATCGCTCTCTAGGCGGCGTCTGAAAAATGATTTCTTGGTTGGATTCATCAAGCTGCACCTCTTTTCCACTATCGAGTCGATGACCATGCGATAAAAAAGATTTCGGATAGCCCCTCACAATCAAGAGGCTATCCGAACGGGAAGATTACTCCTTGACGACGCCGTCTTCGCCGAACGTATCGATCGCCGCTTTCTTCACGGCGTCATACATGTCTTCGGGAGAGATTTCGCCGGCCAAGAGCGCCTGCAGCTTCGGAACGATGACTTCGTCTTCCAGCTTGATCGCTTTCGCGCCGAGCTCGACCGGGATGTCGGGACGCGCCGGAGCCGCATGGGAGAGAAGCACGCCCACGGCAGCGACGTTATCCGGATTGCGGTTCGTCGTCATGCCTTCGGCAGCTGTTTTGCCGGATTTCGTAATGTTGGCTACGAACAGGTCGTTATTCGTCGTCGCCGCTACTTTGCCGCTTGCGAGGAAGTAGGCTGCCTTCACGACGTTCGCTTTGTGCTCGGCGGATGGTTCTTTCTTGCCGCGGAACGTAACGTAGCCGTCTACCGCTACGGTCGTTACAGGCGGTTGTCCGGCGAACGAAGGCACCGGAAGGACGATATAGTCCGTTTTGATGCTGCCTTTGACCGCGCTGCCGTCGTTGGCGTCGATTTTCTCGTTATTTTTATTCGCGGAGTTCTCGAACGTCGCGAGGCCTTTGCCCGTGATCATCGTTTGGCCCGTCAGGAACATGTTCCAGCGTTTGCCCGCATCCACGGAGCTGAGCTCTTTCGGCATGGAACCGTCGTCGATCAGTTGGCGGATGTCCTTCAGCACTTCCAGGTAGTTCTTGCTCGTGTAGGCATATTTATTGTCCGTCGTGAACGCGTTCGGCATGCCCGCGCCTTTCACCAGAACGCCCAAGTAGTCTTTGGAAGCGACGCCGGCCGTCGCGAACACGAAGCCGTAACGGCTCGTCTTATTGCCTTCCTTCACGACGCCTTTCTTGATGGCTTCGCGGAACTCGTCATAGGTCCAGCCGTTCTTCTGCACGTTCTTGTAGTCGATGCCGGCCTTCTCGAGGAATTCCTTGTTGCCGCCGAGCGCATGCGCTTCCATGTAAGCCGGGAAGCCGTAGATGCCTGCGCCGTTCTTCATATATTCGAATGGCGCCGTATCGAAGTCGGAGATCATGTCCGGCGTCGCCGCGTCCTTGATGTCCATCAGCATGCCTTGCTGCACGTATTTGGAGATGCCGTCGGAGCCGATGAACGCGATATCCGGCGGGCTGCCGGCGTTCACTTGCGTATCCAGCTTCTGCGTCATGTCTTCCCAGCTTGCAGGTTCGATCTTGAGCGTCAGGTTCGGGTATTTCGCATTGAAATCTTTGGCCATTTGATCGAAATTCTCTTGATAAGTCGGAGATACGGGAGGCAGCAGCGCCGTGATGGTGTCTTTCGCGCCTGCCGCGTTGCCTGCGTTCGAAGCGCCGCCGGCGTTGTTTGAACCGTTATCGTTATTGTTGGAAGAACAGGCTGCCAGCGTCGTAACGGATAAACCGAGTGCCAGTACGGATGCCAAAACGCGAGATTTCGTCTTCATATGAATATCCTCCTTAAGGATTTCAGCATTATAGTGTCCTGTTCGTTGCTCATTAACCGATCTTGCTGCAATTGCGAATCGCTTTCTTCAAGCTGCCTTCGCTTCGTTCGAGTTCCCGTTCCGCTTCCGCATCATCCAACCCGGTAAGAATCATCATGATGGCAAGTTTGCAATTCATCGATGCCCGCTTCAAGAACTTCTCCGCCGTCTCCGCATCCTCGCCGGTAGCGGTCTGGATAATCCGGATCGAGCGGTCATTCAGCTTCATATTGCTCGCCTTCAAATCGACCATGAGATTGTTGTAGGTCTTGCCGAGCTTCACCATCGTACAAGTGGACAGCATGTTGAGCACCAGCTTCGTTGCCGTACCCGACTTCATTCGCGTCGAACCCATGATCACTTCGGGTCCGACAACGGGCGCGATGCATACGTCGCAGACCGCTTCAAGCTTGGAGTGCTTATTGTGCACGACGCCGATCGTCGCCGCGCCGAGCTCGGAAGCCCGTTTCAAACCGGCGATGACGAAGCTTGCGCTGCCGCTTGCCGATATCCCGACCACTGCGTCTCTCTCTGTAATGCCGCAGCGCTCAATTAGTGCAACCCCCTCCTCTGCGTTGTCTTCGAATCCTTCCACGGCGACCCGCAATGCGATATCCCCGCCCGCGATATGTCCTTGGACGAGCGATGCATCCGTACCGAACGTCGGCGGAATCTCCGATGCGTCGAGCACGCCGAGCCTGCCGGACGTGCCTGCGCCGATATAGAACATTCTTCCGCCGTTTTTCAGTTTGTGATGCAAAATATCAACCGCTTTCACGATTTGCGGAATTTCCGCATCGATCGCGGCAGGCACCTTCTGGTCCTCTTGATTCAAGAGCCGGAGCATCTCCTCGGTGGAGCATTCGTCGATCATCCGTGTCGCATGGTTAATCTCCTCTGTAGTCAATCCCGCTAAATATTCGTTCATAACCATTCTCCTACCCTGATATCGTGATGTCAGATTAGCTAACACACTTATTCTTTCTAAGACCCATATTAAACTTCAGCGACTTAATCCGTCAATAGATTCTGAAATAAAATTTTATACTAAAATTAATATTTGTTTTTTTATTTTGGAAATCGACGCAAAAAAAGACATGTTCAGCCGTAGCTTACCCATGTCTCCCGTTTTATAAGTGGCTTATTTGCGATGCTTGCCCGCAAGGATGTTGTGCGTCTTCGTCAGAAACTTCTTCACGTTCTGATACTCGGCGCTAGCCACGCCGGCGAACAGCATGTCGATGACGGTCAGCATCGCGATTCTCGAACCCATCGCGCCGCTGCGAATCGTCAGTTCCGGCGTGGAGATGCTAAGCAGGATATCCGACTTGTCCGCCAGCTCGCTCTTATTATACTTGGTGATAGATATCGACGTCGCCCCGTTCTTCTTGGCAACCTCCAGCGTTTCCAGAATCTCCGCCGTATCGCCGGAATTGGAGACGAAGAACGCCACGTCGCCCTTGCCGAGCAGCGTCGCGGCCGTCAACTGGCTGTGGCTGTCCGTATAGGAATGGCACATCTTATTAATGCGGCTGAATTTTTGCTCCGCGTCTTTGCATACGATGCCCGAAGCGCCGACGCCGAAGAAGATAATCCGGTCGCTCTCGCGCAGCACCTTAACGGCCTTCGCCACTTGGTCGCGGTCGATGACGCTGAGCGTGTCCTCAATGGACTTTATGTTGTTGCGCGCGATGTTGGAGATAATGATGGACAGGTCGTCGCCGGGCTGAATATCGGTATACTGGTCCTTCGTTTCTTCGTCTCTGGAACCCAGGGAAGCCGAAATGCTGACGATGAAGCTCCGATAGCCGCTGTAACCGAGCGTCTTGCAGAAGCGCAGCACGGAAGCATCGCTCGTCTTGCTCATCTGCGCAAGGCTCTTGATCGAGAGATGCGGCACTTCTTCGGTGTTCTCCAATATAAAATCGGCAACCAGTTTCTCAACGGGCGTCATGCTGTCCTTCATGTCCCGAATCTTAATCAAAATGTTGTCGTTTATCGCCATTATCGACCCGCCCTCGTCAAATTCACTATTATCTTACGGGTATTCCCCCTAAAACACAAGGAATAGTTACACCTCGTGTCATGGTTGAGGAATCCATTATTAGAAATTTTATTTCAAAACAAATTTTTATTATGGAATTAAAAATCTATTTTTTATTGTTACCCCATCTTCGAAGTGCTATAATGGGCCCATATAAATCTCCTGCTTCACGACTCCAACCAAGAGGTGGTTCCCATGAAGAAAGAAAGCATCAAAATCGCCATTATCGGATCCGGCAGTACCTATACCCCGGAATTGATCGAAGGCATGATCAAGCGCAAGGACGTGCTGCCGATCGGCGAGCTCGTGCTCATGGATATCGACGAACGCAAGCTGCAAACCGTCGGCGCGTTGTGCGAGCGCATGATCGAAGCCGCGAACGTGCCTTGCCGCGTCATCATGACGCAGGAGCTGGACGTCGCGCTTCGCGATGCCGATTTCGTCCTCGGCCAGATCCGCGTCGGCAAGCTGCCGGCACGCGTGCTCGACGAGAAGATTCCCCTCAAATACGACATGATCGGCCAGGAAACCTGCGGCATCGGCGGTTTCTTCAAAGCCATGCGCACCATTCCGGTCATGCTGGACATCGCGGCTCGCATGAAGGAGCTTTGCCCGGACGCTTGGCTGATCAACTTCTCCAACCCGGCGGGCATCATTACGGAAGCGATCCTGAACCATACCGGCGTCAAAATGCTCGGTCTCTGCAACGTGCCGTACAACATGTTCAAGAGCATCCGCGAGTCGCTCGATCTCGATCATCCGAACATCGAGTACATCGGACTGAATCACCTCAGCTGGATTACGGGCATCGAGCAGGATGGCAAGGATTATCTCAAAACCGCCCTGGAAATGGGCCTCAACAGCGAGACGATGAAGAACATTCCGGCGAGCGGCTTCAGCAAAGAGCTGATCCAAATGGCCGGCGCGATTCCGTCCTCGTACCTGGAATATTACTACTTCAAGAACAAGAAGCTGCAGGTCGTGCGCGACATGGAGCTCTCCCGCGGCGAGAAATGCATTCAGATCGAGGAAGAGCTGCTCGGCATCTATTCCGATTCCGAGCTGCATTCCAAGCCGGAGCTGCTCTCGACCCGCGGCGGCGCCAATTACTCCGAGGTCGCCATCAGCCTCGTGGACGCCATCTATAATGACAAGCAGGAGGTTCACGTCGTGAACTTGCTCAACAACGGCGCCTTGGATTTCATGGAAGACAGCGACGCCGTCGAAGTGTGCGCGGTCGTCGGCAAGGACGGCGCGAAGCCGATCAAGATCGAGAACTTCGACAACCAGCACATCATCGACTACATGCGGATGATCAAAGCGTACGAGCGCGAGACCGTCGAAGCCGCCGTAACCGGCAGCGAGGACGCGGCGATGCGCGCCTTGCTCATGAATCCGCTGGTCGGCGACTACAACGCGGCCAAAGGGGCTTTCGATGAATTGAAGGAAGCGCACAAAGAATATTTGCCGCAGTTCTATAAGGAAGAAGCGAAGAAATAATGGAACGCTATATTATCGGCGTCGACGGCGGCAACAGCAAAACCGACTACTTCCTGTTCGATCTGCAGGGACGCTTCGTCGATCATCTGAACGCCGGCACGTGCAGCCATGAACAGTATTCGGATGGCTACGCCAGCTCTTACCGGGTCATGAGCGAGAAGATCCGCCTGCTGCTCGAGCGCAACGGATTGACGATGGCCCATATTGCCGCAGGTGCTTTCGGACTGGCCGGCGCGGACATCCCTTCCCAGAAGGAGCAGCTCTGCGCCGTCGTCGAGCGGCTCGGATTCACCAACTATGCCGTCGACAACGATTCGTTCCTCGGCATCAAGGCGGGCAGCGAGCGAGGCTACGGCATCTGCTCCATTAACGGCTCCGGCACCGTGGCAGGAGGCATCTCCCCGAGCGGGCAGCGTCTCCAAATCGGCGGCATCGGCAGCGAGCTGGCCGGCGACGAAGCAGGCGGCTTCTACCTCGGGCGGAAAGTGATGCGCGCGGTGTACGACGCGCTTTACCGGCTAGGGCCGCAGACGTCGATGGCGGAACCCGTCATGGCGCTGCTCGGCGTCCCTGCCAAGGAAGCTTTCATGGAATTCGCCGTGGAGGGCACGGTGAACCGCACGCTGCCGAACACGGAGCTGATCCGGATTCTGTGGCGCGCCGCCGAAGCCGGAGACCCCGCCGCCCTCGGCATCGTCGATCATTCCGCCCGGCAGCTGGCGCAATCCGCGGCCGGATGCCTGCATCACCTGGACTTCGACGGCGAAGCGGAAGTCGACGTCGTGCTCGCCGGCTCCGTGTGGGTGAAGGCGGATCGTCCGCTGCTGTTCGAGCGGTTCAAGCATTATATGGCCGAACTGGCCGGCCGGCCGTGCAGGTACATCATGCTGCAGGAGCCTCCGGCGACCGGCGCCGTGCTGTGGGCGCTGGAGCTCGCGCATTGCCGGCCGGTCGATGCGGACATGCGGCGCAGCGTGATCGAGAGCGTCCGGCAGCAGCAGCACTAGCAGCACGCATATCAAAAAACCGTTCCTGCGAAGAAGGCGAGCGCCTTGATCCTTCGCAGGAACGGTTTTTATTTTTTCCACGCTATTTCCCCAGCGGCAGCCGCACCTTGAACGAGGTTCTTCCCCCATCGCTCGCCGCGGCAATCGCGCCATGGTGCAGCTCGACGATGTTTTTGGCGATGGCGAGGCCAAGGCCCGAGCCGCCCGTATTGCGCGAACGCGAATGCTCGCCGCGGTAGAACCGCTCGAACAGCAGCGGGATGGTCGATGCCGGCAGCGGCTCGCCGTAGTTCGCGATCTCGACGACGGTCTGCCCGAAGTCGGTCCACGCCGCGATATCGATCCGCTTGCCGTCCTTGCCGTATTGGATCGCATTGACGATCAAGTTCTCGAACACCCGGACAAGCTTGTCCCCGTCCGCATCGACGATGATCGGATGATCGGGAAGCATCAAGACGCACGCCATCCCCGCCTGTTCGAATTGCAGCCGGAATTGGGCGGCCAGCTGCCCGAGCATCTCGACGAGATTGATCGGCGACAGCCGAAGTCCCATGCCGCCGCTCGTCCTCGTGAATTCGAATAAATCGTCGATCATCGATTTCAAGTGCATCGATTTCTCGTAAGCGATCCGAACGTACTGCCTCAGCTCCACTTCATCCCGGTAACGGTCCTCTTCGATCAGCCCCAAATACCCGACGATCGACGTCAGCGGCGTCCGCAAATCATGGGAAACGTTCGTGACCAGCTCGACCTTCGTCCGCTCGGCGCGCCGCTCCTCTTCGATGGACAGCTTCAGCTGCGCGGTCATCGTGTTGATATTTTCCGCCAGTCCCGCAAGCTCGTCATCTCCGCGAATAGGGAAACGATAGTCGAAATTCCCGCCTGCAATCCGCTCGATCCCCTGCGAGATGTCCATCAGGTAGCGAATGGTCGGGTGGCTGAGCGCGAAGAAATAGACAATGAACAGGATGAGGCAAACCACGGTAAAAGTGAGCGGAGCGCCGAATTCCGAATCCAGCATCCGCAGGAGAACGACGAGATAAGGAAATTCCATCCGGTATGCGGCAAGCGCGACCAAGCCCAGCATACCGGCCGTCAGGACGGACGCCGCCGCGCTTAAGCCGAACAAGAACAGCATTTTGAAGCGAAGGCTCTTCCACGGTTTACGGATCAATTTTGTACCCTACTCCCCATACGGTCTGAATCAGCTTGACGCCGCCCAGCTCGCTCTCCAATTTATCGCGAAGCTTGCTGATATGAACCATGACGGTGTTGGTGGTCGACTCCAGGAACTTGTCCTTCCATACCGATTCGAAGATCGCTTCCGCGCTGAACACCTGCCCCGGATGGCTCGCCAGCAGATGCAAGATATCGAACTCCGTCGACGTCAAATTCACGTTCCGATCCTCGACCGTAACCGCGTGCGCCTTCTTGTTTATCTTCAAAGCATGAAGCTGAATCTCGTCCTGCTCTTGCGATGGCTGGATCTGCGCGTTCAAATAATGCGATCTGCGCAGCAGCGACTTCACTCTGGCGAGCAGCTCGAGGGCATTGAACGGTTTGACCATATAATCGTCCGCGCCCGTCGTCAGCCCCAAGATCTTGTCCATGTCTTCGGCTTTGGCGCTCAGCATCAGGATCGGAATGCTGTACGCCTCGCGCACCGCCCGGACGACCTCCAGGCCGTCCATCTCCGGCATCATGACGTCGAGGACGATCAATTGGATCGGCTCCTTGGCGATCACGTCCATTGCCTCGCGGCCGTTGCTTGCCGTCAGGACTTGGTATCCTTCGTTGGTCAAATAGATTTTGATCAGCTTCGCGATCTCGAGATCGTCGTCGGCGATCAGGATTTGTATCGGCATCATCGTCTCTCTCCGTCTTGTTAAGGTTAGAATCCATGCGTTCGCTGCTCTAGCTTATCAGAAATCGTCCCCGTAACCGACCCCGCGAATCCACAAATAAGAAAATCTTAAGGATTCCTTTATCGCGTCTTACGAACTTCCGCGGCCTTACGCGTTATCTTGGAGATAGAGCAACGGACAAGAATTCAATCGGGAGGTTATTCCATCATGAAAACCAAGCTATACGTTCTATACGGCGGCAAATCCGTCGAACACGAAGTGTCATTGAAAACGGCGGTGACGGTTCTTCTATCCATCGACGAAAGCCGCTTCGAGGTCTATCCCGTCTACATTACGCGGGACGGCTTGTGGTGCACGCCGGGCCGGCTTGCCAAGGAAGGCTTGACGGTTGAACGGCTGATCGCCCGGCCGTCTTACCGGGACACGGCCAGCTCGATCGGCGAAATCCTGTCTGGGGTGATGGCGCTGCCCGGACCGAAAGTCGTCATGCCGCTGCTGCACGGCTCGAACGGCGAGGATGGCACCGTGCAAGGCCTGATGGAGCTGCTGAACGTTCCGTACGTCGGCAACGGCGTGCTGGCCTCCGCCCTGGCCTTGGACAAGGCGATGTCGAAGGAGATTTTGGCCCAAGCCGGCATTCGCCAAACGGACTACCGGGTATGCCGCTTCGACGAGTGGAGCTCGGACGGCATGGCGGTCGTGCGGGACGTCGAGGCGCGCATCGGGTATCCGTGCTACGTGAAGCCAGCCTCCCTCGGTTCCAGCATCGGCATCAGCAGGTGCACGAACCGCGGGGAATTGCGGGCCGGCATCCAAGAGGCGTTCGCTTACGATAAGAAGCTCGTGTTCGAACGCGAGGTGGCCGGCAGGGAGATTCAAGTGGCCGTCATCGGCAACGAGAGACCGCTGGCCTCGCTGCCCGGCGAATTCATCCATGACCGCGCCTTCTTCGACTACGAGTCCAAGTACATGGACAAACGGCTGACGATGTCCATTCCGGCCGAGTTGTCCGCCGGCTTGACCGAGCGCATTCGCGAGCTGGCCGTTCGGGCTTATCGGGCCCACGGCTGCGAGGGCTTGGCCCGCGTCGACTTCTTCCTCGACGGAGAAGGCGAATTGTTTCTGAACGAGATCAATGCGCTTCCCGGTTTTACGAATTTCAGCATGTATCCGGTCATGTGGGAACGTACCGACGGCACGTCCTACGCGGCGCTGATCGAGCAGCTGATCGGCCACGCCGTTGCGCGTCATGAAGACAAACAAACGATTCGCTATTCGAGGTGAGGAAAGAGGTGAGCGAGGTGAGCGAGGTGAGCGAGGTGAACGGCATGCTGAGAGAGACATGGGCCGAAGTTAGTTTGAACCGCATTCGCGAGAATATGCTGCGCATTCGCAAATCGCTGCCGTATTCCGTCAAGCTGATGGCCGTCGTGAAGGCGAACGGCTACGGGCACGGCGACATCGAATCGGCTGCGGCTGCGGAACGGGCTGGCGCGGATTATTTGGCGGTCGCCTACATCGAGGAAGCGCTCCGGCTGCGCGGGGCCGGCATGAAGCTGCCTATTCTCGTCTTGACGCCCATTCGGCCGGAGCACGTGCAGCTGGCGCTGGAGCTCGACTTGACGTTAACGGTCACCGGCGCGCGATGGTTTGCCGAGATGCGGGCTTATAAGCCTTACGCTTCCGCGGGAAAGCTTCGGGTTCACGTGAAGATGGATACGGGACTCGGGCGGATCGGCATCCGGGCGAAGACGGAATGGGACGAGCTTGTGCCTTGGCTACGCGCGAAGGATATCGAGGTGGACGGCTTCTATACGCATTTCGCGACGGCCGGCGAAGCCGACACGACTTTCCTGGAGCAGCAAGCGGCGCGTTTTATGGAAATGAAGCAATGGGGACGCGCTTCCCGCTTGGCGATCCGGCATTATCATTGCGCGGGCAGCGCGGCGGCGCTCCGTTTTCCTCATCTGGCCATGGATATGGTTCGGATCGGGGCAGCGATGTACGGCTATTATCCGGAGAAGCTCGTCCATTCGATCAAGCTGGAGCCTGCCTTAAGCCTTCATAGCCGCCTGATTCACGTGAAGAAGCTGGCTAGAGGCGAATATCTCGGCTACAACAATTCGTACCGGGCCGACGAGGACGAATGGATCGGGACCGTGCCGATCGGATATGCCGACGGCTGGACGCAGCGAATGCAAGGCACGGACGTGCTGATCGAAGGGCGGCGAGCCCCCATAGTCGGCAAGATCTGCATGGACCAGCTGATGATCAAGCTTCCGGGACCGTGCGCGGAAGGCGCCTTAGTCACCTTCATCGGCACTCAGGGCGAACAGCGTATCACGTTCTCGGAGCTTGCCGCCCATATCGGAAGCGTCGCGCAGGAGATATCCACGTCGATCGGCGTCCGAGTCGAACGAACTTATACCGACACCGAGGAGGTTTATGCGAGATGGAACAACCCAACCAAGCCGAACGACATCAAACCGAACGTCAACAGACCGGCTGTCAGCAAGTCGATTGCCGGCAAACAAGCCGCTATCTGATCGATACGGCCGTTCAAGCGGCCAATGCCGCGATTCATGAAGGGTATTTGGTCTTGATCAATCGCGAGCATCCCATCGGACAGCCGATTGCGCCCGACTTTCTCGTGCCGCTTAGCTCGGTCCCGGCTATCCATGCCCTGAGCGATGGCATCCTGTTGGAACGGACCAGCTTGCGGCAGTTGGCTGCGCTGCTCGAGGCCTGCCAAGGGATGAACGAGATTATCGCGGTCAGCGGCTATCGGACCAAATCGGAGCAGGAGCGAATCTATGCATCCTCGTTGGCCGAGCATGGCGCGGAATACACGGCGCGCTACGTCGCATGGCCCGACCGGAGCGAGCATCAGACGGGTTTGGCCATCGACGTCGGCAAGCTGAACAAGGACGTGGATTTTATCGCGCCGGCCTTCCCCGACATAGGCGTCTGCAAGAGGTTCAAGCAGCTGGCGGCCCGGTATGGGTTCATTCAACGCTATAAGGAAGGCAAGGAATCGTTAACCCGGATATCCTGCGAACCGTGGCATTTCCGGTACGTCGGCTATCCCCACGCCGAGATCATGGAGCGCAACGATTGGTGCTTGGAGGAATATATCGATGTGCTCGAGGACTATCCGTTCGAGGGCGATCATCTCGTATTCGAGGATGAGTGGTCAACCGTGGAGATTTACTATGCAGCGGCGAGCGCAGGGACTTCTATAACCGGGACTTCTACGACGGGGACTTCTACGACCATTCCTCTCGTTGAATGCGATCGGTACGACTTGTCGGGCAACAACAGGAATGGATTCATCGTGACCGCATTTCGCGATAAAGGACTTGCCGCTTATGTCTAAACCGAATTTCGGCGGGCTCGATTGGATCAAATTCATCGCCGCCGTCTTGGTGGTTGCCAATCATACCGGCCCGCTTCTCACATACAGCGGCACGGCCGATTTTCTGATCAGCAATCTGCTTACCCGCATTGCCGTTCCGGTCTTTTTCATGACGGCCGGGTTTCTATTTTTCCGCAAACTGACCGACGACCCGCGGAAGAACCGGCAAGCGCTGCGCGGCTACATGCTGAAAACCGGGAAGCTGTATGCGATCGCGATTCTGCTGTACATTCCGTTGAATATATACACGGGTTATTTTTCCGATTCCTTCACGCCGTATTCGCTGTTCAAGGATATCGTGTTCGACGGCACCTTCTATCATCTGTGGTATTTGCCGGCTTTACTGCTGGGCTTGCCGATTACGGTCCTGCTTTATCGGAAACTGTCTCTGAAAGGCATGCTGGCCGCGGCGGGGTGCTTGTACGTCGCGGGGCTGCTCGGGGATAGCTACTACGGGCTCATTCAAGGCAGCAACGGAATCGTCCATGCGTACGACGGCATGTTCACCGTCTTCGACTTCACGCGCAACGGGCTGTTCTATGCCCCCGTTTATTTGGCGCTCGGGGCTTTGGCAGCCAAGGGCAAGCCTCCGGCGAGAACGCCGTTCGCCAATGCGGTCTTGTTTGCCGGATCGCTCGGCCTGATGTTCGCCGAAGGATCGCTGCTGCACGCGGCGGGCATGCCAAGGCATGACAGCATGTACGTGTTCGCGCTTCCCGCCACGTACTTCTTGTTTCATTGGGCGATGCAGTGGAAGGTCCGGTCGGGCAAAACGTTCCGGGAGTGGCGGGTATGGATCTACATCCTGCATCCGATCGCCATCGTGCTCGTTCGCGGAGCGGCGGAGGCGACGAACCTGGAAGGTCTGTTCATCGCGAACAGCCTGTTCCATTTTGCCGCCGTCTGCTTGTTGTCGGTCGGCATGGCGGCCGCCGCCGTATGGCTGATCGCGATCAGCCGGAAATTCCGGCCGGCCCGCGCCTTGTCGTCGCGATTGAGCTAACACGCAAAGGCACCCGGTACGGGTGCCTTTCGTCGGTTTATATATGCGAGAAGTCCACATCGATATAAGGCGTGTCATGCAGCAAATTGGAATAAAAGAAGCGCCGCGCTTGCTCATCCCACTCGCTCCAATCGGGAGCATTGAAATCCCTGCTTCGATAGAGAGCGGATAACACCCGCGCTTGCCTTAAATCGATGAATAAAGGAATTTTCTTCAGCCAGGCTTCGCTGATCGCGTTCTCCTTGCAATAGCCGTTCATGAAGTTGGAATAGAAGCGCTTGGTTATCTCTACTCTACGCGTTCCGTCCACGACCCAAGGGATCGGAATTTCGTAAAATAAAGGCACGGCGATGTCCGACACGTACCAGCTGTACTCCGCCTCGTCAAAGTCGATGATATGGGCCTCATCCCCGTCATGGAGATAATTGCCGCAGCTGACGTCCCCGTGTATAAGTCCAAAGTCGTCTCTATCCTTCGGAAGATTGCCGACTTCCGCCATCAACCGGTCGAAGCCATCGTATAATTCCGGCGGACAATGCGTTTTGAACGAAGCCAATAAAGCGTTGTCGTGCCATTCATTACGTCGTTCCCGGGGCGCATAGCAGCGGGAATGCTTGTGTATCTTCCCAACCATCCGGCCGATGTTCGTATAGAAGACATCGCTCTCCTCGGCTATTCTCGCCTGCCGGCCAGGGAGCTTTTCGAAAGCCGTCACGACGAAGGCTTCGTCAATCGTATGCACAAGCTCGCCCGCCATCGACGGGACCGGTCTAGCTACGCGTACGCCGGATTCCGCCAAGTAAAGGACGAACGCTAATTCCGCTTTCGTTAATGCCTCGTTCCGATGCGAGACATGGGCCATTCTTAGAATCACTTCGCGCCCGCCGGCCAACCCCGAATAAACGACGTTTTGAAACCCGTTTAATGCGATCAAAGAGTCCTTGCGTATGCCATAACGTTCCGCGGCTTGATGCAGGAGATCCCTAGTGAACAGCTGTTTGATGTGTTTTTGCACAGGCTTCCTTTTCACCTCCTGCAGTCGGCGTGCTCTTCCCCGTCTAGTTCACGGCATCGATCCTGTCGCTGCTTGCTTTCGCGCATCGTTTGCACACTTGAATTTGGCCGCCGTCCGTTTTGTTCTTGGTATACAGCAGCTTGATCCTCGCAGCCGAACAAACCGGGCACGTCCCTCTGCCTCTCGATGGCATTTTCCACAGCGCTCTTCCTCTGTGCGGTTTGGACATCGCCGTTCACCTCCCTTCATCGTTACCTTGGCGATATCCCAATCATAACCATGGCAGGAGCCTTGCGGATAGATAAGAAACAGTTAGAAACCATTTCTTGCTTAAGGGGTCTCTTCGCAAAAAAAAATAAGCCACGAGGGCGTGGCTACTTTTTCGAATACACGATCTTTTTAATGCTATCGCAGGAAAGGCAGAATTGATCCGATAACTGAACGATGTTGGCGCCGCCCGTAAAGTGTTTGCGGATTTCATCGTTTCTTTGACTCAAGTAGGATCTTCCTCCCGAGTTTTCGCCCCACTTCTTGCGCGCCCGCTCCGGCGTTGGAATGTACAGCATTCCGCCTTGGACGTACTTTTGGACTTCCTTCAGCAGCTCTTCCGGAAGGATAATATCGGCATTCACATATTTCATGGTCGCTCTGCCCCTTAAAATTTTTTTAGAATTTTAGGTAGCAAAGTCTAGACTACGACGCACGGTCGCCATGCAGCGAGCTTAGGCGGAAATCGCTTCTTCTGCTCCATACAACAACCGCCGTTGTTTGTAGTGTAGACTTTGCATGGAGCAGATCTGTTTAAAACCAACCATCTTTAACCCTCCTCTCCTAAGGATAAGAATGAGTTCGATTCCGACGATCCCATATCCTTCGCGCATTTCCCGACTTTCCAATAAAAGTTAACAAGGCAGCTTCATTATAAAGGCCGGCTGCTTCCGATAATAGGTAAAAAACGGGTAGAGCGGTTTATTACCCGGCACCCTCTCCGTTTTACCCAAGCGCCAAAAGACGCTACAATGAAGCTATTGCGCTGCCGCCCGGCCGGGGCCGGTGCCCTGATCGCGGCGGACACTACACAGATTGCGAGGGATGTACATGAATCAAGATACGATGGACCTGTTCCGAACGTTGACGGCGTTCCAATCCGCGTCCGGCTTCGAACGGGAGCTGCGGGGCTTCGTCCGCGGAGAATTGGAGAAATATACGAATGAAATCGTGCAGGATCGCCTCGGAAGCATCTTCGGCGTGCTGCGCGGCGACGAGCAAGGTCCCGTTATCATGGCGGCCGGCCATATGGATGAGGTGGGCTTCCTCATTAACGGCATTACCGAGAACGGCATGCTCCGCTTCCAGACGCTGGGCGGCTGGTTCAGCCAAGTGCTGCCGGCGCAGCGCGTCCAAGTGATGACGGACAACGGCCCGCTCGTCGGCATTATCGGCACGACGCCGGTTCATTTGCTCGACGAGGCGGCACGCGGCAAACCGCTTGACGTGAAAGGCATGTACATCGACATCGGCGCCGACAGCAAAGCCCATGCGCAGGAGATCGGCGTGCGCATCGGTCAGCAGGCGGTGCCCTACTGCGAATTCACGCCGCTTGCGAATCCGAAGAAAATCATGGCCAAAGCCTGGGACAACCGCTACGGCGTCGGCCTGGCGATCGAGCTGCTGAAGGAACTGCAGGGCAAGAAGCTCCCGAACGTGCTCTACTCCGGCGCTACCGTTCAGGAAGAGCTCGGCCTGCGGGGAGCCCGAACGGCGGCCGGCATGATCCAGCCGGATCTGTTCTTCGCCATGGATGCCAGCGCCGCGAACGACATGAACGGCGACAAATCGGCCTTCGGCCAGCTTGGCCAAGGCGCGCTCTTGCGCATCTATGATCCGACGATGCTGACGCACAGAGGCATGGTGGAATATGTATTGGACACGGCGCAAACGCATCATATCCCGTATCAGTATTTCGTCTCGCCGGGCGGCACGGACGCAGGCGCCGTCCACACGATGGGCAGCGGCATCCCTTCGACGGTCATCGGGGTATGCGCGCGCTACATTCATACGTCCGCTTCCGTCCTGCATACGGACGATTACGACGCGGCGAAGGAATTGCTCGTGAAGCTCGTGTCCAATTGCGATGCGACGACGTACCGGACCATTCTCGACCGTTCTTAGGCTGCGTTTGAAGAGAGTATGATACGGCTGAATGCGGACTTGAATACGGGCTTGATCGCCGCTCGAATACCGCTTGAATACGAGCTTAAATAGCGCTTAATTGCCGCTCGAATAGCAGCTCGAATAGCGCTCTCTACAGCAAACACACCGTTCTTTCGAACGGTGTGTTTGCTGTAGAGAAGCCGCTGCATGGTAAGGGAGTCGTCATAAGGGAGTTCAGCATAAATAAGTTCAGAGTAAGGGAGTTCAGCACGCGGTGGAACCTGTCGCGCGTTCAACATAGTTTCCGGGCTGATGCCTAACGCTTGTCAGCGTTGCTATTCCTCCGAAAATACAGCTATATAAACGCTAACGGTTGCGGTGAACGTTATTTGTCGCATAGGAGCTGATCAGCTGGGCAAAATCGCCTAATAAGCCTCCTGACAATCGTTAGCGATATAAAAAGGCCATTTCGAACCGATTAGCGCTTCCTGCAATCGTTAGCTGCAAAATTCGATTGATTCCCGAGCAAGACGATATGGGTTGGAATCGGCAACCTGCGCAGCCCGATCGCGTTTCTCGATTTCGATTTTCTCGACAAGCAAACACGCCGTTCTTCCGAACGGCGTGTTTGCGTATGCGATGAATGCTGACGCATCCACAATTTTCATTGCGCCCCTTTCGAAACATTACGCCGTATCGCTACGTCCATAACGTGAAAGGCTAGAATGAAAGGGAGGGTGCATGAAATGAAAGAGAGACGAACCGGGCGGATCGCCCTGACACCAATACGCACGCGGCTGTTGTCAGCCGTTCTCATAGCGATGGCCGTGACCCTTTGCGCCGGCTGCAGCGCATCGAACCGGAACGCGGACAACGCCGCGTCCGAACCCGCGAGGCCGAGCGCGCTGATCTCCACGGAAATGAGCGCAGGCAAAAATCCGTTCGAAGTGGCCGGCATCGAGAATCCGCAGGCATTCATCGATGTATTCGACACGGTAAAAACCGCGATCGCCCAAGGCGACAAAGCGGAAGTCGCCAATCGTATCTTGTATCCGCTCCGCGTAAACGGACCGTCCGGCAGCGAAAAGATTCAGACAAGAGGCGATTTCGTCAAGCGCTACGACGCGATCATCACGCAGCCGATCAAGGACGCCATCGCGCGGCAATCGTCCGACAATCTATTCGTGAATTACCAAGGCGTCATGGTCGGCAACGGCGAGATGTGGTTCGCGGGCAGCGCGGATACCCCGCAGGTCATCGGCATCATCGCCATCAATCACGATTTTGACGGCGGCCTCGGTCATTGAAAGAGACTGCGCTGGAACTCGGCGATGCTCGCGTACTCGTCCTCCAGCTTGTCCGTAATCCGCAAGTAAATCGGCAGCAGCCTCTGATACAGGGCTGCTGCTTCTTTATTAGGCTGATGCGCGTGCGTGGCCCCTACCATCCGATCGACGATGTCGAACGAATCCGCGCGTCCGATCGCGACAAGACCAAGAACGACGGCGCCCAGGCAGGAGCTCTCGAAGCTTGCCGGAATGACGACCTCCTGATCGAAGATATCGGCCATCATTTGGCGCCACAGCTCCGAACGGGCGAAGCCGCCCGTCGCGTGGATCCGCTTCGGCTTGCCCGTCGTCTCCTCGAGCGCCTTCAGCACCGCGTACAGATTATAATTGATGCCTTCCAGCACGGCCCGCATCATATGCTCCTTGCCATGGTGCAGCGTCAGCCCGATGAATGAACCGCGGGCGTCGGCATTCCACAGCGGCGCCCGCTCCCCCGTCAAGTACGGATGGAAGAGCAGCCCGTCGGAGCCCGGACGGACCCGCTCCATGATTTGCGTCAGCAGATCGTACGCGTCCATGCCGAGCAGCTTCGCGGTCTCGGTCTCCGAACCGCCGAGCTCGTCCCGGAGCCAGCGGAAGATGACGCCGCCGTTGTTGACGGCGCCGCCGATGACCCAGCGGTCTGCCGTCAATGCATAGCAGAAATATCGGCCCTTGGGGTCGGTGACCGGCTTGTCCACGACCGTGCGAACCGCGCCGCTCGTGCCGATCGTCACGGCGACGACGCCCGGCTCGGTCGCGTTGACGCCGAGATTGGACAGCACGCCGTCGCTTGCGCCCACGACGAACGGCGTCTCCGGCAGCAGTCCCATCGCTTCCGCGTATTCCGGCCGCATGCCCCGCATCACATGCGTCGTCGGCACGAGCGTCGACAGTCGGTCCGGCGCAACGCCGGCGATTTGCAGCGCCTCGGCGTCCCAATCCAGCCGCTCCAAATTAAACATGCCCGTGGCGGAAGCGATGGAATGATCGATCACGTACAAGCCGAACAGCTTGCCGAACACATACTCCTTGATGGATACGAATTTGTAAGCCGCGCCGAATACGTCGGGCACATCGTGGCGCAGCCATAACAGCTTCGTGATCGGCGACATCGGGTGAATCGGCGTGCCTGTCCGCCGGTAGACCGCATGGCCGTTCATCTCGTTCTTCAGCCGGTCGGACCAGCTCGCGCTGCGATTGTCCGCCCAGGTCAAGCAGTTCATGAGCGGCTTGCCTGCCGCATCGATCGGAATTACGCTGTGCATGGCCGAACTGAAGGATGCCAGCAGCACGGCTCCCGCTTCGATCCGCGCCATCGCCATCACCTGCTTGACGACCTGGATCACCGCCGCGAATATCTGCTCCGGATCCTGCTCCGCCACGTCCGGCGTCGGCGTGTAGAGCGGATACTCCGCATGCGCCGAAGCCGCGACTTCCCCATTCTCGCGAAACAGCACCGCTTTCGTGCTGGTCGTTCCGATATCAATGCCGATCATATAATTATCCAGCCGTTGCTCCATTGGTTCCCGTACCTTCTTTCCGTCTGTCTGCCTTGCTGCCGTGAATAATTGCTGAACGATTTTTTAAGAATGAATTCGAATGCGGTCCAACCTGGACCGATTTATCCACGCAAGAACTTAACAAATGCAAGTCTTGCGTTTCTGCCCTCGTTTGCCCATGGCGTCCATTTTGGCCAAATAATCCTTGGCGACCGGCACCTTGCAAGCGGTATTGCCGACTTGAACGCGAACCTTGCCGATCGCGGCCGCAGCGGCCGACGCTTCTTCGTACAACGCCTCTACGTAGGCGCCGACCGAAATCACGAACCCGTTCATCGTGTAACGTACCCGATCCCTGGCTTCCCGATGAATCTGCTCCTCTACGGCGCGCAGCAAGTCCTGCAGTTCCCCGACCTGCAGCCGGTCATCCGGCAAGATGGAGACCAGGTTCGCATAGGTGCTCCAGCCGCAGGCTGCGACCAGCTCGTGCGGGGACGCCATCCATTCAAGCGCAAGCTCCCGTCCGTGACGGCTTTCCGCGGCAAGTCCCGCCATCGTTGTCTCCGCCAGCAGGTACCAATTCGCGCGCAGCACCCACTGCCGAAGCTGCACCTTGGTCAGCAGCTCGGGGTCGAGCGTCAGGCCGGCCAAATACATGGCGTCGCTCACGCCCGATTCATATAGGGCAGCCGCAAGCGCCTGATCCTTCTTCACGGACTTGGCCAGCTTCTTCAAGTCGCCGATCTTGACGCCGAAGAGCGGTTCCTGCGCCCCGTGATTCAGGAACGTCTTCTTCGTCTGCTCGGAGCCTAAGCCTTCGAACTGCCCCATGACTTCTTCGTAGGTCATCCTAACGCCCACCGCCTCATAGACAGAAAGAAAGAACGAATGATAGGAGCGGGAAGCCGCCGGCAGGGGAATTGCTTCCCCTCCCGTCCTGCTTGGCTTGCCGATCCAGTCACGCGTTCATCTTCGTATAAGTTATTTAATTACTATAGCATGTTTGGTCCGCAATCTCACTACGAAAGGGAGGAGCTTCGGATTACTTCGCCCGTTCCAGCACCAGCACCCAGTCGTGGAAGACCGGCAGCGGGCCGGTGTACCACGTGCCCTCCGCATCCGGTTCGACGATCCCTCTGTCGGTCTCTTCCCCCGTAGCCGGATCGAACAGGAACGCCCGATAGCGCACGTCCGGCTCGATGCCGCGCACCGTCAGCCCCGGGAACACCATATGAATCGAAGCGTAGATTACCCTGACCTCGCCGGGAATGCCTGCCGCATACGGCCGCGCATAGACGTCGGCATTGTCCGGCACCGGATTCAGCCACTCCGGATGCGCCCTGAACGCCCACCAATCGTAACGTTCAAGCAGCCGTTTGCCGATGCCGAGCTGTCCGGAGCCCGGCAGCTTGGCCGCATCCTTCCAGAAGCTGTGCCCCCAAGCGATACCCGTCGGCGATGCGCCGTACGGCCGCTCTTCGTCGTTCACCTGCCAAATGCCGTTCGCGCCGTACGTATGGCCGCACGCGCCGTTCAGCACGCAGTTCCAGAAAAGCATGCGCTGCGTATCCTGAAAGCTCGTCCCGCCGATGCCCTCGTAGCAGACCTCGGAATTGATAACCGGCGTCTTCGGCTCGCGCGCGACGGAGGATTGGATCCGCTTCGTCGTCGCTTCGACGGTCAGCAAGCCGGAATGCCCGGTTTGGAGCATGTCGAGGTCCAGCATCGAAGCATCCTCGACCATGTCATGGCCGTATTCCGTCGGATGGATCGTCAGGGCGCGGCGGAACGGATCGATGCCCTTGATAAACTCGCCCATCTCCGTCCATTCGACTTTATGCCGCAGCATATAAGTCTCTTTCAACGCAGCATCCTTGAAGGAATCCGACTGGTAGTAAGGCATATTCGCTTCGCCGGCCGCGCACCACATCACGGGATATGCGCCATAGCGCGCCACGAGGTATTCCCAATGCTGGCGAAGCTTGTCTTTTCCAAGAAAATCCAAGTAATAGCCCCAGCTGCCGACGATGCATGGCATCAGTCCGGACTGCACCATCCAATCGATTTTGCGGTCCGCCGCTTCGAAGAAGGCCGGGTTAAGCCGTTGGAAGCCGGGCTCCCATGACTGACCGCCTTCGTTTGTGCCCCGTTCGTCGAACGGCCCCATGTCCGGATAGAGTC
Organism: Paenibacillus sacheonensis; assembly: GCF_009909195.1. Taxonomy (GTDB): domain Bacteria; phylum Bacillota; class Bacilli; order Paenibacillales; family Paenibacillaceae; genus Paenibacillus_Z; species Paenibacillus_Z sacheonensis. Next base: position 60,226 of record NZ_JAAAMU010000012.1, read on the forward strand.
CGGCTACGACTTGGATGGCGGTATAACCTTTGTCCACCCGATCCTGGGTCAGCCACTTGAAGTCGTCGGGCCACTGCAGCCGGTCGGTCAGCGACATCCACCACGTATCGGCCAGCCAGAAGAACGGCGTCCCGTCTTCGTGCTCCAGATGCGAGCGGTTCGCGGATGCGTGTACCGCGCCATGCTTGAACAGCGGGTTGTCGCCTTCGTACGCCTCGATGGAGATCACGGCGGACCGAGCGTCCAAGCCTTCGTCGACGTGGTTGGAGCATTTGGTAATGACGCGATGCTCGCCGATCTGCGAGGAGGCGTAACGGATCTTCCACTGTTCGCCGCCGGCCCAGAAGCCTGGGACCTTGAGCGTTTGACCCGAGGGCGTCGAGACGAAGGCCTCGAATTTGACATGGTTGAACGGATCTTCGTAGTCGATGCTGGCATCGAATGTCAGCTCGACCATCTGATTCTGTTTGCTTTGTACGGTTGTCATGGGTATCGTTCCTTCCGGATTCGAAATGGATTGGCTAAGATGATGTCGCAGATAACAAGGTACAGCGATAGACCTGAATATCGTTTGCCGCCAAAGCAATGCGGATCGACTTGCCCTCCACGCTCGCTTCGCCGTCTTGGAACCATGGTTCGCAGCGGACCGGCGTCCTTCCGCTGATGGAGATGCTGCGGACGGCGGGCTCGCCCAGCAGATTTTGCACGAAGAGCAGCGCTTCGGTCGTGCGGCCGCCTTCGCCGGCTTTACTGCCTTCGTCAGCTATTCCGCCCAGGTCCGCGTTTCCGCCCTGGTCTGCGTTTCCTTCTGCTCCAGCACCGGAAAGCTCGCTTCGCTGCATGTCCCGCTCCAGAATATCGACGCGGAACCCGTATCCATCCGCAGCGAGGCCAGGCGCGCAGCCGGCCCGATGCAGCAGCCGTTCCGCCAGATCCCGCGTTTCTTCATCCCGGCTGTGCCAATACGCAGCCCCCATCAGCGTGCCGATCCACGCGGCGCTGCCGCTGCCGTAACGATTCAGCGTAACGGCGGCATTGGCAGCCGCGTTCGGATCAGCACCGGCGCCTGCAGCACTTAAGCTAGCAGCATTTAAGCTAGCAGCTCCCGCGCCGCCAAAGCTTGCGAGGATTTCCGTATCGGGCGACACGCGAATTTCCGATTGGTAATACGCCCCTTTGGCATAACGCGTTTTCGCTGTTCCGTCGGAGTCGTACAGGGCATTCTCTTCTTCATAAGCAACCCGAATATCGTCGCCGCGCCCGTCGATCGTCCGCTCGTGATAGCTGTGATCCAGATGGGCGGCAGCATGGATCCACTCCTCGCGCACGCCGAACACCGCGTCGAACCCGAAGCCCGGTATTTGATAGCTGTGAAAGCCGTTCTCCGCCCGAATCATGCCGAAGGAACACTCGGAGATGAGCGTTCCTCCGCCCGCGATCCACTGCCGCAGCAGCCGACTGTCCGCCTCGTTCAAGTAGATCGGGAACGGCATCCACAGGCAGCGATAGCGTGGCAGCTCGGCCGCCAGATCTCGCTCGTGCACGAATTCGGCTTTATAATTCAGGTCATGAAGCAGCTGGTGCGCACCCTGAAGCGATTCGAAATAGGTGTCCAAATGGCCGAACGCGGCGAAGTTCGCAATCTGCGTCTCCGCGCTGTATAGAATGGCAACGCCGTCGCTGCGCGCGTCATGCCGCAGGATAAGATCCTGGTTGGCCTGTACGATCCGGTTCAATTCCGCCGTTTGCAAGAGCCAGGGCGTCGGGTCTCCGTTCAAATAGGTATGACCCCATGCAGGCGCCTCATAGCCGAGCACCTCCGCACGATATTGCCAGAACACATAGCCGCTGATGCCGCGGGCCAATGGGATCAAGATATGCTCTTTGAGGGTACGCCAATCCAGCTTGCGCGGCTTCAGCGCCGTCGTGCCTGGCATCGCATGGATTTCGGAGTTGATCAGCTTCTTGCCTTTCGCTGCCGATATCAGCAAATCCGCCGCCCATGCCGAAGACCCCAGGCTGTTGCCGAACAGATCGCATGGCTCCGCCAGCTGAAAATCGTCGGAGCCCGCCGTGATCAGATTGAAGATCGGCGCAGGCACGGTATGGCACATGACGGAATGATACGCATCGTACTGCTTTACGACGGCAATCCGCCGCTTCAGCTCGCCTGTCACCGTGTCCGCCATGAACATGCGCCAGTCGACGAGATCGTTGACGATCGCCTGCTGCCGGGGGGCTTCTATCTCTTCCCAATGGACGTAAGTGCGCTGCCACTTGGCGTTGAGCGCGGCAAGACTGCCGTATTTGTTTCGCAGCCACTCGTGAAAGGCCTCCACGGAATGACCGCAGTAACAGACCTGATTCCCGAACGACAGCTCGCGCTTGATGGAAACCGTCAGCTCGGGCTCGTTCCATAGGTCCCATACGTACAACGCCGGATGATCCTTGTATCGGTTCACGGCAGCCGCCAGAAACGCATCCTTCCAAGCGCCCGCTTGCTCATGATGGAAGCAAGGCCCCGGCGCTCCGCCGATCTGCCTGCAGGATATCGCCGTCGGTTCAAGAACCTGCCCGCTCGCCGTGGTCATCTTCGAATCGGGATACCGCATATATACCCATGCGGGGGCGGTATCGAAAATCACGTTCAAAATGACCTTCAAGCCGTGCTTGGCGGACAGATCCATTAATTCGTCCACGTCGCCGAATTCGAAGCGGTCCGGCTCCGGATGGCTCGCGCGCCACTGGATCCACAGCTTCACGGTGTTGAAGCCGAGCGCCGCTTGCTGCGCCAGGTCCTTGTCCCAGTCCGCGCGAACCGGCGTTGGCGAACGATAATACTGGAATCCGAACGGAATGAAATCTTCGTCGATGGACGGCATCTCTCGCTGCGACCCCCTTATAAAAACGTTTTTATTGGCGTTAGCTATTAGGTTTCTGCATAACGCGACAATCTCCTGCCTCTCCACGCAATCGCTTACAAAAAATAATCCTCCCCTTAACGGATCGTCTTCTATCCCGTGCGCCGCGCGCAAAAAAACGAGCACCTCGCTGCATTTTCGCAGTCCGTGCTCGCTTCTTGGTCGCCCGTCGAGAGGCGTCTCTCAGTCGAAGTCGTACCGTTCCTCTTTCCAGGGATCGCCGTACATGCTGTACCCGTTCCGCTCCCAGAAACCCGGCTTGTCGCTGGCCATGAACTCGATGCCGCGCAGCCACTTGGCACTCTTCCAGAAATACAGATGGGGCACGACCATGCGAAGCGGATACCCGTGCTCCGGCGTCAGCAAGGCGCCATTATGCTTAAGGCCGAAGAACGACGTCTCCCGCATGAAATCCGCGATCGGCAAATTCGTCGTCCAACCATGCTCCGCGTGCAGCATGACGTATTTTGCTTCGGGCTTGATCTCGATGCCCTGCAGCACCTCTTGAACGGCGATGCCTTCCCATTCGTTATCGAGCTTGCTCCAGGTCGTGACGCAATGAATATCGTTGTTGAACGTCCGCCTCGGCAGCTGCATCACTTCTTTATAGCTGAGCACCTTCTCCTCCGCTACCAAGCCGAACACCTTCAGATTCCATTTGCTCATGTCATTGTAATACGGCACCTCGCCATGGTGAAGCACGGGAAAGCCATTCGTCAATCGCTGTCCCGGCGGGACTCTGGTTTCGTTAGGGATACTGCTGCTCACAGCAATCACGCTCCATTTTGAATGTTCTTCCAGCCCATACGGTTAGTTTACCCCAATTACGGGTCAAAAGCCCGCAATCGTATTAGTGCCGCAACGGGCTAATTAATCACGCGTCATGATAAATTTTTGGTGATGGAATCGCAATAAAGCTGTTTCTTTTCAAGCAATGCGGCATTTATAATGAGAGATAGAAGAGCGATTCGTGGAGGAGGAAAGAGAAATGGCCCTGCACGGCATGACGATAGAGCAGAAGCTTTCTTGGGAGCGCGACGGATATTTGGTTGTGGAAGGGTTCCTGGACGCCGCTCAGGTAGACTTTTATAACGAACGTCTTGACAGCGCTTTCCAGATATGGGCGACAAAGGGAGGGTTCAATCCGTCCTCCGGCCAACTGCAGAACGTGCAGCAGGTTTGCAATGTCATCGAATACGACGATGCGCTGCTGGAATTGATGGAGAATGCCCGAATGATGAATATACTGCGCGACGCGATCGGCGACTCCTTCGTCATGATCGACAATGACGGTCTCATCAAGCCTCCGCAAAAGGAAGCTCATACGAATTGGCATCGGGACACGAGTACCATGCTGTTCATGAACGAGAAGAAAGTGCCGTTTATGGCAAAGGTATTCTATTTCCTGTCCGATGTGCGGCATGACGGCGGCTGCCTCGCCTTCCTGCCCGGCAGCGTGCATATGACGAACGAGCAGCTGCCGAAGGTGCAAAAGCAGGAGGATATGCCCGCACATGTCCGCATGTCCGTCAAAGCCGGTACCGCCGTCATCTTCAATGGCTATACCTACCATTCCGCGCTCAATAATTTTACCGACGAGACGCGCCGTTCGCTGATTTATAACTACGCGCCTTCATTCCTTCGGACATGGCCCGGCTATGAGCCGTCCGAGACGCTCAAAGCCAAAGCGGATACCCGGCTCCGTCAAATGCTGCTTGGCATGCTGCCCTGGACGGACGACCCGAAAGCGTTCGAAGAACCTGCACCTGTCATTATTCCCGGCAGCGTCGAAGCTTGATAGCGTCTGCCGCGCAAGAATCGCTAGACAACGAAACATCCTGCCGGATCCTCTCCGGCAGGATGTTTCCGTTGGTCCCGCGCCTTTGTCCGTGCGGGTGCCTTTCGCCCCTTACCCTTCCAAACCCAGCTTCTTCAGCTGCGCGAGGCTGATCGCCAAGCTGTCGAACGGATTGCGATCATAGCAGGAATCCTGCTCGACGGCGCCCCATTCCACGCCGATCTCGCGGCAGGCTGCCAGAATGCCGGCGAAATTCATGTTGCCTTCGCCGATCTCGGCATAGCGCTGCTCCCGCGCGCTGGTGACCACCATGTCCTTGAGATGGACGACTTCCATCCGCCCCTTGAATCGGCGAATCCAATCGATCGGATCCGCTCCGCCGGCTTGCGCCCAGTACACGTCCAGCTCGAAGTGGAAGGCTTCCGGATCGGATTGCTCGAGCAGGATTTCCATGCCCGTTCTGCCTGCGAATTTGGCGAATTCAAAGTCATGGTTATGATAGATAAACGTAAGTCCCGCGTCTTGCAAGCGCTTGCCAATCTCTGATGCCTCGCTGGCGAAAGCGGCATATCCCTCCGCGCTCCCCCTGTAGGATTCAGGCAATCCCCCGATCCCAACGTAACGGCATTCCCAATTATGATGCTGCTCGATGATCTCGTCGATCCGAGTCGTTAGATCCGCATACCCGACATGCGTCGCGCAAATCTCCAGACCCTCGCGGTCGGTCAAGGCTTTCAGCTCCCGATGGCCGATAGGGCCGATTCCCGATACTTGAACCGCGTTGTATCCGATCTCTTTCACTCTCTTGAGCGTCGCTGCCATATCTTCGGGTGTCTTCAAATAATCGCGTAACGTATAGAGCTGAGCTGCCACTTTCAATCCATTCACCGCTTTCTATCAGAATGTATCTCTAGTTTTACACAAAAGGGGCATTCTTCCAATAGGAGGATAGGCGGGGATAAGCGCGGAAACGGGCGCACGCGGCAGGCCATCCGCCTGAAACCGGGCCGGATGCCCTGTCATGACGCAAAGAGGCGACCTGCGGTATGCCGCGGTCGCCTCTTGCAATGCGTGAATGGACAGGATAAGGGCGGGATCAACGATCCGCTTCTACTCCCTTGCGCGCTCCTGGCGGTGCCGCCGCCGGAGCGTCATCGCCTCCCGACTTCAATACGAACGGTCCTACCGCAAAGGTCAACGCCAGCAGGCCCACGCCGATGAAGAAGGAAATGCCGTAACTCTGCAGCCAGTACGCGCCGTCTTCGATCCGCCTGTAAATCCATCCGCCCAGCAGCGGGCCGATAAACCCGGTTGCGCCGGTCAGCGCGGAGAATACGGCGACGTACATCGGACGGTCCGACTTCGGGGTATCGCCGATAATGAAATTGAAAATCAATAAATTATAGCCGCCAAGGCCGACGCCGAGCGCGATATTGACGATGATCAACACTAGGATCACAGGCAGGATGGCGATCCCCGCCCAGAGCACGCAGGATGCCGCGATAATCGGCAGCGTCCAGAGCAACAGCGTTCGCGTCGCGTATCTCCCGTTCAGATTGCCCCAGTAATAGTAACTGAACATCGTCACGATCATCTGAATCGTCGTGATCAGCGTGATCCACATTTTGCTAAGGTCCAGCGTCTCCAGCATGACGTACGAGAATAGCGGAATAGCGATATTTTGCAGCAAAATGAATGCCGCAATGAACGCCGTCGCCTTCATATAGGAAGAATCCCTGAGCGGCTTGCCGAACAAGGCCGCTGTGCTTGAAGCCGCCGATCGTTCGAACGGCAGGTCGGGATATCGCCACAGCTCGATGCCGTTCCACGCGGTGCAGATCGCACTGATTCCATAAATCACGATGAACGCGGTGCGTTCGTCCACCTGCTCCAATATTTGTCCGCCGATCAGCAGCGACACGCTCGCGACGGCCCAGTGAATCGTATTGCGGATGCCGAAGTAACGGCCCCGTATTTGAGCCGGCACCAAGTCTGCGACGATCGATGTCCAGAACACCGAGGAGGTGGATGCGCAGATAAAGGAGAGCAGGAACATGCCGATAAACACGTCCACGCGAAGCGATTCCGTAACCAGGAAAGGAATCAGCCCCGTCGCGACCCATAAGGTCCGATGCGTAAGCGCGAAACCGAACAGCAGCATGCGCCGGTTCGTGAAGCGCTGAATATAGAAGGCCGCGACCAGCTGGACCAGGTTGGCAAGCGCGGGAATGGCGACGACCAGCCCGACGTCCGATGCCGTCCCGCCCAGATAAACGACATAAATCGTAAGAATCGGACCGCCCAGCAGATTCGCGATAATATTGGCGGGAATGCCCTCCGTGATGGTCGTAAGCAGACCTTTCCGCTGCACGGACAGATTTTTTCGGCGGAATACCGACGTGACGTGGCTCAAAAATGACATGACCTTGTTTCCCAGCTCCCCATGATTTCCCTAGTTGTACATCAGGCCTTATCGTCAGCCAACAGCTCGCCGAGCGTCCGTACCATAACGCCGGTTCCGCCCTTTACCTCCCATGAGCGGTCCCGTTCGAGCCACGCCGTTCCCGCAATGTCCAAATGCACCCAGGGCCGCTCCTCGGCGAACGCGCCGATAAACATGCCGGCTATGCTGGCCGCGCCGTAACGGCTTCCGCCGTTCTTCATATCCGCCGCCTCGCTGTCCAGCTGCCGGCGGAATTCCGGATACGGCGGCAGCGGCCAGATTCGCTCGCCCGCCTGCTTGGAGGCAGCGATCACTTGCTGCTGCAACGTCTCGTCGTTCGTGACGGAGCCGGTTGCCGTATCCCCGAGCAGCACCATGACGGCTCCCGTCAGCGTCGCGATATCGATCAGCTTCGTTGCGCCGCCGCGAATCGCCGTCGTCAGCCCGTCGGCCAGCACAAGCCTGCCTTCCGCATCCGTGTTCACGATCTCGACCGTCGTGCCGTTCATCATCGTCAGCACGTCCCCTGGCTTGAACGCGCGGTCCGACGGCATATTCTCCGCCGTAGGAATCACGAATAACGCATTGCGCTTCGGTTTCGTTTCGCCGAAGATACGAACGAGGCCCAGCACCGCGGCAGCGCCGCCCATATCCGAGATCATCTCTTCCATGCCGGGACCCTTCTTGAGCGAGATGCCGCCGGTATCGAACGTAATGCCTTTCCCGATAATGCCCCATTTCTCCTCGTCGTCCGGATTGCCGGCGTACGAGATGACGATCATGCGCGGCGGATGGATGCTGCCCTTGCCGACGCCGATCAACCCGCCCATCCCCTGGGCTGCGGCCGCGGTCTCGTCGATAATTTCGCAAGCGAACCCATAACTCTTCGCCAAGCGCTCCGCTTCTTCGGCGAGCTTCGCGGGCACGAGCGTGCTGCCGGGCAGATTCGTCAGGTCCCGGGCATACATCACCGCTTCGGCAAAGATGCTCCCGCGGCGAATGCCGGCTTCCCATTCTTTGGCGACCGCGGCCGCCTCGGCCGCCGGCACCGTAACGGATGGCGCATATTCAACCTGGGCAATCAGCGACTTTCTGCGCGTGTCGACTTTCTTGGCGGTCGTGCGCGTGTACGCGCCGAGCGTATAGCCTTCCGTCAGCGCTTGCGCGGCTTGCTTCGCCGCAATGGTCGGCGTGCCGAACGCCAAATAGACCGGAAGCAGCTGTAAAACCTTGACCGCTTTCAGCCTCTTCGCCGCTTTGGCCGCGGCTGCCGCCGCGTCGCGCAAGCCGTCCGTCGTCAAGCTTTCCTGCGGCGGCAGGCCGACATAGACGACATGCGCGGATGGATACAGACCGAGCGTAGGCAGCACGAGCGTCTCTTTGGGATCGGCCTTGAACAGTTCCTTCGCCGCATGCTGGCGCATCGCATCGTCGAGCACGGTATGAATCCACGGGTCGATCTTCGGCGTCCCGGCGGAATTCGGGACCCCGCCGTTCAGCTCCGGCTTGCTCACGAACGCAAAGACAACGTCGGGGGCATCCTTCTCGTCGATCCGCCCGCCATATGTGAATTGAATGCTCATTCGAATGAACATCCTCCAATCTTTTCAACTAGAAATCCTGCGATTTGACCGCTTTTCCCGATCCGCACCGGCAAATAAAAAAACCGGGTTTCCCCGGTTGGTTATGGTCGGAACCGAGGCTTACCCCGATTCTAATCGTTTATTCAGCTAATGGCAAATAGATATTGAACTCCGTGCCTTCGCCCGTATTGCTGGATACGCGAATCTTGCCGCCATGGTTCCGTACGATGCGATAACTGACCGACAGACCTAAGCCTGTACCCGCCGCCTTCGTCGTATAGAACGGATCGAACAGCTTGGATTTGGTCACGAGATCCATTCCGTTGCCATTATCCCGGATCGTAATCTCGGCATCGCGCCCGTCGCGCCTTGTGATGATATCGATTCTTCCTCCCCGCTCGCCCTTCAGATCGCCGATGGCATCCATCGCATTACGGATAATGTTCAGCACGACCTGCTTGACCTGCTTCACGTCGATGGATACCGCGAGTTCCTCGTCGTAGGTCTCGAAATGAATTTGGCACCCCTTCATCAACGCCTCGCTGTCCGACAAGAGGATGACCTCCTTCAGCAGGGAATTGATCTTCACTTTCTGCTTCATCGGCGCGGATGGCTTGGAAGAATTCAGAAATTCATAGATAATATCGTTCGCGCGGTCGATTTCCGTTAAAATAATACGCGAGTATTCTTCCTTCCCAAGCTGCGTCAGATGGGGGTTCAACAATTGGATAAACCCGCGGATCGAAGTGAGCGGATTGCGGATTTCATGCGCGATCGAAGCCGCGATCTTGCCGAGCATGGCAAGCTTATCGTTCTGATACGCGGACTGCTCGATTTGCTTATACTCCGTCACGTCCTTCACGCTGAACAAATAATCGCCCTCGAGCTGATCCCCGTATGTAACCGTTACTAGCAGCGTGCGCCCGTCTTCATCCACGAACTCCATGTACCGGCTGCGCCGGAGGAAGACTTCCTTATACAACCTCAAAATGACCCGTTTCGTGCTTTTTCGCAGCCTGCTGTGAGACAAAATATTAATTAAATTACAGCCGATCAGCGTTGTCCGGGGAATATCGAGCAGCTTGGCCATTTGAACGTTGATGAACGACAGCATGCCCTCTCCGTCAAAGATCGCGATGCCGCTGTCCATATGCTGCAGCACGTTTTCGTATTTGTTCTTGACCATCCGGAACGAACGGTGCGAACGAAGCATCATATCTCTCATCTCGCTGAAACGCTGCTCCGAAGTTTGTTCCGGCTGCAAGCGGAAGCGAAACGCCACCATAAGTTCGATCAAAAAAATAAAAGAACGGCTATACAGCCGCAGCGCTTCATCCGAATCGACGTTGGCAACCAGCATCTGCATGGATTCTTCATGGACGGCGATAATATCTTCCGGATGAATATTTTCCAGCAGTTTTCCAATTTCCGTTGCTTCAAATAACGATGCTTCACTGCCGCTGCGAATGTACTCAGCCAGCGCAGGGAAGTAACGCATACGTATTGCCTGCATCATTTACTCCTCTCCTGCCGCGTAAATCGGTGAATCGACGCGCAATGGAGCGTGAACCCATTTTTGGAACGTAATCATGGTTCCGCGCGATTGGTCGTGACTGAGCTCCAGGGAGTCCGTCAATTCCTTCATCCATTGCAAATGAATTCGACTTGGCCCCGTGAAATGATCGAATAATCTGACTTCTATCCCACTAGCTGGATCTCCTTTGCAGAGACTTACTGGACGGATCATCATATGCCCTTTCGCCGAGATTGAAACTAGCTTCTGGGCAAGCTCTGATATGGTATATGCGATGATGGTCTGATCAACAAGGCTGAATCCAATCGCTTTGGCGATTTCCCTTCCTCTTTGACGTGCCATGATTGCGTCCGACGTTTCCCAAATATGAAACATTTCCACGTTGTAAGCTCGCCTCCACCCTTAAAAAATGTTCAAGCAAATTCCGAGTTGAGATCGCTTACAGTAATCATAGTTATTTATCCTAATTATTGTCAACAGGAGATCCTGTCGAAAATCATCGATCGAACTCGGTTTTTCTTCACGGCGCCACGGTAAGCGGCTCTTTCGGATTCGAGCGAAAAACCAAAGGAAAAGGCGCTGAAATCAGCGCCCTCTCAAGTTATCCGAGTCATTATTCGCTCGATCGCTTCCGCCCGAGCCTTTGCGATTGCTGTCATCGTTTCCGTTATTCATGCCGTTGTCATTGCTCTTTCTCGTGTCTTTCCCTTTGTCCTCGTTTGCGCTGCCGCGATTTTGATCGTTGTTTCTACTTTTATCTTTATCGTTGTCCCTGCTGCTGGCGGAACCCTTGTTCTTACTGGTGCCTTTGCTGTTTATATTGTTGTTATCCTTGCTGGTATCCTCGCGCTTGTCCTTATCCTGATCTCGCGTATCCGAAAACATATTTCCGGTGCTTGAACCGGCATGCATGCCGACCATTGCGCCGCTGCCTTGGATAACGCCGCTAGGGCGGCTGTCAGAAGCTTTTTTCGCCTCTTCGCCGCCGCCTTTTACTTTGCTGCCCGAATCCTTGGAAGGATTGGAGCCGATATGGGATTGCTGATGAGAAGGTGCTTTTGAAGGCGGTTTATCATTATCGTCCTTCTTCTGACCACCTTTGCTTACGCTGTCATGACCTCCGCCATTATTGCCCGGGGAATGCTCCATGACATTAATGAAGCCGCCCTGCTGCAAGATTCGGCCGCTATCGGATTCGCCGTTGGTGCCGCGGCCATCATCCTTATTTCCTTTATGCGCGCCATGCTTCTCCTGTTCGTGCTTGACCAGCGCTTCGAGCTGCTTCTTCTGCTTCTCCAGCTGCGCTTCTTTCTCCGCTTCCTTCGATGCATCCGACTTGGCCGGCTGCGGCTTGAGCGTCTGTTGTTTAACCGGCGCGGAAGCGGATGGGCCGGAATTCTTCGCTTCGTTATCTTCGCTATCGCGACCGTTCATGATCGCCGCAACGCCGCCCATCTTCTTCGCCGCTTGATGGATGGATTCTTTCTTCAAGTTATCGATGGAAATCCGGTAGCCTTGCTCCTTCGCCATCAGGTAGAACGCCATTTTACCGGAAGATACGCCTTCACGCTTCGCTTCCTCGCGCACTTCCTTCGGCGCGGACAACGTGGTCACTTCGACCTGCAGCTTCCGGCCCTTGTCGGTCTTGGCGAGCGACTTGCGCACGGCCGAGTCCATATGCGCAGTGAGGTTGATTTCCTCCGCCGGCTTCATAACGTCCTGGACGGCTACGCTCGTAATCACGACGTCGCCTTCGCCGCTGTTCAAGTACGGACCTGCGCTGATCCGGTCCATGATGGCCTCGGTAACGGTCTGCAGCGGAAGCCCTTTATATTTCAAGTCCTTCGTTACTTTCTCGCCATCGACATTAATCGGCCTCAGCTCTTCTACCTGCTCATCCTTGTTGATCCCAAGCTCGATACTCGGATTGACATCCATCGTTAAATAAGCGACGACGGAGGATGGCTTCGAGAATTGCTGTGCAAGGAGAGGGGCGAATAGTACGAGCACGATCGCTGCTGCGCCGGCGCTGAAACTGTACAGCTTGCGCGGCCGCTGCATCCGCCTTTGCTCCGAGAAGGTGAATTCTTCGCCGATCTCGGGCTTGAGCGCAGTTCGCACTTTACGGAATTGACCGTCCGGCATCATTACGATGACGTGTTTGCTGCCAGTTTCCATTACGATTCCACGGCTCATGCTCTCACTCCTTCCACTGCGGGCTTTTCCTTTTGCACCGGGTCTTGAGGTTTAATGTACTGCTGTAAGTAAGGGAAATCTCCATTATGTAAAATCGTCAGCGCGATAATATATTTGCGGTTGCGCTCGATGGTCTTACGCGATACGCCGGTAATTTCGCAGAGCTCCTTGATCGGCAGCTTCTGCTTCGTCTCCAAATAAGCGTAGAGCTCGGGGTCGTTCGCCAATCGTCTGCTGATTGCGATCAGCAGCTGCCTGGAATCGGTATGTTTGGGCGAAATATCGGGCAGTTCGGCGAACGCAATGTCGAATGCTTTGAGCTTGCCGTCGTATTCGCCGATCTCGAGTCTTCGGGCTTCGGCCTCCAGCGTTAGCGAATAGCGATGCATCGCCTCGTTCGTTTCGATCGTGTTGACGGTCGATTCCTCTTCGTCCTCTTGATCGAACGCGCTGTAGGGCACCGTTACGTGATGCCTGCTTTCTTTTCGGACATAGTCAATAAGCCTGCGCCGAATGACCGTTTCGGCGAAGCCGAGGAACGATTTTCCTGCCTGACTTGAGAACTGTCCGATCGCTTCGTCGAAAGCAGCGAGCGCGATACTGAATTCATCCGCTCTTGCGGGATCAATATAACGTTTGCAAAATCGGCTCGTTACTTTTGCGATATAAGGCTGGTAAGCGTTGATGAATGCGTCGCGGGACGCTTCTCCACGGCGAATCTGCTCGATCATTTCTTCCGGAGCGATTCGGTTATCGGGGGTGACCGCGGACGTATCGTGCTTGCCGCCGAAAATTCGTTTGAACAGAACGAGTAACAACCAGCTCCACCTCACATGTACAGTATTCGAGTCCTCTTGTTTGGTTTGAGGGGGTAGAGATTAGTGATTTCTAATAATTTCGCGAAAGACCCGGCAATCCAGCAAAACCAAGTCCCGTGCAATAAAAAAGCCCCCTTCGTCAGGAGGCTTTTGCCGCTAACAATATCCTTCAGAGGTTTTGCGTTGTCTGAGCTTGTTGCGCCGTTGATTCAATACGCCAAGCCGCTTCTTTAAATCGCCCTGCCAGCTTTCGTCGCCGATTTGCTTCGCGAAGCTGAGCAGGTCCAGCGCCATGTCGATCTGATTGCTGACGACTTCCAGAGGATCTTCATTCTCGTTATTGACGCAATTCTCGAACAGCTCTTGATCTTCCTGTTCGACGTATTCAATGAAATCGACCTCGGATGCGCCGTCCCCATGCGCATATTCCGCCAGGATTTCATATTCGTTCTCGATTAAATAATGAATTTCGACGCGATGACAAACCGGACAAAACAGAATCGGGACATTGTGAATATGGGTACGAAAATGCTTCAACGTACCGTTCGTGCCAATCATGCTGGCACCGCAGCAAAAGCTCATGCCGGATTCCCTCCTTAACTGCTTACCACAATTCTCGCCTCTTGAAACATGATTTAACTTATTCGCACTGCGACGGCAAAATTCCTGCTTGCGCACGGCAACCTGTTCTAATCCGGTACTTTAGGAATAGGAAGAAAGCCCGAGGTCTGTGAAAGACCTCGGGCTTTGTCGGACATGGGCTCTATATTATTTCGCAACCAGGTTTTTGTCGCCTGGTTTCCAGTTGATCGGGCACAGGCCGCCGGATTGCAATGCTTGCAATACGCGCAGCGTTTCTTCAACGGAACGGCCAACGTCGTTGTGGTTAACGACTTGGTATTTGATTTCGCCTTCCGGATCGATGATGAACAGGCCGCGAAGCGCGATGCCTTCTTCTTCGATCAGAACGCCATAGTCGCGGGCAACGTTTTTCGTGATATCGGCTGCAAGCGGGAAGTTCAGCTTGCCAAGACCGTTGTCATTGACAGGCGTATTGATCCAAGCACGGTGGCTGTGTTTGCTGTCTACGCTGACGCCGAGGATTTCGGTGTTCAGTTTCGAGAATTCTTCAGCCGCCGAGCTAAGCGCCGTAATTTCTGTAGGGCATACAAACGTGAAATCCAATGGGTAGAAGAAGAGTACCAGCCATTTGCCTTTGTAATCGGAAAGAGCAGCCGTGCTGAAATCTTGACCATTGCCTGTTGCGGTCTCCATCGAGAATTCAGGAGCCGGACGACCAACCAAACGTTCTGCCATGTAAAAAACCTCCTAAAAGTTTGAATGATATACGGTTGAGAATGAAACTCATTTGGTGACTACGTTTAGAATAATACCAACTATTAAGAACGAAGTCAATATTGAAGTTATTACTTACTTATAATTATTCTAAATTACTTCTTCATTGCGGCGATGATGAGATCGCCCATTTCGATCGTGCCGATCGCTTTGCTCTTATCCACAGCGATATCGCCGGTACGATGTCCTGCATCCAGTACGGACTTCACCGCATCCTCGATGCACTGCGCTGCTTCAGCATAGCCGAATGTCAGGCGGAACATGAGCGCTACGGACAAAATCGTCGCGATCGGATTGGAGATACCTTGGCCCGCAATGTCGGGAGCCGAGCCGTGTACCGGTTCGTACAGGCCGAAGCTGCCTTCGCCGAGCGATGCGGAGGACAACATTCCGATCGAACCCGTCAGCATTGCGGCTTCATCGCTGATGATATCGCCGAACATGTTCTCCGTTACGATAACGTCGAAACTTGACGGACGACGGAGCAGCTGCATCGCGCAGTTGTCGACAAGCACATGCTCCAATTCGACATCCGGATATTCGACCGCGATCCGATTCACGACTTCGCGCCACAGGCGGGACGTTTCCAGCACGTTCGCTTTATCGACGGAAGCCAGCTTCTTGCGGCGGGTACGCGCGATTTCAAAGCCTTGGCGGGCGATGCGTTCTACTTCCTTCACGTTGTATACGCATGTATCCACCGCTTCTTCGCCGTGCTCGCCCTCGCGGCGGAATTTCTCGCCGAAGTAGATGCCGCCCGTAAGCTCGCGCACGACGATCAGGTCCGTGCCGTCAAGCACTTCCGGTTTCAGCGTGGATGCTTCTTTTAAACAGTCGAACACGTTCGCCGGGCGAATGTTGGAGAACAAGCCGAGCGCTTTACGAATGCCGAGCAAGCCGGTTTCAGGGCGAAGCTCTTTGGAATTGTTGTCCCATTTCGGGCCGCCGACCGCGCCGAGAAGTACGGCATCGGCGTTCTTGCAGATGTCGAGCGTTTCCTGCGGAAGCGGCGTACCTTTCTCGTCGATTGCGATGCCGCCGAACAGGCCGTGCTCGGTTTCGAATTGATAGCCGAACAGTTCTTCCGTTTTCTTCAATACTTTCAGCGCCTCGCCGACTACCTCCGGGCCGATGCCGTCACCGGCGATTACTGCGATTTTTTTTACGTCCGCCATGGAATAAACGCTCCTCTTATTCAGGACCTGCTAGCCGTCCTTGATTATGGTTCTCAGTCTACCCTAGTTGTACCACAACGACGCCATAAAGACAAAGATATGAAAGCTATGACTTTTATAGGCTCAGCATATAAGAGGACGATTCAGACTAGCTTTCGCCGGTCTGCGCGGCCTGGTTTGGTTCTAATTTGGTTCTAATCCGGAGATTGATCGCGCGTTTGTGAATGTGCTTGATCTTGCGATTGAGCTTCTCCATCGAACTCCGGCCGTTCAGACAACTCGGCAAGGTTCGGCTGCGGATGCTGCTGTGCCGCGCCGGCCAGCTCGCGGTCGCGCCACCGCTGGTTCACTCCTGTTATTCCGAAGCAGATCGCGCCAAGCAATGCGAATGCGATGATTTTATAGAACGTATCCTCGCCCGATAAATCGAACAGCATCGCTTTGAAGGCCACGATGACCAGCACGGCCGAGCCGAACCAGCGGAACAAACGTCCTCGGCTGTATGCGCCCCATAAGTAGAGAAGCAATGCATAGACCGCCCATGCGACGGACAACAACAGTCCGGTCCCCATGTGCCAATCGTATTCATCCGCCGCATTCGTAAGCTGAACCGTCAGCAGCCCGCCGACGACCAGATGCGAGAGAATGGCGTACATATGGCCCAGCAGCATATTGTCCGCTTCCCTATGGAGGCTCTTATAGCGGAACATTCTAGAGAAGCAGAAGCCGATGGCGGCCAGCAGCATCCACGCCACAGCGCCTCCGTTCAGAAAAGGTACATAGACCGCGAACCAGTCCATTCTCGGTACGTCCCACGTCGTTCCGAACCAATACGTGCCCGTGAACAGCCAAATCATCGATGCAGCCAGTTTAAGCAGGTCCGATCGAAGCTTCATGCCGGCAATTCCGATCAGCGCCGCCACCAACGACCAGACATAGACACCGATGACGGGATGATATTCCGAGCCTCCGCCGATCTCGGCTAGCCCGATCAAGAGCATGAAGGCACCGAACAGCAGATGCGACCAAAATGCGGTCTTCATTTGTTTGCCGAACTTGATGACGATTTCGCTCATGGCCAAATACAGGATGCCGATCGCCGCGAACAGCAGCGTCATCGACAATCGGCTGCCCAGCAGCGCAGGCGCCCACAAGCAGAAGATGACCGTATTCGCGAAGCTCGCATAGAGGTTCCAACCCGCGAACCCGCACTTCTCCCGCCATGCGGAGACGAAGAACGCGAGCGCATAGAAGACGAAAGCGGCAGAAGCATAGGACATCGGCATCGTAAACCATCCGCTGTCGAGATGCGTGAATTGCATGTAGTACACGGCATACAAGAGCCATGTGGCTGCGAAAGCGCCTATTCTCGGCTCCAGCCAAGACTTTGCGACGCCGATGGCGAAGTACGCGGCATTCACGACCAACAGATACAGGAAGAGCGGGAATACATGGTCCGCATCCGGCCGAAGCACAAGCGGCGCCAGCAGCGCTCCGCCAAGTCCGAGCCCCAACAGCAGCCGGTAATCGAAGCGGTACGCGTAGAGCGTTATGCCGACCGTAATCGCCGTCATGACGATGAAGACGGTGAGCGGCTCCCAGATCGCTTCGTAGACGCCGGCGTACGCGCTGGTCATATACCAGACGGCCGCTCCGAGTCCAAGCAGGATTTCACCGGCGAGTCTTCTCTCGGCGCGCTTGGCGAATGCCAGTCCCGACATGCCGGCAGCGGCTCCGAATAGCATGCCGAAGCCTAGTTTCATAGGTACGGTGATCAAGTCTTGCTCGACGGTGTACTTGAACAGCGTCGCAAGCGCAGCAAGCAGGAATAATACGCCAATCAGCGTCGTCCAATGCCTTTTCCACAATTCATTCATTCGGGCAGCCCCCAGTTGGGATGAAGTTTTAGGATGTGCTCCTAATTCCCATTGTAGAGCCGACAGCCCCGCCTCATAAGTACTAACTTTCTCTGGTACCTGGCCTTTGGCACATCACTTGTCTGCGCCTGCATTTGAAACCGCGACTGTGACTGTATCCGCGACTACAACTGCAACTACAAACTCAGGCCGAATCAAAACAACTCGTGATCCTTCGCTTTCTGCGCCGCATCCTTGCTGCTCTTCCCGCCGATTTTGCGCAAAATATTGCCCACGTGATTCTTCACCGTTCGCAGCGACAGAAACGACTGCTCCGCTATCTGCGTCTGGCTGTAGCCTTCATGGATCATCGACAGCAGCTGTACCTCCGAAGGCGTCAGCATGCGCTTGAATTTGTCCGTCTCGTACTCGCGCTCCACCTTCTTCAGCCTGCGGAATTCCTCCAGCATCTGTCTGGCGGCGAAAGCGTCGATGGCGGAACGGTCCGCCGAAGCTTGCCTGACCGCTTCCGGAATGGCGGCAAAGTCCGACTTTACGAGATAGTTGACCGCGCCGGCCCGGAACGCCTCCGCGACGAATGCCCGATCCTCCATCGACGTTAGCATAATGATGCGCGCCTGCGAGGCTCCGCCCAAAGCGCCCGCCAGCTTGAGCCCTTCAGGGCTGTCCGCGAGCATAATATCAAGCAGGATGACATCCGGCACGGCCTCTGCTGCCAGCTGCACCGCCGCAGCCGGGTCGTCCGTCTCGGAGACGACCGTCAAGTCCGGCTCGTTGTTCAAGTACGCGATCAACCCTCTGCGCCAATCCGGGTCGTCTTCGACAAGCATGACGCGTATCGGTGTGCCGTTCATCGCCGGCCTCCTCTCTGTCTTCGTACGGCGCGGAAATGAAACCGTACGGTCGTGCCCGCCCCGGGCTCGCTGCTTATCCGAAGCTCGCCGCCCTGGCGGCTCATAAGCTGGATGCAATACGCCAGCCCGAGTCCGAAATTCATCGCCTTGCCGCTCTTCGTCGTGAAGAACGGCTCCGTCACTTTGCGGAGCTGCGCCTTCTCGATTCCCGTTCCCGTATCGCGTATTTCGATCGTACTGCCTCGTTTCCCGCCGATCACCGAGATGCTCAGCTGACCGCCTCGGGGCATGGCGTCGATCGCATTTTGCAGCACGTTGTGGATGGCTTCCTTCGTCTGCTCCGGATCCGCTTCGGCGGAAGCGGACTCATCCAGCTGCTCGCGTATGTCAATGCCCCGCTCGGCTGTCTGTGCGGCGATCGCTGCAAGCTGACTGCGAACCAGGCCGGAGAGCTGCACGATGCGCGGCTGAAGCCGCAGCTCCTGCGTTCGCTCGTGAACGCTGCGAATCATGGCTTCGATATGCGCGGCGGCCGTGCCGACCACCTTCAAGTCCGCGCGAAGCCCTTCTTGGCCTTCGGCTTCCCGTCCGATTTTGTCGGCGAACAGCTTAATCTTGCCGATGTCGTTCTTGATCGCATGATTGAGCATGGCGGTACCGCTCGTAATGGCGCGGAAAGAGTAGTCCAGCTGACGTTTCTCAATAAGCAGCTGCACGCCGAGGAAGCCGAAATTGAACAAGGAGAAAATGAAGATGACGAAAGCAAAACCGATCGGCCACACATTGTACACCCATAATCGGTACAATCCGAACAGCGGCAGCACATAATTCATCGCGACCGCGATCAGGACCGCCGGCATGACCGCCAACAGCAACAGCGCGTGCGCTCGCCGTTCCGCGGGATGCACATGCGCCTTGCACAGCAGCAGCACAGCCCCGAGCACGAAATAAGGCAGCGCCCAGGTCGCGAGCCAATTATATTGAACGGGGTAGTGGTTATTAAGCGGAAGAAGCAGCATGCCAAGCGGCGGCACGATTGCCGCGTAAGGAAGCCACCGGTAAATCCCGGCCGGCAGCAGATCCCGGTTATAGGCCGCGCCGAAACACAAGAACCCGAAGGGAAGCCCGTAATAGCTGGTCCACGAACAGCCGCGCTGCATGGAACGCAGCACCTGCTCGCCCGATAAATCGATCGCGCCGCTGTCCAGCCAAGCCGCGATCCAGCCCTCCACCACCGAAGCCAATGCTCCCGTTCCACCGCAAAACGCCACCAAACTCAGCCAGCGCCCCGCCGGATTCCGCCGGTTGGCAGTAAGCAGAAGTCCTGCCGCGACCCAAAGCACGATCCAAACAAACAACATCTTCCGGAAGCTCCCCCAGTGACCTGATAACTGTCTGATTTTCCTACATTATAGCACGGGAAAAGCTAGTCCTTCGCACGGATTTACAACGGCAGTTCTACAACAAACGTACTAGATGGAGGAAGCAAGACGACCTGAGGCTTGCTGCTCTAAGGTCCCGCCCTATTCTTTCACTCTGTTGCCCTAAAGCTCGGCCTCTCTGTACCGCCCTAAGCTCAGCCTCTCTGTCAAGCCCCCAAGGCAAGACGACCTGAGGCTTGCTGCTCTAAGGTTCCGCCTTATTCTTTCGCTCTGTCGCCCTAAAGCTCGGCCTCTGTGTATCGCCCTCACGCCCCAAGGCAAGACGACCTGAGGCTTGCTGCTCTAATCTTGACGCTCCCGATTCGCTCTGTATCGTGTCGCTCTAAGTCTCTGCAGTGCCGCCCCTGAAAAAACAAAAACGCCCCAGTAAGCCCGCGAGGGCCACTGAAGCGTCACCTGTCCTAATCCTTTAAAGGTTCTATTAACAAGAGCGCCCGGAGGGAGGGACGGAGTCGGAGCGTCGCCTTTGTAGTCGGATTTCCACCTCTAAATGTCTAATAAAATGAGGAAATCCGAACTACGACAGCGATCGCAGACCCGTCCCGCCCGCAGGGCGCCCCCTTGTTCAATGAGCCTTTAAATCAGGCTCATTTTGTCGCGCCGCCCCGGCGTCTTCCGTTTCTCCACCAGGCGGTTCAACGCGTCGACGTACGCACGCGCGCTCGCTTCGAGGATATCGGTGCTGACGCCGCGGCCTTGAGCGGACACGTCGCCCTGTTTCAGGACGACATGCACTTCGCCGAGCGCGTCCTTGCCGTGCGTAACGGACTTGATGGAGTAATCCTCAAGCTCCACGGTCTCCGACGTCAGCGCATCGATGGCGTTGTAGATCGCATCGACGGAGCCGTTGCCTTCCGCCCGCGTCTCCTGCACGCTGCCGTCCGCCATGCGAATGCTCAGCGTTGCGTTAGGCGTGGACTGGTTGCCGTAGCTGACTTGAATCTGCTCGAGCGTATACACCTCGGGCGCATCGACAAGCTTCTCTTCCAGCATGGCGCGAATATCTTCGTCGCTGACGTTCTTCTTCTTGTCCGCGAGATCTTTGAACTTGGCGAACGCCCCGTTCACGGCTTCATCGGAAAGCTCATAGCCCAGATCGATCAGCTTCTCGCGGAATGCGGCGCGTCCGGAGTGTTTGCCGAGCACGAGCTTGGAGTCGATCAAACCGATCGTTTCCGGCGAAATGATCTCGTACGTCGTTTTTTCCTTCAGCATGCCGTCTTGGTGAATGCCCGATTCATGCGCAAAGGCATTCGCGCCGACGATCGCCTTGTTGCCCGGAACGACCATGCCCGTCAGTCTGCTGACCAGTCGGCTCGTCTTGGCGATTTCTTTCAGGTTCAGGCCCGTCGTCGCCCCGAAGAAATCGGAACGGGTCGCAAGCGCCATCGCGACTTCTTCGATCGCCGTGTTGCCCGCGCGCTCGCCGATGCCGTTGATCGTGCCTTCGATTTGGTCGGCGCCGTTCAAGATCGCGGCCAGCGCATTCGCCGTCGCCATGCCAAGATCGTCATGGCAGTGCGCGCTGAGCTGGATTTTCTCGATGCCCGGCACTTGCTCTTTCAAGGTTTTGAAAATATGACCGTATTCCGAAGGATTCATGTAACCGACCGTATCCGGAATGTTGATGACCGAGGCTCCCGCCTTGATGGCCATATCCGTCACTTGGCAGAGGAAGTCCAGTTCCGTGCGGCCCGCATCCTCGGCGGAAAATTCGATCTTGCTGAAAAATTGCTTCGCATACCGGATGGCGCGCTCTGCCGTCTCGAGCACCTGCTCCTTCTCCATGCGCAGCTTATGCTTGCGGTGGATCGGAGACGTAGCGAGGAACAGATGGAGGCAAGGGTCCTGAGCGCCCTTCAGCGCCTCGACCACGGCATCGATATCCTGTTCGCGCGAACGGGACAGGCCGATGACCGTCGCGTTCTTCACGGCGCGGGCTACCGCGTTAACCGCGGCGAGATCGCCCGGGGAAGCTGCCGGAAAACCCGCTTCGATGCGGTCTACGCCAAGCTTCTCGAGCTGATAGGCGATTTCCAGCTTTTCTTTCGTGTTCAAGTTCACGCCCGGGGATTGCTCGCCGTCACGAAGCGTCGTATCGAAAATATATATTTTGCGCATTAGTTACACCTCGGACTTCAAGAATAATCCCGGATAGCGAAACGGCCCTGACGTCTATCGCATACGCAAGAGACGCAGGGGCCGGTCCGCATATCCGGGCAACCATGCTTTTATATTTCAAAGGTATGACCGGATCGCCCGGTTCATGAATGTATATTACTTCTTGATCCAGTGCATCAGTTCGCGAAGTTGACCGCCGACCACTTCGATCGGGTGCTGCGCTTCGTTGCGGCGAGTAGCCGACATGAATGCATTGTTGGATTGGTTTTCCAAGATGAAATCGCGCGCGAATTTACCTTGTTGGATATCGGTAAGAACGGCTTTCATCGCTTTTTTCGTTTCGTCCGTTACGATGCGAGGACCTGTAACATAGTCGCCATATTCCGCCGTGTTGGAGATGGAATCGCGCATCGTGGACAGGCCGCCTTCATACATCAGGTCAACGATGAGCTTCAGCTCGTGCAGACACTCGAAGTATGCCATTTCAGGCGCGTAGCCAGCTTCAACCAAGGTTTCGAAGCCTGCTTTAACCAGTGCAGTCGCACCGCCGCAAAGTACCGCTTGCTCGCCGAACAGATCGGTTTCGGTTTCTT
The DNA here is from genome assembly GCF_009909195.1 of Paenibacillus sacheonensis. GTDB lineage: Bacteria > Bacillota > Bacilli > Paenibacillales > Paenibacillaceae > Paenibacillus_Z > Paenibacillus_Z sacheonensis. Next base: position 82,937 of record NZ_JAAAMU010000012.1, read on the forward strand.
CGCGGAACGAAGTTTCGATAACCCCTGCGCGCGTGCAGCCGATGCCTTTGGCATAAGCAAGGCCGATTGCTTGCGCGTTGCCCGTAGCGTCTTGCTCGATCGCGATCAGACCAGGAACGCCGAAGCCTTCAACGTACGTACGGCGAACCATGTGACCTGGCGATTTAGGAGCAACGAGCAATACGTCGTTGTCTTTGCGAGGTTTGATTTGGCCGAAGTGCACGTTGAAACCGTGGGAGAACATCAAAGCTGCGCCTTGTTTCAGGTTCGGCTCGATTTCTTCTTTGTACACGCGCGCTTGCGTTTCGTCCGGCATCAGGATTTGTACGACGTCAGCCAATTTAACGGCTTCGCCGACGGACAATACTTCGAAACCGTCGTTTTTGGCTTTTTCAGCGGATTTGCCGGCACGAAGACCGATGATGACTTTCAGGCCGCTGTCGCGCAGGTTTTGCGCTTGCGCGTGGCCTTGGGAACCGTAACCGATAACTGCGATTGTTTTGCCTTGCAGAACGCTTTGGTCTGCATCTTTTTCATAATACAATGTAACTGCCATGTGTAAATGAAGCCTCCTTTTATTTAACCCTTTTGAGCGGGTGTTACAGGCGGGACGTCTCGGCAGCAAACTGCAAGTCTGGCAAGCCGCTCGTCCAAAATCGCGTCTCCGCGCTCTAACCCCCGCTCAAAAGCGGCGTCTTCGCTCATTTCATTCGTTTGTTACATTCATTCCTCGTCCGATAACGTTACGTTGTCTTGCGCACGATTCGTCCGACGGTTTACTTCGCGTTGCCGCGGGTCATTGCGGTGACGCCCGTACGGGACAGCTCGCGAATGCCGTACGGCTTCATGAGTTCAACCATCGCATCGATCTTCTCCGTATCGCCGACAACCTGTACCATCATGGAGTGCGTGCCGATATCGACGACGGCAGCCCGGAACGTCTCCACGACGCCCATGATTTCCGGACGGGAGGCAGGCTCCGCGCTTACTTTGATCAAGGCCAGTTCGCGTCCAACCATCGGGTTGGCGCTGAGATCGACGACTTTGATGACATCGATGAGCTTGTACAATTGCTTAATGACTTGTTCCAGCGTGTTGTCGTCGCCCGTCGTGACGATGACCATCCGGGACAAGCCGGCTTCCTCGCTTGTCCCGACGGTGATGCTCTCGATATTGAAGCCGCGGCGTCCGAACAAGCCGGATACGCGCTGGAGGACGCCGGGCTGGTCATTGACAAGAACGGCTACTGTATGTCTTTTCATTCCGCATCCCCCATTAACATTTGATCGATCGTGGATCCTTGCGTAACCATCGGATACACGTTTTCATGCTTGCGAACAACGAATTCCACGACAGCCGGACCCGGGTGGTTCATGGCTTCGATCCATACCGCACGCGCGTCTTCCTTATTCGTTGCCCGGAATCCTTTAACCCCGTACGCTTCCGCCAATTTCACGAAATCCGGACTGCCGGACAGATCGATGTGGCTGTAGCGATTCTCGTAAATCAGCTCCTGCCATTGACGCACCATGCCGAGTACTTGGTTGTTGATGATAACAACCTTGACCGGAATGTTGTTGATGGCACAGATCGCGAGCTCCTGCGCGCACATTTGCATGCCGCCGTCGCCGTTGATGGAGATGACGAGCCGGTCCGGATTCGCCATCTGAGCGCCGATCGCGGACGGGAAACCGAAGCCCATCGTGCCGAGGCCGCCGGAGGTAACCCAGGAGCGCGGCTTGTTGAACTTGTAGAACTGCGCAGCCCACATTTGATGCTGGCCGACGTCCGTCGTAACGATCGCTTCGCCTTTGGATTCCTCATAGAGCATCTCGATAACCCATTGCGGCTTCAGCTCGTCTTCGCTGTCCTTGTACCTGAACGGCTTCTCCTGCTTGGATGCCAGCAGCTGCGCGCGCCATGCATCGGCTTTCGCTGCGTATTTCACGTCTTTGTTCGCGATTTGGAGCACCGTCTTCACGTCGCCCACGATCGGAATGTCCGTCGGCACGTTTTTGCCGATTTCCGCCGGATCGATGTCGATGTGAACGATTTTGGCATGCGGCGCAAAGCCGGCCAGTTTGCCCGTTACGCGGTCATCGAAGCGAGCTCCGATATTGATGAGCAAATCCGACGTTTGGATCGCCGTGTTCGCCGTGTACGTACCGTGCATGCCCGGCATGCCGAGCCAGAGGTCTTCGCCGCTTGGGTAAGCTCCCAGACCGAGCAGCGTCGTCGTAATCGGGATACCCGATTTCGCGATGAACTCATGCAGTTCCTCGTGTCCGCCCGAATAGACGACGCCGCCGCCAGCCAGCACGAGCGGGCGTTCCGCTTCCTGAATCGCTTTGATCATTTTGTCGACCTGCAGCTTGTTCGGCTGCACGGTCGGATTGTAGCCCCGAATGTTTACTTCCGTTACCGGCTCGAACATCGTCAGTTCGGCAGATACGTCCTTCGGAATATCGATCAAGACAGGACCTTTGCGGCCCGTATTGGCGATGTGGAACGCTTCGTGGATGATACGAGGCAGGTCGGCTGCCTTGCGTACCAGATAGCTGTGCTTCGTAATCGGCATCGTAATGCCCGTAATGTCCGCTTCCTGGAAAGCATCCGTGCCGATCAAAGTCGTGGCTACGTTACCGGTGATGACGACCAGCGGCACCGAATCCATATACGCAGTGGCGATGCCCGTGACCAGGTTCGTAGCGCCGGGTCCCGATGTCGCGATGCAGACGCCGACTTTGCCGCTTGCCCGCGCATAGCCGTCCGCCGCATGAATGGCGCCTTGCTCGTGGCGGGTCAGCAGATGCTGAAAGTCCGAAAAGCCATGCATGGCGTCGTAGATGTACAGCACCGCGCCGCCCGGGTAACCGAACACGCAATCGACATCCTCAAGCACCAAGCTGCGAAGTAAAATTTCTGAGCCCGAGATGACCTCCGGTTGTCTCAGCTTTTCCTTAATTTCCTCTTTTGACCTTAACGTTGCATGTTGAGCGACCATTAAGTCGTCCTCCCTTCTAAAAAAACAAAAAACCTTTCGTCTCCAGATGCATGCCGCATCCAGGGACGAAAGGTTGATCTTCCGTGGTACCACCCAGGTTGTTATACGCCTCACGGCACATAACCTCATAAGGTAAGAACGACGCAGAGGTCCATTCATACCTTGGCACATTAACGTGTGCCTGACGATTTTCCCTAATGCGTATCGTTGGCAAACGATACTTTTCAGGAAAACAGCTCCGAGGTGAGCTCGTTGAAAAGGGATTTTGGCGTCGGTTTCAGCAGTTCCGCACGCTCTCTGGAGCAAAAGGGCCCTTAACACTTCGTCCTCTTCATAGCCGATCACTTTATGAACCTGCACAATAACGGCAATGCCGTTCTTCTTAGCTTATCGTTTATTATATGCTTCGGGATTCCATCCGTCAAGAAGAAGGATGAGCATTCGGAGAAAAACTTATGTACGCCGGTTTTCCGCGGGAGCACGGCCCTCCAAATCGACATAGAATGTAGCATTATGATAAAGAGAGCGGGATGCCTTATGATTCGAGCACGTCAGGCGCGAACGGATGACAAAGAAATCATTCGGCTGATCAAGCAAGAGCTGATCCCTCTTTCCTATACGGCTTCCCCTCGGGATGCGCAGACCATTCGAGAGCTGCCGAAGCGTCTCGCCGAAGGCGTCTCGCTGGTCTATTCCCGCACGAAGCGCAGCCTGCCTGTGGGCTACATTCATTTCTATATTCGCGAAAGCGTGCTTCTCTACGACCTGCTGGTCGTGCATCCGCAGCATCGCGGCAAGCAAATCGGCACGACGCTCATGAACCAGGCAGAGACGCAGGCGAGAACAAAAGGCGCCAAGCTCGCCCGCCTGTTCGTCGATCACGGCAATCCAAGAGCCCAGCGGCTCTATGCCAGACTGGGCTTTCAGACTGTCCGCTATTATCCCGACTTGCGCTGCTACGAAATGATGAAATCGTTGGTGTAGCTGTTACCGCGTGTCCGACGTTCGCCCGTTTAATAGAATGGCGTGTTAACAAAACCCTGCTGGCAGCATGGATTGCAGCCGTCGAAGCCCGGGCCGCCAAAGCCGGGGCCGAAACCAGGACCCCCGAAACCGGGACCTCCGAAGCCAGGGCCTCCGAAACCGCCGCCAAAGCCGCCTCCGAAGCCAAAAGGCCCCGCGAATAAGCCGATGGCCAGCAGGTCGAACAAGACGAGCGGAATGATCGCTCTCGTCTGAACTTCTTTGCCGTTAACGACCGGTACCAGCTGCAGCTGGTTTTGGTGCATCCGTACGAGCTTGCCCGTAATGACCGATCCGTCCTTGCGAACCGCATAGATGGTCTTGCCGACCAGCTTTTGCGCTTGATCTTTTGTAACGCGTGGCATAGGATTTCCTCCTCATGATTGTACTTCCAATGCTTGCGTCTGCCTTATACGGCAAACATTCCTGCCCTGCATTTGTCTCGGAAGGTAATTCGGCGTTGTCCTATACTCTATTCGCTAGCAGGAGATTTCGATTGTACCGATGTCCATAGGGCAATACACCAATTCAACAAAACCCGCGTCTCTCGGCACGGGTTCGTACAAGCTCACGACGATTCGCATCGAGGTGCATGAATCTATGATCTTACATTGTTTGCGAGCGTCAGGTCGCCCTGCCCGCCTCTATCCCATTCCGCCGGTTAACCGATCACGGTTAATTCTTTCGGATACCGCGTCAACACTTCGACGCCTTGTGACGTTACGAGCACGTCATCCTCGATGCGCACGCCGCCTATGCCAGGGACGTAAATGCCGGGCTCGATCGTGAATGTCATGCCTTCTCGCAGCAATTCCCCGTTATTCCCGTGAATGGACGGATACTCGTGAATATCCAAGCCAAGCCCGTGTCCCAGGCGGTGATTGAATTGCGGGCCATATCCGGCTGCCGTTATCGATTCGCGCGCCGCGCGGTCCAGGCTGCCGAACGACGCACCCGGACGCACCGCCTCGACGGCCCGAAGATTGCCGGCCAGCACGGCGTTATAGATCCGCTTCATCTCGTCCGTGATTTCGCCGACCGCGAACGTTCTCGTAATGTCCGAAGCGTAGCCGTTCGCGAACACGCCGAGATCGAACAAGAGGAGCTCGCCCTCCTTCACGACATTCCGGTCAGGCATGCCGTGCGGCATCGCGGACTTCGCTCCGGCAAGGACGAGCGTATCGAACGACGGACCTTGCGCGCCGCGTTTCTTCATCTGGTATTCCAGCTCCGCGACGAGCTCGATCTCCGTGACCCCCGGCTTCACGAGGCCTATTCCTGCGCGCAGTACATCCTCGACGATCCGCACGGCTTCCCGCATCCGCTCGGCTTCCTCCGGCGCCTTGACCGCGCGCATATCGCGCAGCTGCATGCCGATATCCACGTAAGACTCCGCCCCGATCGCGCCGCTCATCGCCTCGAATCGGCTCACCGTGAGATGCTCCTTCTCGACGCCCAGGCAGCGAACGCCGCTTGGCATGAGACCGCGAAGAATCGCATGCGCATCGTCCGTATCCGCGTGGGTGTGAATGTTCGTCGCGCCGGACGCCGCTTGAGCCGCTTCATAATCGAGCGCGGGCACGAGCAGCTTCGCCTCTTCTCCGCGCGGCAGCAGCAGCCCGAGAAATCGTTCATGGGGCTCGGAGGCGAATCCCGTCAAATAATACACATGCTTAGGCGCGGTGATCAGCATCGCGTCGATACCGTTAACGTCCATGTATGCGTGCAGCTTGTTTATGCGACTGGCTGGGCTATTCATCGTATGACCGCCTTTCCATTCTATTGTACGGTCCCCTTGCGAAAGTATACAGAACGAAATAGCGCCCTCCGCAAGGGAGGGCGCTATTCATCTATGCGCTTCAAGTAAACTAGGCGTTCACTTTTTGTTTCGCAAGGTTAGCAAACGCGTTGAACGAGTTGATGTCGTTCACGGCCAGGTCGGCCAATACTTTACGGTTCACTTCAACGCCGGCTTGTTTCAAACCGAACATGAACTTGCTGTAGGACAGGCCGTTTTGACGAGCTGCCGCATTGATACGAACGATCCACAGTTTGCGAATGTCGCGTTTGTGTTGACGACGGTCGCGGTATGCGTAAAGCAAGGATTTCATCACTTGCTCTTTTGCTGTTTTAAACAGGCGGTGCTTGGAACCGAAATAACCTTTTGCCAGTTTCAAAATTCTTTTACGACGACGTGCGCGGACGAATCCGCCTTTAACTCTTGCCATGAGTAGAAACCTCCCGAGTATTAGTAAGAATAAAAATTAACCTTTGATGTTCGCAAGACCTTGAGCCAGACGCTTGATGTCGCCGGAAGCCATAAGGGGCTGCGTAGCCAGAACGCGCTTTTGACGAGCGGATTTACCCGACAGAAGGTGGTTTCTGTAAGCTTTATAACGCATTACTTTACCTGTACCCGTGATTTTGAAACGATCTTTCAAGCTGCTGTGTGTTTTCATTTTCGGCATTTGGAGTTCCTCCTCAAAGAATGTTGGTTAGGATGGTTTAGGTGCCAAAATCATGATCATGCTGCGGCCCTCAAGCTTCGGAACGCGCTCCATGACGCACAAATCGGCTACTTCGCCTGCAAGCCGGTCCAGAATTTTCTGGCCGACGGAAGCATGCGTGATTTCACGTCCGCGGAAACGAACGGAACATTTCACTTTATCGCCTTCGCCGAGAAACTTCACGACATTGCGGAATTTCGTCTGGTAGTCATTCTCGTCAATGTTTGCACGGAACCAAACTTCCTTGGTGTCGACGATCTTCTGGTTCTTGCGGGCTTCCTTCTCTTTCTTCTGCTGCTCATAACGGAATTTGCCATAGTCCATGATGCGGCACACCGGCGGTTTCGCTGTCGGTGCAACGTTTACGAGGTCCATGTTCAAATCGATTGCCATTTGCAGTGCTTCACGGAAAAGCTTAATGCCGATCTGCTCGCCTTCGGCGCCTACGACGCGGACTTCTCTCGCCCGAATCTCATCATTGATTTGATGTTCCCTGCTAATAACCTGCCACCTCCAAAGTTTATGAATCGAGAAGTCGCCTTCTCTCAAAAAGATCAGAAAAGAATGCGTAACGCTCATACTCGCTGATCTGATCTTCCCAGCAAAAGCAAAAAATGCGGGTCCGCTCGGGACCCGCATTTCAATAACCAAGATAAAAGGCATTCCAATCAGCCGACGGCTGAAGCCTGTTCTTAATCATCGATCGCAAACCGTTCAGCCGCAGCCGAATAGGTGAGAAGCGGGCGCCTCTGCTTGTGCGTAAACATGACGTTCATAATGTCTCAGACACTTTACCGAAATAATATAGCACGTTTCGTTGCCTATAGTCAACCTCAGCGTGAAACCGGATCTTGTACGACGCGGGCGTATAACGGCTTCGTATCGAGATTGCGATGATCGCTCCCGTGGTGCTCCGCACCAAAGTCGTTCTCATTCGCAATCTCGATGCTTCGCCAAACGCCTAAGCAATCGGTTAAGCTACACTTGCTTGCTCTGCACCTCTTCGAGACGAAGCACGCGCGTATGCTGCGTATGGCTCCATTGCTTGTTGTTCTGGGTGAAGAACGCATAGAACGTAATCGGCAGCCACGACAGCTGGAAGATGACCATCGAGAACAGGTGCAAGTACATCTTCCACGATTTGATCCCTTCGAGCATCATGACGAGCGGGAACATGACGACCGTTGCCGTGATGGCCACGACCGCGACCCAGCTCGGCAAATAATAATAAATCGATGCGAACACGTTGTCCGCCGGAATCAAGTTATCCATGTAAAGCAGTGCCGTGACCAGGAAGCCCAGGAACGTATTGTACACCGAGATGGAATACAGCGCCGCGTCGAACTTGACGAAGCTGCGCTCCTTGATGCTCTGCCACAAGAGCGGGAAGAAATAACTGCGCGCCACGGTAAAGTGGCCCTGCATCCAGCGCAGCCGCTGGCGCGCCGAGGCTTTGAACGTAAGGGGCTTCTCGTCGTACACCTTGGCGTCGTAATTGAGTACGGGATGAATGCCGCGTTTCACGCAGCGCATCGAGAACTCCAAATCCTCGACAAGGCTCGTCGCGCCCCAGCCCATTTCCTTGATCAGCTCGGTGTCGAAGCACATGCCCGTGCCGCCGAGGTAATTGGCCATGTTCAGGTTACGGCGGGACAGCTGCCACAGCCGGTTGCAATACCAGTACGTGATGGCATAAGAAGCGGTAACCCAGGAGTCCGTCGGATTCTTCGTATCCAGGTAACCTTGAATGACTTTATGCCCTTCGCACAAATCGTTGTTCATGTGCATCAGGAAGTCGTTGCCCACGAGGTTGTCGGCATCGAACATGACGATCGCGTCGTATTGGCGCGGCATCGCCCACAGTTCCTTCAGCATCCATTCGATCGCGTGGCCTTTGCCGCGAAGATGCGGGTTCTTGCGCTCGCAGGCCGTGACGCCGTAGCTGCGCACGATTTCGGCCGTGTTGTCCGTGCAGTTGTCGCAAATGACGAAGATATCGTAAAGTTCTTTCGGGTAATCCAGTTTCTGCAGGTTCTCGACGAGCGCCCCGACCACTTGGGCTTCATTGTGCGCGGCGACGAGGACGGCAAACGATTTTTGCGGCTTATGCTGAGCGGTTTTGCGTTTTCTGGCGATGCCGAACAGGGAAATGCAAAATTGATAAACCCCTACGAAAGCCAAAAAAACTTGAAACAAAATAATAATGGTGTTGATCATTACGTTTTGTTACCCCCTTGAGACCCCTTTTTGTCATATTCTCTCTGTTCTGTTGGTTGGACAGCCGAGGTATCTATTTTTTGTAAACCACGGCCCTACTGATTTTCCATGCTGAGCATGCATTTGTCAAAAGTGGAAATCGGCGCTGAGCGCCTGAGAAAGCGGAGAAAAGCGCTTGCATCGGAACTGTAGGGGACTGAACCCCTGTTTTCTTCCCGATCGCCCTTATTTTCAGCCATTTACAGCAAAAACATGTTTCATTTTTAATGAACGTGAAAGAAAGCTATTTGGTTTCGCCCGATTAACCCCGTGTGTGACGAATTGATGAACGCGCGGCCGGCTGAATTTCCGTCGTCTGCAGCTTAGCGAGCAGCTCGTCGAATATCGCATCCCACGACTGCCGCAGGCTGTGCGCGAGTCCCCGGGCTATAAATCGGCTGCGCATGCTTTCGTCGCGATACAGCCGTTCCAACGCATCGCAGAAGGCATCCGCATTCCCTTGCTCGCAGCACAGACCGTTCCATTCATGCCGCACCGTATCCGTGACGCCTCCGGTATCCGCGCAGACGACGGGCGTACCGCAGGCCATGGCTTCCAGCACGACGTTGCCGAATGTTTCCGTCGGCGACGGAAATAGGAACACATCCGATGCCGCGTACCACTGCTGCAGTTCCGGCATGGCGGTAAATCCCAGGAAATGCGCGGACACGCCTTCCCGAAGCGCCTGCAGCTTGAGACTATCCATGGAGGGTCCGTCTCCGGCCAGCACCAGCGTCGCTTCCGGGCATACGTCCCGCTGAAACTTCGCGAACGCCGATAGGGCAACGTTGACGTTCTTCTCCGGGGCAAGTCTGCCCGCATAAAATACGATGAACTTGCTGCGCTCCAAGCCGTGTTTGGCCAGCAGCCGCGCTTTGTCCGCATTCGGATGGTAGGCCTTCGTATCGATGCCCCGCGTCCAGACTTCCAATCGTTTCTCGTCCCACCCCCGTTCCTTCAATTCTCGAAGGGTTGATGCGGAGGGTACGAACACATACCGGCAATCGGCATGGAACCAGTCGATATACCTCCATAACATCTTAACCATCCATTGGATATTGTAAAACGCCAGATAGCGGTCAAAATGCGTATGATACGAAGCGACCAGCGGAATTCGGTGTTTTCGGGCGTAACGAATGCCGAGGAGCCCCATGTTAAACGGCGTCGCGACATGGATCATCGTCGGCCGAAACGCATGCAGCGCCCGGCGCACATGCAGCGGATTCGGCAGTGCCAAGCGGCACTCCGGGTAGAGGAAGAACGGCAGGCTGACGAAACGTTCCACAAAGGGTGAAGCTTCCGGCGACGCGGCGGCCGCTGGATCCGGGGCAAACACAAGACAAGGAATGTTCCGCGCGTGCAAGTAATCCGACCAACGCTCCAGCGTTCGTGCTACCCCGTTGATCTCCGGTGCAAACGTATCCGTGAATATAGCCAGCCGCATTCCAAATCGCCTCCGCCGTCCGGCTTGCGCAGTTCTTTCTAGGTAAAAGGTCGCTGCGGCCGGTAGTTTGGAGTGATTGTAAAGGAATTGTATTACCGGGGTATCAAGGCTTCGTGAAGGGTTGATGAAGAATTGGGATTCAAATTAATACCGGGTTAGCAGGCCGTTGATGCAGCGCAAACATTCGCGGTTTATGCTGTGGAGGAAGAGTCCCAAACTACAACGCATACCGGAGGAGATGGCCATGATCAATATGGTTTTCTGGGTGATCGCGCAGGAACAGCGGATATTCTTCTGGGCGAATCGCAGGCCGCCCCATCGGGCCGTGAACGTATGGCTGAGCAGATGGCTAGGTACGATGACCCATATGGGAGGCGCATCGTTCACCCTCCTCACGGCCCTGGCCTGCGCGCTCGCCGCCCCTGGCGCATGGAGCACGGCGGGCTGGCAGTGCGCTGCGGCCGTAACCGTCAGCCATATTCCCGTCGCCGTCGTCAAACGCAAATTCAGCCGGCTTCGTCCGTATCAAGCGCTCGCGGAAGTGCATACATGCAGAAAGCCGCTGCGCGACTCGTCGTTTCCTTCGGGTCACACAACGGCTGTATTCGCCTGGCTCACGCCTTGGCTGCTGATCGATTCCGCGCTGCTTCCGCTCCTCTTGCCGATCGCGGTGCTGATCGGGGGCTCGGTCGCTTGGTCACGCATGTATCTCGGCTTGCATTATCCTTCCGACGTCACGGTCGGCGCCGTACTTGGTTCATTGTCCTCCGTGCTCGTCTCCGCTGCCTGGTCTTTGATCTGAGCCGCGCGCTTCGCAGCCTTGTGAGCAGCGATCGCCTGCTCGCCGATGACGACTTCGACGCGGTGAATATTATTGCCGCGCTCGACGAACTTGCCCTCGTATTCCGTGAGCACGAGATCGTCGCGCAGCTCTTCCTTGTGCAGATGCAGCGAAATGCTGCGCATATGCAGCTCCATATCCGCGAAGCTGTTGAGCGAGAACTCGAACAGGGACTGCGAATCGGTTTTGAGATGAATTTCCCCGAGCTCGTTCAGAATTTCGATATATTTCGCCACGAACCGCGGATGCGTCAGACGGCGGCGCGCATGCTTCGCTTTCGGCCACGGATCGCTGAAATTCAAATGGATCCGCTGCACCTCGCCCGGCGCGAACATGCTCTCGATGCCCTCGATATTCGCGCGAAGCAGCGCAAGGTTCGGAGGCTGCGTCGTTCCGTGCGCCGCTTCCCAGGCATTGCGGGCTTTCTCGCTCGCGCGGCGAATCAGTTCATCGTACATGTCGACCCCGATATAATTAATGTGCGGGTTCCGCACGCTCATGTCGCTGATGAACTTTCCTTTGCCCATGCCGAGCTCGATATAGATCGGGTTGTCGTTCCCGAAAAACTCGCGCCAGCGTCCTTTATGCGGCGCCGCATCCAATACGACCAGCTCCGGCTGGGCTTCGATGCTTTCCAATATTCCTTTTCTTCCTCTAAGGCGCATAATGCATTCATTCCTCCACGTCTTCTTAAGCTAGTCCTTATTGTGCCCGAATTCCGTACGCCTTGTAAAGTCCGAATGCCCTTCGCTTGGCTTGAATCCGGGAACCGGCGGAGACGCATCTAATCTGGAGCGGTTGTTGCAGCTCTATATAAGCAAAATAAAAGCCGAAGGCTCCTCGCCGTCGGCTTCAGTCGGTTTAGGTTGATGATCTTAGTTCAGCAGCTGCCGAGCGGCGCTCTCCTGCGACTCGAGGATATCATGCAGCTTCTTGCGGGCGGATACTTCGATATTATGGTTACCGTGGAAGCGGATCCCTGCCAGCGACATCAATTCTTTTCTCGTTAATTCAACCGTGACTTTCTCGTCGCCCTGCGGAATTTTCACTTGCGTATTCATTCCTCATCACCTCACTGGTTTATTCATGCGAATTTCCAAAAAATCAACTTGCTATGAGGAGTAGTGTGAAGGTGGTAAAAGCAGTGATATTGTTGATCTATCGCCCTTTTAATATAACAGTTCATGTAAGGTTTAGCAAGCCCTTTTTTCAATTTAACCGCTTTCATTTTCCATCTATTTTCCCTGCTTGTACGACAATTTCCAGTGCTTTTTCGGCAGTTCGAGCGGGGTCATCATGGCGTTTTGCGCCGATATTCGTTATGATTGTAGATAAACGCTGGAACGAATTATTGAAGCAAGAGGAGCTGCAAGCACATGCACGTTCAACTCAAGCCCGATGCCGTCTCCCTCTCTCCTAGATTGTGGAGCGACAAAAGGTTTCATACATGGAATCACGAAATGCGCGAGCAGTTCGGAGGCAAAGTGTTCAAGGTCATGCTGGACGCCGGCTTCACCTGCCCCAACCGGGACGGGTCCATCGCCGCCGGAGGATGTACCTTCTGCAGCGCGCGGGGCTCGGGCGATTTTGCCGGAAGCCGCAGGGACGATCTGATCACGCAGTTCAACAAAATCCGGGATTTGCAGCATCAGAAATGGCCGGAAGCGCAGTATATCGGCTACTTCCAGGCCTACACGAACACGTATGCGCCCGTCGAGGAGCTTCGGGAATATTATGAAGCGATTCTTGCGCAGCCCGGCGTCGTCGGCCTGTCGATCGCCACGAGGCCCGACTGTCTGCCGGACGACGTGGTCGATTACCTGGCGGAGCTGAATGAACGCACCTACCTGTGGGTCGAGATGGGATTGCAGACGATTCACGAGTCGACCTCCGCGCTCATTAACCGCGCTCATGACACCGCGTGCTACGAGGATGCCGTGAAACGCCTGCGTGCCCGCGGCATTCGCGTCTGCGCCCACGTCATCTACGGCTTGCCGCAGGAAACGCACGAGATGATGATGGACACGGGACGCGCCGTCGCCGCAATGGATGTGCAGGGCATCAAGATCCACCTGCTGCATCTCATGCGCAAGACGCCGATGGTCAAGCAGTACGAGGCCGGGCTGCTGCGATTCCTGGATCGCGATGAATACGTGAAGCTGATCGTCGACACGCTCGAGGTGCTCCCGCCGGACATGATCGTGCACCGGTTGACGGGCGACGCGCCTCGCGACCTGCTCATCGGGCCGATGTGGAGCCTGAAGAAATGGGAAGTGCTCAACGCCATCGACCATGAGCTGACCAGCCGCGATACATGGCAAGGCCGTCTGTGGGAGGCGCCTTAAATGGGCTTCCTCAGCGTGCTCGGCATGGCGCAGCGGCTGGTGAAGGAGCGTGCGGCACCGGGAAGCGTCGTCATTGACGCCACGTGCGGCAACGGAGTGGACACGCAGTTTTTGGCGGAGCTTGTCGGTCCGCGCGGAACGGTGTATGCATTCGACATCCAAGAAGCGGCGCTCGAGCGGACGCGGGCGCGCCTGCTCAAGTCCGCGGGAGACCCTTCGGCGGCGAGCGCCGGCGCACAGCTTCGTCTCGTGCATGCCAGCCATGCAGATATGGACAAGCATGTTCGCGCCGAGGACCGCGGCGCCATTGCCGCCGTCATGTTCAATCTCGGGTATTTGCCGGGAGCGGACGCGGATCAGACCGTCATCACGGAGCCGTCCTCCACGCTCGCCGCGCTGGAAGCGTCGCTGCGGCTGCTTCGGCCTGGCGGCGTCATTGCCGCCGTTCTCTATCCCGGCCATGCCGGCGGGGCCGAAGAAGCGGAAGCTGTCGCCGCATGGGCCGCATCTCTGCCGCAGAAAGCCGGTCAGGCCATGATCTATCGAATGGTACAGAAGCCCGAAGCGCCTTTTCTTATCGCCATCGAGAATAGACAAGACGGCTGAGGAGCGTTTAACGTCCGTACCGTTCACGCTTTAGTCAGGTTCAAGTTAAGAAGGCAGTCGCAGTCTCGGTATACCACATTAAGGAGGAATTATTCATGGCAGTTCGCAAATTGGAGCATGTCGGCATTATGGTCAGCAATATGGAGCAGTCCATCGCGTTTTACACCGAGGTCGTCGGACTGAAGCATCTCTACACGATGATGCATACCGACGGGGTTATTCGCCTGGCATTCCTGGCGGGAACAGACGGAGAGGAAAGCGAAATCGAGCTGATCGAGAACTATCCCGGCGCGCTGGCCGCCGAAGGCCGCACCCATCATGTCGCCTTCACGGTCGACGATGTCGAAGCGGAATTCGAACGGATCAAGAGCCTTGCGGGCGTGAAGCTGCGCGACGCGGAAATCACGACGCTGCCGAACGGCGCGCGGTATTTCTTCTTCGAAGGTCCGGACGGCGAATTCCTCGAGATGTTCCAGCCTGGCAGAAAGCTGTAAACGAACAAGCCTTTGTTTTATTTAGAAACCGTCCTGACGATGACATTCGTAAGCGGGAATTCCAAAACAGAGAGAGTACATAAAAGGAGAGAATCACATTGACACAAGCTTACCCCCTGCAATTTAAACCGGAAATGAAAGAACGGATCTGGGGCGGCCGCGCGCTCGAGCAATTCGGCCTCGACCTGCCGGAAGGCGCCATCGGCGAAGGCTGGATGATCGGCGACCATCCGAACGGCACGACCAAAGTCATGAACGGCGCGCTGGCCGGCCTCGGCCTCGACGAAGTGCGCGAACGCTACGGACGCGTATTCTTCGGTACGAAAGGCTATGTCGAGAATGGCCGCTTCCCGCTGCTGATCAAGCTGCTGGACTGCAACGACGACCTGTCCATCCAGGTTCATCCGACCGATTCCTACGACCGCCTGCCGAAGGGCGAGCTGGGCAAGACGGAGATGTGGTACATCCTCGCCGCCGAACCGGGCGCTAAGATCATCTACGGGCTCAAAGACGGCGTCGACCGTCCGGCACTGGCCGCGGCCATCGAAGAAGGCCGCGTCATGGATTGCCTGCAGGAAGTGCCCGTAGAGGCCGGCGACGCGTTCTACATTCCGGCCGGCACGATTCACGCGCTGTGCGCTGGCGTTGTCGTAGCGGAGATTCAGCAAAATTCCGATACGACGTACCGGGTGTTCGATTACAACCGCCCGGGTCTGGACGGTAAGCTCCGCGAGCTGCATGTCGAAGACTCCCTCAACGTGACCGCTTATGAAGGCGCCGGCGCAAGCCGCATGAAGACGGACGGCATCGGAGGCAACGAATGGCTGGCCATTGCGGAATCGCCGTATTTCATTGTCGAGAAAGGCCTCGTCCGCGCGCCGTGGAAGCTGGCAACCACGCCGGAATCCTTCGTCATTCTCGTCATCGCCGAAGGCGAAGGCACGCTTGGCTGGGACGGCGGCAAACAGGACGTGAAAGCGGGCGAATGCTTCCTGCTTCCGGCGAGCCTTGGCGGCTACGAGCTGGACGGCAGCATGACCGTGCTTCGCAGCGTAACGCCTTAAGCTAGGGTCGTTATCGCACAAGCAAGAAGGGTTGTTAAAGGCCATAGGGCAACAAGGCAAACAAAGAGAGCCGTTTCAGCGCACTTCCGGGCTGCTGCAGCAAACAAAAACGACGTTTCCGTAAATACGGGACGTCGTTTTTTGGTTCGCTCATTTATTCACGCGGACCACGTAAGGAGCCGTGATGACTTCGCCGCGATATTGAAACTGGGCCCACAGCTTATACGTGCCTGCCTTCGGAAACTCCGTATGGAACATGACGCTGGAGCCGGTGCTCATCTCGGCGGCGGCATGCACGTGCACGTATTGATTGGCGTTCTCGTCCAGGATCACGCAGTGGCCGAACGTGCCGAGATAAGGCTCGAGCACGATCCGCTCGCCCGTACCCGCTTTACTCAAGCTGAAATTCAGCATGGCCATCTCGCCTGCTTTGAACTCGCCCACCTCGGGCATCGCGGACAGCTTGATCTCGATGCCGTTCGAGACGACCGCTTCGGAACCGCTCGCGACGAGCGCCGTCGGGTCCGGCTCTGTCCCCAGGGCGTTCATCCAGGCTTTATGAACGGTCAGCCCTTTTCCGTCCGGCATGAATTCCGATACGAGCAGGAACGGCCCGCCGTGCGGGAAGGTCACCTTCACCCGAAACCGTCCCTCGCCCTCGTAAGTCGGATGAAGATGCTGGAACGAGGACAGGTCCTTGCTGACGACGATCAGATGCATCAGCTTCGTCATATCTTCCGCGAATTCATCGACCGGCTGCCCGGCTGGATTCCGGACCTGCAGCAGGAGCGAGGCCTCCTTGCCGGACTCCGGCTGACCTTCTTCCGCAGTCTCCGTCACTGTATAGCCTCGATCGGATACGTTCGTCATCTGACCCGCTTGCTGCAAATAATGAAGAAGCCCTTTCGCGGGCGGCCGAACCTCTACGCTGTTCATCGTCCCGCCTCCGCAGCCGCCGAGCAGCAAAACCAGCGCGGTTACCATAACCATCGCTCCGTGAAGCGGCATTCGCTGCCTCTTCATCGCCTCATCCCTTTGCAGGCGTCTTCTGCGCGGCGAGCAGCTGCAGCCCCATCGATAAAAGCGCAGCCTCGACGATCGAGCCTGCCCACAGCTCGGTCTCCCATCCGATCCCGTCCGAAATCGCCATCCAAGCATAATAAAAGCTCCACAGCGCAATCGGCACGACCGCCGCGAGGATACGTTCGCCGGACACGCGTCCTTCCCGGACCCGAAGCACGCGATAGAGGATATCGCCGATCAGTCCGGCTCCAAGCGCGATGAAGATGGAGGGATAGTTCTGGAAGCCGTCCAACACGTTCATCATCACCGTGATCAGCGCAAATAACAAGCCCATCGTGCCGATCGGCAGCTGCCAGCGCTTCATGAGCAGGAAGACGGGGAACATGTACACGACCGTATCGATCAAGATGTACGACAACCCGCGGAGTTGATTATTCTCGGCGATGAGGCCCCCGTCTCCGAACTGTACGGCATACCAGTCCACGGACGATGAAGCAGGCAAATTGTAACGGAACGCCCATGCATACATGAGGAAGAAGCTGACTGCGCCCGTCGTGGCAACGAGCGATAGAAAGATGGGCGTGAACGCCGACCATGTCGGCTTCTGCAGGGAAGCATGATGCCAGCCGGCGCGAAAAGGACTGGATAAGATCAAGAGAGCGCCGATAAGGAGAACAAGGTGCGTGGGACTAAGAAGCGCGGAAACGTTTTGTTCAATGCCGAATACGGTGTGCCAAATCATATCGCCCAAACCGCCAAGCAGGAAGATGAATACCCCTGCGAGTCCAAGTCCGTAACCGACCGGCACGGCTTCCCGCCAAGTCGAACCCGACTGGGTTTTCGAGCGATACAGCAGCCAGCCCATCCATATGGCCGATGCCATGAAACCCGAGTACAGAATCGCATGCCACGGAGTGAAGAACGTCTCCACGACGCCATGGTTATGCGCGAAACCATCGACGAACACGCCTCCGATAAGCCAAATGCCGAACAGAATCGTGATGTATTCCTTGTTCGTGGACAATCGGACCTCCGGTCCTCTAGCTGCCGCTAACGATACCTGCATCATTATCCGCCTCCCATGTGTAAACATGAATTGCCATGCGCATGCAGACTGTGCCCGGCTGTATGTTCCAATTGTAACCGCATTCGGAGGCGAAAGAAAAGAGACTGCCGAATCAATCGGCAATCTCTTCGCGGCCTCTCAGTACCCCCCGCGCCTCCAGGATCGAGACGATGGCAAAAGCGGCGAATATGGACATCAAGCACATGAGCGGATAACCATAGCGCCCGAAGGTAATAAATGGTAGATGAATGAACCAATAATAGACAAAGGGCAGCAGAATGGGCAGCACGAGCTTAAAGCGGCGCCGGAGCATCGTCAGGAGGATTCCCGCGAAGCCGGCCAGGACGTAGATCCAATGCACGACATTGATGGCCGGCCGCGGCAGTCCCGGAACCGGGCGGGAGTAGAACGGGTTCTCGAACAGCTGGATGGACTTGCCGACCGTAAACCAGTACGTATAGTCCAGCGTCTGATGCTTGAAGCCGTATGCGATAAGCCTTTTGGCCGTCCGCTTCTGCTCGGTATCGTAGCCGGCGAACAGATTATTGCTGTCTCCCTTGTACTCCGGATACTGCTCGAAGAATCCCTTCGGCGGCGCGGCGCGCTCGATCAGCGCGCCCAGCAGCATCGGATTGCCCGTGGACTTCGTAAACGGAATGAACGCGTGAAAATCATTATAATTGCGAATCCACCAAGGCGTGAGCAGCAGCATGCTGCAGGCGGCGACGATCGCCGTGTATTTGACGATCTCTCCCCAGCTGTAATTGCGGACGAGCCATAGGATAAGCAGGCAGACCGGAATCAGCGCGCACTGCGGCTTCACGTAACAGGCCAGCCCCAGCATGATGCCGGCAAAGACGTAAGCGCCCGCCGTTCGCCGCTTTACCGCGTACAGAAAGCTCGCGATCAGCAACAAAAAGAGCAGTTTGAACGTCGATTCGGTTAGAATCGCACCGGAGGCGAACAAGTTCGGGATATACAGCGCATCGAGCAGCACCGCAGCGACGGCCACTCGCCTGCCCAGCGTCTCGCGGGCCAGGACGAAGATAAGATACACCGAGGCCGCCTGCATGAAGCACTGCAGCAGCCGGAAGCCCATGACCGCGGCGTCGCGTTCCAGGAACGTCATAAAGCCGCTCAGCATGACCGGAATGGCCGGCATGATGAAATTCGTCGGCTGCATGCCGCTGTTGTAGACGAGCGTTCCTTGTTCGACCAGCACCTGCGCGGAATACACGTACTTGACGTCATCGTTGTTGCGCAGTTCGTAGGAGCCCAGCAGGAAATGATCGCCCAGCCACAGCACGACTGCCATATGTACCAGAAGCACGGCCGCCATTACGATCCATATAAACATCCGCATGCGGGAGGTTTCCAAGCGTAGTGAAAACAAAGAAAAGCTCCTTTCCAATAATCTAATAGTCTTTTATAATCGATTTCTATTATACTATATAAGATTCGGCAAGAAGCAACCTCCGCAGCAACGCAGGATAGAAAGAAGGTTTAACCGCATGCAGCAGCAGCGCAACAGCGATATTTTGGTCATCATTCCGGCGTACAACGAAGAAGCGACGCTGGCCCGGACCGTCCATGAGTTGAAGCGGCATACCCCATACGATTTCGTCGTCATCGACGACGGCTCCACCGACCGCACGCCCGATATTATCCGCAAGGAAGGGTTTCCTTCGCTGCGGCATGCCGTCAATCTCGGCATCGGCGGCTCCATGCAGAGCGGCTACAAATACGCGGCCCGCGGAGGATATACGTACGCGATCCAATTGGATGCGGACGGACAGCATCGCCCCGAGGACATCGAGAAGCTGGTCCGCGAAATCGGAAGCAGCGGCTGCGACATGGTCATCGGCTCGCGTTTCGTCGAGAAGAGCAGCTATCGGGGCAGTCTTTCCCGGCGCCTCGGCATCTTATATTTCCACCAGCTGATCCGGCTCCTGACCGGCATTCCCGTCCATGATCCTACCTCCGGCTTCCGCATCGTCGGCCGCGCGGCCATCGAGCAGTTCGCGCGTCACTATCCGACGGATTATCCCGAGGTCGAAGTTCTGGTCAGCTTGTCCAAGCGCGGCTTCCGCATGAAGGAGATCAGCGTGGAGATGCGCAGCCGTCAAGGCGGCACATCCTCCATCAACTGGTCCAAATCGATTTATTACATGATGAAGGTAACCTTGTTCTCGCTCATTCGCAAAAGCTTCTCCTAAGCGGGAACGAATCTTCGAAAGGATCTGCAAGCCATGAACCAGTTTGTCGCCATACTGATTACCGTCTTCTTCCTTGGGCTCATCATCTACTTTACAGTGACGCATAAGCTGAAGGACCGCTATGCGTTCTTGTGGCTCGTAACCGCCGCAGCCGGCGTCCTGGCGGCAGCCTGCATTCCTCTGCTCAACCGGTTTGCCCTATGGATCGGCATCGCCTACATGCCCACGTTCGTGTTTCTCGTCACGATCATCTTCATTCTCGCCCTGCTCGTCCGGCAGACCATCAGCTTATCCAAGCAGGCGGATAAAATCAAAACCCTGACGCAGGAATTCGCCGTCATGGAGAAGAGGCTGCTGGAGCTGGTACGCAAGACGGAAGGACGTGAGCCGCTATGAACGCCGTCCAATTCGTGCTGATTCTGGCGAACACGCTGATGCTCGTAACGGGGCAGTTCCTATGGAAATACGGGCTGATGCAGCGCGACAAGCCGTTCGAATCGCTGCGCGCCATCCTGGAGCTGATGTTCTCGCCCTGGATACTCGGCGGCTTGTTCATTTACGGCTGCGCGACCGTCCTATGGCTCTTTATCGTATCCAAGGTCGATCTGGGCCTCGCGTACCCGATCCAAAGTCTCGCTTACATCATCTCCATCGTCGGCGCGTACTACCTGTTCGGCGAATCGTTGAACGGCCTGAAGATCGCCGGCTGCCTGCTCATCCTGGCAGGTGTCGCCTGTATCGGCCTGTCGGCCAAATACGCGTAACCAGTACGCAAAGCAAACAAAAGCACGACGCAAGCCGAAGCCGCCTGCAGCTGCGATTCGCAGACAGACGCCTAAGCTTGGTCGTGCTTTTTTGTCGATGCATCATCGCACCTGTTAGCCGTGATTATAAGTCTGCGTTCGGATCTTCGAGACCGCAGCTGTCGTCCGTGCACACTTGGCCGGTGCCACGGTTCGTCGATGACGGATCGAGCAGGATCAGCGGCTTCTCTTCTTCCCAGCACGTGTTCAGCACGTCGAGGAACACTTCGCTCGGCTGTGCGCCCGCAACCGCGTATTTGCGATTGATGACGTAGAACGGCACGCCGTTCGCGCCCAGCTGCGAGGCTTCGCGGCATTCCGCCTGCACCTCTTCCGTGAATTCGTCGCTGCTCAGCACCGCTTCGGCTTCCTTCGGATCCAATCCCAGCTCGGCAGCGATATCGATCAACGTCTCCATCCTACCGATCCGCTTGGAATCGGTAAAATACGCCTTGAACAGCAGCTCCGCCGCTTCCGTCCGCTTGCCGAACCGTCCGGCGTAATGGATCAGCCGATGGGCGTCGAGCGAATTGGCCGGATGCGCATGCTCGAAATTGTAGGTCAGCCCCAATTCGGCCGCTTGCTGAACCAAATTCTCGTGCATCGCCTCGGACTGTTCCCGGCTGATGCCGTATTTCTTGGCGACAAGACCGTACGCATCCTGCTCCGGATCCTTCTCCGCGTTCGGATCCAGTTGGAAGCTCCGATACACGACCTCGATCTCTTCCTTATGCGCGAACTTCGCAAGCCCCGCTTCAAAGCGCCGTTTACCGATATAACAGAACGGACAGGCAATATCGGACCATACTTCCACTTTCATCTTCCCAATCACTCCCGTGCTCATAGTCATTCATGGACTGTATTATACCTTCAACCTTCCTCCAGGTCGAATCCTAACCGATGTCGGCCGACAGCGAAAGCAGGAGTCGCCGTCGCTGCCTAGAATTGTACATCCAAGACCATTCCAATTTCGAAAAGAGGCCTGACGGTGCGCAATAATATATTCATCGCGGAAGCGAATAGGCAAAGCTTCACTTGGGATAACGAACCGGAACGCTGGTCGTATACGGAGGACGGCGGACTCTTCGTGCTGGCGCCGGCGAAGGCCGACTATTATCAGGACCCTGCCGGTAAGCATATCGTCAGCTCCGCGCCGTTCCTGCACCGGCCGGCCGGGAGCTCCTTCGAGCTCACGACCAGGCTTGGCGCGGAGATGAAGCACCAGTACGACTCCGGCTGCCTGATGGTGCTCGCGGATGACCGAAACTGGGCCAAGCTGTGCTTCGAGCACAACGGGCGCTATGCGACGATCGTCTCCGTCGTGACGCAGGACGGCGTGTCGGACGATTGCAATTCCATGCGCGTCGACATCGACAAGCCTTATCTGCGCATCGCGAGAGCCGGTGCCTGCATCACCTTCCATTATTCGCTGGATGGCGAACGATGGGAACAGGTCCGATACTTCGGCATGAAGCTGCCGGACGCATGCCGGGTCGGCGTCGTGGCGCAGTCGCCGCAAGGAACGGGCTGCGCGGTCGAGTTCGATTTCCTTACGCTGACCGAACCCGCCGACGAATAACAGCCGTAGACGACACAAGACCGCTTCCGATGATGATCGTCGGAAGCGGTCTTGTTGAGCTGCGGCGTCTAGCCGCGCAGGATCGATTCGATGCCTGCCAGCTCGTCTTCCGTGAACGACAAGTTGTTCAGCGCCGCGACGTTGTCTTCGATCTGGCTGACGCGGCTTGCGCCGATCAGCGCCGATGTGACGCGTCCGCCGCGCAGCACCCAGGCAAGCGCCATCTGCGCCAGCGATTGGCCGCGCTCCTGCGCGATCGCGTTCAGCTTCTGCAGCTTCGCCACGACTTCCGGCGTGACTTGGCCTTCCTGCAGCGCGCCGGTCTTGCTGGCCGCGCGGGAATCGCCCGGAATGCTGCCGCCCAAGTATTTGTTCGTCAGCAGACCCTGCGCGAGCGGGCAGAATGCGATGCTGCCAACGCCATGCTCGTCCAGCACGTCCTGCACGCCGTTCTCGATCCAGCGGTCGAACATGTTGTAGCTCGGCTGATGAATGAGCAGCGGGGTGCCCAGCTTCTTCATGATCGAGATCGCTTCCGCCGTTTGCTCCGCGCCATAGCTGGAGATGCCGACATAGAGGGCTTTGCCGGAACGAACCATATGATCCAGCGCGCCCATCGTTTCTTCGAGCGGCGTCTCCGGGTCGAAGCGGTGGGAGTAGAAGATATCGACGTAGTCCAGCTTCATCCGCTTTAAGCTTTGCTCCAGGCTGGCCATCAAATATTTACGCGAACCCCATTCGCCGTAAGGTCCCGGCCACATATAATAGCCTGCCTTGGACGAGATGATCATCTCGTCGCGGTACGGCTTGAAATCCGTCTGCATGATGCTGCCGAACATTTCTTCCGCAGATCCCGCCGGAGGACCGTAGTTGTTCGCCAGGTCGAAGTGGGTGATGCCGAGGTCGAACGCGCGGTGAAGCATGGCGCGGCCGTTCTCGTACGTGTCCACCCCGCCGAAATTATGCCAAAGTCCGAGTGAGATCGCGGGAAGCTTCAAGCCCGACTTGCCTACGCGATTATAAGTCATGGATGCATACCGTTCTGGATGGGCTGAATAGACCACGAATATCTCTCCTTCTACGATCCGTTTCGAATAGCTCAAACTTCTTACCTTACTTTATCTTCTTACCTTTATTAATCATCTTACCTTACTTTCGGATATGGCTCAAGCCTCGACGGTCTGATTCAGCGGCATCGCGAAGAATTCCGCTTGCCGGTGTTCGCCTTTCCCGCCTCCGCCGTAAACGACGATCAGCAGCGTTTCGGATTCGGACGATACCGTTCCTGCCGCCAGATAACGCTGCAGGTCAAATGGAAGACGCTCGATCACGGCGTGTTTCTGAAGCTCCTTCTCGTTCAAGCCGAGCGCGGCGAATGCCTCCGAGACGTCCGCGGGAGATTCCGCCAGCCGTTTCATCCAGCCGCTCCAATCGCTCTTCTCCATGCTGAAGTCCCACCAGACCTTGCGCGGCTTGTAATTGTGGCCCAGGAAGTAGTCCAGCTTCATGAGTCCGAGCGCGACGTCAAGCGACCATTCCGAATCCGCATGCTCGGCGCGCTTCGCATAGTCGTCCGAGAGGAAGCTCCACAACCGCGAGAACAGATCCTCGAGCTGATGGCCGATCTTCTGCCAGCCGCGTCCTTCCCAGTAATCGCCGAACAATTGGAAGAAATCGAAGGCCGACGGGAACGCCCGCTCGATCAAATAAAGCAGGGCATGGTCCATCCGGTGCGCGTTCCAATATTTTTCCAGCACGTCCTCTACCCGCTTGATCCGCACGATGTCCGAGAACGGCAGGATGTCGTTGCCGAGAATCTCGTAAGGCGCCCGATCCATATAGATATAGCCGTGCTTCTCCGCATCGATCCGCATGCCCGTGCCTCGGAGCATCTTCAGGAAGCCAAGCTGCAGCTCTTCCGGCCGAAGCGCGAACACGTCATTGAACGTATTGCGGAACGAATCGTAATTCTCGTGCGGCAGACCCGCGATCAGATCGAGATGCTGGTCGATCTTGCCGCTTTCCTTCACCTTCGTGACCGTGCGCGACAGCTTCATGAAATTCTGCCGGCGCTGCACCGCTTCGTTCGTCAGGTCGTTCGTCGACTGTACGCCGATCTCGAAGCGGAAGATGCCCGGAGGCGCATGTTCCGCCAAATAGTCCAGCACCTCGGGACGCATGATGTCCGCCGTGATTTCGAACTGGAACACGCAGCCGCGGTGGTTCTCGATGAGGAAACGGAAGATCTCGAGCGCGTAGTCGCGCTTGATGTTGAAGGTCCGGTCCACGAATTTGATCAGCTTCGCGCCGGAATCGATGAGGTACAAAATATCGGATTTCGTCCGTTCCATATCGAAATAGCGTACGCCGACCTCGATGCTCGACAAACAGAACTGACAGCTGAACGGACAGCCCCGGCTCGTCTCGAAATAGACGACGCGGCTGCAGAGACGGGATACGTCCTCGGGAAACCGGTGCGGGGAAGGAAGCGTCGCCAGATCGAGCTTCGGCCGCGGCGGATTGACGATGCATTCGATACGTCCGTCCCCGTGCGCTTTGCGATACGCGAGTCCGAATACCATATGAAGCTTACGAGAGCCGGACAGCTCCGTAAGCAGATGGTGAAACGTCTCTTCGCCTTCGCCGACGACGATGTAATCGACCTGCGGCAGCCGCTCCAGCCAATGCGCCGTATCGTAGCTTACCTCGGGGCCGCCCAGGACGATGCGCAGCTCCGGCTTGATTTTGCGGAGCATGTCGATAACGGTGATCGTCTCCTCGATGTTCCAGATATAGCAGGAGAAGCCGACGACGTCAGGTTCGTGCGCGAACAAATCCGCGACGATATTCATCGCGGGATCCTTGATCGTATATTCGGCGATATCGATATCGAAATCTTTCTCGCTGTACGCCTTCAGGCATCGCAGCGCGAGCGAGGTGTGTATATATTTGGCGTTTAAGGTCGCCAGTACGACTTTCATCTTCGTCATTCCTTCATCGTTACAATTTTGGATTAGCCTCTATTGTACCGGACTCGGACGCAAAAAAGAAGAGCGGTTCCTCCGTCCGCGCCGCGGCCATCATGCCGGCGCTCCGCCCTGGAACCACTCTTTCTTATGCGGATCTCCTACGCGTTGACGCGTACGATCGCATGATCCTTGCCCTGATAGTCGATGACCGGGAAGCGGACGCGCCACTTGCCGTCTTCGAGCGCCGTCACTTCGTCCGCCTCGAAGTCTCTTGGCTCGAAGCTGAACGTTTGCTCGTAATAGACGGTCAGTTGCAAGTTCTCGTCCGGCAGCATGCGGCGCAGCTCATAGCCGGTATTCGTCGCCCAATAGCGCAGGTCCTCGCTTGCCGCATGGCCGTAAAGCATATAGAACGAAGGATCGATCAAGGCTTGAATGACCAGCCAGCCGTCTGCATCCCGCGTTACCTTGAAGTCTTGGAACTCCGTGCCGATGCCCTGCGACGTTTGAATCTCGGCGAAATGGTCTTCCATCAACGTCTGGATCGTTTCCAGCGATGCGCCTTTCAACGTGTCGGGCAGATCGCTCGGCAGGAATTCGATCTTGGTCGGCGGGTTCTCTTCGATATCGTACAGCAGCATCATGACGTGAAGCGCGGAAATGGCGAAATTCAAATTCGCATGGGTATCGTCGATACCCGCCGCAGTAATGCCGATCAGCTGGCCGTAATCGTTGAACAGGCCGCCTCCCGAGCTGCCGTGATCGATCGGCACGCTGATCTGGATCTGGTAGGGATCGTCTTCGAGGGTCGAGATATTGCTGACGATGCCTTCCGAAGCCGTGTTTTGAATGCCGTTCGGACTGCCGATCGCGACGACATGGTCGCCTTTGTCAAGTCCGTACCCGATATCGACAGGCGCGATATTAAGCGGCGTCTTCGTCTTCAATACGGCCAGATCGTTATCTTCGTCGTAGCCGACAATGCCTGCCAGCTCGATTTGCTTGCCGTTCACCAGCGTCACGGTCGCCTCGGAAGCATCCGAGATCACGTGATAATTGGTCAGGATTTGATCCTTGCCGATGACGACGCCGCTTCCTAGCCCCATATCCGTCGTCAGCATGACGACTTTGCCATCGTTCTTCGCGACGATCTGCTTCGTCGTCAGAATCGGCAGATGATCGTCCGCGTGCTCCTGCTCCAGCGCCTCTTCCCGCTTCTTCTGAATGGCTTCGGCGGAGTCGATGCGAATGACGTGCTTCACGGAATCGAACTGCACGACGGCGCCCAATGCCTCGGCGATGAACCGCAGCGGCACCATCGTCGCGCCTTTGATTTGCCGCGGCGCTTCCGTAAGCGCGATCGCCTTGCCGTTCTTGACGGCGCGCTTCGAGCCGATTTGCAGGGAAATGGTCGTACTGCCTTTCACGGCCAAAATCGTCTTCGTCCGCGCTTCCCACGTCACGCTGGAATGCAGCGCCGCGAAGATCGTGCGCATCGGCACGAAGGTCGTTCCTTTCAACGCGACCGGCGCCGGGTTTAACGACAGCTTCACGCCGTCAACGAGTACGGATGTAGTCACAGTCTGCGTCGCAGCCGATACCGTGTTCGATGTGCCAAGCATGGCGGCCGGGGCAGCGATAAGACTTGCGGCAAGCACGGATGAGAGCAATTTCTTCTTCCAGCTGATAGTGAAATCCACGAGTATGTTTCCTCCAATAATCTCCTAATTCTGCGTTACCCCATGGTATCACTGCTATTCTTCTTTGTCTATGAAATCGGCGTGAAAGAAATTGGAAGAATTAGTGAAGAGCGCTCGTATTTACCGCGAATGAATTCGTGCCTATTGCTGCTTGAACTCCGTCGGCGTCAGCCCGGTCTCCTCCTTGAAGTTGCGCGAGAAATAATGAACGCTCGTATACCCCAGCCGCTCCGCGATCGCCTCCATCTTCTCCCCGCTCAGGAGATAGTATTTGGCCTTGCGAATTCGCTGCGAGATGAGGTATTGCTTCGGATTATCGCCCGTGCATTTTCGGAACAGCGACGAGAAATAGATGGCGTGATAGCCGCACAGCGCGGCCAGCTCGGCGACGGTCCAATTCTTCTCCGGCTCGCGGTGGATCGCCTGCAGCGCGGGCTCGATCTTGCTATGCTCCGCTGATTTCGGCCTATCGGCGAGGCGGCTGCGGACCGTCATGAGCAGCAGCTCCGTCATAAGCGAGCGCAGCAGCATCGCATAGCCCGGCTGCTCGTTCATATACTCCTTGACGATCCGCATCAGGATCGGCTCTAAACCGGGAATGGCCATGAACGGCGGCAGCTCCAGCTCCTCGCCGCCCTCGAGCGCCAGCCTGCAGCTGTTTCTTCGGCCGGCCGCCAACGCTTCCTCGGAAGCTTCCTGGATCGAGAAGGCCGGATGTACCGGCACGGGAGATGCTCGCCGGAACAGAAAATGGATGCCGATAAACACGGCTTCCTCCAGGACCGTAATGGAATGCGGGCAATCGGGGCCGTACAGCGCGCATTCGCCCGGGCCGATCGTACGGGCATCGCCGCCGATGACGATGGCCGCCCGGCCGGAGAGCAAATAGAAGAATTGATAGTCGGGATTGATTCTCGGTCCCCAGACCGTCCCCGCCGGGGACAGGGCATGGCTCGCGAAGTTGACCGTCGGCTGCAGCTCTTCCAGCGCTCCGATGAGTATTTGGCTGTCGTCACGCATCGTCAGGCAGCGCCCCTTTATCGTTATTTAATAGCTGTCCGTGCCGCAGGGAGAATATTAGAAAAGTGCAAAGCCCTGTTTTGTCTGTGTAAATACACCGCTTACATCTTAAGGTATTCTTGATTCATGGCAAAGCGGTACACTATTACGAGCGACTCCGGGAGGAATAATAACTATGTTAAGTCAAGCACAATTAACGGAATTTGAAAACAACGGTTTTCTTAAAGGCGATGTCGTCCTAAGCGACGCGGAGGTCGAAGCGCTTCGCGAAGAGCTGGATAAAGTCATGAACGGCGAGACGGTCAAGAAACCGGTGCTGAATCACAACATGCTGGGTTCGGATTCCCCTTACGATAATATGAAAATGATCGCGAGCGAACGCGTCGTCCAAATCGTCAACATTTGGATGGCCAGCGACCTGTACCTGCAGCATGCCGGGAACGCGCAAATCTGCGAGGAAGTCGCGCAGCTTACGCATACGAACTCCCTCCGCATCTGGCATGACCAAATTCAATATAAGCCCCCGGTAACGGGCGGACCTACGGCATGGCATCAGGATCACCCGCTGTGGCCGATCATTCAGCCGTCCGATCTCGTCAGCGCATGGGTGGCGCTGGATGACGCCGTGATCGAGAACGGCTGCATGTGGATGGTGCCAGGCAGCCATAAGTGGGGGAATCACCAGCGTTACCTGTCGAGCACGAAGGATTTCAAGCCGTTCCACAAGCAGCCGGAAATGCTGCCGAACAATGCCGTCGTCGAAGCGGTGCCGTTCGAAATCAAGAAAGGCCAAGTCGGCTATCACCACTGCCTCACGTGGCATGGCAGCCCGCATAACCGTTCCGATATGAAGCGCCGCGCCATCGCCGTCCACTATATGCCGGGCCATACGCGCTACGAGCCTGTCGGCGAACATGCCATGCTCTCCTACGTGAACGTGAAGCCGGGCGAATTGCTGGTCGGCGATCATTTCCCGGAGGTTTACAACAAGCAGCGCGTCCAGATCTAATCGCGGAAAGCGATCGGTTCGCTTGTACGGCCGCGACGTTGTACATGCGGCATTCGCCGGGACGCTCACCTAGAAGGCTGCCAGCAGGTCATGCATCATGACCTGCCGGCAGCCTTTCTGCGTCAGAAGCCGCTTCTTCGCGCCGCGCTTGGGGTCATCCCTGTTCCGGCAGCATGCGAGCGCCGAATGAATCCGTTTGTAAGGCTCGCCTTCTTTCGGTATAGTAAGAGAACAGATTGCATGTTTAGGAGCGTATATCATTCATGGAAAAGAAACGTCCATATAAACCGGCCGCATCCGGCAAGCCGGACGCGTCACGCGGCAAATCCGCGCCGCGCGGAGGCCCGCGCGCGCAGGCGAAGTCCTTCGGCGCCGGCAAGCCATCGCCGGTCAAACCCGCCGTAACCGCGCGCCCCCCTGCCAAATCCGCCATTCGCAGCTTCGAGGTCAAGGAAGCCGCCGAGCTGCTCGCCTTCCTGATCGCGCACGTTACCGGAGAAGGCCGCAACGCCATCAAATCCATGCTGGGCCGCGGCCAGATCGCCGTCGACGGAACGCCGGTGAAGCTGTTCAATCAGCCGCTTAAGCCGGGCCAAACCGTCACCGTATCCAAGGAACGCATCGCCGAGAAGCCTCCGCTGATCGGATTGACCATCCTGCACGAGGATGCCGACGTCATCGTCGTGCTCAAGGACGCCGGCCTGCTCTCCATCGCCTCCGACCAGGAGAGCGAGCTGACGGCTTACCGCCAATTGACGGCTCACGTACGCGCGTCCGATCCGCACAACCGCATCTTCGTCGTGCACAGGCTCGACCGCGATACGTCGGGCGTCATGATGTTTGCGAAGAGCGAGCAGGTGCAGCAGCAGCTGCAAACGACGTGGACGGACAGCGTGGAGGAACGTACCTACGTCGCGCTCGTCGAGGGAAAAGTGAAGAAGCCGGAAGGCACGATCCGTTCCTACCTGCGGGAAAGCAAGACGCTCAAAATGTACTCCTCTTCCAATCCGACGGACGCGCTGCATGCGGTGACGCACTACAAAGTGCTGCAAAGCAGTGCGAATTTCTCCTTGCTGGAGGTCGCGCTGGAGACCGGACGAAAAAATCAGATCCGCGTCCATATGGAAGATATCGGCCACCCCATCGTCGGCGACAAAAAATACGGCTCCCGTTCCAGAGCCATCGGCCGGCTGGGCCTGCATGCCCGCGTACTGGCATTCAAGCATCCGACGACCGGCGAGCATGTCCGGTTCGAGACCGACATTCCGAAGCCGTTTCTGAACCCGTTCAAGGAAGGCTTCAACGCCAAGAAATAAACCCTGCCTCGGCAGGCGACTATCGCCGAATGGGGCGCTCCATGTCCAAAGCAGATAACATGCTAGCCATCCTTTGGCTGCTCAAAGCAAACAAACGCATGACGGCCAAGCAATTGGCCGATGCGCTGGAGATGCATATTCGAACGGTATACCGCTATATCGACGCGCTTTGCGCCAGCGGGGTGCCGATCGTCGCGGATTCCGGGCATAACGGCGGATACAGCCTGCTTGCGCACTTCAAGGAATCACCGCTGTTCTTCGATCTGGAGGAACAAAAGGCGCTTGTGCAAGCCGCCGTCTTCGCGCAGGAAGCCGGCTACCCCTACGGCGAAGCGCTCAAGCAGGCCATCGCCAAGCTCAAACGGTATACGAACGAGGAGCAGCGCACAGCGATCGAGCGTCATCTGGTCGGCTTCGACGTGATCAGCGGCACGGGCCTCGACACGGGCATGGAAGCGGCGCTGCAGCAGCTGGAGCAGGCCGTCGCCGCGAGCAGGACAATGTCGATCGTCCATCATAAAGGAATCGGACTGGAAACACAGCGGCGGCAGATCGATCCTTATGGCATCGTGCATTGGAAAGGCAAATGGTACGTCGTCTCGTACTGCCATCTCCGGGCGGACATTCGCTGCTTCCGCGTGGATCGGATTCAGTCGGTGGAGGAGTCCGGAGCCGTATTTCAGCGGCCGGAGCATTTCTCGGCGCGCGATTACTTGCTCCAGTTCCTGAAGCCCTGGGCCCATGCGGACGGCGAGCAGCTGGCAACCCTGATCGTTCGCGGCCGGCCGGAGGCGCTTAACGCCCTATGCGAAATCGGGCCTTTCGGCGATTCGCTCGTCGAGCGAACGAAAGATCAGGCGCACTTTGTAATGGAAGAAAGCGCAATCGTCACCTACATCCCCTATTACCTGATCGGCTTCGGATCCAAGCTGGACGTTCTTGCTCCCCAGAGCTTGAAGGAGAGACTGATCGAGATCACCCTCGAGCTCCATGAGCATTACGCGTCAACGCGGTAATGAAACGCCTTTTCCCGCATCCAGCCGTTGGCTCTTCTGATAGGCATCGAGCTGGTCCGCGGGATTCAGAACCGAATTCCCGTGACAAACCTCCAGCCGCTTCGGACGAAGCTTCCGCACGATTTCGCTGCTCCGGACCGCTTCCGCCATGTCCGCGGTGAACATCGGCATCGGCTTCTTCAAGCGTCCCTTCTTCGAGGTAAACAAATCGCCAGCCAGCATAACGCCGTCCTGCTCATGGTAATACACGACATGGCCCGGCGAGTGGCCCGGCGTTAAGTGCACCGACAGTCCGCCGATACGCGTCGTCTCTCCATCCGCACTTCCGGCAATCGGCTGCGCCAGCCCAGGCTGGACGGACTGCTGCGCTTTCTTGCGGCCCGGATACGCCATTCTTCCCTCCATATACGGAATTTCAATCTCATGGGCCCATACGCCGGCATCGGGATATTTGGCAAGCAGCTTCGAGATCGCGCCGGTATGGTCGGAATGGCCGTGCGTGAGCACGATGCGCCGCACCGGCTTTCCTAACGTCTTCTCGGCAAATGCGATAATCCCCTTCGACATCATCGATATTCCCGCGTCCACGAGCGTAATCCCATCCTTCTCCGCGACCGCCCATACATGTATCGGAATAATGACCCATGTGCTTAAGCTCCATACATGCTCCGAGATACGTTCAACCTTCATGTTCATCCGCTCCTTTTTATAACCACTGGTTACTAACCCTTGGTTATAATTTATTCTATATCCCCCATCCTGTCAATACTCATTTTCGGAACTGTTTTGATGAGAAGCTCATGGTGTGAATAGAATATGATTAAGAGAGGAGTGGACAACACATGAACGCTTTTACTCGCCTGGCTAATTTAATTGGTCTGGCGGCCGTCATCGCCGTCAATGCGCTCGCGGAATGGCTGCCGATCGGCGGCAAGACGACGAAGGAGCTATCCGATCAGAACCCCGTCCTCGTCACGCCGGCCGGCTATGCCTTCTCCATTTGGTCGCTGATCTACCTGCTGCTCGTCGGCTTCGTTATCTATCAGCTGCTGCCAGCCGGACGGTCGCGGGCTTCGGTGAGCCGAATCGGTCCTTGGTTTATGATCAGCTGCCTGCTGAACATCGGCTGGATTCTGACCTGGCATTATGAGTACGTGACGAGCAGCGGCTTCGTGATGCTTGCCCTGTTGATCGTTCAGATCATCATCTACCTTCGGGTCAGAACCGCATCCAGCTATCCGACGGCTGGGGAACGCTGGCTGGTGCGCCTTCCGTTCAGCCTGTATCTCGGTTGGATCAGCGTCGCGACGATCGTCAATATCGCGGTCGTGCTGCACCACGAAGGCTGGAAGGGCTTCGGTCTCTCCGACGTGACGTGGACGGTGATCGTGCTGAGCTTCGCCATCGTGCTGGCGCTTGCCGTCGATTGGTCGTTCCGGGACGCCATCTATGCGCTCGTCTTCGTTTGGGCCTTCGTGGCGATCGCAGCCAAGCAGGACGGGCATTCCGAAATCGTAACGGCGGCTTATATCGGAGCTGGCGTACTGGCGGTTTCCGCATTAGCCACTTGGTTCAGCGCAATTCGGCGACAACATTCGTCAAATTGAGGAATTGTAAAGATAGGCGAGTATCCAGTGGAAAAGGCCGCGATTTTGGCGATATACGGTAAAATTTATAATATTCTGAATATTTACAAAATATCAATATGCCTGTACACTAAAGTCAGATCAAACAAGACGAATCCTTCTCCTTCGGGGGAACGCATTCGACACTGGCTGATCGGCAGTCCACTTTCTTGCAGAGAGGGGATAGTCCATTGGAAAATGTAAGCGAAGCATGTTCCAATCTAATCCGTGAAAGGAGTTCACATCGGATTTAACGCAAGCGGAGCGTGCGGGGACCCGGGATGACTCGAAAGCGGCAGTGAAAATCTGAAAATGTGGATGAAGCATTTAGAATGGAGAGCGGTAAATAATTGAATAGGTGCATCTTGAACGAATAGGGATTCCGGTTGTCTTAGACAAGCGGGATCCCTATTATCGTTGTCCGGACGCGACCTGCATGGCGCATTCCGCGTCGCTGGCCGCTGTATGCCGTGGAATCATGCTGCAATTTTGAGTAATCGGGCTTCGTTCATCCGTTATGGCGAACACGGCGTATGTCTCTTGACTCGCCTTAGTAATTAGACTATTATCTAATTAGATAAACGTTAAATTACGAAAGGCGGATCCCCATGATGCAGCTCGATAAAATCGTCAATTACCACAAAGCGCTGGCCGATCCCACCCGCGTCCGGATGCTGATTCTGCTGTCGGAGGGCGAAATGACCGGGCAAACGCTGGCCGAGAAGCTGTGCCTCTCCCCCGCTACGATCACGCATCATGCCGCCAAGCTTCGCGCCGTCAGCCTCATCCACGAGCGTCGCGACAAGAATGCGATCTATTTCTCGCTGGATCGTTATTTCCTGAAGCAATACGAGAGCTCTCTCGGGGCGATTCTAGCGAAGCCCGCAAGCACCGAATTCAAGGAGATGGAACCGATGGACGAAAAGAACGAACGAATGAAGCAGTCCGTCCTGCGCAATTTTTTTACGGCAGACGGCAAATTGAAGCATATTCCCGCGCAATTGAAAAAGAAGCGAATCGTGCTGGAGGATCTAGCGGAACGGCTGGAGGAAGGGCGGAAGTACTCGGAGAAGGAGCTGAACGAATTCATCAAGCTCGTGCATCCCGACTTTGCCACGATACGGCGGGAATTCATTAT
Organism: Paenibacillus sacheonensis; assembly: GCF_009909195.1. Classification (GTDB taxonomy): domain Bacteria; phylum Bacillota; class Bacilli; order Paenibacillales; family Paenibacillaceae; genus Paenibacillus_Z; species Paenibacillus_Z sacheonensis. The sequence goes on from NZ_JAAAMU010000012.1 coordinate 117,001, forward strand.
GCATGCCTATCTGTACCGGGAACAAGAAGTATACGAGCGAAATCCCCGGGAAATGTGGGAACGCTGGGAGACGCTGGCTTGACGCCCCGCCAGAACGAATAAGGCTGCAGCAACCCCATGGGTTCCTGCAGCCTTATGGTTAGGCCGGCCTTATTCGCCGGTAATGTTGTTTTCTTTCAAAATCACGTCATGCGCGCCGCCTTCGACGATACTTGTCGCGGATACGAGCGTGATCCGCGCGTTGCGCTGCAATTCCGGAATGGTGATGGAGCCGCAGTTGCACATCGTCGATTTGATCTTGTGAATCGTCTTGCTCATGTTCTCCTGCAGGCTGCCCGCGTACGGCACGTACGAATCGACGCCTTCTTCGAACATGAGTCCGGCTTTGCCGCCGGTATCGTACCGTTCCCAGTTGCGGGCGCGGTTGGAGCCTTCGCCCCAGAACTCTTTGACGAAATTGTTGCCGACCTTGAGCTTGCGCGTCGGGCTCTCGTCGAAGCGGGCAAAGTAACGGCCCATCATGACGAAATCCGCGCCCATCGCGAGCGCCAGCGTAATATGATAGTCGTGCACGATGCCGCCGTCGGAGCAGATCGGCACGTAGATGCCGGTTTGCTGATAGTACTCGTCGCGCGCCGCAGCCACTTCGATCAGCGCGGAAGCCTGCCCGCGGCCGATCCCCTTCTGTTCGCGCGTGATGCAGATGGAGCCGCCGCCGATTCCGATTTTGATGAAGTCCGCGCCTGCCTCGACAAGGTACAGGAAGCCTTCCCGGTCGACTACGTTGCCGGCGCCGATTTTGACATCGTCGAAATTCGATTTCACGTATTCGATCGTGTTCTTCTGCCATTCGGAGTAACCATCCGAGGAGTCGATGACCAGCACGTCCACGCCGGCTGCCACGAGCGCAGGCACGCGCTCCGTGTAATCCTTCGTATTGATGCCCGCTCCGACGATGTAGCTTTTGTTGGCATCGAGCAGCTCCGTCGGATTTTCTTTATGCTCGTCGTAGTCTTTGCGGAAGACCAGATATTCCAGGTTGCCTTCTTCGCTTACGACCGGCAGGCAGTTCAGCTTATGATCCCAGATGAGATCGTTCGCTTCCGACAGCGTAATGCCGGACTTGCCGAAGATCAGCTTCGAGAACGGCGTCATGAATTGACTGACGGATTTGGTCAGCGCATCGCGGCTGATCCGATAATCGCGTCCCGTAACGATGCCGAGCAGCTTGCCCTTCGGCGAGCCGTCGCTCGTGATGGCCACGGTGGAGTGACCCGTCCGTTCCTTCAGCTCCAGGACGTCCTTCAGCGTATGTTCCGGCGTCAGGTTGGAGCGGCTGACGACGAAGCCCGCTTTGTAGCTCTTCGCCTTGCGGACCATGTCCGCTTGGCTTTCCACGGCTTGCGATCCGAAGATGAAGGAGATGCCGCCGCAGCGCGCCAGGGCGACTGCCATTCGGTCATCCGATACCGCCTGCATGACGGCGGAAGAGAACGGGATGTTAAGCGAATACTTCGGCGTCTCGCCTTTCTTGAACTTCACGATCGGGGTCTTGAGCGATACGTTCGACGGGTTGCAGTCTTTGGTCGTCAGATTCGGCACCAGCAAAAACTCGCTGAAGGTGCGGGACGGTTCCATGTAATAATGAGCCAAAAAATGTCGCCTCCTGCTAGAATGGATTCCGGATAAATTTTTACAAGCATATCACAGAGCCCTGAAACAAGCAATGGAAGCTCTTATTTTGGCTAGCTGCCCGCAGCAGCGCCTGATTTCGCCGCTTGCAGCAGTTCCATCGCTTTGCCCAGCTGCGGATCTTCGGCCTGATATTTGACCATCAGCTTCGCCATGATGCGGTTGGCGGTCCGGTCGTTCATGTCGCCGGTAACCGGCAGCGATTCCTTCTGCTGGAAGGCGCGAACCGCCGCGGCCGTCGGCTCGTCGTAGATGCCCGATCCTTCGCCGGTATCGTAACCGATCGTTTGAAGCATCTTCTGCACCGTGACGACCTGATCGCCGTAATCCCCGTTCGTCAGCTTAAGGCCGACATTCAGTCTCGGCAGCAGCGCGTAATCCGGCGCGGCGACGGCGACGTTCGGCTCGATGCCCTTCTTATGAATCCACTGGCCGTCCGGCGTCCGCCACTGCGCTTCCGTCAGCTTCAGCACGGATCCGTCCTTCAATTGATTGAAGTTCTGCACGATGCCCTTGCCGAACGTCTTCTCGCCGACCACCTGCGCGCCCGCCGTATCCTTCAGCGCCGCGGTCAGTACCTCGGCAGAGCTTGCCGTATGCGCATCCACGAGAATCGCGATCGGCAGCTTCCACGGTTCCTTTTGGCTGGATTTATGCGTCAGTACCCGCTTCTCGTCCTTGTATACGACCTGTACGATCGTCTTGCCCTTCGGCACGAAACGGTTCGCGATCTCGATCGTCGGGTTAAGCAGCCCGCCGGGATTGCCGCGCAGGTCCAGCAGCAGCGCCTTCATGCCCTGCTTTTGCAGCTTCTCGATCGCAGCCGTGAACTCCTGCGACGTCTTCTCGGCGAACCGGCTGATCGTAATTTCGCCGATGCCGCCCGACTTCATCGCGGAAGAGACCGTCAGCACCGGCACGTCCCCGCGTACGACGGGAATCGTCAGCAGCCCGCTTCCTCCCTGCCGCTCGATCTGCAGCGACACCTTGGAGCCGGACTTGCCCTGAAGCTTCGTCTTCAGCTCGTCGAAGGTCAGGCCCTTCACGCTTTTGCCGTCAATGCTCGCGATCCGGTCTTCCTTCATCAGCTTCGCCTTCTCGGCAGGCGCCCCTTTAATGATGCTGTCGATGATGAAGCTGCCGTCCTCTTGCCGGATCTCCACGCCGATGCCTACGAAATGGTCCTGGTAGGACTGCATGTAGGCTTCGCCTTTGTCCTCCGACAAATAGACCGAATACGGATCCTGGAGCGATCCCACCATGCCTTCGGCCGCGCCGTCGACGAGCGCCTTGGAGGCCGCGCCGTTCAAATAATCCGCCATGATTTCATTGTACGCGTACGATAAATTGCCGAATGCCTTGTCCTTCATGATGGGATATTGGAGCTGCATGCTCAGCCTGCCGCCCGCGAAGCCTGCCGCAACGAGCACGACGACCAGGACGATGAGCGTAATCTGCCGCTGCTTTGCGGCTTTTTCACCAAAACGATTCATTTAAGGCACCTCTTCCACATTGAACCTGTTTCCTCACTCTATCGCATTCGGGGAGCCGTCGCAAGTTGAACAGGGGAGCATGCAAAAGACCCCCTCGGGGTACAGGGCGGCAGCCGTCTTGGCTGTTTGCCGTGTCCTTGAGGGGGCGCGGATTTCTTGCTGTTTGCCGTGTCCTTGAGGGGGCGCGGATTTCTTGCTGCTTGACGCAGCTCGGCGAGGCTCCGGATCGATAATCCGGCTGCCTAATGCGTGATGCGTAACCAGGGCGCATGCCGGGGAGGCGAGCTTCTTAGTTTACGCGGCTGCCTCAACCTTCCTAAGCCGGCTCATTCTCCGACGATAAATTCAGCCAGGCACGCTCATCCGCGGTCAAGCTGACCGGAAGCGCATGCACGCTGTCCTGAAGCTCCGAAGGTTTCTGCGGTCCGATGATCGCGGCGACCGGGAACGGCTGATTCAGCACGTACGCGAGCGCGATCTGATTGGCGGTCACGGCGTATCGGTCCGCGAGAACGGCTGCCCGGCGTTTGCGCTCCCAGTTCCCCTCGCTGTAATTGACGCGGACCATCTCCGCATCGTCGCGATTGTCCTGCGAGTAGCGGTCCGTGAAGAAGCCGCCGGACTGCGATGACCAAGACAAGATCGGCAGCTGGGATTCCTCGTGCCAAGCTTCGTCCTCTGCCGTCGTCGTGACGCACCCCGCCCATCGCGGCTCGTTCGGCCGGGCAAGACCCAGATTCGGGCTGCTGCAGCTGAAGCCGGTCAAGCCGTTCTTCGCCGCGTAAACGTTGGCTTCGCGAATGCGCGCAACGCTCCAGTTGGAAGCGCCGATCGCCCGGCAGCGTCCGGAAGCGAGCTGATCGTTCAGCCCTTCCAGGATATAGCCCACATGCACGTTGGGTTCGTCGCGATGGAGCAAGTACACGTCCATGTAATCGGTAGCCAGCCGTTCAAGCGATTCCACCAGGTCGCTTTGGATGCACGTTTTCGTCATGCGCGGCTCTCCATACGGATGCGCGCCTTTGCCGATGACGACGATGTCGCCGCGATTGCCGCGCGTCTCCATCCATTTGCCGATCGCCTGCGCCGAACTCGCGCCATACACGTGTCCGGTATCGATGGCGTTGCCGCCTGCAGCCGCATAAGCATCCAGCAGCTCGTTGGAGTAAGCCATATCCTCCACTCTCAGCATCATGGAACCTTGAATCAACTGCGTGATCCCCTGCGGGACGCCCGCAACCTCTATTCGTTTCATGCCAATCGCGCTCCTTCTGATCGAATAATTCGATATTGATGCTGCCTTACCATGCTCGTGATTCTCTATATGTCGGCGCTTGCAAATCCCGCATGCCAACTTGCAGGTTCAACAGGACGAGCCGCCTTCGTTCTCCTCTAGTGTAATAAAGGATTCCGCCGCGCGACATCGAAATATATTGATGCCTTAGAACGATATTGACAATTAACTACTCAACAGGAGCCAGTGCCATGTTCCGAAACCACCTCACCCTCCCGCTCCAAAGCCGCGGGCGCTTCTACTGCTTTCCCGAATCGGCGGGCCATTACCTCCCCGACCGCGGGCATGAATCCTATCGGGAAGCAGGCTCCATGCAGGAATTCAACCTGCATCTCGTCGTAGACGGCAGCGGATATCTCGAAATCGAAGGCCAGCGCAAGGAACTGACGGCCGGCGACTGCTTTCTCTATTTTCCGGGAGACAGACAAGCTTACTTCGCCCATCCCGAGCATCCTTGGGAATTCAAATGGATCCATTTCTACGGCAGCGCCGCCTTGGCGGATTTGGCGGAACGCGGCTTTCATCGCTCCGTGCCGTGGCGCCTCCGCCATTCTTCCGAGCTGGAAAGCCGGATCGACGAGCTGCTGGCCGAGATCGAACGCCATAAAATGCTGCATCCCAGCCGCATCGCCATGCTGATGTACGGCGTGCTAGCCGAATTCATCGAACAAGCCGAGCCGATGGACGGCGCCGGCACCGGAACCTCATCCGCGGTGGAACGCATGATGGCGCTGCTGCCCGAGCTTCAAGCCTCGGCTGCCGAACCGTTCGATTTGGACGCGTGGGCCGCCCGCGCCGCGACGAACCGCTATACGTTCTGCCGCTGGTTCCGCCGGGCCGTCGGACAGACGCCGCTCGCCTTCCTGACCATGTGCCGCATCCAGCGGGCGAAGGCGCTGCTCGTGGAACGCCCCGAGCTGAGCATCGGCGATATCGCCAGGCTGTCCGGCTACGACACGCCAAGCTACTTTAACAAAAGGTTTCAAGAAAGCGAAAACATGACGCCGACCGCCTATCGGCAGCAGTTCGCCGGCATGCATGCCGTGCGAACATAACGCTTGTTCCCTCCTGCTTTTTCCGCTACAATCAATGAAAATGCGTTTGCCCATAGAGAGAAGGAGCGGGAGAGAATGACCTACAAATTAATTGCCATCGATATCGACGACACCTTGCTGACCGACGATATCGTCGTGACGCCAGGAACGAAGGCGGCGCTGGCCGCGGCGATCGAACGCGGCGTATTCGTAACGCTCGCGACGGGACGCATGTTTCCGTCGGCCAAGAAAATCGCCAAGCAAATCGAGCTGAACGTGCCGATCATCACCTATCAGGGCTCGCTCGTCAAGACGCTGCTAGACGAGCAAGTGCTCTACGAACGGTACGTGCCGGAGGATGCGGCCAGGGAGCTGCTCGCCTTCTGCCAAGCGAACGATCTTCATCTGCAGCTGTATATCGACGATGTACTCTATGTCCGCGAAGACAATGAGAAAGCGCGCAACTATTCCGCTCTCTCGAACATTCCGTTCGCCGTGGAGCCCGACTTCGAGACGCTGATCGCGAAGCCGTCAACGAAGATGCTCATGATCGACGATCCTGCCCGCCTCGACGAGATGGCGGAGAAGCTTGCTCCGCTTATCGGCGACCGCGTGCACATTACCAAGTCGAAGGCGCATTACTTGGAAGTGACGCACAAGGAAGGAACGAAAGGCCACGCGATCGCCTTCATGGCGGAACATATCGGCTGCACGCTGGACGAAGTCATCGCCATCGGGGATTCCTGGAACGACCACGAGATGATCGAGGCCGCCGGACTCGGGGTCGCGATGGGCAATGCCCTGCCGAAGCTGAAGGAAATCGCGCAATTCGTGACGAAATCGAACAATGAAGAAGGCGTCAAGCACGTCATCGACAAATTCATTCTACAAACGGTCTAAAACAGTTAGAGCTGCAGCTCCGGTCCTACAAGGACGGGATGCTGCAGCTCTTTTTGTCATACGGACAGGTACGTCCATGCGGAGAGAAGCAATGAAACTACAAGCATCGCTCCCAACGACCTCAGCACGCCGCCGCCCAAGCTGCGAAGATTCACGTTTAAGCCGAGTCCCACCATCGCCATGGTGAGCAGGAACGTGGTAAGCGTCGTTATTCCGTTCATCAGCCCGGGCTGGGATTGCATGAAGCTATGACCGAATCCGCTGCTGCCGAGCAAACTCATCAGCGCAAAACCAAGCAGGAACCACGGCAGCTGCAGCGCTGCCTTCTCCGTCTCGCCGCGACCCGGTTTGCGGCGGCGGATGCCCTGCCGAACGAGTACGAGCACCAGGCATAACGGCACGAGCAGAAACACGCGTCCCAGCTTGGCGAGCAGCGCCAGCGCCAGGGCATCCTGCCCGGCCGGCGAAGCGGCCAGCGCGGCATGCGCGATTTCATGCAGGCTCGTTCCCGCCCATACGCCGTACTGTCGGTCCGTCAAGCCGAGCAGCGGGCGAAGAAGCGTGTAGGCGACGGCGAACAAGGTACCTACGAGCGCGATCAAGCCTGCGCCGACCGCCGTATCCTCATCCTTCGAGCGCAGGATCGGGGAGACGGCAGCAATCGCCGCCGCTCCGCAAATGCCCGTGCCGATGCCGAGCAGAAGCGACAGCTTGGGATCGGCCCGCAACCACTTGGCGAGCAGCAGCGTACCTCCGATCGCGAAAAGGACGACGACGGCATCGCGGGCCAGCAGTCCAAGTCCCTCGCGGTAGATATCCAGGATGTTGAGCTTCAGGCCATAGAGAATAATCGCGAAGCGCAGCAGATGCTTGCTGGCGAACTGGATGCCAGGCTGCAGCGCCATGGGGTAACCGAGAAAATGCCGATAGCCGACGGCGAGAAGAATCGCGCAGGCCATCTGGCCGACGTAGTGCAAACCAGGCAGACTGGATAGGCTCCAGCCGACAGCCGCGAATAGAAACGTAAACGCGATCCCGCCGATTCGCCGCCTGCCGAAGCGAACGAGCATCGCGGGGAAGCCAAGCGGCTTGATCGAGTAAGGGATGGACATGATGTCTGACCGCCTCCGAATCCATAATTAACGCTATTCATTAGGATGCGAGCGTTTTTCCATGTTCATTCTGATCGAACGCTCGGGTTGGTTCCCATTATACCGCTCCGCCTGCCGATAAGAGAAATCAATCCTAATGATAAATAAGATAATGAATCGTTATGACATCAGCAGTCGAAAAAGGGGTTCGTTACCGTTTTGTTACAATCATTCGGGGTCAATCCGTTTATAGTGTAACTAGACACACATTGGAGGGATAATGATGGACAACCAACGTAAACGCTCGCCTTACCGAAAACCGGCAATCGCAGCCTTATCGGCCGCTGCCTTAAGCACCGCGCTCCTGCTGAGCGTCTCCGCGCCTTACGCATTCGCTGCTTCGGCCTCCGATACAGCCCCTGCATCGGACGAGCCGATCGCTTCGCCCATCGCGGTGGCTCAACCGATCGTGGCGGCCCAACCGATCGCAGCGGCCAATCCGGCAGCGGATGCCGTGAAAATCACGTTCAAAAGCGTTCAGCAATCCACGAAACAGCTTGAAACCGATCTTCAAGTGCCCGTCATTTCCGGCATGAAGGATACCGCCTACCAAAATACGCTGAACGCCAATATCGCTGCGCGGGCCAAGGCTGCCGTCGACGCGATCACGAAGCAGGCGGCAAAGGACTATGCGGCGAACGACGGTTCGTATGAATTCCGCCCGTACGGCATCACCGTTCGCTACGAGCTCGTATCGGATGGCAGCGCGGACGCGGATGGCATTCTATCCTTCAAAGTCCTGACGTACACCTATACCGGCGGCGCTCATGGCGGGACGTACGCCCAGACGTACAATGTGCGCAACGCCGCCAAAGCTTCGTCCATCAAGCTGAAGGAGCTGTTCGGCCCGAGCTACAAGACCATCCTCGGACGCGCGGCCACCGCGGAGGTGAATGCGTTCCCGGACGATTATTTCGCTTCGAAGAACGTAGCGATTGCCGACTCGCAATCGTTCGTCATCAAGGATGGCCTTGCCTTCATTATTTTCCAAGAATACGAAATCGCGCCGTATGCCGCCGGAATGCCGGAGATCGCCGCGGCTATTCCCGGTTCGTCCGCGATCGCCCCGGCCGCCGCGGCCAAGCTGCCCATCGTCGCCGACGGTAAAACCGTCAAAGGCGCCGTCGTTTTGCCGGCTGCCGCAGGGAACCTCATGGCGCCGCTTCGTGCCGTCGCCGCGGCGCTCGGATTCGAAGTCCGCTACGATGCCAAATCGCATGAGACAATGGTTAGCAAAGGATCGTTTACGGCCAGCGTCATGCAAGGCAAGGACCGTTACGCCTACGGCGACTTCCAAGCCTTCGCCCTCGGTGCCGCGCCGTCGGTGAAAGGCGGCGTGCTCTATGTTCCGCTGAACTTCTTCTCCGCCGGCCTGAACGCGGATCTCGCCTATACGACGACAGCCATTACGCTGAACGCCGCGAAATAATCGGTCTTCGGAGCAGCGATCTTAATCGCTGTATCGCCCTATCGCCAGAAGGCGAAGGCCTCTTAAGCAAAGCTCCAAAAAACAGAAAGACCATGACCGCATCAAGCGATCATGGTCTTTCTGTTTTAGCGTGAATACTAGTTTGCTTGATTTCACGGCTAAGAGCTAGATTCCGGCCAACACTTGGTACCAGACGCCCTTGGGCGAATACAGCGTGCGCCGGACCTCGGCCCAGCCGCCCAAATAACCGATATCGAATAGCTCGGCCGGCGTGACGAAGTCGCCCTTGACCTCTTCCATGACCGTCTTATTAATAGGGCGGAAGCCGTATTTTACGAGGATGCGCTGCGCTTCCTCGGAGTGCAGGTACGCGACGAACGCCTCCGAGACCTTGCGCGTGCCGTGTTTGTCGACGTTCTTGTCGACGACCGCCGCGGGGTTCTCGATCCGGATCGTCGAATCCGGAACGACGAGCTCGTAGGGCACGCCTTGCTTGATGCGCGCCAAAATCTCGTTCTCGTACGTCACGATCACGTCGCCGAAGCCGTACTCGAACGCCGCCATGGAGGCGCGTCCGCTCTTATCCAGCGATTCCACGTTGCGGTGAACGGCCTTCAGAAAATCCTTCGCGTAGGCGGGGTCCTTCTTGCCTGTCTTCGCCTCGGATGCTTTCAAGCCCGCGCCGTACATCGCGTTAATATCCCACTGCGCGCCGCCGGACGTCTTCGGATTCGGATAGAGCACCTTGATGCCCTTGCGGGTCAAGTCATCCCAATCGCGAATGCCTTTGGGATTGCCTTCGCGCGTCCCCATCGCGACGACCGACTGCGTAATCATGCCGCCGTCTCCGAATTGCTTGCGCCAGTCGCTCGTAATGAAGCCTGCCTGCTGGATCTTATCGATGTCGCTTTCCATCGCCATAACGGCGATATCCGCCTCGAATCCGCCGGCAATCGCCCTCGCTTGCGTTCCGGACGCCTCGTACGACTCTTGGAAGTTGACGCTCTGGCCCGTCTTCGCCTTCCACTGCTTCGCAAAAGCGGGCAGCAATTCGGCGAAGGAATCCTTCGCCACGGAGTAGGCGCCGATCACGAGCGTAATGCCGCCCTTCGGCGGAGCCGTCTGCCCGGTTCCGTTATCGGCCCCCGAGTCGTTATTCCCGCATGCGGCGGTCAACAGCACCGATGCGGCAAGGAACGCCGTACCGGCTAATCGCCATCCTTTGAGTAGGGTAGGTTTCATTATGCACACAACGCTTTCTTTGGGTTAAGAAGACTAGGATGAAGAAGACGGAGATGAAGATGCAGGTACATGGCTTCGCCGCCTTGCCGAATGCTTAGATGAAGATCGGCATCGGGTCTTCCTTCTGCTTGTTTTCCATGATCCAGGTATCGTTGTCGTTGAATAAATACGCGCGGTGGATCAGCACGCTGATGGGCTCTCCCGGCGTCAGGACGTCCTTCTCCAGCGAGCGGTACGTAATCAGCTTGATGTCGCCAATTTCGACTTCTACCATCCATTCGCTGCCGCGGAAATGCAAATGCCGCACGATGCCGTCGACGGTCGCCGAAGGAATGCGGAAGTCGCTGCGCCTGCCGATCTCGATATATTCCGGACGGATCAGCGCTTTCGTGCCCGGCCAGTTGGCTGCTTCCTCGAAGCCCTTCAGCTGCTCCACGTTCTCGACGATCGTCGACTCCCCGATGAAGCTGGCGACGAACTGCGTTTGCGGGCTTTTGTAAATATCCCAAGGCGTTCCCTTCTGTTCCAGGCGCCCCTTATTGATAATCATGATTTCGTCCGCGACTTCGATCGCCTCGTCCTGGTCATGCGTGACGAAAATCGACGTAATGCCGAGCCGCTCGATCATGTCTTTGAGCCACGTGCGCAGCTCGGTGCGGATCTTGGCGTCGATGGCCGCGAACGGCTCATCCAGCAGCAGCAGCTGCGGCTGCGGCGCAAGCGCGCGGGCGAATGCGACACGCTGGCGTTGGCCGCCCGAGAGCTGATGCGGATAGCGGTGCTCGAAGCCCTTCAACCCCGTCAGCTCGATCAGCGACATGACGCGCTCGCGGATGACGGTTTTCGATTCCTTCTTTACTTTCAGCCCGAAAGCGACATTATCGTAGACCGTCATATGCTTGAACAGCGCGTAGTTCTGAAACACGAAGCCGATTCCCCGCTCCTGCGGCGGGAGATCGTTGACCCGTTTGCCATGGAAAACGATATCGCCCGACGACGGCGTCTCCAGTCCCGCCAGCATGCGGAGAATCGATGTTTTGCCGCCGCCGCTCGGCCCGAGCAGGCCGATAAGCTGGCCTTTGGCGATATCGAAATCGACGTCCCGTACGGCATGGAAGTCGCCGAATTGCTTATTTAAACCGCGCACCTCGATATGCATCGTTCAATGCACTTCCTTTCTCTTCTTGGCCCATTCCATAAGCAGCAGCAGTCCGACGGAGAAGGCCGCCAGCACCAAAGCCACGCTGCTCGCTTCCGTCACGTTGAAATTCTCGACATCCTGATAGACGAGCGTCGTCGCCGTCTGGGTCTTGTTCATAATATTGCCGGAAACGACGAGCACGGCGCCGAATTCGCCAAGCGTTCTTGCGACCGTCAAGACGACGCCGTAGATAACGCCCCAGCGGATCGACGGCCAAGTCACTTTCCAGAAGGTATACCATGAGTACGCACCGAGCGTCGATGCGGCTTCTTCCTGCTGGGCGCCGATTTCTTGCAGCACCGGCATGACTTCCCGCACCATCAGCGGGAACGTGACGAACAGGGTCGCGAGAATCATGCCCGGCAGCGCATATACGACCTTAATGCCGACATCTTCGAAGAATGCGCCGATCGCCGAATTGGGTCCCAGCACGAGCACGATCATCAAGCCCCCGATGACGGGCGATACCGCGAATGGAAGATCGACGATGCTGTTCAACAGTCCTTTGATCCGGCGCGACATCCATTCTGCCCGAACGAGGTAGATGGCCAGCATGACGCCGAACACGGTATTGAGTACGGTTACAATGACGACGAGAATGCCTGTCATCATGAGCGCATGCAGCGATTGCTCGCGCGTCAGCGACTCCGTGAACCCGCTCCAGCCGTCCCCCCATGACCCGACGAAAATTTTCGCCAGCGGCGCGACCAGCAGAACGAGGAATACAAGATACGTAAGTCCGATCAGGAGCCTTCTCATTTGCGGTGCCTCCTCGCCTGAACGAGGTTGACGGCTCCCAGGATGAGGAACGAGAGCGTCAGCAGAAGGACGGACACCGCAGCGGCGCCCTGCGTGTTATCGCTTTCGATTTCGCCGAAAATATACACCGACGCGATCAAGGTTTTACCCGGAATGTTGCCTGCCACGAGGACGACGGCGCCGAATTCCGCCAGGGCGCGGGAGAAAGCCAGCATCGCACCGCTGATGATGCCCGGCAGCATGGACGGAAAAATCACCTGCAAAAACGTTCTCGCCCTGGACGCTCCGAGCGTATAGGAAGCTTCCTCCTCGGACTTGTCCATCTCCTCCAGCAGCGGCTGCACGCCGCGAATAACGAACGGAAACGTGACGAAGACCATGGCGACGATAATCGCCGGTTCATGAAACACGATTTCGAAGCCGAGCTTCTCGGCAAGGCCGCCGACGAAGCTGTTCGGGCCCAGCAGCAATAATATCATCAAACCGCCGACCGCCGTCGGCAGCGCAAACGGCAAATCGACGAGGCTGTTCAATATTCGGCGTCCCGGAAAACGGTAACGGATGAGAACCCATCCGATCATCGTGCCCAGCAGTACGTTAATGACCGCGGAGATGACCGCGAGCTTGATCGTCAGCAGGACGGCTTCCCATGCCAGCTGATCCGTCGCGCTTTCCCAGAAGGTCGACCAGCCCTGTTGGAAGGACTGCGAGTACACGCCGACGATCGGCAAAACGATGAGCAAGATAAAATAGAGCATGATGGTGCTGCGAAAACCGAAGCTCCATAAACGGCCGCGCATGATGAAATTCAAGCTGCATTACCCCCTGACGCTTTCCTTGAGGAATCGCGGTGTGGAATCGAATATAATCCCTATTAAATCACTTGGTATTCATACTCTAGCAGACGGAAGGATGTCTAGTCAATCCTTTATTCGACAGGTTTCCCACGGAATCCATGAACGAAAAACGAACAAAAGCTCCCCGGCGGCGATCGATAATCGCGGGGGAGCTTCCGATGGTTGACGCGTCTTCGCGATCGCGTCATTCCGAGTCGATATAATACTTATCCTCGCCGACGCTCAGCACCGCTTGACCTTGCGTCAAATCGGTGATCCAATCCGCGAACTTGTCCGCTTCCGGCGCCGCCGGCAGGCAAGTAATGACTACGCGGTCCGTGAATTCGGTCCCGCCGATGCGGACGCCCCGTGCATGGAATTCATTCTCGAGCTTACCGTACCAGGTGTAATCGACATCGACGACGACTTCCCGGTGCAGCACCTCCGTGATGGCTTCCGCAGCTTCGATGGCGGCGACGGCGCCGTCCGTGTACGCTCGGATGAGACCGCCCGCGCCCAGCAGAATGCCGCCGAAGTAACGGGTCACGACGATCACGACGTTCTTCAGTCCTTGATGCTTGATTACTTCAAGAATCGGTTTTCCCGCCGTACCGCTGGGCTCTCCGTCATCCGACTGCTTCTGGATTTCGTCCCGTTCGCCGATGACGTACGCCGAGCAGTTGTGCGCGGCATTCCAATGCAGCTTCTTCAGCTCGTCGATGAACGCGACCGCTTCCTCTTCCGAGGCGACAGGCTTGCCATACCCGATGAAGCGCGATTTCTTGATGACGATCTCTTGACTGCCCTGCTGCCGCAGCGTCCGATATCGGTCCAGCATGTATGCCGATTAAAGGCGAGCTTCCAGCTCGGCTTTCTCTTTCTCGAAGCCCGGTTTGCCGAGCAGCGCGAACATGTTCTTCTTGTACGCTTCGACGCCCGGTTGGTCGAACGGGTTCACGCCGAGCAGGTAACCGCTGATGCCGCAGGCGATCTCGAAGAAATAAACCAGGTAGCCGAAGGTGTACGGCTTCATGTCCGCGATGTTCACGACGAAGTTCGGCACTTGACCGTCCGTATGCGCGAGCAGCGTGCCTTGGAAAGCTTTCTTGTTCACGAAATCCATCGTTTTGCCGGTCAGGAAGTTCAGGCCATCCAGATCGTTCTCGTCATGCGCGATCGTGATGTGCTCCGCCACGTTCTCCACTTGGATGACCGTTTCGAAGATGTTGCGGTTGCCTTCCTGGATGAATTGACCCATGGAGTGCAGATCGGTCGAGAAATCGACGGCCGCCGGGAAGATCCCTTTGAAGTCTTTGCCTTCGCTCTCGCCGTACAGCTGCTTCCACCACTCGGATACGAAGTGAAGGGCCGGCTCGTAGTTGACGAGGATTTCGGTCGCTTTGCCTTTGCGATAGAGCGCGTTGCGGGCCGCTGCGTATTGGTACGCTTCATTCTCGGCCAGATTCGGATTGTTGTAGGCAACCGCGGCATCGGCCGCGCCTTGCATCATTTCCTCGATGTTGATGCCCGCAGCGGCGATAGGCAGCAAGCCGACCGCGGTCAGAACGGAGTAACGGCCGCCCACGTCGTCCGGAATAACGAACGATTCGTAGCCCTCTTCGTTCGCCAGCTTCTTGAGGGCGCCTTTCTCGCGGTCCGTCGTCGCGTAGATGCGCTTGCGCGCTTCGGCTTTGCCGTATTTGGCTTCCAGCGCCTCGCGGAATACGCGGAAGGCGATGGCCGGCTCGGTCGTCGTGCCGGATTTGGAGATGACGTTGATCGACCAGTCGCGGCCTTCCAGCAGCTGGAGCAGGTGGGTCACGTATGTAGAGCTGATATTGTTGCCCGCGAACAGGACCTGCGGCGTCTTGCGCTGTTCCTGCGGCAGCAGGTTATAGAAGGAGTTCGACAGCATCTCGATTGCCGCGCGCGCGCCGAGATAGGAGCCGCCGATGCCGATCACGACGAGCACTTCGGAATCCGATTTGATTTTCTCCGCCGATTTTTGAATGCGGGAGAATTCTTCTTTATCGTAGTTCGCCGGCAGGTCGATCCAGCCGAGGTAGTCCGAGCCTGCGCCCGTTCCGTTACGAAGCTGATCATGCGCCGTGCGCACCTGCTGCGCCAAATTATCGATCTCATGCTGGCCGATGAAGCCGAGTGCTTTGCTGTAATCGAATTTCACTGCTTTAGTCATGGTTTGAAGACCTCCTGAAAGTTTTTTACGGTACAGCTTGTAGGACAACTTTGCAAGTAAAAAACTTGCATCGGAAGCATACGCTTCGTATTTACGGTACTTTCCGTATGGCATCCCGCGAGAAAAAACCCGCATCGGAAGCATAAGCTCGGTTCTGTGCGATGCATCTTGCGCGGCCTCTTAGCGAGCGAAAAACTCGCGCTCACAGCCTTCATAACTCGTCCGTTTTACATCAGGATAAGGATAATGGATTTCATAGGCAAAAACAAGGGAAGGAGGGCCGAATGCAGGTTGTCCCGCAATTATGTTAAAATGGAAACAGCTACATACGGAAACCAAGGAGATGACGCGACATGTTCAAAATCGGCTTTATCGGTCTGGGCGTCATGGGCGAACCCATGGCAGCCAACTTATTGCGCAAGGGCTATCCGGTCACGGTCTACAACCGCACGCCGGGCAAGGCGGCCAAGCTGATCGAGCTTGGCGCGGACGAGGCGCCGACGCCCGCGGCGGTTGCCCGTTCCTCCGAAATGATCATCACGATGATCAGCAACGACGATTCCATTCGCGAGGTGTACTACGGCGAAGACGGGATTCTCGGCGCCCTGCTGCCGGGAACGATCGTCATGGACAGCAGCACGATTTCTCCGCCCCTATCGCGCCAGCTTCACGCGGACATCGGCGCCAAATCCTCCGACTTCCTGGATGCCCCGGTAACGGGAAGCAAACCGGCGGCGGAGAGCGGCACGCTCACGTTTATGGTCGGCGGCGAGATCGAAGCGCTGCATAAAGTGAAGGATGTCCTTCAAACCATGGGTCGCAAAATCATTCCCATGGGCCCCGGCGGCAGCGGCTCCACGGCGAAGCTGGCTCACAACACGATTGTCGGCATCAACGTCGCCGCTCTCGTGGAAGGCATGGCGATCGCCGCGAGCGGCGGCATCGACGCCAAGTCGTTCCTGGAGCTGGTGCAATCCGGCGGCGCGGCAAGCAAAATGGCCGAGCTCAAGACGCCGAAGTTTCTGGATCGCGATTTCAGCGTCCAATTCTCGCTCGCGCTCATGCTGAAGGATTTGCGGCTTGCCTCGCAGCTGTCGGATGAATTGAAGACGCCGACGCCGATTCTGGAGACGGTCAAGAGCTTGTACCAGATCGGCGATTCCATGGGCTTCGGCGATTCCGATCTCTCCGCGCTGGCGCACAGCTACGAGCAATGGATCAACAAACGCATCACGAACCACAGCGATGCGGAAGACTTTACTGCCGCCGGTTCCGCGGAAGCGGCGGCCCCGGGCGCGGATGCGGCGAGTTCCGATGCCGCTAACCTTGACCGCAGACGCAGCGAGCGCCTCGCGCTCAATGTGCCGCTCAAAGTATCCGTGTATCAATGGGAGCAGGAAGGCAGCTTCACCGGCCATTTGATCGACTGCACGCTGCGCGATCTATCGGACAGCGGCCTGCAAATCGTTTCCGATGCTCCGCTCGAATGCGATATGTTCGTCGTCCTTTATTTCCCGCAGGACGCCGGACTGCCTCCGGTTACCGGTCGCATCATTCGCATCGAGTCGAGCGGCTCTTCCTTCCGCTATGGCTGCATGCTGGCTGGCTTGGCCCCGTATCAGCGCCTGCTGCTGGAGAATTACGTCAATAAGCAGATCGCATTAGCCGACTAAACCTTGGCCGCAGAACGCATCATTGAAACGTAGGTTAAGATGATTGCCGCCTCCAAACAAGCTTCGGACAGGCTGTCTTGCTCCATTACGTACAAAAGGCTGCTCCATCCCCGCACTTGCGGCGAGATGGAGCAGCCTTTTTCTACATGGGCACTGCTGCGAAGCTAGGCGATCAAAGCCCGCGCAGTTAGGCGGGCCACGCTCGTGAAGCTAGGCGGGCAACGCTCGCGAAGCTCTTATTCTTGAATGTACGAGCAAGCGTAGTCCGTAATGGTCGCGACTTGCAGCTTGAATTTGGAGTTGGCCGGCACCGTAAATTCGCCTTCGCCGGAGATGCTGATCCACTCGGAGTCGCCTGGCAGAAGCACTTTCAGGTCGCCTGCAAGGATCTCCATGATTTCTTTGGCATCCGTGCCGAACTCATAGTCGCCCGGCAGCATGATGCCGAGCGTTTTCTTCGTGCCGTCCGCGAACAGAACGGTGCGGCTGGATACTTTGCCGTCGAAGTAAAGATTGGCTTTCTTGATCACGGTTACGTTTTCGTACTGGGACATGGGGACGATCTCCTCGCGTTTAGGAATGATGGCTATACAAAAGCGGGGCTTGCGACGCTTAAACGGCAAGCGGTGCAAGCCCCGCGATTAATCGAACATGAACTGCCGGGCGACTCGGTAAGCCGACTACAGGAGCGCTTTTACTTTGCTGACGACGTTCTCGACCGTGAAGCCGTATTCCGCGATGACGCGGTCGCCCTTCGCGGATGCCCCGAACGTGTTGATGCCGAGTACCGCGCCTTGGTCGCCGACGTAACGCTCCCAACCGAACGGCGAAGCCATTTCGATCGCAAGACGCGCTTTAACGTCCGGAAGAATCACGGAATCTTTGTACGCTTTCGGTTGACGCTCGAACAGATCGAAGCTCGGCATGCTGATGACGCGTACCTCGATGCCTTCCGCGGCGAGTGCTTTCTGCGCCGCAACCGCGAGCTGAACCTCGGATCCCGTTGCGATCAGCTGCGCCTGCGGTTTGCCGTTCGATGCGTCTGCAACGACATACGCGCCTTTGGCGATGCCTTCGCGGGAGTTCTCCTTCGTGCCTTCCAGAACCGGCAGGTTCTGACGAGTCAGAACGAGCGCTACCGGCTGGTCTGCGTCGGACAACGCATACGCCCAAGCGGAAGACGTCTCGTTCGCATCCGCAGGGCGGATCACCGTCAATTGCGGGATGATGCGCAGGGAAGCCAATTGCTCGATCGGCTCATGCGTAGGACCGTCTTCGCCGACTGCGATACTGTCATGCGTCAGCACGTAAACGACGGGCTGTTTCATCAGCGCGGACAGACGAACCGCCGGACGCAGGTAGTCCGTGAAGACGAAGAACGTTGCGCCGAACGGCTTCACGCCGCCGTGCAGGCTCATGCCGTTGACCGCGGCAGCCATCGCGAATTCGCGAACGCCGAAGTACACGTTGCGGCCTTCGTAGCTGCCCGGCTTGAAGACGGGCAGGCCCTTGAGATGCGTCATCGTGGAGCTCTCGAGGTCGGCGGAGCCGCCGATCAGGTTCGGGATGTTTTTCGCCAATCCGTTCAGGGCGTTACCGGAAGCTACGCGCGTCGACAATGCTTTGTCGGCCGGCGTATACGCAGGAAGCTCTCTGTCCCAGCCCTCCGGCAGCTTGCCGCTGATTGCGGTCTCGAATTGCGCGGCCAGTTCCGGGTAAGCGGATTTGTAGGAAGCGAAGAGCGTATCCCAAGCCGCGTTTGCTTTCTCTCCGTTCGCTTTCACTTCGGCGAAGTGCGAGCGTACTTCTGCCGGCACGGAGAATGCTTCGTTCTCCCAGCCATAGAATTGCTTCGTCAGCACCGTTTCTTCGGCGCCGAGCGGACTGCCGTGCGTGCCCAGATGGCCGCCCTTGCCGCCCTTGTTCGGGCTGCCGTAGCCGATCGTCGTTTTCACTTCGATCAGCGTCGGTTTGCTGAGGTCGGCTTGCGCCGCCGCCACCGCTGCAGCGAGGGCGTTCAGATCGTTGCCGTCTTCGACGCGCAGCACTTGCCAGCCGTAGGCCTCGAAACGGCCTTGCACGTTCTCCGAGAACGACAGGCTCAGTTCGCCGTCAAGCGAGATATCGTTGGAATCGTACAGCACGACGAGCTTGCCCAGCTTCAAGTGAGCCGCAAGCGAAGCCGCTTCGCTTGCAACGCCCTCGCTCATGTCGCCGTCGCCGCAGATCGCGAATGTATAATGGTCGATAACGTTCAGGTCTTGTTTATTGTAAGTCGCGCCAAGATGGGCTTCGGCCATTGCCATGCCGACAGCCATCGCGAAGCCTTGTCCGAGCGGTCCCGTCGTAGCGTCTACGCCGGCCGTGTGGCCGTACTCCGGATGTCCGGGCGTCAAGGAGCCCCATTGGCGGAAGTTTTGCAGTTCTTCGATCGGAAGATCGTAGCCCGAGAGATGAAGCAGGCTGTACAGCAGCATGGAGCCGTGGCCCGCGGAGAGCACGAAACGGTCGCGGTTGATCCATGTCGGGTTCGAAGGATTGTGGTTCATGGTTTTGGCGAACAATTGGTAGCCCATCGGAGCGGCTCCCATCGGCATGCCCGGGTGGCCGGAATTCGCTTTCTCGATCGAGTCGATCGCAAGGGTGCGAATCGTGTCGATGGAGAGCTGGTCGATGGATTTCTGAGTAACTGTCATTACGTAAACTCCTCCTAAATCTCAATAGGTACACGGCAGTTTGTCCAGCTTGTACGACCTGTTACGGTCGGGCGCCAAGCATTCTGCGCATGCAAATTTCAATTGTCTCCACATGCGGATTTCCCGCAATCGGCTTTGAAATATTGTACCATTACCTTTTCTCCATTTCCATCTTTAATGCGCTGCAGTCGCAAAATCGACATCGGCCCGCGGCCGGGCGACAAAAAAACGCGCCAGTTCCGGATCCCCGGCTGGCGCGTCTTCGCGGCACCGATGCCGCTGCATGAAATTAGTTAGTTAAACACGACCGTCTTGTTCTGGTGAACCAGTATCCGGTCCTCCACATGCCATTTCACGGCGCGCGCTAGCACGACGCGTTCGATGGTACGGCCGATCCGCTTGAGATTGTCGACGTCGTCGCGGTGGCTGACCCGCTGAACGTCCTGTTCGATGATCGGCCCGCCGTCAAGCTCTTCCGTGACGTAATGAGCGGTAGCCCCGATGATTTTGACGCCGCGCTGATAGGCCTGCGCGTAAGGCTTGCCGCCGACGAAGGCCGGCAGGAAGGAATGATGAATGTTAATAATCCGGTTCGGGAACTGCTCGATGAACTTGGGCGAGATAATCTGCATGTACCGTGCGAGGACGATAATGTCCGCTTTGCCGGTTACGGCTTCAAGCTGATGCTTCTCGGCTTCGGCCTTCGTGTCCGGCGTAACCGGAATATGATGGAACGGGATGCCGAACGATTCCACGAGCCCTCTCATGTCGGGATGATTGCTCACGACCATCGCGATATCCGCATCCAGGTCGCCCGCCTGCCACTGCCAGAGCAGTTCGAGCAGGCAATGGTCTTCCTTCGATACGAAGATCGCGAGGCGTTTCTTGCGGCTTGCGCGGAACGTGTGCCATTTCATCTCGAAACGGTCCGCCACGCGGGTAAAATCCTCCTGAAGCACGGGCAGCTCGCGTTCCAGGTCATTCAGATCGAACTCGAAGCGGATGAAGAACATGCCGCCGCCGGGATTCAACGTGTATTGATCCGACTGGACGATGTTCGCGCCATGCTCGTAGAGAAACTGCGATACGGCTGCCACGATGCCGTTGCGATCCGGGCAGGAAATAAGCATCCGCGCGCGGCCCGACTTATCCGGGCGCGTCGACGGCTGCTGAGTTGGATGATGACTAGTAGACATATAAAAGGCGACTTCCTTCCGTCAACAATTAAATGTGCCGGCCGAAGCCGGCATGCGCATTACGCGTTTACGAGCAGCGTCTTGCCCGCGAACCAAGCCGTGATGCGCTGGTTGACTGCCTCTTCGGATAGATCGGGCAGCACGCGGTGCTCGGCCACGAGGTCGTACAGACGATCCATCGGTTCGCGAGGATCGGCCTTCTTCGCTTTGGCATCGTTCTTCAGCACGTCCCACACGTTCAATACGAACTCGCGGTGGTCGATGTCCTGTTTGCCGAAGAAGTGGTGCAGGCGTTCGACGTCCTCCATGAATTGACCGCCGAAACGGCTGGCCGCATCGCCTCGAAGCAGCGCGATTTCCGCTTCGTACATCGGACGCTGCGTCTTGTCCTCTTGGCCGATCCATGGCGTCTCGAGAATGAACGGACGTCCTTTGAGGGCCTCGTGGTGCACGATGCCGCGGATCGCGTCATGGCCGATCCAGCCCGCGCCGATCGGAGCGTGGCGGTCCTTGCCGGCGCCGCGAGGGTTCTTGCTGTCGTTGACGTGCACGACCGCGACGCGGTTCAGACCGACGATCCGGTCGAATTCGTTCAGCACGCCGTCCACGTCGTTGACCAGATCATAGCCGGCATCGTGCATATGGCAGGTATCCATGCAGACGGTCAACCGATCGTTGGAAGCGACCTTGTCAATAATCGAAGCGATTTCGTCGAAGCTGCGGCCGATCTCCGTTCCTTTGCCGGCCATCGTTTCGAGCGCGATGTTCACGTTCGTTTCTTTCGTGCCGTTCAGCACTTCGTTCAGGCCTTCGGCGATCCGTGCGATGCCGTATTCGGCGTCCTTGTCCGTATAGGCGCCGGGGTGGAGCACGATGTTGCGAACGCCGATTGCGTCCGTGCGGCGAATTTCCTCTTGCAGGAATCGGACGGCGAGCTCAAACGTGTCGTCTTTATAGGAACCGAGATTCACGATATAGGGAGCATGCACGACGATTTCGTCGATCCCCGCTTCGCTCATCGCTGCCTTGCCTTCCGGAATGTACAGGTCTTCCATCGGCTTGCGGCGCGTATTCTGCGGCGCGCCGGTATAAATCATGAACGAGCTGGAACCGTAAGTAACGGCCTCATTCGCTGCGGTGAGCAGCCCTTTATCAGAAAATGAAACATGCGATCCGATTTTCAACATGGACGAATTTCGCTCCTTTCGTTTATACGGGCGGAACCCTGCGTCTGCAGCGATCTCCCGGATTAAACGCTTGTCCTTCCTATTTTACAAGGAATGGCGAAATAAATCTAGGTTCCGGAATTTGCCTTTGTTGCGAGAAAGGCAGGACATGGCTTATAATGAAGTACGATTTATCCGAAATTCACGGCATAATGTGCGGCAAGAGGTGAACGCTAGCGATGGCTCCGAATTGGTTCATGTATTTTATCGTATTTTGGGCGGTTGTCATGATTGTCTTCATGTCGATCGGCGGGTACTTCATGTTCCGCAAATTTCTGAAGGTTCTTCCCAAACGGGACGGCAAATCCAAGCTGGATTGGCAGAACTATTGGGTAGAGCGCAGCCGCGGCATGTGGCCCGAAGACTCCAAGGCTTTTCTGGAGAAGCTCGTGGCGCCGGTTCCAAGCGCCTTCCGCGATATCGCGAGACATTCGATCGCGGCCAAGATCGCGCAGGTGGCGGTTGAGGGCGGCTCGACCGAAGTCTCTCGCAGCCACTGCATTGAAGGCTATATTCTGGCAACGCCGAAGCGCGATTACCGGAGCTTGGTTTCCTTCCTGGAGCGGGAACAAATCGATTACAAACCCTATGCGCATTTATTGAATAAATAAGCCGCCTCTCAAGGCGGCTTTTGTTGTACCATGGAAGCAATTGGAATCGAGGAGGAATGGGCAATGAAAGTGGCGGTAACGGGAGGAACGGGCTATGTGGGCAGCCTGCTGGTACAAGCATTGCTTGATCGAGGAGACGAGGTTGCCGTCATCACCCGCTCGGCAGGACAACGGACAGGCGGGCCCAAGCTCCGCTATGTAACCTGGTCAGAGCTGGCCGAGTCGCCTTCCGCGCTGGAGGGATTCGGAGCGATCGTGAATCTAGCCGGAGAATCCATCAACCGGCGCTGGAACGAAGCAGGGAAGCATGCAATTCTGCAATCCCGTCTGGATGCCGCTTACGCGGTCGGAGCCGCCATTGCCGCATTGACGAATAAACCCGAGGTTGTCGTCAACGCTTCGGGCATCTCGATCTACGGCACCGACGCTAGCATCGCCCACGATGAAGAAAGCGATGTTCGCGGCACGGACTATCTCTCTTCCGTCGTCGTCCAATGGGAGGCAGCCGCTGACCGCATTCCGGCGCAAAGGCTTGTTAAACTCCGCGTCGGCCTCGTGCTTGGCATGAAAGGCGGCGCTTTTCCGGCCATGCTGCTGCCTTACCGACTGTTCGCCGGCGGCAGAATCGGCACCGGAAAGCAATGGATCCCTTGGATTCACGAAGACGACATGGTCCGATTGATTCTGTTCTGCATCGATAATCCCGAGATTGAAGGTCCCGTCAATGCCTCCGCGCCCGAGCCGCTGACCAACGACGATTTCGGTCGCGCCGTCGGCAAGGCTGCCGGAAGGCCGCATTGGTTTCCGCTGCCGGCCTTCCTGCTGAAGACGGTCCTCGGCGAGCTGTCCTTCCTGCTGCTCGAAGGGTCGCGAGCCGTTCCCCGCAAAGCGCTGAAGCATGGATTTACGTTCCGTTACGCAGACATCGCTTCCGCATTGCGCCAATTGCTCGGGAATGGCCGATAACCTGCTGACGTTAACCCGCTCGAAAAACATAGATCGGTCCCTGCTCGCCTGCGAGTTGAAGTTTGTCGGAATCGCCTAACGCATACGACTTGTACGGGATCATCGCACTGCCATTGAGCGTGCTGCCGTTGCGCGAGCCCATGTCCTTCACCGACCAGCCGCCCTCGCTGCCCGACAGCTCGAGATGGGCTCTGGAAATACCGGACGCCTGGTCCGTGTAATTCGTCCCTTCGCTGGATCTGCCGATCATAAATTGCAGCCGTTCCAGGGCGATCCTCTCCGCCCGTCCCTCCGATTGCCGTTCCAACCATGGGTGCTGCCGCTCGTCCGCTTGCGACGCCTTGGCAGCATCGCCTAGCATAACCGTCGCATCATTGGCCGCGGAAGAATGATAAACGATCGGCTTGACCGGAGGGCTGCTCACGGGTGCGGCCTGCCTCGCCTCGCTCCCTAGCGGAATCGGTACGGCGACTCTGATCGCTGCCGCCGCATTCGTCCTTTGGAAGGGATGCGCCATAGCGGCATCTGCCCCCAGTACGAGCGAATTGGGTACAAACGCATCCTCCGCCGACCAGCGCTTATCTTCTTCCTCCTCCTCCGACTCCGAAGCACCGCGAATACGGCGTAACGCGATCAGAGCGGCTGCCCCTGCCATGAGCGACAATCCTGCGCACAGGAGCAGCTTCGATTGGGACGGAGAACCGAGATAGATAAATCGCCACACGACGGCTGCAAAGAGAACCCACCCCGCTCCGACGATCCATCCCATCGTGGATGACGGCCGTTTCTCGGGAAGCTCGTCGAAGGGCAGATCGACTTCTTCGGCTTTTTCCTTCCGATCCCGCCCGCTTGCGCTTATCCAAGGCGAATCGGCCGGCTGGCTCTCGAAGACGTTGTTTGCACGCGCAGGCGGAGAATCGAAGGCAGCCTTCTCCAGCTTCGGCTCTCGAGAAGCAGCGAAATGCGATCCTTCAACCGTTTCCTTATTTTTCGTGCTTTGGACGGCATTCCTTTGCAATCCCGAGGTGCTTGCACCGATAAGGGCTAGCAGCGTCTGTCTAAGCCTCTCCCAAGCAGCCCGTTCGGCGTGCAGATGCTGAAACACCTGCTGCAAACCGACCCCATCGGGCTCTTCGATTGCGGCTACCCAGCGAATGGCCATGGCCAGCACGGCTTCACCCGCGGAGGTGACGACTTCCTTACCGCTTAAAGGAACGTAAGCAAGCATCGCTTCATCCCAATTCTCCCCGATGAATATATACTGCTCATGCAGCAGGAAGCACTCCGCGCGGAGCATGTAATGCCTGCAGTCATCCAGCGCTTCGACCACGGCCAGCAGCAGCGTGTAGAAGTCGAACATCGTCATGCGCTGGGTCTGAAGACGATGCATGAGCATTCGTTTACCGCCGAGCGGATAACGGAACGTGATTTCACCGTCAATGTCGATCCACTCCACGGGCAGATGTTTCGGAATGCGCTGCCCTTGGAGCATTTGGATTTCGATGCCGTCCAGCTGTTCGCGTTTCATCCCGGACTTCAAGTCCACGATCATTTCATGGCCGCGTTTCATGGCGAAATCGACCTGAAGTTCATCTAGAAGCATGGTTGTTTCCTCCTTTCAAAGTTACAAAGCCATCATGTACCATGCCGTTAGAGCTCCCGGCACGACGGCGATCATGAACGGAAACCTCAGGCTTCCGCCATCCGCGAAGCTCGCTTCCCAAGCGCGAAGCCGCGATTCGGCTACGATCACGGATGCCGCCCCAAACAGGATTCGCCTGCCGAACGAACGATTGACGAACAGCATGATCAGACCCATTAACCCACCGTACAGAACCGCGTACATGAAGATTTGCAAAACAGCGGCCATACCCACAACAGTACCTAATGATGCGAAAAACTTGACGTCCCCGGCTCCGATTCCTTTGAGCAGGTAGAGCAGCAGCAACGGCACCAAGCCTGCCGCGAAACCAGCCAAAGCCTGCGTTCCCCCGGCGAAACCGCCTGCCAGCAGATGATAGGCGGCGCCTGCCGCCAGAAACGCAAGGTTCAGCCTGTTCGGAATGGTCATACTCCGAATGTCGCTGACAAACGCAGCGATGACGAACAAGCCTGCCATGATGCAGGTGACCATGCTATCCATTCGATCCTTCCCCTTCGCTCTGTTTCTTCCGCACGTTAAAATGCTTGGCCGCTGACGTTCCGTCCTCTGCCGTTACAACGATTTCCCATTTGCCCGGGGTCGTATTGCCCGACACGAGCCATGTCCACTCCGCCATGCCTTCGTCGTCGGTAACCGTGTCTCCCAAATGTTTGGCCGTGCTTTGCCCGCTCTTATAATGGACCTGGATGGACAGGCTGCGCCCTGGACTCGTCTTCACGACAACCCGCGCTTTGTTTCCCGGTCTTACGGGAGACGGCTCCACCAGTACGATTTGGATCGGAGCATGCTCGGAATCCGAAGCGCTCCCCGTCCTTTGCGAAGGAATGCTGTCAGGCGTCCATACCCGCTCCTCTGCCCTTTCCGTAAGAACGACCGTTTTGCGCGTAAAGGGGAAGCCGAGCTTGAACGCATATTCGACTTCCATGGACAGGAACAAGTCGCTTCGCCCCTTCAAGTCGGGCAGCGAAATCTTGCTGAGCCTTAGGCGCTCGGGATCGAGAATGGCCGTATCCGCTTCGTGGCGGAGCATCGGCTCGATAATGGAACGGCCAACCTCCGCGGCAGCGGTATCCTGAATCGTTTTCCAATCCCCTCGCAGCGCGGCTGCCAATAAAGGGCCCGAAGGCGGAGGCAGCCAGCCTTCCAGCTTGTCCGCCAGAAACCGAACTGCTGCCGATGGTTCTTGAGCTGCTGCACGATCTGCTACGGCCTGCGACTCGCCGGACGATGCCGCCGATCCTTCGTTCGCCGCTCCCCCTTCATCGGGCAATTCCGATGCATCGCCATCGTCCCTCAAACTTTCTCTGACGGCGAGGTCGATCGGGTGAATATTGGCAGCCGCCAGCCTGACCGTTTGCGAGACTGCGCCATGCAGCGCCATCTGCGCCGCGCTCAATTTGATCAGCATAATGAAGAAGATAACCACCATGAGCACGACAGGCAGCACTAAACTCGCTTCGAGCGCTATGCTGCCTCGTTCGCCCTGTTCATCCGTAAGAGCTGCCGATCGTCTGCGTTTTCTCATAACGGCCGTCCTTTACCTTTCCATTCAAAATGCCCGCTGCCGTAAAGGTCCTCATCAGCCCCGGCAGGAACCATAAATTGACCGAGGAAGTCATTTCGCCGGACAGGCCCGTGGCCGCCATGGATAGATCGGCACCCGTATTACGCTCGATGACGGCAATGATGCGGGAGTTCCTCGCTTGGCCGCCGCTGCCGTGAAGAATGAGAAAGACGCGCAGGTAGTCCGCATAAGTCAATTCGGACGGAACGTATTTCGAGAGCTGTACCTTCCCTTTCTCCGAGAGAACGGCCATGTCCGCGATCGCCTTCTCCAGCCCGTACAGCACGGCCGCCGACAGTATGAGCAGCGGATGCCCAAGCGCCCTGCATGCGATTAGCCCTTCCATCGTACGAACGGCCAGCCGAGCCGCGAAGATCTCGCCGACTGCGGCCGCGATATTGGCGCCCGGCTCATGAAACCCGTAGAGGATGTACTCCACCTCCTGGTTCTCTAGGGCTAGCGCCTTCGAGAACGACGCCCGATCGCCTTGACCGCCATCGGATATCATCCCGCGAAGCTTCGTGGGATCGAAGCTGCGAAAGCGATGAACGACGTACTCGTTGACATAAAGCGGATCGCGAATCCCTTCCAGAAGCTCGGCCATGCCGCCGAACATCGTGCCCATGGATGTCAAGGCGGACTTGGCCTCATCTCCGGCATCGTCCGCGCGTCCGGCATCAGGACTGCTGCCCGTCTCTTCGCCGGCCGCCTGATTAAACCTTAAATTGTCCGCAGCCAGCCGCTTCACCTCTTCGAAAGCTTGCTTCTGCTCCGCTTGACCAGGGTCGGACTGCAGGCCGCCGAGCATCGACTTCACTTCGGACCATTTGGTCTTGGCCGCGGCTTCATTGGATTTGCGCTCTGCATCATGAGCATGCCTGCGCTGGAATTCGTTCTTCCTCGCCTGCATGACCGTTCCGGAAACGGAATAGCCTGCCTCATAACGATGGACAGTGCCGTTCAAGTCCGACCAAGCCTCGTTGAGACCAGCAGCCATGCCTGTCGATGAGACGGCCGACCGGACAACGGACTGGAAAGCGGCCGAATCGGCCCGGATGCTTCGGTACGCACTCAACTGCTCATTCAGTTCTCGGCGATAGTCGGCGAACCAAGCCTCGTCCAGAACGAGCCCTTCGGCGGAGGCCCTTGTCTGTCCGTACTGGGACAGTTCCTCCGCAGTCATGGACGTACTGTCCTTCCCGGCAACGTTCGCGTCCGATAGCTTGTCGTACCCGCTTGTTTCCTGCGACTGGCGCATGCGTTCGGCTGCGGCTGCGATCGCGGCATTCGATTGCTCTGCTGCCATCAGCTCGGATAAGGCTTTCGCCGTATCGTCCGCATGTTGTTCCAGTCCGCTATCCGCGGCGCTCAGCACGGCAGCCGCATCGCCTTGCGAACGGACCGAATAGGAGGCGATGTCTTCCGCATGCTTCGGCTTCTCGTCTTCTTCGAGCCCTGCATCCTCGGCGCGCCAGCTTTCGTAAGCGCCGTATCCGTCAACGATGCCGGAGGCTGCCGACAGCGCCCCGCTCAGCTCGGAAACCCGTGCGGCTGCTTCCTTCTGAAGCTCGGACGCTCGTTCGAGATGCTCCTCGCGATCTTCATATAGCCGCTTGATGTCCTCGAGCCCTCCGATCGTCGCGGAAGCCTCCTTCATCGCGGCGCTCATAGGCGCGAACCGCGATACGATCTCCATCGTGAAATCGATCGGCGCTTTATATTTCATTTCTTCCAGTACTTGACGGGTAAATACGACCTGATTCCCGAGCACTTCCTCGGTATCCACATGCGAAGCCTCCCGCTGAATGCGAAGCCATTGAAAATGATTGACGTCGCCGTCCAGCCAATTATGCTCGGCAGCCTGCGCGAACAGCTCGCCGCGATCCGAGCCGCCCGCGCCGAACAGTCCGTATCGCTCGTACAGCGACTGATCATAGGCGGACAGCGCCGAACGAATACCGGATTGCGCGGCCAATTCGGTCTGTTTGTCGAATGCGGCGA
Source organism: Paenibacillus sacheonensis (assembly GCF_009909195.1). Lineage (GTDB taxonomy): Bacteria > Bacillota > Bacilli > Paenibacillales > Paenibacillaceae > Paenibacillus_Z > Paenibacillus_Z sacheonensis. Next base: position 145,825 of record NZ_JAAAMU010000012.1, read on the forward strand.
TCCGAGCATAATCGACCAGCAGGGAGGTGAATAGCAGCATCGCTGCCGTCGAAACGATCAGATACAGCGATACCGCGCCATCCGCCCCGCGCCAAAACGACAAGCTTAACCGGAGATTCCTCGGCAGCCGGCGTCCATACCCTCGAAAGCGGCGCTTCCGGATCATGATTTGGATGCCTGCCGATCACCCAAAATAACTTGCGCCTGCTTGCGTTGATCGCCATTCGGCCCGCCTTTGAACTTGGCGGCGTAATAGCGTACCAAATCGACGTTCCGGATCAGCTCGACCGGATCGACGATGGAAGCCGAACCTTTCGTCATCGGCTCTGAATGCCCAAGGAGGCTATCGAGCAGAGGAATGGATAGCGGCTGGCGCAGCTTGAGCTCGACCCGCTTCTCTATGGTGCCGTAATACCGCACCTCCCCTTCAAACGGGGTGCCGATTCTTCCGGATTCGCTGCTCATTTTGTGCTCCGGCAATGAACGCTCCTCTCCGCTTTCCTCCAAGTCAGTACCGATGACCATGCTGACTCCGCCTCCGCCTCCGCCTTCTCCTTCTCCTCCAAAATCGAACAGCGTCTTCAGCGCGCCGTTATCCGCCATTCGCCAATACAAACCGTCGTATTGTCCGGTCGGACCGATGCCGCTGACCGGGTCGCGGGCGCTGTTATCCCAGCGAAAGGCCGTACGCTCCGCCGTCTTCGAAGCCGTATGATAGATAACGACTGTCTGATAGGTATACATGCTCAGCATAAGAAGCGCGATCAAGGCCAGGAACAGCACGGGAAACACCATGCTCGCCTCCAGCGTGAAGCTGCCGTCCTCCCGTTTCGCGAGAGCGGCTATCCAACGACCCGGTCTACTCATCGAAAATTTCGTTCGCCTTCTCGTCCGCGCTGCCCATTAAATTTTTGAGCAAATCTATGATCCAGTCCTTGAATAGAAGCGCAAGTATAATGACAACGGCAATGATGAGCACGACTTCCAGCGTGCCCAGGCCTTCCTCGTCCTTCCAAAAATTCCGAACCGCCCGATTCCACGTCAACAATATAATCCTCTCCCTATATGAGTGTTTTCCTGTTCCGCTATCCGCGCATCATCAGAATAGCCGGCGATGCGACAAGCACCATGAGGACAAAAAAGATACCGACGAGCGGAAACACAAGCTTCGAGGACGCTTCCTCCCCCCTTGCCCGAACGACGGCCTTGCGCTTCTCCCACAGCGAATACGACAGTTCCTTCAGCGATAGCACCAGCCGGTCTCCGCCGCGCCTGTAATTTAGCAGCAGCGTCGTCGTGAAGACGGATACTTCCTGCACGCCGCAGCGCCGGCTGAAAACCTCCATCGCCGCGGCGAATGATTCTCCGTTGCGGACGGATTCATTCACTCGCCGCAGCTCGAGCAGCAGCGGATGCTGCCCCTCCTCGTCGCTGCGCTCCGCGCAGCGTACCAAGGCACGCTGCAGCGTCTCGCCCGCACCGAGCAGGAGCATTAATTTACCCAGCACCTCCGGCAGCAGCAGCACGATGTCCTGTTTCCGGCGCGTGACTTGCCCGGCGACATCCTTCCATTTCGCCGCCGGAACGACGATGCCGAGGAGCAGCCCGAGGCTGAACAGCAGCGGTTCTCCGCTGAGCACGCCCAGCCAAGCGCCCGACCACATCGCCAGGAAGCCGAACCCTACTGCTTCGGCAATGAATCCGCGGCTGGCTTCGGCGGACCACGTGCTTCCATTCAGTAGGAGCAGTCTTCCATGCAAGCCCGCAGCGAGCGGCTGAAACCGATCCAGCAGCCCGCTCCGATGAAGCAGCGCCTTGAACGGCGCCGCAAGCAGACGCTCCTTGGGCTCGCTCCGGCTTCCCTTCATGCGATCGCGCTCGCTCAAATACAGCGCGAAGCACCATACGGCCGTCAGCAGCAGCCCCGCTGCCCAAGCAAGAATCATCGGCAACCACTCCTTATAGTCGGATTTTCATGATTTTGGACATGAGCATGTAACAGAAACCGAGAGCGAGCAGCGCGCCGGTCAGCAGGAAATATCCGGCACCGCTGTACAACGGCTTCATATAGTCCGGGGCGGAGATGCTGAGAAAAGCCAAAAAGATGAACGGAACGGCCATCATGATCCGGGATTCGAATCGCTTCTGAGCGACCATGACCGCGATTTCCTGCTGCACCTCGAGCTTCTCTCCTATCATTTGGGACGTGCGGCGAATGACGTCCACCATATCTCCGCCTGATCGCTTGCACGTCGTAAAGACGTCGGCGAACTGCGAAATGTCGTCAATGCGAGCTCTCCGGCTGAAATCGTTCAGCGCGTGCTCCAGCGGCTCCCCGTACCCTAAACGAGCCGCAACGATTTCGAATTCGATAATAATTTCCGTATTCGGGCTGGGATAAAGTAGCTTCAAGTCCTCCTGCGCCGTCAGAAACGCATTCTCGACGGATCGGCCTGCCGCCAGCGAGGAAGCGATGGAATAGAGCGCCTCCTTGAACTGCTGCGCTAGACGCTGCTTTCGCCGCTCCAGCAGGAATTTGCGGTACAGCCGGGGGACGACGATTCCGGCAGCGGACAATAACAGCGCAGCCGGCACCGAACGGTAGAACAAGTAGGCTGCGGTAAACGCGATGCCCCCGCCGATCACGCCCGACGTCATGAATTGCCGCCCGTCCAGCCTGTATTCCGAATAATGAATCAAGCCGTCTGCGGCATGGACGCCCGCTCTTGCCGCCGCAGAATCCGGCCAAGCGAGCCATTCTGCCCAATCTTTCTTCTCCCGTCCATGCCGTTTCACGCGCCTTTGCCTCCCCAAACATCGGATATGCCTGCCATTCTCAGCTTCCAGGCTCGCTGCAGCTCATTGCCGGCGCGCTTCAAACCGCCGAAGCGGCCGTCCCGCTCGCCTTCCTCTTCGAACCGATACAACGACTGGAGTGTTACTTCGCCGTTCACGACGCCGGTCACCTCGCAAATTTCCGTGACGCGGCGCGATCGGTCGCGCAACCTTGCTACATGTACGATGATGTCGATCGCGGAAGCGATCTGCTGCCGAATGACCGCTACCGGAAGCTCGGCGCCGCTTAGCGCCATCGTCTCGAGGCGCGCGATCATATCACGGGCACTGTTGGAATGCCCCGTGGACAAGCTGCCGTCATGCCCCGTATTCATGGCTTGCAGCATATCGATCGCCTCCCCGCCCCGCACCTCCCCGACGATAATTCGATTCGGCCTCATCCGCAGCGAAGCCCGGATCAGCTCGCGCATGGATATAGCCCCTTTGCCCTCGGTGTTGGCATTGCGCGTCTCCATCGTAACGAGGTTGGGCACGGACACGATCTGCAGTTCCGCGGCATCCTCGATCGTGACGATTCGTTCATCGTCGGGGATAAATTGGGACAGCGCATTGAGAAGCGTCGTTTTTCCGGAGCCTGTCCCGCCGCTGATGAAGATGTTGTATTTCGCCCGAACGAGCTTCTCCAACAGCGCGGCCGCCTCGTCCGGAAGCACCTCGAGCTTGATCAGATCCTGCATCAGAAGCGGCTTGTCCGGAAATTTCCGAATCGTCATCGTCGGCCCTTTCAGCGCGATCGGCGGCAGCACGATATGAACGCGCGATCCGTCTTTCAGGCGGGCGTCCACGATGGGCGACGATTCGTTCACGACCCGGTTCACGCCGGCCACGACCGATTGGATTAAATCCTCCAGCCGCTCCCGGCTTTCAAAACCGAACGGGAGGCGCATCAGCTGGCCGCCCCGCTCGACGAACAGCTCTTCATGACCGTTAATCATGATCTCCGTCACGGTGGGATCGTCCATTAAGGGTTGAATGAGATCGAGACCGCGGAAGGCGTGAAACAGCCGGCGGACCAATTGGATTTTCTCCCCCGCCGGCAGGGGATGCTCCGCGCACCAACCGAAAACGACGCGTTCGATCTTGGCCGTCAGTTCGCCGTCGGTTAAGGAGCTGTCCAATTCCAGCTGGCCCCGAATGCGCTCCTTCAACAGCTGCACCGTTTCTTCATGCATGATCCACGCCTCCTTACAAAATGCCGAGCTTGCGAACCAGGCCGTCCACGGCGCCCCTGTAATGGGGAACCATCGCGCCGGCCGCATTCAAATGATCGCCGCCCGCCCATTCCTCCACGTAAGGAAGCTGCGCGTCGAACCGCGGGGAGCTTCCTCCCTGCATGTCCGTCCGATGCGGCAAGGAGCCCTTCTGGACGAAGCGGAATTTCGGCTGCTGATCGCGGAAGGCTTGACCGAATTTACGGTCGGCATATCGCATCGCAAGCTCGTTCTTGCGCCCGCTGGCGGCATCCGGCGTCACGAGCCATAGAATCGTATCGCATGCCTCGAACACGGCGGTATGCAGAGCGTCCAGCCTGCTGTCCAAATCAACGACGACGAAGCCGTAGTCGCCGGTGTCCACGATCGCGGCGATCAGACGCTTAGCTTGTTCTGCCCCTAGCGACAACCGCTCGTCCGGATTGTCGCAGGGCATGAACATATCCATCCCCAGGGCAGGGTGCCTTCGGCGCAGCGCCGAGACGGCGGCAGCCCCTTTGCCAGGCTCCGATTGGAGTGCATACAGCAGTCTGGCAAAATCATCGCCTCCCCCGGCCGCATCCTCCGAGGCCAAAGAACCGTTCCACTGCTCGAGGTTCAAATAAAAGGATTGGACGCCCGATATGCTGGCATGCCTCGCCAGCTGCATGGCAAGCGTGGTCTTTCCCGTACCGCCCGATGCGGAGTATACAGCCGCAACCGCAGGTCCCTTCCCGCGTAGCGCCGGCTTCGGAAGCGCATGGCCGCCGGCAGCGTACAACGCGGTGAAGGCTTGAAGCAATTGCGGCAGCGGCTGATACTGCAGCAGTTCATTCGCGTGACGGGACTGCCCGCGAAAATCGACGAATGCAGCCGTCGAGATCGTCTGCGGCAGCTCGCCAACCTCCTCCAGCATCGCGGACTGCGCAGCCAATAGATCGACCGGATAGCCGCCGCGAATAAAACCGCGGAGCGCCGCAGCGTTCGTGAATGCGGTCAGCTGCCAGCTTTCGCCGAAAGCGGAATGACGAATATAATCGGCCAACCGCTCGATATAGGCGCTTTCCTTTACCGCCACAACCAGATTTCGTTTGTTCATGATGCTCCATTCCACACTCCTTCAGGATGAGAGAAACGCAAAAAAGCACCATAACGACGCAAGGTTCTGCGCAGTTACGGTGCTTCCGTAAGCAAACTTTATTGAATTGACCATAATTTACCATGGAAGTCTTAGGGTGTCAACCCTTCTCCACGCAAACTTACGACATGATTTCAAGCCTCTCTTACGAACTTATTAGTTGCTTGTTATTTGTAAGTTAGATATAATTGGGTTAGTAACGACATAAAAAATGAGTTACTTAATTTTACATTTTACCCACATACGGAGAGGAAGAATTCATAATGAACACAACCAATACATCGGCTGCCTTGACGGCGGAACAAGTCATGCGCGCCCGCAATTCCGTACGCAAATATAAGAAAGACGTAGTCGTTCCCGAAGCCGACCTGAACGAAATCCTTGAGCTCGCGGCAGCTGCTCCTTCCTCGTGGAACCTGCAGCAATGGCGCTTCCTGGTCGTACAGGAACAAGCGCAAAAAGATCTTATCCTGCCGATCGCATACGGCCAGCAGCAAGTGTCCGACGCTTCGGCTGTCATCATCGTCCTAGGCGACCTGCAAGCCAACATCACGGGCCGCGAAATCTTCGAAGGCGCCGTGGCAGCAGGCCATATGCCGAAAGAAGTCGCAGACTCGATGATCGCTCAAATCGACGGCGCGTATTCGTTCGAACAGGTTGCGCGCGACGAAGCGAACAAGAATGCCGCTTTCGCAGCTATGCAGCTGATGCTCGCAGCCAAAGCGAAAGGCTACGATACCGTTCCGATGGGCGGCTTCGACAAAGAGAAACTCGTTCAAGCATTGAACATTCCTTCGCGTTATATCCCGGTCGTTATGATCGCGCTCGGCGAAGCCGCGGCTCCTGCGCATGCGTCCGCTCGCCTGCCGCTTAGCAAGCTCGTTATCAACGAATCGTTCTAATCTCGTTACCCATGCTCTTATAAATATCAAAAAGCCCTCCGTTCTCCATCAGAGACCGAGAGGGCTTTCTTATTGTCCTGCCAATACGCTGAATCGAACGGGAAGAGTAAATGCTAATGCACCGTATGTTCGCCGCCATGATCGATCGGGTTAACGCCGAGCAGGTCAAACGAATGGGGGGCGGCATGCCTTCCGAAGAACAGCCCGATCTCCCTTGCCGCGCTGGCCGGGGAATCGGATCCATGCACGATATTGCCTGCGATATCCATCGCAAAGTCGCCTCGAATCGTTCCCGGCGACGCCTCGACGGGATTCGTCTTGCCGATCAGCGCGCGCGCATTCTCGACCGCATGTTCGCCTTGCCAGATCATGGCGCACACCGGGCCGGACGTTAAATAATCGACGAGCTCGCCGAAAAACGGTTTTGCTTTCAAGTCGCCGTAATGCTGCTCCGCCAGCGCGCGGTCAATATGCAGCAATTCGATTGCCGCCAGCTTGAATCCCTTCTGCTCGAACCGCGTGATGATCGGACCGATTAATCCCCTGCTCACGCCATCCGGTTTTACCATGACAAATGTCTGTTCCTGCCGCGTCATAGCCAATCTCCTTCCGTGGTTACCTTGCCATGCATTCTGCCGTTTGGACAGAAAAACGGCGCAGACGCCCTCTCGGGCCGCACCGTTCCTATAACATCAGTATTCCACGGACGGGAGATTTTATTCAGGCTCGCTTCCTGTATTCCGCCTTTTCGAATTGCGCTTCTACGCTTCTTTCTCCCGGGATCGTACCTATTCCTCCGTCAGCGCCAAGAACGCATCCACGTCTTCCAGCAGCAGCGCCACCGCTTCCCGCCAGAAATCGGGCTGATCCAGCCTTACGCCCAGATGCTTCTCGCCCAGCTCTTCCACCGTCATCAATCCCGTATCCCGCAGGAGCGAGACGTAGCGCTCCGCGAACGACGCGCCTTCCTTCTTCGCGATGGCGTAGATGCCGCCGCTGAACAGGTAGCCGAACGTATACGGGAAGTTATAGAACGGAACGTCCGTCAGGTAAAAATGCAGCTTCGCCGCCCAGAAGTGCGGGTGCAGCTCGCCAAGCGCGCCGCTGAATGCCTCCCGCTGCGCTTCTTCCATCAGTCCGTTCAGCTCTTCTTGACTGACCATGCCTGCGCTGCGTTTCTCGTAGAAACGCGTCTCGAACAGGAAGCGCGCGTGGATATTCATGAAGAAAGCAACCGCATTCTGCAGCTTCTCGTCCAGCAGCGCCAGCTTCTCATCGCGTTCCGTCGCCGCTTCCAGCGCGGAATCCGCCACGATCATTTCGGCGAAGGTCGAGGCCGTCTCCGCTACGTTCATCGCGTATTCCTGCGCTAGCGGCGGCAGGTCGTTCATCACATGCTGGTGATAAGCGTGGCCGAGCTCGTGCGCCAGCGTCGATACGTTGTCCGGCGTACCGGAATACGTCATGAATATACGCGTCTGCTCGCTCTTCGGGAACGCCGTGCAGAAACCGCCGGGGCGTTTGCCGGGACGGTCTTCCGCCTCGATCCAGGCGTCCTTGAACGCCATTTCCGTAAAATCGGCCAAGTCCGGGCTGAACGCGCCGAACTGCTCCTTGATGAATGCCGCCGCCTCGTCGTAGGAAACCTTCTTCTCCGTCTGACCGAGCGGCGCGGCGACATCATGCCAGTCGAGCTTCTTCAGCCCGAGCAGCTTCGCTTTTCGTTCCAAATAACGAACCAGCTTCGGCTTGCCTTCCGTAACGGCGGACCACATCGCATTCAACGTCGCTTCGCTCATCCGGTTGATTTCGAGCGGTTCTTTCAGTATCGATTTCCAGCCGCGCTTATCGTACAGCTTCAAGCGGAAACCGGAAATCCGGTTCAACGTGTCCGCGCATAGATCGGCCTGCTCGCCCCAGACGCGTTCCCACTCGGCAAAAGCCGCTTCTCGCACGGAACGGTTGCTGTTCGAGAGCCGGTTGAACATCTGTCCGGCAGAAAGCTGCTTCACGGTACCGTCTTCTTCGGTCGCATCGAAACGAATGCGGGAGACGATCGTGTTATAGAAATCTCCCCAGCCATGATAACCGTCGACCGCCAGTTCGCCAGCCAGCGCTTCCTGCTCGGGAGGAAGCTTTTCCTTCGACGCTTCGCGGCGCTCGTTCAGCACGAACGCAACCGGAGCGGCTTCGGCGGATTGCAGCCATGCCTGCCAGGAAGCATCGTCCGTGCGAAGCAGCTTCTCGTCAAAGCTCGTCAGCGCCGCATTGAATTTGGCCGACATCGTCTTCACCCGGTCGTTCAGGCCATTCGCGGCCGCGTCCTTCATCTGCTGCGCCTGCAGGCAGGACACGAACGAGTCCGACTGGCGAATTCGAAGCAGAATGGATTGCACGGAGGCCGTCCAGTTCGTCAACTGTTCCGCCGACGGAGCCGCGCCTGCTGCCAGCGCCGCAAGTTCTCCCGTCAGCGATTCGATATCCCGCTCCATACCGGCTAGCTCTGCCAGGAATGCCGCCGAATTCGAGCCGCCCTCGTAAATTACGTCCAAGTCCCAAGTCATTGGATAATTTGTCATTATGTCGTCATCTCCTAAAAGGTTTTGCGGGCGCAGCCCGCCGCCGGTTATCCGGCGGAAAAAGCAAAAACTGCCTCGGAAGCATAAGCTTAAGGTTTTGCGGGCGCAGCCCGCCGCCGGTTATCCGGCGGAAAAAGCAAAAACTGCCTCGGAAGCATAAGCTTAAGGTTTTGCGAACGAAGCCCGCCGCCGGTTATCCCCGCCGCTCTTCGCGTTGCGTAATGGACGGCATCGGTGTATAACTGATTATAACGGTAACGTTGTCCCTTTTACCAATCCTATGCAGTCCAAGCTTCCGTTCATAACAAGGGCAAGGCCTACGAAAATAAGGAGTTGACACCGATGTCCCAACCATTGCAGCTATCTGCCGAGACCGCCGTTAAGCTGTCCAAGGAGCTGAACGTTCCGCTGGAGCATCTCATGCATATGCCGAAGCATATTTTGTTGCAGAAAATCGCCGAGCTGGCCGCCAAGGCAGCCGCCGAATCCGAGAGCAAACCCGAGGTTGAAGGAGACGGCAAGCCGTGATTCCCTTCGAACGCTCCTGGCCGTACGACATCATCATGAAGGACGTCTACGTCTCCTCCTGTCCGTTCTGCGGCCAGGATAACGTCCTGCTCCCGCTCCGGCCGAGAGAAATCCCCGACATCCACACCGGCAAGAAGAAGCTGCTCGTCTTCCCCTGCTGCCGGAACCGGGTCACCGTCGTGGATGCGGACCAAGACTACCTTCTGACCGATACCGTGCTGCGGCGCGCCTAATGCTGCCCGGCAAGGCATCTGAATCCCGGCTTCAACGGCAAAGAACCTCCACATCCCCGTGCTCTCAGGCAGCCGCGAGGGTGGAGGTTCTTTTTTGTCGCTTACTTGTCTGCAGCATAACTCATATGCAATACAACTCATTCGGCCAGCACCATTCAATCCCGGGGATAATTGACGCTCATAATATCCATGAAAGGAACCTTGTCCAATCCGTCCGCCGTATCCACATGGACCCTGCCCGTTCGGGAATCCATCTTCGAAATTTGCCCCCGCACGGTCTCTTCTCTTCCCCAAACGGTCAGCAGAATCACGGATTCCTCCTGAAAGGCTTCCACCAGCTGATTTCCTATTTCCTCCAGAACGAACTCGTCTCTGGTAGGTCTCTTCGGTATTTTCGCTTTTGCCACATTCGTCACGCCTTCGCTTCATAGCTTGAACCTCTATCATAATATGAATGGCCCATTTGGGAAATGGTAATTATCTTTTTGCGGGCGAATTTTAATAAATCGCCGCCGCGAGCGATTATCGAAGAGCCTACCAATCGGATCGGTCCGATGACGCAAGAACGCCCGCCGAGATCGTCTCGGGCGGGCGTTCTTCTTATAGACAGCTGACAGTGTGCCTGCGCAGCGGACGGTCACCCGAAACGAGAGTCATGCAATGCCCTCGGCCGTCTCCTCGTCGAGGCCCATCTGCGCTTCGCGAATCATCTGCCATTGCTCCCGGCTAGCGCGGATCATCGCGGCATCCGTAATTTTCTTATCGTTCACGACGCGGGAGAACCAGCGGACGGCCAGCCGCGGATCTCCGACGCGACGGTGCAGTTCGCCGATCAGATACATCAGCTTGGCATTGTTCAGCGATACGCCCTCCGTCTCGAACACCGCGATATAAGCGTCCAGCGAGTGACGGAGAAACCGCTGCTCCTGCTCCGCGTTGCCTTCGGAGCGATAGAGCCACGCGATATGATGAAGAAGCCCTGCGATTACCCGCTCCTTCTCGCCGATGATGCCCGCGCAGAGTAAGCCGAGCTTGCAGCAGATCAGCGCCTGCTCTCTCGTCCGGCTGCCGCCGAAATCCCGGTGAATCCAGCGCGAGCCTGCTTGCTCGTAGTAAGCCTTTTTTTGGGCATCCGTCAATCTCGAAGCGCCGTTCTCCGTCGAGGAGAAGCCGCAGTCCGGACAAACCCAAACGATGTAATAATCCGGGTTGATGTCATTGGCATACAAGGCGCGAAAATCGGAATCCCTGCTTGCCGCTTTCTTGAAGCTCGGGCGGACGCGCGATGTTGGATAGGAACGCTCGCAGCAAATGCATGTTTTGGTCGTCGCGTACAGAGGTTCCATCTCATCACGTCTCCAGGTCGTTTAAGGTTGGTTAATAAAATGATGCGCCGGCCCCGAAAGCCGCACCAGGATCAGCTCCTGCAGCTCGTCCGGCAAATCGGTCTCGGCCAGCGCGGCGCGCATGCAGCCCAGCCAAGCTTCGGCACGCTCGGGCGTAATCGGGAAGGGCAAATGACGCGCCCGCATCATGGGATGGCCGTGTTGGTCGGAATAGAGAGACGGCCCGCCGAAGAACTGCGATAGAAACAATGTTTGCCGCTCCATGACCGGATCGATATCAGCCGGGAACAGCGGTCCGATCAGAGGATTCTTCAGTACCTTAGGATAAAAGGCCTCTACGATCTTTCTGATTCCTTCGACTCCCCCGACCGCTTCAAAAATAGTGCTATAGTTATTCATCGTCTTCTTCATCTCCGTTTTTTAGGTCTTTGGGATTACTTGTAAAACTTTTTTTTCGCGAAGCCATTCTCATCAAAACGTCAAAAAAATGCCCTCGCTCTGGAGGGCATCTTGGTATCGTATAGTGTTGCGACTAAGGCACCAGGACTAACGCTCGTAATCCTCTTCTCCGGGAGCCACAAGCGACTCGCGGATGACGTAAACGAAGGCACATACAAAAATGCCAGCAATTATACTCACCGTCATCACCTCAAGCGTTGGATTGACTTAATCCGATTGTACCATACCCGGGAATAAAAAGACATTCTCTTTTGCAAGCGTTTTCTAAATTTATTTTCGGCTTGAAACCTGCTTTTTCCATCGATGCAGGATGCGGACAGGTGATGATTGCGCCTGCTTGGACATATAGCAGTAATAGTCCGATTTTCACTTGTCTTTTAGGAGGGAGTCCCCTTTGTATATCGTTCGGTTCCTGTTTCGTCCGGCCATCATCCCGGCATGGTCTGCCGCCGTGCTCGCTTTGCTGCTCGCCGCCTTTCCCGCCCCCGCGCTCGAAGCCTCCCTGCGCGGCCTCTCGATATGGTGGGAAGTGCTGTTCCCTGCGCTGTTCCCGTTCTTCGTGATCTCTGAACTGCTGCTCGGCTTCGGCATCGTCCACTTCTTCGGCAAAATCCTCGATCCGCTGATGCGTCCGCTGTTCCGCATCCCCGGAATCGGCGGCTTCGTCGTCACGATGGGTTACGCCTCCGGCTACCCCGTCGGCGCGCGTCTGACCGCGCAGCTGTGGGAGCAGAAGCTGATCAATCGCGCCGAGGGCGAACGGCTCGTCGCCTTCACGACGACATCGGATCCGATCTTCCTCATCGGCGCCGTGTCGGTCGGTTTCTTCCACAGCGTCGCGCTGGCCCCCGTCCTGGCCGCCGCTCACTACGGCGGCGGGTTACTCATCGGCCTGCTCATGCGGTTCCATGACCGCCACGCCCCCGCCAGCAGCGAGGAGAAGGTGCGGCGCGCACCTGGCGCTCGCCGGAAAAGCCGTCTTGCCGAAGCCCTGCAGGCCATGCACACCGCCCGTCTAATGGATGGCCGACCGCTCGGCAAGCTGATGCAGGACGCGGTTCAAGCCGCGCTGCGCCTGATGATCGTCGTCGGCGGGCTCGTCGTCGTCTTCTCCGTCATCATGGAACTCCTCCGTCAAACGGGCAGCATCGAGGTGCTTGCCGGAGGCGTACGCTTGGCGCTCGGGCTGGCAGGGATGCCGGCCGCCTTGGCGGATGCCGTCGTGAGCGGCACCTTCGAGGTCACGCTCGGCGCGCGTTCCGCCGGCTCCGCGACCGGGAGCGGCCTCATGAACCAAGCCGCGATCGCCGCCTTCGTGCTGTCTTGGGCAGGCCTCTCGGTTCATGCTCAGGTAGCAAGCCTGCTAAGCCGAACGGACCTTCGCTACAAGCCCTTCCTCATCTCGCGCATCCTGCATGGCGTTATTGCCGCCGTGCTCGTCTACATGTTCTGGGGATGGCTCGGTCCTGCCGCGTGACGTTGTATTCAGCCCCGTTTTCAGCTATGATGCAAGGAGAATCTGGCTGATTTCCAAATGAAACGCCCGCTGGCGCTGCGACTGCAGCGGTCCGGTTCACGCGGACATCGGCTGTGCGGAAGGGGCTACTACCTTTGAACTACGTCGTCATTGACAGAGGCGACAAGCTGTCGAAGCAGCTTGCCGCCCAATTTCATATCCTAGCGGCGGCCCGCGGACTGGTACGCAACGACGAACGGCCTCAAATGGTCGTTTCCATCGGCGGGGACGGAACGCTGCTGCAGGCTTTTCACTCCCACGCGGACCAAGTCGAGGACATCGCTTTCGTCGGCGTCCATACCGGCCATCTCGGCTTCTTCGCCGACTGGAAGGCCGACGAGCTGGAGGAGCTGGTCCGCATGATGGCGGAGGACGAGCCGAAGATCGTGCGCTATCCGCTTGCGGAAATCGTGCTCGATACGTCGGAAGGCCTATCCACTTACATCGCGGTCAACGAATTCACGCTGAAGGGCGTAGACAACACGCTTGTCGCCCAGATCGATATCAACGACGAGCTGTTCGAGATGTTCCGGGGCGACGGCATCGTCGTATCGACGCCGTCCGGCAGCACGGCGTATAACAAAAGCTTGGGCGGGGCGGTCATCCACCCGTCCATCGACTGCTTGCAGATCGCGGAGATCGCATCCATCAACAATCGCGTGTATCGAACGCTGGGCTCTTCGGTCGTCCTGCCGCAGCACCACCACTGCGACATTATTTCGCGCAAGGATCAGCGGCTTCAGCTGACCTTTGACCATTTGAACATCACGAGGTCCGATATTCGCTCCATTCGGTGCAGCGTCTCTGCGCGCAAAATCAGCTTTGCCCGCTATCGGCCGTTCCCGTTCTGGAATCGGGTGCGCGAGGCATTCCTCGGCTACGAAGTCAAATAGATGAACCGTTATCGTGCATTTTACCGACTCGTCCAGCCATACCGCTGGCTCGTGGCGTTAACGCTGATCATCGGCGCCGTGAAGTTCGCGATTCCGCTTACGCTGCCGCTCTTCATCAAATACGTCGTGGACGACGTGCTGCTCTCGAGCCTGCCCGCCGCCGACAAAACCGCCAAGCTGTTCAGGGCCATCGGACTGGCCTTCCTGATTTTCGTCGTGCTGCGCTATCCAATCGAGTATTATCGGCAGTATTTCGCGCAATACACGACGAGCCGCGTGCTGTACGATCTGCGAAACAAGCTGTATGTCCACCTTCAGCAGCTTTCGCTGCGCTTCTATCAGAACCGCAAGTCCGGCGAAATCATCTCCCGGATGATGAACGACGCCGAGCAGACCAAGTCGCTCGTGGAAACCGGCCTGATGAACATTTGGCTGGATATGTTCACGCTCGTGATCGCGCTCATCATCATGTTCAACATGAATGTGACGCTGACGTTCGTCGCCATCGCGATTCTGCCGTTCTACGGCTACGCGGTGAAGAAGCTGTACAAGCGGCTGCGCGGTTATTCCCGGTCGCGTTCGCAAGCGATGGCCGACATGCAAGGCTACCTGAACGAACATGTGAACGGCATTCCCGTCATCAAGAGCTTCACGCTGGAGCGTCATGAAGAAGAACAATTCGGCGCGCGCAACCGAACGTTTCTCGACCGCGCCTTCGCCCTGACGCGCTGGAATGCGCTCACGCAATCCATCATTAACACGTTGACGGAGATCGCCCCGCTCCTGGTGCTCGCCTGCGGAGGATATCTGGTCATTCAGAATACGCTGACCCTCGGTGAATTCGTTGCGTTCTACGGCTATCTGGATCGGCTTTATGCGCCGCTTCGCAGGCTTGTCAACGCTTCGACCGAGCTGACCCAAGCCTCGGCTTCCTTGGAGCGCATCATGGAGCTGTTGGACGAAAAACCGGAAGTCAAGGATTCGCCCGGCGCGTCCGTCCTTCCTTCCGTTCGCGGCGATATCGTCTTCGAGCATGTCTCGTTCCGTTATCACGACGAGTCCGAATGGGTGCTGCGGGACATCAGTTTAACGATTCCCCATGGCCATACGGCGGCGCTCGTAGGCATGAGCGGCGGAGGCAAGTCATCGATGGTCAGCCTGCTCGCCCGCTTCTATGACGTTCAGGAGGGCCGCATTACGGTCGACGGACAGCCCATCGACGGGCTCACGCAGCAAAGCCTGCGCTCCCATATCGGCATGGTGCTGCAGGACAATATCTTGTTCAGCGGCTCCGTCCGCGAGAACATCCTGCTCGGCAATCCCGAGGCCTCGGAAGAAGCCATGATGGAGGCGGCGAAGAAAGCCAATGCCCATGACTTCATCCTGTCATTGCCCAAAGGGTACGACACCGAAATCGGCGAGCGGGGCGTAAAGCTGTCCGGCGGACAGAAGCAGCGCATCGCCATTGCCCGCGTCTTCCTGAAGGATCCCGCCATTCTGGTGTTGGACGAAGCGACGTCGGCCCTGGATTTGGAATCGGAGCGCGCCATCCAGGAGTCGCTCGCGGAGCTCGCGCGCAACCGGACGACGCTCGTCGTCGCCCATCGGCTGTCGACGATCACGCATGCGAATCCGATCGTCGTCATCGAGCACGGGGAGATCGTGGAGCAGGGCTCCCATGAGGAGTTAATGGCGCTGGACGGCGCTTATGCGCGGTTGTATAACGTGCAATATTTATAGGCGCATGCCGATCCTCAAAAAATATACGCCGGTTCATCCCAGGGATGAACCGGCGTTTTTCTTGACGATTGATTAGCTTTGCTTAGGCGCAGCGTCCTTATTGCGGTTGTGCTGCTGATGCTGCTGGCGCGGTTGAGTGTTCGGCTCGGATGCCGCCGCCACCGGCGCTTTCGGATTGAAATGCCGCTGCTTGCTGCGGCCGCGATCCGAGCGCTCCGGACGATCTCCGCGCTGTTCGCCGCGGTCCTGACGTTCAGGACGTTCGCCTCGCTGTTCGCCGCGGTCGCTGCGTTCCCCGCGATTTTGGCGTTCGGGCCGTTCGCTCCCGCGCTCTCCGCGTTCGCTTCGTTCAGGACGCTCACCGCGTTCCTGCTGCTGGCCGCGTCCGGCTTGCTGCCCTTGGCGGGCGCCGTGATCGCGGTCCTTGCCGGAAGGCTTGCGCTGATGATTGTCGCGCGGAGCGTTCTCGCGTTCCTTATCGGTTTCCTTCGTCGTTTCCTTGCGGCTGTTGCGCTGCTGCTCGCGGCGCAAGTCCCGTTCATGCCGCGGCATGAATTTGACATGCTGATTCTCGGACACCGGCGCATCGGCCGCTTTCGCGGCTGCGATCGTGCGGGAAGCCGTCAATAACGCTTCCTCCGCCGTATCCGGCACCTCGATAACCTCGTATTCGCCGGTGTTCTCGCCGCCCTCGCCGTCTTCGCCCTGCTTCACGCCGCCCGGCTGTTTCTCGAGAACGAAATACGCGCATCCGAAATTGCAATATTCGTTAATGTAATCCGCGATGGTGGAAATGACGGATTCCCGCGTCGCCTTCGGGTGAGTATCGCGAAAGAACCCTTTAAGCCGCAGCTGATTGTATCCCCAGTCTCCGACTACGTAATCATAGCGTTCCAGCACGTCGCTGTACCGTTCGCGGAATGCCTCGAGATTCCAACCGTTTCTGTTTTCGTGGATTAATGCGTAGGCTCTGCCGCTTATATGGATCAAGGCTCTTCTCACTCCTTAAAAGTTTTGCGATCACGTTAAGATGCCGGTTATCCGGCAAAAATGAGCAAAACTACTTCGTAAGCATAAACAAAGTTTTGCGATCACGTTAAGATGCCGGTTATCCGGCAAAAATGAGCAAAACTACTTCGTAAGCATAAACAAAGTTTTGCGATCACAGTTTGCTGCCGGTTATCCGGCAAAAACGAGCAAAACCACTTTGTAAGCTTAAGCTCACAGGGATGCGCTTTGCGCTTCCTCCGCCGATTTGACCTGCTCGTGCGCATGATAGGAGCTGCGTACGAGCGGCGCGGATTCCACGTGGCTGAAGCCGCGCTTCAAGCCCTCTTCCTTCAGCTTCGCAAACTCATCGGGATGCACGTAGCGGGCGATCGGCATATGATTCGGCGTCGGCTGCAAATATTGACCGAGCGTCAGAATGTTGCAATCCACGGCGCGCAAGTCGTCCATCGCCTGCAAAATCTCATCCCACTCCTCGCCGACCCCGAGCATGATGCTGGATTTGGTCGGAATTTCAGGCTGCATTTCCTTCGCCCGTTTCAGCAGCTCCATGGAACGCGGATACTTCGCTTTCGCGCGCACGCGGTCCGAGAGCCTCGCGACGGTCTCTATATTATGGTTCAAAATATCGGGTTTCGCATCCATGACCGCCTGAAGCGCTTCCCAGTTCCCCATGAAGTCCGGAATGAGCACTTCCACGCTGCACAGAGGCAGCTTGCGGCGAACGGCCTTGATCGTTTCGACGAAAATGCTTGCGCCGCCGTCCTTCAAATCATCGCGTGCCACGGAGGTGATGACGCAATGCCGCAGGCCCATCTGCTCCGCGGCTTCCGCCACGCGTTCCGGCTCCTGTAGGTCCAGCTCCGTCGGCAGTCCGGTCTTCACGGCGCAGAAGCGGCATGCCCGCGTGCAAATGTCGCCGAGAATCATGAACGTCGCCGTGCGGTTCGCCCAGCATTCGTAAATATTCGGGCAGCGCGCTTCTTCGCATACCGTATGCAGCGTCTTGGAGCGCATCATATCTTTCAGTTCGGCATAATTGCCGCCCGTCGTTAATTTTATTCGCAGCCAATCCGGCTTAGGTAGTTTCTCTTTGGTCTTCATTGTACGCAGTACCTGCTTTCCTTCTTCACTCTGCGTCTTATTATAGCATGTTTCGGATAAAAACCAATGATTTGCAAACCATAACAGCAGAGCAGCACCGCTTAAGCTGCATCCCTAACTGATAGATCGACCGGCCCGAAGAGGTCGTCCCCGACCCTTGCAACAAGGTCGCGGCCGGTGGTCTTGCTTGGAGGCTGAATCAGGTGAAATCATATGCCTACCGCCTCATGGCGGTAATTCCGCTCGCGCTGATGCTGCTTCAGTCCGTGCCGGATCGGGCGGGCGCATCGGCCCCGAATCAAAAGCCGACCCAAGAAAAACTCTATGCCGAACGTAAAATCCTGTATGACGAAATCAGCGTCGTGACCGGCATTCCCTGGTACAGGCTGGCGGCCATCGACCAATACGAGCGAACGATAACGAAGGCGCGCCCCAAAACCCGTTCCCAGCTGGGGCAGTATATCAGCGTCTTCGTCACGGAACAGGATTGGGCCGGGGAACTGAATCCCGACAGCGGCGATCAATTCCCGCTCTCGATTCATTGGTTCAAGGGCCTCGGGGAAGACGGCGACGGCGACGGGCTCGCCAAACGCACGGATGATACCGACTTGTTGTACGCGGTGGCGAATCATATCATGCAGTTCGGAACGGAAGAGGATGATTTTGCCATCGGCCTGTGGCAGTATTATCACAATACCCGGGCGGTGCAGCGCGTCCGCCAGTTCGCCCGCCTTTATGAAACGTACGGCAGACTGAACCTGTTCGATCATGCGTTCCCCGTTCCCATCGGAACCAACTATTCGTATAAAGGCACATGGGGCACGCGCCGCAGCTGGGGAGGGTACCGCATTCATGAGGGTACCGATATTTTCGCCGGCCATGGCGTTCCGGTAAGGAGCACCTGCTTCGGCATTATTGAGGTGAAGGGCTGGAACCCTTACGGCGGCTGGAGGTTAGGCATCCGCGACCTCAATAATTACTATCATTACTATGCGCATCTGAGCGGCTATGACAAGACATTGGACGTAGGCTCTATCGTGAAGCCGGGCCAAGTCGTCGGCTGGGTCGGCAGCTCCGGGTACGGACGCCCGGGCACGCAGGGCAAATTCCCCCCTCACCTGCATTACGGCATCTACCGCGACCGCGGGCTCGCGGAGTGGTCCTTCGATCCGTATCCGAGCTTAAGGCAGTGGGAAAGCGAAGAAAGACGCCGGTTGCGCGGGAAGTAAGCACTCCGCTTAGGAACGAAAACGGAAATAAACGCGAAGAGCGCTTCGTCGGTTCAGCCGATTAGCGCTCTTTTCTTTATTGGCCCCGCATCAAGAATCGTCCTCCGAGTCGGCGGACGTTCCGCCGGAGAGGCCGCTATTGACCTCCGGCGCTTCCTCTCCGCCCGTTCCGCCCTGCGAGCCGGAGACCGCGTTCTTGTCCGGCACCCCGGGGATCGCGATGCTGGGCGCATTCGGCGCGGAATCGCCGACGGGATTGCCGTTATTGTCGTAATAATACGTCGGCACGTCGCCGACGACGAGCAGATAAGAGATCGGAATTTCGGTTTCCACCAGCTCGGGCTTCGTATCGAACGGAATGATGATGGATACTTCCGCCACGATGTGCATGTACACTTCCACGAGGATCATGTTGATGCCGGCGTCCTTCTGCCGGGTATTCAGGTCCACCTTGACGGCGCCGATCGGCTCGAACTTTACTGGGATTCGGGGACCGAACGAGGCGATAATGGCGCTGCCGAGCGCCTGGCCGAGCGGAATTTTCTCCGGAATGTCGCCCATCTTGTCGAGCGTCGTTTGAACCGTATCGATCGTTTCTGACGTGATGCGCATATGCTCCGAATAGTTGAGCATGAAGCCGGATATTTTGCCGTCCGCATTCGTTTTCCATTCGATAAGCTTGTCGGCGCTTGTCTTCTCCGCCACCTGCTTCGTGATCGACTTGTTGATCGCCTGCGTCGCCTCTTGCTTCACGCGTACCTGCGCGACGGTCATGAGCGGCTTCTGCAAATTGCGCTCGATGAAGATGAACGTCTGGAAGAAGAAGAGCACGAACAGCAGCGACAGAAAGATAATCAGCCTGCGCCGGTTCGATTTCTTGCCGCGCTTGCCGCCGGAGCGGCGGCGGGCGCCCGTGCTTCTCCAGCCTCGCCGGCCCCATCTGCGCATATGGCGGCCCCCTTCCATGCCTTTGTCCGCTTTCCCCTTCCAAGCTTATGCGGGACAGGGACAAAAAAGAAGACGGCTATGGACGAGAAAGCAATCCCGCGCCGATGCAGGCGGCCGCGGACAGCTTGCGAACCCCGATGCCGAAACGGATCTCGATCGTCTCGCGGCTCGCCGCGATGAATTCGCCCGCGCCGAACGCGGAATGAAGCAGCGCATCGCCGGGCTTCAGGCCCTCGAAGCTCTTCAGCGCGCTAGGACTGCGCTCGGAAGGCTGTTCTCCGGGCCTGCCTTCGGTGACGGTTACGCCGGAGCTTGCGGGACCGCGCGTGTTCCGCTTCGCGTTCGGCGCGGTCGGCTTGCGTGCCGGCAGCCGCCTGCCGTCCGTCCCCGCGTTCCAGGCCGCCTCCGGCCTGCGGGCAGGCGCCGACGTCGGCGCCGGGGCTTGCGCCTGTGCCTTCGGCGGAGATTGCAGCTGCCGGACGGCCTCCATGAACTGCGATTCCTTCGCTTCCTCGCCGTCGCGCCTGTTGTAGCTGAGCAGCGTCAGTTCGCGTTTGGCACGCGTCATGCCGACGTAGAACAGCCGAACCGCTTCCTCCATCAGCGGAGAAACGCCGCCGTCTACTTTCTTCATATCCTCGTTCGAAGGAATGATGCCGTCGATCAGATCGATCATGAACACGCGCTCGAACTCCAGCCCTTTCGCGCTGTGAAGCGTAGAGAACGTGACCGCGTCCGCGTTCTTGTTCTTCTTCGAAGCCTTCATCGCGGCTTCCAAATACTTCAGCCGGTTCGCGAAGTCCTCCAGCGTCTCGAGCCCGTCCGCGATATCCTCCAGCGTGTTCAGAATGCCGATCAGGTACTCCTTGCGGAAGCCAAGTCGTTCGCACATCCGCTCGATCGCCCGCTCGTAACCGAGCTTGAACCGAATCAGGCGGATGGCTGCGCGCGGCTCCATGGCCCGCATGGATTGGAAGAGCTCCTTGCATTCCGCGAGCTGCTTCGGCTGATAGTCCTGCAGCGGCACGTGCGCGATCAAATTGTCGAAGACCGATTCGCCGTTGTCGATGGCGCCGAGCGCGGCCATTTGCACCTTGGAGATATAGCCGGACATCTTGGTATGGATCTTCTCGAGCAGATCGGGACGCTTGTCCGTATACGCCATGCGCATGAAACCGAGCACGTCCTCCAGCACCCAGTGGGAGAAGAAGCGGTTGTCCCCGTCCTTCATGTAGAACGGGATCCCCCGGCGGTCGAACTCGTTCATCAGCATGATCGAGGAGGCGTTATTCCGATACAGCACGGCCGTTTCGCTCAGCGATTCTTCCTTCTCCGCCGCCGCGGCCACATACTTCGCCTGCCCTTTGTAATCCTCCAGCTGCTTCAAATAGATCGGCCGGCTGCCCGGATTGCGCGTAAACATGTTCTTGTCGTACCGGTTCTCGTTGCGCTTGATGAACTTGTTCGCGATGTCCACGATGTTGCGCGAGGAGCGGTAATTTTGTTCCATCTTCAAGACGACGGCCTCGGGGAATACGCTGCGGAAGTCGAGCAGATACTGCGGCTCCGCGGCACGCCACGTGTAGATGCTCTGGTCGTCGTCGGCCACGACGCACAGGCAGCCATGCCGCCTTGCCAGTTTCTCGATAATGGCATGCTGCACGAGCGACGTATCCTGGCTTTCGTCCGTGAGGACATAATCGAACCGGTTCTGGTATTTCCACAGCAGCTCGCCGCTCTTCTCCAGCGCTTCGTTCGCGATGACGAGCATATCGTCGTAATCGACCAGCACCTTGCCCGGGAATGAACGCTTGAACGCTTCGTACTCCTTCGCCACGAGCGCGGCCTCCGGAACGTCGCATTTCGCTTCGGGCCATGCCCGCTCGGGAATGAGCTTGTTCTTGACGTAGCTGATATAGGTCGTCAGCTCTTCCATCTGATCCTCGGTCAGGTTCTCTCCCCGCACTTTGCGATACAGATCCCGCAGGATCAGCTTCTTGTGCAGCGGCAGCTCGTCCTCCTCCGGCTGCTCCACTTCGCCCTCGATGATCTGGAACGAGATGCGCGACCGCCGCAGATGCTCCCGCATCACCTCGAACGCGAAGCTGTGGATCGTCGAGAATTGGACGCCGCCGTCCGGATTGCCGGGGAAGAACCGGTTGTACCGATCCTTCATGTCCTGCGCCGATGCCCGGCTGAACGTCACCGCTTTGATCCGCGACGGATGAACGCCCTTCGCTTCGATCAAGTAGCCGATGCGCATGATGATCGTCGTCGTCTTCCCGGAGCCCGGCGACGCGAGCAGCAGCAGCGCGCCCTCGGTCTGCAGCACCGCCTTCTTCTGTACCTCGTTCAATGCCACGCCAAGCTCCTCTTGCTTGCGCGCGAAAAAGTCTTTGCCTGCGCCAGTCATTCCCATCTACCTTCCGTCCGCGAGACGCAAACATCCCTCTCCGGCTCGGGAGAGGGATGTCGTCGATCCGCCGTTTTCTGTACGTTAAGTATCGCAATAAGGAGCGCTATGACGCAAGGGTTAATTTTTCCGTTTGACCGGCTGCTCGCCGGCGCGTCTCATCTTGGCGACCGCCCATAGCAGAAGCGGCAGCCCGAACATGTGAATCGGCAGAATGTAAGGCGTCGCGATCTTCTGCGGGAACAGGACGGAGCTTTCGATGAAATCGCGGGGAACGAGCGCGATGCCCAAGGCGGCGGGCGCGACAAACCAGGCCATGCGCCGCCATCTGCGAACTTTTAACCACTGGGCGGTACCATACGTGCACGCGAAGAAATACAGCGAGACCTTAATGAAGACGCTGACGATCCAGATGGCGATGACGAGCGAATCCATATTCTGAACGAAATCGAAATACGAGGTGTTGCGGATGAGATTGAAGTACGGATAAGTCATATTGCTGCTCTGCTCCGGTCCCATGACCACGATGGAGAGAAACGTCGCTGCGCAGGTAAGGAGCCCGCTCATGCCGACCCCGAGCAGCACGTACTTCGATCCCGTTCTCTGCTCCGCGACGAAGCCGTAGACCATCCACATGAGGACGCAGTCGCCGAGGAAAGTCATCGTCGGCAGCGATCCCTTGAGGATGACCAGCAGTCCCGAATCCGAGTAGATGGGCAGCGCGTAGTTCATCTTCGCGTCATCGACCATCAGGATTAACGGAAGCAGAATGCCGAGCAGAATGAACGGACCGAACAATTCCGAACATCGGGCAAGCACTTCGATGCCGGACACGGTTACGTAAGCGGCGACGAGGATCATGCTGACGAGCGGTACCAGCAGCGGCGTTCTCGGCAGGATCGTCGACAGAATAAACTCCGTATATTGCCTGAGAATCATGCCAAGGACGACATACCAAAACAAAAAATAAAGTCCGATCACCGCGTTCCCCGCCCACTTCCCGACGATCGACGGAACGAAATCGACCAGCGTTTGACCGGGAAAACGCCGATTGACCCTGGCATGCACGAACGCGGAGAACACGCCGAGCAGGCTGGCGAACGCCGTCGACAGCCAAGCATCGCGGCCTGCCGCCATGACGGCCGGATTGATGGTAAGCAGAATGGTCATGCCCGCCTGCATGACCGCCACCAGCCAAAACAGCTGTTTGCCGCCGATTCGCATCTCCTTCATGTGCCGACCTTGCCGCCGTGAATGAGCTCCTGCCCGAGCTTCTCGAATAACGCGTCGACGACTTGGGTCGGTCCCGGCAAATGCGGGAAGATCATCAGCAGAACTGCCAAAATCCAAGCGGCGGCGAACAGCGCGAAATGCACGAACCTTTCCCTCGGCTGCGCTTGAAGCACCCATTTCCACTGGAATGCGGCAATAAGAAGACTGATCGTCATTAAGCTCGGAATGGCGTAATTCGTCATTGTCTCCCCTCCCTTTCCTTCTCGCTCGTCTGCACGTTGGATAAGCCCGGCCGCAGCAAGCGCGAGTTCGAAATCACCTTCACCTCGACCTCGGGAAAAATGTCGTCCCACTGCGATGCGTAACGATGCCATGTCTTCGGGTACGCGCGATGGAACTCCCCGGCAAAATCGAACGCGTCCGCCTTCAACCCCTTCTGCACGGCTCGAAGCGCAAGATTCACGCGGTCGGTCATGTTCTTGTCTATCGCTTTCTCCACGCTGCGCACGGCCGCTTGGCTCGTCATCAGATTCGCGCTCGACGCATTCTGCAGCGCGTCGGTTTCGGCGTGAAGCCGAACCGTCATGCTCCATTTGCCATGCTCGATATGCGGCTTCAGCTTTGTCGTGCTGCGCAGCACTTTGGCGGAAACCGTACCGTCCGCTCCCGCGGGAGTTACCGTAAGGACCGCGGACTTGACTTCGTTGCGCAGCCAGAGGAGGCCCCTGGTCGTCTCTTCGTCGACGACGCCGATCATCCGATCCTGCTTGAATATCGCGGTGCCGTTTTTGTAATTGGCCGTCGTGTCGGGATTGCTCTTCGTTCGCGGCTGATTCTGCTTGATCCAGGGCAGCGCCGCCGCGCCCGTCTCGTCGGAAAGCATCTTGGCCAGCTCGGTCATGGTCACGCTCATGGATAATTTGCTCTTCGCGATCTCCCGAAGCGCTTCCGAAGAATCCCGTTCCAGGACGGCCTGCATCTCGAGCACCCGTCTCGCCTTGCCCGCACTGACGTAGATGTAGGCCCGTTCCCTAGGCTGGGGCGCGCGCATCAGATAGTCCACGTCATCCCGAATGCCGTGCCTGGCTTCGGATTCGCCGAAAATAATGACCTCGGCATGCCCCCAGAACAGCTTGCGCGGCAGCCTTTCCTGCAGATGCGAGAGCGCATCGGCAATATTCTCGCCGACCGCGGAATGTACGAAGGTGCTGGAGCTGCCGGTGCTGCTCTTCTGTCCCATCTCCATGCTGCCTCCCCCTCCGCTGGATGCGCGCGGAATGAAGATCTGCACGGCCAGCTCGATGCTCTTGTCATCGTGCCGGTCGATGGCCGCTCCCGTAATCAATCCAAGATCGTTGATTTCCGTTCGATCCCAGCATCCCGACAGCAGCGCCGCGCCCGCGACGGCCGCGGCCAGCAGCGCGAGCCTGCCGATCATTCGCATGCTCATGAAGCCCGCGCCCCCCTTGCCGCGGCGATGCCCAGCATCAGGACCGGTATAAACACCTGCGTGAGCAGCGAGAGCATCGGAACGCTGGTCCCGAGCAAGTTCCGCAAATCCTCGAAGTCCGACGCGCACCAGAGACTGAACAGGATCATCAGCAAGCCGATCGGCGCGATCATAAAGCGGTAATCTTTCAGCCGCAGCAGCTGGGCCGTACCGAGCGAGGCGGCGTAATACACGACCATGATTTTGATGAAGATCGCGACGAGCCAAGCCGCCATCAGCAAGGATTCGATGTGCTCGATGAAGTCCGACAAAGAGACGTAGCGGACCGCGATGAGGAACGGATAATTGAAGCCCCTGTTCACATTGCCGAAAATGTAAAGCACCGCCAGGTTGATGCACAGCATCGTCAGCAGCACGGTAAGGAGGCTGATCAACAGCCACTTGAATGCGGAGATGCTTTTCTTTACCAAGTAGGGCAGGAAAATCGATACGATAAAATACTGCGAATACCAGGAAGAAAGCACGAGCGAGGAGCGCAGGACGGGCATCGGGCCGTATTCCAGCATAGGGAACATTTCCTTCGCGTTCATATCCGGCACCATGATGATCAGCATAAAGATGATGATGACGAGCGCCGCCGGAATCAGGAGCTGCGACGTCCTCACCCACACTTCGACGCCTTGATGCAGCGCGTAGGCGCATACGATCATCAAACTGGAGATGACGAACACCATCGGGGTATGCAGCAGGAAGGTCGTGGCGATGAATTCGCCGTATTCCCGAATGACGATCCCGTTCGTATATAGGAAGGAGAATAGATAAAAGGCAGCCAGCATTCGCCCGAGAACGGTCCCCAGCACGAGCTCGCAGTACTCGATGAACGTTTTCCCCTTAAATCGGTCATGCAGCTTGCACATGACGAAGATAATGACCAGGCCGATTACGGATGACACGATCGGCACGATCCACATGTCGCGGCCGGCCGTGTTCATCGTGATGCTCGGTACCGCGAGCGCAGCTGTGGCGAGTATGGTCGGATGCATGAAAATTGCCAGCTGCAGCGGCGATATACGGCCTTTTTCGATCATGAGGACTCATTCCCTTTTGGCGGTTCTGGTTTCAAATTCGTCGCTTGGCGGTTCGGATTCGGCGATTTCCCGGTCAGGCTCGGCCGCTTGCGCTGCATCCAAATCGGCGGACGCGACAGCACGTCCTTCATCTCCGAGCCTCTCATCGGCGCGATCGGCTGCAAATACGGCACGCCGAAGGAACGCAGCGAGCAGAGGTGGATGACGATGACGATGATACCCAGCATGAGGCCAAGCAGGCCCAGCACGCCGGAGAGGATCATGATGGGGAAGCGCAGCATCCGAATGGCGATCCCGCTGCTGTACTGCGGAATCATGAAGGAAGCGATTCCCGTGATGGCAACGACCATGACCATCGGCGCGGATACGAGGCCGGCTGACGTCGCGGCTTGGCCGATGACGAGGGCGCCGACGATGCTGACGGCGGCGCCGACCTGTTTGGGCAGGCGCACGCCCGCTTCGCGCAAGGCCTCGAACGAGATTTCCATCAGAAGCGCCTCCACGAGCGCGGGGAACGGGATGTCTTCCCTGGACTTCGCGATGCTGAGCAGCAGCGAGGTCGGCACCATCTCCTGATGGAAGGTCAGAATCGAGACGTACAAGGAAGGCAGAATCAGCGTCATGATAAAAAACAGATAGCGGAGCCAGCGGATGAGCGTGCCGATATAGAAGCGCTGGTAATAATCCTCCGGGGATTGCAGCATGGAGTACAGCGTTGCCGGCGCGATAAGGACGAACGGCGTGCCGTCGACCAGGATCGCGATTCGGCCTTCGAGCAGGCCGGAGCTGACGACGTCGGGGCGTTCCGATACTTGCATTTGCGGGAAAGGAGAGAACGGACTGTCTTCGATCAAACCCTCCACGTACCCGCTCTCCAGGATACCGTCGATGTCGATGCCGGCAATCCGCTCCTGCGCTTCCGCTACCAACGCATCGCTGGCGACGCCCTCGAGGTAGACAAGGTTCACTTCCGTGCGGGTTTGACGGCCGAGCCGAAAGGGCAGCATCTTGAGCGCGGGCGTCTTGATCTTGCGGCGCAGCATGGCACGATTGATGCTGATCGTCTCCGTGAAGCCCTCGCGGGGGCCGCGCACGACGGATTCCGCGGAAGGCTCCTCGATGGAGCGCTTCTCCCATTTGGCCAGCCCCATGGCGAAGCATTGCGTCAGTCCGTCCACGAACAACAGGACGCAGCCGGTGCTGACATGCAAAATGGCATCTTCGATCGAATCGACCGCGAGTACATTGGAAACGGAAAGCGCTCCTCCAAGTACCCCCAGGGCATTGCCGTCATCAAGCGCAGTTTCCGACTCGCGGAGCGCCCGGATGATATGCTGGTCCAGGACTTCCACGTTGACCAAGCCGTCGATGAACAATACGAAGGCATCTCTTGCTCCGCCGAGCTTCATCTCGCGAAAGATAACATCCTCGCACTTCGAATAAATGCCGGTCAGCAGCTTATAATTAACAGCCAGTTCGGGAGAAACGGCCTGCGGGGAAGCATCGGTGTTCATGGGCAGTCTCCTTGTCGGTATTCCTTCTTAATTTTTCCATAATGCGCGTTCCGTAAACGCCATCCGACAATTGTTCGGCAGCGTTTGACACGGGTGCGAAGTAAAAAAGCCGCATCCGCCCGGCTCAAAATCTTCCGGTTGGATGCAGCTTCACCCGCTGCTTCTTGCGTGCTTCTGGTATACCTATACGCCCTTTCAATGGCAGTTCGTGACAACCGATGAAAGCCGATGACAGATCATGCAGTCATGGAAGCCGATAGACCGCAAAGGGCTCCCCGTGGCGGAAAGTCTCGCTCGTGGCGTCCAGCTCGGCTAGGAGCGCGGGCGTCAGCGTGATCGACAGACTGCTCCGATTATCCTCCACCTGGCCTGGATTCGTCGCGCCCGCGATGACTGTAGCTACGCCAGGCTGAGCCATCAGCCAAGCCAGCGCCAGCGCGCCGGGCCGGCAGCCATGTTCGTTCGCGATGTCGGCAACCTTTTGGCCAAGCGCCAGCTCGCGCTCCCCCATGAAGCGATTGAAATTCGGGTCGGTTTCGGCTCGCGATCCCTTCGGCGCCGGGCCGGACGGGGAAGAAGCGTATTTGCCGCTCAGTATGCCTCCGGCAAGCGGGAAATAAGGAATGATGCCGACCCCCTGATCCAGGCAGGCCGGAACGAGCTCGCGCTCCGGGGTACGATCGGCCAGCGAATAGCTGACTTGCGTGGATATGTAACGGCTGAATCCTTGGAAAGCGCTGATGCCGAGCGCCTTCGTCAGCTCCCAGGCCGCGTAATTCGACGCGCCGATATAACGCACTTTGCCCGCGCGGATGAAGTCGTCCAGCGTGCGAAGCGTTTCTTCGAGCGGCGTATGCGGATCGAAGGTATGGATTTGGTACAGATCGACATAATCGGTTTGAAGCCGCTTCAGGCTCTCCTCCAGTTCACGCTGCAGATGATACCGGGAGGAGCCGCTGCCGTTCGGTCCTTCCCTGCGAGGCAGTCCCGCTTTCGTAGCCAGGACGACGCTGCCGCGTTTTCCTTTCAATGCATGCCCGATAATCGTTTCCGATTCCGTGCCCGCATAGATGTTGGCCGTGTCGATGAAATTAATTCCGCTATCCAGCGCGCTGTCGATGATTGCGGTCGATGCGGCGCGGTCGGCGCGTTTGCCGAACGCGTTCGTGCCGAGCCCGAGCACCGATACGGCAAGCCCGCTCCTTCCAAGAAGACGGTAGTCCATGGTCGATCACTCCTATCCGTGTAAGAATATACGTCTAT
The DNA here is from genome assembly GCF_009909195.1 of Paenibacillus sacheonensis. GTDB lineage: Bacteria > Bacillota > Bacilli > Paenibacillales > Paenibacillaceae > Paenibacillus_Z > Paenibacillus_Z sacheonensis. The sequence continues at coordinate 174,455 of NZ_JAAAMU010000012.1, forward strand.
CCGACAAGATTAGTATCCCGCCAGCCCTGAATCATGTCAAATCGCCCCAATCCGAAATTATGATGGGAATTACGCGCGAATTTTGATACAATAATTGAAAATTTGTTGAAGGGGATCGTTATGGACTATATCAGCACACGAGGGAAAATCGCACCTGTCGGCTTTATCGACGCTGTCCTGATGGGATTGGCGGACGACGGCGGACTGATCGTTCCGAGTCACCTCCCGCAATTATCCGAAGCAACGCTGCGCGCGTGGCAGCAGCTCTCTTATCCGGAGCTCGCCCTGGAGCTGTTCTCGCTCTTTGTCGACGGCGAGATTCCTCGGGAAGAACTGAAGCAGCTGGTCGACGAAAGCTACGGCACGTTCCGCGACGACGAAGTCACGCCCGTACGGCGCGTGAACAACAGCCTGCACATTCTGGAGCTGTTCCACGGTCCCACGTTCGCGTTCAAAGATATCGCCTTGCAATTTCTCGGCAACCTCTACGGCTATATTTCGAAGAAACGCAATTCGACCATCCATATCCTCGGCGCGACCTCCGGCGATACCGGCGCCTCCGCGATCGAAGGCGTGCGCGGCAAAGAAGGCATTCGCATCTGCATCCTGCACCCGCACGGCAAAGTGAGCAAAGTGCAGGAGCTGCAAATGACGACGGTCGACGACGCCAACGTGCTGAACCTTGCCGTCGACGGCAACTTCGACGACTGCCAGCGCATCATCAAGGAGCTGTTCGCGGACGTCTCTTTCAAGCAGCAGTATCACCTGCGCGCTATCAATTCCATCAACATCGCGCGGATTCTGGCGCAGACGGTCTATTATTTCTACGCTTACTTCCAGCTGGCCAAGCAGGGCCAAGGCGAGAAGGTCAACTTCAGCGTGCCGACAGGCAACTTCGGCGATATTTTCGCGGGCTACTTGGCCAAACGGATGGGGCTGCCGATCCACAAGCTCATTCTGGCGACGAACGAGAACAACATCCTGGAGCATTTCGTGACGGCAGGCGTCTATCAGCCGGGCGAATTCCGCGGCACGCACAGCCCGTCCATGGATATCCAGGTCGCCAGCAATTTCGAGCGTTACCTGTATTACTTGAACGGCGAAGACGCAGGCGCGATCTCAGGTCTGATGGACGGCTTCAAGCGCGACGGCCAAATCGTCGTCAACGGCGCCGTCCTCGAGCAGGTGCAAGCCGACTTCGCGGCATATGCCGTGAAGAACGACGAATGCCTGAGCGAAATCAGCAGCTGCTACAACGAGTACGGCTATCTGCTCGACCCGCATACGGCATGCGGCGTTGCCGCGGCGCACCGCTTCACGGCGGAAGACGAAGTGACGGTCGCCTTGTCCACGGCGCATCCGGCCAAGTTCGACGAAGCGATCCGCCTCATCGACATCAAGCAAACGACGCCGGTCGAGATCCAAGCGCTGTCCGACAAGCCGCAATTCCAGACGCGCGTCGTCGGTACGAACGAAGCCGTGTCGGAGCAGCTGGTTCGCTTCTTCTAAACGATTGAAATCGTAACAATACTTGCAATATGAACAGCCCCCGCATGGATTACATCATCCTTGCGGGGGCTGTTTTCTTGCTTTAAGTGCTTCAAACAACAAATGGACATCGCATCCCGCGAGCCCTCTGGCAATCGTGTTAGCTGGCTTGAATGTCCGATATTCGCCCAAATCGGAGCATGAGGCGCACCTAGTTTGCTCAAAAGATATAAATTAAGTGCTCGAGGAAGGCAGTTTCGGCGCCGGTTCGGGGCCGGTTTGGCCGGTAAAGCTGCTGCTATGCAGCTTTCGGCGCCGTTCGGGGCCGGTTCGGCTGGAAAAGCTGCTGCTGCGCTGCTTTCCAATTCGCTGCTTTTCCTCCAAATGTAGTGCACCAGGTGCCCCTCTTGCTCGCACTCGCCGTGTTTCCAGCCAGCCATCCACATAAAAGAACCCCGCATTCCGCGGGGTCCTCTTGTACGAATAATCAGTCAGCCAAAATCAAATCTCCGAATTGCGCCGGATCTTTGCCGTTCGCGATGCCGCCCATGTAGGACAACCAGCCCTTGCGGCCCGAACCATCGCTGTCGTTAATGACGAACGAGATTCCGATGTCCTTCGAACCGGCATAAGCAGCCGGACGGATATCGTCCCAATCGAAAGCGAGCGTGTACGTCGTCGTCTTCGCGACTTCATCCCGCTTCACGAAGCTGTGGCTCCGCGTGAGCAGCTGGCCGTAGCTGAGGCCGAGCGCCGCGTAATCCGACCGGTCGACCGCGATGCCGTATGCGCCGGTCGACGAGTTCAGCGCCGAAGTGAAGCTGAGGTGAGGACCGCCGGCGACAGGGCCTGCCGCGCGGGCCGGGTCGAACGACACCTGCAGGCTGTCGCCTGCCCAGGCGTCGACGATGTTGGCCTGCGTCATGGAATGGACGTCATCCTTCACCTGAACGGTCAAGTACAGGTAATCGTCATCCCATTTCGCTTTCGCCGTCGCGCTTTGGTCATTGACGCCTCCCCATGTGCCGGACGCTTGGGAAGCCTGATTGAGCACCACATCCGTCGCTCCCGTCCATTCGCCGGCGTGAATCGTGCCGTCGATCGTGATCGGCGTCGCCGTCTTCTTCGCCGCCAGCGCGCTGATCGCACGCTGCACGTCGAAGCTGTAGCCGTTCAGCGAGACATGGAACGTGAACGAACCGGGCGCGTAGCCGTCCAGCGTCGGGATCGTGAAGACCGCCGTCCCCGATGCATTCGCGGCAACGGAGGAGATCGTCTTCGACTGCGTCCATCCGTTCGGGCCGGAAGCATTAATAACGATGTTCGACACCGCGCCTGCCGCATGGTTGCTGTATTTGAAATTCAAGTTATAGCCGCCCGAGGCGTTCAGCGACGGTGAAATCTCCGTGTTGTACAACCCTTTGGTCGTGAAGCCGACGTTCTTCGTCGGGTACGTCGTGCCGCCCGCAACCGGCGTAATGCCGATCGTGCCTTGGAACTGTTGGAAGCTCGCCGGCACGCCCAGCACGATCGTATCCTTCGCATGACCCGAAGCAAAGCTGCCGCCCGAAGCGACCGACCAGCCCGTCGGCAGGGTCATGTTGTACGTGCCGGACAATGCCTGCACGTCGGAACCGCGCTGGATATCGATGGATACCGTGCTGCCCGGCGTGGCCGTCGTCTCCGTGAATAACGGCGTGAAGCCCGTATTCTGAACTTGGAACACCCGTACCCAGTCTACGTACATCTCGCCCGTATTCCCGTAGCGGTCGAAGCCGCCGCGGTAGGAATCGGCATCGCTCTTGCGGAACGCATTGTTGATCATGAAGTAGTTGCCCACCGTCCAGCTGCGATCCAGCGTGGCATGCGAGGAATTCGGAATATATTGATCGTCGAAATAATAGTACGTCGTATCTTCCGTAATCAGCATGCCGTACGTATGCCAGCCTTCGGACAGGTTCACGCCGCTGCCGAAGTTGTTCGTGCTGGCCGTGCCGCCCGTATGGATGCCGCCGTAGCCGTCGCCCCACGTATGATGATTGTACGTCGTCGTGGTCGGATTGCCGCCCATGTACGCCTCGAGCACGTCGAGCTCGTCATTGCCGGGTCTGCCGTTCGGATCGTTCGGCGTCAGCGTCCAGAATGCCGGCCACAAGCCCGGATTCGGAGGCAGGAACAGACGGGTCTCGAAGTATTGGGCCGCGCCCGGCTTCGTCACGAAGCCCGAGCCGTCGGTACCCATCGAAGCGAGGAAGCCGGTCGTGAACTTCTGGCCCCAGTTCGGCTCGATAACCGCGTTCCAGTTCTTCGTCTCGATCTTCATGTAATCCGAGTTTACGATCGAGAACGGACTGTAATTAACCGCGGCGCCGTAGGTCCAGTTCGGCGGCGTGAATTTGGCATCCGCATACTCCGGCCAGCCGTATGGATCCGGCTTGGCAGCCGCGTACTTGGTATCGCCCGTGCCGGTGTACGAGATCGTCGGCAGCGTCGTAAAGTCGTCCAGGAACACCTGCTGCATCGTCAGCCCATGGGCCGCGATGGCCGCAGGAACCGTGCTGCGGGTATTGCCCGGTCCGCCGTTCCATGCCGTAGATCCCGCATTGTTGACGATCTGCAGGTAGCTGTCGTCAGACTCGCCGTTCGCGTTCCAAGCCCGGATATGGATGGCTGCCGGCCCTTTCGGGAAGTCCGAAGCATTGAACGTGAAACTGCCTTTGCCGCTATCGTTCTGATCGAGCGTAATGTCGGCGGATGTCAGCGGCTTCATGTAACCGTAAGGATTCGTATGCGCGCTGTCCGGCGCGTGCAGCGACTCGGCGCTTGCCTTCGTGAAACCGGGCGCATAGAACGTTACGCCGACCGTGCCGCTGCTAACCGTCGAATAATACGCCGGGCTCGTCACGTTGATCAGCTTGAACTTGTACGGACTCGTTCCGCCGCCTTGGCTCGGCGTATATTCGAACGCCTTGATCAGCGCGTACGCGCTGCCGGAGATGGATTTGCCCGACACTTTGACCGTGAGGGTATGGGCGCCGGCCGGCAGGCCGGTTTCCTCGAATACGTTGGCCGAATCCACCCATGCCGCATTGTACGTATCGACCGTGCTCTCGAGGAGGCCGTCGATGTACACCTTTACGATGCCGCCCTGGCTCTGCTTCGTCATGTACAGCGCGATCGTCGTCCCCGTAAAGTGGAAATCGACCGACTCGTCGGCATTATCCACGTTATCGTACATCCATGACCAGCCGTCGCTCCACCAGCCGGCGCCGTTAAACGTGAATTCCGGCTCTGCCGCATTGGTGGTCCATGCGCCGGAATGCGGATTGCTGCTCGCGTTCACGACGATTTTGTCCGGATCCGTGCCCGGATCGGGATTCGACTGCTCGGAGCCGTAGTCGAACGCCTTAATCAACACGTAGGCATCGCCCGAGATCGATTTGCCGGCCACCTCGACCTTGATGCTGTGCGCGCCCTGCGTCAGTCCTGTCAGCTCGTAGGCGTTCGCCGACTCGATCCACGTCGCGTTCGCCGTATCGACCGTCGTCTTCAGCGTGCCGTCCACGTAGATGTTCGCCTTGCCGCCCTGGGCGTGCTTCGTCAGGTACAGCTTGATCGAATTGCCCGTGAAGTTGAACTGAACCGCCTCGTTCGCATTCGCGACGTTGTCGTACATCCATGACCAGCCGTCGCTCCACCAGCCCGTTCCCGTGAAGGCAAAGGCCGATTGGGACGTATTGGCGGTCCATTGGCCGCTGTTCGGAACGGCGTTCTTATCGACGAGCGTATGCCCCGTCGCCGGTGCCGGCGGCGGGTCCAAATTCGCGGAAGGCTGCGTGCCGTAATCGAACGCCTTGACCAGGACGTAGGCATCCCCGGCGATGGACTTGCCCGCCACTTCGACCTTGATGGTATGCGCGCCCTGCGTCAGTCCCGTCTGCTCGAACACCTTGGCCGACTCGATCCAGCCGGCGTTCGCCGTGTCGACCGTGCTCTTCAGCGTGCCGTCGACGTAGACGTTTACTTTGCCGCCCTGCGCGTGCTTCGTCATATACAGCGCGATGGAGTTGCCCGTGAACGCGAACTGAACCGCCTCGTTCGCGTTGGCGACGTTGTTGTACATCCACGACCAGCTGTCGCTCCACCACTGCGTGCCCGTGAACGTGAAAGCCGTCTGCGTCGTATTGCCGGTCCATTGGCCCGAATTCGGCACGGCAGCCGCGTTCACGAGCGTATGGTTCGCCGCGGGAGCCGGCGGCGGATCCAGATTCGGAGCCGGCGGCGAGCCGTACACGAACGACTTGACCAGCACGTACGCGTCGGTCGTGACGGACTTGCCCGCCACCTCGACCTTGATCGTATGCGCGCCGTTCGTCAGGCCCGTCTGCTCGAACACCTTCTCCGATTCCACCCAGGTCGGGTTCACCGTGTCGATCGTGCTCTTCAGCGTGCCGTCCACGTAGACGTTCACCTTGCCGCCATGGTCGTGCTTCGTCATGTTGAGGGCAATGTAATCGCCGGTAAAATGGAACGTGACCGCGTCGGTGGCATTGCTGACGTTATTGTAGAGCCAGGACCACTCGTCGCTCCACCACTGCGTGCCCGTGAACGTGAAGGCCGTTTGCGTCGTATTATCGATCCATCGACCGGCATACGGGATGCTGCCGCCATCCACGGTCGTTAACGTTTCTCCCGGGAGCGGATTAGCCTTGGTGCTGAGTGAAGTTCCGGGAATGAACCCGGAGAGCAGGAGCAGCGCAGCGAGCACGAGCGCCGTCCATCTAGTAATCGGCTTGTTCTTCAATCAAATCCTCCTATTCGTGTTTGGGAATGGGATTGTCCGATTTCTCTCATGCTGCTCAACCTGGCGAATTGGGGCGAAGGCCGTAACCGTACTGCCGCTTGCGCCTGCGTCCCCCCTAATCTGGGGCCGGTCAGCGGACGGCAATCGGCTTGGCTTTCGCTCGCGCTCCTCCTTTCTATCGCTTGGATACGTGTAGCGAGAAGATCGTATCATCACCCCCGCACAGCGAATAGGGGACAACATTCTGATTTCTATGGTTTATGCAACGATTTTGACAATCGCTGCCCGGCTCGACGCGGCAACGCACCGTTCTGCGCTCAACATGCTTAACCGTTGCGGGATTGCTTTAACTTCCCCCTGTATTCGTTCGGCGTTTTGCCGGTATGCCTCTTGAATACTTCGGAGAAGTAAGCCGGGTCCGAGTAGCCCACCAGCTCCACGATCTCGTACACCTTATAGCTGTTATCCAGCATCAGCTCCTTCGCCTTGTTCATCCGAATCGTCGTCAAATATTTCAAAAACCGCTCTCCCGCGTTCTTGAACAATAACGATAGATGCCCCGTCGATATAAAAACGTGGTCCGCCACCTCCTTCAATGTCAGGCTCCGGCCGTAGTTGGCCTTCATGTACCGCTTCGCTTCCACCAGAATAATGCTGTCGCGGGAGGCATCGTCCTCCTCCGGGCTCTCTTCGTCAGCCGGCTCCGCGGTTGCCGCCCGCTGTTCGATTACCAATTCCTCTAAGTACGAAGACGCGACTTTAACCGAACCTTCCTCTTCGTTGCCGGCAAGCGCGGATCTCGCGGAAAGCATCGAGCGATGGATCTCCGACGGATCCGAGACGGTCACGCCGATGCCCGTGGAGAACGTTGACCTGAACAGCCCGACATACCGGTGCAGCTGACCGACGATATCCGTGAACCGCTGGCGGCTGCCGTCCTTGGACAGCAAATAGACCTCCAAACCCGCCCGATCGACCAGATGATAGCCGAAATGCTGCGAGTCCCAGAGATCGCTTACGATATTATCCAGCGAGAAGGCCAGCAGGTTCTGTTCCCGTTCCGAGATGCGCTTGCCATGAATAGCCAGCCGGTCCAGCCGAATGACGCCTGCCGTGTAGCTCTCCGCTTCCAGCAGCACCTCTCCCTCCGCGGCATCCTGTTCCAGCGTCTCGCACTGCAAGGGCTTTTCGAACAACTTGCCGAGAAAATCGTCCCGCAGCACCTTCGTCAGTTGAGAGGCCTTGCGCGTCAGCACCTCCAGCCGCTGCCGGTTCTGCTTCTGCTCGTCCAGCCGGACGGTCAGTCGCTTGATCGAATTGGACAGCTCCGGGAAGGACACCGGCTTCAGCAAATAGTCGACCGCGCCGTGCTGCGTCGCTTTCTGGGCATAATTGAAATCGCTGTACCCCGATAACACGATGACTTTAATAAACGGATAGGTGCGATGAAGCGACTCCATCAGCGCGATTCCGTCCATGAACGGCATCCGGATATCGGTCATCACGATATCGACCGGATGGTTCGACAGGAATTGAAGCGCTTCCAAACCATGGGCGCAGCAACCGGCCACTTCGATTCCATGGTCCCCCCATGTCCAAGCGGCCAAACCGTCGCGTATCACTTTCTCGTCGTCAACAATCAATAGCTGATACATGCCAGATCGTCCCCCCGAGCGGTTTACTCTTCGCTAGACTTCTTCAATCGCGAGCGAAACCGGCAGCCGCCATGAGGCGATGACGGTTTCTTTCCCTGTATGTACAGAAGCAAGGTATGCTGGAAACCGGTATTTCCTTCGCTTGGAACAAAACGGCGACGTCGCCGTCGCCGTCTTCATCCCCTATAGTAAAACAACTCTTCAAATCTTGTCCATCCGACCTGCGGGCTCTTTGAACGCGCCGGTCCCCCATGTTTTGTTCGGCCGATCTCCCATCCGCAGCGTCAAAATTCCGCCGGCCGCCACGTCCTCATGGTTAATGCGCGGCTCCGCGAGCGGCTTGCCGTTGATCTCCGCCGATTGAATGTATTTGTTGCGTCCGGATACGTTTTCCGCATGGACGGTGAACGTTCGGCCGCCTCCGACCGCGATCTCCGTTCGTTCGAACAACGGACTGCCCAGCTCGTAGCTCGCCTTGCCCGGGCAGATCGGATAGAAGCCCATCGCGCTGAACACGTACCAGGAAGACATCGCGCCATTGTCCTCGTCGCCGCAGATGCCCGTCGGCGTCGCCTGGTACCACAGCTTCATGATCTCCCGCAGGCGGCGCTGGGTTTTCCAAGGCGAAGACGTGTAGTTGTACAGGTACGGAATATGGAAGGCCGGCTCGTTGCCCTGGCAATATTGGCCCATGAGTCCGGTCGCATCCGGGAATTGTCCGAGGAACTGGTACTTCGAGCCGTCGTATTGCTCGGCGAACAGCGCATCCAGCCGTTCCTCGAATCGGTCCGCCCCGCCCATCAGCTCGATCAGCCCTTCGATATCGTGCTGGACATGGAAGCTGTAAATCCAGGCATTGCATTCGGAGAAATAATCTCTTCCTCCCAGCCCCCCGCCGAGCTTCGGATCGAACTTCTCTACCCATTCGCCGTCGGCCGATTTGGGCGACATAAACCCGGTGGCTTCGTTGTACAGCTTGCGGTAATTCTGCGAGCGCTGCATGAAATACGCGTGATCTTCCTCGCGGCCCAGCTCCCGTGCCATCTGCGCGACGCACCAGTCGTCATAGGCATGCTCCAGCGTGACGGCGACGGACTGCCGCCGCTCGAAGCCGTCGACTTCCTTCACCCATTCCTTCTCCCCCGGACGAAGCGCAGGATAGAAGCCTTGCTCCAGGTAGACGCGGTCAAGTTCCGTGAGCGGTCCGTGAACCCATGGAAGCATCGTCACTTCCGTCGCATTGACTTTCATCGCCTCGTAGGCTTTGGCGGCATCGAAGTTCCGGTAGCCTTTGTTGTATACGTCGTAAATGAACGCGGCCGTATGATTGCCCGTCATGACAGGCAGATCGCCCTGAACGAACGGAAATTGCGGCAGCCAGCCGCACTGCTCGTACATGCGCACGTACGAGTGGATCATGTCCTGCTTGCGTTCCGAATCCAGCAGCAGCTGCAGCGGATGCAGGCAGCGATACGTATCCCAGATATTATCCGATACGTAGAAATCGCGGCCGCCGCTCTCATGGACCTGGCCGTCGTAGGCGCTGTAGTAGCGGCCGTCCTCCGTAATGCTGCTCATATTGAGCAGGGAACGATACAGCGAGGTATAGAAAACCGTCTTCTGCTCCTCGGACCCTCCGGTCACTTCGATGCGGCTGAGCGCGCTCTGCCACGTCTCGCGCGCGGTCTGCTTCGTCTGCTCGAATGAGCGTTCGTCCAGCTCGCCGCTCAAATTGCATTTCGCTTGTTCATCGTCGATATACGAGATGCCGGCCCTCACCTCAAGCATTCCGCCTTCGGCCGCCACACGGAGCACGCGTCCCGCATGCCGCTCCGACTGCCAATCGCCGATTTCGACGACGGGCTCCGAGAACGCGAGATAGGTATAATGAGGGACGCCGTTCAGCGTGCCCGTAATCGTTGCCGAACGGTTCGAGAGCAGCGTCAGGCTTCCATTCTTGGGAAAACCGATGACCAGCACGGCAGACGGACGGTTCGGATAGCGAAACCGGTAGATCGCGGATTGATAGGCAGCCGTCATTTCCGCCTCGATGCCTTCGTCTTCCAATAGAACATCATACGCATATGGCGTGGCATGCTCCAGATCGTGGTCGTAGAGCGAGGACAGCTTGGACGGATCGGCCAAATCGGCCTTTTGCGTCGGCATGAGGTAGGCGCACCCGGCCGGGAACCCGAATATCCGCTCGGCCAAGTAGCGGTCCATAATGCCCGGCGTCGTTATCGGCGCAAGCTTCATCATGCCGTGAGGCAGCGAAACGGTCGGCGAAGTCGAGGTGAGCAGATGGCCGATCGTTCCGATCATTGGATTTACATAGTCGACAGCTAGCATGGAATCCCCTCCGTATCTTCAGTCTTATCTATTGTAGCAAGGCAGCTTGGCCAGCTAAATAAGGCAAACCTCCAAAAAGTACGGGTATTCCTATGCTTATGGCCGACTTCCCCGTTACGGTGCCACGGCCTTGACGACCGCTTCTCCGAGCACCTGGTCGAATCGGCCCCAGTCGGGATCCACATTGCCGTAGGGATGATTGACCATATTGCCCTTCAGCTCGGTCACGTAATAGACGCCGAACTCGTGCAGCCGCTGAAAATACGCAAACCCGCCCACGAACGCGCATTCGAACTCCGCGGCGAGCCTGCGGTACAATTCATGCGCGTCTTCAACCTGGCGCATGGAGCCGCAGAAGAGCGGGTTCATGCCGTTGTTCGTTACGATCAGGCATGGGATGCCGTCCTGTCGAAGGCGTTCGAGAATGCTGCGTATGGCCGGCTCCGCCCCTGCGCCAAGCCCGGAATCGTTCAGCATGTATTCCAGAATGACGAGATCGGGGTTCACGCTCTTCACTTCATGCTCGTACCGCAGCAAGCCGCGGGCGGAGTTTTCTCCTCCGATCGCAACGTTGGAAGAGTAGATCATAGAAGCAGGGCAGCCATGGCGCAGCGCGCGAATCAGCTGGTATGGCCAACGACCCGAACGCGTCGTGCTTTCCCCGTAGAAGGCGATACGCACCGGATTGCCTTCAAGCAGCTTGCGCCTGAACGGCTCGAGCGCCTCGCGGTTCAGTACGGGAATCGCGGCGAGCGCCTCTTCCTTCGGATGCGGGAAATTCATAACGGAGTGCGGGTCGGCGCTTATCCGGTAACTGGCCCCCTCCTTCAGCGACTCTGGCGGCACCGTACGGAAATCAAGCGACAATCCCCAATCCACCGTATGCCCGTATGCGCTCAGCGTGACCAGCGGCACCGGCTTATCCAGCGAAGCCGTTATCGGAGTCGTCCAGCGCAGCGATTCCTCGTCCAAGCTGCGCTCCCGGCCGTAATCGGTACCGGACGACGCCATGAGCAGCATCACGGAACGATCGTCCGGCGAATAGGCGATTACCTCTACCTCGTATGTGCGGGGCGTCGCGTCCAAGTAACGGCCCGACAGCGCCGGAAGCGGCGCCGCATCCTGGCCTTCGGACAATTCCTTCGGCGCGATGCCCGCTCCCCCGTCATAGAGCGATTGCTCGCCCCAGCCCGTAAATACATTGGCCAGCACGACGCCGCCTTGAACGGCCGGCGGATCCGGCAGCAGCAGCTCGCGGGACTCCGGCGCCTCCGTCAGCCCCTCGACGACGACGATTCTCCCATCCTCCCGCAGCACGATGGAATCATAGCGGCAGAGCCATACGTCATAATCCAGCAGCAGCATCTGCCCGTCCGCGATGCGTCCCCGGGGATGCCGCTTAATCGTTCCCCAGTAATAATCAAAGCTGTAATCTTCTTCCGGGCGGTAGAGGACGGACCGGCTTTCGTCATAGACGCGAAACGTATCCGGCACCATCCGCTGATACGGCATGCCGCCGCTGCCGCGAATATCCTCTCCATTCCAGAAGCAGGGCGACTGCCCCGATTCGCCGGTCATGGCGTAGCGCTGATTGCGGTACGCTCTGCTGCCGCCGGGGCGAACCGGCAGCGAAGTTTCCTCTGCGATCGTGAAGCTTCTTCCATCCGCCAATCGAATCGTTCCGGGCACAACCTTTACTTGCCATGGCAATTGCCGATCGCATACGACGCGGCATGTACCTCTCTCTACAACCTGATCGGTATCTGGCATGATCCTAAATTCCTCCCCTTTGCATGACGAAGTCTATACACCATTTCTTGATCGGTGCGTTACATCCTTCCGTTGGTGGAGAAGATACCGGGATTTAAGCCTTAACTAGGCTTAACCCTTAACAAGCCTAATTCTTAACAACAATCAAGCCTAAGTCTTAACACCACCTAAGTCATGACACCACCTAAATCTTAACGACGCTCAAGCCTTAACTTCACCTTAGATTTCACTTAACCCGCAAATTTAAGTATTTACTTAATTAAGTAATTAGTTTATTATAAATCCATGGATACTTTCACAGCGATCGCTGACCCCAACAGACGCCATATTATTGAATTGCTTGCCGAGAACGGCCAGCTTTCCGCGTCGGACATCTCCGGCAGCTTCACGATCAGCCCGCAGGCGATCTCGCAGCATCTGAAGGTGCTTCGCGAGGCGAACGTAGTCACCGTGGAGAAGAAGGCGCAGCAGCGGATCTACCGCCTCAATGAGGAGTCGATCGCCGAGGTGGAGGCGTGGGCCCATCGTTACAGACAGCTGTGGAGCAAGCGATTCGAGAAGCTCGACGGCCTATTGCAAGCGCGGATGGTGCAGAACCGGCCGCATAAGAAGCCAAAGAAAGGGATGGATAACGATGACGGTATTGAATGAGACGAAGTTAACGGCAGAGCCGGGCAAACAAGCGATTCTGATCGAGAGAGAATTCGATGCGCCGCGCGAGCATGTATTCGAGGCTTTCACGGATGCGGATTTGTTCGTGCAATGGATGGGACCGAGCGCGCTGACCATGGAGCTGGAGAAGTTCGATGCACGGGACGGCGGGGCGTGGAAATACGTCTCCAAAGATCCGAACGGCGGCGGGGCTTATGCGTTCTGCGGCGTATTTCACGAAGTGACGGCGCCGGAGCGGATCGTCCAAACCTTCGAGTTCCTCGGACTTCCGGAGCGCGGGCATGTGACGCTGGAGACGGCGGTATTCGAGGAGCTGCCCGGCGAACGGACGATCGTGAAGATGGAGTCCGTGTTCCGTTCGGTTGCGGACCGCGACGGCATGCTGCAATCCGGCATGGAAGGCGGCATGAACGATTCGTTCAACCGGCTGACGGAGCTGTTGAAGACGCTTCGCAAGCGCTAGCGCCATCTGAATGAAGGGCCGGTTGAACCCGCATGCGGGTCAATCGGCCCTTCGACGTTCATAGGCTGCCCGGCGGAAGCTGCGCACTGGCTGAACTCCCCGGCAATTCACGTATGCCCAGCGATACAAGCGGGCCGCAGCTCATGACCCGAATCATCATCTTGGCCGCAAGCTTGAGCCGATTCGGACACGCAAGCTTCAACCGAATCGGCGCCGCAAAGCAAAGCGCCTTGGGCATCCGCCGCCGCGGCATTGCTCAAGGCGCTTTGTTTATCTTGTTCATCATGACGATACTTTCGTCCATGGGATGCAGCTAAGCTCGATCGGCCGTGCTTCCGGAACTTACTTCTTCGCCTCGCGGTATGCCGCGACGTAGGCGCTGGCTTTGGCCGTTATAAGGTCGTAGTTGCCGCTGGCGACGGCTTCCTTGGTCAGATCGGAGCCGATGCCGACGGCGAATGCGCCTGCGGCGATCCATTCCTTGAGATTGTCTAGTCCCACGCCGCCGGTCGGCATGATATTGGCTTGCGGCAGCGGGCCTCTTAGGGTCGGAATAATGGACGGCGAATAGAGATTGCCGGGGAACAGCTTGACGACTTCGACGCCGAGTTCCAGCGCGGCGGTGACCTCCTTCACGGTCATGGCGCCTGGAAGAATCGGGACGCGATAACGATTGCACAACCGGACCGTGGCCTCGTCGAGGCTCGGAGAAACGACGAACTCGGCGCCCGCCAGCATGACCGCCCTCGCCGTCTCGGAATCAAGCACCGTTCCCGCGCCGATGATGGCATAGTCCACCCGGCTGACGTCCGTGCTTTGATAGCTTCGGGCAAGCGCGCTGATCGCTTCGCACGCGAACGGCACCGTCATCGTAATTTCAATGACGCGAATGCCTCCCGCTATCGCCTTATCGGCCATCCGAATGACTTCTTCCGGGGAATTCCCCCTCAATACGGCAACCACCCCGGCCTCGTGAATGGCTTGCAGCAGCTTTAGTTTTTTCAACTCGCTTCCTCCTTCTGATTGTTCGTATTCAAGATTAGCGGGCCATCCAGCCGCCGTCTACGAAGAGCACATGTCCATTCATGTAGTCGGAAGCAGACGAAGCAAGAAACACGGCCGGTCCCTTCAAGTCTTCGGGCGTTCCCCAGCGGGCGGCCGGGATACGTTCCAGGATCGCCTGGCTTCTCTTCGCGTCCGCCAGCAGCGGCGCGGTATTGCGGGTATCGATATAACCGGGCGCGATCGCATTCACCTGAATGCCCTTGCCGGCCCATTCGTTCGCCAGCGCTTTCGTGACGCCCGTCACCGCATGCTTGCTGGCCGTGTACCCGGGAACGTTGATGCCGCCCTGAAAGCTGAGCAGCGAGGCAATGTTGATGATTTTGCCGCTGCCTCTCTCGATCATATGATTGCCTGCCAGCTGGCACAAGAAGAAGACCGAATGAAGATTAATGTCGATGACGTCGTACCAATCTTCCCGCGCGTGCCGGGCAGCCGGCGTCCGGCGAATGGTTCCCGCGTTGTTCACGAGAATATCGATGCCTCCGAAATACCCCAGCGCTTCTTCGAAGACGCCCTCCAGCCCGTCCGCATCGCTTAAATCGGCCGAGATCTGCTCGATGGCGCCTCCGAACCCGCGTACGAGGCGGACAGTATCGTCGCTGTTCGATGCCGAGACCGCCACGATGGACGCGCCCGCTTCGGCCAGTCCGACCGCGATCGCTTGCCCGATCCCGCCGGAGGTACCGGTTACGAGCGCCGTCTTGCCGTTCAAATCAAAGCTCATGACTGCCCCTCCCTTCCGTGTATGAGTATGTGCGTTCCCTCTTGCCGGAATAGCTCGGCCGTCTCGGCCTCGATGCCCGAGTCCGTAATGATTGCTTCCACTTCGCTTAATTTGGCGAAGGTAAACAACGCCGCCTGGCCGAATTTGTAATGATCCGCCACCACGTACGAGGCCTTTGCCGTTTCCAGCCATGCCCGCTTCAGCTGCACGGATTCGCCGGCATAGATCGTAAAGCCGTAAGTCGGATGAACGCCCGTCGCGGACAAGAACGCTTTGGATATGTTCAGCTTGCGGATGTAAGCCTCCGCTTCGGAACCGATCAGCATGTTCCGGTATTGATAGCCGCCGGGTACGACGAGGCGGATCTGCTCCTTGCGCGCAAGCTCCGCGAGGATGAACAAATCGTTCGTCACGACCGTCATCGGCTGATCGGGCAGCCGCCTTGCCATCTCCAGCGTCGTCCGGCCGCCGTCCAGCGCGATCACGTCATGCGGCCCGATCAGCGCGATGGCCGCCGCCGCCGTCTCCGATCGTTCCGCTTCGTTCGGGACGGCCGCCGGCTTCGGAGACAGAATGCCGAGCTGATTCTCCTGCGCAAGGACCGCGCCGCCGTGGATGCGCGCCAGCAGTCCCTTCTCCTCCAGCTTCGCGAGGTCTTCCCGGATCGTCTTCCCCGTCACCCGCAGCTGTTCCGTAAGCTTCGCGACCGTCACTTCCCGTTCGGCCAGCAGCAGCTCCATGATTTTCTCGTATCTTCGCAGTGGATTCATTCGCATTCATTCGCTTTCTTGCGTTATTTGCATGCATGGCGTTTCATGGCCGGCGTTATTTCAAATCCGTCATTTTGACGGCATCCATATCTTCGAAGATTTGATTCTCGCCGGCCATGCCCCATATGAAGGTGTAGCTGCTCGTTCCGACGCCGCTGTGAATCGACCAGCTTGGCGAGATGACCGCTTGTTCGTTGCGGACGACCACATGGCGCGTCTCGTCGGGTTCGCCCATGAGGTGGAAGACGACTCCATCCTCCGGCATGTCGAAATAGAAGTATACCTCCGAGCGGCGCTTATGCGTATGGCAGGGCATCGTGTTCCACATGCTGCCGGATTTCAGCAGCGTCATGCCCATGACGAGCTGGCAGCTCTGAATGCCGCCGGTGTGGATGTAGCGGTAAATCGTGCGCTCGTTGGAATTCGTTTGGCTGCCCAGGTGGTTCGGGGACGCCTCGCTGATCGCGGCCTTTACGGTCGGGTACGTCTGGTGCGCAGGCGTGGAATTCAAGTAGTATTGAGCCGGTTGGCCCGCGTCTTCGCTTGCGAAGGCAACGTCTTTCGCGCCGCGTCCGACATACAGGCAATCCTTGTTCGCCATGACGAACGTCTCGCCATCGACGGTCACCGTACCCGTGCCGCCGACGTTGATGATGCCGATCTCGCGGCGCTCCAGGAACGTGGCCGCTCCGATCGCTGCCGCATCGGCTTCCAGTTTCACCGCTTCGTTTACCGGTACGACGCCCCCGATAATGAAACGGTCGACATGCGAATAGCTGAGCACGAGCCGGTCGGGAACGAACAGCTGCTCGATCAGAAACTCCTCGCGCAGGCGGCTCGTGTCGAATGCTTTGACTTCGTTAGGATGGGAAGCATAGCGGATATCCATGATAAATCCTCCCTTTAGGTTTATATTAGTTTATATATGAATGAATAGGTTCATTTTAAGATGTTTAGGTTTATTATGCAAGCTGGAATTGTTGCTCCGTCCACGCGAATGAGAACTAGACGTTAACACCATAAAAAAAACGAAGTGACTATCGTCACCTCGCTCTGATTTCTATTGTTGCGGTTGCATCGGAGTCTCCTATGCGATTCCTCTTCGTTTCCCTTTATGGCAGCCAGTATGATGCTTCGATTATTGTTCGAGTGGACCTATTTACCAATGAAAGTGCCTTATATTTCCCATCGTGTCGGCCACGTCGATCGTCACCTTGCGGACGCTGAGCCGTCCCGGCTCGTAACCATGGCCCCGGTCGTCGACGAAATCGGATAACGGCAGACTGGATTTGACGGCAGGCAGTACGTCCGCTTTATAGGTGTACTTGTCATCGATGGTGATTCGGGCATTGAACCATACATGTCCAGTGTGGTTTTGGACCAGTAGATGCCCCTTCGTAACGGCAATCTCGGCAATGGGAATCTGGCTGGTTGGAGCGGGGACGCATCCCGTCATCATGCTCGCCAGGCAGACGAGCAGCAAGAACGATGAGCCGATTCTCCCCGCGGGCTTACTTATGACATTCGTCAGGTTTATCCGCATCATCCACGTTCCTTTCATTCCGATTCAACAGACAATGCAAGGTCAAAGAACAGATTGGGCGAGGAGGGGTGGCTGCGATGCACCTCGACGGCTATGACGTTAGCCCCCTTCGCCAGCTTGTTCAAATGGGCTTTTAAATCAATTCTTCGGTAAAAGGAAAATTCATTCGGAAACGCGAGCGAGGATTCGGTTAAAATTCCGGATAGAATGGCGTCCCTGGATACTTCCTGGCCGTTCAGATATACGACGTAACCGTCCTCATAAGCGATATTCACGTATAAATCGGATAACTCCTTCGGATCGATATCCAAGTCAAACGACTTGCGAAAATAATAAGTCGGGGACTTCGAGCCTTCCAAGTCGGTTTGAACATAAGTCTGCCGATCCCTGTTATTCGTATTTCCCAAAGGCCCTCTGCCAAGCTCCCATGCGGAATCGTCGTATTCCGGACTGCGCCAATCGTAAGCAGGCAGCGGGACAATTTCCGTGTGCGACGTTTCGATGACCGGACCTTCTCCCACCAAGTCTCCCCCCTCCGGCAAAGCGGATTTGATTGCCTCGCTGCCCGGATGATAGCGCCATAAAGATTGAATGCCCACGAGAGGGACTTCCTGTTTCTCCTTCATGGTAGTCAGATTCCATGATGCCAGATTCTGCGCATCCTGTTTCAGTTGATCCAGCACTATGCCTTGTTTATTCTCAGCCTTAATAACCAACGTGTTATCGACGGCTTCCAATACCGTAATGAAAGGCATTTCCTTCAGCTTGGTCAAATCCCAAACTCCCCAGCCCTCATATTCGGCGGGCCTATAACCGGAGGACTGTTGCGTGACGGCCAATTGAAGAACATAGACGGAATCGCGGATGAAAACCGCGTTGATCCCGGCGGCTCGGAACGCGTTCCATACTTCGGGAAGCTTGGGGTCCTTGCTCAGCCAGACGAAGTTGAACAGCTGCTTTTTTTCGTCAACCGTCCTGCCGATCCATTCCAGCTGACGGTCTCCCGCATCCGGTAACCGATCGGCGTTCAGGAAGAACATTCTGGCGTTTCCATGACTGGTCGCATACACCGATTTCCCGTAACCCGGAAGCGTCCCGGTAGGCACTTGCGGATAAGCTTGGCTGAAATGCTCTTCCGTCGCAGAACCGTCATAAATGGGATAAATCTGAAACGCTTGCGCTCCCGGATTACGCTGCAGCAGCCGATGGGATGCGACAAAATACGAAATGTCCCGGAATTGCTTGATCGAATCCCCGATTTCCCCTTCCTGCTGGTTAAAATAGCCGAATCGTAACGGCATGGACGATGCCGCGGATGTCTTGAATCCCGTCATCGGCACTCTTGTCCAATAAAAAGAACAGACCAGAACACCAAAGAACACGAGCAGCGATAGCGAGAGTTTGTATTTGGAAATGACCGGCATGATTAACCCTCACCTCCGGGCAGCGTATTCGGCAGGGCTGGCCACCACAGGATGGCGTGGTAAACCGTCGGCCACAGGATGACCAGATTGACAACGAAAGCAATGGCAAATCCGATCGTCCATGGTTTCAGCGCAACCTCTTTCCGTCCGATCGTCCAGTGGAATATTGCCCATGAGGCCAGCCAAACGAGCAGTCCGACCGTTTCTTTGCCTGCATAGGGTCCGATCCCCCACCAAGAGGGAATCCACGAGCCTAACTTCAGCAAAATCGGATTCGCTTTGAGCGGATTGTAATAACTCCATAAGTGACAGACCGTCATCGCAATGATGCCAAGATATACCGAAAGCAGAACGGCCGCGATCTCGCCCGTTTTTCGTTGCTTGTGTTCGTTCACGATTTTCTCCCCCTGAACCGTCTTGAAATTCATACCATTCTCAGTTTCGTCAAGCCGATGCCAAACGCGAATCCAATCAGCAGACAGATCCAGAACAGCGTGATTAATAAAGCAATGATCCCGCCAACCGCCGAGCCCGGTTCGAGCGTATGGCGGAACCGGCGCAATAAGAAGCCTGCCGCTATTCCCAGAGGGAGCGGATACAGCGAGACGAATTCTTTATATTCCATGAGAATCAAATGTACCTCGGGGCTATGGTACATCAGCCACTCCTGCGGGCCGTCCGGCCCCCGGTATGCAATGTAGAGCCAGTTACCGAAGATGATCGTGAGCAGAACCATTGCATTCGTGAGCCAGAGCACCCATTCCAGCTTGGCCGCGGCCCCTATCTTGCCACGCAGCATGGGATAGATCAGGTGAATCGTTTGGCAGCTCATGATAACGGTGACGGTTGCTCCCAATCCGTGAAGGACGGCTTGCAGCTTATGGTTGCTGAATCCGATTACATTGAACAAAGGGATCGATAAAAAAAGGGCGGCGGCTACGCACGCTTGCGTAACCGCAAAATCTCTTGCGGTAAACAATGATTTCATCGGCTGTCCATCTCTCTCTCGGGTTTTACTTGCTTGCTAGGATCATCTTTATGAAGTGTACAGAAGAATTGTAAAGAGAATATTAGTGCTAGTTTAGGAGATTGAAAAATTATTAACTATTTACGAATTCAAGTACATGACGATTTTTACAGTATTTGGTTACATTAATATTAACTTAAAGAACCCTTTAAACAGCGTTAACGTTGAACGAGTAAGATGTGATTTGTTCGGACAGTCGGGAAAACCCGTTAACCGCAAATCGTTCCCAGAACGTCAGTTGGCGAAAGGAGGTAAGAAAGCGGTTTCCTGCGTTCCGGCTACTAAAATGAAGTTGAGAGGAAGTTAAGGATGAAGGAAAAGTTAAAAGGCATGTTGAAAGGCAAGCGGAAAAGCATCTTCGCGGTTGTTGGTGTCAGCACTCTTCTTTTCACGGTTGGTATTTTCAACGCGTCGGCTGAAACCAACTTTATTAAAAGCCCTTATATGCTGTTCGAGGGTTCCAACACCTCGATGAGCCTCCTTTGGCAGACGAGCGATGACCAAGCGAACGTCATCAAATGGGGGACCGACGCCTCCTATGCGATGGGGCATGAGACCGTTGGGACCTTCGGTACCGACCACCAGCACAAGTTCACCATCACGGGGCTGAAGCCGGCAACCAAGTACTATTATGACGTAGACGGTCAGACCGGCTCTTTCGTCACCGCGCCCGCGGATAACGCGACTTCCGTAAAGTTCCTTTCCTACGGCGACAGCCGTACCCAACCAAGCTATCAGGAGCAGGTAGCAGGCCTGGCGCTCAAGGCATATGCCGCCGACCCTGCCTACCAGACCATTCTCTTGAACAGCGGTGATATTGCCTCCAGCGATACGGAGAGCAACTGGACAGCGCAATACTTCGTTCCCGGATCCACCTACCCTCAGCTGCACACGCTCCAATCCGAAGTTCCAATGGTCGGAGCGAGGGGCAACCACGAGGGAGCGGGATCTGTCTATGGAAAGTACTTCCCTTATCCGTACGTGTCCAACTTCTACTGGTCCTTCGATTACGGCCCGGTCCATATTACAGTGGTGGACGAGTATGCCGACTATAAACCAGGCTCGGCTCAGTACAACTGGCTGGTCAACGATCTTGCCTCCACGACCAAGCCGTGGAAGATCGTGATGGCCCACAATCCGGCGTGGGGTGCCGGTACTCATGGGAACGATTCGAATGTTCAGAACGTCATCCATCCGCTCCTGAAGCAGTATG
Organism: Paenibacillus sacheonensis; assembly: GCF_009909195.1. Taxonomy (GTDB): domain Bacteria; phylum Bacillota; class Bacilli; order Paenibacillales; family Paenibacillaceae; genus Paenibacillus_Z; species Paenibacillus_Z sacheonensis. The sequence continues at coordinate 195,422 of NZ_JAAAMU010000012.1, forward strand.
GGGTACAGTTGTACCTCAACGGACATAACCATAACTACGCCCGCGCGGAAGTCGACGGGATCGAGTACCTCACCTCCGGCGGCGGCGGGGCTCCTTCGTATGCGGTAGATCCGACTTGGCCGAACATCGTTAAAGCCGAAAGCACGTACTTCTTATCCGAGTTCGATGTGAATGGGAAAAACATGCATGTTACTTCCCGCCGGTTAGACGGCTCGGTAATCGAAACCGTGACGCTTAACAACAACAAGCTCCCGGTTGCTAATGCCGGACTTGATCAAACGGTGACCGACGACTGCAACGGCAACAGCTGCAAGAACGTAAATGCCCCGAAAAGGACCGGACCCAAAGATCCGGGTTTCGAAAAGATTACCCTAAACGGAACCGAAAGCTTGGATCAGGACGGAACGATCTCTTCCTACGTCTGGAAAGAGGGCGAAACTTCGATTGCCACCGGCGCCGCGCCGATCGTCAACCTGTCCGTTGGCACCCATACGGTTACCCTTACGGTGACAGATGACGATGGCGCCACTGCCACGGATACCGTGGTCGTCACCGTGAATCCGAGCTCGAAGGATAACAACAAATAGGACCAGCATGGATGATGCCAAGGTACTTCACAGCGGTACCATGTACTTAACAGCCCGATTTAGAGCTGGTGCGCGCACTGCGGCCACTGGTAACGAGTAAGTCGGGATGCTGATTGTTCGCAGTAACTAACGGCGGCCGCAGGTTTTCCCTGCGGCCGCCCCCTAACTTCAAGAAGAAACGAGGGCATCGTCATGCCTGTACAATGGTTCCGAAAACTAGCTCCATTGATTCTGATGTTCGGTTTATTTTTTGGCGGAGTTACCCCCGTCTTCGCACATGACATGTATCTAGGAGGATCGGAATGGGCCATTGGCAAGGATCGCATTCTGTTCACGATCGACCTTGACCCCGCCATATTGCAGCAAATAGAAGCGATCAAGGAACTCGGAGACCTTGACAGTCTCACCGACGAGCAGCGCCGGAAAATGGAAACCGATATCGTTCAGCCCTATATGAACGAGAAGCTCTCGGTCTCCGTCAATGACCGTCCTTATCCGGTTACGGTGGAGAAAATGGAGAAGGAAGGGACAGTATGGAGAACGTGGATGAAGGCTAGTGATTTACGTTTGGACCAGCAAGACAACAAGGTTAAGATTAATTACCATCTGTTATTCGAAGAAACCAATAATCAGCATGTGAGTATTGGCTATATTTATTTCACCGATGCCGATGACGATTCGGTAAAGAAGGTCTTCGATTATAGCCAGCCGGATTTGATGCATACGTTCGATTCCAGCCATGCGGTATGGGAGTTCTCCATGAAATCCAAAGCCGCCGCTTTACGGTCGCAAATTGCTACCTTCCTCGTACTTGGAATCAAACATATCCTGACCGGATATGATCACATAACCTTCTTGGTTGCTTTGATTGTGATAGGTTTATCCACCAGGGAAGCCTTGAAAATTATTACTTCGTTTACATTGGCGCACAGCATTACTTTGCTGCTGGCGGCCATGCAGGTAATCACTCTGAACGCTAGATTCGTCGAGAGCGTGATCGCCCTCTCCATCTGTTATATCGCGGTGGAAAACCTGTTCGCAAAACAGGTCAATTATCGATGGCTGGTCACCTTTGTCTTCGGATTAGTGCATGGATTCGGCTTTGCCAGCGCTCTCGAGGAGCTCGTCAGAGGAAAATCGAATCTCGTTCTCTCGGTGGTCTCGTTTAACGTCGGCGTGGAGACGGGACAGTTAATCATCTTTTTAATCCTGCTGCCCCTTCTGTACTTGATAAGGAAAAAGTTCTCGATCAGGAGAGTAACCGCCGTAGCCTCCATAGCCATTTTTGTGCTTGGTTTGATCTGGTTCGTCGATCGGGTGTTCAATTTGCAAGTGATACCGTTCTAAGAGAAACACAGGAAGAGAGAATGACATGAATAAAAATAGATCCCCTCATTTTTTTGTTTCCATCATGATTGCTTGTATGGTTTTCATTACGAGTCCCGGCACCGGCCTGGCACAAAGCAGTTCTGCCGGCCTCGAACAGGATTACGGCAATAAAGCAAACCGATTCATTGCCGCCAAAAATTATGAGCAGGCCGCTTTAGTTTTGGAAGAACTCCTGGCAAAGAATCCGGAACTGAAAAATGAAACGGTCTACAAGCAATTAACCCATATCTATGATGACTACCTCTTTAATTTTCAAAAAGCGTTGTCCGTTTATAAGAAGTATCTTGACCGATTCCCCGAGGGTAAATTTGCCGGCGCCTTTCGGGAAAGAGTCGCTTATTTGAATGAAAGACGTTCTGAATGGCCAGCATTGCGAGATTTTGGAAAAGTACGGCTGAAAGAGGACAACATTCCCATCAAACAAAGCCTGGTGGAAGTCGAAGCCATTCTGTCAAAGAATGAGGACGCCTTGATTGCGCCCGAAATGCATATCTATTTGGCAAATAACTATTTTGTAAGCGGCGACTACCGGAAGGCGAGCGAGCATGCGGGAAAATATATAAAGAGCTTTGCCAAGGCCGGCATGTCAAACACCGACAAAGCCCTGGCCTTGCAGTTGTATTCCGACATTCTCGTTAAGCAGCATCATTATGAAAAGGCCATCCAATCCCTGGATCAGGCAATGGCGTTGGAAAATCCCGGAGAAAACTTTAATTATGCCTTGAAAAAAAGCCATATTATCACACAAAGGAACATGTTGTATGGATTCATTATTTGCCTGTTGTACTTTATAACGGTCCTAATGGCCACAAAATTTTGGCGGCGGCTTCATTCGCAAAAATTCACAGGGCGCCTTGCCGCGCCTTTATTGCTTCTTGCTCTCCTATCGCTAGGTCCGGCCTTGATCTTAAACATAACTGAAGAACCGGAAGTCGATCCGCGGTTTTTCTTTGACCTGTTGGGCTTATCTATCCTATCGCTTATGACAATAAAGCTTCTTGCTCCGCTGTCATCGAAAACGGGCAGATTGGTTTATGTTTTGATGAGTTGTTTGCATATGGGCGCCGCTTCTTTCATGGCCTATTACATCACTGTTTTCCATGGGAGCAGGACCATGATGAACACTGTAATAGAAGCTGATATAGATCCCGTGGCTTTCCTATTTCGGATGTTAATGTGGTGTTCGGTCGCTGCAGCCTTATTAATAACCATTGCTTATGCTATTATTTTTTCGAAAAAGGGAGCAGATGGCGGATATAGTTTGCCGAAACCGCCGTCCGATAGAAGCCTCTTATGATAGCGCCTTTCATGCAAGGCTGGTTATGCAAGCTGGATTCTTCGCAGTTCGCTATACGTGAATAGACCGCCAATAAGTCAATCGACTTATTGGCGGTCTATTCGTTACATCGCATTCATCAAACGGCAAATCGTTACGGCCCTTGGGCTTTGGTCGTATTGCTCTAGCCGAAAGCCCTCATTGCCAGTACGCGCCCCAATAGTTGCTTCAGAAGTAGAACAGTCCAGGATCTCCTACCACTAGCCTTTTAATGAGCCGACCATAATGCCTTTGACAAAGTATTTCTGCAAGAACGGATAGGCGACGAGAATGGGTAACGTCGCTATCACAATGGTCGAATACTGAATGAGCGCTCTATACATGTCCTCCGCTTGACCGCTGATTCCGTTTTGTACTTGCAACATGCTGCCTTTATCATTTTGAATAAGGATTTCCCTAAGGATCAGCTGTAGGGGAAAGGTACTTCGATCTCTAAGGAATATGGCCGCATTAAACCATGAATTCCACATCGCTACGCCATAGAATAACACCATAACCGCAATAATGGGCATTGATAATGGAAGGATGATTCTAAAAAGCACCGTAAAGTCATTTGCCCCGTCCATCTTAGCAGACTCTTCAAGACTCTCGGGAATCTGCATAAATGAGGTTCTCATGATGATAAGATTCCATGTACTTATTGCGCTTGGGAGAATAATAGCCCATCTCGTATCGTATATTCCCAGATCTTTAACCAATAAGTAAAACGGAATAAGGCCGCCGCTAAAGAACATCGTTATGGTGATTAGAATTAATATATATTTTGAGAATAAAACCCCTTTTCTTGATAACGCATATCCCCCGAAGCAAGTAAAAATCATGCTAATCAAGGTTCCAACCACAACGTAATAAACGGTATTGTAATATCCGATGCTGATATTGGGATTATTTAACACCAACGAGTAGCCTTTCCATGTAAACCCAAGAGGTTTGAGCAATATTCCTTCATGCTGCATCAATAGCCTCGGATCGCTTAATGAAGCGAAAATTACATATAGCATCGGATATATACATGCGATGGAAAGCACGGACAAGAAAATGATATTAATCAAATCGAACGTTTTTTCACTCATTGAACGATTATGAATCATTTCAACACACCCTTTACCACAAGCTGTTTTCCGAATATTTCTTGGAAAGCCAATTGGCTCCTATAAGGAAGAAGAAATTTATCAGTGAATTTAGCAGACCGATAGCCGTGCTATAGCTGTAATCGGCATTTAATAGACCTCTTCTATAAACATAGGAAGAAATAACATCGGCCGTATCATAGGTTAAAGGATTGTACAAAAGAATGATTTTTTCGAACCCTACGCTCATAATGGAGCCCATTCTGAGAATTAAAAGGATCATGATCGTAGAGGATATGCCCGGTAACGTAATATGAAGTAATTGTTTCCAACGTCCAGCTCCGTCAATCGTAGCCGCTTCATATTGCTGCTGATCAATATTCGTCAAGGCAGCAAGATAGATAATGCTCCCCCAACCTATGCCTTGCCAAATTCCGGAACCGACAAATATGGTTCTGAAAAGATCCTTATTGGCTAGCAAGTTCGTCTTTTCAACACCAAAATGAGAAAGCAGCTGGTTAATTAGTCCATTGGTAGAGGTAAAATCGATAATGATACCGCATACGACGACGATTGAAATAAAAAACGGCAGATAGGTCAAGTTTTGAACCGTTTTTTTGAATATCTTACTTCTAACTTCATTCATTAACAAAGCAAGGATAATAGGGGCTGGAAAACCCCATAGGATGTCATAAATATTGATCAGAAACGTATTTGTAATGACGCGCCGAAAGTTTGGATCAATGAAAAATGATTTGAAATGGTCGAGTCCGACCCATGGACTATTGAGAATTCCACGCCCCGGATTAAAGTCCTTAAACGCGATAATCACGCCGTACATAGGTATATAGGCAAATATGATGTACCACGCAACAACAATAGAAACCATTAAATAAATGTATTTATTTTTTTTGAAATCTGTTTTTAGAATATTCATTTTCCGGTTATGGGTTTTTACGATCAAAATGAATCATCCTTCCTACCAAATGAAAACGATATGGGATGGTTATCTGTCGATTTGCCATCCCATATCATGATATTGGTTATCTATTGTTGTACCGTTCGAGCTGATCTTGAGTAATTTTAATCATCTTATCGATACCCATTTTTTTAATTTGCGCGACATACTGATCAAAATCATCGATAGGTTCTTCACCCATGATGAACTTGTAAACCATTTCTTCCCGATACGTATTGATCTGAGTCATCACTTCGGCATTTACTTTGACTTCTTCATCGGTTGATGACAAAGGCGGCATATTGTAATCCTTTTCTGGGGTGCTCCATTTATCCATTGCATCATAAACTTCAGGAGCCATTACATAAGATAGCGGATTTCTAAGATAGGCCTCGTAAAGGGATTTATATTTATCAATTGCAGTCCAGAAATCTACTCCGTCCGGATTCTTCGTTAAAAGATCCGTAAACTCGGGATGCTGCGTTTTAATTCTTTCACTCAGAGCTGGCGGGAAGAATCCGGAGCCGTCCTTCTGTTCCACGGGCCCGTCAACCCAGTTGTAGGATACGCCTTCAACTCCATAGTTGAACAACATAAACCCTTCTGCAGAATAGCGGTAATCAAGCCATCTTAACGCGGCTTCGACGTTTTTGCTTTTTGCGGATATCGCAATATCGCTTCCTTTTGAATACCAATTCTTATTTCCGACGTGTATGGTCTTAGCAGGGTCATCTCCCTCTTTAAGGACGGGATACGTCGTAGGCACCAAATTGTAATCGGGGTTTGTCGCTTTACCCGAAGTCGCCCACGGACCAAAGCTTCCGTAAAAGGCAACGGCAACTGCGCCAGCTTTTCCAGACGTAACCTGCGCATCGGCGCTCGTATCATCGCGCGTTGCAAAATCTTTATCAATTAGACCCTCTTTATACCATTGATTCATCAAGGTCAAGAAGTCTTTAAACCCCGGCTCGATCGGACCGTAAACAACAGTCCCGTTTTTATTCAAAAATTGGGAATAGGAAGAACCAAAGGTACCGGCGAAAGCTTCTGCAGCACCGAATTTGCTCTTTAATTGTAAGAGCATCGGCGTTTCGAGCTTTTTCTTATCCTTCAGCGCTTTGAGAACATTGGTCCAATCGTCAATCGTCTTCGGCACCTGCAGTCCCAATTCGTCAAGATAATCTTTTCTGATTGCCGGACCTGCCCATGAAGGCTCTTCGTCTGTCTGCAGCATCTTGAAGCTCCATATCGTACCATCGTCTTCTTTGGCCTGTTTAGCGAAATCAGGATTCTGAGCCAGCACCGCCGCATAGTTTGGAGCATACTTCGGAATAAGGTCATTTAATTTTAAATACACGCCGTCCTGTACGGCTTTGAGCCCGCCACCTTTATATCCCTGGTCAGGAATAATATCCGGAAGCTCTCCGGAGGCAATCATTAAATTAAATGCATCTGATTCTTGTCCGGAAGGCGGCGTAATATAATCCACCTTAATCCCTGTTCTTTTCTCCATCTCCTGAACAACCATGTTATCATTTATGCTTTTGATATAGGTCGAACTAAACGGATGCCAATAAGTGAGCTTCGTGCCTTGGAATTTTGCGAAATCCGCTAACGACCCCGCCCCGGTCGTTGCAGTGCCGTCTGGCGTGTTTGGAGCGTTGTCTGATGTGTTTTCGGAATTGTTCGTATTACTCCCACAAGCAGCAAGAGATAGAACCATTGAAGCGACAAGTATGCCTGAAGATAGCGGAAGACCTAATTTCTTCATTTTCTTCATTGCCATTCCCCCTCTGGGTTATTGTGTTTCCGATCTCAGGTAGCAAGTTAACAGATCCTACTCGGTAACCCTGGTTAGACTGTATGTCAGGTAGGGAGGAACCGTAAATCGTCACTTTTATCTTCATCGCCAATAGTCAAACGATCGACGTTTAGAAGCGCTTTTGAACGTTTTCGATAGATTCACAGGCATAAAAGGACGCCAAATTTAGTCAATCGTCATTTTTTACTCGATCGCCAAAATTCAACTTCGATCTAAAACATGATTTAGTTCACGATATTTCCCCGGGGTTACCCCTTCATTTTTTTTAAAGGTACGAATAAACATATTGCTGTTCAAGAATCCTGTTAATTCGGCAATCTCTTTGATATTCAATTCATCATCCAGCAGGTAAGCTTTTGCCTTCTCTAATCGGGTTTTGTTTATTGTAGACAAGACACCTTCCCCTGTCTGACCCTTGAAAAATCGCGATATATAAACAGGCGTTAGCCCGAACTCAGTAGCAATAGATGCCACGCTTAAAGAACTGTCGCTGTAGTGGCGTTCAATATAGGCAATAATCTCCATGCTTTTGCTTGCATTGACCACCTGATTTTTTTCATTGTAAGCCTGCTCTATTTTCAATAGAATATCCATCATTTGTTTTTGCATTTTAAAAATCGTTTTGCATTCAATTAATTTTCGAAAAGGATTCAGGCTCTCAATAAACTTGCTATCGTATATCAACCCTCTATCATTAAATGCATTTATCATCGTATTTACGATAGCAAACATAAGACATCTAGCCATATCCAGCGAAATATTGGGATTCGCGAAATTCTGGTCGAATACATGCTGCATGACTTGTTTCGCATGTGCAAAGTCGCCGGCTCTTATACTATTAATAAATTGTTGCTGAACTTCGATCGGATACGTATTGGTAAAATTAATTCTGTCGGGAGGATAAATATCGCTATACAGGATAATATTGTTATCGCCAACGACGATTTTATATTCCGCAGCTTCAAGACACTCTTTGTACGCCTCAGGTATACCGCTGATCGTAGAGTGTACATTACTTATCGAGGCAGTGAAAAGGATTCCGTATTTATCGAAAATCAAGTTTTTCCCGCTGATGATTTCATTTTGAATGAAGGCGGTGTCCTCGGATGATTGATCGATATTCGCGATGCACACGATGGATTTATCTACTTCGAAAAAAACGCAGTTAAAATGTTTACCAACCAATTCCTCCATTATATTTCGAACGATAAACTGTGCTAGTTCTATGGATCTGTCATCGCTTTCATCATTTTCGGAAAAATGAATTTTACCTACGTCTTCTAAGTAGAACCCGATTACCACAAAGTGGTCACCCTTGAGATCTATGCCATATGTACTGTATCTGTCATCGAGAGGCAGACTGCTTTTAATATATCCTTTTACTAATCTGTTGAGAAAATTATCCTTAAGCGTTTCCTTGTGCTGTTCCCATGTGCTTGTCATGCTTTTGTTTTCATCGATAATACTCAACATCGACTTTTCAATCAATTTGAATTCATTTAAGCTATGATCATATTTAATTTTGCCTAGCTTCGAAAACATCATCATTATATTATCTATTGGATTATAATTTTTCCTAGCAAACAGCAGCGCTACGAATGTCCCTCCAATCAGGCATAAAAAGGTGCATACTAACATGACTTTAATAACATCCTTTGCTTGCTTAGAAAAAAACGACCTCGGCACAATGTTAATGTAGCTCCAATCTACATTTGCAGATTTGATATACGTTAATTCTACTTTGGAGCTGCCAAGTTTTAATTTTAACGATCCTTGATTTCCAATCAGGTTTAAATCGGGAATACGAAGATCGCTCTGATTATTTAAAGACGCAACTACCTCATTCCGGCTATTTATGATGATAGAGTCCCCCCCTAAACCTTTATTCAAATTACTTAATGCGTTTTCTAGAAATGCACGGTCAAGAATAATTCCAAGCGTTGCATTACTTTCCTCAACGCCATAAGACGGAATCGATTGAAGAAGCACCGCGCCGCCCAAATTGGGGTATTCCGTATTTCTTGAAGACATGGGATAAAAATCCCTCTTATGCAGCCGTTTTAAGAAGTTTATCCATGCCTTTTTATCCTGCACCTCATCCGGATAATAAGCATCGAAATATTCCATACCGCTGCTTGTCCCTTTGTCGGACACGATTAGATCTCTTTTGGGAACATAGATGAAAACATCCTTAATATAGCTGTTTGTGACTTTAGAGGTCCCGATGGCACTGATTACTTGCAACATGGATAAACGGTAAGCTGGCTGTATAGGCTCAACAAGATTGCATTGTGCAATAACGTTCTTATCCAACACAATCGTATTCATTATTTTGTCAATGTCATTTAGTTTATTATCTATCGTATCCTGTAATTGTTTTAGCATGGCATGATTGGCTTTATTGATTTCCGTTTGAATGACTCGAACGGATTGTATATAGGCTACGGCGCTTATAATTAGCGATACTAAGATGATGGTTAAATACGAAAGTAATAAGGATCTAAATATTTTTCTTTTTTCTTTTATGAATTTTAAAATCATACTGCCTCAATCCTCCATAATCCCATTCAGAGAAATAGTAGACGAATTGCTAGGTACCGCGACGGTTAGAAAGCAAAAGGCCCATGCCGGGTTCATGTAAAATGGAAGGAACTGAAATACCATTTACAAGAGAACTCAACATGAGCTGCTCCTATTTTTATCGAGAATTCGGAGACGTTGCATTCCAAATCGATCACGGTGAACATACGTGGAGCGTGAAATTGTCCATGCGCTCATCAGCAGGTCAGGCGTTTCACCGTTGTCCCCTCCCCATCTGCGCATCTCTCGGTGGAGTATCTTACCTCCCTCCTCAAACTTCGCAGTTGGACCGAACCCCAACCGCTTCCCTTCAAGCTGTTTTCAGCTCCGAACCGTTACCTTGGATAACTGTATGCCCGGCAAGAAGAAATTGTAAATCGTCACTTTTTACAGGATCAACTAAATTTAACATCGCTCTAAACATTATTTAGTTCCAGCCTATCAATACGGAGATATCCCTGAATTGCATAGGAATCGCGATCGTGACGGCTAAAAAACAAAAAGCCCCTGCCGGCTTCATGTAAAATGGAATTAATTGCAATACCATTTACATGAGAACTCAACATGAGCCGCTCCTATTTAATCGAACGCCAATAATAGAAGACTTTCATTCAGATTATCTTCAAACAAGGATTCTTCCGTCTTGAGGATAAAGCCTCGATGTCGAATAACACATGACTGCCGATCGTATGAATCATGGATTTCAGTTCATTCTCCCTATGCTTGCTTTGCGCAGCAGCAGTCAACAAGGTATACAGGACATCGAGCTCTACAAAGGATAAGCCGTCCCATAAATGGGATGATGGCCTATCCCTGGGAAAAGTCCGCTGTCCGGAGCTATCGTCTCCCGAAAGCTTAGTGAAGAGTTGAATCTAATCTGCTGCCGACCGAGAGGCTTTTCTTCGAAATAAGCGGTAGTATCAGCGTTCCAGATTAAATGCCGTACAGCGAACCGCCATCAAGCCGATACCATGCGCCAAATCGAAATTGGGACGCTTCCGGACCGTCGAAGATATGCTCACGGTATTGGAATTGTTGCCAAACGCCGGAAACATCTTTAAGTGTATCGGTTTGGTTGAAATAAATATACGTCGTTTTTTTGTTTAGCGTATAAGCAACCGATCCGTCCGGCCAAAACTGCTCGATGCTGAGGGGCATGTGCGTTGGAGACCACGATGTCGTTTCGAACACCTGCTTCTCCACGCCTTGCGGCGAACGGACATTCAGGATCCAGCTATTCTTGTCTTTAACATACTTGATATAAGCAATCCAGCCGTTGTTGACGGCATAGTCGCCTGGTGCCGGCCAAGGGTTAATGGCTAATGTGGTACGCGTGCCATCCGCGCTGATCAATCGGGTCACGTACTTCATATACGAATAATTATCAACCATCATAAGTTCGTTGAAGATGGTATTTTGTCCGTCGGATACAGGACCATATAATCCTAAGGGCACATGGTACCACTCCGACACGAGGCTCGGAGACCTCGACGCCAGCTTCGTCGACGTGCCGTCGGGAAGCATCTTGTACAGATCGTTCAAAGTCGCGTAAACGACGCTTCCGTCCGGCGACACATCCGAATGTTTCGAATCAAACGGACGGGACTGTCCCGACGTCAAATCCACGACTCGATCGGCAAGTACCGCGAAATTCCCTTTTACCGCGGCAAGATCTGCATCGCCAAGCTGTCGCACCTCACCGTCCCTCCAATACTGCGTGACAGCCTTGTGAGACGTTTGGTCTGCGAAAGAATACACGACACCTTCAGCGGATAATTTCGCTTGACCGATCGCAGAGTTGGACCCGGTGGCATCATACACCAATACTTCGCTTTTGTCCGTACGGTTGTACAGCCAGAGCATCTTATTGGCGGTTTCTTTCCAAACGATACGGGTTTGGTCGAAGTCTGCGATGGTTCCGTTAAAATGGTAAAGCAGCTGTTTGCTCGCAGCGGTCGCTTGGACAGGCAGAAGCAGCATGAGGAGCATAACTCCCGAAGCTAGTAGCATAAATCGGCTTTTCATCACGTTTTCCCTCCTATTGGCGATCTAGCATAAATTTAGCATAATGTGGAATTAAATGATTCTACCTAATGTACTACTACCAATCTTCTAGATAACTTACAAAAAATGCCGCCCGCATTAGGCTAGATGCCTATATTTCTGTTCTACCTGGATTTTGAAAAGGGGTACGGTTCTCCGCGCTGTCTGTAACGGCAAGTTGTAAGGCCATCCTTTTGGGATGGCCCTTACGTTATTATAGGTATAGTCGGGGCTCGAATCTTTCCTTAATCAACGATATCTTTTTTACCGGTCGCATCTTCACATATTTGATTCGAGTTGCACAATAAATACTTGCCGTTACTTAAGGTATGGTTCGCCGCGAATAATCAAACTATCCCGCCCAATAGCTTAACGACAAAAGGAGCAGTTGCCGCTGCGACAAACTGCTCCCTGGATCGCTGAACTATCGTTCTCCGCTAGTTCAATCAATTTTTCTTAAACTCAATCCCAAACCTTTGGTCGCTTTAATCCAGCAGTTCTTAAATAATCTAAAAGTTGACCCGAATGGACTGCTTCATGATATGCAATTCTCATCAGCATGTCTCCTAATGATCGAATGTACCCAACATCTTTTCGATCAATTTGGATCCTTGTTAAATCCTCTTGTGTATAAGATTTAACTGTATTCATAAATTCATTCCGATAGGTTTCTGAAAAGTCGAGTTCATCTTTGAGCATTGTAAAAGTACGAGCTTCATAAGGGGATTCATAAGCGGATAGACTGCCTTCATTCAGCAAGGCAAGATGGTAATAATGTTCACTATCCAGAACATGGCGGATCATTTCTTTTATGCTTAACGCCTCTGAATCTGGTCTCCAGTCCAAAAACTCATGCGGAATACTTTCCCAAATAATTATGCTTCTGCGTCTAACCTCGCATAAATTCTGTACTATTGCCTCTATAGCGTTCATAGTTGCTTCCTTTCGACTTCTATTTTGCTTCATTATACCAGAACTTATGTTCGCATTAAAATAAAATATTTGAAGTATCCTCCATTTACTCAAAAAACGGCAGCTCATCATGCGATGAGTTGCCGTATTATCTTTATTGAACTAATGTAACCGTTAGCTAAATGACTTGCACCGCCGTTGATGGCTGCAGCGGACATCTGGCATTTCAACCGTCCGCCCGCCCGGGCCGCCCGGTTTCCCGCGCAACCGGTTGTCGCAAGAAGAATCGGGGCTTGCCCCAGCGGTAGACCAAGATGAAGAGGAGAAGCTCCATGCCGCCCATCAGATAAGCGCCCAGCACGTCGCTGGCCCAATGCGCGCCCAGATAGATACGCGAAGCGCCGACAAGCGTCACCGCTCCGCCGAATAGGATCAGAAGCAGCGTCCGTTTCCAGGATGGCTTTAGCAGCACGTACGTCAGAAAGAACATAAAGCCGTAGAAGCCCGTATAGAACATGACATGGCCGCTTGGAAAGCTGTAGCTCTTGAACATGCCTGTCACATGGACCAGATCGGAAGCCGGGCGCGGACGGTGAATGACCACCTTTAACAGCAGGTTGGAGACTTCCACGACGATGGCCGTCAAGGTCGCGGCCAGTGCTTCCCAATACATGCCCAGAAGGACGAGGAGCAGCACGAGCAGCACCGGGACGACAGCCGCCTGGGGGGCATTGCCGGCCCAGCTTACGATACGCCACGCCGCGTCCGCGAGCGGATTGTTCCAGGCCTGAATCGCGCGCGTGACCGACAGGTCGACCGAAAAATAAGCCGTTTTCCGCACCAGCCAGGTCAGGATGCCGAAGGCGACGAGGAAGACCGCGATGCCGATGTGAAAGATAGCCGCCCGCCGACGCCGCTCGGGCGGCGGAGCAGCTTCGGCGCGGACCGTTTGCTGCGCTTTTCTTTGCATATCGGCGGGGGTATTTTTGTTAGGCGCCGCAGATTCATGCATCGATTTGACCATATGAATTCCGCCTCTCGATTAGCCGTTTACCTGCACCACATAGGGGGATACAGGTGCGGGCATGTCGGCTTCGCACTTCTCCGCCGGCTTCTCCGCGCCCGCTCCTTCTTTGGGCGCGAAGATACGCAGGGCGCCGGCACAAATTTTGATCGTTGCCTTGCCTTTGCCAAGCGGAATGCCGTCTGCCGCGATCTCCAGCTCAGGCTCCGATTTGATTTTTATCTTGCGTGCGCGGTAGCGCTGCAGCTTATCGTCGGGGATCAGGTTTTCCTTGGCCGTTTTTTTGAAATATTGCAGCACATCGGCTTTGCTAAACTCCGGGTAGACCGAAATATCGAGCAGTCCATCGCCCATTGAGGCATCCGGCGCCACCAGATTTTTCGAAGCGATCAGCGGCGTATTCGCCACATTGACCATCATCGTCTCGACTTTGATTTTGCTGTCATCGTCCAAGGTCAAACGAACCGTGGGCTTGGACTCGAATGTCATGAACGTCTTGAAAGCGTCCGTCAGCCCGGAAAGCCTGCCCTTGGGCACTTTCTTCACCTTCGGATACATCGTGGCGGTCAAGCCGATCGACGCCACCATAACGAAATAAAACTTCTTGTGCTTCTTGGTCTTCACCCGGCCCAAGTCGATCTTGCGCGTATGCCCCTTCACGATTAGCGCGCACGCCTCTTCGGGGTCTTCGGGAATTCCGAGACTCCCGGCAATATCGTTCATCGTTCCCCCCACGATAATGCCAAGGCGCGTCTTGCTATCGGCGAGGCCGCGGATGACCTCCACGATCGTTCCGTCTCCCCCCATAACGATAACGGTTTTATAGCCGTCTTTAACGGCTTTCCGGGCGATTTCGCAGCCCTTCCTTTTCGGCTTGGCATAGGCGACATCCACTTCGAAATCTTCCTTCTGCAGGAAGCTCACCGCCCGCTCCACCCGTCCGGGCGTTTCTGCCGCATTGCCCGAGCCGGGGTTCACGATCAATTTGACGCGCTTCGATTTCTTATGCTTGCTCATGTTCGTTTTCCTCCTTTTTGCGGAAAAGCCCTTCAAATACGGTGATGACCATCGCCGTCCACGCAAAGCCCAGCGCGAGCCCCCCGACAATATCCGTCAGGTAGTGGGCCCCCATGAAGAAACGGCTGAATCCGATATACGCCATCAGCAGGAGGGCCAGTACAACCACCGCCGCCTTCCACGGACGCGAGGCGATTTTCGGCACCAGCAGGTACGCCAGCATGCCGAAGCACAGGACGGCGCTCATCGTATGCCCGCTTGGGAAGCTAGGGTAATCGATAGCCTTGCTGATCGGGTGATCCAGCACGGGACGGTCGCGGCCGAAGACGTTGGCCATCAGCAGCCAAAGTCCCCCCTGTCCGATACAGCCGACGGCGATGATCAGGAATTCCTTCCAATATCGCTTAGATAGAAAATATAAAGCCATCGCCACGGCCAGTACGATATAGCCCTGCAAGCCGATATAATAGCCGGCAATCATAATCGCGCTCACCCACCCTGCGCTGTTCAGGGCCGACGTATGCATGTGATCCGCCATTTGCTTATCCCACTGGATCATCGGTCCCTGAACATATACGTTGTAGGCCAATATACCGAATACCGCAAGTCCGATCATGAAAATGGCAACCCCGATCACCGGCCGCTTTGCGAACAGATCCGGCGTTCTGAATCCGGTCGAATCGCTTCGTCGTACCGCCGCTCTTTGTTCTGCGCGTTCCAAGGAAGTTGTCGTTTGCATGAGAGCACCGCCCCTCTGTCGTCGTTATTTTGTTTGCTGGGATCTTTTAAGCCGGAACCAAACGGCGATCAGCATGGAATACAGACCCATGGCGACCAGTCCTGCGGCAACGATGCCCATCAGCCAGACGCCAAAGGGCTGGCGAAGCAGCAAGAGCAGCGCGCCTTCAAACCCCTGCGCTTTGCCCGGGTTGACGCGGTACCCCGATAAGATAAGCAGAACGCCGACGAGAATAAAAAGCACGCCTCTCGCCAGCATGCCGTATCGTCCCAGCTGCTTCACCCATTTGACGTAACGGTCGCTCAATGCGCGCGGCTCCGTCTGCCGGTCGAAATGGAGCTGGACGGCCCGATAAAGCTGGACCAAACCCACGAGGATCACGATCAGACCGACGAAGCCCGTCAGCCAAGGGCCCCAAGGTTTTGTAAACAGCTGCGCGGCCGTCTGCTGGGCTTGTTCCGTTTGAGCGCCGTTGTGGGCCGGCCGAGGTCCGCCGACAATCCGTTGGTAGGTGGGCGGAACCAGCATCGCATACGAAACCGCGCTGCAGAAAAACCCGATTCGCTCGGCAATCCCTTTCGCATCATGCCCCACGCGGAGCGGATCGAGTATGGCGCGCGCCAATCCCCACAACGAGTAAGAGACGAGGCCGACCAACAGCGCAATGAGGAACACCCAACCGACCGGCTGGTTGCCGATCGCGGCAATGGCGCCCTGCTGGTCGGTCGCCCTGCCGCCTGCTCCGAGAGCAAGCTTGACCGTCAAGAGCCCCATGAAGAAATAGACAATGCCTCTCGCGCCGTAGCCAAGCCGCGCCATTCCTTCGACGAACGGACTATACGCAGCCTTGTCGGCCGCCTCCTTGCCTGTTTCTATGACTTTTCCGAAGTTTTTCGTCGTGCTCGCCATAGGACACGCTCCCGTCTGAATCGGATGCTTTCGATCATCCGTCCGCCCTTTCACGGACAACTGAAGCATCAAGTGTCTTTGAACTATACATACCCGTTTGTGACATAACCAACCAACCGGAATGTTATTCGTTTCGTCTCCTTATAACTGGCTGTTTACTCCTGTATGGACTCGGGTAAATTCACCATCACAGCCTGTGTTGCGTGTTTAATTCCCATGAACAAATTGTGTTTGTCCGAAGCCTGATTGGGAAACACCCTGCGGATCTGAACATACGCTCCGGAATACGGACAAAAACCCGGCCAATTGAGGCCGGGTTTGACGCGAGGACGCGACTATAACTATCGTTCCCGTTAGCTTAACGACTTAAAGTGTTGGTCATATATTTCTCTTGCATCGGTATCGATTTCAACGAGTTTTTCGCTAATTGTAGGAGTATTTACAATTCGTAGCAAATCCGGGCCGATTTCGATCTTCACCTTACTTGGAAGAATTGGGATAAGAAATCGAATACATGAATATTGCCAACCTTCATCACCGCTATTAAGTATCATTCTGATTTGCGGAACAATCTCCTCTGAGCTTAAACGAGCAAGTATCGTGCATAGTTCTTGAGCTATCGGCCAATTAATGTCTTGGATCCATTCAAACAGCTTTCCAACTATCGGCTGAAGATTAAATATAGATGGATCAATGGCTTTTAACTTTTCTATTGCTTCAATGTCATATTTGTCCTTTGGAACAAGCTCCTCAGTATGAAACAAATTATCCCTCCATTTAACCTAATTTCTTATATTGTGATTTGACCAACATTGTTCAACTATAGTGTCCCTTTAGGTTAATGAAGCTAGGAAGCTTTCTAATGCATTAAGTGCTAACTGATAATGACTTGCTTCCAACTGAGTATATAAGATGAGTTCCAACTCATCATCTAGGTCTTGTAGTTTCTCTGAAAAGCTGGATATCTGGGGTTCTGGCACAGGGGCAGTGTTTAATCTACTTTGTAGTTCTTCGATTCCAAATTCTTTATTCTCAAAGCGAACTCTAATCACTTCGAAATGATGAATGCTTATCGTACTCATCCTTTCTTTTTGTTTGTAGAATGTATTCGGCAATTTATTACGTCATCCTGCCCGTTACTTCAACGGGCAACGGCAGCCGATCGAGTAGTGAACTGCACCCCGTCAAGTAGACAGTACAAATAAATAAAGTCAATTAGGCGGCCTTAGTCCTGTACTCCATCGGACTGAGGCCGTTTAGTTTTGCTTGTAATCGTTCATGGTTGTAGAAGTGGATGTAAGCCTGAATATCTCTGTGA
>NZ_JAAAMU010000013.1 GCF_009909195.1 Paenibacillus sacheonensis
CGCTTGCCGCGCGCGCCGCGGCAGAGCCCGAGGGCCGCCGCCGAAGCTGGGCGGCCCCGGGCTGGTTCGCGCCGCCCTTCGCCTACGGCGGCGCGAACCAATCCGGCATCCGGCTCCGCGTGATGCCGGGCGCCTGGTACGGGCAGTTCCGCGAAGCGGCCCGTACGGCGCTGAAGCGGGAGCGCTATCGCGTGGCTCCCGCCTCCGACCGCATGGGGGTCCGCCTCTCCGGACCCCCGCTGGAACGAAGCGACAGCGCGGAACCGCTGTCGCACGGCGTCGTCGCCGGCACGATTCAGGTGCCGGCCGGCGGGACGCCGATCATCCTCGCCGCCGATTGCCAAACCACCGGCGGCTACCCCATCATTGCCCATGTCGCAACGGTCGACTTGCCGCTGCTCGCGCAGTGCAAGCCTGGCGACTGGGTCGCTTTCACGGAAATTACGCTGGCCCGGGCCCAGCAGCTGCACCTCGCCTTCGAGCGGGAGATGCGGCTGCTGGCGGCTGCTTTGGCCATCCACGCTGTCTAACCTGCTCCGAAGCGAGAAGAGAGGAGCGTCTGCAAATCGAAAGCATACATAATGACACCTTGCCGGGTCCATGCCGGCAAATCGACTTGAACTGCGATTTCGGAGAAAGCTACGGCAC
Source organism: Paenibacillus sacheonensis (assembly GCF_009909195.1). GTDB lineage: Bacteria > Bacillota > Bacilli > Paenibacillales > Paenibacillaceae > Paenibacillus_Z > Paenibacillus_Z sacheonensis. The sequence goes on from NZ_JAAAMU010000013.1 coordinate 649, forward strand.
GTATACGTTCGGTCAAGACGAAGCGCTGCTTGCCTTCGTCACGTCCGTCAATATTGCCTGCGGCTTTCACGCCGGCGATCCGCATACGATCCGCGAAGCGGCGGAACGCGCCGTCGCGGCCGGGGCGGCGATCGGCGCGCATCCGGGCCTCCCGGACCGTCTTGGCTTTGGCCGCCGCGAGATGGCGCTCGCGCCGCAGGACGTCTACGACTATACGCTGTACCAGATCGGCGCGCTCGAAGGTTTCGTGCGCGCCGCCGGCGGCAGACTGCATCATGTCAAGCCGCACGGCGCGCTCTATCATATGGCCGGCCGTTCGCCCGAACTTGCCGATGCGTTCGTGCGGGCTGTCCGCGCATTCGACCCGGAGCTGATGCTGTACGCGCAATGGGGAAGCGCGCTGCTCGCGGAAGCGGACCGTCAGGGCCTGCGCCGCGCGGCGGAGATTTTCGCGGACCGCACGTACCGGACGGACGGCAGCTTAACGCCAAGATCGGAGCCGAACGCCGTGCACCTTCGCGCGGAAGATGCGCTTGCCCAGACGATCACGATCATTACCGAAGGCCATATCGAGATCGGCGGCGCTCGCATACCCATGCAGGGAGATACGGTATGCCTGCACGGCGACGGGCCGCACGCGGCAGCATTCGCCGCTCGCCTTCATGAAGGGCTTCTTTCAGCAAACATCGAATTACGACCGCCTCATCGTCCATAAACCGGCATAAGGCACGCACCCATCATGGACTAACTTGTTGAAGGAGGACGTTATGTCGATAAACCGGGCGGAAAAAATTACGATGGGTACCGCATTTGCCGCTATTGTTAGTTTTGTTCTCCTGCGAGTTTTCCATCGCGGACTGTATGGGTCGATCCCGGCGCAATCCTACCTGTTCCTTCATTCCGGCATGGAACTGCTAAGCTTTGCTCTCTGTTTCACGATGCTGGTACTGGGCTGCTTGTTTTACTTCCCCTCGTTCTCGAAGCATCAGCTGTACCTGGCGGCATTGTTCGGGGCGGTCGGGATCTTCGAAATGCTCCATGGGCTGACTGCTGAAGGCATGCCGTTCTATCGGATGATCGGCGGGGCGATGCCGCTGTCGCTGCTTTTTACGCTGACGGCGCAGCTGGCCGGAGCCGTCGGAGTACTCGTTATTCTGAGTCGCGGCGATGTCCCGGTGCCGGCCGGAAGACGATTGCCCGTCATCCTGATCGGAATCGGCCTTGCTAGCGCAGCAGCGGCGGTCTACTTTCAGCTGCCGCAGCATGCCGTGCCACTCTTGGATTCGGAACGAAGCGTGAAGATGCTGCGCTTCGCGGCTCAAACGGTGGTTGCTTTCGCTTATTTCGGCGCGTTGAGCATCGTGTTGTTCCGTAATCGGAACGAACGTCCGCAGGCATTGTTGACGATTATTCTATCGCTCGCTTTCTTGCTGCTATCGGCGCTCCAATTCATGCTGAGCGCCCATCCGCATGACAGCGATTTTCTAATCGGCCATGCGTATAAGCTGGCGGGCTACTTCTTCCTGATGAACGGCATGTATGCCATGGCGATCGGGGAGCCATTGCGGCAGTACGGGCACTCGGAATCCCGCATTCATTTGCTGTCCAATTACGATGAGCTGACCGGTTTATCCAATCGCCGGCTGCTGAAGGAGCAGCTGAACGAGGAGCTGAAGCAGGCACGGTCGTCCAACAGCCGCCTTGCCGTCTTCCTGCTCGATATCGACCGCTTCAAGACGATCAACGACGCGCTGGGGCATTCCTTCGGCGACCGGATCCTGCAGGCCGTCTCCGATCGGCTGCGGCTTGCGGCAAGCAAAGCGAACCGCCTCTATCGGATGGGCGGCGACGAATTCGCCCTGCTCATGCCGGACGTGGACAAGGAAGGGGAGCCGATCGAGCAGCGAGCGAAAGCGATTATGGGTCTGTTCGATGCCCCGTTCGTGCTCGATGAAGCCGAATACCATATTACGATCAGCCTCGGCATCTCGTTCTATCCTCAGGACGGGGACAGCGTCGATGTCCTGCTCAAGAACGCGGATACGGCGCTGTATTCGGCGAAGGCGCATCGCAACGAGTTCTCGAGCTACGAGCCCGAGATGAACCGCGGCGCGCAGGATCGGCTGCGTCTCGAAAGCGATCTGCGCCGCGCGATCGATGAGGAGCAGTTTGCGCTGGCCTATCAGCCGCTCGTGAACTTAAACAGCGGCAAGGTCGTCGGCGTGGAAGCGCTGGTACGCTGGCATCATCCGAAGCGGGGGTTGCTGCCGCCGGGAGAATTCATTCCGCTGACGGAAGAGAACGGACTCATCCTGCAGCTTGGCGAATGGGTGCTGGGCGCGGCCTGCAGGCAGAACAAAGCCTGGCAGGATTCGGGTCTTCCCCCGATGATGATGTCGGTCAATCTGTCGATGCGCCAGTTCAGGCAGCAGCAGCTGGCGGAACGGATCAAGGAGATTCTGGAGCAATCCGGCATGCCGCCGCAATACTTGGAGCTGGAGATTACGGAGAGCATGACGAGCGACGTAGAGTTCGCGGCAGAGACGCTGTCCAGCTTGAAGGAGCTGGGCGTTCAGATCAGCATCGACGATTTTGGGACCGGCTACAGCTCGTTGGTCTCGCTCAAGCGATTCCCGATCGACAAGCTGAAGATCGACCGGAGCTTCGTGAACGATCTGGCGCAGGGCGGCAGCGACGCGGCGATCATCCAGACCATTACGACGATGGCCAAGACGCTGAAGCTCAAGGTAACCGCCGAAGGCGTGGAGAACGACGAGCAAATTCAGCTGCTGCGCGAGCGCAACTGCGAGGAAGCGCAGGGCTACTATTATACGCGGCCGATCCCGGCGAATTTATTCGAGAATTGGTTCAGGCATCGCAGCCAGACGGCTTGAACCTTCGATAGGAGGCTGCAGCCGATGAATGAGCGGCGGTTTACGGTCTTTATTTACGGATCGCTTCTTCCGGGACAGGCGAATCATCATGTGGCGGCTCCGTTTATCCGCGATCAGGAGCCGGGCCGGATTCGCGGCCGCCTGGTCGATTGCGGTTCCTATCCCGCGCTGCTGCGCGACGAAGAGGCCGATGCGGACGGTATGGCGGTTCGCGGGTTATGGATCACGGTCGATGAACAAGGGCTCAGGCAGATGGACGAGCTGGAAGCGTTCTACGGATCGAAGAGGAGAATGATTACGAGCGCGTATGGGCTGTCGATCTGGAGTCATCGGCAAGGCAAGGTTGGGTATACGTGTGGGAGAAGCCGCGGGACTGCCCGGCCATCGAGGAGTCGTATTGGCCGGACTATGCAGCCCGCAGGGCAGAATTGCAATAAGAGCTATTTGCCTGTGAAGGCAGGGGATATGGTAATGGAGAAGGGAAATAATTCGTCACGCTCAGCGGCATCGTCGCTGAGCGTTTTTGCGTTATTCATCGTATGAATGACTCCGAATGCCAAGAGCATGAAGGCCATGGTGATAAAGACGACCCGTTTAATCAGATGTATGGTCGACGTGCCGTCATCCCGGTGAATGCGCCGGTGACGGACCGATTGCCGCCATATCAGTACGGCGGGCGACATGAGTACGAACAAGCCGATAACCAGCATTTGCTTCCGAAGCGCCATGCCAAGCGGGAAAACATTGATGGAGGCGTACAGAAGCGCTTCGATGACGAGTACCTGAATCGGTACGACAAGTCTCACTTCGGAGGCGGCACGGCGTTTCGTGCGGCTGATCGCCGCTTCCGATTCGCGGGGCCGCAGCTTGGCCAGCTGAAGCAGGCGGGGGAGCGAGAAGAAGGCGATGGCGATCGTGGGGACCACGATGAGCGTCAGGAACAGCAGCGCCGAGTCAAGGACGAACCAGCTGCGATACGAATACGTCGCAATGAGCATGGTTACTTTTCCGATGGAGATCAGCGTCATCAAACCGATCAAGGCCAGCGTCGCGAGGGATGTGCGCTGCAGCGATTCTTCCGTTTTGCGGAAAGCAAGACTGCCCGACAAGAAGCCTGCGCATAACGCGAGCAGGAGCAGCAGGACGGCTAAAGCCGCATTAATGACATAAATTTGTTGAGACATATGTGATACCCTCTTTTCCACGATCGTTCTTCATCAAGTGTACACGGATGTCCGGAAAGCGTGATAACGGCTGCAGTCTGGTTTTGCGGCTGGACTTTAGTCTTGCGCGTCAATGTTCGGCAGCGGAGTTACGGTTTCGGTCCGGTACTGCGTTCGCGATACCCGTTGTAGGCGGTGAAACGCTTCGTAACTTGGATGAATGGTGGCGGATAGCCGAGTCCCTTCGCAATCGATTACGACGCCGATTCCTTGCGCGGCGGAGGCTTGTAGCCTATCCGTGCGTCGAATCGGCTTCGGGGGAGACGGCGGCTTCTGGAAGCTTCCGTAAGCAGCAAGCATAGAATGAGATGATACGTACAAGTCTAAGCGGCTTCTTTACGTATTGTACCATGAAGGGAGCATTTCCCGAAACGTTCTAATCATGTCCAACTCGCTCGGGCCGCATTCGCGCGCAAAAAACCGCCTCCTGCCCTTGAGACGGGCCAGGAAGCGGTCGATGAAGGATCGGTTTTACAGATCGCCCCAGTTGAGGTTGGACGATTTGCTGTAGTTCGTGACCTTCTGTTCGAAGAAGTCGGTTTTCATGCCGTTCATGTTGCTGAAGCTTTCAACCCATCTCATGGGATGTTCGACGATCTCCGGATACAAGATGTCCAGGTTCAGCTTGCGCAGCCGTTCGTTGGACAAGAACTTGATGTAGTGCTCGATGATCTCGTCGGTGAGGCCTGGAATTTGGTTGTTCGTGATGTATTGTCCCCACTCGATTTCATGTTCCACCGCAGTGCGCATCATTTGACGCAGCTCTTCGATCAGAACCGGCGTGAACATGTCGGCGTTTTCCTTGCGGATCTCCCGGAAAATCCCTTGGAACAAGGCCAGGTGAGTCAGCTCGTCGCGCTGAATGTATTTGATTTCGGATACCGTTCCGAGCATCTTGCCTTGACGGCCCAGGGCATAGAAGAAGCTGAAGCCGCTGTAGAAATAGATGCCTTCCAGGATATAGTTAGCCATAATCGTCTTGATCAGGTTCTGCGAAGACGGATTGGCAATAAAATTCTCATACAGGTCGGTAATGAACCGATTGCGTTTCAGCAAATTCTTATCTTCACGCCACAAGTTATAAATCTGGTCGCGCACCTCCGGCGCGCAAACGCTGTCTAAGATGTAGGAATAGGATTGGCTGTGGACGGCTTCCTGGAATGTCTGAACGGTCAGACAGAGGTTAACTTCGGGTGCGGTAATGTACTCGTTGATATTCGGCAGATTCGCCGTTTGCAGCGAATCCAGGAAGATCAGAAAGCTGATGATTTTATCGTAGCTGTTACGCTCGGAGAGCGACAGGTTTTTGTAGTCTTTGGCATCCTGGGAGAGCGGAATTTCTTCCGGAATCCAGAAGTTGTTCATCATGTTGCGGTACATCTTCGTGGCCCAGTCGTATTTCACGTTGTTCAGCTCGATGAGGTTCGTGGTGTTGCCGCCGATCATGCGGCGCTTACCCCAGTCGCGGTCGCCGTCTTCGTTGAAAAGTTTCTTCTTCTGCAGTTCCATGAAATGGGCTGCCTCCTTCTATTCCTGCTGTTCCTCTGCTCTAATAAGTGGTTGCAGATCTTTTGTAATTGCCGAGAATTAATGAAGCCCGGAGGGCGAAACGGAGTCGGAGAAACGTAAGTGGTCGCCTTGTAACCGGATTATAACCATTTCTGAATTCACCAATTCAAAATAATCCGGTTACAACAGCGATCGGAGACCCGTTTTCGCCAGCAGGGCGAATTTTATTCTCGGATTGCTTATGAGCTGCAGCTCACGCAATCCTCGACTTCGAGGCTCTTATTGCGGCAATAGTAAACGGTTTTCAGCCCGTTTTCCCATGCGGACATATACAGATCCATGAACTCTTTCGCCGAGTAGTTCGGCGTGATGTACAGGTTGAACGATTGCGCCTGATCGATATGGCGCTGACGGCGGCCCGCGGCGCGGATGCTCCAGTGTTGATCGATCGTGTGCGCTTCCTTGTAGTACCAGAACGTTTCTTCGTTCAGGTTAGGCGCCGTTTGCGGGATGACCGCGTTCTTCTTCTCTTCCACGAAGAACTTGTTGAAGATCGGATCGATGCCTGCCGTAGAGCCGGCGATCAGCGACGTAGAAGCCGTAGGCGCGATGGCGAACATCCAAGCGTTGCGGACGCCGTGCTCGGCTACGTCTTTCTTTAGCTTCTGCCAGTGCGGGGCATCGTAACCGCGCTGCTCGAAATAAGCGCCGGTCTGCCATTCGCTGCCTTCGAATACGCGGTAAGCGCCTTTTTCCTTGGCGATTTCCATCGATGCTTTGACGGCGCAGTAGTTGATCCACTCGTACAGCTCGTCGGCGCGGTCCAGATGCTCTTCGGATTCCCAGGCGATGGCGTTCAAAGCAAGCCATTGATGGTAGCCGCTCGTGCCGAGGCCGACGGCGCGGTACTTCTTATTCGTGATTTCCGCTTGCGGAATCGGATAGTGGTTCAAGTCGATGACGTTGTCCATCATGCGCATTTGGCAGCTGACGACCTCCGCGATCTCTTCCTTGGAGCGCGTGCGTCCAAGATTGAGGGAAGAGAGATTGCAGACGACGTAGTCGCCGGATTTCACTTGCGTCGAGATAATGCCGTCCTCGTGAGTCGTCGAGATATACTCCGTCGGGCTCATGTTTTGGCAGATCTCGGTGCACAGGTTGGAGCAATATACGATACCTTTGTGCTTGTTCGGATTCGCGCGGTTAACGGTATCGCGATAGAAGATGAACGGCGTACCCGTCTCGAACGAGCTGGCCAGGATCCGTTTCATGATCTCGATGGCCGGCACTTCTTCGCGGGAGAGCTCGGGATGGTTCACGCACTCTTCGTAACGGCGTTCCCACTCTTCGCCCCATGCGTCTTCGAGGGCAAAGCCCAAGTAGCTGCGCACTTCATGCGGGTCGAACAAGTACCAGGAATCACGCTCCTGCACTTTGCGCATGAACAGATCGGGGATACAGACGCCCGGGAAGATATCATGCGCCTTCATCCGATCGTCGCCGTTGTTCGTTTTCAAGTTCAGGAAGTCGAAAATATCTTTATGCCATACGTCGAGGTAGACGGCGACGGCGCCGGAACGAACGCCAAGCTGATCGACCGCGACGGCCGTGTTGTTGTAGTTCTTGATCCAAGGTACGACACCGCCGGCAACGCCTTTAAATCCGCGAATGTTGGAGCCGCGGCTGCGCACTTTGCCGATGTAGATGCCCATGCCGCCGCCGAATTTGGATACTTGGGCGAAGCTGGAGTCGACATTGTAAATACCCCACAGATTGTCGGGAACCGTATCGATGAAGCAGCTCGACAGCTGGTGGAACGGCTTGCGCGCATTGGCGAGCGTCGGCGTGGCGACCGTCATCTGCAGGCGGCTCAGCACGTCGTAGAACTTGCGGGCCCAGCCCAGCTTGTCTTCTTCTTTCATAGCCAAATGCATCGCTACGCCCATGAACAGCTCTTGCGGCAGTTCAAGCACGTCGCCGCCGAAGCTCTTAATGAGATAACGGTCAGCCAGCGTCTTCAGGCCGATGTAGTTGAACAAGTAATCGCGTTCCGGGGCAATGTAATTGCCAAGCTCGCGGATTTCGTCGCGGGAATAGTGTTCCAATATGTAGCTGCCGTATAAGCCTTTATCGGTCAGGTACGTGATCAGAGAGTAGAAATCACCGTATCCGAAATAACCGTATTTGCGGTTGATCGCGGATTCTTTATAGAGATCGTACACGAGAAGCTTGGCCGCAACATACTGCCAATTCGGTTGTTCGATGCTGGTTTTCTCCACCGCAACCTGCGTCAGCGTACGTTGAATTTCTTTGGTCGTGATGTTGTTGCGGAAATACGGAAGCAGAGCTGTTTCCAGTTCCAGCGGATCGCAATCGCTGTAACCGTCACACGCGAAATCAATGACTTTCTTCAGCTTGGAAAAGATAAGTTCTTCTTTCTGTCCATTCCTTTTAATGATATCCACGGGCAGAGCCACTCCTTGTCGAAGGTTGTCGTCCGACAACCCGTTATACACAATATGTTGTAAGTACTACCATAAGTTACACCGATATATAGTGGCTGTCAAGGCTAACAATTCGACATCCAGGTGCTCCGAAATGGCCGTTTTCTTCATGAAAAATCAATGAAAACGTACAGCCGCGCCCTTTGCAAACGGATCGGGGGAAGCGGATCGCCCCGAATAAAAAATAAAAAAAAGTAAGTAAGCGAAAAACCATTATAGCATTTCCTGCCGCGATTGTGTCGTGACAATAACAGGGACTTTAGCCGCAATCGGGTCAAGCTCGCATTCGTTCAAACAAAAGTTGGATTTTCGGTTGGTGCTTGGCTGTTCCCTCGAGTACACTTAGGCTTAGTTAAAGGTATCGATCGCTTGGGATAGATTAAAATAGCAATAGTTGAAAGGACGTGACGACACAACATGTTGATCGGCCGCAGGTCTATGCAACGAAAACCGGCGTATTTCTTCTTACAAGCTGCGGTGCTCTGCCTATGGGCAAGCTTTCTGCTGTTCGGGGGGGCTTCGGCAGCCTTCGCGCATTCCGAGCTTGAACGCACCGCGCCGGAACCGAATACCAAATACGAGCAAAGCCCGAGGCTGGTCGAGCTGGGCTTTAATGAAGCAATCGAAGCGAAGGTCGGATCCGTCGAGGTGCTCGACGACAAATCGAGGCGGGTGACGGATGCGAAGCCGCAGACGAGCGCCGACCATAAATCGATCTCGCTGGCGCTGCCCGAGCTTGGCGAAGGCGTCTATACGGTGTCGTATGCGATCATATCGGCAGACGGCCATCCCGTCAGCGGATCGTACGTCTTCGTCGTCGGCAACCCGCCCGAAGCTGTGGATGCTTCGGCATTCGACCCGCATAAGGAGCTGGGGCACGAAGGACACGGCGCCTCTACGCAGTTGACGACCAATCAGTTCATTATCTATGCCGTGCGTTCTTTATACTATGCGGCATTGCTGTGGACGGCAGGGCTGATGCTTTGGCCGCTTCTCACGAGAGGCCGGGGCGTTATCCTGCCGGGCATTCTGAAAAAGTGGGAGCCGATCGCGCTCCGTACGCTGCTCGTCGCCGTGCTAGTTTATATTTTCGCGCACGCGCGTGAAATTCTGAAGGGCTATCCTTCTGGCGATTACGACAAGCTGTTCCTGGAAACGACGGTAGGCAAGGAATGGATCGCGCTGCTCGCGCTGTCGCTGGCCGGTTTTCTATTCGTTCGCATGCACCCGATCGCAAGGGCCATATGGGCTGCCGCGATTCTCGCCGTCGAGAGCTGGAGCGGGCATGCCGCCGTATTCTCGCCGAAGTCGGCGTCGGTCCTGTTCGATTTCGTTCATCTGGCCGCCGGCGCGGTATGGGCAGGCGGCTTGATGCTGCTGCTCGCGCTGTGGCAGAAGGATCGCAAGGAAGCAGGCCGGTTCGCCGCCTTGTTCTCGCGGGCCGCGCTGCTGTCATTAGTGCTGCTCACCTTATCTGGCGTCGGCATGACGCTGCTGTTCCTGCCGAGCCTGAAATACTTATTCTATACTTCATGGGGCACGCTGCTGTTGATCAAGACGGGCCTCGTCGTCCTGGTGCTTGGCGTAGGCGGCGCGCTTCATATGAAAATCCGGAAAGGCGGTTTGCCGGTGCCTGCGCTGCTGCGCGTGGATGCTTCGCTAATGGCGCTCATTATCGTCGTTGCTGCATTGTTCACGTATATCAGCCCTCTGCCGGCCAATAGCCCGGTGACGTATCATCAAATGGGCGACAAGCTGCACGTTTCCCTCAGGGTTACGCCGAACAAAGCGGGCATTAACGAAATCACGCTCAAAGTATGGCTGCCGGATGCAGTCGGCGCGGCTAAAGCGGTCCAGGTCCGCCTGTTCTCGCAGGACCGCAAGGAGCTCGGGCCGATCGAAGTGCCGCTCCAAACGTACGAGGATACGGAGCTCACGGACTTCGACGGCTTCGTGAAATCCGCCTACAAGGCGGAAGGTCCGTTCATTCCGTTCGCCGGCCGCTGGCAGGCGGAGATCCGAGTTAGGGATAAGGACGACAACGAGACGGTACAGAAAGTGGATTTCCGCAACTATTAGCTCAGGCTTGCAAAGCGGCTGAATGCTGCATTCCCGTCTCTCAGCACGAAGAAGCTGGCGAAAGCTGCATTCCCCGACCTCCGTCGGTGAACGCAAACCAATCGCCTTAAGCAAACCAATAAGCTCAGCGGATGCTTACGAAGCGGCTGAATGCTGCATTTCCGTCTCGCGCCGGCAACGCAAACCAATCAGCTCAGCGGATGCTTACGAAGCGGCTGAATGCTGCATTTCCGTCTCGCGCCGGCAACGCAAACCAATCAGCTCAGGAGGGCAGAGCATGACGTACAAGCGCATCAAATGGCTCATATTATGGACGCCGACCTTGACGGTCGCCCTGTGGGAATACTTGCGCCATACGCTGCTGCTGCCCTACTTGTCGATGGGACTCGGCAACGCGTTGACCCCCCTGATCGTCATTACGGTGACGGCCACGCTGCTGCTCAAGCTCTTTCGAATGTTGGAGGATACCCAGGAAACGCTGCAGCAGTCCAAGGCGGCCGAGGCGGCCTTCATGGAACGGGAGCAGCTGGCGCGGGAGCTGCACGACGGCATCTCGCAGTCGCTGTTCCTGTTGTCCGTGAAGCTGGATAAGCTGGAGCAGGCCCGGGATCCCGAGCTTGTCGCGGATACGGCGCAACAGCTGCGCAGGACGGTCAAGCATGTCTACGAGGACGTGCGCCAATCCATCGCAAGCTTGCGAAGCGAGCCGTCCAAGACCGACGTGCAGTGGATGCAGGCGGTGCGCGACATGGCTGCGGAGTTGTCGCTTGGGGGATTGCACGTCGAGCTTGACTGGCGGCTGACGGATGCCAAGCTGACGGGCAAAGAGAAGGTGGAATTGCTCGCCATCGTGCGGGAAGCGATGCTCAACGTGCAGAAGCATGCAGGGGCTTCCCGCTTGGTCGTGCGCGCCGTGACGGGAAACGACGGGGACGAGGCATCGTTTCGCTGCACGGTCCGCGACGACGGCGTCGGCGCAGAGCCGGAGCAGCTGATGGCGAAGGGCCGTTACGGCGTTCGCATGATGCAGGGCAGGGCGGACGCTATGGGCTGGCAATTTAGCGTGCGCAGCGTCGGCTCGGCAGAAGAGCGCGATGGTTCATCGGGCGGCGGCACGATCGTAGAAGTCTTGAAGGGAGGATGACGGCAATGGGCGGAATCGGGACGGTCAGAGTGCTGTTGGCGGACGATCATCCGCATGGACGGGAAGGGATGCGCGACATCCTGGGCGGCGCAGCGGAGTTCGAGATCGTGGGAGAAGCCGCGAACGGCGAGCAGGCGGTCATGTTGGCGGCCGATCTGGCCCCCGATCTGGTGCTGATGGATATCAACATGCCCGTTATGACGGGCTTGGAGGCGACCGCGCTCATTAAATCCATCGATCCGCGTATCAAAATCATCATGGTGACGGTTTCCGACGATATTACGGACCTGTTCGAATCCATCAAGCGGGGCGCCCAGGGCTATCTGCTGAAGAATCTGTCGCCTTCGTCCTGGCTGGAATATTTGCGGGCCGTGGCATTGGATGAAGCGCCGCTGTCCAAGGAGCTTGCCTTCCGCATGCTTCAGGAATTCAACGGCGGCAGCGGCGCCGGCAAGGAACTGAGTCCTGGAGGCCAAGCGGCGGCGAGGAACAAAAGCCAGGCGGGATCAGAAACGTTCCATACCGCGCTGACGCAGCGCGAACGCGAAGTGCTGGAGCAGGTCGCCTTGGGCGGCTCCAATAAGCAGATCGCCGAGAACTTCGGACTCTCCGAGCATACGGTCAAGAACCATTTGAAGAACATCTTGCAGAAGCTCCATCTCGATAACCGGGTTCAGCTGACCCGTTACGCGCTGGAGAAAGGGCTCGTGAAAGACTGAGCGGCATGCGCCTTCTCCGCCGGGACACGAATTCGTAACATTCGCATAGCTCGTTCGAGTCATGCCGTCCGGATGGGACTTAAGGTATACTCGCTCATAGATAAACGAATGAGGCGAAGCAGATGAAGATCATTTGCTTACGAGGAGGATGTAACCAGATGTTGAAACGGTTGAAGAAAATGTCCATTTTGGGAGCGGCGGTGTTGTCGCTGTTCCTGTTCGCTTCGATGGCAAGCGCGCATGTAACCGTGCAGCCGAAGCAGACGACGCAAGGCACTTACGAAGTATTCTCGGTGCGCGTGCCGAGCGAGAGCGAGAACGTGACGACGACGAGCGTGAAGGTCACCGTGCCGGACGGCGTCGCGGTCAGCCGCGTGGAACCGAAGGCAGGCTGGAAATACGAGCTGGAGTTCGCGGCCGACACGAAAGCGATCAAGTCCATCACGTGGACGGCGGAAGGCAGCGGCCTGTCGCAGACGGAATTCACGGATTTCCGTATTTCCGGCAAAGTGGCGGACGATGCGACGGAGCTGACATGGAAAGCTTACCAAACCTACAGCGACAAGTCGGTCGTAGAATGGGTCGGCGCGGACGGGTCGGATCATCCGGCATCCGTGACGACGGTAGCGGCGGGTGCGGCTGATGGCGACGGACACGGCGCGCCGGCCGCGGCTGGAGATGGCGCGGCGGCGGATTCGCACGATGCGTCAGGCGGCGACGGGAGCAGCACGAAAGAGAACGTTACTTTGGGCTTGGCGATCGCGGCAGTCGTCCTAGGCGCGCTCGCGCTTATCGCCGCGCTTGCCCGCAAGAAGCGCTAAACGTAACTCGAGGCTCAAAGGACGGCGAGGCGCAAGTTGCATCCCGCGGAGGCGCGAAGTTCGGAGAGAACGATGCATGCGGACGGCATTTGTCGAAAGACTCCGGAGCAGACTTGCGAAGAGAGCTGGAAATTTCGTATACTAGATCCATATACGCCAATGCAATGAGGAAGAAGAGTACGCAGTGCTTTCTTAACAGGGAGAAGACGCCGTCAGACTGAGAGCGTCTTTAGGAAATCAGGCTGCCGAAGTTCGCTTCCGAGCAGGCTTCTGAACGGGTGCGGCCACAGCGCTGCATGAGGTAGGGAGCACCGGTCGTCCGGCCGATATCCGGAATGATGAGGAATTGCTCGTGGGCTTCGTTCATGGCCGGGCAATTTGAATTAGGGTGGTAACACGGTTCTTTCGTCCCTTACGGGGAGAGAGGACCGTTTTTTTATTTTCGCAGAAGGGGCTGAATGGTAATGAAAGAGCGTTTGGAAGCACTGCGCGCCGAGGCGCTGCAGGAGCTGCAGGGAGTCGCCGGTCCGCAGCAGCTGAACGACCTGCGGGTCAAATATTTGGGCAAAAAAGGCGCGCTGACGGAAATTCTCCGCGGCATGGGAAGCTTGAGCGCCGAGGAGCGTCCGGTCATCGGACAGGTCGGCAACGAGGTGCGCGCCGCCATCGAAGAAGTCATCGAGACGAAACAGGCCGCGTTCCAGCAGGCCGAGACGGAGAACCGCCTCCGCGCGGAAACGATCGATGTCACGCTGCCTGGCAAGAAGCTCGCTGCCGGCGCGGTTCACCCGCTGAACAAGGTCGCGCAGGAAATCGAGGATGCGTTCATCGGCATGGGTTATTCCATCGCGGAAGGACCGGAGGTCGAGACGGACTTCTTCAACTTCGAGGCGCTGAACCTGCCGAAGAACCACCCGGCGCGCGATATGCAGGATTCCTTCTACGTAACGGACGAGATCCTCATGCGAACGCATACTTCGCCGGTACAGGTCCGGACGATGAAGGCGATGAACGGCAAGCCGGTGAAGGTCATTTGCCCGGGTAAAGTGTACCGCCGCGACGATGACGACGCGACGCATTCGTTCCAGTTCAACCAAATCGAAGGCCTCGTCATCGGACCGAACATCCGAATGAGCGACCTCAAAGGCACGCTGCTGCAGTTCGTGCAGCTGATGTACGGCAAGCAGGCGCAAATCCGTCTGCGGCCGAGCTTCTTCCCGTTCACGGAGCCGAGCGCGGAAGTGGACGTGACCTGCGTGAAATGCGGCGGCCACGGCTGCCGGATGTGCAAGCATACCGGCTGGATCGAAATCCTCGGCTGCGGCATGGTGCACCCTCGCGTGCTCGAGATGGGCGGCTACGATCCGAACGAAGTCAGCGGTTTCGCGTTCGGCATGGGCGTCGAGCGGATCGCGATCTTGAAATACGGCATTGACGACATTCGTCATTTCTATACGAACGACCTGCGCTTCCTGAGCCAGTTTGTCCGAATGTGAGAGGGAGGCATATACGATGAACGTATCTTATAAATGGTTGAGTCAATATATCGATTTGGACGGCTACACGGGCAAGCAGCTGGCCGAGCTGATGACGAGCGGCGGCATCGAGATCGACGTGGTCGAGTCCCGCAACAAAGGCGTGACCGGCGTCGTCGTCGGCCGCGTGCTGACGAAGGAAAAGCACCCCGACGCGGATAAGCTGAACGTGTGCACGGTAGACGTCGGCGGTCCGGAAGCGCTGCAGATCGTCTGCGGCGCGAAGAACGTAGACGCGGGCCAACTCGTTCCCGTTGCGACGATCGGCGCGGTGCTGCCCGGCGACTTCGCGATCAAGAAGGCGAAGCTGCGCGGCGTGGAGTCCCAAGGCATGATCTGCTCCGCGAAGGAATTGGGCTTGAACGACAAGCTGCTGCCGAAAGAACTGCAGGAAGGCATTCTCGTGCTGCCGGATAACACCGCGGTCGGCGCATCCATTCTGGATGTGCTCGGCATCGACGATGAAGTGCTGGAGCTCGATTTGACGCCGAACCGTTCGGACTGTCTCAGCATGCTGGGCGTCGCTTACGAAGTGGGCGCATTGACCGGCCGCGCGGTGAAGCTGCCTGACACGCGGATCAGCGATTCTTCGGAGCAGGCTTCCGCCCATGCGTCGGTCCGGATCGAAGCGAAGGAACAATGCGCGCACTATGCCGCGCGGTACATCAAGGGCGTTAACGTCGGCCCATCGCCGCTCTGGCTGCAGAACCGTCTCATGGCTGCGGGCATCCGTCCGATCAGCAATGTCGTGGATATCACGAACTTCGTCATGCTGGAATACGGTCAGCCGCTGCACGCGTTCGACGCCGATCGCATTCCGGAAGGCCGCATCGTCGTACGCTTGGCGAACGAGGGCGAGACGATGAGGACGCTGGACGGGCAGGAACGAAAGCTGGAGCCGCATATGCTGGTCATCACGAACGGCGAGTCGCCGCTGGCGCTTGCTGGGGTCATGGGCGGGGCAGATTCCGAAGTAACGGCTTCGACGGTGAACATTTTGCTCGAATCCGCGCGTTTCGAAGGCGGCACGGTTCGCAAGACGTCCCGTCAAGTCGGCCTGCGTTCGGAATCCAGCGTGCGCTTCGAGAAAGGCGTCGACCCTGCGAGAATCATTCCTGCGCTGGACCGCGCGGCAGCGCTGATGGCGGAGTATGCCGGCGGTCACGTGCTCGACGGCATCGTGGAAGAAATCTCGGAACCGGCCGAGCAAACGGTCGTTACGGTCTCGATCGCCAAGATTAACCGCTACCTTGGAACGGAGCTTTCGAAGCTGGAGCTGGAGACGATTTTCAGCCGCCTGCAATTCCCGTTTCAATTATCCGGCGATGGGGTATTTACCGTAAATGTGCCGACAAGACGCGGCGATATTACCCGCGACGTCGACTTGATCGAAGAAGCGGCCCGCTTGCACGGCTATGACAACATCCCGACGACGGCTATCGAAGGTGCCGCGACACCGGGCGCGTTGACCAAGCCGCAGGCGATTCGCCGCGAGCTGCGCAAGCGTCTCACGGATGCCGGGCTGCATGAAGTGATCAGCTATTCGTTCACGCATCCGGACCGCACGAAGCTGTTCCCTGCACTGAACGGCGCCGGCATACTTCCGGTTCGCCTGGCGCTTCCGATGAGCGAGGATCGCAGCGTGCTTCGCACGAGCCTGCTTCCGCAGCTCCTCGAGACGGCAGCGTACAACCGCAATCGCAAGAACGACGATGCCGCGATTTTCGAGATCGGCAGCGTCTTCCATACGGACGAAGAAACGTTGACGCGTCTCCCGCATGAGAAGCACCGCTTGGCTATACTGCTGTCCGGCAGCCGGAGCCGCGCGGAATGGAATCGCAAAGCGGAAGCGTACGATTTCTACGACCTGAAGGGAATCGTCGAAACGCTGGCCGACGTGCTCGGCGTGAACGGATCCATCGGCTATGAAGCCGCGCAGCCGGAGCATATGCATCCCGGCCGTACGGCAGCTATCGTACTGCAAAGCGAACGCGGTCCGGTAACGATCGGTTATTTGGGCCAACTGCATCCGGGCGTTCAAATCGACCACGATCTCGCCGATACGTACGTGCTCGAAGTCGAGCTGGCGCCCCTGTACGAAGCGGCCGATTCCGCGATCGTCTACAAGGCGCTGCCGCGTTACCCGGCCATGGAACGGGATATCGCCGTCGTGCTGAATCGCGGGGTGGAAGCAGGCAAGCTGATCGAGGCTGCCGCCAAGACCGCAGGCGAACTTCTGGAGTCGATTCGCATCTTCGACATCTTCACCGGCGAGAAGCTTGGCGCGGATAAGAAGAGCGTTGCGTTGTCGCTCGTATACCGGCATGCGGAGCGTACGCTGACGGACGAAGAAGTGACGGAAGTTCACGGCAAGGTCGTCGATAAATTAGAACAATCTTTTGAAGCAGAATTGCGTAAATAGGCAGGAGATGCCCTTAGCCGCATCGAATTAGTTCCTTGCGAACGAATCTCGATGCGGCTTTGTTTTATTTGGGCCAGGCTGGATTGGTTAAAGGCCGGAGCTGCCGCAATGTAAGCGTTCGCGACAACGAGTATTCGGTTCAGGTTTGCGCCAGGGAAATACGCAGCAAGAGTTAACGGAAACTGACGACAACAGAAGATCTGAACGTGATGAATGTCGAAAAGGGATTATGAAATTTTCACCCGGAACAATAGGAGGATACCCTCATGAACGCTGCCGATCGGACACGTGTGACGGTTGACATATACGGTAACCAATTCAAATTGACAGGTCATAATAACCCGGAATATATTAAGCGGATTGCCGCTTTCGTGGACGAGAATCTACATAAACTCGCCAAGGGCTATCCGCGCTTGGATCTGCCCAAGCTCGCGATGCTGGCATCGGTCCAAATGGCGGAGGACGTGTTCCGTCTTCGAGTGGAGAACGAGCATATGCTCGAGACGGAAGAGCGCCGCAAAGCCGCCGTGGCCGAAATGGAGCAGGCGAAGCTGATCCTGGATACGCTGCAGGGCGAGTTGGAGGCGGAGCGGCTCAGCGCGGAGACGGCGTTGGAAGCCGAACGCGAGCATGCCCGCGCGGAGCTGGAACGTTTGGGCGCCAGCCTGCAGGCTCGGCTGGAAGACGCGGTGCGGGAAGGCGAGGCTAAGCTTGCCGAAGCGGAAGCTGCGGCGAATGGCGAGCTGGCTCGCGTGCGCGCTGAGCTGGAGGCACAGCGCGAGCGCGACCTGGCTGCTGCGCGGGACGAGCTGGAGCTTGCGATGCTGGAGCATGAAGAAGCTCGCGAGGCTGCGCGGGCCGAGCAAGAGCGGTTGTTGGCGGAACAAGTCGCGGAGCGCGAGGCAGCGGAAGCGGCTTTCGTGCGAATGCGGGAAGAGCTGGAATGGGAACGCGAGGCGGAGCGCGAGGCCGCGCTGGAAGAGATGGAGCGTGTTGGCGCTCTGCTGCAGGGACGCATGGAGCAAGCGCTTCGAGATGCAGAAACGGCAGCGGCCGAAGAGCGCGAAGCCGCCGCGGCGGAGCTGGCGAAGGTCCGGGAAGCACTCGAGGACGAATTGCTGCGCGTGCGCGGCGAATTGACCGAAGAGCAGGAGCGGCATGCAGCCTCCGTCCGATCGTGGCAGGATGTAGTGGATCAGGCGCAGCAGGAAGCGGATTCCGCGTTGTTGGCGGCGCGCGAGGCTGCCGCGGCCGAAACCGCCCGCGTGCGCGAAGAATTGGAAGGCGAGCTAGCCCAGCTGCGAGAGTCGCTGGAGCGCGAGCTTGAACAGCAGCGCCAGGCATTGGAACAGGAGCGGGAGAACCGTCTGCTGGAGACGCTGGAAGCCGAGGAGGCGTTGGCGGCGGCAAGACAAGCTGCCGAGACGCTTGCGGCATCCGAACGCGAAGCGGCCGCGGCTGAACTGGCGCGCGAGCGCGAAGCAGGCGAGGCTATGCTGGCGCTTGCGAAGGAAGCGGCAGCGGCAGAGCTTGAACGGGAACGCGAGTCGGCATCGGGCGAGCTTGCGCACGTGCGCGAAGCGCTGGAAGCCCAGCTGGCGCAGCAGCGCCTGGAGCTGGAGCAGGAGTGGGAGCGTCAGGATTTGGCGGCGCAGGCAGCTCAGGAGGCGCTTCAGTCCGTAGAGGCGAAGGCGGCAGCCGAGCTGGAAGCGATCGCGGCGGAACGCGCGCGGGATCGCGAAGCGGCCGCGTCGGAGCTGGCCCGTGTAATGGAAGCCGCGGCGGCCGAGCAGGCGCAGCTTCGGGAATCGCTGGAGGCCGAGCTTGCGCGGCAGCGTTCGGCGCTGGAGCAGGAACGGGACAGCCGCGAGCTGTCGGAGCTGGAGACGCTGGAGGCGCATGAACAGGCGCTGCGCGAAGCGGAAGCACGCGCGGCGGCGGAGCGCCAGACGCTCGAGCAGTCGCTGCAGGCACTGCAGGCGCAGGCCGCGGCAGCGCGCGAGGCTCATGAAGCCGCGCTGCGGGATGCGGAAGCGAAGGCAGTCGATGCGCTTGCCGCGGCCGAAGCGGCGCTTGCAGGCGCGCAGGCAGCGGCCGCAGCCGAGCTGACGGCCGTGCGTGACTTGGCGGCTTCGGAGCTGGCGGGCCTGCGTGCCGAGATGGATTCGCGGCTGGCAGAGGAGCGTGAGCTGCGCGAGCTGGCCGAGCTCGAGGCGCTGGAAGCGCACGAGCAGGCGGTGCGCGAATTAGAAGCGCGGGCGGCAGCGGAACGCGAGCTGTTGGAACGCGAATTGCTGTCGGCGCAGTCGCAGGCAGCGGCAGAGCGCGAAGCGGCCGAGGCCGAGCTGGTCCGCATGCGAGAAACGTCCGAAGCGGAGCTGACGGCGGCCAAAGAAGCGGCTGCATCGCAATTCGCCCGTTTGCGCGAATCGCTGGAGTCGCAGCTGGCGGAAGAACGCGAACTGCGCGAGCTGTCGGAGCTGGAGGCGCTGGAAGCGCACGAGCTTGCCTTGCGCGAAGCGCATGAGCAAGCGATGCGGGCAGCGGAAGCGCAGACGGCAGAGCGCGAAGCGTCCGAGCAGGCGCTGCGCGAGGCGCATGAGCACGCGCTTCGTGCAGCGGAAGCGCAGGCGGCCGAGGAGCGAGAAGCGCTCGAGGAGGCGCTGCGCGAAGCGCATGAGCAGGCGATGCGGGCAGCGGAAGCCCAGGCGGCAGAGCGCGAGGCGTCCGAGCAGGCCTTGCGCGAGGCGCATGAGCAAGCACTGCGTGCAGCGGAAGCGCAGGCGGCTGAGGAGCGAGAAGCGCTCGAGCAGGCGCTGCGCGAAGCGCATGAGCAGGCGATCCGGGCACAGGAAGCGCAAGGGGCAGAGCGCGAGGCGTCCGAGCAGGCGCTGCGCGAGGCGCATGAGCAGGCGATGCGGGCAGCGGAAGCGCAGGCGGCCGAGGAGCGAGAAGCGCTCGAGCAGGCGATTCGGGGACAGGAAGCACAAGCGGCAGAGCGTGAGGCGTCCGAGCAGGCGCTGCGCGAGGCGCATGAGCAAGCGCTGCAAGCGACAGCAGCGAAGTCGGCCGAGGAGCGCGATGCTTATGAGCAGATGCTGCTTGCTTCGGCTTCGCGGGCGGCGGAAGAGCGCAGGGCGCACGAGAGAGCGCTCCGCGAAGCGGAAGCTGTCGCCGCAGAGGAACTGGAGCGCAGGAGAACGGAAGCGGCCGCGGAATTGGCCGAGCTTCGCGAAGCCATGGAGGCCCAGCTGGCGGAGCATCGCCGAGCCATGGAAGCCCAGCTTGCGCAGCAGCGCGAAGCCGCGCATGCCGAGCTGGAGCTAGAACGCGAAGCGGCTATGGTGGAGCTGATCGAGGCGCAGGACAAGTACGAGGAAGAGCTGAGGCGCGAACGTGCGCTGCAGGAAGCGACCGCGTCGACGGCCGCCGAGCAGTTGGCGGAGGCGAGGGCGGAGCTGCTGGCGCAGCTTGAGCAGGCAAGAGCGGAAGCTGAACGCTCATTGCAGGAAGCAAGCGAGCTGGCGGTACGCATGCAGAGCGAAGCCGAGCTGGCCGCGGCGGAAGCAGTCGCCGCAGAAGCCGAGCTGCGTGATCAGCTGGCTCGGCTGCGTGCGGCGCTGGCCGAGGAGCAGGAGGCTGCCGCAGCGAAGCTGGTGCAGGAACGCGAAGCTGCGCAGTCGCTGCTGGAGCAGTCGCTGCAGGCAAGCGTCGACGAAGCTGCCGAACGTGCAGCGGACTACGAGCGGCAGTTGGAAGAGGTCCATGCCGCAGCGGCAGCACGCGAGCAGTCGCTGCAAGACGAGCTTCGCAGCCTGAGCGAAGCGCTGCAACAAGAGCGGGGGCAGCTCGCGGAGCAGCTGGACGCAACCCGAACAGAGCTGGAGAGCCTGCGCAAGCAGCTGCTTGAAGCGCATGAAAACGGAGAGCTGCTTCTGACGGAAGCGGCCGAGCAAGAAACGAAGCAGCGCTTGACGATCGAAAGACTGGAGCGCGAGCTGCAGGAGCGGGAATTCGCCGCCGAACAGCTGCATCAGCACGCGGAGCAGCTGCAACGAAACGAGCAGCGCCGTGCGGAAGCATTCCAGCAGCAGGAAGAGCGGATTGCCGAGCTGAACAGTTTGCTGCAGGAAGCGCAGATCAGCGCGGAAGATGAGCTGCAGGTACGGCTGGAGTTAAGCCGCCAACGGGACAACGTGCGTCAGGAACTGGAGCTGTTGAATAATCGGAACGCCGAGCTGACGGAAAGGCTGCAGGCGGCGGAAGATCGCGCAGCCGATCTCATGCGCGAAGCGCGGCAGCAGATGGCGGAGGTGGAACGCGTCTCTGACGAAGCCGCCGCAGAGCTGGAGCGCCAGGCAAGAGAAGCGGAGGCGGAGATCGAGCTCGCAAGGCAGCAGGCGGCCGCGCATGCCGAGTCGGAAGCTGGATTACTGGAGCAGCTGCGTCTGATCGAAGACGAAGCCCGCGCGTCGAAGCAGCATTCGCAGCAAATCGACGAACGATTCTCGGAGCTGGAGTCGGCGCTGAACGAGGCCGTGCAGGACAAGCAGGAGCTTCGAACCGTTCATGAGAAACTGCAGGCCGAGCATGGCAAGCTGGTGACCGAATATCGGAAGCTGCAAACCGAGTTCAACGATTGGATCGAGCTGATCGAGAAAAGCTAGAAGCCTGCGCTGCGTTTTATCGTTTTATGATCTACCCCGAACGAACTTATAGCCTTATCGATATTCCCATGGAACGACCAGAAAGAGGACAGAGCCGGCAGCGGATTCGAAAGAATCCATGTCGGTCGCTGTCCTCTTATTTAATGAAGCTATCTTTCGGCTATGCGATAAGAGGCTGTCTTAATAAGCGGCAATCGTTCCCGTCGCACCGTGCTGCGGCAGCGTCGCCAGACGAATCAGCTCCGGCGTAACCGCATGGGGGTCTTTACCCGTGGCGTGCATTTCGGTGCGGATGGTGCCGGGATTGAAGGCGTTGACGAGGATGCCGTAAGGCTGTTCCTCATCGGCCGTCGTGCGCGTGAGCGATTCCAAGCCCGCTTTGGACGCGCTGTAGGCAGCATATCCTCCTGCGCCGTTGTTTGCGAGGCCGGAGGTGATATTGATAATCCGTCCGTAACGGGCGCGTCTCATAATAGGGAGAACGGCCTGCGTCAACAGAAAGGGGCCGGTTAAGTTCGTCGCGATTTGTCTCGACCATTCCTGGACATCCAATTCCAGTACGGTTCCGGGCTCGAAGGCGGCTGCATTGTTCACCAGAATATCGATCGTACCCAGCTCGGCGGTTATCCAGCCGATCGCATGTAGAACATCCTGTTCGGAGGAAACGTCGCCCTGCACGGCGAGAACGCGTCCTGTTCCGCCTGCTTGGCGAATGGCCGCCGCCGTCTCTTCCAGCTTGCCCGATCGGCGTCCGATCAACGCGACGCGGGCTCCTGCCTGAGCAAAGTCGAGCGCCGCCGCTCTTCCGAGCCCGGTGCCTGCTCCCGTAATGACGGCGACCCGCCCATGTAGTATGCCTGCTGCCATAATCTCCACCCTCATTCGTAAATGTTGCAGCCATCGTACCAAATAACGCCGCACCGATGGAATAGGAATGGTATCAGACTTTCTTATATGAGGGAGTCAATTACCATATATTTAAGGGTTTTACACGCAAAAATATCGCTTCATCAGCGATGCTTATACGTACAATCAGAAATCGATATAGCAGCAGAGGAATAATAAAAACCCCGAAACCCGGCAAATATATTCCGGATTTCGGGGTTTCTGACGATTGCTGCATTCCCTATCGGTTCTGCAAACCAATCGCTTTTGAACGAATGCTGCAGGTCCTCCCGGACCTGCAAACCAATCGCTTTTTGAACGAATGCTGCAGGTCCTCTCGGACCTGCAAACCAATCGTTCTTAACTAACTTCGATCTTAGCGACCATCTTCGCATGACCGCCGCCGCACGGGATATCGCAATGGAACTCGTACGTGCCCGCGTCATTGAAAGTGACCACTTTCGGTTTGCCGCTGCTGAGCTTCAGATCGTTGAAATCCGGGATTTCGACGCCATGTACGCCGTCTTCGGAAACGACGGTGATTTCCGTCGGCTCGCCTTTTTTGATTTTGTACACGGGCTGGTCGAATTCATACTTCTTCGCTTTGATCGTTACTTTGGCGGAGGCGGCCGTGCCGGTATCTTCGACGTTCGTGCCGTTGCCCGTGTTCGTATTGGAATTCGAATTTGAACCGCAAGCAGCGAGAACGAAGATGGCTGCGGCAAGCATCAAGGACATGAGCAGTAGTTTTTTCACGGTAGTCTATCCCCTTCTCTTACATGGAATGATGAAGCAATTCCATTATAACGGAACTGGGACAAAATTACTGTGACGATCTCTTGAATCCGTTACGCGCGACCTCTGTCCCGTCCGGCTTCGTACGGCGTGCTGACCGGAATGAACAAGTCGATGATGCCGATGACGAGCGCGGCCAGAATGGCTCCGAGCCACGTGACTTCAACGCCGCCGACGATAAACTGCGCCACCCAGATGACGAGCGCGCTCATCAAGAAGCCGACGATCCCCCGCCCGAACGGCGTGACTCTTTTGCCGAAAATCCCTTCGACGATCCAACCCAATGCGGCGATGACCAGCGCCAGCAAGAGCGCGCTCCAGAAGCCGCCAACGCTGAACTGCGGAACGATATAACCGACGATCATCAGCACGATCGCGGATACGATAAACCTAACGACATGACCCAAGAAATGCATATCGATTACCCTCCTTGTAGTGGTATTGCCCCTGGCCTCGGCTTGGCGCCAGCCAAGCGGCATGATACGAAAAGCAAAGACCAATGAATCGGGAAGCGCGACATTTGGCGGGACTTCCCGTGTACATGTAGTGTTGCCCTTTTCCGCGGGACCATTCATGGACGCGCGAGGTCGTAGCGTAAGAGGGGGAGATTCGGCTATAATAGGAAACGAGAGGGGTTGTGCTCGCTTGGACAGCAAAATACTACACACACTTGATTATGCCAAAATTGTATATAAATTAGGCCAGCACGCCGCGACGGCTTTGGGAAAAGCAGAGGTCGAGGCGCTGCACCCGAGCCCGGATCTGGACGACGTCAAGCATGCGCTGCAGGTGACGGAAGAAGCCTATAAGGCCGACCGTCTCAAAGGCAGCGCGCCGTTCGGCGGCGTCGTGGACATTAAGCCTTCGCTGCTGCGTTCCAAGATCGGCGGTACGCTGAACCCGGCAGAACTGCTGGAAATCGCCGAAACGGTGCGCGGCGGACGCCGCGTCAAGCGGCATGTGCTGCAGCTGCACGACGATGACGAGGTGCCAATGCTGGCCGCGATGGCGGAGCAGCTGACGGAGCATAAACCGCTCGAGGACGCGATCTTCAACTGCATCGACGATCAGGCCGAAGTGATGGACAGCGCCAGCGTCGAGCTCGCGAATATCCGCCGGGAGCTGCGCGCCGGCGAAGGGCGCGTGCGCGAGAAGCTCGAAGGCATGATCCGCTCGTCGTCCGTGCAGAAGATGCTGCAGGATGCCATCATTACCATACGGAACGACCGATACGTGATACCGGTGAAACAAGAATACCGCTCGAACTTCGGCGGGATCATTCACGATCAATCCGGCTCCGGCGCCACGCTCTTCATCGAACCGGAAGCGATCGTCGTCATGAACAACAAGCTCCGGGAATTGCGTTTGGCCGAAGAACGCGAAATCGAGAAAATCCTGCAAAAGCTGACGGCGCTGACGGCAGACTATGCCGACGATCTCATCATCGATCTGGATCTGCTGGGCAAGCTGGATTTCGCCTTCGCGAAAGCGCGGCTGGCGCATGTCATGGGCGCTTCGCAGCCTCGCATGAACGACAGGGGCTATTTGAAGCTGCGCAAGGGCCGCCATCCGCTCATCGCGCGCGAACAGGTCGTGCCGATCGACGTGGAGCTCGGAAACAATTACACGGCGATTATCGTGACGGGGCCGAATACCGGCGGTAAGACGGTATCGCTCAAAACGATCGGACTGCTCAGCCTCATGGCCATGTCCGGCCTGTTCGTGCCTGCCGAGGAAGGCAGCCAGCTGTGCGTCTTCGATGCGTTGTACGCCGATATCGGAGACGAACAGAGCATCGAGCAGAACTTGAGTACGTTCTCGAGTCATCTGACGAACATTATCCGCATTCTAAATACAATGACGCCGAAAAGCCTTGTACTGCTCGATGAGCTCGGTGCCGGTACGGACCCGGCCGAAGGCTCGGCGCTGGCGATCGCCATTCTCGAGCATATGCACAAGCTCGGCTGCCGCATTGTCGCGACGACGCATTACAGCGAGCTGAAGGCCTATGCCTATAATCGCAAGGGCGTTATCAACGCGAGCATGGAGTTCGATGTCGCCACGCTGAGCCCGACGTACCGCCTCCTGATCGGCGTGCCGGGACGAAGCAACGCATTCGCGATCGCGGAGCGCCTCGGCCTGCAGCGCAGCATCATCGATCACGCGCGAGGCGAAGTGAGCGAAGAGGACATTCGCGTCGAGACGATGATCGCGTCGCTCGAAGAAAACCGAATCGGCGCCGAGACCGAGCGCCAAACGGCGGAAGCGCTTCGCAAGCAGCTCGAAGAGCAGCGCGCCCGCCACGAAGCGGAGCTGCAGCGGTTCGAAGAGCAGCGCGAGAAGCTGCTTGCCAAAGCGCAGGACGAAGCCCGCGAGGTCATGCTTCGCGCGAAACGCGAAGCGGAAGAGATCATTGCCGATCTGCGTAAGCTCGCGCAGGAAGAAGGCGCAGCGGTCAAGGATCATAAGCTGACGGAAGCCCGCCGCAAACTGGACGAGGCAACGCCGGAAGCCCGCAAGGCGGAGAAGAGCAAAGCGAAGGCGAATAAGCCGCAGCAGATCGAGAACGGCGACGAAGTCATGGTATACAGCCTCGGCCAACGAGGCCATGTCGTGGAGCTGAGCGGCAGCGAAGCGCTCGTCCAGCTGGGCATTCTGAAGATGAAGGTCGCGATAAGCGATCTCGAGCTCGTGAAGCGCGCCGAGACGGCGAAGACGCAGCAGCCGAAGATCGCCGCCAGCTTGAAGCGGACGCGCGACGAGAACGCGCGCTCGGAGCTTGATCTGCGCGGTTCGAATCTGGAAGAGGCAATATTGGAAGTGGACCGCTTTCTCGACGAGTCCTTCTTGGCCGGTTTCGGCCAGGTTTTCATCATCCATGGCCATGGTACCGGCGTGCTTCGCAGCGGGATCAGCGATTTCCTGCGCAGGCACAAGCATGTCAAGGGCTACCGTCTGGGCAGGTACGGAGAAGGCGGAGCCGGCGTTACCGTAGCGGAATTGAAGTAAGGTAAAGGAGATGGGCGCTTAGATGGATCAGGAAGTCGACCAAATGCTCAGCAATTCCTTTGCGGCCTCGCTTGCCTACGTTTCGATAGCGGTTTTGGCGCTGCTCGTCTTCTTATATATCTTCGAGCTCGTCACGCGCTACAAATGCTGGCAGGAAATCAAGAAAGGCAATATGGCCGTCGCGATGGCGACCGGGGGTAAAATTTTCGGGATCTGCAATCTGTTCCGATTCTCCATCGATGCGAACGAGACCGTCTATCAGAGCCTCGTTTGGGCTATGTACGGGTATGCGCTTTTGCTTGCTGCTTACTTCTTGTTTGAGTTTCTGACGCCGGTTTTTCGAATCGACGACGAGATTCAGAAGGACAATCGGGCGGTCGGCTTTATCGCCATGATTATTTCCATCTCATTGTCTTACGTCATTGGCGCTACGGTCGCATAAGCAAGGTTTGAATAGTTTGGGGGATGGATGCACGGATGAAATATCTATGGGGCACGCTGTTCGCGCTGGCTGCGCTGTTCGTGGTTTTCGGTGTCTTCTATTTATTACGATAAGCGATTTCTATAAAATGCCGCGAGCATGTTGATTGGAGCAACGATCGGATCAAACCTCAATCAACATGCTTCGGAACGAGGAGCGACGTTACATGAACGAACAACATCAACATGAACAACAGGACGGGCCGGTGATATGTCCTTGGTGCCAGAGCGAAATCGTCTGGGACGAAGAAATCGGACCGGAGCGCGAATGCCCGCATTGCGAGAACGAGCTGTCAGGATACCGTACGCTGCAATTCGATATGGACGGCAGCGAAGAGGATGAGCCGGAAGAGGATGAAGCAGCGACGGATGCTTGGGAGGCGGACGGCTCGCCGGATTTGACCGACTTCGTGGAATACGGAAGCGAGCGGCTGGCGATGACCGGCGCGGTGGAGCGTCTGCTGGAGGATCAGCTGGAGGCGCCGGAATGCCCGTCCTGCCGCGAACTGATGCTCGAAGCCGGCACGCATGTCGTCAAGGGCGATCAGTTCCAGCCGAGAATTCCGGCGGCGCTCGGATTGCCAATCCTGGAGAAGCCCTTCTCCCTGGTCCTCTACGTGTGCCCGTCATGCTTCCATACCGAGAACCGATTGTCGGTTAAGGACCAGGAGCATCTTGTTTCGAGGCTGGCTTTGGCAGGGGACGAGCTATAAGGTCGCGGAAACGAGTCAATAAAACATCATCGTGCAGTGCATATCGAAGAAATTGGCAAGTTCATACAAATCTTGAATTCCGGCATGCCCGCTTCTCCAAGAGGGTACCTTACGCCTATTAGCTGCATGTAATGCGGCAGGCTGGAGGGATGCTGCTTGGAACAGGGAAAACATGCCGTGCAATCGCGCTGGCACGCGGGCAAAGCCCGGGGGAACATGCGAACCGTATCGGGCGAGGGCAGCGGGAAACGGGATTTCACGACCCGCACCTTGGACGGACAAGCCGTACTGCTGTTGGCCGTACAGGCGCTGCTGGGGACGGCCAACGCATTATCCGGTACGTTCTTGCCGATCTATCTATGGAAGTCCAGCCAGTCCTTCGCCGTGATCGGCTGGTTTAATTTGACGCAATTCCTCGTGAGCGGACTTACGTTCTGGCTTGCGGGGAAATGGGTCAAGGAGCACAACAAAATGAACAGTCTCCGGCTCGGCGTCGCGCTGTCCGGTTTGTTTTATTTTGTCGTCCTGCTGCTGGGCAAGTCGGCGGTCACGTACGTTGTTCCGCTCGGCACGATGATCGGCATCGGGAACGGCCTCTTCTGGCTCGCGTTCAACGTCGTCTACTTCGAGGTCACGGAGCCGGGCAATCGCGACCGCTTCAACGGCTGGGCCGGATTGCTCGGCTCGGGGGCCGGCATCGTGGCGCCGTGGATATCCGGCTGGCTCATCACGGTGAGCACGGGCGAGCGAGGCTATCATATTATTTTCACGGTCTCGTCCGTCATCTTCGCGGTTGCCGTCGTGCTCAGCTTCTGGCTGAAGAAACGAAAGGCTTCCGGCACTTATGAGTGGCTTCACGGCTATCGGCAGCTCCGCCAGAAGGGCAATCCGTGGCGTTACGCCGTTGCCGCGATCATCTGCCAGGGCGTACGCGAAGGCGTATACATGTTCTTCATCGGCTTGCTCGTGTTCCTAGCGACGAAGAACGAGGGAAAGCTCGGCAACTTCTCGCTTGTGACGTCGCTTGTGGCACTGGTCAGCTTCTGGCTGGTCGGACGGCTGCTGAAGCCGGAACGAAGACGCGCCGCAATGCTGATTGGCGCAATCGCGGTGACCGCGGTCATCGCGCCGCTCTTCTGGCCGCTGTCTTACCGGACGCTCCTGTTGTTCGGCATCGGCACGGCGCTGTTCATGCCGCTGTATATTTTACCGATGACGTCGACGGTATTCGACCTGATCGGCAGCACGGAAGACAGCGCGAAGAAGCGCGAGGAATTCGTCGTTCTGCGCGAAGCCGGGCTTACAGCCGGCCGAATCGTCGGCGTTGCGGCGTATTTGCTCGTGCTGCCCTATATGGAGCAATCGACTTACGTCGTGCCCGGGCTTATGCTGGCCGTCGGCGCGTTTCCGATTCTGGGCTGGTGGCTGATGCGCGGCTTGGTAGGCCGGGCGGCGCGGGGACGACAAGAAACAGAAACCTCTTCATGAGGAAGGGATATAGAGGAGGAGAAACAATGCCGCGCATTGTGAATAACGTGACCGAATTAATCGGAGAGACGCCTGTCGTCGCGCTCCGCCGCATGCAGGAGCAGGGCTCCGCCGAGGTACTCGTGAAGCTCGAGCGCTTCAATCCGAGCGGAAGCGTCAAGGACCGGGCGGCTTCCGCGCTCATCGCGGCCGGCGAGGCGAAGGGAATACTGACGCCCGGCGCGACGATTATCGAGCCGACGAGCGGGAATACCGGTATCGGCCTGGCCATGAATGCCGCTGCCAAAGGCTATAAACTGATTCTCGTCATGCCCGACAATATGACGAAAGAACGTATCGGCCTGCTCAAGGCTTACGGCGCGGAGGTCGTGCTGACTCCGGCGGCCGAACGGATGCCCGGGGCCATCAAGCGAGCGTTCGAGCTGCAAGGGGAGCGTCCCGGGAGCTATATTCCGAATCAGTTCGAGAACGAAGCGAACCCGGACATCCATCGCGTGACGACGGCCAAGGAAATCCTGCGCCAAACGGACGGCAGGCTGGACGTCTTCGTCGCTTCGGCGGGTACAGGCGGCACGATCACTGGAACGGGCGAGGCGCTTAAAGCCGCGCTCCCCGGACTGTATGTCGCGGTCGTCGAGCCTCTCGGTTCCCCTGTTCTGTCCGGGGGAAAGCCGGGACCGCATAAGCTCGTCGGCACGAGTCCGGGGTTTATCCCGGCGATCTTGAATACGTCGGTCTATGACGAAATCGTTCAAGTAGCGGATGACGCGGCCGTGGATACGATGCGCCGGCTCGCCCGCGAGGAAGGACTGCTGCTCGGTCCTTCTTCCGGCGCCTCGGTATGGGCTGCAATGGAGCAAGCCCGCCGGATCGGGAAGGGCGGGCGCGTGCTGTGCATCGCCCCTGACAGCGGCGAGCGATATTTAAGTATGGGGTTGTTTTAGCGGCGGCTGCGATTAATCCTTCCAAACCTCCAATTCTTCTTCTACGATGGCCCTGCGCTCTTCGATGTAGCTCCGGAACAATTCCGGCTCTTCCTCGAAGGAGCGGAAGGGCCATTTTCGCGTGAAATCGTCCCGGATGGCAGGGGTGATCTCCTCGTACATGCTTTGAATGACCGGTTCGATGGTGCCGATCGTGAATTTGCCGTCGAGCAGCTTTGCCAGAATTTTACGATACGCCTGCCTGCAGGATTTATAGGATAACACCTTGCGGGTGAGCGCGTTATAGCCTCTCACGTCTACCAAATCGCTGCCGCACAGCCGTCCATAGCAGTTGCGTCCCCATGTCCCCTCGTAATCCCACGGAATAATCCGATATTTCCCCGTGGTCGTATGCTCGTAGAGCGCATAGTTCTGATCGAAGCCGTCATAGTTCCCGGTAAGCACGGCACCGGCCAGCCATTTCAGATAAACGCTGACATCGAGTCGCTTGGCCATATAAGTGCGCAGTGTCCGCCTCGGCAGCCGATTGATGCTGCTTACGAAGCGCACGAGCCGTTTCTCCGTATTCACGTTCCCCTTCATCACGCGGTAGCCTTCCATGAGCGACTCTTTCCGCGCTTCCGTATCGGGATCGATCAAGCTGAAATTCGCCTTGTCGTTAACCGCATAGATCAGCGCCTTGGAACCGATGCTTCGCCTGCGGAAGAAGGCCGTATCCACCGATTCGATTTCCAAATAAACCCCGTGCGGGTAGCCGTTCCACTCCAGCCACATATGCTTCGTTCGCGGCGCGGGAACACCCATCATATTGAAGAAACGGAAGGAAAGCGCATTGCGGATCATCGACGGGTCGTCGAATTCCGCATTCCAATGAAGGATACCGTTATCCCCGAAATGGATTTCGTAGGATTTCTTCGGATACGTCCGCGTGTGGCCTCCGCGAATCCTCAGCTTCGCATCCATCGTCTTGCCGTCCATCTCCAGCTTCACGGGGGCGAATTCATTGCTCCAGACATCGGCCAGTAGGCGCTGCAGATCGGCCTCGTCGATCGTTATCTTGCGAGTAGCCAGCCCTTCCCCGGACATTAGACCATCTCCTTAGGCAAAAGATAAAGCCCATCGCATCGATAGGCTTCAGCTTATTTACACTATGCGGGCGATCGTCTATTGGTCACTGCCGCTTATTTGCCGCCCCAGCCGCTGTTGTGGCTGCTGTTGCTGCGAGCGCCGCGGGAACCTTGCGTACCGCGGGAGCCTTGCGTGCCGCGGGAGCCTTGCGTGCCGCGGGAACCCTGCGTGCCGCGGGAACCTTGCGTGCCGCGGGAACCTTGCGAGCCTTGAGTACCTTGAATACCTTGCGAGCCTTGAGTACCTTGAGTACCTTGCATGCCTTGCGAGCCGTGCACGCCGCGAGAACCGCAGGAGCCTTGCGTACCTTTTGTGCCTTGCGAGCCTTGAGTACCGCGGGAACCTTGCGTATGCTCGCCGGGAGCTCCTTGCGTGCCTTTGGTACCATGCGAGCCATGGGAACCGCGGGAGCCGCGGGAACCTTGTGTACCTTTCGTACGGTCGCCGCAGGAACCTTGGGTGCCTTTGGTGCCATGCGAGCCATGGGAACCGAGGGGACCTTTCGTGCGGTCGCCGCAGGAACCTTGCGTGCCTTTGGAGCCATGCGAGCCATGGGAACCGAGGGGACCTTTCGTGCGGTCGCCGCAGGAACCTTGCGTGCCTTTGGTGCCATGCGAACCATGGGAACCGCGGGAGCCCTGGGAGCCTTGCGTACCTTGCGTGCGGTCGCCGCAGGAACCTTTCGTACCATGCGAGCCATGGGAACCGCGGGAGCCTTGCGTGCCTTTGGTGCCCTGCGAACCATGGGAACCGCGGGAGCCGTGCGTGCCTTTCGTACGGTCGCCGCAGGAACTTTTATGTCCGCCGAGGTTTTTCTTTTGATTGTTTGCCATTCTTCTCTTTCAACTCCTTTTGATAGATTCTATACAAGCTATGTCGCGAATCTATCAATCGCACCGGGTCATTGACTCATCTTATTAGAAATAGATATCAATCTAGTACCCTATGGATACAGGATACATATAAATACATTATAAATTGTCTCCCATGATAGATTTCACCGGGGCAAGCAATGGAGGGATGAATGCCGAAGAGAGTAGGATGAACCGTTATTTTGGCAGCAGGTATCGGATCGTGTTTGCACCCTTTGGTCTTTCATGGGGCAGGTTAGAATCTATTATTACGGAGGGATTTTGGTATGAATTATTGCTGGGGAAACATGGGCAACATGGGCAACATGGGAAACATGGGTAACGATGCAATCAGCTACAAACCGTACGGCGCGCTTGCCGGCCAAGGCAATCACAACGGCCATAAAAGCTGCAAAAGCCGCAAAAGCGGCGGTACCGGCGGCGAACGTTTCTTGAACGCGCAGGTCGGCATGAACGTTAAAGTGAACCGCGGCGGTCCGGAATCGCTCGAGGGCAAGCTTCTCGGCGTCCAACCCGGCTATCTCGTGCTCAAATCGGCTAACGGACTCGTGTATGTGAATACCAGCCATGTGAAGAGCGTTACGGATCTTCCCGGCGGAACTGGCGGATCCCACGGTTCGAAAGGCGGATCGCGCCAATATATCATGGCAGGAAGCTTCGACGGCGTCCTTCGCCAGCTGACTCGCAGATTCGTGCAAATCAACTGGGGCGGACCCGAAAAGCTCGAAGGCTTCATCGGGCACGTCGGCAACGAATCGCTGCTGCTCGTCGTAGGTCAGGAACTGGTGCAAATCCCGCTTTATCACATCAAAACGGTTAAAACCGCCGGCATGTATGCAAGCGGCGGCAGCAAAGGCAACCAAGGCAATCAAGGCAACCAAGGCAACAGCGGCAACAAGTCGTCTTCCAACAACAAATCGTCCTCCGGCCAAAAATCGTCCTCCGGCCATAAATCATCCTCCGGCAACCAATCGTCCTCCCGCGGCAACCGCAGTTCCAACCGGAACAACCGAACAAGCGGCAAAAAAAGCGGCAGAACCGCCAGCACGCGTACCGGCTCCATGCGCGATAAAAAAGGCTGATTAACGAAAGCTTCCGTAGCTGCCGGCGGCACCCATCTCCAGTTTCAGCGGCCCGGTCCGGTTCCCCAAGGACCCGGTCTTCGGCGCCGCTGAATGGAATGCCGTCGGCACTGCGGCCTTCGTTGTTCGCATGATTCCCGATTATGGCCGCATACGCTTCTCGTGCTGGAGATATGGCGGCGAAGACTTCCTGGCCGATCCTTTTCGTCTCGCGTTCGGTATCCATGCGATTGTGGACGCCTTCGGCGGGCTGCTGACGATCATGTCAACCCCTCATGAACAACAAACATGAAGTCGTTACCGGGATGTTGCCGCTGACCATTCATCAATCTCCTTCCCAAGCCGTGCAGCCGGCCAGTCTGTTCAGTCTCGGATGCAAGGACGCATCTGACAGGATGAAAGGAGGTCGATTTCATGAAATATCGTCACCCTTTATTAGACCGCTTCATCGAACTAGATATTTCCGGCAAGACGATCACGATCCAAGGCAAGCTCATCGATATGGGCCAAGACATACTCGTTGTTCATAACGGTACACAATTCCTTTATATTCCGCTCATTCACGTGCAGCAGCTGCGTTTGGCCAAAACCTTGGATGCGCAGGCAATCACGGTGCCCGAACTGCCCTTCGAACCGCAAAACGATCCGATTTCCTACCGCAAAGTGCTGATGAACGCCAAGGGCATGTTCTCTGAGATTTACATTACCGGCAACCAATCGATTCACGGCTATCTAACGAGCGTCATGAACGATTTCTTCGTCTTCTATTCTCCCGTGTACCATTCGGTGATCATATCTCTTCAGCATCTGAAGTTTCTGATTCCGTATAATCCGAACGTAACGCCGTACACGCTGACACCCGAGCAGTTTCCGCTTAAGCCGTCTCCCATAACGCTGGCTCGCACCTTGGATCAGCAGCTCCGCAAGTTGATCGGCGAGTTCGTGATATTGGATCTAGGCGAAAATCCGAACAAAATCGGCGTGCTCAAAAGCATCGACCAAAACATCATCGAGCTGTCGACCGCGGGAGGCAACTCCGTCTATCTGCACTTCGACCATGTCAAGACGGTCCATCTTCCGTAATCATCGCCGCCCGGTCCGGTTCTTCCCTTCGGGGAAGAAGCGTTACATATTCAGCCCTATCTTGGACATACTAGGCAAGGATTATAATCCATGGAAACAGGAGGGATTACCTTGATGCAAGCATTGACAGCCAAGGAGCTGGAATATTTAGTGGATTCTCTGTCGAACGAGGATCTGCTGATCAAGCAAAACGCCGTGATGGCGGCTTCGGCCAGTAATCCGGCAATCAAGCAATTAGGCGCGAACATGATCCAAACCCATCTGCAGCATACGCAAATGCTGCTGCAATCCATCGGGCAGCATCAACAGTTTGCCCCGACTCAGCCGCAATCGCACTAGCCCGGCCATTTTAATCGATAGGGAGGTTCAGACGATATGTACCAACAACAAGGACATGCCAAGCCGATGTTATCCGACGAGGATTTGGCTTATACGGTATTGGCGGATCTGAAGCGCGTCGCAAGCGAATACACCACGGCGGTAACGGAATCCAGCTGCCAGCAGGTACGCCAGCTGTTCACGAATTTGCTCAACAGCACGCTTCAGCTGCAGGGCCAGCTATACAAGGCGATGGAGCAGAACAACATGTACAGCGCGGCTTCGCCGGCGCTTCGCCAGGAGATCCAGAAGCAGCTTCAGTCGAACCAGCAAACCGAGCAAAAGACCGAGCAGTTTTTGCAGCAGTTCGGCTTCGGCCAGCCGGCGTTCAGAAGCCCGCAGTATCAATACCAGCAGCAGCCGATGCAGTATCAGCAGAACGGTCAGCAGCAAATGCAAGGCGGCAGCCAGACGTTTATGTAATCGGCAGTCAAGAAACGGCTGCCGAATTTCGGCGCGCGCCGTTCAAGACCCTTCGGGGTCTTTTTGTTTTTGGGCCCGAAAAGCCAGAAGACGCGCCGGATGAGGGCGAGCCGGGGCGCTTTTCTTCTTTGCAGGAAGCTTGGATTCGTTGTAAGATAAGGTTTATAGCTAAGATCAGGAGGGTTTGACGATGGATGGACGGAAAATGCAAATACTCGAACTGCTGAAGGAAGATGCAAGGCGCTCGGCAGACTTGATCGCGACGATGATCGACGCGCCCGCGGACGAGGTCAAGCAGGCGATTGCGGAGATGGAGCAGGATCATATCATCGTCAAATACGCGACCGTTGTCAATTGGAGCAAGGTTGAAGATGAGAAGGTTACCGCGTTGATCGAAGTTCAAATTACGCCGGAACGCGGCCGCGGCTTCGAGGGCATCGCGGAACGGATCTACTTATACCCGGAAGTGAAATCGGTCTACTTAATGTCGGGCGCGTACGATCTGCTCGTCGAGGTGCAGGGCAAGACGCTGAAGGACGTGGCGTCCTTCGTATCCAACAAGCTCTCGCCGATCGATGCCGTGCTGTCTACCAAAACCTTCTTTATTCTGAAAAAATACAAGCAAGACGGCATTATATTCGAAGAGCATGAGGATGACCACCGTCTTCTTGTCTCGCCGTAAGAGGTGTCCTTATGATAATCGATGAGAAACAACAGAGCATCCCGGCCAAGCGCGAATCCATGGCGGACTATTTGTCGCCGCAGGTGAGAGCCATCAAGCCGTCCGGCATCCGGCGGTTTTTCGATTTGGCGGCGGGCCGCAAAGATATTATTACGCTCGGCGTCGGCGAGCCCGATTTCATCACGCCATGGCATGTGCGCGAAGCCTGCGTGTACGCGCTGGAGATGGGCAAGACGCAGTATACGTCGAACGCGGGTACGCCGGAGCTGCGCGAGGAGATCGCGCACTACTTGAACCATGAATTCCAAGTCGCCTACGATCCCGGCAAAGAAGTGCTCGTCACGGTCGGCGGCAGCGAAGCGATCGATCTCGCGCTGCGGGCGCTGATCGCGCCGGGCGACGAAATTCTCGTGCCGGAGCCGTGCTACATCTCGTATTCGCCGATTACGTCGCTTACGGGCGGCGTGCCGGTCGGCGTGGAGACGTTCGCGAAGGACCAGTTCAAGCTGACCGCGGAGTCGCTGCGCGCGGCGATCACGCCGAAGTCCAAGGTGCTCATTCTCTGCTATCCGAGCAACCCGACCGGCGGAATCATGACGCGCGAGGATTGGCTGCCGATCGCCAAAGTCGTCGAAGAGCACGATCTTATCGTTATCTCCGACGAGATCTACGCCGAGCTTACTTACGGCACGAAGCATGTCAGCTTTGCGGCCATGCCGGGCATGAAGGATCGCACGATATTGGTCAGCGGCTTCTCCAAGTCGTTTGCGATGACGGGCTGGAGGATCGGTTATGCATGCGGTCATCCGGAGCTCATCGCCGCCATGCTCAAGATCCATCAATATACGGTCATGTGCGCCTCCAACATGGCACAGGTGGCAGCGCTGGAAGCGCTCCGCAACGGCATGGAAGAGAAGGACCGGATGGTGGAGTCGTATAACCAGCGGCGCAGGTTGGTCGTGAAGGGTTTCCGGGACATCGGACTGGACTGCCACGAACCGCAAGGCGCGTTTTATGCGTTCCCATCCATCGCGGGACTGGGGTTGACGTCGGAGGAATTCGCGACGGGACTGCTTAACGAACAGAAGGTCGCGGCCGTGCCAGGGGACGTGTTCGGACTTGGCGGGGAAGGCCATCTTCGCTGCTCCTACGCGACGTCGGTCAGTCAGCTGACGGAAGCGATCGATCGAATGGGACAGTTCGTCAGGAAAATTAAAGGAGAATGAAAAAGAGATATTCTTTTTTGACATTCTTTGTTATAATTCATACTAACTTTATAAATTCTTTAACCTCGTCGTGCACAAGCGTCGTTAGGTAGCGTTGATTGAAGACTGGAGGGATGGCAATGACTTGTGCAAGAACGGGTCTTAAGCTTGTATCCTCGTCGTCCGTACGTCGATTAGAAGACGAAATCTATGCGCTGCGCATGAAAATGGAGCAATCCTACGTGGAAGAAGAGACGTTCAGCTCGGAGAAAGTCATTGGCCTGAGCCGGCTGCTCGATACGAAGATTAATGAATACATGCGGTTTACGAACCATAGAGGCAAGGCACAGCTGAGCTGACCATAGGCGCACAGCAGGAGAGAAGAGGTCCTTTACGGGACTTCTTTTCTTTTGTTTTGGCTTGCGCGCCGCTAGAGAAGGGAATCGAACATCCATGAATGCCGTTGTTGGCTTACGTATGTACAATGTGTTATTTTTTGCTTTGCTTGCCATTTTTATCTCGTTTCTTCCCGTCTATTTGGATGCCCAGGGTTTATCCGCCGTGCGGATCGGCATTATCGTCGGATCGGGGGGCTTCGTCTCGATCTTCTCCTCGCCGCTCTGGGGCATGGTCAGCGACCGGTTCCGGACGATCCGGGGCATCCTGCTCACGCTGATCGTCTGCTCCACTGTCGTCGGCTACTTCTTATATACGTCGAACAGCTTCGCGATGCTCGTCATCTTCACGATGCTGCTTTACTTCTTCCTGCTGCCGATGGACCCGCTCACGGAAAGCTTGAACTTCCAAACGTCGCAGGCTGCCGGCGTCAGCTACGGTTCGATCCGGATGTTCGGCGCGCTTGGTTATGCGGTCATGTCGCTCACGGTCGGCTATGTCATGCTGTATTTCGGCAAAGGCAGCCTCGGACTTCTGTTTGCCGCATTCGGCGCGGTCAGCTTCGTCGTCTGCCTGACGCTGCGCGATGCGCCGACCTCGGGCAAGCCCGTGTCCCTGCGAAGCTTGGGACGATTTCTGAGCCATCGCGAGACCTTGATGTTTCTGGTGCTGATCTTCGTCGCGGCCGTTCCGTCCCGGATGAACGATACGTATCTCGGGGTCCATATGCGCGCCTTGGGAGGAAGCTCCGAGCTCGTGGGACAAGCGTGGTTCCTAGCCGCCGGCAGCGAGATTCTCGTCTTTGCCCTCAGCTTCTGGTGGATGCGCAGCGGCCGGGAAATGGCGCTAATCGCTTTCGCGAGCTTCTTTTATTTCCTGCGGTTTTTCCTGTCGGCATGGATCACGGACCCGCATGCCATGACGTATTTGCAGCTGCTGCAGGTGTTCACGTTCCCGATATTGTATTCCGCCGCCATTCAATATTTGTACCGGATCGTGCCGGACGAGTGGAAAGCAACGGGGCAAACCGTGCTTGCGCTGCTGTTCTTCGGCATCTCGGGCATCGTGGCCTCCTATGCCGGCGGCTGGTTGTACGAGCGTCTGGAGGGGCACGGCTTCTATCTCTTGTTGTCGGGTATGTCCTTCGCGGCATTCCTGTTCAGTCTGGTGCTGCTGGCCGTTTATCGAAGCGGGCGGACGAGCGGAGCGGCGGAGGACCGGCAGACGGCTTGATGGTCGACTAGAGGCGGAGGAAGTTGCAAGGGCGGGCTCGATGCGGCAGTCGCGCGCTGCCTTCCGCAAGCCGCGGCAAGGGGATTTATGCTATATTTAAAAGCAGCGCATTTTGGATGGTAAGAACCAAGGGAGGGATCGTTGACGATGAAACTTTATACGCGAACGGGAGACGGCGGAGAAACCTCGGTGAAGGGAGGCCGCGTCCGCAAGGACGACATCCGGGTTGAAGCTTACGGCACCATCGACGAGCTGAACAGCTTCGTCGGTCAAGCGGCTGCTCTGGCGGCAGCGGCAGGGCAGCTCGACGGGCTGGCCGCGGAGCTGCTGGAAATTCAACAGGAGCTGTTCGACTGCGGGTCGGATCTCGCTTTCCGCGATCCAGCAGGACGCGACCTGAAGCTGACGCCGGAAGCGGCGGAACGGCTGGAGGGATGGATCGACGCGCATACGGACGCCGCGCCCGAGATTACGCGCTTTATCCTGCCGGGGGGAAGCGAAGTATCCGCGGTGCTGCATGTATGCCGGACCGTGTGCCGGCGCGCGGAGCGCCGAGCCGTAACGCTGAGCGCGGAGGTCGAGGTGCCCGCGCCGGTCATGACGTATCTCAACAGGCTATCGGATTATTTCTTCGCGGCGGCACGCGCGGCTAACGCTAGATTAGGCGTGGAGGACACGGCCTATATCAGAAGCGCGGACGTCTTCCGCAAACGCGATTCGTGAGCGAGACGGCCTATTACCCTCCGTTGACGGTGCGCGCGTCCGCAGAGGATGACGGCAAGATGGTACGGACCGTGCTGGAGCGGCGTCTCGGCGTTTCCCGCAAGCTATTGTCCCGCCTCAAGCTGACGGATCTCGGCATCACGGTCAACGGCGAGCGGGTCTATACCAACGACCGCGTAGCCGCGGGAGATCTCCTGGAGCTGCGGATGGAGCAGGAGGAGTCGGACGATATTTTGCCGGAGCAGATGGAGCTGGATATCGTGTACGAGGATGCCGATCTGCTCGTCGTGAACAAGCCGCCGGGGATCATCGTTCATCCGACGCACGGGCACTATACGGGAACGCTGGCGAACGGGGTGGTCCACTACTGGAAGCTTCGCGGGGAACGGGTGCGTTTCAGGCCGATCCACCGTCTGGACGAGGAGACGTCGGGGCTTGTAGCCATCGCAAAGACAGCCTATATCCATCAGCAGCTGTCCGAGCAGCTGCAGCGGGGCGAGGTGGATAAACGCTATCGGGCGTACGTGTACGGGTCGCCGCCGGAACTGTCGGCGACCGTCGACGAGCCGATCGATCGCGACAAGGCTAATCCGCATCTGCGCGTGGTCGCGCCGGACGGTTACCCGTCCGTGACGCATTACGAAGTGGAAGCGGTGTACGGAGACGGCGTCGCCGCCAAGGTGAATTTGAAGCTGGAGACGGGGCGAACGCATCAGATCCGGGTTCACATGAAGCATGTCGGCTGCCCTTTGATCGGAGACAAGCTTTATGGTTATGCGGAACGAGCGGCAGCTAGCGGCAGCTTCAATGACGGCAGTAGAGCGGGAGAAGATTCCATGCTTGCCGGCGAGACAAGCCAAGGTCAGGGAGATCCGTCTCCTGCCGGGAACGGCGCGCCCGAGGAAGCGCCGCTGCTGGAGAAGGCCGTCGATCGGCAGGCGCTGCATGCCGCGATCCTGTCGTTCACGCATCCGATTACGCGCGCGCGGATGACCTTCGAAGCGTCGCTGCCGGATGATTTGAGACGACTGGAGGCCGAGCTTGCGAAGCTGCAGCCGCGATGACGGGGACCGCGGCCGACGCCGCAGACCGCTAGGACAAGCAGCCTCGCAGACGGATCATCCGGAACCCTGACGGAGAACATGAACGGATGGAGATAGAGCAACGATGAAGAAGCTGACGATCTATGAATATCCCAAATGCGGTACCTGCCGCAGCGCGATCAAGAATCTGAAGAGCAAGGATTATGAGCTGGAGCACCATAACGTGTTCGAGACGGCGCCGTCTGCCCAGGTGCTGGCGGACCTCGTGAAGAGAAGCGGGCTGGACGTGAAGAAGTTTTTCAACACTTCAGGCGAGGCGTATAAGGAAATGGGCCTGAAGGACAAGCTGCCCGGCATGTCGGACGGCGAGAAAATCGCCCTGCTGGCTTCCAATGGCAGATTGATTAAGCGGCCTGTCGTGTCGGACGGCACTACGGTGACGGTCGGTTTCAAGGAAGAAGATTTCAATCGTATTTGGAGCTAAGGCAGCGAGGGGGATAAGCGAGTGTCTACGAAATTATGGCGCGCGCAGCGGCTGTCGCGCCTTGGCTCCTCGATCTTCGCGGAGGTCGCGGAGTGGAAGCGGAACGCGGTTCTGCGCGGGCTGGATGTGATCGATCTCAGCATCGGCAGTCCCGACCTACCGCCATCCGAACCGATCAGGGAGGCGCTGAGCCAAGCCGCGCTGCGGGGCGATGCGTACGGTTATCCGGGGTCCCGAGGCACGGCGGCTTTTCTCGCGAAGGCGTCCGAGTGGCTGGCTTTCCGCTTCGGCATCGCGATCGATCCCGCGGAGGAGCTCGTCTCGCTGATGGGTTCGCAGGACGGCCTCGGCCATCTGGCACTCGCGCTGTGCGACCCCGGCGATATCGTGCTGCTGCCGGATCCGGGGTATCCGGTCTATGCGGCTGCATTGGCCTTGGCAGGAGTCGTGCCTTATCTCATGCCGCTGCGGGCCGAGAACGATTACTTGCCCGACTTCGCAAGCGTACCGAACGACGTTTGGCAGCGCGCGAAGTTCATGCTGCTCAATTATCCGGGCAATCCTGTATCCGCCGTGGCGGACCTTGCCTTCTTCGAGCTTGCGGTCGAGACTGCCAAGCGGCACGGCGTTCTCATTGTGCATGATTTGGCTTATTCGGAAATGGCGTTCGACGGCTGCCGCCCGCCAAGCATACTTCAGGTCGACGGCGCGATCGACACGGCGGTCGAATTTCATTCCTTGTCGAAAAGCTTCAATATGGCAGGCTGCCGGATCGGCTTTCTTGCGGGCAACCGCGAAGCCGTCGCGGCAATGCGCGAACTGAAGGCGAACATCGATTACGGCGTTTTCCTCCCCGTACAAGAGGCGGGAATCGTCGCGCTTGACATGGATATAGCGGGAACCGGGCCGAAGGTCGGGCCCGTCTATGAGCGCCGCCGAGACGTGCTGACGGAAGCGCTGCGAGAGCAGGGCTGGGAAGTCGAACGTCCCAAAGCGACGATGTTCCTGTGGGCGAAGCTGCCTCGGATGCAGTGGCAGCTGACCGAGCCATGGGACTCGCGTCGAATTTCCCGGGAAATGCTCGAAAGAGCGGGAGTCGCGGTCATTCCCGGCGATGCTTTCGGCGCGGAAGGCGAGGGCTTCGTACGTATCGCGCTGGTCGAGGACGAAGCTCGCCTGAGAGAGGCCGCGACGCGCATCGGCGCATTTATTCGCGGCGAATACTAGGCTGTTGGCCTCTTTCCGATTGGGAGCCTCACCTAACATGACTTAACGGACATAACGAGAACGTGCGAAAGTTATCGAGAAAGCCGGCAGGCTGCATCAGACGAAGCTGATGCAGCCTGCCGGCTTTTTGGTTTTCAAACTTCTTACAAACTTCATGCTAACGGGAGGAGGAAAGCTCGCGTGCCCAGCCCTCGATGCAAAAATCGATCCGGCGGCGGCCTTCGGTCTCCGATGCTTCGTGCGTATCGCGCAGCCATTCCGGAAGCGGGCCTTGATGCAGGCCCAAGTGCTCCATGCGCACCGTTTCGGGCTACGCGGCCGAATATATTCGGCTCCGGCGCCCATTCTCCGTAAATGTCGACGATGCCGGCAGCCTCGAAGCCGGGCTTGCCCGGCCAATGCTCCAAGCCTTCCGTGCCAACCGGCAGAAGCCGCGGTTTACGCGGCTTCCCTGCAACGAAAGGTAAGGCCTCCGTCTGTTTCATCGTATGATTTTCACCGGTTGTCCGGATGCGGCCGA
The DNA here is from genome assembly GCF_009909195.1 of Paenibacillus sacheonensis. Classification (GTDB taxonomy): domain Bacteria; phylum Bacillota; class Bacilli; order Paenibacillales; family Paenibacillaceae; genus Paenibacillus_Z; species Paenibacillus_Z sacheonensis. The sequence goes on from NZ_JAAAMU010000013.1 coordinate 42,959, forward strand.
CTCGTAGGCGGCCAGCGCGACGCGCACCGCCTCCAGCCCGTCCTCGCCCGTGACGGCGACGGGCTTGTCGTTGCGAATGCTGTCGACGAAGGAGGCCACCAGGCCCGCATCCATATCGGAACCCCAGTTGACCCAGGATGTTTTCATCGTTGCGTCTTTATGGACCACGATATTTTGCTTGAACAGATCGACTTTGCTGACGCCGGCGCTGCCGACGATTTCGAGCGTCACGTCGCCCCAGGTCGGGAAGGATTTGGTTCGCGACCAGGAAGGGTCGAGCGAAGCGATAACGCCGTTGTCGAATGCAAACACGAGCGTTCCGCAATCATCCGCTTCGATCTTGTGGAAGCGCGTGCCGATCTCCGCGTACACTTCGGTGATCTCCGCGCCCGGCATGATCCAACGCATCAAGTCGACGACATGGACCGTGTGGTCGATGACGGCTCCGCCGCCGGACTTGGCCTTCTCGATAAACCACCCGCCAGGCATGGAGCCGCGATTGGTGCCCTGTAAGGCGCGAATGCGGCCCAGCGAGCCGTTGTCGACGTCGCGCTTCATCGCCGCGGCTGCGGGGTGAAAACGGCAGGGGAATGCGGTCATCAGCTTGACGCCGTGGCGGTGCGCCGCTTGGACGATCTCCTCGGCGCTTTCCAAGGAGTCGGCAAGGGGCTTTTCGCACAAAATGTGTTTGCCGGCATGCGCCGCGGCAACGGCCAGCTCGCGATGGAGGGCATTCTCGGAGCAAACGACGACCGCCTCGATATCCGATGCCAGCAGCTTCTCGTAGTCTTGTTCCCAATGGGTGCCGAAGTCGTGCGCAGCCTGGCGGCCGCGATTCTCTTCGGCTTCGGCGACGCCGGCGATTTCAACGCCAAGCTGGCGCAGGCCGTGCACATAAGCGTAGACATGCATGTGGGCAACGCCCAGTAGGCCGATCTTCATCAGGCATTCCCCTTTCCGAAGCTTTCCATTTCGACAGCCGTACCGGTTATGGCCGAATGCATGCAGGCGAGACTGATGCGCAGCGCTTCGAACGCATCCTCGGCAGTCAGGACGGGCTCGATGCCATCGGCGATGCAGCGCAGAAAATGATCGAGCTCCACGTCGTACGGGCTATGGGTTAGGGCGCTGTGCGGCACTTGCACGGCCGCCTGGTTGACTTCCTTCGCAGCCAGTTGGACGCGGTTCGTGACGGCATCCTCCGAGTTGACCGACAGAATGCCGCCATTCCCGGCAACCTCGAGACGCGTGGCGAACCCTTCGGGATAAGCCCACGACCCATTGGCATAGCCGATCGCTCCGCTGCCGAAGCGCAGCGTAACGAAGGCATGATCCGGTTCCTCGGTGTCGCCGGAAGCGAGCAGGCTGCGCGCGTAGACGCGGTCTACTTCGCCGAACGTCCAGCGCAGCCAGTCGAAGTCATGCAGCATCAGATCGAGCAGCACGCCGCCGGATTTGGAAAAATCCAGATACCAGCCGTCATAGCCGCGCGGACAGGCACTGACGCGCTCCGTGCGGATCGTGCCGACTTCTCCGATCTCGCCGCTTCGGATCAGGTCCCGAACTTGCGCGTATTCCGGGAAGAAGCGCAGCACATGGCCGACGTACAGCTGAACGCCGGCCGCCTTGCAGGCCTCGATCATCTCCCGCGCGTCCGCGAGGCTGCCGGCGATCGGCTTCTCGCAGATGACGTGCTTGCCGCAGGATGCGGCGCGCAGAACGTATTCTTTGTGCATGAACGTAGGAAGACAGATATCGAGGACATCGGGAGTTTCGGCAGCCATGAGCTCGTCGAGCGTGGCATAGGCGCGCGTCCCAAGCCGCTCCGCTAGAGCGGCGGCCGTCTCCAGCCGGGAATCGACGATGCCGGCGAGCTCGGCGCGCGGATTGCGCGCATGTGCCTCGGCATGGACGGTGCCCATGGCCCCGGAGCCGATAAGTGCGATTCGCATGTGTTCCCCTCCTAAACATAAACTTAGTTTTGCGGGCGAAGTCTCGCAGCCGTCAATAAAACAAGAAAGCAAACCTACATCGGAAGCAAAAACTAAGTTTTGCGATGGCAAAGCCTCTCTTAAACTTTCGCAATCCGCCTGCGGTTCCAAGCATCGAGAGACTGCCAGAACGATTCCGGGACGGGATAGCGCAGCGCCTCGAGCGTGGAGAGCAGCTCGCCCTCGTCCTTCGGACCGGTCAGATTCATGACGATATCCGTGCAGCGCAGCGGATACTGCAGGGCAGCGGCTAATAAAGGAATGCCGAAGGCGGCGCACAGATCATAGACTTCCCCGGCGAGCTTGCGCCGTTTGACCGACTCCTCGTGCCTTTCCGACACCAGCAGCGTCCGAGGATCCGCGCCGGACAGGATGCCGGCGGACAGCGGGCTGCCGTTCACGATGCCGGCATTCCGTTCGGCGCCGAGCCGGATCAGCGTATCTGCGCTTTGATCGATCGGCGTATAATCCGAATACGTGAGCACGGAATCCACGTGACCGTTCGCAATGACTTCCTCGAGCAGATCCAGCGGGCGGGTGCCCAGACCGACGTAGCGGATTTTGCCGGCGCTTCTCGCTTCCCTCAGCGCTTCCAGCGCACCGCCGGGGACGGTGACTTGGCTGAGCGTATAGACGTCGTGGATTTGCAGCAGGTCGATATAATCCGTTTGCAAACGCCGCAGGCTTTCGTCGATGCCGCGCGTTACATGCGCTTTCGCTTCTCCCGGCGTCAGCTCCTTGGGGATCGGCGCCTTCGTCGCCGCGAAGACCGAGGAGCGAAGTCCGCCGAGCCCCTTGATGAACGAGCCGACGACGAACTCGCTGTCTCCATAGGCCGCGGACGTATCGTAATAGCGGATGCCGAGCTCGTAGGCATGTTCCAATACTGCCGTATCCCGCTTGAGACGGGCGGCATCCAGGCCGTCTCGTCCGAGCCAGGCGGCCCCGACGCCATATGCCCAATCGTCTCCGCCGTTACGCAGCCGGAACCGGCGGACTTCTTCGTTAAACGGCGGCATGGTTTCGTTAAGCAGGTGCGTTGACAAGTCGTTCCACCTCCATTTCAAGACGCAATTGGGTCGCTGGCTGCAGGAGTACCAGAAACTCCCGGTCATGAATGTCGTGATGCGCAGTCACCGTTCCGGCTTCCATGCAAGAAGAAGCGCGAACGGAGCGATGCTCGCCGAAGGCGCCCGCCAGCAGACGAAGCTCCCTGACTTCGCCGTCCTAGGCACGTCGCCGACCGACAGCCAGCCATGCGGCCATGTCCAGCCGTAGTAACCAGCATACCATTTGCCCCCAGTGTCTCCCCGATTTCGCCGGACAAACCGACGTTGTCGGGGACGAGACCGCCGTTCCGCTCGGCACGCGCAATCCAGGCATCCACGTATTCTTTCACCCTCGTACCGTACTTTTCCTCCCCGGTATGCAGGAAGGCGTTCGCAACCATCGTCGTGGCTGCCAAATTCGCGATCACGTCGCCGCGCGACACCCGCTCGCGTATGACGGCCCCCATCGCCGCGTGCTCGGGACGGCGGATATCTTCAAACTCACATGCGCTGCGCGAAACAACGGAAGTCCTCCCTCCACATTCCCCAAGGTACTCGTTTTATGGGAAAGTTAGTCGTGTCGGTTTTGAAGATCAGCGTCTAATTCGAATTTCATTGAGGACGGGGACGAACGACAGGCGACAGCAAAATTTGAGGCTGCGAAGCAAATGTATCGACTCTGCGGAGGTACTGGCTTGCCCTTGCCGAGCATGCGTCAGAGCCCCATCAAACCTGGGTAGGCGATTAGGGTTAGATACGTTCCCATGAGGCACGATTACGGACCAATACGAGGATCAGCGGCAACTATCGCATGTTTTGGGGGTCCCGATTAATAGGAGGAGGTTATTCGTCTTATTCGGGAGAATGCAGCGAGCACGGCAAGACTGGGGGAAGACTGGGGGAGTGATAGAATTAGAAAGGCCCGGCCATGCAGTCATGGCCGGACCCGGACGAACGTACGGTTTAAGACTGCGAATCGCAGCGGTAAACCTTGCACTTTTCCTGCTCCATAAGCGCGTGCACTTCTTCGATTTTCTTGGCGATGGCGAGAAGCAGCCGGTTGAATTCCTCGTCCGTCAGCGCGGAGGGAGGGGGTTCTATGTACGCGTCGTTTTGTTTGAACTTATCCATGATGTTCTCCTGCCATGTGAAGTCTCCGATTGCTGCCGCATAGTCGTAAAGATCCAGGTCGTCGCTCAAACCACTGAATGCTCCTTTGCCGTCCTGCATCAATCATTGTCATTGTCTCCTCCAAAATGAAACAATAGATACTCTTCGAACGTATAACGATGCAAGAAAGAAAATAAATCCAAATAGTGGATAACGCAACGATTTTGCTCACCACTATGCTAAAATTATAGTAAACTTTACGTTACATATCCGTTACATGTTTCGTTCCGCAGGCGAGCATTTATCATAATCGACCGGGGCAGAGGTCTTGCGTGGAGGCATTGAAATGTCAGACTTGAACGATCAGAATTCGATCATGACCTACCGTTACCGGCAATCAAGCCGAGCGGCGGCGGAAACGCTTCTGCTCCTTCATGGAAACGGCTTCAACAGCTCGTTTTGGGGCGAAATGGCCGAGCGTTTGAATGAGCGTTACCATCTGCTTTTCATCGATTTGCAGGGAGGCTTTGAAGGCGAGATTACCTGGGATATCCTGTCCAATGCGCTGTTCGGCGTGTTGGATGCGCTTGCGGTTCGAGAGGTTCATATCGCAGGGCACAGCTTCGGCGGCTCGCTGGCGGTCGCGTTCGCGGAACGGAATCCCAGCAGGGTCAAATCGCTCGTCCTGTTATCGATCGCCATGTTCTATCCCGCCGTCGAAGGGGAGCATATCGTTCATTCCTACCTGAAGCTCATAGAGAAGGAGGGGCTTCGGGCCGTCGCCCGGCGCGAGTTCATTCCGTTCCTCACGCTGCTCCCGGATGGACATGAGACGATTCAGCGGATTTACGACGCTTACGATCGGATGGACGGACGGCTGTACGTCCAATTGTTTCGACTGCAAATGCTGGAACGGCCCATTCATGAGCGGCGCAAAATCAACTGCAAGACGCTGCTGCTTGCCGGTGAGCGGGACAAGCTGTATCTTCCGCAGCTGCAATCGATTACGGCAGGCTACTTCGAGCAAGGATCGTTCCTGGTCGTGCCGCATGCGGCGAATGCGGTGTTCATCGACCAGCCGCTGTTGACGGCCCAGTGGATCGACGAGTTCATAACCAGAGCTTCGGATCGCGAGCTGCCGCAGGTGGAGAAGGAAACCATGGCCAGCCGAATCCCGTCCGTTCTTCATTCCGTCATGCAAACGGTCGCTCAGGCTTCGAGCTCTACCGCGGGCAGGCAGTTCGAGCCCACGCTCAGCGTCGCGTTGTTTCATCCGTTTCAAGTGCAACTGAACGGCGTTCCGATTGCGGATGGCTGGGATAAACGTTATGCGCGCAATATATTGGCCTATGTCGCGATACATCCCGCATGCACGCGGGAAGAGCTGTGCGATGCCTTGTTTCCGGACGTGCACCGGTCGGCTGCGCTTAATAATCTGCGGGTCTACTTAGGGCACTTAAAGAAGCTGCTCGAGCTGCCGGGCGGAGATTCCCTTCTTGACGCGGGCCGCAGGCATATCCGATTGAAGGCCGTCGTCGAATGCGATCTCCAAACCTATGCGGCCGCCATGAAGCGAATCCTGCTCATCGCGGATGAAGAGGCCAAATACGCGGCGGCCAAACAATTCCTGCCGCTGCTCGGCGAGGCGCCGTTCATGACGGGCATCTATGATCAGTGGTTCATCGATTTTCGCTCCGATTTCGAAGAGTTGATCGCCGAGCTATCCAAATGGACGGCATTGCGGGAAAAGCAGCTGAATCGGCCGGATTCGGCGCTGTACTTCGAGAAATTCGCCGGCAGCATTCTGGACGACTCTATGTAAATGCATCCATTCGGGCAATATCGTTGCGGTCATGGGCGGTCCTATTCTATGATAGACGTACATAAACCGATAGAAATGGATGGAAGCGACTTATGAACGAAAACAAGATATTGATCGTCGACGGAATGGCGCTGCTCTTCCGCGCGTATTTTGCGCAGTCGTACGATGCGCGCAGGACGGCGGACGGCACGCCGACGAATGCCGTATACGGCTTTCTGCAATATTTATTCGATGCGGTCAAGCAATTCTCGCCGACGCATGTATTGTGCTGCTGGGACATGGGGAGCAAGACGTTCCGCACGGAGATGTACGCGAACTATAAGGCGAACCGGCCGGAAGCGCCGGAAGACCTCATCCCGCAATTCTCGCTCGTGAAGGACATCGTCGCCGCGCTCGACATTCCGAACGTCGGGCTGGAGGGCTACGAGGCCGACGATTGCATCGGCACGTTGTCTCAGAAGCTCAGCGCGCTCGGCCATGTGTACGTGCTGACGGGCGACCAAGATATGCTGCAGCTGGTGTCGGACCGCATCCATGTCGTCATCATGAAGAAGGGACGCGGCAACTATGCGGTGTACGATCTGGATTTCCTGCGGACGGACAAAGGCGTGCACCCGTTCCAAATCATCGAGATGAAAGGGTTGACGGGCGACACGAGCGACAATTATCCCGGCGTCAAAGGAATCGGCGAGAAGACCGCGCTGAAGCTGCTGCAGGAATACGAATCGATCGACGGGATCTTGGCCAATCTGGATTCCTTGTCCAAGAGCGTCAAGACGAAGATCGAATCCGATCTCGACATGCTGCACTTATCCCGCACGCTCGCGCGCATCAATATCGAAGTGCCGATCCATTGCGAGCTGGATGCTTGCCTGTGGGCGGTGCCGCTGGAAACCGCGCAGCCGGTGTTCGAGCAGTATCGATTGACGTCGCTGCTGAAGCTGATTGGTTAACGGGACTCATGAATGTCATTATTTGTTGCTTGGAGAAACGGGATGGCGCGGCTGAGACTGCGCTGTCCCGTTTTTTCGTTCATCCGTTTGTTATCGACAGAATCTATCAAATGCGGTATTGTATGTTTAAAAGGAACATTATTATGTTCCTAACAAACACATCTCGCTCGGGAGGCTGTTCCGATGGCAAAGCTTCATCTGCTCAGTAACGCGCATTTGGATCCGGTTTGGCAGTGGGAATGGGAAGAAGGAGCGGCAGCGGCGGTATCGACGTTTCGCGCGGCGGCCGAGTTTTGCAGGGAGTACGACGGCTATATTTTCAATCATAACGAGGTTATTCTGTACCGGTGGATCGAGGAGTACGAACCGGAGCTGTTCAAGGAAATCCAAGAGCTGGTCGCGCTTGGCAGATGGAACATCATGGGCGGCTGGTACCTGCAGCCCGATTGCAATATGCCGTCCGGCGAGTCCATTGTCAGGCAGATGCTGCATGGGCGCGCCTATTTCCTGGACAAATTCGGGGCTAGACCGACGACGGCGATCAACTTCGATTCGTTCGGCCATTCCCGCGGTTTGGTGCAGCTGATGGCGAAGGCCGGCTTCGATTCGTATCTGTTCATGCGTCCGGACGACCGGACGATCGGGCCGGACAGGGACTTCCGCTGGGTTGGCCTCGACGGCTCCGAAGTGCTGGCGCATCAGACGTATTTCTACAATACGCAGATGGGCAAGGCGCGCCAATCGATTCAGCACTGGCTGGATCAGAACGCGGGCAAAGAGCTGGGCATCTTCTTGTGGGGCGTCGGCAATCACGGCGGCGGTCCGTCGCGGCAGGATTTGGACGATATCGGCGAGCTGATGCGGTCGAATGGCGAGGTCGACATCGTGCATTCCACGCCGGAGGCTTATTTTGCCGACTTGGCGCAAGGGCCGGAGCTGAAGCGTCACGAGAACGATTTGAATCCGCGGTTTATCGGCTGCTATACGTCGATGATCCGGATCAAGCAGAAGCATCGTTTGTTGGAGAATGAGTTGTACCTGACGGAGAAAATGCTGTCCGCCGCGGCGGTTGCGGGCAAAATTGCCTATCCGAAGGCGGAATTGCGCGAGGCAGCATACGATCTGATGACGGCGCAGTTCCACGACATCCTGCCAGGCTCTTCGGTCCAGCCTGCCGAAGATGCATCGCTTCGCCTGCTCGGGCATGGTTTGGAGATCGTTTCCCGTTTGAAGGCGCGCGCCTTCTTTGCGCTGGCCGCCGGAGAACGCAAGGCCGGCGAAGGGGAATATCCGATTCTCGTCTACAATCCGCATCCGTTCCCGGTCAAAGGCATATTCGCCTGCGAATTCATGCTTGCCGATCAGAACTGGAAACCGGAATTCTCGAACCCGATCGTGTACCGGGACGGCGTGCGCATTCCATCCCAATCGGAGAAAGAACAGAGCAACATCAACCTCGACTGGCGCAAACGCGTCGTGTTCGAAGCGGAGCTCGCTCCTTCCTCCATGAATCGGTTCGACTGCCGCATCGAGATGCTCCCGGCGCGTCCGGAGCCGTCGGCCATCGCGGAGAACGGCCGTATCGTCTTCAATAACGGCACTTTGGAAGTCATCGTTAACACGAACACCGGCCTGCTCGATGACTATAAGGTAAACGGCGTGTCGTACTTGAAGCCGGGCGCGTTCCTGCCGGTCGTCGTCGCGGACAATGAAGATCCGTGGCGAATGGACACGAATCGCTTCGAACCGGATATCGGCTCGTTTCAGCTGATGGACCGCGGAGCGGGCTCGGACTTCTCGGGCCTGCGCCACGCGCTGCTGCCTTCGGTGCGCATCGTCGAGGACGGCGAGGTTCGGACGGTCGTCGAGGCCATGCTCGCGTACAACCAGTCGAAGCTTGTGCTGACCTACAAGCTTCCGAAGCGGGGAAGCCGGCTCGAGGTGCATGCGCGCGTCTATTGGAACGAAAAAGACAAGCTGCTGAAGCTGTCCATACCGACTGCGATCGCAGATCCGGCCTATTGCGGGCAAACGATATACGGCGTGCAGGAACTGGATACGGGAGGGCAGGAAGCCGTCGCCCAGAAATGGACGGCGTCGTATTCCCGCGCCGCGGATACGGCGGTCACGCTGATCAACAACGGCACGTACGGCTCGGATTTCAAGGATGGAGCCATCCGTCCGACGCTGCTCCGCAGCCCGGGTTACACGACGCATCCGATCATGGACCGGCCGTTGATCGTGCAGGACCGCTTCTCGCCTCGGATCGACCAAGGCGAGCGGGAATTCACGTTCTGGCTGAACGTGGGAACGGCTGCGGAACGGCTGGCGCATGTCGACCGCGAAGCTGCGCAGCTCGGCGAAGCGCCGTATGCCTTGTCCTTCTTCCCGACGGGCCGGGGCGAGAAGCCGCTGCCGCTCGTCGAACTGAAGGACGATGTGGTTCAACTCGGCGCCTTCAAGGCGATGGAGCGGGAGAATGACTATATTCTCCGGCTGCATGAGCCGACGGGCAGCTCGCGCGAAACGGAGGTTTCGCTGCCGGCGCTCGGCATCTCGAACCGCGTTCGGCTGAGTCCGTTCGAGGTCAAGACGTACCGCGTATCGGCGGTCAATCGCACGATGGAAGAAATTTCGTTGATGGAAGGCATGTAACCCCCGCCGGGCCAGCCCAAGGTCATCGTACGATGACGTTCGGGCTGGCCTTTTTTGCCGTTCCGCGCGGACAGTCCGATTTCTGGACGAAGGCACGTACGAAGACTCGCGTGCGCAGGCCGGGAAAGGACGGGAATGAAAAAAACCGAACGGATGCGGGACCGATCCTTCGATCGGCGTTCGCTTCCATTCGGTTATCGGCGCTTGCCGGGGGTGCGTCATGGTCAAGGCTCGTCTATGGCATCCGGATAACTGTCTTCACCGGGGTAATCGCGGTCAATCCCCTGGTGCAGATCGCGGTTCTCGTAATCGAATCTGTTCGGCGAGCGCATGTCGACCCGCCAGGGCGAGCTTTTCCCAAGCGACGCTTTCACGATATCGGAGCCGTAAGGGCCTTCCGGGAACTCTTCCGCTACGAGGTCGTTGCGCTGGGATTCCACCGATTTAAAATCCGTATACGTTTGACGATCTTCTTCTATGAACAAGTCGGCACCTCCTGAAACGGTTAGTTGAGTTGGCGTGGCTTAATTACCGTTTCAGTGTGCCCCGATCAGTCGGTAAAATTCACCGATCCGACCACCAATTCGAGAAATTGGCGCAAATCGGCGGCTTCCTCTTCCGTAATCTTGTACGTGTATTCCAGATAGCCCTCCTCGTCCAAATCGTCCTGTCCCACGATCGCGGTGCGTCCGCTTTGCAGGTCGGTAATCAGCTTCTTGCCGTAGAAGCGGTTCGTCGTCATGATGGCCAGGTCGAACCGCTTCAAGTTCGGCGTGATGAACGTCACGAAGCGGGTCGTCGTTTGCTCGGTCGTATCCGACATAAAATCATAATCAGGCAGCAGCATCGGTCGTTCCTCCTTTAGCTGCGTCTATCATAGCATCCCCGTCGCAAACCCGGCAACAACACCCGAAGGAAGGAAGGAACAGGAAGTCTTTCTATTGCCATCCATATCGGGGCTGTGCTATGATAGCAGCAATCGAATCGCTGCACGTGAGGAAGCACCTCTTATCGCCATTATATGGCGGCAAGAGGTGCTTTTTTTGCGTGTCTAGGGCCGGCTGCGGGATCGCCCGGAGGGGCTGGGTTTGATCAATACGAATGACGGAGGTATCTGCATGCAGGTCGTATTTTTGAACACGTTTGAGAAGCAGGGCGGAGAGGACGGGGCAGCCGGCGAAGCGCAGCTGTCGATGTGCGAGCAGAACGGCGTATGGTCGGTCATCTGGACCGATTCTACGATCGGGCAGGCAGACGGGCAGCAAATTTGGTATGAGGGCGGGTCTTGGGAAGAGATGATGACCGCGTTCCGGCACGGGGTTGCCGTGCAGATGGGGAACGGCTTCTCGCCGCTGATCGACGGCATGCTCGAGGAACGCAGGAGCCTGGAGGGGACCGGCACGCTGTATTCGTTGATTCAATGCTACGGCGAGTTGAACGGCGATTCGGAATTGTATAACGCCCTGCGCGATTGGCGGCGCGCCAAGGCGGTCGCGATCAAGAAGTCGGCGTATTTGGTCGCGACGAACCGCATGCTGTGGATGATCAGCGCCTTCGTGCCGCATCAACCGGAGGAGCTGCTGCAAATCCCGGGCTGGGGCGAATCGAAGCAGGCCGCATACTGCGAGGAAGTGCTGGCGATTACGGGGGCTAGCCCGCGGGAGACGCAGTTCCCGCTCGACTGGGTAGCAGGCGCGCTGGATCCGAAGGCGTATACGAAATGGGTATTCAAGCAGAAAGAGAATAAGTTCAAGGCGCAGTTGGATCGTCAGATCGAGAAGCGGGAGCTGCTCCGGGCGATCGCCGAAGGCAAGACGATCGACGAGCTGCAGGCGCAGACCGAGCTTCCGCGCCGGGATTTGTTGGAAAGAATCGAGAAGCTGGACACGGAGGGCTACGATTTGGAGCCGCTTATCGAGCGGGAGCTGGCGCAGATGCCGGAATTCGAACAGCAGCTCGTCTGGGAAGCGATGCAAGCGATCGGCGACAGGTATCTGAAGCCTGTCCTGCATCAAGTATACGGAGAGCAAGCGGATCAAGGGAAAGGCAAATCGCTTGACGTTATCTACGACCGGCTGAGACTGATTCGGCTCCGGTACCGCAGGGCAAACGGCGGGCAGGACCGGGTCTCGTAGAAGCCGAGGTTCGCTACTGGCTGGAGCGCGGGCTTGCGGATTGCGGCCAGATGGGATCCTCGAACCGAATCGACAAGCCGCTGTCGCAGCCATAGCCGGTCTCGTAGGAACGGTTACCGATCGATTCCGTCGCGGATTCGCGAAGCTGCCGCTTGGACGGGACCGTCGTCTCCTGCATATCCTCGCGTTCCGGTCCATGGGCGCCTAGCCACAGCAGAACAGTCTTCACGACGGTTACGCTTTCTTCCATCGCTTTATCCCACAATGTCCACACATCGTCGCCGTGCATGGTAAGCCCGTCTGTCGGGTCCAGCCATGGACGGCGCGCTTCGTTCAGAATATCCAGCATCGGCAGCCGGCTTTCGTACACGAACGGATCGATCCGCTTGAACGTCAGCATCCGCTTTAATCCGCTTGGATCATGAAACAGCCGCTGCGCGCGAATCATGTCGCGCATGGCGATCCGCCAGTCTTCCCGCCGGATGCGCGCGGCAAGGTCGGGATAATGAACGGCAGCGATGCCCTCGAAGGCGTCGACGATCGGCTCCGGAAGCTCGCCTCCGATATCGATTTCGCGCCAGACGGCAGTCTTCCAGGTTTCCGTGCCAAGCAGCTTCCGCGCGATCAGCGTATCCATCATGACTTCGAAGCGCTGATGGTCCCACTTGCGAGAGCCCGAACGGCTGAAGACATAGGGATGCATGACACGGTCCAGGAGATGATGCAGCAGGAACCCAATGGCATATACAGTCGCCGCAGCTTTGGATGGATCGGCGGCGGGGATGCGGTCTACCGCGTCCAGCAGGTCCATGAGAACAGGGCCGCAGCTCCGCTGGTGCATGGCGCTCCCGAGCTTGTTCATCGCCTTGTTTGTCTGCCAGGGCAGGAACTGATGATAGAACAAGAAGTCGGGCCCCTGGCAGCCCATATTAAACATGCGTTTGCGTTCCGTGAGCGCGACCAGTGACTCTACTCCTAGTGCTTCCAGGCATCGCTGTCCGAAAATCATGTGGGTCCAGACGTTTGGCACGAATAACCTCCTAATAAATGGTATAAAACGGGCATAATACGGTGTATAGGCAAAAAGTTTAGCAGATCTTTAGGACGATGGTTCGACATATTTCCGCAAAAGACGATAAGGCATGGTATACTTGGCCTAAGTAATCTTGTATAATTGGAAATAGTTTCAACGACAACGTCGAAAAGGGGCGCTACCTCAAGATGAAGGCTGAGTATATTAATCCCTTCCTGGAGTCCGCTAAAATCGTGATCGAGCAAGTGATTCAAATCAGACCTTCTACTGGGCAGCTCGGCATTAAAGACATAAAGTTCGTGGAAAATTACATATGGATTCAGATCGGTCTGAAAGGTCAAATGAACGGGGATATCGTATTCGGCTTAAGCGAGCAGGTAGCGCTCAAGATGGTTTCTGCCATGATGGGGGGCTATGCCATCGCCGAAATGGACGAGATGGGCAAGAGCGCGATCTCGGAGCTCGGCAATATGATAAGCGGCAACGCCAGCACGATGCTGTTCAATCAAGGCGTCAGAGTGGATATCACGCCGCCGAAAGTGATTCATTCCGCGCAGGCCGCGGGCTTCTCGGCAACGAAGGCATTGACGATACCGTTGATCATGGACGGTATTGGCGAATTGGATATCCAAGTGCTAATTGCATCGTAGCATGATTCAAGCTCCCGCGGGAGCTTTTTTTGATGCTCCGGTTTCCAGGGCACGGTTCGTTTTGCCTATTCGTACAGGTTGCGATAAACTGGGAGACAGGTGATGCAGGTGTTGCAAGGGAAAATCATAGTCATAACCGGCGCGGCGAGCGGCATCGGCGCCGAGACGGCCAGGCAGTTGGCGGCGCAGGGCGCCGTTCCGATCCTGACCGGACGAAGCAAAGTCAAGCTGCAGCAGGTCTCCGATACGATTGGCGGCAAGCACGGCGTATACGAAATGGACGTGACCGACGACGCGGCCGTTCAGTCCGTCATTCGTACGATCGCGGGCGATTACGGGCGGATCGACGTCCTGCTCAACAATGCCGGTTTCGGAGTGTTCGAGCTGCTCGAAGATACGCCGCTGGAACGGTTCGAGGCCATGATGGATACCAATTATATGGGGATCGTCCGCTGCACTAAGGCGGTGCTTCCGGTCATGAAGGCGCAGGGCGAAGGACATATCGTGAACGTCGCGTCCATGGCGGGCAAGCTAAGCACGGCTAAGGCTTCCGGTTATGCCGCGACGAAGCATGCGGTGCTCGGTTTCACGAATGCGATCCGTCCCGAGCTTGCCGGGATGCGCATAGCGGTGACGGCCATCAATCCGGGGCCGATCGATACGCCGTTTCTGAAGTCGGCGGATCCGTCCGGGGATTATTTCAACCGTTTGAAAGGCTTCATGCTGCAGCCGGAGCAAGTCTCGGCAGCGATCGTGAAGGCGATTCGCAAGCGGACGCCGGAAGTGGATCTGCCGTGGACGGCATCCGTCGGCATTCGAATATACGGGCTGTTTCCGCGCATGGCCGACAGGCTGGCCGGAAGATGGCTCAACCGTAAGTAAGCATAAGAGGAGTTTGATGCATGTGTCTTGGGAAAACTTGCAGCTGCAGCCGCAGCTGATAGAAGCATTACGAAAACATACGATCGAGGCGCCGACGCCCGTGCAGACGGAGACGATTCCGCTGCTCCTGGCAGGTCATGATATCACGGCAAAATCGCAGACCGGCTCCGGCAAGACGCTGGCTTATATGCTGCCGGCCCTGCAGCGCGTCGATACGTCGAGCAGCGCCGTGCAGGTGATGGTTCTCGCGCCTACGCAGGAGCTCGCGATGCAAATATTCCGCGTGGCGGAGACCTACGGCGAAGTAATCGGCGTTCGTACGCAGCAGCTGATCGGCGGGGCATCGATGCAGCGCCAGGTGGAGAAGCTCCGCGAGCATCCGCATGTCGTGGTGGGCACGCCGGGAAGGATTCACGAGCTGGTGAAGTCCCGCAAGCTGAAGCTGCAGGGCATCCGATTCGTCATTATCGACGAAGCGGACCAAGTGTTCAATTTGGGTTCGACGGTCGAAGTGGAAGTGCTGCTCAAAGGCATGCTTCGCGACCGGCAGATCGCGTTCTTCTCGGCGACGAGGCCGCAGGCGATGGCCGAAGTAGAGGAGCGCTGGATGCGGGAGCCGAAGCAGGTGAACGTCACTCCCGACGCGCAGGCGAGCAGCAGAGTGGCGCATTATTTTGTCGTATGCGAGAAGCGGGACAAGGCGGACACCGCAAGAAGGCTCATCCATCTGCTGAAGCCGGCATCGGCGCTCATGTTTATTAACGAGACGGACGAAATCGCGAATTACGAGGCGAAGCTGAAGTACGAAGGCTTCTCCGTGGAGACGCTGTACGGCGATGCGGACAAGCAGCGGCGCTCGGCCACGCTGGCTCGTTTCAGGGAAGGACGCCTTCAAATTCTGCTGGCGACGGACGTGGCGGCCAGGGGACTCGATATCGCGGATTTGCCGCTCGTCGTTCACTTGGATCCGGCGCTGGATGCGGACCACTACGTTCACCGCTCCGGCCGTACGGGCCGGATGGGCAAATCGGGTACGGTCGTATCCGTCGTGACGCGCAACCAGCTGTTCATCATGGATAAATTCCGCAAGCAGCTCGGCATTCCGCTTCAGGAGAAGACGATGTACAAAGGCCAGCTGTGGACGCCGGGCGAAGAGCCGGGCGGACGGGCGGATGAAGGCTTGCGTCGCGGGAATGCGCCGCGGCGCGCGGAGACCGGAGCTGGCGCCGAGAAGTCCGGCACCCGTCAGGCGGACAGGCAGACGGAGAAGCGCCCAAGCGCTCGGCAGGCTTCATCCGGCGAAGCTGGAGCGGCGGCACCGATTGCGGTGCGACGGGCAGCGGAAGGACCATTCGGACGAACAGCGCGCGCGTCGGCCGGCCAAGGAGGAAGCGGCAGTGCGGGGGCGTCCCGCGCGGCCGATCCGCAGCGGTCAGCGAAGCCGGGGAAATCCAAGAAGGAACTAGAGCGGGAACGGAAAAACAAAGGGGCGCCGAAATGGCTGAAAGCCAAGCGCGACGGCGAACCGCAATAACAGGGAATCGAAGGACCGGAATGAGCCTGGAGCTCATTTCGGTCTATTTTACGTTTTTTACGTATTTTGCGTGTCTGAGAATGGTTAGATGAATGGCCGCATAAACGCGCGGGTTGGTTTCATTCATCCTTTTTCGAGCGAATTCATTAGTTGCCAAATTCAAGGCATTAAAGGTATGATAGCGTTTTCAGGACGATTTTCTCTCTTATGCTTGGGATGGAAAATTACCTGCACCATAATTACTCTCAGAAGCTGGACGAATCGCATTCATGCTCGGGTATCGGGCGGACGAGCTGTTGCCTAGCAGCCGCAGTCATGTACCGCTTCAACGAAATCAATGAGAGAGGGAGTTGTTGGCATGGCAGAAAAGTTGAAAATCGGGGTAATCGGAGCGGGGGGCATCTTCCAATGGGCGCACTCCGCGCCGCTGAAAGCACATCCGGAGGTTGAGATCGTCGCGATCTGCGACATCGATCTGGAGAAAGCGACGGCTGCTGCCGCGCAGCACGGCATACCGCAAGCGTTCAGCGACTACCGCGACGTTATCGCGCTCCCGGATATCGATATCATCGACATTTGCACGCCGAACCTGTTTCATTCGGAAATCGCCGTAGCCGCGCTGGAAGCGGGGAAGCATGTCTTCTGCGAGAAGCCGGACGCGGTGAACCCGGGCGAAGTGCTTCGCATGAAGGAAGCATCCGAGAAAAGCGGCAAAGTGCTGATGGTCATGCGCAACAACCGTTTCCGACCGGCTTCTCGTTACCTGAAACAGTGGATCGAACAGGGAAATCTGGGCCAAGCTTATGCTGGCCGCTGCGGCTGGACGCGCCGCCGGGGCATCCCGGGCAAAGGCGGATGGTTCACGACCAAAGAACTATCGGGCGGCGGTCCGCTGATCGACCTGGGTGTTCATTTTATCGATTTGGCCATGTGGTTCATGGGCAATCCGAAGCCGGTATCGGTCACCGGCGCGACGTATACCAAGTTCGCCGACGGTCCGGATATCGCAGGTTCGGAGCACAGCAAATTCGGCGAGAAAGCGGAAGGCGAAGGCATCTTCGACGTGGAGGACCTGGCGATCGGCTTTATTCGTTTCGACAACGGCGCTTCGCTGCAAATCGAATTCAGCTGGGCCTCGAACATCGAAGAAGAGGAGAATTTCGTCGAGCTGCGCGGCACGAAAGCCGGGTTTAAATTCAGCAACGGCAAGCTGGGCATCTTCGGCGAAAACAACGGCGTCGTTACCGACTTGGTCCCTCGTCTCGGGAAGGATACGGGCGGTCACGGCGAGAATTTGGCTCATTTTATCGACGTCGTGAAGGGCCGCGAAAAACCGATTTTCACCATCGACCAAGGCATCGATATGATCAAGGTGCTGTCCGCCATTTACGAGTCGGCCCGAACCGGCTCCGAGGTCAAGCTATAACGGCAGCTTCGCCATTTGTCGCCTCTCCGGGATGGCAGATGGCTCTTTTTTGCTGCCCGCGGTTATCGCCGACGGCATTCTGTCCGTATAGGTATGATATGACAAGTTTTTTCCGACGCTACCCCCTGAAAGCCTTTGCACTCTCCCGAACGATATGAGCGAACGTAAAAAGCGGCCTGGACCGCATCGCGAGGAGAGTGGCATCACCATGAAAAAAGCCATGTTGAAGAAGGCAGCAGTTACATCGATGGCGTTACTGACCCTAGCAGGAGGCGCCGGAAGCGCATTTGCCGACGGCAAGGGAAACGGACATAACGAACGCGACAATCACGGCGGCAAGAACGACGATAAATCCTACACGAGCAACGACAAGAATGGCGGAAAAGGCAACGGTTCCGGCATCAACCTTCACTTCAAAGACGAGCAGGACCTTAAGTGGGCGCTTGAATATATCGTTCGTTTGGCTTCGAAAGGCGTATTCAACGGCTATGAAGACGGCACGTTCAAGCCGCAGCAGAAAATTACGCGCATCGAGTCCATCGTGGCGGCCGTCCGCCTGATGGGCTTGAAGGACCAAGCGGAATCGCAAGCCGAAATGGGCACGAAGCTGAATTTCAAAGACGCGGATCAGCTGAAGAAGAAATATCCGTGGGCCGTCGGTTACGTGGCCGTCGCGCTGGAGAAGGATTTGTTCTCCGAGTCGGAAGACACGATCCAGGCTGACAAGCCGGCGACGCGCCTGTTCGCGGCGACGCTGCTCGTGAAGGCGCTGGGTCTCGAAGCCGAAGCGAAGGCAAAGGCGAACTCGACGCTTAACTTCCGCGACGCGGACAAAATTCCGGCGGGCTCTGTCGGCTACGTGCAAGTCGCGCTGGAGAAGAACCTGATCACCGGTTACCAGGACAACACGTTCCGTCCGAATCAACCAGTGACGCGCGCCGAGCTGGCTGCCCTGCTTGACCGCACGGACACGCAGCTCCCCGATCACGACGCTGCGGCCATCACGGGCAAGCTGAAAGCCGCTTCGGCGAACGGTTCGATCACGGTCGTGAAAGCGGACAACAGCGAAGTCGCGCTGGCGCTTGACCCGAACGTGTTCATCTTCCGCGATAATGTCAAAGCTTCCGTATCCGCGCTGAAAGCGGGCGACGAGGTGCTCGTGCGCACGTATCAGAACAAAGTCGTCTTCATCGAAGTGACGAAGAAGGCGCCGGAAGCTCCGCAGGCGACGACGCAAATCGGCGCATTCAGCTCGATGAAACTGAACGCGCAAGGCAGAATTTCCACGATTACGATCCTGAAGGCAGTCAATGGCGGCACGCAGGCTTCCGAATTGAACGTTTCCCCTGACGTTACGGTCATCGGCGAAGCGGCGCTGCTGGAATACGGGCATGCCGTAGAACTGACGGTTCTGAACGGTATCGTCGTTTCGATTAAAGTCGTTTCTTAATTAGCGGATCGGCCTTTTCAGTAGACCGCAATATTCGGCAGGTCAACGTACCTGTGCTGCAGGCGCGCTTCCCTTCTTCCATCGCGGACGAAGGGAAGCGCGCTATTTGTTATGCTGCGGCCGGTAGCTGAGTCTCTTCGGTCTTAACCTGGAGTGAAGGGAGAGCAGGGGAGCGGAAGAGCGGCAGGGCGGCGGCTTTTCGCATAAACCTTTTTTTCGGTATAATGGAAGGACGAGGTGAGTTATGCGATGAAGCCAATATTAGAAGTCAAAGGGCTGACGGGCGGATACAGTCCCAGGCGGCCCGTGCTGCATGATTTGAATTTTGAAGTCGCCGCAGGCGAAATGGTAGGCCTGATCGGCTTGAACGGCGCCGGCAAGAGTACCGCCATTAAGCATATTCTCGGGCTAATGCAGGCGCATGCGGGCGAGATCCGCATCGACGGCCATACGCTTGCGGAACAGCCGGAGAACTATCGGCAGGCGCTCGCTTACGTGCCGGAATCGCCGCTGCTCTTCGACGAACTGACGGTGGAGGAGCATCTGCGTTTGACGGGCATGGCTTACGGCGTCGAGGAACCGCTCTACGAGAAGCGCAGCGAAAGCCTGCTGGATGAGTTCTACATGACCCCGAAGCGCGGCGCATTCGCTTCGCATCTCTCGAAGGGGATGCGGCAGAAGGTCATGATCATGAATGCTCTTCTGGCGCGGCCGGCGCTGTACGTCATCGACGAACCGTTTCTGGGCTTGGACCCGCTCGGTATCCGATCGCTGCTGGATAAGCTGGTCGAGGTGACGAAGGAAGGCTCGTCCGTGTTCATGAGCTCGCACATTCTGTCCACGGTAGAGTCGTATTGCAGCCGCTTCATCGTGCTGCACCAGGGCGTCATCGTCGCGCAGGGAACGCTGGCCGACGTCTGCGAGACGGCGGGCATGACGCGCGACACCGGCGCTGGTTCGCTGGAGGAAGCCTTCTACCGCCTGGTGGCAAATGGGGGATCGCATGGATCGTTCCGTTGATGCGCTGTGGCGCAAGCGCGCCAAAGACTTTCGGCGCGGAAGCAGCCCGTACCTGCGCGACATGGCCCAAAGCGGGCTGCCCGGCGTCACGATCATGCTGCTCCTCGCCGGAATCGCAGGGTATGGCCTGCTGCTGCGCGACATGCCGGTGAATTTCCCGTTCACGCTTGTCGGCGTCGTTCTGTTGACGCCATTCATGAGTTGGAGCCCGCTGCGCACCTGGCTTCGGGAGGCGGATATCGTCTTCTTGGTGCCGCGCGAAGCGGAGATGCCCGCTTATCTTCGGCGCTCGTTCCGTTATAATACCTTTGCCTGCGCGGCTGCGGTCCTTATCGTTTGCTTGGTTTACTTACCGCTTTATCTGGCAGGGCCGGCTGCGACGCCGCCCGTCCTCATCGTTATCTTCGCGCTGCTGCTGAAGCTGATGAACACGGCCGGCGCCTGGCGCGAACGCCAGCTTGCGGGACGCGGACCGCGGCGCTTGATCCGGTTGCTCCGCTGGGGCGCGACCGCCGTCGCGGCTGGTGCGCTGCTGCAGACGGAGCTGTGGAAAACCGTGCTCTACCTGGTTGTGATCGCGGGCTTGTTTTGGCTGCTGTACGCGCGTTTGCCGCGTTATCCGCTGCCTTGGCTGACCTTGATCGCCGAAGAGCAAGTGACGCGCCGGCGGTATATGGCCTTCTTCAGCGCCTTTGCCGACGTGCCGACGGAGTCGGCAGCCGTCCGGTCACGGCCGTATATTTCGTGGCTGGCGCGATTTGTCCCGTATGGCAAACGAAACGCGTTTACGTATTTGTACGCGTATACGCTTGTTCGGACTGAACTTGGCGGCATTATTTTGCGGCTGGCGGGCCTCGGCATCGTCTCCGGCATGCTGTCCGCTTACGCCGGCTTGCTCCAGGGCTGGGGCTCGGCCTGCGTCTGTCTGCTGTTCGTTTGGCTCAGCGGCATTCAGCTGGGCTCGCTCGCGCACTCGCATCGGCATTCCGTCTGGCGGCTCGTCTATCCGCTGCCGGAGCAGACGCGCCGCGATGCCGTGCTGCGCGTCGATCGGATCACCGCGCTGCTCTGCGCCTTTGCGATCTGGCTGCCGCATGGCATTCTGCTGCCGGGGCAGGGCATGACCGTGCCCGCTCTGGCTGCGCTCGCGCTGTCTGTGCTGTATGTGCTGGCGCTCCGGCCGGCGCGGATGAAGAAGCTGTTGACGTTTGATCCGGACGACGATTAGAGGCTCGGTATTGCGATGGATGCTCTCGTGGTGCTCCGGTATTGCGATGGATGCTCCCGTGGTGCTCCGGTATTGCGATGGATGCGCTCGTGGTGCTCCGGTATTGCGATGGATGCGCTCGTGGCGCTCCGGTTTTGCGATGGATGCTCCCGTGGTGCTCCGCACCAAAGTCGCATCCATTCGCAAAACCTACGCACCAAAGTCATGTCCATTCGCCAAAACCTTCGCACCAAAGTCACGTCCGTTCGCAAAACCTTCGCACCAAAGTCACGTCCATTCGCAAAACCTACGCACCAAAGTCGCGTCCGTTCGCAAACCTTCGCTTGCAGTGTTTTTTGAGGGCCGGGGCTCCGAGGATTAGTGCTCCGGCTTTGTTCTAGGCGCTCCCGTGGTGCTCCGCACCAAAGTCGCATCCATTCGCAAAACCTACGCAGCAAAGTCACGTCCATTCGCAAAACCTACGCACCAAAGTCACGCCCGTTCCCAAAACCTTCGTTTGCGGTGTTTTTTGAGGGCCGGGGCTCCGAGGGTTGGGGCTCCGGCTTTGTTCTAGGCGCTCCCGTGGTGCTTTGCACCAAAGTCGCTCCCAGCTCAAAACCTTCGTTTGGTTTGTATGGAATTGGATAGATCGAAATAAGTGCAAATATGCACTTAATTCCGGCTAAAAGGTGGATTTGAGCGAAATAAGTGCAAATATGCACTTATTTCTTTACGTACACCCAAATGGATGATTTTTTGTGCGAAATAAGTGCTGATATGCACTTATTTCGAAAATCGTCGGGAAAATTGAGGAATTAGTTGCATATTTGCACTTATTTCCTCTTTAGCCCCTAATTGGATGGGGACGTTTCTTGTCTCATCATGCCAGATACATTTTGTAAAGCCGCAGGCCCGGGTAACCGTTATTTGTATGGTTGTGCTCTCTACTCGCCAAGCGGTGTCCAGCTGCGGGCACGCGATTTGCGAAACGGCGCCACGTGTGCCGAGAACGCAATCGCGAAACGGCACCACGCCTGCCGAGAACGTAATCGCGAAGCGGCACCATTCCTACCGGGCACGCAATTTGCAAAGCGGCGCCACGCCTTCCGCATTGCTGCCTGTGCATGAAATGCTACCTTTGTTCACTATGGGATCGCGGGAGTTCTATATCGCTCTTAACGACCTCATGCGCAGCTAATCAAAAAAGCACCGGCAACGCCTCATGCAGACGATTGCCGGTGCTCTTTTCTATGAATACATACGCCGGTGCTTCTTTTCTAGGCAACAAGCTGCCAAATGCCATGCTAGAGCAAGGCCGTTTGCCGCTTCAAATCCAGCCGATAGCCTTTGACCAGCGTCTCGCCGTTCATGATATCGGTATTGAATGCGCGCTCGAAGCCGAGGCGTTCGTAGAGGCTGACGGCGGACGCCATCATGTCGGACGTGTGCAGGTTCAGCCACTCGGCGCCCAGCAGGACGGATCTGGAGACGGCTTCGCGGATGAGCGCCGTCGCGATGCCTTTGCCCCGATGCGCGGGCGGCACGGCAAGCAGCCGGATGATCGGGTTCGTAATGCCGAGCTGGGGCGCTCCGTAGGCGGCTGCCGAGTCCATGAAGAGCTGGGCGGAGCCGACGATGCGGCCGTCCTCCTCCGCGACGATTTTTGCCGCGACTCCTTCGTTGTCGAAGGAAGCGAGAATAGAGTCGCGGTATGCCTCCCATCGGTCCGCGGACAAGGTTTCCGAGTACTGCGAATAAGCATCGATGCTGACCTGAATGACCGCGTCGCGGTCTGCGTCCGTCGCATCCCGAATGATGATTGTCATCGAATATTCCTCCCTATCGGCTGACGCCCGCCGGGCGCCTTCAAGTAAAACTCATTATACTCCGTAATTCCGACTGGATAAATAGGATATATAATAATTCAATATGCCAATAGAAGATATCGATAGAAGATAGGATTGAATTCATGATTGAACATAAGATTGAATTCATGATTGAATTCACTATTGAAATCAAAGATTGAAAGATAGTTAGTTAAGATTCGATAAAGGTTCCGATGCAGGAGGGTTTCTTTAGAAAACCAATTCCTTTCCATTCTCCCTCTGCAAGCTGCCGAAAGCAAGCCTCATTGACGCCGCGCGGGCAAAAGCTATAGAATACATATAATTCCCAGTTTGTTGATGCGAATAATAAAATATAAGGCGGTGCCGGATATGAACATCGAGAATATCGAGGCTTTTGTCTACGTGAATCATTACGGAAGCTTCAACAAGGCGGCCGAGGTACTGTTCCTTTCCCAGCCGTCGGTAACGGCCCGTATCCAAACGCTGGAACGCGAGCTCGACTGCAAAGTGTTCGACCGGCTGGGCAAGCAAATCGCGCTGACCGAGAAGGGCAAGCAGTTCCTCCCCTACGCGCAGCAGATCATGCAGACGTTTCAGAAAGGCAAGCTGCACATGCAGCAGCGCAAAACGGTTCCGCACGAGCTGCGGATCGGCGCGACGGTGTCCGTCTCGAATTATCTCATTCCGAGCCTGCTGCCCCGGCTAAAGCAGCGATACCCGGAAATCCATATCAAGCTGACGACCTCGAGCACGGACGATCTGGTAAACAAGCTGCTTAACAAGGAAATCGATCTCGCATTCGTGCGCAAGGTGGTGCATCCTTCCCTGATCTCTTATAAATTTTACGAGGATCCGATCAAACTATACGTGTACGAAGGGCATCCATTCACGCAGAAGAGCAGCGTGTCCATCGAAGAAATTGGCTTCCAGCCGCTCGTCTTCTTCGAATGCGGTTCGCTTGACTGGATGCGGGTGCACCGGGTGTTCGACAGCCTGGACCGTCAGCCGAACATCGAATACTTCGTCGACAATTCCGAGTCGGCCAAGAAGCTCGTGCTGGAGCGCGCCGGCATCTGTTTCCTGCCGGGGCTGTGCGTGGAGGAGGAAGTGCGGGAGGAGAAACTCTTTCCGATCGATTTCGAGGAAGTGAACGGCATCACGCTGCAGACGAACCTGATTGCCCGGAACGGCGAGCATGCCATGTTCGCGGAATCGCTGATGGAGATCGGTGAGTCGCTGTTCGGCTAATTCCAGGCATGCGAGATATTCGGAGTATGCGATGTTTGAGTGGTGCGTACATGCCGAGTTCGGCTGTGAATCGGCGGTATTACGCATTCCCTCTATGCTTGGTATGGATCGGCTCGTTTCTCCTCCGCATCGCCAGCAACTTAAACGCCCTCCCAGGCGACAGATCGAATCTCTCCATCGACGTATAGAAAATCTCTATCGAAAAGCGGATTGACCGATAACGGCCTCGGATGATAAATTAGTTTCAATCCAATTCCGATTAAAACGATTGGAATTATAAAATTTAGATTTGGCGACGATCTACCATTCCTGTGGAGGTCCGAAGGCACAGCCTTGGCCGGTACGGCAAAGGGAACATCACACAGCGGAGGTAGAGGGGTATGAAAAAGACAATGATCGGTACGGCAGGCTTGGCGTTGGTGGCATTAACGGTGGTTGCGACGGGGTGCAGCTCGAAGAACGAAACGAACGAGGCCAGCGCGAACGCTTCCGGCAATGCGAAGACGAATGATGCGGCAAGCGCAAACGCGGCGGCGGACGTGAAGAAGATCATCGTCGGCACCGGTACGCAATTTCCGAAGGTATGCTTCTTGGACGAAAACGGCAAGCTGACCGGCTTCGACGTCGAACTCGTGAAAGAGATCGACAAGCGCCTGCCGGGTTACGAATTCGAGTTCCAAACGCTCGATTTCTCCAACCTGCTGCTCAGCCTCGAAACGAAGAAGATCGACTTCGTAGCGCATGAGATGGAGCAGAACCCGGACCGCGCGGCCAAATATTTGTTCAACAAGGAAGCATACGCCCACTGGAAAACGAAGATCATCGTTCCGAAGGATAAAGGCGCCGCCTATAAAAACCTGGACGACCTGAAAGGCAAGAAGGTGCTGACGACCGCGACGAGCGCCGAGGCGACGCTGCTGGAAACCTATAATAAATCGCATGACGACGCGATCAAGATCGTCTATACGAACGGCGCGGCCAACGATACCGTCAGCCAATTGACTTCTGGCCGGGTGGATGCCACGCTCGGGGCGGATTTCACGCTTTCCCTGATCGATCCGCAAGCGAAGCTGGCGTCGGTCGGCGATACGCTGGAAGAAGCCGACGTGCAATTCGTGTTCCGCAAGGACGACCCGGACGGACAGAAGCTGGCCGATGCGGTGGACGGCGCCATCAAGGAAATCAAAGCGGACGGCACGCTGGGCAAGCTGAGCGTTCAATGGCTCGGCGAGGATTACACGCAGGAATAAGGCCGAAGGAGGGATAGGATAATGGGAGAAAAGTTCGACATCGGTTATGTCTTCACGTTTTTCCCCAAGCTCGCGGGCACGCTTCAGACAACGCTCATCATCGTGGGCGGAGCGCTGCTGACCAGCCTGATCGTCGGATTTCTCGTGGCGCTTCCCCGCCTCTATAAAGTACCTGTCCTGCAGCGGCTGTCCCAGCTCTATGCTTCGTTCTTCCGGGGAACGCCGATTCTGATTCAGCTCTTCCTGTTCTACTACGGACTGCCGGAGATCCTGAAGCTCGTCAACATCGACGTCAGCCGGGCGCCCGTGCTCGTATTCGTCATCCTGACCTACGGCCTGCATACAGGCGCCTACGTCTCGGAGACGATTCGATCGGCCGTCGCCTCCGTGGACCGGGGCCAAGTGGAAGCCGCCTACTCGGTCGGGATGTCCGGTTACCAAGCGTTCACGCGTATCGTGATGCCGCAGGCGCTCGCGATCGCGGTGCCGGTCCTCTCCAACGTCATTCTGGCGCTGCTGAAGGATACGTCGCTTGCCTTCTCGCTCGGCGTCATGGAGATGACGGGCAAGTCGCAGACGCTGGCGGCGCTGACGAATCATTTCGTCGAAAGCTATATCTCGCTCGCGCTGATCTATCTGGTCATCAGCATGGTGCTGGAACGGCTGCTCATTATTCTGGAGCGGAGACTGCTGCGGCACGAGAGCCGCGCAGCCGACCCGTTCCCGGTCTTCCGCCGCGAGCGGTTCCGCCGAATTCGCCAATGGTTCACCCGCGAACGCAGCGTTCGCCTTAGAGAGGAGGCGCAGTAGCATGAAGCTGGATCCATCGTTCATCTGGGAAGCCTTAGTCAAGCTGCTGCCCGTCATACCGACCTCGCTGCTCATCACGGCGGTGTCCGTGCTCTGCGGTTTCGTCATCGGTACAGTCGCTGCTTTCATCCGCATTTACAAGGTGCCGGTGCTTCATCCGATTGCCTCCGCCTACGTCACGTTCATCCGGGGCACGCCGATGCTGACGCATCTGCTCATCATCTATTTCGGATTGCCGCTGATGATCGATGCCTTAAGCTCGCAGCTTGGACTCGGATTTCGTTCGGCATCGATTCCGATGATCGATTTCGCGTTCATCGCGTTCTCGCTTACGGCCGGCGGTTACATGTCGGAGGTCGTTCGTTCCGGTCTGCTTACCGTGAACCGGGGCCAGATCGAAGCCGCCTACGCGGTCGGCATGACGACGCCTCAGGCGATCCGGCGCATCGTGTTCCCGCAGGCGATGGCCGCGAGCATTCCGAATTTGTCCAACGCGGTCATCGGGATGCTGCATGCGTCGACGCTCGCTTTTACCGTGTCGGTCGTGGAGCTGTTCGCCAAAGCGCAGATCGTCGCGTCGACCAACTGGAAATTCTTCGAGGCTTACTTGGCCGCCGCCATTATTTTCTGGGGACTCACGGTTCTGATCGAGCGCGTAGCCGTTTTCTTGGAGAAACGGGTCAATTCTTACAATCGGGGTGGGGTCGCATGATCAAGCTGACGGGCATTACCAAATCATTCGGCAGGCAGCAGGTGCTGCAAGGGATCGATCTTCAGGTGGAGAAAGGCGAGGTCGTCGTCATTTTGGGTCCGAGCGGCTCCGGCAAAACGACGCTCCTGCGCTGCATCAATTACCTGGAACGTCCGAACGAAGGACGAATCGAGATCGGGGATTTCGAGGTCGACTGCGGCCGCGCAAGCAAGAAGGATATCTACGCGCTGCGGGGCAAGACGGCGATGGTGTTCCAGCATTACAATCTCTTCAAGCACAAGACCGTGCTGGAGAACGTCATGGAAGGCCTCGTCATCGTGCAGAAGATGCCCAAGGAAACGGCGCGCCGCCGCAGCGTCGAGGTGCTGGAGAAAGTCGGGCTCGGCGAGAAGCTGGACGCTTATCCGAGCATGCTCTCCGGCGGTCAGCAGCAGCGCGTCGGCATCGCCCGGGCGCTGGCGCTGAATCCGGAGGTTATCCTGTTCGACGAACCGACCTCGGCGCTCGATCCCGAGCTCGTCGGCGAGGTGCTGGCGGTCATTCGCCGGATCGCGAAGGAAGGGATCACGATGATCGTGGTCACGCACGAGATGGGCTTTGCCCGCGACGTGGCGAACCACGTGGTGTTCATGGACGGCGGCGTCATCGTCGAAGAAGGCGCGCCGAGGGATATCTTCAACAAACCGCGGGAAGAGCGGACGAAGCAGTTTTTCAAGCGGATCATGCCGGAGCCGGCCTATTCCATCTAATTTCATGCCAGTTCAAGCCGATTTCACGCAATCAATCCAACCCAATTCAAGCTACCAGGAGGGAAAGCAATGGGAATTATTCTTAGCATCTTGGATCAAACGCCGATTTATCCGGGGGAGACGGCGTCGGAGGCTTTTCGCCATACGGTGGCGCTGGCGCAGCGGGTCGAGGCGCTCGGCTACAGGCGACTGTGGGTATCGGAGCATCACGATTCCGAGCATGTCGGGGGATCGTCCCCGGAGGTGCTGATCTCGCATCTGCTTGCCAAGACGGAACGGATTACGATCGGCTCGGGCGGCATCATGCTGCAGCATTACAGCCCGTATAAAGTCGCGGAGAACTTCAACGTGCTTTCGTCGCTGGCCCCGGGACGCGTCGATCTTGGCATCGGACGCGCGCCGGGCGGGCTGCCCCGTTCCACGCAGGCGCTGCAGCGCGGCATTCAGGATCCCCCGTCCTTGACCGATAAAATCGTCGAGCTGGAGAAATTCATTCACGGCAAGCTGGAGGAAGATCATCCGCTTGCGGGACTGAAAGCTTCGCCGTCGCCGGAAACGGCGCCGGAACTGTACGTGCTCGGCACGAGCGTGGGCAGCGCCGAGATCGCGGCTTCGCTAGGTCTGCCTTACGTGTTCTCGCAATTCATCAACAGCGACGAAGCGGTCGCGCTGGCTGCTTTCGCGGCGTACCGCGGGCAGTTCAATTACGAGAGCGGCCGGCAGCCGCAGGCGATCTTCGCGCTTGCCGCGATCGTGGCCGACAGCGACGAGGAAGCCGAAGGACTCGCGGGAAATCACCAGCTGGTCAAGATTCATCTCGAGAGCGGACGGACGCTGACGGTCGGCACGATCGAGCAAGCGGAGGAGTACGGCAGGCAGTCCAACGAGAAATATCGCATCGAGGTCAAAGCGCCCGAGATCACGAAGGGCTCCAAAGAGACGGTGCGCGCCAAGTTTTTGGAATTGCAGGAGAAGTTCGGCGTGGAAGAGTTCATCGTGACGACGAACGTGCCTCATTTCGAGAAACGGCTGCGCTCGTTCGAACTGCTGAAAGAAGCCTTCGCCGCGGAACTGGTCGCTCCGGACTGGGCCTCGACGAATACGGAGAACTCGGCGGACGCGCCGGACACGGCGAAATCGGCGGCAGCGAGGGCTGTCGATGCGCAATCGTTCGAGTCCGATCACGCATCATCGAATCCGTCGGTATCGGCGGCGGTCTAATAGCAGGAGGGAAACGACATGGTGGAACGTATTGCGGAAGCCGGCTTGCCCGGACTGGAAGAGAAGCTGGTTGGCATCCGCCGCGAGCTGCACCGGAATCCGGAGTTGTCGCTCGAAGAGTTCGAGACGACGGCGGCAATTCGGCGCTGGCTTGCGGAAGCCGGCATTCGGACCGTGGATTACGGTCTGCGGACCGGCGTGATCGCGGAAATCGGCGGTCTGCGGCCCGGCCCGATCGTGGCCGTGCGCGCGGACATCGACGCGCTGCCGATCCAGGAAGAGACGGGTCTGGCCTTCGCGTCGCGAACGCCGGGGCGGATGCATGCGTGCGGCCATGATTTTCATACCGCGGCGGTAATCGGTACGGCGCTGCTGTTGAAGGCGCGCGAGCATGAACTGCGCGGCACGGTGCGGCTGCTGTTCCAGCCCGCGGAGGAGAAGGCGAAGGGCGCGCAGCAGCTGATCGCCGCCGGCGCGCTGGACGGCGTAAGCGCGGTGTTCGGCATGCACAACAAGCCCGACCTGCCCGTTGGCACGGTCGGCATCAAGGAAGGGCCGCTCATGGCGGCCGCGGACGGCTTCGTCGTCGAAGTCGCGGGGCTGGGCTCGCATGCCGCGGTGCCCGAAGCGGGCATCGATCCGATCGTGGCGTCCGCCCATATCATCACGGCGCTGCAGACGATCGTAAGCCGAAGCGTCGGGCCCTTACAAAGCGCGGTCGTCAGCGTCACGAAGCTGCACGGCGGCACGGCCTGGAACGTCATTCCGGACAAAGCGGTGCTCGACGGCACGATCCGCACGTTCGACGAAGAGGTCCGGCAGCATGTGCTGCGCCGGTTCCGCAAAGTGGTCGACGGCGTCGCGGCGGCATGCGGCACGACGGCGGAGATTCGCTGGATACAAGGGCCGCCGCCCGTGACGAACGCTTCGTCGCTCGTGCCGCTGGCGCGGCGCGCCGCATCGGATGCCGGGCTTCAGGCTATCGTGCCGACGCCTTCGCCCGCAGGAGAGGATTTCGCGTTCTACCAACGGGAAGTGCCGGGACTCTTCGTCTTCATGGGTACGTCCGGGAACAGGGAATGGCATCACCCGGGCTTCGATATCGACGAGGGGGCGCTGCTGCCGAGCGCGAAGTTTTTCGCAAGCTTGGCCGAATCGGCGCTGCTGGAACTGACGGCAAATTGATATGAGAATGATTAATTTAAAGACGAATTGATATAAGACGGATTGAAATAAAGACGAATTGATATAAGACGGATTGATATAGCGGCTGATTGCGATGACCGCTCTGCTTGACCCTATATAGCTTTGGCTCTGCCCAAAAACGCAAACGGAGGAATACGCCATGACCGCGAACCAGATTGCTACGCTCTTATTCGATTATGCGGAGCTGCACCGGCAGTTGAAACAGAAGATCAACAACCTGAACGAGGATCAATTGACGTGGAAGGCCGCGACCGGCGTCTGGAGCGTGACGGAGGTGCTGTCGCATTTGGCGGATCACGCAATCGTAGTGGGCTTCCGGATACGCGAGATTCTGGCGGAGTCGCAGGCGAAGCTTCCGGCATTCAACCAGAATGCTTGGGTGGAGTCCTCGTCCGCGAGCAAAGGCTCGGTCGACGATATTCTGGCGTTCTATGATGCTTACTTAACGTACAATCTGCAGCTTCTGAAGCGAATCGCCGCGGAGGATTGGGAGAAGACCGGCGTTAATTTCAAAGACGAGACCGTCACGCTTCGCGATGTCGTCTGGGGCTTCGTCAAACACGTGAATCATCACGTCGGGCAGATCGAACGCATCACGGCCGCGTACGTCGTCGTCTAAGACGAGAAGCAGCCGCAAACTTGAAGGAGGAGATCTTCATGGGCAAATCCCGCAAACAATTAAAACTCGGAGCGCTGCTGCACGGCGTCGGGGGGAATCCCGCCATGTGGCGCCATCCCGACACGCAGCCGGACGCCAGCGTGAACTTCGGGCTCTATAAACAATGGGTGCAGAAGGCGGAAGAAGGCAAGCTGGACTTGATCTTCATCGCGGACGGCCTGTATATCAACGAGAAATCGATTCCGCATTTTCAAAACCGTTTCGAACCGATCTCGCTGCTCAGCGCGCTCGCTTCGGTCAGCAGTCATATCGGGCTTGTCGGCACGCTGTCCACGTCCTACAGCGAACCGTTCACGGTCGCGCGCCAATTCGGCTCGCTGGACGTGCTGAGCGGCGGCCGCGCCGGCTGGAACGTCGTGACGTCGCCGCTGGAAGGTTCGGCGCTGAACTACGGGAAGAAAGAGCATCCGGAGCATGATCTGCGGTATCGGATCGCGACGGAATACCTCGAAGTCACGCGCGGCCTATGGGATTCCTGGGAGGATGACGCGTTCGTGCGGGACAAAGAATCCGGCGTATTCTTCGATCCGGAGAAAGTGCATCCGCTGAACCACGAGGGCGAGTTCTTCTCGGTGAAAGGACCGCTTAACATCGCGCGTTCCAAGCAGGGACGGCCGGTTATTTTCCAAGCGGGCATGTCCGAGGTAGGGAAGAATTACGCGGCGAAGGAAGCGGATGCGATCTTCACGGGGCATGAGAATGTCGAAGACGGAATCGCATTCTACCAGGACGTGAAAGCACGGGCGGCGTCGTTCGGCCGTTCGGCGGACGAGGTGCTCATCTTCCCTGGCATCGGGCCGATCATCGGGGCAACGGAAGAAGAAGCGGAACGCAAGTATCAAGAAGTCGCCAATCTCATCACCATCGAGACGGCGCTTAACTATCTCGGCCGTTTCTTCGAGCATCACGATTTTGCCCAATACCCGCTCGATGAACCGTTCCCGGAGCTTGGCGACCTGGGGCGCAACAGCTTCCAGAGCGGCACGGACAAAATCAAGAGGGACGCGAAGGAGCGCAATCTGACGCTCCGCCAAGTCGCGATCCAAGCGGCGACGCCGAGAAGCCGGTTCATCGGCACGCCGGAGAAGGTCGCGGACGTCATCGAGGAATGGTTCGTGCGCGGCGCGGCCGACGGCTTCATGCTGGCCGAGGCCGTACCGAACGGGCTTAACGACTTCGTCGACCACGTCGTGCCGATCCTGCAGCAGCGCGGCTTATTCCGCACGGAATACGAGAGCGACACGCTCCGCGGTAATTTGGGGTTGGCAATTCCTGCCAACCGCCATTCGCTCGCGAAAGCGTCCATATAAACCGAGGAGGGGTACGCGTGAAGCAGCTTCGAAAGGCCGAAAGGCCTGCCGGAGCTGCTTCTTTTGGCGTTCAGCCGTATTGGCAGCCGCATTCGGCCGCCTCTCTATCATCGCTTGAACCGGCACTCCGAGTAGGAGGACGAATTGAAAGTACGGTAATCCGGCCGCGGCTCATAGTTTCAAATCATTTGGAAAACAGTATTAATATATATCAGATGGTCTCGGCAAACACGCTATAAAGGGAGGCGGCTAAACTTCAAATGACAACGACTACGATTGTCCCTGCGAGCGTGAAGCATAAAGAACGGGTACCGGAGCTTGAAATGCTGCGCGGCATCGCGATTCTAGGCGTACTGATGGTGCATGCCACTTCGTCTGCCGTCGTGACGGTGCAAAATTCATGGGTCCGGGACGCGTACACCATGCTCAATGCGTTCTCGCTGTTTTGCGTGCCGGCGTTTATTTTTCTATCGGGCTTCGTGCTGTTCTACAATTATTTCGATCGTCCGCTGACGGTATCCGGGCTCCGAACGTTCTATGGCAAACGGCTTAAAGGACTTATTCTTCCGTACGTCTTGGTGTCGCTCGGCTATGAGCTGGTGAAGCATATGCTGAACCATCGGGCGTGGGACCCCGCGGCGATGCTGAGGCTGTTCGGGGAGCACTTGCTGGCCGGCAATGCATATCCGCATTTATATTATATTCTGATCACGATTCAGCTTTATCTGCTGTTTCCCTTGCTGCTGCTGTTGTTTCGAAAGGTGCGCGGCTCGGTCGAATGGGCCATTCCGCTCGGCTTCGTCATCCAGTGGGCATTCTATCTGTTGAACCGGAATGTCTGGCATATGGGGGATAAAGGAAGCTGGTCGCTTACGTATTTCTCGGCCTTCCTGCTCGGCGCCTATCTGGGCATGCGCTTCGAGACATTCAGAAGATGGATGCTGGCCACCCAGGTTGAAAGCGCCTCGAGACGACCAGTACGATCGGCAGGAGCAGTTAGAGAACTACCAGCAACTCGAACAATACGAACCGTTCGAACCGTACAGGCAAGACGATCAATTCTGGCAGTGGTACTACTGTCGGCATGGCTGGCAGTGACGGTCGGCTTTATTTGGATGCATGTCGCGAATCGCAGCGGCGCGGCCGTCCCTGATGGATATTGGTTCGAAATCGGGTACAATCTATTTACGCTGTTTACCACGCTGCTCCTGTTGAAAGCCTGCGTATGGATCAGACGGCGAAAGGCGGCACGTCTGCTCTCGTCTATGCTCGCAGATTTGGGCGCATTATCATTCGGTATCTATCTCATTCATCCGATCTTCCTGCTCCTCTACCATCGCCATCCGCCGGCTTCCGCGCAGCCGGTCGTTTATCATTTGTGGACGGCAGGCGGCTACCTGTTTGCCCTGGCGGCATCGCTGCTCGTGTTGATTGCGGCGCATCGCTATATCCGCGGGGCTTGGATTCTCTTCGGTCCGACGCCATCCAGATTTCAGGCACAACCAGCAAACGAGCCGCAAG
This sequence comes from Paenibacillus sacheonensis, assembly GCF_009909195.1. GTDB lineage: Bacteria > Bacillota > Bacilli > Paenibacillales > Paenibacillaceae > Paenibacillus_Z > Paenibacillus_Z sacheonensis. The sequence goes on from NZ_JAAAMU010000013.1 coordinate 76,429, forward strand.
CAGCCATAGAGCTGGTCCTCGCGAAAGCAGGAAAATAGGTCGTGGGGGTCGGATGTGATTTGGTTATGGCAGGAAGTGGGCTATGAATTGGCCATGAACGAATTTGGAAAACGAACAAGAGGCAGCTCCGAACGACATGTTCGGGGCTGCCTCTTGTTGATGGTTACGCAAGTGCATGCTTTATTTGGCGGCGACTGCCACTTCCTGGACGGCTTTATAGATCGTGTCGAACAGCTCTTCGAGGTTCGCTTCCTCGATGCAGGAGAAAGCGACGCGCAGATCGGTCGAGCCAAGCGCGATCGTGCCGATTCCATATTCGTCGAGCAGGCGCGTCCGCACGGTTTCGGCGTCCGCGGCGTTCAGCTTCAGGCACATGAAGTAGCCGGAGTTGAACGGGTAGTAGGACCAAACGTCGCCGTAGCGGCCGCTGTCGAGCAGATCCTTCACCTTGTTGGCGCGGCCCTTCATGATGGCGAATTTCTCTTCCTTCTGCGCCTCGAAGTCAGGCGATTGCAGCGCCTTCAGGACGAAGGTCTGCGAAGGATGCGGGCCGCTGGAGATCGTCGCGCGGATGATGCCGAGCGTCTTCTGCTCCAGCGCGCTTAAGGTAGCATCGGAGCCGCCTGCGTAGGTGATAAAGCCGACGCGGAAGCCCCATACGTACTCTTCCTTCGTGGCGCCGTCGACCTTGATCGGCAGAATGCGCGGATGCAGGCCAGCCATCTGGCCGAACAGCGATTCCTGCAAGGAGCCTTCGAAGAACAGACCGAAGTAAGCGTCATCCGTGACGGTCACGACATTGATGCCGGCTTCCGCCGCATCGACGAGCGCCGCGAGGATCTCGGCGCCTTCCTCCTTGCCGGGCGTGTAGCCGGTCGGGTTGTTCGGGAAGTTCAGGACGACGATCGCCTTGCCTTTGCTCTTCTGTGCCAGCAGCGCTTCGCGCAGGCCTTGGCTGTTAAAACGGTTTTCGCTGTCGTACAGCGGATATTCAACGATTTCCGCCCCGCGGCGCACGCCGAAGGTCAGCTCGTAATTTTCCCAGTTCTTGTTCGGAATGATGACGGCGTCCCCTGCATCGGCGAACAGATCCGCCACGATGCTGAGGCCATGCGTAAGCGCATTGGTCACGACCGGATTGCCGTACGCCTTGTTCGCGAGCGACGGATTTTCCTTGAGCATTTTGGTACGCCATGCGGTACGCAGCTCGGGCTTGCCGGCTGGAGGCGCATACTCGTACAGATCCTTCGGATTGTACGCGGAGAGCGTATCCTGGATGACCTTCAGATGCATCGGCTGACCGTTCTCGATTGCAATGCCGATCGTTGCGTTGTATTTCTTCGCCTTCGCTTTTGCTTCGGCCGATTGGCTCAAAATGCCTTCCTTCGGGAAATAAATGGCTTTACCGAGTGCGGATAACATTTGGAAAACGTGGACGTTCTCGCGCTCAATCGTCGCGTTCAATTGCTGGGCAAGTGGGTTCATGGACTTTATTCATCCCTTCAGTGGTTCAGTCTCGTATTTGTTGATTTCCCATCGGAAACCGATTAGTCGATATTATACCACTTTAGAGGAGCGAAAGACTACGGCTGCCCCGTCACTTTTCAAACAATAATCGAAAAAATGGATCTCCGATGCATGTCACGTTGGCAAAGGATTCACAGTATTGTATGATGGCTTCGACATTGTTTTTGCTTGGGGGAGGAATCCGAGGATGCTGCACTGTTCGCCGTCATCGTTTCAATTGAAGCCCGCCTTCGCTAAAATCGTCTGCGAGCCTGGATGGAAATGGCAAAAACGCGAAAAGCCCTTGTCGAATTACGATCTATTCTATGTATGGAGCGGCAGCGGGGAAGTCATGCTGAACGGCGTGCCGGTTCCCGTAAGCAAGGGCAGCTGCTTCCTGTTTCGGCCGGGCGACTTCACAAGCGCGACGCATGATCCGCAGCGGCCGCTCGTTTTGACGTACATCCATTTCGACGTTACGGAACCGGTCGACATGATCCCGGAATCGTACCGGACGCTGGAAGAGACGGTCGACTTCGAATACTTGCTGGTTCGGTATGTCAGACTGTTCCTGGTCAAGACATACGCGGCAGAGGAAGAAGCGCAGCTGATCCTGAAGCAGCTGATCATCCATCTGCTTCGTGCGGACCGGGAAGCTCCCGTGGAACGCAAGTCGAGCAATCAGCTGACGGAAGCGATTCACGAGATCGCCAACTTCATCCGCCAGAATCCCGGCATCGCGCACCGCGTCGAGGATTTGGCGCTGCGCGCTCAGCTGTCGCCGCGGTATTTCTCGATCAAATTCAAAGAGATGATCGGTTCCTCGGTCCAATCTTATTTGATTCGGACTCGGATCGAACGGGCGCAGCATCTGCTGATGCATGCCGGGATGAACGTGACGGAGGTTGCGGACGCGCTCGGGTACCGGGATATTTTCTTCTTCAGCAGGCAGTTCAAGCAGTATACGGGCAAGAGCCCGTCGGAGATCCGATAGGGCGGCTCGACCTGAATTCGTACATCCAAGGAGGACGCAGCGCATGACAAACAAGACACACTCCGGCAATCCTATATTTCCAGGCTGGTATGCAGACCCGGAGGCGCGTATTTTCGTGGGACGCTACTGGATCTACCCGACGTATTCCGCGCCTTACGAGGAGCAGACGTATCTGGACGCCTTTCATTCGGACGACCTGGTCCATTGGACGAAAGTAGAGCGGGTTCTTCGGATGGAAGATTTCGCTTGGATCCATAAAGCCGTATGGGCGCCGTCGCCGATCGAACGCAATGGCAAGTATTATATCTACTTCTCCGGCAATGATATTCAAAACGACGACGAGCTCGGCGGCATCGGCGTCGGCGTGTCGGATCGTCCCGAGGGGCCATTCCTGGACGCGATCGGCAAGCCGCTCATCGACCGCTTCCATATGAGCGCGCAGCCGATCGATCCGCATGCGTTCATCGACGACGACGGACAAGCCTATCTCTATTACGGCGGCTGGAAGCATTGCAACGTGGCCAAGCTGAACGAGGATATGATCAGCTTCAGCCCGTTCGAGGACGGCGAGCTGTTCAAATCCGTGACGCCGAAGGATTATGTCGAGGGTCCGTGCATGATCAAGCGCGACGGGAAATACGTCTTCATGTGGGCCGAAGGCGGCTGGGGAACGCCGGATTACCGGGTTGCCTATGCGGTCTCCGACTCTCCGGTCGGACCGTTCGAGCGGTTGGAAACAGTGCTTCAGCAGGATCCGGAAGTCGCGACCAGCGCAGGGCATCACGGTTTCCTGCACATCCCCGGCACGGACGACTATTACATCGTGTACCACCGCCGTCCGCTGGAGGAAACGAACCGCCATCACCGCGTCGTCTGCATCGATGAGATGCGTTTCCGCGAGGACGGCACGATCGAACCGGTCAAGCCGACGTTCGAGGGCGTTGCTGCACGCAAGCTGGCGCAATCATAGTTAGTAGTTAGAAGCAGTAATGAAAGCGCAAAACGGAGCCCCGGGCGATAATCGCCTGAGGCTCCGTTTTTTGGTGCCGTGCCTACTCCCCGGTCGCTTCCTTGGCATGCGGACAGTAGCGGTTCATTAGCGCGATCGTCTCGGCATCCTGCGGCAAGCCGCGCTCCGCCAGCTGCGCGGTGATGGACTCGCGGTCAGGCTGCTTCAGGTTCTGGCCGAACTTAAATTTTCCTATCACCCGGTCCGCATCGATACGCACGACGGCTACGCCTTTCAGGCGCGGGATGTAATCGGGATCCTCGGAATCGATTTCCTTGTAGCCGCCCTCCGGCTGCAGCTTGCGCATGAGGGCTTCCAGCGCCGCTGCTTTCTCCGCGGGATCGTCGACGACGACGGCATGTCCGTCGACACGCACCGATTTGAAATAAGCCGTCGCCGGGCAGGCCATTAGCGGATCGCTGAAGTACGACGGGATGACGGCATACTCCTTTGCGGCCATGAAGGTGACACGCTGGTTTTTCTTTAGTTGGGTCATTTTCTCCCCGATCCGGCTGCCGTGAAAATAGATGGATCCGCCCACGTAAACGAAGTTGAGCGGCGTCATCGAGGGCTCTCCGTCAGGCGTGGCGGTACCGAGAAAGCCAAAGCTCATCTCTTCCAAGAAGCTTGTGATTTCTTCCTGATCTTCGTTGATTTCGAATTCCGCTCTGCGCATAGGGTTTCCTCCATTCTTCCAATCGAATGTTCCTAGCATACCGTGCACATTGACAATCCAAAAGATCCAATTATGATTACTTTTATTGGACCACTATTTGGAGAAGAGGCTGCTGAGAAAGGCAGGTGACAAGATGGATATCGATTTTCGCATGGCGTACGAACGTTATTACGAGGAGCTGGGACGCAAGACGGAAGCCGTATTCCAAGCGCTGCGGGAGAACATCGTGAACGGAACGCTGCCCCCCGGGACGAGGCTGCCGTCGAGCCGCAAGCTGGCCGATTTGTACGGCTTGTCGCGCGGCTCCGTGAACGCGGCGTACGATATGCTCATCGCGGAGGGGTTCGCGCGGGCGGAAGGGGGCAGCGGGACCTTCGTTTCGTTCGGCGTCCCGCTGCAAGGAAGCGGCAATGCTTCGGGTAAGCCTGCCGGAGCCGCGCCGCTCGCGCTGTCGGCTTGGGGCGAACGATTGGTGGTATCGAAAGAGCGGTTCAGTTTCATCGAGAGTCATCCGCTGAATCCGAACGACGGGCTTCGGGCAGGGATCAGCTTTCGCTTGCGGGAAACGGAATCGAATCTGTTTCCGGCCGGAGAATGGAAATCCGCCTTGTATGCGGAGATCAGGGACATGATGGAGGCGTTCCCGGCCATAACGGCTCCTCCGGATGGGTACCTTCCTTTGCGAGAGGCGATCGCGCATGACCTCCGCCGAGAACGAGGCATTCGTGCCGATGCCGCCAGCGTCATGATTACGAACGGTTCCATGCAGGCGATCGCGCTGTTGTCCATGCTGCTCGTCGAACCCGGCATGCCCGTAGTGGTGGAGAATCCGAGTTATTCCGGCATTAAGCGTGCCATCACCGCGCAAGGAGGGACGCTGCTGGCAGCCGCCGTCGACGATCACGGCATCGTGCCGGCGAATTGGGAAGCAAACCTGCTGCTCGTCACGCCGACCCGGCAGTTCCCGACCGGTGCCGTGCTGTCGGCTTCGCGGCGCGCTCAGCTGCTAGCGTGGGCATCGCGGCGTGGAGCCGTCATTGTCGAGGACGATTACGACAGCGAGCTGCGCTGGGGCGGACGGCCCGTGGAGCCGCTGAAGGCGCTGGATCGCGAGGGCCGCGTCGTCTACATCGGTACGTTCTCGAAGACGATGTTCGTGGATTTGCGCCTCGGTTATGTCGTTCTTCCGAACTCCTTGCAGGAGCCGTTCAGACTGGCGAAGGCGCTGCTCGAGCCGCATCCGTCGGCGCTGGTGGAGCAGCGGGCGATGGCGCGTTTTATCGGAGGCGGTGCCTATGCGAAGCATGTCCGGCGCATGAAGCGGATCATCGGGAGAAGGCTGCGGACGTTTCAGGAAGAGGTGGATGCGCGTCTCGCCCGCTGGTTCCGTTTCGTGCCTGCGGATGCGGGGCTGCATATGTTCGCGGAGTGGCGAGGGGATGCCCGGCGATATGCCGTGCTGAGGGAACGCTGCGCCGAACGGGGCGTCGATTGGTCCGTCGGGGATTCACTATGGGAGGGCGGGGCGCCTAGGTGCTCGGCATTGTTCGGGTTCGCGCATTTGCGGGAAGAGCAGATTGTACGAGGCGGGGCGATTATCGAGGCGGCGTGCATAGAGCTGGATCGTGGCTAAGGCTGGTATGGAATTATCGCTGGTCGGCTGTTACGCCGACCGACTAGTGCAGCCGCGGTTGGTCAGCGCAAAAGTATGCTATTCGAAAATAGGTGGATGAAAAATATTCCTTTCTAAGTTATGATGGTTAAAAAGAACTAGTCATAGCGAGGGGATCATATGTCTATAGAACTAAACGTTGCGCATTGTCCCGAATGCGGGAACATTTTTCAGAAGAACCTGCGCAATATGTGCTCGAACTGCATGGCTAGCGAGGACCAAGAGATCGACGCGATCGAGAGGGCGCTGCGGCGCAATCGTTTCATGACGAACGAACAAGCAGGGGAAGCGGCGGTCGTTCCCGTCCCGCGCATTCGGAGCCTGATCCGCCGAAACCGGCTGAAGCTTTACGAGTACCCCAATTTGGCAGACGCCTGCGACCTCTGCGGGGAAGCGACCCGGCAGGGAAAGCTGTGCGGGGCTTGCTTGAAGCGGATTAAAGGCGAGATCGAACAGGACCGGGAAAAGCTGCTTGTCAAGCGCGAGCAGGTATTCTTGATGAAGCATAGACGCTGATTCGGGATGTTCATATAAGCAAAAGCAAAGCACAAACGGCAGGCCACTTGGCCTGCCGTTTTCGTTAGCGTTGGTGCATATGCGATTTCCATGCTATACCGTATGGGGATTAACGCTGCTTTCTTTCGTCGCGACGCTAGCTTGGTACAAGCGTGCCGAGCTTCTCGCCCATGCGCACCTTGAGGCCGGTTTGCATGTCCGTTCGCGGTTTGAAGCTGTCGTCCTCCGTGAGGAGCACGACGGTGGAACCGAATTCGAAGTAGGCGAGGTCGTCGCCTTTCTCCATTTTGTCGCGCAGCGGCTGAACGTATTGAATGCTGCTGACGTTCATGGCGCCGACTTTGACGATCGCCGTCTCGGCGCTTGCATGGCGCATGTACGTGATCAGCCGTTCATTGCGGCTTAGCACGCGGCGCATATGGCGGAGACCGAAATCGTTGACGGGATAAACCTTGCCTTCGACATGCTCGCGTTCCACGATGGTGCCGGCGATCGGCGTATGTATGCGATGATAATCGGTCGGGCTTAAGTAGAGGACCATATAGTAGCCGTTCTTGTAATTCTCCATGCGCGGCGAGAGGTTCAGCAGTTCCTCGATCGTATAATCCTGGCCTTTGACGTTCAGGATCGTCCCTTGCTTAATCGGTCCGCAGCCGGTGACGAGCGCATCCACAGGACTGACGAGCGCGTTCGGGTCCGTATCGATCGGCCGTGAGCCCGCTTTCAAACGCCTCGTGAAAAATTCGTTGAGCGTGCGGTATTCATGCAGCTGTTTCTCCGCTTCCTGAACGGCGATGCCGTACATCCGGGCGAATCTAGGAATAAAGCGCCGGCTGGCCGGCGACTGGGCGAATCGACCGGTTATGCGCGAAATCCATTTGCGCGAGCTTAGCTCGGTCATGGATCGGAGCAGCCATTTGGTCATGCCGGAAGTTCACGTCCTCTCTTGATAGGGGCAGTTCTAGATGGTTTGGGACTAGTGTGACATATCGCGGGGCAATTATCAATAGACGACATTTCCAGATGTTTAAGCCGGCTCCCGTCTGCGAATGATGGGGATGAGGTGATTGCGATGCTAGGATTGGTAATATTGGCCGCCGTTGTCGGCGGGGTACTGCTGCTTTGGCTGAGGCTTGCTCACGAGAGTGCCAGGTGGCTGCTGGACGTGCTGGCGGTTGCGGCCTATTTGTTATTCTTTGGGGAATCCGCCCATGCCGTGATGAAGACGCTGCTCGATGATACGGTGTTCATGACCCAGGTGCACGAGGTGCTGCTAAGCCCGCTGTTTCTGATCAGCGGCGCCTATTTCGGCCCGTACGGCTTAAGTCTCCTGCTGGCTCAAATATGGCGGAGGGACAAATAGTTGGGCCGGCCGCAGTGAGGCGAAACAGGCGTATGGCGGTTGCCGGCTTGGCTTCGCCGCGTATGCTGTAACAGCACATTTTCTAATCGGAGAGGCGGTCTGCGCGCCATGGATAAACCCAAAGTCGCCTTTGTGACGCCGGGTACGTTTCCTCTGCCTTCCCCTACCAGCAGCTCCGTCGAGCGAGTCGTCGAGAAAACCGTGCCGCTCCTCGTTCCCTATGTCGATGCTCATATTTACGGGCGTCTCAGCCGTTCGCTCGGCAAGCGGGGGAACGTCGGCGGAGCGGCAATCGAGCGGTTTCCGGCTGCGAGCAAGCAGCGTTATATCCAGTGCGTCAGACGCGCGGTCGGCAAGCTGCGGCTTGACGTCCTGCAAGTGGAGAACCGTCCGCGCTACGTACTCAAGCTGAAGCAGGCGCAGCCTGCGAAGCAGATTTGGCTGAACCTGCATTCCAATACGTTCATTCGGGAGCGGGCCATCCCGTCGCAGACGTTGTCCCGTTGTTTTCACGCGGCCGACCGCATCATCGTGAACAGCGAGTTTCTAAAGGAGGATGCGGCGAATCGCGTGCCGGGGTGCGCGCATAAGCTGTGCGTCGTCTATCCGGGCGTGGACGTGGAGCGTTTCCCATCGCAATATTCGGCGGCGGGTTCGCTGCGAAGAGCGGAGCTCCGCAGGAGGCGCAATTGGCTCGGGCGCAGCGTCGTGCTGTTCATGGGCCGGCTTCAGGAGATCAAAGGGGTCCATCATCTGCTCAAGCTGATGCCACAGCTGATCAAAGAGCATCCATCCGTGCTGCTCGTGATCGTCGGCGGCGCGTTCTACGGCTCGAATCGGACAACCGCCTACGTCCGCATGCTGCACCGGCTGGGACGCACGATGAAGGGTCATGTGACCTTCGTCCCGTACGTGCCGTATTCCGAGGTGCCGAGCTGGTTTCTCGGGGCTGACGTCGCGGTCGTTCCGTCCGGCAACCGGGAGGCGTTCGGTCTCGTGAACGTGGAGGCGATGGCCTGCGGGCTGCCTGTCGTCGCGACCCGCGCGGGCGGCATGAAGGAAATTATCGATGACGGCGTGACGGGGTATTTGGTGGACCCGGAGCATGTCGTGACGGAGATGCGCTCGCGGCTGCTGGAGCTCTTGTGCAACGAACGGCTGCGCCAAGAGATGGGCTGCCAAAGCCGCAAACGGGTAGAGCAGCACTTCACGTGGCAGCATTCGGCGAACCGCTGGCTGGAGCTGTTGAGAGAGCCGTAATGGCAGGAGAGAAGCAGCACTGTAAAAATAAGGTTGATAATTGTCGGATGTGTGCGTAAAATAGGGAGTAATTCGAGAACTTATGGATCCTAAGCAACAGGAAGCACCTGATTGCAGGCTGGTTTATTCAGCTTGCAGCAGGTGCTTTTTTTCGTTTCTCGCGGGTTGGGGGACCTGGAGAAACTTTGGGGATTTTTTAAGAGGCAGGTCTCGTCGAAATCTAGCGAAGGGTGGTAGAATATGTTAATTGAGGCGGCGTAATAGTACGCTGCAATTGTTAAGCATGATCGCGAAACCGATTTATCGAGGAGGAAACAAAGATGAAGAAGATTAAATTGACGACTGCGGTACTCGCGGCACTGACATTGACAGGCAGCGCACTTGGAGGGGCTTCTATTTCAGCTGAGGAATCTACTAAAATGACGTACAGCCTACCAATAAAGTTGCTCTACAATGCACGCCAATTGCCAAGCGACGTGCAGCCAGAGAATGTAAATGGCACGACGCTTGTGCCTTTGCGAGTGGTATCGGACAAGCTTGGCGGCGATTTGACGCTGACAGGGAAGAACATTAGCATCGTGAAGGGGAAGAGTACCCTTGCGCTTACGATCGGGGCATCGACAGCCACGATTAATGGCATTACGACGAAGCTGTCTGTGCCAGTGAAGGTAGTAAAGGGGCGGACGCTCGTTCCGTTGCGTGTCGTGAGTGAAGGGCTCGGCGTGGCTGTGGAGTGGGATGCGGTGAATCAGTTTGTTTGGATTGGCAATAAGGATGTACCGAAGCTCGAGGATGCGATTAAACCGGAAGATATTAAGCCGTATGCGCATTATTATGCGAAGGATCCGTATTTTTTAAAAAATTTTCTGAGTGAAGGTGATAAACCATTCACTACGGCAAGAGTTGTTACACAACAGGACTTTCCATTGATTATTTCCGGTGATATTTATTACCGAATGGATCTTGCTCGGGATCCTAAAGGAAGAACATATACAAGGGCGAGTACGACGGATAAAGGCGTTATGGGGCGGACGTTTCTGTTTTTACAAACGGGGGAACATGTGAAGGTTCGGGGCGAAGTAAATTATTACCGTGAAAATATTGGGAAAGAGTTACGAATTCATTATAACGATGTGGTAAGTAAGGATGACTTTTGGAATCTTGGTATAAAGGATTACGAGAAGCTATCAATGAGAAGTATTGAATATATTGATATCTATGCGGACTCAGATGCCAAGATTCTATTCAAAAACCCTTGGAGGTAAATATGGGGCGATTACTGAAAAGAAGTCTTTCTCTTTTACTTCTAATTACTTTTTTGTTTCAATTCCTGTTCCCTGTAATATCTAGCAATATAGCTAATGCAGAAGAACTGGATTTTGGGAATGCCTTTATTAAACCTTATGCGGTAGGCACAAAGCGATATGCTGTTGGTTTCATGAGTTACGAAATATGGACAAACTCTGCAGGTGAGTGGACAACCTATGCGCCTGGTGAAGGAGTTCCTCCTAGCGACCTTTCTTGGTCATATTCTTTTAGTTTTCCAGGTAGGTCGGTTAAAAGTGTCAAAGCTTATAACTTTGACGGGAGTGATAGCCATGAAACTTATTTTAAAGAGTCTCGTAGTACCGATGATTTTGCATCTTACATGTTATATTTCGCAAACAATGCAGGCTCTCCTATAACAAGCGATCTTACAGGTAAAGGGACAAGTAATGTCAGTTTCAAGGTCAACTTACCAGGAAAACTAGAAACAAGTTCAGGACAATACTGGAATGTTATATTAAAGGATCACCCAAATGAAACCTTTGGTCTATTAGTCCAGGCTCGACGTTATTATTTTCCCATCGTGTTTGAATTCGAGCTGAAAGGTCACTATGAAACGCATAGTTTCTCGACAACCGGCGAGCAATTAGATAGCTTATCACCAAGCAAATCTGGAGATATGATTGCTGGCCAGTCTTATCCTCCCGCCCCGCCTGTCATTCCAGGATACACTTACGCGGGGAAGTATAAGAAAACCGTTGATGGTAGTGATCCACAAGCTTCTCCATTCATTACGGGGACGCCGTCATTTACCTACAATGGTGATTTCGACACCTACAAAGTAAACTACTATTACGATAAGAATTCTGCCGATGGCAAAGTAATCATTAAGCATTTAGACATGAATGATAACAGCCTGGACGGCGTCGCTGGACTATACGATAGGGAGCAGGTATTGAAAGAAGGAACCGCGTATTCATTCTCGCATGAAGTTCCGACCGGCTCAGGCTATACCTACTCCGGCTACAAGATATTGCCGAGCGGTCCCCTAATAACCGGAGAATACAATCTCGGGACATTTACGAAGGCTGCCTTTCCGAATCCCGTCATTTTGAACTATTACTACGACGTAGACTCGACCGCCTCGCCCGGCGAGATCAACCTCCGCCACATGGTTCGCGCAGGACCGACCGGCGTATACACCTTGGCGAAGCAGCAAACAGTTCCCATCGCTGCGCTGCCCTCCAGCGCCTCTTATGGGTACGATGCCGACTATGGGAACTTTATAGGCAGCAACTTATCCTATCTCTCTTATTCCGGCACGGTCACGCCGAAGACCAGTCAATCGGTGACCGTCAACGCGGCCACGCCCAAAGCGTATGTATCCTTTTTCTACGAGAAACCCATCTCCTTCACAGGCGATTTCGATGTCCTGCCGAACACCCTCCCCTATAAAGCTTCATTCGCGCTTCATCTCAAAAACTTTCAATTAAACGGTTGTATCTATCAATCCCATACGTTCAAAATCGAACGCGGCGGTACGTGGACCGGCAGCCCGGTCACCAGCCAAACGACGGACTCGACATATACGTACGGCTCCTATCCATGGGTTATTGGAGTCGGCATCCATAATGTCTACATGCAGATCGTGACGAGCTGCGGGACCTCCGACTGGATCGGCCCGAAGCCGCTCACCGTAACGGGGCCAACCGTCAACAATCCGCCGACGTTCAGTATCGGCTTCGTCGATCCCGGTCAACCGACCAAACCGCTGCACCAAGTCGTCGAAGGCACGACGCTTAATCTCGTCTACATTAATGATCCAACCGTGCCTACGCCAAACGATCCGGACGGGGACAATCTTTACTTCATGGGCTTCGACTACTCGGCGGGGTCGCCGTTCGTGCAGTCGATTCCTTCGAAGAGCATCGAGTATGTCGATGGTCAGCATAACCTCACCATGGATTCGCTCGGATTCCAGAACATCTGCGGCCAAATGCGTGACGAGTGGGGAGCGACAGCTAAAGCATGTACGTATATCGAGGTCGTGCCGAAGAACCCGGTCCCGGTCATCGACTGTCCGCCTTCGGTCATCGCGAATCATCCGATTCCGGCGGGGGCCATTAACGGCAGCCGGAGCTACAGTCCAATCTCGTACTTGAAGATCGATCATAGCCGCGACGAATGGACGAATAAGAAGAGCAGCTATCCGAATCCGGAGACGACGGATATCACGGTGCAAGTTTCGCTTTCCGTCTATGATGAGAACGGACTGAAATCACTGGATCCGGCCACGTGCACGATTATCGTCCAACCGGATCTGCCGCCGGTCGCCAAACTCGTCGTTCCGCCGCTCTCGGTGCGCGGCACGCAGCTGGACATGCTCAATAAATCGACGAGCCCGGACGGCGATGCGATCGTGACCGCGGCCTACAAATACAAGTACGACGCGAATAACAACGGTTTCTCCGACGACGCTTGGAAAACCGTGAGCGGTACGCTGACCAAGCTGCAGTTTACGCCAACGAAGGTCGGGAAGTACTTGTATTATTTGAAAGTCACGGAGGAATATGGCCAGTGGGACGATACGGACTCCGATCCGCCGGCGACGCTGACGCTGGATGTCGTGAACAACGCACCTGAAGTCTCTTTCGAGATGGAGGGTAATAATCCGCAGCCGAATTTGGATCCGTACACGCGCATTACTGCCGATGACATGTTAAAGTGGCCAACATACGTACCCGGCACGAATAATTTGGTCAACAATATCAACCATCTGTGGCGGTCAAGCGCAGGCAATCTGATAAGCGGCGAAGGCCGGAATTTTGGCAAACAGGATTCGGGTGTCTACGAATACTCGATGACGCGTTGGAGCGATACCAAGTCCCAATTCGATGCGTTTCCGCTCGCGAACAACGGCTACGGAAATAACGAGCTGTCGCCTTGGCGATCGACATTGAAGTCCGATGTGGTTACGAATCTGCTGAGCGATAACAACAGCATCATGCAATATTACAACGGTCAAAAGATGCCTAAAATCCGATCCACGAAGAAGCTACTTTTCTTCGATAAAAATAACGATTCGCAGTCCTACAACTACAATAACCAAACCTGGACCTATTCCTACGACGAGAAGATCTATGCCCTCGATCCGGCAAAGCTGTCGCCCATCGTCGACGTATACGGATCCAGCGTCACGCAGAAGTTTCAAAACGGAAGTCCCTATGCTTATATTTTATCGAACTACGACGTAGGCTCCAAGACGATTGATTCTTATAAATATGGCGGCTTCACGTACAAAGATATCTATGCCTACCCTAGAAAGATCAACGAGTACGAAATAGCGGATCAGTACCTCTATGTGCAAAGGACTTGGGAATTGCCGGGCAACATTGGCAGAGACAAGACGACCGGTGAGTTCGGAATCTACGACGCGAGAACGGGTGCTCCGCTGACCAGTACCTTCAATTCGCCAACTTTGGCAGCAGATATTAAAGCCGTCACAGGTTCGGATAATACGGACGTATTGGAAGGAATGACGATTTACGGTACGGAGGGAAGCAGTCTGATTTTGGAGAGTGCGGATAACTTCTTCGCTGCTCCAGGTCAACTGTACAAGACGTACTATAAATTGACCCGTGACCTGCATTTCTCGAAGATCAACAGCATTTACGCGCCGACGGCACATACGACGAAATTCGCCGATGATTACCATAACTCCGCGAGCTCGATCTACTATACGACCATGGGAGAGATGACCGACGCCACGGGAGCGATGTATCGCTATGAGGGTTGGACCTCATCGGGGAACTCGAATTGGTTCGCGGAACTAAGCGTCGCCAAATACAATGCGGATTTCACCTTGGCGTGGCGCAATTATTTGGGTGATGGCGTGAGCGGCCAAATCGCCTCTCAAGTCGCGCCGACGGCGAACTACTCTTGGAACGGCGCCTTTGTTTATCCGGAGGGGAAAACGGGTTTCTTCTTTAATCCAGTCACGAAAGAGCTCTATGCGAAGTATTACTACGATTACTATAAACCTTACGAAATGGTTCCCACCACCCAGGAAGCCGTTGCCGTTATCAACTCGGCAACGGGAGCGATCAAGCGTAAGGTCGACAGCTTAGCCGGGGATGATTTGACGCTTTATCATTATGGCGACTCCGATTATGGGTTTTCGGGCGATCCGGCGTTCTCGACGGATTTTGCGGGAACGATCAAGAACAAGGGACGTTTGTCTACAACCATCGATGGCTATCAGACGAGCATGAACGCGAGCGAAATGGCCTGCAATTCCGGATTTGCCGGCGCGTATAATCAATACGGGCAAAACAAGGTGCTCGACAAGAACGGGACGCCCGCCGGCACGGTAGGCATGGGATGCAACTTCTCCAATCCGCAGTACGGACAATACTTTATGGACGGGGTCTATGTGTCCCTTTCCCAGGCGTATCCGCTTTATAACGGCAAAGGTCAAGATCAATTCAGGCTGACCGTGTCCGTCGGCAAGCCGACGACGAATGCGCCGGTCATGCGCTCGTTCACGAGCGGCCAATTCTACTCGCCGTTCTCGCTGTCCGACGCGGAGATGAAATTCAGCTTCAAGATGGATGACGCGGACTACGACGACGAATGGCTGGGCTTCTCGTTCCGAATGAAAGACCGATTGAACGGCTATGCCCTCGAGACGGACGCGAAGAAAATCGAACTGGTCAAATACGTCGCCGGCGTGCGCACGGTACTGGCTACGCAGAACTACACGCTGAACAGTCAAAAAACCTATGCCGTCAAGCTGCAGACGAGCGAGGGCCATATTGCCGTGTTCCTGGATAACGCGCCGATAATGGAAGTGAATGACGCTGCGTATACCACGGGACGCTTCGGTTATTTTACCAACAAGTCCTTCGTAACGTTCAGCGGCGTGGCTTACAAGCCGATCGTGAAGAATGATGTCTGGTCGGATCAATATGCTATTTGGGACGAAGGATCCGCGGCGGCCGATGTACAGTACAACAACATCGTCTTCAGCGATCCAGAGAACGATCCGGCAGCCGGCGGCGTCTATGACTGGACGGTGAAGCATGCGCTTCGCTTCATTCATAACCAGGGCGTATCCGCGCTGAATGGAAAGACCTTCAAGAATGCGCAGCTGAAGTTCGATAAAGTCGGCGATTATATCGTCTCTTTGAAGGCGAAAGACGACCCGAATCCGGATTACCTCTCGCCAAGCAATACGTTCGATGCGTACCGGAAAAGCTCGAACGAATTTACGCAGAAGATTACCGTTCACCGGAGACCGATCGCCAAATTCACATTAGCGAGCGATGCCCAGCACAAAATCTTGTGGACGGACAGCAGCTATGATCCGGACCGTTACTTTAGCAGCACGGATTATTCGACCGAAGCAACGGGAATCGACTACAAGACGACGAAGGGAATTCTGCAGAAGCGTTTCTATTACGTCACGCCAAGCGGCGTCTATAAAGAAGAGAAGCTGACGGCTCCGCAGGAGCTCGGTACCTACGAGGTCGCATTGGCGGTCAAGGACGAGTACGGCGCATGGTCCGAATGGTACGTCGTTATGCTGCCGGTCACGGATCTCGCGCCGCCGAATAATCCGCCGGTGCCTGGCTTCACGGCGGATCGCGTAAATACGTTCCGCGGCGTTCCGATTACGTTCAATTCGACCGCGTATGATGTCGAAGACGGCGATCGCACGAAGCTGCCGCATGAATATTACGTCTCGAACACGTCAGCCGGCAGCACGGAGAGCTTTGCGAGCAATTCGCGGACAAATTGGACCAAGAGCTTCAGCAGCATGGGGACTTTCAATGTCAGGCAGACCGTTTCGGATGCCGATGGGGCAACGGCGGACTTCAGCTTGCAGGTCAATATCGTGAATCAAAAGCCGAAAGCCGTGATTACGGCGCCGGCAAGCACCGACCAAGCGAACCCGACGAAGCTGACCGTCCTGCGGCCGGACTTTCAATGGAACTATTCGGATGCGGACGGCGACACCCAAACGCAGTTCCAAGTGAAGATCTATAAATACGGCGGCGTGCTGCAGTACGATTCCGGCGTCAAGACCTCCAGCGCCAACGACTGGATTCCGGGCGGGGATCTTCCGGAGAAGGTCAATATGTACGTCATCGTCCGCGTCTTCGACGGTTACGATTGGAGCGGCAACAGCGATCCGCATTATTTCTATATCGAGACGAACCGGCCGCCGACCGCTGACTTTGATTGGTCCCCGAAGCCCGTTTATGAAGGCGATACGATTAAGATCACGCAGACGATCGGCGATCCGGACAAGGACTCGCTGAGCGTGCAGTATACCGTAAAGGATCCGAATGGGGCACAGACCACGTATCCGTATTCGCTCGCGAATCCGTATCCGACCAACGGACCCCTATTCGCTGCGCCGCTCGTCGGCACCTATACGGTGCAGCTCACGGTATCCGACGGCAAGGCGCCGCCGGTCGCGGTAACGAAGAACATCGTCGTGCTTCCGCTGTCCGTTTCCGGACTCGTGAAGCATACGGAGCTGTGGAACGAGCGGCGCAGGGAAAGTAATTTGAAGGCGAGCGGAGATGCGGAGCATCCGCGCGGGTACGGCGTATTTTGGGCAGGGGAGCGGTTCTTGCTCTCGGCGTCGACGACGGACACGTTAACGGAGACCGATGCGGTCGAAGTGAAGGTGACGTTGAATGGCTTGACGGCGAGTTTGACGCCGTCGGGACCATCCCGGGCGAGCTGGAGCGGCGAGCTGTGGGATCCCGAGTTCGAGAAGCTTCCGGACGGGCCGCTGACATTCGCGTTCAAAGCCTTATACAGCAACGGCACCGTGAAGTTTGCGACCGTGAAGGTCGTGATCGCAGGCAATGTGCAGCAAACGGTAGGCGTTCATCGCCGGAAATAAGCAGCGGATCGCCTGCCATTCGAACGGCTGGAAAAAGCGAAAAAAACCGGTTTATGAGAACTGCTCCCGCGAGGGGGCAGTTTTTTACATAGAATTTGCAGCCCGCCATGTGACCTGCCCATGGGTGAATGCATATGATACCTATGACAATTGAGGTGGAAGAAGGAGAGGGCTATGGCGAAGAGCAGCAAGGGAAAAAGCCCGAAAGGGCGAAAGCCGTTATTTTACGTCGATAATCCGAATGCTTCGGAGTTGAAATGGCTCGAGGAACTGAAGAAGACCAAAAACGTTGACGATAAGAACGGCGAGAAACGAACCGTTCAAGTGAATGCCGCATCGCAGGTTTTTGCACCGCCGCCGCAGGAATCCTTACCATCGGAAGCCGTTCAGCAAGAGCCTGCCAAGCAGGAAGACTGGAGACAGCCTGAACCAGAACAGCTTCCGGCTCAAGCGCAGGCGCTTCCGCACTATGAGTTCATCAGCACGGCCAGCGCACCTGAACAGCCGGCGGCGCCGCTGCTTTCCGCGGAACGGGTGCTGGAGCTGGTTCAGAAACAGGAGCAGGCGGTATTCGAGGCTCACCAAGCGGATGCGGCCGTGGAGCTTCCGTTGAACGCAGTCCAGGAGACCGTTCAAGAAGCGCTAATCGTGGAACCCATCGAGGAACCGGTCGAGGAACCGATTGCAGAAGTAATTCCGGAACCGGTCGAGGAACCGATTGAAGAACCGATCACGCAAGAGGCTTTCGTGGAAGAACGACGCATGCCGAATGCACCGCTTCCGTTCATTCATACCGACGATATTGCCGACGATGCGGTCACGACCGAGAAGCTGGCCTTTGGATCCGTCGATACGAGCCGCATTAAGCTGGGCGCGGTGAAGTCGCAGTTGATCGCGGATTACGCCGTGGAAAGCATCCATATTGCCGAAAATGCCATCAACACGTCCAAGATCGCGCCGGAGTCCATCACGGGCGAGCACTTGGTCAAGAATGCGATTTCCGGTGCCAAGATCCGCGACCGCTCCGTTACCGGCGACAAGCTGCGGGACCACAGCATTACGTCGGAGAAGCTGGCCGACCGCACAATCAGCGCCGACAAGCTCGCGGAAGGCTCGATCGAAGCGAAGCATCTGAAGCAGCTGATCGTAACGACGGAGCTGCTGGACGATCAATCCGTGACGACCTCGAAGCTCAGAAGCGCCGCGGTACGCACGGAGAGCATCGCGAACGAAGCGATCAGCACGTCTAAGCTGGCCGAAGGTTCGGTTACGCGTTCCAAGCTCCGCGATGCCGCGGTCACGAGCGAGAAAATCAGCCTCGGCGCCGTCGAATCCGGCCATTTGCAGCCGGGTCTGCTGCTCGCCGAGCACGTAGCACCGGGTGCGCTGCTGGGAAAGCATATCGCGCCGGGCGAAATCACCTCCAGCCACCTGGCAAAAGGCGCAGTAGGCGCAAAGGAACTGCAAGCCGAAGCCGTCACGTCTGAAGCCATCGCGCCCGAAGCGATCGGCTCCCGGGAGCTGCAGGACGGTGCCGTCAAGGCGCGGCATATCGGCAACGCCGAAGTGATAACGGACCATGTCCAGGACCAAGCGGTCTCGACATCCAAAATCGCCGATTTGTCGATATCGACCATCAAGCTCGTCGACCACTCCGTGACGTCGTCCAAAATCGCCGACAAGAGCATTACCGCGATCAAGCTGACCGACGACGCCGTGCAAGGCAATCATGTGAGCCCCCTCAGCATCGGCGGCGATAAGCTGGTCAACGACAGCATCGAGGAACGCCACTTGACCGAGCGCTCCGTTGGCGTGAAGCAGCTGATCGAGGGAAGCGTGCACGAGAAGCATTTGGCCCACAACGCCGTGACCGGCGGCAAGATCGCCGGCAAAGCGATCGGGGAAGCCCATATCGGCAACGCGGCGGTCGGACATTTGCAGCTTCAGGATGCCGCGGTCATCGAGCAGAAGCTGGCCGATGGCAGCGTCAGCAGCGCGAAGCTTGCGGAACAGTCGGTGCAGACGAAACATCTCGCCGACGAGTCGATTACGTTCGATAAAGTCGCGCCTGAATCGATTCGCGCGTTTCACTTGTCGGCCGGAGCGGTAACGGAAGAAGCGATTTCGCCGGAAGCCGTGTCCGGGGACCATTTGCAGCCGAACATGATCGATGCGATCCACATTCGCAAAGGGGCTATCGAAACGGGCGCGCTGCAGGATGGCGCGGTCAAAGCGGCAAAGCTGGCCAACGGCTCCGTATCGGAGCGGCACTTGGCAGCCGGAGCGGTCTACTCGCATCATTTGGCGGATCATGTGGTCAACTCGCTCAAGCTTTCGCCGGAAAGCGTATCGACGGATAAGCTGACCGACTGGTCGGTGACCACCAAGAAGCTGGCCGACAACAGCGTGACGACCTCGAAGCTGGCGGGCGGCTCCGTTGCGGGCGACCAGCTGGCGGAAGGCGCCGTAGCGGCGCGTCATCTCGGTCAGGGAGCAGTCGAAGGCCGGCATGTGGCGGATGGCGCTCTGACCGCGCGGCATTTGGCAGCGGGCTCGGTCGTCGGCGGCGCAATCGGCCAAGGTGCCGTAACCGGAGACAAAATCGCGCTCGGTGCCGTGAACGGCGTCCACTTGGCCAACGAATCGATCGGCAGTCAGCATCTGGCGGAGCAGTCGATCTACGGCGTGCATCTGTCGGCAGAAAGCATCCGGGACGTACATCTGGCCATAGATGCCGTAACCGAAGAGAAGATCGCGGAAGGCAGCATTGCAAACGGTCATCTGCAGAACGAAGCCGTCAGCTCGCGTTCGATCGGGTCTTCCGCCGTTCAAGGTCAGCATATTGCGGCTGCGGCGGTTGACGCCAATCATTTGGCGGAAGGCTCCGTCGGCAGCATTCATCTGAAAGCCGACAGCGTGCTGAAACAGCATCTGGGCAAGGCATCGGTCGGCACGGAGCAGCTGTGCGACGAATCGGTGACCGGCTCGAAGCTGACGCAGCTGTCCGTCACCAGCGAGCACCTCCAGCTGGAGACGATCGCAGGCAA
This sequence comes from Paenibacillus sacheonensis, assembly GCF_009909195.1. GTDB lineage: Bacteria > Bacillota > Bacilli > Paenibacillales > Paenibacillaceae > Paenibacillus_Z > Paenibacillus_Z sacheonensis. The sequence continues at coordinate 96,657 of NZ_JAAAMU010000013.1, forward strand.
GCATGTCAAGGCCGAAGCCATTCAGGGTTACCATATTCGCAAAGGCTCGATCTCGCAGGCGCACATGTCCCCGGAGTTCTACACGTTCGATAAAGCGCCGGACGGCATCATCCACGGCAGCAAAATCAAACGCGGCACGATCGGCAGCGAGCTGCTGTCGGAAGGAGCCATCGGCGCGGCGCATCTAGCGAACGGATCGGTCGGCACCGACGCGCTTGCAGAATCGTCCGTAGGAGAGGCGCAGCTGCAAACAGGCGCGGTAACGCTCGGTAAAATCGCCGCGCGTTCCGTCACAAGCGCTCATCTTATCGCAGGAAGCGTCGGCAGCGATGCGATCGCGGACGAATCGGTCGACAGCGCGAAGCTGGCGCTCGGGGCAGTCGGCGAGGAGCAATTGGCTGACGGTTCCGTGAATGCCAAGAAAATCGCGCAGCAATCGATCGACAACCTTCATTTGGCGCCAGGGGCGGTCGACAGCCGGGTAATCGGTAAAGGAGCGATCGCAGCCGCCAATCTCGGCGACGGATCGGTGACGGGACCGAAGCTCGCAGCAAGCGCGGTGAGCGAGAGCCATCTGCAGCCCGGTGCCGTAACGATGGGCAAGATCGCTGCCCGTTCGATTACGACGGCGCATCTTATTCCGGGGGCGGTAGAAAGCTTGGCGCTCTGCAACGGCTCCGTGACGGCGGAGAAGCTGTCCGAAGGCGCGGTAAGGACCGAGGCAATCGCCGAAGGAGCCATTACGGCGGATAAACTGGCGCCGGGCGTGCTGGAAGCCGTCGAGATTATCGTTCCGTTCGGCAGCGTATCGGCAGATTGCTTGGTGGAAGGATCGGTTACGAGCGAGAAGCTGGTTGACGGAGCAGTCACCGGCGTGCAGCTGGCCGAAGAGTCCGTCCAGACGAGCAAGCTGGCGAACGGTTCGGTGACGAACGCGAAGCTGGCGGAAGGCTCGGTTCAAGTGAGCAAGCTGGCCGACGGCGCGGTCACGACCGAGAAGCTGGCCGAGGGATCCGTGCACGCAAGCAAGCTGGAGGACGGCGCGGTCACGGGTGCAAAGCTGGCGGAAGGATCGGTGCAGAAGAGCAAGCTGGCAGACGGCGCGGTCACGAGCGAGAAGCTGGCGGATGATTCGGTGCAAACGAGCAAACTCGTCGAAGGTTCGGTCACGAGCGAGAAGCTGGCCGAAAGCTCGGTGCAAGCGAGCAAGCTGGCGGACGGAGCCGTCGGCAGCGCGAAGCTGGCGAACGACTCGGTGCTGACGGCCAAATTGGCAGACGGGGCAGTAACGAGCATCAAGCTGGCAGAAGGTGCGGTACTCGTGAGCAAGCTGGCCGACGGATCGGTCACGACCGAGAAATTGGCCGAGGGCGCGGTGCAGGCAAGCAAGCTTGCGGACGGAACGATCGGCAGCGTGAAGCTGGCGGAGGGCTCCGTGCAAACGAGCAAGCTGGCGGATGAGTCGGTCACGAGCGTGAAGCTGGCGGCAGGCGCGGTGCATACCGGCATTCTGGCGGACGGAGCCGTCGTCAGCGCGAAGCTGGCTGAGGGATCGGTGCAAACGAGCAAGCTGGCGAATGGTTCGGTTACGAGCATCAAGCTGGCGGAAGGCGCCGTGCAAGCGGGCAGTCTGGCGGACGGGGCCGTCGTCAGCGCGAAGCTGGAGGACGAATCGGTCACGTCCGCGAAGCTGGCAGAGGGCGCGGTGCAGACCGATAAGCTGGCGGACGGAGCCGTCGACAGCGCGAAGCTGGCCGAAGGCGCGGTGCAAACGAGCAGGCTGGCAGATCGGGCGGTCGACAGCGCGAAGCTGGCGGAAGGCGCGGTGCAAACGAGTAAGCTGATGGACGGGGCCATCGTCAGCATCAAGCTGGCGGAGGGCGCGGTGCAGGCGAGCAAGTTGGCGGACGGCGCGGTCGGCAGCGCGAAGCTGGCGGAAGGCGCGGTGCAGGCGAGCAAGCTGGCGGACGGCATAGTCGGCAGCACCAAGCTGGCGGAGGGCGCGGTACAGGCGAGCAAGCTGGCGGACGGATCGGTCACGAGCGCGAAGCTGGCGGAAGGCGCGGTACAGGCGAGCAAGCTGGCGGACGGATCGGTCGGCAGTTCGAAGCTGGCGGCAGGCGCGGTGAGCGAGAGCCAGCTGCAGCAAGGCGCCGTAACGATGAGCAAGATCGCCGCCCGTTCCATCACGACGACGCATCTGATTCCTGGATCCGTGGAAAGCGTTGCGCTCTGCAATGGTTCCGTGACGACGGAGAAGCTGGCGCAAGGAGCGGTCAGGACCGAGTCGATTGCCGATGGAGCCATTACGGCAGATAAATTGGCGCCTGGCGTGCTGCATGCAAGCGAGATTGAGGTTCCATTCGGCAGCGTGACGACCGATGGCTTGGCGGACGGATCCGTCACGAGCGCGAAGCTGGCCGAAGGTTCCGTGGATACAAGCAAGCTTGTGAACGGAGCAATCACGAGTGAGAAGCTGGCCGAAGGCTCCGTGGACGCAAGCAAGCTGGCGGACGGATCGGTCACGAGCGCGAAGCTGGCCGAAGGCTCCGTGGACGCAAGCAAGCTGACGGACGGAGCAATCACGAGTGAGAAGCTGGCCGAAGGCTCCGTGGACGCAAGCAAGCTGGCGGACGGATCGGTCACGAGCGCGAAGCTGGCGCCGCACAGCATCACGGAGGAGCATTTCGCACCGGGCATTCAGCTGGCTTTGCAGCAGCAAAGTCCGGCCGCCGACGGCGGAAGCTTGACGGACGGCAGCATCGGCGCAGCGAAGCTGAGCTTTACGCCGGTCACGACGCTGAAGACCGAGGCAGTCGTACTGCAGCAGTACGGTCTTGCGCCGTACAATTTCCAAGGCCAAGGCGAGCAGCTCGACGTCACGATCAGTTTCGATCAGCCCTTCGCGAACGGCGCGTACGTGTTCGTCGCAACGACCGATCAGCCTTCCTGCTACGCGGTCATCAAGCAGAAAACGGCAGCGGCCGTTCAACTGACCATCGTTCGTACGCGGATTACTCCCGAACCGATCGGTCTCGTCAACTGGATCGCGATCGGCTCTAAATAATCATCGGCTTCCCCTATAAACGGCCTCCCAGCTCGAGTTTCTTACGGGCTGGGAGGCTTTTTCGTCAACTGACGGGCAAGCATGTAACTTTTTTCCACCGTTTGCGTCTAGCGTACATAAGGAGATGAGTCCGCATGCCTATCCATCGTTCCGTCCGCGGCAGCCGGTCCCGTTACGGGCGGGTGGCCATTCGTTTCGGGCTGGCCGCCTTGCTGCTTCAAGGACCGGTGCAAGCTTCGCTCCCGCAGGATGCCCACGCTGCGGCGCCGCGTTCAACGCAGCAGGCAAACGCAGCGGCATTCGGCAAGAAGACCGCCCAGCCGATCAGCCTTATGCGCAAGGATGGGGAAAGCGAGCGGTCCGCCGATTTGAAGCTGCCGATCCTGTCCGAAGAAGGCCGCATGTATCTCTCGTTCCAGGATGTCCGAGGCGTATTCGGCGAGATCAGCCTGACGAAGAAAGGCAAGCAGATTCTGCTGGCTTATCCGGGTGTCCTCGCCGCGTTCACGCCGAATTCGCGGGAGGCAATGATTAACGGGCGAGCCGTTCGTTCGGACGCCGCGAGCCTCATCGTTCGGCGGAACGCGGTCTACTTGTCCATTCGCGAAGTCGCTTCGCTGCTTCATGCCGGCATCAGTTACGCGTCGAAGGAACGGAAGCTGACCATCGATTACAGCGAACGATACCTTGCGCAGGTTGACCCTGGGGCGCAGGATGCGGTATGGATGAATCGGGCGACGAAACAAGTCTACACGGCCGCTTCCGGACAACTCCCGGTACTGGCGGGCATATCCGGCGCAAGCTTGGAAGGCTACGGCGAGATGGAAACAGAACGTCTGGATGCGCAAAATCTCGCGATTACCGTTACGGATAGCTATGGCGAACCGAGTCTCGGCACCAACGTGATCAAATGGATCGTTCACAAGGGCAAGCTGGCGCTGGAAAGCAAGGCAGCTTACTACGGCGTCCGCCGTACGGACAGTCTGTTCCGATACGAAGGAGGGCTTGTCCTGGTGGACGGCGGCCGCGTCCTGCTCGCTAGTCCCGACGGTAAGGTGAATCAAGCGGCCGACATAGAGAAGCTGCTGGATCCGCGGGATGCGATTACCGTCGTCTACGCGGCCGACGATGCGCTGATCGTTCGTCTCTATCAGAATCAAATGCTCGCGCTGGTGAATCTGCAAACGAAGAAGGCCGCCATGCTGTACAAGCAGCTGCTCCCGGAAGACGATCAGAAGCGGATTCAAGAAAGCAGCCGATATGCCATGGATTTCGATTACGACGGAGACGGGCTGGAATTCGATAAGAGAGAAGGAGACGTCTTTTACTTCACGCATGCCGCTTCGGTCGGAACCGGCGAGAGCGTGCTCCGATATTCATTACGCGAACTCGATTAAGCAACGCACCTGCATCCTGCATAAATTCAGCCAACATATAAGTAAGCAACACAACTACGGCTATCACTAACCAACTACGGCTTTCACAAACCAGCCTTCTATACCCAGCCTTCATACCCAACCTTCATACCCAACCTTCTATACACAGCCTTCATTAACTCATGCAGCATATGATGCAGCCCATACCAATCCCCCTGCCGCGGACGGCAGGGGGATTTTGTTTTTTTGGAGCCAATGCTGCTTTCCCTTGCTTGGAATTAGGACAGCTTGTCTCCCTCCGAGCTTACCGATACTGCAAGGCTTGTACCTTCAAAGGACGCGCAGCGCACAAGGGCGGGAGCTGGGCATATTCGTCTCCCCGATAAACGATTCGTTTGCGCCCGCAGCTGGTTTGAATCATAGACGCGGAACCACGCTAAATCCGCTTGTTTCAAGAGATTTTGAGCGTGAGGCGGATGGCGATGTTCTCTATCATGCCGTATCCCCTCCTTTAACTCATAAACATATGAGTTTGATAGATTGTGTTGACGAGCATAGGGAGGACGTCAGGCAAGGCGAGCGCCTTAACGTACAACAGCCGTTCCTCTTACTCTTAATCGTCCATACACTAACTGGTAACAAGAAGATTCAAGGCAGGTGAAAAGGATGCTGCAGCCATATGGCTCGAAGAAAGCCCGTCGCAGGGGCGGGATGCTGCTATATCACGCACAGTCCCCCTTTCCGGCTAGGTCGGCAGGCGTCAAGCGCGTGCCTGCGCCCGCGCGCGCGCCGATGAAAGCGGCAGCCGCGCCGACGGCTTCAGGCAAGCCATCCGCCCGTTCCGGGAAGAAGAGGCTGCGTACGCGAGCCGGTGCGCAGAAGGCTTCCACGCGAGCGGTTAAACGGAACGCATACGCAAGCGAATCATCGATATCGCCCAAGTCGGCTGCGAGCAGATCGGCTTCCGCGGGCAAGCAAAGCGCGTCGAAGCGGCAGTTGGCGGCCAAGCAAGCGCCGATGCGGAAAAGGGCGGCGGTTCCGCCGGCAGCCGCACGGTTGACGAGGCAGGCCGAAGCAGCGGCGCCAGCCATCCCGTCCGCTGCTGCAACCTCTCCGTTCACGCCCCAAGGGTTAGGACATGAACAGCCAGTGCCGCCGATTCCGACGCATGCGCAGCCGGCGCTCCCGCCTGCAGCAGAAGCGGCACAGCATATACTTTCGCCGCAGCCGGCGCTGGCGGAACCACTAAGGCTGGCGGAAGCACCCGGAGACCCGCTCGTCTCGGTTATCATTCCGGTCATGAACGAGCGCCGGACGCTCGGACGCGTCATTCGGGAGGCGAAGCGGATCCATCCGAGCACGGAGGTGATCGTCGTCGCCAACGGTTCTACGGACGGTTCCGCGGCGATCGCCAGAGCCGGCGGAGCCCGCGTCCTCTCGTATGCCGAGCCGCTCGGCCATGACGTCGGCCGAGGCGTCGGCGCGAATGCCGCCCGGGGGAAGGCGCTGCTGTTCATCGACGGGGATATGGTTATTTCGGCCGCGCAGCTGAAGCCCTTCGTGACCTCCATCCTGCAGGGCGAGACGGACGTGGCGCTGAACGATTATTCCGGTCCGACGGATAAAGCGGCCGTCCACAGCGTCGTGCTTGCCAAGCATGCGCTGAATGCGCTGCTTGCGCGGCCGGATTTGAAAGGCACCTCCATGACCGCGGTGCCGCATGCCATCAGCCGCCGGGCGCTCGAGACGATCGGCGCGGAGGCGCTTGCGGTCCCGCCGCTTGCGCATGCGATGGCCGTTCGGCTCGGCTGCAAGGTGAGCGCGGTCAAACATATTAATGTCGGCAAGCTCAATCTGCTCCGAAGGAAGCGGGAACGCACGAACCCGCTGGAGTTCCTGATCGTGGGCGATCACTTGGAAGCGATCGACTGGCTGGCTCGGCATACCGACGAGCGCGGCGGATTCGGGGATGCGGGGCGAAAACGCGAATTTGCGAGGTGATAACATGCAATCGTCGAGAAGAAGCCGTGCAGGCAAAGGAAGAAGCAAACGCAGCCACGGAGGCGGCGGCAAAGCTTTACCGAAGGATGCCGGATCGCGGAGGCTGACGGGCAGGACCGGACATTCCGGTTCGTACAAAGCCGAATATGCGGCCGGTTTCGCCGAGGCCGCGGCGATTCTTCGCAACGGCGCCGCGCCGCTTGCCGGCCATGAAGCCAAGCTGCTCATGAACGAGCACTGGACGCGCCGCAGCCTGCAGGGCGCGCTGCGATCGGGCAGCCAGCAGCAGCGCGGCATGGCGTTCGCGGACGGGTTCGCGGCAGGCCTTCGCCTGCCGGGGGGCATGTGGGTGCCGGTCGCCCTGACGAGATCGGCGGCAGCTGTCGTGATGGCAGGTCCGAACGCCCGGCTCGAATCGGTCCAGCAGCTGCTGCGTCTGCCGCTGGATGAGATCGTTATCGTACAGGAGGCCGCGGGGGGAGAAGCGTTCAACCGGTTCCGGGCGCTGCCTGACGTGACGATCATCCATACGCGGGAGAAATTGGGCATGGATGTGGGGCGGACAGTCGGGGCGCGGCTGACGAATGCGGAGCTCGTGCTGTTCGTCGACGGAGAAGCCGCGGTCTCGGCGGAGCAGCTGGCGGTTCTGCTGGCCGAAGCTCAGGCCGGCAGCGATCTGGTCCTGGCCGACGTGAGCGGCCGCCTCGGCGCGTTCCGAGGCTGGAGCGACGCGGCGCGGATCCAGGCCTTCATGAACTGGTCGCTGGGAAAGCCGGAGCTGCAGGCTAATTCCGTCGCCGTACTGCCCCATGCCTGGTCGCGTCCCGCCATGGAGCGCGTCGGACTGCCGCTGCTGGCCGTGCCGCCGATGGCGCATCGGGCCGCGATCGAGCATCAGCTGCGCATACGCTGCTTCCCGGTCGCTGCAGCGAGTCCGGCTGCCCTAGGCACAGGAAGCATGGGACCGGCCGATGCCGCGAAGCTGTCGGCAGGCGATCATATCGAAGCACTGCGGGCCGCCATGCGAACGAAAGGTGCCCGGCTGTCGCTGCCAGACGGAGTCCGGCGCCGGTTAGCGGCAGGAAGGAGCGCGACATGAACGGCATGACCAGCATTATCATTCCGACGTACAACGGGCTTTCGCTTCTTCAAGCTGCGGTCGCGGCGATCCGGGACTATACGGATCCGAAGCAAACCCCGTATGAAATCATCGTCGTAGACAACGGTTCCTCCGACGGCACGCCGGGCTGGTCCGTCGAGCAGGGGTTGACTTGCGTGTCGGCCGCGCGCAACGCGGGATTTCCGAAAGCATGCAACCAAGGCATGCGGGCCGCGAACGGCGAGTACTTGCTGCTGCTGAACAACGACGTCACCGTCTCGTTCGGCTGGCTGCAAGGGCTGCTGGAGGCATTGAACAGCAGCGCCGATGTCGGCATCGTCGGGCCCGTCACCAACTATGCGAGCGGCAGGCAGCAGGTAGAGTATCCCTTCGGTTCGATGACGGATTTTCACCGCGCCGCAGCCGACGCCTTCGTGCGCGAAGCGCAGGGATACGAGCCGATTGCGCGGCTGGTCGGGTTCTGCATGCTGTTCCGGCGCGCGCTGTACGAACGGATCGGCGAGCTGGATGAGCGTTTCTCGCCCGGCCATTACGAGGACGACGATTACTGCTTTCGCGCGCGCATGCATGGATTTGCTCTGCTGATGTGCAGGAACGTCTTCGTTCACCATGAGGGCAGCGCCAGCTTCAAGCGCAGCAATGCCGCTCAGGTCGCGCAGCTGGTCGAACGCAACCGGGAGCTTTTCAAAGCTAAATGGCAGGTCGATCCTGCGAATTTCATGTAACCGTTAGGAGGTCATCGATTTGAAAGCTGTTATCTTGGCCGGAGGGACGGGAACGCGGCTGCTGCCCCTGACGAAATTGCTGAACAAACATCTGCTGCCGGTTGGCCGTCTGCCGATGATATGTTACAGCTTGATCAGCCTGCAGGCCGCGGGAATCACGGATATCCTGCTTGTCACGGCTCCTAAGGCGCTTGGGGACTTCGCTTCGTTTCTCGGCAGCGGCAAAGATTACGGGGTTTCGCTCACCTACCGGATTCAGGAAGAAGCGGGCGGCATCGCGCAGGCGCTGGAGCTGGCTCGGCCGTTCATCGGCAGCGACGACAAGTTCATCGTGCTGCTCGGAGACAATTTGTTCGAGGAGCCGCTGAAGCCGCATATGGATGCATTCCGTTCCCAAGCCTCGGGCGCCATGGTTCTGCTGAAGCAGGTGCCGGATCCGGAGCGCTACGGCGTGCCCGTATTCGACGGCGGCGGACGAATTATCCATATTGACGAGAAGCCTGCCGCGCCGCAAACGGACAGCTGCGTCACGGGCATTTACATGTACGACGGCACGGTCTTCGACCTGATCGCCGAGCAGTCGCCGTCGCAGCGCGGCGAGCTGGAAATCACGGACGTGAACAACGCCTTCGCCGGCAAAGGCAAGCTGGAGCATCGGCATCTGAGCGGCTGGTGGACGGATGCGGGTACGTTCGACTCGCTGCTGGAAGCGAATCGGAAGCTGATGGGGGATATCACATGAGCAATCGAAGCAAGGCGGCCGTTGCCGCGCGAGCTCTCCCGGCAGCGCCGTCGGCTGCCGGGGCGGGACGAAGCACGTCCGTTAATAGGGCGAAGGCGGTACAGAAACGCAGCGCTGCCTCCGCTGGCACGGGAACAGCCCCGCCGACGGGGAGAACTGCTGCCTCGCCCGGAGCGGCAGCTGCCCCGGCGCGTTCTTCCGGCGGCACGGTCAAGTCGCGGCAGGGCAGCGGGAAGAAGCGGACAAGAGCCCGCAAAGGCAAAGCGCCAAAGCGCAGATACCGCGGCCGCAAACTGCGCGTTCAACCTGCGGAAGGTACGTCCGACCTGCAGCAGGCAGTCGTCGAACCGCAGGAGGTTACGGACCTCGGCGTCCGCCCGAAGGATGCCGGTCAAGAGCATGCAGCGGCGGTGAGCTACCAGCTTGGCTTGTATGAAGGCGGAGAGCTGCTGCTGGAACAGGAGACGCCGGCCAATCTGCTGCTGCCGGAAATCAGCCTGCGCGAGATCATCGCGCGGGGAGCGGAACAGATTCGGGCGCAGTGCATTCCGCTCATGGACGTTCAAGAGGTGTTCATGGAGATGGAGGCGGCCATCGCCGAGCAGCGGCCCTGCGCCGTCGTGCGCCTGGGAGACGGCGAGCTGCTGACGCTCGCCCAAGGGGTCATGTACGATGAAGGGACCATTCAGCGCGAAGGGGAATTCCTGCCGTACGCCGGGGTGAATCCGCCGGATTTGAGAGCGCGGGATCAGCTGGCGCAGGCCGTTCGCCTGGCCCATATCGTCGGCGTGCCTTCGTCGCGGCGGAAGCATTTTCAGCCCTTGCTGCATCCGGTTTTCCGCAGCCACCATCTGGAGATGTCGCAGCTGAGGCTGACGAACTCGGCCGTCAATTATCACTTCCACCAGGCGGGCCTGCTGTATCGGCTGCTGACGGGCAAGCGGATCTTGGTCATCGGCAACGTGGCGCCGGCCCTTTCCCAGACATTAATGAGATGCGGATTTCAAGTGAACGGCATCATCAGCCCCGTCAAAGGCGTGAACGACGTCGACCGGGTCATGGGCGAAGTGAGAGGCGTCGATTTTAACTTGGCACTCGTATCGGCGGGCATCGCGGCCGTCATTCTCTGTACCCGGATCGCGCGCGAACTCGGGAAGACCGCGCTCGACTTCGGCCATATGGCGGACGGAATCGTCAGGGGCAAATATATCCTGTAACCGCGGCCTCCGCGGGCGGGCCGTCCATGAAGGAGTTGAATGAGGACCATGAGAAAGCAAGCGCGTTCCCAGCGCAAACGGCCGCAGGCGACGCAAGTCCGTTCCCGTCCCCGAACCCGCACGAACAAGCGGATCAAGAAACCACTTACGGGGCGGGAAGCAGGCTTGGCGGCGGGATACCAGGAAGGCATTCGCTCGGGCCAGGAGAGCTTCGGCACGTATTTTGACGGCACCAGCATTATTATTCCGAGCTACAATCAACTCGACTACTTAAAGAAATGCATCGCGAGCATTCATGATATGACGGCGTCCCCTTATGAAATCATCGTTGTCGACAACGCTTCCACGGACGGGACGGCCGATTACTTGCAAACCGCGGGCGGCGTCGTTCGCTTCCGGGTGCTGGAGCGCAATCGCGGCTTCGCCGGGGCGATCAACGTCGGCCTCATGATGGCCAAGGGAAGCACGCTGCTGTTGCTCAATAACGATACGATCGTGACGCAGAATTGGCTGGACAATTTATTGGCCTGCTTGAACAGCGATCCGGCCATCGGCATGGTCGGTCCCGTGACGAATTACATCAGCGGCGATCAGCGAATCGAGGTGCCGTACACGGACGAAAGCGGAATCCAGCCGTTCGCCCGGCGGTTCAATATCGGCAATCCCGCCAAATGGACGTTGACCGACCGGTTGACGGGGTTCTGTCTGTTGTTTCGGCGCGAGTTGTGGGAGCGCACGGGATACTTGGACGAAGGCTTCGAGATCGGCAACTTCGAGGACGACGATTTCAATATTCGCGTTCGCCTGCAAGGGTACGCGCTCGTCATTGCGCGCGATACGTTCATTCATCATTTCGGAAGCGTAAGCATGAAGGCGCTCGGCAGCAAGTTCGAGGAAGTGAATAATCATAACGAGCATGTTTACGTGGACAAATGGGGCAATCCCCATGATCTGATTCAAGCCGTTCGGCAGCTGGGCACCGGATTGCCGCCGCAAGGGGAAACGGCCTTCTTCCCGCAGGGAATCGTCGTCCGCGGAGCGACGGATACGCGCTACTGGATCGAAGGCGGCCTGCGAAGGCCGATCGTCGGCGAAGCACAGGCGCCAGTCGTGCGTCTCTCCCAGATCGACGTCCGGCGCTGGCCGGCCGGAGAGCCGATCGCCTCGGCGGATGTCGATGCGTCCTGGCAGGGCCAAGGGGGAATCTGGGAAGCGGACGGCATCCTCTACATGGCGGAGAACGGCGTTCGGCGCCGCGTGCCCGGCATGAAGGCCGCTGAAGCTTGGAGCTTGCAGCTGCGGCGGGGAGCGGCGCCGACTGCCGAACAGCTCGGGCAGCTCGTCGAGGGTTTTCCGGTCATCGCGCCGGTCCGCGTGGCAGAGAAGCTGTAGCGAAGGAGAGGTGCTGGGTCGAAGTGCCGGCTAGCCGCAGGCAGCCAGGCATCGCTTGTCGCTGCTGCTTCGTCTCCTGCCCCTGCCGGCAGTACCGCGAAGGGACTGCCGCGCATATGCTGATAAAGACCAATACCGCGATGAATGCCGCATGTCGATTGTGCGTGTGGTCGCGCTGACCAGTCATCATTCCCGGGAGTTCAAGTTAAGGAGGACGTGTCATGCAGCATATCGTGACGGAAATGATCGAACATATGTCCCATTCCCATGAACAGCTGTCGCGCATCCTGGAGGGCAAACGCCATGTCGCCGTCCGAATGGCGCAGCTCGTTCATGCGCTTCCGGATCAGCATCCCGGTTTCGGCGGCTTTGATGAGTTAATGGACAATTCCAAGGCGGTGACGGGCAGCGTCGTCGCTTATTTGAACAGCATCGCCGAGCTTCAGGAGTCGCTTGCCATCACGTTGAGCACGGTCATGAAGGAATTCGCAGTCGAGGACGAAGAGTAAGGCGGAGGAAGGGAGCGTCGATTCATGAGTCGGGAAAAGGCATATGCCAAAATGCTGGACGCCTCCGCCAAGCTGCAGTGGAACGTGGCGATGATATTGGAGGCTAAGGCGCTGGAGGCCGAGAAGGTGCGGTCGTGGATGCTGAATCATGTGACGCCGGATGCGTTCGCGGACCATCAGGATCATCTGAAGGCGACGATAAGGGTGCATGAGCAGCTGGTTGAAGTCATCGACGGGCTGACGAAGCTGAACATGGGCATGACGAACGTGCTGAAAGCCGCGCTGCGCCAACAAGAAGGCGAATCGGATGGCGGATTCGAAGGCATGCTCGGAGGCTCGTTCGATTTGGGGGAGAAACAGTAATGGACCGGAACCGGCTGGAACGCGAGGCGCGCACCGCGCTGATCGGCGCGCTTGCCCGCAGCCAGACAGCCGTCGCACGGATCTTGGAAAGCGTAGCGGATATGGCACGGAACGACCCCGGCATGGCCATGTCCATCAAGCGCAATATGAATTCGCTCGCGGCGATGCAGCAGACGCTCTCCGAGATGGTGCGCGCCATGGAGCGCCATCCGGCGCGGCGAAGCACGGGGAAGCCGGCCGGCAGGCCATGGCTGAACCGCGGCGCGGCATTGCCGGGCGGCAGCAAGGAGCCGCCGGAGCGCAAAGGAGGAAACCGAAGTGGTCGCAGCAGCCGTAAGGACGAATAAACGGCGCAAAGCAGCGGGGCCCAAGCGCAAAAGCAGCGCGAAGCCGCGGAACCAGGGCAAACGGAGCAAGTCCTCCCGCGGAAGAAAGTCGACGCCGCGCAGGAAGAAGCGGCAGCGCCAGCCGCAGACCGGAGCCGGCTATAATCAGGCTTTCGACGCCGCCTATAACCAAGGGTACAATCAAGGCTTCGCCAAAGGCTTCGAGGACGGCCATCAGATCGCTTACGAGCAGCAGAACGGTTAGATGCTTGAGAGCAGACCGAGCGGACCGGGAGCGAACCAAGGAGACTTGGCCGGACCGAGAGCCGTCCGGGAGGAACCGGATGACGACAAGAACCTCGATCTCCGCATGCTAGCGGAGGCGGGGTTCTTGTCGCGCCGGCATGAACGACAAAAAGAAAGCTCCCCCCGCCAAACGGATCGTGGCGGGAAGAGCCGGATCGACAACGACAGAGCCTGTCTTACTGGAAGCCGCGTTTCGTGCCGTTCGTTAAGACAGGCAAGTTTTTGGTTTCACTGGTCATGGTGGAATGACAGATGGGACAGGTCGGGAACTCTCCGAACGAGAAATCGTTCCTCATCCAGCAAGAGCAGCTTTCGTTGGTGCATGTCCAAATCGACGTTTCTTCTTCAGGGATCGGTTCCACTTGCTTTTTTGAGAAATGAATGATCAAGCCCTCCTTCGTTCGTACGCATGCCTTTATCTTCTTATAATATGTGATTGGACTGCCAAAAATATACTACTTTTTGTAATTCTGTCCTATAACCGATTGTTTGGCGATTCCAAGCCGCAAATATGACATGCGTTGAACGTTATTTGCACCGGCTATTGGCCAACGAATCGTGCAATTCTGATTCACGGCAAGAATGGCCAGGTCATTGTTAAATTATCCCTCACCTCCTATTTCCCCGAAAAAGCCCCCTTTAAAGCACCGTCTCCCGTACTCATTAAGCGTGTTCAAGCACCGGATTATTGAATTAAACAAGCCGGATAACATAGGCAGCAACCGTCGGCTTCTAGCGCAAGAGTTGCACCTCAGGCACTATGAAGCTCCAACGTACTTATGCAAATGCACCCATGCAGTTCGGTTGCGGGTCCCTGAAGGGACCGTAAAGGATTCTTGGGTGTATTTTACATGTTTGTATAGAAGCGCAGCTACCCTACAACTCCGGCGAAGAGCGACTTTGCTTTGGCCAACAGCGAAGCCGTCCAGCCGTTCAGGGCCGAAGCACAAGCGCCGGCATGCCGAAGGAGAGCGACTTTGGTGCGGATCACCACGGGAGCGTTCGTCGGCATAGCCGGCTCTGAAGCGCAGTTGCCCTGCCCTCTGCCCCTTAAGCGCAGCTGCCCTACAACTCCGGCGCGAAGCGCGGCTTTGCTCCGGCTATCAGGCGAAGCCGTTCAGCCGATTAGGGGCCGAAGCGCAAGCGCCGGCATGCCGAAGGAGAGCGACTTTGGTGCGGAGCACCACGGGAGCGCTCATCGGCATAGCCGGCTCTGGAGCGCAGCTGCCCTGCACTCTGGCCCTAAAGCGCAGCTGCCCTACAACTCCGGCGCGAAGCGCGGCTTTGCTCCGGCTATCAGGCGAAGCCGTCCAGCCGATTAGGGGCCGAAGCGCAAGCGCCGGCATGCCGAAGGAGAGCGACTTTGGTGCGGAGCACCACGGGAGCGCTCATCGGCATAGCCGGCTCTGAAGCGCAGCTGCCCTGGCCTCTGGCCCTAAAGCGCAGCTGCCCTACAACTCCGGCCCTAAAGCGCAGCTGCCCTGCCCTCTAGCCCCGAAGCGCAGCTGCCCTGCACTCCGGCCTGCGCCGCCCGAGTGCATGCGCCTTAGGGGTCATCAGCCAATTTTGTATCCCGCGCGGACAAGTGACCAAGAGCCTTGCCTGTCATTCGCATATATATGGTGACAGAAGATACGAACATTCAGAGGTGGCGACAGTGCAAATCGAGGAACAAATGAACGCCGAGGCGTCAGCGGCGGGATTCGCGTCAGGATACGAGAGCGGGCTGCGGGACGGCGCCTGCGAATATTTGGTCCGGCATTTGCAGCCGCCGGCGCCGCTGAAGAGGGACAGCCGCGTCCTGTACATTCCGCAGGGCTTCGAGGGCATCGATCAAGGCATTATCGAGGCGCTGCGCCTAACCGTGCGCGAAGTATACGTAGCGGATGCCACGAGGATGGCGGAGCAGGCCGCGCTCATCCGGCCGGACTGGGTGCTGGTGCTGAACGGGCTGCACGTCTTTCCGGCGAATCATCTGCAGCAGGTCGATACCGTGCGTTCGCTTGGGATACGGACGGCTATTTGGTTTGCCGACGATCCGTACGTCACGGCGGAGACCATGTACATCGCGCCGCGTTACGACGTCGTGCTGACGCATGAGCTGAGCACGATGCAGATGTACAGGGAGCGAGGCTGCACGAAAGTGGTTTACATGCCGCTCGGCGTCGACCACAACCGGTTCAAGCCGATGGCGGTCGAGGAGAAGTACCGCAGCGACGTGTGCTTTATCGGCCAAGCGTTCTGGAACCGGGTGGAAATATTCGATGCGCTCGTGCCGTATTTGAAGACGCGCAAAGTGTTTATCGCCGGGGGGCTCTGGGAACGGATGAAGCGGTTCAAGGAGATGGAGCGGTTCATCCGGCTCGGCTGGCTTCCGGTAGAGGAAACGGTCAAGCATTATAACGGAGCGCGCGTCGTGATCAACCTGCATCGGACAACCGAGGCGGGCAAGGACAACAAGAACGTGCTCAATTTGCCGGGACGCTCGATCAATCCCCGGACGTACGAGATTTTGGCCTGCGGCACGATGCAGTTGACGGACCAGCGGGAAGACCTGCCGCATTATTTCGTTCCCGGTCTCGAACTGGATACGTACGCCAATACCGTGGAGCTGCGCAACAAGCTGGAATTTTATTTGACGCACGAGGAGGAGCGAAGGACGATGGCGCTTCGCGGACTGAGGCGGACGCTGAACGATCATTCCTACCTGCGGCGTCTGCAGCAAATCGGGGAGGTGCTGGGATGGTAAGACCAGGGGGGAAGACGATGACAACGAGGAGAAAGCGGCAGCGCAGGAGGGGCACGGGGCGCGACGCGCATCAAGGCCGCGCGGAAGGCTTTCGGCTCGGATGGGAGCACGGTCACTGGTTCGGGCGCTGCGAGGCGGCGCTGCTAGCCGGCGCCGAGCCTCCCCCGCCCATCGTTCAGGCACATATCCTATTCGTGGCGTCGGGCAAGGGCTTTCCCTATTCGCCGCTGGATATTGCCATCGCCGATGCGTTCCGCGGCCAAGCGGCACAGCTGACGATTACCGACACGAAGCAGCCGGTGGCAGACTTGGCTTTGCGGATCCGCCCGGATTTCGTCATCGTGCTGGACGGCCTGGAATTCGACGTTGCCCATGTGGACCGCATGCGGGCGGGGGGGATACGGACGGCTATCTGGTTCACGGATGACCCCTATTACACCGACATTACCTCGAAGATCGCGCCGCACTACGACGTCATCTTTACGCTCGAGCTGATCTGCGTCGATTATTACAAGCAGATCGGCTGTCCGAATGTCCATTATTTGTCCTTAGGCTCGGATCCGTTAGCCTTCCGGCCGCGCAATCCGGAGCGCTCGCAGCGCCACGAGATTTGCTTTATCGGTTCGGCGTACTGGAAGCGGGTGGCGTTTTTCGACCAGCTGACCCGTTATCTGGCCGCCAAGGATACGCACATATCCGGGATCTGGTGGGAGCGGCTGAAGGAGTTCAATCTGCTCGCGAGCAAAATCGAGCTCGGCCGCTGGATGGACCCGCTGGAGACGGCCAACATGTACAACGGCGCCAAAATCGTCATCAACATGCACCGCTCCCCGGACGACGATACGTTCAACAACAACAGCGCGGGCATTCAAGCGATCTCCCCTAACCCCCGCACCTTCGAAATATCCGGCTGCGCGACGCTCCAGCTGACGGACGTCCGCGACGATCTCGTATCCTTCTATACGCCGGGCGTGGACATCGTTACCTATGCGTCGCCGCAAGAGATGATAGAGAAAATCCAATATTATCTCGCCCACGAGGAAGAACGTCAGGCCATCGCGATGCGCGGCATGATCCGGACGATGCGGGAGCATACGTACGCGAAGCGGATCCAGCGCATGCTCGGGCTGTTGTTCCCGGGATGAGTGGCGGTGCGGGATGGGTGTACGGCCGGGCGGGGCGACATTTTGTGCGTTTGCTGGCGGTTCAAATGACGTGCCGCGTCAGCGGCCTTCCAAATACTATATAGAAACTAGGATCAAAGAGTAGAGCAACACGGGACGGAGGTGAACGCCTGCTCCAGCTTAGCCGCTGACGAGCGAGGCAGCCGAATGAAGCATACCAAGCCGAAAATGCTGGTCTTCTCGCATATTTGCAGCCCCCAGTACGTAACGGGTGCCGAGAAGTTGTTGTTGTTTATGGTCCGAGAGCTGCTGCCGGTTTTCGCATGCACCCTGGTCGTACCGAACGAAGGCGTCATTGCAGCCGGTGCCAGAAGCCTCGACATCCCAGTAATCGTACAGGATATCCCCCTTGTCGTCCCGCTCTACTTGGCGCTCCCGCATTTGCAAGAAGAGATCGCGCAGCGGCAGCAGGAGCCTTCCTGGCAAGAATTGCTCGCGCTGCTTAGCCGGGAGCAGCCGAACGTCATCCTCGTCAATACCTGCGTGCATCCGCTGCCCGCCATTGCCGGCAAAGCGCTGGGCATTCCCGTCGTATGGTCCATCATGGAAGCGATCCGCGACACGCCTTACCGGGCGGCGGCCGCCGCGGTGTTCGAGCAGCATGCCGACTTTATCGTCGGGATCTCCGAAGCGGCGCTCGAGCCGCTCCGCACGCCGGGCATGATCCCGAGGACGAAGCTCGTGTACCCCTCGTGGCATCAGAACGAGCTGCAGCCGGAGAGCTGGCAGGAGCATCGCGTGAATCGGCGCAGGCAGCTCGGCATCGAAGATCATCACCGGCTGGTCGGGTACATCTCCTCGTCCATCTTCGAAGCCAAAGGGCTGGAGCATTTCATGCAAATGGCGGTCCGCAACGCCGTGCTCCATCCGAAAGCGATGTTCCTCATCGTCGGCAATCCCGTCGATCAGCCGTACTTCGAGCAATGCCTGGACATCGCGCGCAGGCTTGGGCTGATGGAGCGATTCCGCTGGCTGCGATTCGAAGAGCAGGTATCGACGGTTTACCCGGCGATGGATCTGCTCGTCGTACCGAGCATGGCGGCGGAAGGCTTCGGGATGACGGCGCTGGAGGGCATGGTGTTCGGCAAAGCAACCGTCGTCTACGGCTCCGGCGGTCTGGCCGAGATCGGCCGGATGACAGGCAACGCCGACTATGTCATCCAGACCGGCGATTACGACGGACTGGCGGGCAAGGTGTCGTCCCTGCTGAGCGATGACGTGGCGCTGCAGGCGGTCGGCGCCCGCAGCGCGCGGGGGGCGCATGCTGCATTCGGCATCGCCGTCTACCGGGAAAGGCTGCGGATCTTCATCGATTCGCTGAGGCTGGAAGGTCAGACGCCGAAGGTGCTGAAGGGAAGCGGTACTGCGATTTATCTGTTCGACCAAGGCAAGCTTCGGCCCTTTCGGACCATGGAGGCGTTCCTCGGCGTCGGCTACCGTCCGGAGGACGTGCGCATCGTGCCGGATGCCTACATTGCCTCTTGGCCGATCGGCGAACCGATCGGCCAAGAGAGACCGGCGCCGCGCGGAGCTCGCCTGAAGCGTCGGAAGCGCGGAAGCAAGCGGTTAGGGAAGCGGCTCGGCAAGCGGCGGGGCGGCACCAAGCGGAGACGCGGCAGAACGCGGACCGGCAGCGGCAAAGCCTCGGGCGGCACGAAGAAACGCCGCAGAAAGGCATCGTAGGAAAGCGCAGATCACCAGAAGGAGGGAACCTTTTCATGCGCGTTGTAACGATTTTGGGCACACGTCCGGAAATCATTCGCCTTAGTCTCATTATCCAGAAGCTGGATGCGCTGGCCGAGAAGCATGTGCTCGTGCATACCGGACAGAATTTTTCTCCTTCCTTGTCGGATGTGTTCTTTCGGGAGCTGGGACTGCGGCAGCCGGATGTGCTGCTCACGGATGCGAAGCAGACGCTCGGCGGCCAGCTGTCCGTGATGTTCGCGGAGACGGAGCGGGTGCTGACGGCGCATAAGCCTGACGTCGTGCTGCTCCTCGGCGATACGAACAGTGCGCTGTGCGCGATTATCGCCGAGCGGATGGGCATTCCGGTCGTGCATATGGAAGCCGGCAACCGGTGTTATGATTTGTCGGTTCCGGAAGAGAAGAACCGCCGGATCATCGATGCCGTGTCGACGATCAACATGCCGTATACGGCCTACAGCAAGGGCAACCTCCTGCGGGAGGGATTCCCGAGCAGCCGGATCGTGCAGACGGGCAACCCGATTCACGAGGTCATCACGCACTATAAGCCGCAAATCGACGCGAGCGACGTGCTGGAGCGCTTCGGGCTCGAATCGGGAGGCTACGTGCTCGTCACGGCGCATCGCGCGGAGAACGTCGACGCGCCGGAACGGCTGACCGGCATACTGGATGGCTTGAACCGCGTGGCGAGACGCTTCGATAAGCGCGTCATCTGCAGCGTGCATCCGCGGACGCGGTCGCGCATCGACGGCGGCGCCGTACAAGTCGAGATGGATGCAAGGGTGGAGTTTTACGAGCCGATGGGATTCTTCGACTTCGTGCGGCTCGAGCAGCATGCGCTGCTCGCGATCACGGACAGCGGAACGGTTCAGGAAGAATGCTGCCTGTTCCAGGTGCCGACGGTTACGATCCGGCAGACGACGGAACGGCCGGAGACGATCGATTGCGGAAGCAACGTGGTGTGCGGCCTGAACGCGGTCCGAATCGAAGAAGCGGCGGCGGTCATGACGGCCCTGCCTGCGAAGTGGGAATGCCCGGAAGGGTATCTGGCCGGGGACGTATCGGATAAAGTGGTTAAATTTGTGCTTGGAGGGAAATGGAATGTTTACTAATCAGCGCATACTGGTCACCGGGGGTACGGGTTCCTGGGGCTATGAATTGATTCGCCAGCTGCTGCCTCAACAGCCCAAACAGATCATCGTATTCTCCCGCAACGAATCCAGCCAGGTGGCGATGAGCCGTTCGTTCGAGGATCCGCGCCTCAGCTTCTGCATCGGGGACATCCGCGACAAGGAAGCGCTCATGCGCGCATGCGAGCGGGTGGATTACGTCTTTCACTTGGCGGCTTTGAAGCATGTGCCCGTATGTGAGGATCAGCCTTACGAAGCGCTCAAGACGAACGTGATCGGCACGCAGAACGTCATCGAAGCGGCGATCGCGAACGGCGTGAAGCGCGTCATCTACATCTCGACGGATAAAGCGGCGAACCCGTCCAACTTCTACGGCATGACGAAGGCGATCGGCGAGAAGCTGATCGTGTACGCGAACCTGCTCCATTCCGAGACGACCTTCGTCTGCGTGCGAGGCGGCAACGTGCTCGGCACGAACGGCAGCGTCGTTCACCTGTTCACGGACCAGATCAAGAACAAGCGGCAGGTGCGCATCACGGACATGAACATGACCCGCTTCTTCCTGACGCTGCAGGATGCGATCACGCTGCTGTTCAAAGCCTCGATGGAAAGCGTCGGCGGCGAGATTTTCGTCATGACGATGCCGACCTGCCGGATCATCGATCTGGCCGCGGTGCTGATGGAGGACATGGGCATCGATGCGGAGATGGTGGAGACCGGTATCCGTCCGGGCGAGAAGATCCACGAGATCTTGCTTACGGAGCATGAGAGCCTGACGACGGTATCGTACGACGAGGAGTATCTCGTGATCCTGCCTACGCTCGACATTCCGGGACTTCGCCAGCACTATGCCGCGAATCCGAAGGTCGATTTCGACAGCTACAGCTCTGCCGTCGCGCTCATGACGAAGGACGAAATCCGTTCCATGCTCGTCAGAGGCGGGTTCCTATCATGAAGCTGCTCGTCATCGGGGGCAACGGCATGGCGGGTCATGCATTGATCCGCTATTTCCGCGAGGAGTATCCCGAGCATGAGGTCGTCTATACGACGAGGCGGGCGGACGGAGAAGGCAGCCTGGCGCTCGATGCGGCAGATGCCGAATCGGTCGCGGCCCTGGTCCAGTCGGTGCGGCCGGAGATTATCATCAATGCGGCGGGCGTCTTGAACCAAGACGCCGAGTCGCACCCGCTCGCCGCTTATATGGTGAACGGCTTCCTGCCGCACTGGCTGCGCTACGCGGCGGATACGGTCGGCGCGCGCGTCATCCATATCAGCTCGGACTGCGTGTTCAGCGGCGAGCGCGGGTCGTATACGGAGCAGGATCATCCGGACGGAACGTCGGTCTACGCACGCTCCAAGGCGCTTGGCGAGATGAACTACGGCCGGCATTTGACGATCCGGACCTCGATTATCGGACCGGAGATCCGTCCGAACGGGATCGGCCTGCTGAAGTGGTTCCTGGCGCAAAGCGGTCTGGTGAAAGGATACGCGAACGTGTTATGGAACGGGGTGACGACGTTGGAGCTGGCGAAGGCGACCGCGTTCGCCATCGAACATCCGCATATCGGCGGCTTGGTTCATCTGACGGCGAGCGAATCGGTGAACAAGCTGACGCTGCTGCTTTTGTTCCAAGCGGCATTCGAAGTGGAGAATGTGCGCATCGTATCCGACGACCGGGTCTCGATCGACCGCACGCTCGTATCGACGCGGCGCGACTGGACGTACCGGACATCGGGGTATATCCGGATGCTGGATGAACTGGCCATGTGGATGAAGCGAGCATGAGCCGGCCGCGCCTGCTCGTGACGGGCGCAGGCGGGTTTTGCGGCGAGCATGCCTGCAGGCATTTCGCGTCGCTCGGCTGGCAGGTGACGGCGGCGGTCCGCCGTCTTCCCGCCGCTGGCGCTGCGGAGCGGGCGTGGCTCGGCGGCGTCGATGCCGTACTGGCCTGCGATCTGTCTTCCCGGAACGAGACGGAGGCGCTGGCGCGAAGCGCGGCACCGGACTGCGTGCTGCACCTGGCAGGCGCCAACGCCGTCGGCGTATCGTGGAGCGATCCCGCGGCCGTGCTGCAGAGCAACGTCATGGGCACGGTCCATTTGCTGGAGGGTATCCGGAGCCTAGGAAAGCCGTGCCGGGTGCTGGTCGCGGGCTCGATGCTGCGGTTTCCGCTGGCGTCGGCAGGGGACGCCCCGAAGCCGCAGCATCCGTACAGCTTGAGCAAGACGATGCAGGTACTGGTCGCGCAGAGCTGGGCGTCCTTGTTCGGGATGGACGTCATCGTCGCGGAGCCGTCCAATTTGATCGGCCCCGGCCGGTCCGGAGGCTTGTGCGGGCTGCTCGCGCGGTATGCCGCCGCAGCGGAACGCGCCGCCGAACGCGGCACGGAGGCGCCTGCGCCGTTTCGCTTCTCTTCGCGAAGCGAGCAGCGCGACCTGCTTGACGTACGCGACGCTATCGCCGCGTACGAGTTATTGTTCCGCGCGGGCAAGAGCGGCAGCGTCTATTCCGCAGCGTCCGGCGTCATGCGGACGCTCGAAGAGATCGCGGATACGTTCGGCGCGCTCGCCCTGCGGCCGCTGCGGTGGGCGTACGGCGATTCGGCCGCGGCCTCGCCGGCGCCGGCCGATATCGGCGCCTTGACCGCGCTCGGCTGGTCGCCGCGTTATACGTTGAGACAGTCGCTGCAGGATGCGCTCGAAGCCGCTCGCCTGCAGGCATGATCATTTTGCTGGAGATCGGAGGGAAGCAGCATGGGCGTTCAACCATCGAAACCGCTCGTCACTATCGTCATCCCGTTCTATAACGATCCTTATGTCGCCGAAGCGGTCGAGAGCGCGCTCTCGCAGACGTACGGGAACATCGAAATCATCGTCGTCGATGACGGCTCGACGGTCCATCAGGAACCGCTCGAGCGTTACGCCGGCCGCATTCATTACATCGGCAAGGCCAATGGCGGTACGGCGAGCGCGCTGAACACGGGTTTCCGGCTTGCGGGCGGGAAATACGTCGCCTGGCTCAGCTCGGACGACCGGTTTTATCCCGACAAAATCAAACGGCAGGTCGAAGCGATGGAGCGTACGGGCGCGCAGATCAGCCACACCGGCTTCGATATCATCAACGGCCGCGGCATGATGACGGACTTCAATATTATCCCGCCAAGCACGGCAACCGGCGATTTCTACCGGGCCTTCCAGAACAGCAACCCCGTTAACGGCTGCACGGTCGTCATGACGAAGGAGCTGTACCGGATCATCGGTTCGTTCAACGAAACGATGCGGTATACGCATGACCTGGATTATTGGTTCCGCGTGCTGCTCTCGGGGACGCCGTTCCAACTGCTGCCGGAGCCGCTCTGCGCTTACCGGAAGCACGAGCAAATGGGGACGGTGAAGCATGCCGAGGTCATCGCTCGCGAAGTCAAGAGCACCTTTGCCAAATACGAGGCGCGCTGGCTGCTGTATCTCATCCAGCTCGGACTTGTACCGCGCGGAGGCAGCCCGTCGCCTTCGAGAAAAGCGGGCCTCAGCGGAAAGCCGCGCGGCTTGCCGCGTTCGCATTAACGAATAATCCAAAAAGACCGCGTTCCCAAGGAACCTTCGCCTCCGCCCTGCGAGCGGAAACGGCGTTCAATGGAAACTCGGTCTTTCGTTTGGTTTACATATGCAGCCGAAGCTGGCATCGTCGCCGTCTTCGCCGCCGGTCGTCGGAATCACAGTTTCCCGTGCCAGGATTCCTCGGGACGATCGGAAGGATAGCCGTGACGGGTCCGGTACGCTTTGCGCTCGGGCGTGAAATCATGCCATGCTTTGCTGCTCTCCGGATGATCGGCATGGTACACGAGACAGCGGAAGGCATCCTCGAGGCAGGGGTCTTCCCAGTAGCCGCACTGCTTCTCCCACGCGTCGAGCAGCGCTGCGGCGTCTTTGCCCGCCAGCTCCTGCAGCTCGCGATAGCCCATGTCCACCACGCGCTGCGCCACCTTCGGACCGATGGAGGGAACCGTTTGGAACTGCGCCAGTCCGCGAAGCTGCGCCGCGCGTTCATGCGGGATGTCCAAGTGCCGGGCCAGCTCGTCCGCGTCCTGGCGGGCGATGTCGTCAAGCGAGATGGAGCAGGCTCTTAACCGATTCTTCTCTCCTGCCGTCAGCGGCAGCTTCGGTGCCGTTTGCCTCATGATCAATTCCTCCCAGCATGGGTGTGCTAAGCGAACAAGCTGATCTGATTTCCGTCCGGATCGGCGACGACGGCATATCGCTGACCCCAGAACGCGTCCCACGGCTCGCGAACGCTCGCATAACCAAGTTCGGTGATTTTGCCGTACAACTCGTCCACCGCACTGGCGCCGTCGCAGGCGAAAGCAAGCTCGATGCGGTGACCGGACGGCTCTTCCCAGCCGCCGTACACCTCTCTTGCCGTCTCTACCTTATCGAATGCGATGCGGACGCCGTCCTGCTGGATTTCCACGTGCGGCTGACCGTCCTGCTCCGCCGGAACGTCGAAGCCGAGCGCCCGGTAGAAATCCAGCGCCTTCTTCATGTCTTTCACCACGATGCCGATCATATCGAGTTTAATGGTCATTCGCTGCCAGCTCCTCTCATTTTCACCTACCAGTATAGCACAGAAGTTTCCAATCCTCCTTTTCATGCGCCGGGCTTCTTTTCAAAACCAACCGCCGGCAGTACAATATAAGTCCAGGAACAAATGTTTGGAGCCGCGGCCCTCGCGCCGGCGGTTCATCGGAGGTGTCGCGTGCACATGGAGACAACGGAACCGTTCGCGTTCAAAGCGGGCGACTACCCGGAGAAGCCGGGCTGTTACTTGATGCGGGATGCATCGGGCGTGCTGCTCTATGTCGGCAAGTCCAAGAGCCTGCGAAGCCGCCTGCGGTCCTACTTTACGACCCGCCATACGCGCAAACGGCTTCGGGAGCTCGTGGCGCGAATCGCGAGCATCGAGATTATTCTCGTGAACAACGAGACGGAAAGCCTGCTGCTTGAAAATAATTTGATCAAGATTCATAAGCCTCCTTATAATCGCGCTTTGAAGAAGGATAACAGCGGTTATGCGTATCTGGAGCTGACGGGAGAACGCATCCCGCGGCTGGCGGTTCATTATCGGGACCGGCGCGAGTCCGCTCCGACGCCGTCGCCCGAGTCCGACTCCGTCCCCGTACGTAAAGGCGCCAAGGACGCCGCGCCGGAGCCGGCTTGCGAGCCGAAGCGGTTCGGCCCGTTCGCGAACGCTAGATTCCGCACGGAGCTGCTGGAGTTTCTTGCCGATCATTACAAGCTGCGCTCCTGCACGGTGCTGCCCAAGCGGGCCTGCCTGCTCTACCATATTCACAAGTGCAGCGGCATCTGCGAAGGGCATATCTCCGAGGCGGATTACGCCAAGGACGTGAAGCAGCTGTCCGACCTGCTGTTCGGCGGCAGCAAGGATGCGCTGATCGCCCGCATGTACGGGCAGATGACCGAATATGCCGAGCAGCTGAAGTTCGAGAAGGCGCAGAACATGCTGGAGCATATCCGCAACCTGGAGAAGACGCCGGAGAAGCAGATCGTCGACCGGGAGACGAATCTCAATCAGGAGGTGCTCTACTTCGGCAGCGAAGGCGTCATGATCGCCAAGGTGCAGCAGGGCATGCTGCGGGATTTCCAGCTGCACGAGCTGGAGAGGGGTTATGCGGAAACGGCCTGCGACCGGTTTCTGATCCAGCGCTACAGGGCGGAGACGAAGCCGGACGAGCTGATCGTCAATCGGATCGCCGATCCCGCCGCGGTGCGCAGGGCGCTTCGCCGCCCGGGAGAGGGACAAGCCCCGGCGCTGCGCATCACGGCGCCGAAGCGCGGGCTGAAGCATGCTTTGCTGCAGCTGTGCAGGGAGAATTACGAATATCGGACTACCAACCATTCCGCAAAGGAGCCCTATCATGCAGCTGAGCAACGAAACCGCCTCATCCCCGGTCTTTCTCCGATTGAATGACTACATGAGCCGCCAAAAGGAATTGTCGCTCTCCTCCGGAGCTTCCTTGTGCCTCATCCACCGGGATGCGATCGTTCATGAATGGTATGAAGGGCAGCATGATCGCGCGCCGGGCAGCAGACGCATCGACGCCGATTCGCAATTCCATCTGGCGTCCGTACGCAAGACGTATCTCGGTTTTGCCGTCAGTCTGGCCATCGAGGAGGGACGGATCGCGAGCGTCGATGACCTCGCGGCCGATTACCTGGCGGATGCCGACAGGTCGCTGCTGGCAGGCACGACGATCCGCCACCTGCTGACGCATACGCATGGACTGCAGGCCAGGGGCATCCAGGCCCGCGTTTTCCCGCCGGGAACGGATTGGAGCTACAACAATACCGGTTTGCACCTGTTGTTCCGCATCGTCGGCAACGTGTTCGGCAAGCCGCTGGCCGACGTGCTCCGCGAACGCGTCTTCGAGCCGCTCGGCTTCTCGCAGACGGGCTGGCGCAAGGAACGGACGGAACGGCTCGTGTGGATGAACGATGATCGGTACGATGACGATCACGGCGCGGATAACAATATGTTCGCGAGCACGCGGGAGCTGGCCTACTGGGGCTATTTGCATGCGGCCAAAGGGGTTGTCGGTGGGAAGCAGATCGTACCGAGCGGCGTATTCGAGCGGGCAGCCGCGGTGACGTCCCCCGAAGAGCTGCCGGCCGATCGCCCGCGCAACGGCTTCATTTGGCGGGTGCAGGAGCGTCCATCGGACATATCCGAGTTAGGGCCTTCGCTGCCCGCAGGATCCTATCAGTCCCTGGGCGCTTACGGCTGCGCGGTGCTAGTCCTGCCGTCGCATGACGCGGTCGCGGTTCGCATGCTTAACCAGTGCGAGAAGGATCCGCCGGGCTACGATTATTTGGCGGATATTCGGGGCTTCGGCGACGTAGTGAAGGCGGCGCTGGAATATGCTAGTATCATAAAATAATGCGGCTTGACATAGGAGACAGATAGAGGAGGAATCGCGATGGATCCATTGCTCTTGGATATTCCGACGCAGTTTGAGACGGAACGGCTGTTGATTCGCTTGCCTCGTCCGGGAGACGGCCGCGTCGTTCATGCTGCCATCCAGGCTTCGATTAACGAGCTGCGGCCATGGCTGCCTTTTGCCCAGCAGGATCAGACCGAGGAGGACGTCGAGTCGAACCTGCGCTTGGCCTATGCCAAATTCATTCAGCGGGAAGACATGCGGCTGCTGATCTTCAATAAGGCGGACGGGAGCTTCATCGGTTCTGCGGGGCTGCATAATCCGAACTGGGACGTGCGCAAGTTCGAGATCGGCTACTGGATCGACACGCGGCACAGCGGCAAAGGATACATGACGGAAGCGGTGGAGGGCATAACCGTGTTCGCGTTCACGGAGCTGCTGGCGCGCAGGGTGGAGATTCGCATGGATGCGCTGAACGAGCGCAGCCAAGCAATTCCGATGCGGCTCGGCTTCTGGCACGAAGGCACGCTGCGCAACGACGATATGTCGGCGGACGGCACGCGGGTTCGGGATACGTACATTTACGCGATGATTCCGTAAGAGGGGAACTGAGGGAGCTTGGGGGAAGGCCGTTTGAACACAGGGGCCAAGGGTAATGAAGTGGCCGAACGCCTCGACTATCCGGAACGCAAGGATTCGTGGTACGTCATGCGCAAGCGAATGGAGGCAGGTCGGCCATGAACAGGAAGCAGCTGGTTTTGGATGTCGGCGGCGTGATTCTGTCCAACTTGGATTCGTTCTGGGAGAGGATCGCCGAGGCTGCGGGCAAGTCGTATGACGAGATTCGCGATGCGTATGCGGCCGAGATTCGCGAGGGCTTGTGGAGCGGGACGCTGCCGGAAGCCGAGTTCTGGAAGTGGCTGCAGGCTTGTTGTCCAAGCGTGACTGCGGGCGAAGCGCGCGAGCTGCTGCGGGGCCAAATGCAGCCGTTGCCCGCGGTTCGCTGCATACCGGCGTGGAGCCGGTTGGCCGACATCCATATTCTGAGCAATCACCGGGCCGAGTGGCTGGCTCCTTGCTTGGAGCCGATCAGGTCTTATTTGGGACATGTCGTCGTATCCAGCGAAGCGGGAGCGAGCAAGCCAGGTAGGGCGATTTTCGAACGGCTGCATCGGCTGCTTGACCCTGCGGCGCCGATTCTGTACGTGGACGACCATTCGAAGAATCTCGCAGTGGGGGAACAGTTCGGCTGGCAGAGCCTGCTGGCGGACGAAGCCGGTGCATGGATCGAGCAAGTAAACGAGCGGCTTCTTACGGAGTAAACAAGTATTCGAGATAAGGGAATATGGCCTGTTGGCGAAATCACCGGCTGACCGTTCGGCGCAGGTTTCGAGAAGCGCTCGGAAGGCTAGGCTAGTTGAGGTAGGCTGGAAGCCACTATTCGAGGAGGGCATGATATGGCGGGAATCGCAAAGAAATTAACGGATTTGATCGGCAATACGCCGATGCTGGAGATCTCGAACTTCGGGAGCAAGCTTCAGGCGGAAGCGGGAATCATCGGCAAGCTCGAGTATTTCAATCCCGCGGGCAGCGTGAAGGACCGGATCGGTTATGCCATGATCAAGGACGCGGAGGAACGCGGGCTACTGAAGCCGGATTCGGTCATTATCGAGCCGACGAGCGGCAATACGGGCGTCGGTTTGGCTTTCGCGGCCGCGGCGCTGGGCTATCGGCTGATTATCGTGCTGCCGGAGAGCTTCAGCATGGAGCGTCGGAAGCTGCTGACGGCGCTTGGCGCGGAATTGATTCTGACGCCGGCGATGGAAGGCATGTCCGGGGCGATCAAGAAAGCCGAGGACCTGGCGGCGGAAATTCCGCATTCTTTCATTCCGCAGCAGTTCGAGAACCCGGCCAATCCGGATGTTCATAAGCGGACGACGGCCGAAGAAATATGGCGGGACACGGAAGGCGCCGTCGATATTTTCGTTGCGGGCGTCGGTACGGGCGGCACGATCTCGGGCGTCGGCGAGGCGCTGAAGGCGAAGAAGCCTTCCGTCCAAATCGTGGCGGTCGAGCCGTTCGACTCGCAGGTATTAGCCGGCGGGAAGAAGGGCAGCCATGCCATCCAAGGTATCGGCGCCGGATTCATTCCGGGCAATTTCAACCGTGACGTGGTCGACGAGATTATTCCCGTGCATAACGAGGAAGCGATCGAAGCGGCCAAGCTGCTCGCCAAGACGGAAGGCCTGCTTGTCGGTATCTCCTCGGGTGCCGCGGCCTTCGCGGCGGTGAAGCTCGCCAAGCGTCCCGAGAACAAAGGGAAAACGATCGTCGTGCTGCTGCCGGACACCGGCGAGCGGTATTTGTCCACGGCGCTGTTTGATTGAAATATAGTCGAGCGAAGCGGTTTGTTTACCACAGGTCTGGTTTCCACTGACCAGGGTAGACGAACCGCTTCGGCCTATCGTGCAGGCTTTGCTTTTCCGGGAGAGGAGAAATGTGCGTGCTGACTAATCTTATCGTCGTCTTCGTGATGACGACGATTATCCACACGGCGGAGACGCTTTCGTATGCCGTTCGGCTGGCGGGCGTCCGCCTCAATAAAATCGCCGTGGCGTTGTCGTTGACCGGCATTATCGTGCTCGTGTCGAGGACGGCGAACATGGTGCAAGGACCGATCGCGGCCAAATTCGTCGATTACGGACGGACGCATGCGTCGTTTCCAATGCTTCATTATTTGCGCGTGACCCTGCTTGGCGCTTCCGTCGGCACCTTGATCGCCATCATGCTGTTCCCGACCTGCGTGAATCTCTTCGGCCGCATGATCTCGAAGCTGGAGGTCGCCGGCTCCGTGCCGAAGATGATTTCCAGCGTCACGATCGGCCAGCTTAAGAATACGCGCCATTACATTCGCTTGCCTCGGTTCAACTGGCGGCGTTTCCGTTACTTGGATATTTCGAAGACGTTCATGCTGCTCAGCATGCTCGTCACTTCCTTCTATACCGTGGGCGTCCTGTCCGCGTTATACGCTGCTCATCTCTACCCTCACCTCAGCACGACGGCTTCGCAGGCATCGGGCATCATCAACGGCCTCGCGACGATTATGCTCACCATTTTCATTGATCCCCAGCTCGGACTCATCACGGACAAAGCACTCAGCAACCCCGAATACCGCACCAAGCTTGGCAAAATCTACGTCGCGCTCATGACGGCACGCTTCTTCGGCACGCTGCTCGCGCAGCTGATCGTCGTGCCTGCGGCCTATGTCATCGGGTATTTCGTGACGACTATTTAAGAGCTTCATTTGATAGATTGATAGAATAGGCAGCCTGCCGTCTATTACTTACGATTGAAGGAGCCTAATGATGAAAGACCTGATTCCTGATACTATTATCCGGTTCGCGGAAAAGTTCCAGCTGCCGGAGAGAGTCGTTGATAGCGAAGAACTGCCATGGGTTCCGTTTACGGATAATCATTCTTGTTATTTCAAGCCGCTGCGCTTCGACCTGAGCACAGGGACGTGGACGTACCTGTTCCGAATCAAGCCCAATCAAGTGCTGGGCAAACATCGACACACGGGCGGAGCCGTGATTGGCTACAACCTCCAAGGCAAGTGGCGGTACGAAGGACGCAGCTGGGTGGCCGCGTCAGGCACGTTCATTTTTGAACCTCCAGGTGACATTCATACGCTGATTTCCGAAGATGAAGAGGTGATTACGCTGTTTATCTTAAGCGGGGCACTTCAATATTTTGACGAGCACGACCAGATCGTTGGACAGGACGATATTTATACGGTGCTTAATAAATATCGGAATTACTGTGCGGCACATGGGATTCCGGTTAGGGAGGATTTGATTTACTAGCGGTATTAAGGTGGTGGCAGACAGGAGGACAGGTACTTCTTGAATACATCAATAACGGGGGATATACGAAATTCGTGATCGTTATTTGCAATTCGTCTAATTTACTTAAGGAGTGTGGCAATATGGCTCGTGGAATTGGAATAGATGGTTGCCGCTCAGGTTGGGTTGCTGTAATTCTAGATAATTCAGTATCTAATGTTCAATTAATCACTGCAACAACTTTCAACTCTTTGTGGTCAGCAATAAATCCAAAACACAATCATGACTATATTCTGATTGATGTTCCAATTGGTCTACCGGAAGGAATAATAGGTACCAATAACACTCACTTAGATAGGAACTGTGATTACGATTGCAGAAAAATGTTAATTGGAAACAGAAAGAGCAGTGTATTTGGAACACCTACAAGACAAGCAACAAGATCTAGTACACCTTCCCAAACCAATTTACTTATCAATAATAAGAAATTATCTAAACAATCTGAAGGAATAATTCCAAAGATACGTGAAATTGATATTTTTATCAATTCTCAATTAACTGGAAGTATTCAGGATTTAATGGAAGAATCGCATCCGGAGTTGTGTTTTCAAAGATTTAATAATAATTTGGGTCTAAGCTATAGAAAAAAGCGCTCAATAGGAAGATCTGAAAGAACAAATATATTAATAAACGCTGGATTAACAATTACAAATATTAATAATTTATTAAGTCATTATTGTTTTAATTCAGTTGCTAAAGACGATATTTTAGATGCTGCGATTTTAGCCCTAACTGCATTTAATATTAATTCTGGAATTTTGCCAAAACTGAAGGTGTCAAACTCAAACCAGTATGATTATTTGAATTCGATTGAAATGAACATGAGTTATTGTTAGTTATTCAGTGAAAGTGACGAACAGCACGTAACACCATATTTCATGCTTCGGGCCATCCGGCCCTCTCTCCGGAGAAGAAGTTGGAAGAAGAATCGAAGAAGCATTTCATCAGCAGAGAATTAGAATCAGCCAGACACTTCCGCACCATCTAACCGCATCGCGGCCGTCCCTTCGGGACTTAATCTGGTGGGGCGTTGTGAATACAAGAGCGTTACCGGAAATTCAAGTGATCAATAACAAATGATGAGGCCAACAAGGAGAACGATAGATTTGATCGGGAGGGGATTCCATGGAGCAAAATCTATATGACAATCCTGTATTCTTTAACATGTATAAAAACTTAAGAGAAACGAAAATAACGTACAACGACTTTATTGAACAACCCGCGATAAGACGGTTATTGCCAAACCTTGCAAACTTAAACGTTCTTGACTTGGGATGCGGCTTTGGAGAGTTGACAACCTACATGGCCGATAACGGAGCCATGCATGTAACCGGAGTGGATATTTCGGAGAAGATGCTGGCTATGACAAGAAAGCATCAGCGAATCGACTACATACATAGCTCAATGGAAGAAGTTCAATTTAATCCGAATGCATTTGATCTGGTCGTAAGTTCTTTAGCCTTTCATTATATAGAGGATTACAATTCATTGATGAGCAGAATTTCAAAATGGATACAACCAAACGGTTACTTGATCTTTTCTACGGAGCATCCTGTTGTCTTAGCAGATCAAAAACAAGAAGGCTGGATAAAGGACGCCAATAACAATAAAATTCATTGGCCGATTGCGAATTATGGAGAAGAGGGACGAAGAACGCAGTTCTGGGGCATTGACGGGGTCATAAAATACCATAGAAAACTTTCAACTCTAATGAATGTGCTAATACGGAATGGCTTTATGATTCAAGAAATTGATGAACCTGAATCCATACCTGAAGGACTTGAGCAGATGCCCAAATTAATTAGCGAGAGAATGCGGCCTTCTTTTATAGTAATTAAAGCACAAAAGCTTAAGTAGTCTCAGATTGGTGATGGCGATGACTTATGCCACAGAGGCTTTGAATGTTTTGTAGACGTTTTGAATAAGTATAGGCCTCGGTTTTTATTGCATGGGCATCAGCATTTGAACTATGGAAGAAGCCAACGAATTTACCGACTCCAGGAGACGGAAATCATAAATGGATTCGGGTATTACATCCTGGAGTTCTAACAGATAGTAAGGAAGTCTGGCTGCCTCTGGCACGGAAAG
The DNA here is from genome assembly GCF_009909195.1 of Paenibacillus sacheonensis. Taxonomy (GTDB): domain Bacteria; phylum Bacillota; class Bacilli; order Paenibacillales; family Paenibacillaceae; genus Paenibacillus_Z; species Paenibacillus_Z sacheonensis. The sequence continues at coordinate 129,510 of NZ_JAAAMU010000013.1, forward strand.
CTTCTTGGCGTAGAAGTGAAACATGCTATAGTAATCATCATGCGTGCTTAAGTTAAAGTTTCGCAGTCTCATTTTCATAAATATGAGGTTAATTAGCAGGAAAGAGCCTTCAATAAAACGAATAATGAAGTGAAGAACTTCGAAAATTAAGGTGAGCCAGCTATCCAAGAAAAGGAGCGATTCAAATGGAAACATTGTATGTTGTGAAAGACGGCAAGATCGTTCAGTTCGATGGACACACGAAGGAAAAAAACGTATTAGGCGAGGCCGCGATTATCGAAGCGTACGGGCAAAAAGCGATTGACGATATCAATCGTTTCGGCGTGTACAACATTAAGAAGTAGCGCAGCGTAACCCTCCTTCAGCTCGTGCCATGCTGCGGTCGTAACCAAGAGCCGAGATAACGAATCGATAGACTAACTGACAATCACCGCCTGATCAAGGGCGGTTTTTATTTGCTCGAAATCAACTTGAATACGATTCATAGCGGGGGTCCAACATGATATCCTTTCGTAAATTAACGCTAGCTGATGTACATAAACTGACCGATATCGATCGTTCCGAAACGATTGATATCCTTTATCGCATGCACAACGGAGTGTTGAACGAAACCCCGGCCGCTCACGAGTGTCCGACTTGGGATGAAGAGCTGACAAGGGAAATGCAAGGTCGCTTCATCCATGAATTGCAGAACGACGGAGTAGCAGTCGGAGCATTTGATGGAGAGCTGCTAGTGGGGTTTGGAGTTTTGGCCCATCAATTCAGGGGCAGGGAGCATGATCAACTGCAAATCGATCTCATGTTTGTTTCAAGGCGATATCGAAGACAAGGCATTGGTACACGGATCATGAACGATTTGAGCGTAGAGGCGCGAGCTAGAGGAGCGAAGTATTTATATATTTCATCGACCGAGACCCGGTCTGCGGTTTCCTTCTATAAGAGCTGCGGGAGTCAACTGGCCGATGAGCTGGATGAAGAATTATTTGAGAAAGAGCCAAATGATATTCATATGATTAAGAAGCTGTAACGGCTGTACCGAGGCGAGGGGTTATTGTGAAGGCGATTCTTATCGTATTGTTTCGCTCCTTTGATGAGGCTCTGCTGTATGATTATAAACTGCCGGTTAACCCGGAAGATGTAAGATAAGGCTCACAATTGAAGACCATGAGGGAATCCAATGCGGAAAAAACAAATGACTAGAGATCTGATCTACGTAAACGGACGCGAATTTGATAACCATTGTTTCTATTCCTATGGGTTTGAATTCTATGAGTTCATGTCTTGTGTCCAACCTAGGCCAGAAAACCTAATCCTGCTTAAGCATAATTTCGATGGCGCAGAGTGGAACCCACACACCAGGTTTGACTACGTAACAGCTCAAGGAATAAAGGATTTAATTGATGACAATGTCTATGGATATGGCGATTTTTGTTGGGTGGATTTCGAAAAAGAGGAAGACCTCGAACACTTGTCTGCGCAGCAAATTGCGGAGTTATTGTATTTTAGTCATCTTGCAAAGCCATTGCACGATATACCGAAGGCCAGATTCGCTTACTATGCACATGATGATGGCTGGTTCAATAAACTTTACGTCAAGAAGCTGGAAGACTTTGAGGAGCTGTTATCAAGAGCAATCGTATTAAAATTACGCAAGATGACGAGAAGATCCATGGTTGAAATTCCAAACGAGATTGCCAAGGTACTTATGGAATCGACAAAAGAAGGTTTGTTAATTGACCTATCCAGGATGAAAAAAAGCAAAACTGAAATTCAGATTCCAATCACTGCAGTTGGGCATTTCACAGATATGGATAACGTATACGAGCTTAAGGAAGCAGTAACGGACGCAAACGTTAAGTTGGTTTATTCAAAGCAAACATGGAAGCTGATTAAAGAAGAATCGTCCGTTTGATAACTATCCCTGCAGCCCTAAGTTCCTCACATCCGCAAGACCTCCGGCGGAGCAAGTAAACCGGCTTAAGTCCGGTAGAATTCCAGCCCCGGGACCATTACGGCCTTCCATACTCTTCCAGTAAAGTGAGTGTAGAACTCACTGGAGAGGAAGCGGTATGATGCAAAGTCAGGTTCATCAAGAGGCGAAGCGAACGACGCGATTGTTCGAAGGCGAGAGCGGGCTCGTCCTGACCGGTCTGCTCGGATTTCTGTTGGCTGCGGTATGCGGAATATGGACGCTTATTAACGGAGGCGAAGTCGCGCCGGGAGGCGATGTCTCGAAGGCGTTCTCCTTCGACGCGGCACTCGGCATCTTCATCTTGTCGACCGCGGCGATCGCGCCGTTCTCGGCGATGGGCGAGCGAAGCCGGGCTTGGTTCCGCAGGGTCTACATCGGTCTCGCCTTATATTCTTACGGCGCGGAGACGATTCAGAATTTTCGCGGCATCAACCCGAGATTCGTTGACAGCGACGCGGCCTTCGATCAAGCGGTCGGCAATATTTTCACGTTCGTGGCGCTATTTCTCATTCTGTTCTATCTGTACTTGGGCGTGCATTTCTTTCGGGCAAAGGCGTATAAGCTTCGTCCGGAGATGGCGGTCGGCGTTCGCTACGCCATGTTCGCCGTCATCGTCTCGTTCGCGGCCGGCATCTGGATATCGTCCAACCAAGGCCGTTTCATCGGTGCGGAGGGCAATATCATCTGGCTGCACGGGCTGGGCTTCCATGCGCTTCAGGCGGTGCCGCTGGTTGCTTGGCTCGTGGAGCGAACCGATGAGAAGCCGTCCCCGCGGCGTTCCTTGATTCATATGGCCGGCATCGCGTACCTGCTCGGTCTTGTCGCGATCGGCTGGCAAACCTTGAACGGCCACGCGCTTATGGAAGGGTCGATCCTTCCGATCGCTGCCGGCTGCTGCTTCTTCATCTCGCTGGCGGCGGGGGCGGCAGCCTTAGGGCGGGTGTTGCGCGGCGGCGTGAATGGATCGAGCGGGCTAGCAGAATCCCGCAAATATGAACATATGTAAACAACACAAGGCAGCCGAAAATCATTCGGTTGCCTTATTGCACTTCATTGCAAGCCATATCACTCCATCGCATCCTCGTCAGGACGGCAGCCTCGAACCAGTCAAAGCGAAAGCCCGGCTGCCATACGGCCAGCGGGCGCGGAAGAGCGTATAGAAGGCGCGCCGCGCGAGGCGGCACGATGCCGTTCACCCCGGGAGCTGTGCGATAAGGGCATCCATGAGATGAGCGTAACGCTGATTCACCATGCCCGCTTCGCCCAAGATCGTGTCGAAATGCCGGACGGTGCCCATTTGGGAATGGCGGCGGTAAATCGTGAGCGGCTCGTTCAAGTAATGAAAGTCGACGCGGGACAGCAGCACCCGGAGCCAAAAGTCGTAGTCATGCGTATACGGGAGACCGGAATTGAAGCCGCCTAAAGCGAGGAACAGCTCCTTGGTCATCATGATCGTGCAGCCGTTGACGGGACAGCCGTGGCGCATCGCTTGGATGAACGCCTTGGCGGAGGCGTACTTGACGCCCGCGGAATATTCCGTAATCGCGCCATATTCATTCATGATGTGGAAATCGGTATGACTGATTCGCGCTCCCGTGCTTTCCATAAACCCGACTTGTTTGGCAATCTTATCGGCTTGGAAGCGGTCGTCTGAGCTCAGCCAAGCGATGTACTTGCCGGAGGCCAGGCTAAAGCCGTGGTTCAGCGCGCTGCCCGTACCGCCATTCGCTTTGCCGATATAGTTGATTCGCGATAGATAAGGGGCGATGACGTTCTGATGGAGGGTCGAGCCGTCGTCGATAACGATGATCTCGATGTTCGGATAGGTCTGGTAGAGTGCGCTCACGATCGCTTGATCGACATAGTGATCGTTATAGAACGGAATGATAATCGATACTTTTGGCAGCATGATCGTGCACCTCTTCGGAAGAATTTCTCTTGTTACTATATGGGGACAGGGGGAAGGCGGCACGGTCATTTGTTCCGTGGCACCGAACCATTCTTCGCGTGCCTAGGCATGGACCCCGATGGCGGCCATCACGTTGCGGATATCGGCTGCATAGCGGGCAAGCGAGAAATGCGTCTGAATATGCTGCTGCGCCTGCAGGCTGATCAGATTGGCGAGCGGGCGGCTGTACAGGTACTCCTTCGCTTCCGTGACGGCTTCCTCGATGCTGCGGCTGTAGAAAAACTTGCCGGTTCGGTTATGCTCGATGAAACAACGGACGCCGTCGGAATCCGTGGACAGCACGGGACAGCGGCAGCTCATCGCTTCGCCGACGGCATAGCCGAATCCTTCGGCATAAGAGGTCGATAGTACCATGCCGCCGGAATCGCCGATCGCCGATAAGTAGTAAGGCATATGGTTGTGCGGAATGTTAGAGCGAATGACAAGCCGGGAACCAAGGTTCAGTTCGTGGACCAGCGCGTAAAATTTCTCCCGTTCGCCGGGCTCGGAGATCGTCGCGTCCTCGAACATCCACAGGAGAATATCAGGCCGTTCCGCTGCCAATTCGGCGGCGATGCGCAGGTAAAGCTGCCAGTTTTTGTTGTTCTCGAGCCGCCCGATCCAGCCGAGAATCGGAGCTCCCGTCGGGTTCAGCCACGGCGCGCTCTGATGGGTAAACTGCTGCGTGTCGATCATGTTTTGAACGTAAAACCGCGGGAAATCGCTCAGATGCTGCTGAAACAGCTCCATCAGATGCGAGGTCGGCGGACTGATGACGCCTCTGGCATACATGCGGATGAACATGGAAGCGAAGGCGAGCGTCGAGGCGGCTTGTTCGCGCGTACCGAGTCCTTGAGCCTCATAGAGCATAGGTCCGCGGTATCCGAGCCCATACAGGCGCTGGAGCATGAGATGGTCGCAGATGACGACTACGGCATCGTACTGGCCGGCTTCGAGGACGTTCTTGATCTCGGAATCGTTATTGGTGACGAAATGCGGAATGCCCGACATGTTCTGCTGGCCTGCTCCCGGCCATAGATACAAGGCGTGAGCTTCGATGCCGGCAGCCCCTAACGCGTGATAACGCAGTCTGTTCAGCGTCTCGATTCCTCCGCTGGGCACGAAAAAAGTGAAAAGCAGCTTCATGGCCTTCTTCCTCCCTAGTAAAGCACGCTTACCGCTAGTTTATGTGCGACCGGAGCCGCCCGATTGGGTACTTGTCAGCCGGCAGTTGTAAGACTCCCAATTGCCCGGGTGTGGTAAAATGAAGAAATGAAGAAAGGGGACAGTGTCGCTATGGACTTGAAAGCCACTTTGAACGAGATCAATACGCTTGCGGTAGAACGGCCGGAAGGCGTCGTCTATGCACCGATCGTGATGGACGGCGTGCTGGAAGCGGGAGCGCTCGCGAAGGTCGGGCCGTATATCCGGGAGCGGGGCTTCGCCTCCGTCGCCCTCGTCGTCGACGAGCATACGTGGGAAGCCGCCGGTGAACGGCTGGCCGGACTGCTTGCCGAGCATGGCATCGAATTTGCCGTCTGCCGTCTGAAGCCGAACGAACAGGGAGACGTGATCGCCGACGAGCGGACGATCGTGCAAGTGCTGCTGCAAACGCCAAAGCAAACGGAGGCGGTGTTAGCCGTCGGCTCGGGTACGATCAACGACGTGGTTCGTTTCGTCTGCCATCAGACGGGGCGCGCGTTCCTATCGGTTCCGACCGCGGCGTCAGTGGACGGCTTCACGTCCGTCGGGGCGCCGATTATCGTGGACGGATTCAAGCAGACGGTTCCGGCGATCGCGCCGGAGGCGATCTTTGCCGATCTGGACGTGCTCGCGGCCGCGCCGCAGCGAATGACGGCAGCGGGTTTCGCGGACATGCTGGGCAAATTCACTTCGCTGGCCGACTGGCGTTTCTCAAGCGAGATGGCAGGGGAGCATTTCTCTCCGCTCGCCTATGAGCTGACGGAACGCGCACTGCTGCGCTGCGTCGAGTCCGTGGACGAGATTGCGACGGGTTCCGTGCATGGCGTCGAAGTACTGATGGAGGCGCTGCTGCTGTCGGGCTGGTCGATGCTGCTCGTGGGCCATTCGCGGCCGGCATCGGGCGGCGAGCATCATCTGTCGCATCATTGGGAAATGGCGTATTTGGCGGAAGGCCGCAGGCAGCTGCTGCACGGCGCCAAGGTCGGCGTCGCATCGGTGATGCTGGCGAAGCTGTACCGCGAGAAGCTGGGCGAGGCGTACCCTGACATTTTCGGCAAGCTGCCCGAGAGCAGTCAGCTCCAGGCATGGCTGCAGCGGGCCGGAGGGCCGGCCGAACCGAGTGAGATCGGTTTGACGGATGCTTTGATCGAGGCGGCGATGCGGGAGGCGCATGAGCTGCGCGACCGGTACACGGGGCTGAAGCATGTGGTGCTGAACGGCTAATACGGACGACAAAAAAACCTTCAATGCCGCGCGTTCCATACGGCGTTGAAGGTTTTTTGCTGCGGCTTAGTGTTCCAGGTATTTGTCGATGAAGATAAATGCATTGTCCGGCCGCTTGGCATTGACGCGAATGCCGGCAATGTATTCTTTGCCGATAACGGGAAGCTCCTTGACGAGCGGGCTGCCGGAAATATCGACGCCGTAGACGTGCTGCTCGGGGACATCCTCGGTCGAGGCCTTCAGATCCTGCTCCGGCTTGTGGTTCTCGCCCAGCTTGGCGGCATTGTCGCCGTCAAGGGGAAGGAGGGAACCGTTTTGCGCCAGCTTCTCGAAGTTCAGCTTATCCAAAATGTACACGTCCGCTTTGTTCATCATGAGGTCGATCATGCTCTTCTGAATGAGCGCTGAATCCTGCTCGCTCTTGAGCTCCGACGGCACGTAGGTGAAGAACGCCTCGACGCGCTGCCAGTCCGGGAACTGGGACAGGAACTTCGCCTCGAGCGGCTTCAGGTCGCTGACCGGATAGCTGCCATCCTGGCTGAAGTATTCGCCGTAGAAGGAGACGCTTACATCAATCGGCGGCAGCTTCGCGAGCTCCGCCAGCTTGTGCCGGTGGTCGACGTAGGCTTTGGTGCCGAAAATAATGATGAGGACGAGGGCGATGGCGCCCAGCACATGGAATTTATAATAGCTGAAGAAATGGTCGAACTTCTGTGCGGAACCGGCCATCCCCTTGTATTTGCCGTAGGCAGCGGAATTGAACTGCTCCAGCGTCTTCTTCTCGTCGTGCTCCAAAATCAGCTTGTACGCCTTGTTGATCTCTTCCAGGCTGAGCGTCTGGTCGTTCGGCTGCTCCGAACCTTCGCGCTGCCGGCTCGAGCGCTCCCGGCGAATCAGCAGAAAATAACGCTTCTCGACATCTTCCTTCGCTGCGCCTTCAGGCAGGCCGAGCAGCTCGTAAGCCTTCTTCAGTTCATCCATGACGGGCTACCTTCGCTTTCTATAGGTTCGTATAGGTTCTAGTATACCGCCTTTGTACACGAAGGGACAACTTTCAATCAATGGTTGTCGTGAAGATGCGGCATCGGCTGACGGAGATGACGAACAGACCCGCAGCATGTCGCCGTGGGTCCGTTTCTTCATTGGGGTATCCTGACCTACAGCGTCCAGCGAAGCAGCAGCGCCGATTCCGTCAATCCGCCTCCGAAACCGTACAAGAGCAGCGTGTCGCCTGTCTTGATCCGCTCTTCCTTGAGGGCGAGATCCAATGCCAGCGGTATGGAAGCCGCGGACGTGTTGCCGTATTCCCGCATGCTGGTCAGCGTATGGTCCAGCGGAATTCCGGTGCGCTCGCAGACGGATTCGACGATGCGCATGTTGGCGCTGTGGGGCACGAACCAGTTGATGTCCTCGAGCGTCAGGCTGTTCTGCTCCATCATCGTTTGAATGCCCTTCGGCACCGTCGTGACGGCCCAGCGATAGACCTCGCGCCCGTTCTGCACGATCAAGCCGTTCGTCTGAATCGGCACGCCGTCGATGGCCGGAGACAGCGACGAGCGGTACAGGTGATGGCCGTCGCTGCCCTTCGTGTTGTTATAGGAAGCCAGGAACGCGCCGTCCTCGCTGCGTTCCACGAGCATGGCGCCGGCGCCGTCGCCGAACAGGATGCAGGTTGAGCGGTCGGCGTAGTCGGTCGCTTTGGACAGCGTCTCCGCGCCGATGACGAGAATTTTGTGATAGGCGCCGGAGAGCAGCAGCCCGTTGGCCATCTGCAGCGCCGAGACGAAGCCGGCGCAGGCGGCTTGAATATCGGCCGCTCCGCAGGTGACGATGCCGAATTCGGCCTGCACGCGGGCAGCCATGCTCGGGAAATACGTGTCCGGCGTCGTCGTCGCGACGAGAACGTAATCGACGTCCTCCAGCACCACGCCGTAGCGCAGCTGCAGGTCCCTCACCGCGCCGAAGCACATATCGCTGCAGAACTGGTCTTCCGCGGCGATCCGTCTTTCCTTGATGCCCGTCCGCTGGAAAATCCATTCATCCGTCGTTTCCACCATGTGTTCCAAATCTTGATTCGTTAAGATCCGTTCAGGGACGTAGGCTCCGAAGGCCGTGATTGCCGCCAATGAGCGCAAGGGATGCTGCAGCATCTACTTCAACTCCTTAGTATCAGGGTTTAAGACCTGGTCATAATTTATGTTAAAACCAACGTACACCTTTTTTTCATTTCTGTCTATAGTCATGCCGTTCGTTTTCCCGTTTGCAATTACGGAACCCTTAATTAGGTAGGGTACGCAATAGCCCGCTATATTAATCCAAACGGTGGCAGTCACGACGATGATTCGCGAAAAGGGGGGCGAATGAATGACTTCGGATATCGATATTCCAATGGCATGCAACGTAACCAAATTAAGACGCGCGCAGCGTCATCTTACGCGTCTCTACGATGCTTGCTTGGCAGAGTCGGGGGCGGGGTGGAGAGCGACACAATTCGGCATTCTGGGTTATTGAGCCCAGGCCGAATTCGAAGAACAGTTCGGCGCCGCTCAGGCAAAGGCCTTGAGGGATATGATGGAGGACGTTGCTAGTCTTTCCTACAGCATGATGGCCACGTTCAAATCGACCCTGTCAAATACGGGCATATAAGACTATATGATCGTCGGATGCTTCTTAAAGCTTCTCCAAGCAGGACATACTAAGGCAGTCTTAATACCTGAAGTTAGCCGCCGCGCTTCGAGCAGGAACGCGATAAAGCAAAACGATTCAATTCACATGATCTTACCTATGAAAGGATGAACCGTCGGAATGAAAAGAATGCTGTTCGTCCTGCTTATTATGTCCATCGGAGCGACGTACATTTCCTCGTTGTTTCCCGTGTATGGCGAGCATTATAAGCTTAGCAGTTTGGAAATCACGATCTTGTTTGCCGTATATGCAGCGGTTCTGCTGCCGACATTGCTGGTCGTGGGGGCCAGAGGGAGCTATTGGGGATTGAAGAAGGTGCTGCGTTGCAGCATATGGATCTCCATCGCCTCCACGGTGCTCTTTATCGTCAGCACGAACGTCTGGATGCTCTATGCATCGCGGATTTTGGAAGGCATCGCCTACGGCGCCTTCACGGGCGTGGCGAGCGCTTTTCTGTTGAAACAAACCGCCAAGGAAAAAATAGGGACCGCGCTTAAATTATCCGGCATCATCGTGAATTTCGGATTCGGCTTGGGACCCGCCGTCTCGGGTTTAATCGTGCAATACCTGCATGTGCAGCCGCTTCGCCTGCCTTTTTGGATCCTGTTCGCCTTATTGGTCATTTCCTTGACGGTGCTGGAGCTGCTTCCGAAGCACGAAGATCCGAATGCGCGCAGGAACAAAATCTCGCTGGGGATTCCGCACGCTATGCGGTCGCAGTTCTGGTCGTTTATCGGCCTTCCGATCTTCACCGTGTTTACGCTGGGCGGCGTCGTGTTCTCGCTCATTCCTACTTTCGTAAAGCATGTGCTTCACAGCAGCAATCTCTCGATATCGGGACTGATGATTCTCCTGCTGCTGGGCGGAGGGGCACTGATGCAGTTCTTCCCATGGCCTCGTCATCCCGTTACGCGAATGCGTAGCAGCATTCTGGCGCTTGCCGTCGGATCGTGGCTGATCGCGTTTTCCGGGCAGACCGAGAGCTTGCCATTGCTCTGGGCCGGGATATTCGTTCAAGGCATCGGCGCCGGATGGACGTTTCAAGTCGGATTGCGGTTTGCGGGACAGCTGTCGAAGCCGGAAGAGCGTTCGCTCGTCATATCGGCGTTTTATATGTGCGCGTACGCCGGGTTTATCGTTCCTCCGGTTGTCGTAGGCGTGTTGACGAAGTTCTTTGCGTTGAATACGACGCTTGTCATTATCAATTTGGTCGCCGTACCGATCGTGGTCTACATGTTGATTTACTCCGTCTCGTTCCAACGGTATTATGCGAAGCTTACATCCCGTTAAGAAACGACCTAAGCGGCCGTAGATTGCGGCCCTATCGGTCCGGGGAGTCATTGTTCGTGAGGATTTTTCTTCGGGCTGCAATAGCGGGCAAAGCATGGACACGGGAATAACTTGGGCGAGAAGAGAGAAAAGTGCCTTCCTTGGGTAATCATAACGTAAAACGTCATGTACCTAGGGAGGAACCGCTTATGCAATGGAAAGGGAGAAGGGCAAGCGCCAACGTCGAGGATCGCCGCGGAATGGGCGGCAAGACGGTAATCGGCGGCGGCATCGGCTCTATCGTTATCGTGCTGCTGGTCGTCCTGCTCGGCGGCAACCCCGGGGATTTATTGAACGGCATCACGGGCTCCGATACGGGGACGCCGTACGAAGAGACGGCGCAGGACAAAGAGCTGGCCCAATTCGTGTCCGTCGTGCTGGCCGACACCGAGGATGTATGGACGGACATCTTCCGGAAGGAAGGGCTGACCTACGAGAAACCGGTGCTCGTTCTTTATTCGGGAAGCGTCGATTCGGCGTGCGGTTCGGCATCGTCGGCCGTCGGTCCGTTCTACTGCCCGGGCGACCATAAGCTCTACATCGATCTGAGCTTCTACGACGAACTTCAGAATCGCTTTCATGCCGCGGGCGATTTCGCCATGGCCTACGTCATTGCCCATGAAGTCGGCCATCACGTGCAGACGCTGCTCGGCAGCGGGGAAGATTCCCGGCCGGGCCGAAATGCGACCAAGGCGCAGACCAATGCGTTCTCCGTGCGGTATGAGCTGCAGGCGGATTATTTTGCGGGCGTATGGGCGAAGCAGGAGCAAGGGAAGCAGCTGCTGGACAAAGGCGACGTCGATGAAGCGTTAACGGCGGCGAGCGCGGTGGGCGACGATGCGATCCAGAAAGCGGCGCAAGGTTATGTCGTGCCCGAGAGCTTCACGCACGGTACGTCGGAGCAGCGGAAGCGATGGTTCACCAAAGGGCTCGCGACCGGTACGGTTGAGGGCGGGGACACCTTCCACGCGGGCAATCTGTAACTGCTGCCCGGTCGGAACAAAGCAGGGGCAAGCAGCGCCGGATCCTTCAAGGATTCGGCGCTGTTTCTATTTGCCTCGTTTGCGGATCTCATTTTTTGCGCTGTCGGTGCGATTCCTGCTAAACCTATTCGCTTAAAATAGGTACAATGGGTAAAGGGGATGCAGGAACAGCCAAGCTCCAATTCATGCAAGAGGAGAGGGATCACGATGGATGGGGATTCGATTCGCGCGAGCTTGAAGGAAGGGGAGCCGGGGGGAGCGGGCCTCTTATTTCCGCCGGGCGGCGAGACGCAGGATCAGTTCTGGCGCCGAATCCGCGAGGCGGACGCTTACGGGGACACGATCGCGGAAATCCGCGCCGAAGGCAAGCGGCTGCTGGACGAGCCGATTCCCGAGCTGAGCTATTCGCTGTTTGTATTGTTCGAGCAGACGGGGAACCGGCGGGCGTTCGAAAAGGTCTATTTCGAGAAGCGAAGAAGGCTGAATACGATGGCATTCTTGTCGCTGCTCGAGCCTGGCGACGAGACGTTCCGCTCGGCGCTGCACGATATTCTCTGGTCGATCTGCAACGAATATACCTGGTGCCTGCCGGCCCATCTCAAGCATGGGGCGGAAATCGACGGCAGTCAGCGCTTCGCGGTCGATTCGCCCGAATGGAGCAGGAGGGAACGCCGCACGCAGATCGATCTGTTCTCCGCGGAGACCGGCTTTGCGCTCGTCGAAATTTTAAGTTTGACGGAATCCGGGCTGCCCCCGCTTCTGCGCAGCAGGATCATCGAGGAAGTCGTACAGCGGTTATTCAAGCCTTACCTGCTCCAAGGTCCGTACTTCTGGGAGACTGCCAACCACAACTGGGCCGCGGTCTGCGCCGGATCGATCGGCTCCGCGGCGCTCCTGCTGCTGGAGGATTCGGAATCGCTCGGGGAGATCGTGGAGAAGGCGCTGCTCGCCATGGATCATTATTTGGCCGGCTTCGGCGAGGATGGCGCCTGTCTGGAGGGCGTCGGGTATTGGAATTACGGCTTCGGTTATTTCGTCTATTTCGCGGATCTGTTAAACAAGAGAACGCGAGGCGCGGTCGATCTGTTACGAGACGGCAAAGCGCGGCAAATCGCCTCGTTTCAGCAAAAGGTCTATTTGGACGGCGGTCTGACGGTCAACTTCTCCGATGCCAATCCTTATGCGTCCGTGCAGCTGGGGCTCTCGCATTATTTGGCCGGCTTGTATCCGGAGACGGCTGCTCCGCCGAGCGGGCTGCGGGCACCGTATACGGAGGATCATTGCAGCCGCTGGGCGCATGCCTTCCGCAACTTGCTATGGTTCGATCCGCGCCAGCGCGGCGACAACTGGGCCGGCGGCGATTTCTATCTGCCGGACGCGGAATGGCTCGTCTCCCGTCAGGTCGATGAATCCGGCCGGTTCGGCTTTGCCGCCAAGGGCGGCCATAACTTCGAGCCGCATAACCACAATGACATCGGGCAGTTTATCCTCGCGAGCGACGGAGAGACGTTCGTCTGCGATTTGGGCAGCGGCGAATATACGGCCGATTATTTCGGCGCGGGGCGGTACGGCTACGATTGCAACGGCTCGCAGGGCCACTCGGTGCCGATCGTGGATGGCTGCTATCAGCAGGAGGGAAGAGAGAATGCCGCTCGCGATGTGACCGCGTCCATCGGCGATCTGCTGGATGAGCTGCAGTTCGACATGGCCGGCGCTTACCGTCTGCCGCAATTGAATACCCTGCACCGGCGTTTTGCATGGCACAAAGGCTCGCTTCCAAGGCTGGTTCTCGAGGATACGTTCCGCTTCAGCTTGCAGCCCGTCTCGATTACGGAGCGAATCGTAACCCGGATCGCGCCTGTCCTCGAGGGAGAGTCCAGCATCGTCTTATCAAGCGGTTCGGGACGCGCCATGGTTATCGATTATGATGCGGCTGAGCTGCAGCCGACGATCGAACGACGGGAGATGCGCGATCATTCCGATCGTGAAACCGAATGGTTCGCGCTCGATTTTAACGTGCGCGCTCCTAAGCCGGAGCAGCGGATTACGCTGACCTTTCGTTTTCGTTAGCCCGAACGGTCCGACCGCCAGCGCTCGAACAGTCGGAATGACGAAATTACAATATATACGAATATGTAAACGTTTTCTATAATGGAGGCAGAGAGTGGCGGAACGTCGACGTTCCGCTGATCTGCGGCGATTATTTCTTCGTGGAAGGCTTGGCACGGCTGGAGGCCGACCCATCAGCTCCGCAGGATGAACCGTTCCAGCTCCGCCAGCTTCCCGTCCGTGTAAGGGCCGGAATTATCGAAGCGGAGGACGGATTCCGGAGGCAAAGGCCAGGCGATATTCCGGTGCCGCAGCGAGTGCCGGAACTGCGGCCAGTTCTGCAGCTTCCAAGCGTCGAGGGAGGAAGCCCTGCCATGGATGCGTGCAAGGTAGTCGTCCTCATCCGGCAGATAGACGTATACGGCCTTGACAAGCACGTCTGCAGTCGAGGCACCGATACGGGCCAGCTCGGTTTCAAGCCAATCCGCGGTCTCCGTCTCCCGGGTGAACGGGCCGACCGCAACGGCATCGCGGTCGAGCGCCAGCTGTTGAAGCGCGGCATCCATCGTTATTCGGTAACCGAGATCGCGGCAATGCTGCTTGTAGAACGGCGAGTCCCGATCCTCCGGATCCCGGCCGGCGAGCGTCATCAGCGCTTGCGCAGCCGGCCGCAGCAGCGTGTCCATATCCAAGTACGCGCCGCCGTGCCGCCGGATCCATGCTTCGGCCAGCGTTGTTTTGCCTGCGCCAGCAGGGCCGATGAAGAATATGAGCTTGCGCATTGCATGACCTCCGTTCTGATCGTGCCGCAGCTAACGGTGAGCATGTGCGACCGATGGTTGTTAAACGTATTGTATCATCGTGCTCCGCCGAGTCCAACAGAGACGCGCCGTGCGTGACGATTAAGATGACCTCATGGGCTGACGCGCTGACAATTAGCGGAAAGCGGGCAAGGAACGTGTTCAAGAGCATCGAACGAAACAAGACGTACAGTCTGCCTATTCCTATGGATTGTGCGGGGAGATTCGCAAGAACCGCAACCTATTCGAGATCAGGGGAGAGAGTCGGATGACGGAACATAGTAGAGCGGCGCAAGGAAAGCTTGCGCTGGTAACCGGCGCAGGAAGCGGCGTCGGGCGGGCGATCGCGATCGGTTTGTCCAAGCAGGGCGCGAGCGTCGTGCTGGTCGGACGCAGAATCGCGAAGCTGGAAGAGACGGCGGCCTCTATTCGCGCGGAAGGCGGTACCGCGTATTCGTATGCGGCGGACGTCGCCAAGATCGAGGACGTGAACGCCATGGCCGGCCACGTGCTCGCGAACTATGGCGTTCCGGCGGTCGTTGTCAACGCGGCGGGCGTGTTCAAAGAGATCGGACCGATTCTCGAGAGCGATCCGGCGGGCTGGATGGATACGATCGTGATCAATACGGTCAGTCCGTATCTGGTCTGCCGGGCATTGGCCGGAGAGATGGTAAAGCAGGGCTGGGGGCGCATCATCAACGTGACTTCCGCCGCTTCGCTCGCGGAGCCGGAAGGCACGAACAGCGCCTATGCGACAAGCAAGGTCGCGCTGAATCACTTTACGCGGCAGCTGGCGGCCGAGCTGGCGGGAACGGGCGTCACCGCGAACGTGTTCCATCCCGGCGAGGTGAAGACGGAGATGTTCGAGGCGATCCGCGACACCGTCCGCGTGCCCGGCGAGCTGGAGGACTGGGTCGCTTGGGTGGAACGCACCGGCGGCGATTCGCCGGAGAAGTCCGTGAAGCTGATCCTGGATCTGCTGCTGCCCGAGTCCGATGGGATCACGGGGCGGTTTCTGTGGATCGAGGACGGGTTGAAGAAGCCGATGCGCAGCTGGGATTGAGGGCGGCGCTCCGTATTGTCCATAAGCAGAACGGAAGCTAATTACAATAAACAATAAGGTTGTCCCGCGAGCCTCGATGCTTACGGGACAACCTTTTTTGTTATGTCGTTTAATATGCCGGCTGCAACGTAAACAGCAGTCGCTATAGGGGAATTCCACACCGTTATGAATCTATATCTCATTTCTATCCTTCTAACCCCGCTCCGAATTAACAATTTATTCATTTACTCGGAACACAGCATTTACATGAAGATTGTAGAATTATGTCGCTTGAGTACATGCGAGGACAAGGTGAAGCGAGTCACGAAGGACGGTAAAGTGCTGGTACACAGATGACGACACGAGAAAGGAAGCAAACAATACTTATGTGGAAAAAGTGGTTGAACGCGGGCATGGCTGCCGCGCTAGTGCTTGGCATACTGCCGGTTGGCAAATCTTACGCCGCATTGCCGGCGGACGTGAAGGCCGGTACCTCGACGGAGGATCCGGGATTTACCTATGACGGAGGAGGAACGACCGGGAAAGACGTGACTGCCGGAGATACGTACTATTACGTTCAGAACGACAAAGCCGTCGCGGTCATCTCGAACAAGGTCGGCGGTAACAATGCGCAGGGCTCCTACAAGAAAGGCTGGCCCGTCGATTTCGTATCGAAGGATCCGAAGGCGAACATGAAGGAAACGCTGGACTGGTCGGAACTGGTTCTCAGCCCGACGATGAACGATAAATACGGCCAAACCGGCTTGCAGCTCGATCTGAAAACGATCGGCGTCGACGGAGACGCGATCGTGGCTTCCGGTCAATGGGACGGCAATGCCAAGATCAAAAGCTCGGTCAAATATCAAATGCTGCCGGATGCTCCGATCATGAAAATGACGATGACGCTGAACAATACGGATACGAAGGATTTCTCGGGTTACTTTCTGTATTCGCTGGATCCCGACGTTCCCGGAGCGCAGGTATCGTACGCGCCAGGCATCGGTTGGCTGCCAGGACTTCGGACTTCCGGCTGGAACGAGAATTATATCTATGACGGGACGGATACGTCCTCCGGCGAACCGGCTCACGCCATCGCTTGGCTGGACAGCCAGCCTGCCGCCGTTCACGGCAACAACATCTATTTCGGCGCTTGGTTCGATGCCAGCGTGAAGTCGGGCGAGAGCAAGCAGATCACGTGGTATCACATGACGGAGATCCCGTCGGAGCGCGGCAACGCGTACGATAACTTCTCCGCGTATGCCAAAGAGCTGTCCGTTCTCGATCCGGAAGTGCCCGATTACAGCAAAGTAAGCGGAACGATGACGGACTCCTCCACTGGCTATGGCATCAAGGGCGTGACGCTAGTGGCCAAGAACATCAACGCCCAGGTAGCGGGTACCGTCACGACGGATTCCGCCGGCAAATACGAATTGTTCCTGCCGCCGAACACCTACACGCTGACGGCTTCCAGACCCGGTTACGAGTCCAAGTCGAGCTCGGTCGAGATTACCCCCGATTCGTCCATCGCGTATCCAATGGACTACGAGATGAAGCCGATCTCCGTCTCCGCAGGAACGGGCGTGCGTCTGCTCGGAGCGCTGGCGGAGGGCTCGATGGACGATATCGTCCTGCAGAACTCCAAGCTCGCCATGACGATCGCGAAGACGACCGTCGATTCGCAGCTGAAGAACTCAGTCGGACGACCGCTCGACTTCTCCGCTCAGGGCATGGAGGACGATCTGGACTGGATCAATCTTCCGTATTTGAGGACCGGCATTATGCCTGCCAAGAATCCTTGGGATGTCGAAACCGTGACCAATTCAAGCGTCGAGGTCGGGGCGTCCAATCCGGATGAAGCTTCGGTCAAGGTGAAAGG
This sequence comes from Paenibacillus sacheonensis, assembly GCF_009909195.1. Lineage (GTDB taxonomy): Bacteria > Bacillota > Bacilli > Paenibacillales > Paenibacillaceae > Paenibacillus_Z > Paenibacillus_Z sacheonensis. The sequence goes on from NZ_JAAAMU010000013.1 coordinate 146,621, forward strand.
GACGTATTCCGAGGTTCCTGGCATCGATGTTGAGACGACCTACGCCGTCAAAAGCGGCGAGCAATGGATCGACGCGGAGACGGTCTTCAAGAATACGACCGGGACGCCGCTTACGGCTTATGCAGGCGACGCGCTCGATCATGACGGAGCCGGAACGCTCTCTTACGTGCCGGGCACGGGCCAGCTGCCCAATCTCGCAACGTATACGCCTACGGCGCCTTGGTTTGCCCAATACGGCACGTCGGGGCAGGCTTACGGCATCGTATACGACAGCAGCTTCTCGGGATTCACGGTATTCGGCGATAATTCGTACGTGATCAGCGAGAAGCAAATCACGATTCCCGCGAACGGCGAATTCCGTATCATGCGCCATCTCATAGCGACGGGCACGGAAGGCCTCGTCGATAAGAGCGTCGCGGTCAGCAACGTATATGACGAGATCATCAGCAAACAGACCGGCGTTCGGATGGAGCTGACGACCGACAAGAGCGAGCTCGGAACGGGGGACGGCTTCAAGGCGACCTTGACCGTTACGAACGGTTCGGAGTCGACGGTCTCCGGGTTGTCCGGCAGCCTGAAGCTGCCCGCCAACCTGTCGACCTCGGATAATCTCGAGGCTTCGATTCCGCCAATCGCGCCTAGCGGCAGCGAGACGGTGACATGGAACTTGACCGCCACGAGCGGCGGCCATGGCAATATCGAGGTGGACGTTGCCAAGGACGGCTCGCCATATACGGTGAAGACAGACCAAGTCTTCGTTAACGGCGCGGGCTGGTACTCCGGGGACAACCATACGCACAGCCGGTACAGCGACGGCAGCGGTTCGATCAACGACAACGCGACCGTTGCCCGCAACAAGGGGCTGGACTTCCTAACGGCGACCGACCATAACTCGATTAAGCAAAAGGACGACGTGCTGAAAGAGAACCGTCCTGACTTCGTGGAACTGCTCGGCGAAGAAATCACGACGGGCGGGGGACACTCGCTTGCCTACGATATTTCAAGCCTGATTAACTGGGCCCAGCCGGCGCAGGGATACATCGACGAGACGCGCGCGAACAATGACGGCCAAGGCATGCATTTCATCGCGCATCCGTTCTATCCGGGCCTGGAGTGGGATGACTGGAGCGTCAAGAATTACAACGGCATCGAGGTGTGGAACGGCTTCTATCCGCCGAAGCATCCGGTCAACGACAGCGCGTTCAAGAAATGGGACGAGCTGAACGTACAAGGCCGCCATCTAATCGGCCTCGCCAACTCGGATGCTCATAATCCGGGTAAAGTCGGCGACCCGCATATCAAAGCCTACATGGACAAGCTGTCGAAGGAAGATGTGTATAAAGCCATTCGCTCCGGCATGCTGTACGGTACGAACGGGGACATCGATCTCGGCTTTACCCTCAACGGTAAGCAGATCGGAACCGACGTGACCGTGGATGCGGCAGGCGGCCAAGCGACGATCGTGCTGAGCGGCTCCGCGCCGGGCGGCTTGACGACCGCGCGCCTCATGAAGAACGGCGTCTTGCTGCAGGAGTTCAAGGGACTTACGGGAACGAGCTGGACGCAGACCGTGCAGGACAATGCGAAGCCGGGCGACTTCTACCGCATGGAAATCGAAGGCACAGGAGGCAAATTCGCCTTCTCCAACCCGATCTGGGTGACAGACGGCGTCAATGTCCCGCAAAGCATGGCTTTCGATCAGCCGAACAAGAAGCTGCTCGAGAACAAGACGTCCGTGCTGGGCGTCACGGGCACGTACATCGACAAGAGCACGCTGGCGCTGGCGCCGACGGGCAAGCTCGCGTTCGTTAGCAGCGATACAACGACGGTTTCCGTCGACGGCGACGGCTTGATGACGGGCTTAAAACCGGGCCAGGCGGTCATTACCGCGGCGTTCGGCAACCTGGAGATTCATACGACGGTCACGGTCGAGGCGAATGCAGCGCCAATCGGACAGCCGGGAGCCTATTCGACGCCGGTCGGACACCCGATCGACGGCATGCTGGCCGCAACCGATGCGAACGGTGACCCTATTACCTACCAAATCGCCGTGCAGGGAACGAGAGGCGTTGCGACCGTAAAGGACCCGGCCAGCGGCGCGTTTACTTACGTACCGAATGCAGACGCTTCTCCGGGCACGGATACCTTCACGTTCACTGCCTCCGACGGCTTCCTTGCTTCCGCGGAGACGACCGTGACGATCACGCTGCAAGAAGAGACGCCGGATAACGCGGCTCCCGTCGCGGTGAACGGAGCATACTCGACGAGTCAAGACGTTATCCTGACGGGCGAGAAGCTGTCCGCGTCGGATGCGGACGAAGATGATTCGCTGACGTACGCCATCGTGAGCAACGGGTTGAAAGGAACGGCGGCCATCGTCGATCCGGCGACAGGCGGGTTTACGTATACGCCGCAAGCCGGCGTAACGGGGACGGACAGCTTCACCTTCAAGGCCAATGACGGCCATGCGGATTCCAATACGGCGACGGTAACCGTCACGATCTTGCCGGGCAACCATCTGCCGGCCGCGCAGAACCTGTCGTTCAACACGACGACCGGTATCGCAATCGATCTGACGCTCAAAGGAACGGATGCGGACGGGGATCCGCTGACGTACGCGATCGTGGCGAACGGCGCGAAAGGAACGGCCGAGATCACGGATGCGGCGACCGGTAAAACGACGTATACCCCATCGGCCGACGTGACGACGGAATCCGAGGATACGTTTACCTATCAAGTAAGCGACGGCAAAGGCGCGTCCAATACGGCGACGGTCACGATCGCCATCAAACCGCCGGGTCCGGGTCATGGGAATGACGGCAACAACGGCTCAACGCCGCCGCCAACGCCGCCGCCAACGCCGCCGCAAGAGCCCGCGGAACCGGATGAGCCGGCAACGGAGCCCGAGCCGCCTGTGGAACCGCCGGTAACGACGGACCCGGCTCCTCCTACGCCGGTCGAGCAAATTTTTAGCGACGTGAAGGACAGCTGGGCCAAGAATTACATTCAGCAAGCCGTCGACAACGGCTTGATCAAAGGATTCCCTGACGGCTCCTTTAAGCCAAACCAAGCCATTACGCGGGCGGAGTTCCTTGCGGTTCTCGTGAAAGCCATGGGCTATCAAGCCTCCGTGCAGACGCTTGCGTTCAAGGATCTGGCCAACGCGCCGGCTTGGGAAGCCGATGCGATCGGCAAGGCGCTTCAGGCCGGCATCGTCTCCGGTTATGCGGACAAGACCTTCCGTCCGAACCAGGAGCTGAACCGTTCGGAGATGATCGTCCTGCTCGCCAAGGCAATGGGACTGAGCGATGACGGCACCAGATCGACGTTCAGCGATGCGGCCTCCATCCCTGCATGGGCACGGAGTCTGGCGGAGCAATTGAAGCAGCTCGGCATTATCGAAGGGCGCGGGGACGGCAAATTCGTTCCGAATGCCATTTCGACGCGGGCGGAAGCCGTCAAGGTCATCCTGTCCGTCCTTCAGTTGATGGACAAATCGTAACGTAAATGGATTTGTAGGTTCGGGAGTGCGGGCTGACCGCGCTCCCTGCCTTATTTTAACGGCAGCCTTGCCGAAAGGAGCCTGCTTGCATGGCTGACTTCATGCAGTACCTGACGATGGGCATCGAGCATATCCTGACGGGATACGACCATCTGTTGTTTCTCTTCGGGCTGATTATCGCGCGCATGTCGAAAATGAGCATTTTGAAAGTATTGACCGCCTTCACGGCCGGGCACTGCGTGACGCTTGCCTTGTCCGCGCTCGAGATCGTCAGTCTGCCGCCCGGCATTATCGAGCCGCTGATCGCGCTCTCGATCGTCTATATAACCGTTGAAAACTTGTTCGTTCGCCGTCTGAACCACCGCTGGATCGTAACGTTCTTCTTCGGCTTGATCCATGGCTTCGGGTTTGCGGATATATTGCGCGGGACGTTGTCCGCCCACTTCGCGATTCCGTTGTTTTCGTTCAATCTGGGCGTCGAGGCGGGGCAGATTCTCGTGCTGGGTGCCGTGCTGCCGCTCATTTGGGCATACAAACAGACGAGGCTGGACGAGCGTCTTCTGCTTGCAGGGGGTTCGGGCATCGTGGCATGCTTCGGGTTATATTGGTTCATCGAACGCGTCACGCAGCAATTTTACTGATCGGCAGGAGGAGAACGTGCATGAAAATCGGGAAACTTGGGAAGTTGGCGGCTGTCTGCGCGCTTATGGCCGGATTATTAGGCGCATGGCCGCTCGGCGTCTCGGCTCACTTTGAACCGATCGGTTATTCCGATATCGCGGTGAACGGCAGCACGGTCGATTATGACCTCTATATGGATCCGTACCAGCTGCTGGAATTTATGGATCTGGATTTGAATTCGGACGGATACGTCGACGAATCCGAGGTCAGCCGACAAACGGAAACGCTGGAGGCGTTTATGAGTTCGGGAGTCCAAGTGTCCAGCGGGGGAGAGGCCGTGAAGCCGCTGATCGGAAAGATCGAAATGAAGGATCGCGGCTTGCTGCCGATGATCGTGGCGCATATGAGCTTTCGGTTCCCGGCGCCGGTTGAAGACCTAGGCATCGACTATGCCTTTTTCCAGAAGGAAGGCTTCGTGCATCATATCAATATGGCGCATATCGCCTTTCAAGGCGAAACCAAAGATATCAGCTTTACAAAGTCCGGCACGGCCTTCCGTTGGGATCGAACCGGCAAAGGCCGCTCGGTCAGGCATGTGTCGGCCCTATCGACCGGAACGATAATCAGATTCGGAATCTTGGCAGTTTCTTCGCTCTTGGCCGCATTGACGGCAGCGCTTTGGAAGCGCCGCAAATCCGCGAGGAATGCGGCATAAACAGGAGCTACGACACATCCGTGCATTGCTTCGCTGCGCCTTAATTACATGCACCAAACAAACAGCCGCCTTCGTCCGGATCGTTCCGGATAAAGCGGCTGTTTGTTGTGACGACGGCAACATACATTCCATGCGAGGCCGTTCGTCCGTCAATGGTTTTTCTTGCGAATCCGCTTGTGCCGGTGCTCCGCCCATTCCTTCGCCTGCGAAGTCGCGATCGAGATCGCGCGGCCCTCTTCGTAGCCGTCCTCGAGCAGCGCATTGGCAATGTCGACCGCTTTGTTGCGGACGGGCGCGAGGAAATTTTTGAGGGAATCCGGATAATCGTCATGCGTCCATGGCATTTGATTCGGCCTCCTTTGCAGCTTGTCCTTACTGTTCATTAGCCGATTCGGCCCGAGCCTAAACAGGGGCCGGCGTTCGGTCGGCTTGTACGGTCAGGCTGTGCTGCTTCGGCGCGACGCCGACGACCTTCTTGAACAGCCGCGAGAAATACGCCATCTCCGGTATGCCCACGCTCTTCCCGATCTGGCCGACCGTCATATCCGTCGTTGCGAGCAGGCGAAGGGCTTGTTCGATTCGGTATTTGATTAAGTACCGCTGGGGAGACAGGCCCGTGGCTTTGGTGAACTGCTTCGTGAAATAGGTCCGTTCCAGTCCGACGTAATCGGCGATGTTCTTGATGGAGATCGGATTCTGGTAATGCGTCTCCAGAAACTTCAGCGCCTTGCCGGTATAATCGGGGGCTTCGGTTCGACTATTGAAGGCCGGACTCGACGCCAGATGGGAGACTTCCAGCATCGCGAAGATCGTATACAGCGCGCCATGGATTCTGGAGGCGGGAAGATCGCGGCTGGGATAGGTTTGCAGCGTATCGATCATGAGGCTGATTTGATCCGGAATGCCGGAGCCGTCGCGTATGCCGCGGACCGGATCCTCCACGGAAACGCCGGCCCGCAGCAGCAGCTCCTTCGTCCGCCTGCCGCCGAACGCGAACCAGCAGAAGGTCCAGGGATCGCTCGGGTCCGTCTCGTAATAGGTAAGCTCGCCCGGGTAGATGGCGAATATTTCGCCTTTCTGCACCGGCTGCCTCCGTCCCCGGCACTCGAAGAAGCCTTTGCCTTTGATGACGTAATGGATCAAATGTTTATCTCGTATGAAAGGACCGCAGGTAAAAGAATCGACGACGGTCTCGATGCCGCAATAATAGAGATCCAAGTCGGAAATCTGCGATGGAATATGGAACCCTTCAATCTTCAACCGAATCGCCTCCTAGCTAGACACTAGCAAACAAACCACATCCGTGCAATAAAAACGCACAGCGATTCATAGCGCTTTCATCGGCGGCAGGCTTACAATGGGGGTAGTGCTTCGCCCTATCACTCAGGAAGAGAAGGTGTTTGGATGCCGAACCAATTAATCGCCGTCGCGCCGCGCAAAGCGGCTCTGCTGCCTTATGAAGACAATGAAACGATTCGTCCGGATCAAGTGAAGATCCGCGTGGAGTACGCTTCTCCGAAGCACGGGTCCGAGCTGGCCGACTTCCGCGGCCTAAGCCCGTTCGTGACGGATGTTTACGACGATGAATGGCATGCGTTCCTCCCGCGCGCCGAAGCTGCGGAACCGCAGGCGGTATTCGGCAAATGGAATCTCGGCAACCAGTATGTCGGCGTCATTACGGAGATCGGCTCCGAGGTGACGGACTTCGCGGTCGGCGAGCGCGTCTGCGGCTACTCGGGCATCCGGGAAACCGTCGTGACGGCGTCCCGGAATCTGCTGAAGATGCCGGAGAGCATGTCATGGAAAAGCGCGGTATGCTACGATCCGGCCCACTTCGCCTTGTCGGCCGTCCGCGATGCGAATGTTCGCCTCGGCGACCGCGTCGCCGTCTTCGGCCTCGGCGCCCTTGGCCAGCTCGCGGCTCAGATGGCGCGTCTTGCCGGCGCTTCCTATGTTGCGGTCATCGATCCGATCGAGAAGCGCCGCCAAGTGGCGATGCGCGCCGGAGCGGACGCCGGTTACGATCCGACGGTCGACGACGTGGGATTCCTGTTGAAGCAGGACACCGGGAAGCTGGGCGTCGACGTCATCATCGAGACAAGCGCGAATGAATTCGCGCTGCAGCAAGCGCTGCGCGGCCTCGCTTACGGCGGGACGATCGCGTTCATCGGTTGGGCGCGCGCGTTCAAGGGCGGCATGGACTGGGGACGCGAAGCGCATTTCAACAATGCGAAGATCGTATTCTCCCGGGCGTGCAGCGAGCCGAATCCGGATCATCCGCGCTGGGATTTCAAGCGGATCCGCGAAGCGTGCTGGGATCTCCTGGCGTCCGGCGCGATCGACTGCGAGGAGATTATCCATCCCGTGGTGCCGTTCGAGCAATCGGCCGAAGCCTATGAAACGTATGTGGATCAAAAACCGGAGGCCAGCATCAAGCTGGGCGTCTCCTTAACCGGAAAGGGGTGCACCGAATGATTTTTTCCGTATCGTTGGATGCCGTATTCAGCAAAACCAACCTGTCGTTCGAGGAACGCGTCGAGCGTTCGCGCGAGCTGGGCTATACATCGATCGAATTCTGGGGCTGGGGCGACAAGGATCTGGATCGGCTGGCGGAAGTGACGAAGCGCATTGGACTGCAGGTCGGCTCGTTCTGCACGAAATACGGCGAGCTGGTAGACCCGGCCAAGCGGGGATTATTCCTCGAAGGGCTGCAGGAAACCATCGCCGCGGCGAAGAAAGTCGATTGCGCCAGCTTGATCGTGACGGTCGGCAACGCGCTGGAGGGCGTATCGCGCGAAGCGCAGCATGACAGCATCGTCGAAGGACTGCGGGCCGCGGTGCCGTTATTGGAGGAAGCGGGCATTACGCTTGTCGTGGAGCCGCTGAATATGCTGGTCGACCATGCCGGCTACTACTTGGTGCGTTCGGACGAAGCCTTCGAGATCATCGACGAGGTAGGCAGCCCTTACGTGAAGGTGCTGTACGACGTCTATCACCAGCAAATTTCCGAAGGAAATCTGATTTCGACGATCCAGGCGAACATCGACCGCATCGGATATTTCCACATCGCCGATCATCCGGGACGCCATGAGATCGGCACGGGCGAGATCAATTACCGCAATGTGCTGGATGCGATCCGCGAAACGGGCTATGCCGGCCCGATCGGGCTGGAGTATTTCCCGCTGCAAGGCGTGGACGAAGGGCTGAAGGCGTTCCTGAAGGAATACGCGTAAGCACGCATCAAAGCAGGAACCCGCCCCCGGAAATTCCGGGAGCGGCTTCTTTGCGTTGTCCGCGATTCAGCCGCTTCGCGTTCGCGATCCGAATCTTCGGGCCTCCGAACACTCACGACTCCTCGGCTCAGCGATTTCCGCAAATCCTCGACTTCACGCCTCCACGGCTCCTTCGCTCCGCAGCGCAGCAACTTTCCAGCCGCAGGCAGAATAAGGTAAACTAAGAGCAGCAAAGGGGCGATGCCGGCATGAAAATCAAAGTGTTGATCGCAGACGATAATTCGTTCATCCGCGAAGGCATGCGGATTATTTTGAATACGTTCGGGGAATTCGAGGTGCTGGATGCCGTGGAAGACGGTCAGCAGGCCGTCGAGTACTGCCGGACGCATGACGTCGACGTGGCCCTCTTGGACGTGCGGATGCCGAACATGAACGGCGTGGAAGCGACGCGGTTGATTACGGAGCAGACGTCGACGAAGCCGCTCATTCTGACGACCTTCGACGACGACGAGTATATCCTGGAGGCGATTCGCTGCGGGGCGAAGGGGTATCTGCTGAAGAACAACGATCCCGAACGCATTCGCGATGCCATCAAGAGCGTCTACCACGGCAACAACGTGCTCCAGGATATCATTCTCGATAAGCTGAAGGGTTCGATCGGCGCGCAGCCGGCGAATGAAGCTTCGACAGCCCCGAAACCGACGGCTCGTGATGCTTCGGGGGCATCGGGGGCGGTTCCCGCACCGACGAGCCCGATCGACCTCAGTCCGTTCACGGAGCGGGAGACCGAGGTTATGGCGCTGATCGCGAAGGGATATTCGAACAAGGAGATTTCCAAGGAACTGTTCATCTCCGAAGGTACGACGGCCAACTATATCACGTCGATCTTGAACAAAACGGCGCTGGAGCACCGCACGCAGATCGCTATCTACTATCTGACGGGCAGAACCCGTTAACGCGCGAAGGAGGCTTGTCCGCGGTGGAACTATGGACTGTCGGCAACAAGACGATCGTATGGCTTTACGTCATCGCGTTGACGTATTTCTCGCATTCGGCCGCCAAACGGCTGCTCGTGCTGTACTTTCTGCTCTATCTGGCAATCAATTTAATTATTCATATCGCCAAGTCGGCGCAGCTGAAGCAGGGGCTGATCGCCCTGGTCATCGGTTATTTGATCCTCTGCGGAGCGTACGTGAAGCCGGAGTTGCTTCTGCTGCTCCCGTTCGCATTCTTCGAAATCGCGTCGTTCTACATTCGCGATCGCCGACTCGTGTTCGTCCTCGTGCTCGTGCCGATGCTGTTCCTGCCGACGTCGCTGCTCGTGCATTACGGCTTTATCGCCGTATTTGTTTATTTCAACTTCGTCATCGTCAAGCGTTACATGGAACGGGTTCATCTGCAGGAGGACGAGCTGGAGCGCGCACGCCGGCGCTTGCAGCTGCTCGGCAGGCAGCTGAACGACAATGCGGAGTACGCGCGGGCGAGCGAATACCTCGTCAAGCTGGAGGAGCGCAACCGGGTGGCGCAGGAAATTCACGACGGCATCGGACATGCCATTACCGGGGGCTTGATCCAGATGGAGGCGGCGCGCTTGACGCTTCGCCGGGACGCGGACGCCGCGGAGGCGCTGCTGAGCAACGCGATCGCCATATCGAAGGAGGGAATCGAGCAGATCCGCAGGACGCTGAAGGATTTGAAGCCGCCCGTGGAGCAGCTTGGCCTCGGCAGGCTGCGGACGGCGGTCGAGACGTTCGGCAGCCAGTCGGATCTGCTGACGACGGTCGTCCATGAAGGCGATATCGAGGCGATTACGCCGATCCAGTGGAAGATCATCCACGAGAACGTCATGGAGGCGCTCACGAACGCGGCCAAATACGCCCGTGCATCGGCCGTTCACGTGGAGATCCGGGTGCTGAACCGGTTCGTCAAGGCGGTCGTGGAAGATAACGGGCAAGGCGCGGACAAAATCGTCAAGGGCATGGGGCTGATCGGCATGGAAGAGCGGACGGCCGCCTTGAACGGGACCGTGACGGCGGACGGCGAGCGCGGCTTCGTCGTCACGACGCTCCTCCCGCGCAGCGGAAGAGAGTAAGGCCTGTTTCCTTGGCAGGGATACCGAATCAGCTTCGCCTATCCGGCTCCGGCAATCCGGCCAATCCGGCTCCGCAGAGCCAGCTTCGCCGATTCGTCCGAGGCGCGAAGCCAATGTCCGCCTACTAACGCTTCCGTCCAGCTTTGCCCAAGCCTGCCATGAGATTCCTCATGTCGGACGGGGCGCCGGCGGAGACCGGCATGCTATGCCGGCGGATAAACAGACGAATAGATGAGATTTCCCATGGGGAAGGGATGAACTTATGCACTGACATAAGGGCATCCCTTTTTTCTATAATGAGACTATCTTAAGAACGGGAAAGCGAGTGTGCGGATATGAACGTACTGGAAATACGCGGATTGACGAAGAAGTTCGGCGATGTCGTCGCGGTGGACAATATATCGCTGAAAGTCGGGCAGGGCGAGATCTTCGGGTTTTTGGGCGCGAACGGTGCCGGGAAGAGCACGACGATCAACATGATCTGTTCTCTGCTGCAGCCGACGGACGGGGACATTCGAATCATGGACCATGACATCAAGCTGCAGAGCCGTTTCGCCAAACAAAGTCTCGGCATCGTGCCGCAGGATCTGGCGATCTATGAAGATATGTCGGCCTACGAGAACGTCAGCTTCTTCGCCGGCCTGTACGGCATTCGAGGCGCGCTGCTGAAGCAGCGGACGCAGGAGGCGCTCGAGTTCGTCGGTCTAGGCGACAAAGCCAAGAGCTTCCCGAAGAACTTCTCCGGCGGGATGAAGCGTCGGCTCAACATCGCCTGCGCCATCGCGCATAAGCCGAAGCTGATCATCATGGATGAGCCGACCGTCGGCATCGATCCGCAGTCCCGCAATTATATATTGTCCTCGGTGCGGGAGCTCAACGAATCGGGCTGCACGATCATCTACACGAGCCATTACATGGAGGAAGTCGAAGAGATCTGTTCGCGCATCGCCATCGTGGATCACGGCAAGATCATCGCGGAGGGCACCAAGGAGCAGCTTACCGCAACCATTACGGATACGAAGGATATCGTCATCGAGCTGAAGAACGCGGCCGGCGCGGAGGGAGACCTGTTGAAGGGCCTTCCGGGCGTGCGCAAGGTCAGCCAAGAAGAGAACGTCATCCGCATCCATAGCGACGCCTCGGTCGATAACTTGAATCGGATCTTGAAGCAGCTCATGGCGGAGGACTTGGAGATTCGCAAGGTCGAAGAGCGGGAACCGAATTTGGAGACGGTGTTCTTGACGCTGACGGGACGGAATTTGAGAGATTAACCGCGCGGGAAGGAGGAGGTTTACGCATGATAGCTTGGCTGATAACGGTCAAAGAAGTGAAGCAGCATTTTCGCGATTACCGCACGCTGTTCTTCCTGCTCGCGTTTCCGATCGTGCTGATGCTGATCCTGGGCATTACGCTGACCAACGCGTTTACGAGCGAAGTGAAATTGGACGGCATCAGCGTGCTGGTCAACGATGCGAGCAGCGGCGAGCTGTCGCGGTCGTTCGCGGCGTTCGAAGGGGAATTAAGCCATTCGGGCATCGCGTTCGAGAAGCTGAAGCCGGGCATGGAAGGACGCGAAGAAATCGGCAGCGATCATTACACGGCCTACGTCCAATTGAGCGATACGGGCATGTCGCTGTACAGCAGCAGCAGCACGACGGTGGAGAGCATCATCGTCCAAGGCATGCTGAGCGCGTTTACGGACAAATACAACGCCGCGGCAGCCGTGGCGCAGGAGGCCGATTCGGCCGAGGTGCAGGCCGTCTTCGCGGGCAGCGGAGGCAACTACGTGAAAGACGAATCCGTCATCCCCGACCGGATGCCGGGCTCCATGGATTATTACGCGATGTCGATGACGGTGATGGTCGGGCTGTTCGGCGCGATGTCGGCAGGCGGGTTGATCAGCTCCGAACGCGTCCGGGGTACGGGAGTCAGACTGTTCGCGGCGCCGATCCGGCGAAGCGACATCTTCATCGGCAAAGTAATGGGCAATGTCGTGGCGAACACGCTTTGCATTCTGATCATCGTGGTTTTCAGCAAATGGGTGTTCAAAGCGTACTGGGGCGCTCATCTGGCAGCGGTCATCGCCGTCCTGATCTGCGAAGTGATCATGGCCACTTCCTTCGGCATAGCCGCGAATTCGTGGATCAAGAACGGCGGGGGCCGCGGACTGATCATGCTTGTCGTGCAGCTGTCCTCGTTCATCGGCGGGGCTTACTTCCCGGTCGCCGATTCCGGCATCATGGGAACGGTGGCTTGGCTGTCGCCGCTTCGATGGGCCAATCATGCGCTGCTCTCGATCATCTATAACGACGACGCGGCCGCCGCTTGGCCGGCAATGGGATTTTTTCTAGGCGCGGCGCTGCTGCTGCTCTTATCGACGGTAGATTTTCGGCGGAATAGGGAGGTCGTATAGCATGTGGCAGGAATTGAGGTTTCTCGTCGTATCGACGCTGCGGCGCACGTTCCGCAACCGGTCGAATCTGATCATTAATTTCGGTCTGCCGATCGTGGGCATTATCCTGGCGACCGTGATCTACGGTTCATCCGGGCAGCCGGATCTTCGGGTCGGCGTCGTCAACGGCGACGGCGGCGGCAGGATCGCGGCGGATACCGTTCATTTCATGGGGAATATGAATCACATGCAGCTGGTGGACGTAACGGAGAGCGAGCTCAGGGAACAACTTGCGGCGAGCAAGCTCGACGCAGGGCTTATCCTCTCGGCAGGCTACTCCGACAGCGTGATGGCAAGCAAACCGGACCATATCGCGCTGCAGACCGTCAAGGGCGCTTCGGGGACGGCATACTTCAAATCGATGCTGAACAGCTACGTCGACAACGTCAGCGCCATTGCGCGGCTGTCCGCCGGGGATTCCGCGAAGTTCGACCGCCTGTATAAGCGGTACGGCGAGTCGGATTTCAAGCTGACGACCTCGACGGTCAACGACTCCTCGAGCACGAAGCAAATGTCGACGCAGTCGATCGGGTTTCTGCTGATGTTCATGCTGACGTCCGCCGGCAGCTTGTCGGAGCTGATCTTGAAGAACCGGGAAAACCGGACCTACTTCCGGATTCTATCGTCTCCGATATCCGCCAGAGTCTACGTCCTCTCGAATATAGTCGTCAATCTCATCGTCATGATGGCTCAGATCGTCGTTGCTTTGTTCTTCATGCGCGCCGTCTTCCATCTGAGCGCCGGCGTCTCGTTCGGCTCGCTGGGATTGCTGCTCGCCGTCTACGCGCTGGTCTCGGTCAGTCTCTCGCTGGCGATCGTATCGTTCGCGAAGAGCTCGGGAGCGGCAAGCGCCATGCAGAATTTGGTCGTGACGCCCAGCTGCCTGATCGCGGGCTGTTTCTTCCCGATCTCGGTCATGCCGGAAACGATGCAGCGCATCGCCGATTTCCTGCCCCAGCGATGGGTGCTCGAGGCCATAGAGAAACTGCAGTCGGGCAGCGGCTTGCAGGATATCGGCTTGAACTTCTCGGTGCTGCTCGCGTTCGCGGCCGTCTTCTTCTTGATTGCCGTCTACAAATTCGGCCGCAGCAACGATACCCGGAATTTCGTGTAAGCAGAGGTGGATCAAAGGTTCGTTTCGAAGCAGGAGGCCGGCAAGCGAGATCTTGCCGGCCTCTTTTTGGCGCAATTTGAAAGCAATGTCCACAATGTACAGTCGAGCGCTCCCCGGCCGGGTACAAATGTTTACTTTATATTGTTTTCGGCCGAGAGGGCGGCATGGCACAATCGGAATGCAACGAAACCAATATCGCGAAGGAGGATGTAGTAATGAAATTGCATCGATTGATCATGGTTCTGCTAGCGGCCGCGGTCGTGGCCGGGGTGGGGCTGCCGTCGTTCGCCGGCCGCGCGTTCGCGGCGACGAACTATTACGTAAGCCCTGCGGGCAGCGATTCGACGGGCAGCGGCTCGGCAGGGAGTCCCTGGAAAACGATCGCGTACGCGGCGGCGCATGTTCCGGCCGGGGTTGGCAATACGATCGTGCTGTCGGCGGGAACGTTCACGGAAACGCAGCCGATCCAACTGCCGGTCGGCGTGAACGTGACCGGGGCCGGCGTCTCCCAGACGACCGTCTCGGCAGGATCGCTGCCCGCGGCCGGAGGGCGAACGGAGCTGTTCCTGCTCGTCTCGCCGTCGCACGCGAACGGCAGCCAAACGTTAAGCGGCTTTACGATCAACGGTCAGTCGAAAGCGCTGGAGGCGGGCATTCACGCGGAAGGCCGAGACAACGTGGTCATCCACGACGTGAACGTCACGAACACGAAGCACACGGCCATGCGGATCATCTCCGGCTGGACGGCGACCGACACGACCGCGCCATCCTTTTACGTTACGGGCATCCAGGTGTACAACAACGTATTGACCAACGTCGCCCAAGACCTGTCGGGCTGGACGTCGGGGGCCATCCTGATCGGCGGCGTCGACGGCGCGCTCGTCCACCATAACACGATCAACGAGAATGCCGGGTACGGCATCAAATTCGAGAACAGCGGCTGGTTCAAAGGGCTCAAGGTATACAACAACACGATCAATACGAACAGCTACGACACGCTATGGGGAGCGGACGCGTCCCTGGAATTCTGGAACATCTACGACAACAGCGAAATCTACAACAATACGCTGAACAACTGGGTCTCCCTAGTGAACCGGTTCGCGGGAACGGGCACGTCCTTGTCGTTCCACGATAACACGGAGATTAACGCGCGCGACGATAACCCGAACGCGGGCGTAGAGATGGCCGTCGGCAACGCGAAGATGTACAACAACTACATCGAGCAATCGCGCTGGGGGGTCGGCCTGTGGCAGGAGAAGTACGTCAGCAACAACGAGATTTACAATAACGTGTTCTACAACCGCGTGCTTCCGGCCGACGATTGGAATTCGGGCATCTACTTCGAGAATCTCAATGTTGGATACGCTTACAACAACAACAAGATCTACAATAACTATTTCAATAAATACGAGCAGGCGGTCTGGTACAAGGCGGTCGGCAATTCGCCGATCACGAACACGAAGTTCCAGAACAACATCGTGGAAGACATGGAGTACGCCCTCATCCTGACCGCGTCGGATACCAATTACCTGGTCGACACGACGATGACGTATAATGTCCTGAACAACGTGCCGGCCGTCCTGAGGGCGTTCGGATCGACCCCGGTCAATCTCGTGACGACGAACAATCTCACGGGCAGCCCCGGCTTGACCGGCTCCGGCGCGAAGCCGGATCCGTACTTCCGTCCTTCGTCGGCTTCGAGCCTCGTCGTGAATGCGGGCACGAACGTCGGATTGCCTTACAGCGGCACGGCGCCGGACATCGGCCGCTACGAATGGACGGGAAGCGGAGGCGGCGACACGACCTCTCCGACGGCTCCGTCCGGATTGGCTTCCCCGAGCAAGACGGATACCAGCGTCAACCTGACGTGGACCGCTTCGACGGACAACGTCGGCGTGGCCGGCTACGACGTCTTCCGGGGGACGACGAAGGTGAATGCTGCGTTGATCACGTCAACCAGCTATACCGTAACGGGCTTGTCGGCGAGCACCGCGTACTCGTTCACCGTCAAGGCGAAGGACGCGGCGGGCAATGAATCTGCCGCGAGCGGCGCATTATCGGTGACGACCAACGCCGCTTCCTCGTCGACCTTCGTGAAAGGGATCAACTTCAACGGCGGTGCGGCGACGATCAACGGCAACGCGTGGCTCGCGGAAAGCTCGGCAGGCTTGACGCTCAGCGCGGTGAGCCGGACGACGAGCGCGCTGACGCCGTCCCCGGCGGTCGACGGCGCGACAAGCGGCATGCTGAATTCGGCGATCTGGAACTCCGGCAATTTCTCGGTCGACCAGTCGCTGACGAACGGCACTTACCAAGTGTATCTGTGGGTCATCGAGAATTACGCAGCTAACTACCGTTCGTTCAACGTAAACCTGGAGGGCGCTTCGGCGACCTCGTCGCCGATCGGGTCGCTTGCGCTCGGCAGCTGGGTTCGTTACGGGCCTTACGCGGCAACGGTAGGCGACGGCGTCTTGGATATGGACGTCTTGAAAGTAACCGGCGACCCGCATCTGATGGGCATGGAAATTTGGTCGACGGGCGGCGGAGGCTCCGATACGACGGCGCCGACCGCGCCGACGGGGTTGGCGTCGCCTGGCAAGACGGACACGACGGTAAGTCTGTCGTGGACGGCCGCGACGGATAACGTCGGGGTCGCGGGCTACGACGTGTACTACGGCACGACCAAGGCGAACGCGTCGGCGATCGCCGGCACGTCTTACACCGTTACGGGACTGACGCCGAGCACGGCCTATTCGTTTACGGTGAAGGCAAAGGATGCCGCGGGCAACGTATCGGCCGCGAGCGGGGCGCTGTCCGCGACGACGAACGCGGCGTCGTCCGGCACGGCTTACGAAGCGGAAGCGGCGGCCAACCTGCTGACCGGAGGCGCATGGAAGGGAAGCTGCTCGACCTGCTCGGGCGGGTTCGCGGTGAAGAACGTCGGGAACAACGACGGCACGCTGCAAGTTAACGGCGTCTCGGCTCCGTCGACTGGAAGCTACACCTTGAAGGTGTACTACTTGAACGGGGATCCGGCCGCACGGACGAGTCTCATGAGCGTCAACGGCGGCGCTCCGGTTACGGTCACCTTCGCGCCGACGGGAAGCTGGACGACGGTCGGTTCCGTGAACGTGACCGTCGCCTTGAACGCGGGAAGCAATTCCGTCAAGTTCTATCACAATGCCGGTTCGTACGCGCCGGACTTCGATAAGCTCGAACGCTTATAGGACGCCGGTGCTTGGAACGGGGTGCAAAGGGAACTCGGGAGGCCTTCGGGCCTTCCGAGTTTCTTGCGTTTTACCTGAAGCCGCAGCCTCAGCTATGAAGTCCAGGGAAGCCTTCGGGCTTCCCTATTTTACGTCACCGGCCCTTCGCGAATCCGAATCGGACAGAAATGTTCACGTTTGGCAGTCGGCTTCAGGCGAAGGAGGATACCGACGTTCACATCGTACAGTAGTCCGCGCGCCTCCCTGCCGGCATAATGACGCTGAGCGGCATCGAAGTCCTATCCGAATGGAGGTTTCACCCGTGCAGCACGAAAGCATCGCAATTATTCATTGGGCGAAAAGAGAGCCCCTTGCATCACCTTTGGCAATGCCCCCGGCCGGTTACGCCGGCAAGCAGACGGCTGTGCCCGCTGCAATGCCCCCTGCCGACCCCTCGGCAGCGCAGTCGGCAGTGCCCATTGGGGAGTCCTCGCGCGGAACCGAGCATGCCGCCGCGATCTCCCGCGAATCGAACGAATGGCTGCTCGGCTGCGAGGGCGAACCGGCCGAATACGAAGGCATCGTCCGCGTGCCGCGCAGCGGAGCATTGAGGCTGCACTGGCGTTCGCCCAGACCGGTCCGGATCTGGTTCGACGGCCTGCCGGTCGTGGACGAGCCTCTTTATTGGCGATCGTTTCAACGCGAGATCCGCGGAGCGTTCGTCATACCGTGCCGGAAGGGCGAGTGGAGCATCCGGATCCGGACGGGCGAACGGCCGTCGTTTGCGCCCTACGCGGCTGCGAACTGTCCGTCGCGCAACCGGGAGAAGGTGCTTCGGGCGATCCGGGAGACGCGTCCGGACGTCATCCGGCTAGAGGGAATCGTCCTGCCGGACTGCGCCGCCCCGCCGTCGGTCGCCCTGCGCTTCGATCCGATCCAGCACCGGGAAGGCGGCATCGTCTATCAGCGCGTCGAAGCAAAGCCGCTGCCGGATCCGTTCGAGGACCCGAGCGGGGACTGCCGGACAACGGCGGAGCGGAGGACGCCGCCCCTGCATATCGCCTCAAGCAGAGTCCCGTACGAGACGGGTTTCGCGGAGGCAGGGGATTGCGCTCCCGGCTTGCGCGTCGCCTACGTTCCGGTCGCGGACGAGCTCGACCCGCTTCCCGCGCTGCGGGGGGAAGAGGAGGAAGCCCGCGCGGAGCCGCTGCTTGAAATCGTCCGCACCGACGATCTGCTGCTGCGGACGGAGCGTTCGGACATGCCGGTCCCCGTCGCCTTCCCCGTGTTCGAGTCGCTCGGGCGATTGGCGCCGGAGCAGGAGTACCGCCGGTTTACGTGGCCGACGAGGGATGAGCTTGCCGCCGCGGTACCGATTCCGGTCCTGCCGGATGAATGGGCGGCGCTCGCCGGACTTTACGATGAAGCATGGATCATGCTGCTCGGGTTGATCCGGGAGCCGCGCCCGGACAGCGGGCTGCCGAACGGCTACATTTCGACCGGGTCGAACTTTCCCCATAACCAGTTTCTGTGGGATACGGCGTTCACGGCGATTGCCGCCAAGTACGGCTTCCGTGCGCTGCCGGCGCATGCTTCCTTGGACGTCGTCTACGCGACCCAATTCGACGGCGGTTATATCCACCGGGAGCTGGACGTGCGCGATAAGCAGCCGGTGCTCTACGAGCCGGATTTCGGACCGAATCCGCCGATTCTGACGCTGGCGGAATGGAGCCTGGCGTCGCTGACGGGCGACCGCCTGCGCCTGAAGCGGACATATCCCGCCTTGAAGGCTTATCATCGCTGGATCGTCCGCAATCGTCGGCAGGCGAACGGCACGTATTGGACGACCGGCCTGGCCAACGGACTCGACAATTCGCCTTCCTACGGAAACGGCTATCCGTGCCTGACCGCGCAGATGATCCACGACGCGGAGCTGCTCGGCCGAATCGCGGGACTGCTCGGTTACGGCGAGGAAGCCGAAGCGTGGGAGCGGGAACGCGAGGAGACGGCCGCTGCGCTGAACGAACGTCTGTGGGATCCGGACGCGCGCATTTATTCCGCCTCTTTGGACGAGGGCGGACACAATCCGAATAAGATCGTCACCGCCTTCTGGCCGCTCCTGGCCGGCTCCGTTCCGCCGGAACGGGCAGAGGAACTCGAGAAGCATCTGACCGATCCGGCTTCCTTCTGGCGGCCGCATCCGATTCCGAGCACGGCGGCGGACTCCCCGTACTTCGACCCGGCGGGCGACTACTGGCGGGGCTCGGTGTGGGCGCCGACGAATTATGCGGCCATCCGGGGATTCCAGCGGTCCGGCAGGACGGAGCTTGCCAGGGAAACGGCGTTGAAGCATCTGAACGCCATCCTGGCCGTGCATCGCGGCACCGGCCGCTTCTGGGAGAATTACGGCAGCGAGGAGACAGCCAAGGGCAGCGCTTCGGCCCCGGATTACAGCTGGACGGCGCTGGGGCCGGTCGCGCTGCTGCTCGAGACGGTCATCGGACTAGAGCCCGACGCGCTGCACGGCTCGCTGCGCTGGAGCCCGCCGCTCCGCAGAGCCGTGGGCGTGAAGCGTTACCCGCTCGGCTCCGCGACGATCGACGCGGAGCTGAAGGAAGAGCAGGACGGCTGGCATGCGCACGTGAGGACCGACAAGCCGTTCCTGCTGAGCCTGACGCTCGGCGGCGATACGCGCGAATTCCGGTGCCGCGCCGGACATCAGCGGTGGGCAATCGCCATGCCGGATGGCCCCTGCTGAATGCGAAGGGTCACGAGAGGGAGCAATGTTCATTTTATACAGTCCGCCGGGCCCGTAATGTTCAGTTCGTACAGTATCCCGAACCCGGATTCCCGCCGCATAATGGGCATCAGTACCCGTAAGCGTTCCGACTCGAAATCGGGGAATCCAATCTTGCAGCTTTGCATACGAAATCGAGGTGACCGCATATGAAAAGAGCTTTTCCCTTCCTTCGGGGCAAGAACGGAGAATTGAGCCTGCTGTTCCTGCCGGGCTTCCTGTTCTTCCTCGTGATGTCGTACGTGCCGATGGTGGGCATCGTCATCGCGTTCAAGGATTACAATCTGCGCAAAGGCATTTTCGGCAGCGAATGGGTCGGCTTCGACAACCTGAAGTTTTTCTTCATTAGCGACACGGCCTGGCGGGTGACGAGAAACACGATCCTTTACAGCCTCGGCTACATTTTCGTGACGCTGATCGTCTCCTTGGCCCTGGCCATCCTGCTTAACGAGCTGACCAAGAGATGGATCAAGGTCCATCAGACGATTATGTTCCTGCCGTATTTCCTGTCATGGGTACTCGTGTCGTATATCACGAACGCGTTCCTCGACCACCAGAACGGCTTCCTGAACGCGGTGCTGGCCGGCTTTGGCCTGGAGAAGATCGAATGGTATTTCGGCGCGCAATACTGGCCGTTCATCCTGAATATCGTTCATCTCTGGAAAGCGGTCGGCTTCAGCGTCCTGCTCTACTATGCCGGCATCATGGGCATCGATCAAAGTTATTACGAGGCGGCCAGAATCGACGGGGCGAACAAGGCGCAGATGGCGAGGAGCATCACGATTCCGCTGCTGACGCCGCTGATTACGATTCTGCTCATTCTATCGATCGGGGGCATGTTCCGGGGAGACTTCGGTTTGCATTATTTCATCCCGAACAACACCGGACTCATCTATTCGTCGACGGACATCATCGACACGTACGTGTTCCGGGCACTCCGGACGCTCGGCGATATCTCGATGTCGGCGGCGGTCGGCTTGTTCCAATCGATCGTCGGTCTCGTGCTCGTGCTGCTTTCCAATCTGCTTGTACGCAAAATCAACGACGAGAATTCGCTCTGGTAAAGGAGGCTTACGCATGTCAACCGCAAACGCGGCCGCCGCTCCGGCGGCCGACTTCCAGACCGGGCGTCCCAAAGCGCTGGAAACCCATCCGTTCTATCGCCGTCTCATCAATGCCCTGTTCAGCGTCCTATCGCTATGCATTTTCGTTCCGTTCCTGCTCGTTGTCGTCTCATCCTTCTCTTCGGAGGACTCCATTCTGAAGCATGGCTATCAGTTCTTGCCGGAGCGGTGGTCCCTTGCTGCCTACCGGCTCGTGTTCCAGTCGCCCGCAATCCTGATGAAGGCCTACGGGGTTACGGTTTACGTCACCGTCGTCGGCACGGCGGCCGGGCTGCTCCTGACCGCGATGACGGGCTGGGTGCTGTCGAGAAGGGATTACAAGTATAACCGCCAAGCGACGTTCTACGTCTTCTTCACGATGCTGTTCGGCGGCGGACTCGTGCCGTTCTATATTCTGATGACGCAATACCTGCATCTGAAAGACAACCTGCTGGCGATCATTATCCCCGGCCTGCTCAGTCCGTTCCACATCATGATCATGAAGGGGTTTCTCGCGAAAATGCCGTTCGAGATGATCGAATCCGCGAAGGTGGACGGCTCGAGCGAAATGCGCATTTTCTTCACGATGGTCCTGCCGTTATCGACGCCGGCGCTCGCCACGCTCGGCCTCACGATCGCTTTCAACTATTGGAATGAATGGTTCAATGCGATGCTGTTCATCGACAAGCCGAATCTCGTGACGCTTCAGCTGCTGCTCGTCCGAATGCTCAATACGATCGAATACTTGACCGCCAACACGGAATTCGTCAAGCAGCTGAATATCGACGTGTCCCATCTTCCGAAATACAGCGTGCGCATGGCGATGGCGATCATGGCTGCGGGACCGATGCTCTGCATTTTCCCTTTCTTCCAGCGGTATTTCGTTGCCGGCCTGACGCTCGGCTCGCTCAAAGGCTGACATTGGCCGCCCATGCAGGAACTCACGGCGGAGAACAAGGACGGAGAAGAATTTATCCTTGTCCTCCACGGCCGTTTTCCAACATAATAGAATAGACCAGGGAGGTTGTTCGGCAATGAAAAGAAAGAGTTTGTGGTTAGCCGCGGTCATGGTATTCGTATTGGTGCTGAGCGCTTGCGGCAGCAACGGCAGCGATGGCAATAACGGCGGCAGCGCGGGCAAAGGCGGCAACGCAGCGGCGCAGCCGGAAGCGAACGATACGGCCAACTCGAGCGCGAATACGCCTGAGGATACGGCGCCGGCGCTCGAACCCGTCAAGCTGAAATGGTACTACGTGCAATTCGGCATCCCGCAGGATCAGCAAGCCGTCTCCGACGCGTTCAACGCGATGACGCAGAAGCTGATCAACACGACGGTTGAGCTCGTCCCGATCGACGGCGGCGATTACGAGAACAAGCTGAACACGCTCGTCGCGGCCAACGACGACTTCGATCTCGTCTGGACGTCCAGCTGGCTGTTCAAATACGTGGACAACGTCAACAAAGGCGCATTCATGGAAATCACGGACGAGATGCTGGACAAATACGCGCCGACGATCAAAAGCAGCTTCTCCGACGTGGCGTGGAACGACGTGAAGGTCAAAGACAAATTGTATGCGATTCCAAACTTCCAGACGTTTACGAAGACGCCGGGCTTCGTCATTCAGAAGCGGTTCGTGGAGAAATACAACTTCGACGTCAGCAAGGTGAAGACGTACGCGGATCTCGAACCGCTGCTCGAGCAGATCAAGAAAAACGAGCCGGGCGTCGTTCCGTTCGCCATAAACAAGGACCAAACGATGCTGAACGAAGCCTATGGCTTGCAATGGCTGGGCGGCGTCCACTATCGTCTCAGCGATCCGTTCACCGTCATCGACCCGCTTCAGACCGAGGAATACAAGACCCATGTCAACCTGATGCGCAGCTGGCATGACAAAGGCTACATCAACGAAGACGCTGCGACGGTTACGGACCTGAAGCCCCTGCTTGCATCCGGCAATGTGGCGGTAACGCAGGACTTCACGCTGGCGCCGGGCAGCGAAGCGGGACGGAAAGCCGACTTCGGCGGCAACGACGTCGTATACGTGCCGATTGCCGAGCCGACGTTCACGGGCGTCACGCCGACGATGAACGCGATCAATTACAATTCGAAGCACGCCGACCGCGCGCTGATGCTGCTCGAGCTGCTGAATACGAATTCGGATTTGTTCAATTTGCTGACGTTCGGCATCGAAGGCAAGCATTACAATAAAGTCGGCGACAACACGATCAAGATCATCGACAAAGGCGGCTACGCCAACAATTCCGGCTGGATCTTCGGCAACGTAACGAAAGGTTATCTGTTGGAAGGCCAACCGGCCGACACGTGGGAGCGCGTCAAGAAGCTGAACGACGAAGCGACCGTTCCGGCCATAAGCGGATTCAACTTCAACGGCGAGGACACGAAGGCGGAAGGCGCCAACATGGACGCGCTGAGCAAGGAGTACGGTCCGGGATTGGAGACGGGCACGATCGACCCGGCCAAATATTTGCCTATGGTCATCGAGAAGATGAAGAAGGTCGGATCGGATACGGTTCTCAAAGCGAAGCAGAAGCAGCTCGACGAATGGGCGGCAGCGAACGGCAAGAAATAAAATTTAGCGCGCAAGGGCCGTTCCCGGATGGGGGCGGTCCTTCATGGCTATAAAATCCATCATGCGGGTGAAGCTTATGTCCTTGTTTCCAACCTTACGTTCCAAACGCTATTTGCAAAGGATATTGCTGTCCGTCACGCTCCTTACCGTTATCCTCTTATTGGTAACGGCGTTCTCGATCATGTACACGTCCGAGCGCACCGTCCTTAGCGTGCAGCAGAGCGCGAACGAGAAGGTGCTGTCGCAGATCCGTTATAACGTCGCGCAGATGAACGAGATCGTCGCGGATACGGCCCAGACGCTGTATCAGAACAACGACGTTAAGATTCTGCGGTACTCCAAGACCGACGACGAGCTGATGTATCAGCGCATCACGGCGCTCGACACGTTCGTCGGCACCTCGTCGTTCTTGCATTCGATCTTCGTCTACAACGGGCACATGGACCGCTTCTACGTCGGCAACGGCAATATCAGGGCCGTCAAGGATCCTTACGAGAAGAAATTCCGTTCGCTGATCTCCGATTCCCGCGGCACGCCGAAGCTGCGGCTCATCCCGGTCGACTTGGACGATACTGGAACAGGATCCCGCAAGGTCGATTTCTTCAGCTATATCTTGTTCGATCCCAGCTCGACTCAAGGGCTGGACGACGCGCTGATTTTAAATATCAAGTCGGCGTGGCTGTTCGATAATTTGGATTTGATCGCGAGGGAGGACGGCGAGCGGACGGGGAATGCGTATCTGATGGACGGAACGGGCCAAATCCTGAACGCGGACAGCGAGCAGGAACGCGGAATTTCGGAATTGGCGGAGCGGCTGCGTCCGGCGCTCGGCAGCGGGCAGTCGAGCGGGTACGAAGTCATGAGAATCGGCGGAACGAAAGAGGTCATTTCATTCATGAAGGCAGGCGTGCAGGACTGGACGCTGGTCCACACGCAGCCGTATGCCGAAGTCGTAAGCCAAGTGCAGCGGCTGCGCTATACGACGGCGCTGCTGACGATTTTATTCCTGGCCCTGGCGGTGGCGGTGGCCGTCATGATCTCCAAGAGGCTGTACCGTCCGTTCGAGCAATTGTTCAGCTCCGTCGTCTCGAATGCACCCGGCGAGATGGTCCGGGGGGAGTCGATTCGGGACGAGATGGCATTCCTGTCGGGACTGTACGGCAACTTGGTGGACCGGGTCAAGCTGGCCGACTCGAGCATTGCGGAGAACCGTTGGATATTGAAGCGTTTCACGCTCAGGCAGCTCGTCCAAGAGAGCGGTCTTCGGACGCCCGCGCAATGGGAGAAGGAAGCAAGGGAGAACGGTCTCGCGATCGATGCTTCGGGCGGATACACATTGTGCGTCGCGCGCATCGACGATGCTGCTTCGCTCGCGCAGCGGGGAGATCCGGGCGAGCAGCGGCTTTTTCATTATGCGATTTCGAATATTTCGGAAGAAATCATCTCGGAGGCGTTCTCGATCGAGGTCGTCGACTTGAAGCCGGATCATCTCGTTTTCTTGATTCAGCGCCGCGGCGAAGGCAGCGAGCGGTTGATTGCGATGCTTGGCGAAATCCAGCAAATCGTCAAGCAATATTATCGGCTGACCTTCTCCGTGGCCGTCAGCGATACGCTCGAGGATAGCCGGGAGCTGTCGTCCTTGTACGCAAAGACGCTGAACCAATCGGTGTACAAATTGTTCTACGGCCGCGGCTCCATAATTACGGCCGGGATGGTTGCGGAGCATGAGCGCGCCGGCGACTTGACGATCCCTTCCGACTTGGAGCGCAGGCTCGCGGAGGGCATCCGCTCCGCTTCGCGGGAGATGCTTGACGCTTCGCTCGACCGATTCTTCGAGCTGCTTCGCGTGATGCCCTACGACAACTGCCTGCATGCGCTCTCCTATCTCTCGATCGTGATCAAGCGGACCGTATCGGAGGTCAATGGCAACAAGCTGAAGCCGATTTCGACCGATCTGTACCGGCTGCATTCCGTCGTTCTTGAGCAGGAGACGCTGGACGACACGAAGGACGTCTTTCGGCAGCTGCTTCACGAGCTTTGCGCATCAAGGCAGGAGGAACGGGATGCCGACCGGAACGATTTCATGATCGAAACCATCAAAGAGATCGTTCAGGCGAACTACAAGGATTTGAACTTAAGCCTTCAAAGCGTCTCGGAGCTGCTCAAGATGTCCTCCGTCTACGTTGGACGGCTGTTCAAGAAGGCGGAAGGCAAGTCGCTGGCCGACTATATCAACGAAGTCCGGCTGCAGCAGACGATGCTGCTGCTCGAGAAGGGCGATTTTACGATCAACGAGATCATGGAGGCGGCAGGATTCAGCAATCAAAGTCATTTTTTCCGGCTCTTCAAGAAGAAATTCGGCACGACGCCCCGCGAATACCGGATGAAGAAAATGCTGTCTTGAACGCCCGAATAAATGCCTGCAATTCCGGCAGGTTCCGAAGGGAATCCGGCGCATATCCGCTAAAAAGTTGCCAGCATAGCCTTTCCCCGTTCGGCTAACGCTACATATGGGCCGCATTAGTGCGGTCAGACGATGAAACGGAGGATGAGAGGATGCAGCAGCGGAAGTGGGCAATGCTTGCAGCCGGAGCCATGTTATCGACCATGCTGACCGGCTGCATGGAGAATCACGGCGAGCTGGGCAACAAGAATATTCGCGGCAACAGCGTCTCGTATGACATGAACGGCAACCGTATCTTGAATACGCGGTTTGCCAACGATCAACTGAACGAAATGAACCGCGTGGACGGCCACCGGTTGAACAGCAATAATCTTGTCGGCCTGCACAA
This sequence comes from Paenibacillus sacheonensis, assembly GCF_009909195.1. GTDB lineage: Bacteria > Bacillota > Bacilli > Paenibacillales > Paenibacillaceae > Paenibacillus_Z > Paenibacillus_Z sacheonensis. The sequence goes on from NZ_JAAAMU010000013.1 coordinate 172,839, forward strand.
GAATTATCGCTTGGAGATGAGCGAATCCCTGGGCGACCGGATCTCGAACATCAAGGGCGTGGGCAAAGCCTATGTCATGCTGACCGATAACAATGCCTACGTAGCGGTCACGCTCAAGAACGGCGCCGCCAAGAACGGCACGAATGCGATGGGCTTCTCGGCACCTACGCCGCTCGGACGGACGCAGCGGGGCTATATGCATCCTTACAGCACGGGGATGTCGAGCTCCATAAAATCGTCGAACGCGCATGCGTTCACAAGCAAGCACAAAAGCGGGCGCGCCAGCTCCATCGCGACGCCGAATATGAAGCTCCACAGCTCCGGCAAGGGCGCGGGCATCATTCCCGCCAGGTCGGCGAACAGCCACTACATGCTTGGCCAGTCCATGAACATGCGGTCCATGAACGGCAAGACGATTCACGCCAAGAACTATGGTTATGCGAGCAGCTCGTACTATAACGCGGCCAACGGCGTACGGAATATGTCGCTCAGCATGTCCGGTCCATCCGGGATGAATAAGATGTCCGGTCAAGCAGCGCGCGGTTATACGGGCATGTCCCACGGCTTGTCGATGGGCAATGACTGGTATCGGGGACCTTCCAATGGCGGCAGGGATATATACCGCGGCTCCTCGAACGCAGCCATTGACCTGAACCGAAATGCTTCCAATACCGGTACGAACCTGTCTCGGAACGCCATGGATACGGGAAGAAATCTGACCCGGAACGCCTCCGACGCGGGCAGAAACATGTTCCGCGGCATGGCGGGCGCGGGCGCTGATCTTACCAGGGGTACCGGCAACGTCGGAAGAAACCTGGCCAATGCAGGCACGGATGTTGTCCGCGGAACGGCAGAGGCCGGTCGCGATGTCGCTCGAGGCACGGTGGAAGCAGGCCGCGATGTCGTTCGAGGCACCGTGCAAACAGGCCGTGACGTAACGCGCGGCGCGGCCGATCTGACGCGAGACGCGGCCAGAGGCACGACGAACGTAGGTCGTGACGTTGCCCGCGGTATGCGGGATCTCACCGAAGGAACGGCGGACCTCCTGAGAGGCACGACCGGCCTGTCGAGAGACGTTGCCCGAGACACGACGGATTCTGCGCGGAATATGAGACGCGACATGACGGGACTCAGCGTGACGAGAAATACGGCTGACCTGAACAGAAGCTCGATGCCTCACGCCGCAAGCCGCACGTATGCAACCGGCGACGCGGCGTCTGCCATTAAAGATCAGATCGCCAAAGAAATCAAGCAAATGGCGCCGCAGATCAAGAACGTCTACGTATCGGCCAACGCCGATTTCGTGGAACGCATGAGCGCTTACATGAGCGACTACAAATCGGGTAAGCCGATCCAAGGTTATATCGCGGAATTCAACGCGATGGTCGAGCGCATCTTCCCGGCAAGATTCCGTTCGTAACAGGAATCATTTATTAAGATGAACGAAAAGCGGGCAGCTGATTCATGGCATGAACGTCGTCCATGAATCGGCTGCCCATTCCTTATTCCCTAATGCCGATTTAATCCGTTACCATCGAGGAACAAAACTGGCTGAAGCTTATGCCCATGTTTTGTTTGAACATCCGTCCGAAGGTATGCACGTCCGCGTAGCCGACGCGGCCCGCGATTTCGCCGATGGACATGTTCGTCTGGATGCCGAGCTCCTTGGCTCGTTCGATGCGGACGCGGGTCAAATACTCGAACGGCGTCATGCCGAACGCTTTGCGAAATTTAACGATAATGTAATTGCGGCTGAGGCCGGACAGCTCTTCCAGCTCGCGATGCTTGAGATCGCGGTTGAAATGCTCGGCGATATAATTGCGGACGAGCACCATTTTGGTTTTGATTTTTTGCTGCCCCTGCGTTTTCGTTTCCTGCTCCTGCTTCCAGCCGGCGATTTCGCTTAGGATCTGCATCAACAGTCCTTGGCATAACGTGTGATGCGCCAACCCGGGCTGGTGATAATGGGTAATCAGCTGCGTCAGCATTTTCTCGACGGCATGTCCGGCGAAATTGCCGAGATAGCGGTCCTGCCCCAACAGCTGCTCGACCGGATAAGGCGTTTCTCCGAAATCGAATAAGATGGAATAACAAATGTATTTCTCGTCCGGAAACGTGCGCACCTCATGGATCTGGGAAGGAGAATGATAGATCAAGTCCCCGCGATTGGTCACGATCGTCCGCCCCTCGATCTCGTACGCTGCCGCTCCTTCGACGACATATTGGAACTGGTAGCTGGACAGCTGGCGGCTGGAAATCCCCCAGTGCTGAGGAGCGTGGAAGAGATGTGCCAGCGTAATGTACGGCGGGTGAAAATACATATCGGCCGCATGCTCCGGCGGCGGCACATGAATGACGTTCGACAATGGTATTCCTCCTGTCGCATCTTCTTCGAAGACATCTGACTATGCTAACCATACGATCCCACGAAATAGTGATATAAGCAACCTCTTTGTTACTTTCGGTTACTTACAGGCCGGCGATTCTGTCTTATACTAACGATTGTAAAGGCATACATGCCAGGAATGGGAGCGATAAGAATGGGGTTGACCGAGGTGAAGGTACCGGTTGTAGACGCTAGGGTGCAGGATGCGATTACGGACGAACAAGCGCAATTCTTCTTGGATAACGGCTTTCTGGTCATTCGAAACGTCATCGTGGGCGAAGAGCTGAGACTCGTGCAGGACGAAATGCAGAAGCTTTTCGATAGAGGCTCCGCCGGCGTCGTCAACGATCCCGATTACATGTATGGCGTCGGTGTGAAATCAGGCCAACAAATATTGAAACGCATCGAATACGTCATCGATAAGAGCGATCCGATGAAGGCGCTGCTCGGCCATCCGTTCATTCTTCGTTCGGTCGAAAAGCTGCAAGGACGCAATTTTATCCCGACGTGGGACTCCATGGTGCTCAAGGCGCCGAACGAAGGCGTCATCGTGCCGTGGCATCGCGACGCCGCCGTTCCGGAAGGCTGCGAGGATAAACGGCCGATCTTCAACGTCGATTTCTATCTGGACGAAGCCGATCTGCAAACCTGCCTGTGGGTCATTCCGGCCAGCAACCAATGGACGAAGGCGGAATCCGACGCGCGCTGCGGGCAGCCGGGCTTCTCGACGGAAGACGCGATTCCTGTGCCGATGCAGCCGGGCGACGTGATCTTCCATAATATCGAAGTGCTTCACGGGTCGCCGGCCGGTGACGGCAATCCGCTGCGCCGTACGGTCTATTACGAGTTCCGCCCCGGAGAAATCGAAGCGGAATTCGGCCCCCATACGCTCGAATACCTGCCGATCAAGCAGCAGGTGCTGCTCGACTGCATCCAGCGCCGCCAAGCGGCTTCCTATTCGCAGGGCGAGACGCCTTACGTCTATAAGCCGAACGGCGCGTTCGCGGTCAGCTCGCGGAAGCAGCCGGAAGCGTACCGACTACCGCATGAAGTTTACTGGCGCCGTTAAGCCGAATTAATATGGAAAAGGCCGCGATCCTCGCCGAGGATCGCGGCTTTTTTCGTTCCGTTCATGGCGAATACGCATACGGAAGCGGAGCCGTGACGATTCGTCCATCCGTCCATTCAATCCTCCATCCATCCGTCCATTCGACCGTCTTTCATGCATGCACCCGCCTGCCTGCCTAGAGTTGAACGGTAGCGTGAGGAGGAATATGCAAGGCGGTATCGATGACGACCACGCGGCTTCCTTTCTTGAAGATCAGCAGCAGCTGCGGAATCAGCTTGCCCCTCGGGGTAACCGTCGTGAGCTTGATCGTCGCGTAATCCGATGTCGCCGTATAGACGGCTTTGCTGCCCGAGAACGAACGCTTCCAATGCTTGTTGAAATACAGGATCTCGTCCTTCAGATCGGACACGGTATAACTGCGGCTAATTTTGGTTGACATGAACATCCCCGCCTTCTTGCTCGCATGAAGTGTTTGTACGCTCGCTACAACATATGCTTGCCGCTGCGGACCGCCTGTTCCTTTACCCAACCGGCTGCATAGGATATGGAGGGACAGCAGCCGCCAAACGACGGCAAACGCCCATTTTTACGGATAATCGCACCACTCCATATGCCCTTTCATATGATACTTTGACTGTATCCCTTAACCTTGTTAAACCATAAAAACCCGAGCAAGGAGGGGTGACAAACAAATTATGGGTAGCGACCAGAAGAGCAAGTTCTTATTAACTCATCGCGAACGCGAGGTATTCGAGTTGTTGGTTCAGGACAAAACGACTCGCGATATCGCGCAACAGTTGTTCATCAGCGAGAAAACAGTCAGAAATCATATTTCCAACGTCATGCAGAAATTAAACGTTAAAGGTCGTTCGCAAGCGGTTGTCGAGCTGATAAAGCTTGGGGAACTGAAGATCTGACGTACGTCGCCGCATACCTTGCTCAGCCTTCTAGCAGTGTTTCCGTTTCTGACGGAAACGCAGCGAGAAGGTTTTTTGACGTGCTGCGACAAGAATAGGCGTGAACGATGACCCAAATTTCGCCAAACGTACAGGCAGCGATTTACAAATTATATATTGTGTATTAATCGATCAATGTGATAGATTAATTAATAATTAAAGACATAACATTGGAGGTGAGCGAGCTTGACACTAACCGCCAGGCAACTCGAAATCCTGAAGCTGGTCCGGCTGCACGCGCCGATCACGGGCGATCAGCTGGCTGAGATTTTGGGGACCGGCAAGCCTACGCTGCGGGCGGACCTGTCGCTGCTTGTGATGCTCCGCCTGCTGGAGGCCAAGCCGCGCGTCGGGTATTTCCCGGGAACGGCCGGCAAGGACGAGGAAGGGACGTTCAAGCGTTGGGAAACCGCGCGGGTGAAGGACGTGCAGGGGTTGCCGAACAGCGTCGCCGACAGCTCTACCGTACATGACGCGGTTATCAGCCTGTTCATGGGCAACGCGGAGGCGCTGACGGTCGTGGACGAGAACCGGCATTTCGTCGGCGTGGTAACGCCGAAGGATCTGCTGAAGGTGACGCTCGGCAATGCCAATCCCGCCTCGCTCCCGGTCAGCATGGCGATGTCGCGGATTCCGGCCGTCGCCGCGGTTCGCGCCGATCAGCCGCTGATCGAGGCCGTCCGCAAAATGCTGGTGCAGGAGCTGGACGGACTTCCCGTCGTGTCGAAGCTTGAGCAGCCTTCACCGCGCTATGAAGTCATCGGTTGGATCAGCAAGACGAATATTCTCCGCTGGATGACGGAAGTAGAGTCGAACGGACAGGAGTAGGAGGGCATGAGGGTGGAGAGTACGGGGAAACGCACGCAGCCGATTTACATTTGTTCGGACGCGGTCGGGGAAACGGCCGAAGCGGTCGTGAAGGCGGCGATGCGCCAATTTGCGTATGACGGGGTGAAGCTCGTCCGATGCGGCCACATCAAGACCGAGGATGAGATCGTTCGGATCGTGGACGAGGCGGCGGGTACGGGAGGCTTTATCGCGTATACGCTCGTGCAGCCGGAGCTGCGGGAGACGATGAAGGAGGAAGCGCTGCTTCGGGGCGTGCGCGCGATCGACGTGCTCGGGCCGATGATGCAGGCGTTCATCGATACGTTCAACGATTCGCCGAAGCGCCAGCCAGGGCTGCTTCATGCGCTGGACGACGATTATTACCGCCGGATCGAGGCGATCGAATTCGCCGTGAAATACGACGACGGCAAAGATATTCGGGGCTTGCTGCTTGCCGAAGTCGTAATCGTCGGCGTATCCCGCACATCGAAGACGCCGCTCAGCATCTATTTGGCGCATAAAGGCATCCGGGTGGCGAATTTGCCGCTCGTGCCGGAAGTGGGCGTGCCGCAAGAGCTCTTCGGCGGCAGCCGATTGGTCATCGGATTGACGATGCAGCCGGAGAAGCTGTCCGGCATACGCGCCGAACGATTGAAGGCGATGGGACTGCCGTTCTCCGCGCAGTATGCTTCCGCCGACCGGATTCAAGCGGAGCTGGTCTATGCGGAAACGATCATGGACCGGCTGGGTTGTCCGATCATCGATGTGACGGAGAAGGCGATCGAGGAAACGGCAGGCATCATCATCGGCTGGCTGCAAGAGCTTCAAGCTTGAAGGGAATTTACGGCAGGGAAAAGAAGAAGAGGGGGCGAGGCAGGATGGAACGGGAGCTTGCGCTTGAAATCGTACGGGTGACGGAGCTGGCCGCGCTTGCGGCGGCGCCGTGGATGGGAAGAGGCGACAAACATCATGCCGACGAGGCGGCGACGAATGCCATGCGCGGCATGCTGGACTCGGTATCGATCCGCGGGACGGTCGTCATCGGCGAAGGGGAAATGGACGAAGCGCCGATGCTGTACATCGGCGAGCAAGTCGGCAGCCTGCAGGGACCGGAAGTCGATGTCGCCGTCGATCCGCTGGAAGGCACGGAGCTGGTGGCAAGAGGACTTAACAATGCAATGGCGGTAATCGCGGTTGCGCCTAGAGGGGGGCTGCTGCATGCTCCCGATATGTACATGGAGAAGCTGGCAGTCGGGCCGGCGCTTGCGGGCAAGCTGAGTCTTGACGATCCGATCCGGACGACCTTGGAGAAAGCGGCCCTTGTTCTGCACAAGCAGGTATCCGACCTGACGGTCATGATCCTGGACCGCGAACGCCACGCGGATCTGATTCGCAGCCTGCGCGAGGCCGGCGTCCGCATCAAGTTCTTGTCCGACGGCGACGTGGCGGGCGCGATCGCGCCGGCTTTTGCCGAAGCGGGAATCGATCTGTACGTCGGCTCCGGGGGCGCGCCCGAAGGCGTATTGGCAGCCGCGGCCCTGCAATGCCTCGGCGGCGAGATTCAAGGCCGGCTCATGCCGGGGAATGAAGAACAGGAGCGGCGCTGCATGGAGATGGGACTGGCCGATCCGCACAGGCTGCTGCGCATGGAGGATATGATCGGGCGCGAAGACGTGATATTCGCCGCGACCGGCGTGACGCCGGGCGAATTCCTGGGCGGCGTGACGATGCTTCCGGATCAGCGCGCGGAGACCCACTCGATCGTCATGAGGGCCCGCACGCGCACCATCCGGTTCATCAAGACGCTGCATCATTTGCCGAACAAGCCTCTGCTGAGCAAGCTGAAAGCCTAATTTCACGATTTGGAGGATGGATGAAGCATGAAATTTTTCCTGGATACCGCGAACGTTGAAGAAATCAAACGGATCACCCGGCTCGGCCTGGTCGACGGCATTACGACCAATCCTTCGCTAATTGCGAAGGAAGACCGCGACTTCAAGGAAGTCATTCAAGAAATCTGCGCGATCGTCGACGGACCGGTCAGCGCGGAAGTCATCGGCACCAAGGCCGAGGACATGCTGAAGGAAGCCTACGAGCTGGCGCAGTGGGCGCCGAACGTCGTGATCAAGCTGCCGATGACGGAGGACGGTCTATACGCGTGCAACGAGTTGTCGCGCAAAGGCATCAAGACGAACGTGACGCTCGTCTTCTCCGCGGCGCAAGGCTTGATGGCGGCGAAAGCCGGAGCGTCGTTCATCAGCCCGTTCATCGGGCGCCTGGACGATATCGCGGCGGACGGCATGCAGCTCGTGCGCGACCTGAAGACCATCATCGACAATTACGGCTTCGATACCGAGATCATCTCCGCGAGCATTCGCAATGTCGGCCATGTGGAGCAAGCTGCGATTGCGGGAGCCCACATCGCGACGATTCCGGGTTCCCTGCTGCCGGTTCTCTGGAAGCATCCGCTGACGGATATCGGGATCGAGAAGTTTTTGGCGGATTGGAACAAAGCCCAGTTCAAGTAACCTGCGGGCGGAATGTTGTTTAATGGACTTCGGTTGAACGAATGATAAAAGGACGCTTTCGAGCCCGGGTGCTGGATCCCTGGCTGGCGAAGGCGTCCTTTTTTATTTGATGCGCTTTCATTCTGCGGCAGCACTCACGGGCGGAAATCTGTCCTAAGCTCAGATCAGTTCAGCAGCAGCCCGGAGAAATGGCCGACGTACTTGGCTTTGATCTGCTCGACCGTGAAGCCGCGTTCCTTCGTCAGGTAGAAGAACATGCCGGCATCGAACGTGGCCGCTGCGGCAAAGGCGGAAAATTCCGTGTCTTCGGTACGCGCATCGCCGCTCTGGACCGCTTCGTCGAGCAGTCCTTTCAGCTTGCCGACGACGTAGACGAACGGCTCCGATTGATAGAGGCCGATCCGTTCCTCGGCGCAGGTGACCGTCGGCTTGATGGCGCTCAGCCACTCGATTTCGCTGGCCATGTACTCGATCAGGCGGGCAACGAAGCCTTCCAGGCGTTCGCGCACGGGAGAGCCGGCGGAGCTGGCCAGGTAGTGGTCGATGCCGCTTGTGAATCGCTGGAAGCTGTCCGCCATCAGCTCCATGCAGAGCTCGGCTTTAGATGCATAACGTCTGTACAACGTGCCCTGCCCGACTCCGGCGGACTTGGCGATTTGGTGCATGCTGACGCCTTCGACGCCGCGTTCGTGGAATAATTGGGAAGCGGTATCGAGGATGAGCTCGCGGTGCCTGGCGGCATCCTTGCGTTCGTTGCGCTGCTGCATAAGCGATGACCCCCTAAGTTTATACGGAAAATTCACACTGTCTTTCATTGACAATGATCGCGTTGTCCGGTAAGCTGTTACTAAGTAAGCGGACAATTGTCCATTTATAAAAAATCCGCACGGCGCGCCGCCGTCGCTGCTTTCATTGTAACCTTACGTGAGGCGGAGGGTCAATGTCAGGGGGAGAACGAACGCCGGAGCGGAAATAAGATTCATTGGGTAGGAGGGTTTGCATGTCGGCACAAGCTTCATCCGCTGCGAGCATCGAGGAGCCGTTTTCGATTAAGAAAATCTTGGCCCCGCTTGCAGCCATCATCATCGGTATTTTCATGGTCGTTCTGGACGGCACGGCCGTCAACGTCGCGATTCCGGGCTTAATGGACGAATTTCATTCCACCTTTCAAGTCGTCGGCTGGACGGTAACGGGCTACGCGCTTGCGCAAGCCGCGGCGATCCCGCTCTCCGGCTGGCTGTCCGACCGGTTCGGCGCGAAGCAGGTATTCCTCGTTTCCGTTTTCTTGTTCACGGTAGGTTCGCTTCTATGCGCCCTGTCCACCAGCGTGGAAATGCTCATCGCGTTCCGTATCATTCAAGGTCTCGGCGGCGGTATGGTGCTTCCGATCGCGATGGCTTTTACTTACCGCCTAAGCCCGCCCGATAAGGTCGGCCAGGTCATGGGCATGATGGGGATCCCGATTCTGCTTGCTCCCGCGCTCGGTCCCGTGCTTGCGGGCTGGCTGATCGAATCCGTCAGCTGGAAATGGCTGTTCCTGATCAACATTCCGATCGGCGTCGTCGGCATCCTGCTCGGCATCAAGACGCTTCCGCGCATCGAGCGCAAAGCCGTTGCTTCCCTCGACCGCTTTGGATTCATCCTCGCGCCGCTTGCGTTCGCGGGCTTGTCCTACGGCGTCAGCGAAGGCGCCAACGGTTGGACCTCCGCGAAGACGATCGCGGGTATCGTCGTCGGCGCGGTCGCGCTCATTCTGTTCATTATCGCGGAACTGAGACATAGAGAACCGCTGCTCGAGCTCCGCGTCTTCCGTTCTTCGGATTTCACGCGCGGCATTATCGTGCAATGGATTTCCCAAATCGCTTTGTTCGGCACGATGTTCCTGGTTCCGGTATTCCTGCAGAACGCGCACGGCAAGGGCGCGCTCGACACGGGTCTGATCATGCTGCCGCAGGCGATCGCGGCAGGCGTATTCATGCCGATCGGCGGCAAGCTGTTCGATAAAGTCGGCGCACGGCCGCTCGTCTTCATCGGCATGCTGCTCGTTACGGTGGCGGCGTTCATTCTGTCCCTCGTCGACGCGGAGTCCAGCATGATGATGATCATGGGGCCGCTCGCGCTTCTCGGCGCAGGCATGGGTCTGTCGATGATGCCGCTCAATACGCATCTGATGCAGGCGGCTCCGAGAGAACTCGTCGGACGCGTGACATCCCTGACGAACGCGGCGCAGCAAGTCATGACGTCGTTCGCGGTAGCCGGCCTGTCCACGATTCTTGCGAAGCGCATGACCGTGCATTCGCCGACCGCGAAGACGCCGCTCGACGCGTATTCGATGTCGTTCGGCGATACGTTCCTCATTCTGACCTTCATTGCCGTCATCGGTGCCGTGTTCGGCCTGATGCTTCGCCGTCCGGCGAAAGTCGAAGGCGAAGAGGCCGCGCAGCCTGAAATGATGATGCACATAGGTTAAGGAAGCTTCGATATCAAGTTTCCATTTAAATTAACGGCTGTACGGGTCCCTGCGACCCGTGCAGCCGTTTTTTGATGTGTGAGCTCGAGATCCCTGACGTTCGTTGCCCGGTCTTCCCGGCAATTATCGCAATGACGCTCGCATGGCTATGGTGTACAATATAGGAAGCATTGCCATTTCGGTAACGAGCTCGGGAGGCCGCATGGGGAAAATACTTATATTCGTGTTGTTATGGAGGCTGACGGGAAGTCCGATTATTGCCGTCATCGTGTTATTGATTATTTTCTATGTCTTGGAACGCCGTTACGTCGGATTGACGCCGAGCATCGTGAAGCCGCTGCGCCGCTTCCGTACGATTCGGCGCCTGCGGCAGCAGGTTGCGATGAATCCGAACGATATTCCTGCCAAGCACGAGCTGGCCCGGCTGCTCATCGAGCGCAAGCGCTTCGCCGAAGCCAAGTCGTGGCTGATGCCGATGCAGGATGCACTCGAGAATTCCGCGGAATTCTGGGACGATCTCGGCACCGCTTTGCTTCAGCTCGGCGAACGGGAAGCGGCGCAAGCGGCGATCGGCAACGCGCTTTCGATTAACCCCCGGGTCAAGTACGGGACGCCTTACTTGCGCCTCGCCACTATTCATGCGAAGACGGACCCGCAGAAGGCGATCGGGTATTTGCAGTCCTTTCGGGCCATCCATTCCTCTTCGATCGAGGCCTATTATCGCCTGGCGGGCGTGTATGCGCAGATGGGACAGCGCGACGAGGCGAAGGGGATGCTGAAGGAATGCGGAACGATCTATCGTTCGCTCCCCCGCTATAAGAAGCGCCAGGAACGCAAATGGGCGCTGCTTGCTTGGCTGAAAGCCATGCGGACGTAAGAATTCGACTCGTTCCGAGGTCCGGATCGACACCTCCGAATAAGCTTGGCTTTATTGCTGTCGAGCGCCGGTATTGGTTAATCCTCACATTGCCACCCTACTCGAAATCAGTCATAATTAAAGGCGCTCGGCGGATGTCGAAGTTCCACGAATCTCGCATAAAATAAGGATTTGATCGGAGAGTTAAGGGAATGCGCCGTAACGTATGGCTGTTGATCATCGTATTGATCGCCGTCCTTCTTGGTGTGAACAACACCGTCTATTATTTTACAACGAAAAAATCGCTCGAGGACGGTCTTCGACACGAGCTGGACTCGGTCGCGAAGCAAGTCGCGCTTTCGATCGAAAGCTCGAGGAACGGGGCGGAAATCTACCAGGACGAGATCGGGCGCGAGCTTCGCGCGGCCTCTATCGCCGCGCAGTACGCGCTGGATTCCGACGTCGAGAAGGTAACGAACGATCAACTCAGCGAACTGGCGAAGAAACTGGACATGGTCGATATTACGCTGCTGAAGCGGACCGCGGACAATATCGTTCTCTATAAATCATCGGACCCCAAGGAGCCCGGCTACGAGACCGACAACTGGGATCCTTGGTACAAGGCATTCAACCAATTATTCGACGACAAGAACGTCTCGATCGATTGGGGTCAGCGCCTGCCGAACTTTTGGACCGGACCGTTCGAATTCTCGTCGACGTCCACGGACAAGATTCAAAAGTGGGGCTATTACCACGACGGATCGACGAATTATATCATCGACCCCTATATCAGCTATAAAAGCAGGCAGTTGGCCTACGACAACGTTACCGGCGTCAGCCACCTGATCGGCGAGACGCTCGAGGCGAACCAATGGCTGAAGGAAATCGCGGTCCTCAATCCGGAGACCTTTCCCGGCGGCAGGCCGCAGACCATAAGCGAGAACGGGGAGCTCGTCTCGCATATGACGCAGGATTCGATCATCGAAGGCTCCTATACGTTGAAGCATCATACCGATACCGCGAACGTGAAGCTGGCGAACGAGTCGGGCACGAAGATTTACCAAGACGCGGTCATTGGCGGCAGGCATGTCATCAAGCTGTTCATTCCGGTCGAAGTCAGCACGAAGGTCGCCAGCATGCTGGACGGCAGCGGCAAGCCGATTCCCAGGTACGTGCTTTCGCTCGTGGCGGACTATGGCGCGATTCAGCAGACGCTCGATAAGCAGCTCGTCAACATCGGACTGATTATCGGAATCGCGACGCTTCTAAGCTTGATCTTCCTGTATTGGGTCGTGATGGCTTATCGCAAGTCGCAGGACAAGCTGGTCCGGCGCACGCAGGAAACCTACCTGGACGAGATCAATAGCATGTTCCAGTCCATTCGTTCGCAGCGTCATGATTTCGTGAATCACGTACAGACGATGCAGTCGCTCGCGGAGCTCGGCAAGACGGAAGAGCTGAAGACGTACGCCGCCGAGCTGACGGGCGAGATTCGTACGATGAACGAGATTATCAGCATCGGCAATCCCGCGATCGCGGCGCTGATCCGTTCCAAGTCGCTTCAGGCGGAAATGCTGAAGGTGGATTTCGCATCGGTGTTCACCGACATGAATAAGCTCGAGCTCGGCATCAAGTCGCTCGACATGACGCGGCTGCTGGGCAACTTGATCGATAATGCGTTCGATGAAGTCATGACCTACGGGGAAGACCTTCGTCAGGTGAGCATCGAGGCGAGCCAGAAGGACGGATATTTCCAATTCATGATCAGCAATACGTGTCTTCGCGCGGAGGAGCTGAGGAACAAGCCGTTGTTCCAGGCGGGATATTCGTCCAAGGTAGGCAACCATTCCGGCCTAGGCCTGCATATCGTCAAATCCATCGTCGACAAGTACAAAGGGGTCATTTCCCTGGTACTCGACGAGCCGAATACCGTGACGTTTATCATTAAAATTCCGTACTGATCCATACATTCCGTTGCCCCTTGTCCGCGTTGGATTGCGAGACAGGGGGTTTTTATGATTCGGGCTTTCGGCGGCCAAGGGGAGATTGCGAAGCGAAATCGCATTGCCATGTGTTATAATGGCAGGAATGGGTATGAATGAACGGAGGGGCGCCATGAGCACGTTTTTTCAGCTGGATGACGGGCGGCTTCGGGCATTGGGAGCTGCGATCGCAAGCAGCGTTCCGCTGGATGTGCTGGAGAAAGGCTTCGATTACTACCGTCGCGAGAAAGTACTTTCCGTTCAAGTAGTGGAGAGCACTTCCGTTTACGGCGTCGTGAAAGGAACGGCTATTTACGCGGTCACGCTGGACAGCGACGATTTCGCATTTAGCACCTGCACGTGTCCGGTGAAGGGCAATTGCAAGCATATGGCTGCCGTATTTTATGCTTATCAGGCGAGCATCGGCGAAAGTCCGGATGACGTCCACAATCGGATGCTGAACGGCAGTTATCTCCGCCAATCCAGCGAGGCCCCTGGTTCCGCCGAGCCGGCATCCGGAGAGAAGCCGATGGAACAGGAACCGAGCCGCTGGCTGGAGGACATGGAGGCGAAGAACGGAGAAGTGTGGCGGCAGTGCCGTCATTCCCTGCATCCGCTGCAGGCCGTGCTCACTTCGATCAAGGCGGCATCCAAGAATTGGCCGGCAGGACTTCGGAGGCTGCATTGGATGCACGGCATCGTCTTCGTGCTGGAACAGGCGGAGCTCGCTTATTCCCATACGGATACTTACAGCCGCTACTATTACGAGATGGCGTTTGCCCGCATGACGGAGCCATGGATCAATCAGTTCCAAGAGCTGGCCGCCGAGCTGAACCCGACGTCGCTCGATTCGGAGGAACGCGAGGCGACGGAAAGCCTGATCGCGGTTTTCCACCGGCGGGACATGGATCGTGAACAGCAGCTTCACCGATGGGAGACGCTTTATTTTGCTTTGTGGGCCCATTTGATCGAGGATGCCAGCTGGGCGTCGCGGGAGGAAGCGCTCCTGCGCGATCGTCTCCGGGAGACGCAGGAGAAGCACGGGAGCTTCTTCCTGCCCATGGCGCTTGCATATCTAGCGTTTGCGGATAACCGTGACGGAGATGCGATGGAGCTGCTCGCCCGCACGACGTTCAACCGGACGGCTCTGCTGGCCTGCGACTGCGCGCTTCAACGGCTGGAAGAGAAGGATTGGAGCAAGCTTGAGGGCTGGGTCGATTATTTGTACGGCGGTTTGGCCGTCGATCGTAAATCGAAGGCATTCGGACCGTTCCTGTCGATGTGCCGCCTGGCGGACCGGCAGCAGCCGGAGAACCCGCAGTGGCAGCGGTATTTGGTTTCTTTCCTGCCGTATTCGTATTCCGCGCTTACGGAGCATTGGCTGGACTTGCGGGAATATACGAAATGGGCGGATCTGCAGCTGCTGTTCGGCATCGAACCCGACGAGATCGATGTCCAGCTGATGCGCGAGATCAGCAAGGTCTCGCCTCGCGTGCTGTATCCGCTGTATCATCAGGCGATCGACGGCGCCATCCGCACGCGCAACCGCCAAGGTTACCGGCAAGCGGTTAAGCTGATGAAGCGATTGGAGAAGCTGTATAAGGCAGAGAAGCAGAACGAGGCTTGGCGCAAATTCGTGGACGGCATCGTGCGGAAGCACCAGCGGCTCCGCGCGCTGCAGGAAGAGCTGTGGAGAGGAAAGATCGTCACATGAGAGGGTATACGGGAACGGAAACAGTCATCGTGGACGGGTTCTGGAAAGAAGGCGAGGGCATCGTTCTCGCCGCCGCGCATGCCGCCGGCTTGACGATTCGGCTTCGCAGGCTGCTATTCGCCTGGCATGAAGCCTCCTGGTACGGCGCGGAGATCGAGGAAAGCAGCAATGAACGGCTGAAACGGACGGAATTGGCGCTGACGCCAGCCGTTGCCATGGACTATTTGTCTTCCCCTGAGCCCGTTCGCCTGCTTCAAGTGGAGTGGACCGAGCGCGTGCAAGGGCTCTCCGAGCTTGCGCGGCTGCTGCGGCAAGCGCTGTTGAACGGCTGGTATACGCCGGATTGGTCGCGCTGGCAGCCCGATGCCCGCGCATGGCGGCTCGAATTGCCGCAGGACAGTCCCGATACGCTGGAAGCCTGGCGGAATCTGGTACCGCGCTTGGAAGCGCATGGCGACGCGGCTGCGGTGCAAGGCTGGCTCAGCGGCATCGTCGAAGAGCTGATCGCGGCGGACCCGGCTGCGGCCGAGGCTTGGCGCGGCGCGGCGGAAGCGGCCGGGGAAGGCGCGCTGCTGATGAAAGCGGCCGATGAGGACGATTGGCTCGTATCGATCGGCATGAAGCAGGATCACGTGCCGTTCCGTATCGCTCTTCAACTGCTCGAACCGAACGAGCGCGGCGGCTGGCGGCTCCGGCCTGCCTTGCAGGATCGCGAGCAAGGCGGGCCTTGGTTCACGCTGGAGCTCTCTTCGGATGGAGAAGGCGAACCGAAAGGCGGCGAAGCTTCCCGTTTCGCGCTGCCGGCCGAAGCTCCGGAATCCTGGCGGGAGCCATTCGCGGGCCGCTTGGCCAGAGAAGAAGCGAAATGGGCGGCTGCGCTGGCGGACTGGGCGCTGCCGGAAGGCTTGGCAGGCGCAACGGCTGCCCATGGCGAAATCGTCTCTGAATTAACGGACATGCAAGCGTGGGAGTTTCTCGAGCACGAGAGCGCCAAGCTGCTCGCTTCCGGCTGCTCGGTGCTGCTGCCGGGCTGGTGGGAAGCGGCCCGCAGCCGGAAGATGAAGCTGAAAGCCAAGGTGAAGTCATCGGTCGGCTCCGGCGAGCAGTCGATGTTCGGCCTGCAGCAGATCGTCGATTTCGATTGGAAGCTTGCCGTCGGCAACGTCGATGTCAGCGAAGCGGAGTTCATGCAGCTGGCCGCCCAGAACAAGCGGCTGATGCAGATCGGCGGGGAATGGGTGCATCTGGATCCCGGCGACGTGGAGCGACTGCGCCGCTGGCTCAAGAAGAACGGCGGCAAGAAGGGCTTCACGATGCGCGACGTTTTCGAGATGCACCTGCGCGGCGAGACGGAACTGGAGCCGGAGAACGAAATCGGCGAATCGCTCACCGCCGAGGTAGAGCTGAACGAGCATTTGACGGCCTGGATCGCGCAGCTGAACGAGTCCAGCGAGCTGCCGCTCGTGGACAAACCGGAGGACTTCCATGGCGAGCTGCGGCATTACCAGCTCCAGGGCGTTTCATGGCTGGCGTTTCTGCGCCGCTTCGGCCTTGGCGCCTGTTTGTCCGATGACATGGGCCTCGGCAAGACGATTCAGTTCACCGCGTATCTCCTCCATGTGAGGGCGACAAGCGGACTGGGGCCGACGCTGCTTGTCTGTCCGACATCCGTTATCGGCAACTGGGAGAAGGAGCTGGAGCGGTTTGCGCCGGATATTCGCGTGCTCGTTCATTACGGACCGAAACGCGCGCGCGGAGAAGAGTTTGCGGCTGCCGTGGCGGAAGCGGATCTCGTGATTACGTCCTACACGCTGGCCCCGATCGACGAGGAAGAGATGCTGCGCATCCCGTGGGATGTCGTTTGCCTGGATGAAGCGCAGAACATCAAGAACTATTATACGAAGCAGTCTGCGTCGCTCCGCCGTCTGCCCGCGAATCATCGGATCGCGCTGACAGGCACGCCGATGGAGAATCGGCTGACGGAGCTGTGGTCGCTTTACGATTTTACGAATCCGGGCTACTTGGGAAGCTTGACCGAATTCCGCAAGGCGGTCGTGCTCCCCATCGAGAAGGACCGGGACGAGCAGCGCATCGCCGAGCTGCAGCGCTGGGTGAAGCCGTTCATGCTGCGCCGCTTGAAGAAGGATCCGGCGATTCAGCTCGCGCTTCCGGAGAAGAACGAGATGAACACGTATCTGTCGCTCACGGTAGAGCAGGGCGCCTTGTACGAGAACATCGTCTCCGAGCTGATGAACGGGCTGGAGAAAGCCGGAGGCTTGCAGCGCCGCGGCATGATTCTCTCCACCCTGACGAGGCTGAAGCAGGTTTGCGATCACCCCAGCCTTCTGCTCAAGGAAGACCGCGTGGTGCCGGGCGCATGGGATCCCGAACGATCCAACAAGCTGCTGCGGCTGCTGGAGATGGTCGAGGAGATCGCGGCCGAAGGCGAACGCTGCCTGATTTTCACGCAATACGTGGAGATGGGCTTGACCTTGAAGCGGCTGCTTGAGGAACGAATCGGCTTGCCGACGCCGTACCTCTATGGCGCCGTTGCGAAAGCGGACCGCGATGCGATGATCACCGCGTTCCAGAACGAAGCCGAACCGGGCTGCGCGTTCGTGCTGTCGCTGAAAGCGGGCGGAACGGGGCTCAACTTGACGGCGGCGAACCACGTGATCCATTTCGACCGGTGGTGGAATCCTGCCGTCGAGAACCAAGCGACGGACCGGGCATTCCGGATCGGCCAGCGACGCAACGTGCAGGTGCACAAGTACGTGACGCTCGGAACGCTGGAGGAACGCATCGACGATATGATCGCTCGCAAGCAGCTGCTGAACGACCAGGTCGTCAGCGGCTCGGAGAATTGGATCACGGAGCTGTCCACCGACGAGCTGCGCGAGCTGTTCTCGCTTCGGAAGAACCGGTTAAAGGGATAAACGGTGGACATATGCTGCCCAGCGGACAGCCGCGCGGCGAGGGAGGCAAGCGGGATGGCGGAAGATCAATCGAATACGCGGAGCCCCGAGGACGGATCTGCGCCGGACGGCCAAGGCAGCCCGCATCCTGATGGCGGGCAGGAGGCGGAGAAGGATGCGGCCGCAGATGCTGCCATCGGCCCTGTGGGTGCCGCTCCCCAGTGGCGCGATTTCTATCGCGCCATCCGGGATGCCGTTTCGGACATGCGTTCAGGTAAATAAGACTTCATGACATTTCTTTCGCAGCTTACTTTTCTTTATAATAGGGGAGGGGAAACCTTCCCTATTTTTAGTTGCTATCGAATAGAGACCGGAACGTATCCGTTACGGATACTTTGAATCCGGTTTCAAACCAAAGGAGCTGTGAGAGTCAATGAAGTACACGTACTTAGGTCGTTCAGGCTTGAAGGTCAGCCGTCTTTGCTTGGGCACGATGAATTTCGGCGTCGACACGGAAGAGAGCGAAGCATTCAAGATTATGGACGCGGCGCTTGACGCGGGCATCAACTTCTTCGATACAGCCAATATTTACGGATGGGGCGAGAATTCGGGCCGCACCGAAGAGATTATAGGCCGCTGGTTCAAGCAGGGCGGAGGGCGCCGCGAACGTACGGTGCTGGCGACGAAATTCTACGGCGACATGAGTACCAAGACGGATGGCCCGAACGGCGGAGGCGGCCTGTCCGCTTACAAGATGCGTCGTCACCTGGAAGCTTCCCTGGAGCGGCTTCAAACGGATCATATCGAGCTGTACCAGATGCACCACGTGGATCGCAATGTCAGCTGGGACGAGCTGTGGAGCGCATTCCAATCGGCGCAGGCGCAAGGCAAGATCGGTTATGTCGGCGCAAGCAACTTCGCGGGCTGGGATCTGGCCGTCGCGCAAGGGGAAGCCAAATCGCGCGGCATACTCGGTCTCGTTTCCGAACAGCATAAATATAACCTGCTCTGCCGTTTGCCGGAATTGGAAGTGCTGCCCGCAGCGCAAGGCCTCGGCATTGGCGTCATTCCATGGAGCCCGCTGGACGGCGGCCTGCTGGCGGGCAACTTGAACCGCGGCGGCGGCGGCAAGCGCAGCGGCGACACGTCGCGCCGGGACAAACACGCCGAGCAGCTGGACGCTTACGCGAAGCTGTGCGACGAGCTCGAAGAACGCGAGGATGTCGTCTCGCTGGCTTGGCTGCTCGCTAATCCTGCCGTAACCGCGCCGATCATCGGCGTGCGGACGCTGGAGCAGTTCGAACGCTCCCTGCGCGCCGTCGAGGTGGAGCTGGATTCGGCGACGCTTGCCCGGATCGACGAGATCTTCCCAGGGCCGGGCGGAGAAGCGCCTCGCGCCTACGCCTGGTAAGCAATTCGATCCGCATGAAGTGAATGAACCCGACATCATGGCTATTATTCTCTGATTGAAAAACGCTGCCCACAGGATATTTACCTCCTGTGGGTCGTTTATTATTCCCCTCTTTGCATCTCCGTCGAAAATTCGCCCCTGCCCGTCGTAATTTCGACCTCCTGTCTTCTTCCTTCACCTTCTATAATTCAAAGTGTAAGGAACGCCTTTAACCCAACATCACCAAATCAGGAGGTCTCTTCATGAACAAGAGCTTGGCAGTCGCCGTTACGACATTGATGTCGGCATCGCTGGTTCTCTCTGCTTGCGGTTCCTCGAACGGCAATTCGAACAATACCGACAACGCGAACGGAAACGCGTCGACGAATACAACGAACGATACAGCGGCGAATGCGCCTTCGAATACGGAACCTGCGAACGAGCCGGTGGCCAAGGACGTAACCTTGTCGCTCCGCCACACGCAAATCAAGGAAACGAGCAAGGTGCGCTTGAAGATCCTGCAGGACGTCGTCGCGAAGACGGAGCAGGAAAACCCCGGACTCAAAATCAATCTGGAAGGCATCGACGAGGTCGTCAACCGCGACCAGAAGCTGAAGGCGGAGATGGCGGCGGGCAATCCGCCGGATATGTTCGAAGTGTTCGGCGGCGCCGACCTGAGCTTATACGTGAAGGCGGGCCGCATGCTCGACCTGACGCCGATCATCGAGGAGCTGGGCATCCAGGACAAATTCGCCAGCCTGGACGAATTCACCATCGACGGCAACGTATACGGTCTGCCTTTCGGGGGCTACAGCGAAGGCGTCTTCTATAATAAGAAAATGTTCGCGGACATGGGCCTCGCGCCGCCGAAGACGTTCGACGAGCTGCTGACGCTGGCCGACGCGATCAAGGCGAAAGGCAAAACGCCGTTCGCGCTCGCCGCGAAGGATGCCTGGGTGAACGGCATGCTCTGGAATACCGTCATGGAGCGCCATGTCGGCATCAAGGGGTTCGAAGGGCTGGTAACGGGCGAGACCAAGTGGACGGATCCCGACTTCGTGGCCGGCTTCGCGGATTACGCCAAGCTGGTAGACAACGACTACTTTACCAAAGGCGCGCTCGGATTGGCCTACGCGGAGCAAGGAGCGAAGTTCCTCAAAGGGGATGCGGCCATGGTCTTCACGGGGACGTGGGACGCGAACCGTTTCACGGGCGACGAAGCCGGCGATCTCAGGGGCAGCGTCGGTTACTTCTCCTTCCCGTCCATCGCCGGCGGCAAAGGCGATCAAACGTCCATCAATGCCAGCTATTCCAACGGCTTCGGTTTCTCGTCCAACCTGACGGACGACCAGAAGGCGATGGTGAAGGCGTTCATCAAGAACTTCTTTAACGAAGCGATCCAGAAGCGCACGCTGCTCGAAGACAAAGTACTGCCGTCCATGAAGCTGTCCGACCTGTCCGGCGTGGATCCGCTTATTTCCGAAGTGCTGCAGGTCATGGCCAATGCCTCGTCTTCCTGGAAAGCATTCGACGCGATCGTACAGCCGAGCGTGGGCGCGGACGTAGGCGTCGGCCTGCAGGAGCTGATCGGCAAAGTGAAGAAGCCGGATGCGGTGGCGAAGCAAATCCAGGCTTCCCAGGATAAGGCGAACAAACAATAATAATGGACCATGTCCGCCCATTGCCAAAAATAAACGAGAGGGTGCCCTGCCGAACAAGGCATCCTCTTTCGTATGCAGACCAGTTCGCCTGGCGCGGCCCGTTTCGGCATCCTTGCTTCGATCAGCCCCTATTCAGGAGGTCCCTTTATGAAACCAGCGCTCCGCAATCCATGGACCTATATCGCCTTCGTCGTTCCGACTTTGCTGCTCTATTCCCTGTTTTTCGTCTACCCTGTCATCGTTTCTTTCATTTATGGCTTGTATCGATGGGACGGCGTGTCAGCGAAGGCGTTCATCGGCATCGACAATTTTACGCGCCTGCTGGATGACGCCACGTTCCTCAAGTCGCTTGGCAACAATATCTATTTCATGGCTTTCTCGCTTATCGTCAACATCCCGCTCGTGTTCCTGATTTCGATCGCGATCAGCAAGGTCAGGCGCATGCGCGGCTTCTATAAATCGGCCGTGTTCATTCCCGTCGTTATCTCGACGGCCACCGTTGCGATTCTGTTCGGGGTCCTCTACGACTACGATTCCGGGCTGTTCAATCAAGCGCTGCGCGCCGTCGGCGGCGAGAGCTGGGCCCGGGAGTGGCTGTCCAATCCGCATCTTGCGATGCTCTCCATCCTGATCGCGAACGCCTGGCAGAACATCGGCTTCTTCATCGTGCTGTGCCTCGCCGCGATTCTGAACATTCCGAAGGAAATCGGCGAAGCTGCCAAGATCGACGGGGTCGACGGGTGGAACGAAACCCGGTTCGTTACCTTGCCGCTCGTCCGGCCTATTCTGTTCGTCATGCTGCTCCTGACCGTATCCGGGACGCTGAAGGTGCTCGATATCGTCCAAATCATGACGAACGGCGGGCCGTTCCAGTCCACGGAGGTCATGTCCACCTATATGCTGAAGGTCGGCTTCCGCTCCATGGAACTCGGATACGGCAGCGCGATCGGAGTCGCCATGTTCATCATCACCATGGCGATGACAGGCATTTTGCATCGGATATCGAGGACGGAGGAGGTGCATTTCTGATGGACCGCATGCTGCAAACGAACGCCTCCGCACGCACAGGTACCACGGGCGGCGGGTCAGGTTTGAACGGCCGTATCCGGCGCGGTCAGTTGCCGATGCATCTGCTCTTATGGGCCTACGTTATCGTTACGTTGTTTCCGCTCGTATGGCTGCTATTGTCTTCGTTCAAGACCAACCGGGAGATCACGGTCAATACATGGGCGCCGCCGTCACGGATTAACTTCAGCAATTACAAGGCCGCCTGGGAGAGCGCCCATATCGGCAGCTATGCGGTGAATAGTCTCTACGTGACGTTGGCCGCCTGCCTGCTGACCTTGCTGTTATCGTCGGCAACGGCATTCGCGCTCTCTCGGATGAGATACAAGGGGCTCAGCAAGAACATTTTCGCCTTTATTCTTATTGGACTCATCGTGCCGCCGAGCGCGGTGTTTATTCCCCTCTATCAATTGGTGACGGACCTTCATTTAATGAATACGCTTCGCTCGCTCATTTTGGTATACTGCACCTATGCGCTGCCGATTACCATCTTCATCCTTCATGCCTTCATGCAGTCCATTCCGCGGGAATTGGAGGAAGCGGGCATCATGGACGGCTTGGGCGCGGCGGGGCTTTTCGCCAGAATCATCCTTCCGGTCACGGTGCCGGCGCTCGTCACGGTGTTCATTCTGGCCTTCATCGGCAATTGGAACGAATATATTTTTTCCCAGCTTTTCGTGACGACGGAGTCGCTGCGCACGCTGCCGACGGGGATGGCGACCTTCAACGACGGCTACCGGACGAACTTCTCTTCGCTTTCCGCAGCCGTTATCATCAGCATCCTCCCGGTGCTGGCCGTGTATATGTTCCTGCAGCGCCAAATTATCGACGGCATGACCGCGGGCAGCGTCAAGGGCTGATTCCCTCCCGGCCCAAGAAGCCGCGCGTTTGCGGCAGCAGGCACGATCGTCAGGATAGACCGCACTTTGTACAAGGAGCCCTCCGATTATGAATCTGCGCCCCAAGCTGCTGCTAGCCTTCATTACGTTGATCGTCCTGCCGCTGATCGGGCTCGGGATCGCGTCGTTCTTGAAATCGGAGCATCTGCTGGAGAAGAAATACGGCGAGCAGACCGAGATTACGCTGAAGGCCGTCGGCGGCAACATCCGCTACTTTTTCCGGGAGCTCGATCAACTCTCCGATTCCAGCGTGACGAATCCAAGCGTGCAGGAAGCCTTGCGAAGCTCCCGAGCGTCCGTCAACGATGCCAGCAGGCTGATCGCCATCAGCCAATACGAGAAGTCGCTGGGCAAAATCCTGTTTCAGAACCCGGCGCTCAGCATGGTCGTGTTGTATGGCAAGGACGGAACGATGTTTCGCTCTTACCGGAATGATCCCACGACGTTCAAGCCGATTCCCTACGATTTGCTGCAGGGTCACTCCGTCTATCCCGACATCATGCGGCTGGCCGGCCGGCCGCTCTGGCTCGGACCCTACGAGCAGCCGGAACTGACCGGAACCGGCGCGGCTCTGTTCACGCAGATGCGTCTCGTCAAGGACGTCGACACGTTGAACGATTCCGGCATCATGGTCACCCAGATCAAGTCGGACGAAGTCGACAACATGCTCCAGGACTTTACGCTGACCGGAGAGCTGCAGACGCAGACGAGGTATCTCATTATCGATCGGGACGGCTTGGTCATGATGGACAGCCGGCACGAGCTGGACGGCCGCCTGGTCGAGGACGAGACGAAGCTGGATCTGCAGGCGACCGAGCGTTATGCCAGTTACCACGGGCTGTTCGGTCGAGAGGACTCGCTGATTTCCGCGTACAACCTCGACCGGAGCGGCTGGGTCCTCGTCTCCGTGAAATCCTGGCAGTCGCTTACGAGCGAGAACGTTCGCTTCCTGCAATGGATCGGCGGCATTACGCTGCTGTGCTTGATTTCCGCCGTATTGTTCAATATCTTCTTCGTCAGCCGCGTCGCGAAGGCGATCATCCGCGTCGTCCGCAAGATGCGTCTCGTCGAGCAAGGGGTGCTCGACACCCGCGTGCCCGCGACGGGCAAGGACGAGACCGTGCTGCTCGCGCGCAGCTTCAACAGCATGGTGGATACGATCGGCCGGCTGCTGTCCGAGGTCCGGACGGAGCAGGAGCGCAAGCAACGGGCGGAGATGATGCTCATGCAGGCCCAGATCAAGCCGCATTTTCTGTTTAATACGCTGGAATCGATCAATGCGCTGGCGGCTCAGAACGAAGGCGGCAAAATCATGGCAATGGTTCGGCGCTTGAGCATTTTGCTGCGAACGAGCATGCATCACTCCGAAATCATTACGATCCGCCAGGAAATCGAGCATGTGCGCAGCTACCTGGACATTCAGAAATACCGCTTCGAGGATGTGTTCAGCTACGAGCTCGACATTCCCGAGGAAGCGCTGGACGACACGATATTGAAGCTGACGCTGCAGCCGCTCGTGGAGAACAGCATCCAGCACGGCTTCGAAGGACTGCCGCATATGGGCATGATTCATATCGCGTTGGCGGTCGAGGAGAACGAGCTCGTATTCATGATTTCCGATAATGGCATCGGCATGGATGTCGTCGCGCTGAAGCGGATTAACGGGTTGTCGCGAATTCGGGAGCGCGGGTTGGATGCGGACGATGCGGTGCATGGAGAGCGCAGAGGACTGGGACTGCACAACGTCGCGGACCGGCTGCGCATTCATTACGGAGCGAGATACGGGCTGCGGCTCTGCTCCGCCGCGGGTCACGGAACGGTCATCCGAATCACAATACCGAGGCAGAGGTGAGTCTATGAACGGCAAAGTGCTGCTTGTCGACGACGAGCTTCATATCACGCGTAATTTGGAGAAGGTCATCCCGTGGAGCATGCTGGGATTGGAAATCACCGGTTCGGCGAAGAACGGCGTCGAAGCGTTGGAGCTGCTGGAGGCGGAGCCGGCGGATCTCGTCCTTTGCGATATCCGGATGCCCGTCATGGACGGCTTGGAGCTGGTGCGCAATATCCGCGAGCGCGGGATCCGCTGCGACGTTATCATGCTGTCGGGCTATCAGGACTTCTCGTATACGCGGTCGGCCATCCAGTACGGGGTTAAGGATTACATTCTGAAGCCGATTCCTTACGACGAGCTGACGGGCGTCATCGCGCGCGTCATGTCGGAACAGCGCAGCAAGCGGTCGCAGGACAGGGAGGATCGACGCAAGCTCCAACGGATCATCGATATGGCGAACGAGAAATTGATGTACGACGTCTTGATGGATTATACGGACCTGACGCCGGACCACTGGCTAATGGCAGGGCAGGAGCAGCTGATCGGCGAGCCGCAGTATTCGCTTATCGTGTTCGATATCGACGCGGGCTCCGCGGATGCCCGCGACTGGCGCGAATGGCCGGATAAAGAACGGAAGATATGGAATTTCGCCGTATGCAACGTTCTGCGGGAGACGCTGCATAACGAGGGGCTGCAGCATGCCGTCATCCAGATGCGCGACGGGGAATGGTCCGTGCTTCTCCAGCTGGGGCGAATGGATGAACTGCCTGTCCTGACGGAAGCGGAGCGGGAAGAGCGTCACGGGCTGCAGGTCGTGCGACGGACGGAGCAGCTGCTGGAAGCCGTGCTGCTGAATGCGAAGCTGCGGCTTCATGCAGGCATCTACCGGAAAGTCGCGGCGATGAACGAACTGTCCGAAGCGTACAAAACCGTACAGCGGGGCATGCAGCTGTCGACGGACCTCCAGCCGATCGCGCTTTACGGCAGCGAGCTGCCCTGCGTCTTCGAGGCCGGACGGACGCTGTGGGACATTGCGGAACGCCTGATCGGCGCGATGAAGCGCGGCGACGCTTCGGGCGTAGGCGTGGAACAGCGGCGCATCGCGGAGCAGCTGCGGCAGGCGGGCGGCGGCGCCGAGGGCAGGCTGAAGCCGCTGCTGCATTTTTTGGCGCTGCATTTGATGCGGGAGCTGAAGGAAGCGGATCTCCTCTCGCGGGCGCAGGAAGAAGCGTTGTGGCGCAAGATGGATTCGCGTTTCGGCGTGAAGGATCTGTTCGCCGCGATCCAGCAGGCTTCTAATGAAGGCGTCGCCCGCTCGACGGACAAACGAGGGCATTCGGAGCTGCAGATGGCGCAGGCGAAGCAATATATCGACCGTCATCTTTTCCGCGATCTCGGCGTGGAAGAAACCGCGACGTACGTGGGGCTCTCCACCTCGCATTTCAGCTTGCTGTTCAAAAGCGCCTATGGAGAAACGTTCATTGAATACGTGACGCGGCAGCGGATGGAAACCGCCAAGTCGCTGCTGGAGGAATCGAATAAGAGCGTCGCCCAGATCGCGAAGGAAGTCGGCTATTCGGAACGCCGCTATTTTACGAAGGTGTTCATGAAGTATGCCGGCCAGAATCCGACGGATTATCGGATGGCCTTGCAGGGTGTGGAAACGCCCGTGCAGGTCAATGATGAGCAAGACGAAGAACGATAGAAGCCGGTTGTTGCTAATATAGGCGCTCGGCATAATGACATTTACACAGGAGGTGGCGTGCTGACATGGTAGAGGCGTGGGGAAATTGGAGCTTGCGGGAGAAGATCGGCCAGCTGTTCGTGTTCGGGTTTCACGGGCATGAACCGTCCGGGGACATCGCTGCGTTGATTGGCGAATTCGGCGTGGGCGGCATCATCTATTTCACTCGCAATATCGACGACGCCGAACAGGTGCATGGTCTGACAACGGCCTTCATGAAAGCGGCCGCGGACGCAGGCCGTTATCCGATGTTCATCGCGGTCGATCAGGAGGGCGGCATGGTGTCGCGGCTCGTGAAAGGCGTGACGCTGATGCCGGGCAACATGGCGCTCGGCGCGGCGGGCGATTCCGGCGGCGTATTCGAGACGGCATCGATCTGCGGCGAACAGCTGCGCGCGCTCGGCATCAATTTGAATTTCGCTCCTTGCGTGGACGTGAATAACAATCCGGACAATCCCGTCATTAACGTCCGTTCGTACGGCGATAAGCCGGAAGTCGTCGGCGAGCTGGGGCTGGCAGCCGTTCGCGGCTATCAGCGCGCGGGAGTAAGCGCAACGGCCAAGCATTTTCCCGGACACGGGGATACGAGCGTGGATTCGCATCGCGATCTGCCTGTTCTGACGCATGATCGTGACCGGCTGGAAGCGGTAGAGCTTGTGCCTTTCAAGGCGATCGCGGGCGAAGCGGACATGGTCATGACCGCCCATGTATGCCTGCCGGCGATCGATCCGTCCGGCCTGCCTTCGACGCTGTCGGCGCCGGTGTTGACCGGCCTGCTTCGGGAAGAGCTCGACTACGGAGGGGTCATCGTGACGGACTGCCTGGAGATGAACGCGATCGATAAGTTCTACGGACCTGAACGCGGTGCTGTCCTGGCGCTTCAGGCGGGAGCGGATATGGTGCTCGTCTGTCATACCCCGAGCAAGCAGCGGGCCGCGATCGAAGCCGTTGCCGCCGCCGTGGAGCGGGGCGATCTGACGGAAGCGCGGATCGAAGCTTCGCTTGCGCGCATCATGAGCTTGAAAGCAAAACGCAAGGTGGGCGAACCGCTGCAGCCATGGGCAGAAGCTGCACCGAAGCTTCACACGCCGGAGCAGGCTGCGGCCGCAAGGCAATGGAGCGAAGCCTCGGTTACGCTCGTGAAGAACGAAGGCGGTTTATTGCCGTTGAAGCGTTCGGCGAAGACGTTGGTCTTATGGCCGTCCATCGTAACGGTGTCGGAGGCGGACGAGCTGCTGACGGATGACGGTACGCTCGGGGCGCGGCTGTCGATCCGCATGCTGGACGTAACGGAACGTCTTGTCGACGATGCGGATGCGCTTGAGGGACTGGAAGCGTTCGAGCAGATCGTCTACGTGAGCTATGATGCGGCGAAGCTTGATAACGAGCGGGATACGGCAAGGCGCCTAATGGCGTTAGCAGGGAACAGAACGATTGCGGTCTCGGTCCGCAATCCGCTGGATCTCCTCGTCTACCCTGAAGTATCGACCTTCCTCGCGCTATATGAATGCCGTCCGCTGGCGCTGGAGTCCGCGGCCCGCGCGCTTATCGGCGAAATCAAGCCGCAGGGCCGGCTGCCCTTGACGCTGTCGGAGCAATACCCGTACGGTTGGCGCTGGGAGGCGCAGCGATAGGGGAGTTGAACGATTCGGCTACGGATATCGATCGTATGCTTTCAATGGGCGGCAGATTCAGAGACTGCTCATTAAGATCGTACTCGTCGAGGGGCTGTTCATGCCAACGTGCATAATAGTCTCTTGTTTTTGAGTTGGCGTCTGGATGGTTAGACGGAACGACAACCATCTGTCAAATTTTAAAACTTGCAAGTCTATTCGCCAACATGGTATATTCTAATTCCGGTCGAGACGGACACGTCGAAACGGTGATCGAAATCGACACAAGTTTGAAAATAAAGCTTGCCAAGCGGTTTTGAAATATGATATATTCTAATTCCGGGCCGAGAGGCTTGGACGAAAAATGAGAACCATTTGTTCCTTGAAAACTGAACAATGAGCGACCTGTCAAAAGGTCTTAAATCGCGAAATTAACGTTTCGCAAGCTAGTATTTTGAATGAGCTACCAAGCGAATTCATCTAGGCGAATGCTGCATGTCCAACCTCGGTTGTGCACGCAAACCAATCGTCTTTTATGGAGAGTTTGATCCTGGCTCAGGACGAACGCTGGCGGCGTGCC
>NZ_JAAAMU010000014.1 GCF_009909195.1 Paenibacillus sacheonensis
TGAAGACGACGAGGTTGATAGGTTCGAGGTGGAAGCGCAGCAATGCGTGGAGCTGACGAATACTAATCGGTCGAGGGCTTATCCTAGAAGTTATCCCGTTGTTCAGCTAAGCAAGACACCTTTCGCAAAGGTTCGTATCCAGTTTTCAGAGTGTAATGCCTCAGGCTTTTACATCTCTACATAGGATTGCGGCGGTCGTGGCGAAGGGGTTAACGCACCGGTTTGTGGATCCGGCATTCGTGGGTTCAAGTCCCATCGGTCGCCCCATTGACTCCTATGAACATCATCATGCGGAAGTGGCTCAGCGGTAGAGCATCGCCTTGCCAAGGCGAGGGTCGCGGGTTCGATTCCCGTCTTCCGCTCCATCCAACAATCACGTCTTTTTATTTGCGTTCTGCGCAAGTAGAGGCGTTTTTTTGTGTTTTCTGACAGAAAACGCGCTGCGGCTGAAGATTTTTTAAAGGCCATCATGTATGATTACATCAAGATTTGAGACAAGGAGTCACATGATGGAGTTGGGGGAGTCAACATGTACGCGTTATTAATCGTAGACGACGAGAAATGGGTTCGGAAGGGACTTCGTTTAACGATCGATTGGGAAGCGGAAGGCATCGAGGTGCTGGGCGAGGCGCGGGATGGGGAAGAGGCGCTCCGGATGATCGAGGAACGAACGCCGGATTTTATTATTTCGGATATCAAGATGCCGCGCATGGACGGATTAGCCCTCCTCGAAGCGGTGAAGGCACGCAGGCTTCCGACGAAGATGATCATGATCAGCGGCTACAGCGACTTCAGCTACGCGCAGAAAGCATTGAAATGCGGGGTAGTCGATTACGTACTGAAGCCGATCGAAGAGACACAGATACTAGGCGTCATTCGTAAATGCGTAGATGAATTAAAGCAAGAGCAGGACAACCACCGGCATTTGGAGCAAATTACAGGCTGCATGAGGGAAAGCCTACCGCTTGCAAGACAGCGCTTTCTTGAAGATCTGCTGCTGGGAGAGAACGGGTTCGGCCACAGCCGGGATACGACCCGGGAAGCGCTGGATATTCGGCTGAATCCGGATCGGCTTCAGGTGATTGCCGTTCACGTCTACGCGTGGGGAGCGAATGCGGATGATCCCGGCAGCCGCTCTTTGCTTCGTTACGGCTTGGGGAATATGGCCGAGGAGATCGGGGCGCTCGCCGGAGAAGTCATGGCTTGCCCGCTCGATGAACGCGAGGAAGCCGATCTAGCCATCCTGCTATCTTCTTCGAGGAGTCATGATGCTGCCATAACGGATGCGATGAATGCGCTCATGAAGTCAGCTTCCCAATATTTGAATATGGGCATAACGATCGGAGTAAGTCGGGAAAGGACGATGAGCGAACTGCCAGCCTCCTTCCGGGAGGCAGTCTCTGCCTGTGCCTATGCCTTCTATGAAGGGTATGGCAAGGTATATGAGGCGGCCCGCCGCCCAGCTTCGTCGGCGCTGCCTAGCCTGCATCCGGGCCAAATCGGTCCACCGGGCTGGGACAGCCGGCTCGTTCATGCCATCAAGCTGAATAAAGATGCGATGGTTAACGATCTGGCGGAAGAGCTGTTCCAGCACATTCGGGCGTCGGCTGCCAAATACGCTCCGCTTACGCTTCGGAAAGGCGTGGAGAATCTGCTGCAGGAAGTCGAGCAAAAGTTGGAAGCCGGTTACCAGTCGGGCAAGGCTGCCGATCATGACAACCCTGGCATTCAAATTCGTCTCCGGCTTCCTTGGTGCAGCGTCGATGAGCTGCAGTCCGAGCTTCCGGCATTGTTTCAGCAGCTGCTCCAGGTGACGGGTACGCTCGGAAATCGCAAAAGAGTGATCGAACTGGCACTGGATTATTTAGAAGCGCATGCCGCGGATGCCGTTACGATGAACGGGGTCGCCGAGCATTTTTACCTGAACCCTTCGTATTTCAGCAAGCTCTTCCATGAGGAGACCGGCGAAACGTTCAGCAAATGCCTGGCACGGTTTCGAATCGACAGAGCCAAGCTCCTATTGAAGGATACGAAGCTGAAGGTCTACGAAGTCGCCGAGAAAGTCGGGTATCAGGATTTCCGCCATTTCACCAAGGTGTTCAAGGAGCAGGAGGGAATCACGCCAGGGCAGTACCGGGACGTAGGCATCTCGTAAATTACCGCAACCAATGCACGGCAAGTGCTGCTATTACCGCAATCGGGGGGAGAAGGGGCAGTGAACCTTCATACGTATTTTCATTGGCGGTCCATCGGCTTCAAGCTGTTTATCCTGTTTTTCGTCAGCATGTCCGTTTCGATTACGGCTGTCGGCTATCTGTCCTACACCAAGGCTAACGGCATCATCCGCGATAATGTATCACAGATCGCTTTGCAAACGGTTACACAAACGAACAAGCGGTTGGAGCTGATGCTGGACGAGTATGCGAGTCGGTCCGATTTGATTTTCGGGGACAAGAAAATTCAGAAGGGCATGCTCGGCGAATTTCAGGACAGCTACGACCAGACGTCGACGATGCAGCAAATTTGGAGCTTTCTCTCCAATATGGTGAACGCGAAGAACGATACGCTTAATATATTCATACTGGGAGAGAAGCACACCTCCTACCGCTACCGCAATACGATCAATCCTTTCGCGGAGCTGCCGCCGGCCAGCCGAGAGCAGCAGGAGCAGGATTGGTACAAGGCGATCAAGGCGGCGGACGGTAAAATCGTCTGGTACGGCATCCGCCCTTCCTTGCTTCCGACCTCATACGCGGGGCAAAGCACGGAGGAACCGGTTTTCTGCATCGGACGAGCCATTAAGGACTTGGACGGCAAAGGCTCCATCATCGGGGTGCTGGTCATGGAATTCGATCCTGCAAGCATCCGGCAGCTGCTGTCGGAGGTGGATTTTCATGCGGGGGGCAGCCTGATGATCGTGGACAGCGGAAACCGGGTCGTAGCGGATTCGGACGGAAGCCGCATTATGGCGCCTTCCGGCATCGAACTTCCGGTCTCCCAAAGCGGGACGCTCTATAATGAGCTTCAAGGCGAGAAGATGATTACCGTCTTCGACGAGAGCGCCGTTAACGACTGGAAGCTGGTCGGGATGGCTCCGCTCAAGAAGCTGGAGGGCGATTCCAGCCAGATCGGCGTCTATACGCTCCTGCTGGTCGCCGGGTTCACGCTGATCTCGATCGTGCTGGCGCTCGTGGCCGCCAGGCAGATGCATCGGCCGGTCATTACGCTGCTTCGCTCGATGCGCAAGGCCAGCGATGGGGATTTCGACGCGCGAATCACGACGGCCCGCCGGGATGAATTCGGGGCGTTATTCTCCACGTTCAATGTCATGGTCGCCCGAATCAAGCAGCTGATCGACGAGCTGTACATTCAGAAGCTCATCAAGACCGAAATGCAGTTGAAGATGATGGGGTCGCAGATCAACGCGCATTTCCTGTACAACACGCTCGATTCCATCCATTGGATTTCCCGCATCTACAAGGTCGACGAGATTAGCACGATGATCTTCGGCCTGTCGCGCTACCTGCGTCTTAGCTTGAACGAAGGCAAGGAATTCGTCACGGTCAAGGAGTGCGTCGACTTGCTCGAGAGCTATTTGTCCATCCAACAGATTCGGTACGAGGACAAGTTCACGGTTCGGATGTCGACGGACCCCGAGCTGTTGGAGCGGAGGGCGCTCAAATTCGTCTTTCAGCCGCTTGTGGAGAACGCGATTTACCACGGACTCGAGAGCAAGCTGGACGAAGGACGCCTCGATATCAACTGGCACAGCCGAGACGGCTTGTTGATCTTCGAGGTGAAGGACGACGGTGTCGGCATTCCGGCGGACAAGCTGGCGGAGCTGCACGAGATGCTCGGCAGCGAGGAGCTGCAGGTCGAGCGGAATTTCGCGCTGAAGAATATCAACAGCCAGATCAAGCTGACGTACGGCAAAGAATACGGGCTATATATCGAAAGCGAAGTAGGCGCAGGCACGACAGTGAGGTTGACCATCCCACTGCGATGAAGTCAGCCGGAGAGGAGATGCGGCAATGAATAAGCTTAAGACTTTACCGTTAACGGCCGGCCTCGCTGCGGTTCTATTGATTTCCGGCTGCGATTCGGCACGGCCGAAGGCGGCGAACGCGGGGATAAATTCGGGGTCGTCAGCGGATGAGCAGGTGACGATCGATTTTTGGTACCCATGGGGAGACGCCTATCCGAGCGAGTTCAAGAAGAACGTCATCGACGTTTTCGAGCGGGAGCATCCGAACATTAAGGTCAAGATGACGTACGTGGAGAACACCGGCAGTACGCAAGCCTCGGATAAGCTGCTGACCGCCATTGCCGGCGGCACTCCGCCGGACGTGGCCTTATTCGACCGTTTCCTGGTCGGCTCGTGGGCGGCGCGGGGCTATCTGGAGGATTTATCCTCGTACGTCGGCACGTCGGGCATTCTTCCCTCCGATTATTACGCACCCGCGTGGAAGGAAGTCGTCTACGATGGCAAGGTTTACGGCCTGCCGTGGAGAGTCGATGACCGCGCCATGTATTATAACAAGACCATGATGCAAGCCGCTGGTCTCGATCCCGACCGGCCGCCGAAGACGCTGGACGAGCTTGACCGCATGGCCGAAAAAATGTTTCGCCAGAACGAAGACGGGCAATACGAGCAGGTCGGCTTCGTTCCTTGGATGAACCAGGCATTCTTCTATGTCAACGCATGGAATATGGGCGGCAGCCTGCAGAACTCCGCCGGCGAGCTGACGCCGAACGCGCCCGCAAACGTCAAGGCGCTGCAATGGATGGCCGGCTACGCCAAGAAATACGACGTCGCCAGATTGACCAGCTTCGCGGAAGGACTGGGACAAACGGGCGTCAATTTGTTTTGGACCAACAAGGTCGGCTTCGTCTACGATGGCAATTGGATTCTCGATGATCTTGCTGCCGTCAAGCCGAGCTTCGAATGGGGCGTTGCGCCAATGCCTTCGGCCGAGGGCAAACCCCGCATTACGTGGTCGGGCGGCTGGTCGTACGTCATGCCCAAGGGCGCGCAGCATCCGAAGGAGGCATGGGAATTCATTCGCTTCGTGGCACACAAGGAAGGCACGCTGCTGTGGGCTCGGAGGCAGAATGCCGGCAACGATATAACGGCGATGCCCGCCGTCAATGACGAGCTGAAGCTGGCGGATAATCCGCGGCTGAAAATCTTCCTCGACATGATGCCGAATGCGTATACGCGGCCGGTCACGCCTGTCGGCTCCCTGCTTTGGAACGAGACGCAGCGCATCCAGGAGCTGGTCATCCACGGCAAGGGAGAACCGAAGCAGCTGCTGGACGAGCTGAAAAAGAACGTGGATAAGGAAATCAAGAAGCTCGAGGAGTAGGAAGGTTGGCATGATTTTATAAAGGATTCTTTCTTTTTGGCAGACGGGGGCGATGGGCGTTGCACTATAATTACAATCAAGAACCGGAGCGACAGGAGGAAGACGGCATGCGGGAAAACGCTGCTGCGTATGCGATCCCGCTGCGTCTGCTGCAGCGGCTGATGCTGCATCCGATCCGCATCGGGGGGCTGTCGGTCATCCTGTTGGATGCGCTGTCGGCAGAGCACGATGCGGATTGGGCGCACCCGCCTCACCGGCATCCCTGGTATGAATTCAACTACGTGTCGCGAGGCGGATTGTTCACGACTTCGGCCGGCGAGGAATTTCGGATCGAGGCAGGCCAGTCTTATTTGATTCCCCCCGGAGCCGTCCATGCACATCGGCATGGGCGCGGAGAGTCGGATGACGGCTTCTGCCTCCGCTGGCAGATCATGCTGGAGGACGGCCGGCCGGCGGACGGAATGAGCGAGGAAGCTGAGTTTATCCGCTGCTTCTCCCAGGTACGGCCCTACGCGCTGAAGGCGGAGTCGGCCGCGCCGTTGTTGGCGCTTCGGACGGATATGAGCCTGCTGACGCTGGAGACGGCCTTCGCGGGCTGGATGACGGGGCTGTTCGAGGATTGGCGTGCCAGGGCGGCGGAGCATCCGGTGCAGGCGCAGGACCATGCGGACGTCATCGTCCGGCAGACGCTGCTTTTCCTGCAAGCCTACTATGCGACCGAGCTGCGCGTGCAGGAGATCGCGAACGCGCTGCATGTCAGCTATCGCACGCTTGCAAGGCTGTTCCGGCAGCAGACGGGGCTGACGGTCGTGGAGAAGCTGAACGACATTCGAATCCGGCAAGCGAAGAAACTGCTGATCGAGACCGACCTGCCGATGAAGCAAATCGCGTTCGCGGTGGGTTTGAAGAACGAGTTTTATTTTTCGAATTTGTTCAGCCGGGTCGCAATGACGACGCCATCGGATTTTCGAGGCCTGCACAAGGTGCCGCAGGTCTAGGCAAATAGGCAAACAGGCAAACAGGCAAACAGGCAAACAGGCAAACAGGGAAGCAAGGAAGTAAGCAAGCAGGCTGATAAGGGAGAGGGGCAATCGGAATGCATCGGATCGTGCAAACCATGATCAATAAATACCCGGAGCTGAACGCATGCGCGCAGGATACGGAGCTTGCCTGCGGACTGCTCGTTGATGCTTATCGGAGCCGAGGCAAGGTGCTCGTCTGCGGCAACGGCGGAAGCGCGGCGGACAGCGAACATATCGTTGGCGAGCTGATGAAAGGTTTTATGTCGAAACGGCCGGTGCCGGACGCATTCAGGGCGAAGCTTGGGGAGCTGTTCCCGGCAGAGGGCGGCTCGGTCGCCGACCTGCTGCAGGGAGCGCTGCCTGCGATCTCTCTCGTCAGCCATTCGGCGCTGATGACCGCGTTCATGAACGACGTCTCGGCTGAAACGGTGTTTGCCCAGCAGGTGTACGGGTACGGCCGGGAAGGCGACGTCTTGATCGGCCTTAGCACTTCCGGCAATTCGCTGAACGTCGTGCGGGCCATGCAGGTGGCGAAGGCACTTGGCGTGCGGACGATCGGGCTGACCGGACGGAGCGGAGGGCGCATGAAGGAGCTGTGCGACGTGACGATTCGCGTGCCGCATGACAGCACGCCGGACATTCAAGAGCGGCATCTGCCGATCTACCATGCGCTCTGCATGGTCGTGGAGGAGGCATTCTTCGGGGCATGAGCATGAATCTGCTGGCAGGTATCGATATCGGAGGAACCAAATGCGCCGCAAGTCTTGGCATGCTGGACGGTGAAGACGGCATCCGCATCGTCGGCAAAACGCGGATCGCCACGCCGGCAAGCCCCGAGGCTGCGATTGCGCAAATCATGGAAGCGCTTCATGCGGAACTGGAGAAGCATCCGGACGGCAGGCTCGCCGCGATCGGCATCAGCTGCGGCGGTCCGCTGGACAGCCGGCGGGGGCTCGTATTATCGCCACCGAATCTGCCGGGCTGGGACGCGGTCGACCTCATAACGCCGTTCGCGGAGCGGTACGGCGTCCCTGTGGCGCTGCAGAACGACGCCAATGCCTGCGCGCTGGCGGAATGGAAGTGGGGCGCCGGCCGGGGCTGCCGCAATATGATCTTCCTGACCTTCGGCACGGGCATGGGGGCGGGCCTGATTCTGAACGGCGCGCTCTATGCGGGAACGAACGACATGGCGGGCGAGGTCGGCCATGTGCGGCTCGAGCCGGAAGGTCCGGTCGGCTACGGCAAGGCCGGTTCCTTCGAGGGCTTCTGCAGCGGGGGCGGCATCGCGCAGCTCGCGCGGCGCATCATCGCGGAGCGAATCGATGCGGGCGATGCGCCCGGCTTCTGCAGGACGCGCAAGGAGCTTCCCGCGTTGACGGCCGAGATCGTCGGCCGTGCGGCGGAGCAGGGCGACGCGCTCGCACAGGAGATCTATCGGCTCTCCGCCCGGAAGCTCGGCCGCGCGCTGGCCGTGCTCGTGGACGTGCTGAATCCCGAGCGCATCGTCATCGGCAGCATCTACGGCAGGCAGAAGGCGATCATGGAACCGATCGTGCTGGAGGAGCTGCACCGGGAATCGCTGCCGCTGTCCGTATCCGTCTGCGAAATCATGCAGGCGGGACTGGGCGAGGGAATCGGCGATTACGCCAGCTTGTCCGTCGCATTGAACCATCTAATCGAGAGAGGGGAAGTCATCGAATGACGAAGCAAGCGAGCATTCATCTGATCGGCAACGCGCATCTAGACCCCGTATGGCTGTGGCAATGGCAGGAGGGCTACGCCGAGATCAAGGCGACGTTCCGTTCCGCGCTGGACCGCCTGAAGGAATATCCGGAGTTCGTCTTCACCCGTTCCTGCGCGGCGTATTATGCCTGGATCGAGGAGAACGCGCCGGACATGTTCGAGGAGATCAAGGCGCGCGTGGCCGAAGGCCGCTGGGTCATCGTCGGCGGCTGGTGGATTCAGCCGGACTGCAACCTGCCTTCCGGCGAGTCCTTTGCCCGGCATGGATTATACGGTCAGCGTTATTTTCAGGAGAAGTTCGGCGTCATGGCGAAGGTCGGCTATAACGTCGATTCGTTCGGGCATAACGGCATGCTGCCTCAGCTCTTGAAGAAGAGCGGCATGGACTATTACGTGTTCATGCGGCCGGAGAAGCACGAGAAGGAGCTTGAGAGCAACTTGTTCTGGTGGGAGTCCGAGGACGGCAGCCGCGTGTTGACGTTCCGCTTGTCGGACAATTACTCGAGCAGCTGGGGCACGCCGTTCGCGGACAAGGTTCGCAAGCACGCGAACATGGCGGATGCGGACGGACATGCGCACATGACGTTCTACGGCGTCGGCAACCACGGCGGCGGTCCGACGATCGGCAACTTGGAAGCGATCAAGGAACTCCAAGCCGAATACGGCAAAGAAGCGTTCGTTATCAGCACGCCGAACCGCTATTTCGCCGAAATCGAAGCCGCGAGACCGGAGCTTCCGGTCCTGAAGGACGAGCTGCAAATGCATGCCGTCGGCTGCTACTCCACGCACTCGGAGTCCAAGGAGAACAACCGCCGAGCGGAACATCGCCTGCTCACGGCGGAGAAATTCTCGTCGGCCGCGACCGTGCTGCTCGGCCTGCCTTACCCGTCGGCGCAGCTGAAAACAGCGTGGGAGAACGTGCTGTTCAACCAGTTTCACGACATCATGGGCGGCTGCAGCATCCGCGAGGCGTTTCAGGACGCCCGCGAATCGTACGGCGAAGCGCTCCATCTCGCGGCAAAGGCGCTTAATGCGGCGACGCAGCGGATCTCGTGGTCGATCGATACGATGAAGCCGGAGGTCAAGACGCTCAGCAAGGACAAGAACTGGCTGTCCTGGGAGCAGGGCGATCTCGGCACGCCGTTCGTCGTCTTCAATCCGCTGTCTTGGGATGTCGAGGTGCCGGTCCATGCCAACCGCAAGATGACGGGCGTCGAGGACGACCGGGGCACTGCGGTGCCGTTCCAAACGGTCCGCGCTTCGCGGACGAACGGGCAGGACAATTGGGATACACTGTTCCTGGCCGAAGTGCCGGCAATGGGCTACCGCGTGTACTGGTGCTATCTGAGCAAGGAGCCTGCTCCCGCTGCGACGCTCGAGACGCCGGCGACGGCCGAAGGCAGCGTGCTCGAGAATGCGTTCCTGCGCGTCGAATTCAATCGGCATAGCGGCGCGGTCGCGAGCCTGCTGGATAAACGGACGAATACGGAGGTGCTTGGCGGACCCGGCGCGGTGCCGGTCGTCATCGACGAGCATCACAGCGATACGTGGGGACACGGCCTGCACAGCTACCGCGATCTGATCGGGTACTTCGCGGATGCCGAGGTGAAGGTACTGGAGAACGGACCGCTGCGCGCGACGATTCGCGTCACCAGCCGGTACAACGATTCCGTGCTGCGTCAGGAATTCACGCTGCACGCCCATTCGGCGGAATTGCGGGTGAACGCGAAGCTCGACTGGCGGGAGAAGCACAAGATGCTGAAGCTGTCGTTCCCGGTCGCCGTGGAGCGGCCGGAGTCGTATTCGGAGATCCCGTACGGCTTCATCCGCCGGGACACGGACGGCAAGGAAATGCCGGGCCAGCAATGGATCGACGTGGCCGGTCATGCGCCGGGAACGGAAAACGTTCGCGGCTTGGCGATTCTGAACAACGGCAAATACGCCTACGACGTGCTGGGCGGCGAAGCGCGGATGACGATCGTGCGGAGCCCGATCTACGCCGATCATTACGGCGAACGCGATGACCGGGTGGAGTACATGGACCAAGGGCAGCAGGAATTCGCTTACGTGCTCGCGCCGCATCAAGGCGTCTGGCAGGATGCGGGCATCGTGCGCAAAGCCTATGAATTGAACGTGTCGCCCGTCGGCGTATGGGAAACGTACCATGAAGGATCGCTGCCGCAGCAGCAAACCGGCATCCGGGTCTCCTCCGCGGATGTCGCCGCGACGGCCCTCAAGCAGGCGGAGGACGGCGACGGCTGGATCCTGCGCTGCTATGAAACCGCGGGGCGTCCGGCGGAAACGGCTCTCGAGGTGCCGATGCTGAACCGCCGGTGGTCCAGCTCGTTCGGGAAATGCGAAATCAAGACGTTCCACATTCCGAGCGACGCCGGGCTTCCCGTCCGCGAAGTAAATCTGATCGAATTCGAAACGGCCGAGTAAGGCTGCGAGCGTTGAAGCGCGGTTGCTGCCAAATTAGACTCCCGAGCATGTACGTTTGCATTTGCAAGCCAACCTAGCACCCATGAGCGATCCCCTTGTCCGGCCGAAGGCCGGATATGGGGATTTTTTACTTTTCGGACCGATTCCGGTCCCGCGGCCGAACAAACAAAATTTGCACACAAAAAACAAAACCGCCCGCGTGGGAAGCCTTTCCAAGTCCGCGTAGAATTGACCTTGCAAGCAACTATAACGAAAAAGGCAGGGGAAGCATTCATGGCACGTAAGAAACGCCAGCTTATGGCATCCGTGGTCGTGCTGACATGCGCGGCATCCTTAGTACTTACCGGCTGCGGCTCCACGAACGACAATGCATCGAATAACGGGGCAAGCAACGCTTCGGGCAATACGTCCGGCAACGCGGGCGCATCGAATTCCGGGGAATCCTCCGGCAAAGTGACGAAGATTACGTTCTGGCATCCATTCGGCGGCGCGACAGAGAAAGCGGCCATGGACGAAGGCGTGAAGATGTTCAACGAGACGCATAAGGACATTCAAGTCAAGGCCGAGTTCATCGGCGGCAGCGGCCAAGGCAACGGCATCACCGACAAGCTGACCGTGGCGATCAACGGAAGCAACCCGCCGGACGTCGTCGTGTTCGACCGGTTCATGGTGCAGCAGTGGGCAAGCGAAGGCCTGTTCGAAGAGTTGACCGAGAACGCGCAGGCGAACGGCGTGACCGCGGATCAATTTTACGACTTCTCCTGGAAGGAAGCGTCGGTGGGCGACAAGCTGTACGCCATGCCGTTCACGACGGACGACCGGGCGCTCTTTTACAACAAGACGCTGTTCAAGGAAGCGGGTCTCGATCCGGAGAAGCCGCCGACCACGATCGCGGAGCTTGACGAGTATGCGGAGAAGCTGACTAAGAAGAACGGCAGCCGCTATGACACGCTCGGTTTCATTCCATGGATGGGCCAAGGCGGCGTGCTGACATGGGGCTGGGCGTTCGGAGGCAAATACCAGGATCCCGCTACGGGCAAAATCACGGCGAACGATCCGGCGATCGTCAAGGCGCTTCAATGGGAGCAAGGCTACGCGGCGAAATACGACGCCAAGAAAGTCGGAGACTTCGCTACGGCCGTAGGCGGCGACATCAATCCGTTCGCGGCGGGCAAAGTGGGCATGATCGTCGGCGGTTCGTGGGAGATCGGCCAGTACAAGGACGTCAAAGGACTGGACTACGGGGTAGCGCCGCTGCCGTCGCAGACGGGAACGGATCCGACGACATGGGCCGGCGGCTGGTCGTTCATCGTGCCGAAGGGCGCGAAGAACAAAGACGCGGCGTTCGAATTCGCCAAATTCATGACGATGGAAGACGGCGCCAAGAACTACGCGGAGAAAACCGGCTGGTTCATCTGCCAGAAGGACATGAACGCGCAGCTCTCTTGGGTACAAAGCGAACCGCGCTACAAAACGTTCATCGACATGTTCCCGACGGCGTACGCGCGTCCGATCATCAAGAAAGGCCAGTTCTTCTTTGACCAATTGAACGCGGCGCAGGACAAGGCGCTGAACAGCAAGGGCGACGCGCAGAAGCTGCTGGACGACGTGACCAACAAGACGAACGCGGAGCTTGAGAAAAAATAGCAACGGACAGGGCGGCGATCACGATCCCCGCCCTTCTACTTTACAAGGAGGTGCAGCGACGATGATGAATGCGATTCGCCGTCAAAAATACGGCTGGCTGTTCATCCTGCCCTGGCTGCTGGGCATCCTGATCTTTTATTTCTATCCGCTGATGTCTTCGTTCTACTATAGTTTTACCGAATTCAACGGCTTCCACGTCAGCAGGTTCGTCGGCTTCGACAACTATGCGGAACTGATCCGCGACGAGCTCTTCTGGATCTCGGTCAAAAACACCTTCGTCTATGCCGCCCTGGCGGTGCCGATCGGACTGGTGCTGGGCATTTTCCTGTCCGTGATGCTGAATATGAAGATCAAAGCACAGGGCATCTATCGCGTTATCTTCTTCATTCCGACGCTGTTTCCGATCGTCGCGACCGGCGTCCTCTGGCAGTGGCTGCTCAACTCGCAGTTCGGTCTGGTCAATTACGTGCTTTACGAGCTGCATCTGCCGCAGCCGTCCTGGTTCGGCGACGAGCTGTGGTCGAAGCCCTCGATCGTGTTTATCGCGCAATGGTGCGTCGGCTCCGACATCCTGGTCTTCCTGGCGGGCTTGCAGGACATTCCGAACGATTATTACGAAGCGGCGACGATCGACGGCAGCGGACCGTTCCGCAAATTCCGTTATATCACGCTTCCGCTGATGTCGCCCGTCATCCTGTATTCGGTCATCATGGCCATGATCGGCGCGCTGCAGCAATTCGTGCTCCCGTTCATCGTCTCCAACGGAACCGGCGGCCCCGCCAACTCGACGCTGTTCTACAACATGCTGCTGTACAAAAACGCATTCGCCTTGTTCAAGATGGGGCAGGCCAACGCGATGGCTTGGATGATGTTCGCGGCCGTCATGGCGCTGACGATATTCTTGAACTGGACCTCCAAACGCTGGGTCCATTACATGGGCGAATAGGAAGGTGCCGCGATGAAACGAGACCGAAAGCAACGCATGACCCATTTGAGCGTTCACGTCATTCTGATCGTGTTCAGCCTCTTTTTCCTAATACCGATCTATATCATGCTGTCCACTTCGCTTAAGACGCAGGCCGAAACGTTGATCTTTCCGATCCAGCTGATTCCCGAGAGCTGGAAGTTCAGCAATTATTCCAACGTCTTCACGCTGATTCCGTTCGGACGGTATTTCTTCAATACGACCTTTATCTCGGTGATGAATATTGTCGGCGTCTTGTTCAGCTGTCCGCTGGCCGCCTACGCGCTCGCCAGGCTGCAGTGGAAAGGCCGGGAATTCATCTTCTACGTCACGCTCGGCGTGATGATGATTCCGTATGCCTCGACGATGGTGCCGGTTTATATGATATTCACGAAAGCGCATATGATCGGCTCGTATTGGCCGCTGATCCTGCCCGCTTTCTTCGGTTCTCCGTTCTTCATCTTCCTGCTGCGGCAGTTCTTCAAGGGCATGCCGCGGGATCTCGAGGATGCGGCGCGCGTCGACGGCTGCAGCGAGCTGGATATCTACGCCAAGATCTTCCTGCCGCTGACGAAGCCGGCGCTGCTTACGATCATCATTTTCCAATTGATCAACTCCTGGAACGATTTCATGGGGCCGCTGATCTACCTGCAGGAGTCGTCCAAGTACACGCTGCAGATCGGCCTGCAGCAGTTCAAGCTTGCGCACGGGACCGACTGGCCTTCGATGATGGCTGCGGCGTTTCTTATCTCGATGCCGATCGTGGTGTTGTTCTTCTTCATGCAGAAGAGGTTTATG
Source organism: Paenibacillus sacheonensis (assembly GCF_009909195.1). Classification (GTDB taxonomy): domain Bacteria; phylum Bacillota; class Bacilli; order Paenibacillales; family Paenibacillaceae; genus Paenibacillus_Z; species Paenibacillus_Z sacheonensis. The sequence continues at coordinate 13,983 of NZ_JAAAMU010000014.1, forward strand.
GAGGGGATTACGTTTACGGGCATCAAGGGGTAAAGCACGACCCGCGGGAGGGGGGCTCCGGTCGGTATGGGTTTCCGCTCGCTGTTGTAGTTCTGATTGACCTCCGACCCGAATCGCTTCGAAGAACTTTTTTGGGAACGGGTTTAGGAAGGCGGCCTAGGATTCGCCTTCTTGGCGATTTAATGATGAAGCGAGGATCAGCCGACTTCATATCGACTTTGTCGATTTGAAGTCGCGCTTATTTTAAAGCGAACACAAAGATAGAACGCAAAGCATAACATCAACCTTAAATCTAGCCTAGAGGTGGCTTTATATTGGAGGCGACTTCGCGCGATATCTTCGCTTTCTCAAAGTTTTTGTTTACCTCGGGGAAGATTTTTGTTACTATTATCGCAATATTTCAAATGCGATGATGAGACGAGTAAATAAATCAATGCTTCACAGAGAGCTCCGTCAGCTGAAAGGGAGCAAGCGTTGTTTATCGAACAAAGACTCAGAGCCGCGCGCCGGAACCCGAGCGGGGATGGCGCGACAGGAGCTCCTGTTACAGAGCTAGAGTATAAGCATTACAGCGTAATGCCGTACTCGAAGAGGCTGATATGGCGACATATGAGCGAATTTGGGGTGGTACCGCGAGTATAATAATCTCGTCCTCAAGACTGATTATAGTCTTGGGGGTGGGATTTTTTTGTACGCAGGAAAGTTGGTTTGGATGGACGGAAGATACACCAATTCCGGCGGTTTGCATAGTAATTTAGAAGACGATGAATGATTAATGATAAATAGTTGAAGGGAATGGAATAATCGATGACGGCAAAATTGAAGGTTGGTATTGTAGGCGGAACGGGCATGGTGGGTCAGCGGTTCGTTCAATTGTTAGAGGATCATCCGTGGTTCGAAGTCACGGCCATTGCGGCTAGCGCAGGCTCGGCCGGCAAGACATACGAGCAGTCCGTGCAAGGAAGATGGAAGCTGTCCGGCCCGATTCCGGAAGGGGTCAAAGGAATCGTCGTGCAGGATGCCTCGAAGGTGGAGGAAGTCGCTGGACCGGTCGATTTTATTTTCTGCGCGGTGGATATGAAAAAAGCCGAGATTCAAGCGTTGGAAGAGGCTTACGCCAAGACGGGCACGCCCGTCGTGTCCAATAACTCGGCTCATCGTTGGACGGCGGACGTCCCGATGGTCATCCCGGAAATCAATGATGGACACCTGGAAGTCATCGCGGCTCAGCGCAAGCGGTTAGGTACCGAGACGGGCTTCATTGCCGTGAAGCCGAACTGCTCCATTCAGAGCTATGTGCCGGCATTGCACGCGCTGCGTGAATTCAAGCCTAGCACGGTGGTGGCCTCGACGTACCAAGCGATCTCCGGGGCCGGCAAAACCTTTGCCGATTGGCCGGATATGTTGGATAACGTTATCCCGTATATCGGGGGCGAAGAAGAGAAAAGCGAGCAGGAGCCGCTCCGCATCTGGGGCAGCGTCGAGAACGGCCAAATCGTGAAAGCAAGCGCGCCGCTGATCACGACGCAGTGCATTCGCGTGCCCGTGTTGGATGGCCACATGGCCACCGTATTCGTCTCGTTCGAGAACAAACCTTCGAAGGAAGAAATTCTCGAGCGCTGGCAGCAGTTCAAAGGACGGCCGCAGGAGCTTGAACTGCCGAGCGCGCCGAAGCAGTTTATCACGTACTTCGAAGAAGAGAACCGCCCGCAGACGAAGCTGGACCGCGACATCGAAGGCGGCATGGGCGTATCGGCAGGCCGCTTGCGCGAGGACTCCCTGTTCGATTATAAATTCGTCGGACTGTCGCATAACACGCTGCGCGGCGCTGCGGGCGGCGCTGTCCTGATTGCCGAGCTGCTGAAAGCGGAAGGCTACATTCAAGCCAAATAGTTAAGACGGCGTCGGCTCCACGTAGCGAGCGCGACGTTCCTATGTCAACCAAAGAGCCCCGCGGCTGTCCGCGGGGCTCTTTGTTATCGTTGTAGATGGAACGAAAGATTATCCGATTGCGATCACTTCGGCTGCCAGTTCATAGCCTTCCGGACCGGCAATGTCCAGCTCGACCGATGCCGGGGCCGCGACGCGCAGCTTCATGATTTTCGAAGCCTCGTCGAGCTGCCAGGAGACGTCGATGCGGCCGCTGCCCGGAAGCGGAACCGAGCCGCGCGCCCATGTCAGGCCTGACGGCTGCGGCGTAATGCCGACCTTCGTCCAGCCGGGCGTAACGCCGCGGATGCCGAGCACCTCGGAACCGAGGAAGAAGGCCGGGCCGGCCGACCAGGCATGGCAGTGGCTGCGAGTCAGCATGTTCTCGTTGTACGAGATATTGCTTGTCGGGTACACTTCCCACACGGTCGTGGCGCCCTTATCGACCATGGCGCCGTATCCGCTCAACATGTCCTTCGTCATGACCTCGTGCAAGCCAAGCTTCGCCAGCGCTTCATGATAGAAGAACGACATGAACGGGCTGCCGATTTGGACGAAAGCAGCCGGCGGATTCATGATATAACCTTTCAGCGTTTCGGCGCGTTCGCCGTCCGCAATGCCGCAGAGGCTCGCGACGACCTGGGTCTGCATGCTGAGCGTCGACGAGGGGCTTCCGTCGACATGAATGCAGTCGATATAAGCTTGCCGCCGCTCATCCCATAAATGAGCGTTAATCGCGGAGCGGAGGCGGTCCGCCGCGTCCTCGAACTTGCCTTGTTCAGCTTCGTCTTCGGCTGCCGCCGCGAGCAGTGCCGCGTCGCGCAGCGCCTTCACGAGGAACATGTTCTGCGGCGAGACGACGCCATCTTCCGGCTGCTCGAACGCTGCCCAATCGAGCAGGTTCCAGCCTTTGATCCGCAGCAGGCCGCGCTCGTCGATCTTCTCGAGGTAATGCTCCAGCGTGAAGCGGACATGCGGCCACAGCTCGCGGGCGAACGCGGCGTTGCCGGTATACTCGTAATGCTCGAGGCAGGCCGTCACCCAGAAGAACGTCCAGTTCGGAATGGCGCTGCTCCAGCCGCTCGGAACCTGATCGCCGTAGAGCGGCGTTTGGAAGGCCGACTCCGGGACGAGACGCAGGATGCGCTCGACGATCTCGGTCGAGCCGAACGCGTAATAATTGATGAGCGAAGCATTGCGCGCGTCCCCGACCCAGAAGGTCTGCTCGTAGGCCGGGCAGTCGACGAACGTATCCTCCATGCACATCCGCGTCGTGTCCCGGCTGATGCACCAGATTTCGTTCAGCATCGCATCGCTGGATTGGAACGTACCGGCGTTGGATACCGGAAAATTGCTCTGCAGCAGCTTGACGTCGAACAGCTTCACCGGACGTGACGCCCCGCGCACGGTCACCGCCATGTAACGAAGCCCGCGGCGGACGAGCGACGTATACGACTGTCTGCCTTCCCGGCACGTATAGCGCAGCGTGTTGTCCAGCTCGTACGTATACTGACGCCAGCCGTCGCGCATGTATTCGAATCCGTAAAAATCGACGATCGTGCCTTCGCCGGCATCGAGCTCAAAGGCGATATACCCCGTCAACTCGCGGCCAAAATCGATTAGGATCTCCGTATCCAGCTCCGCATGGAGCGGGATGATCCCGGCGTCGGAGCTCGGCAGAACGGCACGCTGCAAGGAAGCCGGCATCGGCTGAGGCCGATCGACGACGCGCCAAGCGGTCTGGCTGTAAACATCGGACGTATGGTACAGCCGCGGATCGATCTCCCGCACCAAATCCCGATAATCGTCGAGAAGCTGCTGCTGCGTGGCGGCTTGCTTCAGCTCCATATATATGGCGGGCTCCCGGTCGATCGTTTGCTCCGGCTGGTGATCGATATGCTCCGCGAAGCCGAAAGGACCGATGACGGCGAACGGTACCGTCGCTTCCGGCGTCCCATGCGAGGCTGAGCCGCTGCCCTCCTCGAGCGGCGAACGTACGTCGAACGACACGTCGCTGTGCAAGCCCAGGTGGTAGGCATGTCCATGCGAGCCCCTGTTCAGATCGAGAAGCATCAAATGCTCGCCGGCTGCGAGGCGCGCCTGTACGAACTGCTGCGGCGCTTCGCCGTAATAGTCCGCTTCCGCGCACCACTTGCCGCCGAGGCTGACGCGCAGCGGAATACGCCCGTTGTCGACGCTGCCGATCGTGAGCACGCCTTCTTCCGCCATCGTAACGACCGCGGCCAGCAAGCCGACGAACGAGATGGGATTCGCATGGTTGACGCTCTCCGGGACCAACAGGGTACGTACGTCGAACGCCGCGCTCCAAGTGACCGGCTTCACGAAGTTCATTTCTTCCACGCGCGCGGGGTACATCGGTTCTTCGGTCAAATAAGGAATCGGCCGCGGCGAAAGCGTCGTCCACGGCGCCATGCCGGCCGCGCCGATGACTTCCGCATTCGACCAGCCGGAAGCGTCGAAGCCGGATTGCTTCCAGCCTTCGTCCCAGCCGCGGCTGTCGAAGCGCTCGGTGAATGGCAGTTGGCAGGAGATGCGCTGCGACGTTGCGTCGTAAGCGGCGTGCAGCGCGGTCTGCCAAGAAGCATCCGTTGCAAGCAGCGTCTCCGTGCCGCCGGCATCGCAGCGATCCACTTGGAGCAGCAGGCCGCCGCGTCCGCGCAGGTATTGAAAGGTCGCCAGGCCGTAGTGCAGGACGATGACCGCGATCGTGTTGGCCGTACCGCCGTTCAACAGGTGGCCGATCTCGTATTCGTCATAAGGCAGGTTGGCAGGGAAAGCTCGTACCGGTCCCCGTCCGACCTGCGTTCCATTGACATAGAGGACGTAGCGGGAATCCGCCGTGAGCTTGAGCTTCGTCTCGGCGCCGGCCGTTCCTTCGTCCTCGTAATGAAACGTTTTACGGAAACAACGCCATTCGTTGCGCGGGCTGGCTTCGCCTTGCGCCCAAATCCAAGATGCTTGCCACATTGTATAGTTCCTCCTTGAAATCGTCTTCATAGCTCCATTGTAAGGGAGTTGATGCGTTTGGATAGGGCGCGATCCCGACGTGAATGGCATTCAATCCCGACATGCTAATCGATGCGGTTTCAGTCAAGCGGCAATTGGAACACCCATGCGGACGATACGGGTCAGAAAGGGTTATTTTGTTGCCATAACGAATGAGCAGGGCAGCAGACCGCCGAATTCGGCCTGCCATTCGGTTGAGAACGCTTTCCTCGAACGCGGCCCGTGTCTTACAATGACACCAAGCCGACAACGGCTATGCGGTCTAAGGGGACATGGGTGAATGAAGGCTGGAATCGGGCTTCGATGGCAAGCGAGAAGAACGGCTGCTGCGGCGCCGGAAAGACGGCTCGGAAAAGAGGCGGTGACCGCGCTTCTGATTCATGGCTGCTTTCAGTTCGGAGCCTCCATGTCGGGATTGTTTCTGAATTTGTATTTATGGCGGCTTACGCAGGATTTGTACGTCAACGGCGTCTATAACCTCATCGTATTCTTGGTTACGCCGGCGGCATTCGCGATCGGAGGCAAGCTTACGAAGCGCAAGGACCGGATGGTCACCTACCGCCTCGGCATCATGGCAATCGCGGTTTTCTACCTGTTCGTGGTGCTCGCGCAGGAGCACGTCGCTTCTTGGTACATCCCGTTTGCCGTCTTTAGCGGCATCGCGGGCGGGTTGTACTGGACCGGATACCTGGTGCTGATGTACGACGTATCGACGGAGCAGAACCGGGTTCGTTTTCTGGCGGTCAACATGGTCGTATTCAACTCGGCGGGATTGATCGGGCCGGCGCTGGCCGGATTTATCATTCATCTGAGCGGCGGGCTCAGCGGCTATATTTTCGTGTTCTTGATCGCCTTTCTCATGTTCGTCGCGGCGTCGGTCATCAGCTTCCGCATTCCGATGCTCGTGTCGCACCATAAGGCGTATTACTTGAAGCTGATGGGACTGGTCATGCGGCGCAACTCGCTTTGGGTCAGAGGACTCGCCGCTTTCCTCGTTCTCGGCTTGTTTCAGGGCATCATGCTTTTCCTGCCCAATATTCTGCTCTTCCAAACCGTCGGCCGCGAGGATCTCGTCGGTTATTTGGGCGTGTTCTTCTCTGGGCTTACCGTCGGTATGGGCTACATGATATCCAGGCGGGTCGGCAAAGAGCCGGTGCGCAAATTCGTGCTGTACTCATCCGGCGGCATCGTGCTCGGGTCCGTTTTTCTGCTGTACGACGTGACGACATGGACCGTGGTCGTGTTTATGATCGCGTTCTCGATCTGCAACCCGCTGGCGGTCAATACGCTCACCTCCTACTATTATGGCTTGATCGGCAAGCTGCCGCTCAAAGGCCAGCTTCGGGTCGAATCGGTCGTCATGCGCGAGGCGTTCCTGAATACGGGACGGGTCGTCTCGATTCTGCTGCTGCTCGTGTTGTCCGGCGACCTGACGTCCTATTGGCTCCCTGTCGTTCTGGTCTTCATGGCGGTTATGCAGTTTGCGCTGTTCTGGCTGATCCGGGAGTAGCTGCTGCGGGGCTTGCATCCTGAACGGCTTCCATCGCTTGCCATACATATTTCATCCGTTCGCCTCATACGATGTAGTCTCGTACGAAGGGGGTGCGCGGCATGGACGTTTGGAAGGAAATGAAACGCCTGCAGGTGGAGCAGGTCGTGTTCTGCCAGGAGGAGCGGTCCGGGCTGCAGGCGGTCATCGCCATTCATAGCACGAAGATGGGTCCCGCGCTGGGCGGCTGCCGGATGTGGGTCTACGATTCGGAGAACGATGCCGTCGCGGATGCGGTCCGGCTGGCGCGAGGCATGACGTATAAAGCCGCCTTCTTCGGACTGCCCTACGGCGGAGGCAAGGCGGTTATCGTGGGCAATCCGTCCACGGATAAGAGCGAAGCGAAATTCCGCGCCTTGGGCCGGTTCATCGATCGGCTGCAGGGACGCTATTTGTCGGGTGTCGATCTCGGTACGACGGTGCGGGATATGGATTGGATTCGGCTGGAAACGGCTCATGTGACCGATACGACGGGCACTTTGATGGCGACAGGCGATTTTACGGCGGAAATGACGGCTTACGGCGTGTTCCTCGGCATGAAGGCATCGGCCGATTACTTGCTGGGCAGCGGCGATCTGAGCGGGCGGACCGTCGCGGTGCAAGGGCTTGGAAAGGTCGGGTTTCTGTTATGCGGGTTGCTCCGCGACGCGGGGGCGAGCCTGATCGTCACGGACATCGATCAGCTGCTCGTGGACCGGGCGGTGAAGTCGTGCCATGCACGCGCGGTGGCGACGGACGCCATCTACGGCGAGAGCTGCGATATTTTCGCTCCATGCGCGCTCGGCGGCATTCTGAACGACGACACGATACCGAAGCTGCGGTGCGCCATCGTCGCGGGTTCGGCCAACAATCAGCTGCTGGAGGAGGCGCGTCACGGCGAAGAGCTGGAGCAGCGAGGAATTCTGTATGCACCGGATTTCGTCATCAACGCGGGCGGACTCATCATCACGGCCGGGGAGCTGCAAGGGCAGTCCGTGCAGGAACTGAAGCGCGGCGTGGAGCGCATATACGGTATGCTGCTGGCGGTCTATCGCCGCGCGCGAGCCGAGACCGTGCCGACAGGTCAGGCCGCGAAGCTGATGGCGGAGGAGAAGCTGGCCGCGCCTTGAGGGCGGTGCGGACGTGAACGGGCTTGGGCACGTAATGGAAGCGTGTAAGCAGAGCAAGGAATAGTGAATGGAATAGGCAAGGATTAAGGAACATTGCAATGAGTAGTGATAAGAACAGTAGAAGGAATAGTGATTTGGAGCAGAACATGAATGAGTGAATAGACCGGAGCAAGAAACAGTGAATGGAACAAGCAAGGAACAGAGTAAGGACCGAGCAAGGAACATGAAATGAAACGAGTTGAACAGCCTATATAGACAGAAAAAGACGGCTCGTCACTCTTCGGAAGAGTCGAGCCGTCTTTCGGTTTGCCGTTTGCGCGCCGTCGTGAACGGAAACCATGTCGTCGCCACGAAGCCGAGCGCCGGCTTCCGCCTTTTTCCCCTATTCTCCATCTGGCTGCCCGGCATGAGCGTCTCCAGCTCCTTCTCCACCTGCCGGTACTGCCTCAGTTTTGCTTCCGTGTACGGTACCAAATATCCATTCATCGCTGTTTCCTCCCTGGTTTTGTTCTACCTTCATTATGGGGGAGCGAAAAGGGGATAAAAAGTGTAGAATGTAAGAAATGGATTTCCCCTTTTAACGAACAAGGGAGATGGAGAAGGAGGCCGGACCATGCAGGGAGTACATGCGGAACGTTACTTGGAGCTGTATTCGCGCTTCGCGGAGCGCGGGGTCTTCGGGGCGCCGATCGAAGCGACGCTGGGCGAGCTCGCGCAGGCGCTGTACTGTACGGCTCGCAACGCCAAGCTGATTCTGCGCCGGATGGAGGAGGAGGGCTGGATTCATTGGCGGCCCGGCCTGGGAAGAGGCAACCGGTCGCATATCGTGTTCCGGGCGGAGCGGGAGACCGTGCTTCTGGACGCCGCCAAGGCGTTTGCGGGCAAGGAGAGCTACAAGCAGGCGTTCGAGCTTATCCTCAACCATGGCGAAGGGACGCTTGCCAAGGATCGCTTCAACGAATGGCTGACGCGGCACTTCGGCTACCGCTCTGAAGGGGACGGCGGCGAGCGTCAGGTGGACACGCTCCGGCTGCCCGTTCACGTGCCGCTCGTCACGCTGGATCCCGCAGAGGTGTATTATGCGTTCGACGCCCATATCATCCGCCAGCTGTTCGATCGGCTCGTGCGGTTCGATCCGGCTGCGGATCGGGTAAGCCCTGCGCTGGCGCATGCTTGGGAGTGCTCGGCTGACGCGAAGCGGTGGCAGTTTCATTTGCGGCGGGGCGTATTCTTCCATCACGGGCATGAGCTGGACGCGGAGGACGTGCGCTTCACGCTGGAGCGGCTGCGGGATGACCGTTCGAACAGCTGGCTGCTTCGCAATGTCGTCGCCATCGAGACCGCCGGCCGTTCCGTCGCGATCGAGCTGGCCAAGCCGAACCGGATCTTCCATCGCTTCCTTTGCTCGACGGCCGCTTCCATACTGCCCAAGGATGCCATCCTGCTCGACGAGGAGGCGTTCTGGCGGCAGCCGTCCGGCACGGGGCCATTTCGTTTCGCGGAGTGGAACGAGGATCGATTCACGCTGAAAGCGAACGCCGACTACTATCAAGGACGCGCGCATCTGGACGGCGTCGTCATCGCTTTCGTGCCGGCCGATCAAGCGGCGCAGTCGGCGCACTGCTGGGAGCGGCTGGCATTCGACCATGACGACAAGGAGAGAAAGGGAGACAGCGGCGACAGCTGGGCCGAAGTGGAATCGCTGCTGCAGGGCTGCATGCTGCTGACCTGGAACCGGCGGATGGACGGACCGCAGCGTTCGCCGCTCTTCCGCAAGGCAATCGACCTGCTGCTCGATCGGTCTCGCATGGTCGAGGAGCTGGGCGAGGAGCGCATCTACGCCGCGCGCGGGTTTCGCCCCGGCGCGCATACGCCGCTCCGCCACGTGCGCTGCGACGGAGAACAGGCACGCGGGCTTCTGCGCGATGCAGCCTATGGCGGCGAGCCCTTCACGATCCTCACGAGGCCCGTGCATATGCTCGACGCGACATGGATGCAGGCGCGCTGCGCGGAATTCGGGGTTCCGGTGGAGATTCGGCTATTGGACGGACATGACCATCGCGATGAAGAGGTGCTGCGGGAAGCGGATGCCATTTTGTACAGCCTCGTGTTCGCCGAGGACGAGGTGTGCGAGATCGAGACGTACGAGCAGCGGGGAAGCTTCCTGAACGCCCATATGGATCCGCAGCTGTTGGATTGGGCCAAGGAACGGATCGATCTGGCGGTCGCGTCGCCAACGACGGAACAACGGCGGTTTCTGCTGGACGAGATCGAGGAGCGGGTCCGGGAGGAGACGCAGGTGCTGTTCCTGCTGCACAAGAAGAGCCACAAAGCCTACAAGCCGAGCTTGCGCGGAATCGCGCTGTCGCCGCTCGGCTGGATCGATTTCAAGGACGTATGGGTGCAATCCGGGGAGGGGGAAGCGCCTCCGGAGGGCGCTTAGGAAGCGCCGCCGAGAAACGCGTGAATCCGCTGCAGCATGCCGAGCGTTATCACGTGATTAAGCCTCTCGAACGTATGGAATTGAACGAAGTCTGCAGAGCCGGGCCGCTTCGCGAGCTCATCGGCGAAATATTGCTGGCTGCCGATCGGAACGATCGTATCCTCCAGGCCGTGCAGCAGCAGAAGCGGCTTCGCCGGGCCGGAGAGAATGCGGTTCATCGGGTCATGCGGGGACATGGCGGCGCGATCTCCCGGCTCCATCGGGGGCAGGCCACTCGACTCGCGCAGGAGCTCTTCGAACCGAATCCAGGCGCATGAACCGTTGATGACGACCGAGGAAGCGATATGAGGCGATCCAGCGTGCACGCCCGCGGCGATAAAGCCGCCGGCGGAATGCCCGATGACCGTGACGGGAAGCTCCGATTCGCTGGAGAGCTCCGCGGCGATCGCGTCCACTTCTCGAACGCCCTGCAGGACGACTTCCCAGAAGCGGGTCTGCAAGGTCTCGGTTTTCCAATAATCAAGGGTGCCCCGCTCGCCATGCCAGGGCAGCTCGGGAACGATTACTTTGCGGCCCCAGCCTGCGATTTGGGATGCGAAGAAGGCGTAGCTGTCCATCGTGGATCCCCAGCCGTGCAGCAGCACGATTTGGCCTACTGGCGCTGTCGCCGCAGAAAAGGCAAGGCAGGGCATGCCGCTAATTTCGCCTCGCTGTTCGTGTGTATTCAAATGTTCACATCTCCTATGTCATGCCGATGGTCAAACATGATGCAAGGGTAGTCTTGACTAGCAGTATACTCGATTTGGCCTGCGGTTTCGAATGGCGGCGATGCTCACGGGAAGCCGAAGCCTGTTATACTATGGAAGACGATAAACGACGAGGATGAGGTGCTTGTGCGATGACAGTGGACATGGAAGTATTAAAATACCCGATCGGACGGTTCGCGGCTCCGGCCGAAATGACCGATGCGGTTCGCGCGCGGTGGATCGAGGAAATCGCAGCGCTGCCGGCTCTTCTGAAGGACGCTGTAAGCGGCTTGTCCGAGGCGCAGCTGGACACGCCGTACAGAGACGGCGGCTGGACGGTCCGTCAGGTCGTGCACCATCTCGCGGACAGCCATATCAACAGTTATATGCGGTTCAAGCTGGCATTGACGGAAGAGAAACCGACCATCAAGCCTTATGATGAAGAACGCTGGGCGGAGCTGCCCGATTCGGTCGGCACGCCGGTAGAGCTGTCCCTCGATCTCGTGGAAAGCCTGCATGCGCGATGGGTCAAGCTGCTGGCCAGTCTGAGCGAGACGGAATACAAGCGTGCCTTCGTGCACCCGGAATCCGGCAGAGAGACGCCGCTCGACCGCAATCTCGGCATTTATGCGTGGCACGGTAAGCATCACCTGGCGCATATTACGGAGCTGAAGAAGCGGATGGGCTGGTAAGCTCGGAAGCGCCTGCCTTTTTTGAGGTGGGTGAATAAGTTGCGCGACGCATGACGCGGAGTTCCAAGCGAACGAGTCCGGCATCCGTCTGCGTCGCGGCATGGAAAAGGTGTTTATGCCGCCTACGCCTGCTTCCCGTCATGAGACTGGAAATCCAGCATTCATTCTCTCGCGTACTCTCGAATAAGTGCATATCTGCACCTAATTATCGAAGAACAGCATGCTGCCCTCGAAATAAATGCAAAAGTGCACTTATTCGGACGGTTGTCGGCGAAAATGATTGGAAATCGGTCAATTAGTTGCAGATTTGCATCTATTTCCATTTTTCCGAAGGTAATCGTCGAAAATAAGTGCAGCTACGCACTATTTCGTGCGGAAGCTTGTTCAGGTGCGTGACACTCGTAGCGGTCAGCTGCGCGTATGAGTCGCAGCTTCGGCGGATGAGCAGCTTGCGAACGTTCAACTTAAAAACAGCCAGTCCCGTATCGGGACTGGCTGTTTTTACTGACACGATTGAAATGCCGAGAACAACTCCCGAGAAAAATGCGCGGTTTCCTTCCGGCTGCCAAACACTCACGCCAGTCCCGTATCGGGACTGGCTGTTTTTGCTGGCATGATGGAAATCCCGAGAACAACTCAAGAGCCCGATGCGCTCGTTCCGGGCGCAAAAACGCTCACGTCACGCCAGGCCAGCAGTCATGCCGGCAGCTTGCAGCCCCTGCTAGCAGCCCCTGCCGTGCGAGTCGCAGCTATTCCGACAATTCGTCGAGCGTTTTGCTGAAGCTCGGCGCCATCTCGGTCAGAAACCAGTCGACCTCCTGCATGCCGAGGGCGGCGAGCTTGAGCTCCGTCTGTCCTTTGGCCACGGCGAACTCGCGGTTGCCGGAGGACAGCTCGGATAAACATTTCATATACGCATCGAGCAGGTCGGCCGCCTTCACCATCTTGAGCAGCTCGTCCTGTTCGGCGTCCGTCCCCGAGCCGATGATGAGCGGCTCGTAGGCGTCGCGCAGCGGCTCCGGCACCATGCCGAGCAGCCGCTCCGCTGCCATCGCTTCGATCTCGCGGAAATTCGCGAGCATCTTGGGATTGTGATGCTTGACCGGCGTCGGGATGTCGCCGGTGAATACCTCGGCGGCGTCGTGGAACAAGGCCATCGACGCCGCGCGGTCGGCATCGAGCGACCGTCCGAATAGGCGGTTGCCGATCTCGCACAGCATATGCGCGAGCAGCGCGACATGATAGGAATGCTCGGCGACCGATTCGCGGGTCGTATTGCGCATGAGGCTCCAGCGCTCGATGTAGCGCAGGCGGTACATATAAGCCGTGAAATGACTGTCCATATGGCGCGATGTTCCTTTCCTGCAGGAAACAGGAGGCGGCCGCGGACCGCAAAAGCAGCGTGCCCGCCCAGTTCCGATGTGGTATGATATATTATAGTGATTATCATATAAGATTATATAGGGAATGCCGAAGATCTACTAGAGAGAGGAGCCATGTCTGACTCATGCAGCATTTTGAACAAAGCGTATACGACCTCATTGTTGAAACTTCAACCAACCTTCCAGGTGATGTCCGGAAGGTTATTCAAGCGGCGCAGGAGGCGGAAGACCGCGCGACGCGCGCGGGCATGTCGCTCTCGACGATCGCCACGAATATCGAAATGGCGGAGAACAACGTGTCTCCGATCTGTCAGGATACGGGCATGCCGACCTTCGTCGTGCATACGCCCGTAGGCGCGAACCAAATCGTCATGAAACAGCAGATTCGCTCCGCGATCGCGCGCGCGACCAAGGACGGCAAGCTGCGCACGAACTCCGTCGATTCGTTGACGGGCGCCAACACGGGCGATAACCTCGGACCGGGAACGCCGGTCATTCATTTCGAGCAATGGGAGAAGGACGACATCGACGTTCGCCTGATTCTCAAAGGCGGCGGCTGCGAGAACAAAAACATTCAATACAGCCTGCCGATGGAAATTCCGGGACTCGGCAAAGCCGGCCGCGATCTCGACGGCATCCGCAAATGCATCATGCATGCCGTCTACCAGGCCCAAGGCCAAGGCTGCAGCGCCGGCTTCATCGGCGTCGGCATCGGCGGCGACCGGACGACGGGTTACGAGCTGGCGAAGCAGCAGCTGTTCCGGCACACGGATGACGCGAACGCCATTCCGGAGCTGCAGCAGCTCGAAGAGTACGTCATGGAGAATGCCAACAAGCTCGGCATCGGAACGATGGGCTTCGGCGGCGCGGTCACGCTGCTCGGCTGTAAAATCGGCGTCATGAACCGTCTCCCTGCGAGCTACTTCGTCTCGGTCGCTTACAACTGCTGGGCGTACCGCCGTCAAGGCGTGCTGTTGAACGCGGAGAGCGGCGAGATCCGATCGTGGATTTATCCGGGCGGTTCCGACACGCCGATGAAGAACAATGCGGCGGACGAAGCGGCTGAAGCGGTGACAGAGCGCGCGGAGCGCCGCGAGGTTGTCCTGAACACGCCGCTGTCCGAAGCTGACGTACGCAGCCTGAAGGTCGGCGACATCGTCATCATCAACGGCGAAATGCATACGGGCCGCGACGCGATCCACCACCATCTGATGGATCACGACGCGCCGATCGATCTGAACGGCTCCGTCATCTACCACTGCGGACCGGTCATGCTCAAGGACGAAGCGGGCTGGCATGTCAAAGCGGCCGGACCGACGACAAGCGCCCGGGAAGAGCCTTACCAAGGCGACATCATCAAGAAATTCGGCATCCGCGCCGTCATCGGCAAAGGCGGCATGGGGGCCAAGACGCTGGCCGCGCTGCAGGATCATGGCGCGGTCTACCTGAATGCGATCGGCGGCGCCGCGCAATATTACGCGGAATGCTTCAAGAACGTCAACGGCGTCGACTTCATGGAATTCGGCATTCCCGAAGCGATGTGGCATCTGAAGACGGAAGGCTTCGCCGCCGTCGTGACGATGGATTCGCACGGCAACAGTCTCCATGCGGACGTCGACAAGGATTCCTTCGCGAAGCTCGAGCAGTTCAAAGCGCCGGTGTTTAAATAGCCCATGTAGAAACAGATGCGGAAAGGATGTCTTATGCGCAGCTTCGGACTTGCCTTTAACGCCAGATTTGAACAATGGATGTTTCTTATTATCCCCGGATCACTCGTCCTGGGATTCTTTTTTTCTTCGCGGCTGCAGAGCCTGGTGCCCGCCGTGCCCTATCTGTTCGCTTACGTGACGCTGACGATGGCCATCGGCTGCGGACTCGCCCAACTGCGCGAGGTATTGCGCAGGCCGGGCGTCCTGGTCCTGACCTTTGTTATCGCGCACGTGCTGTCGCCAATTATTGCCTACGGCATCGGCACGCTGTTCTTCGGCGCGGACTCGCCTTACGTCGTCGGCCTTGTCCTGTTCACGATTATTCCGCTCGGCGTCTCCACGGTGCTGTGGGTCGGCATGTCGGGCGGCAGCATTCCGCTCATGCTTGCGATGGTCGTCATCGATTCCGCGCTCAGTCCGATCGTCGTTCCCGGAGGGGTCCACCTGCTGTTCCATCAGGAGATTCAGACGAATACGGGACAAATGATCAACGATCTGCTGCTCATCATCGTGGTCCCGACGATAATCGGCGTCGTCTTGTACGAGCTGTCCAAAGGGCGCATACAAGCGGCGGTTAAGCCGTTTGCGGCGCCTCTCTCGAAGCTCTGCTTCGTGGGCGTCGTCATGCTGAACGCGGCGGCCATCGCGCCTTACACGGAGCAGCTGCAGGGCGATCTGCTGAAGCTGATCCCGCTTTCGCTCGTCATGGTGGGCCTTTGCTACGCGGTCGGCTACTTCGGTACCATGCGTTACCGGGACCGGGAACTGCAGGTGACGGTGTCGTATGCGACGGGGATGCGCAACATATCGCTCGGGATCGTAATCGCCATGGCGTATTTCAGCCCGCTGACGGCGGTTCCGGTCGTGCTGTCCATCCTGATTCAACAGCCGCTGGCAACGGTGCACCATTATGTTTTACAAAAGCTTCATAATTCGACGGCTGGCGCAGAAGGCTAAGTGGATATACGATGGTCATTGACGGAAAAGGCCTGGAGGTTGAGAAGAACGATGAGCAGCTTTCGCGTGCGGCTCACGCTGATTCTGATCGGGATGATCGGACTCGCGGTGCTGGCCGCCGGATTATTCATGGGCAAGACATACAGGGACAACCATCTGGAAGCTCTTCAGGACAACATGGTGCGGGAGATGAAGGTCATCCTGGACGGCATGGACTGGAAGCAGGGCGATCCGAACGAGCTGTTCGGCTACTACACGGAGGAAGCGAAGCATCTGAAGTCGATTACGGATACCCGAGTGACGTTCGTCCGCGGCGACGGGGTCGTACTTGGCGATTCCGATCACGATCCTGTTACGATGGACAATCATTCCACCCGGAAGGAAATCGTCCAGGCGAAGAAGGAAGGCGTCGGCCGGACGACCCGCTACAGCGACACGATCAAGCAAAACCTGCTGTACGTCGCCATGCTCGTCCATCCTTCCGATCCGAATTCGGACATCATCCGGCTGGCGCTCAGCCTGAAGAAGGCGGACGAGAGCGTGCAGCGGATTTGGGCGGCGCTCCTCATGGGACTGGTCGTGCTGTTCGCGGTCGCGGCGCTGATCAGTTATCGGGTCGCGCTTGGCTTGACGCGGCCGCTGGAGCAAATCACGCGGGTTTCCAAACGGATCAAAAATCTGGATTATCGCGCCAGGGTCGCCGTGAAGAGCAACGACGAGATCGGCGAGCTCGGCTTGGCGATCAATGCGATGGCGGATAGCCTGCAGGACCAAATGGCCCGCATACATCAGAACGAAAGCCAGCTGGCGTCCGTGCTCGATAATATGATCAACGGCGTCGTCATGATCGATGCGAAAGGAACGATCGTCCTGCTTAACCGGATGGCCGAGGAAGTGCTTGGCTTCTCCGCGCGCGAGTTGGTCGGCCATCATTACGCTTCGGCGAAGCAGCAGTACGAGCTGTCCAAAATCATCCAGGAGGCCATGGAGCGCAGGGAGCATCTGCGCGACGAGGTGACGTTTTATTTTCCGGAGGAGCGTCTGCTGGACCTCAATCTCGTCCCGATTATCGAGGATAACGACGAATTCGGCGGCGTCCTGCTCGTCCTGCAGGACGTAACGGCGATCCGCAGGCTGGAACGGATGCGAAGCGAGTTCGTCGCGAACGTCTCGCATGAATTAAAGACGCCGATCACGGCGGTGAAAGGCTTCGCCGAGACCTTGCTCGGCGGCGCGGTCGACGATCCGGAGACGGCCCGTTCATTCCTGCAAATCATTTATGATGAAAGCGACCGGCTGAACCGACTCATCGGCGATATCCTCGAACTGTCGAAGATCGAGTCGCGCAGAGTGCCGCTGCAGTTTTCGCCGATCGAGCTCTCGTCGTTCGTGGGCAAGACGCTGGAGCTCATGAGCGCGGAAGCCGTGCGCAAGCAGATTCGCATATCGGCGAAGGTGGAGCCGGGTCTCTACGTGGAGGCCGACGAGGATCGTCTGCGTCAGATTATCATGAATTTGCTGGGAAACGGCATCGCCTATACGTCGGAAGGCGGCAGCGTGTCGATCGCCGTGGAGCCCGTGCATGAACCGAACGCGGTGCTGGACGAAGACGGCTTAGAGAATTATGAACATATTCGCATTTATATTTCCGATACGGGTATGGGCATTCCTAAGAAGGACCTGCCGCGCATCTTCGAACGCTTCTACCGTGTCGATAAGGCGAGATCCCGGAGCTCCGGCGGGACGGGACTTGGTCTCTCCATCGTCAAGCATTTGGTCGAGCTGCACAAAGGCACGATTACCGTTGAAAGCAAGTTGGGCGTCGGGTCGACCTTCATGATCGAGCTTCCCGTTCTTCAATAGCGGAGGAAGCCGATCCGGCAGGCGCTGCCCTCGTCCGAAGCCGTCCGGCAGGGGGTTACCCTTTGCCGGAAACAATGCTATGATAGTGTAAAGAAACGTGAAGACCATGCTGCAAGAAAACAGCGTGGCAGCCGGGGGGTCAACATGACGCAAAAAGTGTTGGTCATTGAGGACGAGCCGACATTGGCAAGATTGCTTTCGTACAACCTGTCTCAGGAAGGGTACGACACGACCGTGATCGATCACGGCGCCGAGGGGCTGCAAGTGGCGCTGCAGCGCTCGTTTGACCTAATTATTCTCGATATTATGCTGCCCGGAATGAACGGGTTTGAAATTTTGTCCCGTCTGCGCCAGAACGGCAACCGGACGCCCGTCATCGTGCTGACGGCCCGCAATGCCGAAGAGGAAGTCGTGCAGGGACTGAAACGGGGAGCGGACGATTACATGACGAAGCCGTTCGGCGTAGCCGAACTGCTCGCCCGCGTATCGGCCGTGCTGCGCCGCACGGGTCAAGATGACGGCAAGCTGACGGAATCGACGGACAAGGTCATAACGGCCGGGGATCTCTCGATCTATCCGGAGCGGTACGAGGTTATTCTGAACGGCGAGACGGTGCCGTTGCGACCGAAGGAGTTCGAAGTGCTGCTGTACCTCGTGCAGCGTCCAGGCATGGTTATCACGCGCGACGATCTCATGAAC
Organism: Paenibacillus sacheonensis; assembly: GCF_009909195.1. Lineage (GTDB taxonomy): Bacteria > Bacillota > Bacilli > Paenibacillales > Paenibacillaceae > Paenibacillus_Z > Paenibacillus_Z sacheonensis. The sequence continues at coordinate 32,088 of NZ_JAAAMU010000014.1, forward strand.
GTCGTCTGGGGCTTCGATTACATCGGCGGCCAACGGACGGTCGACGTGCATGTCAGCTCGCTGCGAAAAAAGCTGGAGCTCGGACAGCAGTCGGTCGAGATCGAATCGATACGCGGCGTCGGCTACAAGCTCGTCATGCCCAAGAAGCTCGGATCATCGAACGGATGATTCGGGCTTTTTTGTTTTGCTTGACGCGACAGCTGGAAATGGTACATTTTTCTATGTACATATTAACGGAGGTGTTTTGGACATGATTACCTATGGATGGTGCAGAGGCATCGAAGACGCGGAATTATTGAAACGGCTGGGATACGACTATATGGAATGCACGGTGGTCTCGCTGCAAGTGGAGAATGCCGATGCTCATCGCGAAGCGCTGTCCATCTACTTGGAGAGTCCGCTGCCTGTAAGCGCATTCAGCGTTTTCTTCCCCGGCGATATTAAACTGATCGGACCCGAGAGGGACACAGAGCGCACGAGAAGGTACATTCACGCCGCCGCGGAAGCGATGCACCGGATCGGAGCGAAGACCGTGGTGCTTGGCAGCGGACGTTCGCGGAACGTGCCGGAGGGCTGGGAGCGCGCAAGAGGCGAGGAAGAGATGCTGCATACGCTGGAATGGATCGCGGGGGATTTCGGCGGGGCAGGGCTGACGCTGGCCATCGAGCCGCTGAACAAGAAGGAATGCAACTTCATCAACAGCGTCGACGATGCCGTCGCGATCGCGAAGCAGATTAACCATCCCGCCGTCCGCGTGTTGGCCGATTTCTATCACATGGAAGAAGAAAACGAAGCGCTGGATACGCTGACGAGAAACAAGGACTGGCTCGCGCACATCCATCTCGCGGACACGGGAAGATTGGCGCCTGGTACGGGTTCGTATCCTTACGCGGAATTCGCCGCTCGATTGAAGGCGGCCGGTTACCAAGGCATGATCTCGGCTGAATGCGGCGTGGGCGATGTCGAGAAAGAGCTGACGGAAAGCCTGGCGTTCATGAAGCGGACGTTCGGTTAGACATACGGATAGCCAGGCATGCGCAGGAATGGCTGGCAAGAGCAGGCAGGGACTGGCAGGGAGCTGAGAGAACCCCGCTGAGGCCGCCGTGCTAAGCCCGGTTCCACTCCAGCATTTTCTTCTGGAACTGCTTGGGCGAACAATCGTTGTATTTCTTGAACATTTTGTAGAAATGCGCCATGTTCGGCATGCCGATCCGGTCGCCGACCTCGGAGATGCTGAGATCCTTCGTGAGCAGGATCCGTTCCGCCCATTTGATTTTGCGGTAATTGACGTATTCGGTGAAGGACAGGCCGATCGCTTTTTTGAAAAATTTCACGAAGTAGTAGTAGCTCATATTGGCGAGCTTCGACACTTCTTCGACTTGGATACGGTCGGTTAGATGCTCCTCCACGTAATCGATGACGCCGCGCAGGCGCGCGCGGTCGAAGTCCTCGTGATCGGCCAGGACGCGCTTCTCGTCGTTGCGGATGAGCAGGAGAAGCAGCTTCTTGATCAGCATGCTGACGGCGAGCTCGTAGCCGTTCTGCTTGACGGTGACCTCTTCGAGGACGGACTGGATGCAAGCCGCGGCATCGGCGCGCGCCGCCTCGTTCTCTTGGAAGATATAGTTCGCGCGGCTAAGCGGGTTCTTGGTCTCCGAGAAGAACCGCATGTACGGCATGGAGCTTTGGTCGATAAAGTGTTCCAGGTCGAACTGCAGCACGATGTAATTCAGCGGGCTGCTCAGACTGCGGTCGCGATGCAACTGCCTGGATCCGATGAGGGCGATGTCGCCGCTTTGGAGACGAACGACTTCGTCCTCGATATTTACGTCAAGCTCGCCGTGCAGGACGAGCAGCAATTCGATTTCCCGATGATAGTGCCAATTGATGAACAAGTCGTTGTTACGCATGGACTGATTCACTTTGATTGACAATAGAGGGTTTTCATAAACGACCTTCTCGTTGTAAAATTCCACGGGATCATCCCTTCGACAGCAAAATCACATAAAAGCAGGCCATTAAAGCGCCTATATTTTTCGGTAGGGCTTGCACTATACTTAGTTCTAGTGTGCAGCTCATTGAAGTCTTGGCATGCGGCTTTCGACATGTTTCGAATGTCCGGCCAGTCCGACGTGAATGCGCGTACTACAAATTATATCATTTCCCGACTTATGGAGGTAGAAATTTAATGGCAAAGGCACGCGTAGGTATTATCGGCTGCGGCGGTATCGCGAACGGCAAACATCTTCCAAGCTTGTCCCAAGTGAAAGAAGCTGAAATCGTAGCATTCTGCGATATCATCGTCGAGAAAGCAGAGCAAGCGAAAGCGAAATACGGCACTGAAGAAGCGAAAGTATACGCTGACTATAAAGAACTTCTCCAAGACAAAACGATCGACGTGATCCACGTTTGCACGCCAAACGATTCCCACGCGGTTATTTCCATCGACGCGCTGGAAGCCGGCAAACACGTACTTTGCGAGAAGCCAATGGCTAAAACGGCCGCAGACGCTCGCAAAATGCTTGAAGTCGCAAAACGCACGGGCAAAAAACTCAGCATCGGCTACAACAACCGTTACCGCGCTGACAGCCGCTACCTGAAAGAAGTTTGCCAATCCGGCGAGCTTGGCGAAATCTATTTCGCGAAAGCGCACGCCATCCGTCGTCGCGCCGTTCCGACTTGGGGCGTATTCCTGGACGAAGAAAAACAAGGCGGCGGCCCGCTTATCGATATCGGCACGCACGCGCTTGACCTCGTTCTGTGGATGATGGACAACTACGAGCCGGCTGTCGTGCTTGGCCGCGCATACCACAAGCTGTCCCAAACCGAGAATGCAGCAAACGCATGGGGTCCTTGGGATCCGGCGAAATTCACGGTCGAAGATTCCGCGTTCGCGATGATCACGATGAAAAACGGCGCAACCGTTATCCTCGAATCCAGCTGGGCGCTGAACTCCCTTGAAGTCGACGAAGCTAAAGTATCCCTGAGCGGTACGAAAGCCGGCGCCGACATGAAAGACGGCCTTCGCATCAACGGCGAGCAAAACAGCCGTCTGTACGTGAAGAACGTCGAGCTGAACAGCGGCGGCGTTGCCTTCTACGAAGGCGCTAGCGAGACTGCCGAAGTACTTGAAGCAGCATGGTGGATCGATGCCGTACTGAACGACAAAGAAACGTTCGTGAAACCGGAGCAAGCGCTCGTCGTTTCCGAAATTCTTGAAGCGATCTACGAATCGTCCAGCACGGGCAAAGCGGTTTACTTCGAATAGAACATCGCGGCATAGCCGCTCAAGAGCCCAAGGCGTTAGCGCCTTGGGCTTTTTGTCGCCTTGATGGATAGATGCAGCGCAGCTTTCCTGACATCGACCTGCGATTACATGAGCAGGGAGTCGAACGAGAAGCGCAATGTTAGCTGATTTAACGCTTGCGGAGGGATTGTGGACGAGGTAACATGGAGACATGAGTTTAATAGTCAGAAAATTGAATTAATTTATTCCATGCTGTTAAGAAGGCTGACATCATTGGACGTGCGGGAGGCGCGAATATTTCGGGCGGTCATGCACGAAGCGAATTATGATGGCCAATTCCGTATTCGATACTGCTGAAGCCGATGCCGACGTATACATCTAGTATGAACGGTATTTTACCGAAGGAGTGAGGGCGCTCGAAACCGAACGGATCGGAGCCCGTTTCGGCGGTAACCTTCATGGAGGCGGCGCATGTGCCAGGATCATTGAATAATTGAAAGACTCTTAAAAGGGGCTGATCGTTTGTTGGACTTCACTCCGGAGCGCAGCGACCTGCTGGATAAGGACAGACGGCATCTGTGGCACAGCATGCTGCCGTATAACGCGGCCAGCCCGCCGATGATCGTCACGGAAGGTGCCGGATCATGGATCACGGACATCGACGGCAACCGATATCTCGACGGGATGTCGGGACTATGGTGCGTGAATGCCGGCTACGGCCGGAAAGAGCTTGCGGAAGCGGCGTATGCGCAGCTGCTCGCGCTTCCGTATTATCCGCTGTCCCAAAGCCACGTGCCGGGGATCCGGCTCGCGGAGAAATTGAGCGAGTGGCTGGAAGACGAATACGTCGTCTTCTTCTCGAACAGCGGTTCCGAGGCAAACGAGGCCGCCTTCAAGATCGCCCGGCAGTATCAGCAGCAGCACGGCGAGCCGGGCAGGCACAAGCTCGTCTCCAGGTATCGCGCGTACCATGGCGGATCCGCCGGCGCGCTGTCGGCGACGGGGCAGGCGCAGCGGAAGCTGAAATACGAGCCGCTTGGCGGCGGCTTCCTGCACGTGCGTCCGCCGGACAGCTACCGTCGACCGGACGGAATGACGGAGGAGCAGTTCAATCTGCTGTGCGCGCAGGATCTGGAGGACGCGATCATATGGGAGGCTGCCGAGTCGGTCGCCGCGGTCATTATGGAGCCGGTCATTACGGGCGGCGGGATTCTCGTGCCGCAGCAGCGTTACCTTGACCGCGTGCAGGAAATCTGCGCCCGTCATGGCGTGCTCTTGATCATCGACGAAGTCATCTGCGGCTTTGGACGTTCCGGCCGCAAATTCGGTCATCACAACTTCGGGTTAAAGCCCGACATCGTCACGATGGCCAAAGGGCTGACCAGCGGCTATCTGCCCTTATCGGCGACGGCCGTGCGCAGGTCGATCTACGAACGGTTCGGAAGCCAGGGCGATTACGGTCATTTCCGCCATGTGAACACGTTCGGCGGCAACCCGGCGGCTTGCGCGCTGGCGCTGAAGAACCTGGAGATCATCGAGCGCGAAGGTCTGGTGGAGCGCGCCCGCATACTCGGCGAGCGGCTGCATGCGGAGATGCGCACCCTGCTCGCGCATCCGCTGGTCGGCGATATCCGCAGCTTCGGCTTCCTGCTCGGCATCGAGCTCGTCGCGGATAAGGCGACGAAGCAGCCGGCATCCGCGGAGACGGTGAAAGGCATTATCGGGCAATGCAAAAGCCGCGGCTTGATTATCGGGCGCAACGGCGATACCGTCGCAGGCTTCAACAACGTGCTTACTTTCTGCCCGCCTTTGTCTTCCACGGACGAGGATGTGACGTTTATCTGCGAGACGTTCAAGGAAGTGATGAACAATCAGCTGGAAGGAACGCCTGTGGCATAGCCGTATCCGGGGCGAGTTCAGTCGGGAGGAGGCAAGAACGATGCAGCAGCATGCACTGACGATTAACGAGAAGCGGATGGATCATAGAATCGCGCAGCTTGCCGCGATCGGCAAGATCAGCGAAACGGGCGTCTGCCGGCTGGCGCTGTCGCCGGAAGACCGCGAAGCGGCAGAGCTCGTGAAGGGCTGGATGGAGGAAGCGGGGATGGCGGTCCGCATCGACGCCTTCGGCAACCTGATCGGCCGCATCGAAGGCGAGGATGCCGACGCTCCGTCCTTGATGCTCGGCTCCCATATCGATACGCAGCCGTACGCCGGCCGCTTCGACGGGATTATCGGCGTGCTCGGCGCGATCGAAGTGGTCCAGACGTTCGCCGAGCGCGGCCTTGTGCCGGCCGTGCCTGTCGAGGCGGCCGCGTTCTGCGACGAGGAAGGCTGCCGGTTCAATAAGGGCTTGTTCGGTTCGCGAGGCCTGATCGGCCGGCTGGAAGCGGGCGAGCTGGAACGGGCCGACAAGAACGGCGTGACGCGCAGGGAGGCATTGTTGGCGTTCGGCGGCGATCCGGAGCGGTTCGCGGAATCGCAATATCCGCCGGGACGCGTCGGCGCTTTCCTGGAGCTGCACATCGAGCAGGGACCGGTGCTGGAATCGCTGGGGCGGCCCGTCGGCATCGTAACGGGCATATCCGGTCCTCTATGGTGGACGGTCGACCTGTACGGCTTCGCCGGACATGCCGGCTCCGTGCCGATGCCGATGCGCCGGGATGCCTTGGCCGGGGCGGCGCGCATCATCGTCGGCTTGCAGGAGCTGGCGTCCGGCGAGCCGGGAGCGCCGACGGTGGGGACGGTCGGTTCGCTGCGCGTCTTTCCCGATTCGCGGAACATCATTCCGGAGCAGGTGCAGTTCACGGTCGACCTGCGCGATATCGACCTGGCGCGCAGGGACGCGCTGGAGGCGAAGCTTCGCGCGCTGATCGTTTCGGCTGCCGAGGCGAACGGTCTCACCGCGGAGATCCGGGAAGATACCAACAGCGAGCCGCGGTATTGCGCCGAAACGATCGTGGAAACGATTCGCGGGGCGGCGAAGGAGATGTCCCTGGACGTCCCCGAGCTGATGAGCGGGCCGTTCCATGATGCGCTCGCGATGTCCTATTATTGCGATTACGGGATGATTTTCGTCCGCTGCAAGGAAGGCATCAGCCATAATCCGAAGGAGTACTCGAGCCCGGAAGATATCGCGCTCGGAACGGAGCTCCTGTATCGGACGGCGCTGAAATTGTGCGGGGCATCCTCATCGGCAACGGATTCAAAGGCAGCGCCATTATCGTTTCAGGCGGGAGGCGGACAGCAGGATGGACCATGAACGAACGACCATGAGGCTGACGCGCGAGGCATTCGCGGCGAATTTCGCGGAGACGGAACAGGGCTTGACCCGGCGGTCCGCCATGGAGGAGTCCAACCGGTGCCTGTATTGCTACGATGCGCCCTGCATCAAAGCCTGTCCGACCGGCATTAACGTGCCGTCCTTCATCAAGCGGATCGCCACGGATAACTTGAAGGGCGCGGCCGCCGCGATCATGGACGCGAATCCCGTTGGCGCCAGCTGCTCGCGCGTCTGTCCGACGGAAGAATTGTGCGAAGGCGCCTGCGTATTGAACGATGCCTCCGAGCCGATCCGGATCGGCTTGCTGCAGCGCTACGCGACGGACTGGGCGATCAACGGCGGCGCCACGCTGTTTCAAGCAGGCGTATCGAACGGGCGGAGAACGGCGGTCATCGGCGGCGGCCCGGCTGGTCTATCGGCCGCGCGGGAGCTGGCAAGGTCGGGATTTGCGGTGACGGTCTTCGAAGCGAAACCGCTCGCCGGCGGGCTCGATACGTACGGCATCGTCTCGTTTCGGCTGCCGCAGCATGTATCGCTGTGGGAGGTCGAGCAGGTTCGGAAGCTCGGCGTCGATATCCGAACGGGAGTCAGCGTCGGCAGCGATATCGCCGTCTCGGAGCTGATCGAGCAATACGACGCCGTCGTGCTGGCTGTCGGCATGGGTCAAGTTCCGAGCCTCGGCATCGAAGGCGAAGCGCTCGAGGGCGTATACGATGCGATTCGGTTCGTGGAAGCGACGAAGACCGGCGAGCTGCCTCTGCCGTTAAAGGGCGCGCGGGTGGCGGTAATCGGAGCGGGCAATACGGCAATCGATGCGGCGACCTGCTCGGTGCGCCTCGGCGCGGATAACGTAAAGATGGTGTACCGGCGAACGAAGGACGAAATGACGGCGTACGCGTTCGAATACGAATTCGCCAAGCGGGACGGCGTGGAATTCAGCTGGCTGACCGCTCCCGTTCGCATCGTAGGCAACGCCGACGGTAAAGTGACGCATCTGGAATGCGTCCGCATGGCGCTGACAGGCGACGTCGGAAAGGACGGCCGGGCATTGACGATGCCTGTCGAGGGCTCCGAGTTTCTGCTGCCCGTCGATGCCGTCATCCTCGCGATCGGTCAGTCCCGGCGCCTCGAGCTGATCGAGCAGCTCGGCATCACGCATAACCGCGGCGTCGTCATCGTCGACGAGGAGACGCGGCGAACGTCGCATCCGATGATCTACGCGGCCGGCGATGTCGCATTCGGAGCCGGGCAGGGCGAAGCGATGGTCGTATCGGCCGCGGAGCAGGGGAAACGGGCGGCGCGCGCGATCGAGCGGCATTTTGCCGCAAAGCCGCGTTCGGAGGCAATCTGACGAGGGCTTCGAGCTTAGGTCTGACGATGGCGTTTCAGCGCAGATTTGGTTGAAGCGCTCGGGTCGTGGGTTACGATGAATCACAGTCGAGGGGAGGCTGTATGATATGGCTGATTTGCGCATCAATCTCGCGGGGATTCCGGCTCCGAATCCGTTCTGGCTGGCATCCGCGCCGCCGACGAACACCGGCTACCAGGTGCAGCGCGCCTTCGAGGCCGGCTGGGGCGGCGCGGTGTGGAAGACGCTGGGGGATCCCATCATCAATACGTCGTCCCGTTTCGCCGCCGTGCATTTCAACGGGCAGCGCGTCGCGGGCTTCAACAACATCGAGCTGATTACCGACCGGCCGCTCGAGGTGAATTTGAAGGAAATCTACGAGACGAAGAAGCGATTCCCGAATCATGCGCTCGTCGTCTCTCTAATGGTAGAGCCGAAGCGGGAGAAATGGCATGAGATCGTAAAGCGGGTCGAAGCGGTCGGCGTCGACGGCCTGGAGCTGAATTTCGGCTGTCCGCACGGCATGGCTGAGCGGGGGATGGGCTCGGCTTCGGGCCAGCAGCCCGATCTGGTCGAGAAGCAGACGATGTGGGCGAAGGAAGCCGCGCAGACGCCGGTTATCGTGAAGCTGACGCCGAACATCACGGACATCACGGTCGTCGCGCGCCATGCCGTCATGGGCGGAGCGGACGCGATCAGCCTCATCAATACGATCAACAGCTTGGCCGGCGTGGATATCCATACGTGGAACACGGTTCCGCATGTCGGCGGCAAAGGCGCTCACGGCGGCTATTGCGGGCCGGCCGTCAAGCCGATCGCGCTTAGCATGGTCGCGGAATGCGCGAAGGATCGGGCGATCGGCGTTCCGATCTCCGGCATCGGAGGGATCTCCTCCTGGCAGGACGCGGTCGAGTTCATGCTGATGGGCGCGTCGGGCGTGCAGATCTGCACGGCGGCCATGCATCACGGCTTCCGGATCGTGGAAGAGATGATCGACGGGCTGAATAACTACCTCGACGAGAAGGGCATCGCGTCCGTCATGGAATTGACTGGCCAGGCGGTCAGCCGGTATTCGACCTGGGGCGAGCTGGATCTGAACTATCGGGTCGTCGCCCGCATCAACGACGAGACGTGCATCGCGTGCAACAAATGCCATATCGCATGCGAAGATACGTCCCATCAATGCATCGACATGCTCACGGACGAGGGCGGCAGGCGGTATCTGAAAGTGCGCGAGGAGGATTGCGTCGGCTGCAACCTCTGCTCGATCGTCTGCCCGGTCGATGGCGCCATCGACATGGTCGAGGTCAGCGGCGGGCAGGCGTCGATGTCATGGAATGAGATGCAGCAGGCGATCGTTCGGGCGAACGCGGGCGACGATACGGCTTCGACTACCGGGAAGGAGGCGGTGTGACCGATGCGCAAATTGATCAAGAACGGGACGATCGTCACGGCTGCGGACACGTATGTCGGGGATATTTTGATCCATGACGGCATAATCGCGAGGATCGGCGCGGACCTGGATGCGGAAGGCGCGGAAATCGTGGATGCCTCGGGCTGCTTCGTGTTTCCGGGCGGCGTCGATCCGCATACGCATCTGGATATGCCATTTGGCGGTACGGTCACCGTCGACGATTTCGAGTCCGGCACGATCGCGGCGGCGTTCGGCGGAACGACGACGATCATCGACTTTTGCCTGACGTCCAAGGGCAAGCCGCTCGCGGAAGCGGTGCAGGCGTGGCATGCCAAGTCGGCTGGCAAAGCGGTCATCGATTATGGCTTTCATCTGATGGTGTCCGAGGTAACGGACGAGGTGCTGCTCGAGCTGCCCCGCATCATCGAAGAGGAAGGCATCACGTCCCTCAAGGTGTTCATGGCGTACAAAAACGTGCTGCAGGCGGACGACGGCACGCTCTATCGGACGCTTCAGGTGGCGAAGGAGCAGGGCGCGCTCGTCATGGTGCATGCCGAGAACGGCGACGTCATCGATTATCTCGTCCGCGAGGCGCTGGAGGCGGGGCATACGGAGCCGATCTACCATGCGCTGACGCGGCCGCCGCAATTGGAGGGCGAGGCGACGGGACGGGCGGCTGGTCTGACGGAGCTGGCCGACTCGCAGCTGTACGTCGTGCATGTCACGTGTGCGGATGCGGTGGAAAAGATCGCCGAAGCTCGCCGGAGAGGACTTCGCGTCTATGGCGAGACCTGTCCGCAATACCTCGTACTGGATCAGACGTATTTGGAAAAGCCGAATTTCGAAGGGGCGAAGTACGTCTGGTCGCCGCCGCTGCGCGAGAAACGGAACCAAGCGGTACTGTGGGACGCGCTGTGGAACGGCCAGCTGCAGGCGATAGGATCGGATCAATGCTCTTTTGATTTTAAAGGACAGAAGGAGCTCGGCATCGCGGATTTCTCGAAGATTCCGAACGGCGGTCCGACGATCGAGGACCGGTTCAGCCTGCTCTACTCGGAGGGCGTCCACAAGGGCAGGCTGTCCATCAACAAGTTCGTCGATATTATCGCGACGTCGGCGGCGAAGCTGTTCGGCTTGTTTCCGCGGAAAGGAACGATCGCGGTCGGCAGCGACGCCGATATCGTCATCTTTGACCCGTCGGTCGAACGGACGCTGTCGGCGGAGACGCATCATATGAAAGTGGATTATAACGCGTTCGAAGGGATGCAGGTGTTCGGCGAGCCGGTATCGGTGCTCGTGCGCGGCGAATTCGTCATCCGCGACCGGACCTTCGCCGGCAAGCCGGGCTCGGGCCGATACACGCACCGCAAACGGTTCGGCGAAGCCGATAAGCCGGCCGTCAAGAAGCTGCCGATCGGAGGCTCGTCCTGATGTCGGCGTATGCGGAGTTCGTAAGCGAGAAGCAGGCGGTCGAGCGGCTGTTGGCGGAAGGGTATGCCATTGCCGGCGTGACGGAGGGGCTGGACGGTATGGCCGTGCGATTCAAAATGCCGCCTTCCGCGGATGAGCCCCGTGAAGGCCGGGTGCCGGACGTCGAGCAAATCGTAAGGATTCGAAACGCGGATGCGCGGAAGTATGTGGGGACGCTGTTGTTTATGGCGCAGCGGGAGACGCCCGCGTCCGAAGAGACCGGTTGATTACGGGTGACTACGAAGCGGCTGTATCTCTGCGCAGCCCGATCGTCGAGGCAAGCCGAGCGCGTCCCGAGGGATGCGCTCGGCTTGTTTTTGAGGTTGATGGAGGCAAGAGAAACGATAATCCGCCAAGCTTTGCAAATTCGTTCACCGTGACGAAACGCTGCACATGGTGCGTCATTGCTGCCAAGAATCCCCGATCGCTTGCGATTTTTGCACCCTTTCGAGCAACATTCGGCGCCTTCTTGCGTATAAGCTGTAATTCAATTTGCAACGAGGTGGAAGAAGTGCTGTACAAGACATTCAAATCAACGACGCTCGGACTAGCTGCCGGGCTATTCGGCTCGTTCTGCCTGTGGGCGGGAGTCGCTGCCGCGGACGGGAAGTTTTCCGACCTGGCGCATGCGCGGTGGGCGGAAGACAGTATCCAGTATCTGTCGAACCGGGGGACGGTGGCCGGCTTGGGTAACGGACGATTTCAACCGGACGGAGCGGTTACGCGGGGCCAGGCGGTAACCTTCATCATGCGCGAGCTCTATTCGCAAGGGCTGCCCAAGGGAGAGGCTTCTTTTACGGATGTGCCTCGATCGCATCCCTTCCGTCTGGAAATCGCCGCGGCGGCGGCGGCGGGGCTTGCCGGCGGATTCCCGGACGGTTCCTTCCATCCGGATGCGCCGGTTACCCGCGCCGAAACGGCGGCCTTGCTCACCCGGGCGTACGCGCTCGAAGCCGGCGATGGTTCCTCGAAGCTGGCGGACACGTCGTCGTCATGGGCGGCGGCTCCGATCGGCATCATGAGCTCCAACGGCTTGATAGGGGGCTACGCAGACGGCACGTATCGCCCGGATCGGACCGTAACGCGGGCCGAGTTCGCGGTCTTCTTGACGCGGGTGATCCGTTTCGAACGGGAGACGGCCATCCAGGCGAAGGATTGGGACAAGCTGCTGTCGTACATGACGTTAAACGAACAAGTCGGCCAAATGCTGATGCCGGATATTCGCATGTGGAACGGGCAGCCGACGACGACGGTTAATGACGGACTGAAGGATATAATCCATACGCAGGCGCCGGGAGGATTTATCCTGTTCGATAAAAATATCGTCAACGCGCAGCAGGTGGCTACGCTCACCGACCGACTGCAAGCAGAGGCGGGAGATATTCCGCTCTTTCTCGGCGTCGACCAAGAAGGCGGGGTCATCAAGCGCATTCCCGGGGGAACGAACCTGCCGGGACAAATGGCGCTCGGCGCAGCTGGCGATGCGGCGTTGACCGAAGCAGCCGGGAAGCTGACGGGCGAGGAGCTCAAGGCGCTAGGTCTGCAGCTGAACTTCGCGCCCGATCTGGACGTGAACAGCAATCCGGAGAATCCGATCATCGGCATGCGGTCGTTCGGCTCCGATCCCGACTTGGTGTCGCGCCTCGGTCTGGCGGCCATGAAGGGACTGAAGGAAGCGGGCGTCATCGCGGCGGTGAAGCATTTTCCGGGGCACGGGGACACGACGGTGGATTCCCATCTCGGCCTGCCGGTGCTGATGCATGACCGCGATCGGCTGGAGGCGGTGGAATTGAAACCGTTCCGGGCCGCCATCGCGAGCGGGGTGGATATGATCATGACCGCGCATATCGCTTTCCCGGCCGTGGACGACGAGCATGTCGTTTCCTTGAAGGACGGCAGCAGCGTGCCGATTCCCGCGACGATGTCGAAGAAGGTGCTTACCGGGCTGCTAAGGGAAGAATTGGGCTTTAAAGGCGTCATCGTCTCGGATGCTTTCACGATGAACGGCATCGCGGCGCACTTCGGCGAGGCGCAAGCGGTCGTGCGGGCCGTATCCGCTGGCGTGGATATCATTCTCATGCCGCAGGACCCGTCGACCGCGCAGCGGACGCTGGTACAAGCAGTCCGGAACGGCTCCGTTCCGCTGGATCATATTCACGACGCGGTAAAACGGATTTTGGATCTCAAGTCCCGGTACGGTCTGTTCGATCAAGGACCGAGCCTGCCGGCCAAGCTTGCGTCCTTGAAGGGAATAATCGGTTCCGATGCGCACCGGCAGGTGGAGAGAACGATCGCGGAACGCGCGGTTACGCTGCTGGCCGGCCGTGACGGGAAGCACCCGGATCTTATCCGTCATGGAGATCGCATCGTCATCGCGGCCGCGGACGAAGCGCAGGCGAAGCAGCTGGAGAACCAGCTGGCGTTGGAGGGCGAACCGGAGCAATTGAAGACGCGGGTCGCGACGTTGAATCAACCGAAAGAAGCGATAGCGGCGATCGACGGAGCGGACTACGTCATCGTCGCGTCCTATCAGTTCCGCAACGTGGCGAGTCAGTTTGACTGGTCCGGCACCCAAGCGGTCATCGACGAGCTGAACAGAACGAACACGCGGTACGCCTTGCTCTCGCTGGGCAACCCTTACGAAATGCTGTACGTGCGCAATGTGAAATCGGGCCTTGCCGCTTACGGCAAGGAAGAACCCAACACGGAGGCGGCCGTGCGAACGCTGCTTGGACGGATGGATCCGCTCGGCGTACTGCCCGTCGCTTCGTAACGGAAGCCGAAGGATGACCAACCGATTTTTCCGCGGCCGCGGCGTTCTTGAATGGGTGCTGCTAAGCAGCCGGTGTGACTATCCTTGTAAATTCCATTTCTATGAGCTATAGTGAAACTAATTTAATAGACTACGGGTGCTGGATGAAGTCCGGCTGAGATAGGGAACGCATTTCCCTGACCGTTAATCTGAACCAGGTAATGCTGGCGTAGAGAACGTATCGAATTCAAACCATTCGTATATTCTCGAATGGTTTTTTTCTATTGTTCATGCCCGCTGCCTTAGCGAAGGAGAACAAAGGATGGATGATTTCATTGCGAGTTTGCAGCATCAAGCGGAGGAGAGGCAGGAGGAACTGTTCGCTCTTCTGGCGGAATTGATCGCGCACCCGACCGTCAGTCCGCCGGCGCGAAACACGATGGATGCGCAGCGGTTTCTAGAGAGACAGCTCCAAGCGAGCGGGTTCGAGACGGAGTTGTGGGAGGTGTATCCCGGCGATCCGAACGTGACTGCGGTGAAGCGGGGAACGCAGGGGGACAAGTATCGAAGCCTGCTGCTGAACGGCCACATGGACGTCGCCGAAGTCGGGGATACGAGCGAATGGCTGCACGATCCGTTCGCATTGACGCTGGAGAACGGCCGTGCGTACGGCAGAGGTACCGCGGATATGAAGGGCGGACTCGCCGCGCTGCTGTTCGCGGCGAAGCTTCTTGCGGATGCAGGCGCCGAACTGAAAGGAGATCTGCTCTTCCAATCCGTCATCGGCGAAGAAGCCGGCGAAGCAGGGACCCGCGCCTGCATGGAGCGGGGATGCCAGGCAGACCTTGCCGTCGTCGCGGATACGAGCGGACTGGCCATCCAAGGACAAGGCGGCGTGATCACCGGCTGGGTGACGGTGCAAAGTCCGGTTACGTATCATGACGGGATGCGTTCGCGGATGATCCATGCGGGCGGCGGCGTCCAGGGCGCCAGCGCGATCGAGAAGATGGCCAAGCTGATTGCCGGCCTTCAAGAACTGGAGCGTCATTGGGCCGTAACCAAATCGTACCCGGGCTTCCCGCCGGGCTCGAATACGATCAATCCCGCGGTCATCGAGGGCGGCCGCCATGCGGCGTTCATAGCGGACCGATGCGCGCTGTGGATCACGGTTCACTTCTATCCGAACGAGGATTACGAGACGGTTACCGCCGAGATCGAGGCTCATCTGCTGGCGGTTGCCCATGGCGATCCATGGCTGAGGAACCATCCGCCGACCTTCCGCTGGGGTGGCCGGTCGATGATCGAGGAGCGCGGGGAAATCTTCCCGTCGCTGGAGCTGGATCCGAACGGGGAGGGTCTCCAAGCGCTGGCCGAACGTCACAAGCAAGTGCGGGGTACTTCGCCTGCCATAAGCATGAGTCCGTCCGTTACGGATGCGGGCTGGATCGGGCGGGCAGGCATTCCGACGCTGATCTACGGTCCGGGCGAACTTGCCAACGCGCACGCCGTGGATGAAAGCGCGGATCCGAGAGAGTTGGTCGATTACGCCAAAATCATGATCGCCTTCATCGCGGATTGGTGCAACCGGATTAAACCGGAGTCGGAGCATGAACGTCCTGCAGAGAAACCTAGTGCGAGAGTCGGTGAAGCGCCGTGAACCGTTTCAGCGATAGGTTGTACCGTTCCGCGCAAGAGATATGGACCAAGAGCCACAACCATCCGTTCTTGACGGAGTTAAGGGAAGGGACGCTGGATCCCGAACGTTTCATCTATTATCTCAAACAGGATTATGTCTATCTGATCGATTACGCCAAGATGTTCGCCATCGGCAGCATGAAGGCCAGGGATCTGGATACGATGGGCAAATTCGCCGAGCTGCTTCATTCGACGCTCAACGTGGAAATGGAGCTTCATCGGCAATATGCGGCGCGCTTCGGCATCTCGCGCGAAGAGCTGGAGCAAACGCGTCCTTCGCCGACCACGGTGGCATACACCAAGTATTTGCTGGATACCGCGTCGCAAGGCCCGCTGTCTGAAGCAGTAGCCGCTCTGCTCCCCTGCATGTGGAGTTACCGGGAGATCGGGGCCGCTTACATGCGGGTTCCCGGCGCGCTGGAGCATCCGCTGTACAGGGAATGGATCTTGATGTACGGTTCCGAGGAATTCGGAGCGCTTGCCGACTGGTGCGTCGGGCTCTTGGATCGGCTGGCGGAAGGTTTGCCGGAGCAGGAGCTTGCGCAGTTGGAGGAACGCTTCCTCGTTGCATCCAGGCTGGAATATATGTTCTGGGATATGGCGTATCGACTAGAGGAGTGGCCGGTGTGAGCGCGCCTAAGACTGACGCAATAAAGACCGAATCTCGCAAGGCTGAACCGCCTATGATCGAATCTCATGAGACTGAACCGCCTGGGGCTGATCTACCTAAGACCTCAGCTCCCCGAACTCCAGAGCAGCCGGCCGTGCTATCGGTTCGCGGCCTAGGTTTCGGTTTCGCCGGCGAAACGCCCTTGTTCGAAAAGCTGGATTTCAGCCTTAAACAAGGCGAGTTCGTCAGCGTTCTGGCAGCGAGCGGGATCGGCAAGACCACGCTGTTCCGGCTGCTCTCCGGACTGCTCGTTCCCCAAGCCGGAACGATTGCCATCGGCGAAGCGGGAGACGCGCCGGCAGCGGCCAGCAAGCTCGGCAAGATTGGCTACATGCCCCAGAAGGATTGCCTCATGCCGTGGCGAACCGTGCTGGATAATGCCGTGCTTGGCTTGGAGCTCGGAGGAATGCCAAAGCGGGAAGCTCGCCGTCAGGTACTGAAGCTGCTCCCCGGTCTAGGGCTGGATGGCACGGCGAACAAGTACCCGCATGAGCTGTCCGGCGGCATGCGCCAGCGCGTCTCGTTCCTGCGATCGCTTCTGGGAGGCGGAGAGCTGCTGCTGCTGGACGAGCCGTTCAGCGCCTTGGATGCGATGACCCGCGTCGGCATGCAGGAATGGCTGCTGCAAGTGTGGGAGCAGCACCGCACGACCGTATTGTTCATCACCCACGACGTCGACGAAGCGCTGCTCTTGTCCGACCGCGTGCTCGTGGCGGCGCAATCGCCGATTACGTCGCTGAACGAGCTGGCTGTTGATCTGCCGCGTCCGCGCAGCTACGAATTCGCCATGGACGAAGCGTTCATCGATTTGAAGCGCCGACTGCTCGGGCTGATCGGGCGGGGTGCTCGCGGCTCTTCGGAAGAAGCGGGGAGGCTGCCATGAACGAACGCAAACGAAGCGGCAAACTAGCGGCGCATATGCCCGTGGTCCTATTCATTCTGCTGCTCGCCGCCGCGTGGGAAGCAGGCGCAAGAATGTTCGAGATCCCGCATTACATTATTCCGAAGCTGTCGGATGTGCTTGTCTCCATGGGGGACAATTGGCGGCTGCTGAGCAAGCATTTTGCCATCACGCTGGGCGAGGCTGTGCTCGGCCTCGGAATCTCCGCCGTATTCGGCGTATTGGCTGCCGTATGGATCGAGAGCTCGGGCTTGGCGAAGAAGACGATCTATCCGCTTATCGTCACGTCCCAGACGATTCCGATTATCGCGTTATCGCCGATTATGGTGATGTGGTTCGGTTATGAGATATGGAGCAAGGTTGCCGTCGTCATCCTATTTACGTTTTTTCCCATCGCCGTGAATACGGCTGACGGCTTTCGTTCCGCGGACCCCGATATCGGAGAGCTGCTGCGGACGATGGGCGCGGGCCGATTCGATCGCTTCCGCAAGTGGAAGATTCCATCGGCGCTGCCCGGTTTCTTCACCGGTCTTAAGATGGCCGCGGCGATCAGCGTCGGGGGCGCAACGCTGGGAGAATGGCTCGGCGGGGAAAACGGTCTCGGCATGTATACGAAGCGGGCATCCAATATGCTGCGCGGAGAAGCGGTTTTCTCTGGCGTGCTGCTGCTGTCGGCCATGGGCGTTCTGTTGTTCCTCGTGGTACTGGCGGTGGAGCGAGCGGCTCTTGCTCATCGCAGAAACAAAAATGAATGAATCAATCGTTTATACTTGGGGGGTAACTGTAATCGTGCGTCAATGGAGAAAACCAGCTTGGTTATCTATCATGCTGCTGCTGACGGTATTCGCCGTCGTCGGCTGCGGCTCAAACGGCTCCAATAAGGGAGCGGATTCCGCGGAAACGGAACTGACGGTGCTGCTGGACTGGTATCCGAACGCGGTGCATACGTTCTTGTATGCGGCGGAGGAGCAGGGCTATTTCAAGGAAGCGGGCCTCAAGGTGAAGCTGCAGACGCCTGCGGACACGAACGATGCGCTGAAGCTGGTCGCGACCGGCAAGGCCGATCTAGCGCTCAGCTACCAAATGCAGGTGGCCATCTCGCGCGCCGAGGGCATTCCGATCGTATCCGTCGGCGCGATCGTGCGCCATCCGCTGAATCAATTGCTCGTCCTGGACTCGCAAGCGATTCATAGCCCGAAGGATCTGATCGGCAAAAAAATCGGTTACCCGTCGATTCCGCTCGATGAAGCCATCGTCAATACGATGGTGAAGACGGATGGCGGAGATCCTTCCAAGCTCGATTACGTCGACGTCGGCTGGGATCTGATTCCGGCCATGTCGACCAAGAAGGTGGATGCGATCATCGGGGGCTACGTGAACCACGAGAAGCTGTTATTGGAGAAGGAAGGCGAGAAGCTGATTGCCCTCGACCCTTCCAAGTACGGCGTCCCGGATTACTACGAGCTCGTACTGACAGCCAGCGAGGATGGTTTGAAGAAGAACGGCGCCGCGATCAAGAAGTTTATGGAGGCAGCCGCCCGAGGACAAGCTTATACGGCGAGTCATCCGGACGAAGCGCTCCAGCTGTTATTGGATCAGCAAAACAAAGAGTTTCCGCTGGATGCCGACATCGAAAAACAAAGCTTGGCGATCCTGCTTCCGCTGATGGATGCAGGGACGGAGCCGTTCGGCAGCCAGTCCGAACAATCTTGGCGCTCCATTATCGATTGGTTGAAGGAACAAGGTCAATTGACGAAGGACGTCGATCCGGCGGAAGCATTCCGCAATTTATAAAGCGAAGGGAGTCTGAGGCGTGGACGAACGATATTCACGGCAAATGCTGTTTGCGCCCATCGGCGAAGCCGGACAGCGCAAGCTGGGGAGCAGCGCGGTATGCATTGTGGGCATGGGCGCATTGGGCACCGTGCTGGCCAATCACATGGTGAGGGCCGGCGTAGGCTTGGTGCGGATGGTCGACCGGGATTACGTGGAACGAAGCAATTTGCAGCGGCAGATGTTATATGACGAAGAGGATGTGCGAAGCGGGTATCCGAAGGCCATCGCGGCCGAGAAGAAGCTGAAGAAGGTCAATTCGGATATCCGGATCGAAGCGATCGTGGCCGACGTCACGGCCCATAATATCGAATCGCTGCTCTCGGGCATGGATCTGGTGCTGGACGGGACGGATAATTTTCAAACGAGATTCCTATTGAACGACGCCTGCTTCCGCATGGGCATCCCGTTTACGTACGGCGGGGCAGTCAGCTCGCGCGGCATGAGCGCGATTCTGGTTCCGGGCCAGACGCCTTGCCTGCGCTGCTTCATTCAATCCTCGGATTCCAGCGGGCAAACCTGCGATACGATCGGCGTGATCGCGCCCGTGGTCGATATCGTGGCTTCCTATCAGGCGGTAGAAGCGCTGAAGCATTTGGCCGGTGCCCATGACAAGCGAAGAAACAGCCTGGTCACGTTCGACGCGTGGAATAACCAGTATTACGAAATGAAGCTCGGAGCGCCGACGAAAGACTGCCCCTGCTGTCAGTTAAAGCAATATCCTGCCCTGGATACGAGCCAGCAGGACGACGCGATTTCGCTGTGCGGCCGGGAAACGGTGCAAATCTCCGGCAGCGGGCCGCTGGATCTGGCCGTTTGGCGGGAGCGGCTGGAGCCCGCGGTCGCGAAGGTGACGCTGAATGCCTACTTGCTGCGGGCGGAGCTTCCGGATGGCGAGAAGCTGGTCTTGTTCCCCGACGGGCGCGTGTTCGTTCAAGGCACGGATGATTTGGTGAGGGCCAAAACCTTATATGCCCGTTATATCGGATCTTAAGGTTTGAAAGGAATGGAAGAAGCACAAGAAGCACAACAGCGTGACAGGAGGGGGAGAAACATGAAGGATTTCCGTTTATATGCGATTACGGGAGAGAATTTCCATCCGGACCGGGAGCTGCTTGAGGTGATGGAAGAAGCGATTCATGGCGGCGCGGATATCATCCAGCTGCGGGACAAGACGAGCGGCCGGGAAGAGCTGCTGCGAAAAGCCAGAGCGCTTCGGGACTTAACCCGCCGGTATGGCGTCACCTTCATCGTCAACGATCACGTCGATGTCGCGATGGAAGTCGATGCGGACGGGATTCATTTGGGGCAAGGCGATCTATCGCTGCTCGAAGCCAGAAGAATCGTCGGCGATAAAATCATCGGCATCTCCACGCATGCGCTGGAAGAGGCTCTGCTGGCAGAGGAGCAGGGCGCGGATTATATCGGGGTCGGTCCCGTATACCGCACGGCGACCAAAGCGGACGTCGTCGATCCGGTCGGCGTATCGTACGTTCGCGAAGTGGCGCAGCACATCAAGATCCCGTTCGTCGCGATCGGCGGAATCAAGCTGTCCAACGTGGATGAAGTGATCGAAGCGGGCGCGACGCGGATCTGCGCGGTCAGCGAAATCGTCGGAAGCAGCGATGTGAAAGGGACCTGCGAAGCGTTCCTGAGCAAGCTGGACAAACAGGGGTGAGCGCGTGAAACTGATCATTAACGGGTTGGAGCAGGAGCTCGGCGTTCTTACGATCCAAGAGGTCGTCGACCATTACGGTTTGACGGGGAAGCCGGTCGTCGTCGAGGCGGACGGCGTCGTTCTTCAAGCTGAACAGTGGGCAGCTACATCGGTTCATGCCGCAATGAAAATCGAGCTCGTACACTTTGTCGGAGGAGGTTGAAGACGATGGCAGACGGTTTGCGCATCGGCAATATAGAATTATCTTCCCGTTTCTTTATCGGTACCGGACTTTATCCCAATCCTTACGTTCAGATGGAAGCCATCCGGGCTTCAGGAGCGCAGGTGCTGACCTTCGCCATCCGGCGGATCAACCTGGAATCCACGGAAGACGATTCGATCCTGCAGCATGTGCAGAACGGACAATATACGTACCTGCCGAACACGTCCGGCGCGAGAACGGCCGACGAAGCGGTACGAATCGCCCGGCTGGCGCGCGCTTCCGGCCTCAGCGAGTGGATCAAGGTCGAGATCAGCGCGAATGAACGCACGCTGCTGCCGGATCCGATCGAAACCTTGAAGGCTACGGAAATCCTGACGAAGGAAGGTTTCACGGTGCTGCCGTATACGTCGGACGATCCGATACTATGCAAGCGCTTGGAAGAGGCCGGAGCAGCGGCCGTCATGCCTGGAGCGGCACCGATCGGTACGGGACTCGGCATTCTCAATCCTTACAACCTGGGGCTGATCGTCGAAGACGCGCAGGTGCCGATCATCGTGGACGCAGGCCTCGGTTCCGTGAGCGACGTCGCCCAAGCGATGGAGCTCGGCGTATCCGGCGTGTTGATGAATACGCCCGTGGCCAAGGCCAGAGACCCGATCGGGATGGCGCAAGCGATGCGGATGGGGATCGAAGCAGGGCGGCTTGCTTATCTAGCCGGACGAATCGATAAGAAGCGCTATGCGTCGGCAAGCAGCGGGTTGGACGCGTTCAAACTGCATTAGTCGACTAGAGCGAAATCCTGCCGCATTGCTGACGAATAGACGCCATTACTTAGGAAAGATGGTCTGCAGATGAGAGAGAGCGTTGTGATCATGGGCGGGGGCGTCATCGGACTGTCCTGTGCATTCGAATTACGGAGACGGGGTCATCAAGTCACCGTGCTGGAGCTCACGCGCTGCGGGGGACAGGCTTCCGGCGCGGCGGCCGGCATGCTGGCTCCGTATTCGGAGAACGTGGAGGGACCCGACGCGTTTTTCCGATTTTGCCTCGAAAGCCTGCGCCTCTACCCTGAGTGGCAGGCAGACGTGAAGCGCATTTCCGGCCGGACATTCGAATATACCCATTCGGGCAGCCTCTACGTTGCCTATCACGAGGCGGATATGCTAGCGCTGGAAGGCAGGCTCTTATGGCAGCGGGAGTATGGTTCCTCTGGGAGCATCGTGGAAGGAGAAGCTTTATTCCGTTTGGAGCCGCAGCTGTCGAGGGACGTCCGGGCGGCGCTGCATACGCCGGAAGAGAGCCATCTCTATGCGCCGCATTACGTAGCCGCGCTTGAGCAAGCCTGCCGGGTAACGGGCGTACGCATTCATGAGAACTTGGAGAGGCTGTCCGTCGCGGACTGGCAGAACGAAATTGCGATTCAATCGGCGGATGGACGCGTGTTCGGCGCTGACCGGCTGCTGGTCTGTTCCGGGGCATGGGCACAGGAGCTCTCGGCCACGTTCGGCATCCGCATTCCCGTCTATCCGATTCGCGGGCAGATTTGCGCGTATGAGGTGGACGGGAAGCCCGTGCAGCATATGGTGTTCGGCAATCAGGGTTATCTGGTGGGCAAAGAAAACGGCTCGCTCGTGTGCGGCGCCTCGGAGGACGTTGCCGGCTTCGACACGTCGGTCACGGAGAAAGGAATCGAGCGTCTGCGAAAATGGAACAAAAACGCGTTTCCGTTCCTGGCGGACAAGACGCCGTTTCATCGCTGGGCAGGCTTGCGTCCCGCTACCCAGGATGGCTATCCGCTGATCGGAGCGCTCGGCGGCGCTAAGCGGGTCGTATTCGCGGCAGGGCATTATCGCAACGGCATCCTGCTTAGTCCGGCTACGGCCATGCTTGCCGCGGATTGCTTGGAAGGAAGGGCGCCGGCCGAATATGCGCAGGCGTTCTCGCCGGAACGGTTCGGCAGCGGCTGAGATTGCAGGCTAGCTGCAGGCGCGCAGCAGCGAGAAGTTCGTGCAGTCGTAAGCTGGCGCCGTGTTTTCGGCATGGTGTCGGGGGAGATTGTCTTGTGTTCGACTTCTTCAAGAGGGCGGATGCCGCTAGGGGCCGATGCCTGTCTTCGCCTTCGACGGAAGGGAGAATCGAAGCAGGATATGCCGATGCTCGACTACTCCTCCGGTTGCCATCGCGGCGATTAAGGCGTGCCCGGCGCTCGCGCCAATGACCGATGAACGGTAAGCTCGATAACGAATAAACAAGGAGCAGATGCGCTTAGGCGATCTGCTCCTTGTTCGTTTGCCGGCGCTGGACTAGTCGCCGTTATTGCGGGCGTTCTCGTAGCCGGCGACGCCGGAAGAGCCTTCGTCCGAAATTTCGGCCAGCGATTTGACCTCGCCGTGGGGCTTCTGGTTCTGTTTGCGGCTCTTCCATGCGTTCTCGCGGCGGTTCTTGGATGATGTCATGGTAAGGAGGCTCCTTTTGGGTGGCATGCTGTGATTCGCGCCGCCGCTGCCTGTGGGTCGCAGTTCTTGGCGCGTTCTTAGCGTGCGCGTTAACGGCCGTTTCTATAACGGCTGACCCGGTTTCGGCTTGCGCGCGCCCCACCAGAACAGGAAACCGACGCACAGCAGGACGACGAGGAACGGCGCGACGAAGATGAGGAATTTCTCGATCATGGGTGAACAACCTCCGTTTTTGACGGTTGCCGAAACGATGCGTTATCGGCTTTCCGGTATCTATTTGGCACGCTTGCCCTGTACGTATTTCGTGTCGAACAAGAACAGCCGCATGAGCAGGTACAGCGACGGAATGAGCAGCAGCAGACCGAGAATGAAGACCGCGATAAGCGCGATGGCCATCGGTTCGCTCGTGAAGTTGTCGTGAATCGTCAGATATGGATACAGTACGTACGGCATATGGCCCGCGCCGTAGCCGAAGAAGGCGAAACCGAACTGCAGCATGACGAAGACGAAGGCGACGCCGAGGCGCCTGCGCGTCCATAAGAAGTAGATCGCCACGAGGAAGCAGGCGAACGAGAGCACGAACATCCAAGCGTAATGCTTCATTTGATCGAAATGGACCGGGTTATGCCCGCGGATCGCGAAGAATACGAGCAGGCTGCACAGAATCGTAGGTCCGCTCCAGGCGAGCGCGTATTTGCGGACCACTTCGAAGGCGCCGCGGTCATTGGCGCGGTCGGCGTAGTAGCTGAGGAACATCGCCGATATATACAGCACGCTCACGAGCGCGAGCAGCACGACCGTCCACGAATACGTCGAGCCGAACAATTTGCCGTACAGGAAGGTCACGCCTCCGCTTGGATCGACTTCGATATAGCCGCCTTCCGAGATCGTCATGACCGTGGAGAGCGAAGCGGGAATAAGCAGGCCGCTAGCGCCGTAGAGCAGCATGTAGAAGCGGTTGTTCTTGTTCGTGCCGTAAGTATTGAACGCATAATACGAGCCGCGGATGGCTAGCAGGACGATCGCGACGCTGCCCGGCACGAGCAAGGCGGTACCGTAATAGAAGGCGGTATCCGGGAAGAAGCCGACGATGCCGACGAAGAAGAAGACGAGAAACACGTTCGTCACTTCCCAGACGGGCGACAAATAGCGCTCGATGATATTGTTGATCAGATGCCGCTGACCGGTGACCGCGCTGTAGTAGCTGAAGAAGCCCGCGCCGAAATCGATCGAAGCGACGATCAGGTAGCCGAATAGGAAAATCCAGAGCACGGTAATGCCGAGCACTTCGTAGCTCACAGCTCATCGCCTCCTTTGAAGCCCTTGGCCGCGATCTCGTCCTCGGCCCGGTTGCTGCGGAACATGCGGATCAGCACCGTGACCGCCGATACGCCGAGCACGACGTAGAGCAGGACGAATACGATAAGCATCGTATCCACGTGATCCGAAGTCGTCGCGCCTTCCGACGTGCGCATGATGCCGCGGAGCAGCCAAGGCTGGCGGCCGACCTCGGAGAAGATCCAGCCGTGCTCGATCGTCATCATGGCGAGCGGGGCGGCGAGTATGATGCCGCGCAGCATCCATTTGTTGCCGAAGGCGGCGCTTCGCTTGCGGTACAGGAGCAGCATGAATGCGCCTGCGATGACGACCATCATCGCGACGAAGCCCATTTTCAAGTCGAACAGATAGTGAATATAGAGCGGCGGATGTTCATCCTTCGGAATGTCGTTCAAGCCGGTCACTTCCGCGTTCGGCAGGCCATGGGCGAGAATGCTGAGCGCGAACGGGATTTTGAAGCCGTATTTGATCTCGTTGTCGTCCGTCAAGATTCCGCCTAGCACGAGCGGCGCTTGCTTCGACGTATCGAAATGCCATTCCATCGCCGCCAGCTTCTCCGGCTGATATTTGGCCAAGTATTTGCCCGACAGATCGCCGATCACGGCGCTTGCGATAATGAAGACGAAGGCGGACATCATCGTCAGCTTCAATGCCTTCTTATAGTAAACATGGTTGCGGCCCTTCAAGAGCGACCAGGCTGAGATCGCTGCGAGCACGAACGCGCAGGTCAAGTAAGCCGTGACGAGCACATGCGATACTTTGGTCGGCATGGCCGGGCTGAGCATCGCGCCGAACGGGGAGATATCGACGATTTTGCCGTCCTTCACCGTTACCCCTGCAGGCGAATTCATGAACGCGTTGACGATCGTAATGAAGCAGGCCGAAGCCGACGAACCGAGAACGACCGGAATCAGGAGCAGCAGATGCGTCGTCTTCTTCTTGAATCGCTCCCATGTGTAGAGATAAATGCCGAGAAAAATAGCTTCGAAGAAGAAAGCGAATGTCTCCATGAAGAGCGGCAGGGCGATCGATTGGCCCGCGACCCGCATGAAGGTCGGCCACAGCAGGCTGAGCTGCAGGCCGATGGCCGTGCCCGTGACGACGCCGACGGCGACCGTGATGACGAAGCCCCGCGCCCAACGGCGCGCCATGAGCAGATAATGATCGTCGCCCCGCTTGATGCCGATCCATTCGGCGAGCGCGATCATCAGGGGAACGCCGACGCCGATCGTGGCGAATATAATATGAAAAGCGAGCGTGACTCCCGTAAGAATCCGGCTGTACATGACCGGATCGTAACCGCTTAGCAGCATCTTGATCCCTCCCAAAGCTTGGTATAGTATTGAACGTTACCGGACGCCTTACTCCTCATTCGAACAGATAGCGGGACAAGGACAGCAGCATGATGACTGCGACGACGATACATAGAACGATGAGTCGTTTCTCTTGCTTGGCGACACGGCCGGGGCTGATATCCTTCCCGGAACGGGGTTCACGGGCCATAGGGGAATCCCTTCTTTCTGCATGGAATGCGGTGTTCTCGGCAGCGGACGAAGCGATGGATGCAAGTGCTTAAAGCGGTTGGCCGGCGTTGTCCATACCTTACGTTCACCGTTATACCGTTATTATAAACGACTGTTGTGATTTATTTCACAATATTTATGACGAGAGATTGAACATTTGTGATTGTTTTCACAATCCTTACGTGAGCGTTAGGTTTTGGCGGGGCAAACAAGCATGTTTCTTCTCTCCGGCCGGCCGGTTAGATTGGTGCCCTGGTATAAATTTATATCCATGGAAAAGTTCGCTTGCGATAAACGGCAGGCGTCATGCCTTCGCGCTTGCGAAAGCCGTTAATAAAATAACTGACGTCCTCCAGGCCGACTCGCTCCGCAATCTCCGCAAGCGGAAGGTCGGTAAGAGCCAGCAGTTCCTTCGCCTTCTCCATTCGAACTTGAATGGTATATTGATGAGGGGTAATGCCCATAGCTTGACGAAACGTCGCGCGCATATGACCTTCGCTCAAACACGCCGCGCGGGCGAGTTCACTTGCGCTGAAGGGACGTTCGTAATGGGTTCGGATGTATGCACATAGGTCTCTGACTCTCTTATCCAATGCGGGTTCCGGGGCGGACATAAACGGAATCGCGATTTTGGTCATCAGCGACATCCATAACTTGAACCTGGCTTCCCAGGCAAGCGCTGCCACCGATGCACGAGCCGAGAACAGGGCGTCGTCCGATACGGTCGACAAACTGCGCACCGCCTTCTCATCATGAATAAGCTGTTTCCATAATAATACGAGCTCCGTTAGCTCGCCGCCGGCTTCGAGAGGCAGACGAATCGGAATTCCGAACAATTCGTTCCAATTCATCCCGCCGATAATCGCCCGAATGCCCATAGACAAGTAACGAAGAGGCTCTTGTTCTCCGCCGGTATGAGCCGTCGTAACAGCCAAGCCAAGCGGCAGCACGATAAGATCGCCCGGCTCTGCCAAATATTCCTCTCCGGCGACTATAAGCTTCCTGCTGCCTTCCCGAATAAACCAAAAAGTTAATGCAGGAATCCGATATTCATTGAAGTTCCAGCTGGCTTCACGAAGCCAGTCATATAGAAAATAAAAGGATACATCATATTCTTCGGTTGCCAGCCGGTACAGTTGATGGTCGTTCAAGGAACCGTCCTCCTGAAACTTCTTCGTTTTTTACTATTATATCAGCGTTTATCATCTAAATAAGCGGCCATAAACAGAATATAATTTCCCTTAGTTACATTCAATCTTCGAAAAACGATAGTTGATTAGGAGGAAACTGCATGCATGCCCGCACTGCGTCGGAGCGTCCGAATGTCATCGTGTTTTTTACAGACCAGCAACGCTGGGATACGACGGGCGTTCATGGAAATCCGCTTGGACTGACGCCGAATTTCGATAGAATGGCTAGGGAAGGGACGCATTTCTATCATTCGTTTACTTGCCAGCCGGTCTGCGGTCCGGCCCGGTCCTGTCTTCAAACAGGCAGCTACGCGACCGAAAATGGCTGTTATCGCAACGGCATTCCGCTGCCTGCGAATACGCGCACGTTAGCGCATTACTTTAAGGAAGCCGGTTACGAAACCGGCTATATCGGCAAATGGCATCTCGCTGATCATGAGCCGGTCCGACCGGAGGCACGCGGCGGCTATGAGTATTGGTTGGCTTCGAATGCGCTGGAATTTTCCTCAGATGCCTACGATACTGTCATGTACGACAATGATTGCGATGAGGTCGAATTGCCCGGCTATCGTGCAGATGCCCAGACGGACGCGGCGATTCGCTATATTCACAGTCACAAGAACGATCCGTTTTTTCTGTTCTTGTCCTATATCGAACCGCATCATCAGAACCATTCGGATAACTATCCGGCTCCCCTTGGCTATGAGGAGATATATACCGACCGCTGGACGCCGCCCGATCTCAAGGCACTCGTCGGAACGGCTCCGCAGCACCTCGGCGGCTACTATGGCATGGTCAAGCGGCTGGACGAAGCGCTTGGCCGCCTGCGTGACGCACTGAAAAGCCTGGATTTAACCAAAAGGACGATCATTCTGTTCACATCCGACCACGCCTGCCATTTCAAAACGCGCAACGGCGAGTACAAGCGCAGCGCCCATGACAGCTCGATTCGCGTGCCAACGGCGGTATATGGACCCGGCTTCGAGCATGGCGGGCAGATTCGCGAATTAGTTAGTCTGATTGATATTCCGCCGACACTGTTAGGCGCCGCCGGTATCGACGTGCCTTCGCGCATGCAGGGGCGATCCGTACTGCCGCTTGTCCGGCGCGAACCCGTCGACTGGCCGGAGGAAGTGTTCCTGCAAATCAGTGAATCTCAAGTCGGAAGGGCGATTCGTACGAACCGCTGGAAATACAGCGTGCGCGCTCCGCAAGCCAATGCTTGGGAGGAAGCGGGTTCCGATCGCTACGTAGAGGATTTACTGTATGATCTGGAAGCGGACCCCCATGAGCTAACTAACCTCGCAGGCATCGACGCCTTCCGTCCGATTGCAGACGATTTGAAGCAGCGTCTCATTTCCCGCATGATCGAAGCAGGAGAAGACGCGCCAATCATCGATAATGCTGAATCGCGCCAGAGCGGCGCTCGCCGGGTTTCTGTCCAAGAATTACGAATAAAAATACGAAAGACAAAGTAGCATTTAACCGTCCCTCTGCCAGTGAAGATTTGGCGGAGTGGCGGTTCTTCTAGCATTTCCCTTTTAAACGATCGAAACACGATGATCTTCAACGGCCATGGACAAACTAATTGGGCAGTCTCAACGAGAAACAGCGAGGTGCTTGCGCGTAAACCGGTCCGTCATGCAAATCCGATTCGTGCAAGGAAGCATTATTTTTGGCATGGCGCATGAAAACGGCCGTGCGAAATGCCCGAAGGCGTTGCGTGATGTCGGCCAATTTCATGACGTTTAACAGATTCGGCGCGCCGTTCTCCTTGTTAAGATGAAGGTGCAGGATCGGGTGAGACCTTCCGGCCCGTGCATGAAGCCTTGCATGTCGGACAACGTGGACAAAGGTTTCTGAACGAACTCGGCACCCATGGCGTTTCTTCCAGAAGCCCATCTTATTCAGAGAGGATATGAGCACATGCTGCGCACCTTATTGAAGAATAGTTTGACGAGTTCATACGCCCGGCTAAACAGATTGATGGAGTCGTATGGAAAATGGGTTGGAGAAAATGATTATTACTGGGACTGCTGACGGTAGTCCCTGGTATTCAACTGTAAGTCGATTTGAAGCCGATCGGACTCGAGCCTTATTCCGCGTCCCGAGTATATGAACCAACGCGAAGGAAATCCTTATAATTGTTATGTCCGCAATGTGATTCGAACTGACGAAGAGGAGAGCATGCAAAATGGATAAAATCGAAAAAACGCTGTACACGGCCACGGTTAACGTTGTAGGCGGAAGAGAAGGCAAAGCGGTATCCAACGATGACAAGTTGAACGTGGATTTGCGCTATCCCAAGGAATTAGGCGGCAACGGGGAAGGAACCAATCCGGAGCAATTGTTCGCGGCGGGCTTCGCGGCTTGTTTCGAAGGCGCTATGGGCACGGTCATGCGAATGAAGAAGATCAAATCGGACGGGGTCTCCATTGTTTCCAACGTAACGCTCGGCAAGGATGCCAACGACGGCTTCGTGTTGGCGGTGAAGTTCGACATTACGATCAAAGGCGTTGAACGCAGCGTCGCTCAAGAAATCGTCGACGAAGCGCATCATGTTTGTCCTTACGCGAGAGCGACTCGCGGCAATATCGAGGTCATCTCGAACGTCGTCGATTAAGGGTTTAACCTCCCCCTATACGGTATTCGAAGACCTAAATATCCCGTTGGCGTACACGGGATATTTAGGTTTTTTCTGCGTTTCGTCGGGCGTGTAATCATTTTTCGTTGATCTGCCAATTTCAATCGTATCCTGGAGGAACGCCTCCTTGCATGTTTTCATGATTTCTGGGGACAATGTACGGAAGAATTAGGAACCGGGAAGAGTGATCAGACGTGAATGCAGCCCCCCGCCTATGGAAGGAGCTTTGTGAATCCGCGGATTTTGTATGCTACGAAAACCGCCTGGGCGCCTTTCCGATCTTCGTCGGCTACATCAAAACCCTCACGGAAACGGATGTGCTGGAGCGTTCTATTCTTGGCTGTTTGAGCGACAATCCGAATGCAAGCTTCGAGGAATTGTTCCAGCTGATCCCCGTGGCGGAAAAAGAAATATGCGAGGATTGGAAACGGACGCAGGACAAGGTTTATCGCGGGTATGTCGCGATTCAGTATGGTCAAGATAGCCAACAGTGGCTGCTGATCAATGCTGCAGCGACAAAGGGCCGCAGCGTCGCGATTCCGGAAGTCGAGTTCACCGTGGAGGGCCCGAAAGAAGGCTTCGTGGAATCGTTGGACACCAATCTGAACCTGATTCGCCAGCGGGTGCCTTACCCCGACTTGCGGATCAAAGAGCTTACGGTCGGCAGCATCTCCAAGTCCAGAATCGCGGTCGTGTACATCAAGGGAATTACCAACGAACAATATCTGAATACATGCATTCAGCGGATCGAGGATGTCCGGTTCGATCAGATTACGGACAGCACGCTGCTGCAGCAAATGATCGAAGACAATTCCAATTCCATTTTCCCGCAGACGATCGGCACCGAAAGGCCCGATTACGTGGCTTGGGCCGTGAGCTCCGGACAAATCTGCATCTTGAAGGACGGTTCCCCGACAGCCGTTTTTGTACCGGTCAATCTGTGGTTGTTTTTTATTACGTACGAGGACTATTACTTGCCTTGGATTATCGCCTCGGTGCTGCGGATGATCCGAATGTGCTCCGTGTTGTTTTCCGTCTATGCATCGCCTTTATACGTTGCCGTCATTACCTATCATGGCCAAGGCATATCCAACGTCTTCTTGCCTACGATCGTCTCTTCTCGGATCAACGTGCCGTTTCCGCCCGTCGTGGAAGTGCTGATCATGGAGCTGGTCATTGAACTCTTGCGGGAAGCGGGCGCCCGGCTGCCTACGAAGATCGGGCAGACGATCGGTATCGTCGGAGGTATCGTGCTCGGCACGGCTGCCGTCGAAGCCGCCCTGACCAGCAATTTCTTGCTGATTATCGTTGCTTTGTCGGCCTTGGCTTCGTTCACGACGCCGGTTTTTCGCATGAGCGCCACCATACGCGTCCTTCGGTTTCCTTTTATTTTCGCCGCTCAGATATGGGGGCTGCTAGGCATCGTCATCTGCACCTTGGCGTTGGTCGCCCACCTGCTGCGATTGACGTCGCTCGGCATGCCTTACCTCGTTCCGGTGTATCCGTTCCGCAAAAGCGATTTATACGACACGGTGATTCGTCCGCCTTATTCGAAATTCCATCATCGGTTCAGCTTCTTCAGATCGCCTTCCCCCGTAAGGTTCGACAGGAAAAAGGCAGCGGCCAAAAAAGACATCGACGAATGAGCATGCTTTGGGAGGGAGAAAAGTTTGAAGTTGCCTGCAACGGAGCATCCGCGTTTAACCGTATCGGCCTTTCTTGTATTCGTCTTGATTCACGCGATGCAGTTCGGCCCCGAATATGTGTCCATGTCGATCAAACCGATTCGGTGGGCCGGCCAAGACGTCTGGATCTCGGCTATCCTGTCCGGCCTCAGCATCTCCGCCGTTATTTGGTTGATGTATCAAATCCTCGATCGGTGCGGGACGGACCTTATCCATATCCATCGTCGTTTGTTCGGAAGATGGGCTGGAAGCGGGCTTAACCTTGTTTTTATCGTTTACTTTCTGCTCCTTGCCTGTTTCCAGCTCCGGCTGTTCATCGAAGTGATCCAAGTCTGGTTGTTCGCGGACTTAGCCACCTGGCCGTTGGCATTGGTCCTGCTGGTGCTTGCGTATTACATCGTTTCCGGAGGCTTTCGGGTAGTCGTGGGCATCTGCATGTTCAGCTTGATCCGCTACGTCACCATATTCGCCATGTTTTTTCCGGCGATTTATTTTCATTTCAACAACTTGACGCCGGCATTCGATCATTCGCCAAGCGAGATCCTGCAAGCAAGCAAGGCCATGACCTTTCCTTATCTGGGCGCAGAGTCGCTTCTATTTTGCTATACCTTTATCAAGTCGCCGGAAAAATCGCAAAAATGGGCGCATTGGGCGAACGCGCTTACGACCTTCTCTTTTCTGTTGATCCTGTTCTTTTCCTTGTTATTGTTCAAACCCGAGCAGTTATCGTTCGAAGTATGGCCCCAATTGACCAAATACAAATTCATTCAATTCCCGTTTATCGACCGGTTCGAATATATCGGCGCCACCGCGCAGATCTTATGGGTGATTCCGATCATCTGCTTCTGCCTGTGGGCGTCCAGCCGAATCGGCAAAATCATGCTCGGCGTGAGACAAACTGCGGTGCTGCCGTTCTTGTCGCTCATCGTATTTGCGGCCGTTTGCCTGATTCCCGACCGTCCTGGCGTGGAACGCCTTCAGGCCTGGTTAGACGGATTCGGGTTTTGCCTGACCTATGCCTACATACCGTTGGTGTATCTCGTCGTCCTGGTCAGAGTGAAAGCGAGAACGGCCGCATGAAACGTGCCTTCATCGTGGTTTATCTGCTCTGCGTGCTGTTAACCGGCTGCGTCAAACAAGAGATTCTGGAGAAATCCACGATCTCGTTCGTCGGCGCTTTCGACGAGGCGGCGGACGACCAGATCGAAATGACGCTGGCGCCGCCAAGATTTCACTCGGGGAAATCCATTTCCGTCTCCAATAATCTCATCTCCAACATCGGCCATACCAGTAAAAGCATCGTGCAAATCATGGACATGAAGTTAAACCGGACCATTAAAACGGGCAAGATTTCGGTGGTTTTATTCGAGAAAGCCATGGCGCAAAAGGGATTGGCGGACGAGCTGGACGTATTTCTGCGGGACGCGCTCTCGTCGCGCAAACTATTCGTGGCCGTTGTCGACGGCAAAGCCAAGAATCTCCTGCATGCCGATTTCAGCTCGGACGTGGAAAAGGGCATGTACTTGTTCGATTTGCTGCAATCGAACGTCAGGACCGGCTTCGTGCCCAGGCAAAATCTGAACGACTTCGAATACGCTTATTTGGGCAAAGGGATGGATCCTTTCTTGCCGATTCTCGCCCTGCGTAACGGGCATGTCGTGATCTCGGGATTGGCGTTGTTCAAGGACGACCGGTACGTCTCGTCGTTGAACGAGCAGCAGATGCGAATGGTGAAGCTGCTTCGCGAACGCACGAAGCACGGAACGCTAGAAGCGCGGCTGGATAACGGAACTTATGCCGCCGTCAGGAATGTGGGATCCAACGTGAAGTATCGCGTGAGCCGGGATCAGAACCGTCCGAAAGTGGCGATCGCACTCCGGTTTAAAGGGGAAGTCATGGATACGCAAGGATTTCAGCTGACCCGCGACGAGAAGCAGCGAATAAAAGAAGCTTTGGAGAAGGAGCTGGCCGCAACGGGCACGGCGCTTATCCAGCAATTCAAAAACGAAGGCATCGATCCGCTCGGGCTAGGGGATATCGTGAGAAGCAAAACGCGGAACTGGAACGAAGCGGCATGGAAGAAACAATACCCGGCGGTAAACGTGAGCCTGAAGGTTCATGTGGACATCCTGGACAGCGGAATCCGGAAATAACCGCGCGATGTCACAATAACGGTCCCTTCATCGTTCTATGTTCGAAGCGCGCTTCCAACAACGAAAAGCCTCGCAAGAGGCACATATAAGGGAGGAAATGGAAATGAAAATCGTAGTGATCGGCGGAACCGGATTGATCGGATCCAAACTCGTCCAACTTCTTAGCGGGCTTGGACATGAAGCCGTGGCGGCATCGCCGTCGAGAGGCGTCAACGCCGTTACGGGAGAAGGATTGGCCGAAGCGCTGCGCGGCGCGCAGGTTGTCGTCGACGTGGCGAACGCGCCGTCTTGGGAGGACCAAGCAGTGCTTGAATTCTTCGAGACGTCGAGCCGCAATCTGCTGGCTGCCGAAGCGGCGGCCGGCGTGAAGCATCACGTAGCCTTGTCCATCGTGGGCACCGACCGTCTGCCGGAGAACGGGTATTTCCGCGCGAAGCTGGCGCAAGAACGCTTGATCGCCGCTTCCGGCATTCCGTATACGATTCTCCGCGCGACGCAGTTCTTCGAATTCGTCGGCGGCATCGCCGATTCGTTCATGGTAGATAACGCGGTCCGCGTGCCAGCCGTCTCGTTCCAGCCGATCGTCTCGGACGACGTCTCGGCCGCGCTGGCCGATTGCGCGGTAGAAGCGCCGGCCAACGGGATTCTCGAGGTAGCCGGTCCGGATCGGATGCGCTTCGACGAGCTCGTCCGCCTGTTCTTGGCATCCAAGGGCGATCCGCGCGAGGTCGTTACGGATAACGGCGCGCGTTACTACGGGTCCGTGCTGGAAGAGAAATCGCTTGTACCGGACGGCGATTCCAAGCCGCGCATCGCGCCGACGCGCTTCGCGGACTGGCTTGCGAATTCGAAGTAAGCCGGGAAGTAACAATCGCGAGGAATGAGCGAGAAGCGAACAATACAAGGGGCTGTTCCGATGCCGTGAGGCTGAGGGGCAGCCTCTTTGTTTGCGTGCTGTTTGACCCCAAAAGGGTACTTAACTAGGAAGGAACGAAAAAAATGGCGTTCCTTATCCGATTAAACCGTCAAAAAGCCCTTCCTACGTCGGAGGAAGGGCTTTTCATAATCTCGCTTCGTTTACCGAAACAGAATCAAGTTACTCGGCGGCGATCGTCGCGTTGTCGACTGGCGGTGCCGGGTGACCCTTCAAGAAGGCAGTCGCTTTGGCTGCGATATCGGTGCCATCGACAAGGGTCAGCTCGTCCGTCGGATTGAAATTGCCGGCTTGGTCCAAGGCAATGAAACCAAGAGCCAGTGCCGTTTGAACGGCGCCGGATTTCGAGATATCCATCTCGGATGCATCTTTCACGTCGACCGGAACGACGTTGATCATCGGCAGCCGACCGCTCGTTTGGAGCGTATGCACCAGCAGGTAGACGAACGACTCGCGAGTGACGACGGCAGCAGGATCAATCTTGATTTGCAGGGACGCCT
The DNA here is from genome assembly GCF_009909195.1 of Paenibacillus sacheonensis. Taxonomy (GTDB): domain Bacteria; phylum Bacillota; class Bacilli; order Paenibacillales; family Paenibacillaceae; genus Paenibacillus_Z; species Paenibacillus_Z sacheonensis. Next base: position 67,004 of record NZ_JAAAMU010000014.1, read on the forward strand.
CCGGTCCGACGACTTGCTTGATCAGCTGGACGGCCTGTTCCGCCGAGATCGTCTTGCCCTCTTCGACAGGGGAAGAGTGGGCTTTCAAGTACTGCTGCGCATTGCGGATTTCCGAATCTGCGTCGGCTCTTGCAATGACGGTCTTCGGATTGAATTTCCCGTCCGCATCCAATTTCACGATGCCATAGGACAAGGCGCGTTGAATCGCCGCGGCGTATTCGGGCGAGATGCTTTCCAGATCCTTGATCTCGACGACGACGGGCTTGACCATCGGCAGATTGCCGCGTGCTTCCATCTCGCCGACGAGCCGGGAAGTGAATTGTTCGCGCGTGATTTGGTGATTCGGATTGTTGAGCCCGGCGGTCAGATGCACGTACCAAGCGAAATTGTGCGCGTACTGGGTATACCAAGTCGAGAGTCCTGCGTCCAGATTGCTCTGGAGCAGAGCGGCCATAGGGTTATTGCCTTGTGCGGCAGCTTGGTCCAGGGATGCGGCGGACGTGATTTGCGGGCCGGCGAATCCGAACAGCATAGCGGCGGCGGTAGTAGACAGGGCGATCATTTTAAACGGTTTTTTCATTTTCATTCACCTCTTGGAGTATTGTCTTGCTGTCATGAACCCTAGACGTGCCTTTCTCCAAAAAGGTTTCTTAAAATTAAGATTATCCTGAAATTGGAATTTGTTCAGCGAGCAGGCGGAGAACGCGCTCACCGTCGGGTCGGCCGTCAAAGGGCAATAGTGGAAGACCGGCTAGCTAGCCAGCATGCTCCCGGAAGCGTATGATAGCAGTTGAAAGGGGCTGAACGTTATGTTTCCGGTAGTACTGCCCGCGGTGCGGAAAATAAAGGAGGTCGAGTCGCTCGTGAACTCGGCCTTCTCGACGTTTGTTTTGCTGGGCGGCCATCTGGGCCAGATCAAGCCGATCGTGGATTTGGCCCGCGCCCGCGGGAAAGGAGTCATTCTTCATGCCGACTTGATCGACGGCTTGAAGAACGATGAATACGCGGCGGAATTTCTCTGTCAGACGGTTCGGCCGCTGGGGTTGATCTCCACGCGGACGAGCGTGATCCAGCGGACGAAGATGAACAAAGTCCTCGCCATTCAGCGTTTGTTTCTCCTCGACAGCGACGCGCTCGAGCGAAGCTATGCGCTAATCGAGAAGACGCGTCCGGACTACATCGAGGTCATGCCCGGCGTCATACCGGAGCTTATTCAAGAAGTGAAGGCGCGGACCGGCGTACCGGTCATCGCGGGCGGCTTGATTCGGTCGGCCGAGCAGGTGGACGCGGCGCTCACCGCCGGCGCCGCCGCCGTGACGACGTCTCGGCGCGAGCTGTGGAAATTGGGTTGATGAACGGAGTCAGGGAGTCGGCCAAAGGAAGAATCGCATGGCAATCGAAAACAAGCCCTCTCGGCAAGCGAAGCGGTCTACGTTCCTTGCGGCGGGTCGAGCGGCGATTCGCGCCGGAGATGGCGGCGTATATTCGGGACGAGCTGTACGAGGGCTGGCAGAGCGCGGTGCGCGCGGCATTGGCATTTGTGAAATAAGACGGATTATGCTATCCTAACGATAAGTTAATAACGGTTGGAGACACGGAGAGACCACGAAGAAGCCGATCCGGCAAGCCTTAGGGCATGCTGGAGACGACTTTTTTCGTGGTCTTTTTCTGTTAGCTTGATTTAAGCGGAGAATCGCTGCATGGAAAAGGAGCTATTCATATGACGATACAGCAACGAACGACATCATTTTCGGCGCAAGGCCGACTGCCCCTACTGGCCGAGATGCAGCGGGAGCCGCTCGACCTCTTGATTATCGGCGGAGGCATCACGGGAGCGGGCATCGCGCTGGACGCGGCTTCCCGCGGATTGCGGACGGGACTTGTGGAGATGCAGGATTTTGCGGCAGGAACGTCCAGCCGTTCGACGAAGCTCGTGCACGGCGGACTGCGTTACTTGAAGCAGTTCGAGATCGGCGTCGTAGCGGAGGTCGGCAAGGAACGCGCCATCGTATACGAGAACGGGCCGCATGTGACGACCCCGGAATGGATGCTGCTGCCGTTGTACAAAGGCGGGACGTTCGGCCCCTTTTCCACCAGCATCGGGCTGCGCGTGTATGATTTTCTGGCGGGGGTCAAGCGGGGCGAGAGACGGAAAATGCTGAACGGCAAGGAGACGCTCGCCAAGGAGCCGCTTCTCAAGAAGGACGGCTTGCGAGGCGGCGGGTACTATGTCGAGTACCGGACGGACGATGCCCGTCTAACCATCGAAGTCATGAAGCAAGCGGTAGAAGAAGGCGCGCTGGCAGTTAATTATGCCAAGGTGGAGACGCTCCGCTACGAGAATGGCAGCATCATAGGCGCGGTCGTGCACGACGAGGTCGGCGGAGGAAGATACGACCTGACGGCAGCGAAAGTCATCAATGCGACGGGACCGTGGGTCGATCAAGTCCGCGAGATGGATCAGTCCAAGGAGGGCAAGACGCTTCGGCTGACGAAAGGCGTCCATCTCGTATTCGATGCCGGGCGGTTCCCGCTGCGGCAGGCCGTTTATTTCGATACGCCGGACGGACGGATGGTGTTCGCGATTCCGCGCGCGGGCAAGACCTACTTCGGGACGACGGACACGAACTATGCGAGCGATATTGCCAATCCCCAAGTAACGGCAGCGGATCGAACCTATCTGCTCGAAGCCGTGAATGCCATGTTCCCTGGGCTGAAGCTGGGCAAGGAAGACGTGGAGTCGAGCTGGGCAGGGCTGCGCCCGCTCATCCAACAAGAAGGGAAATCTCCCTCGGAAATTTCCCGACGGGATGAAATTTTCGTCTCGCGCTCCGGGCTGATCTCCATTGCCGGAGGCAAGCTGACCGGCTACCGCAAGATGGCGGAAGCGGTCGTCGACAAAACGGTCGCGCTGCTGAAAGCGGAGGGCAAGGGGCAAAAAATCGGCGTCAGCCGGACGCAGACGATGAAGATGTCGGGCGGCGATGTCGGAGGATCGGCGAATTTCGAAGCGTACGCAGGTCAACAGACGGTTGAAGGCATAAGGAATGGATTCGGGGAAGCGGATGCCCGATTCATCGCGAGCCGGTACGGTTCCAATGCGGGCAAGGTATTCGGGCTGGCGGCGGAAACGAAGGCGTGGGCGGATAAGCACGGGCTGCCGCTTTCCCTCGCCGTGCAGCTGCGTTATGCGATAGCATCCGAGATGACGGTACGACCGGTCGATTTCTTCATCCGCCGTACGGGCACCCTGTTCTTCTCCATCGCGGAAGTACGCCGCTGGAAGAACGACGTCATATCGGCGATGGCCGAACGGTTGGGCTGGACCGAGGAGCAGCAGGCCCGTTATGCCCACGAGCTTGAAGAGAAGATCAGCGAAGCTTCGGAAGCGGTGGAAGCGCCTGAAACGGCGAACGCGTAAATGCGTAAAGCGTAGAGTTATAGAAGCGAAGAAATGACAAACGAAGAAGAATAAAAGTGATAAACGCGGAAGATAAAAGTGAAAAACGCAGAAGCATAATTGTGTAACGAGTCTGGAGCATCATCCGCAGGTCAAGAACCGCCCCGCTTGCCACATCGAGCGAGGGCGGTTCTTTCGTTCATCCCGCGAACGTGAATCGCTCCCTTGCGGCAAGCGCTGCGCCGGTCGCGACCGCGTCTTCTTTGAGCGAACCCTTCGAGAAGACCGGCGTGTATTCGGGATAGTAGTAGGTGCTGCGGAGCGCAACCTCGATGGCGGTCTGATAAAAGCGTTCGTGCGAGCCGATCAACGTTCCGCCGAGAATGATCGTTTCGGGATGGAAGACGTTGATCAGATTGGCCAGGCCGATGCCGAGATGTCTGGCGGCCCGCAAGAACAGTTCAAGCACGCCTGGATTGCCGAGCTCGAGTTCTCTTAGCAAGGCATCATATCGGATGCGGTCCGGTTGTGCGCGATAGGCGGATCCGAACGTATCGCCTTTCAGTTTCGCGTCGGCCTGCGCCTGTTTCTCAAGCGCGAGCACGGATACGAACGCCTCCAATGCACCGTAATTCCCATGCTCCTGCAGCCTCGGGCCATCCGTCTGGATGATCATCTGTCCGATCGACCCTTCCATGTCAACGGAGCCGTGAATGATCCGGCCGTGCGACATCATGGCGGAGCGAAGGCTGACGCCTGCATGCACGTAAAGCATATGCTGGACCTTGTCGCGACGCAGCGCCCAGTGCTCGCCGATGAGCGCGGTGTTCGCGCCGTTATCCAGGCAGGCCGGAATCCCGCACGCCTCCTGAATCATGCGGCAGATGGGGACGTTGGACCAGCCTGAGGCCCGGAAATGCAGCGGGTGCAGGATGATTCCGCTCGAACGGTCCAGAGGCCCGACGGCACCGATTCCAATGCCGATGACTGCTTGCCGCGACAGACCGTGGTCCTTCAATAAAGCGTTGATTTGCCGGGCGGTATGCTGCACGAACCGTTCGGGCGTCATGTCTTCGTCCATTCGCCATCTGACGAAAGACTTGGCGTTCATCTGCATGTCGAATAACCCGAGGGAGGAGTAAAACCGCGAAATCTCCAGCCCGATCGTAAATCCGTAATCGGGATTGATTTCGTACAGAATCGGCTTTCTTCCGCCCGTCGAAGAGCCAAGCCCGGATTCCCTTATTCGTCCTTCCGAGACCAGTTCGTCCAGAAGCCGGTTCATGGTGCTGGTCGCGATCGTGAAGGCGGACAGCAGACCGGCTTTCGAGACGATGCCCTGGTCGGCAATATGTTGGTAAAGCATTCGTTTCGCGTTCAGCTTCGCATGAGGCGTTTCCATCGTTTATCCCAACTTATCGGATTGGATTTGATTGCGGTTCATAGATGTATCTTAGCGCAAGCAATAGGCAGGTTCAACTGAAATAGCATTTTGGAAAAAACCAAATGAATAAAAAGATCGCAAAATTCGGTCGGAATAGTCGGTGACGTAAAAATAAGCTGCATCTATATCCGGTATAAGAACGTTTGATGATAGAGATTAGGCAAACTTTATTCCAAAATGGAAAAAAGATAGTATAATAAGTCCGTAAACGTTAGGATGCTTATCCTGCGTCTGGGTTAGGGGGATTCGAAATGGTTCGAATGCGTGAGAAAGTCGTCTTGTTCTATCGTTTATTCTCGGTCTTCTTTCGAATCGGGCCTTCTACATTCGGCGGCGGTTACGCCATGATTCCGATCATGGAGAAGGAGATCATCGTGAAACGCGGCTGGCTGACCCCGGAAGAAATGGGAAACGCGATCTCCATCGCGGGATCGGCGCCGGGCGGCGTCGGCATCAATGCGGCCGCGTTTATCGGTTACCGGGTTGCCGGCATGCCGGGCGCCGTCGCCGCCGTTGCCGGCATGACGATGCCGACGTTCATCATCGTTTGCTTGCTGAGTCTTTTCTATTCCCTGTTCGCCCATCAGGCGAAGCTGGCCGCGGCGCTCAAGGGAATACACGGCGCCGTCATCGCGTTGATCTTTATTGCCGTCTTCAAGATGGCGAAGACGGCCTTGTTCGACCGGACGACGAAGCTCGTGGCCGCAGCGGCGCTCGGCCTGCTGTCGTTCACCTCCGTGAATCAGCTGGCGGTCATTATCGGGGGAATCGGAATCGGGATGATTGCCGTCGCGGTCAAAGAAAAGCTGGGCATCCGGGCGAGGACCGAGAAGGAAAGCCCGCCGCGTCAGGCTCAGGCGCTCGTGTATCCCGAATATTATATTTGAGTACTGGAGGGGGTCGCCGTGGCATCCCTGTCGGCATTGTTTATCGTGTTTATGAAGATCGGGTTGGTCTCGTTCGGAGGCGGTTATTCCGTGATCGCACTAATGGAACGGGAGGCGATCTCCCGCAGCTGGCTCGCGGAAGGGCAATTCCAGGAGCTTGTTTCCGTTGCGGGTACCGCGCCCGGACCGATCGCGACGAATGCGGCTACGCTCATCGGCTACGACGCAGCCGGCATCGGCGGGGCGATTGCGGCAACAGCCGGCATCGTGCTGCCTTCGCTGCTCATCATGATCCTCCTCGCTTCGGTGTGTTTGCGGTTATTCGACAAAAAGCTCGTCAAATCTTCCCTGTACGGCTTGCGTGCGGTCGTCACGGGGATCATCGCTTATTCGGCGCTGCACTTCGGTTTCTTGTCGCATCGGACGTCCTTCTTCACATGGCAGACGATCGCAACGCTGATGATCTGCGCGGGCGCGTTGATCGGAATCGTTCGGTTCAAGCTGCATCCCGTCATGATCGTGCTCGCATCCGGCTTGGCGGGCATTGTTTTGTTCTGATTCAAGCACCGCAATCCCGCCTTCTCGCGAAGCGGGATTTTTATTTGCCCGCGTCCGCGAACAAGATGGTATGATGCCAATAGATGGACGTTGTTGTCGAAAAAAGAAAGCAGGTGCCGTCCTGGACACTCGAATCGGGATGTCGACGTTATTGTTTATCGCGGCGGCGCTGATGGCGTTCGTGGCGCTCTTGTCATACCGCAGGCGGCATTTGCCCGTAGCCCGGACGATGGTGCTGATGATGCTGGCCGGCGCCTTCTACGCGCTGGGCTATGGCATGGAAGTGCTCGCCCGCAGCTTGGAGCAGGTGAAGCTGGCGCTTCAAATCGAATACATAGGCATTCCCTTCGTGACGACGTTATGGCTCTACCAGGCCATTCAATTTACGGGGACGGCCGAGCGGTCCCGCCGCAAGCTCGCGTTCCTGCTGTTCCTATTTCCTACCTTGCTGTTCGTTCTCCACTTCACCAACGACTGGCATCATCTTGTCTATGCGAGCTATTCGTTCAACGGCGACGGCTCCGTCCCGCTGTACACGACGGTCAAAGGCATCGGATACAACCTGCATGCCCTATATAGTTACCTCGTGCTGGCAGGGGGAATCGGTTTGTTCGTCGCGATGTACGTTCGGGCGCTGCCCGCCATTCGGAAGCAGATTTTGATTCTCCTGCTGGGCGCGTTCGCGCCGATGGCGTTCAACCTATTGTTCTGGTTCGGCGTCGAAATCGATTTTACTCCCTTCGGATTCGCGGTCTCGGGAATCGCGTATGCCTGGGGCATTCTCCGGTTTAACCTGCTGCGGCTTACGCCGCTCGCGCTTGCCAAGGTATTCGAGACGATCCGCGAGGGCGTCTTATTGCTGGATGGCGAGGGACGAATCGTTAGCTACAACGGCGCGGCCGCGCGGATTTTTCCCGAGCTCGGGTCCGTGCCGAAGTATCCCGCGCCAGCCGGCGGCATTCTGACCGGACATCCGAGCCTGCTGCGGCTCATCGCGGCCGACAGCGTCGACGACGAACGATTCCCGTTCCGTCGGCAGCTGGACGGTCGAACCCAGCATTACAGCTGCAGTTTGTCGATCATCTACGATGCGGGAACGATGCCTGTCGGTAAAATGATCATGTTCAACGACATCACGGAGCTGATCGAGAACGAGGCGCGCCTGCGCGAGAACGCGAGGCAGTTGTCCGAGCTGAACGCGTTCAAGGACAAGCTGTTCACCGTCGTCGCGCACGATATCCGCGATCCGATCGCGCTGCTCGTCAGCTTGACCGACCTGCTCGGGGACGAGCTGACCGCCGCCGACATCGAGCATGCCGACGTATTCGTCGAGCTTCAGGGCCAAGTGCAGAGCACCTACCATCTCGTCGATAATTTGCTGGATTGGTATCGCAGCCAGAAAGGCGCGGTCGCGTTCCGGCCGTCCGGCTGGAACGCGAGGCAGGTCGTGCTGCAGGCGATGTCGCTCGCGAGCTCCAAGGCGGGCATGAAATCGATTCGGATAACGGAACGGATCGATGCGAGCCTCGCGGTAGACGCGGACAAGGAAATGCTGGATCTCATTCTGCGCAACCTGCTCTCGAACGCGATCAAGTTCACGGGCATCGGCGGCGAGATCGAGATTGGCGCCGCGACGGAAGGCGATCGGATCGCGGTATTCGTGCGCGACAACGGCGCGGGCATCGACGACAAAACGTCGGAAATGCTCCGGCTCGAAGAGCCGTTCTCGAGGGCGCCGGTAGGCGGCGATTCCGGCGATACGAGGTTCGGCTTGGCGCTGGCCCGCGAATTCGTCCGCATTCACGGCGGCGCGCTGCGCTTCGAGAGCGAGCCTGGTACCGGCACGACGTTTACGTTCACGCTGCCGCGTGCAGACGCGAGGCGCCGATTCGGCGAAGGGGAGGAGCACGACGATGAAAGTCATATTGGTTGACGACGAGCCGATGATGCACCTGATCATGGGCAAGATGCTGGACAAGCTGCCGGGCGTCGAGGTGGCGGGCGCTTTCGCGAATACGAAGCAGGCTGCGGCTTTCCTGAACGAGCACGATGACATCGGACTTGCCTTCGTCGATATTTCGATGCCGGACGAGACGGGTATGGATTTCGCCGCGAAGATGGAGCAGGCGCGCTCGCAGGTGCAGATCGTCTTCGTCACGTCCCATAAGGAATTCGCGCTGGATGCGTACGAGCTGTCGGTCACCGATTATTTGGTCAAGCCGGTGTCGCAGGAGCGGCTGGAGCGGACGGTCAACCGAGCGCTGGCGACCCGCACGGCACTCGGAGCGCATGCTGCTTCGCAGCCGCCGGCCGTCTCGGCCGCGCCAAGGCTCGTGGTGACGACGCTTGGCGACGTGTCGATAGGCAGCGAATCACAGCGAGTGAAATGGATCTCGCGCAAATGCGCCGAGCTGTTCGCGTACTTGCTGCTCCACCGGGGCAAGCGGATTCCCCGTTCCAGGCTGGTGGCGGACATCTTCGGGGGCATGTACCAGGAGAATGCGGAAAACTATTTGAATACGACGGTCTACCAGCTTCGCAAATCTCTGGAACCGCTGGGACTGAGGGAATCGGTCCGCTCGGAGAACGACGGCTACTCGCTCGAGCTGCCGCAAGCGTTCATCGACTGCGCGGAGTTCGAGCGGCAAGCGCGGGCGCTCCAGAACATCGGTCCAGGCAATCTGGAGCAGGCGCTCCAAGTCGAGAGGCTGTATACGGGCGACTTGTTCGGGGACAAAGCGTACGTCTGGGCTATCCATGAAACGGAACGTTATGCCGATCTGTACGGGGCGTTCGTCATCCGCATCGCGGACGCGTTAATGGCCATGAACGATTCGGCGTCCGCGTCGAAGCTGTTATCGAAGTTGAACGAACGCAATCCGCTCGACGAGAATGTGATGCGGCTGCTGATGGCGATTCGCGGGACGACGGATGACCGCAAAGGGCTTATCGCCCTCTATAACGGCTATGTTCGCCTGCTCAGCCGGGAGCTGGGCATACGTCCGTCCGCGGAGCTGAGCGGTTACTACGACGGGTTGATCGCGAATTTCTCCGATAAGAAATAGCCGTCTTCGAGGTAGGCTTAGATACGGAAGATAGATGACGGAAGAAACACGAAGGAATGAAGAAGGAATGAAGAAGGATCGGCGAAAAGAGAGAAGAAGGAAAGGCGAGAAGAAAGACATATAAAAAGAATAAAGAGAGACAAATCGAAAGGCGAATAAAGAGGCGGATAAAAAGGTGATCAGAAAGCAAATGGAGCACGATAGAGCTTAAAAAGAGCACGAGTAGAAGTGCTCATAGAGACCAAGCAAAGCCCAACTAGAAAGCAAATACAAGTCCGAATTCAAAGGCAAAAGTTCGCGAAACCCAGTCCGGGCGCGGTTTTTGTCTTTTTTTGTCTAAATCTTTCATTATTCTTTTAGTGACGGATAGTAGAATCGGAGCATAAAGGCTATGAATCCGTCATCGACGGAGGGATCGACGAGAGGGGAATACGTTATGGGTGTCATCGGGTACGGAAAGCGGTCGAAGCGCTTCATTCATTGGCTCGTCATCGTGAGTCTCGTCTGCGGCTTGATTGAGCCGGGGACCGGATATGCGAATGCGGCGGAGACGGAAGGCGTTTCGTCCGCGCCTACGGACATACGAGGCCATTGGGCGGAGCGCACGCTGACCGAATGGCTGGGAAAGGGATACATCGAAGGGTTCGACGACGGCATGGTCCGTCCGGATGCGAGCATCTCGCGGATCGAATTCGTCGCGCTCGCAAACCGGTTGTTCGCGTATAAAGGCGGAGCGGGCTCGTCGTTCAAAGACGTGTCCGCAAGCGCGTGGTACGCATCCGACGCGGCCGCGGCCGCCGGGGAGGGTTACGTCTCCGGATTTCCGGACGGAACGTTTCGTCCGAACCGGACGCTGACCCGCGTCGAAGCGGCATCGATGCTGGCGAAGCTGGTGCCGGCACTCGTTCGCGAGGACACGGACCCGCTTGCCGCGTTCAAGGACCAAGGCAGCGTGCCGGCTTTCGGCCGTTATGCGCTCGGTGCCGCGCTCGATGCGGGGCTCGTGACCGGCTATCCGGACCATACGCTGCGTCCTGGGGCCAGCATGTCGCGGGCCGAAGCGGTCGTCGTGCTGGATCGGATCTTGAAGCAGTCGGTTCCGAACGCAGCGGGAGGCATCGTCGTTCCCGCGAAGCAGCTGCGGGAGGCTGGTACGTATGGACCTTCATCCGGCACGTTCGCCGTTGCGGGAGATCTAACGATCGATGTTCCCGGCGTCACGCTTCGCAACGTGATCGTCGAGGGCAGCTTGACGATCGGTCCGGCGGTCGGGGACGGGGACGTCTTCTTGGAAGGCGTCACCGTGAACGGCACGACGGCCATTAACGGAGGCGGCGAGCACAGCGTGCATATCGACGACTCCAAGCTTGGTACCGTGGTCGTGGAGAAGAAGGACGGACGCATCCGCGTCGTCGTCGACGGCTCCACGGTCATCGAGCAGATGGACGTTCGGACGGATGCGCGGATCGAATCGAATGGGACGGCGCCGGCTGCCGGCATCGAGGGCATCTCGATTACCGCTGACGGGGAAGTCTCGTTAACCGGCAAATTCGCGTTCGTCGAAATCAAGAGCGACGTGAAATTGATCGTCGAAGCGGGTTCGATCGACCGATTGGTCGTGAACGAGACCGTCGGCGGGACGACGGTGACATTGAACGGCGGCGTCAAAGTCGCGCATGCGGAGCTGCACGGCACGACGAGCGTGCGAGGCGCGGGCGAGATCGCCCAAGCGCTCGTGGATGCGCCCGGCGTCGTGTTCGAGACCGAGCCGCTCCAAGTGGACAAGACGGAGCGCGGCGGCAAGGATGCCGGCGCGCCGATCGGCGGAGGCGGCGGGGGCATCATCATTCCGCCGGACCCGACGGGACCGACGACGGTGAACGTGGCGGTAACCGCGAATCAAGCGGGCGTCTCCGGCTTCAAATTGAATTTCAGCACGGCGGTGACGGGCTTGACGTCGTCCGCGGTCACATTGCAAGACATCGGCGGGCAGTCCGTCACGGTGGGATCCGTGGCGACTTTGGACGGCGGTTTATCGTACGGAGTCGTCGCCGCGTTAGTGCAAGGCGAGACCTATACGGTCGCATTGGCCAAAACCGGCTACGATTTCGGCAGCGCCGTCACCTTCTCGGTGCAGGCAGCGCCTCCGCAGACGATACATGTGAACGCGAATGTCATGGATATCTCGGTTGTCGGTTTCAAGGTCGTATTCGACCAAGCGGTAACCGATCCTGCGTTTACGTTAAAGCAGGCCGGCAATCCGGTCGGGATCGCGGACGCAGTCGCTTCGGATAACGGACGTTCGTATACGCTCGCGGCTGCTTTGGCCGAGGATGGCACGTATACCCTCGCCGTTGCCAAACCAGGCTATGATTTCGGCACTCCCAAATCCGTATACGTGCCGGTCACGACGCCGGAAACCGTTCCGGTGACGGCTTCGGTTAGCGCCGTCTCCGAAACCGGGTTTACCTTGTCGCTGAGCGGCGCGGTCGACGGCTTGTCCGCCGGCGACTTCAGCTTGACGGACGCGCTCGGCGCGCCGATCGGTTTGACGGCAGCGACGGCCGACGGAGGCGCGACGTACGCCATAGCCGCGATGCTTGCAGCCGGATCGTCTTACGCGCTGGCCATAACCAAGTCCGGTTACGGCTTCGGCGCGGCGCTTGCGGTCGTCGTGCCCGGCGTGCCCGGCACCGTCGTCGTGTCGCCGTCCGCGAGCGGCATTACGATGGCTGGCTTCCTGTTGTCGATGGACCGAACCGTACCCGACATGGAGCCGCTCAGCTTGGAGCTGAGGAACGGCGATAACGATCCGGTCGGCATCGACATGCTGAGCGCGGTCGTCGCGGGATCGCAGTATGAAGTATGGGCTTCGCTGGACATGAACGAGACGTACACACTGACGTTGAACAAGGAAGGATATGCATTCGATGCGCCTGTCGCCATCGAGGTGGTCCCCGAGCGAATGAACGCGTCGGTGAGCCAAGTGTCCCACGGTTCGTTCCGATTAACGTTCGAAACGCCGCTCAGCGGCTTAACCGTCGAACAGATCGCCCTTAAGGATGCGAGCGGGCAACCTATTGCGATCTCCGGCATCCGAACGGAGGACGGAGGCGCAGCCTGGAGCATCGATGCCGATATGACAGCGGCGGGTACCTACGCCTTCCGCGTGGAGACGCCGGACGGCAAGTATGCCGAAGGCGACGTCGTCGTTCCGGAGACGATCGCGGTCGGCAGGTACGCCACGATGATCGGACCGTACAGCCCGCAGTATACCGGGTATACGGTTCATTTGGACCGGGCGGTTCCGGGACTGGACGCTTCCCGTTTCTCGCTCGTTAATGCGAACGGGGATCCGATCGTCGCGACAGCGGTGACTACGGCGGACAACGGCTTGACCTACACGCTGCAGACGACGGAAATCAATGCAGGCGGACCCTTCACGCTCGGCGTAACCGCGCCCGGCTACGATTTCGGTCCGCCGGCGATCATCGTCAGCGCGACGCTGAATCCTTGGAACGCGAGCCAGCGCCCGCCGCAGTTCATGGCCGGGTTTAATCCGGCCGTTCCGAATATGACGAAGGACAACTTCCGGGTCGTTGACGAAACGGGAGCCGACGTCGAGGTCGTCGAAGTCGTCTGGGATGCGCAAATGCATCTCTACATCGGCAAGTTCGCCGGCTCGAACGGGCATACGTATACGTTATCGGCCCATGCCGAAGGCTACGACTTCGGTGCTCCGAAGCCGATTCGGGTCGCGGCGCGCAACCAGCTCGCGGCGGTGTCGGCGACGGGCGTGACGCTCAGCCTGAACCCGCCGCTGACGCTGGATACGTCCAGCGCGTTCACGCTGAAGACGCTTGACGGCGTCACCGTCCCGATCGGCTCGGTTACGACCGACGATGGCGGGGCTACGTACCGGATTTCGGCGAGCCTGGCAGGCGGGGAGTACATGCTGAGCATGGACGCCGATGCCGATCCGAATCAGTTCTATATCAACATCCCGATCCTCTCGACGATCGCGGTCGATGCGATCGGCAGCGACGGCTTGACGGTCACGCTGGATCGCCCGAATAGCGGCTTATGGACGGGCAGCTTCCAGCTGTCGAATACGTCGACCGGAGATCCGGTGACGATTACGTCGGCCGCGACGTCGGACGACGGCCATTCGTACCGGTTGAACGCCGAATTGCCGGGAGGCGCCTATAACCTGAAGCTGCTCGGGCATTTGCCGGAAGCCGGCGTCTCGTTCCAAGTGGCAGATACCGTCGACGCGGGTTCGACGACGATCTCGCGGATTACGAACGCGGGCTTCGACCTTTCCTTCGCGAACGCGATTCCGGGTTTGCTGCCGGCGAACGTGGATATCCGGGACGCGGCCAACGGTCGGCTCAGCGGGGTCACGCTGGCAACCGACGATAACGGCGCGACTTACCGCGTTCGCGTCCAGCTGGTATCGAACCAAGACTATACGGTGACGTTGACGAAAGCGTTCGCCGTATTCCAATCGCCGGTCGCGTTCCACGTCAATCGCTTCATTACGGGCAGCGTGACGGACGTCACGACAGGCGGACATTTGATTCTGAGATTCTCGCCCGCATTCCCGGAGATCGAGAACTATCTCGGCTTGATCCTGAAGGACGAGAACGGGCAAACCGTGTATCCGAACGGGTTCGAGTCTTCCGATAACGGGGCCAGCTACCGAGTAGCCGTCCCGGGCGGATTCCACCCTGGCGGCAATTATACGTATGCGCTCGAACTGGACGGCTTCGAAATGAAGCCCGTCGCGTTCGTCGTGCCGCCGTCGATGACGGTATCAAGCGCGTCGGTCTCCGGCGTAACCGTCGCTTTCGCAGCTCCGATCGCTGGCCTGCTGCTTCGCAATTTCGTTATTCGCGGAGCGCAAGGCGAGATCATTGCCATGACGTCCGCGGCGACCAGCGACGGCGGTTCGACGTATACGATCGCGGGCACGCTCGCTTCCGGCAAGGCGTATACGGTTCAATACAAGCCGGATGCCGCGTCGCAAGTGAACGAACCGGTTCCGTTCGTCATCACGAAGCTCGTTACGGCAGCGGTATCGAATCCGACGGCTTCGAGCTTTAAGCTGCAATTCAATGCGCGAATCGCGAACTTGCTGCCTGGCCAGCTCGTCCTGCGAAATCCGGACGGCAGCCGAATCGCCGTGAACCAATATACGCTCGCGACCGCGGACCAGGGATTATCCTATAAGGTCACGATGTCCATGGTTCAAGCGGGCGAAGGATATACGGTCGACTTGGCGAGAGACGATTATAAGCTCGCATCCCCGGTATCGTTCAACGTGCCGGTAACGGCGCAGACGCGGCTGCTCGGCACGCAGCCGAACTTGATCGCCGTCCAAGTGTTCCCGGACATGCCGAATCTCACGGCCGCCAACTTCACGCTGGTGGACGGGACGGGGCGTACGGTCGCGATTGCCGCCGCTTATCAGGGAGGCGCGATCTACCACCTGACGGGCGTCTTCGATCCGAACCTGACGTACACGCTGAAAACGACCGTACCCGGCTATGCGTTCGGCGATCCGATACCCGTCGCGTACGTCGTGAAAGTCGATGCGATCGTGCTTCGGCAAAATCAATCGGGCTTCACGTTGAATCTGAGACCGGCGCTTCCGGGGCTGACCGCGAGCGATTTCCGTCTCTCGGACGCTGGAGGCAATACGGTGGCGATCACGTCCGCCGCGACGTCGGACGATGGGCTGTCGTATCAAATCCAAGCCGCATTGACGGCCGGCAAAACGTATACCGTGTCGACGACGAAGGCCGGCTACGCGGTCGTCACGTCGGATCCGTTCTCGCTTACGTCCAAGAAAGCGTCGATCGATCGCGTGTCCGTTCACGGATTCAAGCTGAACTTCACGTCGCCGACTGCGCTGCTCGATACCGACCTGGCGTTGACGAACGGGCAAGGCCTTCCGGTGAAGGCGACCTTCGTCTCGTGGGACGGCGGGCTGACGTACCAAGTCGACGCCGAGCTGGCGGCAGGCGTTCCATACTCGCTGTCGATCAACAAGATGGGCTACGATTTCGGCGCGCCGCTGCCGTTCTCGCTCCAAGCGGTCGTTCCGACGTTCGGGGGCACCGAAGCGGGGAACGTAAACGCCTTTACGCTGAGCTTCGATCAGCCCGTACCGGGATTGCGCGCGAGCGACTTCGTCATCATGCGCGAAGGGTGGGGCCAGCCGATTCCCGTACAGCAAGCAACGACGGAAGACGGCGGTTCCACGTATCTGATCGAGACGACGTTCTGGGGCGCGGCGCATTACACCGTTCTTCCGAAGAAGGACGGCTACGACTTCGGGGCGCCGGTCGCCATGGACGTTCCCGTTGCGGCGAGCGCGGCCGTGCTTCGATCGGGTGCGACGTATATAGACGTCGGTTTGAATCCGGCAGTTCCGGGCTTAAACGCCTCGAATTTCGTATTGAAGGACGATAACGGCAGTGCGCTTAGCGCAACCGCAGCCGTTTCGACCGATGACGGGGCGACGTACCGCATCACCGCGGCATTCGTCGGCGGCAGGACGTACACGGTCCAGCCGGTCAAGCGAGGCTACGACTTCGGCGTGGAGACATCCGTATTCTTCCCGACCGTCATCGCGGTCGAACAAGCCGGAGTGAACGCAGGCCAATTGAGCGTGAGATTGTCCCCCGCCGTCGGCGGCTTGCCGGCAAGCGCCTTCTCGCTCCGGAATTCCGGCGGCGGGCTCGTTCCGATCGAATCGGTCGACGAGTTGAACGGCGGTCTGGCTTACGCGCTGCAGGGCTCGTTGACCGAAGGCGAGACGTACGCGCTTACGATCCGCGCGGACGGCTATGACTTCGGAAGCGCGTTGCCGGTGAACGTGCCGATCACCGTTGGCATGAACGTTGCCGATCTTCGGGTCAATGGATTCGACGTCATGCTTGATCAAGCCGTTGCAGGCTTACTGGCCGGCAGCTTCGAGCTTACGGACGATCAAGGCGCTTCGGTCACGGTTCAATCCGTCACCGCGGTTAATGGCGGCGAACGGTATCATGTGGATGCAGCGCTGACGGAAGGCAAGGCCTATACGCTGGCGTTAACGCGCGGCGGCTATGATTTCGGCATCGGACGGCAATGGTTCGTTCCGGTGTCCGTCGCGGCGACGTTGAAATCGGCCAGCGCTGCCGGGATCGCGATTGGGTTCCAGAGCGCGGTTGCCGGACTGACGAAGGGCAGCTTCGCATTGCTGGACGCAGAGGGGAACGCCATCGGTCTGCGATCGGCGACGACTTCCGATGACGGCATGACCTATGAGATCGCTGCCGATCTCGTGGATGGCAAGCATTATACCCTAACGGTCACGGCTTCCGGTTACGCGTTCTCGGCGCCGGTCGCAATTGACGTTCGAACCGCTGCGGTATCTAACGTGACGGCTTCCGGCTTCAAGCTCGGCTTTAGCGCGGCCGTACCGAATCTGAGCCCGTCGCTCGTCCGACTGAAGGACGGCAGCGGCAACGCGATCGCTTTGAACGCGAGCACCTTCTTCGACGAGAATCCGAGTTCGCCGAACAAGGGCAAATCGTACGCGGTGCTCGTGCCGATAACGGCGGGCGTCGTCTATACCATCGAAGTGCTGGATCCGGCGCATCCGACGACGGGATCGTCCGAAGTCATCTTGCCGATCCGGGTTCAAAGCAGCGTCGCTCGGGCTAACGCGAACGGCATTACAATATCGATTACTCCTGCGCAGGTCGCCTTGCTCCCGGCGGATGTGACGATCGAGACGGCAGCGGGCGAGCGCATTCCCGTCTCGGCCGTCGTGCCGGGGACGGCGGCAGGTCAATTCATCGTGCAAGCCCCGCTCTCGGAAGGCAGTACGTACAAGCTGGCCTTTGCGAAAAAAGGCTACGCGTTCGCTTCGGTCCTAACCGCGTATGTGCCGATCATGGCCGTCGCGGCCGTGCAGTCCGTAAACGAAAGCGGCTTTACGATTACGCTGAACGCGCCGGTTCCCGGCCTGTCCGTCACGCTGATCGACAGCCTCGGCAATAACGTTACGCCGGTAACGGTCACGGCTTCCGACGAAGGTCTCGGCTACAAAGTCGCCGTCAACCTCGGCTATAATCGCGATTTCACGCTCAAGCTGAGCAAGACCGGCTATGATATCGGCGGCGATCGCATCGTTAACAACATCAGCTCCGCGCCGAAGCTCGTCGCTGCGACGTCCGACGAGAGCGGGAAGAACGTGATTCTGACCTTCGACAAACCGATGAAGCCGACGGATTCCGCTTCGTTCTCGGTGAAGATCGACAACCAGTGGCAGAGCAACGTGAGATCCGCGCTCGGATCCGATCCGACCACGATCATCTTGACGTGGAGCGGGACGGGCAGGGTGATCGGCGCTGCGAATACGGCGTTGGTCGCTTATGCCGGCGTCAACCGCGTGCAGGCGGTGAACCTGCTGTTCCTGCCGACATTCGGCGAGACGCCGGTCGCGAATGCCGCCACGGTTCAAGGCTTCGTGTCGAGCAGCGCGGTCAACGATTCCTCCGCCGTATATCCGGCGCAGGTGCTTCGCGGTCAATACGGGATGACGGCAATGGAAGCGATCAAAGCGCTCAGAGATGGCGGCTTCACCGTCGCCTCGTATACGAGAGCCGTCTATGCCGTATACGAATTGTCCAAGGCGGCGATTATCGGGCTGTTCGGCGAGATGGAAGCCGACGCGACGACGATGCTGCAAGGACAGGATGCCATGTTTGACCCCAGCTACCCTTTCTATGAAAAAGATATGATCGCGGCGGGCTACGCGCCGTCCGAGTTCGGACCGTTCCTTCGCAAGCATGGCAAGACGGGCAAGCAAGCGGCGGGCCAGTTGAAAGCCGCCGGCGCCTCCGCGTCCGACGTCGCATCCATGCTGCGGTCGGCGTACGCGGAGACGGCCGAAAGCGCGGCTTCGATTTTGAAAGCTGCCGGTTATGGGCTGCAAGAAGCCGCGGCCGCCGTTCAATCCGCATACGAGCTAAGCGGCGCGAGCGCGATCCGCGCCTTGAAAGCCGCGGGCTGGCAAGCGGCGGAAGCTGCCGCCGCGATGAAGGCGCAGCTGTCCGAAGGAGCTGCGGCGATGGCGAAAGCATTGGCCGAAGCGGGTTATGCGGCTGCCGCGATCGGCGGCGCGGTCGCGCAGGCGTACGCGTTCGACGACGCCGGTACGGCCGCAGCGGTATTCGTCCAAGCCGGCTTCTCCGCATCGGATACGTACGGCATCGTTCGCGGGTCGTTCCCGCAGGCCGACACGGCCAAGGCGATGCTGGAAGCAAGCATCTCCTCCAGAGCAGTGGCCCAAGCCGTCTTGGAAGCAGGCGACGGCCCGGCTGTCGTCATCCAAGCGATGAAGACGGTTCGCGCGGATGATCAAATGATCGCCATAACGATCAAGGAAGCATGGGGGATGACCGGTTCGGCGGCGAGCGATGCCATGAAGGCGTTCGGCGCGAACGGCTACGACTTGGCGAACCGTGCAGGCTTGCTGCTTCTCGCCTACGAAGCGGACATACCGGCGGCCGTCGGCGCGCTTTACGATGGCGCGACGAACGAGGAACGCAATCATCTGCTGCGTTATTTGGTGAAGGGCGGTTACGATCCCGTCGCGACGGCTTCATACTTCCTGCGCAACGTCCGGGGCACCGGCCGAAGCTCCGTCCTGAACGAGCTGAAGCTGGCGGGATTAACGACTTCGCAGGCGCTCAAGACGCTGCATGACGCTATTATGCAAGACGGAGCGGCGTTCGGCCTCAATGACGCGCTGCAAATACTGAGCGGCGATTACGCCAACCGATATACGGCTGCCGATGCGATTGCCGGACTGCTGGCCGCTTTTGCCGGCGATTCCGGAACGGCGCTCGACATGAATGCCGTGGCGGCTGCCGTTTACCCGACTCGCTTGTGGGACAAGTACGACATCGCGGTCGCTTTGAAGAGCGTAATGGGCATGAACCTGCAGCAATGGATCGCGCTGGAACGGACGAACGCGATGCCGGGCTGCCCTTGCAGCGTGACCACGATTCGTCAGGACGCGCAATATTTGTACAGCGGAACGACGCTGGAGGATTTGACCGTCGCGATGAGCTTATCCGGGCAATTCACCCTCGACGAACTGATCGACGGGACGATCGGCGCTTACGGGTACTCCGGCGCGGGACAAGCGCTGCCCTACTTGACTTCGGCGCTGAAGAACGCCGGCTACGCCTTCGAGGACGTCGCCGCATCGTTCGACCGCAGGGGCTGGTCCGAATGGATTCTGGCCTTCAGCCGGTACGGCATCGCGGCGAGCGACGTCGCGGCTTACCTGATCGGCAAGCAGGAGACGATGGATCAAGTGATTCGCAAGCTGTCGCCGTATTCGCTTCGCGATATCGCGCTCGTGCTTCGCGAAAATTACGGTCTATCGGACGTGGACGCATCGACGGCCATGATCGCCGGTACGGGCGAACCGTCGGACGACATCGCCGCGGCCATCGCCTGGGCGTACGGCAGCGACCCGATCATGCTTTGGATCCAGACGCTTCGCGCGCAAGGAGCTACGGCGACGTCCGTCATCAACACGCTGGCTGCCCGTTATCCGGCCTACCGGACGTACGACGCGCTCGGTCCGGCGCTCATCAAAGGCGGCTTCAGCCGCGACGAAGTCATCCAAGGCTTAATCGTTCGCTTCTCGTACGGCAGTAATTTGCAGGGCACGATCAAGCTGATTCAGTCCTTGTACGCGCAGCAGCAAATCACGATCGCGCAGCTGCTGACCGCGTCCGGCAGCGTAACGCCCGAGAGCGGCATCGATTTCTTGGCGCTGGGCGGCTACAAGCTGTCCGACATGGCCGGAAGTTTGAAAGAATTCTACGGGTTGAATGCCGGCGAAGCCGCTTACGCGCTTTCGAAGAGATACCCGAATAACGTGAACGAGGTATTAATGGCGCTATCGTCCGTGTATGGACAGACGATCGAGACGACGATGGCGGAGGCGCTGGATGCCCAAGGCATCACGACAGTAGAAGCGGCCGTCGATTACTTGCGGAACGCCGGCTTCGGATTCCGCGATATCGCGGCCGTGGCCAAGGAACGCTTCGCCCGCGGCGCCGGACAGATCGCCGCCTTGTTCGCCGCGAACCATACGGTCGATACGAATGCGGTCGCAACGACGCTGGCTTCGCTATTCGGCCAATCCGTCGAGTCCGTCGTTCACGACTTGCTGGAGGCGCAGGGATCGACTTCGTACGCGGCAGCGATTACGTTCATGAACCGGGCGAATTTCAGCCTGGCGAGCATCGTGAAGCTGGCGAAGAACGAATACGACCTCTCGTCGGGAAATGCGCTGCAGGCGTTGGTCGCCTCGGGCTTGTATCCGCAAACGAACGTCGTCGGCACCGTTGCAGACGTGTACGGAAGCGGTCAGAGCGAGACGATCGTCGAATCGCTGGCCGCTAACGGCTTGAATACGTTCGAACAAGCAGTGCCGTATTTGAAGAAAATGTACTTCGGACTGAGCGCGCTCGCGCGTGTCGGCAAAGAACATTACGGCTTGACGAGCGGGGAGACGATCGGCGTGCTTGCCGTGACGACCGAGTATTCCTCTCCGGAGATCGACGCCGCCGTCCAGAACGTCTATGGGCAAACGCTGCAGCAGACGCAGCTGAGCACGTTGACCGGGATGGGCGTCGCGAGCTTCGCGGATGCGATTCCGCGGCTGCGTGCGCTCGATTTCGCCCTGCGGGACATCGTATTGGCGGCCAAGACGTATTACGGGCTGTCGGCCGGCAAGACGGCTTACGATTTGCTCCATGACGGGCATCTCGGCGCATCGGATGTCTTGAACGAGATCGCCGAGCTCTACGGGCAGCCGATCGACCAAAGCCTCGAGGATCTGCTCGACGAGAGCGGACTGGCAACGATCGGGGAGGCCGCGCCTTTCCTGCGCTCCCTGGGTTACGCGATGCAAGACGTAATCGAAGCTTCCCGTTCGTACTACGGCAACGGGGCGGACGTCACGATCGAAGCGCTGATCGCCGCCTATCCGGACAGCGACAGCGTGATCGAGTGGGCCGTGCATCAGCAATACGGCGAAGGCGGGCAATCCTCGGCCGCGCAGGCTGCGCGGGATTCCTTGCAAACGGCCGGCATTACGGACGCGGCAGCGGCGATCGCGCATCTATGGAATGCGGGCTTCTCGTTCTATGACATCGCGGGTCTGCTCAAGACCGACTTCGGTCAATCCGCGGCAGCCGCGGCGAAGCTGTTCCTGGCCGGAGGTTCGTTCGAGCCGGCGGCGATCGTCGGCGGAATCGGCGCCGCATACGGAACGACGTACGATTCGGCGTTCGTGGAGGCGTTGAAGACGGACGGCGCTCTGACCTCGGAACGATTCGTATCGTTGATGAACGAAAGCGGTTATCGGGTCGCTTACATCGCCCAGTCGTTAAAGTCGAACTACGGCAAGACGAACGCGGAGACCAAAGCGATGTTGACGGCACTCGGCCAATACAGCGCGGCCGCGATTCAATCGACCGTCGACCAGGCGTACGGATCGGATGCGACATCCGGCACGCTGCAGGAAGCGCTTGATCTATTCGGTATTAAGACGGCGGACGGCGCCGCGGCATTCCTTCGCCAGCAGAATGCCCCGGTCAACGACGTCGTGCAATACCTGAAGGATGCGTACGCGCTCGGAGCCGACCAGACGACGGCGATGCTCTCGCCTTATTACGGCAAAACGGAGCTGGGTCTCGCGGTCGTCGCGATTTACTACGGCGATAAGAACATCGGCTATTTGACCAAAATGATTCCGCCGGACAAAACGTCCACGCCGAACAGCGTCGCGGTCTATATGAGCGACAAGTTCAGTGCGACGGATATCGTACTTGCGCTGAAGGTCATTTTCGGACTGGATGCATTAGGGGTTACCGACGCCATTCGGAACGAAGTCATCCCTGCGGACAAAGTTCGCGCGGCCGTGGCCGAAGTGTTCGGCGCGGATCCCTTGTACGCGTACTTGAAGCGGATCAAGGACAAGGGCGGCAACGCGAATGACGTCGCGGCGGAATTGGATCGCCGGGGCGTACTGGAGACGGCCGGCGCGAGCTATCTGATCGACACGCTGGCTAGCCTCGGCTTCGATAACGCCAGCATTTTGAAGATGAGGTACAACTACTTCAACCGCTCCCGCCAGAACGCGGGAACGAACGAGGAGCAGGGGGCGCAATTGGTCCGCCTCGACGTGAATACGCCGGAAGCGATCGTCGCGTTCATCCGTACGGCGAGCGCGTCTCCGATCGATACGATCGCGATCGTGCGAGCCGGCTTGCCGAACGCCGACATGACGGCGATCGCCCGGGCCATGTACAAAGCGGGGTACGAGATACGCGCGCTTATGGGCGCCCTGAGTTTCTACGGCGAGCACGGAGACGGCGTCGCGGCGCTGCTCAGGACGTTCGGTTTATCGGTACAGGATGCGCTGCTTTACTTGCGCGACCGTTCAAGCGACGATCAGCTTCGCTGGCTGATTCGCGACGGATATTCGCCTTCCGAGTACCTGCGGTACATGAACATCCGGTCCGATAACACGATCGCGATTCTCAAGGAGAACGGATATACAGCGGAGCAGCTCGGCACGCTGCTCGGGAATATGAACACGGATTTCTTCGCCATCGCGGACGCGCTATATCACGGCGGCTTTACGAACGTTCCCGATCTTACCCGGGCATTGATCGCCGGTCGCAGCCGCGTCGTTTGGATTCCGATGTATTTGGACGAGATCGGCGGCTGGACGCTGCAGGAAGTCGCGCAAGGGATGCTCGATTCGGGCTTGATCTCGCTGGTCGAGCTGGTCAGCGCGCTTCAGATGGCGAACGGCAACAACTTGAAGGATACGTACTTGATCATCAAAGCCATCTCGGCGAAGGAAAGACAAGCCTTCTACGACGAGCTGAGCACGCCGGAGAGAGCCTTGATCGACGACAACGAAGTCGCGGTATTGGTCGCGATCTCCACGTTCCGGGAAGCCGGTATCAGCATTACGAACGTTGCCCTGCAGCTCCGGAATACCGAAGTCATCGGCTTCCAGGACGGAGCCAAGCTGATGGGCCTAGGCGGATTCAACGTCGGCGACATCCTCTCGACGGTATGGGACGTGTATCGCGACGAGATCGGCATCATGATCATCCAGAAGATGATCGAGAAAGTCATCGGCAATTATTTCGCCGAATTCAAGAACTACATCAGGCTGATCAAGATCGTGACGAAAATCGTGAAAAGGTACGCGTAATACACAAAAAGCGGCACGCAGGGAGAATTCCCGCGCGCCGCTTTTTTCTGATTATCAGCTATGTTACTTCGGGCGAGAACTCCCAGTTACACGCGATGCTCGTCATTTTTCCAGTCCTGAACGGCTTGCTTGATTTGAACGGATGTCAGCTTCTGCTGCACGGCCAGACGGCAAAGGTTTGGAAACTCCTGATCGCTTGCAAAACGCAGGGCGATAATTTGACTCCCGGTAAGCTGAGGATCAAGCGGAGCGCCGGTCAGCACGAAATGCCTGAAATTCTCTTCGGTCCGGATAATGCGGTCTTGAAGTTTCGTGGCGTAGGAACGAACTAATAAGAAGGTAATTAAAATGCCCGCGGTACAAACAAGGAAAAGCAAGGAAAACCAAGTACGCTCGGAGCAGAGAAAAACGATCGCACCAAGGAAGCTTACGAGAATCAATGGCGCTCCCACATAATGGAACAACGGATGCATTCTCACGTGGTTCTGATAGTTTTGTTTGGTCAAGGTCAATGTCTCCCATAGGATCTATTTACGTCCATGATATTCATCGTATCAGAGTTCCTGCGGGAAGAATAGGTACACGGCTTTAAAGTTACCTGCAATGAAATCTGGCGCGGAACGGTTATAAAGCATTTGCTTTGGATGAAGAAGTATTAGCGTAGATAGACCATTAAACTTTCTTTGTTTGCTTCCACGTAACGATACACATGATCATCAAAAATATTGGCATGTTTGCGGTACAGGTACAAACCATCAGCTTGAGTGGCGATTACATCCAGTAATTCGTTCATATTCCTGCCATGAAGATCAGAAGACGTTGAAACCTGATACAAGTACAGACTATTCATATCTTCTCTAATTTTCCGTAGGTCAATATGATTCAAGAGTAACAAGTCTTTGATGCCGCTCATAATCTTAAAGTCCTCGGATGCATGGATCCTGTAAAGAGCTTGAATCGTCTCTTCGAAAAATTCGCCGGATGAATTTTCCAAAAAACCGATAATGCCGTTCATTTGCAGTTCGATATCAAAATTTATTAGCAGTATGATGTCTTGCAATAGTACAGGAAGCAGACCGAAACTTTCCTTTTCACGGAGTTTTTTATAATCACTTTCATATATATTCATTGCAATATGCGCGAGGATAGCTTCTGGATTAGAAGTGCGCAGGTTAATCTGTTGCAGCAAGTTATTTACAGTATCCTTAATCGTATCCATGGGTCACCCTGTCACTATTTATTTGTTCAAATATACCATTAAAGTTCATCGATTAGCGGTAGCTTTCGAAGAAATCGATCATTCCATCCTGTGCTCCCTATGGTATTGTTGTGAGTAGTCATCCTAATAATTTCTTCCATGATTGTCTTCGTTTCATTTATACTTAGTCTGACCTGTCATTTTTTACTAGGAGGAATAATAGGAATGAACATTCAATTCCATAAGCCGGCCATCTTTTGGACGGAAGCGCTTCCAGTCGGGAACGGCAATCTGGGCGCGATGGTGTTCGGAGGCGTCGAACGCGAACGCATCGCCTTGAACGAGGACACGCTGTGGTCCGGTTATCCGAAGGATTGGAATAATAGCGAGGCCGCCAGCGTCCTGCCGCAAGTCAGAAAACTCGTCAGCGAAGGCTTGTACGAGGAAGCCGACCGGCTCTGCAAAGGCATGATGGGTCCTTATACGCAGTCCTACTTGCCGCTCGGGGATCTGCAGCTCGTCATGGAGCATGGCGATCATTATAAGCAGTACGACAGAAAGCTGGACTTGAGGCAAGGGATCGCGTCGGTGGCGTATACGATCGGCGACATCCGTTATACGAGAGAAATATTCGCGTCTCACCCCGATCGGACGCTGGTCGTTCGTCTGACAGCCAGCAAGCCGGGGCAGCTGAGCTTCCATGCCAAGGCGGACAGCTTGCTTCGTTATTCCGCTTCAACCGACGGCGAGCATTACGTCATTGCCGGCACGGCGCCCGAGCATGTCGCGCCTAATTATCAACAGCAGGATCATCCGATCCGATACGGCGATCCGGATACTTCGAAAGCGCTGCGGTTCCATGGCCGACTTGCCGCGGTACGCGAGGGCGGCACGATGAGCGTCGACCGCGGCGGAATTCACATTGCTGGAGCGACCAGCGCGGTATTGTATTTCAGCGCGGCGACCAGCTTCGATCCCCAGCAAGGTGCACCCAGCGCGCAGCGCATGCCGGGACAGCTTACTGCCGGCGTAGTCGAAGCGGTATTGAAGAAGGATTATGCTGCCGTTCTTGCCGATCACCTTGCCGATCACATCCCGTGGATGGAGCGGGTAGACTTGCATCTCGGAGACAGCTTGGCGCCGGCGGACATGCCGACCGATCAGCGAATCGCCGAATTCGGAAGCCGGGATCCCGGACTGGTCGAGCTGCTGTTCCACTACGGGCGTTATCTCATGATCGCAAGCTCGCGGCCGGGCACGCAGCCGGCCAATCTGCAGGGGATCTGGAACGAGCATACCCGGGCGCCGTGGAGCAGCAATTATACGCTGAACATTAACACCCAGATGAATTATTGGCCGGCCGAAAGCTGCAACTTGGCGGAAATGCATGCGCCTTTGTTCGATTTTATCGATCGGCTGGCCGCCAACGGCAGCAAGACCGCCGAGATCAATTACGGCGCGAAGGGCTGGGTCGCGCATCATAATGCGGATTTGTGGGCGCAGACGGCACCGGTGGGCGCTTACGGCGAAGGCGATGCTTCATGGGCGTTTTGGCCGATGGGCGGGGTATGGCTGACCCAGCATCTATGGGAGCACTATGCGTTTGGGCGGGACGAAGCGTTTCTCCGGGAGCGGGCTTATCCGGTCATGAAGGAAGCGGCGTTGTTCTGCTTGAGCTGGCTGCATGAGGACGAAGACGGTTATTTGATTACCGCGCCTTCGACGTCGCCGGAGCATCATTTCAGATACGGAGACCGTCATAGTGCCGTAAGCGCCGCGTCGACGATGGATTTGACCTTGATCGGCGAGCTCTTCGACAACTGCATCGAAGCGTCCGAAGTGCTGGAGCTCGACGAAACGTTCCGAGCCGAATTGACTGCCGCGCTTAGCAAGCTCCATCCGCTCCAAATCGGCAGCCACGGTCATTTGCAGGAATGGGACAAGGACTTCGAGGACGGCGACGTCCATCACCGGCATGTCTCGCATCTCGTCGGTATCTACCCGGGCAGGAAGCTGACGGAAGAATCGGCGCCGGCGCTCTTCGATGCGGCGAGAACTTCGCTGGAACGCAGAGGGGACGGCGGAACGGGCTGGAGCCTGGGCTGGAAAATCGGCTTGTGGGCGCGCTTCAAGGATGGCGATCGTGCCGAGCGGTTAATCTCGAATTTGCTGAACCTGATCAAGGAAAACGAACCGCTCGAATACGACGGCGGCGGCGTGTACGCCAATCTGTTCGATGCGCATCCGCCATTCCAGATCGATGGGAATTTCGCGGCGACCGCGGGAATCGCCGAACTGCTGCTGCAGTCGCACCAAGACCATCTTGCGCTTCTTCCGGCGCTGCCGTCGGCGTGGAGGACCGGTTACGTTAAAGGCCTCCGAGGCCGCGGGGGCTGCGAGGTCGATCTGAGCTGGGAGAATGGCGTGCTGGTCGAAGCGGTCATCGTATCGAACAACGCTCAGAATTGCTTGCTGCGTTCGCAGCCGATTCGCGAGGTCACCTCGGATGGAGAGACCATCGCATGGACGGCAACGGATGACGGGTTCGGCAGCATTCCGGTCGAACAAGGGAAGCGGTACGTGATTTCGTTTCGATGAGCATAGCGGGCAGCGCAGAGCATGAACAATAGGTAAGGAAGCAGCGCGAAGAACCCTGAATCCCGCTTTGTATAAGCGGCGTTCGGGGTTCTTTTGCTGGCCGAGCAAGCGGTGCTGCGTTCGGAATGATGGTCGATTGCAAGGACCCGCAGGGCCGCCTCGTTGCGGGCCGCCGGCCGGTAACGCTGCTGGAGAGCAAGAGAAAGAGAAAGAGAAAGAGAAAGAGAAAGAGAAAGAGAAAGAGAAAGAGAGAGAGAGAGAGAGAGAGAACGGCTGCAATCGATTAGAAGGCTATTGAATAGAATCCGATAGCTTGTTATCGTGTTAAGAGGAGCGCAGATTACTTCTCTTTTTTTACGCTCCAGGGGCCTGCGGTACGATGAGGTACGGAATCGACTCAACCCAACGAGCATCATCCCGATACACGATAAGCGAATATATGGAGTTGAACCGATGTACGTCATCGCAAGCCTGCTCGTACTGGCGTCCGGACTTACGCACGCCGTATGGAATCTCTTTACCAAGCAAAGTCGCAATAAAAACGAGTTCTTGTGGTTAATCATGGCCCTATCCTGCGCCGTTCTGCTGCCGTCGACGGTTTGGGAGCTCGCGACGGCCTCCATTCCGCCGAAAGGATACGGCTTGCTCCTGCTGTCGTTCTTCTTCCAGGGCATGTATGCGATTTTATTATCCAAGACCTATGATTCGTCCGATTTGTCGCAAGTCTACCCGATCATGCGCGGGACGGGGACGCTGCTCATTCCGGTCATCGGCGTCGTCTTCCTTCAGGAGTCTTTGTCCGCGTGGAGATGGGCAGGGTTAGTGTGCATTCTTGCCGGCTTTTATAAGCTTAGCGGCCTTTCGATCCGACGCTCGATGGATCCCGCGCTGCGCAAGTCGATTCTGCTCGCGTTCTCGGTCGGACTTTGCACGACGGGGTATGTCTTCATCGATAAATTCAATCTGGACTATATCTCTCCGCTTGCGCTGCTCGAGGTTGCGAATCTCGGGTTTATGGCGGCGTTGACGCCTGCCGTGCTCAGGTCCAGGCAGCTGGTTGGAGAGTGGAGAAGCAATTGGCCGGTCCTCATCCTGGGGTCGGTGCTGAATCCGGGCTCCTATCTCTTATTCTTGGTCGCCATGCAATTCGCGCCGATCGCGCAGATCTCGCCGATTCGGGAAGTGGGGATCGTGTTTGCGACGTTCCTCGGCATCGCCGTCTTGAAAGAAAAACAAGGAAAAGCGCGTATTGTATCGTCGATCGTGATCGCATTCGGCATTATCGTCATCAGCGTGCTCGGCTAGCGAAACCGGCGTATGGCAAATGTAATCGAATTGAAATACGAGCTTCATCTTGTCTTAATGAAGCCGGCTTATAATAGAACTCGACCCCCTTTTAAAATATACACTTTAGACCCGCAGCCCGTTGCTGCGGGTCTCTTTTTTGCAATTGATCGAATCGGCAGGATACCGGATGGATGAACTGTGTGTGCTGCATACAAAATAAGACATTGCATTATTTTCAATTTCGGTTAGCCTATCAGAAGAGAATACAGGGAGGTTAATGATGAACGATACCCATGGACATGAAGCTGAATCCGTTATTTACGGTCTGCTCCGTAACCCCTCCTCCGGTCAACTTTTGACGGTTAAGCCTCATACAAACGCAGTTTGTCAGCTGCCTGCTACAATCGTTAAGGGGCAAGCAGAGTTATCCCATGAAATGGCAACGCGAGAGATGTCCCGGCTTCTCGGAAGGCCTGTCATCGCGTTTCGTAGGGTATGGATGCAGTCGAACAGCGGCGGCGGGCATGACGCATTCTTCGAGCTGGAAAGCGCAGCGTCCACATTCGGCGCGCTTAAGCATCGTGAACAATGGAGCGGCGCAGAGGCATTAGTACTAACTCCGAATCACTGCGAGATCGTTCGTGATTACTTGCTTGAAGCGGAAAGCGGGAATATACCGGAGCTCCGACAGCCTTGGGAACGTGCCGGCTGGTATACGAAAGCAATGCACTGGATCGAAAATTCCCTTCGAACGCTGGGATTCCATCTTACTGAACCTCCGGCACCGCTCAAGTGGTGGAGCCTGTCTTGCGTGCTTCGACTGGTCACCGCGCGGGGAATCGTATACTTCAAAACCAATGCCAAGCAGCCGATGTTCGCTCAGGAACCGGCGATTTTGACTTACTTGGCGGACCTATTTCCAGGTCGCGTGCCGATCGTGCTGGCATCTGTACCTGCTGAAGGCTGGATGCTCCTTGCCGATGCCGGGGACAAATTAAGCCGGGACACCGTGGAGAATAAAGTAGCGCTGCTGCGTACGTTCGGCGAGGTTCAACTCGACATGGTAAACCGTACCGAAGCGCTAATCGAGCTGGGCTGCGCGGACCGAAGGCCCGAGAAGCTCGTCCCCTTTGTTGAGCCGTTGTTAGCGGATAAGCTCGTCGTTTCGGAACTTGCGCCTGAAGAGCTCGGCGAGCTTCGACGATACCTGCCTCGAATAATAGCAATGTGCGAACGAATCTCCGACTATGCGGTGCCGCCTACGCTCGTCCATGGTGACCTGCATATGGGGAACGCCGCAATCCGTGAAGGAAGAATTGCCTATTTGGATTGGACGGATGCTTGCGTAGCCCATCCATTCATGGACATGTTCGTTATCTTCGACGAAAGCGATCTACCGCTCCGGACGCAATTGCGAGACGCTTATTTGGAATTGTGGAGCGATTTCGAACCGATGGATCGATTACTGGAGCTGTGGTCGCTCTGCGAGGTTGTGCATGCGATGCACCACGCGGTAAGCTATCAATCCATCCTGCGTCACACCGAGGACAGGTCTCGAGGCGAGTTGGGACCACCGACATTCTACCTGCGCAAAGCGCTAAGGCGATTGGAGGAATAGAAAATGTCTTTTATGAAAGGGATCGAATTATGCCGTCGCTTTCATCTGGAGATCGTTGAACCCGTCATGGCGCAGCATGCCGCTTTCTTGTCCTATTCATCGGCGCTCATTGGTCCGGGCAGCGAGGTGCTCGGATATGATACGGAAATGTCGACGGACCACGATTGGGTGCCTCGGGTCTATCTTTTTCTTGACCAACCAGATATCGGGCATGCGGAACAAATACGATCAACGCTGCAAGAGCAAGCGCCGGAACGGTTCTATGGATTCCCCGTCGATATAAGGAAGTGCGTCATTACTACGGTGCCGAGGTTCATCGAGCGTTATTTTGCCGTTAGCAAAGCCGAACGGATAGAGCTTCTGGATTGGCTAACGTTTCCTTCGCAATCGCTGCTCGAAGTCACGCAGGGGGAAGTTTACAGGGACGATCGCGGTCAGCTTTCCGCCCTGCGCGAACGATTCGGGTATTATCCTCACGATATTTGGCTGTATCTATTGGCATCCGGTTGGCAGCGAATCGGGCAGGAGGAACATCTGATGCTTCGTGCGGGCTATGCCGGCGACGAACTGGGTTCCGCTATCATCGCTTCGCGTCTTGTCCGCGATATCATGAATCTCTGCTTTCTCATGGAGCGTCGGTATGCGCCTTACCCAAAATGGTTCGGTACCGCGTTTAAACGTTTGCAAAGCGCAGAGGCACTCCTGTCTCCACTGTGGACGGCTCAAACGGCCGTCAC
This sequence comes from Paenibacillus sacheonensis, assembly GCF_009909195.1. Classification (GTDB taxonomy): domain Bacteria; phylum Bacillota; class Bacilli; order Paenibacillales; family Paenibacillaceae; genus Paenibacillus_Z; species Paenibacillus_Z sacheonensis. The sequence continues at coordinate 98,113 of NZ_JAAAMU010000014.1, forward strand.
ATGGAGAGAACGAGAGCGTGCGTTGAATCATGCTTACAAGCATTTATCGACGATGCATAACGGGCTTGCGCTCACCGAGAAAATCCCGGATGAGGTTTCCGCTTTCTATGATCGGCCCTTTAACGTCATGAACGGTGAAAAGATTGCAAGCCTAATTGCCAATCGGATCGTGGATGCAGAGCTGCGGCAGCTATCCCGAACGCGTTTGATCGGCAGCATCGACCAGATGACGGACAACACGGATTTCAGAACAATGAAGGGGGCGGACGGAGAAGGAAGAAGTACAAGGCAAGCGTTGAAAAATCTATTCCAGCCTGACCGTCCGATCTAAGCAAAACGAAGAAATCGCTTCATCTTGGCTGCGTCAATCGCGGCCTATTGTGACGGTGAAATGCCTCATTCACCCAAAGAAGCGATAGCAACACAGAACGGCAGACCACAAGGTGGCCGCGATATTCCTCTGTTTGACTATGAAGGTGAGACAGTGATTGGCGTCTTTCACATAGGATGAGAAAGAGCCTTTCCGTTATTTTGCTCCATTGCATGATTTTTAGTTGCGGTGTTTTGTGCCCGCCTCAGGTATTTGGCCTGCAACTGCAGTTACCCAAGCGTCGAACAAAGTTTGAAGGAGCGGCTCATAGTTGTTGGAGTAGTTTTGCAGCAGGAATTCACTAATTATAGCGATATAACGGCGATTTCATACATGAACTTAACCATTCCAATGGCCAGCACAGTCGCAAAGGAACTTGCAGGTAAATCTCGAATATAGATTGTAATCCGATCGCGAAAATTTGAAGACTGACAGGAGTTGGCTGTAATGATCAAGGGTTTCGGAGGCGTCTTCTGGAGAACCGGGAATCTGGATGCGGTGAAAAAATGGTACAGCGACGTGTTGAAGATCGAAATCAACGATTGGAACGGAACGGTGATCAAACCCCAATCAGGCAATGAGACGGTCTTATCGTTCTTTACCGAGAGCGACAGCTATTTTCCGGCCGAACAACAGGTGATGTTGAATTTCGAGGTCTATAATCTGAGCGAGACGATTGCGCATCTTGAACAACTCGGCGTCCCGCTTGCGAAGGCGCGGGAGGATAGTGAATTCGGGAAGTTTGTGTGGATTGAAGACCCTGACGGTCGACTGGTCGAGCTGTGGGAAAGATAACGAATGAATGTACCGAGATAGCGGGATAAGGAAATTAATACCTCTGGGAGCAGGCCGCCGATGGCAGCTGCTCCTTTTTTATGAAATAAAGGGCGGATTGTTGAATTTCGCGGTATAAATAGATACAATGTTCCGAGGAAATGGCTAGCTTATTGGATTGCTAGTCTTATCGTATGTTATCATGATAGTAAACTGCTTCGCTGATGCTTGGAGGGAATCAAAATTAATAACGAGGTCCTGAACGATGCTTTAATTATGTTGAAAAAAACAAGCCGCACTTTTTATATTCCGATCAGCCAGTTGGTTATAGGATTGAAAGAGGCTGTAACATCCGCCTATCTGTGCATGCGGGCAATCGATGAAATAGAGGATCACGAACAACTCTCGGACGAGTTGAAAGTGGAACTATTGCTCGGGATACACGATGCCTTCCAAGCCGCGCAAGTTACGGAAGCCTTACAAAAATTACTGTCGCCATATCAGGCGGTACTGCCGGCGGTTACGTTGCAGCTCGACGAGTGGGTGGATCTTTGTCCGTCCTCGGCAGCCCCGATCGTCAATCGTTACATCGCGAAGATGGCGTTGCAAATGTCCGAATGGGTTCAAAACGGGTGGCATATCCATACGGAAGAGGATTTGGATCGCTATACGTACAGCGTGGCCGGCATGGTCGGCGAGATGCTGTCCGAGCTCTGGCTATGGCATGACGGAACGCAATCCGATTTGACGAAAGCGATTGCTTTCGGAAGAGGACTGCAGGCCGTCAATATTCTCCGCAATCGAAACGAGGATATGAAACGCGGCGTCGACTTCTTCCCGGATGGTTGGGGTTTCAAGGAGATGCAGCAGTATACGCGCCGGAATCTGCAGCAAGCCGACTCTTATATCGCCGACTTGAAAGAGGGACCTGCGTTGAAGTTCTGCAAGGTGCCGCTGGCATTGGCGCATGCGACGGTCAACCTGATCTCCGTCGGCGGGAACAAATTAACCAGAGATACCGTGCTGAAAATCGTGAGCCGCGTGTCCGGTTAATGGAATCGAGTTTATTCGGATAATAAAAAGAAGCCGTTGATAAGCAGCGGCTTCTTTTTGTTGTGCAATTATGCTTGACGGGGAAGATCAGCCTATATCGCTTTTTGGATGCGTTGGCGATCGTCCGATAACGGTCAAGGTTGTTCAAGATCATCTTCTTCGCCGGCTGCGGGGGGCATCGCCGGCTTCAACCGGCCAGCCTTGCGAAGCGCCTCGCGAAGCAGAAATTCGATATGGCCGTTGACGCTTCGGAATTCGTCTTCGGCCCACTTCTCTAACGCCCGGTGCAGATCGGGATCAAGTCGCAGCGGGAATGCTTTCTTATCCTTGGAGGGCATGGCAAGCTTAGCCGTACAGCGTGCCCGTATTGATGACCGGGGTTGCAGCCCGGTCGGATACGATCGCGACCATCAGATTGTTGATCATGGCGGCGCGCCGCTCCGAATCCAGTTCGATCCCGTTCTTGATCAGCTGCTGCAGCGCGGCGTCGACCATGAAGACGGCGCCCTCGACGATCTTCGCCCGCGCGGCGATAATGGCGATCGCCTGCTGGCGCTGCAGCATGGCGCTGGCGATCTCGGGCGCGTAAGCGAGATGGGTCAGACGCGTCTCGACCACTTCCACCCCGGCGACCAGCAGCCGTTTCTGCAGCTCGGCCGACAGCTCGGCGGCAACCTCGTCGGCGTTCCCTCTGAGGGACAAGCCCGGCTCGTCGGTAAACGTGTCGTAGGCGTATCTCGCCGCGGTATGGCGTATCGACGTCTCGCTCGTGATCTCCACGAACCGCTCGTAATTGTCGACGTCGAACACCGCCTTCGCCGAATCCGTCACCTTGAAGACGACGACCGCTCCGATCTCGATCGGATTGCCCTCCAGATCGTTGACCTTCAGCGTCTTGCTGTTGAAATTGCGTACCTTCAGCGATACCCGCTTCTTGGAGGTAAAGGGAAGCACCATCCAAAGGCCGGCGGCGGAGACCGTGCCGATGTAGCGGCCGAAGAACGTAATGACCTTCGCCTGGTTCGGCTGAACGATCGTCAGCGACGAGATGGCCACGAAGAACAGCAGAATAAGCAGGATGCCCAGGGCGATCAGCAGGCCGGAGGGCTCCTCCCGATTGCCCCCGATAATGAGCAAGCCGATACCGCCCGCCAGTGAGACCAGGCCTACGAGCAAGGCGAGGAATCCATTCATATGCCATGCGCGATTCTCTTTCATGTTCCATCCACCTCGATATGGTTTTAATATGAGTATGATATCACTTTTGGGAGTTGATGGCAATCGAGGAGGGGATCTTTGCCCGTTTTTTATTTGATCGTGCCTTGTTCATCATCCATTCAAAAATCTAAGGTACCTTATTCGTATGGATAGATCATAAATCGATACGAATCTGAAAAGAGGTGTCTTAAAATGAACATCGAGAAAGCATACGCCACCGGATATATCGTATCTACGGATGGGACTAAGATTGGCTATCGGCAGCTTGGCCGCGGTCCGAGTCTTGTTCTCATGCATGGCGGCCTGCAAGCTTCGCAGAGCTTGATGCTGCTTGCCACGGCGATGTCGGATGAATATACGGTGTATGTACCCGACCGCCGCGGACGAGGTTTAAGCGGGCCGCTTGGCGAGAACTACAGCATTCGAAGGGAATGTGAAGATCTGGGCGCCCTCTTGGATAAGACCGGTGCTCAAGACGTGTTCGGGCTGAGCTCGGGAGCGTTGATCACCTTGCATTCGGCCCTCCACCTGCCTTCCATTCGCAAGATCGCACTCTACGAACCCCCGCTCTCGATCACTCCCGTGTTAAACAAGTTCATGCCTCGCTATGAGCGGGAAATCGCGGAGGGGAAGATCGTCTCGGCATTCATCACGATTATTAAAGGGCTCGGCATATCTCCGCTTCTAAATCTCATGCCGCGGTTCATCATGCTGCCGTTCTTGAAGCTGGCCACGCGATACGGCAAGGAGCCCGAGGGCGACGTGCCTCTGCATGAGCTTATCCCTACGTTTCAAGATGACGATTTCCTCATACGAGAAACGGCGGAAACGTTTCAGACCTTCGAAAATGTCAGTGCGAAATCGCTGATCATGGGCGGCAGCAAGAGTCCGGACTACTTCAAAGTCATTATCGGGAAACTGGCGGCCATCATGCCCGGCGCTCGATCCATGGAGTTTGCAGGATTGGATCATTCCGGACCCGACGACGGCGGGAAGCCAGCGATCGTAGCGGAGGAGCTGCGACGATTCTTCCGTGCCTAACTCTAATGCCTAAAATGGGTCAGCCAGCGGTACAAACAGGAGAGACCTCTCAAGAGTTCATTGAACTTTTGAGAGGTCTCTTCAACTGGATTCGTATTCGATTCGGCGCGAGAAATTGAAATATTCAGATTCCTGAGACGGATGCCTCAATCCAATTCTTGTTCTAAAACAGCATGCACTAAACGACGAACTTCATCCGTTGATTTGGTATCCATTAATTGGATCCTCAGTTCGTTTGCGCCTCTAAATCCCCGCACATAGATTTTAAAAAAGCGAAGAAGCGGTTTAAAAGAACGTTGCGGGATTTCGGTTGAATATTGATCGTGCAGATCCAACTGCAATAGAAGCAAACGGAGAAAATCCTTCGCGCTATGTTCTTGGGGTTCTTTTTCAAAAGCAAACGGATTGGTGAAGATACCGCGGCCGATCATGACGCCATCAACGCCGTATCGTTCCACTAACTTTAATCCTGTTGCACGGTCGGGAATATCTCCGTTAATCGTTAATAACGTGTTCGGAGCTATTTCATCCCGTAATTTTTTTATTTCGGGGATGAGTTCCCAGTGCGCATCTACTTTGCTCATTTCCATCTTTGTGCGAAGATGAATCGATAGATTTGCAATATTTTGCTTCAAGATATGCGTTAACCAACCGCGCCACTCCTTGACCTCCGAGTAACCCAATCTTGTTTTAACGCTAACGGGTAATCCGCCTGTCCTGGCTGCTTGAATAATTTCCGCCGCGACTTCGGGGTGCCGTATTAAACCAGCGCCCTTTCCATTGGAGGCGACGTTTTGTACGGGACATCCCATGTTGATATCGATACCGCGAAAACCAAGCTTTTTCATATCCATGCTCATTTGCGCAAATAATGCCGGCTTATTGCCCCAAAGATGGGCGACGATCGGCTGCTCGTCTTCCGTGAACGTTAATCGACCGCGAGTACTTTCTATTCCTGCAGGGTTGCAATAACTATCCGTACTTGTAAATTCCGTGAAAAACACGTCGGGTTTTGCGGCCGTACTAACGACGTGACGAAACACAACGTCCGTGACGTCTTCCATTGGCGCTAATATAAAAAAAGGCTTCGGTAAATCGAGCCAAAAATTGTCGTTGCTCATATAATCTCCTTCTGGCGCAGCTTTAAAATGATGAGGCAATTCGAAAAGTCGTTTGCCCATCATACATAATATCATTTTTTTTCGTTTCTTTCACAGAGTCAACGGAGGGAACGTTTAAAATCAGGCATATAAAATAGTGGAAACGTAAAACCGAAAACCTGTATTTCCGATAACAAAGGCACTGCCTACCTGTATTTTTCAACCTATTAGGCATACGATCGACGTTCTATAATAGAAAATAGGCGGATTACGCGTGCCTAAACCACAGGAAAAGGATATGTGAACCCCTTTGACGATTTCTCGCTACAGAATCATCGCTCTAATCGCGATCGTGCTCCTGCTGCTTGTCGGCATGACGAGCCAGTGGAATTTCATTTCGCGGCATGTTCTTCACCAATACAAGAATGCTTACGTCAATCCCGTATTCGAACCTGTCCTGGCGGATCCTTCCGTCATTCGGGCAGAGGACGGTTACTTCTATGCTTACGGGACGGAAGACGAATGGAAACCTGGGGAGAAGGTCAAGCTCGGACCGATCGTGAAGTCGGCGGATCTCGTGCATTGGGATTATGTCGGAGATGCGTTCGCGACGCGTCCCGCTTGGAAGAAGGACGGCGGCATCTGGGCGCTCGATATCCACCGGTTCAACGATCAGTATTATCTCTATTATTCGATCTCCGAATGGGGCGATGCGAATCCGGGCATCGGGATCGCCGTCTCGGATAGCCCTGCGGGTCCATTCGAAGACAAAGGCAAGCTGCTCGACAGCTTCGACAGCGGGGTGAGAAACTCCATCGATCCGATGATGTTCGTCGACGAGGACGGCACGCCTTATCTGTTCTGGGGCAGCTTCAACGGCATCTATGGCATTCAGCTCAGCGCGGACGGGTTGTCCGTCGTGGGCGAGAAATTTCAGATCGCGGGCAAGGACTTCGAGGGTCCGTACCTTATTAAGCGCGGGTCTTACTACTATTTCTTCGGTTCGATGGGCTCCTGCTGCGCCGGCAAGGACAGCATATACTTGGTTAGCGCAGGACGTTCGGAATCGTTGAAGGGGCCTTATCTCAATGCCGAAGGCAGAGATATCATGGATGGCCCCGGCACGGTGATCTTGCGCGGAGAGGGCGCTTCCAAGGAGGATGGAGAAGGAGATGGAAATGGGAATGGGAATGGGAATGCAAATGGGCAAAAAGAGAAGCGATTCGTCGGTCCCGGGCACAACGCCATCATCCAAGACGACGCGGGCACGGATTGGATCGTCTATCACGCCATCGATGCATCCAACCCGCTGCTGCCGAACGAAGCGACCCGTCGGCCGCTGATGATCGATCCAATCAAATGGGTAGATGGCTGGCCGACGATCAAAGATGGAATTCCGAGCAAGACGAAGCGCAGCGGGCCGATTTGGAAGAAGTGAGTTTAGCGAAGTTCGTTCGAAACCTTGCGGGAATTGATTCACAAAGGCATACGGAACGGGAAACCCGAAGTAACGGGCACGAGCGTTGTACGAAGCATGGGGCAGGGCAATTGTTCGAATAAAAAGGAGCCGATCGCATGGCGAAGCACTGGGATGAAGCAATGATTCCCGATCAATCCGGAAAAACGATCGTCATCACCGGCTCGAGCAGCGGACTTGGACTAAGCACGGCAATGGTACTCGCGGGAAAGGGAGCGGAAGTGATCCTTGCCGTTCGCGATATCCAGAAAGGAAATGCTGCGGCGGATCAAATCAAACGGCGGCATACGAACGCGAATGTCAAGGTCATGAAGCTGGATCTGGGTAGTCAGGCTAGCATTCGCTCATTTGCAGCAGCGTACAGGGAGCGATTTACTAACCTATCCGTCTTGATCAACAACGCTGGCGTGATGATGCCGCCCTATCGGAAGACAGCGGACGGCTTCGAGCTTCAATTCGGAACGAACCATTTGGGACACTACGCTTTGACGGGCCAGCTGCTCCCCCTATTGCTCCAAACGTCAAAGTCACGCATCGTCACCGTCGGCAGTTTGGCCGCGAGAAGCGGCCGAATCGATTTCGATAACCTGGACGGTTCGAGAGGCTATCGGGGCTTTGCTTTTTACCGGCAGAGTAAACTCGCGAACGTGCTTTTTGCCAAAGAGCTGCAGCGCCGACTCGCGGAAGCCGGTGCGGAAACGATTAGCGTCGCCTGCCATCCCGGTATAGCGGCGACGAACATTACCTCGCGCGGATCGGGAAATAAATCCGGCTTGCTCCTATTCCTCATGAAGCGATTGTTCCAAAGCGCGGAGATGGGAGCGCTGCCGAGCCTGTACGCGACTACCGTTCCTTCGCTCCATGGCGGCGAATATATCGGACCCGATGGCAAAGGCGCCAAGAAAGGGTATCCGACGTTCGATACGTCGATTGACAAGATCTACGATCCGAAGGTCGCGAAACGCTTATGGGAAGTTTCCGAACGATTGACGGGGCATCGTTATTCATTTTGATTGCGTTATTGAACGCATGATGGAGCAGCTTGCCGCCGGCAGCTGCTCCATTTTTCGTTATGCGACAAGTTACCGATCGTGGGACAGGAGCTGCTGCGCCACGATGTAGCCCGATCCCCCGTTGATGCCGTGACCTGGCCATGTGGCAGCGCCAAGCATGTAAAGATTCGCGATTTCCGACCGGTGGCCTGGTTGTGAGGGAAGCGGACGGAACAAATAACTTTGCATCAAGTCGTGTGATCCGCCATACGGATCGCCTGGGCCGGAATTCGGGTTGAAGCGGGCAATCGTGTCTGGCGTGACGACCGACTTGCCGATAATAGCGTCCGGAATGTTTGGAATATGCTTGCTTGCGATGGCGATAACGCGTTCGGCGAATCGTTCGGTCAACTCATTCGTCCACGTACCGTCTCCGACGTCAATCCGATTAGCGGCATCACCGCGTGGACGACAGGGAACCTCTAGAACCTGGAGCCGCATGATCGCTTTGCCGGCTGGCGCTCGGCTCGGATCGAGATTGGTAGAACAATCGACCGTAAACGTCGGCTTAGCCGGGAGAAGATCTGCCATCCCTTGCGCAATGGCGAGGGTGAAGCCGTCGAGACCGTCGGTCAGATGGGGCTGACCGACGCCGGCAAACCTCGGATCGGGCCATTTCGGCGCTTCTTTCAACGCCAGATGGACCTGAAAGCATCCTCTTCCATAGCGGTAGCGCTTTGCTTGGCTGCGAATGTCGGAGCTGACTGGCGCATCCGCTAGGAGCGACAGATACAACTGGTCCGGACCGGTGGAGGCGACAATAGCGTGTTTTGCGCGGTATTCCTCGTCTTGTGCCGTACGCACGGCGACAGCCTTGCCGTTATTAACGATAATCCGCGCAGCGCTTGTACCCGTCTTGATCGACCCGCCTTGGTCCTGCACTAACTGAGCCAATGCCAGAGCAAGCTTTTCGCTGCCTCCCTCGGGAATAGGCATCCCGCCGCCCATTAGCGCCATCGTCGTAAGAGGCACCCATATGCCGCTGCCGACTTCGTCCGGCGTCCGGCCCAGGTGAGTGACCCATGAAGCCAGCATCGCGCGCATGGTTGGGGACCGGAAATCTCTAACCGCATTGCGAGCGGTGGAAAAAAGGGAGGCGGCGAATGCCGTGTAGCTTTTGCCTCCGGTTCGTTGGTCATACATTAAATCCTGAATCATAGCGGAAGCTCTCGGATCCGATAAGTCCTGGGTGAACAATTCGAATACGTTTCCCGCATACGGTGCAAATTCCTCGAACATGCGTCCCAACACGGCACCGTCTCCGGAGGCGAGACGCTCAGCTTCGGCGGCGAAGTCCTCGCCCGAGCGGGATAAAACGGCTGTCTCGCCGTTCTCCATCGAAACGCCGGTCGGCAGATCCGTATTCACGTAACGCAGCCCGCGGGCTTCGAGCGCTTCCCTAAAGTCCGCATAAGCAGGGCCTGTCACGAACAGCGGGTGGGCTGCCGCGTAGACGTCATGCTTGAATCCGGGCAGCGTCAGTTCTTCCGTTCGCAGGAATCCGCCGGGGCGGTCATTCTTCTCCAGCATAAGAACGCTTCTCCCGGCTCGCGTCAAATAAGCGGCCGCGATCAGCGCGTTGTGCCCGCTGCCAATCATAATTACGTCGTACGTGTTCAATAACACTACCTCCCCCGCGGCTATAAAACATATTTAGTTTAATATAATGAAGCGGCGAGGAATGGCGCTTGCTGTCGACCATTTCATAAAATGCCAGGGATTTAAACCGCAAATTGAAACATGTTGTTTAGCTCAAGTAACGGTTTGGAAGTTTAGGCAGATAGAATAGGAGATCGTGATGTTGAACTAACCCGACTGGTCTTTCGAATAGGAGAGCATTTCGCGGACAACCGCCAAGATCAAGAAATAAAGAGTTATCCATAAATGTGTGCCCCAGGATTTAACATTGTTGTACAATGATAGTGAGACTAGAAGATTCTTTCGGCAGGGGAGTGTTCGATTGAGCGTAACCAGAACCATAAAGCTGCTTGGTTTGATCCTCGGCGTCGCAGCGTTGAATACCGTCGTGTTCTCCCCCGGATTCATCGGAATCGAGCTTGGCGGCAGCGCGCTCTCCTCGGCAATCGGCGCGACCATCCTCGCCGCCAGCGGCATCGCCCTGACCTACGGGTGTTATGCCCTCCTGTTCAAGAGCCCTGCGGCTCTGCCGGTCAAGGAGATCAAGACGCATGAAGATTATGTTGAGGCATTATCCCTATTCAGGCGTATTAAGGTATTAGAAGACGATATGAGTCTGGCCTTGCATCAACTGGAACGCATGCGGAAGAAGAAAAACACGCTGCTGGACATTCTGAAGCAGCGGTTCGATCCCGCGGAATTGAGCTATAAGAAGTTCGCTGCCGTTATTCAAGAGGTGGAGAAGCTCTTCTACCTGAATGTCAGAAGCATCCTCAACCGGCTGCGCACGTTCGACGAGTCGGAATTCGAGAGCGTCTCGGGACGGAAGCCGTCGACCTTATCGCAGGAGCTGCTGCAAGCCCGCAAAAGCCTGTACGGCGAATACCTTTCCTTCACCAAGCAATCGCTCGCCACGAACGAGGAAATTCTGTTGAAGCTGGACCAGCTTCTGCTGGAGATCTCCCGCTTGGACAGCTTGGAGCCGGGCGACATCGACGGCATGCCTTGCATGCAGGAAATCGACGCGTTGATCAAGCAAACCCCATACTACAAGAATTAAGAGGTGGCCTGGATGCAAAGAAAGAGTAAATTCATTCTGATCTCCGTCGTTCTGCTGGCGGTCGTCTTCGGTCTTGTTTATGCCGGAGTAACTTTGACCTCCAATCTGGGCAAATCGAAAGCGGAGGTGACGGCCGAGAATGCCGGCGAACGGTTGAACAAACTGTTCAAGGCTATTTCCCCGGCCAACGAGACGCCCGTGAAGGGCCAAATCGACCTGGACCCCGTCGACGTCGCCGCGTCCTTGCCCGACATCGGCAAGTTTCCCGTCACGGTGAACAACACCAACGACAATTTCGTCGAGATTTTCTCGTCCACGGAAAAATCGGGAACGGGCGTCGACGGTTGGCTGACGGACGCGGCGACCGAATTTAACAAAGCGAACGTGATCGTGGACGGCAACCCCGCGTCGGTCAAGATTCGCAATATCGCCTCGGGCACGGCCACGGACTATATCAAATCCGGTAAATACGTCCCCGATGCGTTCACCCCTTCGAATGAATTATGGGGCGAGATGGTTCAGGCAAGCGGCGTGAAGACGCAGCTCGTGACCAAACGCTTGGTCGGCAACGTCCCCGGAATCGTCATCGCCAAAGCAAAGTACGACGCCATGATCGACAAGTACGGCTCCGTCAATGTCAAGACCGTCACGGAAGCCATCGCCAACAACGAGCTCTCCATGGGGTATACCGATCCCTTCGCGAGCTCCACGGGCTTGAATTTTCTCGTAACGGCGCTTCATACCTTCGATAGCGGCAATATGCTGAGCGACAAGGCCGTGCAGGAATTCGAAACGTTCCAGTCCAACGTGCCTTTCATCGCCTCCACGACCATTCAGATGCGCGATGCGGCCAAGTCCGGCGCCCTGGACGGTTTCGTTCTGGAATACCAGACGTACGTCAATGCGGCGGATTTGAAGAGCGGGTACGTCTTTACGCCGTTCGGGTTCAGACACGATAGTCCGCTCTACGCCTTGGGCGATCTGCCGCAGGCGAAGCTGGATATCCTCAAGAAATTCGCCGAGTTCGTGACGCAAGAGAAGTATAGGAAGACGGCGGAGGAGAAAGGCTTCAACGGCCTGGAAACCTACAAGTCGGAGATTGCCCCGGTGGATGGCGACCTGCTGACGTCCGCGCAGAAAGTATGGAAAGAGAAGAAGAACGGCAGCAAGCCGATCACCGCGGTCTTCGTCACCGACGTCTCCGGGAGCATGGACGGGGAGCCGATCAACCGCTTGAAGGAGTCGCTCTTGAAAGGGCAGAAGTACCTGGGCAGGGACAACAGCATCGGCCTCGTCTCCTACTCGGACGGCGTCACCATCAAGCTGCCGATCGCGAAGTACGATACGAATCAGCAGTCCATGTTCGTCGGAGCGGTGAACAGCCTGCAGTCCGGCGGCGGAACGGCCACCTTCAACGGAATCGTCGTGGCGCTCAAGCTGCTCGAAGATCAATTGGCGATCGACCCGAACACCAAGCCCATTATCTTCGTCCTCAGCGACGGCGAGACGAATCAGGGCTACTCGCTGGAAGACATCAAGGGACTCATCGAGACATATAAGATTCCGATCTACACGATCGGCTACAATGCCAATATTCAAGCGCTCCAGAACATCTCCAGCATTAACGAAGCGGCCAGCATCAACGCGGATACGGACGATGTCGTGTACAAGATCGGCAATCTGTTCAATGTGCAAATGTAACCATTCCGAGGGGGAATTGCAATGGCATTTTCGATGAATGTATCCAGTCCGGAAGAGCTGACGGCGGAGATCGAGCCTACGATACGGCCGTTACCGGAGGAAGAAGCCAAGCTGAAGCAGGAAGCGGATTCGAACGTCGCGATGATCATGGCACTGGATGTCGAGTCCCTGGACCAACGCAAGGAGATTCTTCAATCGATCGACGTTTACGGTCTGAACACCATGAAACGATCGTCCGATAAAAACACCCTGCTGCAGGTCTCGGTCGGCAATCTGGCGAAATCGGGCGATGAAGGCGGCACGGTCGCGAAGGGACTGGCCGATCTGCACGCGCAGCTGAAGGATCTGGATCCGAGCATGATCGATTTTGCCAAGAAGGGATTTCTCGGAAAGCTGTTCCATCCGCTGCGGTCGTACTTCATCAAGTTCGAGAAGGCCGACGACGTCATAGCCGATATCGTCGTGTCGTTGGATAAAGGCGGCGCCACGCTCAGGAACGACAACACGACGCTGGAGCTCGAGCAGCACGAGATCCGAAAGCTGACCAAGACGCTCAAGAAGGAAATTCAGCTCGGAATGCTCATGGACGAATCCATCGAAGCCCAGATCGAAGCAGCCAAGAATCGCGGCGAAGACCCCGAGAAGGTTCGGTTCATAACCGAAGAAATCCTGTTCCCGATGCGCCAGCGCGTCATGGATTTGCAGCAAATGCTGGTCGTCAATCAGCAAGGAATCTTGGCTTACGAGGTCGTCATCCGTAATAATAAGGAGCTCATCCGCGGCGTCGACCGAGCGAAGACCGTCACGATCTCCGCCCTGAAGATCGCCGTTACGGTGGCGAGCGCCTTGTACAACCAAGGGGTCGTGCTCAAAAAGATCGAGCTGCTGAACCAGACCACCACGAACCTGATCGCCGGCACGTCCCGGATGCTGAAGGACCAAGGGGTCGCCATTCATCAGCAGGCTATGGAAGCGACGGTCTCGGTCGATACCTTGAAACAAGCGTTCTCGGACGTCCTGTCCGCGTTCGATTCCATCAGCTCGTATAAACAGCAAGCACTTCCGAAGATGAGGGAAACCATCAACCAGTTCAGGGCATTGGCCGACGATGGCGAGAAGCATATTTCGCGGCTCGAGAAGGGCAACGCGTTGGGGCTGTAAAGAAGCGTTCGGATTCCATAGGCATGTCTGGCAACGGGGAACGGATTGTTCGACGGGAAAGAGCAGCTGCTGAGGCAGCTGCTCTTTATCGTTGAAGTAACGGGCAGTTCGGAGTGTCCGAAGACATGATGAGGAATAAGCCGGCTAGGCAAGAAGAGATTATGGCTGCCCATTTTGGAGCTCTCTTATTTGTTCCGCTTGGCTTTGCAAGCGTGCTCGTTCGGATTTCGGAAATCCGATTCGAACCGTCTTCTCGCTGCACATTTGACAAGAACAATGGACTTTGTTTTTATATAACCGTCCGTACTGCTCATTAGGTACATACCAGCGTATACGAGCGATTTTCTTCTTGCGGGCAATTGCTGCTTGTCGTTGGCGGCGAACAAAAGCTTGATGTCGATTTTTACAAGTCGGTTTCAAATCATCACGTCCCCTTGGTTAGAGGCTCAGCCTGCAGAAGACGCCAAGGATCTATCGATCTGCTACAGGCTGAGCGTGATGACAAGCGCGTTCGGATGCAAAGGGAGATCAGTTCCTTTCCATGTATTGTGCGAGAAACGTACGTCCATTGTACGGCATTGTTGAAGGCATCACAATCGGGTTTTCCCAACAAGAGGGTTCCGCCCCGCCATGGAACACTGCCCCGCCCCGTCGATCAAGCCGGACTCGATGATTTCGCTGGGAATCGTCGCGATGAACTGCCGCATGAAGAAGCAGCCGAACGCGCCCGTCAGACCGGGTATGATCAACCCGGCATACGTGTCGACCCAATGCAGCTTGGATAGAATCACGAAGACCGGAATGATCGTGACTTGCGCGGGAATCATCATCGTGCCCACGTAACCCATGAAGAGCGAATCGCGCCCTTTAAAATCCAGCTTGGCGAATGCGTAACCGCTCATGAAGGAGGTCGCGAGCACGCCGAGCACCGTGCAGACGGTATACAGCACCGTATTCAGAAAATAACGGCCCCAGGGCGCAATGTCCCAGGCTTTTGAATAATTATCCCACTGCAGCGACGAAGGCAGCAGCTTCGGATTTTGGTTCCAGCAAGGCAAACCCTTATAATAAGAGCACACGATAACGACATGGGGCAGGTGTATTGTCATGCAAGCAAAGGTCATGGTCATCGAAGACGAGAAAGCGATCGCGGATGCAATCGCTTATGCCCTGAAGCGCGAAGGCTATGAGGTGGAGGTCGTCGACCGCGGGGATATCGCCGCGAAGCGGTTGGGCGAGACCCGGCCCGACGCGATCATTCTCGATGTCATGCTGCCCGGTATGGACGGCTACGACGTGCTAAAGAAGCTGCAGGACAAAGGCGGCATTGGCGTCATCATGCTGACGGCGAAGGAAGACATCGTGAATAAGGTGCTGGGGCTGGAACTTGGGGCCGACGACTATATGACGAAGCCCTTCGATATGCGGGAGCTGCTTGCGAGGCTCAAATCCCTGCTCCGGCGGATACAGGCCGCCCAGGAGAAGAAGGAGCCGATTGCGCTTCAATTAGGCGGCGTGAAGCTGCACGTCGCTAGAAGAACGGTTATGGCGGGGGAACGCAAGCTGGAGCTGACGCCCAAGGAATTCGACTTGTTGGCGCTGCTGGCAGCCAATCCCGACAGGGTGTACGAAAGGGAGCAGCTGCTGGACCTGGTGTGGGGGATGGATTATTACGGAGGCACGCGTACGGTAGACATCCATGTGCAGCGCCTGCGCAAAAAGTTAGGGCCCGGCTACGGCGACATCATCCAAACTGTCCACGGCATCGGCTACAGGGCGTCCGGAGGACACGGTGAGAATTAGCATCAAGCTGAAATTCAGCCTGTTCCTCGCCGGTCTACTGCTGCTTACGGTATTCGTGCTCAGCCTGCTGGTGCTCCAAGGAATCGAGCGGAATCAACGCGCGCAGGCGGAGAGGTTCCTCGCGCAGCAAGCCGATACGGCGAACGTCTATTTCGAACAATCCATCCTGGAGCAATCCAATAAAGTTCCCCAGACCTTTCTGGAGACCATGGGAGCGTCGTTCGTCGAGAACTTGGAGCAGATTAGCGGGCAGCCCGTCGTTCTGTACGATGGGAGCGGCGCCGTCGTAGGGAAGGGGGATTCGTCTTCTCCATCCGGCAGCATTAAACAAATGCTGCCTTATGCGCTGGCGAACAAAACCGCGTATTCGGTGGAAGGGGAGGGCATGTATTATTTAACCCCCCTGCGTACGGGTACGGGCGGCCAGCAGATCGGCGTGATCCAGTTCTATTACTCCCTCCATGACCACCAAGCCTTTTATAAAGAGATTAAGCGATTGTTCCTCTATATCGGAGCGGGCGTGTTCGTGCTTTGCTTCCTCTTGGGTTATTTGTTCTTTAGCTCGTTCGCTCGCAGTATCATTCGGCTGAACGACACGGTAGGCCGTATCCGCGAGGGACGGTTCTCGGTTCCGGTCATGAAGCGGAGGGACGAGATCGGGGAACTCGGCTCGGGTATCGCCGCCATGAGCGAGCGCCTCATGACCACGATGCGCGACAAGGACGATGAACGGGAGAAGCTGGCGCTTGCGGTACGCAAGCTGTCGGATCTGGATCGGCAGCAGAAGGCGTTTATCGGCAATGTCACGCATGAGTTCAAGACGCCGCTGACTTCGATTAAAGCCTACCTCGATCTGCTCGAGATGTATCCGGATGACGAGGAACTGCCGGCCACCGCCCAAACGCATATCGCCGCAGAGACGCAGCGGCTCTACGATATGGTGGAGAAGGTGCTGCAATTGTCCGCGATGGAGAAATACGACTTTGAATATAACAAGGAAAGGATCGAGGTACGGGCGACGATCGAGTCGGTGCTGGGCGGCTTGAAGGGGAAAATGGATAAGTTCGGCCTCGCGCTGGAAACGGATCTGCATGAAGCCTATATGGAGGCCGATAAGGATTACATGAATATCGTGCTCGCGAACCTGCTTGACAATGCGATCAAATACAACAAAACGAACGGCAGCATCCGCGTAAGCAACGTTGCCGGTGCCGATGAGATGGTCATCGAAATAGCCGACACGGGAATCGGCATTCCGGGCGGGCTCGGAGATCAAATCTTCGAAGCGTTCTACACGGTGGACAGGAATCGATCCAGGGAGCATGGCGGTGCCGGACTAGGGCTGTCGCTGGCGAAGCGCTATGCCGAGACGCAGGGCGGCAGCATCTCCATCGTGAAGTCGGATGGCGACGGCACGACGTTCCGAATCACGTTCCCGATTCAATCTCGATAAGATTGTTTACAACTCGGAAACAACGCTTCGTTTATTCGAAATATTCGGTTGTTATTGTAAGCATCAGGAGGCGATCACATTGAATCGAACAAAATTAGCCATCATGGCTTGCGTGCCTGCATTGCTGCTTACCATCACCGCGTGCAGCGGAAACGGCGGAGGAAGTCGCGAGGTTATAAAGGAACCGGGAGGCGGCACCTTTACAGTTATCGATAACGAAAGCAAGGCGCCTACGGCGGGACCGGCCATTACGGTGACCGGCATCCAGCGGTACGATAAGGCGGAAATATCCGGTTGGCTGGACGAGGATACGGTCCTTGTATCCAAGGAGAACGACGCTTTAGCGAAGATGAAGCTGGAGGAGCTGGCAGATTCTTACCCGCGCAGCTTGTACCTCTTGAAGCTGAAGACGGGAGAGCTCGTGCCGCTGAAGGAGCAAGAGAACGTATTCCTGGGCGGGGCCAGTTTGTCGCCGGACAAAAAGCATCTCCTCTACTCGGAGTACACGCTAGGCGACCCTACTTATCATGTGTTGAACATGGAAACGCTAAAGTCGTTTCGCCTGGCCGGCGATCCCATCGGAGGAGCCGCAAGCGCCAGATGGGCGGACGATAATAGCATTATCGGGACTTCTTATGCGGGCGGAGCTTTCACGGCAACCACGGAAGGCGATATCGCCGCGATTAAGGCATTGAACCAAGGCGCGTTAATTATCGTCGTCAAGCTCGGCAGCAATATTTATTACAATACCAATGCGGATGAGACTCTGAAAGTGCTTCGCCTGGATACCAACGAGACCAAGGATATGGGGTTAGGGTCCGTGGGCAGCGTCATTCCTTCGCCTGACGGCAAGCAGCTGCTGGTGAAGCAGTACGATGGCTCTAAAGTCAAGCTTGTCCTGTGCGATCAAGATGGAGGGAATGCGAAGACGATTGCGGAGGGAGCGGAGCTTGGCGGAATTTCCTGGTCAGCGGATCAGCGGTTGATCGCGTACAGCATGCAAGCGGAGGTAAACGGCACGACGGTCAAAGGCTTATACGTCCACGATCTGCTGGCCGATAACGCGACCCGTATCGCAGCCGATGTCGAGAACGCCGTAAGTTCCTCGTGGAGTCCCTCAGGCGACAAGCTCTCTTACTCGGTATGGAACGGAAGCAGCTACGACAGCAGGGTCGTCGAGATTCGTACTTCCCTGAAGTGACGTTTTGTCAAAGATCTGATATAACGGGGGGAAAGCATGGAGATGATATTACCTCCAGCCAAGGCGTTCAAAGGAGTAACTGGGAAATGAGGTCGAGAAAGAAACGATAGTTAACGCATCTTGGAGCAGTTCGCCGTCGGCGGCTGTTCCATTTTTTCGTTAAGCTGCATGCCCAAGCGCTAAATAAAATGTTGATTCGGAGGTGTTGACATTTAAAGGGAGATCGCATATATTGTTTACATACCAACCGAATGTATGTAAGGAGATTGCAAATGGCAAGAAATAAATTCCCGGAGGAAACGACCAACCAAATCCTAACCGTGGCACTGAATCTGTTTATTCAAAAAGGCTACGAGCAGACCTCCATCCAGGACATCATCAACGGGCTGGGCGGGCTGACAAAAGGAGCGATCTACCATCACTTCAAGTCGAAGGAGGAGATCATGCAGGCCGTCATCGACCATCTGTTCAAAGACGTCGACGAGATGCTCTCCGGCGTCCGGGACGATAAGGAGTTAAACGGTCTGGAGAAGCTGCGCAAGATTTCCCGCGTCTCGCTCAGCAATCCTGCCCAAGACGAGATGGCGGCTGCTGCGCCGAACCTGTTACGCAATCCGAAGCTGCTGGCGGCCCAGATCGAGCATATGCTCGAAAAAGCCATTCCCGTCTATATCCAGCCCATCATCGAACAAGGGATGCAGGACGGCTCGATCCGAACCGAGTATCCGAGGGAGCTTAGCGAAGTGCTGCTGATCCTCACCAATCTGTGGCTGAACCCGGCGGTTATCCCGGCTTCGCCCGAGACGATGCTGAACAAGGTAAAGGTTTTCGATGAACTGTTGAAGGGCTTGGGGCTGGATCTGTTCGATGAGCAAATGTTCCAACGCTATGAGGAACTGTTCCGTAGGTCGGCTAGAGAAGTGCACAGCGAAAAGTAAACTGCCGCTAAGGCAGCTTATTTTTGGAGTCATACATACCGTCGGTCGGTATGAACGAGAGATGAAAGAAACTTGGCTTCAAAATCATACAGGAAACTTATTCTAAGGAGATGTGAAGATGATGAATCAACAACCGACAATGAGCTCCCGCTCGCAGGAACGCAACGCAGTGACAAACTTTAGCGCAAGCAACCTGACCAGAGGCGACTTTGCCGGCGTTACCGCCCATAAAGGACAGTTTAAAGGCAGCGCGCTCTCCGGTTCCGACTTTGCGGGCGCGAACTTGACCGGCAGCACGTTCAAGGGCAGCGATGTGCGCGCAGCCAATTTCGACGGCGCGAATCTGACGGACTGCAGGCTAACCGCGCTTGACCTGACGAACGCAAGCTTCAATAAGACGATTCTTGTGCGAACCCATATCGGCAGCTCTCTGCTTGAAGGAGCCAAATTCACCGGAGTCAGATTGACCGACGTCGCGTTAACGATGACCGATCTGAGAAAAACAAAATTCGAAAATTGCGTGTTCGATGGCGTTGATTTCAAAAGCTCCGATTTGAGCGGGAAGCGTCTGGACGGACTGACGTTTATCGGCGTCAAGTTCGAGAAAGCCGGATTAACCGACGTATCGTTCAAGGGCGCCATATTGAAGAATGTTTCTTTCCATCCGGGATTTACGTTGACTAAAAAGTACTACCGCATGATCAAGACCATCTGCTTTGACGGCGCGACGATGGATAAACTGACCTTTGCGATGCTCAAAGGCATGGATGCTAACCTGTCGAACGTCACGGTCATATAACGGAGCCCGTTAACCTTTGCACAAAAATGAAAACAAAGCGAGGGATACGAAATGAATAAGACGATAGAACAAAGCGGCTTCTCCGAAACAGGCCTGCGAAAAATACGCGGCATGCTCTCGCGGCATGTCGAGTCCGGGAAGATTCCCGGACTGGTCGCCTTAATCAGCCGGAACGGCGAGACGCATGTCGAAGCCATCGGCACGATGCGCCATGATGGCGGTTCGCCGATGCGCCGGGACACGATCTTCCGGATGGCGTCCACTTCCAAGATGGTCGGGGCCGCGCCGGTGATGGTCCTGCTCGACGAGTGCAAGCTGCATCTGGATGATCCGGTAGATACATGGCTGCCCGAACTCGCCAACCGGGAGGTGTTGAAACGACCCGATGGCCCGCTGGACGAAACCGTGCCGGCGCGGCGGCCGATCACCGTGCGGGATCTGTTGACTTCTACGTTCGGGCTCGGCGTGGATATCACGCTGATGGGCTCCCCGGTCCAAAATGCGATCTTCGAGAATGGATTATTCGATACGCCGGGGCAGGAGCTGCCCGAGCCCGATGAGTGGATGCGCCGCTTAGGCACGCTCCCGCTCTGCTACCAGCCTGGGGAACGGTGGCAGTACCACGTCAGCAACGAAGTGCTCGGCGTGCTCGTTGCCAGGGTATCGGGTCAAACGTTCGAGACGTTCCTGCGCGAGCGGATTCTGGATCCGCTCGGGATGAAGGATACCGGCTTCCACGTGCCCGCGGGCAAGATCGACCGCCTGCCGCCCGCCTACATCCCCGATCCGCAGACCGGGCAGTTCATCGTATGGGATGAAGCCGAAGGCGGACGCTACACGGCGCCCCCGGCGTTTCAAGCAGGCGGAGGCGGGCTGCTCTCGACCGTCGACGACTATCATGCTTTTCTGGGGATGCTGCTGAATCAAGGGATGCACGGAACCGAACGGATCCTGTCGCGGCCGGCCGTCCAGTTGATGACCACCAACCGGCTTACGCCCGAGCAACAATCGTTCCGGGACGACTTGGCCAAAAACAACGTCCATTTGTCGCATGGTCAAGGGCAGCACGGCGGCTGGGGCTTCGGGATGGCGGTCCGCACCTATCGCGGCGACTACGCGCCCATCGGTCAGTTCGGCTGGGATGGCGGAACCGGCACCTCGGCGTATGCGGACCCGGACAAACGGCTTACCGGAGTCCTGCTCACTCAAGTCGGAATGTCCACCCAGGACTCGGCGCATCTTATCCATGATTTCTGGACCATGGCCTATCAGGCGATCGAAGACTAATTACGGGGAAGCTGCCCTATTTCATTGGACGACTATCGGCTGCACCGCTTCGATTACAATGGTGCCTTCGCTTATATCGCGCCGTAGAAGACAATCTAGTAAGGAAGCCATAAGTTCGGATAGAAAGGTCCTTGCGTCCGGTTTAGACGCAGGGACTTCTTTGTTCGTCGTACGGGCGAATTTCCCGATGCTTCGGCGTTAACAGGTATAAACTACGCGGAGCGCTAATAAGGCTAGTAAAGACAAGCCTGCATATGCATTGCACGAAGCGTCAACGATCCCAAAGGAGGCCGAAACAATGGCAGCGAAAATCGCGTTTATTGGCGCGG
Source organism: Paenibacillus sacheonensis (assembly GCF_009909195.1). Taxonomy (GTDB): domain Bacteria; phylum Bacillota; class Bacilli; order Paenibacillales; family Paenibacillaceae; genus Paenibacillus_Z; species Paenibacillus_Z sacheonensis. Next base: position 119,568 of record NZ_JAAAMU010000014.1, read on the forward strand.
GAAGTCTGGTATTCACGAAAAATCTGGTGCGCGACCTGCTTACATTTCCCGCTTTCCAAGACTGTACGATTGCGCTGATGGATATCGACTCGGAACGGCTGGCCTTCGCCAAGGCCGCGGTTCAGAACATCATTGCCGCGGGAGAGTACCGGAATACGGTCTTGGAGGCAACGACCAGCCGCGAAGAGGCGCTTACCGGAGCGAACGGCGTCGTTGTCACGATTCTGGCAGGCGGCTTCGACGTGTATCGAAACGATGTCGAAATTCCGAAAAAGTACGGCGTCGACATCAATATCGGAGACACGCGCGGACCTGCCGGCATTTTCCGTTTCTTGAGAACGCTTCCGCCGATGCTGGAAATATGCCGCGACGTCGAGCGGATCTGTCCGGATGCGATCGTTCTTAATTACACGAATCCGATGGCGATGCTCTGCAGAGCGCTGCAAAGCGAAACGAAGGCGCAGGTAACCGGTCTGTGCCACAGCGTACAAGGAACGGCCGCCATGCTGGCGGGCTGGATCGGCGCGCCGATGGATGAAGTGACGTATACCTGCGCGGGCATCAATCATCAGGCCTTCTACCTGGATTTCAAATGGAAGGGGAAAGATGCCTACCCGCTCATTCGCCGCGCAGTCGAGAACGATGCGGCCATCTATAACGAAGAGATCGTCAGAAACGAGATGTTCCTCTACTTGGACTATTATGTTACGGAATCAAGCGGGCATAATTCCGAGTACAACGCGTGGTTCCGCAAGCGGCCGGATTTGATCGAGCGGTACTGCACGCACGGCACAGGCTGGAATCCGGGCGAATACGGCGCCATCATCAAGTATGGCGAGCGCATGAAGAACAATTGGCAGAAGCAGATGGAAGCGTGGCGCGACGCTCCGGTCGATCTGGCGCGGGGAGGCGAATATGCTTCGTATATCTTCAATGCGGCGTTCGGCGACGGAACATTGTTTGCGTTCAATGGCAACGTGCGCAATGCCGGGTTGATCGACAACTTGCCGGAGGGCGCCTGCGTCGAGGTGCCGGTTCTGGCATCAAGAAAGGGATTGTCGCCGATCCACGTCGGCAAGCTGCCCGACCATTTGGCCATTCTCGTGAATACGAGCGCCAGATGCGAGGAGCTCGCAGTCGAAGGCGCGTTATCCGGAGATCGCCGCAAAATCCTGCACGCGGTCGCGTTCGATCCGCTGACCTCCGCCGTGCTTAGCCTGGAGGAAATCAACAACATGGTGAACGAGATGTTTGAAGCGAATCGCGAATGGCTCCCTCAGTTCGATAAGGGGATAAACGCTTGAAGCGTGCAGGCAAAGCGCCGAGAAATTCGTTATAATCACTCCAAAGTAGGGCTGACCCAAAGGGCAGCCCTATTTTGGCAATCCCGCTTTACGCACAATACAGCTATCGTTCACTTGACACCTACGCTTGCGAAATGACCAATCTTGCTTATAGCTTGCGGATAACGCGCCGATTTCATGCACTTTATCCGCTCCTCGGTTCGAAGTTTCAACGACTGCTGCCGAGGTGATGAAGCACTCGACTTGATCCTGACTGGTGAAATAGCAAACCGTCCGCATACGAATTTTGGCAGCAAAAGAATGTTTGACATTCTACCTACTAGAAGGTAGAATCTGAACAGGAAGCGAACGCCGATCCTTGCAAGAACGTTCTCGCTGCCGATCGATGCAACTTGGCTGCGGGAGGCATTCAGTTCACCTTGGAGGAAAATCAGGGATTCATCTTCGCTTTTATATCTATCTTTTGATAGGTAGACGAATAGGAAACGGATACGATCTGGATATCCGTACACCATAATTCGAAGGTTTCGCCGTAGTCGGAGGTCAGCTCGGATGGTCGAAAGACAAGTCGCCGGAATGGCGGGTAATCGGGCCTTAATCGCTCGCCCGGTGCGCAACCATGAAGAACGTAACTAAAGGTAATTCCGAAGTGGAGGTGAACAGATGATATACGAATTGAGGATTTACGATGTCAGCCCGGGCAAAATGGAGGCGATTATCGAACGCTTCGACAACCATGTCGTCGCCTTATTCGCGAAGCACGGGATGCCGATCAAGCAGTTCTGGGTGGATGCGGATGACGCCAACAATCGCTTATATTATGTTGTCGAGCATCGCGACATGGAAGCCCGGAATTTGAACTATGAACGATTCCGCGCCGACGCTGAATGGATCGAAGTCAAACGGATCTCGGAGCTGAACGGCCCTCTGACGCAGAAACAGGAAAGTATTTTCATGCGTAACGCGGACTTTTTCAAAACGAGCTAAACCAACTATACCAACGAAATTAACATGCGAATGGAGCGAATCAACAATGAAAACACTCGTCATCGTAGCACACCCGAACCTGGAATCATCCAATTGGAACAAAGCATGGGTCGAAGAATTGAAGAAGAACGGCGACATTACCATCCATGAATTGTACAAGGAATATCCAAGCAAGAACATCGACGTGAAGCGCGAACAACAGCTCGTCGAAGCGCATGACCGCATTATTTTCCAATATCCGCTCTACTGGTACAACATGCCGCCGCTGCTGAAACAATGGTTCGACGACGTGCTGCTGTACAATTGGGCATACGGTCCCGAAGCGACGGCGACGACGGGCAAAGAAATCGGAGTTGCCATCTCGACGTACGGCACTGCGGAGTCCTACCAGCCGACGGGATCCAACCGTCTGACGCTGGAACAAATTTTGGCGCCGGTTCAAGCCAGCGCGCGCTTCATCAGCGCCGTGTACCTGCCGCACTTCTCGGTCAACGACACGTCCGACGTGACGCCCGAGCGTTTGGCGCAGAGCAGCAAAGCGTACGTCAATCATATCTTGTCGGTTAAACCGGCGGTGGAGGCAAAATGAAGGACGTAACGATCGACGTTTATATGGATACGGTATGTCCTTGGTGCCGAATGGGCGATGCGAGCCTGAGAGCCGCGCTGAAGGAACTGCCGGAAGGCACGAACGCCGTTATTCGCTATCATGCGTATCAGCTGAATCCCGGCATCCGCAAGGAAGGCGAGGACTATCGGAAGGTCATGATCGGGCGTTTGGGCGGAGAGGCGCAATTTCAAGCCAGAATGAAACAATATAATCAGACCGGTTCGCAGTTCGGATTGAATTACAATATGGATCTGGTGAAGTATACTCCCAATTCCGTGTTGTCGCACCAACTGATCGCGATTACGCCGAAGCATCTGCAATCGCAGCTCCTCGAGCGTTTATATACGGCTTATTTCGAAGAAGGCGCGAATCTCGGCGATGTGGACGAACTCGTGAAAATCGCGCAAGCGAGCGGGGTTACGAACGATCCCGAGGCAACCAAGCAGCGGCTTCTCCAAGGAGAAGGACTTGATAAAGTGGATGAGGGGCAGCGAGACGCGCAGAAGCTTGGCATCCGGGGCGTGCCTTACTATATCGTCAACGATAAGGATGCATTGACGGGCCTGCAGTCGCCTGCCGATCTGATCAGCGCATTCAAGCGGCAATAAGAGGCTGCCGGAATACTATCGAATAGCGGTTTCGAACAATAATCATACCACCAAGGAGCGATTATAAAATGAGCATTCAAGGGAAAGCATATGTCATCACGGGCGGCAGCAGCGGTCTTGGCAAAGCCATGGCGGCAGAAATCGTGAAGCGCGGCGGAAATGTCGTCATCAACGGACGCCGCGAACAAGCGTTGGCGGATGCGGCGAAGGATATCGATCCGACAGGCCAGCACGTGCATACCGTAGCGGGCGATGTCGCGGAGCCTTCAGTCGCGCAGCGCCTGGTCGACGAAGCATTGGCCAAATTCGGCCGCATCGATACGCTGATCAACAATGCGGGCATCTTCATCGCGAAGCCGTTCACGGAGTACACCGAAGAAGATTTCGCGAGATACATGGGCACGAACGTGGTCGGCTTCTTCCATCTGACGCAGCGCGCGCTTGTGCAAATGCTGAAACAAGGCACGGGCCATGTCGTCAGCATCACGACAAGCCTGACGGATTCGCCGACGGAGCAAGTGCCTTCCGCGCTTGCCAACTTGACGAAGGGCGGCCTGAACTCCACCACAAAAGCGCTGGCGATCGAGTATGCGAAACGCGGCATCCGCGTGAACGCCGTGTCGCCTGGCGTTATCAAAACGCCGATGCATGCGCCTGAAACGCATGAATTTCTGGCACAGCTCCACCCGATGGGACGCATGGGGGAGGAGCAGGAGATCGTCGAAGCGGTGCTTTACTTGGATTCGGCGAAGTTCGTAACGGGAGAAATTCTACACGTAGACGGAGGCCAAAGCGCGGGCTAAACGAAGCCGCATTGGTGCCGTATCGCAGTATGAACAAGACTGGGCATCTGCATCTAACGGTGCCAACGCTATCAATAGCAAGGAAGCGGTCGCCAGCTCGGCGACCGCTTCCTTTTTCGTTGCCGCGTTTGCTCGAATGGATTACATGCTTTTGGCATTCTGCCGGTAAGCGGTCGGGGACATGCCCGTCTTGTGCTTGAAGAGATTCGAGAAGTACTGCGGGTCATCGTAACCGAGGTGTACGGCAATATCGCCAACTGCCATCTCGGTATCCGAGAGCATCATTTTGGCCATGTCTATTTTTCTCGTCAAGACGTATTGATAGATCGTGCTGCCCGCATGCTGCTTGAAGATGCGGCTTAATTGCTTGAAGGAAAGGCCCATATGCCTCGAGAAATCATCCGATCGAAAATCCTCTCCCACCAGCCGGTCCAGATAGAGCTTCATTCGGCTCATCACGGGCGAGAAATAGTCGGAATCCTGCCTCAGTCGATGTTGAAGAGCCAGCATGATTTCCGCGCAGCTCAGTATGAACGTCGTCTGTTCATGAAGCCCTTCGCTTCTAAGCTTAGCCGCCTCGAAGCCTTCGAGAAACAAATGGCCGATCCCGCAGTTCGGAATAAAAGAGGTATGCAGCAGATGAAAGGTTTCCAGAAGCGGAAGGCTATTGCCATGGACATTGTACCAATAATAAGTCCAAGGCTCGTTCGAATCCGAAAGGGCGGTCACCTCATGCCTGCTGTCTTTCCTCAGTATAAAAGCATCGCCCTTCCCTAGGCGTTGCTTCTCCGCGTTCACCTGGATTTCCCCATGTCCGTTTATCACATATCCAAGCACGGTAATAGCGGCTTTCTCCCGAATGTTCTTATAAGTCGGCGCGCAGTAGTTGATGCCAACCATAGGTACATATACAGGTAAATCAGGAGAGTGCGGGAGCGTATGTATGTCGCTGCGCTTATGATGGTTGGCGCCGTGGATTTCTTCTATTTGAGAAATGTCCATTTTCCTCACCCAACCTTCGTTTTCCTCTATGTTCATCCGTTCGTGAAGATACTATCATGGATAGGAAGTCTCGTCCAGATTCCACATGAGACGAGTTGAATCGACCCGCACCGGAAGCGGATGAGGCAGCGACCGACAGGAGGGAGAACTATCCAATGAGCCAGAGAGCGACTATTACCGTCCATACGGATGCGCCATCCAAGCACCGCCTGAACCCGTATATCTTCGGGCATTTCGTCGAGGATATCCGGGATCATATGGACGCGATGCTGGCCTTCGCGCTGAAGGACATGGACTTTGAAGATGAAGCCGATGCGCGCGGCGTATCTTCCGGCTGGCATGCCGTCACGAATGGGAAAAACACCGAATATGCCTTGGAGCCGGCAGCCCCGCGGCATTCCGGCCATAGTCAGCGTATCCGTATATTTAGCGCGGATCGTTGCTATGGGGGAATCGGGCAGCGCGTCAGCGTGGAGGGCGGCGTGCCGTACCGGGTGACGATCGTTGCGCGCGCTGCCATGGATCTTCGGGCAGCCGTGTGCGAGCTGGTTGACCGCGAGTCCGGCGAGCGGCTCGACCGGGCCGAGCTTCAGCTGCGCGGACATCGGTGGGGCGAGTATGAACTCGAGCTTACGCCAGCTCGTTCCTGCGAGCGTGCCGAGTTTCGCATTCTGCTCTCCTCGGAGGAAGAGACATGGCGTGACGGAATGGGCTCCGGCATGCTCTGGCTGGATCATGCGTCGATGCTTCCCTCGACCAGCATGGGGTATGTGAAGCGCGAGGTCGTTGAGTTGACGCGGCGGTTGAAGCCCGGAATGATGCGCATCGCGGGCAATTACATCAGCGCGTATCACTTCGAAGATGCGATCGGTCCCGTACTGGAGCGTCCCAATATGATCAACGAAGCCTGGGGCGGCTGGACGAACAAATATTTTGGGACGGACGAATTCCTGCAATTTTGCCGCGATACGGATACAGAGCCGCTCATTTGCGTCAATGCCGGTACAGGTACGCCGGAGGAAGCGGCGGCTTGGCTCGAATATTGCAACGGGGGCGTCGATACGAAGTATGGCGCACTGCGGGCTCGCAATGGCCATCCCGAGCCATACGGCGTCCGGTATTGGGAGATCGGCAATGAAATTTACGGTTCTTGGCAGCATGGCCATTGCACGGCAGAGCAATTCGCGCATCGGTATAATCGGTTTGCCGACGCGATGAAGGCCGTGGATTCGGATATCGTGCTTCTTGCCTGCGGCGACTGCGATCCCGAGTGGAACAAGACGGTGCTTGGCATCTCCGCGGAGAAGATGGACATGCTGACCCTGCATATTTATCACGGCTTCGGCACGGTCGGCATCCTGCCCGGCACGCCGAAGGAGGAACGGTATCCGGCCGTTATGTCATTCCCGGAGATAAGTCGCGCCGTAATTCGGATGACGGAAGAGATCATCACGGGCAACCCGGCCTATTCGCATGTCAAGCTGGCCATTACGGAGTACAACACGATGTATTATCCGAACACGATCCGGGAAGGACGTCCGATGGAACATACGCTGGAGGCCGCAGTCGCCAATGCCGCGAACCTCAACGAGTTCATCCGGCAATCCCATCTGATCGAGATCGGCAGCTATTCCGATCTTGTCAATGGTTGGTTAGGCGGCTGCATCCGCGTCGGAGACGGCTATGCCGATCAGTACCGAGGCAAGGAAGCGGGTTGGAGCGAACGTAGCCGAGTCGTCTATGGGACGCCGACCTTCCACGTTATGGAGGCGTATGCCAACCGCAGCATCTTCAGCGTGTTGCCGGCTTGCACGGACTGCGCGACGTTCGACTGGCCTTCGGGCTCGAAGCGTTTTGATCTTGCTCCGGGACCGCTGCCAGTGCTTGATGTTACGGCGGCGCTGGACGAATCGGGCCATAAGCTGACGCTGTTTGTCGTTAACCGGGGCCTTGCGCCGGTTGAAGCGGAGCTGGCCATCGGTTCGTTCGTCGGCGCAGGGAACGCCAAGGTATGGGAGCTCACGGGAGACGATTACGAGACGATTAACGATGTCTTTCATCCGGAAGCCGTGATCGTGCGGGAACGCCAGCTTGAATTCGGCAGCAGTCAGCCTGTTTTGGCAATGAAGCCGCATTCCGTGTCTATCGTTGAAGTAAGCAAATGACAAGCGGACAGTCGCATGCTAAATCGTTCTCTATGGTTATAACCCGCGCAATTGCGCGGTTTTTAGTTAGTAACCATTACATAAGTTATCCGATATTGGAAAGGATACGTTTGGGGTTCCATCATTTGCAGAAGGGATGATCTCAGATGAACAAGAACGAAATAACGGATCCAAAACAACCTGATTACCAAGGTGAGAAGAAAAACGCTCAGGAGATGAACGAAGCCGGAATCGACTATATCTGGGGCAGCGACCAAGATGAATTGGTCCAGAAACAGAAGAAGGAGCAGTAATCCGTGAATTCACCGGGCAAGAGCGCAAAAAGCGATGGAATCGATCCATCGCTTTTTTTGCATGACGGCGCCGCGTGTCGCTAACGGCTGCAGAACGAGCATGCCAAAGTCATAGAGGGAAATCCTACCGTTTCGCGAATACAATAATAGTTAAACTTGGCGTATCAACCAAGCGGCAGTGATTTTGAAGTTTTCGAGGCGAATTCTACCGGCAGTTGAATAAAGCGGATGTGACCATTCAACCAACGCTTGATAGGAATGCGATTGCGGAAATGCTATGCTGTTTTCGACAGTGCGCACTGTACATTTTGTTTTATCGGAGGTATACGATGCTCGACTTGCGTAAAATTGGAGCTTATATTTCGAAGCTTCGCAAAGATCAGGATCTGACCCAATTGGAACTCGCCGATCAACTGAATGTAAGCCATCAAGCGGTATCGAAATGGGAACGAGGCGAATCCCTGCCGGATATCGGAACGCTTCCGCAGTTTGCGAGGTTATTCGGCAAAACGGTAGACGACATTTTAAATGCGGGAGACAACGCAGAAAATCGGGAGCATCGGCACCTGGGAACGATCGTTAAGGAAATTGCGGATAATAGGCCGATACAAGTTGCAGAGATGGTCAATACCGGAGAAGTGAAGATGGAAGCGCTTGTAGAAGTAGCGCCGTTTGTAAAGGCAAGCGCTTTGCATAAGGTTACAGAACGATTAGACAGCAGCGTCCTTAAGTTAGACGTAATTATGCGGCTGGCTCCGTTCCTTGGAAAAGATACATTGGATGAACTGGTTTGTCAGGCCGAAGAGGGCGAAATTGCGTGGGATGCCATAACTGGACTCGCTCCGTTCGTCAGCAGCGACATATTAAGCCGACTGGTAGATAGATTGATTGACGGTTCCTTAGAACTGCACCATCTCGTTGAAATTGCCCCGTTTCTTGGAAGAGAACATGTAGATCGGTTGGTACAAAAAGCCGAAGAGGGCAGTTTGAGCTGGCATTCCGTTCAAGGGCTGGTACCCTTTATTAGCAGAGAAACATTAAGTCGTTTGGTAGACCGGGTTGCAGACGGCACCGCCGATGGGGACCAGATCGTAAGCCTCGCACCTTTTCTGGATAGGGAGTCTCTCACGAAGTTGATCGGTGGCGTTGAAGCTGAACATCTTAGTCCGGACGTGTTGGCAAGTCTTGCTCCTTTCGTCGATCAAGGGACATTGAGCAGAATGGTGACAAATTTATTAAATAAAGCAAAGTAGGCATGTGTATCGGAAACCGGAAATTGGTGATTTAAAGGGGAACAATAGTGCATGTAAGATATGCGGCAGCCAGTCTAACGACTAGCTGCCGTTTTTATTGAGGTGAAGGGTATAATTCCCCAATAGAGAATAAAATGGAAATATAGTATCGTATTGAAGTAAATAAGATATTCCGCTCTACCGGATTCCTAACGGACAGATTACTGCACTTAACGGTTGAAAAACCAGCCGTATTTATAATTGGAATTGCTGGTATAATTGCCTTATTGAACAGGGGATAAGGGACGGCTATCAAATAGAAAATAGATATATTCATAAATCTGAGACCATTACGTGCGGTCTTCTGAACGTTATAACAGAAAGGAACCCAGGGGGATGGAAATGCCAGATAATCCAGAACAAAAAAAGAAGGAAGAAGAGTTCAAGAAGATTGAAGAGCTGCACAAGCTTATTTCTGAGCATTCCCAGGACGCTATTTTACGTTTAACTCCAGGCGGAATTATCTCCTATGTATCACCGGCTATCCGTAACCAAATCGGATTCGAGCCAGATGAGCTTATCGGGAAATATGTCTATGATTATTGGCATCCAGAGGATTTGAACGGTAACTGGATAAAGGAGAGTAATTCGGATAGCAGAATAATCGTTTATCGTCTTCGGCATAAAAACGGTCATTATATATGGCATGAAACACACTCGAAAAAAATAAGGAATCCTTCCGGAGATATTCAACATGTGATTTGTATCGGTCGTGATATAACCGAACGAATACATTCCGAAGAATTAATCCGCAGATCAGATAAACTCTCCTTAGTTGGTGAACTTGCGGCTGGTATCGCCCATGAAATCAGAAATCCATTGACTAGCTTGCGTGGATTTATACAAATGTATATGAAAGAGGATATTGATGGTACAAGGAAATTGCGTAATGATACCATGATATCGGAAATCGATCGAATCAATGGCATTGTCAGCGAGCTTTTAATGCTAGCAAAACCTTCAACTGATGCATATGAGCGAAGAGACATGCTGCAAATATTAGATCACGTTACCAGATTATTTGAAGGACAAGCAAACCTTTATAACGTACAAATAAAGAAAGAGTTCGATGACCCGTTACCGTTCATCCAGTGTCAATGCAGTATCAAGCAAGTATTTATCAATATTATAAAGAACTCCATTGAATCCATGCCTGAAGGCGGTGATGTGATCATACAAGCCAGGCAAATAAACGATCACCTAAACATTCGAATTAAAGACACGGGGTATGGAATTCCGCACGAAGAATTGAATAAGATTGGAAATCCATTTTTCACTACAAAAGACATTGGAACAGGGTTGGGTTTAATGGTCTCCATGAGGATCATTCAGGATCATAAGGGGACTATTCGAATCGAAAGCGAAGTTGGGAAAGGGACTACGGTGGAAGTTGTTTTGCCTATAGTCAATAAGAGGATTCTGTAGCATAGATGCGTTAAGCGAACTCGGAACGATAGGTGAATATTAACCCAATCAAAGCTGCCGGCATGAACGGCAGCTTTTTTGTTCAACAAGGGGTCTTTGTATTTCCAACATTTTGAAAATTGTGACCTTTGTCCTATTCATCGTGACCTCAAGCGCTGATAAAGTTTAATTATTTCAATAAATGATAGAGATTACAGAGAGGCAACTAACATTTAGGGGGCAGAGAATGGCGGACCACATTCAACTGATCGGAATCAAGAAGCTGTATGCAGGGGAGCATGTCGAGACGGCTGCGCTGCATGAGATTCACCGAACCTTCCGCCGAGACGAATTTACGGCGATCATCGGATCCTCCGGCTCGGGCAAATCGACGCTTCTAAGCTTGGTCGGTACTTTGGATCAGCCGTCCTCCGGACGAGTGCTGTACGGTGATTTGGACACATCGAAGCTGAATGCCAATCAGCTGGCGGATTTTCGCTTCGAACGGATCGGCCTTGTCTTTCAACATTTTCATCTGCTGCCCGCTTTGACGGCGATCGAGAACGTAATGTCGCCTTTCTTCGGCCGTCGCAGGAGAGCGTTGGACCATAGAGCGAAGGCGAAGCGGCTGCTGGACCGCTTGGGCCTCGCAGGCAAGTACCATTCGCTGCCGTCGCAGCTCTCCGGCGGCGAGCAGCAGCGTGTGGCGATCGCGCGGGCGTTGGTTAACGATCCCGATTGGCTGCTCGCCGATGAGCCGACGGGGAATTTGGACTCCCGCAATGCCGAGCTGTTCTACGAGCTGTTGCAGGAGCTGAAGCGAGAATTAGGATGCGGGATTATTCTGGTTACGCATGATCTGCAGTTGGCGCGAAAGGCGGATCGCATCATCGAAATTAAGGATGGCCTGATCGTCGGGGACAGCAGTCAAGTAACGGATGAGAGCCTATGCTGAGCATGATTTGGTCCAACTGGTGGCGCCATAAGGAACGGTTTATCCTCCTGTTGCTTGGCGTCTTCATTATTAGCGGCGGACTCAGCTTCCTGTACGGCTTATCGGAATCGAACAAAGGTACCGTCATGGACACGCTGCAGAATAAGTGGAAGGTGTCCTACGACATTGCGGTTCGTCCTCCGGGGACGAGCTTCGGAGATGAGGCGGCCGGACTGATGGAGCCTAACTTCCAGGATGGCATAACCGGCGGCATTTCTATGGAACAGCTGCGACAGATCAAGCAAATTCCAGGCGTCAGCATCGCGGCGCCGCTCGCGGTCATCGGCTATACGGAGTTCAGTACGCCCTTGAACCGATCCATCACGTTCAAAGATTTCGGCGTGTACCGGTTGAAACAACAAGTAACCGTAAGCAACGGCGTTCAGAACCAAACCTCGACTCCCAGCACTTATTATGATTCTTATGGGCCTTCCGATGATTCGGAATCCTTGCTGTCTACTAATGATCCAGCGCTACTGGTCGGCATCGATCCCGTGGAGGAAGCCAAGCTGGTCGGGTTGGACCAGGCGGTTGTGCCGTCGCTGATTTCTCATTATTTCACTTCGACGGACACAAGCCGGGTTCAAGTGTTTGATCAGAAAATGGCGGGTATTAGCAAGTTCGTCGATGCGCCGATCTTAATCAGCAATCAGAATTCGGTGAATAAATCCTATACCTTCCAATATGAGAAGCTGGACATTCCTTACGGCACGCCTGAGCAGGAAGCGGAGTTGATCGCGAAGGTGAAGGCCGGCGGCGGTGTTAACTATCTAGACAAAATTCAGTCGGTATCGAGCAACACCGTCACCGTAAATGTCACACCTGCGCAGGCTGCGGTTGCTCAGGAAGAGGTAATGATGAAGTCTCAGGCAGATCCTGCTCTTCTTTTGTTTTCACAGCGAGCAAAAGCGCTTTCTTATGAAACTGCTCAAAGCCCCTATCCCGATCGTTGGCCAATCGCTTATCGATTGAAGTCCTATGATACTTCAGACGCTGCAGCCAGAGACAAGTTTCCTGAGTTCTATCGGCCAATGGATAAAATCGTTGACCGTAACTACCCGTACGCCTATTATGGTGTCGGCTTAAAAGTCACTTACATCGGCAATTACGACCCTGCTAAACTCCAAGTCTCCAAAGATATCGATTCGCTATTCCCGATGGACACGTATCGGGCGCCATCCGCGAAGGCGATATTCGATTCCGAAGGTCGTCCGGCCAATCCGCAAGCGACGATAAAGCCGATTAATAATCCGCTCGGATTGCTGACGAGCCCGCCGACGATGCTGACGACGATGGAGGCCGCGGCATTGATTGCGGGTGATAGACCAATCTCCGTGATTCGAATTAAGGTCGCAGGCGTCGATGAAGTATCCGATGCCAACCAGGCCAAGCTGGAGGAGATCGCCGAAGCAATACGGGCGCAGACCGGACTGGCTGCGGACATTATGCTCGGTTCTTCCCCGCAGCCGGTGCTCATTCAAGTGCCGAAGAGCGGCTCGCAGACGGCGATCGGCTGGATGGAGCAGCAATGGATTAAGCTCGGGATTGCACTGACGCTCGTGAACGAGGTGAAGTTGGGTTTCTCGGGCATGCTGCTGTTGGTTATTCTTATCGCCGTCCTGTACGTCCTCGCGACGAACATGGTGTCATTCCTCGTGCGGAAGAGGGAATTCGCTATCATGTTGTCCATTGGCTGGCGCGTCTCCCGAATTCGCCGATGCTCCTGATCGAAGCCATTTTCGTGAGCGTCTTCGTCGCGCTCGTGAGTTGGGCATTGGAAGCGGGCTTCCTGTTCGCGAACGGTTCGGAATTGTCTTTGCCGCGATTTCTTGCGATGGGTGCCAGCGGCTTCGTCATCTTCTTGCTGGGTTCTATCGCTCCTATCGTTCAGGTAGGCAAAATCAAGCCGATGGAGACGCTGCGAACCGGCGAGCACCAATCCGCCGTTCGCAGAATGCTGCCGGTCCGCAATCTGGTTCAATTGGCGGCAGCCCATTTCTACGGGAAGCTGAAACGCAATCTGTTATCGGTGATTACTATGACCGTACCTACCTCGTTGCTGATATTCTTCGTGTTCGTCACGATTCGATTGAAAGGAATGTTCTATACGTCATGGGTCGGTCAATATGCAGCAGCAGAGATCGGCACCTTGCATTATATTGCCGTCGGTGTCTGCTTACTGATTTCCATGCTGACGACAGCGGAGATCATGTGGCAGAACGTTTCGGAGCGTAAGCCTGAGATCGCGCTGCAGAAGGCGCTCGGGTGGCGGAATCGCGCCGTTCGGCAGCTCGTTCTGGCGGAAGGCATCTTGGCAGGATGTATCGCCGGCTTGCTGGCGTTCGTGCTGGGTATCGCTTTTATAAGCATTCTCTACCAGCAGTTGCCCGTTCATGAGATGTGGTATCTCTTGCCTATTGGCGTCGTCCCCGTGCTTACGGGCGCGCTGGGGTCCGTGCTGCCGGCTGAGATGGCCGTCGCGATGTCGCCCGTTCAAGGAATGAGCGGCGGCTATTCGTCGGCGAAGCAAACGGAAGACCGCTTGAAGAGAAGTCTGCTGGTCGGCGTATCGGTTGTGGCGATAATCGCGTTTATCGCGATTGGCCGAATGTTGGCCGCGAATCAAGAAGGCGGACCGAAGAAAGCTGGCGCTGCCTCGGTGCCGATTCAAGCCGCAGTGCATGAAGCAGGTCCATTAACGGACTATGACCCGGAATCCGTGGCGGATGGGAGCGAAGCCGCCTATCATTTGCAGCTGCGAATGAGCGAGCGCGGGGACTTCACGGCTCAGGCGGGAATCGATGTGACCAACCGTTCCACGGAAGCGTGGGATAAGCTTGTTTTCTATATGATTCCCAATCAGTTTACCGAGAAGGAGGATGAGAAGACGTACAGAATCTCAGCGCGATTCTCAATTCAGGCAGTCAAGGTCGACGGCAGGAACGCGGCATTTACCCTCGAAGGGGATACGTTATCGATACGGCTTGCGATGCCGCTCGCTCCCAAGAGCGTAGCGAAAGTACAGGTGGCTTACGGGTTCACGGTACCGGAGGACGGCATTCGCTATACGAAATCCGAGGGAAGCTATTATTTGTCGGAGTGGTACCCGATGCTCGCAACGTATGCGAAAGGATGGGATAAACGGCCGTTTACCCCAATCAGTGAGTCGTATGATACGGGCTTCGCCGATTTCGACTTGGCATATCAGCTTCCTCAGGGCTATAGAGTTATCAGTTCGTCGGACGAGGATTCAGCCGATGCGGCTTCAGCGGGGACCCTGCATTTGAAGCGAGCCAAAGAGTTTACGGTCGTGGTAACGCCTGACCTCGTCCCAGTGACGAAACGCGTAGACGGCGTGGACATTCGCGTTTGGAACACCGCTAAGAACGCGAAGCAGGCGCAAGAAGCATTGCGGGACGCAGCCGATGCTTTTCATTATTTTAATGCGAAGATTGGAACATACCCTTATGTGCAGCTTGATCTGGTTCTAGGGGACTTGATGTCCATGGAATACCCGGGCATCGTTACGGCGGGCATCTCGGATCAGACTAAGCATACGTTAATCCATGAAATGGCGCATCAATGGTTCTACGGAGTCGTAAGCAACGATCCGTATACCGACGGATGGTTGGATGAAGGAATGACCGAGCTGAGCGCCTCGTTGTATTTGAACGATTTTTCTTTCTCGGAAAGGTTTCGCCGATCAGGTTCGACGATCTCCAATTTGCCGTTATCAGACTTCGAATCCAAAGACATTGTGGCGGCCCTATATGCCCAGCCAGTTTTGAAATTCAAAGCCTTGTTCGAACATTACGGCGGATTGAATAATGGCATTGCGTTCCTCCATGCGTATTACCAACGTCACGCTTACAGGCAAGTGGACACCGCGGGGTTCGTGAAATTCGTAAAAGCTTACTACGGCATGAAGGACGATGATTTCTTTAAGGGCTGGATCGAACTCGAATGATTTGATTTCTGTAAGTCAACGAACGTTTTGAACAAACGGTCAGTTAGCGACAATTTATTGTACTTATCCAGTTGAATGGAGGGTCATCTATGGGCATTAGGAATTATCTGATTGAAGGCGTTTCCGGCGCCGGCAAAACTACGGTCTGCGACGAATTGCAGCGGCGCGGCTACCACGCCATTCATGGTGACCGTGAATTGGCTTATCAAGGCGACCCGGAAACCGGTATCCCGACGGATGGCTTTAAACCCGAACACCACATTTGGCAGGTAGATAAAGTAAAAGCTTTGGTCGCCAATCAAGATGAGGCGGTAACGTTTTTCTGCGGTGGTTCGCGGAATTTCACTTCATTCATTGATCTCTTCGACAACGTGTTTGTCCTTGAGGTCGACCTGGAAACCTCTCTCCGGCGAATTGATGAGCGAGTGGCACTGGACCCAACCGATTGGGGCGGCAGACCAGAGGAACGGGAAATCATTCGGCGCTTGCATCAAACGAAAGAAGGCGTTCCCAAAAACGGGATGATAATCGACGCAACCGCGCCGATCTCGCGCGTAGTTGACGATATCCTCCATCAAATCGAAGCAAACCAACGCCAATGACGGTCACTTACGGGCGCTCAGGACAGCTCGACACATCCATGCACCTGGTAGTGTGCCGTTTTGAACGAACGGGCAGGGTCGTTGTAATATATTTACAACCGTTATGGGCCTGTGACATAATTTGTCTGTGGGTCTAAAGCAAACCTTGAAAGGGGAATTATATGCTAAAACTGCCGGTTTATCATTCTGTTATTTCATCCGATGCCTTAGTACCTGCGTTAAAGGACCGGTATGATATCGGGGATATTATCGAATGCCGTTTTCTATCGAACGGACTTAATGATACCTACGCGCTGAAGACCTCTACCGGCCCTTATATACTTCGGATCTATAAAGCGAATTGGCGAAATAAAAATGACATCGATTTCGAAGTCGAGTTACTGAATCATTTAGTCAAGAAAGAAATTCCCGTATCGGGACCATTGATCGGAAGGGATGGCGACTATGTTATAGCGTTTGATGCGACTGAGGGACAACGCTTCGCGGTTCTGTTTACTTATGCGGAAGGCGAACATTCCGATAAAAAAGAGAGCGCTGATTTATATGGCGAACAAGTCGCAAAGATGCATTTGGCTATGAATGATTTCAAATGCTGTCAGAAAAGGTTTACGATTGATTTGACCCATCTTCTTGAACAGCCTATTCAAGCGATACGAAATTCATTATCTCATAGGCCTGAAGACATGGACTACCTGGATTCTTTGTCGAAATTATTATCGAACCGCATAGATGAAATCTCTTCAGCGTTGGAATGGGGAGTGTGTCACGGTGACCTTCATGGAGGCAACGTCCATTTCCACGAGAATTCCTTGACCCATTTTGATTTTGACTGCGGAGGTTTTGGTTGGAGAGCTTATGATATTTCCGTGTTCTTATGGGCAAGGGTAAGGGGAAAAGAAAGGGAACATTTTAACAACGAGCCGTGGAGTGTATTCCTAGCGTCCTATCAAAAACATAAAGTGCTATCTGAATACGATCTTAAAGCAATCCCTTTGTTTGTAGCAATCAGAGAAATATGGCTGATGGGTCTTCACACCGGTAACTCGCATGTTTGGGGCGGCGGGTGGCAAAATGAACATTATTTTGACACCAACCTGCGGTTCTTACGAAACTGGTGCGAGGTTCATTCTATACATTGAAGCTGCTCCCATGAGTGAAAAGCCGTACTGCATTTTTTGATTATTTCGCTAACGAAGAACCATAGTTTTCTGCGAACGAGGGGATTGAAGGTACCGCCCCTCGGGGGAAATCGTTAAGGGAGGCCGCGATGAACGAGAGCGCATTTGACGAACCATTATTTTCAAGCTTGAGGCCGGGTTTAACCTCGTTCTGTTACCGAATGCTGGGCTCCATGGACGATGCGGACGATGCCGTTCAGGAGACGAGCATCCGGGTCTGGCAGAGCTGGAGCACGTTCAGAGAGGATTCCTCGTTCAAAACTTGGGTCTATCGGATTGCCTCCAACCTGTGCTTGGACAAGCTGAGACAATCCAAACGCCGCGCGCTTCCCGTAGACCTGTTCGATCCGGCCGCCGCCATCGTCGAGCCGCGCGACACGCTGCCGGACTCTGCCTGGATCTGGCCGTCTCCCGACTTTGGGGGCAATCCGGAGGATCGGCTCGTCCGCAGAGATACCCTTCAGCTGTGCTTCATCGCGCTCCTGCAGACCTTGCCTCCGCGGCAGCGCGCGGTCCTCATTTTGAAGGATGTATTTGAATGGTCCTCCAAGCAGATCGCGGAAACGTTGGCGATGTCGCCGGCAGCGGTGAACAGCGCCTTGCAAAGAGCCCGGGAGACGATGGACCGGGCGCAGCTTCGCTCGGATGAGCTCAGCAGCATGAACGTTCAACCGGAGCAGCAGCTGCTGTCCCGGTATGTGGAGGCCTTCGAGCGATTCGATATTGCTGCGCTCGTCGCGTTGTTCCACGAGGAAGGCTGCATGTCGATGCCGCCCTTCGAGATGTGGATCCGCGGCAAGGAAGATTTGTCCGCCTTCTATTCGCTTACTCGCTGGCATTGCGAAGGTTCGCGATTTGTGCCCATTACGGTGAATGGCGGTTATCCGGCGTTGGCCCAGTACATGCCGGGCAAAGAAGGCCCTGGCCTGGTACCCTGGGGCATCCACGTCATCGAAACCAAAGAAAATCGAATCCTGCACGTTCAAAACTTCATTCATACGCCATTATTTTCGCGATTTGGGCTGCCGGAGCGAATGGACCGATGAATTTCGTCATTGGCTTACGTCTATATTATTGAGAACCAAACGACGAATATCATGAGAGAGGTGTCTATTAAAAATGGAAACGAGTCAACCTACGAAAGTAACCGTGCAAGCCGTCATTCAAGCCCCTATCGAGCAGGTATGGCGCTGTTGGACCGAGCCGGAACACATCACGAAATGGAATCAAGCGTCCGAGGACTGGCATTCGCCGAGAGCCGAAAACGATCTGCGGGTCGGCGGCAAGTTTCTGACACGGATGGAAGCGAAGGATGGCAGCATGGGCTTTGATTTTGGCGGCGTCTACGATGTCGTGAATCGGCATGAGGCGATCGGCTACGCCATGGAAGACGGAAGAAGAGTGGATATTGCCTTCGTCGATCAAGGGAATGAGACGAAGGTCATTGAAACGTTCGACGCGGAAAGCTCCAATCCCGTCGAATTCCAGCAAGCAGGCTGGCAAGCGATCATGGACAATTTCAAAGCTTATACCGAACAAAACTAATCATCGCAAAGAAGACGCCGGGGAAGATCCCGGCGTCTTTCTTTTTGAACCCCAGTACGGGCGTGCGCTCCGTTAGCCTTAATCTTGTGCCGCATCCATGTTCATGTAGTTAATGGCCCACAGATGGCCGTCCAAGTCCACGAAGCCCCAATGATACATGAACCCATGATCTTCAGGCTCAGCATGCAATTTCCCGCCCAAGGAGACTGCGGCATTCACGATTTCATCGACCTTTTCCCGGCTCTCGAAGGCCAATGCGATCGTCATCTGCGCATACTTGCTCGTATCGACGGATTCCTTCTCCGTGAGCGTATTGAAAAATGCTTGCTTGATCAGCATGACCTGCAGGTTGTCGCCGATTACGATGGCTACCGAAGTTTCGTTATCGGGGTATTGCGGGTTGAGCTCGAATCCGAGCCCGGTGAAGAACGCTTTCGATTGTTCTACGTTTTTTACAGGCAGGTTGAAGCTCGTGAATGCGGACGTTAATGCCATTTTCAAAACCCCTCTTCGTCAATTAGTTTGAGTTCATTTATGCCTTCGACAATATAGACGACAGCCGATCCGGGAATTCATCGGTCTCCTGGATTCGGAAGCATATCAACCCGATTAGGGTGCTATTCTTTGTTTATCGCCGCATGAATAAAGATCTCTTCTTCTCTTTAATACCCCAAGTAAGTCCCAGAATGATTGGTGGATAGTAGATGGGGTTCATCCACGAATACGTTCCGTCCAGCATAAGATCGCCTAACCAAATATCTTGATTCTCATCCGCCCTGATTGCCCATTTGCCGCTATAGGCGATTACGCCGCTATTCTTTTTTACGTGCTTTGCTGCTTTGTCGAAGTTGAATGTCGTCTGCAAAGATGCATCGACCTCTTGGCACATCGAAGCAAACTTGGCCTCTTGTTCCTGCCAGGAGAACTCGGAATCCCACAGATCAATGAGTTGAAAGCCTTCAAGCTGACTCTCGATTATCAACTTTAACTTGTCCGATACGAAGATCTGCGGGAGAATCCGATTACCTTCGGGAAGCTTAACTTTATAGATATCCTGTCCTTGAACGATGTCCGCTTTCAGAGCAAGTCCCTCAATATCATAAATAGTACTTATCGTGTCTTTTACTTTGGACGCCGACATGTCGATACAGTCCAACACGTTGAGTACGTTTAGAATGCTAAACTCTCCGTCCTTGCTTTTCAGCGGCAGAAACTCCACATTCAAGCGTGGAACCTGTTCCATAATTTCTCTTGCTCGGTTGCTTACCACTAGCGCACCGCTAAGTTCTCGAAGAAAATCGGCCGGCACCTCAATTTTAGTTATTTTACTGGCAACCATCCATTTCAGTATAACATTGGTTACTTCTATATTGGATTTTTAAATAAGAATTGCGCGATCACCTAAGAATTGATAACATCTTTAACTAAAACCATTTATGTACCGCTTCAAGCAGCTCAGAGAGAAAGAAAATATTACTGCAGAAGCCATTCATACAAAACTAAGGATGCTAAGAAAAATTTGTTGTCCTACGATATGATTTTGGTTTTTACTAATGATGAAGGAACCACAAGGGAATTAAACAATATGTGTTAATATGTAAATTGAATTGGCAGTAGTGCAGTTCGAAAGCCAAGGGCCGGAGAATAGACTCTTAGAATCAGTTACCGGGTTTATTTTAAAAGAGAGAGGGGCGTTGACTTGCCTTCGTTTTTTGCTCGATATGTTACGGAAAATTTCATCCCCTATTCAGCTTCACATACGGTTATGATTGCCGCTATGGTTGTGTTTTCGCTTCTTCTATATTGCTTTCGATCTGGGATCCGCAACCATGCTCCTATAAAAAAGATTATTCGGTATAGTATCCTCCTCGGCCTCCTAGCACCTCAGATCGTCCTCTATTCTTGGTATGTCATCCAAGGATTGTGGGACGTTAAATATACGCTTCCGCTCGAGCTCTGCAGCATATCGCAGTTACTCGCCATAATCATGCTGTTTTCGCGAAGCCGCTTGCTGTATCAGGTCGTATTTTTCGCCGGTATTGGCGGTGCGATGCAAGCGATGTTTACGCCGGATTTAGATTATCCATTTCCGCATTTCCGATTTTTTCACTTCTTCATCGTACATATCGCGATTATCCTTGCCCCTCTCTATATGACCTGGATCGAAAACTTCCGTCCGACCCGGAAATCCATTTGGATTACGATGATATTTCTAAACATTCTTCTCGTAGTCGTCGGTGGAACGGATTACTGGTTGGGTGCCAATTACATGTTCCTCAAACATAAGCCAACTGGCGCATCCCTATTAGATTTATTGGGGCCGTACCCATATTATTTGGTAGTGGAAGAAATCATAGCTCTTGTAATATTCACGATCATGTACCTGCCCTTTATCCGATGGAAAAGAGAACAGGACTAATTCTTCTACGTCACAGTGCTATGCTCATGACAGAAATTTTATGTACTTGCGTTAGGATAGTTTTAATAACTCCATTATCCATTGTCGCAGCTGTTTGTGAAGCAGTCATCGTCGTATTTGCCGCATGAGCAGGAAGTGCGTTAGCCAGCGTGCCGATCGAGATCATAGCAGCCAAACCGATTGTGGACCACATGCGTAGATGTTTGTCGGTAGTTATGCGATTTATTTTTGTACACCTCGACAAGATTCTCTCGCCTGCCGAGGCGGAGCAGGATTACGACGCAAGAGTCGAGAAGTTGAAGCAGAGTTGTTTTCCGCAGCAATCATCAGAGAATCAGGGAACAATAATACAATGACAAGACTGCCGGCAATGACATGTTCAAAAATTTCTTAAAGAAATGATTTTTAAGACAAATTTCAACAGTTTTTTCATTTTCTTTGGGATATACTTGTGAGTAGTCCGCTTTGTTGGGACATAATGTTTAAACTTTGGAGGTTTTAAATTAATGGAAACAGGTACAGTCAAATGGTTTAATGCAGAAAAAGGGTTTGGCTTTATTCAAAGGGAAAACGGCGACGATGTATTCGTGCATTTTTCTGCCATCCAAGGCGAAGGATACAAATCTTTGGACGAAGGGCAACGTGTTGAGTTCAATGTTGTTACGGGCCAACGTGGACCTCAAGCTGAGAATGTTGTAAAACTGTAATATATAAATAAAGCCTGGACTTGACGAAATGTCAGGAACAGGCTTTTTTTTATTAATCGCTCTAACGTCTCCCGATACTTGGGTAAAGTCCCATGTATTTATATAACGCTCCAAAAGTGGATATTTTTTGACCCCCCCCTCGTTGCAGCCAAACTCCAAGTCATTGCTTGTCCATAAAAACCTTATAATATATGTCAACCATACCAACTTATGGACTACCCCTGCGTGCGAAAAATGGCGACAAGACGGTCCTGAAGGCTCATTGTGCACTGATCGAATGGAATCGTACAATGAGTCGGTCGTGTTCAACTGGACAGGCTTACAAAATAGTAAATGTTTTCCATATCATAATCTGCAGCAAATCATCATATGGTTTAACAACCAAATCGCAGGCACTGGAAAACGCCGTCCAAACAGGCCGACGGGGCTTTCGTGTGACATTTTTGAAAACAGGATGAAATTTTTCATGAAAACCGTTGTACTTGGCGTGAGAGTTATGTGTAATTGATAAGATCGGTCTGTAAAAAAACAGTAAACAGATCATTAAACTCCCCTCAATGCAGCCCACTCCCCTGTCACAGCTTGTTCACGCTCATTTCAGTGCCCCATTTGTAGGAGGTAAAGCCGACTGGAAACTTTGATGAAAAACGTTTTTGCGGAAGATTTGTATTTGTTCAACACGGGCCAATTATTTCAGGCCTACCGCACGTTCGGCTCGCACCCTGCCGTCGACAACGGCCGTGCCGGCGTACGGTTCGCGGTTTGGGCGCCGAACGCCCGTGCGGTGTCCGTCGTCGGAGATTTCAACGACTGGATGGGAGGCTCGCATACGCTGGGACGCGCCGGAACGACCGGTGTCTGGATCGGATTTATTCCCGGCATGCGGACGGGCGACCGCTACAAATATGAGGTGCTGGACGCGAATGGCGACCGGAGGCTCAAAGCAGATCCGTTCGGCTTCCAAAGCGAGCTTAGGCCGAACACGGCATCAATCGTGACCCGTTTGGACGGTTACGAGTGGCAGGACGAAGCCTGGATGGAAGACAAACGTCATCATCCGCCATACGCGAGGCCGATGCTTACGTATGAGACGCATTTGGGCACATGGCGTACCGATGGTCCAGAGATGTTCCGGTCATACGAACAACTCGCGGATGAATTAGTCGATTATCTCGTTTCGATGAACTACACCCACCTCGAGCTGCTGCCGCTGACCGAGCATCCTTTTGACCAGTCCTGGGGTTATCAAACGACCGGGTATTACGCCGCGACAACGAGGTATGGACCGCCGGATGGGCTCAAAAAACTCGTCGACCGCTGTCATCAGCAAGGGATCAGCGTCTTGCTTGATTGGGTGCCCGGGCACTTCTGCAAAGATGATCACGGTTTGCGCTTGTTTGATGGAACGCCGCTGTACGAGGATGCCGATCCGAGGCGCGCGGAAAAGCCAATCTGGGGGACGCTCGCGTTCGATTTCGGCAAGCCGGAAATCCACAGTTTCCTCCTATCGAACGCGCTGTTCTGGATGGACGTCTACCACATCGACGGCATCCGCGTCGACGCTGTCGCGAGCATGATCGACCTGCACTTCGACAAACCCGAAGGGATGAAGACGCTCAACCGCTGCGGCACGACCGAGCATCTCGAGGCGCTCGATTTCTTAAGGAAATTGAACGAAACGGTCTTCCGTGCGTTTCCAGAAAGCATCATGATCGCCGAAGATTCCTCCGCCTATCCCGCGGTCACCTCCCCGACTTATCTCGGAGGACTTGGCTTCAACTACAAATGGAACATGGGCTGGATGAACGATACGCTCCGCTACTTTGAAACCGACCCCGACCAGCGTTCTTCCATACACTCACATCTCACGTTCTCGCTCATCTATGCGTTCGCTGAAAACTACGTACTCCCGCTTTCTCACGACGAAGTCGTGCACGGCAAACGCTCGCTGCTGCACAAAATGCCGGGGTCATACCCCGAGAAATTTGCGAATCTCCGCTTGTTTTACGGCTACTGGATCACCCACCCCGGGAAAAAGCTGCTGTTCATGGGCGGCGAGTTCGGCCAGTTCGACGAGTGGAAAGATTACGACCAGCTTGATTGGATGCTGATGGACTATCCTTCCCATGCGGCCATGCAGCGGTACGTTCGCAAGCTGAATCGTCTCTACTGCGAGCAATCCGCCTTATGGGTACGGGATCACGACGCAGGAGGCTTTGAATGGATTGACGTTAATAACGCCAAGCAATGCATAATCTCTTTCATTCGCAAAGGATGGGACGGCACGCCTTCCGTCATCATAGTCTGCAACTTGTCGCGAGAATCGTACCTGTCTTATCGGGTCGGAGTACCTTCGCGGGGCAGGTACCGGCTGCTCTTGAACAGCGATGACGCGGAATTCGGCGGCAGCGGCCAACCGGCTTTCATGACGGCGCGCTCCGCGGCCAGAGCAATGCATGGCAAACCATACAGCATCGAGATCTCCATTCCAGCCTTGACGGTTCAAATTTGGACGAATGCCTAGTTCGTCGAACGCCCGTTCATTTCGGCAGCAATTGCTGCCGCGCTATTTTCATGAGGAGAGAGGAGTGTTGGAACTTGAGCCGCAAAGAAAACAAAGAATGTATCGCGATGCTGCTTGCAGGAGGGGAAGGACGCCGTTTAGGCGTGCTCACTAAAGATTTAGCCAAACCGGCCGTGCCATTCGGAGGAAAATACCGGATTATCGACTTTACGCTCAGCAATTGCGTCAATTCCGGAGTCGACACGGTCGGGGTGCTCACGCAGTACCAGCCGCTCGTTCTTAATCAATATCTCGGGATCGGCAGCTCGTGGGGATTGGACCGTCGCGAAGGCGGCATGCATGTGCTTCCACCGTACGTTAGATCCAAAGGGGGCACGTGGTACAAAGGGACCGCGAACGCGATCTACCAAAATCTTGGGTTTATCGAGCGTTACGATCCCGAGTACGTACTTATCATCTCAGGCGATCATATTTACAAAATGGATTACGATTTGCTGCTCGAAACGCACAAGCGCAACCGCGCCGACGCGACGATCGCCGTCATTACGGTGCCCTGGGCGGAAGCGAGCCGCTTCGGCATTCTGAACGTCGACGATAAGGCCCGCGTGACCGAATTCGCAGAAAAACCGAAGAAGCCGTCGAGCAACCTTGCTTCGATGGGGGTATACATGTTTTCTTGGCCGGTGCTGAGGGATAGGCTCATTCGGGATGAAGCCGACAGCGGGTCGTCCAACGATTTCGGCAAGGACATCCTTCCGAAGATGCTGGAAGAGGGCGCCCGCCTATTCACGCATCGATTCAACGGCTATTGGAAAGATGTCGGAACGATCGAGAGCTTGTGGCAGGCGAATATGGATTTGCTCGGCGACAAGCCGGGGCTGGATTTAAACGATCATTCATGGCGCATCTATTCCGTCTGCCCGAACCAGCCGACGCAGTATATATCACCTGCGGCCAAAGTGCAAAGTTCGATGATCAACGAAGGCTGCACCATCGAAGGCGAAGTGCACCGCAGCGTGCTGTCCCACGGCGTGCACGTCGGCGAAGGCAGCATCGTCGAAGATTCGGTGCTCATGCCCGGAGCGGTCGTCGGGCGCGGCGCGCGCGTCATCCGTGCGATCGTAGGTGACAACGCGGTGATTGAAGACGGCATGCGAGTCGGGAGGATCAACTCGGATGAAATCGCGGTCGTCGGCAGCGGCGTGCGGGTGTCCGGGCAACAATTGAAGGAGGTGGAGACCGTATGAAACTGCCGATGCTTGGCATCATCAATCTCATTCATGAAACGGACGAAATGGGGACGCTCACGCAAGGAAGGTGCCTCGCGACCGTACCATTCGGCGGCCGGTACCGACTGATCGATTTCGTCCTGTCCTCGATGGTCAATTCCGGCATGCAGGAGGTCGCGGTGTTCGCGCACACGAAATACCGCTCACTCATGGAGCACCTCGGCACCGGGACGAACTGGGATTTGCATCGCAAACAAAACGGGCTGTTCGTGCTCCCTCCGGCCATTGAAGACCAGAACGATTTCGCACGGGGCGACCTCTATCATTTTTATCGGAACCGGGACTACTTCGCTCGAAGTCCACACGAGTACGTCGCGATTTGCCGCAGCCATATGGTATGCAATGTCGATTTCGAGGATGTACTGCGCCACCATCGCGATCATGAAGCAGACATCACGGTCGTTTGCAAAGCGAACCCGGGGAGCATCGTCGGCTTGGCGCGCAAGGTAAGGGTAGACGAAACGGGCCGGATCAAGGACATTCAAGACCATTACGGCCGATTGTCCGATGATGTCGTATCGATGGAGATGTACATACTCCGCAAAGATTTGCTGATCGACCTGATCGAAACGTCGCTGGCGCAAGGGCGCGACCACTTCGTGCGCCATGCGGTTTTCTCGCGCCTCGACCAGCTCAAGGTGAGCGCCTACATGTACGACGGGGTTCTTGGCATCGTTAATAACATCGCCTCGTACTTCCGCCACAGCATGGAACTACTGCAGCCCGAAATTGGGCGCGAGCTGTTTTTCCGTCCGGGGCCGATATATTCGAAAGGCCATGGTGAACCCCCGACTCGTTTTTTGACCGGTGCGGATGTGAACCATTCGCTTGTGGCGAATGGCTGCGAAATCGACGGTATCGTCGAAAACAGCATTTTGTTCCGCGGTGTCAAGGTGAAGAAGGGCGCGGTCGTTCGCAACAGCATCGTGATGCAGAACAGCGTCATCGGGGAAGACGGCTCGCTCGAAAGCTGCATCCTCGACAAGGAAGTGGAAATCCAGCCGTTTCAGCAATTGCGCGGCGTTCCCGATATGCCGTTTCTCGCGCTTAAGCGCAAAGTCATTTGATCCAATGAAATGGAGGGCGAAAGGTGTATGAAAGTATGGTTCGCAGCATCGGAAGCTATGCCGCTCGCCAAGACGGGCGGGCTGGCAGACGTCGTTGGCGCGCTGCCGAAGGCGCTCGCGAAGCAGAGCGTGGACGTGACGGTCGTGCTTCCCAAGTACGGCGAAATCCCGCACGAGATCGCGAGCCGAGCGGAGTTGCGGCAGATCGTATGGGTGCAGATGGGCTGGCGCAGCCAGTACTGCGGCTTATACGAAGTGAACGTGGATGGCGTGCAGTATCTGCTTATCGACAATGAGTACTATTTCAAACGCGGCCATTTGTACGGATACGGGGACGAGGCGGAGCGATTCGTGTTTTTCAGCTCCGCGGTCATCGAAGCGCTGAAAGCGACGGAGGAGGTGCCGGACGTGCTGCACTGTCACGACTGGCAGACCGGGCTTGTCCCGTTCCTGCTTCGTACGCGATATGCCAATCACCCCGGCCTGAGCCGCATCAAAACAGTATTTACGATTCATAACCTGCAATACCAAGGCGTCTTCTCGCGCGACATGCTGCAAGATTTGCTGGCGGTCGGCGACGATTCGTTCTCGCCGGACGCGCTTGAGTTTTACGGAGCTGCCAGCTTCATGAAAGCCGGTCTCAGGTTCGCGGATAAGCTGACAACGGTCAGTCCGACCTACGCGCAGGAAATTTTGACGGAGACCTACGGCGAGAAAATGGATGGCGTGCTCCGGCAGCGGGCGGGCGATTTGACCGGCATCGTGAACGGCGTTGATACGGATGCGTATGATCCGATGCGCGACGAGTATCTGACCGTCCGCTATCGCGACTCGGTCACGAAGAAGCGGCGGAACAAGCTGGCGCTGCAGCGCGAGCTCGGGTTGCCGGAGGACGATACGGTGCCGATGCTCGGCATTGTATCCCGGTTCGTCTGGCAAAAAGGGATCGACATGATCGGAGAGGCGATCCCGGAATTGATGAACGAGCGGTTGCAGCTTGTCGTGCTCGGTGCGGGCGAGCAGCAGCTGGAGTCGATGCTGCGCGCGGCGCGGGACCGCTATCCGGACCGGATCTCCGTTTGGTTCGGATTTAACGAAGGGCTCGCCAGAAGGATCTATGCGTCGTCCGACATGTATTTAATGCCGTCGCGCTTCGAGCCTTGCGGCCTCAGCCAGCTCATCGCGCTCCGCTACCGGACCGTGCCGATCGTTCGGGAAAGCGGCGGGCTTCGCGACACGGTAACGTCGTACAACGAGTACACCGGCGAAGGAAATGGTTTCACGTTCGGGCCTGCGAGCACCCACGACATGCTGTATACGATTCGCCGCGCTTTAGCACTTTATCAAGATGAGGCAGTTTGGTCGCGAATATTGACCAACAGCGCGAAAATAGATTACGGCTGGAGCACATCGGCACGCGAATATCATAAGTTGTATCGCGTGCTGGTCGGCTGACGGCCGCTCTGCATAAATGCCCTGAGGATGGCTTGGTACGGCGTATCTCCCGTCTTTGCCAGCTGTGCAATGACTTTCGCATCCTTAATGTTCGCGATCACCTAAGCTGACAAGAGAAGCACGCCATTAGTCGCGTGCTTCTTTGTTTTGTATGCCAGTGAGAGGGGGAACGCCGAACGATTTTTAATTTATTACCAATCCCTACTTAATAAATTACATTTTATTAAAAGTTCCAGCAGGTATAATTTTTACAAGAGCCCACCTTACGGGAAAGAGGGATTGATAGTATTGAAAGCGGTTTTAAGCAGCGACAGCCGGCGCATCAAAATCAGGAGAACGAACCGGATCGTACAGAACTTAAAAAGAGATTACTTGCTATATGCTCTCTTGATGCTTCCAATGGCCTATATCTTGATTTTCAGATATGCGCCAATCTATGGGGTATTGATGGCTTTCCAGGATTACAATATTTTTCAAGGCATCAGCGGAAGCGAGTGGGTCGGATTAGACGTCTTCCAGTTTATCTTCCAGCAGGACAGCTTCTACCGGGCTTTGAAAAATACGCTCATTCTGAATCTTCTCGACTTGGCCGCAGGCTTCCCGGCACCTATTATTTTGGCGGTTCTGTTAAATGAGCTCAGATTTACACGATTCAAAAAATTAACGCAAACCGTTCTGTACCTGCCGCATTTTTTGTCTTGGGTCATTATCGGAGGCATGGTGTATTTAATGTTCTCGTCGGGAGGCATGGCCAATACGATCTTGTCCGGCCTTGGTCTTGGCAAAATCGAGTTTCTCTCCGACACAACAAACTGGCTGATCATGTATGTGGCTGTTGGGGTATGGCAAAGCGCTGGTTGGGGAACCATTCTTTATCTGGCTGCCATGGTTGGAATAAATAACGATTTGTACGAGGCAGCGGACATGGACGGATGCAGCAGGCTTCGCAAAATCCGGCATATCACTTTGCCTGGAATCAAGCCCACCATCATTATCCTTCTTATTCTGCAGATCGGGAGAATGGTCTCGATCGGATTCGACCGGCCATTCGTTATGGGAAATTCGCTTGTCAGCGACAACTCCGATGTTATCAGTACTTATGTTTACCGGATCGGGATCAGCTCAGGCGATTTCTCGCAGGCTACCGCTGTTGGATTGTTCCAATCGGTTGTCGGGCTGCTGTTTCTCGTGTCGGCCAATTATATCTCCAAAAAAATAGGCGAGCAAGGAATCTGGTAAAGGGCGTGAGTGGACTGAACAAATCAAAAACGAATCTCGCAGACATTCTGATTCTAGTATTCATTACGGCCGTTTCCGTAACCTGTCTCGTTCCTTTCTTATATATGATAGCGCTTTCTCTTAGCTCGAATAATGCTATTATTTCGCAGAAGGTATCCTTGTTGCCGGTAGGGTTCACTCTTGAAACCTATAAAACGATTCTTAGCGATTTCGACATGATTTACTCGCTTGGCTATACGATCGTACTTACGATTTTGTTTACGGTATGCAGCATGTTTTTTACCATTTGTGCTGCCTATCCCCTTACGAAGAAAAGATTAATGGGCAGAAATTTCTTCCTCAGCACGATGGTGTTTACGATGTATTTCAGCGGCGGATTAATTCCGAGCTATATTCTCGTGAAGAACCTGGACATGATGAATACGATGAGCAGTCTTATTTTACCCGGAGCTTTAAGCGTTTTTAATATGATTATCCTGAAAACCTTCTTCTCCTCTCTTCCGGAAAGCCTGGAGGAGGCGGCGGCGATCGACGGCTGCAACGAGTGGGGAATTCTGGTTAAGGTCGTTCTGCCGTTGTCTATGCCCTCTATTGCTACATTAAGCCTCTTTTATGCAGTCGAGAGGTGGAACGGCTTTCAGGATGCGTTGTTTTATATTACGGACAAGAATCTATATCCCATACAATTAAAGCTCTATCAGATTATTTCGGCTAATCAGCAGTTGGATACGCAGCAAGGGGAAGGCAGCACGGGTGCCTTTATCGTTCCTGAATCCCTGAAGGCCGCAAGCGTTATGTTCGCTACCGTTCCTATATTGCTGGTCTACCCTAAACTTCAGAAATATTTTGTTGATGGCGTAATGACCGGGGCAATTAAAGGATAAAGAAAGGCTGCAAAACACTAATAGAAAAAGGTGAGGTTGAAAACATGAACAAAAAAATGTTGGTTTTACTACCCGTTCTTACTCTGTTAGCCAGCGGATTGGCAGGCTGCGGCGGCGATAATAATAATGGGAACGCGCCCGCGGAAACGTCAAACGCTTCGGCAGAGACCAAAGCGCCTTCAGGCTCACCGGTTACATTGACCGTTGAGGTATTTGACAGAGGCATTCAGGGACAGCCGGATCTGAATAACAACACGTGGACCAGGTATATCAATGAGCATTTCGGCAAGCCGAACAACGCGGTCGTGAAATTTGTCCCGGTTCCACGATCGCAAGAGATCGATAAGCTGAACGTCATGATGGCAGCAGGCGAGGCACCGGATATCTCCTTCACATACGACAGTGCAACCGTATCCCGGTATGCCAAAATTAACGGAATTATGTTATTGGAGGATTTGCTTGAGAAGTATGGCCAGGATTTGAAAAAATATTTAGGCGATACCGTTCTGACTTACGGACAATTTAGCGGGAAGCAGATGGCGATCCCGGCAAAACGAACATCGCTTGCATGGATCGGCAGTTTTATCCGGAAGGATTGGCTGGATAAATTAGGACTGCCCGTTCCGACGAATAGAGATGAATTATATACTACCCTTGTTGCATTCCGAGATCAGAATCCCGGAGGCGTAGATGGCGTTATTCCTTGGGGATTGGCGGCAACCGGCATGAATTATGGTACAGGCAATTTGGCTGAATCTTACTGGGGCGAACAGTCGGACGAGGATTTCGTGACCTCTCCCAACTGGTTAAAGCCCGGAAACAAGGAATCGCTGAAATTCCTCAACAAGCTGTATAATGAGAAATTGATCAGTCCTGATTTTGCGCTGGACAAAACAGCGAAGCAGGCGGACGCGGACGTGACTAATGGCAAGGTCGGATTTTTCAGCGCGAACTGGGATTATGCGTTCAGACAAAATATAAGCGAACCGCTAAAGGCCAATGTGCCGGACGCTAATTTTGTGCCAGTCGATACGTTTAAAAACGATGAAGGCAAGTACAAAAAAATGATTTATAACGAAAATGGCATCAATGTCTTTATTCCGAAATCCAGCAAAAACGCGGAGCTGGCCATCAAGTACTTGAACTGGATGGCAAACCCTGACGTATTGTTCTTCCTGCAATATGGGGAAGAAGGGGTTAACCACCAAATGGTTAATGGCATTCCGCAGATGATTGCGCAAACGGGTGACAATATGCAAACCAGCCCCCAAAATCTCGATTATACGCTGGTGGTAAACGGCGTCGAGCTGGGCGATCAGGAAAAAAATATTAAAGCGCTCTCCGCTTCGTATTCCGGATTGGAAACGACCGCGGAGCAATCCTACAAAATCAACACGACGGACGGCTACACCGGCTTCTTCTATGATACGCCTAATGAAGCCAACATCAAATTCGGCAAGACGCTTGGAGATATGAACAAGCAAATGACCGATAAGCTAATTGTATGCAAGCCTTCGGAATTCGACGGCATGTATGACAAGCTTGTTAAAGAATATATGGATGCCGGCGGCAAGGCTGTTATGGAAGAAAACATGAAAATCTATGAAGCTATGCAGGCAAACAAGAAGTGATATAACGGGCTGGCTGGCTGACAAGCCTATGGACGTAAGGGTCCATAGGCCTTTCTCTATATAACCCGTAATGCTGCGATCATTATGACGAGAAGAACCTATCGGGAGGTACTTATGTATAGTGTCATTATTGTTGATGATGAGCCGTGGGCAATTAAGGGAATCAGGAATGCCTTTGACTGGAGTAAATATGGATTTGAAATAACGGGTCAATTCACGAGCGTTCATAAGGCATTAGAATATATAGGCGAGTCAAATCCCGATCTGATCGTTACGGACATTCGCATGCCCGAAATTTCCGGGCTTGAACTGATGAGGATGACGAGAGAAAGGGGCAAGGATGCCGACTTTGTGGTTGTAAGCGGTTTCGCCGAATTCGCCTATGCTCAAGAGGCTATCCGATGCGGAGCACTCGATTATTTCTTGAAGCCCATTGATATTGAGCTTGCGGATTCTTTGATACAAAAGCTGGCTGCTCATTTCGCCGGCAAGAAAGGGAATCTTAATAACCTGATTTTAGAAGCTTTAAATTCGGCGGATCACGGCGAGCTGTGCCGATTAACTCCATTTTTTAGCCATTCATCCGAAAATGACTATTATCGCGCACTCATTCTTTATTCTAATCGCGATAGAATCGGCAGCGGCAAGCGTTATGATGTCAAACAAACATTGGAAATAGAACTGGGATCAAGAAAAACATTATACATCCTAAAAAGCAGCCAAATAGCGGATTTGAAGGAAAGCCTTCTTTTTTCAGAGTTGGCAGGAGCAGATGTGAAAGCGGCAGGAATCAGCAGTATTTCGAATCATTGCAAGGATATTGCCAAGCTGATCAAGGAATCCGACCTGGCAGCATCGAAGGTTTTTTTGAATGAGGATGAAAAGGGCCTATTCGAATACGAACAAAAGCTGGATAAAGTAAAGCCTTTTATCGATAGCATTTCGTCCATTTTCAAAGAGAAGCAGTTTGAAGCATTGGAGGATACCTTTTGCAGGCTTAAAAACGACTTCAGCGCAACAGATGCCGGCATGGGGGAGGTTGTTTATTTATGGAATCAGGTGGTCAGCGTATTGCTGGCTTCCTTTTACGAAGAGCTGAAAGACATGGAGCTGAGCTTCCACAATTACTCCGAGCTCAAGGAACGCTTTGAAAACTTCGAGTCCTTATGCGGGTTTTTATATGATGTCTTACTATATATTAAACTACTGAACCGTCAATCCGCGAATGAGGGCGATATCAACTCCTATTTTGCCCAGATGGTAAACTATATCGATCATCACTATCCGAACAAACTGTACCTGAAAGATTTGGCTGCAAAGTTTTTCCTTAATCAAGTGTACTGCTGTCAGTTGTTCAAAAAAAATATGGGAAAAACATTCTCGGAATATGTCACGGAATTGCGGATAAACAAAGCCTGCGAGCTGTTGAAGCACTCGGAAATGTCGGTTGAGGAAGTAGCCTTAAAGGTAGGGATTACCGATTATTACTATTTCAATAAAGTGTTCAAGAAACAAATCGGAATCACACCCGCGAAATATAGAAAAAGCTGACTAAAATACCGAATCGGAGTGGGCTACTTGAAGATTAGCAGACTGAAGCTTAAGCATCAGATCTTCCTTATTGTGGTATTTACAGTCATCATCTTTACCTGTATGGAGGCTTATTTCTATTTCAGCTTTTATAATTTGACCCAGACAAGGGCTGCTAATTATGGCAACAAAATCATTGAGCAGACGCGTCAAAAGATTGATTCGGTATTTAGCGATATTAAAATCAGTACCAATATAGCCGTGGATAACCGAAAGATTCAGGAGTTTACGACGGCAGAGGATGATTACACGAGAGATATTGACGTAGGCAATTACGTCATTGATCTGATGGAGTATATGAGATCCTTTAATTCCTATGTCGACGGCATTGTCATTAATGATAATGAAGGCAGAAAAGTGTACAGCATTGATACGAAAACGGGAGACATCTTTTTCCTACATACATATAACGAGTTTATTACGAAGTATAAGAATGACAGCAAGGCCTTAGGAAAGGGAAGGTTTACGGATTTATTAAAAGACGAGAAAGTAGGAAATGAATATTTCTTCTATGTGGCACCTATCATCGAATCGTTAGGCGGCGTTCATTTTTCCGAACGAACCGGCTTTTGTTCCATTATGGTGAATATAAGAAAGCTGCAGGAGTTAATTGAGCATACGGAACTGACCCCTCATTCCGCCTTGTATATTCTGAACAGCAGTAACGAAGTCATAGTTTCCAACAATACTAGCTTTCGTGGAGTCCTGTTCAACGATATTTTGTCGGCAGACCGGGGCAGTCTGACAAGCGGAGTGAAAACGAAGATTAACGGGGAGAAGGTAATCGTTCAGGAAACAGGGTTGGAGCAGGCGGACGGGTGGAGCATTGTCAGTATCATTCCGGTTCATGAGTTGACTGCAGACATGAACCCAATTAAACATAACAGCATTATAGCCGGAATCGGCATTATTCTGAGCTTGCTTATTTTGGGCTATTTCTTCTTGAACAATTTGACGCGGCCGGTTATGGGTCTTGTTGCGGATATGAGGAAGATCGGTAAACGGGAGACCGGATTTAGAGTGAAGGTGCGTTCAACGAATGAAGTTGGGGTGCTCGCCTACGATATCAATCGGATGATCGATAAAATGGAGGATATGTCCAGTCATGTCCTGAACACGCAGGCACGATTATATGAATCGGAGCTTAGCAAGAAGCAGGCGGAATTTGCTGCTCTGCAAAGTCAAATTAACCCCCATTTCCTCTATAATACGTTAAATTGCATTAGCAGCATCGGGCTGGAATATGGCAGCAAGGAAATCGCTCAAATTACCTCTTGCATGTCAAGGATTTTTCGATATAGCGTGAAAGAAGATGAACTTGTGCGGATCGGCGATGAAATGGAATGCATTAAAGCTTATCTGCAAATTATTTCTATTCGCTATGCGAACAAGTTTTCAATGACCGTG
The DNA here is from genome assembly GCF_009909195.1 of Paenibacillus sacheonensis. Taxonomy (GTDB): domain Bacteria; phylum Bacillota; class Bacilli; order Paenibacillales; family Paenibacillaceae; genus Paenibacillus_Z; species Paenibacillus_Z sacheonensis. The sequence continues at coordinate 154,534 of NZ_JAAAMU010000014.1, forward strand.
CAGATAGACGAGAAACTGCTGAACCTGCAGACGCCTAAAATGATTTTGCAGCCTATTGTGGAGAACGCCGTTTATCACGGGCTGGAGAGAGTAGATGCAGGAGGAGAGCTTAAGGTCAGCGGTCATGTCGATGCCAATGGAGATATATGCTTTATGATCATGGATTCGGGAAGAGGAATGAATGAGGAACAGCTCGGGAGCATAAGGGCGAGGCTGAATATGGAATATTCGAATCAAGATCACCGGCCGTCCGGGAAGAACATCGGTCTTTCGAATATAAATAAACGAATCAAGCTGTTGTTCGGTGATAACTATGGGGTGGTAGAAATCATTAGCAAAATGGGATGTGGAACTACCGTAACCGTCAACATTCCGGCAATGGAACAATAGGAAGTTTGAATGGAGTATTCGCTTTCCTTATTACCGCCCAGGCCAAAAGACTTGTGAATGCCAGCCGCCCGAAGCAGTTTGCCGACTTTCAAAGAAGTAAAAACTGTCGAAAAACGAGACTGGCCAGACAGGGAACGATGGTGTACCATAAATTACACACCTTTCTTTGTTTACATGGTTGCTGGTCACTCCCATACCAAACGAAGAAGGTACTTTTTTGTCTAGAGAAAGAAAAACACGATTTATCCCCGCAGCCACAAGGGATTCAAGCTAATTTCGCGTTGCAAAAGCTGAGGTATTCATTTAGAGCTATTTTTGTGGAGGAATCAACAGTGATTGTAAGTACAAAATTTCAGATCCCCCATATACGAAATACTGTGGTATCCCGTCCGAAGCTGATGCGCAAGCTTAATGAGGGGATGGAAACCAAGCTGACGCTTGTTTCCGCTCAGGCCGGTTATGGAAAGTCAACCGCTTTATGTGAATGGGTGAAACAATGCGGCGCGGTTGCTGCGTGGGTCTCGTTGGATCAGCATGATAATGAGTGGATTTCATTTTGGAGTTGCGTAACGGCCTCCATTCAGGAGAGAATCCCTGGCTTTGGCCAAACGATGGGGCGTCTTCTTGAGAAAGGACCTTCGGAATCTTCAGAGCCAATGATTAAGGAACTTTTGAATGAATTGAATCAACTAACCGGTGAACTGGTCATCATACTCGACGATTATCATTTCATTGAACTCCCCGATATTCACCAATCCTTGAGCTACCTACTGGAACATTTTCCTCCACATATTCATCTTTATATCGCTAGCCGTACCGATTTGCCGATTCCTACTGCCAGACTTCTGGCGAAGGGTGAATTACATGCTATCCAAATGCAGGATTTGCGCTTTGAACTGGAAGAGGGGGTTGTATTTTTTCGAGATACGACGGATTTATCGCTAACGAAAGGGCAAATAACCGAGCTGTTCCAGCAAACCGAAGGCTGGGTCAGTGGGTTGCAGCTGGCGGCAATCTCTCTGAAACGCAGTACGAATATAAACCAGTCCATCCAGCAATTTACGGGTCAACAGCATCATATATCCGATTACTTGTTGGAAGAAGTGTTTCAGCATCAATCGGAAACCATGCGGTCCTTTTTATTGGAGACGTCCATTTTAAGTAGAATGAACCATTCTTTATGCCAAGCAGTAACGGGTCAAATGAACAGTCAAGAGCAATTGGAGAGACTGGAGCAGCTGAATTTATTCATCATACCCTTGGACGAGGGGCGGAATTGGTACCGATATCACCATTTGCTTTCCGATTTCTTGCGACAGCTAGGGTCCAGAACGGATTCGGACAAATGGATTCAAGCGCACATTCGCGCGGCGAATTGGTTGGAAAAACACGGGTTCGATGAAGAAGCGGTGGAGCATTATTTAGAAGGCCAACAGTTTGCGGATGTTATTCGGTTGATCGAGAAAAATCCCCCTGCCTTGATGCAATCGAAGAGTGCTGCGTTAATGAGGTGGGTAACTGTTTTACCTGAAAGCTCCTTTGCCGAGAAGCCAATGATCGAAATGTTTTATATAGCCGTAATGATGCTAGGAGGCAAGTGGGAAGCCGCTTTTCAGCGAATGGAGCAAACCAAGGTCCGGTTTGAAGCGCTGCAAGGGCAATTACCCGATATAGACCGGAACAAGGTTATGGGAAATATCTATTTCTATTGCGGTATGGCCTGTTATCTCCAAAATGACTTTGTGCGAGCATCTGATTATTTGGCCCTTACAGAACGATATATGCCGGAAGGCAGCTACTTTCAGGTAATGGGGGTAAACCGGTATGACGGGTATAGTAGGAATTATGATCAATTAACTTTAATGAAAGATCTGTATGCGGCGGAAGACTTCATTTTGAAATGGATTAAAGCATGGGAGCATAAAGAAAATTATCCCTTTATTGGATACTTCTACTTGGCATATATCCATTTGCTGTATGAGTGGAATCGGTTGGAGGAGGCGGAATTTTACTTAGGTCAGTCATTGGGGCGCAAAGACCATCAGCCTTTTGCACGAATTATGATCCAATTGGGCATCGCTGCATCGCGGATTGAGCAAGCCAAAGGAAATCCAAAGCGAGCGTCCGAACGATTGGTGCAATTGAAGTCGAAAATCGATTCACCCGATTATGCTTTATTTATTATGAAAATCGAAACCGAACAAGCCTATTTATCTTTGCGGCAAGGCTCGCCTCAAGATGCGCTTGATTGGTTGCAAAGATGCGGTCTTGCGCACACGGATGAGGTTTCATTGAATCTTATGGCAGAGCATCTGATTTTGGCTAGAGTGCTTGCGGCGTGCGAACGAATAGAAGAGGCGCTGTGCCTGTTGGAAAGATTATATCTCTTGGTGTGCGAGGGAGACTGTGTCCGTGATCGCACGAAAGTATTAATTGTGCAAAGCGTGATGCTATGGCATTCGGGTCAAACGGAGGCTGCGCTCATTCCACTGGGCACTGCTTTGGATTTGGCCAAGCCAGATGGATATATTCGCAGTTTTATTGACGAGGGTTTTGTAATGGCGGAGATGCTTAACGCTTATTCAAAGGTTCGGCAGGATAGCAATTCCTCTTCGGGTTCCTATGTAAAGCAACTGTTGCGTGCGATGAATGACACACCAGAGGTTGATCGGTCGCCGAAAGGAATACTGACAGGGCAGGAATATAAAATTTTGCTGCTCATCGCGGATAGATTGATGAACAAGGAAATTGCCGAGCGTCTGAATATTACGGTAGATACCGTGAAATTTCATATTAAAAACATCTACAAAAAGCTTGGAGTAAACAATCGTAAACAAGCGCTGCAACTTGCAAAGCAAGTATAGAATCTTGGCTAAAATGCCTATCCTGTTTTTTAAAAACCTACCCCGGGCGGGTAGGTTCTTTTTTGTTTATTTTAATTTATAGTACAGAAGAATGCCGAATCTAGACAAAGGTGAGTGAAACACTTTATGAACAAACGTGGGACTTCTATATTGATGGCATTAATTATTCTATTGGGGATGATCCCTGCTTTTGCTAGTGCCGCTTCTACGGATAATTGGGTTAATCGGAAACCTGATAACCTTATTACCAGTAATCAGGGCGTCTGCTATGGTAACGGCAAGTTTATGGCGGTGACCGATGAGGGAGCTATCTTAACCTCGATTGACGGAACAAGTTGGACGACTTACAAACCGGCAACTACATTCAATCTTTCTAGTATCAGTTGCGATAATGGCAAGTTTGTGGTTGTGAGTAGAGCTGGAGATGCATCGTCCTCTAGTGACGGAGTGAACTGGAAAACTGGTTATACCGCAGGTACTTATGTACAACTTTGGGGCGTTAGCTACGGCAAAGGCCTGTATGTGGCAGTGGGGAGCAAAATTGTTGTTAATAGAGTAGGAGCCATATACACCTCCACGACGAGTGAGACGCCGGACTTATGGACGGATCGCAATATAAACACCACGTCAATACTTACGGGTGTCACCTACGGCAACGAAAAGTTTGTGGCGGTGGGGCAATATGGAACAATACTGACCTCCAGTGACGGAGTGAGCTGGTCGAGCCAAAATTCGGGCATTGCGGCAGATCTTAAAGGCGTCAAATACCTAAATGGTAAGTTCGTGTCCTGGACACGAGACGGAAAAACGATATTGACCTCCGTGGACGGAGTGAGCTGGAGTATGATCACCACGTCGGGCATTATCTGCGTGGCATGTGAGTCGACAAATTCTGGCGTCCTTAATAGTGTCTCTTACGGCAATGGTACGTATGTGGGGGTGGGACCGGTTAATTCTATCTATACCTCCAGTGACTTAGTGAATTGGACGAAAAGCTATGCGGGTACGCACGGGTCACTTAATGGCGTCACTTACGGCAACGACACGTTTATCGTAGTAGGTAACAATGGAGACCTATTTCAAAACATTGATCCCCCGACGTATACGATTACTTATAACGGCAATGGCAGCACGGGAGGAACCGTGCCAACGGATAGCCACTCGTATGCGCACAATGCAACGGTAACCGTATTAGGAGACACGGGGGGCTTGGTGAAGACGGGCAGCACGTTCGCGGGATGGAACACGGCGGCCAACGGAAGTGGCACGAGCTATGTGGAGGGCGCTACGTTCACCATGGCAGCGGCGAATGTGACGCTGTACGCGCAGTGGACGGCCGACCCGACATACACCGTAACGTATAACGGCAATGGCAGTACGGGAGGAACCGTGCCGACGGATAGTAAGACGTATGCGCACAATGCAACGGTAACCGTATTAGGAGACCCGGGAAGCTTGGCGAAGACGGGCAGCACGTTCGCAGGATGGAACACGGCGGCTAACGGAAGCGGCACGAGCTATGTGGGTGGCGCTACGTTCGCCATGGCAGCGGCGAATGTGACGCTTTACGCGCAGTGGACGGCCGACCCGACATACACCGTAACGTATAACGGCAATGGCAGTACGGGAGGAACCGTGCCGACGGATAGCAATCCGTATGCGCAACATGCAACGGTTACCGTATTAGGAAACACGGGAAGCTTGGTGAAGACGGGCAGCACGTTCGCAGGATGGAACACGGTGGCTAACGGAAGCGGCACGAGCTATGTGGAGGGCGCTACGTTCACCATGGCAGCGGCGAATGTGACGCTGTACGCGCAGTGGACGGCCGACCCGACATACACCGTAACGTATAACGGCAATGGCAGCACGGGAGGAACCGTGCCAACGGATAGCAATCCGTATGCGCAACATGCAACGGTTACCGTATTAGGAAACTCGGGAAGCTTGGTGAAGACGGGCAGCACGTTCGCGGGATGGAACACGTCGGCTAACGGAAGTGGCACGAGCTATGTGGAGGGCGCTACGTTCACCATGGCAGCGGCGAATGTGACGCTGTACGCGCAGTGGACGGCCGACCCGACATACACCGTAACGTACAACGGCAATGGCAGTACGGGAGGAACCGTGCCAACGGATAGCCATTCGTACGTGCAACATGCAACGGTAACCGTATTAGGAGACACGGGAAGCTTGGCGAAGACGGGCAGCACGTTCGCAGGATGGAACACGGCGGCCAACGGAAGCGGCACGAGCTATGTGGAGGGCGCTACGTTCACCATGGCAGCGGCGAATGTGACGCTGTACGCGCAGTGGACGGCCGACCCGACATACACCGTAACGTATAACGGCAATGGCAGTACGGGAGGAATCGTGCCAACGGATAGTAATCCGTATGCGCACCATGCAACGGTAACCGTATTGGGAGACACGGGAGGCTTGGTGAAGACGGGCAGCACGTTCGCAGGATGGAACACGGCGGCCAACGGAAGTGGCACGAGCTATGTGGAGGGCGCTACGTTCACCATGGCAGCGGCGAATGTGACGCTGTACGCGCAGTGGACGGCCAGCTCTGGAGGCAGCAGCGGCGGCCACCCAACACCACCAGATGACAGCAAAGTAATCTCAGAAAATGGTGAATTATCGCTTCCCGCAGGCAAAACGGGTAAGGTTAGTTTGGGAGATGCAATCACAGTAGATATTCCGGCAAATGCAACGGACAAAGAACTGAAATTAACGATTGAAAAAATTACGGGCACTCAGGTTCTTCTAACGGATGAAGACGTTCTGGCTAGTCCGATCTTCGAGATTCTCAAAAATTTCTCGGAGAACTTCAGTAAACCGGTAACATTGACGTTTAAGTTTGATCCGACAAAATTGAGCGGTGATCAAAGAGCAGCCGTGTTCTATTATGATGAAGCGCAGAAGAAATGGGTGGAAGTTGGCGGTGTTGTTAAGGGTAATGAGATTACCGTAGAAGTAACCCACTTTACAAAATATGCAGTAATGGTTGTAGGGCAAAAACCAACGATTAATTTTAGCGATATCTCCGAACACTGGGCGAAGGCAAGCATCAAGCAAGCGGTAAGCAGCGGAATCGTCACTGGTTATGAGGACGGCACGTTCAAGCCGGACAAAACCGTGACTCGTGCGGAATTTGCCGTCATGCTGATGAATGCGTTGAAGACGCAAGGAGCGGGAGCGGCGCTGACGTTCACGGATGCAGCGAAGATCGGAAGCTGGTCGCAGAAAGCGGTCGCGCAAGCGGTGCAAGCGGGCATTATTCATGGCTATGAGGACGGTACGTTCCGTCCAGCTGGAGAAATTACGCGTGCAGAGATGGCATCGATGATTGCGGGTGCTCTGGGTAAATATAGCGAAGCGAATGCCACCACGGCAACTAGCTTCGCAGACGACAAGGACATTCCAGCGTGGGCAAAAGCTGCGGTTGCTTATATAAAGCAAGCAAGCATCGTGCAAGGGAAAGGCGACAACCAATTTGCCCCTGGGGACCATGCAACAAGAGCAGAGGCCGTAACGGTTCTGCTGAACATGCTGGCTCAAAAGAGTAAGTAAAGAAAATCGTCAACCCAAACTGATTGTAGATGTAAATAACAAGGGTTATCCTTCAAGCGGTAAAATTAACTGCTTGGGCGATAGCCCTTGTCTTATTTCAAATAGGAAGTCTCGACGGGCAGTTTTACGCAACAAGACAGCATCTGCTCCCTTTTTTAAAAACCGAAACTAAAGGCTGATTTTTGAAGTATTATTAGATCTAAATGAGATAAAAGGAAACGGATAGGAGTCGATGAAATTATTGAAATTTCCGTGATGGTCATTGAAGTATTCTCATCAATCAAAAACAACAGCCACAGGCAAGGGTTGAAATTGTAGCAGCGAACGCACCAATGTATGGACCGATAAGCTCTAATGACGATGTAGGATACCAAATGAGCAATGGGGCGTATAGTGCCCAAGCATTTTATCGGACTTATGGTGGTGCAGCTGGCCTTCAGACGATGAAAATCTTGATGCTGTATTAACCGTGACAACTGACATGTACGATTCGACTGCTATTTTGAAGAAACAGAGGTCAAATAATGACGATAACCAACAATACGGTAGATGAATTTAAAGTTGATCCTGCTTATTTACAGTCACTATTACGACGAATTGTTTCTTCTAAATGTTTACAGTTATTATCGTGGAGTTGCAGTCTACTTGGAAAAAACAAGGGAGAGAGTTCGGTCTATAGGGTATCTTGTACAATTCTAGATAATGATGTAGAGCAGAATTATGCATTAATAATCAAAATATTAAAACCCGATTATTTACGAAACCATGTCGATCACTACTACTACTGGAAACGTGAGGCTTTAGTTTATCATTCAGGGATACTGAGTCAGTTACCACTTAGTATAAGGGCGCCATTATGCCATGCAGTAGAAGAGCATCCTGATGAAAGCCTATGGATTTGGCTCGAGGATATAGCAATTGAAGCAATTCAATGTGACTGGTCATTCGCACACATGTGTAAAATTTCCTACTTACTTGGAAAATACAATGGCGTTTACATAACAGGAACTCATCTCCCTAATGAGTCATTTTTATGCCGCTCTTGGATTCGTTCGTGGGTAGAGGTTTGTGCTGCTTATGCTAAACCTATTGAGGAGCAAAAAAATATTTGGAATTCTTGTTTGGAGGATTTTAATGCTAATAGCTCTATGTGGGGGCTTTATCATATCAATAGAAACCGAGTAAATAGCTTACTGGAAACAATAGAATTATTACCCCGTGTATTCGCCCATCAAGACGTACACTGGGATAACATTTTTATAGAGCAAGTGAATGGCATCGATACATTATTAGCAATCGATTGGCAGTTTGCAAGCATCTCAGGTGTAGGAGAAGAGCTCGGTCGAATGTTTGGATATGCATTAATAAAGAATAAAATTCCAGTTAACAAGGTAGAAGAATATAAGGAAGAGTTGTTCCAAAACTATTTACAAGGACTTAGAGATCAAGGGTGGGACGGTAATTCCAAACTTGTTCGATTCGGGTTTATTGCGAGTGCATCACTTAGGTTTATCATGGTAATGGATAAGCTGATAAGTAACTTAGAAGAAGACGATAGAAAAAACCAGAAAGAAAAATCAAGACATCTCTTATTAGTCGCTCAGGCACTCCTTGAATTGGCAGAGGAGTCTTGGAAACTTAGAAGTGAACTAAGATAGTACATACAAGTCCGTATGTTGCACGTTACGCTAAAGGGACACCATAGCTCAATATACACTCACGACGAAGCTGCCGGCATATACGGCGGCTTTCTCACGTAAACGGACTTTTTAAATTGGGGGCGCCTTTCGTTCAAAACGAAACCGGCGTCTTTAAACTGCTGCTATTCCTTGGTCGGCTTCTGCAGCTGATGGATGCAGGGGAGCCGGCGCGCGCGAGGAGATACTAGGCTTGGTGTTCAGCTGCAAGCAGCCTTCCTGTTGACAGATGAATGAATGAATTATATAATTTAATTAAATGAACTGTTCAATTAATTAATTGGAGGCATTCAAATGAGCGGATTTCTACAGGCGAATGGCAACCTAAGAGGGAAATACGTAGTGATTACCGGCGCGACGAGCGGAATTGGATTGGCGGCCGCACAAGAGTTAGCTGCAAGAGGAGCGAATTTGGGTATTGTTGCACGTAATGCAGCCAAAGCGAAAGAGGTGGCGAATAAGATCCGGGCTTCCTACGGCAATCAGATCACGGTAGACGTGTTCATCGCCGACATGTCGTCCCAGCGGTCGATCCGCCATGCGGCAAACGAAATTTTAGCGAAATGCCCAAGGATTGATATTCTAATCAATAATGCAGGTGCTATGTTCGTTGATCATAAACTCACGGAGGACGGAATCGAGATGACGCTGGCGGTCAACCATATCGCGCCATTCTTGTTCACGACGCTGCTCCTTGATAGACTTACGATGAGTAATCATGCCCGCGTTATTACGACGTCGTCCCACGGCCATAAGATGGCCATGAAAGGCATCGATTTCGAAGACTTGAGCGGTAAGCGTTATTTTGGATTTTTGGGAAAACTGAAGGGCGGTCCTAATTTTCGATACGGCGAGACAAAGCTGGCGAACATCTTGTTTACCGCAGAGCTGGCGCAGCGTATGAAAGACACCAATGTGGCCGCTTACTGCTTTGATCCCGGACTCGTCGCGACCAACTTCAATCGGGACAACGGATGGATGGCCAGGATGACGACTGCCGTCATGATGAGATTCGCCCGAACGCCCGAGAAAGGTGCGGAGACGCTAGTATGGCTGGCGGATACCGACGCGAAGAAACTGGAAAGCGGACGTTATTACGCGGATAAGCAATTCGGGAAGCAGTCCCCACAAGCTGGGAGCATGGCAGCAGCGAGACAACTTTGGGACGTAAGCGAATCGCAAATTCGCGTATAGGAAGCATAATCGTCGCAGCAACACATAGAAGGGAAGAAAGAAGACTATGGCAAGAAAAGCGCAATCCGAACAAGCACTCGATGAGCGCAAGGATCAGATCAAAAGAGCCGCGCTAAAAGTTTTCGCAGAGAAGGGGCTCGCTGGAACGAAGATGATCGCGATCGCCGAGGAAGCCGGTATCAGCCAAGGTTTAACGTATAAATATTTCGATTCCAAAGACGAAATTTTCTCGCTTCTTGTGGAGGAGGCAATCGAAGAATCCCAGGATGCCATTAGGAATATCGGGCAATTAGCAGGTTCGCCGCTTGATCAGCTAAGGGTCTTCACGCTTCGGCTGCTAGACGAGAACCACAAGCTTTATTTCTTGCTTATTCAGCAAGCGCAAAAGTCGGAAGGAGTACCACAAAGGGCTAAGGAAGCAATCGAGCGATATTCCCCCCGGGAAACAGTCGAGTCGATGATACCTATCTTAGTCCGGGGGCAGCAGGAAGGGCAATTCGCGGAGGGCGATCCCTATAGGAGATTGATTTTGTTTCTTTCGGTCGTAACCGGTCTGATGCTTCAAGATGCAAAGGCAATCGGAATCGACTGGACACAGGAGGTTGACCGTCTGCTGGGCATTTTGACGACATGAAGATCGCGCCTGTTCATGATGTCCGCACTTCATCTCCCGATATTAACTCTGAGCCCTGAACCGATATCGACAATGAATTAATGGAGGTAGAGAATGAGTAAACTTTATTGGGGACCCAAGTCAGTCACATTTTGGCTCGTTGGCGTTGTCACGTTGTTAATGCTGTATTTAGGAATAAGAGGTTTTGTCCAGCCAGAAGCTGCGATACGAGAGTACGGTTTACCGCTTCACGACGCCGCGGATAACGATCTCGTTTACATCAAAGCAAATCGTGACCTTTTTATTGGGTTCTTTCTACTCGTCTTGATGATACTTCGTATGCGAAAAGCATTACTTGTTGCGATGTTTACTTCCATTCTAATGCCAACCGTTGATGCTATATTGGTCATTACAAATGCAACAGATAAAACGCCTTCTTGGATCCATATTGTCTCCGCTGTATATGGAGTAGTTGTTGGTTGTCTATTATACCGAGAAGAACATCGAGCTCATACATGAAGGAATTCATAACGAAATTCGTGCGATCGTGTCCCAGCGATTGCGGAGGTAACTACCCCGGTTTTCGTTACGTTATTTTAGTTTGGCTTGAAAGCGGTGGTGGTTGTAGTAATAAATATACGCCTCCACCGCTTGCTGAAATTCCGCTCCAGAATGAGGTACAGCTTCTCTGATCTGAGATGCGAGAAGAAGGTTTCGATGCATGCAGGTTGATTTGCGAGATTGGCTGCCTTTAACGCCGAATGCTTCTAATCGTGTGTTGTACGCCTGAGACGTGTATAGGAAACCTTGATCCGAATGGAGCACGGCTTCCGGGACGTCTCTTTTTCTTGTCCATTGCTCGGCTACCTTAAAATCTTGTACCTCTCCGGCGAGCAGCCGTTTCAGAAGCGCAGATACATTGCCTGAGCTCCAACCGCCTCCAAGCGAAAAACTCGAAATCAGGATGATGAGCCCGACAATGGCCGCGATAACGCCGACCGCGCGGTTCGTAAAGAGAGCCGCTTCATTCGGTTCGGCAACCTTGATGCCCCAACCGGGCGATCGATACCACGCATACGCTTCGCTCGTGCTAACCTTGCCGCCACGTCCTGAGCAAGTATAACGATGAATTTTGCAATCGAGTTTCGTCTAAACAAATGTGAATAAAAAATAATAATCGAGTGAGGTCATGTAAAATGGAAACTATACGAGGAGAACGAAAATGAGGAAAATAGTCGTCTCCGAGTTTGTATCGCTGGATGGAGTTATGGAGAATCCGCAGTGGACAGTTCAATTTCGTAGTGAGGAAACAAAGCAATTCAAGTTCAATGAACTAAAAGCAAGCGACGCTCTTCTGCTTGGACGTGAAACGTATGTTAATTTTGCAGCGGCTTGGCCTAATATGATCGAGCAAGAAGGGGAATATGGCCAGATGATGAATGGTTACCCCAAGCACGTGATTTCAACATCCCTGGAAAAAGTGGAATGGAACAATTCATCGCTGATCAAGGGCAATATCATGGAGGAAATATCCAAGCTGAAGCAGCAGCCTGGTAAGGATATTTTGGTATTTGGCAGCTGCTCGCTCGTTCAAACGCTGATGCAGAATGACCTCATCGACGAATTTCGGCTCATGGTTTTCCCAGTCGTGCTTGGAAACGGAAAACGTCTCTTTGGAGAAGGGGTCGATAAGAAAGTGCTGAAACTGGCGGAAACAAAGACATTCGGTTCAGGTGTCGTTATTCTGACTTATCATCCGGAATGATAAGATTGATTCGGAAAATATATTCAAGTGCCTAGATCCTATAAGTAGGAGCCTCCTATTCCGAGGGGCCTTGAAACTTTAGCTCAAAAAAGAAAGCACGGCAGCTCAAACATGTTGAGCTGCCTTTTTTCAACGAGCGGGCAGCTTGCTGCCCGAATGGCTTCAATCAGTTCTTCCGGCGCAGTGTGCTTTAAGTGAAAAAGTGTTCGATGTACGGTCGGCTCTGACTATTGTACAAAAACAAGTGGGGAGCGGCGTGGCCATTGAAGCGAACGGTACTCAATTCATTCGTTTCTACAAATTCATGGCATCCAATGAGACTGTTACTTATGAATATCGATATTTAGTTGCTGCCATCCTGAATTCTTAAGTCAACGGCATCAGCAAGCGGAGATACGATTCCCAGCGGATTGCAGTTATGCGGAATATAAAAGTGATTACATCGATCCCACTGGCGAGAACATACCATATGCAGGAAAAGTCACTATACTAGTGGATTCTTTTACTGGATCAGCTGCTGAGGACTTCGTCCTGCCTTTCATGGATAACGCCAGGGCAGTGATTATCGGAGAACGTAGGGCCAACCAGTGTTTCGAAACTTTGATGACAACAATATCATTGTGATGGTTGGTGCTATTCGTTCTTTTTTACCTAGCGGAGCTTTGTTTGAAGGGATCGGCATTGTGCCGCACGTTGAAGTGAAAATGAAGAGAGAGGATTTCTACCGACAACGAGATGTCGTACTAGAGAAAGCGCTAGAATTACTCAAACAAGAACTGATGGCACACTTAGGATCTTAGGATACCCCGAAGTACCAACCTATATGGAATCGAAAAATGAGGGCCAAGTACGAGGTCTAACGAGGAAATCCTCCTAGCAGCAAGAGAACGGGCCGGATTTGGATGTTAAAACATAGATAGAAGGAGGCTGCATATGGGACGCATAATCCTGATGATGAACGTATAAACCCAAGTACGTCTTCTCGCGGACGTTGAATCATCTGTCGTGGCAGAACTCTTTCTTGCTGAAGGGGCCAGTTTCCGAGGAGGTGCAGAGACTTGCGACAGCAGGGAAGACCCTGCTCGTTAACGGGGGTCCCGGCCTTGGTTCCACCTTGGCACAACTCGGCTTGGCGGATGAGTATCACATCCTGATACAGCCAATCGTTGCCGGACATGGCCCGCAATTATTGGGGGGAGTTCGTGATCGATTGAATCTGAAGCTGAGCGGGAGCCATGTCTTCGGTTCTGGCGTCGCAGCGCTACACGCCCGTTCGTTGACTGGTTGGCCTGAAACCGATGTCAGTCTCCTTAGAAGTCGCGTAAATCGCGGCTTTTTTACTTTCTGGAAGCAAGCTCTTGTCACTTGCCATCGCGCTTATCGTCGCACTCAGCGACATCCGGAAGAGGTGCGGGCCATCGTTCTGATCGACGGAGGCAGTAACTGGCAGGATTGCCTATTCCCTGCACGAATAGTTTAGAAACGACGGATTTTACGATGTTTAGAGACAGACCTTATTGCGTCATGATTATTTTTGAAGGGGGATTCAAATTGAAGCAGGGGACAATCGTATTTTTAAATGGCACTTCAAGTTCCGGAAAGACTTCCATCTCGAATGAGCTGTTGAATCACAATGAATTCGCGTTCCATCATGTATCCATTGATGATTTTTTTAAACGATTGTTTGGCGACTACATTGATTTTATTAACACGACATGCGCAAGCGCCGAATCGGCCGATCGAAAAGCGGAGCAGGTGCCGAACGATATACTTATTGATCCCTTGGTCGAGTTGTTTTTTTCAACCGTTAAATTCATGTCGGCAAAGGGGATGAATGTCGTTGTCGATACCGTAAATGACAGCGACGAGCGCTTGAATGCCTGTCTCCGTTTATTAAGCGATCATCCGGTACTGTTCGTAGGCGTAACTTGCTCGAAAGAGGAGCTTATGAGGAGAGAGAAGCTAAGGGGAGATCGAGAGATCGGCTTGGCAATCTCGCAGTATGATAACGTGTATCGTCTACATGAATATGACCTGGAGCTCAATACCGAAACCTTGAGATCGGACGAATGCGCGAATTTGATCGTGGATTTTCTGAGATCCAATCGCGAATACACTGCATTTCAGAAGCTAAGCCATAGAAGCGTTGGCGTTTCATAGGAGCCGTATCCCGTGGGGATTCTAACGGGTGATAGCCTGCCGGCGAGGGCAGGCTGTCGGAATTCGAAGGGACTTTCCGCTAGTCGGTAATGTTCCGGGTATAATATTCGATAATATCTTTGCGGCGAATAATGCCGAGGAAGACGCGATCGTCGTCCACGACCGGCACGAAGTTCTGATCGGCAGCGAGAGCCAGCATATCGTCCAGTTCGGCACCGATCGCTACGCATTCGACTTTCATACGTTTCTTGATGGAGACGATGGGAATTTCGTGCATGGTATCGAAGCCGAGACCCGGTGTGGCGCGCATCTTCCATAATAGATCGCCTTCGGACAGCGTTCCGTAATAGAGGCCTTCTTCGTTTAGAATCGGAATGGCCGTATAATGGCAAACTTCAAGTTTATCTAAGGCGTCCTTCATGGTGGCAGATGTCGTGAGGTACGAAACTTCTTGCTTGGGGAAGAGAAACGACTGGATGTCCACAGTATTCACGCTCCTTTGGTCTATTTAAACATATTTTCCGGCGGAATGCATGCTGGTAGATATTGCGGGGCGATCATTCATACAGGTCGCATACGGCATTAGGATGTATTTAAACAAAGGGACAAGCCGAACAAGCATTCGATAAGCTTCAGTTAATTAAATCGACGAAATAATTCGGATTCCCTCTTGAACCTTACGTAACGTAATGATTTATAGTAAACGTAGCCGCAGGACAAAACATTGGTAACGGTTCGAGAAATCAAATAAGATGAAATGCGAAAAATCGGAGGAGAAACGAACATGAGAAAACTCGTATTGTTCATGCATGTATCGCTGGATGGGTATGCGTCGGATTCGAACGGAGGTTTGGGCTGGATTCCGTACAACGAGGAATTAGAGAAATACGCCGAGGAGGTCGTGGCGGAAGTCGGCTCTCCCGTATACGGACGTACGACGTACCAGTTAATGGAGAGCTACTGGCCGACGGTGCTCGATGATCCGAATGAATCGAAACACAGTATCGAGCATGCGAAGTGGATACAGGATGTGAAGAAGATCGTCATTTCCAGTACGATGGACAAGGCGGAATGGAACAATACGATGCTGATCAAGGACAATATCGCAGAGGAAATCAAGGCGCTCAAAGAACAGCCTGGCAAAAACCTCGTGATCTTCGGAAGCCCGGGAGCCGCGAAGACGCTGCTCGAGCTTGGCCTGATCGACGAATTCCTGCTGACGATTTGCCCAGTCGTCCTGGGCGGGGGGAAATCGGTATTCGACGGCGGCGGCGAGAAAATCAGGCTCAAGCTGCTGTCCAGCCGAACGTTTAACTCTGGCATAATCGCGGCACGCTACGAGGTGGAGAAATAGTCCGACAGGAGCTGCCGCTCTAACGGAGAACGATAGGGTGTAGAAGACGCAGCGGCAGCCGGTCACACGATCGGCTGCCGTTGTCATTCAAACGATGATTAGGATAGTTCGGGGTTTTCCTGCAGAATCGCCCGGAGCGCATGAAGCAGCGTCGTATTCTCCTCCGGCGTGCCGATGGAGATTCGTACATGGCGCGGCAGCCCCCACGCGGCTCCATAGCGAACGATAACCCCTTTCCGCATGAGCTCCACGTAATGATGTTCCGCATCCTCATCAAGCTCGACGAGAATAAAGTTGCTCATGCTCGGCGTATAAGGCAGGCCGAGTTCTTCGAATTCCAGGTACAATCGCAGACGTTCTTCCTTCACCAGCTGGCTGGACCTCTGGACGTGATCAACATCCGCAATCGCTGCCGCAGCTGCCGCCAGGGCAAGGGCATTCACGTTGAATGGCTCCTTCACCTGAAGAATCGCTCTAATAATCGATTGCGAAGCAGCCCCGAAGCCCACTCGGAGGCCCGCCAGACCATAAACCTTGGAGAAGGTTTGCAGCACGATGACGGGATAACCTGCTTTCACAAACTCGATACCGTCTGAATAATCGTCTTCCGTTACATAATGGCAGTAGGCGGAATCGAGCATAACCAACACGGTTGGAGGCAATGCATTCAACAACTCCGTCAGGGCCGATTGGGTCAGGATCGTGCCGGTCGGATTATTAGGGGAGCATAAATAGAGAATCTTCGTGCGTTCGCTGACGGCCTCAAGGATAGCGGAAACATCATATTGGTAGTCTTCCGTCAAAGCGATTGTCCGGATGGCCGCTCCCATCAACTGGCCTCCGAACTCGTATTCACTGAATGACGGGCTCGGCACGATGATCTCGTCCCCCGCTTCGATGAAGGCCTCGGAGACGAGCGTGATTAATTCATCCCCGCCATTGGTGATGATAATTTGCTCGGATTCAAGTTCATATCTCCCGGCAATGGCCGCACGTAAATCCACGGCCTGCGCGTCAGGATAGCGATGGATATCCATGAGCAGCTCGCTTATCGCCTCCACCGCTTTCGGTGAAGGACCGAGTGGATTCTCGTTGGAGGCAAGCTTCACTACGCGTTCCAGTCCCAGTTCCCGCTGCACCTCCCAGATCGGTTTGCCCGGGGAATAAGGCTTCATGCGTTTCAGTACATTGCGTGATCGAATGTCAGGCGTCGTTAAGGACATGATGGGTTCACCTTCGCTTTACGGTTGATTTTTGCATCGCAAACATCTGTTGCATTAACGCAATAATACAATAACGCGTTAATATAGTAAAGTGTTTTTTCGCAGCCCATAATTACATCCCTGGCTGAGGATACCCGCCGGCAGCCGCACATGTTTTAGTTACGCTTACGGCCTGACATTCGGATCGAACATCGCTCGAACCTCATCCTGCATGGTGCGTAATGGCCGCCCGACTAGGCGCTCCAAGTCTTTGGACGTGTAACGCATATCCGCGAGCGCCAGCATGCGGTAGATTGGATGCGCCATATCCGGATTCGTGCGGTGCACGACCCGGCGTCCGGCCGACTCCGCGATTGCCCGCGCCAGATCGTCCGGATTCCAAACGCGCGATGCGGTCAACTCGTAGGTCTGCCCGGCATGGCTCTCCTCCGTCAGCACCTCCGCGGCGGCTGCAGCCAAATCTTCCCTCGCGGCGGCGTTGAACGTCCAGTCTCCCGGCGGGCTCCATAATTCCCCGCTCGCCGCCGCTTCACGGACGCCAAGAAATTTTACGATATCCATGTAATAGGCGTTCCGCAAGATCGTATACGGAATGTTCGATTCCCGAATCAGCCGTTCGGTTTGCAAGTGAAGCGCATGCAGCGGCAGCCGGCCCCGTTCCGGCCGGACGATGCTCGTGTAAACCAGGCGCCGAACGCCGGATCTCTTGGCGGCCTCGACGACTGCCGCATGTTGGCGGAGACGGACGGCATCGTCGGGATGAGGCGACGAGACGAACAACAGATTCGTCGCGCCTTGGAATGCAGCGTCCAGAGAATCGGGAACGTCGTAGTCGCCGTATCGGGCTTCAATGCCTTGGCGCTCCCATTCCGGTGCCGACTCCGGGTTCCGAATGCTGACGGCCAAGGTTGATGCGGGTACCCGATAAAGCAGCTGCCGGAGAACAAGTCCGCCTAAATGCCCGGTTGCTCCAGTGAGCACGATTTTCATGATTGTTTCATCCTTTCACTCGAATTAGTTAAATATTTAACTAGTTGCGCGAATAAAAACGGCTTCATTGAACGACGCGGTTCAACGGCCGTATGGCTGCGCCTATGTGCGACTGCGCTGTCGGGACGTAATCATTCTTCGTATCGTTGCAGCTTGGTGAGGAGAGCCAGGAACTGTATCATCTCCGCTTCCTCTAACCCTTTCATGCGGCTGACGATCGTCGCCCGATTCCCGGGCAGGAGGTCCGACAGGAGCCGCTCGCCGTCCGGAGACAGTGCAACCGTCCTCTTCCGGCCGTCCTCGGGATGGCTCGAGCTGCGAACATAACCGAGCTCCTCCAGCGGGATGAGCATGACGCTGATATTCGCCTTCGTCACGCCGATCCGGGCGGCAAGCTCCGATGGAAGAATCGAACCTCCCGCTTTGGCGATTTCAACGAGAATGCGGATGCGCGCACCGTTCGTTCCGTTGGCGGACCAGTATTTCTCCGAAGCGCCAACAAGCGCGGCCGTCGTCTCCACGAGCGCGAAGAACGTCCGTACTTCAAGCGGCTGCTCCTTTACATAGTCCTGTATATCCGTCATCGGTGCAGTCACCTCATCTAGTTAAATGCTTAACTAATTTTAAAATACGGGAATCGTGCCAATCTGTCAATCCATACCGTCTCAGGTTTAATGGATATTTTATGCAAGAACAGGGATTTCCTTCGGAAATATCGAATACGTAAGCCTACGATAACGATAGAACGAGGTGGCAGCAGTCATGAATAACCAAATGCTCCAGCGTAAATTAGGCAGCACGGATGTCCGCGTCCCGGCAATCGGACAGGGGACATGGAAGTTTGGTGAAGAGGAACGGAACGCGAAACAAGAGATCGAGGCGCTGCTTTTCGGAATCGAGCAAGGGCTTACGCTGATCGATACAGCCGAGGATTACGCCGCCGGCGGTTCCGAACGGGTCGTCGGCCAAGCGATCGCAGGCATGCGCGATGACGTGTTCCTCGTCACGAAGGTAGCGGCGCGCAATTGTTCGTACCAAGGCGTTCTGGATGCAGCGGAAGCGAGCCTGGCGCGATTGAAAACCGATCACATCGACTTGTATCTGCAGCACTGGCCGAGCGAGCAGCACGAGGTAGCGGGAAACGATGGCGGGCATGGCCGAGTTGGTCAAGCGTGGGATGATCAAGCATGTCGGCGTGAGTAATTTCTCGATCGCGCTCTTGCGGGAAGCGCAGCGCTGTCTCGGCGATATTCCGCTTGTCTGCAACCAGGTGCCCTATCATTTGAACGATCGGCGCATCGAACGGGACAATGTGCCATACTGCGCGGAAGCGGGCATCACCGTCATGGGGTATTCGCCTTTTGGTTATGCGCCGCAGGTATTCGGGGATAGGGGCTTTCCCGCCGCCGGTTCGGAGCAGCGCCAGGTCTTGGACGACATCGGCGCCAAGTACGGGAAAAATGCCTTCCAAGTCGCGTTAAACTGGGTGTTGAGGCAGGACAATTTGATCACGATTCCGAAAGCCGCCAGCCTGGCGCACATCGAGGCTAATATTCGGTCTTTGGGCTGGGAGCTCGACAGCGATGATATCGCGCAGATCGAAGCGAACTTCCCGGTCGATCGGACAAGTCCGGGCGAATAATCGCTTGGTGCCGGAAGCGTCTTGCAAGCTGATCGGTTTCGTATGAACGAGAGAAGGGTTGAAGACAAGCTCGGAAATGAAAAAAGCGGCTGTTCGGAAGTTGATTCCGAACAGCCGCTTTCGTTTGGTTACGGATGAGCAGCGACCCAATCGAGCAGCGCCCGGTATTTCGGAGCGGCGGCATTCGATTGTCCCGTGAAGGCCTTGGCGCCCCAAGCTCCACCCGAGCCCCAAGAGCCTGCGTTCGTGTAATGATTGAATAAGGTGAAATAAGGAGCGAACTTGTTTAGCATGTAGATGTATTCGGTATAAATCTGCTGATTGCCGCTCCACGCTTGAGCGTTCGTCAGCAGATGCTGTCCGCCTTCGTACGTCCCGAGCTTCACGTTGTATTTTTGCGCGATCGCATAGGCGGTCAAGACGCGGTCCGTGAATACCTGATCGATGGCGGCATGGAATTGGCTTTGAATCGTGGCGCTGGAGCCGTCAAGTTCGGCGCCCACGTACGGAGCGATTGCGAACAGGTCCGCCTTTTGACCGGTCGGATTCCAAGTCGAGCTGTTGATGACGGCGTTGTACCCTTGGTCGAAAATATCATAGTTGCCGCTGAACGCGCCTACGCGTACGACGCGCGAGGACATTTGCGTGCCGAACACGGTCGCGAATTGGTTCCAGATGCGTACCGATTTGTACAGGCTGAAGGCGCCGCCTTGGTACCACTGGTTAGAACCCGGCAAGCCGAGGGCGATTCCCTGGTCCAGCGTATACTGGAACTGCGCGAAGCCGCCGTTCCACGTCTCGTTCGAGTATTCCACGTACACCTTCAAATTGCCGTTCAGCTTGGACTTGATAAGCGCGGCCAGCTGATTCGCGTAATTATCGTCGGCCATATGGGGCAGGTTGATCCACAAGTCCTTGTTCGTTCGGTTGCAAAGGTCGATCATCCATTCGTAGGCGAGTCCCGCCGTCACCGGGGAACCGGAATCGATCAAACCGACCTCGGCGTTGCCTGCGTCGGCCGGCAGCCTGCGCTGCGACCAGGTTTGGATTTTGGAGTTGTTGGTTAAGCCCCAGTCCATAAATCGCAGCGTCGTGTAAGGCGAGAGCTCCGCGATGAACGTTGGGTTCCAAATGTTCGTTCCTGTACTATAGGCCGTCGCCCAATTGATGCCGGAGACGAACGGAGTTTCGCCGGACCAGGAAGGCGCGAGGAACCAGAAGTTCGTTCCCATCTTCATCGTGCCGCTTGGCGGCGGATTCGTCGATCCTCCTCCGGTCGTCAGGATGAGCTCCGGCTTGTTCGTCGCGCTTTCGCGGGACAGATAGGCTTCCCAGCCGCCGACGTTCGTTGAGAAGCCGAGCGTGATGGAGCTTTGTCCGCCGCTCAGCTTGCTCTGTACGGCCGAGGTGACGTCCAGTTCGACGTAGCCGGCCGCGCTGACGGCTTTGCTCGCAATGGCGGTGCCGAGCGTCGGCTTGGCTCCGCCCTCGCTCCAGCTCTCCGTCGATGCGCCGCTAACCGTCAACGTGTGGTTCGTCACGTGCGCGGAGTGGTAGATTCGGACCTTGGCGCCCGTAACGCCGGAAACGCCGGACAAACTGAATTTAGCGAAAATGGTGCTCCATTGGCTCGCGTACAGCGTAGCGTTCGTTCCCGCCGCAACGTCGCTCTGCGTGTCCGTGTCCGCGATCGGCTGCAGCGTGCCGCCGGTGCTTCCGCCGGACGTCGTGATGACCAGCTCGGGTTTGTTCGTGGCGTTTTCCCGGGCAAAATACGCTTCCCAGCTGCCTATGTTCGTACTAAAGCCCACCGCGAACGTCACGAACGCCAAAGTGCGTATTTACCACACGGCACATGCGAACGCGCACACCTTAATCGCGAACAGCGCTTCGACGGAAAATTGGAACGAGGGCGGAGTCAAGCCGACGCTCGGTTCGCAGCTCGGCAGCGCTTCGGTCTCCGCCAACGGATACGTGGAAATCGACGTGACGGCTGCGGTTCAAGCCAAAATCAGCGGGGGACAATCGTCGTTCACATGCCGGACAAGCTGAATTTCGTGAACAGGTTGTTCCATTGGCTTACGTTCACCGTAGCGTTCGTTCCCGCTGCCACGTCGCTTTGCGTGTCGGTATCGGCGACCGGATTCAGTACCGTCGTCGCCGCGGAGACGGGCTTCGGCTGCAGCAATCCGAATATTCCGCTCGCAAGCGCAATGACGAGAATGAGGGAGAAGAGCTTTTTCATCAATTCAGCCTCCTTGGGATGGTAGTTCTAGCCTTCTTTCCATGCGGCAAGCTCTGATTTGATAACGCTTCCAATTTAGGTTGTACCCACTCGCATCACCTCCGCTCCTACTGTATTACATTCCGTAACGACGGACCAAGGGGAAAGCGTAATGACTTGAGTGAATTCTGTAACGACGTCTGCCTAAGACGCGAGCTGCTGCGCAATTCTTGGTCATGCCAGCCAAACATGTTAAACTAACAGGGCGTTCATATATTCATGAAGGAGAGTTCGATCATGATCATCCAATTCATTCGCTATAGGTAATGATAGGTACAGCTCACGTAACCCTGCATTTTTTTATCATGGCCGGGGTTTATTTGACTGTGCCTTTTTTCATTCACTTATTACGAATGAGAGGGTGCTATTTGTGTTTCGGAAAAGTAAAAGAGCAGTGAGCGCGGAGTTCTTCGAGAAACATCAAGCGATGTTTAGATGCCCGTTGTGTTACAAAACGATGGCAATCATCCATTTTCAAAGTTTAGTCTGCGGCAACGGGCACTGCTTCGATATCGCAAAGCACGGTTATGTACATTTATTATCCAATGGCAGCCGTACGAAATACGATCAAACCATCTTTGCGCACAGAAGATTAATCTGCAAAAGCGGATTGTTTGATCCCCTGTATGCGGCGATAAGTGGGATCATATGGAGTCGGCACCCGCATGACGAACCTATACGCATACTGGATGCTGGTTGCGGAGAAGGATCGCACTTATCGAACCTGCAAAACCGAATAAATCGAATAAAACCGCAGGCGGTAGTGGCTGTTGGAGTCGATATTTCAAAGGAGGCCATAAGCTATGCTGCAGCAGGATATTCCGATGCGATCTGGTGCGTGGCCGACATTGCGAATTGCCCTTTTTCAAGTCGGCAATTCCAATTCATTTTGAATATTCTTTCGCCAGCCAATTATTCGGAGTTCGGGAGATTAGCAGCCGATAAAGGCTTGGTGATCAAAGTCGTCCCCGGTCAGGGCTATCTGCAAGAAATAAGAGAAATCCTGTATCAAGGGTCCGGCAAACAGACGTATTCCAATTCTCGTACCAGAAGCCGCTTCAATAAGCAATTCCATCCTTTGGACGTCGTAAGCCTTCGCTATCAAGTTGATTTGCGTGAAGGCTTAATCGAACCATTGCTCGGTATGACGCCATTATCGTGGGGGACTTCCCGGGAGCGCATCGAACAAGTTCTTCGGCCGGGTCTGAACAAAGTCACGATGGACTTCGACATTCTGATCGGATCGGCAAGAGATGAACGCTGGGATTAATTCGTCGGGCTGAAGGGAACCGATCCTCCGATGCCTGCTTGGAGCAGCTTGCCGGCGGCGGCTGCTTCATTTTTTTTAGTTTGCTGACGGCCAGGTTACGCGCTCGCCGCTGCCAGAGCATCGCTGGCTTTTTCTTCGCGGTGAAACATTGTTGCGTAAAGATCGTATACATTTTTATGCAAGCCACTATACATACCGTAACCCATAGGAGGAAACACTTGAAATGCAAGAAGGCGACAGTCAAAACAGCTTTTGGAAACTATTGAAAAAAGGCAATACCTCATCGGCAAGCGCGGCCATCGGCAATGCGGGGATCGCGATCATCAAGGGAGTCGCGGCGGGTTTAACCGGCAGCGGCGCAATGTTTGCCTCTACGATGCATTCCGTTGCCGACACCATTAACCAAGCGTTCGTATTTGCCGGAAGCGTGCTTGCGGAGAAGAAACCCACGCCGCGATTTCCATCCGGATTCGGCCGCGTCATCAACCTTTTTTGCATGGTGGCGGTGATCGTCGTTACCGTGATGGCCTATGAGACCATCAGGGAAGGATTCCATTTTTTATCCCATCCTTCGGAGTCGCACGGGTTCTGGCTGAATCTCGTCGTTCTGTTCGTATCGATAGCCGTTGACGGTTATGTTCTGATAAAAGCCATGAAAGAAATCGTCCATGAAGCACGCGTCGAGGCCAAAGGACTGAAAATAGCGAAAGCGGCTTTCCGCAATGTGGGGCGAGCAGCGCCGCCGACCCGATTGGTTTTTTACGAGGATTTGGTCGGGACGACAGGAGCCTTCCTTGCTTTAATCGCCGTCGTGGTCACTTCGTTAACGAGCTTTACGCTGCTGGATGGCATTTCGACGATCCTCATCGGGCTGCTTATGGTGGGGGTAGCGTTTCGAGTCGGTTATGACAATATGGTGGGCCTCATCGGCGTAGCCGCCCCGCCTGAAGTAGAGGAGAAAGTGGCTCGGATTATCTTCTCGAATCGCTACGTGACGGATATTTATCAGATGCGCATCCTGCAAGAAGGCCGGTATTATCACGTTGAAGGACTGATTGAGCTAACACCTGGTTTATCTCTCGCCGACGCGGATGACATTAAATTCAAAGTCAGAAGCAGCCTATTGGACGATGCCGATATTACGGACGTGACGCTGGGCATCATTGAAGATAACGGCGTTACGAACTGGAAGCCGGTCAAGCCGACCGCGGAAATCAAATAATCGGGATGCTCATTAGGGAGCCTGTCCGATCATTGAACGGGGCGCGACAGCTGCAGGTGAAATAAAAACAGCGGCCAATCTAGGACATGATCTTGCGTCCTAGTCAGCCGCTGTTTTTATTAAATCCGTTTAAAACCGATGCCTCGATTTAGAAAAATTTCACGCGATCCGACAGCGGCATGAATTCCTTCTCGCCCGGAGCGAATGTCGGTTTTCCGAACGGCATTTGTGCAATCAGCTTCCAGTCGCCCGAAAGCTGCCATGTTTGCGCGACTTCGGCCTCGATGAGCTCGTTGTAATGCTGCAGGGAAGCGCCGAGACCTTGTTCGACAAGCGCCGTCCAAATGACATGCTGCAGCATGCCCGAGGACTGGTTCGACCAGATCGGGAAATTGTCGGCATACGACGTGAATTTCTCTTGCAGGCCTTTCACGACCGTTTGGTCTTCGAAGAACAAGATCGTGCCGTAGCCGTTCGCAAAGCCGTTGATTCTTTCTTCGGTTGCCGCGAAGTTCTCGGCCGGAACGATTTTTCTGAGCGCTTCTTTCGTAATGCTCCACAGTTTGTCCGATTGTTCTCCGAAAAGAACGACTACGCGCGAGCTCTGGGAATTGAATGCGGAAGGGGTATGGTTGACGGCTTCGCCTACGATTTCCTTGACCTTGTCTGCGGATACGACGATTTCTTTGCTCAGCCCGTAAAATGTGCGTCTAGCTTTGACGGCGTCCAAAAACGATTTGCTCATGCTGTACACTCCTTCGGAAAATTTAATATAGTGAATCTTAAATTTAAGATACATTACTTTGAGATACATGTCAACCGGGTAAATAGTCCGCCGAGTGGCGTTATATCGTTCACCCGCTAACCTTCATTATAGTGACTTATCCACCGTTCGAATGCTTCGACGATTGGCCGCAGCGCTTCCCCTTTATCCGTCAATGCATATTCCACGCGAATCGGCATCTCGGGGTATAGACGCCGCATGATCAAGTTCTCGGCTTCAAATAAACGCAGACGATCCGTCAAGGCCGTGCCGGTAATGGGCAAGGTTCTCTTGATATCCGAATAACGTTTCGGACCGCTTAATAATTCCTTCATAATGATGTAATTCCATCTTCCGAATAGCAGCCGGTTATCGGCTTGGAATTTGAATGGGTCCATGTCGGCTCTCCGTTTATCGCGGGAATTCCCTTATTAATAAATGTATTGACAGTCAATATATTGACTAATTGCTTAAAATTTTTCTACTCCTCTTTTTTCATGTTTTCGATCATTCGTTCAAGATAACCCCCGAACGATGCCACTTCATCTGAGGAAAATCCTTCAAATGCACGTTCGATCTTCGCCACGGAATACGCATTGACATTGGCCAGCGCTTCTTGTCCTTCTGCGGTAATGCTGACTTTGGTAACGCGTCTGTCATGCGGGGACTCGTACGTCGCGACGAATCCGTTTTGTTTCAAACGCTGCACCATGCCTGTCATATTTTGTTTGGTGACGAGCATGTTGTTCCCGAGATCCTTGAAGGATTGATCGCCGACTCGCGCAAGAGCGATAAGAATAAACCATTGGTGCAGGCTGCTCAAGCCGGCTTGCGAGGACAAGTTATGGCCGATACGCTCTAATAACACGTTGGCCCGGAAGACGTTATCGATAATGTCGAGACGTTCATTTTTGTTCTCCGTCATGGAATCAACTCCGATAGTCAAGAAGTTGACTTTATTATAGGACTTGAGAACGATCCTGTCAACGACGATCGGTCTGCTGCCATTCATCCGCGCGTTTTCGCTTTGCAAACGTCTTCAAATCGGTTAAGGTAAAGCTATCCGAGGGCTAAAGGAGAATAGATCATGGCGGAACAACGCATCGTAAAATGGGGCATTATGGGACCGGGAGGCATCTCGGACAACTTCGCGACGGAGCTGCCGCACGCGCCGGGCGCGGAGCTCGTCGCCGTCGCGGGACGCTCGATCGATAAAGCGAAGGCTTTTGCCGAGAAATTCGGCATCCCGCGCGCTTATGGCAGCTGCGAGGAGCTCGCGGCCGATCCGGACGTCGAGATCGTGTACATCGGCACGCTGCATCCGATCCACAAGGAGAACGCGCTGACGCTGCTGCGCGGCGGCAAGTCCGTGCTCTGCGAGAAGCCGTTCACGATCAACGCTGCCGAGGCCAGGGAGATCGCGGAACTGGCCGAGGAGAAGGGGTTGTTCCTGATGGAAGCGATGTGGACGCGCTACCTCCCCGCGATCGTCAAGGTAAGGGAGTGGCTGGACAGCGGCGCGATCGGAGACGTCCGCATCGTGAAGGCCGAGTTCGGCTTCGACGCAGGCTGGAATCCCGAAGGCCGGCTGTTGAACAAGGAAAAGGGCGGCGGCACGCTGCTCGACGCCGGGATCTACCCGGTGTCGTTCGCATCGATGGTCTACGGCGGAGAGCAGCCTGCGAAGATCGCAAGCTCCGTCCGGATCGGCGAAACAGGCGTGGACGAGCAGTTCTCGCTGCTGTTTGAATACGGCGGCGGCCGCACGGCCTCCCTGCACAGTTCCGTGCGGCTATCCATGACCAACGAGGCCGTCATCTACGGCACGAAGGGGCGAATCGAGGTGCCGGCATTCCTGTTCGCCAAGGCCGCGACGCTGCACGTGAACGGAGAGGAGCCGGTCGCCTTCAAGCAAGAGCTCGAACCGTCCGGGCACTTCTACCAGGCGATCGAAGCGATGGAGTGCCTTCGAGAGGGTCGCAAGCAAAGCGACGTCTTGACCGTGGACGAGACGGTGCGCATCATGGAGACGCTGGACCGGATCCGGGAGCCTTGGGGACTCAAGTATCCGAGCGAGGCGTGATCGGTTGGACTAATTAGTACAGGTAAAGACGATGAGCGGAGGGCGGCCTCTCTCGTCGTCTTTTTTATACTCAAATTGAAGCGAATTTAATCGAGTCCTTGGGTTGGATTAACGTTCCGAGATCATGAGAGTCAGGGCCAAATGCTGCAAACCGAATAGGTAATCTTGTCTCCAGTTGCTCATCAATAGCTGTGGAACATGTTGCTTGGGGATGTAAGCCGCACTTCGATCGGCGATCGCAGCCAACAGTTGTTCGTCCGCTTCATCCTCGTTGAAGATGATCGCCTTTGGATTGATGATCGCGGCGAAGGTGGCGATTAGCCGTGCGACGGCGTCGATTTGGCTGGAACGGGCTAATAATTTGCCTCCGGTGGACTGTTCATACCGCAGCGCCTGCACGAACGATTGATCGTCGTACTGAGGCACGAACGAGATCTCGCCCGTGAAGAACGTGCTGCCCCGAACGACGTCGCCATTGATCAATATGCCGGAACCCGGACCGTTCTGGCCGAAATACAGGTACGCCAAGGATTCGTTCTCGATCTGGAAGTTGGATGCGAAACCGAGCACGGATGCATTCATATCGTTTTCAACCACGACCGGAATTAGAAATTTGGATTCGAATTCGCCCTTGAGGTCATAGTCGAGAAATTGCGGATAAGGCGGGATCAAAATAATTTTCCCGTTGTCGACCGCACCGGGAACTCCGATCGCGATGGAACGTAATTTCGGATACTTCTCGATCAACGATTCAATCAGATCCGCGAGCGCGTGGATGTCGCGCTGCAGCACGCTTGGCCGGGTCCCCTGCTCTTTGACGTCGCCCATGCAGTTGAACACGGAATAGTTCGTTTCGTCCTTCTCGACAAATACGGCGAGACCCAGCATATACTCCGGATCGTAGGCGTACCGTTTCGCTCTTCGGCCTCCGCTGGAATCGTCCTCGCTGGAATAGCGGATTTCTCCATCCTTCTCCATCTGGGCGATGAATTTGCTGATCGTCGGAAAGCTAAGCCCCAACCGTTGGGAAAGCTCCGCTTTGGTGGCGCTTCCCAATAAGATAAGTCCGGCACGTATACGGTGAATTATCGGCTCTCGTTTCTCTTCCGGAATTTTGAAGACGTTCGTCATTGGAATTCAACCTTTCATTCACGGTTACATGCGACTTATTAATTCAGTTTAATAAGTTGCGACTATCGTAACAAAAATCGTTGTAAAGCACAACATTGAATGAGGCGTACATGAATCGGTCACTGAAAGCGGCAGGGAACGAAAAATGCCTTCGATTCCAGAAGAGCGGAACCGAAGGCATTTTGCATGTCGTTCATACAACTGGCGGGGTTGGAATCAATTACTCGTCAGAGCGGTCGCGACGACGTCGAATTTGATACGGGACGAGGGTGGAAGAGTGTCAGTTTATCGGGATTGCGGATGATATAAATGCTTTGCACCGAGGACCCTCAGCATGCATCAGCACGACGCGCCCCCAAATAGACGACAATCCCGGTCTGGCCGTTGACGCCGCCGAATTCGAAACGAATGCCTGCACCGCATCCTCCGCGTCGGACCACGAGCCGGTCATCTGGTAAGCCAACGTGAGCAGCAGTCCGTTATACGCCTTGAACGGTTCCTCCGTGCGAGTCAACTCCGTCCCTGTTCATGCCGTTTATCATTGGGGGAGCATGCTTGCCATTTGCCACGTATAGGTTTTGATTTTCCAGCCCAATTTACCCGTAATTACGAGATCGAGTCCCCATTTGTTCACCCAAGCCAGTCCCTTGTCGGGACCGAGCCCGATGCAGAACGTTTTCATGTAGCTTTCGTGCACCGGCGCTTGGCGGTCTTCGAGATCCGCAAGCAGCACTTTGGCGATTCTGGCCGCTTGGGGAATCGCCTCCTTGCACGTCATGCCGTCGGCCTGCCCGCTGCCGGGAGCTACGATTCGGGCGCAGTCGCCGATGGCGTAGACGCCCGGCATATCCTTGACCCGGTAGCTCGCATCCACGATAGCGGCGCCTTCCGCCGTGACCGGCATGCCGATTGCGCGCAGCATCGGATTGGGCTTCAGCCCGAGGGTCCAGATGCAGAGGCCGACGCAGCGTTCTTCGCCATCCGACAGCGTCAACGCGCCGTCGATCTCCTTGACGACGCGTTTCTCATGCTTCACGTCGACCCCCAGCTCCCGAAGGTAATGTTCCAGTTTATGACCGACTTTGGCCGGACCGTCCAGAAACAGCCGCCAGTGCGCATTGTACAGCTCGACCGAGACGGAGCTCGGATCGAGACCGAGCCGTTCTGCGTCTTTGCGGCCATGATGCGCCAATTCCGCCGCGGTCTCGATGCCGCTGATGCCCGCCCCCGCGATCGCCACGCGCATCAGACGCGCGCGTTCGTTCGGGTCGTTTTCCGTTGCGGCGCGCTCCAGATTAGCCAGCCATGCGCTCCGAATTTGACGCGCATGCGCCAGGGAAGCGAGTGCGATGCCGCCCTGCGCGGGAGCCGGTTCCCGGACGACGCTGCCCGCCGCCACGACGAGCAGGTCGTAATCGATCTCCCGCTCCGCCCCCGAAGCATCCTCGTACACAAGCTTCCGCTCCTCCGAACGGATCCGCGTGACGGTCGCCTGCACCAATTTCACCCCGTCGGGAAAGAGCGTAGTCAAGGGGATGCGGATGTCCTCGTCGGTGACGGCCGGCCGAAATAGAAGCACCTTGCGCAGATGGTAGGGGTTTCGGTCAATCAGGACGAGACGCATGGGATGGCTGCCCGCATGATTCCCGAACAGGCTGCGAATTTCCTTCACGGCGTGAATGCCCGCGTATCCGGCGCCGATGACGACGCAAGTCTTCGTATTCATATAGGTTCATCCTTCCTGTTTCTTCTTGTTAACAAGACGAGATAGAGACGCAGGCTGTGACGCAGATCCGGCAATCAACAAAAATATCCTCTCGATACGACGCGCGCGTTCATCGGACGGCTGCATGAAGGTTGATCCGAAGGAGATTCGGGTCGTTCTTTTTTGTTAGCTGCGAGAGGCAGGAGCAAGCAGCAAGAGATAGATGACATTCTCTCTATTTTTTTACGCCGGCGGGAGGAAAGGTTCATCGTCTCCCGAATATCTTCCGAAGGGATTGTTTCCAACATTCGCACACTTGGAAGCGATTACACAAAGGAGCGTGCAAAGAGATGGCGACCGAATTCAAAATGGATTTCTCGCAGTTTGAGTTGTCGGATGAACAGAAGTTTATGTTTGATCTGAAAGGTTATCTTGTCATCAAGGATGTCTTCGACGAACGGCAGGTTGCGGCCATTAAAGAACAAGTCCGCTTGATTACCGAAGCCAAGCAGGCGCGCAGCGAAAACGAAATCAAAGCCGGCATCGTTCAAGGCTCTTCCCTGCCGGGCGGCGCCGCGGAAGACATTCTGCGCAGTCCCGTCGTGAAGGGGACATTGAAGCATCTGATCGGCAGCGAGTTCCGGCTCGATCACGTCTTCTCCGTTTGGCGCGAGCTCGGACAGGGGGATTATCTTCCGCCGCATCATGGCGGGCCGATGCGCAACCCGCATTTTCACTATTATTTTTCGCAGGGGCAAAGCTATGCAGGTTTGACACGGATGGTCATCGAGCTGAATCCGGTCGGCAAGAACGACGGGGGAACCGTATTCCTGCCGGGAAGCCACAAAGCGAATTTGCCGGTGCCGCCGAATCTGCTGACCAAACACGACACCTATGCCGAACCGTTCGAAGGCTACGAGGCGACACCGGGGTCGGTCGTGTTCTTTAGCGAGAACACCTGTCATGCAGGACCGGTTTGGACCAATCCGAACCATCCGCGAGTCGCCATTTTGTTCGCTTTCTGCAGCCTTGGCATGCGGTGGCACCGGTACAACAACGTTTCGCCCGAGGTGGTCGAATCGTTGGGACCCGAAGCGCGTTGGTATTTCCGCGACGTATGGCCATGGGACAATCACGGCGGCAACGGGGGGCGGAACGTGCTGCTCATGAACGATGACGGCTCCTATACGGTATCTCCTTAATAGGCGGCTTTCTCTGGTACGAACCAGAGCGCGCAAGCGTCAGAGGCCGTGGAGCCATCGAATATCATAGACTCTGTTCAAGATCCCACTCCATCAATAGGCGTGGGTTTTTTGTTGAATAGGGCGGTTTATTGCAAAACATGCATCATAAGCACTAATCCTTTTTGACTAGAAAACCGATAATCTATCTAGCATAAATTCCGATTCGCAGCTGGAAGTCGTACAAGTTCAACTGGGATTTTGCAAATACACCTAGATAAGAGGTTATGCAATTGTCTAAAACGTACAAGAAGCGTTACAAAATCGTAGCAACCGCTACAGCCGTGGCAACAAGCTCGTTACTGATTCTTTCCCCTAGTGCAGGCGCGGCGCAATCCGGCTTTAAGGATGTATCGCCAAGCGATTACTTTTACGAAGCCGTGACGAGTTTACAAGCCAGGCATGTCATCGAGGGCTATTCGGACGGAACATTCAAGCCGTACGACAAGCTGACCCGAGCGCAAGCGGCCAAGATCATCGTCTCTGCGTTAGGTTTGGATACCGAGAAAATCACGGACCCGGGCTTCAAAGATGTATCGAAGGGGAATTTCTATTATAAGTACATCAGCGCACTGGCCAATCGAGGAATCATCGAAGGCTTCGGCAATAAATTCAGCCCGAATGATACGCTGACCCGCGCGCAAATGGCGAAAGTCATTGCCTTGGCTTATAAGCTTCAGCAGTCCGATACGCAGCAACCGTCGTTCGCGGACGTGAAGCAGGGCGATTGGTTTGCGAAATACGTAGGCGCATTGACCGAGAATGATATAACGACCGGCACAACGCCGACTGCCTTCTCTCCGAACGACAGCATTACGCGCGGACAGATGGCGGCGCTCGTCTTCCGCAGCGAAGAGAGAACCGAGTCCCGCACGACAACCATTTCGACGATTACCGACGATGCCCTGGTGACCTCCGAAGGGACCTATAGCTTGACGGATGAACAGAAGAAATGGATCAATCCAAGCAATCTTGCGGCATTGCAAGGCGCCGTGATTATCTTAACCGCAACAGGGAATCGAATTGAAAAGATGGATCGAATCGAATTGACGGCCAAGGGTTCGGCGAGCGCGGATTCTTCCAATCCGTATGCGAATCATGTGGTAATCGACGGGCATGGCGCGAAAGTAGAAGCCGATATTACGGTGAACGGCGACTATGTCACCTTGAAGAACATGACGATTGCCGGCGATCTCCATGTTGGGAAGAACGTTGAACACTCCTTCTTCTCGGAAGCGACAAAGGTAGAAGGGAAAACGACGATCGACGATTCCTTGTCCGGCGCGGATACGAAACGTCGGGCTTACCGAACATTTGCTTACAGGACTGCGGGCGCTCCTTATTTGCAAGCGGACGCCAATCAAGAATCGGTTCGAGGAAGAGTCGTATTCAGTAAATTCCAACTGGGCCATGTAAGTATCGATAAGGAAGCAGATGTTATTTTCCTCTCGGATTCAACCGGCATCTCTCAAGTAGGGACCTTGCAAATTACGCATGCAGGCGTCAAAATCACGCTCGGAGCCGGAATGAAAATAGGCGATTTGGTCCTTCCGGCCGGAACGAAGCCGTCCGATGTCATCGTGAACTATGAGGCTGTCAAAGGCAACATCGAACTCGTTAACGGCTCCAAAAACCCGGATACGACGCCGGTTTCCAACAACAGCGGGTCGAATGTACCTCAGGCTCCGTCAGCCCCGACGGGCGTGCAGGGCGTTGCGCCATCGTTATCCACGACGGCCGATGGGCAAATCACGGGCTTGGACGAAGCGAAAGTCTATCAGTACAAACAGGCGACAGCAACAACATGGACGGATGTACCTGTCGAATCGACGGCCATTACGGGTTTGGCACCCGGAAGCTATGAAGTGCGCATCGCTCCGAACGGTAATATACCGGCCAGTTTAGCAACGGCGGTAACTGTGGCAGCCAGCCGACTGGTCGAAGCGGTCGCGCTGGACGGCAAGGACGGAGTAAGCTCCACGGACGGCAAGGTCGAGACCGTTCGTCTGAAATTCGATGCCAATATCGATGAGACTTCCGTAACGAACGCTTCCTTCAGCGTAGACGGATTCACAGTTGAA
>NZ_JAAAMU010000015.1 GCF_009909195.1 Paenibacillus sacheonensis
TTGAAACGGATCTTGAAACTAACGGACTAAGAATGTGAAGGATGGAACATGAAAAGGGCGGCTTTCAATCCAACTAACGGATTGAAAGCCGCCTTTTATTTGTCATTGATCCATATTCCATAAAAAACTTAAGTTCTTCAGCGGCCTCAGCGTGAGGGGAGCCTTTTTATGTCTCCCGGAACATGCGGTGCTTTG
The DNA here is from genome assembly GCF_009909195.1 of Paenibacillus sacheonensis. Classification (GTDB taxonomy): domain Bacteria; phylum Bacillota; class Bacilli; order Paenibacillales; family Paenibacillaceae; genus Paenibacillus_Z; species Paenibacillus_Z sacheonensis. Next base: position 196 of record NZ_JAAAMU010000015.1, read on the forward strand.
GAGAAACTCGCTACCCGCGAAGAAGCAGCGAAGAGGGGAATGTGGCCGTCGAAGTCCCGAATTTCCCGCCTATACGGAAAATTGTACCTGAAAGCGCTTAACTGTACCTTGTTCGCGGCTTCGGCAAACCGCTATGATCGGATCAAAGAAAGCGCTGCCATTTCGCTGCCGCACTGCATCCTGTCCCCGTACGCGGCGCTCGTTCTTGATTGCGCACGTCCACTACGAAGGAGATGAATTAATGAAGAAGGCATTAAGAAGAACAGGCTTTATCGCATTCGCATTATTGCTGGCGGCCGCGGGCTTCGCGATTCCGGGCAAGCAGACCGCGAACGCGGCCAACAACGGGCTTGCCCTCAAGCCGCTGATGGGCTGGAGCAGCTACAGCATGCAGGTGTACTCCGGCAATTCCGCTTGGATCAACGAGACGCAGATCAAGGCGCAGTCCGACGCCATGCATGCGAACCTGCAGTCGCACGGCTACAATTACATCAACGTCGACGCGGGCTGGAACGGCGGCATCGACGGCTACGGCAGACCGGTCCCGAGCAGCACGCTGTACCCGGGCGGCTTCGCCGCGCTCATTAATTACGTGCATGCGAACGGCCAAAAGTTCGGCCTCTATATGATTCCGGGCATTTCGCCGCAAGCGTACACTGCCGATCTGCCGATCTACGGCGCGGCCGCCGGCTGTTCCATGCAGGACATCGCCGCCCAGCCGCTCACGACGGCGGACTACTGGAACTTGGGCTACAAGATCAATTTCGCCAACCCGTGCGCGCAGAGCTACATCAATTCGATCGCCGACCTGTTCGCGACCTGGGGCGTCGACTTCGTGAAATTCGACAGCGTCACGCCGGGTTCCGGACATAACGACACTTCGATCGACGCGCGCGGCGACGTCGCCGCTTGGTCGCAGGCGCTGAGCGCGCACAATATATGGTTCGAGATCTCCTGGGCGCTGGACCACGACTACGTCGACACGTGGAAGCAGTATGCCAACGGCTGGCGCGTGGATTGGGACGTCGAATGCTATTGCGCCAACACCGCGCTGACGACGTGGGCGAACATCGCGAGGCTGTTCCCGGATGCCGCGACGTGGTGGCGCGATGCCGGTCCGGGCGGCTGGAACGATTTCGATTCGCTCAATGTTGGGAACGGCGCCATGGACGGCTTAACGCAGGATGAACGCCGAACCGCCATGTCGTTATGGGCGATGTCGTCGGCCCAGCTCTACACGGGCAACGACTTGACGAATTTGGACGCTTTCGGATTATCATTGCTGACGAACGACGAGGTAATTGCGGTCAATCAGGCCGGGCGGCCGGCGCATCCGGTATCCACCGCCTCAAACCAACAAGCGTGGTACGCCAACAACGGGGACGGTTCGTATACGGTCGGGCTATACAATCTCGGAGGCTCCGCCGCGACGGTCAACGTGAACTGGAGCGACATCGGGTTGAACGGCGCCGCGACCGTCCGGGATCTATGGAGTCACAGCGACCTCGGGACGTTTAATACCGGCTACAGCTCCGTCAACCTGCCCGCCCACGCTTCGCGGCTGCTCAAAGTCACGGCAGCGGGCGGCTCCGTGACCGCGAACGACGACGACACCGGCATCAAATACACCGGCGCGTGGCAGCGCAGCTACAGCCGGGGCTTAGGAGATTACGGGGACGACGTGCACTACACGCAGACGAATAACGACGCGTTCGAGTACGGCTTCCAAGGCACGGGCATCGATCTCGTTACGGAGAAGGATGCTTCCCAGGGCAACATCGACATTTACGTCGACAACGTCTTCAAACAAACGGTCAGCACGTATAACGCGACCCGCCTGGCGCAGCAGACCGTGTACAGCATCACCGGGCTCGCCAACGGCCCGCATACCTTGAAGGCCGTCAAGAAATCGGGCACCTTCATGCTCGTCGACAAATTGCAATTCAGCGTGCCTGCGCCGATCCTCGTGAACGATTCGGATCCCGGCATCTCGTACACGGGCACATGGACGACGAGCAGCGCCAGAGGCTACGGCGATTATCAGGACGACGTCCGCTACACGCAGACGAACAACGATTATTTCCAATACGCGTTTAACGGAACGGGCATCGAGCTCGTTACGGAGAAGGATTCTTCCCAAGGCAATATCGATATCTACGTCGACAACGTCTTCAAGCAGACCGTCAACACGTACAACGCCACGCGGCTGGCCGCGCAAACCGTGTACGGCATCGGCGGGCTTGCGAGCGGATCGCATACCCTCAAGGCCGTGAAGAAATCGGGCACGTACATGCTGCTCGATCAACTGCGGGTCAAGACCAGCCAGAAGCAGTACAACGATACGGATGCCGGCATCTCCTATACGGGCTCCTGGTCGCTGAACGGCAATCGCGGCTTCGGGGACTTCAACAACGACGTGCACTTCACCCAGACGAACAACGATTACTTCCAGTTCGCCTTCACCGGCACAGGCGTGGAAATGATCACGGAGAAGGACGTCTCGCAGGGCAACGTCGACATCTACGTGGATAACGTGCTGCAGACGACGGTCAACACGGCCAATCCGACGCGGCTGACCAATCAGGTCGTTTACAAGGCGACGGGCTTGACGAGCGGCAGCCACACGCTCAAGGCCGTGAAGAAATCGGGCACGTACATGCTGCTGGATTCCATTCGGGTAACGCCGTAGGCAGCGCTTGATTGATTCGATATTGCGGAATGATTGCTGTGGCATAGCGGAATGATTGCTGCGGCATTGATGAAGCGAATAGGAGAAACGTTAAATTGGTCCATCAAACAGCAGCAGCCCAGGACGATTTTCTAGTCCATGGCCGCTGCTGTTTTTTTGGAATCGCAGCGAATCGTTCATGCTCGATCTGCGTTATTAAAGCGGTTTAATGATGCTTTATTCCTAATTAGTGGGAAAATCCTCCTATATATTCGCAATGGAATGATGATTTCGAAGAAAATAGCGACTTTTACAATAACTAATCATGCCGTTGAAACGGAATTTACAAAACCGGTTTAAGCTTGTAAACGGGTCCGGTACCGTTCCCACATCGGATCGGATCACCATGGGAGAAAGCGAGGTTCACGATTCTTGGCTACCATCGACGACGTCGCGAAGGCATCCGGCGTTTCCAAGGGCACCGTTTCGAGCGTATTCAGCAAGAAGCGCCCCATCAGCAAAGAGGTTACCGAGCGCGTGCTCGCCGCGGCCAAATCGCTGCACTACAAGCCGAACTACTGGGCGAGAAGCCTCGCCAGCCGGACCACTCGCATCCTCGGATTGAATATTCGAGGCGAATCGCTTGAATTCGGACAATTTCATCATTCCTTGCTCAACGGCGTCCTGCGGGTTTGTTACGACAACGGCTACCGGTTGCTGGTCAATACGCTGTCGCCCGCCTTTCTCAGCCAAGTCGAGAACATCTCCTCGGACCCGGTGGACGGGGAAATCCTGCTGGATCCCATCGAATCGGACGGCAGAATCGAGGAACGGCTGCAGAGCGGCATGCCCATCGTCGTCATCGGACGTCCGCCGGGGCCTTACGAGGCGCAGGTCAGCTACGTCGACAATGACAATGCTGGCATGGCCGCGCAAGTCACCCGTTACTTGATCGAACTCGGGCACACCGAAATCCTGTTCCTGAACGCGCCGGTCTCGAGAACCGTATCGGAAGACCGGGGCGCCGGCTATAGGAACGCGCTCGCGTTAGCCGGCCTGCGGCCGAAGCCCGAGCTGATGATGCACAAGCCGCTGAGAGGCGAAACCGCGCACGCCTTCGGCTACGAGGCGGCGCTGGCCAAGCTGATCGCTTCGCCGGACATTACGGCGGTCATCGCCGATACCGACATGATGGCGCTCGGCGTCTACAAGGCGGCGGAGCGGCTCGGGCTGCGCATCCCGGAGCAGCTGTCGGTCTTCGCGTTCAGCGACGACAGCGTGCTCTCGCCGGAATTCTCGCCGCCGCTTACCGGCACGCGGCTCCATGCCGACCGGCTGGGCGCCGAAGCGCTCCAGCTGCTGCTCGAGCAGCTGAACGCGGCGCAGAAAAGCGCCAAGCGAGTCCTTGTTCCGACGGAACTCGTCATTCGCGGCTCCTGCGCGGCCCCGGCCGCGCGCGGCTCATGAGGCTGCCGGTCCGTTCCCTATCGCATTCGTGCATTTGTACTTGCTGCTCAACAGTATTTTCGCTCCGCCAATCAAGGTCCCAATTCGCTACAACATTTCAGGAGGTTATCCACCCATGAAAAAAGTTTTGTTGACGATGTCGACGGTTGCCGTCGCAAGTACGCTGCTGCTGTCCGGCTGCGGTTCGGAGAACGGAACGAATAACGCGGCCGATACGAACGCGCCGGCCGGCAATAACGCGAACGCCGGCGCCGGCGCTCCGGCCAATGCCCCGGCAGAGACGCCGGCGGCGGACATGAAGCTGCGCATTCTCGACGCCAACGTCGGCGGCAAGACGCCGGAAGAGAACGCGAAGTACCAAGCGGAGATCAAGCGCTTGACCGGCATCGACGCTTCCATCGAGAAGCCGGCGAGCGATTACGACCAGAAGGTGCTGACCGCGCTCGGCTCCGGCGAGAAGTACGACCTGATCGAGCTCAGCGACCTCGGCAAGCTGGCGACCTTCGTGGACCAAGGCGTCGTCACGGATCTGACCGATTTCGTGACCGGCTCCAAGGTCTTGTCCGATCCCTCGGTCGTCCCGACGGCCGAATGGGATCAACTGAAGAACAAGGACGGCAAGATCGTCGCCGTGTTCGGCAAGTTTCAAGGCGGAACGATGCCGATCGTGCGCAAGGATTGGCTCGACAAGCTCGGCTTGAAGGAGCCGAAGACGCTGGACGAGTACTATAACGTCCTCAAGGCATTCAAGGAAAAGGATCCCGACGGCAACGGCAAGAACGATACGTACGGCCTCAGCACGTCCGATCTCTACGATATTCAAGGCTTCATGAGCGCGGCCGGCGTGAAGGCGCATTACGTGATGAAGGACGGCAAACGCACGATTCCGTACGCGACGGAAGCGGCCGTCCCGATGTACGAATGGTTCGCGAAGCTCGTGAAGGAAGGCATCATGGACCCGAACTTCGTGACCAACGACACGGGCAAGATGCGCAACCTGTTCCTCTCCGACCGCGTCGGCATGGTCACGTACTGGGATGCGTGGGTCGGCATGTTCAACAACACGCGCAAACAAGCGGATCCGAACACGACGTTCCAAGCGGAAGCGCTCGAGGGCATTCCGGGCGCGGACGGCAAGATTCTGATGCGCCGCGGAGATCCGGATTTCTGGATCATTCCGGCCAACGCCGAGCATCCGGACGCCGCGAAGAAATTCCTGGAGTTCTGGCATACGGAACCGGGCATTACGCTCGGAAGCCTCGGCATCGAGGGCGAGGATTATACCAAGGAAGGCGACGCGTACAAGCTTACGCCTGCCGGCACGGAGCACAACATGGATCACGGGGTGCCGTTCTGGTACAACCAGAACGTGAAGTATCCGTTCGGCAAGCTGCCGGGCGTCCAGGAAGCGCAGGATCTCGTGACGAAGGACGCGACGCTCGAGCTGTCGCTGCCGGGCTGGCCCGACGCGGAGAAGATCGTCAAGAATTACGCGCTCAAGGCGATGTCCGGCCAAATGGACGCCGCCGAGGCCGTGAAGAAGATGCACGACGAGCTGCTTGGCAAAAAACTAATCGACGAGTAAGCCATTCCGACGGCATCCGAACGACAAGCAGGCAGGGGAGCACGGATCCCCTGCTTGCCTTCATTTCAGCCGAATAATGGTACCGTTTACCAGATAAGGACGTGGATAAGAGCATGAGATCGTTGAAGAAGTACGGCGCGCTTTACGTCATGATGGTGCCGGTGATCGCTTATTTTCTCGTATTCGCCTATTACCCGCTCGTGAAAGGGCTGCAGACCAGCTTCCAGGATTACAAGCTGATGGGCGACCGGCCGTACGTCGGGTTCGCGAACTACGACGCGGTGCTGCACGATTCGCTGTTCTGGGAAGCCATGGTGAACACGCTCGTCATCGGGGCGGGCATCCTCCTCTTCAGCTTCGCCGCGCCGCTCGTGATTGCGCTGTCGCTTAACGAAGTGCTGCGAAGCTGGTTTAAGAAGCTGGCGCAAATGATCCTCTACGTGCCGCATCTGCTCTCTTGGGTCGTGGTCGGCGGCATCTGGATCTTCATGCTGTCGCCCGACAGCGGGATCGTGAATATGATCCTGGTCCATGTGTTCCACCGGGCGCCGATCAATTTTCTGGCGGATTCCGGGTATGCGCGCTGGATCATGATTCTCCTCTCGACGTGGAAGGAGATGGGCTACACCTGCATTTTGTTCCTGGCGGGAATCGTGTCGATCAATCCGTCGCTCTACGAAGCGGCGCGCATGGACGGCGCGACGCGCTGGCAGCAATTGACGTACGTGACGCTGCCGCAGCTCAGCAACACGATGAAGGTCGTCTTCCTGCTTAATACGCTCGGCATCCTGCGGATATTCGACCAAGTGTTCATCCTTCGCAATCCGACGATTGCTTCGAAGGTGGACGTGCTCATGATGTATACGTTCCAAAAGGGGATTCTCGAAATCAAGCTCGGCCCCGCGGCGGCGGCCAGCTTCTTCGTCCTCGTATTAACGCTCGCGCTGACGTTCGTCGCGCGGCGAATGACAAGATTCGATGAGGTGTAACGACAATGTCCGATCGGTTCGAACGGCTTGGCTGGAAGAATAAAGCATTCGATACGTTAAACGTCCTGTTTCTGTTCGCGCTGATGCTGACCATGATTATTCCGTTTATTAACGTGCTCGCGCTCTCGTTCTCCTCGGGCATCGCGTCCATGCGGCCGGAGATCGTGCTGTGGCCGAAGCAGTTCAGCGCGGAAGGGTATGAGATCGTGTGGAAAAGCCTGGATATATGGCGTCCGCTGCTGAACAGCGTCATCGTGACCGTGATCGGCACGGCGCTGCACGTGCTGCTGTCCAGCCTGGCCGGCTACGTGTTCATCTATCCCCGCCTGCCGGGCAAGAAGGCGATGCTGACGTTCGTGCTGATTACGATGATGGTGCCGCAGGAAGCGATCATGATTCCGCTCTACGTGGTCAACAAAGACTTGCATCTCATCAATACGCTGAGCGCGCTCGTGCTGTCGGGCCTCGTCTCCGGCTTCTCGATCCTGCTCATGCGGAGCTTCTTCCTGAACGTGCCTTACGAGATGTCGGAATCGGCGAAGATCGACGGCGCCGGGGAGTTCCGCATCTTCCTGACGATGTACCTGCGGCTCGCGGCCGCGGGTCTCGCGACCGTGACGTTGTTCGAGTTCGTCGGACGGTGGAACATGTTCACGGCGCCGGTCATGTTCATTAACGATTCCATGAAATACACGCTGCAGGTGGCGCTGAAAGCGATGATCATCGATACGAGCAGCAATTCCGGCACCTATATGGTGACGACGAACGTGCGGATGGCGGGAATCGTCATCAGCATCCTTCCGCTCATCGCGGTGTATCCGTTCGTGCAGAAATATTTCATGAAGGGCATCCTGCTCGGCGCCAGCAAAGAATAGGAGGACGGACGATGGAGACGAAGAAACAGCGGCTCGCGCTGCGCAGATGGATCGGCAAAGAAGAGGAACGTTCTTATTTGGAGGTTCCGTTCGCGGTGGACGGGCCGGTGGAGCGCATCGATATCGCGTACCGCTACGAACGCGGAGGAGCGGAGAAGACGGTCGTCGATATCGGACTCCGTTCGCCGGAGCGGATCGTCGGCTGGAGCGGCGGCGCCCGCGAAGCGTTCTTCGTCGGAACGGAGAAGGCGACCCCGGGTTATCTGGCGGGACCGATCGCCGAGGGCGAATGGGCCGTGCTGCTCGGGGCGTACAAGATTCCCGAGGGGGGCGCGGAGGTCATCGTCGAGGTGGAGCTCGCCCGGCCGCACGGACGCTGGATGAAGGGCGACCTGCATATGCACAGCGTGCACAGCGACGGCGGCTACACGATCGAGCAGGCGAAGGATTCGTGCAAGGCCCGCGGGCTGGAATTCATGGCGCTGACGGATCACAATACGTCTTCCCAGAATTTCGCGGCGCTTGCTCCCGACGAGCAGCTGCTGCTCGTTCCCGGCGTGGAGATGACGAGCTATTACGGCCATGCCAACGTGCTTGGCCGGCCGGATGCGCTGCGGGATTTTCGCGTGACGACTTCGGGGCAGGCGGACGGCGTGCTCGGGGAAGCGCGGGAACGGGGCGGGTTCGTATCGCTGAATCATCCCTTCTGTCCGTCCTGTCCCTGGGAGCTTGGCTTCGACGTGCCCTATGATGCCATCGAAGTGTGGAACGGCCCATGGCGCGCGCTCAACGAACGGGCTCTGGCTTGGTGGCAGGCGCAGCTCTCGCAGGGGCGCCGGGTAATCGCCTTGGGCGGCAGCGACACGCACCGGGAAGACCGGTTCGTGAAGCATGGGCGTCCGACGGCGTCCGTGTGGACGGAGTCGGATACGGTGCAAGGCGTGCTGGCGGGCATTCGCCAGGGCCGCGTCGTGCTGCAGTTCAATCCCGACGAGACCTGCATGGCCCTCGCCTCCGGCGAGTACGGCATCGGGGATACGATTCCGCGGCATGCCATCGGGGAGCAGGGCGCCGTTCCGTTGACCATCGACGTCTGCGGCGCCCGAGGCGACCGTGTCGCGCTGTGGTCCGACCGCGGCATCGAAGCCCTATGGGACATTGCGCTGCCGGCGTCGGCCGAGGCCGGCGAGTGGGAGACGGAGGCCGCGCAGGCCGGCGGCTGGAGCGTGCAGCGGGAGATCGCCGCGATCCTGGCCTTCGACGCGTCGGAAGACAAGGAGGGCTGCGTGCCCGCGATCCCGGCCGGGGCTGCCGCCGAATCCGGCGTCGCGCCTCGCATGGCGGAGACGGAGAACGGCCGCGTACGCTTGCACTTCCAAGGCTCGGCGGACCGGCTGTTCTACCGGCTGGAGGCGCGCCGCGTCGTGGAAGGACTGGATCAGTCCGTCGTGACCTGTTTGACGAATCCCGTGTATATCGGACGGGCCGAGGATACGGGTGCCTGAACGGGAACAAGCCGGCGAAGCAATCGGGCGGTTGATAGTAAGCGATTTAGCAAGCAGCCGCGGACGGTGCTTGGGAAGTCGTTTTTTTTTTTGCAGAACGGCATTCCGCCCGGATTTTGGACTGAAACCGGAATTTCGGAGTGGATGGATTGCAGGGACTGTGGCATGATTTGAGTAAAACCGCGTTCGAGGACCGGCCGTTCGGGAAAGGAACTACGATGAATATCATCCGGATGTATCGATCGAAGAAGTATCTGCAGCGCCTTGTACTCAGCTTCTCCATCCTGGTGCTGCTGCTGCTGGTCGTCTTTTCCGGCACGCTCTACGCCAATGCCGGGAAAATCATCCTCGACATGCAGCGGGAGGCGAACGCGAAGGTTCTCTCCCAAATCAAATTCAACGTGACCTACCTGAACGACGTGATTCAGCGGCTGGTCATGTCGCTTTATTACGATAACGACATCGTTCCCTTGATGACGGCGACCGAGGATTCCGATATTTTCGATACGTTGACGAAGCGGTCGCGGATCGACAAGTTTGCCGACTACACGCCTTTCATTCATTCGATCATGATCTATAACGCGAAGACGGACCGGTTTCTTTGGGGCGGAGATCCCGCCGTGCAGGACCGCGACGCGCCGATCTATGCCAACATGAGGTCGCTGTTCCAAGGAACCGAGCCGATTCCCAAGCTGAGCATGGTACCGATGAGCTTGAGCCGGGACGGGAGCCATGCGGATGTATTCTCGATCTTCGACTACGATTCCATCGATTACCGGCAAGGGGAGAGCGTCTTCGTGCTCAATATCCGGCCGCAATGGCTGTTCGACAATATCAAGCTCATTAACCGGCTGGCCTGGCAGGAGAACGAGAACGTGTTCATCCTGTCGGACGACGGCACGATTCTCTCGCCGGATACGGGAACGGCGCCCGTAGACGGAGCGTTCAAACAGGCGATATTGGCGCATGTCCGTCAGGAGGCGGCCGAGAAAAACGGCTATTTCAAGTATTCGCTCGGCAGCAAGCCGAAGCTCGTCAATTACATGGACGCCGGAATCAACGGCTGGACGCTGATCAGCATTCAGTCCTACGAGACGCTGGTCAGCAAGGCCGATTCGTTGAAGAATACGTCGATCGTGCTGACCGCGATCTTCCTGCTGCTTGCCCTGCTCGCGACGCTCGGCATCGCCCATCGGCTTTACCGGCCGCTCGGCAAGCTGGTGAATTTCATCCGGCAGGGGTCCGACGACGAAGCCGGGCCGAAGCCGCCGGACGGCGATGAGCTGTCCTACATGTCGAGCATCTATCAGGACACGAGAAATCGGCTGCTCTCGGCGAGGAACGAACAGGTGACGACGCGCCACATCGTGCGCTCCTACTATATTCGGAAGATCATCACGGACAGCGCGGCCATCCCGCCTGCGGAGTTGAGCGAGCTGATCCATGCCCATAAGCTGATGATCGAGCCGGCCGGTCCCTATCTGCTGGGCGTGATGAAGCTCGACGAAGCGGACGGCGCTCCGATCGAAACGCCTGGGTCGGATCGCCGGCTGCTGCATTTCGCGATCGCGAACATCGCGCAGGAGCTGCTCGCCCAAACCTACCCGAGCGAAACCGTCGAGCTGAAGAACGATCATCTTGCGGCGCTGATCAGCGTCCCGGACGTATCGGCCCCGACGCTCGGGCGGGTCCAGCGGGAATTCGCGCGAATTCAGGACGTCATCGCCAAGATGTACGGAGTCACCTTCTCGGCCGTTCTGAGCGAAGGGATACAAGAGCATCGTAATCTCTCCGATCGCTATGCATTGTCCCTGCAGCAGGCCAGGTATACATTGGTTTACGGTCCTCAATCGCTCATTACGCCGGCCATGATCAGGCATAACGCCAGCGACCAGGAGGCGGCTTTGCCCGCGGAGCTGGAGAAGAAGCTGGCGGAGAGCATGAAATCGAACCAGGAAGAAGCCTTCGAGAAGACGCTGCACAAAATCTTCGAATTCATCGCCTCGCAGCATTACGATTACATGGTGTACATGGCCTTGCATGTGTTCATTCTGATGAAGCAGGTCATCAAGGAAATGAACGAGCATCGGATCGTCCCGCTCTCGATCGAGCTGGCGGACCTCAACCGGAAGATCATGGACAGCCCTTCGCTGGATGGCATGAGGCTCATTCTGCTCGGCGTGTACCGGGAGATCCACGTGAACAAACGGAGTCCGGAGCAGGAGCGCAACGAGATTCTCGTCGAGACGATCCGGGACATCATCGGGCAGAACTACGCGGATACGAACCTCAGCCTCCAGATGATCGGAGATACGATGAAGCTGTCGCCCGATTACATCGGAAAGCTGTTCAAGAAGCAGCAGGGCGTGTCCGTCGCCGAATTCATTAACGACGCCAGGCTCCGCCAAGCCGTGCAGTATCTGGAACAAGGCAATTATACGATCAACGATCTCATCGAACGGATCGGCTTCGGCACCCGCAGCAATTTCTTCCGGCTATTCAAGAACAAGTACGGCACGACGCCGAAGGAATACCGGATCAAACGGAATTTGGCCGAATGAGCAATGGAATACGCACTGCCCGGAGCCGCCCGCAAGGGCGGTCTTTTTGTCATGCGCGCCGGCCATCGGGCCAAAGCCGCGCGGTTTTGCCCAATTAGCATCCCTTAGGACGGCAATGGGAATAACGGACTCCGATCTTGGAACGAAACCGGGATTTTGGACTGTTCTCCGGCGCTTATTTTCGCCAGAATGGGGCTATGAAACGAGAAAGTCAGACGGAAAGGAGAAGAACGTGCATGATCATCAAAGACGCGGAAATTTATCGTCCTAAGGCGGAGAAGACCTCTATCCTCGGGAAGCGCAAGGGCAGGTTCAAGCATGGAGAGCTGTTCAGCTTATCCGTGCCCGGCTTGATCTACTTATTCATCTTCTCGTACATGCCCATGTTCGGCATCGTCATCGCCTTCAAGGACTATCGCTACGACAAGGGTATTCTCGGCAGCGATTGGATCGGGTTCAAGAACTTCGAGTTTCTGTTCGCTTCCGAGAATGCCTGGCGGATCACGCGGAACACGGTGCTGTATTCCGCGACGTATATCGTCGTCGGCATGCTGATCGCCGTGACGCTTGCCATCCTGCTCTCCCAGGTAGGGAAGAATTGGGTCAAGCTGCACCAAACGGTGCTGTTCCTGCCGTATTTCGTGTCGTGGGTCGTGGTCGGGTATATCTCGCTGGCCTTCCTGGACAACACCTCCGGTTACCTTAATCAGGCGCTCGGCTACCTCGGGCTTGCGCCGCGCAAGTGGTATTTCGAATCGGGGCCGTGGCCGTACATCCTGGTCATCGCGCATGAGTGGAAGAGCATCGGCTTCGCGACGCTGATCTATTTCGCCGGCGTGCTCGGCATCAATCAGGACTATTACGAGGCGGCCCGCATCGACGGCGCATCGAAGTTCCAGATGGCGCGGCGAATCACGCTGCCCCTGCTGCTGCCGCTCATGACCATCATGCTGATTCTCGCGATCGGCAATATTTTCAGAGGCGACTTCGGCCTGCATTACTTCGTGCCGAACGATTCGGCCTTCGCGCTGCCGACGACGGACATTATCGATACGTACGTGTTCCGGTCGCTGCGCATGCTGGGCGATATCGGCATGTCCTCGGCCGCGGGCGTCTACCAATCCGTCGTCGGGTTCGTCCTCGTGCTCGCGGCAAACTATATCGTTCGCAAAATCAATGACGAGAACGCATTGTTCTAGGAGGTGTCCGCGTGGGTCACGGCAACAAGACGGCCGCCGTCATCAATCTGTTCTTTATGGGTTTAAGCCTGCTGATGGTCATCCCGTTCATTCTGGTCATCTCGATATCGTTCACGAGCGAAGCTTCGCTCGCCAGGAACGGCTACCGGTTCGTACCGGATTCGTTCGTGCTGACCGCTTATCGGTATATTTTCAAGGTGCCTGAGGTCATCGTTCGGTCTTATGGCGTTACCGCGCTGGTGACGTTAATCGGCACGGCCGCCGGGCTGCTGATGACGGCGATGATGGCCTATACGATATCCAGGCCGGATTACAAGTACAAGAACGTCACGAGCTTCTACGTATTCTTCACGATGCTGTTCAGCGGGGGACTTGTCCCTTTCTATATGCTGATGACGCAATACCTGCATGCGAAGGATACGCTGTGGGCGATGATCCTGCCGGGGCTGATGAGCGCCTGGAACGTCATGATCCTGAGAGGCTTCTTCGCAAAAACTCCGTTGGAAATCATCGAATCGGCCAAGATGGACGGTGCCCGGGAATGGCGGATCTTCTTCACGATCATCATCCCGCTGTCTACTCCGGCGCTCGCGACGATCGGCTTATTGGTCGCGTTCGGTTATTGGAACGAATGGTTCAACGCGCTGCTGTTCATCGACACGCCGAGCCTCGTTCCGCTGCAGCTGCTGCTCGTCCGCATGCTGAACAGCATGGAGCTTTTGACGCAAAATCTGGATCAGCTCGGTATTCCGGACCTGGACGTCAGCCAATTCCCGACGATGTCCGCACGCATGGTGATGGTCGTGCTGGCCGCGGGGCCGATGATGATGGTCTTCCCGTTCTTCCAGCGCTACTTCGTGCAGGGGTTGACCGTCGGTTCGCTGAAAGGCTGACATCGGGAGAAGGCCGGCAGATTCCATTCAGGTGAGTCTAATAACGGAGAGGGCAAACCGATCGGAGGGAGGCAAGGCGGAATGGCGGTTTGCTCCCATGTTATTATTTTCATACAAGCACAGACGATTGGTTTCCGTTCGAAGCCAAAGCTTCGAATGGAGCATTCGTCTAGAGCACTGTTATTAAAAGGGAGGTTTCATACAGATGGGGCATTTGAGGAAGAAAACATTTCGCCTCTCGTTGTTCGCGGTCGTGCTGACGATGGCGATGACGGGGTGCAGCAGCAAGTCGAACGAGGAGACGGCCGCGAACAAGCCCGCGGACAGCGGGACGTCCGTTAGCGCGAATACGCCGGATACGGATGCGAACGCGGAGAACGAAACGCTTCCCCCGGTGGAACTCACTTGGTATTACGGGGTAAGCGCGCAGCAGCCGGGTCAGCAGGACGTCGAGGACGCGGTCAACCGATACTTGAAAGAGAATACGAAGCTGAACGCGACGGTGAAGCTGAAGCCTGTCGATTTTGGCAGCTATGACCAGAAAATGAACGTCACCATCGCTTCCAACGAGAACATGGACATCATCTGGACGACGGGCTCCTGGCTGCTCAAGTATAACGAGAACGTCAAGAAGGGCGCTTTCCTGGCGATCGACGATCTGCTGCCGAAGTACGCGCCGAAGACGTTAAGCGATCTCATGCCGGCCAAATTCTGGGAGGACGTGAAAGCGGATACGGACGGCAAAATCTACGCGGTGCCGAGCTATCAGGTGGCGGCTACGTCCTTCGGCTTCGTCTTCCAGAAGCGGTTCGTCGACAAGTACAAATTCGATGTGAACAGCGTGAAGACGGAAGCCGACCTGGCGCCGTTCCTGGAGACGCTCAAGAAGAACGAGCCGGGCGTCGTGCCGTTCGCCTTCCAAGCGGGCAACAACGGTCCGATCGACGGGAACCTGCTGGATTACGGTCCGGTCACGTACTACAAGAACGACCCGTATAAGAGCGTGGACAAACGCGGGACGCCGGAGTACAAAGCCTACTTGGACCTTATGCACGAATGGTACCAGAAGGGTTATATCTACTCCGATCTCGCTACGGTCAAGGACTTCAACCAACTGATGGCCAAAGGCAATATCGCCGTCATGACGGACGTGACGTTCAAACCGGGCGGCGAAGCGGGCTACCCCGCCAAGAACGGCGGCAACGAGGTCGTCCGAAAGGCCATTACCGATCCGCTCTTCACCGGGGTCACGACCTCGATGAACGCGATCAGCAAAGCATCGAAAAATCCGGAGCGGGCGCTCATGCTCCTCGAGCTCGTCAACAACGACAAGAAGCTGTACGATCTGCTCTGCTACGGCGTCGAAGGGAAGGATTATACCGTGGCGAACGGCGTGTACGCGCCAGTCGAGAACTCGGCTTATGCGCCGCAAGTGGATTGGGTGTTCGGCAATCAATTTAACGGGCTGCTTCGCCCGGGCCAGCCGGCCGACGTCTTCGAGCAGACGAAGCAGCTGAACGAGCAGGCCGGGATTCATCCGATCAACGGCTTCAAGTTCGACGACTCGAGCTTGAAGACGGAAGTCGCCGCCGTTGCCGCCGTGCAGGCGGAATACGCGGTTCCGCTCGAGACGGGAACGGCCGATCCGAGCGAGGTCCTGCCAAAATATTTGGAAGCCCTGAAGAAGGCGGGCAGCGAAAAGATTCAAGCCGAGCTGAACAGGCAGCTGGCGGCTTGGGCGGCGAAGAACGGCAAGTAGGCTTGCCGGCGGACATTCAAGCCTGAGAAGCAAAATAGCCGGCCGCTATCCGCGCCGATTGCCAAGCTCGCGCGGACTGGCGAAATCGCAAGCCAGGGCTGTTCCTGAATTCCGCAGGGGGTTCGGGACAGCCCTTTCTTGATGGCGCGACTCGTCCCGGGAGTTCGTTCGCGGCAATCGGACGGAAAGCGGGACGATGGACTATGGCTCCGTCTTGATGGCCGCGAGAACGGAGAAGGGGCAAATGAAGCATTAAGGAAGGGGGAAGCAGCATGGAGGCAAGGTATACCCTTCGCGGCGGATTAGGCGCCACGGCGAAGAAGCTTCAAGCCGGAGATAAAGCGACGGTGGCATTCATCGGGGGTTCGGTTACGGAAGGCGCCGGCGCTTCGGACGGGGAACGGAAGAGCTACCGCGCGCTGACAGAACGATATTTGATGCGCAGCTGGCCGGGAGTTCGATTTCAATTCATTCATGCTGCCATCGGAGGAACCGATTCCGTCTATGGCGCGTTCCGGTTCCGGCGGCATGTGCTCGAGCAGGGGCCGGTCGATCTGTTATTCGTCGAGTTCGCGGTCAACGACGCGGGGGGCCGGGAAGCGGCGATCCGCGGTATGGAAGGGATCGTGCGGCAGGCCAAATACGCGAATCCGCGCATGGAGATTTGTTTTCTTTACTCGCCGAACGAGGCCGGGCTGCGGCTGTTTCGGGAACAAGGAGAGGTTCAAGCGAGCATCGGATACCACGAGGAGGTCACGGCGCATTACGGGCTTCCGTCCGTCTCGATCGCCCGGAGCGTCTATGAGGGCATCCGTTCCGGCGAGCTCCGGTGGTCGGATTTCAGCGGCGACGAGGTGCATCCGAACGATGCCGGCTTCGCGTTGTACGGCAGCTTCGTCGAAGCGTTCCTGGATGAGGCGCTCCGGCCGGATAGAGGCGCATCGACGGGCAAGGAGGAGAGCGATGATCGCATCGACGACCCCGATAACCCCGATAACCCCGATGACTCCGATAAGCTCGATGATGTCGAGGTATGCGAAGTCCCTGCCTTGCCGTCCCCTCTTGACCCGTCCTGCTACGAGCGTGCGGGACTGCTCGTTCCCGGCGCGGCCGCCGACGCCGCGGGCTGGCGTCATGAGCGCTCGTGGACGTTCGAGCATGTGTGCTATTGGAAGCTGCCGAAGGAAGCCTTGATCGGGGAGACGGCGGGAGCGCGCTTCAGTCTGGAGTTCCATGGTACCGCCATCGGCTTCACGGTGTTGGCCGGCATGGATCTCGGCGATATCGAGTACGCGATCGACGGCGGCGATTTCGAGCTTATTCGGCTCTTCGATCCGATGTGCGCTGAGTTTTACCGGCCGAAGACCGTCCTGCTGGCGGAAGGTTTGACCTCGGGCCGCCATGGGCTCGACGTTCGAATCGCGGTGGACAAGGCGGAGGCGAGTACGGGCTTTGCCGTGCGCATTCTGCATTTCTTAGTGAATGGCTAGCGCTTGGACCGCGGGAAACGGATATGATCGACGAACAGGCAGGATAGTTCGGTTATAAGCGTACTCGACCTCGAATCCTTGGCAGAGGAGGGGCGAGATGAAAATCGAAATCGTGCCGGTTTCCTAATGAAGACAAAACGGTTCTCTATCATCTGATTCAGCTTTATCGATACGAGCAGCGAGTTTGATGGACATGTGCTGAACAATCACGGGTTGTACTTATACAAGTATTTCGACCACCAGTGGACGGACGACTGTTTTTGCTTCAGGCTCTGCGGATTAACGGGGAAACGATTATTGTCTATATCGTCTTGGGCTGCCAATCCGGCAGCCCTTCTTTATATTCGCGGGCAGGAAAATACAGGAAACAAGTGGAATACACATACGACTTTATCGTACTAGGAGGTCGTTGAATGGCGTTTCCGACGCATATCGTATCGGCAGGCGGGATTGTGGAAGATGGCGAGGGCAATATTCTATTGGTGAAAGCCCGTGACGATGGCTGGGTATATCCCGGCGGGATTACCGAAATCGGAGAGAACCTGATCGACGGCGTAATTCGCGAGATCGAAGAGGAAAGCGGAATCGTTGCCTCCGTCAGCCATTTAATAAGCGTCGTGTCCAATACGGCGATCCACAAGTGGCATGACGGCGTGACGGATGTTCCTACGAAGGTCATGTTTGATTTCGCGTGCAAAGCCGTTGGCGGAGAGTTGGCCGTATCGACGGAGGAATCGATCGAATGCAGGTGGGTGCCGAAGGAACGGGTTCTGGATTGGATTACATTACCCGCCATTCGCATGCGTTATGAAGCTTATTTGAGCTTTAACGGCGCCGTGAATTATATCGAATACGTCACGGAGACAACGTCAGCATGCAATGTCCGGCTTCAAAGGCACGTATAGCCGTACGAGGGCCGCTAAGTATTTGGTCAGAATGGTCTGCCTCTGCAGTTAACGGTTGCACGGATGACTAATCGGCTCAAAATGCCCATTTTCTATCGCTAACGATTGCCAGGAGGTTTAATGTGCGAGTTTGACTTGCAATCGGCCTCTAATCGCCGAATAACGTCTGTCAGAGGCGTTAGCGTTTTTTTAGCCGCGTTATTTGAAGAATAGCATCGCTGACAATCGTTAGGCGTTGGCGTCAACCGTTTGGACTTTGAACTGCAAAAATACCTCTTCAAGGTCGGACCTGTCGCGCTGACCGACGGGACGGGGCTGCTCTACGCGGACGTCTATCAGGAAGCTGTCGTTCGGGAAGCTAACAAGACATTGTAATTGGTGCTGCTAGGGTCAACTCCTATACGAGACAAGGAGGCGGTTCCGTATGGTCACGCGTCTACGTGCCGCTTGCCGTCTCGCTCATCGAGAGAGAGCGAAGCTGCTATTGCCCGCGCTGCGGTCAAGCGCTGCGCGTATAACGGCAATGCTTGCCGAGTAGCGTTAGGAACTGACAACTTACCGTTCCATAATAGAGAAAAGTGCAGATCTTGCACTTTTTTTTGTTTGTCATCCGGTTTATGGTGAATGGGAGTACGAATGGGGGGAAGGATTTGCAATTGCGCAATCAGTTTCGATTCGAACGGCTTACTGTGCGGATCGCATGCTCCGATCGCACGTTAGACTGCTGCAGCGCCCATATGGAGGAGGATGCGGAGAGCGGCGCGCGGACATGGCGATGGGATGACTTGACCGTCACCATTACCCGTCAAGATCAAGTCCGGAGCATCAGGATTCGAAATACCGGTTCTCAAGACATTCAGTTGCGGAATGTCGACTTGCAATGGAAACCGATGATCGCTTCGCCATGCCTGGATGCCAGAGAGTATGTTCAACTTTATCATTCGCAATGTTTTGAACGACTTGCGGGCATGCGTCCCGTGCATCGTCCCAACGACTGGTCCGATCCTGCCGAAGCCTCTGCCATGGTAACCGTATTGTCCCGTAGACGGCCTGGCGAAGCGATGCTGCTAGGGGCTTTGCCTCCATATGAAGATTGCTTCGTCGGCTTCCCGATTCTGCATGAAAGCGCGCATCGCGACGGTGCATTTGGCATCAGCGTCAAGCTAACCTCGCCTAAACGAATTATCGGGAATAGCGAGGTGTCACTGGCCCACCTGATCATGCTTCACGGCACGGATGGGAATAACTTGCTGGAACACTACGCGGAGTCCGTTCGAAAACGGCTTCCGCAATCCGTGTTGAGCAAACCCCGCATAACCGGCTGGAACTCCTGGGATTATTACGCCGGCGCAGTTTCGCATCGCGATATCGCCCAGAATACCAGAGCGGCGCGGGAACAATTCGCGGACTCCGTTCGCTATATCGTCATCGATGAAGGATACCAGCGCCAGTGGGGGATTTGGGATGCAGGATGGAAGTTTCCCGACGGGCTGAAGACGCTTTGCGAGACGATTCGCGCGGCCGGATTCGAGCCGGGGATTTGGACGGCTCCGCTCATGGTGAACGCGAGCACCGCTTTATATAGGGAGCATCCGAATTGGTTTGTCGACGATGAAGCCGGTAATCCTTATCTGGTTAGCCTGGGGTACGGCTCCATGGCTCAACTGGATATTACCGTACCTGAAGTGCAGGAGCATTTAGGTACGGTGTATACTCGATTACGGCAAGCAGGCTTTACCTACTTCAAATGCGATTTTACGCAGCAGCTGCTGGGCGCTTCCAGATTCGCGCGGGACGACATCACGCCCGTCGGCATGCTTCGTGAACTCTTTGGCCTTATTCGGCGTTCGATCGGGGAGGAAGCCTACCTTCTGGCATGCGGCGCCCCTTACGAGGCGGTCATCGGAGTCGCGGATTCCCACAGAACGACGGGAGATATCCACCATTATTGGAGCCACATCCGGCAAAATATAAGGTCAATGCTGGCCCGGTGGTGGATGCAAGGAACGATAGGGAATACCGATCCCGATTTCGCTATCGTCAGATGCGCCAGCACCACGGATGATGTGCTGCTGAGTCGGCGCTTACCCAAAAAACCTTGGCAGCCGGGAGCCAATTGGGTGTCCGGTCGAGAGATGAACCTGGCGGAAGCGCAAACCCTGCTGCTTGCCTGCTACGTGACCGGCGGCGATATGGTTCTCGGAGACGCGTTGAACCTGCTAAATGAAGCGGGTTTGGCTCTCCTGACTACCGTTCTTTCGGAACCGGTCCAACGCGGAGTGCCGATTAATCTTTTCGATTACGATGGGGATGATCTGCCGATCGTTGTTGCTCAGGGGGCCGGTCGCAAGCTGCTGGCGATATTCAATCTTAGCGACGATTATAGGCCCAAGAAGCTGCCTCATCCGTATGCCGGATTGATAGGCGCCCATGAAGAATTTTGGAGCGGGCAGCCCGTTCTACGTTTGGAAGCTGAAGAAATCATGATGGAACCTCATACGGCGAAGGCTTGGTGGGTATCCGAGTCGTCATTCGATCAATCGACGTCCGTTGGTCCGTTGAATACATCAAACGGCGAGTAAACATAGGGGGCAGCGAATTGTTTGGGTATATGGCCGTGTTCGGCGCGGTGTTGATCTGGGGGCTGTCCTATATCATCATGAAATCCACGACGACGGAGTACCCCCAGCTGCTGTTTCAATTTTGGCGGTATTGCGCCGTAACCTTAGTGTATGCGGCGCTCTTCCGTCGGTCGCTTCGGGCAATTCCAGTCCGAATCTGGAGAATGGGCTTGGTCCAACTGGGATCGAGCCATTTCGTATTGGGCTTCTTTTCGATTTATGCGGTGCAGCTTACGACCCCAACGCATGTCGTGGTGATCAACAGCTTCATCATCGGCGTCGTGCCGCTGCTGCGTTGGCTTCATGAACGATGCAAGCCGACGCGGCAAGAGAAAGGGGCGATCGCGATCGCGGTTATGGCCATTGCCCTCTTGATCGGACCGCAGGACCAAGGCGTGAATATTGGCGATGGCTTGGCCTTTGTCGGGATGTTTGGGTACGCCTATTCGATCGTCCTGACCGATCGGTTGCTGTCGAAGGAACGGGCAACGGTGCCGCAGGTTTCCTTTTTGGGCATCGCAGGCTGCGCACTGCTATTCGCGGCCGCGGCGGCCGTCTATGTCGGCATCAACAAGGACTTGAATGTCATAGCGTTATCGGTTTTGACATCCCAACCAGAGACACTCGCAGGTATCGCTTATATGATCGTGTTCGTATCCCTCGCGGCCAATCTGCTGCAAGTGCACGGTCAACGCCGGCTGCCGCCGGTCGCCGTCTCGATCTTGTTCTGCCTGGAGCCCGCCGTGACAGTG
This sequence comes from Paenibacillus sacheonensis, assembly GCF_009909195.1. Lineage (GTDB taxonomy): Bacteria > Bacillota > Bacilli > Paenibacillales > Paenibacillaceae > Paenibacillus_Z > Paenibacillus_Z sacheonensis. The sequence continues at coordinate 21,465 of NZ_JAAAMU010000015.1, forward strand.
GCGCTCGATTATGCGCTGCTCGGCAACAAGCCGTCGATCCGAGTGCTGCTCTGCGGCTTGCTGCTGATCGCGGCGACCGTCGCTACCGCCAGGCCGATCGCCAAATCCGGAAGACGCCGCAAAGAAGCTGCCCTTGATCGTTGAATGATCTGGAAAGGGGAATGAAGTTTAGGGCGCATATGGCGGTCGTTTCGTTTGTACGACCCGAACCGGCCGTTTAGGTACTGGCTGCATGGAATCATCAGGTTCAGGATTGGAAAGATAAACGGAAGCCCAACGCCTTAAGGAAAATGAAGCAAGGATCCGATGGGACCCGTGACCCGCAAGAAGGACGCTTTGAAAAAAACGACCCTCCTGCGGGTCATTTGTTTTTATCAACGAAAGTGGATTTATTTAAATTTTTCGTGAATCGACATTATTCGACAATAGGATGATGGAACTAGATGTTATAATGCACCATAACAATTTATGGATAACGGAGGCATATTGGATGTTAAGACGTTGGATGGCGTGCATCATCAGTTTCGCAATAGTATTCGCGCTTGTACTGCCTGTACGGACGCATGCGGAGGAAGGGGACGAGCCCTCTGCGGTACCCGCAGGTCAGGAGCAGAACGTCGGCGATAAAGAGAACCAGGTTCTTCCACTGCCAGGGGTTGAGCATCAAGGCGGTGAGGAAGTTGTCGCGGAATCTGGGACAGGAGTTACACCGCAGCTCATTCCAATGGGGACAATTGACGGCTATGTCTTAAGTCCGACTAGTTTCGGAAAGGTAAGTTACGCTGCCGAATCCGGGCAGATCATTTATAACACTTTCTTTATTATCAACGGCTCCATTAATATGAACCATTTAAGTTTTCCTGCGGGAGCGCTGCTTACGATCGATATGGCGGTTCGCTATAAGCAAAATGGTACGAATACGCTGCTCTACCTCGACGAGAAAACCATGACCGCGGAGCAGCTTGCTTCTTTGGATGAATGGAAGATCGATGAGGATGCCGTAGAGGTACCGCTCGATGTGAACGTTTCGGCTAACTGGCAAAATCGGAAGCTGTCGATTATTCACGACAAATTCTCCGAGCAGGTTTACGACGAAGGCTTCGACGCCTACCTCATGCACACCTCCATATTGACGAATCCGGGCAAGCTTGAATTAAGTTACACCGGTAGAGGGGACCGCACAGGTTACTACCTACACAAGACGTTTGACGTGAACCCCGAGACTGCGATCGCATTTAACGAAGACGACCTGACATCGGCAAGTACGACTAAAATTCCCGAAAACGTTGGCCTTTCTATCGGGATGAAGGGGGCAGCCGCCCAATTCGAAATGATCGATCAATTAGTCGCGACGAATGGCGTATATTCTCTTGCTTTCGATCAGCGCGTGCCTGTTAGCGATGGTACCCGAGTTATGCAATGGACAACGGACAAGTTCGAGCCCGAACAAGTTCCGCAGCTACTGACCGGCGACCTGCAGATTTCAGCGTCGAATCTGCAGGCAGACGCGAATGGCCTAATCAGCAATATCCTCGTGACCAGCGGCATTTATACACTGGAATTTTATTATTATTTAGATTATAGGGACCATGTTGTACCTCCAAAGGTGAAGCTAAAAGTAGCGGATGATCAAGGCAAGACAATTGTTGAAAATGAGATACCGGTATTGGGAACGACATTGTGCTGCATGAAACAAACGTTCGAGCCACTCCTTGCAGATGGATCCTATTCAGCGGAATTTGCCTTAATGGATTTGGATATTCCGCTGACGGCAAAAAGTTCGTTCGTAATCAGCGGCAGTTACCAGGGAAAGGGTCTCGTCATTCACGCCCAAAACGAAGCCGGTCAGCCATTAGCGAACGGGCATATATATTTATTCGAGAAGCAGCCTCCTTGGAATGAGAGCTATGTTGAAGGCAAGGCTTTCCGGACGGTCCTGACGTATGATACGGACATGCCGGAAACCGGGAATTTCGTCATTCCGTATAACAAACTGCTGAAAGGCCGCGATTATGAGCTTGAAGTCGCAGGCGATTCCGCGGATGGACGGCACGTGGTCGTATATCACCGCGCCGTGTCCCGCGAAGACCAGGACATTCAATTTATTGGCGCCGGCTTGAAGCATCTGACAGTGGAAGCGGCTCAGGCAAAACCAGGCGACGAATTGTTCTTCAACGTGCTTGACGATCGCAATCAATTGTCCGTTTGGCCGGCGCTCGCTTTGTTCGGCGACAACCATCAGGCCGAGCTTTACGTGCAGTCCGACAATCAGATTTCCATGATTACGAAATTGTACGACGAAGCGAACGATACCGGATACTTGCTTTCCGGAACTGCCGATCTTGCCTCGGGAGCTGTTCAGACGGTTAACTTGAACGGCGAGACGATCGAGATTATACCGGCCGCGGCACTTGCCGATAGCAAAGTCGACATCAATGGAGCATTAACGCAGAGCGCTCGATTCGCGAAACGTTATCTGGCCAGCAAGGGAATGGATCTAACGGCTGCGTACTTCATTGAATCGGATGGCTACCGTTACACGTTTGCGAAATCGCTGAACCAAGCCAATCGGGATGTCATGCTCGAGGTCGGCCACGACTTCGCCAACAAGCGGTTGGACCAACAAGGCTTCCAAGCAGGCGAAGTGAACCGCCGCGTCTATACCGATTACAGGGATCAATTCGATAATACCTTGGTCGACGTTTCGAACGTGCCCGTAGCGAGGATCGCGGACAGCGTAGACGCACCGGGGGTTACGTTCATGGTGGCAAACGCAGGGAAAAACCAGATTATAACGGTTCAGACCGATGGGGAGAACGGATTTTCGTACGAAACGACGGAAGCGCCCGTCAATCAAAATGCCGAGATAGCGGCCGGGTCCATACTCGATTACCAATTGTACGATTCCTCTAATCATACCGTCGGTAATCCGCTGACTGGGCAATCGCCAGTGGTGATGCAAGCGAATCTTCCGTTGAATCCAGGCGAGTTTGCGCTGAAGTTGACAAACCAGCGCTTCCCTTCGAATGTCGTCAAGCTGGCAGGGCAAGCCAATCTATCGATCACCGACTTCAACGAGGACTATAAAAGCATTGCGATCGCGATGCCGCCCGGCTACCGGTATGCGGATTCTAAAAACCAAGAAGTGGAAATACAGCCGATGACTGAAACAATGACGCCGGAATATAGCTGGATCGACCAAAATGGGTTGAACATACCGCGGGATGCGGACATCGTCCCCGATCAGAAGTATGCTTTGCATATCGTTCTTCGCTTGACCTCGAGCGACGGCAGCGAGGAGGACGCGATTTATTATCGCCAATTGATCTTGACTGGCGCGGAGCTCATGGATCTGCAGCAAATCGACTATCCTGCTTCCGCCATTACGATAGAACCCAAGATCAGCGATTTACCTCGCAGTATGAAGGTGAATAACAGGGAAATCGAGTTCCCCGTTCCCGGTTATGGGAAATCTTATCGTACCCTTGCGGATAACCGATTTGGTTACGAAGACGCAAGCCTGTTATTTGGTAAAATCATCATGAACCCGCAGGATGTTGAGCTTATTATTAATGGATCGGATGACGTTTCCGCCGCATACAGCTTGAGAAGAGACGTGCATGTCGATCCGGCGTCCGGCAACTGGTCGGCTACGGATCCCGGCACGCATCTGGTCCAACTGCAAGGTAGTGAACCGTTCAAGAGTTTTGACTCTCGTTCTGAAATCTCCGACTATTACGGCTATTATTATTTTCCGAAAACATCCATGGATAAGGCCTACGTGAGCGCCGGCCGCCAGCAATTTATCGTCGGCAAGGAGGCGTCAGCCCCGGACGAGGAATCATGGCAGCAAAATTGGCTTTCGCGCGTATATGCAGCGAATCAGGATACGCTCGTTCCGTTCACCGGTCATATCGATGCGGCGCGCTCTTCGCTGCATGTCGCCCAGCGAACATCCAAAGGACAATCGATTCTGACGATTAAGCCTGAGTTGGTTAGCGGGGATATGGAGTTGCTCAGCGCTTATGCGACTAATCCAGGAAACAGCTATCTAGTGCCAGGGATCGTCACCATCAGAGACAGCAAACAAACCAAGATATACGAAGCGCTTGCTTTTAACTGGAGGAGCGGCATCGATGTCTCCAAAGCATTCGCTCCGGGCAGCTATAGCATCACTTACCGTCAGCCGATCGGACCAAACGAAGAGGCCCTCGTCACGAATTCCTTTACGGTCGTGCCCGGTAATGGTAATGGTAATGGTAATGGTAATGGTAATGGCAGCAATCCGGGTGGAGGCATTCCAGGTGGAGGCGGGGGAGCTCCGGGCGGCGGCGTGGCGCCTGGCGGCGATTCGAACACGGATCAGCCGGAATCGCCGAATACCGTGATTTTCAAACCGGAAGATATTCCTGCACCGGTGAACGGCGTCGTCACGCTGCCGATCGAGGATAGCGCAACAGCCGTCATTCCGGGCAGTGCGCTGAGCGGAGAAGGCGCGTCCCGCACGCTCGAGCTTGCGGGCTCGCACGGCAAGGTCTCGATTCCTCCGGCTGTGCTGCAACAGCTCGCCAAGCTTGTCGGCAGCGAACAATTGGCCGACGCGAAATTTATGTTGACCATGAAACGGATCGACGCGAAGGACTTGTCGGGCGCTGTCAAAACGCAAGCCGGCACGGAGGTTCATGCGGCTGGTACGGTGTACGACTTCAGTCTGTCGATCACGCCGAAAGACGGCAAGTCGGTCCAACTCTCTACGTTCAATGCGCCACTTACGCTAACGTTCGAAGTGAACGCCAATGCCGACGCGCATATCACGAACGTGTATTATATCGCGGACGACGGGAGCTTGACATATGTCCCGGCCGAACGGTCGAGCGGTAAGCTGGTGGCGAAGGTGTCCCATTTCAGCAAGTACGGCGTGCTGGAAATGCATAAAGCCTTCGCGGACGTCGGCGCGTCACACTGGGCGCGCGGCGCGGTCGAGGAGCTTGCGGCGAAGCAAATCATCACTGGAGTCACGGCGACGACATTCGCGCCGAACAAGGCGGTGACCCGCGCCGAATTCACGGCGATGCTCGTCCATGCGCTCGGATTATCCGCTTCGGGGACCTCAAGCTTCAAGGACGTGCCTGCCAATGCGTGGTATGCTTCCGACGTAGCGGCGGCATACGAGCATAAACTCGTGCAGGGCTTGTCCGGCGATACGTTCGCGCCGACCAAAACCATATCACGGGAGGAGATGACGGTCATTCTGGCGAACGCGCTCAGGCAGTCGGGGGTAACCGCTTCCGATCCGCAAGGGCTGGCCTTCAAGGATGCGGCGACTATCAGCAATTGGGCGTCGGAGGCCGTCGGGTTCGCATACGCCAACGGCCTGATTCAAGGCGACGCCGCCGGATTGTTCAAGCCGAAAGGTTCGTCCACGCGCGCGGAAGCGGCCCAAATGCTCGTCAATTTGCTGCACATGAAATGAAGAAACACGAGACCCGAGCGATCGGGTCTCTTCCCGTATTCAATTGCAGAAAGATGGATGATATTCCTATGTTGAAACGTTCTAGCGTCCGCGCCATGCCGTTCGAGACCGTCCTGCTGGCTTTGTTCTTGGCTTGCGGTCCTTTCGTACGCGGTTTTATTTTTGAAAACGAGCTCATGATCGGGGCTGCGGCGGGCTCGATCGGTTACTTGGTTTGCATCATGCGGGGAAGGGCGATGCATGACCGCCTGCTGTACGTTCTGTTGGCGTTAACGGTTATTTACGGAGCCGGCATCGGCTACGGCGCCGACCACCGCGAGGCACTGACCGCATTCGTTCGTACCGCGTTGCTGATTCCAGTGTATGTCTTCGCGTTATCCGTGCCGCGGATCGCGATGGAACGGATCTGGACGCTCTTCGTGACTTTGACGGCGCTGTCAGTTCCGCTTTCTATCGTGACGGGGCGCATCGTCGACGGGAGGCTGGCGGGGTTCATAGATTACGCCAATGCGTATGCAATTTTACTTCTGCTCGCGCTTCTGCTTGCGTTTGCGCTGTCCCTGGGCGAACAGACCTTTCCGTATGCCCGGTGGCTGCAGCTTGCAATTTTCTTCTGCGCCGGCGGCCTCTACCTGACGGAATCCCGGACGGTGCTTGCCTTGACGTCCGCCGCTTTTGTGTTTCTTTACGCGTGGAGCAGGCGAAACAACTTCCCGCTTTGGCTGCGTTCTTTCACGAACGCGATGCTGGGCATTGCCGCAGGAGCAGCCTATGAATGGTCGCCCTGGCTCGCCATTCCGGCAGCTGTTGTATGTGCGCTCGGCTATTACGCTTCCGACGCGCTCTTGTCAAAGCGCGCTGCGCGCTTTGCTCTAACCATTATCGCGCCCATGCTGGGCATCGCGGCGGCAGCCGTCGGCTCCGGGATGGCCAGTCGTTGGAGCACGGCGCTTTTGCGCACGGGAGAGGGATTTACGAGGCTCGTATATTATGGCGACGCATGGTCCATGTTCTTGGATTCGCCGATTTGGGGTTTCGGAGCAGGCGCTTGGAGTGCCATGCAGTACCGCTACCAGTCGGCTAGTTATTTTACCGCCTACGTGCACAGTCAGCCGCTGCAAGTCATGATGGAGACGGGACTCATAGGCTTGACGCTCTTCGCCGCCGCGTGCGCGGTGCTTATGGTTCGAGGCATTTTGGCGGCGAAGCGTAAAGGAGGCCGGGAAGGGTTGTTCGACCGAGTCCTGCTGCTTGCCATGGGAACGCTGCTGTTGCACGGACTGACCGATTTTTCGTTGTCGTTTCCGTATTTGCTGGGCCTCTTGCTCGTGTTAGGCGCGGCGGTCGGGAGCGAACCGTCCGGGGCGGCAGCGCCGGTGCCGAGACGCAGGACCTTGCTAAAAGTCTCAGCTGGCTTATTGGCGTCCGCAACATTGGCGGTTTCCGTCATGTTGTTCGTATCCGACCGGTTCCAAGCGGCCGCCGAGCACGCTATCGCTGAGAATCGTAAGGCGGATGCTGTACGTCAGCTAGATCGGAGCGCGGCTTGGGCAATCGTTCCCGATCGAGTTCAGGACCGCAAAGCCCGGTTGTACCTCGCCGAATACGAGGCCGGAAAGGACGCTCGATACTTAGAAGTAGCCCGCGGCGAGAACACGAAGGCTTTGTCGGAACAGCCGGATCAAATGTGGTACAGGAAGCTGCGCAGCGATATTGCCTGGCTGGAAGGTGACAAGGACGCATCGTTGCGTGAACTGCGCGACTTGACGGAGCAGAACCGCTTCATGACCAGATGGCGAGAAGAACTGAAGGAGAAGGAAGCCGAACAATACGAAAATCGGTAAATTAATAAGACCATTCAAAAGTTATAATTTGTTGTATAAGGAATCGATGAGGCGAAGAGGGGGAAACCGAAATGAAGACGATCAAGCGCATGATGGACCACCTGTATTGGGCGGACGGACGCATCTTGGACGCGCTCGCGGAGAGCGGGACGAAGGACAAGGACCTGCTGAAGCTGGTTCGGCACGTCGCGGTCGCGGAACGAGTCTGGCTGTCCCGATTGCAGGGCAAGGGCAGCGCGCAATATTCCTTGTGGGAGGAAACGGAGGATCTGACGGAGCTCCGGACGATGTTCGAGGAGAACGCCGAGCACTATCGCGTCTATATCGAAGGGCTCGGGGAATCCGAGCTGGACGAGATGATCGACTATGCGAGCTTGAACGGGGCTCCGTTCCAAACGTCCGTCAGGGATATCCTGTCGCAGGTCCTCTTGCACGGGCAATATCACCGGGGCCAGATCAACCGGGCGCTTCGGATGGAGTCGGCAGAGCCCGTCCAAGTCGATTACATCACGTTCGCGAGGCTCTAGCAGAGCCTATCGTTCGGAGACAGCCCCGCCGAGGGGCTTTTTTTATTGATTGCGGAACTGCCTGGGCGACATGCCGTACCGCGCCCGGAAAAGCCGGTGAAAGTAACTGTAGTTATGAAATCCGACCGACTCCGCGATCGATTCCAGGCTTAGATTCGAGAATTCGATTTGGGTGCAGGCGTAGCTGAGCCGTGTCTGATTCGCGTATTCGGTGATGGTTAGATTGTAGGTTTTCTTGAAGAGATGCACGATCCGGGTGACGCTGAGCCCGACATGGTCGGCGATATCCTGCAGTTTGAAAGGAGTCGTTACGTTCTTGTCGATGAAATGCTTGATGAGATACGCGGCGTCGAAATTGCTGGAGCTGCGCGTCGGCTTCATGACCTGGTTCAGCATGCGGTCCAAGTAGGTGCAGAGCGCCTGAAGGAGGTAAGGGGCCATATCTTGGCCCGGCTCGCGTTCCGCGATTTTCTCCGAAATAAGCAGCTTCCAGAGCGTCAGCAGCCCTTGCTCCAACGCGATGTTCGCGATCGGCGCCCTAGTCTGCTTCGCCCACCATTCGTCCAGCCAGGGGCCCCTGCAGAAAACGTAGTAATCCGCGCTCAGACAACCGAACGGCGATTGCCCTTCAGCGCCAGCATCGACGACGGTCTCGCAGGGCATGCCCGGTTCGCAAAGGATCAGATCCCCGGCCCGAACCGTCTCCGACCTGCCGCCGATGTCGGCCCTGCACGCGCCTTCTACTTGAAGACGAATGAAATAATAGGGAAATTCTTCGGAAATTTTGCTGCGTTCCGCTTTGTCATGAATGGAATATTTCGCATGAAGGACTTCAATCATCGTCATACCACCCGGCGTTTAGTGTGTTCTTGAAGTGTAGCAGAGCCGTTCTTCACGACCAAATCGTGCAGAAAGTAGACCAGAACGTTCATTTTTCGACAGGGGATTTCGTGATAAAGTCTATATGAATACGCTTTCAAATACTAGATGAAACGGGGAAAATCGTAATGAAGCAGAAGTTGGTTTACTTGCTCTTGTGTTTGTTGATTGCGTCGATTGCCGGCGTATCGACGGTTTCGGCCAGCGTGGGCGGAACAACCTCGGAAGGCACGGACATGCATGTCGTATCGGGCGGCGCCGTCTATCGGTACGGCCCTTCGATCATGAAGCATGCGGACGGCACGTACGATGCGTGGTACTGCTCGCCGGGCATTGACGTGTGGACGCCTCAATTCACGGCTGCCGGAACGCATGCGCCGGTTCAAATTTCGGGCACGGACGTGGCCGCGCAGAAGTTTTACGTGAACCATTCGTTCCAAACGATCGGGATAACGACGCCGAGCTGGGGCAACAGCATCGGCAATCTGACGATCAATCTATACAAGTGGAATACGGATTACGCCACCACGATCGCGGGAACTCCCGTGGCAAGCGCCACGAATACGAATTTTCCCGACAACGTCAATTTCACCTTGACCTCGCCTGCCTCCCTGACTGCCGGCAGCTACTTATGGGCGGCTTCGGGCGGCACCGAAATGGTCGGCGTTTGGAAATACACCGGCAGCAGCAAGCCGAACAACGTGAACTATTTCAACGGTTCCGTCGTATCGGGCGACTACGAAATGAACGTCTTCAACCATATGTGGGATGTCATTAACCACAAGTCCTCGACGAACGGCACGACCTGGACGAACGACAACGTCGTAATGACGCCGACGGTAGACTCGCGCGATACGTATTCGAACTGCGACCCGGGCGTCATTAAATTCGGCGGCTATTATTACATCGGCTACACGTCCACGGAAGATGACCGCGGCACGAGCAATGACGTCTACGTCGCGCGCTCCACGTCGCCTACGGGTCCTTGGGACAAATGGAACGGTTCCGGCTGGGGCGGCAATCCGCAGCCATTCATCACGTACAACGAAGCCAGCAACCGTTACGGGGCAGGCGAACCGAGCTTCGTGCTCGTCGGCACGACGCTCTACGTTTATTACACGTGGTTAGGTCAAGATGCGAGCGGCAATCCGACGAACTATACGAAAGTCGCCACCGCCGATTCGACCAATGCCAATTGGCCGGGGGCGCTGACGGACCATGGCGTGGCGATCGACAAATCCAAACTGGACGGCTCCGATTCCGCGGACATCAAATATATCGATACGTACGGCAAGTTCGTCGCGCTGACGACGGCTAGACGATTCGGTCCGAGCGCATACGTGCAAATGTACGAATCGACCGACGGCTTGACGTTTTATCCGTCCAACATGACCGTCGACTATATCAAGCCCTACTCCCATAACGGCGGGCTTAGCGGGACGGAGACCGGGCATATCAATCTGTCGGACAATAACTTCCTGGCGTATGCCTACGGGGCGCAATGGGCCAATTGGAACACGTTCCAAAACCCGGTGACGTATACCAATGACAGCAAGCCGGCCGCGCCTAGAATCTTCAGCGCTTATCCGGCCGGCGGCAGCGTTCGCCTAGATTTTATGACGAACACGCAGGCAGCCAGCTACAAAATCAAATACGGGACGAGCAGCGGCAGCTACGCGACGACGCTGACCGGCATTACGGCGAGCCCGTATACCGTAACGGGATTGACCAACGGCACGAAATATTACTTCTCCGTCACGGCCACGAACGCGAGCGGCGACAGCATCGCGTCGGAGCAGGTATCGGCGATTCCGCAAAATTACGCGAACGCGGCGATCGCAAGCGCGGCGGCTTCCTCGCAGCTGACGGGGAATGAAGCTTCCAAATCGATCGACGGCAATATGCTCACCACGTACTCCAGCGTCGGCCATTCCAGCGATACGGCTGCGGAATGGATCTCCTATGATTTAGGGTCGATGAAGTCCATCGGACGCATTACGATCTCGCCAAGACAGCGGGATATGCTTGCTGGACCGAGATTCGGCAAAGACTTCAACGTACAAGTCAGCAGCGACGGCGGCAATTGGTTCGACATCGACTACCAGACGCAAATGTACGCGTTCACGGACAGCGATTCGTATACCAAGACCGCCATCCAGCTCAATCAGCCCGTCAGCGGCCGCTACATCCGCTTGTACGCGACGAAGCTGAACGCCGACGAGTATAACAATTCGTACCTGCAAATCGGCGAAGTGAAAGTGGAATCGCTGCCGTTCGCCGCGACGGCGAGCACGACCAATACCGGTTGGGATGCGAACAAAGCCATCGATGGCGACCAAGGAAGCTCGACCGGCGTCTATTCCAGCCAATTATCGGCAACTAGCGCCAGCACGCAGTGGCTGTCGATCGATCTGGGAAGCGCGCAGCCGGTAACCGGCTTCAATGTCAAGCCGAGAGATGCGGGACTCGCCTTCCCCGTCGACTTCAAGCTGCAATCCAGCACGGACGGATCGACGTGGACGGACATCCCGGGGCAGTCGTATACCAACTACGCCAATCCCGGAAGCACTCTGCAGGCCTTTAAATTCTCGAGCGCCGTCAATGCGAGATATGTCCGCTTGTACGCGACGAAGCTTGGCAGCGACGGAGCCAATTACGCGCTGCAGGTCGCGCAGGTTTACGTCGTCAAGAATCCGCTCGTCACGATGACGGCCTCATCCGGCTTGACCGGCTGGGAGGCAAGCAAAGCCGGAGACGGCAACGTCGAGACGATCTGGTCCAGCGTCGGTCATACGACGGCGAATGCAACGGAATGGATCCAAGCCGACTTGGGTTCGGCCATGAACGTCAGCAGCATCCGGTTGATTCCGCGCGCCGGCTATTCGTTCCCGTACGCGCTCAAGATCGAATCCAGCACGGACAACGTCAATTGGACCGCCGTTCCGGGTCAAAGCTACAACAATTTCTTCGATCCGGCCATGGCGAACATCGTGGACAATACGTCCGCGAAGCCGCTGTTCGATTTCCGCAAAATCATCAACGCGCGGTACATCCGCGTGACGGGCACGACGCTTCGCTCCGACGGTACCAATTACTACTTCTAGTTGAGCGATTTCATCGTTAATCCGTAATCGAATTGCTTAGCGTATCGCACCAGCGAGGGCGCATCCTTTCGGAGATGCGTCTCGTGTTAATGGATGCTGAATCGATATGAATCGTGTAGCCTGCGGCTGGGATCGCAAAGGATATCGTTCAACGAAGACGGAGAATAGAAGAGACCTGCGCCTCGGAGGCGCAGGTCTCTTCGTTATTCCGCGGATTACATCGAATAGTACGATAACCCGCCGACGACCGCGTAGGTCGAAGAAGCTTCCACCCGGTATGTTCCTGCCGGCTGGCCGCTAGCGAGCGTAGTGCTCAGCGAGCTGCTCTGTCCCGGCGCGAGGTAGGCCGACGTTCCGCCGACGTAGGTGCTGCTCGATCCGGAAACCCGGTACAAGGAGAAGTAGATATACGTGCTGCTAGTCGAGCTCGTGTTCGTAAAGCCGGAACTGAGCACGATATTGCCCGCCGACAACGATTGCGTATACGTTTGGAAGAACGCCGGCGTCGAGACGCCTTTGGTCGCTTGGGCGGTTTGGCCGGTGGCATTGCGGGCCACGACCTTGATCGAGTACGACCGGCTAGGCGTCGCGGACAACGAATAACTGGTCGAGGTCGTCGTCGTATAGAACGCGCCGTCGACGTAGAGATCGTATTCGACCGCGTTGGAGGCGCTCCAGCTCACGTTGATGGAGTTGTACGTCGCGGTGGCGGAAATCACGGGCGCCGACGGACAGCCGAGCGTCGTAACGGGATACGTGGACGTGCTTCCGTACGAGCCCATGCCCTTGACATCGAAATAATACGTCGTGCACGGGCTCAGTCCCGTGATCGGATAAGTGCTCGTGTAGGCGGTAGACGTGAAGAACGCGCCGTTCTTATAGATCTGTACCGCGTATTCTCCCGATTCCAGCGTCCAGCCCAGCGTGAGGGAATTGCTCGTGACGTTCGACGTGGTAGCGTACATGGCCGCGTTTGCGCTTAATGCGGGAACAAGGGACAGGACAAGAGCCAGACTCAGGACGAACTTTAACATCCTTTTTTTCATGATTACACCTTCCTTTTCGGGTTTTGTTAATGCCGGATTACCAGTGCGTCTCCTATCGTCCCCCTCTCCGAAATTCCCTTAGATTGGCGATTCCCCGTGATATTACCATCCCGGGGAGCGCGGCGGCAACCATGGATTTTGCCAATTCCTATAAAAAAGGCTGTCCCTATGGCAAGGGACAGTTACAAATCCGATTATCGGCCGCGATTCGGAGAAGGAACCGGCTCCGTCAGGTTACGTTAGGCGAACGATCACGCTAATAGAGTCGTAGAAATAGCGTTGTAGAGTAGGAGCGGAAGTCGCGCTCGCGGGCATGCAGCGCAACCATTGATTGTATTTTGCGTCTAGGTTACGGTTGGGAATTTTCGGTTCGATTCGGTTGCGACCGTCATTCTTCGGGATGTCCGCCTGGAATCGCAAACACGTGCGCGAACGAGACAAGCGAGAACGGAGTGACAGATTGAATATAACTTACGAGAAGACCTCGTATAAAGGCGTCGGCTTGCTTAACGAGGATGCCGTCATATTTCGTCCCCAAGCCAATCTGTACGGCGTCGTGGACGGCGTATCCTCATTGGTCCCCTATCGGAACGCCAAAGAGGAAACGGGCGGTTTTATTGCGGCGAATCTGGTGAAAACGCACTTTGAATCTTTTTCCGTTCCCGATTCCCGAACTCTATTGGACCGCATGGTTGAAGCGAACGATCGTTTAAGGGAACAAATGGTTCTCGAACAGATCGATTTGGAGAAAAAAGCAGAGCTATGGGGAGCGGCGGCTGCAGTCGTTCGCGTTCAAGCGGACGGCGTGGCGTTCATTCAGACCGGCGATTGCATGATTCTGGCCGTGTACGACGACGAGGTTCGTCCTTTGACGAGGAGACAGGTGTCTCAACTGGAAGCTCCCGCATTCGCTATGTGGCAGGAAGGCGTAACCGGAGGCTTGAAAACCCAGAAAGAGCTTCACGACACCGTTATCGATACCGCAAGAGCTGATCGAGCTTGAAGAAAACGATCCCGAGTGCATTCGCTATACCCGCTTCAAGAAATCGGACGACAAGACCGCGATGGCGATTCATTTTTAAGCGAGCTCCACTGGGGCGGCGAAGGCACTTGGCTGTTATACGCGTAGTTTGAAGGAGGCGAGTTGAATGCTCTATATTTTTGGCGGGCTGCCGGGCACGGGGAAGAGCACGTTGTCGTCGGCATTGGCGAAAATGTTAAAGGCCGCGTATCTCCGTGTCGATATCGTGGAACAGGCGATGCGGGATGCCGGCATGGGAATTGACGGACCCGAGGGTTACATGGTGTGTTACGCGTTGGCTTCGCAGCAGCTCCGGCTCGGTCTGGACGTCATTGCAGATACGGTCAATCCCATCCTTGCAACGCGTCAAGCTTGGCGCGGCGTGGCAGAGTCGCTCGAGATGCCGTTCGTGGAAATCGAAGTGATATGCTCGGACAACGATGAACACAGGCATCGCATCGAAACGCGTGAAGTCGATATTCCCCGCTTGGTACTGCCGACATGGGAACAGGTCGTCAATCGACACTACGATGCCTGGGACCGGGATCGCATCGTCATCGACACCGCCAACCGAACGGTGGCAGAATGCTTGCAAACGCTGATCGAGTTGTCAGGTCGGGAGCGGAACCGCTAATCCGGATGAGCGGCTCCCTCCATCGCTTCTTGCAAGAAGTCGATAAAGTGCTGCGCGGTTTTGGACAAGCGGTGATTTTTCAGCCATATTAACCCCACCGGGGAAGTCATTTCCGTCGAGCCGGAACCGGAAATTCGGCGTGCGCGTATCGCATGCCCTTTGTGGCGTCGCAGCAGCGTTTCCGGAACGATCGACGCGCAGAAGCCGGAGGACACCAGATCCATGAGCAGCACGATATCGGAACATTCGCCAACGATGCGAGGGGACAGGTGGAAGCGGGAAAATGCCTCCGAAATCAAATAATGCACGCCTAACCCCTGCGTGCTCGGCAGCAGGAGAGGCTGGTGCTCAATGTCCGCAAGCGATACTTCATTCCCGTACGGCTGCCGGTTCTTGGAAGTAATCAAGTAGAACGGTTCGCTGTAAAGGTGAAGCACCGAAAAATCATCCAGCCCGAGCGGCAAACGAATGAAGGCCAGCTCGACCTCCCGGTCTCTGACTAACCGGCATAGATGAGCGGACTCGTTCTGTTGAATTTTATACGTGACCTTCGGATAGTGCTGCTGAAATTTCAGCAGAATCTCGGGCAGCTCGGCAACCGAGAACGTATTTACGCCCACCGTCAGCCTCCCGTTTACCCCGTTACCGACCTCCTTCACTTCCATTTTGGCTTCTTCCATCAATTGATCCATTTGCAGCGCATACTTATACAAGGCTTTTCCAGCTTCCGTGACCTCGATATATTTTCCCGACCGTTCCACTAGTTTGGCTCCGAGTTCCGTTTCCATCGCTTTCAAAAGCTGGCTGATCGGCGGTTGGGAGAGAAAGAGTCTTCTCGCGGCAGCCGAGATGCTCCGTTCCTCCACGATCGCGATAAAATAGCGAAGCTGTCTAATGTCCATGGGCGTAATGCCACCTCTTCCTATATGAAAAACCTTCGTAAAACGAATGATTTATATATTTTTCGTTTGGTTTTACTCATGATAGCATAGGTGTACGGAACGTCGGAAACTACCCGACAGAATGAACGCATACGGAAAGGCGACGGACGATGCAGGAAGCGTATTGGTTGAGGAACGTTCGTTTGGAAAACGGGCATTCGACGGAAAACGGTTCCGTCACGGGGACGACAACGGGACTGTATCATCTGCGGATCGAGAACGGCGCGATTGCAGCAATCGCTCCCGCAAGCGAGTCGACGCATGAGGCAAACCTCGGCGAAACGATAGCATCCGGAGCGCTGCCGACTCTTGATGCGCGGGGCTTGCTCGCGCTGCCGTCGTTCGTGGAGAAGCATGTCCATTTGGACAAGACGCTGCTCGGCGACCGCTGGCGGCCGGTTCGTCCGGCATCTACGATATTCGAGCGTTTCGAGATCGAGAAGAACGCGCTGCCCAAGCTGGCCACCACGATGAAGGAGCGTGCCGAAGCGCTACTCGGCATCCTGCTCCAGGCCGGTTCAACGCAGGTTCGCACGCATGTCGACATCTACCCCGAGGTCGGACTTCGACACTTGGAGGCCGTGCAGGAAGCCATTGCCTCTTTCGAGGGCAAGATGGCTGTCGAGATCGTCGCCTTTCCGCAGCACGGACTGCTGCGATCGCAATCCGCCGGACTTATCAGGGAAGCGCTGAAGCGGGGCTGCGGCTTGATCGGCGGCGTAGATCCGGCAACCGTGGACGGCGACATGGAACGATCGCTGCAGCAGATGATGGAGCTGGCCGTGGAAGCGAACGCGGATGTCGATTTGCATCTGCATGACGGCGCCAGCGTGGGACTAGCGACGATCAAGCGGCTCGCGCAATTAACGGAGGAAGCGGGCTGGCAGGGACGCGTATCGATTAGCCATGCATTTGCTCTTGGCGACATGGAGGGTCTCGAGGCGGACGACATGGCGCAGCTGCTGGCAAGTCGCGGCATCGCGATCATCACGAGCGTGCCGATGGGACGCGCGATCCCTCCGGTTCCCTTCCTTCATGCGAAGGGCGTGCCGGTCGCGGTCGGCTGCGACAACATTTTCGATTCGTGGTCGCCGTTCGGCAACGGCGATATCCTCGAACGGGCGGGCCGCTTGGCGGAACGGTTCGGGAGAAGCACGGAGCAGGCGCTGGCCGATACGCTCCGCTTCATTACGGGAGACCGAACGCCGCTCGATCCGAACGGGCGGCAAGCATGGCCGGAGCCGGGGGACGAGGCGAGCATCGTATTCGCGGAAGCGAGCTGCTCGGCGGAGGCGGTTGCCAGAAGAGCGAACCGTCCCGCGATCATGTACAAAGGAACGATCGTATCCGGATCGCTCGAGAGAGGGTGAGGGCATGAACCATTCGGCGTATTGGCTGATCAACGTTCGTTTGGAAAGCGGCTACGGCTATGAGCAGGGCAGGATCGTCGAAACCCATGCGGAGATCTGTCATATCCGCGTGGAGGACGGCAAAATCGCGGCGATCTCGGATTCCGGCAGCCGGCCGAACGACGGCCTTCCGCAGTATGACGCGGCGGGGCTTCTCATGCTGCCGGCTTTCAAGGAAATGCACATTCATATCGATAAAACCTACTACGGCGGGCCGTGGCGGGCGGTTCGTCCGATCGCCAGCATTTTCGAGCGGTTCGCGGAGGAACGCGAGCTGCTGCCGCAGCTGCTGCCGACGGCGCGGGAGCGCGCCGAAAACATGCTCGGCATGCTGGTCGGATACGGCTCGACCCATGTCCGGACCCACTGCAATATCGACCCGGTCGTCGGCTTGCATAACTTGGAGGCCGCCATGCGGGCGCTCGAGACGTTCTCGGGCAAGCTGACCCACGAGGTCGTCGCTTTCCCGCAGCACGGACTGCTCCGCTCGGATGCGATCGGACTTGTTCGGGACGCCATGAGCCATGGCGCCACCCATGTCGGCGGGGTCGATCCGGCAAGCGTGGACGAGAATATCGAGAAGTCGCTGCAGACGATCATGGACATCGCCGTTCAAGCGAACGCGGGCGTCGACATCCATATTCACGACCGCGGCGAGCTTGGCCTGGCGACGATGCACCGGCTTGCGGATCTGACGGAACAAGCCGGTTGGCAGAACCGGGTGACCGTCAGCCACGCGTTCGGCTTCGCGGGCGCTGTCGAAGCCGCCGCCGCGGAATTAGCCGAACGGTTTGCGGGATTAGGCATATCCGTCGCCTCGACGGTTCCGATCGGAACGATGATCATGCCGATTCCCATGCTGCGGGAGAAAGGGGTCAACGTCGAGCTGGGCAACGACAGCATTACCGATCATTGGTCCCCGTTCGGCATCGGCGATTGCCTGGAGAAAGCCGGCCGGCTCGCCGAGCTGTACCGGTATGCCGACGAACGCTCGCTGGCGGAGGCGCTGGGATTCATCACGGGGGGCGTGCTGCCGCTGGATGCCAATGGCAAGCGCGTATGGCCCGCGGTTGGCGATAAGGCCGACGCCGTCCTCGTGCAGGCGAGCTGCTCCTCGGAAGCGGTAGCGCGGAGAGCGAAGCGCGAGGCGGTATTGTTCGGCGGCGCGGTCGTTGCCGGATCGCTGGCAGGTGCGCCCGCTCGGTAGATTATCGGATTGTCCATGCACCTGAGCTTGATGAATAGAATCCATCGCAAACATGCAATGCAGAAGCGCATATGCAGAATGGCAAACTCAAAATGGTAAATGCAAAATGGCAAACGCAGAATGACAACGCAGCAACGTAACAAAAGACCCCAACGCTCCAGGCGTTGGGGTCTTTCGGAATGTCGAGAAATGAATATCGTCTGGTTGCCGATTGGAAATGCAAGCGATTATCGTCATCCTTGGGCGAAAATGAACCTAAACCTAAGTGTCCTAAACGCTAACGATTGTACGGATCGCTATTCGGCTCAAAATGCCCATTTTATATCGCTAATGGTTGCCAGGAGGCTTATTGCTACATTTTCCCGTATAAATAAACTCCTGTTCGTCTAATAACGTCTGTCAGAAGCGTTAGCTTTTTTGCAGCCCTCTTTTCGGAGGAATAGGCACTGTGATAAGCGTTAGGCGATCGGCGACAGCCCGAATTAGGACCGTCTGCAGCTCGTCGTCCACGATAGCCGCGTTGTACATAGAGGATGTCTCCTTTTCCGATTGAATGCGCTGTTAATGCTAAGTGCAGCGAATTCGAATCGCCCGCGATACAGCAAATATTTCGAATCCTGATACGGATTGCGACCGCGGATCCGCCGCCTCGCGAGGAATGATCTACCAACGCGCAGGGATACAAATGCCCCTCCCGGTCGGCTACAATTAGGAAGGCATTTTAACTATCGAGCCGATCACGCTTAAGTGACGAAAAGGAGTTATTTTCTATGGAATTCAACGATGTTATCAACGGCCACAGATCCATAAGAGAATACGAGGATCGGGAAGTCGGTCAAGACCTGCTGGGTCAAATCCTGGAAGCCGGCATCCGTGCTTCCTCAAGCGGGAACATGCAGTCCTATTCGATTATCGTGACGAGAGACCAAGAATTGAAGAACAAGCTGTACGCGGCCCACATGGAGCAGTCCATGGTCGTGGATGCCCCCGTGCTGTTGACGTTCTGCGCGGATTTCAACCGCATGCGCAAATGGCTGGCGCTCCATGATGCGCCCGTTCATTTCGATAATTTCATGAGCTTCATGATCGGCGCCATCGACGCCACGCTGGCCTCGCAGAACTGCGCGCTCGCCGCGGAGAATGCCGGACTGGGCATCTGCTACATGGGCTCGACGCTTGCCAACTGCGATCAAATCGGCAAGCTGTTGAACCTGCCGCCGAACGTCGTGCCCGTGGTCGGCTATTCGTTGGGGTACCCCGCAGAGAATCCTCCCCTTCGCGACCGGCTGCCGAAGCGAGCGCTCGTACACGAGGAGCAGTATCGTGACTACTCGGATGAAGACATCTTAGATCTCTATAGCGAGCGTAACGAAAAGGGCTGGAAACGCTACATGGACATCCCCGAGCTGAAGGAAATGACGGAACGGTTAGGCTTGCAAAACCTCGCTCAAATCTATACCCGGGCCAAATACACGAAGGAATCCCATCTCGAATTCTCGCAGACCGTGCTGAATTATCTCGAATCGCAAAATTTCATGAAGAATTCGTAACGATGAGGCCATAGAGGCCGGACTTACGGGTGCTGTAACCGGATTAAACCGCGATATGCACCTATTTATGAAGATGGAACCGGCGACGGAACGGCCCTAGGGCTGTTCCGCGTTTTATCGTCAGCGATACGATTCGCATGCCGGCTCGTTCGAAAAAAAAGTGTTGCATGCGCTTTCATAGTTGGAATATAATGAGACCCATGGAACCGAAAACGTTTCGGATCGAAAGGAGCACGCGGTTGACTACCATTAAGGATTTGGCCCACTATGCCGGCGTCTCCGTCACCACCGTCTCCAGAGCGTTGAACGGCTACTATGACGTCAATGAAGAGACTCGCCGGAAAATCATACAAGCAGCCAAGGAGCTGAACTATCGGCCTAACGTCCTTGCCCGCAGCTTGGTTACGAAGAAATCGCGCTCCATCGGCGTCATTTTATCGGAAATCAATCGCGCCGGAGCCAAGGATGCGCTGGCATTCGAAATTTTGTGCGGCATTAACGACCGGGCGTCGGAGTTGAATTACGAGATCATGCTGTTCAGCACCAACCCGAAGAAGCAGATTTCCAAGTCTTACGGCGATTTATGCAAGGAACGCAACGTGGACGGCGCGATCATATCGGGCTTGCGAGTGAATGATCCTTATTTGCAGGAAGTCACGAACGATACGAGCTTCCCTTGCGTGCTGATCGACATTCCGGCCGAAGGAAGCAACGTAGGCCACGTAACGACCGATAACGTCGCCGGAGCCGCGAAAGCCGTCACGCATCTGATCGAGCAAGGCCACCGCCATATCGCGATGATCAACGGCCATAATGACGCCGCCGTCAGCAAGGACCGGCTGGCCGGTTACCGCAAGACGCTCGAGGCGCACGGAATACCGTTCGTTCCGGAGCTCGTGTTTAACGGGGACTTCTCCGAAGAGGGCGGTTCGGACGCGATGTACCGGATCATGCTGCATTATCCGGAAGTGACGGCAGTCTTCTCGGCAAGCGACTTGATGGTGCTCGGAGCGCTGCGGGCCGTGGAGCGGAGCGGGCGGAAAGTGCCGGACGCGTTATCGATCGTGGGCTACGACGACATTGCGATCGCCTCGTATTCATCGCCCAAGTTAACGACGATCCGCCAAGACAGGTACGAGATGGGGTATCAGGCGGCTCAGCTGCTGATCGACTTGCTTGAAGACAGGCATGTAAACCATAAGATCGTGCTGAATAATGAGTTGATGGTTCGCGAAAGCACGGCGCCCCTGAGAAGAGACAGCAAGAGCTAGCGGCACGGCGCTTTTTTACGCGCATTTACCAAAACGTTTCCGGTCGTTGAAAGCGCTTAATAGAACAGATGTAAGCATTTTATTCAATATAGGCTTCGCATTATTTTTTTGATCATGATCCGAAACGTTTCGGGATTACGCGACATCTTGGAGGAGGCAAAGGATATGCTTCAAATCATGCCTGACAATCCGTTCGAACTTCAGCTTGGACCGATACTGGGCCCTTATCATGAAAGACGGGACACGAAGGGCTTATCTTGGCAGGACCTCTATATTTGCGCCGGCAACCGAACTTATTTGGTCGGAAGCCAGAACGGGGGCTTTCCCGATTTCGGGCATCACGTGAAGCTCGAGATGGGCGGACTGTGGCTGCACCCGATCAAGCTTCTCGACGGCTTCTGGCTGCATATCGCCGATCGCGAAGGCGGAGCCGCTTCGGACGGTTCAACCGCCATGTGGCTCACGGAATCCGACTCGTTCCACAATTATCCGTTCTACAACGAGCATCGGTACCGGCTCGAGCCGCTTGAGCTCGAGGTCGTGCGACGTCAATTCTGCCCGGACGATGAAGAGGGCATCATCGTGACCTATATTCTCCGCGATTTGAGCGGCCGCGGCCGCAGCTTGGACCTCAAGATGCTGGTGCGTACCGACCTCAGTCCCGTGTGGTTCTCCGAAGGCAACGGCATCGAGGACGGCATGGACGAAGGGCGCATAGACAAGGCATGCGGACTCTTCCTTGCGAAGGACGAACGCAATCCGTGGCATGTGGTCGTCGGCGCTGATCGACAGAGCTCGGGAGGCGCTGTCGGAAGAGAAATGTTCGGTCCGCATTGGACGTCTGGCAGGGGCATCGGCGGATCGCTGGTTTACGAGAACGTATCGATTCCGGCAGTCGGCTCCGAGGCGATCCATTTTTATATGGCGGGATCGAACCGCTCCGAGCAAGAGGCGCTGCAAACCTTCGCGAAGCTCCGCGATCACCGCGCGCAGCTCTGGGAGGTCAAGCGCGACAGGTACGAGGCGATCGCCGATCGGACCGTCGTGAGCATACCCGACAAGCACGTGCAGAAGGTGTTCGATTGGGTGAAGTTCCATAACGACTGGTTCGTCCGGGAAGTGCCGGGCATCGGCCGCGGCATGGGCGCCGGTCATCCGGAATATCCGTGGTGGTTCGGCTGCGACAACAGCTATACGCTGCTCGGTCTGCTGCCCGTCGGCGGACTTGCGATGGCGCAGGAGACGCTGTCGCTCGTCTTGAAGGCGTCGGAGGAAGCGAACGGCAACGGACGGATCATCCACGAGCTGTCGACGAGCGGACTCGTCGCCAATCCGGGCAACACGCAGGAAACGGCCCATTTTATCCAATGCGCATGGGAAGTGTTCCGATGGACGGGAGACATCTCGTTTCTGCGAAGCGTCTATCCGGCGGTGAAGAAAGGGTTGTCCTGGCTGCTCGAGGACATGGATCCGGACGGCGACCTGCTGCCCGAAGGCTACGGGATAATCGAGATCGAGGGCCTGAACGTCGAACTGATCGACTCTGCGGCCTACACGTGGTCCGCGCTGCTCGCGGGCGCCCAAATGGCCGAACTGTTCGGCGAAGAAGAAGTGCGGGCGCGGTACGAGCAGCTCGCGGCACGCCTCGGGGAGAAGATCAACCGCGAATTGTGGATCGACAAGGAAGGGCTGTATGCCGACGCGATGGCGCCGGCAGGCAAGATCGAGAGCCGGATCGACATTTATATCGAGCGGGCGCAAGCTTTCGGCGCGCTGGACGCCGTCGGCGATCTCGAGGCGATCAAGGCCGAGCTGGCCGGACTCGATCCGGCATGCGAACGGCCCTGGCTGTTCAAGAATTGGGTCATCAACACGCCGATGGAGACCGGTCTCTCTCCGCGGAAGCAGGCAGTCAGAGCGTTGGAGCGCATGGCAACCGAGGAATTCACGGGTCCCTGGGGCACGTATCTGTCGGGCATGTACCGCGATCAGATGATGACGATCTCGACGGGCGTGCAGGCGGTCGCCGAAGCCCGGTACGACCGGATGAACGAATCGCTGCGGATGATCCGTCTCATCGCCTCCACGTTCAACAAGCGCCTTCCCGGATCGATCTCGGAAATGTCGCCGGATTACGGCTGCTTCGTGCAGGCCTGGACGAACTACGGCATGACTTGGCCGCTGATGACGTTCATGTTCGGCATCAAGCCAGCCGCCTATCGGAAGGAATTAACGCTGCGGCCGCGTTTCCCGGACGGCTGGAACGACATGTCGGCGAAGCGGATTCAGCTCGGCCTGGGCGAATGCGCGAATACGCTGGATATCGAGGTCGTCCGTTCCGAGGGCGAGGATGTGTGCCGCTTCGAGCTGGAACAGCCGGGCTGGTCGGTTACCTTGGACGTGCTGCAGCCGGCGGACGGCACCTGCTTCGTCACGCTCGACGGCGAACCGGTCACGGCAGAGGCGCGTGACGGATCGATCGTCGTGGCCATCGCGAATGCAGGGAAACACGAGCTGCGGGTTAGCCGGACCAGCTAATCGCGATCAGGAAGGGGAGTGTTAGCATGAAAAGCATCGAGACGTCCGTCCGTCCCGCGGCCGGCAAGAAACGGAACGCGTTCATGGTCGAGATGAAACGGAATTATCCGTACTACCTCATGATGGTGCCTGCCGCGTTGATCATGTTCGTGTTTTCCTATTTGCCTATGCCGGGCATGATCGTGGCGTTCCAGGATTTCAATTTCGTCGATAAGTTCAAAAGCCCGTTCGTCGGCTGGGATAACTTCAAGTTTTTCTTCACGAGCTCCTATGCGTACCGGACGACCTTCAACACGATCTTCATCAATTTGAACTATCTCGTCTGGACGACCTTCGTCAGCGTGCTCTTCGCCATTCTCTTGAACGAAATCCGGTCGAAGCTGGCGACGAAATTTTATCAAAACATGATGTTCCTGCCCTATTTCTTCTCGGCCGTCGTCGTCGGCAAGCTCGTCACGGACATCGTGTTCTCCGACCAGAACGGCATTGCGAACCAGATCATTCATTTGTTCGGGCATGAGCCGATCGTCTGGTCTCAGGTATCGGGACCGTGGGGCTGGATCATTATCGGCACCCACATCTGGAAGACGGCCGGCTATTCGTCCATCATCTACCTGGCCAGCATCGCCGGCATCGACGATCATTTGTACGAAGCGGCCTCGCTCGACGGCGCCACGCGCTGGCAGCAGATCCGGACGATTACCTTGCCGATGCTCACGCCGGTCATCATCATCATGACGCTTCTTAGCATCGGCGGCATGCTGCGCGGCGACTTCGACACCATCTACTCGATCGTCGGCGATAACGGATTGCTGTTCGCGCATACGGACGTCATCGACACGTACATTTTCCGCGCGATCAAACAGGCCGCCGATTTCGGGCCGACCGCTGCCGTAGGCTTGTATCAATCCGTGGTGGGCTTCATCCTGGTATTCGGTTCGAATGCGCTGGTGAAGCGATATAACAAGGACAGCGCGCTGTTCTAATCGTGCCGGAAGCGGAAAGGAAGGGTTTCGATGCATAAGCGTTCTCCCAGCGAGCGGATTGCACAGCTATTCATTCATCTGATCCTGTTTGCATTCGCCGTGTGCTGCATATATCCATTTATCGTGACGTTCATGGTCTCGCTCAGCAGCGAAAAAAGCATTCTCTTCAACGGCTATCAACTGATTCCCGAACAATTCTCGACGCTGGCGTACCGCATGGTGTTTCAAAACCAATTCATCTATACCGGCTACGGCGTATCCATCCTGGTCACGGTCGTCGGCACGCTGCTGTCCCTGTTCATCTGCGGCATGGCCGGGTATGCGATGTCCATCCAACGCGTGCGATATCGGAACGTCGTCGCCATGTTCTTCTACCTGCCGATGATCTTTAACGCCGGCACGCTGCCCTGGTATCTTGTCTGCACGCAGTTCCTGCATTTGCAGAACACCGTCTGGGCGCTTATCGTGCCGCTGCTCGTATCGCCTTTCAACGTGTTCCTGATGCGCAACTATTTTGCGACGGTTCCGGCCTCGCTGGTCGAATCGGCGGAAATCGACGGCTGCGGCGTGATGAAGACGTTCGTCAAAATCATCATCCCGTTATCGAAGCCGATCATCGCGACCGTCGCGCTGTTCATCGGCCTCATGTATTGGAACGACTGGTCGAGCGCGCTGTGGTTTATCGATAACACGCACCTCTATCCGCTGCAATATATGCTTTACCGCATTAAATCCATCATGGACTTCGTTCGCCAGAACGGGGCCATGGGCGGCACGGACATGCCTGCGGCGACGTTCCAGGTGGCGACGTTATTCGTGACGATCGGCCCCATTGTCCTGCTATATCCGTTCGTTCAGCGTTATTTCGTCAAAGGCATCATGGTCGGCGCCGTCAAAGGGTAACTTTCATTCCGGCATTCATCTAATGCAAATTAGATTTTTGCGATAGCATCTCGCGCTTCATGCAAGGGGAACGTTTTTATACTCAACAACAGCGGTATAAAAACCCATTCACATCCGGCTGTTGACAAAGGGGAGAGACGGTAATGAAGAAGTTCAGGAAAATGTTTTTCGGTATGAGCATCGTCGCGGTGGCAGCTCTCGTGCTTTCGGGCTGCGGATCCAACAACGACAATAACGCATCGAACGGAAGCAATAACGGCGGCACCGCGGCATCCGATTCGAATGGCGGCAAGCCGAGCGCGGATGTCGTGAAGCTTACCGCCGTATTTCCGGGACAAGCGTCGACCGCGGCGCCGAACGTGCTCAAGGCGATCAACGACAAGCTGAAGGCGGACGGGCTTAACATCCAAGTCGACATCAAGTACATCGACGATTACTGGAACAAGCTGGCGCTCAGCATTGCGGGCAGCACGCAATACGATCTGGCTTGGGCGCACAGCAGCACGTTGTCCGATCTCGTCGCGAAGCGGGTCTACCAGCCGATCGACGACGAATTGAAATCCGAAGGTCCCGACCTGCTGGCGAATACGCCGGATTACGTGCTTAAGGGCGGCGCCATCAACGGCAAGCAGTATGCGATCGCCAGAGCGATTCCGATGACGGGCTTCAATAACGTGTTCGACATCCGCGGCGATCTGCGCGAGAAATACGGCATTTCGAAAATCACGACGCTCGACGGCCTGGAGTCGTATTTCGATGCCGTCCTGAAAAACGATCCGAGCATGTATGCGTTCGTCGG
This sequence comes from Paenibacillus sacheonensis, assembly GCF_009909195.1. Lineage (GTDB taxonomy): Bacteria > Bacillota > Bacilli > Paenibacillales > Paenibacillaceae > Paenibacillus_Z > Paenibacillus_Z sacheonensis. The sequence goes on from NZ_JAAAMU010000015.1 coordinate 47,597, forward strand.
CTCCAATACGCAAGCGTTATTCCCGATCTATGCCAACTACTACTTCCCGATCGGCGACGGAGGCATGTATCCGGTATACGTCGATCCCGCCGATCCGGCGCACAAGGTGAAATCCTTCTTGGATACGCAAGCGTTCGCCGATATCGTGAACAAGAAGAAAGAATGGCGCGCAAAAGGCTATATTTCCGCCGACGCCTCCAAGCTTGACGACGCGGAAGCCGGGTTCGACAACGGCAAGGTTGCCGCCCTGGGCGCGAATATTTTCAGAGCCTCCGAGCGCGTGGACACGTTGACGAAGAACGTTCCCGGAGCGAAAGTCGAAACGGTATACCTGGAACCGGCGAAACGTTATATTTTCTCGGCCGGGGACAATATGCTGGCTGTTCCGAGCACGAGCAAGCACGTGAAGGAAGCCGTGGAATTAATGAACTGGATCAAGAAGGACCAAGCCAACTTCGATCTGTGGTCATACGGCGTAGAGGGCACGAACTATAAGCTGACCGACGGCTCCGTCGACACGAGCGGCATTGCCGATGCCGACAAATACAACACGAACGTATGGATGTGGAACGACCTTCGCCTTGCCCGCTTCTCGACCAACTACGCGAAGTCGGACATCGAGGAACTGAAAGCATGGGACGGCAAATCGGAAGTCAGTCCGTTCGTCGGCTTCACGCTGGACCAAAGCAAGATTAAATCCCAGATCAGCCAGATCCAAGCCGTCATGAACGAATACGGCGAGAACTTGGGCCTTGGGGTTACGGATATCGGCACCGTCAAGGACGAAATCATGAAGAAGATGAAGGCTGCAGGTTTGCAGGATGTCATCGACGAGACGCAGAAGCAAATCGATGCTTATTTGGCTGCGAAATAACAAGGCGGAATAGGCAGGAAGCGCGCCTCCAAAGCAGAAATCGGAAGCACCGCGGGTGTTGGCCGAGGATTGCTTCGGGGGAGCGCTTTTTGAAATAAGCGGAGGTGCAGCGAAGTGAAGAGGGTCAAGAACGGGCTGACACGCGAGCAATCGGCCGTTCAATGCGGGGCCGCCGGCGTTACGGAATATTGGACGGCGTTTACCTGCCTTGAATCCGAGGGCTGCGAGGTTCAAGAAGCGTTCAGTCTGGATGCGTTCGTCGGCGATTCCGCGGTGCGGGCCGTCTACTACGAAAGCGGCTGGGGCCGGGAGTACGCGCCCGTAACGGTGGAACTGAACGGCAAGCTGCGCATCGAGAACCGGAAAGGACGGTCGTCGGCCGACGTGCATCCGCTGCTTCTGGTGCATGGCCTGAGCGGGACGCTGTACGCCTATGCCGTCGCGTGGTCGGGCAATTGGACATTGGAGATCGAGCCGTCCGATTCCGGAGCCGGATTCACGGTACGAGGCGGGATGGCATCGGCGTCCGTCGCGAAGCGGCTGGATTCCGGAGAGACATGGTCCACGCCCAAAGTCATCGGAGCGGCTTCAAGGACGGGCTCGCTGAATGAAATCAGCGCCATGTACCATGCCTGGTACGAAGCCGTCATGCCGCGAAATGCCTTATCGGACTTGATGCCGGTGGAATGGAATCACTGGTGGGCGTACGAGGACAAGTCGATTAACGAGGACGTCTTCCTGCGCAACGCCGATCGGGCAGCGGAGATCGGCGTAGAGGTCTGCACGCTCGATGCCGGCTGGTTCGGCTCCGACGACGGGAGCGAGCATTGGTTCGACGTGCGCGGGGATTGGCATAAAGTAAATAGGGAGCGCTTTCCGAACGGAATCCGCTATCTGGCGGACTACGTGCACGGCAAGGGCATGAAGTTCGGTTTATGGTGCGAGATCGAAGGGCTTGGCGCGAAGGCGGACTTGTGCGCCGCGAATCCGCAATTCGTCGCGAAGCGCGACGGAGCGTTTCTCGGATATGTCTGCTTGGGCGGAGAAGAAGCGCGGCGATGGGCATACGATACGTTGGCCGGCATGATCGAGTCGTATGATTGCGACTGGATCAAGATCGATTTCAATCTCGATCCCGGCGAAGGCTGCGACTGCGACGATCACGGGCACGGCGCGCATGATGGTCTTTACGCGCATTACGAGGGGCTTTACGGCGTGCTGGAACGAATTCGCCTGCGGTTTCCCGAGGTCGTTCTGGAGAACTGCAGCTCGGGCGGCCAACGCACCGATCTCGGCATCATGCGGCACATGCACGTGAATTTCCTCAGCGATCCGGACTATTCCGAGCATCAGCTGCAGGTGTTCTGGGCGGCTTCGATCGTCCTGCCGCCGCGGCGCTGCCTGCACTGGGCGTGGTCGAATACGTGCGGGGACGGTTTCCCGGGCATGGATTTCGGCAGCGCGGAGCTAAGCGAGGCTGAATTCAAGTTCCATATGCGCGTCGCGATGCTGCATGCGACGGGATACTCGCATCCGCTGCCGCGGTATGGCGAGACTGCCCTTGCCACCATGCGGGAACAAATCGCGTTCTATAAAACGCATGTCCGCGATATCATTCGAGGCGGGACGTTCTATCGTCTGACGCCGCAAGCCGTTCGCGGCGGCAACGGCGCGGGATGGAACGCTTATTCGTACGTAAAGCCGGAGCGGGAAGAGGCGGCCTGCTTGTTCGTCTTCCGGCTCGAGCACGGCGAAGCCTCCACTTGGATCCGATTGGCAGGCCTTGCCGAGGAGCGGCTGTATGCCTTGAGGGACGCCGATACCGGAGGGGAGTTCGTTCGAACGGGCGCCGAGCTCATGAACGAGGGACTGCACTTCGATGATATGCAGCCGATCGAATCGCGGGTGCTGCTGCTGCTGCAGGCCTCGGCGTTCGAAAGCGGGCATGCATCCATTCTATAGGCGAGGTGAATGACGATGCCGGTTATCCGGGTAAAGGATCAGGGGCGTTTTCCGGACTGGAGCGAGATCAATCATTATGGCATTAATGATCTGAAGGTCGGCCAGCGAGTGCCGCTGCATTATCACGATTGCAACGAGTATTGGATTATCGTCAGCGGGCGGGGCATCTGCACGACGGAGGGCGATTCTTACGAAGTCGGTCCCGGCGACATGGTGCTGACCAGACAGGGCGACGAACATTCGCTCGTCGTGACGGAGGACATGGCGGCCGTTTATATATACGGCATTTTGCCTCCGGGGGGTTCGATCGGGTACCGTTACCGGGACAAGCCGCAGGAAGACGCGGCACGGCCCTAATACGAATGCGGGGACGGACGGGTTCGATCCTCCGTATCCGGCCATAGAAACGGAGCGTGAAACATGAAGGAGAAACTGAAACTGCTCCAAGCCGGCTTAGGCGGCCATGGAGGCGGCGTGGCGCGTCATTTCGTCCGTTGTTCCGAGGACTTCGAGCTCGTGGGATTGCTCGACCTGAACCGGGAAGCCTTGCAGGCGGCAGGAGCCGAATTCGGCATTCCGGAGGAGCGGCTGTATACCGATTACCGCGCCGCTGTAACGGAATCGGGCGCCGATGCGCTCCTGCTCGTCGTCATCTCGCCGGCGCACCACGAAATCGCCAAGTACGCGCTGCAGCAAGGCCTTCACGTCCTGATCGAGAAGCCGTTCACGCTGTCGCTCGCCGACGCGCGGGAGCTTGTGGAGTTGGCGGAGCAGCAACGCCGCAACATCATGATCAATCAAAACTATCGCTACGTTACGGCGGTGCTTACCTTGAAACAAGCCCTCTCGGACGCGTCGCTCGGGATGCCGTTGTTCGCGCAAGCCCACTTCTTCTGCAACCATGACGGGAAGCCGTACCAACGGGCGATGGACAACTACGCGCTGCTCGAAATGTCGGTTCATCACGTCGATATGATCCGCTTCCTATTGGATACGGATATCGTTGCCGTTAACGGCAGGACCTGGAACGATCCGGGCAGCGGCTATCAAGGCGACCCGCACGTGCAGGCCGCGTACGATACCGAGGCGGGCGTGCCGGTGTTCTATCTCAGCAGCCTGCTGGCCAAGGGGAAAGCCGACCCATGGGAGGGCGTTTGGCGCTTCCAGTTCCAGCGCGGAACGGTCCATCTCGCCGATATGGGCGAAGGTTATGGCGTGTACGTGACCGATGAGGAGCGGCAGGTCCGGAAGCTGGCTGACGCAGTTAACGGGAAGGACAGCATTCACGGGGTATTGGCCGAGTTCGCGGCTTCGATCCGCGAACGAAGGGAGCCGGCGATCTCCGGCGCGGACAATCTCCGCACGCTGGCAGCGCTGTTCGCGACGGCGGATTCCTCCCGGGAAGGCAGAAGGATTCGACTCCCCGCGATGCGCGCCTAAGGAAAGCATGACCCGCTATTCATCTCCCAAGGACACCTGAGAAGGTGTCCTTTTTGTCTTGCGATGGCAACCGAACATTTCATCTCCGCTGGTGGAATGACGCTATCGTTCTACCTCCTGCCTGTATACGTTAGTAGGGATGGAGACGAGAAGCTTCACATGGAACAGGAGGATGGACGAGCGATGAAGATTATCGTGAACGAGAAAGAGCTGCGTTTCATTTCGTATATCCGGCTGCTTTGACCATCTAGAGGACAAGGGAGGAGAGGCAATTGTCGTTTCAACGTGTACCGGGATTGGTCAGTGTTGTCATCACCGTCTACAACAAGCTTCCCTATCTGGCGGAGTGCTTGAACAGCCTGCTCGATCAGACCTATGGGAGCTGGGAGCTCATTCTCGTCGACGATGCATCCACGGACGGGTCGTACGAATTCGTCATGAATTGGCTGAACGGCAACGAGCCGTTATTGCGGGAAGGCAAGGGAATCTACGCGATCCGGCTGCCGCGCAATGCGGGCTACGCCGGCGCGATAACCGCCGGCATGTATTTGGCCAAAGGCGAGTATATCGCCATCCAGGACGCGGATGATCTGTCCCATCCGGAGCGGCTTGCCAGACAGGTCCGTTATCTGAAAAACAATCCGCACCTCGAGCTGCTCGGCACGAACTACGAAGTATTCGAAGACGGGCATCCGGAGCGCCGGATGCCGGTGTATTGGCTCAAATACGGCGAGCAGATCGGGAAGGTCTACGCGGCAGGCGGGCATTGCATCTGCCACGGAACGGCGATGTTCCGAGGGACGGTGTTCGATCGCATCGGCGGACATACGAGACGCATCGAAGGCGCGGAGGATTACGAATTCATCGCGAAAATCATCCATGCGGGAGCGAAGAACGTGGACAATCTGCGGGAGGTGCTGTATTACCACCGCAAGCATCAGAAGCAGCGCTCGCGCAATTATTTCGGCAAGTCGCAGAAGGAGCAAGGCCATGATGCGTAATCGGATCCGGCTGCTGATGGTGATGGACAGCTTGGCCGTCGGCGGTACGGAAACCTATGTGCTGAGCCTGGTGACAGCTTTCCCGCAGCTCGGCATCCTGCCTGTCTATGCAGGCGGATCCGGCGGATGTACGAGGCCTTCGCTCGCGCGGGATGCCCGATCCATCGCATGGATTTGACGGCGGAGCAGCTGCTGGACCCGGCACGTCAGGTGCAGGCGGAACGCGCGCTTCCGCAGATCATGCGCAGCCGGAAGATTGACGTGGCTCAAAATGCTCCTATTGGTTGGCTAACGATTGTGAGGATCGCTATTCGGCTCAAAATGCCCCTTTTAGTCGGCTAACGATTGCCAGAAGGCTTATTGTAAGATTTCCCCGTGCAAATCAGCCCATCTTCGCCCAATAGCATCTGTCACAATCGTTAGCGTTTCATAAGCGGCATTTTTCGTGGAATAGCCACGCTGGCAATCGTTAGATTTCCGTCGGCATTCAGTCGCACGTTCGGCAGCTTAATGGTGCTCCCAGAGGCCAGGCTAGATGAATTAATGCCGTTTGGCAGCAGCTTGCCGGATTCCCATCATGTGCATTGCGATGGCTTACCCTTTGAAACATCAAAAAACCGCTCCGATGCCGGAGCGGTTTTTTGCGTTGGCTGCAATCATTGAAGGCGAGTCGGAGCAGCCTCAGGCCGGGTAGTAAATCAGCGTGTAATACGCGCACGCTTCGTCCGTGACGTTCTCGTAAACATGGGGCTGATCCGCGGTGAACCGAAGCGCGTCCTTGCCGTCGAGATCGTACGTCTCGTTCAATATCGACAGCCGCAGCTTCCCCCGCACCATCAATATGTATTCTTCGACGCCCTCGTGATGCGCTTCGGATGCATGCGTGCTGCCCGGCTCCATCTGAACGGAGTAGATCTCGAACTTCTTCTTCTGTTCGAACGGAATCTGAGGGAAAGAGCGGTAGCCTTGCTCCGCGAGCAGGGGCTCGAGGTCGTCGAAACGGATATGCGTGACGGTGCTGCGGTCCTCTTCGATCAGGGACGTGAAGGAAATATGCAGCCCGTTGACGATTTTCCAAATGATCGAGATGGTCGGATTGGAATCGCCGCGCTCGATTTGACCGAGCATGGCCTTGCTGACGCCGGTCAGCTCCGCGACCTGATCGAGGCTGAGCATCCGCGCTTTGCGGATGTTTTGCAGATTTTTGCCGATCTTCTTATGAATCTGTTCGTGCTCCATAGTTCCTCCTTGAGAGCGATCATGGTCCCCATTATACCGGATTGCGATGCGGGAGGAAAATTTTTTCGTTTTCCTATGTACAATATAGCGTACGTATGTATATTATAGTGGTATAGATAATAACGCATTTTTGTGCAATATATTATACATCCGGAGGCGAAAGTCATGGCGGCAACGATGATGGGGTTGGTCAAAGCGACCAGAGGGCCTGGCGCGGAATTGCTGGAGGTCCCGGTTCCGGTCTGCGGACCGGACGAAGTGCTGGTGCGGGTCAAAGCGACTTCGATCTGCGGCACGGACGTTCACATCTATAAATGGGACGCGTGGGCGGAGAGCGCGGTCGTGACGCCGAACGTCTTCGGCCACGAGTTCGCGGGCATCGTCGAGCAGGTCGGCGAGCAGGTGAGGCATGTGCGCGCCGGCGATCATGTATCCGCGGAAGGACATATCGTCTGCGGCCTGTGCAAAGCTTGCCGGACCGGCAATTCGCACGTCTGCCGCCATACGAAGAGCTTCGGCATCTCGGCGCCGGGCTGCTTCGCGGACTATGCCATCGTGAAAGGCGCCAACGTCATCCCCAACCCGCCGGAGATGCCGTTCGAGCTGGCCTGTCTGCAGGATCCGCTCGGCAACGCGGTTCAGACGGTGTTGTCGGGCGATATCGTCGGCCGGTCCGTCGCGATCATCGGCATGGGGCCGATCGGTCTCATGGCCGTCGCCGTGGCCCGAGCCTGCGGTGCCGGCCGCGTGATCGCGGTCGATATCAATCCCTACCGGCTAGAGCTGGCGAAGACCATGGGCGCGGACGATGTCATCAACAGCGCGGCAATCGCGATGGAAGCCGCAGTCATGGACCTTACCGACGGCGAAGGGGCAGAGGTCGTCTTGGAGATGTCGGGCCATCCGGACGCCATACGCAGCGGGTTCGAAGTCGCGGCTCCCGCCGGACGCGTATCGCTCCTCGGCATTCCGACGAAGGAAGTGTCGCTCGACTTGTCCCGCCATATCATTTTCAAGGGATTGCGAATCGAAGGGATTACCGGCCGCCGGATGTATCAAACCTGGTACCAGCTCAAAGGACTGCTCGATCGCCATCGCATCGACTTGTCCCCGCTGATCACGCACCGTTTTGCCCTGCGCGACTACGAGGAGGCATTCGATCTGATGGCCCGGGGCATGTGCGGCAAGATCGTGTTTCTGCATGATGCGAACGAATCCACTACAACGACGAAGGAGCGGCTTACTTATGTCTAAATGGGATGCAACGTTGGGAGAAGAATTGCGGCAGCTGAAGAAGGAAGGCCGCTATCGCCCATTGACGGTTTGGAGCGGCGGCTCGGGCACTCGGATGGAGCTGGACGGCCGATCGTATATCCAGATGTCTTCGAATAATTATCTCGGACTCACGGATCACCCGGCATTAAAGAAAGCCGCCATCGATGCCGTTGACCGGTACGGCGTGGGCAGCGGGTCGGTGAGGACGATTACGGGAACGCTCGATATCCATCGCGAGCTGGAGCTTCGGCTGGCCGAATTCAAAGGCACGGAGGCGGCGCTCGTATTCCAGTCCGGATTCACGACGAATCAAGGCGTACTGGCTTCTATTCTCGGTCCGGAGGACGTGGTCATCAGCGACGAATTGAACCATGCCAGCATCATCGACGGCATTCGGCTGACCAAAGCGGCTCGGAAAATCTACGCGCACAAAGACATGGAACAGCTCGAAGCGGTCCTGAAGGAAAGCGCGGGCTTCAAGAAACGGCTCGTCGTCACGGACGGCGTCTTCAGCATGGACGGGGATATCGCGCCGCTGCCGCAAATCGTGGAGCTGTGCGAGAAATACGATGCCTTCGTCTACGTGGACGATGCCCACGCGAGCGGCGTGCTCGGCAAGAACGGCAAAGGCTCGACCGACCATTTCGGCCTGCACGGCCGCGTTCATATCCAGGTCGGCACGCTGTCCAAGGCGGTCGGCGCCGTCGGGGGTTACGTGGCCTGCGATCAAGTTCTGAAGGATTATCTCATCCATAAAGCCCGGCCGTTCTTGTTCAGCACGTCGCAAACGCCGGCCGTCGCGGCAACGTGTTTGGCGGCGATCGAGGTGCTCAAGCAAAGCGGGGACTTGATCGACAAGCTGTGGGACAACGCGTCTTATTTCCGCGCCAAGGTGCAGGAGCTCGGCTTCGATACGGGGGCGAGCGAGACGCCGATCGTGCCGGTCATCGCGGGAAGTCCCGCGGACACGATGACGTTCTCCGACATGATGCGCGAGGAAGGCATCTTCGCGCAAGGGATCGTCTATCCGACGGTGGCGCTCGACAAGGGCCGGCTGCGGTTCATCGTCACCGCGAAGCATACCCGCGGGGAGCTGGACGAGACGATCGCAGCGTTGAAGAAGTGCGGGGAGAAGCTGAATTTGATCCGTTAGCCGGAATGCTAGCCTATCGTGCGGGTTCGTGCGCGGTGGGGAGGGAAAGAGGCGCACGCGGTGCGCCTCTTTCCCATGCGTAGGCGAGAGAAGGGGGCGGCGGAATCTTGAACTCGCCGGTCATGGAAGGGACAGGGGCAACGCATGGCGAAACCTTTAAACCAGCCGACAAAGAGGTGCACATGGCGCACCTCTTTGTCGGCTTCGGAGGTTATCCGTCCAAATAGTTTATGAGCGTAATACGCGGAACGAACTAGTTGGATTTCCAATCAGGCGGCGTATGACATGAAGTACGTACCGCGAATCAGTTGGTTGCTCGCTCGCCCATGAAGTATAGAGTAGAGGTTATGCCAATCCGCGTTCCCTCTTTCGAACGTTAATCCACCTTGCGATACCACGGCAGGCGGGCAAGCGGCGCCTCCACGCGCAGCTCGGCCGGGCCTGCGATGACGCTGCCGTCGTCTCCGGCCCAGCGGCCATCGGGGAAACGGACGATCCGCGACGTTATCCCTTTCTCCAGCACCGGCGCGACCAGGACTCGTTCGCCCAGCAGGAATTGGTCCTGGATGTTCTCGTAGCCGCGGTGCGGATACGAGAATTCCATGCTTCGCAGGATAGGCAGTCCGTCCTCCGCCGATTGCCGCGCGAGCTCCGCGATTTCCGGCCCAAGCGCCGTTCGCAGCCGAACGGCATCGAGGCACCACGCGAGCTCGTCGTCCCGCAGCACGCGCCACGGAGCCATGGAAAACTGCATGACGGGAAACAAAACCGAGCATTGGACATAACGAACAAACAGCTCGCTGTCGAAATGGAAATCGGGCGAGTTGATATCCCCGTCCATCCCCCCGCCGATCATATCCGGGCAATTATAAGCGTATCCGAGCAGTCCTTGGGCGATGGCATTCGGGATAAGTCCGGATAACCCGTACCGGTCCCAAGAATGGTGCTTGTCCCGCTGGCGCTGGATGAGCGGTTGTCCGCCGAGCTTCCAGCACATGCGAAGCTCGCTTAGCGGGTAACCGATGCCGAGACGGGCATACGCTTCGCAATCTTCCATGACGCTCAACGGGCGGCTCCAGGCAACCGGCCGCAGGACATCTTCCGCATCCGGAAGGATCGGTTCGCCGGCGTCGAGCTTGAAGCCGTCCACGCCGTAACGGGCGATCAGCCGATCCAATTGCGCTTTAAACCAAGCTGCCCCCGTTGCTTTCGTATAATCGACCACGGCGCTGTAACCGTTCCACCAGCGCCGAATGAGCGGGCTGCCGTCGATGCTTCTCATCAGCATATCGTTCGCGAGCAGCTTTTTGTATGCCGTGCAATCGGCGCTCACGTAGGGGCATACCCACAGCATGACTTTAAATCCCATTCCGTGCAGCGTATCGACCATCGCCTTCGGATCGGGAAACCGGAACTTATCGAAATCCCACATCCCGTAGTCCCTCATCCAGTTATCGTCGATGATCAGAATTCCGGGCGGCATGCCGTTATCGAGAATCGCTTGGGCGTAACGGAGGATCTTCTCCTGCGTCGGCTCGTAGAACATCTCGACCCACGTGCAGTACTGCGGAGCCAGGAAGGCCAGCGGGTCGGGCATGAGGCCGGATGGCGGAAAATGCGTGCTGCTCGCATGAAGATAAGCGCCCTGCAGCGATTCGTGGCCTTCTTCGACCGTTACGCGTCCGTCCGCGCGCGAGATCGTCAGTCCCGCGTCGTCGATGCGGAACGCGAACGGTTCTTCGCTCCAGATATAGCGTCCTTGATTGGATATCAATAACGGCGATGCCTGATTGTCGTCCGTGTTCCTGAGGTCTCGCGCATACGGCTCGTCACCATACGGCATGCAGACGCCATCGTTAATAACGCCGCCCCACCAATACTCGCCGGGTAATCTCTTCAGTTCGATCTCATCCATGTCGTAGCGCTCCTTATCCATACTGGGCCTGCGGGGAAGCTCCCCGTTTGGTAATCATTATGAAGAGTCGTCCGGCTTCTGCAAAGACGTTCTTAAGTATGGGGCCGCAATCTTAAAAATGGGGCATCGGATGCCTTGCCGCTCGGGTCATTGCGCAGCCCCCACGTCCTGCATGTATTAAAATGTTGTCGCTTTTCTTAAATTCTCGGCATCGCGGCTTCTTTCTCCCTGTGACAAAATGAGAGAGAATCCAAAGCCGAGGAGGAGAATAATGGGAAGAAGAAAAGCAGGAGCGATGCTGTGCGCGGCGGCGCTGTCCGCATTCGCGTGGTTCAGCGGAGGCGCGGGGCCGGGCGGCGGCGAGGCGCAAGCGGCGATCGGGCCGATTACGGTGAGTCTGACGGAAACGCCGGAAGCGTTCAAGAATCCGGTGATGGGCTTCCGTCCGTCCCGGTACATCAACGAAAGCTCGTTTTCCGACCGCGAATACGCGGACATTTACAAGCATTACATCAAGTACACGGATCTCGAGACGGACGCGTCGGATTCGGTCCAGAAGATCAAGGATTGGAGCAATACCGCCTGGGCGGGCATCGAGAGCAAAAACATCAAGGTCGTCCCGCGCGTCGTCATCGTCTATCCGGGAACCGGGGAGTTCTGGCCGAACGGCGTGACCCACGGCGATCCGGTAAACCAGTGGCTGTCGGAGACGCTGAAATCCCGTCTCGTCGCCTTCATCGGCAAGCTCGGCCAAGCCTGGGACAACGATCCCCGCGTAGCGTTCGTCGAACTCGGCTTGTACGGAAATTGGGGCGAAACCCACATCTACCCGAACAAATTCGCCGACGGCACGGACCGCATTCCGCTCAGCTTCCAGACGGCGCTCGGCGATGCGTACACGGCGGCGTTCCACAACAAGAAAGTGCTCGTGCGTTACCCCGAGACGTTCACCGCGTACAACTTCGGCATTCAATGGGATTCCTTCGCGCTGCCTGACGATGCCGTCGGCGGCAACGGCGAAATCGCCCGCGACACCTGGCGGACGCAGATCAACAGCGGCGAGGTCGCGTACGATTGGGGAGACCAATCCAACCTCGGGGGCAGTCCCGACGGCACGCTTGGCAGCGTCTCCCACACGAATTACGTGATCGATTGGATCATGAACACCCATACGTCCAGCTTGGGCTGGATCTCGGACTATAACGCGGGCAACGCCTCCGTCGAAACGGGAGCGACCGCGATGCAGAAGGTGCTCGGGTACCGTTACGTGCTGAATCAGGCTACGTTCACCGGCAACGTGACGCCCGGAGGGGCGATGAACGTGTCTTTCCAGGTCGTGAACAAAGGCTCGTCGCCGTTCTATTATAATTGGCCCGTCGAGGCGAGCTTGCTGAAGAGCGACGGCAGCGTGGCGTGGAAAGGCTTGTTCCAAACCGACATCCGGAATTGGCTGCCCGGCACGAATTGGAACAGTGCGTCCCGCGCGTACAACCAAGCGCCGGCGATCAATACTGTGAACGGGGCGTTCACGATCCCGACGAGCGTGCCGAACGGCACCTATACGCTGGCGCTATCGATTCTCGATCCGTCGGGCTGGAAGCCGAGCGTCCGGTTCGCCAATACGAATTATTACGCGGGCGGCCGAACGCCGATCGGCAAGGTGGGCATCGGCACGGACCCGGCGAATCAGAGCTTGGGCACGTTCGCCAGCTTGAAGTCGGACAACACGCTGGGCTACAGCCTGCAGAGCGGCGCTTACGACGGCGGAACTAGCGGCGGCAGCGGCGATGCGCAGGCGCCGACGGCGCCTTCCAATCTGGCCTCGACCGGTAAAACGGCAAGCAGCGTCAGTCTGGGCTGGTCCGCGTCGACGGACAATGTCGGCGTTACCGGCTACGATATTTATCGCGGCGGCAGCTACGCGGGTTCATCCGCGGGAACTTCCTATACGGACACGGGGCTGCAAGCGCAGACGGCTTATACGTACACCGTAAAGGCCAAAGACGGGGCAGGCAACGCGTCGGGCGCCAGCAATTCGGTGACCGTGACGACCTTGGCCGCCGGAGGCGGGGGAACGACGGTCACGTACGAAGCGGAAGCCTCTGCGAATACGCTTGCCGGCGGAGCGGCGGCGGCGGCATGCGGCACATGCTCCGGCGGTTCGAAGGTCGGATACGTCGGCAACAACAGCGGCACGCTGCAATTCAACGTCATCAACGCGCCGGCCGCAGGCACGTACGCGCTGACGATCTCCTACTTGAACGGCGATGCCGCAAGATCGGCGCAGCTCAGCGTCAACGGCGGCGCCGCTGCCAGCGTGAGCTTCCCGAGCACGGGCAGCTGGAGCACGGTAGGGACCGTGCAGACATCCGTGCAGCTCGCCGCGGGGAACAATACGATCAAATGGTCGAATGCGAGCGGCTGGGCGCCGGACTTCGACCGGATTCAAGTGAATACCGGCAGCGGCGGCGGGGCGGATACGCAGGCGCCGACCGTGCCGGCGAACGTCGCCGTGACGTCCGCGACGTCGAGCAGCATCGCGCTCGGCTGGAGCGCTTCCGCCGATAACGTGGGCGTGACGGGCTACGACGTGTACCGGAACGGCAGCTTGGCGGGGACGACCGCGGCAGCGGCCTATACCGATACCGGTCTCGCTGCCGGTACGACGTACAGCTATACCGTGAGAGCCAAGGACGCGGCGGGCAACGTATCGGCGGCCAGCGGCTCCGCATCCGGTACGACGACCGCATCCGGAGGCACGTCGCTGCTGCTGGACAACTTCGATAATGCGCCGGCCTGGCCGAGCAGCAACGATCTGGGCAAGTGGACGGGCGCCAACGGATTCGTGAACGGCTCCGGCGTCATCGAGAGCGGCGCAGTGAAGCTGCAGTACAACAACGACGGCTGGCTGGGCAGCGACGTGACGCAGAGCATATCCGGGTACAGCAAACTGATCGTGGCTTTCCGGACGCCCGCTCGGCATTTAGGTCCGGTGGTTCATTTATACGGAAAGCCGTGTTATCTTGAAGTGGTTGATGGGCAATCGGGGGAGGCATAGAGAGATGAATAGAAGCAATCGTATTTTCGCGTTCGCGTTGATGCTGACGGTCGTTGCGCTGATCTCGGCGTGCAGAGGCGAGACGGGCGATGACGTCTCCGAGAACCAGGACTCCGCGGACGTGCCGCAGCCGTACGTGACGTTGAAAATGATCATGCCCGGCGACGAGTCGGCCCGCATGCGGGAGTTCGTCGACAACGAGCTGAACGAACGCCTGAAGAACGAATTGAACATGAAGCTGGACCTGACGTATATCCCCTGGTCGGACTACCAATCCAAGCTCGAACTCGCGCTGTCCACCGGCGAGAACTACGATCTCTTCTGGTACGGAACGCCGTTCGTCCCGGAATACAAGGCGAAGAACTACATCCAGCCGCTGGACGCGCTCCTGCGAACATACGGGAAGGATCTGACGCGCAACATTCCGGCGGATAACTTCAAGCAGGACGAGATGGACGGCAAGCTGTGGGCGATTCCTTCCCAGGCGTTCACGTCGGCGGGGAAATTCACGTCGGTCATGGTTCGCCAGGATCTGCTGGAGTCCGTCGGCATGAAGAGCATTCGGTCGATCGCGGATTTGGAAGCGTTTTATTCCAAGATGCACGCCGTGGATCCGAGCTACTACGGGTATTTGGAAACCGACCGCGGGCAGGACGTGCAGTGGCGGGAGCAGTCGGAGGAACCGCTCACGTTCCTGGACGAGAACCAGATGTTCGCCGTGAACGAACGGACCGGCCAGCTCGTGGACTATTTGCAATCCGATCTGTACAGGAAGGTCGTGCAGGTCCGGGAACGCTGGGTGGACATGGGGCTGATCGACAAGAGGCTCGTCGGCAATCTGGCCGCGAACATCGATCAAGAGGACGCGGGCAAGCTGCTGTTCCGGGTCGGAGCCGTGTCCCGGGCCATGGAGAACCTGCAGACGGTGCAGAACGCGGACGCCGGCGCCAAGCTTCGGGAGTATTACTTGTCCCCGGACAAGCCCAAATACATCGTGGCGCCTTCCAACGAAGCCTATATGATTCCGGTAGACGCCGTGCATCCGGAACGCGCGATGCAGTTCATGAATTGGATCCTGCAAAGCAAGGAGCATTACAATTTCATTATTTACGGCGTGGAAGGCAAGGACTACCGCATCGAGAACGGCAAAATCAAGCTGCTGACGAACGACCAGTTCATGTACGAGTGGATGTGGCGGAACAAAAATTATTTTATGGCGACGACGAGCGTCGACGACTCCGTCGTGCAGGATATGCTGCATAACGACGATAACGCGAGAATCTCCCGCCTATTCGGCTTCCATTTTAACCAGGAGCCGGTGAAGAACGAGTACGCCAACGTGCTCGCGGTCTACAACGAGAAGTTCGTTCCGATCAACATGGGCATCGTCGGCTACGACGAACAGTTCGGCGGCGCGATGAGCGCGCTGAAGAAGGCCGGCTACGATCGCGTATGGAACGAGCTGCAGCGACAGTACCTGGCCTTTCGGGCCGGTCAGACGTCCCGCGCGGATCAGGGGGAACCTAGGTGAAATCCAGCATATTCACGAACATGGTGATCGCGCTGCTGCTGCTGCTGACGCCGATCATCTCGCTGTACGCGTATTCGAACCATACGAGCTCGAGCGTCCTGACGGGGGAGATCGTGAAGGCGAAGCGCACGCAGGTCGAGACGTTCGTCGGGCAGCTCGCCGGGATGTTCGGCCAATTCGATTCCTATCAGAAGATGCTGTACGAGAGCACGGAGGTCCGGAATCTGGCGTATCCGGACTTGCTGAGCGACGATTTGCTCCACTACCGCACCTTGAAGACCGTGTCCGAGGAGATCATTCGGTTGGCGGGCTACGGGGGATGGAAAGGCGTCATCGCGGTCGTCTACCCCAAGACGGGCATGGTGATCAAGAGCAATTCCAGCCTCGGCGCCATGCCCGTCAGGCTTCCGGACAAGGACGGGTTCTGGAGCTACGAGAAGAATCCGAAGGGCGATTCGTATTTCATCGAGACGATCTCCAATCCGGCCAAGAACGCCAAGGAAGAAGAGGCGGACCTGACGGTCGTCGCGAAAGTGGACGAAGGCGAGATCAAGAGCGATCTGTCCGAGATGAAGAACAACGGACTGGAGGACCCGTTTCTGTACAAGCCGGGCTATTCGCCGATCTATAACTATACGGCGAACCAGGCGTTGATTCGGGAGATGCTGCCCAAGCTGAATCCGGACGGCGCGGACGGAAGCTTCGAGCCGCTGCTCATCCGCACGAGCGAAGGCGCCTATCAAGTGCATATGGACATGGTACAGCCGCTGGGCTGGTATTTGGTGGACTACGTGCCGATCGGCACCATCATGGCGCCGATCGAGCGCAACCAGACGATGTTCTACGCGATCAGCGGGATGATGCTGTTCATGGCCTGCATCCTCGGCTTTATTCTCTACCGCAGCGTCCGCATTCCGTTCCGCAAATTGATGCAGGGCATGAACTTTATCGAGAAGGGCATCTACACGAGCCGGATGAAGGATCCTCCCAAGGGGGAATTCCGTTACTTATATCAACGCTTCAACTCCATGGCCGCCAGAATCGAAGAGCTGATCGAGGACGTGCTGAAGGAGCAGATCCGGACGAAGGAAGCGAACGTCAAGCAGCTGCAGTCGCAGATCAATCCGCATTTTCTCTACAATACGCTGGCGTATATCAAAAGCATGGTAGAGCTCGGCGAGAAGGAAGCGGCCGTGTCGATGACGATGAACCTCAGCAAGTATTACCGTTATTCGACCAAGCTCAGCATGAGCCTGGCGACGCTTCGGGAAGAGCTGGAGCTGATCGTGAATTATTTGGACATTCACCGGATGCTGACGGACGATTTCGAGTACGAGATCGATATCGATCCGGTCATGCTGGACATGATGATTCCCCGCTTGCTGCTGCAGCCGCTCGTCGAGAACGTGATCGTGCACGCCTTTCGCAAACCCGTGCAGTACGGGGCCGTCCGCATCCGGGGACGATTGGAGGCGTCGGGCCTCGCGCGGCTGTCGGTCGAGGACAACGGACCGGGCCTCGCGCCGGCGCAGTTGGAGCTGCTGCAGGCGAAGATTCGCAATGCGCCCAGCGATCAGATCGATTCCGGCCTGCAGAACGTTCACCAGCGGCTGATGCTGCTGTTCGGCAAGAGCTCGGGGCTCTCCTTCGGCGTATCCGAAGAGGGCGGCTTATGCGCGGAATTGGTATGGCAAGTACCGGACAACGAACCGCTATGACGAAGAGGAGGCAGAGCCATGTACGAAATTCTGATCGTGGACGATCATACGCATCTGGTAGACAGCTTGGCGAACGCCCTGCCTTGGGAGGACATGGGCATCTCGGCCGTGCACAAGGCGTATTCCGGGGAAGAAGCGCTGGAGCTGCTGCAATATCACGGCATCGATCTGATCGTAACCGACATTCAGATGACCGGCATCAGCGGGCTGGAATTGGTATCCGTCGTGAAGGAGAAATGGGCCAAGATCAAGTCGGTCATCCTGACGGGGCATGACGAGTTCCACTACGCGCAGGAAGCGATCCGTCAAGGCATCTGCAATTACTTGCTGAAGCCCGTCTCGAACGAAGAGCTGGAGAGCACGCTTCGCGCGTTGATCGGCGAGCTGCAGCGGGAAGGGGACCTGCTGGTCAATCAGCAGAAGCTGGCCTACTTGTTCCGGGAGAGCTTGCCGAAGCTCCGCGAATCGCTGCTCCAAGAGCTGCTCGCGGGCAAGATGCCGCCGATGTCCCGGCTTCGCGGCAAGCTGAAGCTGTACGAGCTGCCGTTCGACGAGTCGAATCCGTTTATCATGCTGTTCATGCGCATCGAAGAGGACTTCGCCGGGACGGATCTCTACAGCGTGTCGCTGCTCGAATACGCCCTTACGAACATCGCGGACGAGATATTCTCGCCGCGCTACGAGATCTGGCATTGCACGGACGATTACGATTACGTGGTGTTCCTGGTCCGCCCGAAGCAGCCCTCCGAGAGCTCCGAGAAGGAAGGGATGGAGGAGGCGGAACGGCTGGCGCGGCTCGTGCAGCATCAGATCAAGCGGTTCCTGAAAATCAAGGTGTCGCTCGTGATGAGCAATTGGAGCTCGTTCCCGCACGAGGTGCCCGCCGTGTATCATCATTCGCTTTCGTTATTCACGGACTATATCGGCTTTCAGACGGAAAGCTTCTTCCATGACCGGCAGGAGCGGAGCGTGGAGGAAATCCGCCCGTTGTCCGAGCTGTACGCGAGCCCGACGTTCATGCAGCTGCTGGAGGTCGAACAGTGGGACGACGCGGAGGCGAAGATGAGACGGGTATTCGAGGAGCTCGAGCGGCGGGAAAACAAGACGAGGGAGTTCGTATTCGAAGCGTACATCACGATCATGCAGGCCTTCTCCTACTACGTGCACAAGAAGGGAAAACGGTTCTACGACATCTACGGCCGCGAAGCCGAGAAGATGCTGAAGCTCGATGCCGGCTGGAGCATCGAGCCGCTGCGGGAATGGTCGGTCCAAACCCTGCAGCAGCTGAAAACCTACAGCGGGAGCTTGTCCAACAGGTTTCGCAACGAGCTGATCAACCGCGTCGTCCGGTTCGTCAACGACCAAGTCAAGGACGTGACGCTTCAATCGGCGGCGGATCACGTTCACCTGCACCCGGTCTACGTCTCGAATCTGTTCAAGCTCGAGACGGGAGACAACTTCTCGAATTACGTCCTTCGCGTGAGGATGGACCTCGCGCTGCAGCTGCTGAAACAGCGGGATGTCAAGATCAATTGGATCGCGCAGGAGGTCGGCTACCAGAAGCCGCAGTACTTTATCAAGCTGTTCAAAACCCACTACGGCATGACGCCGCAAGAATATAAAAACAGCCTGCAATAGGTTCGCGACCGGCAGGAACGTCCGGAAAATCGAATCTTAATAATAGGGCTTCAATCTTAAGAATGAGGCATTTCGCCCCAAATTGTCGTGCTTTATGATGAAGGCACAGGGAAAACCTGGTGAGGCAAGCCAAGAAAAAATCGGCGCAAATTTTTTCGGGACATTGTCATCGCACGATAAACGAGGGGGAAATACAGTGACCATTCGCAAAAAAGGTTGGATCTCCGCATTAAGCCTAACCGTCGTCACGGCGCTGGCTCTAACGGGCTGCGGCAGCAACAACAACGGCGGCGATTCGAACAACGGCAATACGGCAAACAAGACCGACAACGAGGCAGGCAGCAAGAACGCCGGCGCTTCCAAAGAAAACGTTACGCTGACGTACACGATATGGGACCAGCTGCAGCAGCCGGCCATGGAGGCGATCGGCAAAGAATTCACGGCCGAGAACCCGAACATCAAAGTCAAAGTCGAAGTCATTCCATGGGGCGATTATTGGACGAAGATGTCCGCGGCGGCGCCGGCCGGCACCTTGCCGGACGTGTTCTGGATGCACAGCGGCCAATTCGTGAAGTACGCGTCAGGCAAGTTCCTCGAGCCGATTACGGACAAGGTGAAGAACGGGGAAATCAACCTGGACGACTATGCGGCGAACCTGGGCTCCATCTACCAGCTTGACGGCGAGAACTACGCGATCCCGAAAGACTTCGATACGATCGGGCTTGCTTATAACAAAGAATTGTTCGACCAAGCGAACGTGCCGTACCCGGACGATACATGGGACTACGCGAAGCTGGCCGAAGTGGCCAAGCAGCTGAGCCAGCCGGACAAAGGCATCTACGGCTTCGCGGCCAAGATGGATACGCAAGGCGGCTACTGGAACGACATTCTCGCGAACGGCGGCTCGATCCTTTCCGCGGACGGCACGAAATCCGGCTACGACGATCCGGCGTCCATCGAAGCGCTGAAAGCGCGGTACCAGATGATCGTCGATAAAGCTTCCCCGTCCCATCAGCAAATGACGGACACGGATTCCACGGAGATGTTCAAATCCGGCAAGATCGCCATGATCTTCGAAGGCGACTGGAGAACGACCGACATCGACGCAAGCGACATCATCAAGGGCAAATGGAACTGGGCCCCGCTGCCGAAAGGCAAAGCGAAGCGCGGCGACATCATCAACGGTCTCGGCAACGTGATGTCGGCGAAGGGCAAACACAAGGACGAAGCATGGCTGTTCCTGAAATTCCTGGGCTCCAAACGCGCCGCCGAAATCACGGCGGAAATGGGAGCGGCCATTCCGGCCTTCAAAGACACGCAGGCGGCATGGGTCAAATCGAGACCGCAGCTGAACCTGCAAGTATTCATCGACCAAGCCGCGGAAGCGACGCCTTATCCGGCGGGCACGAAGGCCTATCCGGTGTGGTTCCCGAAAGAATCCGAAATCATGGCTCAAGCTTGGGGCGGCAAAATCTCCATCGAAGAGGGCGCCAAGCAAGTAGCGGAAATGATGAATAAAGCGATCGAGGAGAACAAGTAACGCTGCCGAGGACGCGTATCGGAAGGGGTCGAAGGCATTCCGAAGCCGGAATGCCTTCGACGATGAATAAGGGAGGAGGCAGGCCATGAATTCGAGAAGCAGGTACGTATGGGCATATATCATGATTGCACCTACCTTGCTCGGCACGGTCTTGTTCTGGAGTTGGCCGGCCGTGTATTCGATCTATCTGAGCTTTCTGAAATCCGAGGATTTCGGAATGGTCAATCATTGGGTCGGATTGGCAAACTACGAAAAGCTGTTCAAGGACAAAGAGTTTTGGAAGAACCTGCGCAACACGCTGTACTACATGATCTTGTTCGTGCCGCTCACGCTCGTGTTCTCCACGTTCTTCGCCGTGCTGCTCAATGCGAAAATCCGCGGATTATCCGCTTACCGCGTCATCTTCTTCCTGCCGCAGGTGACGATGCCCGCGGCGGCGGCCATGGTCTGGGTCGTGCTGTTCGCCCATGACTACGGCTTGATCAATTACGTGCTCGGCACGGACGTGGCCTGGATCTCGGATACGAGATTCGCGATGTTCGCGCTCGTTATCGTGGGCGTATGGGGCGCGATCGGCCTGAACATGCTGCTGATTCTGGCAGGCTTGCAGGGGATACCGAAAGCGCTGTACGAGGCGGCCGAGATCGACGGCGCCGTGCGGTTCCGCAAGTTCCGCTATATCACCCTGCCGCTCTTGACGCCGACGTTGTTTTTCACGACCATCGTGCTCATGATCGGCGCCACGCAAGTATTCGATTCGATTTATTTGCTCATCGGCAAGACGAACGTCGCGCTGCCCGAGGTACGTTCCCTCGTGTACGCCTATTATCAAAATTCCTTCGTCTATTACGATCAGAATTACGGCGCGGCAATCGTCGACATGCTGCTCGTCATCAATCTGATATTGACGGGCCTGCAGTTCGCGTTTCAGAAAAAATGGGTCACCTACGACTGAGGGGGAAGAGCATGGAGAATCGCCGTCAAGCCGCCGACCGCAGCTACAACTGGATCATCCACGTCGTGCTGATCGCGGCATCGATCGTCATGATCATCCCCTTCGGCTGGATGATTCTGACTTCGTTCAAAACCGTAACGGAAGCGACGCAAATTCCGGTCAAAATCTTTCCGTCCCATCCGGATTTCAGCAGCTACGCGAAAGCGTTCGAGAAAACGGACTTCAAGCATTACTACTTGAACACGGCCTTCACGGCCCTGATGAAGACGGTATTCCCCGTCCTGTTCAGCTCGATGGCCGCGTACGCGTTCGCGAGAATCCGCTTCCCGGGCAGAACGCTTCTGTTCTTCGTCATCATTTCCGTCATGATGGTGCCGAATCCGGTCTTCTACACCCCGCAATACCTGCTCATGAGCAAGTGGGGGTTGGTCAACTCGGTAACGGCGCTCTGGATCTGCGCGCTGGTCAGTCCGTTCGCCACGTTCATGCTGCGGCAATTTTTCCTGGGCATCTCCAAAGAGCTGGAGGAAGCCGCGATCCTGGACGGATGCAATCCGTTTCAGACGTTCCGCCATATCATGCTGCCGCTCGTGAAATCCGCCCTTGTCGCGATCGTCATCATTCAACTGCTGTGGTCCTGGAACGAACTGCAATGGCCGCTGATCATTAACAGCTCGCCCGACAAGCTCACGCTGTCTTCCGGGCTGGCGACGCTCGTGTCGATGTTCAGCACGAATTACCCGATCTTGATGGCCGGGGCGTTAATGGCCGTCATTCCGATGATCGTCCTGTTCTTTATTTTCCAGAAGAAGTTCATCGAAGGCGTGGCGTTCAGCGCGCATAAAGGATGAGCGCACGCTTCGTAGCAGACTTCAATGCAAGCCATCTCAAGACGCTAAGCCTAACAATACCTTTGGCTTGGCGTTTTTTTTAAGCTGCCATTAAAGCGGTATCAACAGAGCCGACGAGGAGGATTTTGATGGTTCCATTAACGGCATACCCCATCAGGAAGGCTTCATTTCGCGTTTTTCTCATGCTGTGCGTGCTAGTGAGCACGTTCTATGCTTATCCCGCAGGCAGGGCGCACGCGAGCTCCGAGCCGACCCGCCTGCCATCCGTTCCGTATCCGAGCCCCGCGGCGGACGGCACGCTGGCCAAGCATGACCTGACGCCCGCGCCGAGTCCGCTCGACAATCCGTTGAAGGGCTTCGCGCCCTTCTATCCGTGGGAGACGGAGACTTCGTTCCCCCACAGCTTGGAGTGGTATTATATCCCGCTGAAGGCGGTCATGAACGGCCCGGATTCGTATACGTTCGATACGGGCCTGGAGCCGGCGTTGAACGCCATCGCGGCCAGAGGCAATCAGGCCGCCATCCGGGTGTATCTGGAATATCCGGGCAAAGAGGACGCCATACCGGATTTCATTCACCAAAGCGGCGTCGAAATGCGGCACAACGATACCTTCAACCAAGACGAGCCGGATTACGACGATCCGCTCATGGTCACGTACCTAACCAATTTCATCCGAGCCTTCGGCGCGGCGTACGACGGAGATCCGCGCATCGGATTCATCCACATGGGCCTCGTCGGTTTGTGGGGCGAGTGGCATACGTATCCGTACGACTCGGATACCAGCTCGGATAATTATCCGAACTATATGCCGAACGACGCCACGATCAACGCGATATTCGGCGCTTACGATACCGCCTTCGACGCCACGAAGCTCGAGGTGCGCAATCCCGGCCTTCCGAACGCGGGCGCTTACGACATCGGCTATCATGACGACTCGTTCGGCTACAAGGAAGGCGATCCGCTGCAGAGCGTGACGCAGCCGGAGAGCATGGGCGGCGCCTATTATTCGTTCATGACCCAGATGCTGGATGCCGGCTCGGAGAATCGATGGATCGCGCAGTCGGTCGGCGGGGAAGTGCGTCCGGAAATTCAGGGCAGCTTCTTCAGCGGCGGCGCTAACGTCGACGACGCCATGGACGATATCGAACTGACGCACGCCACATGGATGATCAACCAAGGCGGCATCAGCAATTACCGTGCCGACGATGCGGCCGTGGCAGCAGGCGTGAGGAAGATGGGCTACGATCTGAACGTGAAGAGCGCCTATTATAATAACGTCGCGTCCGGCGAGCCGCTCAAGGTCGGCGTGTCCATCCAGAACAACGGCGTCGCTCCCTTCGCTTATCCTTGGCAGGTGGAGCTGGGCGTGAAGAACGCTTCGGGCAAGCTGGTGAAGCAGTGGGATACCGCATGGGACATGACGAAGGTGATGCCTTCGCAGATCCGCACGTATCCGGAGTGGAACGTTGCCGGCGATCCCAAGTACGTTCCGTTCGGCGAGCCTTATTATTTCGATACGACGATTGCCGAGCCGGGGCTGAACGACGGCTACTACTATGTCGTGATGAAGGTCGTTAATCCGTTAGCGGCCATCAGCAATAAAGCCAAGCAGGTCGGGTTCGCGAATGCGAATCAGGACGCGGAAGGCTGGCTCAATCTGGGAGCGGTACGGATCGGGGAGTGCGCTTCGCCGTGCACGCCGCCTCCGGATTCTCCGCCGGCGCCGGCGAAGCGCCTGCTCGTGGACGACTACGACGGAACGCCGGCATGGTCCGGCAGCACGACGAATGATCTGAATCAATGGACCGGTTCAACCAATTTCGCCAACGGCAATGGCGCGGGCGTTGTCCAAGACGGCGCGTTGACGCTGCAGGTTCAGAATATGGCGCGGCTCGAAACCAACATCGGCCGCAACTTAGCCGACATGAGCAAGCTGGTGCTTCGGGTGAAGGGAGCCGCCGGCGGCGAAGAAAGCCTCGTTAACCTCACGATCGGCGGCGTAACGAAAACGATCGGCCAATTCAGCGGAGATACGATCACGACCAGCTACAAGGACATCGTCATCGACTTGCCCGCGCAAGGCGTGGATATGTCGCAGACGCTCTGGAGTCTCGCGATCGCGCAAGCGGCGTGGGGGACGACGGGAACGATTCTGATCGACGAGATCTACTTTACGGACAAAGTCGAATCCGATCCGGATACGGGAACGCCGCCGGTAACGGGACCGGAGCAGCCGGGACTCATCGAGAATTTCGACGCCTATGCCGACGATGCCGCTCTGGGGCAGGCATGGACGGAAGCCTGGTCCGACAAGCCGGGATCGGTGACAAGAGCGCTCGGCCAGGCAAGCGGAAGCAAAGGCTTGAAGCTTTCGGCCGCCATCGCCGATTCGGAGTGGGCGAATATCCTGCACGCCATCCCGTCCGACAAGAGAGACTGGTCCCGATACGACGGATTAAGCTTCTGGGTAGACAATACGACGAACGACCATAAGGATTTCAGCTTGAACGTCGCACTGGAAACGGCCGTGTCGAACGGCGAGTTCGGCTTACGAGAGGGCGGGTCGGCCTGGACGCTCGCCGCCGACGGAAGCTGGCGCCCCGCGCCGTTCAATGGAGGCTCGCTTGCCATTCCTGCAAGCTTCCGAGGCGTCGTAAGAATCCCTTGGGATCAATTCGTACAATCCGCGTGGCAGTGCGGCGGCGTTCAAGCGGATTGCGCAGCGGCATTGGATCCGAGCGAAGTCGACGGGCTTCAGTTCGGCTATCCGCCGGCGGGTTACGCGAATAACGTCGTCACGATCGACGACATCCTGCTCTACCGGGCAGACCGCATACTGGATGACTTCGAATCGTATGCGGACGATGCCGCGCTGCAGAGCGTCTGGCGGATCGATTGGGAGTCCGGAGATCCGTCGACGCTGCGAACGCTTGACCGGACGAACGTCGCGCAGGGCAGTCAAGCCATGACGTTCTCGGTATCCCCGCCTCCCGGCAAATCCGCGTCCGACTGGGTGAATATCAAACGCGCGGCGTTTACGGGCGCGGATACGGATTGGTCCGCGTATGACGGACTTGCGTTCTGGGTCAACAATGCTTCGGCAAGCGGCAATGCGATGGATCTGAACGTGGCGATCGTGACGGATGCCGCGAAAGGCGAATTCTCGCTGAAAGCAGGAGGCGTCGTCCAGTTCTATAACGCCGCCGACGGCTGGAAAGCCACCACGCTTGGCGGGGGTTCGCTGTCGATCGCCGCAGGCTACAAAGGCATGGTCCGAATTCCTTGGAGCGCGATCGCCCAATCGGCGTGGCAAGGCTGCGATGCTTGCGACGCCCCCTTCGACAAGAGCAAGGTGCTCCAAATTCAATTCGGCTTCGGCCCCAAGAATCAATCGGACAATGCGCTCACCATCGACCAGCTCGGCTTATATGCATTAGCCGGCAGAACAAGCGGTTCCGGGGGCGGACCGACGGTCGATCCGGCGGAGCATCCGAGTCCGCCGGCATGGGCGGCGGAAGACGGAACGCATGCGCTGGCCTATCGGCCCGCGCCGGTAGATAATCCGCTCAAAGGGCTGCTTCCGTTCTACGACGCTTCCGAAGAAGCTTACTTCCAAGCGGGCGACGATTGGCGGGATCGGCCGTCCCAGCTGCCGTACAGCATGGAGTTCTTCTACCTGCCGCTGAACAAGCTGATGAACGATCTGAACGACTTCGATTGGACCGAACTGGACAAACGGCTTGCGGCCGTGGCGGCAAGAGGCAATCAGGCCGTATTCCGGGTGTATCTGGACTACCCGAACAAGCCTTCGGGAATTCCGCAGTTCCTGCTCGACGAAGGGCTGAAGACGTACGATTACGACGAGTACGACAATGGCAAGACCGCCGCGAGCGTTGCGCCGGACTATAATGACGAACGATTGCTCGGCGCTCTGGATAACTTTATCGGCGCACTGGGTTCCCGTTACGACGGCGACCCGCGCATCGGCTCGATCATGATCGGATTGATCGGTTTCTGGGGCGAATGGCACACGTATCCGTATGACGGAAATTTGAAATCGCCGAACCTGATGCCGACCGACGCCAATCTGAAGCGGGTGCTGACCGACATGGATGACGCGTTCGACAAGACGCAGCTCGTGCTGCGCTATCCGATGAGCAACGGCACGCTTCAAACCACGAGCTTCGATGTCGGCTATCATGACGATTCCTTCGCTTTTCAGACGCTCCCGCCGAGCTTGGGCGGCCAAGGCTGGCATTTCTGGGGTCGGGTGAAAGACGCGGGGGCCACCGAGTTCTGGAAACGCAGCAGCATGGGCGGCGAGATGAGACCGGAAATTCAAGTGAAGATGTGGAACAACGATCCGCCTAGATACAACGAACCGTCGACGCCGATCGAAGGCGCGCAAGGCGAGGATTACTACACGAGCCTGGAGTTGACGCATGCCTCCTGGCTGATCGCGCAGGGCGTATTCCAGACGCCGCTGGCTCCCGAGCCATTGGCGAGAGCGACCGAAGGCTCGCGAAGCATGGGCTATGAATATTACGTGCCCGCCGCTTACTTGAACGCGGAGGGCGGAGATCTGAAGGTGGGCGTGGAGCTGGAGAATAGAGGCGTCGCCCCGTTCTACTACGACTGGAAGGTCGAGCTTGCCGCCCGATCGGGAGACGGCATCGCGAAGATCTGGGAGCCGGGCTGGGATCTGCGAGACCTTCTTCCGAATACGAACGGATTCGACGGCAATCGGTTGTTCGAGTCGACCGTCAATCCGGAATTAAGCAACGGAAGCTATCAAATCCTGATGCGCTACGTGAATCCGCTGGAGGAAATCAATAGCGATGCCAAGGCGTTCCATTTCGCGAATGCCGAGCAGGATAGCGGCGGGTGGCTGAACCTGGGCAGCGTAAACGTATCGGGCAGCGCGGCGCAAGCTCCGGTTCGGGTTACGGGCTTATCGTCGACGATGGCGGACCGGCTGCAGCTGGCTCCGGGGGCGGCTGCGCGGATCGACGTCGCCGCAGCTCCGGCGGAAGCCGGCAATAAGAGAATCGTATGGAGTTCGGCTGATCTCAAAGTTGCTTATGTCTCCGCTGCTGGCTTGGTCACGGCCGTCGGCATTGGCCAAACCGACATCACGGCCAAGTCCTCCGACGGCAACATCGAGAAGATCTTCCATGTCACCGTTTCGACGGGATCCGATCCGAATTCTTCCGCTGGCGGCGGTGCGGTAACGTCTCCGTCAACGACAGCGCCGGAGGCGACGAATAATGGCGTCAAGCTGGGGCAGGACGCGATCAAGAGCGTTCAAACCACCAACTTGAAGGGCATTACCGAAACGACGGCTACGATCGATTCGAAGAAGCTCAAGGAAGCTTTCCAAGCGTTATCCAATACGCCGACCAAGAACACGGTAACGATCGACTTGAAGAACGACGGCGGCAGCGTGAAGGTGAACATTCCGTCGTCTGCATTCGCGGATGTCGCGGGCCGGACGCCGGGCGCGTTCGTCATGATTCGGACGGATTTCGGCAGCTACAAGATACCGGTCGGCGCGTTGGGCTTGGATGCTGCGGCGAAGAAGCTTGGCGCAGGCCCGGGAGAGATGACGATCAGCATCGTGATCGAGAGAGTCGCAGGCGCTGCGGCCGCTCAGATTGCAGCGCAGGCAAGCCGTGAAGGCTTGACCTTGCTGAGCCCTTCGCTGGATTACAGCATCTATGCGCTGGCTGGCGGTCAATCGATCGAGATCGCCGATTTCGGCAGCGCCTATGTCGACAGAACGATGAACCTATCCGGTTCGGTGAATCCGGCGAAGGCAACGGCGCTCGTATTCGACCCGGACACGGGGACGTTCCGTTTCGTTCCGGCCGTGTTTCAAGCCGATGGCGGCCAGACGGAGGCCGTTATCATGCGGAACGGGAACAGCATCTATACCGTGGCTTCGGGCAGCAAGACGTTCGCCGACGTTCAAGGCCATTGGGCCAAAGCCGACATAGAATTGCTGGCCTCCAAGCGGATCCTAAACGGGGACGCGCTTGGCCGCTTCTCGCCAAACGATTCGATCACGCGCGCGGAGTTCACGGCCTTGCTCGTTCGCGCGCTCGGATTGCAATCCTCGGCAAAAGCTGCCGGATTCAGCGACGTAACCAAGGAAGACTGGTACGCGGATGCAGTCGATGAAGCGGTCCGGTCAGGAATCGCGAAAGGCTACCAAGACGGTTCCTTCCAGCCGAACGCGCGCATTACCCGCGAACAGATGGCGGTCATGCTGTCCGCAGCGCTGAAGTACTTGAACCAATCCGTCCGCGTGGATGGGCGGGACGACATTCTCGGAAACTACGCGGATAGCGGAAGCGCTGCTTCTTGGGCGAAATCATCGTTGGCCGAGATGCTGACCGCGGGAATCATCCAGGGGAAAACGGAAGCGATGATCGCTCCCGCAGCGGATGCAACCCGAGCCGAAGCGGCGGTCGTCATCAAACGCATGCTGCAGTTTATGCATTTTATGAACTGACGGGTTGGAAAAGGGAGCGCATGACTTCAAGTGGATAAGACTTCTAGTTGATGCGAAGGCATGCGTTCCGGTTACAGGTCAGAGCCGCGGGGAACCCGCGGCTCTGTTTTTTGTGGGGAGGGGGAGAAGCGGCACGCTACACTCGGGTCCATGCAAAACCTTCGGGATCGCGCATACGCGAAGCCGGGGGTTTTTGCTTTCCATCCGCTGCCATTCTTAACGGAAACTGAGATAACATCAATAGTTGTCAAGGTTTTGAAATAAGCTGTAAGATGAGAGTCACAAACTTTCTTTCGAGAGGGATGCCGAATGAATGACGATCGATTAACGGTATTGGTAGTCGACGACGAGCTTCCGATCCGTCAGGAGCTGCGTTTGTTTTCTTGGGAGGAGCATCAGTTCGAATGGATCGGCGAGGCGGAGAACGGCGAGGAGGCGCTGCGGTTCTGCCGCAGCTTTGTGCCGGATATCGTCGTCACGGACATTACGATGCCGGTCATGGATGGGCTTGCGCTTTTCCGGAGCTTGAAGGCGGAGTTTCCGCATATCCAGGTCATCCTGCTGACCTGCCACTCGGATTTCGCTTATGCGAAGGAAGCCATCAAGCTCGGCGCGGTAGAATATCTGGTGAAAGTCACGATGGACGACCGCGATCTTGCGCAGGCGCTGCACCGGGCCAAGGAAGGCGTATACCGCGAGCAGTCGCTGCAGCGCGGAGAGGCGGAGAGCAGGCGTTGGAAGACGTCCGAACGTCTGCTGGAAGTATCCCGCCAGGCCGCCGACGACAACGAGCTGGCAATTTGGCTGCAAGACGCTTTCCGGACCAAGCTGCCGCTGCAGCTTACCGCGCTTCACGTGGAGGCCAGCAGGGAAGGCAAGCTGTTCGTGCATCATGCCGTGGAAGATTCGCTGCGGTCGCTCGAGCAAGTGAAGTCTTTCTCTTGGATCCCGGCGGACAGCGGCGTCTATGTGCTGGTATTTCGCGGGGAGAATGGCGATCTGCCCGAATTGCGCAGCGAGATGGAATGGATTACGAATGAGCTCTACCAATCGCTCGACCGCCGATTCGCCTTTCTAAGCGATACGTACAGGCTGTATAGCGTGCTGAGCGAACCGATCGGGAATAGCGCGGCATTCGTCGAACAATACCGAGTTATTTGCAGGAGGCCGGATACCGTATTCTATGAAAGCGCTTCCCGCGTAATCGAGATGCCGCTCCCCGATTCGTCTTCGCTCGACGAGCAGTCGGCGGCCGATATGTCGGTCAAGCTGAACAAGGCTCAGTGGAACCGGGAGCAGCTGGCAGCGCTCATTCGCGGCGGCTTCGCGGAGTGGGCCATCAGCAGAGCCATCGTGCCTGAGGAGCTGCGGACATTCGTCTCCGATTGGCTGCGTGACTGGCATCGCGAACAAGCGGCGCAAGGGGTTAAGGGGCGAAAGGCATCGAGCCGGATTAACGATGCCGCTACTCTGAATGAACTGGCGGAAGCGTTCGTTCAAGCGATCGAACTGCCGGACCGAGTCAAAAAGTGCCGCAAGGAAATTACGGATGCCAAGGCGTTTATCGAGGAGAACCTGGATAAGCCGATCACGCTGGGCTCCGTCTCCAAGGAGGTCGGACTCAGCCCGCATTATTTGAGCCGGCTGTTTCGCGAAGAAACGGGCATTCCGTTCAACGATTTCGTGACGGGGAGACGAATCGAGAAGGCGACCGATCTTCTGCAGCATACGTCGCTTCGCGTATATGAAATCGCGCAGCAGGTAGGCATTCCGAGCTACCGCTATTTCTCCGCCATTTTTCGCGAATGGACGGGAGCGGCGCCAACCGACCTAAGAACGGCAGACAAAGAAGGCAAAGGATGATGCGGAATGAATCGACTCTATCGCTGGTATAGGAGATGGAGCCTTGCGACGAGGCAGTTTCTCTTTTTGTTTATCGTGACGTTCGCGTTTTTTATTTTGCTCGCTTGGAACAACTATCACAAGGCGGCCGACTTGTTCAAAGACCAGATGGTGTCGGACTCCGAGATTCTGATCGCGCGCACGAACCAATTTCTCGATACGTATCTGGACAACAGCCGGAACGTGCTTCTGCTGTTATCGACGGATACCAAGCTGCTTCGGGAAGGGGACGGCAGGAAGCTGTCCGACTCGCTCCGGTACATCGCGGAGAACAACAGCACGTTCGTGAAGACGCTGTATATCATCCGCAAGGACGGCAAAGTGTTCTCGAGCTCCCAGGTCAATTACGAGATTATCGGGAATCCGCACCTGAGCGCCATCTATGACAAATCGCAGCAAACCTACGGAGCGGCGGTCGTCAGCCAGCCCTACGTTTCTCCGCTCTCCGGTCAGACGGTGGCCATCTCCCGTCCGGTCAACGACGACAACGGCGCCATGATCGGCGTCGCGGTCGTGGAACTCGATATCGACAAGCTGAACCAGAAAATCACCGAATTGACCTCCGGCACGTATCAGACATTCGTTATCATGTCCGACAAGGACAAGGTGGTCACCTTCGATCGGGACAGCGTCATGCTGCCGCAGCGGCCGGCCAGTTACCATGAGGACCTCCCGGAATCGTTCGTCGGACAGTTGGCCGATCTTCCGATAACGGCAAGCGAATTGGGCGGCCAGACGGGCAAGCTCGTCGTCGTCAAATCCGGCGAGAACCGGCTGGGCTGGACGCTGCTCGTGCTGATCAAAGACCGCTATTTCTACCAGAACGTCATCCGCTTATTCGATAACTACAAGACGGCCGCGGCCATCTGGTTCGTGGTGCTGCTGTTCATGGCGTTCGCCATGTCCCGCTACATGACGAAGTCGGTCCGGACGCTGGCCGCCAAGATGGACCGCGTTCACGATATGGGCGTTATTCCGAGCCTTGTCGTCAAACGGGAGGACGAGATCGGCCGGCTCGCCCAAAGCTTCAACGCCATGATGGAGCGGATCCGCAACCTGCTGATGGAAACGAAGCAGATGGAAGAGCGGAAGAAGCTGCTGGAGCTGAAGGTGCTGCAGAGCCAGATCGCGCCGCATTTTCTGTACAATACGCTGGCATGCATCGGAAGCTTGGCCAAGCAGCATCGGACGGAAGAGGTCAAAGAGACGATCCGGTCGCTGGTCGGCGTCCTGTCGCTCAGCTTCGACAAAACATCGGAGTATATCACGGTCGAGGAAGAGCTGGAAGGACTGAACATGTATATGCAGATCCAGAAAATACGGTATGGAGATAAATTCACGTACGTCCAGGAAGTCGATGCCGAAGCCTTATCGTGCGACATCCTGAAGCTGACGCTGCAGCCGATTTTGGAAAATGCCGTCTTCCATGGCGTCGTTCCGAGCCGCGGCGGAGACGGATTCATCCGCGTTCGGGGCTCCGTTCGCAAGGGGAAGCTGCGGTTCTTCATCCGCGACAACGGGGTGGGGATGGAGAGGTCCAAGCTCCTGAAGGCGCTGCAAGAGCGGTCGCCGGAACGGAGCGATGGGCAGTTCACGGGGATCGGGATGGCGAACGTCCATCATCGGCTGCGGCTCCGCTACGGCGATGCATACGGACTGCGAATCGGCAGCCTGCCGAATGCGGGGACGGTGGTGTGCATTACGATCCCGGTGGAGAAAAGATGATTGGTTTGCGGAAACCTCAGGTCGACGCAGCATTCATCTAAAGATGATTGGTTTGCGGAAACCTCAGGTCGACGCAGCATTCATCCGCTCCCTAACCATCCCGAAAAATTGTCGGTTTTGTTCCTGATTTCGCAAGATCACTGCATAGTTGAAGCGGTGACGGCCTTGCTATACTTGGTTTACGCCATTCGATGAATGCGTTTACAAACAAAGCGAGGTGAATCAGATGAATCAGCGGGCTGCAGTCCATTCCGTTCAAGAAACCGTGCCGAGACGGAGCGCGCTCTCCGAATTCGGCAGAAGGGTTTGGCGCTTCAAAGCGTTTTATTTAATGCTTTTGCCAGGACTCCTTTATTATATCGTCTTCAAATATATCCCGATGTACGGCATCATTATCGCCTTCAAGGATTACAACATGATGGACGGCATCTGGTCCAGTCCGTGGGCAAGCCCGTGGAACAAGCACTTCCTGGCTTTTTTCGAATCCCCTTATTTCTCGCAGCTGCTGACGAATACGTTCCTGATCAGCATCTACAAGCTGATCTTCGGCATGGTTCCTCCCATTGCCATGGCGCTGCTGCTGAACGAGTGCCGGGTGAGGTGGTTCAAGTCGCTCGTCCAGACGCTGACGTACATGCCGCATTTTCTGTCTTGGGTAATCATCTACGGCATCCTGATGTCGCTGCTCTCCCAAAGCTCCGGCTTGGTGAATCAATGGCTGGAGGATGCGGGCGGAACGGCGGTGCCCTTCTTGACCTCGACGTCGTATTTCCGGTCCATCCTGGTCGGTTCGGAAATCTGGCAAAATCTCGGCTGGGGCGCGATCATCTATTTGGCCGCCATCGCCGGCATCGACCCTACGCTGTACGAGGCGGCTCGGGTGGATGGCGCGGGACGGATGCGGATGATCTGGCATGTAACGCTTCCCGGTATCCGGACCGTCATCGTCATGCTGTTCATTTTGAACCTGGGCCATATCCTGGATGCGGGCTTCGAGCAGATCTATATCATGTACAACATTCAAGTGTACGCCGTCGCCGACATTCTGGACACGTGGGTGTTCCGTACCGGCCTGCAGCAGCTGAATTTCAGCCTGGCTTCCGCAGTCGGATTATTCAAAGCCGCGATCGGCCTGGTTCTGGTGCTGGGATCGAACAAACTCGCGAAGCGCTGGGGGGAAGGCATATGGTAAGGAGCAAGAACGATCGCATCGCGAACGCCGTTGTCTTCGTAATCTTGTTCGGCTGCGGGCTTGTCGCGGTATTCCCGCTGCTGTACGTCCTATCCGTGTCGCTCACGCCTTTCAGCGAGGTGCTCAAGAACGGCGGCTTCATTCTCGTTCCGAGATCCATTACGTTCGACGCCTACCGCAAGCTGCTTATGGAATCGAATATTCCCAGTGCCTTCGGGGTTACCGTTCTCGTAACCGTCATCGGCACGATTCTCAATATCGTGATTACGGCGTTAATGGCTTACCCGCTCAGCCGCAAACAGCTGCCGGGGCGCAATCTATTCCTGATGATGGTCGTCTTCACCCTGCTGTTCAGCGGCGGCATCATTCCGACGTACTTGGTCGTCAAGTCGCTCGGACTGCTGGACTCGATCTGGGCGATGATCCTGCCGAACCTCGTGTGGAGCTTCAACGTCCTCATCATGAAGAGCTTCTACGAATCGCTGCCCGAGGAGCTGTTCGAATCCGCCCGCATCGACGGGGCCAAGGAGTTCCGGATTCTGCTGCAAATCGTCGCGCCGTTATCGGTTCCGGTCACGCTGACCGTCGGCTTGTTCTACATGGTGGGCCACTGGAACGAGTTTTTCCAAGCGATCATGTACGTGACGGACCGGACGCTGTTCCCGCTTCAGGTGGTCGTCCGGGAGATTCTGATCCAGACGCAGAGTCCGCTCGAGAACGTGGATAATATGACGCCGAGCGAAACGCTGCAAATGGCTTCCGTCATCATGGCCAGTCTGCCCATCATTATCGTCTATCCGTTCTTGCAAAAGCACTTCACGAAAGGCATGCTGCTCGGCTCCGTCAAAGGTTGAGGCTCGGCGCTCCGTTACTGCAGGAACGGAATGGCCGGTTTAAACAATACAAGGTTTGAAGGCCCGGCGGGATGCTCCGTCCTTGTTCGCCCGGCCCCACAAGAGAGGGGAACCTATTATTATGAAACGAATGAAAGCCGTTTCCGTCATGCTCACGGTCATCATGATTTCCTGCGGCGTGCTTGCAGGCTGCTCGTCCGGCAATTCCTCCGATAAGGATGCGAACAACGCTCCGGCGAGCGGCAATGCGGGGTCAGGCGCATCGGCGGCGAGTACGGTCAAACTCGACATTATCGAAACCGGCAACAATTTGCCGTCGCCCGACAAGGATTTTATTAAAAAGGAAATCGACAAAGCGATTCATTCGGATTTGAATTTGACGGTCTACGCCTCGGGCGACGATTATAAGAATCAATTGAACGTGCGGCTTGCCTCCGGCAATTTGCCCGATTTGTTCCAAGTGCCGGACCGCGCGTCGCTGAAGCAGTTCGTGGAGCAGGGCCTGCTGCTCGATTTGACCCCCTACATGGATAAGCTGCAGCCGGTCAAGGATTTCATCGGCGACGAGAGCATGAAGAAGACGACGATGGACGGCAAGGCCTATGCCATTCCCAAAGCGCCGAACATCCCTTACAACACGTATTGGATCCGCAAGGACTGGCTCGATAAGCTCGGCCTGCAGCCGCCCGCGACGACCGACGAGTTCTTGAACGTGGTGAAGGCATTCGCCGAACAGGATCCGGACGGCAACGGCAAGAAGGATACGACCGGGCTTACCGGCAGCAAGCTCTCGACGTTCGCTCCGATCTTCGGCGCATTCGGCGTGGCCGACCCGAACACGTTCTACGTGAAGGACGGGAAGCTGGTCAACTCGCTGTACGATCCGGCGATGAAAGACGCGCTCGGCTTCATTAACAAGATCATCGCCACGGGCGGGGTCGATCCGGAGATCATGGCGAACTCCGGCCTCCAGCACCAGGAGAAGGCGATCAAGGGGCAGGCCGGCATCATCTGGATCGATTGGCCGAACCTGAGCAAAGATCAGTTCACCGAACAGATCAAGAAGGTCAACCCGAACGCCGATTGGATGCAGCTCGCGCCGCCGAAAGGGCCGGGCGGCCAATACGACGGCCCGTTCGACGCGGGCGGCACGTCCGGCATGTACGCGATTCCGAAAGCGCTGGAAAACAACAAGGAAAAGCTTCAGAAAGTGTTCGATCTGTTGAACTACGTATCGGGCAAGGACGGATCGACGCTGGTGCAGTTCGGCATCCAAGGAACGCATTACAATCTGGAAGGCGAGAAGGTCGTGCCGACCGAGCTGATGGGCAAGGAAGCGGGTTTCACGTGGCTGTACCAGTTTACCGGCCGGCCGGAGATGAGCTACCTGCAGACCAAATTCGCGCCGCAGTCCAAGTACATCGAGTTCGCGAACAGCCAGCCCCGAATCCAGATCCTGAACGGCTTCCTGTCCAATCCGGACGGGTATAATCCCGCGGACGCCGCTCGTTTCATCGAAGAAGAATTCGTGAATTTCATCTACGGGAAGAGCCCGCTGGACGGGTATGACGCTTTTCTCAAGAAGCTGGAGTCGACCATGAACTTCAAAACGTACATGGATGCTTCGATTAAACAGCTGGAGGAGCTCGGCTACGGCAAATAAGAGGAGGAACGTTTCACGATGACTGAGCTGCAATTCGATATTCCGGCGCTTGTCAGCCAATTTCATCGGGACGGGTATTTGATTCTGCGGAACGTGCTGCCGGACGAACGCGTAGCGCGGCTGAATCTGGCCGTCGACGAGCTGATCGCGGGCGAGCCCGAGTCGCTGTCCTATAATTGGTATAACAGCGTCGAGCGGCATCCGGCGTTCGCCGATCTGATCGACGAGCCGGCCCTGCTGCCGCTGATGGTCAATTTGCTCGGGTTCAACATCCAGCTGCATATCTCGCACTTGACGGTGCGAAGGCCCAATCCCGGCGATAGCAAGACGGAGTCCCAAAGCTTCATCAACTGGCATCAGGATGGACCGCACCCGCAGTTTCCGCGCATTCATGGACTGACGTCGACGTATTACATGAAAGCCTGTTACATTCTGAGCGACATGTCGGAGCCGGACCGCGGCAATACCAAGATCATCTCGGGCAGTCATCTGAAGGCGGATTTCGCCCCGGTACAGACGAACGTGGATGTGCCCGTCGAAGGGGAATTGCAGGTATGCGGCAAGCAGGGGGACGTCTTCATCTTCCCGCAAAATCTCTGGCATGCCGGCGCTCCGAACCGCTCCGGCTTCACGAGACGGCAGCTGTTCTTCGGCTACAGTCCGATCTGGATGCGGCCGATCGACTATCACCGGGCTTCGGACGCGCTGCTCGCGAACGCATCGCCGATCCGGCGCCAGCTGCTCGGCGACATCAGCAGCAACTGCTTCAAGTATTACGTTCCCGATGAATCGATGGTGCCGCTCAAGTCGATGTGGCTTGGAGCGGGCGCCGGCGAGAGCGCTTACTAGAAACATGACGCGCGCTGTGTGCAGGGGGCGCATCCCGTGCAGTACATTGGCCAGCAATGCAATTTCCAAGCAAGAGGTGTACCCCATGCACCGCATGACCGGGAAAGCAGCGTATTCCGGGCTTTCAACCAGCGCCTTCCGTGCTCGGTCTCCTGAGTCAGCCTATGGCTCTCCGAGCGAGTTATAGCGCGGCCTCCATATCCGTAATTCTCAACCAGCGGCTCCTCGAGAGGACCGCTGGTTCTTTGCGTTCGCTTACATGCCTACTGCGCATACTGGTTGCGAAACCGCAGCGGCGAGATGCCGGCGTACCGTTTGAAGCAGTTGGAGAAATACGGCGCGTTCGGAAATCCGACCGCTTCCGCGACCTGCGTGATCGTTTGTTCCGTCTTGAGTAATAGCAGCTTCGCTTGCTCCATGCGGTAGCGGTGAAGGTAATCCATCGGGGAGCAGCGGTAGATCTCTTTCATGCACCGCACGATATAATTCGGGTGAAAATGGAGCGCCTCCGCCAGCGAACGATTCGTAATGTCCTCCTGGTAATGCAGCCTGAGGAAGGTTTCCGTCTTGTTTGCGAGTTTCATCGCCGTTGCTGAAGAATCGCTGACGGCCTCTCTGTTTTCAAGCAGACCGAGCAGCTCCACGAAGAGCCGCTGTTCATTCATGTAGGAAGAAGCTTTGCTCTGGCCGGAATAGGCCGACAGCTTTCGCAGGATCGACTCGGCAAGCACGAAGTCCGTTGGCGCGAAGTACTGGGGGAACGCGACGGCATACGGATTTTGCCAAGCCTGGCGAACGGCCGGCGCGGTGCGAACGGCATGGGCTGCGTTTTCGCACGACCACGTTCCCTTGAACTCGAAATGGATCCAGTAGAAGATCGTCTCGCTCTCGCAAGGCCGGACCGAATAATGATAACGATCGGGCAGCAGCAGGAGCGTCTGGCCTTCCGTCACGGTCCACTGCCGGTCGTCCTCGCCGATGAACAAGGCGCCTTTCACGACCCATAATTGGTCGAAGATCCCGAGATTGCGGCGATTCGGGTGTTGATCCCCTGGCCCGAAGTTCGTTAAGCCGATCGTAATATAATACGGCATCGGCGGCATATGCAGCGTGATGACAGACTGTTCGCTCATTCGTTATCCCTCTCCGCAATTCGTGTGAAAATTTATAAGAACAAGTGTGGTTTATCTATATTCCATCCAGCAATACCAGGATAAACTAGGGACTATGAATAATCAAATTTTATAAAATTACATACGACAAAGAGGTGCTTACCGGATGAATCTGCTTAAGCCATCGAGCAGCATGGAGGTACGGGTCCGCGATGGGTTCTGGAATCGGTTTACCGAGCTCGTCCGAAAGACGGTCATTCCTTATCAGTGGGAAGCATTGAACGATCGGATTCCGGGCGCGGAGCCGAGCTATGCCATTCGGAACTTCCGAATTGCGGCAGGGCTTGAAGAAGGCAAGTACGGCGGCATGGTGTTTCAAGACAGCGACGTCGCGAAGTGGCTGGAAGCGGTCGGGTATTCATTGGCCGATCGGCGCGATCCTGAGCTCGAACGCATCGCGGATGAAGTCATCGATTTGATCGCGCTGGCCCAGCACGAGAACGGGTATTTGAACACGTACTTCACGATCAAGGATCCGGGGAAGCAATGGACCAATCTCTACGAGGCGCATGAGCTGTACTGCGCGGGCCATATGATGGAAGCGGCGGTGGCCTACTATCAGGCGACAGGCAAACGGAAGCTGCTCGATGTGATGCGCAAATTCGCGGACCATATTGAGTCCGTGTTCGGCCGCGAAGCCGATCGGCTGCGGGGTTACGACGGTCATCAAGAGATCGAGCTTGCCTTGATCAAGCTCTATCAAGCTACGGCAGAGGAGCGCTATTTGCGACTGGCGCAGTTCTTCATCGACGAACGCGGGCAGGAACCGAGCTTTCTGATCGAAGAGTGCGAGCGGAGAGAGGGCTATAGCATCTGGACGGGACGGAAACAGCCGATTCCGACGATGAAGCAGTTGGCGTATAACCAGGCGCATCTGCCGGTGCGCGATCAGGACGCTGCGGTCGGACACTCCGTAAGAGCGGTATACATGTACGCAGCGATGGCCGATCTGGCTGGATTAACGGGCGATCAAGAACTGCTGGATAGCTGCCGCCGCCTATGGAACAACATGACGCAGAAGCAGATGTATATCACGGGAGGCATCGGCTCGACGCATCATGGCGAGGCGTTCACGATCGATTATGACTTGCCGAACGATACGGTCTACGCAGAGACCTGTGCGTCCATCGGACTTATTTTCTTCGCGCAGCGCATGCTGAAGCTGGAACAGAAGAGCGAGTATGCCGATGTCCTGGAGCGGGC
Source organism: Paenibacillus sacheonensis (assembly GCF_009909195.1). GTDB lineage: Bacteria > Bacillota > Bacilli > Paenibacillales > Paenibacillaceae > Paenibacillus_Z > Paenibacillus_Z sacheonensis. The sequence goes on from NZ_JAAAMU010000015.1 coordinate 86,822, forward strand.
GCTCTACAACAACGTCCTCGGAAGCATGTCGCAGGACGGGATGTCCTACTTTTACGTGAATCCTTTGGAAGTCTGGCCGGATGCCTCCGCGCATAATCCAGGGCGTCATCATGTGAAGGCGGTTCGGCAGAAGTGGTTCGGCTGTTCGTGCTGCCCGCCGAATGTCGCGCGTCTGCTCAGCTCGCTGAACGACTATATTTATACGGCGTCCGAAGCGGATAACGGCATTTACGTTCATCTGTTCATCGGCAGCGAAGCGCGTCTGCGCATCGCCGGCGGTCAGGTCGCGCTCAAGCAGAGGTCGCAGATGCCGTGGCATGGCAAATCGACGTTCGAATTGTCGGAAGTGACGGGTGCGGCTTTCTCGCTGATGCTGCGCATGCCTTCATGGTGCGGCGGTCAAGCGGGGATGAAGGTGAATGGCGTTCAGGTGGAATACGACGTCTTGGATGGCTATGCGAAAGTGGATCGAGTCTGGAAGAAAGGGGATCTGGTAGAGTGGGAGCCGGCAATGACCGCGCATTTCATCGTCGCCCATCCGAATATAAGGGCCAACGCGGGCAAAGCGGCCATCGAACGGGGACCGCTCGTGTACTGCTTGGAGGAAATCGACAATGGCGGGCCGATCGCCTCGCTGTCGCTGTCGAAGGGCTCGACGCTTGCGTTCCAATACGATCCGGATCTGCTCGGCGGCGCGGGTGTCATCGAAGTCGAGGGGTATTCCGATGAGCGGGCTTCTTGGCGGGAGGACCAGCCTTACCGGCCGTTAGAAGCGGCGGCTTCCGAATCGACAGCCGGACCGGTCAAGCTGAAGGCCGTGCCGTATTACTTATGGGGCAATCGGACTCCTGGCGAGATGGCGGTGTGGAATCGAATAAGGTAACACCAAACAGCGCGCATCGATAAGCCATCGGTACGCGCTGTTCGTTATGGAGACGATCCTGCCCGCGGACGGCTTTCCGGGCATGGACTCCGGAAGCGGCGAGCTAAGCGAGTTTGGATTCGAACTCTGCATGGAATGGAACGCTGCCGGACGGAAACGTAACGGTTGCCAGCGATGCTATTTCACGAATTAGGCCGCTTAAAAAACGCTAACGGTTGCGACAGACGTTATTGGACATAAATGAGCTGATTTACGCGGGAAAATCTCGCAATAAGTTTCCTGGCAACCGTAAGCGAGCTAAAAGGGGCATTTTGAGGTGATTAGCGCTCCGTACAACCGTTAGGTCCAGAATGTTAAAGTTCAGACTGTTAAAAAGTTCAGAGTCGCCTTGACACGCTGAAGCTCCCGGCATCCAGAATGCCGGGAGCTTCAACATCATGATGAGCGACGTCCGTTTACATCTTGATCGAGCCGCTGGCGATGCCTTCCACGAAATTGCGCATCAGCACGGAGAACAAGATCAGGAGCGGCACGGAAGCGAGAATATAAGCCGCCATCATGCCGCCGTAATCGCTCAGGCCGTGACTGCCGGCGGAAGACTCGAAGGAGACAAGCGCGACGGTCAGCGTCTGATGGACCCGGTCGAGCAGAAGCGACGGCAGCAGGTAGTCGTTCCACAGGCCGTTGATGTTCATGATGCCGACCGTCGTGCAGATCGGGATCGACAGCGGCAGCACGATGGACGCGAAGATGATGCGGTTGCCCGCGCCGTCGATGCGGGCGGCTTCGAACAGCTCGTTGGACAGCTGCTCGAAGAAGGTCTTCAGTACGAAGACGGTAAAGGCTTGGCCGCCGGCGATATAAGGCAGCACCAAGGCCCAGTAACTGTCCGACAGGCCGAGCTTCTTGATCTGCAGGTAGAGCGGGATCAGCGTCAGGAAGCCCGGAACGAGCAGCAAGCAGAAGACGAGCAGGAACAGCGCGTTCTTGAACGGGAACTTGAGCTTGGCGAAGGCGAACGCGCTCATCGCCGAGAACAGCAGGATGAAGACGACGCTGATGACGACGATGACGACGGAGTTCAAGATCGGCGTGTTAATCTTGCTCCACGCCATCGAATAGTTGCTCCATTCGAAGTGAAGCGGAATGTTTATCGTGCTCTCCGCGAAGTCGATCGGCGTCTTGACCGAGTTTTCCAGAATGAAGTAGATCGGCAGCATAGTCAATACGATCAGAAGGATAAGAATCAATTGTCCGAGGGACGGCATGCGAACGGTTTTCAAAATAGTGCCCTCCTTTGGTTAAGTATCCGATTTGACGAGCCGCATGTTCAGAATCGTAAACGCGAGAATCACGACGAACATAATCAAGGCGATCGACATGCCGTACCCGAATTCGCCGTTCACGGTCGACACGTTATACATATGAAGAATCGGCACGTAGGTGGAGTAACCCGGACCGCCGTTGGTCATGACGAGCGGCGGAATGATATTTTGCAGGCTGCCGACCAGGGTCAGAATGACGATCAGCCTGAACTGCGGCAAAGAGAGCGGGATATCGAGGCGGAGCACCCGTTTCCAGCCCGTGGCGCCGTCGAGCTTCGCCGCTTCGATGACTTCCTTCGGTATGCCTTGCAGGCCCGAATAGAAGATGAGCATGTTGAAGGCGCTGACCCATGGGAAACCCATGAGCATGATTGAGTACAGGGCGATATGGGGGTTGCCCAACCACAGCTGCTGCCAGGAATCCAGGCCGACCATGCCAAGCAGCTGGTTGATCGCGCCATCGCCTTGATAGAGGAACCGCCAGAGCAGAATCGTGACGATGCCGGGAATGACGATCGGAATGACGAATAACGTGCGGTACACGTACTGCAGCCGGGCCTTCTTGACGTTGAAGATGAGCTCCGACACCACGAATGGGGGAAGCACCGCCAATACGATGGAAAACGCCACCCAGATGAGCGCATTGATCGTGGATTGGCCCAGCACTTCATCGGTCATCATGCGGGTGAAATTATCCAGTCCGATGAAATGCGGGGCATTGAACCCGTCCCAGTCGGTGAACGCGCCGCTTAGCGCTTGATAGACCGGATAGTACATGAACCAGATCAGGAATACGAAGGTGGGCAGAATGAAGCCGTATCCTGTCAGCGCCATCTTGGTTTTATCTTTGAAGTGCATTCAAGCCATCCATCCTTCCTTGTGCGAATAGCAAAGAGGGAGCGGCTTGCGGCAAGCTCCCTCTTTCCCGGTAAAGTTTGATCGCGCGGCCGCGAAGCGAAGCGAAGTGAACGGAGACCTCCGTTCGACTGCAGGTCGCTTCATGGCCGGGCGGCGATTAATACTTGCTGTAATCCGTATCGTTCTTCGTCGCGTAATCCTTGTTCGCGGCGTCGAGCGCCTTCTGCACGTTGGCCGTCGCTTTGTCCAAATCCATGTTGCCGCTCAGGTACAAGCCGAACGTACGCTGCAGATCCTTGCCAAGGTTCGCCGAGGAGTTGCCGACGCCGATCGCTTTGAGCTCCTTGGACGCTTGGCTGGCCAGCTCCTTCATGCTGTCGTTCGGCTTCGTGCCCGGCCATGTCGGAACGAAGTTGCCGTTCTCGTTGACGGCCTGCTCCACATGCTCCGGCGTGCCGACGAATTGCAGCCAATCGATGACGGCTTCCTTCTTGCCGGGTTCCTTCATGCTCTTGTCGGCTTCCTTGGTCGCCACGGCGAATTGGAAGGCTCCGTTCGGTCCGCCCACGGCGCCGGAAGCGTCGATGCCCGTCGAGAGCGGCGTGTCGCCCGCGGTCAACACCGGGAAGTTAAAGGAGCCGATCTCGAACTTGACCGCGGCGTCGGCCGCGTTGTTCGGCAGCCAGCTTCCGTCATAGAAGATCGCCGTCTTGCCGGCCAAGAAGTCGTTGCGCGCGTTGGCGCCCACGACGCCGGGGTCGCCTGTCAGGTAGTCTTTCTTCCATGTATCGGTCAGCTGCTTGAACATCGGCCACCAGCCCATGAAGCGCTCGTCCTTCGTGCTCAGCAGCCCCTTCGAGATGCCGACCGCCTCGTCGAGGCTGGAGATGCCCGGCGCCTTGTCGAACGCCGCGATCGTATCGAAATCCTTGGAGTAGAAGTCGCTCATGAAATGCCGTTGGAACCAGCCGAAATCCGGCGCTTGGGACATGGCCACGATGCCCGCGGCCTGCAGCTTCTTGCTGGCGTCGATCAGCTCGGCCCATGTTTTGGGCGCTTCCGCGATGCCGGCCTGCTGGAACAACTCTTTGTTATAGAAGAAGGCGGTCGCGACATAGTCGCCGTTGATGTTATAATGCTGGCCTCCCGGAGCGGCGGTTTCATTGACGACGGTGCCGTTCATGGCTTCCTGCCACGTTGCTTTGTCCGGAATATAAGGGTTCGGCTTGCCGAAATATTCGGTCAGGTCCTCGGCGATGCCTTTCGGGAACGTGCCGTTCAATTCGGCCCACTGCGCCCAATAGACGTCGAACAATTCGCCGGCCGCGGCTTTGACGCGCACCGTCTGGGTATAATCCTTGAACTCTTCGTCCACGAATTTGATCTTGATGCCGGGATGCGCTTTCTCGTACTCGTCCGCCAGCTCGCGAAGCTTGTGCTGGTCGGTCTTGATGCCCGTGATGTTCTTGGCATCCGGCGTGTAAGCCTGAGCGTACATATTGATGGTGCCTGTCCAAGCGGGAGCCGCGGTGTTGCCGCCGCCGTTCGCCGCTGCGGCGTTGTTCTCAGACGCATTGCCGCTGCCGTTGGAGGCGCTATTGCCGTTATTCGAGGCATTGCTGCCGCAGCCCGTCGCAACGATCGCGATGGCGGCCAGCAGGATGGGAAGTGCCTTCGACGCAAACCGATGTTTCATTTGAATAATCCCCCTAATCGTTTGTTTAGAAAGCGCATTCATGATCTAGTTCTAAGTGTAGATGAGGCGGGAACGTAGTTATAGAGGGGTAGATTTTACTATCGGTAGGTATTTTTTACTTCGCCGATCCGTTTATTGAAAATGCTTCTTGTACTCCGACGGCGTATAGCCGGTCAGCTCCTTGAACACGCGGTGAAAATGCTTCACGTCGGCATACCCGATCAGGGCGCTGATCTCCTGCAGGGTGAAAGATCCTTGCTGGAGCAGTTCCTTGGCCTTCCCGATGCGGCATTCCTTGAGGAAATCAACGAAATTCCGGTTGGTCGCATATTTGAACCAGCGGCTGAAATAGCTGGCGTTCATGCCCATATGGTCGGCGGCCGCCTGCAGGCTGACCCCTTCGGAGAGGTAATCTCTGACGTACTGCTTCGCTTTCTCCGCCGATCTCAGATCCAGCATGCTGCGTTCCTTGAGGATGGATTGGCAAAGCTCGTGGATCATGACCTTGATCTTGCCCATCAGGGAATCGCGGGTCGTCGTGCATTCCAACTCGGACAGCCACGCTTGCAGCGATTTGCCGCTTGTCTCGCCCACGTCCAGGTCCATCTGCTTCATCTGTACGGCGAGGCGGAGCATATAGTGCACGATGGCCTGTTTCAGCTGGTCGGGGCCGATCGGTTCGGCGGCGACGGCTTGGTCAAGGGCATCGTAAGCGGCGTCTTCGCTGCCTTGCATCAGCAGCGCGAGCGACGACTCCATCTGCTCGAGCAGCCGGACGGGCAGCTGCCGGGTCGCATCGAGCTTGGCGGGCGAGAGCACTTGATCGCCGCCATGCACGAAACGGTACGTGACGGCGAGCGAAGCCTCTTGATAGGCGCTCGGCGTTTCCAAGAAGGGGCGGATGCGGCTCATGCCGATCGTAACCGTCCGTTTGAAGCAGGCGAAGATGTCCGCCCGCAGCTTGTCCGCAAGCTCGGAAGCTTGGCTGGTCGCGCCGGCGGACCGGTCGCGGTCGAAGTTAAGAATGACGACGATTTGCCCGGCATGGTCCTGCAGGACGAAGCTCTGCGGCCGGTCGGCCGCCCATTCTTGGACGAATTTGGTCAGCGCGTACAGGAAGAGCTCGATGTCGAAGGCGGTGAACGCATCCTTCTCGATCCAATCCGGACTTACGGCGAGCAGGATGACGTGGTCGCTGTCCGGCTTGAAGGGCAGGCTGTAGCCCGAATCGACGATGAACTGCTCGAGATCGTTGATGTCGTGCCCCATCAGAAAATGCTGCACGTACAATTGCTGCGCCAAGGGAGCCGCCTTGCGGACCGTATGCCGAAGCAGGCTCATCTGGGCTTGCTCCTCCCGTTCGCGGTCCACGAGCGCCTGCGCTTTCGCCAGCGTGTCCAGCAGTTCGGAACGATCGAGCGGCTTGGTGATGAAGCCCATCACGCCGTGCTGGATCGCCTGCTTGGCCAGCTGGAAATCCTGATAGGCGGTCAAGATGATCCGATGGATGCGCGGGGACTGGCCCGCGATCCGTTCGCAGCATTCCAGCCCGTTCAGGCCGGGCATCCGAAAATCAAGGATAACCAAATCCGGCTGTAACCGGAAAATCTGCTGCAGGCCGGAGACGCCGTCTTCCGCTTCGCCGACGACTTCCCAATCCGGAGCGAAGCGTTGAATGATCTTTTTGATGCCTTGCCGAATGATGGCCTCATCATCCACGAGTATGACGCGATACATAGATGTTAACCTCGCTTTCGCTGCGAATGGTGGGGAGGACGAGCGTGATTTCGGTGCCGACGCCCGGCTCGCTGTCGATCGACATGGTGTATCCGCTTCCGAAATAGAGCTGCATGCGGGCATGCACGTTGGCCAAGCCGACGCTGCTGCCGGATCTCGCCACGCCGGACATCGCGCTCCTGAACTGCTCGTTCAACTGCTCCAGACGTTCGGCGGAGATGCCGAGGCCGTCGTCGGTCACCTGCACGATGACGGTATCCTGCTCGCGGCGAATCGCGACGGCCAGTTTTCCTTTGCCCTGCTTCAGCTCCAGCCCGTGATAGAACGCGTTCTCGATGAGCGGCTGGATCAAGAGCTTGGGCAGGTAGTGATCGAGCAGCGAATCTTCCACGTTGACGGACATATCGAAGCGGGTGGCATAACGGCCTTCCTGAATGTGGAAATAGCTCGTTAGGTATTCGCGTTCTTCCCGGAACGTAATGAAGTCGCTGCCGCGGTATATCGACGATTTCACCAGCTTGCCCAGCGACGTGATCATCTCGACGGTCGAATCGGCCTCGTCGATCTCGGCCTTCATCTTGATGGTCTCGAGCGTATTGAACAGGAAATGCGGATTGATCTGCGACTTCAGCGCCTGCAGCTCGCTCTCCTTGCGGAAGATCTCCGCTTGGTACAGGTTGCGGATCGTCTCGTCGAGCTTGCGGCTCATGCGGATGATGCTTCGGATCAGATGGCCGATTTCGTTGCGCGGCGGATTGGCGTATTCGATATGGAAGTCTTCCATCTCCACGCGCTTGATGAGCGCGATCAACCGGTAGATCGGCTTCGTGATCTGAATCGAGCTCAAGGTGGAGAGCAGGATGGCGAAGGCGATGCAGACCAAGCCGAGCAGAATCATCGAATTGCGCACGCCGTTGTTGCCGGAGACGATCTGCACGACCGGAACGTCCCCGACGACGGTCCACCCGTATTGCCCCACCTTGCTGTACACGACGATGTTCTTCTTGCTGCCGATGGTCAGCCGCTGCTTGCCCTGCTGATCCTTCGATATCTCCGGAAGATTGGCCAGCAGCTGTTCGTCGATCGCATCGTTGGCGTAGATGATCTGCTGATTGCCGTCCATGATGAAGAAGGAGCCGTTCTCGCCCAAATTCACCGAATCCATGATGCGTTTGATATCGTCGAGCCTGAAATCGACCTCGTAATAGCCGGCATATTCCAGCATCGTCGTCGACTTGTAGATTTTGCGCACCAGCGAGAAGACGGGCTGCCGGCTCTTTGCCTCGTTGGCGTCGCCGAAGGGAGGCCGGTGGAGGCTGAGAAAGGTCAAGTTCTCGCTTGACTCGCTGAAGTCCGCATACCACGGCATCATCTCTACCGTAAAGCTGGGAGGCAGGTAACCCTGGTTATAGATCTGCGGATGCGCCGTCGTGCCCGGCAGGTCGTAATAATAGATTCCCTGCACGCTTTCGCGCTGCGACTGCCACAGGCTGAAGTTCTTCTCGATCGTCTCCTTCTTCTCCAGTTCCTCGGAAGGGTCCGAAGGCTTCTCGAGCGTCAGCAGATCCTGAAGATCGCGGTTATAATACGGCTGCAGCGTGAACTTCTCGAGCTCTTGGATGTAGCTTTCGATATTGGAAGAGGTACTGACCGCGACCTGTTCGGCGAAATCGCTCAGCTTGTTCTCCATCGCCTGGCTGTACAAATAATAAGCGCCGAAACCCAGAACGGTCAGGGGAAGCACGATAAAGACGACATACGTAATGATCAGTTTCTGCTTGAAGCTGATGAATGCTTTCATGGTTTCACCCCGCCTGCCTGTCAGATAGGTGTTATGTACAAAGAACAGTATCAAAAAAGCGCCATGAATGATAGAGGAATCTGCTAGCGGGAGTTTATGGAATGGTTGGATTCCTATGAAGCAGATTAGTCCCGCAGTAGGAAGGGCGGCGCGGCGAGATTATTTAGCAAAGTATATTTAAAATTGAAAACCGACGTGGTAAAGTATGGATAAGCGGATATTTGGAAAATTTAGTATACTTAAATATCCGGCTGCAGAAAGGAGGCGAGTCATGTAATTCCGTCCTGGACAACGGAAGAATAGGACAGCACATCTTCGTATTCAGACCTTTTGAAAACGCTTACTGAAATGCGTGAGACGATTCTCAAAGAGATGAGGGAGAAGAATGACGCTCGGACCGACCGTGGCCTTCCAACCGGATGGCACTCCAATGTTCCGCACGAACCCTGTACATCGAAAGAAAGCCTTTCTGCTCAAAGCCGCTTTATTCGCGTTCGTCCTTGGCTGCTGCATGTTCGTCTTGACGGCAAAGGCACATGCCGCCGATTACTACGTGGACTGCTCCGCGGGAACGAACGGATCCGGGACGCAGGTGTCCCCGTACAACAGCTTCAACGCGATCAACGGCATCGGAACGCTCAGCGCGGGCGACCGCGTTCTCCTGAAGAGCGGCGTCACGTGCAACCAGCAGATGACCGTCGCCGGGCAAGGCAATTCCTCGAATTACATCACGATCGACTCTTACGGCGGCACGGCCAAAGCGAAGATCATCCGCTCCGGCAGCCAAGCCGACCGCGCCATCAAGCTTACGAACCCCAGCTACTGGAAAATCAACAATTTGGAAATCGGCAGCGCCGGAACGGGCATCCTCGTGACGTTCTCCACCGCAGGCCATGAAGATCTGAGTTTTACCAACCTGTATTTCCACGATATTTACGGCATCCACCAAGGCTCCGGAAGCGGCAACGATTCCACGGGCGACGCGATCTGGAACTCCGCCGGCATCGAATTTACCTCCAAGACGTTCACTTCCTCCAATCCGGCGAGCACCTATATCGTCAACAACGTCACGTTCGATACCATCGAAGGCTATCACAACCTCGACACCATCTCCATCGATTGGTATAACTCGGGCTACATGAACGTGAGCGGCGGCCATAAAGCGGCCGAGCACGTCCTCATGAACAATCTTAATTTCCACAACGACAACGCGGGAGGCGGAACGGGCTGCGACGACGGCATGCGGTTGACGTCCGTCCGCTATTTGACGCTCATCAACTCCAACCTGGACGGCGAAGGCGGCTGCCACTCCGATACCGGAACGGCGGCGATCTATATCGCGTTCGTCAGCGACTCCTACATCATGAACAGCATGTTCCAGAACGTGCCGAACACGTCTTCCCCGGACATGGTGGCGTTCGACTACGAATGCTGCACCGACAACCTGCAGATCAATAACAACTACATTGCCGGCAATGCCGGAGCGGGCATTTCTTACCTGGCCATCCATCCGGGGCTCGGACTCGAGACCAACAGCGTCGCGGCGGGCAATATTTTCATCAATAACGGCAGCGGCTCATTCCGCCGGGCGGGCAATTCGGATACGCCGAGCGGCACGATCCGCGACAATTTGTATTCGGAGCCGAACAACTTCCTGTATCAGGACGGCGCCAATTACAGCGGGTTTACGTTGACCAACAATATTCCGATCACCAACGCGGCAGGCATTTACCATTCCGCCAAGCAGTTCGGCTCCTCCCAGGGGGCGAGCAATTGGACGTACAAATCCTATAACGGGACGGCGTGGAGCAATCTGGGCTATTACGACGCGGCGGGCAGCATCTGGCAACCGTCTTCGACCGTTAACGTGCCGCAAGTATCGCAATTCGGCATGCATCCCGAACCGGGCGGCGGCAAAATCATCGCCCGCGCCTGGACCGCCCCCGTCGCAGGCACGGTCAGCATCCGCGGCCGCGTCCTCAAGACGGCCATTCAAGGCGGAGACGGCGTCATCGCCCGCATCACGAAGAACGGCACGCGCATCTGGCCGTCGGGCGGCGACCGCACGGTCGCGTACAACGACCGCTTCGGCTACGAATCGAATCTGGACGGCGTGACGGTCGCCGCGGGCGACGAGATCCGCTTCGAGATTACGAGCGGCGCCGCGGGAGACAACGTCTACGACAGCGTGAGCTGGTCGCCGGCAGTCGCCTATACGGCTTCGAGCATCGCGGCGCAATGGGATTTCAACACAGCGGGGAACAAGGAAGGCTGGTCGGACACGAATCAGATCGGCAGCAGCGTCAGCGGCGGGATCTGGACATTGACGTCGACCGGCGGCGATCCGTATACGATCGGCCCGAATAATTTGAACGTCGCGGCCTCGTACCGATACATCAAGATCAAGCTGAAGAATAACACGACCGACACGGGCGGCAAGTTCTTCTTCATTACGAATGCCGACGGGACGTACAACGAGGCGAAGTCCAAAACGTTCACCACCGGCGCCTCCATGGGCGGCTATACGGAATATACGATCGACATGGGTACCGTGGCCGGCTGGACCGGCACGATCAAGCAGCTGCGATTCGATCCGATCTCGACGACGGGCACGATGAACGTGGACTACATTTTGCTGAGCAATACGCCATAGAGGCATGAAGCCGAAGCCCCCTTTCCGCCGAGAGGGGGCTGATCGGGCAAGAAGCGTTATTGCTCGCGTACGATCTGTTTTCTTTTTGTTAAGTATACTCTATAATGAAGGTAATGATTGCAAAGTATATAGGTTTCTGCAGGTAGATCAGATCGGAGAGGGTTCGAGCATGAAAGATACGATGCCGTTGTACAAATCCATCGTCGAGGACATTAAGTCGAAGATCCATAATGGCGAGCTTAAAGAGGGGGACTCGATCCCGACGCAGATCGAGCTGGCCAGGCTGTACGATACGAGCGAAATCACGTCGCGCCGGGCGCTGAGCGAGCTGGCGGGAGAGGGGCTGGTCGTCCGCATCCGGGGGAAGGGGACGTTCATTCAGCTGCGGGACGCGCTTCCGGATCAGGAGAAGGACGAGCAGGTCAAGCTGAAGCAGATTCTGCTCGTCCATCCCTCCGCTCCGCCGCATCTGTTCAATCATCCGTTCTATTCCAATTTCATCACGGGCATTCACGCGGTGTGCGAGGAGAACGGCATCGAATTCCAGCTGTTCGATATCGCGGATAACGTCGAGCTCGAAGTGAATGATTCCGTAGGCGCCATCGTGCTTCCCGGGGTGGAGCAGGAGAACGGCGTGACGATCGCCAGGCTGAAGGCCTGGAAGGAAGCCGGCCTGCGGATGGTGCTGGCGCATTTCTATTTTCCGCAGCTGCAAATCCCATACGTCATCGTCGATAATTTGACGGGCGGGTACTTGGCTACCGAGCATCTCATATCGCTGGGGCATAAGAGAATCGGCATCATCGTCACCGGACGGTCCCTGTTCGACATCAACCAAGAATTCATGCTTCGCCTGCAGGGCTATAAGCTGGCCTTGTCGCAGCACGGCATACCGTTCGACGAGTCGCTCGTAACGGTTATGGAGGCGCTCGAGGAGCTGGAGGAAATGGGCTATAACGGTGCCATGCAGCTCTTGGCGCTTGCACAGCCTCCGACGGCGATCTTCGCGACGAGCGATTACAAGGCTTTCGGCGCCATGCGTGCGGGCAAGGAACGCGGACTGTCCATACCCGCGGACCTGAGCATCGTCGGTTACGATGACGTCGTGCAAAGCCGGTATTCTTCGCCGGCGCTCACGACCGTTCATCAGAACACGGAACGGATGGGACGCCGCGCCGTCGAGTTGCTGCTGAGGCCATGGAGCGAGCGGGAGATCGAGGAGCATTTCGTCAAAGAGGAGATCGTTCCGAAGCTGCTCGTCCGGAAAAGCACTGCCGCTGTCAATGTTCGCGCATAAACGTATACTAAAAATAATTTTTCCATACTATATTGAAAGAAGCCGGAAGGAATAGTATTCTTAAATTGAATTAACGGACCATGAAACAGCTTAATTGCAAGATTGCAAATCCTGCTTGCTGGACGTATGCGAAACAGCCAATTATCGATCGGTTCGGGAATTTGCTTCGAACATCATTGATTGGGGATGCGTCCACGCGGGCTATTTGTACTTTCTCCAAATGACAGCGATTTCATAGGATCCGGCCGTTTTCGAACGACTAGAAGGGAGAAACAAGAATGAAATGGAGCGCCGCTTGGATTTGGGCCGAAGGATTGCAGGATACGCCGAACACGTACGTCGAATTTCGGACGGTGCTTGAGGCCGGGGCCGCGGAAGCAGGGAGAACATGCCGTTTGCACGTGACGGCCTGCCAAGCTTACGAATTGTACGTCAATGACCGGTTTATCGGGAGAGGTCCGTCGCCCTGCTCGCCGGATTATCAATATTACGACACGTACGCAGGGCAAGTTCGGCTGGAGGAAGGCGAGAACGTCATTGCCGTCGTGGCGTACCATTTCGGGGAGAAAGACATCGTCACGGGCCAGATGCAGGGGGAAGCCGGCTTCCTGCTGCAGGCGGAGTTCGATAACGGCGAAGTGATCGCTGCCACCGATGCGTCTTGGCGCTGCCGGAAGTCGCCCCGTTACCTCACGAGCAACGAACGGATCAGCAGGTGGAGCGGCTTCAAGGAAATTTACACGGCGCTCGGCGATGACGGGTTTCGCGGGCAGGGCTACGACGATTCCGGTTGGGAACGAGCGATCGTGCGCGCGGCCGCGCTTGATCCCGCCAGCCCGTGGCCGCGCTTGCTGCCGCGCGAAATTCCGTTCCTCGGCATCGAGCGCCGCGAAGCGACGGGCGTCATTCGAAGGGAGGATAACTTCGGCCGCGTGACGGGGGAGTTTCCTGCCGCGTCTAATCCGGTTTTCCTGGATGCTTCCGCCCCCGGCGCGATGCCGGCGATCGTGTACGACTTCGGCAGCGAGACCGTCGGCTACCCCGTGCTGGAGCTGGACGCCGCGCAAGGAGGCGTGCTTCGGATCGCCTACGGCGAGTCGCTGGAGCTGCAGGAAGTGGATACGTTCGTGCTTCGGCCGGGCAAGCAGCGCTTGCGGACCTTCGGCCGGCGCGCCTTCCGGTTCATGAAGCTGATGCTTGCCGCCTCGCCGCAGCCTGCGGAGCTGCTGTCCCTGCATGTCGATCAGGTCGGCTATCCGTTCCGGGAGGAAGCCGCTTTCTCGACGGACGATGAGCTGCTGCAAAATATATGGCAGGTCAGTCTTACGACGACCCGCATGAACAGCCAGGACCATACGGAAGATTGCCCGTGGCGGGAGAAATCGTTGTGGGTCGTGGACGGCGTCGTGATGGGCAAAATCATTTACGCCAACTATGCCGATACCGCCCTCATGCGCAAATGCCTGGTGCAAGGCGCGAGAATTCAAAAGCCCGACGGCTCCATTCCCGGTACGGGACCGGAAACGAACGGGATGCTGCTGCCCGACTTCTGCGCCTATTGGCTGCTCGGCGTGTACGATTACTGGCAGTACAGCGGCGACCGTACCATCTTGGAGGAGCTGGCCCCCGCCATCGACCGGCTGATGAATTGGTTCCGCGCGCAAAGCGAGGAGGACGAGACCGGACTCTTCGCCAGGGCGGACCGCAGCGGCTGGTGGTGCTTCATCGACTGGAGCGACGATATCGACCGCCGGGACCACGTATCGGGCATTTCGTTCGTCTATTATAAGGCGCTTCAACTATATGCGCGTATTCAAGCCGAGCTCGGAGCCGGCGATGCGGCAGTCCAAGAGACGCTTGCGCGCGCCGAGAAGCTGCGCGCGGACATTCGGAGATGGCTGTGGCATTCGGAGCGCGGCATGTACATCGATTGCCTGGTCGGCACGGAGCGGTCGAAGCATTTCTCGCTGCAGACGAACTTTCTGGCGATCTGGAGCGGGCTCATGAGCGGCGAGGAGCGGGACCGTTTCTTGGACGATGTCTATGCGGCCGGCGCGCTGCCGCCGGTCCGAGGTCCATTCTTCCAGCACATCGTGCTGGAGGTGCTGGAGCAAGCGGGACGAGCGGAGCAGGCGATCGCGCTTATTCGCGGCTACTGGGGCGAGATGCTGGCGCGCGGGGCAACGACATGGTGGGAGACGTTCGACGCGACGCTGCCGTTCGTCACGATTCCGAGCACGTATCAAGGACATACGCCTACGTACATGGTCGAAGGCATACCGAACAGCCTATGCCACGCGTGGGGAGCGTCGCCGGGCTACATGCTGCACCGCCTGCTGCTCGGCGTCGACGTATCCGCCGCAGGTCGAGGCGTTATTCGCTTGAGCGCTCCGGCACCGGAAGCGGACTGGGCGGAAGCCGAGATCCCGCTCGCGGGCGGAGGCAGCATCAAGCTCGCCTGGCGGCGCGTCGAAGACGGCAGTCTTGCCGGCGAAGCTGCTATTCCGGAAGGGTATACGGTGGAGATAAAGGACGAAAACCGTTATCCGCTGAAGATCGTTTCCGTTACGAAGGCCGAATATTCGGCGTAACGAGAGGCGCGACGACGACCGCAGGCTCATGACCTGCCGACCGATTTGATTCCATCGAGGAGGTTGCGGCATGAAAATCCAAGACGTTCGCGTATTCATCGTCAATGGGGGTAAGGCGCACGCCCTGCTCTTAAAACAGGGCGCTGCTTCGGAGGGCGGCTCATGGCTGTCGGAGACGGTTATCGCCAATCCGATGTCGAACTATCCGGAATACACGGACCGCAGGTCCAGCTGGCTTGGGATGGGCGGGCGGGTCATCGTCCAAATCATCGCCGACAACGGCATCGAAGGCTTAGGGGAAAGCACCGGCGGCATGGCGACGGCTTCCATCATCCACGAGCATATTCGCCGGATTCTCATCGGCAAGGATCCTCGCGACATCGAGAAGCTGTGGGACATGATGTTCAAGATTACGCTGCCCTACGGCCGCAAAGGCATTCCGATCATGGCGGTCTCCGCCGTGGATCTTGCCCTGTGGGACCTGGTGTCGAAAGCCCGCAGCGAGCCCCTCTACATGAGCCTGGGCGGCGCGACCAAGGACAAGGTGCAGGCTTACGTCACCGGCAACGAATCCAAGCTGATCAAGGACCGCGGGTATATGGGCCAGAAGCTGGCGATGCCGTACGGACCGTCCTCCGGCTGGGAGGGCATGAAGCGCAATGCGGCTTTGGTGGCGGAGACGAGGGAAATTCTAGGCCCGGACATGGAAATCATGCTGGACTGCTACATGGCCTGGAACGTGGACTATACGATCCGAATGGCAGAGCTGGTTGCCCCGTACCGGGTGAAATGGATCGAGGAAACGCTGCCGCCGGACGATTATGCGGGCTATGCGGAGATCAACCGCAAGGTCACATCGTCCGCGATCGCGACGGGGGAGCATGAGTATACCCGTTACGGCTATAAGCAGCTGATCGACTGCGGTGCGGCCCAAATCCTGCAGCCTGATATTTGCTGGGTCGGCGGCGTCAGCGAAGCGAAGAAAATCTGCGCGATGGCTTCCGCGGCCCATCTGCCTGTCATCCCGCATGCGGGCGGACTTCAGCCGTGGGCGCTGCATTTGGTATTCTCGCAAGTGAATATCCCTTATGCCGAATTCGCCTATATTCACGGCGCCGACCGGACGAACTTCGATCCCGTGTTCGAGGGCGTGCAATTGCCGAAGGATGGCTGGTTCGGGCTGCCGGAAGAGATCGGCGCCGGCATCCGGCTGCGCGAAGG
This sequence comes from Paenibacillus sacheonensis, assembly GCF_009909195.1. GTDB lineage: Bacteria > Bacillota > Bacilli > Paenibacillales > Paenibacillaceae > Paenibacillus_Z > Paenibacillus_Z sacheonensis. Next base: position 102,884 of record NZ_JAAAMU010000015.1, read on the forward strand.
CGCGCTGGACCTACTCGATGAACTGAAGTAAGGAGGATGCCGAATGAGCCGCTGCAGGTACAGCATTCGATGCTTCAAGACGGCCTCGCATCGCGCGCCTAAGCCCGTCTTCTTGTTTATGGACGGATTCGGCGAAGAGCTGGACGTGAATTGTTATTTTTGGCTCGTACAGGGGAACGGACGAAATATCCTGGTCGATACCGGCATGGGCGGCTCCCATCAGTTGGACTTCGGATCTTACGGAGAGGCGTTCCTGGCGCTTCACCAAGGCAGCCAATCCGGCTTTCCCGTCGGCGAAGGCGAGGATACGATCGCGCAGCTGCAGACATGCGGCTTGCGACCGGCGGACATCGATACGGTCATCCTGACGCATTTGCACTACGACCATGTCGCGAATATTCCGCTGTTCGCGGAAGCGGACATCTATGTGAACCGGCGAGGCTGGGAATTCGCGCTTCGGCGGGAATACCCGATCTTCGATTCGTTTCCGCATCCGCTGCTGCGCTACATGGAACGGGAGATGGGCGGCCGGCTTCGGCTGCTGGACGACGAAGCCGAGATCATGCCGGGGTTGTCGGTCTTCCGAACCGGCGGGCATACCCGCTGCTCGCAGGCCGTCCTGATCGACACGCATCAAGGAAGAGCGGCGATCAGCGGAGACGTTGCTTTCTTGTACGAGAATTTCGAGCGCGAGCACCCGATCGGCTTCGGCATGAGTGCCGAAGAGAGCGTGGCCGCGATTCGCCGCCTGAAACGGGAAGCGTCGATCCTGCTTACGGGACATGACGCTGCCGTATTGGAGCGGTATCCAGATGGAAGAATCGGAGGGGAACCCGCATGAGCGGCAAGCTGCAGGACCGCATTGCCATCGTTACCGGCGGAAGCCGAGGCATTGGGAGAGGGATTAGTCACGTATTGGCGGAAGCCGGCGCTTTCGTAGTCGTCAATTATACGAACAACGAGGCGGCGGCGCTCGAGGTCGTGGCGGGGATTCAGGGCAAGGGCGGCCGGGCGGAAGCCGCGCAGGCCGACGTCGGCGTCAAAGCGGACATAGATCGGATGATGGACGGGATCGAGGAGCGGCACGGACGCATCGATATCCTGGTCAATAATGCCGGCATCTGTCCGTTCAACGGATTCTTCGATATCGACGAGGAGACTTGGCACCGGACGATCAACGTCAATCTGGGCGGCACGTTCTTCTGCTCGCAGCGCGCGGCGACCGCCATGCGCAGGAACGGCGGAGGGGCGATCGTCAATATCAGCACGGTTACTTCGGCCCGCGGAAGCCGCGATCAAGTGCATTACGCCTCCAGCAAAGGCGGCATCAATTCGCTGACGAACGCCATGGCTTACGAAGTCGGGAAGTACGGCATCCGCGTCAATTCGATTCTGTGCGGCGGCGTCTGGACGGATATCAACGCGCATCAGCGTACGGAGGCCGCGGTTGCGGGCATAACCTCGAGGCTGCCTCTCGGGCGGGCCGGATTGCCGGAGGACCTCGGCAAGGCCGTCCTCTTCCTGGCTTCGCCGGACGCGGAGTGGGTGACGGGGGCGCATCTGGCCGTCGACGGCGGCTCATTGACGATGTAACGAAGGAATTTCGGCAGAAGCGAAGGAACAATAGGAGAAAGAGGGGCTGTTCATGAAAGCGGTCATGTGGACAGGAGCGGAACGGATGTCGGTCATCGACCATCCGCTGCCTGAACCGGAAGCGAACGAAGTGTTGATCAAAGTGAGCCATGTCGGCATTTGCGGCTCGGATCTGGAAGGCTACTTGGGTCACAACAGTCTGCGGCACCCGCCGCTGCTCATGGGGCATGAGTTCTCCGGCACGATCGTCGGATTCGGCGGAGGTTCGGGGTCGGGCGAAAGCGCAGAGGCAGGATCAAGCGAGGGCGGAAGCGCATCGTCGGAGAATACGGCGGCACTCGCGCTCGGCGACCGCGTGGTCGTGAACCCGCTTATTCACTGCGGCGCTTGCCCGCGCTGCATCCGCGGCCAATTCAACCTGTGCGACCGCCGCCGAATCATCGGCATTCATCGGCCGGGCGCGTACGCGGAGCATATCGCGGTGCCTGCGGCGCAAGTCGTGCGGATTCCGGAAGGGCTGACGGATCTTCGCGCCTCGCTGACGGAGCCGCTTGCCTGTTCGCTGCGGGCCGCCCGCCGGGCAATGGCCACTGTACCGATGGGCAACGTCGCCATCATTGGGGCAGGCGCGATCGGACTGCTGAGCGCGTTCTCGGCTCGGCTGCTCGGCGCCGGCAAAATCTTCGTGCTCGACAATAACCCGCTGCGTCTGAAGCATGTCGCGGAGCTGGGCTTCGACGGCGCCGTCGACAGCTCGGATGCGGATGCGGTGGCGGCCATGCTGAAGGCGTCCGGGCCGAAAGGCATCGATGTCGTCATCGACGCCGCCGGCTTCAGCGTCACGCGCAGCCTGGCCAAGCGGATCGTCAACACGGGCGGGACAATCATGAACATCGGCCTCGGCAGCGGCGAGTCGGTGCTCCCGGTCAACGACATGATCCGCAGCGAGACGACGGTGCTGGGCTCCTTCTGCTACGCGCCGCAGGACTTCGCCGATGCGCTGGAGCTGCTCGCTGCGGGCAAGGTCACCGAGGCAGGCTGGACGACGATACGTCCGCTTGCCGACGGTCCGGCCTGCTTCGCAAGCCTCGTGCGCGGCGAGGTGCCGCACGGAAAGATTATTTTGGAGGTCTGAAATTCTTAGGTGCTTTCATTCGCTCGCCCATTATTGGGCGGGCTTTTTTCAGTTTGCCGAGGTTTCGGAGGTGCGACCGCTCGTGCTTGTCGTTGTATGAACCGGCGCGCATCGCGCGGAAGTCCCCGCGCTTCGGCGAGAATCAGGTTAAGGCGGACAACCTCCTGTTCGGGAACGCACAGTTCGAGAATGGCGAATTTCGACGGCATGCGGATGGTTAAATGCGCCTAGGAGATGCAGCCGTGCACTACATTGGCCGCAGAACGGCCAAATGCGCATGCTGAGCTGGAATTGTGCATTAGTGCAGCTTTGTGTGCCTGGTGAGCTCAAACTGAGCTGAAATTGTGCACTACAACAGCTTTGGAAGCTGAATGAGCCCAAGCTAAGCTGAAATTGTGCAAATGTGCAGCTTTGGGAGCCTGGTGAGGCCAAACTGAGCCAGAATTGTGCGCTACAGCAGCTTTTGGAGCTGAAGGAGTCGAAGGTGAGCCGAAATTGTGCACTACAGCAGCTTTGGGAGCTTGATGGGCCGAAGCTGAGCCGGAATTGTGCAATAGCGCAGGTTTATGAGCCTGATAAGCGCAAGCTGAGCCGAAATTGTGCACTACAGCAGGTTTGGGAGCCTGATGTGCCTAAGGTGAGCTAAAATCGTGCGCTACAGCATCTTTGGGAGCAGAATGAGCCCACTCTGAGTCGAAATTGTGCGCTACAGCAGCTTATTGGGACCTGATGAGCGCAAGCTGAGCCGAAATTGTGCACTACAGCAGCTTTGTGCGCTTGATGAAAAGGCGCAAACAAAATGAAAAGAAGCGGCGCCCGTTAGACGCCGCTTCCTTTCATCTTGCCCAGAAAAGCCGAAATCGCGTAATAGGCGGCTCCGCGGACCGCGGATTTCTCGCCCTGCTCCGCGAACAGCACCTGCAGCTTGCCGCGGTGATGAGCCAAGGCCCTGCGGGCGACGGTGCGCTGGACCGCTTCTTCGATCCACGCTTCGGCGCGCCGCATTTCGTTGCCGATGATGACGACGTCGGGATTGAAGACGTTGACGATATTCGCGATGCCGACGCCGAGCGCTTCGCCGATCCGTTCGAACAATGCGAGCACTTCCGGCTCGCCTCGTCCAGCGGCTTCGAGCAGCGCGTCGAGATCATGGTAGCCTAACGGTGCGGACTGTTCGAGCAGCGCGTTCTCCGACGCATACAGCTCCCAGCAGCCCTGATTGCCGCAGCGGCACGGTTTTCCGTCCGCGTGAATGGACAGATGGCCGAGCTCGCCGGAGAAGCCGCCGGCTCCTTTGTACAGCTCCTTGTTCAGAATCATGCCGGTTCCGATGCCGATGCCGACGCTGACATAGATCTGATTGGCGATGCCCCGTCCGGCGCCGTAGCGCTGCTCGCCCTGGGCGCCGGCGTTCGCTTCGTTATCGATCGTGACCGGCACGCCGAAGCGTTCCTCTACGATGGTGCGAAGCGGGACCTCCGGCCAGGACAGATTGGGCGCGAAGAGAATCGTGCCGCTTTCGTTGACAAGGCCCGGCACGCCGATGCCGATGCCGACCATGCCGTACGGGCAGGCGGGGATCCGCGCGCGCAGCGTCTCGATGCATTCCAGCAGGCGCGGTATGACGCTCTCTACGTTCTGCGCCTTCAGCGTCAGCCGATGTTCGGCGACGACGCCGCCTTCGAGGTCCGTCAGAATGCCGCGGATATAATTGACGCCGAGGTCGATGCCGACGGCGTAACCCGAGCTGGCACGGAACTCCAGCAGGTTCGGTTTGCGCCCGCCGCTGGATGCGCCCGGACCGAGATCGGCCACGAGGTGGTTATCGATCAGGTCCAGCACCAGGCTCGATACCGTCGCCTTGTTCAGCCCCGTGCGCTCCGAGATTTGAGCCCGAGAGAGCGGGGCGTAGCGGAGCACGGCGTCCAGCACGATGGCCGTATTCATTTTCTTCACGAGCGCCAAATCTCCGGTTTGCTTCATATTTCGTCTGCTGCCCCCGAATGCCTTAAGAATGTATGGGTACGATTGTACCACGCGAAAGTGCGAGCCGCCATAGGTTAGCCGCGTACGAAAAAACTTTCTTTGTTTACTAGACAAACAAAGTTTCGCGATGCTAGAATAGCCGTAAGAACGTTTTCATTACGACCGCCGATGCTGCTGGTTCAAGCGGTTCCGCAATCGCGGAGCGCGTGGATCACGGCGCGGACATACCTTTCTGGAGGGATATGAGTTCATGACTTATTTTAAAAACATCGGCAAAATCGCATTCGAAGGCAAAGGCTCCGACAATCCGCTTGCATTCAAACATTATAATCCGCAAGAGATCGTGCTCGGCAAAACGATGGAAGAGCATCTGCGTTTCGCGGTTGCTTACTGGCATACATTCACGGCTTCCGGCGCCGATCCGTTCGGCGTAGGCACGGCGGTGCGCGGCTGGGACAGCGCGAACGAGATGGACCAAGCGAAAATGCGCGTCGAAGCGAACTTCGAGTTTCTGAGCAAGATCGGCATTCCGTTCTACTGCTTCCACGACCGCGACGTCGCGCCTGAAGGCAGCACGCTGGCCGAGACGAACAAGAACTTCGACGTTATCGCCGACCTGCTGGAGCAAGGCATGAAGGATACCGGCGCGAAGCTGCTGTGGAACACGGCAAACATGTTCACGAACCCGCGCTTCGTACATGGCGCGGGCACGACGGCCAATGCGGACGTATTCGCTTATGCGGGCGCTCAGCTGAAGAAGAGCCTTGAAGTCGGCAAACGTCTCGGCGCCGAGAACTATGTATTCTGGGGCGGCCGCGAAGGCTACGACACGCTGCTTAACACCGACATGGCGCTGGAGCTCGACAACTTGGCGCGCCTGTTCCATATGGCCGTTGCTTACGCCAAGGAAATCGGCTTCGACGCGCAATTCCTGATCGAGCCGAAGCCGAAAGAACCGACGAAGCACCAATACGATTTCGACGCGGCGACGACGATCTCGTTCCTGCAGAAGTACGGCTTGAAAGATCACTTCAAGCTGAACCTGGAAGCGAACCACGCGACGCTTGCCGGCCATACGTTCGAGCACGAGCTTCGCACGGCGGCGATCAACGGCATGCTGGGCTCGCTGGACGCGAACCAAGGCGACCTGCTTCTCGGCTGGGATACGGACGAATTCCCGACCGACATCGTATCGACGACGCTCACGATGTACGAAGTGCTCAAAGCCGGCGGCATCGGCCGGGGCGGCGTCAACTTCGACGCGAAAGTGCGCCGCGCTTCCTTCGAAGACCAGGATTTGTTCCTGGCGCATATCGCAGGCATGGACACCTATGCTTGGGGCTTGAAAGCAGCCGCGAAGCTGATCGAGCAGAACGTCATCGACGGCTTCGTCGACAACCGTTACCGGAGCTTCAAGGAAGGCATCGGCGCGGAGATCGTTGCCGGCCGCGCTACGCTGGCGTCGCTTGAGCAATACGCGCTGCAAAACCACGTGATCAAGAACGAGTCCGGCCGCCTGGAACGCATCAAACTGCAGCTGAACGAAATTATTTTCAGCGTATAGGAGGACTCGGAATGTCATACGTCATCGGCGTCGACTTAGGCACGAGCGCGGTAAAGGTGCTGCTTCTGGACAGAAGCGGCACGGTCGTCGCGGAAGCATCGCGAGATTATCCGCTGTTTCACGAACATTCGGGCTGGAGCGAGCAGCGTCCGGACGATTGGGTGAACGGCACGATCGAGGCGCTCCGCGAGCTGACGGCTAACGCCGGCATCGCCGCGGATGCGATCGAAGGACTGAGCTTCTCGGGTCAAATGCATGGGCTCGTGCTGCTGGACGCGGAGGGCAATCCCGTCCGCAAGGCGATTCTGTGGAACGATACGCGCACGACGGCGGAATGCCGCGAGATCGAGGAGCTGCTGGGCAAAGAGCTGCTGCTCACGATTACGCGCAATCCTGCGCTGGAGGGTTTTACGCTGCCGAAGATTCTATGGGTGCGCAAGCATGAGCCGGAGATCTTCGCGCAGGCGGTCTCTTTCCTGCTGCCGAAAGATTATGTCCGCTACCGCCTGACGGGCGAGCTGCACATGGACTACTCCGACGCGGCGGGCACGCTGCTGCTCGACGTGGCGAACAAGCGCTGGAGCAGCGAGGTGCTGGACGCCGTATCGCTGCCGGCATCCTTTGCTCCGCCGCTCGTGGAATCGCATGAGCTGACAGGCACGCTGCTTCCGCAGCAGGCAGCAGCGGCCGGGCTGCACGCGGGCACGAAAGTGTTCGCGGGCGGCGCGGACAATGCGTGCGGCGCAATCGGATCGGGCATTCTGCAGGAAGGACTGACGATGTGCAGCATCGGTACGTCCGGCGTCATCCTTTCTTATGAGGCGACGAGCGCGAACGATTTCCGCGGCAAAGTCCATTTCTTCAACCACGGCAAGGAGAACGCGTTCTATGCCATGGGCGTGACGCTGGCGGCGGGCTACAGCCTGAGCTGGTTCAAGAGCGCCTTCGCCAAGGGCGAGTCGTTCGACGAGCTGCTGCAGGGCGTCGGCGACGTGAAGCCCGGCGCGAAAGGTCTTCTCTTCACGCCGTATCTCGTCGGCGAGCGGACGCCGCATGCGGATTCCGTCATTCGCGGAAGCTTCATCGGCATCGACGGCTCGCATGAACGGGTTCATTTTGCCCGGGCGGTCATGGAAGGCATCACGTTCTCGCTGAACGAATCGGTCGCGATGTTCCGCGAAGCCGGCAAGACGGTCGATACGATCATCTCGATCGGCGGCGGCGCGTCCAACCCGGTGTGGCTGCAGATGCAGGCGGATATCTTCGACGCCGAGGTCGTTTCGCTCGAGAACGAGCAAGGCCCGGGCCTGGGAGCGGCGATGCTTGCGGCATATGGGTGCGGCTGGTTCGAGAGCCTCGAGGCTTGCGCGGAGCTGTTCGTGAAGCGCGCTTCGGCATACAAACCGAATCCGGCAGCAGTCGACGCCTACAGCGGACTGTTCCGCATCTACCAAGACGTATACGCGGCGACGCGGAAGTTAAATGAAGGTTTGCAAGCTTACCGCAATTAAGCGAGCGTACCTTTGCGAGTTTAAGCGGAATAACCGTTCCTCTGAATGATAGAGGCACGGTTATTTGTGCATGCTGAGGAAAAGGAACATTTGCCAAATAAAGAAAATAATCCGAACGTCATCCTAAAAGACTTCCGGTCACCCCCGTGCAGGTACGCTCTCTTACTTGTAAGGCTCCCATATGTCCGTCGGAGAGACGCCGAGCTCGTCGGCGATCAGCTGCGCGGTGAGCCGCTGCGGTCTCTTGATTTTGCCGTTGCGAATATTAGAGATGGTCGTCAGCGAGATTTGCGTATTCTCGGCTAACTGGGTGACGGAGACGCGTTTCTCGAGCATAAGCAGGCGCAGCTTGTACGAGGCATCCGAGCCAGCCGCCGGAACTTCGTGTTCGTTGACGGGGGCTCCTTCGATGACCTCTGCTTCTATGGCGGGTTCCATCGTAAGCACGAGGGCAGCGTAGCACCGGAAAGTCCCGTCGCCGTTGAAGAACGGCTTGACGAGGGAATGGATGCGGAACTGCTCATGGAACAGACGCAGCGTAAAATGAAACTCGCCGGTCTGCCGGCTGAATTGCAATTCCCGAAGCTGGTTCAAGACGCGCTCGCGATCCTGATCGGCGATGAACTGTTCGGGCTCCGTGCGGGAAAGCTCCAAATGATCGTACGCAATCGGACCGCGGTAGCCGCGAAGCGACAGGGCGGTCCCGGCCGGCGTCAGCCGCATGGAGACGAGCGCTTGGCGCTCATGCGCCGTATCCTCGATCCATTTGTCCTCCGACCGGTCATGAACGGTCACGATGAGGTAGGTATCTCCGGCGTCCATCGTCTGCTTGACATGAAACTCTCCGAACGAGGATGCTGAATCCGACAAGCTGAAGTATGATTCCGCGTAGGCCTCTAAATTATGGGAAGTGATAGAGTCGCATAAAAGATCGACGATCGACCACAGCGGCTTCGAGCCAAGCAAGGGCAGCGAAGCGATCGGCAGTCCAATCAGCTCTTCGCCGGCGCAGCCGGTGAGCGAATAGAAGGCCGCGTTGCAAGCATAGACATGACGACGGTTTTGATGGATTCGAACGACCATGATCGGATTAGGAGAATGAGAGAGTAGATCCAGCATCATCTTCAGCACCTCTGCTAAGTTGTGCTACAAGTATAGCATATTCGTATTCGGTATCGCCCCGAAGGATGGAGAACGAAGGAGCGTCGAGGAAGCAAAGACATGAGCCGCCGGCGACCGGTATGATGGACCGGTATGATGGACGGAACAATCGGGCACGCTATGCGGGTATGGAACATTTAGGATTAGGGGAGTGTCCGCAATGCACGAAGATACCGGTTTATTGTTTCAATTCGCCGATTCCAACGCTGCGTCGCTCGCAAGCGGCACGTTTCAAGAGCTAGGTTACGACCCTGTTATTCAGCAGGGCAGCGAGGTACATATTCATATGCGCGGGGACGATATTACGTCGGCGCTTGAAATCGCGCAGTCCCATGGGGGGCAGCTGACCGTGGAATCCTCCATTCCCGAAATTTCGCTGACGAACGAGGCTTACCGCATGGAAAATATTACGATTCCCGCGCATGTCGTAAACGAGGATTGGATCGCGCAGGAAGAAACGCCGGACAGCCTGCGTAATCATGACGACGACGCGCCGGAAGCAGACGAGTTCTTCCCGGATGACGGCTCGTACGGCTACTTCTCGGGCGATGTCCACATCTGAGATAAAGACGAAACAGGCTGACCGGTGCGTTCGCTCGCCCGGTCAGCCTGTTTCAATCGGCCAGCGCCGCATGGCTGCCGGCCGAGTAGCCGGTAGAGAACGCCGCCGTTATGTTATACCCGCCGGTATAGCCGTGAATGTCCAGCACTTCGCCGCAGAAATACAAGCCCCGCATCAGCTTCGACTGCATGGTCTTGGGATCGATTTCCTTGAGATTGACGCCGCCGCCGGTAACGAAGGCATCCTCCAGCTTCAACGTCCCGTAAGCCCGCATCGGGAAAGCCTTGATCAATTTCGCGAACGCAAGCCAGGCCTGCTTCGGAATATGATCGTACGTCAGCTGCTCGTCCAAGCCGGATTCCTTCAATAATACGGGAAGCATGCGCTCGGGCAGATAGCTTCGCAGCACGTTCTTGATCGTCTTCTTCGCCTCGTGCCCGGCCAGCTTCAGCGTCTCGTCGTAGACCTCCGCGGCTGATTGATCCGGCCGTAGATCGATGGTCAGCAAGGCATTGCGCGCGTCGCCCTTCTTCAACTCTTTGACGACGAATTGGCTGCAGCGCAGCGCGATGGGACCGGAGACGCCGAAGTGGGTGAAGATCATGTCGCCCCGATGCTCCGTCACGCGTTTGCCTTTCGCGTTCCACACGGACAGGCTGACGTCCCGAAGCGACAGCCCCTGCAGCTCCTTGCTCTGAATATAGGGCTCGTTCGACGTAATCGGCACTTCCGTCGGGAACAGCTCGGTTATCGAATGTCCGGCACGCTCCGCCCATGGATAGCCGTCGCCGGTCGAGCCCGTATGGGGGACGGATTTGCCGCCGGTTGCAACGATCACGCTTCTGCATGTAATCCTTTCGCCAGATGGCAGCAAGACGCCTTGCACGCGTCCGTCCTCATATAGGACCTGCTTAACGGGCGCATTTATCCGAATGTCCACGCCCTGCTTCCTCACCTGGCCGATAAGCGCGTCGACGACCGTTTTCGCTTTATCGCTCACGGGAAACATCCGGCCGTTGTCTTCTTCCTTAAGCGCGATGCCGAGGCCTTCGAAGAAGGCGATGATGTCCTTGTTGCCGAAACTCGTTAACGCGCTGTAGAGGAATCGGCCGTTCCCCGGAATAAACTTGATCAGCTCGTCGAGCTCCTTGTTGTTCGTCACGTTGCAGCGCCCGCCGCCGGAGATGCCGAGCTTCCGTCCGAGCTTGTCCCCTTTGTCCAACAGAAGGGTGCTCGCGCCGTTCTTGCTGGCCGCGATGGCGGCCATGAGACCGGCAGAGCCGCCCCCTATAATTATGACTTCGTAATTCATGCTTTTTCTCCTCGATTATCAAACGCATATAATGAAAGGTTACCGTTATCTATCATACTATCCAGTTTGGGGAGCGTCTACTCGGCGGCTCGTCTGTCCCTTTACGCCAATTCCATTTATATGGCAGAATATACCAATGTTAGTTTGGATGTTATTGAATCGGAAATACATTGTAAAAAGGATAGACCTATGATTTAATCGGATTAACAGGTAAATGGGATATACAATAACTGGGTTTCTTCTGAAGGGTGGGACTCAATTTTGTGTGGAAGCTAATTCTATTGCAATTCATTCTAGCTTTGCTTCCGGTATTTATATTTCAATTTTGGTATGACTACTCCAAACCATTCAAGAGGGTTCCTTACCTGCTCATTCTTTTCTGCGGCGCCTGCGTGACGCTTGGCATCGCGGTTTGCGCCGAGGTGAAAGGCTTCGACCTGGATTACCTGTATGCGCAGCTGATTATCGGTTCTTTATACGGAGGACCATGGGTTACGCTTGCGCTGACGGCCATTTATCTCTTCGCCGAACAGTTCATGATGGATGGCAGCTGGGGATGGATCGAGATGGCGGGCACGGTGCTGTTCGTGATTCCGATTATTTCCATGTTCAACCAACGTTTCTATCTCGTGGAGCGCAGGAAGAAATACCTAATCGTGTTCGGGTTAACGGCAGTCGTCCTGCTGATCCGATTCTGCGCCCTCATAAATTTCAATTACGCCCAGCATCCCGACATGCGCTTTGCCGACTATGCCGCCATTGCGATTCATCAGTTGGGATACTTCGTCATTATGGGTCTGGCGATCTTCTTCTCGGAACACTTCGTGCAGCATCAGCACGTGAATTACGAGCTGCACAAAATTTCGAACAGCTTTCGCATCGAGGTGCAGAAGCTGCAGCAATTTATTGAAGAAACGCCGCTTGGCGTCATCTTCGTCGATCAGGAAGGCACGATCACGCATATTAACGAGATGGCTATTCTCCTGCTGAAAGACAAGGTTGGCGGCAGGCAGCGGCAGGATCTGATCGGTCAGCCGTTTACGATCCTGTACGACCATATCGAGAAAGATGTCATGGGGCGTCTGCTCTATCAAGCGCTTAACGGCCACAAGATCACGACGGAATACGTGCAGGAGCAGGGGAAAATTTTCGTGAACTCCGGCATTTGCGTGCGCGATATTCAAAATAACGAAATCATCGGGGCGGCGATCATCGCTCACGATATTACGGAGCTGAACCGGCTTCGCGACGAGGTCGGCCGCATGGAGAGACTTAGTCTCGTCGGACAGATGGCTGCCAGCATTACCCATGAGATCCGGAACCCGATGGCGGTCATCCGGGGGTTCGTACAGCTTATGCGCGAACGAAGCCCGGATAATCAGAAGGAATACTACCGCATCGTCATGGAGGAGCTCGACCGGGCGAACAGCATCATCAGCGATTTCCTGTCCCTGGCCCAGAACCGGGTCATCGAGAAGAACAGCCAGTCGTTGCATGATATTATCAACGAGATTTTGCCGCTGCTGTGGGCGGATGCCAATATGCGGGGCCAATCGCTCGAGCTTCGCCTAACGGATCAGATTCCGATGCTGATGCTCAACGAGAAAGAGATGAAGCAGCTCATTCTGAACCTCGCCCGGAACGGGATGGAGGCGATGGACCAGCACGGCATTCTTTCTTTGGAAACGGCTACATTCGAGAACTACGTGGAGATGCGCGTCAGCGACACCGGCAGCGGCATCCCGCAGGAGAAGCTGGAGCATCTGTTCGAGCCGTTTTATACGACCAAATCCCACGGCACCGGCCTCGGGCTGCCGCTTTGCCTCAGCATCATGGAGCGCCACGGCGGCGTCATCCACGTGGATTCCAAGGAAGGGGCCGGCACGACCTTCATCGTCCGCTTCGACCGCAGCCGCAACGCATACGAAGCCGCGGCCGCGCTGAGCCGGGATTAACGAGAACAACCGAGCGAAACACGATACATAATGAATTGGAGCACATAGAGCCTGTAACGGATCAGGGGCGGATAAGCGGAATTCCGTGCGCGCATACTACCTTTGGAAGGGGGTGCCAGCAGTGGGAAACAATCCGCAGTCACGCAGCGAATCCGTTCAGGATGCGGCAGCCAGCAAGAAGAAGCAGGGCGGCAAAGCTCCTGAGTCGGAAGGCTACGACAAGAAACTAGACGGCCCTAATCGCCCTTCTATCTAAGGAAGGAGCACGGGCATGAGTCAACCAAACGAGCACGACGAGCATAACGGGCAGCAGATCCAAGGACCGGGAGCCGGCGGCGATGATCCGGAGCTGGATCCGTATGAAATCAATTTCCTGCCGGAGTTTCGCAGCGGCCGGGGGCCGAGGGCGCCTTTCGTCAACAGCAGCGGCGTCGTGATCGGCGATCATGCGTACGAGTCGCCGGAGTCGCCGCTCAGCAGCTGGACGGAAGAGACGGATCCCGCCGTCATGGCCGGAAGCGAGTGGGTGCATCCATTCAAGGACATCGGATTTCAGACCAGCGAGAACCGGGAATATTTCGAGCAGGGCATCGAGCCGGAAGCCGGCATCTTCGCGCATCCCGATAAGGACGCGGCATACGAGGCGATGGACGACGCCGAGCTGGACGATGATCCGCAATGAAGCACCGAAGCAATCGGGCGCAGACCCGGTTGCTTTTTCTTTGCTTTCATATAAGGAGGGGGGTATAATAGGAGGAAATTGAACTCATGAGGAGCGAACACATATGTCGATGTCTTTCGAACGTTATATGCTTGATATGGTGCAACCGATGCGCGACGACCTGACCCGAATCGGAATCGAGGAGCTGCGCACGCCCGAAGCGGTCGTAGAGAAGCTTCCGGATGCCAAGGGAACGGCCCTGCTCGTCATTAACTCCGTCTGCGGCTGCGCCGCCGGCCAATGCCGTCCAGGCGTTGCGCACGCGCTGCAATCCGATATCAAACCCGATCACTTGTTCACGGTATTCGCCGGCCAGGACAAAGAAGCGACGGCCAAAGCGCGCGAATACCTCGCGCCGTACCCGCCATCCTCGCCTTCGATCGCCCTGTTCAAGGACGGAGAACTCGTGCATTTCATCGAGCGCCACCAAATCGAGAACCGTTCGGCCGCCGATATCGCAGCAGACCTGACTTCTGCATTCGAGCGGTACTGCCAATAAGAGGTGAGAGCATGAGCTTGCAGGAACAGATCGTCAAAGAGCTTGGCGTTAAACCCGAGATCGATCCGCAGCAAGAGATTCGCAAGCGGGTCGACTTCCTGAAAGACTATGTACGCAAATCCGGCACGGCCGGCCTTCTGATCGCGATCAGCGGCGGGATCGACAGCGCGGTTGCGACCGGCTTGTGCAAGCTGGCGACCGACGAGCTGAGCGAAGAGACCGGCAAGGAATATATGACGCTCGGCGTGTTCCAGCCTTACGGCGAACAAGTCGATATCTCCGACAGCTACGAGGTCGCCGAAGCGTTCAAGCTGAAGCACCGCGTGGAGACCAACATCCAGGAGGCGGTCGACGAGATCGCCCTGGAAGTGGAGCACAGCCTGAAATCGATCGGCATCTCCCGTCACATCAGCCGCGGCGGCAAGGGCAACGTGAAGGCGCGTACCCGCATGGTGACGCAGTACGCGCTCGCGTTCGAGCTTAACCTGCTCGTCGTCGGCACGGACCACGCTTCCGAAGCGATCACAGGCTTCTATACGAAGTGGGGCGACGGCGCGGTCGACATCACGCCGCTCAGCACGCTGAACAAGCGCCAAGTTCGCCAAGTGGCGGCGGCGCTCGGCGTTCCGGGCGCAGTCGTGACGAAAGCGCCGACGGCCGGCCTTTGGGAAGGCCAAACCGACGAGGACGAGCTCGGCATCACGTATGACGAGAACAGCGATTACCTCGAAGGCAAACCGGTCAGCGACGCGGCACGCGAGAAGCTGGAGAAGCAGTACGTCAAGACCGCACACAAACGGAACACGATTCCGGGTATCTAAATAGCGGCATCGCGCAGAGCAAATACGCCCTTCGGCCTCCTTGGCCGAAGGGCGTTGCTTGTGCATGGATGCACCCGCGGCCGGCAGGCTATTCATCCGTCGGTTTGGCACCAACCGTATAATCGAACGATGCCTATTCCCGTATATGTCCCTCTGCAATTATTTGGTATGATAAGGACATTCAACCACATGGGGAGGAATTCGTCATTATGCATCCATCCGTTTGGCAGCATCGCAATCCGCTCATCCATACCGTCCGGGCACTCTCGGAAGGTCAACTGACCGTCGGATTCATCGGCGGCTCCATTACGGACGCCCGTCCGCGCAACAACTGGCCGGAGCCGGTCATCGGCTGGCTCGTCGAGCAATTCCCGCAGGCTAGGATCATCGTCGAGAATGCCGCGATCGGCGCAACGGGCAGCGAGCTGGCCGTCCTTCGTGCGAAGCGGGATCTCGTCGACCGCGGCTGCCAGCTGGTATTTATCGATTATGCGGTCAACGACTCCGGCGAAACGACCGAGAAGCGCGGCCGGACGAGGGAAGGCTTGATCCGCAAGCTGCTGGCGGACGGCAGCCGGGACGTCGTGCTTGCGCATACGTACATGCAGGACATGTACGCGGCGATGATCGCCGGCGGCGTGCCGGACTCCATCGCGGAGCTGGAAGAGTTGGCGGAGCATTACGGCATCGGCTCCGTCTGGATGGGACTGTATGCGCTGGATGAAGTGCGTAAAGGCCGGATGCGCTGGGAGGAATGGCTTCCCGACGGTTTGCATCCGACGAGCCGCGGCAGCTACAGCTATGGCCAGAGCATCATCGCTTTTCTGGAGCGGGAGCTTGGCGTCGCAGGAGGCGAGCCGAAGCCGGAGCGGACGGCGGGCGGACAGGCCGTAGACGGCAGCGGACTTCCCGAGCCCTTGAACCCGAAGCACTGGGGGGCGGTTGAGCTTCTGCCTCTTGCGGACATCAAGACAGAGGGGCCGTGGACGATTCGCCGCTGGCCGTTCTACGAATGGATCGACCAGGTGCTGGAAACCGCAGCGATCGGCGCGAAGCTGTCCTTTTCGTTTACCGGGCGGGGGCTGTCCCTCGGCTTTGATTTCGGAAAGCTGTCCGCCGAGTTCCGTTATCGGCTCGACGGCGGCGATTGGGTCGCGGTCAGCCGTAACCGGCCGGATTGGTGCGCGGACGAAGGCTGGTTCCATACTTGGTTCCTGGGGGACGAGCTGGAGCTGGGGAAGCATCGGATGGAGCTTGAAGTCATTCACGGCGATCGGCCGGAATGCAGAGGAACGAATTTCCGATTGGCGCTCATCGGCGTCATCGGCTAGGCGAGGCGGTTGAATAGCAGTGATTATCGGAATCGGACATGATCTCGCTTCGCTGGAGCGGATCGGAAAGGCATTGCGGGGATCCTACGGCGAGCGGTTCCGGGTGCGGATCCTGACGGCGAGCGAGCGCGAGATGTCTTCGGCATACACGGGCAAACGCGCCGTGGAATTTATCGGCGGGCGCTTCGCCGCCAAGGAGGCCGTCTCCAAGGCGTTCGGCTGCGGCATCGGCGGCGCGCTCGGCTTTCAAGACATCGAGATCGGCCGGGAAGCCGGAGGCAAGCCGGTCTGCAGGCTGTCTTCGGCAGCTTGGGGGCGGCTTGGACATCAGGACCGCGACATTGCGATTCATGTATCCATCTCGCATGACGGCGATTTAGCGTCCGCTTACGTTATCGTAGAACGCCTTATTTGAAGGCGCTCGCATACGATCGTCACCTTTTGCCCATAATTGGAATACAACAAAGCAATATCGGGCAAAGGGAAAGGCGGCGAATGGCGATGAGACAAGGGCTGCTCTCCAAACGGATGTTCAGAACCGGGCAGGCCGTTCCGCTTGAAGGTCTGTACGAGGATTTGTGGGGCTGCTGCCTTCCGCTGCTGCGGGATGTTTCGTTCCCCCCTCATCCGACGATGGGCGATTCCAAGTGGTCGTACAAGGGACCGCTTGGAATGGGTTTGCCCCATTGGAAGCGGGCTGCAGGGAAGGAAGCCAAGTAACCTAACGAGCGCATGATTGCGAAAGGCAAGAGAAAGATCCTTACGAGAGGCTGCGACGGCCTCCCGTAAGGATCTTTTTTCGTTGTTAATTCTACATCGCGCGGCCGATTCTGCTGGCTCTTACTTCTTGGCGCTAAGCCAGGCAGCCAGCTCTTCGATCTGCGAATCCTGCAGTTTACCGGAGAAGGGCGGCATCCCGCCGCCGCCTTGCTTGATCTGGGCGGCAATCTGCGCCTTGGACATGCGGTTGCCGACCTTCGTCAGGTTCGTGGAGTCGCCCATCCGTCCCTTCAGGTCGGTGCCGTGGCAGGAGATGCAATTGGATCTGAATACTTGCGGCGTATCGGACGCACCGGCGCCGAATGCCGACGCGGATGCAGGATCGTGTCCGCCCAGGAGCAGCATGGCGGAAGGAAACGCGAGCAAGAGAAAGCGAATGGTTCCGCGGACGGAAGGGATTAACGTAGGGTTGGTCACTTGGAAAAATCCTCCTTATGCGATGTCGATTTATGTAAATCATTCTTTGGTAGGAATATTTTGCTAGTCGGATGTGCATTGGTTCCTCTCGAAACGTTGCGTTATAATAGAGCGATATGTTTATGCTTTCCTAATTAACTTATTTCGGATGCGGAGCTGCGATGAAACACACCTACAGAACAATCATCCTACATTATTTTCACCGCTTTCATGCAGAAGTATCCATGGCCGCTTTTTCGAGCACGAAGCCAGGGCGAACATCCCATTTGATGCCGGAGTTTTACCGCTTCTGGTACGTTCGCGAAGGGGGAGGCGCGCTCAAGGTAGATGGCCGGGAGGTCGAAATGAAGCCTGGCCAGCTGTACCTGATTCCGCCGAATACGTTCCAGTCGTTCGCTGCCGAGCCGCATGTGACGGTCAGCATGTACTGGTGTCATTTCCGCGCATCCATCGGGGACGCGGAGATGTTCGACTTGCTCAAGCTCCCGCTCTACGTCGTGCCGGATCAGGAAGAACGAATGGTGCTGTTATTCGAGCAATTAATCGAGGCTTACCGTTCCCTTCGGCTGACGAAGGAACTGCGCACGCGCGCGAAGCTGCTTGAGATCTTGGCTGTATTTCTGGAACATGGCGGCATTAACGAAGCAACGGTGCGCG
The DNA here is from genome assembly GCF_009909195.1 of Paenibacillus sacheonensis. Lineage (GTDB taxonomy): Bacteria > Bacillota > Bacilli > Paenibacillales > Paenibacillaceae > Paenibacillus_Z > Paenibacillus_Z sacheonensis. Next base: position 120,889 of record NZ_JAAAMU010000015.1, read on the forward strand.
AAATCGAACCGTTCGAGAAGCTCGATGCCGTGTTAAAATATATCGAAGAGCATTTGTCCGAGCGAATCGCCGTGGAGGATTTGGCGAGGCTCGTTTATCTTCATCCGAACTATTTTATCGGCTATTTCAGAAATCTGATGGGACATGCCCCTGCCCAATACGTGACGATGCGAAGATTGGAACGCGCGAAATTGCTGCTGGAGCTCAGAGAAGAGCTCAGCATTACCGACATCGCCCAGCAGGTTGGCATGCAGGGTCATTATTTGTCCCGCATGTTCCGGCAATACACCGGATTGACCCCGAGCCGTTATCGGCAGATTTATTGCGACGGGGCGAAGGGAATCTCCCATGACGACGACGAGGAAGACGAAGAAGGAAGTGAAGACGCATGACCACGGAAGCGGCAAGCTATTTCAGCCGTGAACTGCTGGGGTGGTACCTGGCCAACAAAAGAGATTTGCCTTGGCGGATGAACCGCGATCCGTATCGCGTCTGGGTATCGGAAATCATGCTTCAGCAGACGCGGGTGGATACCGTGATTCCGTATTACGAACGGTTCTTGGAGAAATTCCCTACCGCTTCCGCGCTGGCGAATGCGCCGGAGCCGGAGGTGCTCAAATGCTGGGAGGGGCTCGGCTATTATTCGCGGGCCAGGAACCTGCAGGCGGGAGCGCGCGAGGTAGTGGCCCGCCATGGCGGCGCCGTGCCGGATGACAAGGAAGCCGTCTCCGCGCTTCGCGGCGTAGGCCCTTATACGACGGGCGCGATCATGAGCATTGCGTTCAACCGGCCGGAGCCGGCGGTCGACGGCAATGTCATGCGCGTGCTGTCGCGGTATTTCTGCCTCGAGGAGGATATCGCCAAGCCCGCAACGCGAATCGGCATCGAGAAGCTGGCGGCATCGCTTATACCGGAGGGCTCGGCAGGCGACTTCAACCAAGCGCTCATGGAGCTCGGCGCGCTCGTATGCACGCCGAAGTCGCCTGGCTGCTTGACCTGTCCGGTGATGATGCACTGCGAAGGGCGCATGGCCGGCAAAGAGCATGTGCTGCCGATCAAGACGAAGGCAAAGCCGCCGCGCCGGGAGACGCGGATCGCGGCATTGATTACCGGCAGCGGCGAGCATGCGGGCAAGCTGCTCGTACGCCAGCGGCCCGAGAGCGGCCTGCTCGCTCAAATGTGGGAGCTGCCGCATGTGCTGGCGCCCGATGCGCTCGGCGCGGCAGCGCCCGCCAAGCGGCGTGGCCGCAGCAAGGCGGGAGCGGCCTTGAATGCGGCCGCGGTGGCTGGCGAGCTGCAGTTGGCTGCGCCTGAGGAAGCGTCTGCGATTGTATCCGTTTCTGTTTCCGAGGCATCGGCCGCAGTACGCGAGTCTGCAGCGGGTTCGGAGCTGGCGGCGTTCGCGGAGCCGCTCTTGCATGCAGGAACGGCTGGCGCGGATGGACCGCCGGATGCCGGCGGCAGCTCGGATCGCCGCGCGTCGATGGCGGATTTCCTGAGCCGGGCTTTGTCGGCGGAAGACGGGCTGCTCGTCCGGCCGGAGGCTTGGTGGGGCGAGACGGACCACGTCTTTAGCCATATCGTTTGGGACATGCAGGTGTTTCGGGCTGAGTTCGGCTTCTGGCAGACGACGGGCAAGGTAAATACGACAAGCGCGGCAGGTGAAGCGGCGGCTGATGAAGCAGCGGGCACAGTAATTGCTGCAGGTACAGCAGGGACCAGTCTGTTCGAAGCTATTACCGAAGCTTCGGCTCCATATGGAGATGACCGGGCGCCGGCCCATTACCGATGGATCGGTCCCGAGGAGATGCGGACGCTCGCGTTCCCCAATGTGTTTATCCGCATTTTGCAGGATTACTGGCGCGATTTGGATTGATTCGCCGATAGGCTCGTTCTACAATGGTTATGGATGTAAGACGTGCTGCGCGCGTGGCTGGCGCAGGATTCATAGACGGAACGAACCGATGGGATGGAGGCTGAACCGTGAGCGCAATGCTTGATAGATTGCAGCAGGAGAAGATCGTCGCGATATTCCGCGGCATCGAGGATCAATATGCGGACCAAGCGGCCGAAGCTTTGCTGAGCGGCGGCATCACGCTGATGGAAATTACGATGAACACGGCCGGCGCGGCCGGCATGATCAACCGCTGGCGCGACAAGTACGGCAGCCAGGCGGGGATCGGCGCGGGTACGGTGCTCGACTTGGAGATGGCGAAGGAAGCGGTCGCGGCAGGAGCGCAGTTTCTGATCTCCCCGAATCTAGACGAGTCCGTGGTCGATTACGCGCTGAAGAACAACGTCTCGGTGTGGCCTGGCGTCATGACGCCGACGGAAATCGTGCGTGCCTGGAAAGCCGGCGCGGAAGCGGTGAAGGTGTTCCCGATGGCAACCCTCGGCTGGAAATACCTCGCCGAAATCCGGGCGCCGCTGGACCGTATTCCCATGATGGCGACGGGCGGCGTCGATCTGGACAATATCGCCGATTATTTTAAAGCCGGCGCGTGCGCGGTCGGCATGGGCAGCAAGCTCGTCAACCTCGACTGGGTGCGCGGCGGACGTTTCGATCTGCTGACCGAACGCGCGAGACAGTTCGCGGACGCGGTGAAAGCTTTGTAAGGCAGATGTAATCCTATTGAGATTGTAGAAGGTATTTCATAGTGATTACAGAACATCATAGGATGGATAGGAATTCAGTGAAATATGGATTAAAGGAGCGCGGCAGCTGCCGCGCTTCTTTGTTTTCCGGGTAAACTCCGCAGCAGGCCCTATATAAACAAAAAGGCCTGCGGCATATCCGCAGGCGCAAGAGAGAAAATATATAATAAAGGGGGGTCATGTGTTTATTATAGAGTCGGATTATGAAAGAAACATGAAGGGAATATTACAATTCCATTACAGAGCGCTAAAGGTTTGCTAAAGGTTAATATATTGATGAGAAAGAATAAAGTTTTTTAATGAAAATAAAGTTCTTTAACGTCAAATAAGGTTCTTTAGTGCCCATAGCTCGCGAAAGATGAGGACGGTGACGGCAAGCCGGACCGCTATAGCTTGTCAGGTATGCCGAGGGAACAAATGCTAAAGCTGATGGCGGAGTCGAGTTATGAGCATTTTGTCGATGCGGCAGGGAAGAAAGCATCGTTTGATACCGGGGATTTTGCAGCACTGCTGGAGAATTTGAAAGGCTTGTATGACGATGGTATGGTTAGCGAGGGAAGGCCGGGGCCAGGCCAGCAAATGTTCGGCCATATGATTTGATGATGCCGATGGATATGATCATGTTCCCGGAGATAATGTTCCAAGTCAACAGCGATGTATTCCAAACCCGATCAGGCGGCGAAGCTAAAGGGATGACATTCGGAAGTGAGCTCATGCTTGGATTGAACGCGAATTCAGGTGCGAAGCAGGAGGCTTGGGCATTCATGAAATACTTGCTCTTTGCGGAGAGGCAGGGCACGCCGGGCATGATGGGTTTCTCGGTAATTAAGGATATGACGGCTAAGCAGGTTGAAGAGTCGAAGATAATGTTCGAGAGCGGGAATATCAAGCTCGCCGGCCCGGATGGCGAGATACGCCTCCTGCCATTACGGATGCGGATAACAAGACCATCATGGACACGATTCCATGGATTAAGCGGCTCGTCGAGGTAAACGGAGCGATTGTCGCAATGGGGAAAGAAGAGGCGGAGGCATTCTTGGAAGGACGCCAATCCGCGGAGGAAGCAGCCAAGAAACTTCAGAATCGGGCAACGATTTATTTGAACGAATAGGACATTCGTTCGATATAGCCTGATAGTCATAGAAAGCTTCCTTGATTAATGATGGGGTACTTCCATCTTTCGGGGGGTTTTTGTTTTTTGGATGCCTTTTCGACTGAGCGTCGTCATGGTCTGGGCCATGATTCCAAGGTCTTTTAGATCATGTGATTAATAACGTCGTGAGAAGGTGGAGGTTTTTTTGATAATATAGTAATTTATGCTCATGATTTTTAGTATAAACATGATTATTTGATTCTTTAGTCTATGGACAAGTGTAGGTTTAAGTCGTATATTGGAAGAAAATAAACCGAAAAGGCATAGCTTGGGAAACCAAGTGACGCAAAGCTAAAGGGGCTTCGTTTGCGGGATCTTCCGCAAAAAAGCTAGCCAGTTACCGAAGTTGCGATATCGTGTTGCACACGGATACCCAACTTAGGGTGTCTTTTTTTTCGGGCAGAGAGGGAGTTTTGTCCGTATGAGAGTTAAGAGAAGTAGACAAGTCCAAAGAGTAAAGCATCTCCCCTACTTTAGTCTGATTACTATCATACTTTTTAGCTTGTTGCTTAATGTCGGATTTGCCGCGAAAGCTTATGCCGACGCGCGAACGTTTTACGTGGCTACGACAGGAAATGACAGTAACCCGGGTACGTTGGACGCGCCTTGGAGAACGATTCAAAAAGCCGCGAATTCCGTGCTTCCGGGAGACACGGTGTTCGTCAGAGGCGGCGTGTACACCGAACTTGTGTCCGTCAACGTGTCAGGCAACTCCACGGGATATATTACATTTCAGAATTTTACGAACGAAACGCCTATTTTAGATGGTACAGGCCTGGCGCCGTCTGGTACTAAACAAGCGTTATGGATGTTATCCAACGTCAATTACGTAAGAGTTAACGGCTTCGAGATCCGCAATCTTTCAGCCTCAACTAGTTCATTAGATCCTGCCGGAATAAGGATAGTAAACGGCGGAAGCAATATTCAAATACTAAACAACAATGTTCACGATATAAAAAACACTTCCGCTTCGGGTAATGCCCATGGCATTCATGTACTAGGAAATACGTCGACTCCGTTGACCGGTATCATGATTCAGAATAATGAAATTCACCATCTCGTTACGGGCTGGAGCGAGTCGCTTACGTTAAGCGGCAATATTGACGGGTTTTCAATCACAAACAATAAAGTTTACAGTAACAATAACATTGGCATTGAATTAGCAGGGTTCTATAATGCATGCTCGAGTTGCATCGACCAGGTGCGTAATGGCACGGTGGCGGGGAATACGGTTTACGGAATCGATTCTTCCACGAATGTGGCTTACGGCTCCAATGTTCACGCGGCAGGAGGCATTTACGCTGACGGAGCTATGAATATCACGATCGAACGAAATGTGATTTTCAATAATGACTTCGGTATTGAATTAGCGAGTGAGAAGTTAGGAAAAGCCACCACTAATATTACGGTGCAAAACAACTTTATTCACCACAATTATGGCGCAGGCTTACTACTAGGCGGATCGAGCTCGTCGAATGGCGGCGCTGCCCAAAATTTAATTTACAATAATACGTTCCTGGAAAACGACGCTCTGAAGCAAGGCTACGGTGATATTACTCTTCAAAGCAATACTACGAATAACGTAATTGCAAATAATATTATCTTCAACAACTCGCAAAAAGTTTCCATAAACAAAGTTAACAAAACAGGCTCGGGGAACAAACTGAACTTTAATTTGTACTTTAATCCGAATGGAGCATCCGCAACGCAATGGAAATGGGATGGAATCGTTTATACTTCATGGAGCGCCTATAAGAAAGCAACAAGTAACGACGCCGATTCCTCTTTTAGCGATCCCTTGTTTGTGGATAAAGCGAATCTGGATATCAAGTTGAAATCAGGCTCCTTGGGTATCGACAAAGGCTCTCAGCAATATTTGCCAAGCACTTCGATCGATTTGTACGGTCAGGCAAGAATTCAAGGTCAAGCAATTGATATTGGCGCGACGGAATATGTTCCATCCGTTGCGGACAAACCAACCGTAATCGAGGAAAGCATAGATTGGAACAAGGTTAGCGTTCTAGCCACTGGAACAGATAATGCAAAGAAAATAAAAGCTTTCAGAGGGAAATCAAGCTTGAATATTTCCATAGAAGGATCTACCATCGATAGCAAAAGCCAGATTTTCATTAATAGTGATAACAATAAAAGCACTGGTTTCGCAGCCCCTTATTGGCAGGAGAGTGGTGCGGAATATATGCTGGAAAATGGAACGTTGTATCGTTATGGGGAGAAGGCCGGCACCAATTGGTCCTGGACCAAAGTTCAACAGTATAAAGGTACGCCTAATTTCTCCGTATCGAGTGCGCTTCTTGTGGCGACAATTCCTTACACCGATATGGGGGTCACCAAAGATACGGCAATCAAAATCGGTTATGTTTGGAACGATTCGAAGACTATTAAACTACCAGCTAGCGGAAGTCTTCTGGATGTTGCCGCGCTGACTTTTGAAATGATACCGGATTCGACTCCAACACCAGACCCAACACCAACACCAGTACCGGAACAACCTGCATCAGTGCCCGTGCCTGAAATTAATATCTTGATTGATGGGAAGGCGGATGAATGGAGCGGGGTTGCTACTGCAGGAACAGGAACGTTGATGGCTAAATCATTAAAATTGTATAACAAGGACTCGAGTTTGTACTTGCTCGTGCAAGGTGAACAGCTTACTTCAAAAGGCCAGTTTTACATCAACTCCGACAATCGCAGCGAGACAGGATATCAAGTGAAGAATAGCAGCGTTACCGGTGCCGACTACTTGATTGAAAATGGAACGTTATATCGATACAGCGGAGCGGGAACGGACTGGGCGTGGTCAAAAATGTCGGATTATAAAGGAACGTCAAACTACGTGGTAACTCAAACCGTGATTGAAGCAAGGATACAACTTAGTGATTTGGGAATTGTTAAAGAGAACACGATAAGTATCGTATTTCTAAGAAACGACAACATTTCCGATCAAATATTGTTGGATGGCAAGGCTCCGACTTATACGCTAATCTAAATAGAAGCTCATTTTGTGCAAACGACGACATTTATTCCTTTTTTGGAATAGGAGTCGTCTTTTTTTGTTTAAATCTCCCTTTACGAGTATTCAATTCGTCGGTTGCATTCGTCGTCTTATAGTCCTGGAAGTATAGTATAAAATAACTATGTGTGTTAATATTTAATAATACAAAATTCGACATCTGTGTATACATAATGTATCTATTAAAATAACGAGGTGGAAACGTGAAGGTTCTAATTACGGGGGGATACGGTTTCATTGGATCCCATGTCGCAGATCGCTTTTACAAGGAAGGCTACGAGGTCTACGTCATTGACAATTTGAGCACCGGCACTACGCAAAATGTGAATTATAAACATAAGGGATATCAATTGTCGGTAGAAGATAAGAAATGCGAGGAGATTTTTCGCTCGAATCGCTTCGATGCGGTTGTACATCTCGCTGCTCAAATTAACGTCACTGAATCCATAAAGAATCCAAGATTGGATACGCAATCCAATGTGTTGGGTTTAGTTAATATGTTATCCCTGGCTCAGAAATACGAGGTGAAGAAATTTGTATTCGCCTCTTCGGCAGCGGTCTACGGCCTGAATGAAGATCTGCCGATAAAGGAAAGTGCCGAATGCGATCCGATTTCTCCCTATGGGATTAGCAAACACGTGGGCGAAGAATATTGTTTGAAATGGAATGAGCTGTATGGGCTGGAAACGGTCGCGTTTCGGTTTTCCAATGTGTATGGGCCTCGTCAGGCAAATGCCGGAGAAGGCGGCGTCATTTCCATTTTCATGGAGAAAGCATTGGCAGGTAAGCCATTAACGATTAATGGCGATGGCGAACAAACGCGCGATTTTGTTTATGTTGAAGATGTGGCGGATGCGATTTACCGGTCGTCGTATTCGACTCTTCAAGGCGTGTATAATCTATCAACGAACACACAATGTTCCGTGAATGAACTCGTAAGCCATATAAAGAGTTTGCAAGAAGGGACCGTCGTTGAGCATAGCGGCGCTAGACTGGGAGATATTAAACATTCGGCTCTCGATAATTCCAGAATAAACAATGATCTGGACTGGGCGCCGCTTTATAGCTTCCAAGAGGGACTTAGCAAAACCTATGCTTGGTTTTCCGACAATCACATGAAGTCTCGAAAAACGGCAGCTACCAAGAAAACGGAGCCGGAAGTCAATCGCACCGTAACGAAGAAGCTTAAGCCCTACGCGGAGAACTTGCTTGCATTTGCCTTTATCTCATGGCTCGGTTTAAGCAATTTCGACGCTTCTTATAATTTTATTGATTTGAAGGTATTCTATATCACGATCATCGGAATTATTTATGGTAACCGGCAATCCATTACTGCTGCCGCGCTATCGATCGGTCTGTTGCTCTATCAGAATCTAATAGACGGACGGGAACTTGTTTCTTTGCTTTACGATACGGACTTTTTCTTCCAAGCGGCAGTTTATTTGTTCATCGGACTTGTCGTTGGTTATGCGATCGAAAGAAAGAACGGGGTCATTGCGTCCCAAGAACATAAGGTTGAGGAAATTTCGGATAAATACGAGTTTTTGAACAGCGTATACACGGAAGTAAGGGAAGTCAAAGACGAGCTTCAACAAAGAATTCAGAATAGCGGCGACAGCTTCGGTAAAATCTATTCGATTACTAAAGAATTGGACAGCCTGGAACCGGAAAAAATATTCAATTCCGCAGTGAGCGTTATCGAGTCTATCATGGGAACCAATGCCGTTTCTATTTATACGGTCAATAATTATCGTAACTACTTAAGACTGGTTGCGCATTCGATCGGCGGAGAAACCAGATTGACGAAATCGATTAAAGTCGAGGATTTCGAATATCTTAAAAGAATGTTCGCCGAAGGCGCGATTCATATTAACAAGGAATTGAACGACGAAATTCCGCTGATGTCCGCGCCGGTTCAAAATGGTGGCGAAACGGTTGCTGTCATTTGCATCGATGGGGTTCAATTTGAAAAATTCACCTTATATCATCAGAATTTATTTAAAGTTACCGTAGAACTCGTGTCATCTGCTTTATCGCGTGCCTTCTCGTATGTAGAAGCAACTGAGAGCAGTCGGTATGTGGAAGGTACAACTATTTTGAATAAAGAAGTATTTGCATCGATTCTGGAAAGCAAGAAGCTTGCTAAGGAGAAGCACCGGATCAACTACCTGCTCCTCTCGTATCAGGGCAATGATATATCGGATATCGACAAGTCAGTGGTGATATCGAAGCTGCTAAGAGAGACGGATTATATCGGTGTCGGACATGACGACAAGGTTTGGATTATGATGTCAAATACTGCGCCAAGCGATGCCCAAAACGTGTTTAAGCGGTTTGCGGATAAGGATATCGCTTTAACTCTGATGGAAGAGGAAGTTGTTTATGGTTGAACTAGTCTATTTACTCTATGTCATCCTTTCGGCTATTGCGATTCGGATTGTTTATTCGTGTTCGTGGCAGGAATGGCTTCTTAGATGGCTCATCGTAAGCACGCTGCCTGTTATAGGTTGGTTATTTCCTCTATTCTGGCCGAAAAGCTGGTCTCGGAAGAAAGACGACGAAGCTCTCAGACAGATTTTCGAGTTTCAAGACGAGCCCGAAGTTCATCAGGTTGGTATTTATTCCAGGATGGAAGCTGAAAAGGAAACCAATGTCGTATCCATCGAAGAAGCGCTGCTTGTCAGCGGTCATGCGGATCGAAGATCGGTTATGATTGACGTGCTCAAGAAAGATTCGATTCAATATATGGATATCTTGCAAATTGCGGTAGGCAACGAGGACACGGAAACCTCGCATTACGCGGTCAGCGCGGTTATGGAGCTGAAACGCAAGCTCATGCTGGCGCTGCAGGAACTAACGGTGAAGTATGAGTCCAATAAAACGGATCCGGTCGTTCTTCGCGAATATGTGGATGTTTTGCAATCGTATATGAAAAGCGGTTTTCTGGATGAGAAGACCTTGCGAAAGCATAAATTTACTTACATTATGGTTTTGGAACATCTTATTACGGTTTCGCCAGAGGATGAACCTGCATATCTCGAGAAGATTCAAGCCGAGCTGGACGTTAAAAAATTAATCGAGGCGGAACAAACGGCTCTGCTCTATTTCCACAGGTATCCGCAAAACGAGGAAGCCTATCTTGCGTTGTTAAAGGTTTATTTTTATATGAAATCATACAAGAAAATGATGGGAACTTTAGAACAACTGAAACGGTCTCCGCTTCGTCTTTCTAATCGTGCGCTGACTCTTGTAAGGTTCTGGTCAGAAGGAGCATGAGATGAAAAAAAGTTTTTATTTGAAACGAAACGTATATATTATGCTTTTATCCGTTATTTTGCTGGCGCTTGCAGTACAATTATCTCGATCGCAATATATTCTTCAATTTAGCAAAAACAATCATTTGTTAGAAAGCCATCGGATAACGAACCAAAGTCCAGGCATGCCGATTGCATTTAGCGGCCCAGCCTATTGCGTAGTCTATGATGAAAGAGATGCTGTCAGCGTAAAAGTAAAAAACAATGTAATGCGTGCTCTGCAATATATGAAGAAGAAAACAGAAAGCACGAATATCGCGCAGCAATCATTGGTTTTGAAGGGCTGTTCCGTAACGATTATCACTAGTTTCTCGCTGAGCGAGCTCGGAGATATGAACAAGTTGTCTTCTTTTGTGCAAGATGGAGGATACATGATGTTTGCGAGAACGCTCGAGCAGGACGAGGCGTACTATCAGATTTACCGTAAACTCGGCATTACAGCGAGCAGCGAATCTAAGCAAGTCGATGGAATTAAACTAGATAAGAATGTCCTGATCGGAGAAAAGGGCTTGTCCGTTGGCTCTCCTTTTGTCCTTAATGAAGCGAATGTTGTTGAACTCGACGAATCGTCCGAGGTTCTCGCATCGAGCGGATCAGGAGTTCCACTGCTATGGAGAAGCGATTACGGTAAAGGCGCCTTTATGGTGCTTAATGGAACGATGCTTGTAGAAAAAATTAATAGAGGCCTTTTTACCGGGGCAATCAGTATGCTGGAACCGGATTATATTTATCCGGTGTTTAACGCTAAGCTCATGTTCATCGATGATTTTCCTGCTCCCATAAGAAAAGGCAATTTGCCTTCCATCTATGAAGAGTACCATCGGGATATACCTAGGTTTTACCATGATATTTGGTGGCCGGATATGCTGAAAACGGCGACGAAAACAGGCCTTAAGTATACGGCCGTTTTAATTCAGTCCTACAATGATCAAGTCATGGGCGATTTCAGCTCGCCGATCGACGAGGAGAGGTACAACCTTATTTCCTATGGGCGAGAGGTTATGAAGAGCGGAGGAGAAATCGGAATCCACGGATACAACCATCAATCTCTGCAAACGAGTCAAGTGGTTGCCGATAATTACGGCTACAAGTCGTGGAAAAGCGTAGACGAGATGAGCGCCTCAATAAAGGAAGCTCTGAAATACGCCAACAATGCATTCCCAAAGTATGATATTGTTTCGTATGTTCCTCCTTCCAATGAGATGGATGCGGTAGGACGGGAAGCGTTAAAGAAAGCATGGCCTAATTTAACCGTGATTTCTTCCATTTACGAAGAAGATGCGACGAATATGTCGTACATCCAAGAGTACGAGGTAGCTAAGGATGGCATTATCGAATTTCCTCGAATGACTTCAGGCTACATAGATAACGAGGTAGGAGATTGGATAGAGGCGAATGCGATTACTTCATTAGGGGTTTTCTCGCACTTCGTGCATCCGGATGACGTCATTTCAGAAGATCGAAACATGAATCTTACGTGGTCGAAGCTTTATGAAGGCTTCTCGGAGAAAATGAACCGCGTCCAGAGGACCTACCCATGGTTACGGGCGCGGACAGCAGCCGAAGCAGGCATAGACATGGAAAAAGTATTGAATGCTTCCGTGACATGGACAAGGGAAGGGGATTCGATTCAAGGAGCTATTTCGAATTTCCAAGCAGATCAATATTTTGTCTTGCGGACTAAGAAATCGATCTTGAAGACGAAGTCCTGTGACGTGTCCAAAATTGACGATAACACGTTCCTAGTTAAAGCCAGTAGTTCAAAATTTGAAATTAGACTGGACGGTTAACAACGATGAGAATATGTATGATAGCCGAAGGATCGTACCCCTATATTACAGGCGGGGTATCCAGCTGGATTCACAGTATAATCAATCAAATGCCGGAGCACGAATTCATTATTTATGCGATCGGTGCGCAAAGCAAGCAAAAAGGGAATTACAAGTACAAATTGCCTGCGAACGTCGTTGAGATCAAGGAAGTGTTTTTGGATGCTTATTTAGATGAAGAAGGAAGCTGGGGACAGCGTTTCCGTCTTACCGCGGAGCAAACGCATAGCATACGCTCCTTGCTTGGCGGCGGAGAAGTCGTATGGAGTCAATTATTCGATCTTCTACGCACGAAAAAATTCCAGATCGCGGCTGATTTTCTATCCAGTAAAGATTATTTCGACATCTTGGAAGAAATGTGCCGGAACCAATATTCGCTCGTACCTTTCACCGAAATGTTCTGGACCGTCCGATCGATGATATTGCCTCTATTTCTAACGATTAGGCATGATATTCCGAAAGCGGATATTTATCATAGCGTTTCCACGGGATATGCCGGCGTAATTGGAGCTCTTGCCAAGCATATTCACGGTGCTCCGTTAGTACTGACCGAACACGGAATCTATTCCAGGGAGCGCGAAGAGGAAATTATCAAGGCGGATTGGGTCAAAGGATATTTTAAAGATCTGTGGATCGAATATTTCTATACGCTTTCCGGCTGCGCCTACCAAGCTTCCGACCAAGTCATTACTTTATTCAATCGGAATAAAGAAATTCAGGTGGAACTGGGTTGCGAAGAGTCAAAAATCAGCATCATACCGAACGGTGTAAACGTTGATCATTTTGCGGGAATCCCGCAAGCGCCTAAAGATGGCATTATACGAATAGGGGCGGTTGTTAGGGTTGTCCCTATTAAAGACATCAAAACGATGCTGCAAAGCTTTGCCCTGGTCAAACAGGAAATTCCTAATGCCCACCTTACCATTATGGGACCTACCGAAGAGGACGAATCTTATTACCATGAGTGCGAGCAGCTAGTAGAGGCACTGGGGGTACAGGATGTTCTGTTTACCGGTGAAGTCCAGGTAAAGGACTACTTGGGGCAAATGGATATTCTGCTATTGACGAGCATTAGCGAAGGACAACCGCTAGCGGTATTAGAGGGAATGGCTTGCGGCAAACCGTTCGTAACAACGAATGTGGGAAGCTGTAAAGAGCTCCTAAACGGAGTCAATGACGGCATCGGATTGGCTGGTTTCGTATCCCCTGTCATGAACTATGAGCCGATGGCTCTTAATATTATCAAACTATGCAAGAGTAAATCGCTTCGCGAGGAAATGGGTAGAAACGCACTCGAGCGTGTATCGCTTTATTACAAGGATCAAGAAGTTATTGCCAGCTATAAGCAGCTGTATGCGTCTTTAAAGGAGGTAAAACGATGGCCGGAATCGGCTTTGAGTTAAGGAAACTATTCCGCGAGCAAGGGCTGATTAACAATGTTAAAGCCTATGCTTTCTCGGCATTGACGACCATTGGTCCTATGATTCTCAGTATTGTCCTCATTATTGCGCTGCAAAGAATGATGGATTATAACAACGCGTCTTTCTTGGATTGGGAGCTATATATCGCAACGGTACAGTATTGCTTTATTTTCTCCATCATCATAACCAGCGGGATTTCGCTGCTGTTGACCCGATTTATCGCAGATATGATTTTTCAAAAGAAATATAATCATTTGCTTTCGTCGTATTACGGGGCGTTAATTATTTCATTGCCCGCCGGGGCGATCGTCGCCTATTTCTTTTTACAGACGGTCTCGGCCTCATTCGGTTACAAGCTCGTCGCTTATTTGTTTTTCATGGAGCTTATCGTCGTTTGGATTCAAGCCGTGTACTTATCCGCACTGAAGGATTACATGCGTATCGTTCGCAGCTTTGCTTTGGGCGTTGTCGTCTCCCTTGCCAGCGGATGGGTTCTGCTGTCTTACACCGATCTGAATGCCACGACCGCCGCGTTGTCTGCAATCGATATCGGTTTTCTGCTTATTGCGACTATGAGTTCCCGACACTTCGAGCAGATTTTTCCAAGCAGCCAGTTCCGGTTGTTTTTCGTGTTTATCACGTATTTGAAGAAATACCCTTCCCTATTTGTCATAGGTACGTTTTTTTACTCCGGCATTTACATTCACAGCTTCGTATATTGGTTTTCCAGTGAAGGAAACGTGGTTCAGGAAGGGTTTAGAGTTTCTACTTTTTACGATTTGCCGGTATTCTACGCCTTTCTGTCGGTCGTGCCTACCTTGGTTACTTTTGTCGTGTCCGTTGAAACCTCGTTCTATGAGAAATTCCGTATTTATTACAAGCAAGTAATCGAGGGCGGAACATACCAGGATATGAAGCGCGCGAAGGTCGAGATGCAGCGGACTTTAATGCAGGAGATCAGTTTTCTTATGGAAGTGCAGCTGTTTTTTACAATCATGTCCATCGCGGTAGGGATGAAGTTTCTTCCCCAAATCGGATTTTCAATTGCACAGGTAGATGCGTTCAATTTATTGGTTTTAGGTTACTTTCTATTCATAATCATGTTCGTTTTCCTTCATATCTTGATGTACTTCGATGACAGAAAAGGCGTTCTGATGATTAGCTCCTTATTCGTTTTTTTGAACGCGGTGCTTACTTATGTATGTATACAACTCGATAGCGACGGATTAGGGATGCTTCTTGCTTCGCTTATCTCGCTGCTCGCAGCCATCGCCAGAATTTTGTTCGTATTGCGTAATATCGATTACTACACGTTCTGCACGCAGCCTATTCATAGGCGTTCCAAATCTTCAAAGTTAGCTCGGCTTACAGGAAAACCGGGGGCTATTGTCGGCATCATCGTTCTGTCTGCTTCTATCTTGTCGGGGTGCACCAGCGCCGTTAACGACTCGGCCGCATCGACCGAGCAGAAGGTCGAGGCATCGACGAGTGCGGATCAAGGAACCAAGCTCGCGGAAGACAAACGTCTATATGAGCGGGATGCTGATGATTCCATCAAGACGCTTTATATCACGGTATTGCCGGATAAATCGAAGAAACCCACGAAATTGGATTGGTATGGTTTGAACAGGCTTACAGATCGTTACAGCGAAGAATCGATGAAAATTATTATGCAAGAAGGTAACGCAAACGGATCCGGACCAGCTACTGGTATGTTCGGCTATGGGCAAGACAAGGCAAATGCCAGCATTAGCCTTCGCGGTAATACCGCTCGCTATGCATCGCAAAAATCCTATAAGATTCGGTTAACGGATGAGGCTGGATTATGGCAGGACCAGCGTACGCTCAACCTGAACAAACATTCATACGACTTAACTCGCGTGCTTAACAAGTTGAGCTTCGACCTGATGGAGAAGATCCCCGACTTTACGAGCTTGCGAACGCAATTCGTTCATTTGTATGTGAAGGATTTATCCGGAGGCGGTTCGGCCTTTGAAGATTACGGGCTCTATACCCAAATCGAGCAGCCCAATGAAATGTTCCTTAAATCGCATTGGTTAGATCCTTATGGGCAATTGTACAAAATCGCATTCTTTGAATTCTTTAGATATCCGGAGTTTTTAAAATCGAAAGATGACCCTACTTACGATAAAAAGGCGTTTGAAAGCCATCTGGAAATCAAAGGCCGCGAAGACCACGAAAAACTGCTTGCGATGCTCGACGATGTCAATGATATGTCGATGCCGATTGACGAAGTCATTGAGAAGCATTTCGATCTGGACAATTATCTAACGTGGCTTGCCGTCAATATTCTTACGGATAACATGGACACGGATGCTAATAACTTTTACCTCTATTCGCCATTGAATTCCGATAAATGGTATTTCCTGCCTTGGGATTACGATGGTGGATGGGGAGTACAACGTAATCTGAAGAGTATCAGCGAGTATCAAGCCGGGTTAAGCAATTATTGGGGAAGCGTGCTTCACAATCGTTACTTCCGTTCGGCAGAGCATATTCAGCAGCTGACTGACAAAATCAACGAGGTTCACAAGTACATTAATAAGGATACCATTACGAAACAATTGGAACTTTATCGTGGCGGAGTCAGCCCATTCTTGAACCGCGCACCGGACCAAAATTATTTGCCGGGGACGAAAGCGGAGTTGTCCAAAGAAATGCTCGATCTTGCCAATGTGCCGGAGAGAGGAATCAAGCTCTATCAGGAGGATTTGGAGAAGCCTAAGCCATTTTATCTTGATGATGTGGTAAAGGACGGCGATCAGCAGCAGCTCACGTGGGGCTTGTCCTATGATTTCCAAGGGGACGATCTAACCTACGATGTTACCGTCGCGCTGGACCCGGCGTTTCAACAAATCGTTAAAGAGCAGAAGGGGCTCGTAACGACTACCACATTGGTTGCGTTAACTCCGAATGTATATTACTGGAAAGTCATTGCGCGAGACAGTAAAGGTCATACGCAAATTGCCTTTGATAGATATGACGGGGATGACCAAACTTACTACGGTATTAGGCAATTCGAGGTGAAATAATGGAATTCCAAGGTCGAAAGCTTCGGAATGAGTACAAGTACTATATCCATCTGCATGAATATTTGACTCTACGCAGCCGGCTAACCAAGATGATGAATATGGATGAGTATTCCATTGATGGCGAAGGGTACGGGATAAGAAGCCTGTACTTCGACGGCAACCAGGATCATTCGCTGTACGATAAGAACAACGGCGTATTCAAACGAGATAAGTATCGCATTCGCATTTATAATGGCCAAGACGATCGGATAACGCTGGAACGCAAGAGCAAATTCGGGGATTACATTGCCAAAGAAGGCGCAGCTTTAAGTCGTTCTGAATACGATTCCCTATTAGCCGGGGATGCCCAATTTCTTCTCGAAAAAGACAATGCGCTATGCAAAGAATTCTACTATGCGGTCACTTATCGGGCATTTCGTCCGACAGTAATTGTAGACTATACGCGAGAAGCGTATGTATATCCGCACGGGAATGTCCGGGTTACCTTTGATAAGAGGGTATCCACGGGCGTCAACGCGATTGATTTATTCGATGATAATTTGGCGCTGGAAGAAGCTATTATCGGACCGCTTACGGTAATGGAAGTGAAATTTGATTCGTTCCTTCCGGATTTCGTTAGAAATGTCGTACAGCCTGATCATTACGTGCGATCGGCTATTTCTAAATACGTGATTTGCCGCGAGTTGAAGTATAAACACCATAAAGAGTAGCGTGAAGGAGGAAGCCTGGTGGGAGAGAATTTGAATTTTAGCGAAATTGTCAAGAAAAGCGTACTGAACCTCGAAGCGTTTCGCAACGTCTCTTATATCGATGTAGGAATTGGGATGTTATCCGCATTTATTACAGGGATGTTTATTTATTGGATTTATAGAAAATCGTTCCGCGGGGTTGTATACAGTTACAATTACAATGTTTCATTCGTTCTTATGAACATGATTACCGCACTAATTATTATGACGATCAGCACCAACATCGTATTATCTCTCGGGATGGTCGGCGCGCTCAGCATTGTGCGGTTTCGGACGGCAGTTAAGGACCCGTTGGACATTGTCTACATGTTCTGGGCTATCGCTGCCGGAATCGCTTCTGGAGCTAAGCTGTATCCGATTGCCCTGCTAGGCTCTGTCATCATTGGACTTGTATTGCTGTGGCTGTCCAGAAAAAAAATCAGGGAACAGCCTTATCTATTTATTATTAGGCACAATGAGGCTGCGTCTATTGAAGTCCGAGAACGTTTGCGGAAATTGAATTATAAGTTAAAATCCAAGACGGTAAGGAAAGACTTTACGGAGTTGACGGTTGAAATTCAACTTCGTGACGACAATAGCGCTTTCGTCAACGAAATTAGCGGCATCGAAGGCGTACAGGATGCTTCGCTCATTAACTATTCGGGCGACTATGCACAATAACTTTACAATCTAAACGTCATTAGTTAATAGACCGTGATCGGCGAGAACAGCAGCCGGTCACGGTCTTTGCGTTTTATGAAATGGAGCTCATATTACTTTGGATTTCCGGTTGTATTGCTGTTCATAACCATTAAAGATCCGAGCGTATACCGACCGTCGTCCCGCTTGCCGTCAATAGGCAATTGAATGCCCGGAAGCCCTGTCCCCGGATTTAGTATCGCAGCCGTGATGCGATAGTTTCCTTCCATCAAGTCGGATGGAATTGGAAGTTCGGCGGAGGCCTCCGAATATCCAGGTAGCCATGAACGAATATCGACTTTCGTTGAAATGGTAGTTAAGAGTGTACCGGCCTCATCGGTTAGTCCGAGTTCAAGCGGCCAATTGAAATAGAAGGGAGCAACGCCGCGATTGTTGACCTTTAGCTTCACATGTAGCGTATCGCCAGCGTTTAATTCTTCCTCATGAGACTCCTCGGCAATGACAAAACGATATCCGATTGTCGTAAGAAAACGGTCGATGTTACTTTGCATTGGACCGTTAACGGGTTCTGAGGTAGGCGCATACGGCCCCATCCAGGATACATGTGTCAACTTGGCTTCGCGCAAAGCCTCTTCAATATTTGCATCTGACAGAAGGGTGCTGCCGCTTGAAAATTCACCGCCGCTTGGCGCTTTGGTCCAGAAATCAGGCATAGCAGGCTCTGCTTCCTGTGTCAGCCAGTTCGTGTAGCCGTTGGAATACCAATCCAGAAACCCGTTAATGGTGGAGTTCGGCTCGCCAAACGCATCATTGAACAATCCCATCCCATGCGCAAGCGCAATGGCATGTGGGCGGCGCATCATAAGCGGCTTATTCGTAAAGTAATCGATATAGGGCTGAACGTACTGATCTGTAATGGCATGTTTCGGAAACGGAATAACCAGCTTCTTCACATCGCCATCGTAGGTATGCCACTCACCCCAATGCCCAACGCTGCCAATTTCGACGAAAGCAATAGAAGGATCATCGTTATATCGTTCCGCAATCTTCTGAATGAGCTGCTTGTGATATTGAATCAGAAGAGGATTGGAATAGTCCGGACTAAAGCCTTTTCCATATGGATTATCGTAAACGGTTCCTTTCTTGCCGATCTCTTCATACAGCCATTGCGGAATATCCTTGTGCTCTTCCTCTTGCGGATAATCAAGTACGACCCGGAGGATCAACTTGACATCGCGTTGTTTCCACAGCGCCAGATTAAAAGCGCGTTCAACTTCATCGAAGGCATAGTTGCCCTTCGTTGGCTCAAGCTCGGACCAGCGTAAATTTACATGTGCAAGACGGAGAGGCTGCTTTGCATCATCGTATCTTGCATCCGCGACAAATCCCATGTAGGGGTTGTTCAACAACTGCGTCGTAGTTTCGACAGGCACGAACGATACTCGCGGAGGTGCAGTGGAAGCAAACAGCTGTTTCCAAGTTACAAAGGAAAGCAGTGCTGCACAGAAGATAAAGCTTATGAGCGTAATTATGCGTTTCTTTCTCAAACGAATACCTCCGATTGCTTAAGTTCGAACTAGCGTCCATTCATTGTTTAAGGTAGAGTGACGATCTGAATCGTTGCAGTCGGTTTCTCCCAAATGACGATCGCATGCAGCGATTCACTGATAAATCGCAACGGCACGAAAGTAGTTCCATTCATCACGATAGGTGCTTCGGTAAGCGGAATTTGATCATGGCCGACTAACGCTCGTTTTGAACCGATGATAAGCTTCATGGTTATGCCTTGTTTAATCGCAGTTATAGAGCGGTCTTCAGCATGCCATTTGGCGGTTGCGCCGAGCTGTTCGTAAATCCCGCGAAGCGGTACAAGCGTTGTGCCGTTTCGAATCAACGGCTTCTGCGCATAGAACTGTTCCAAGCCATTAATGAAGACACGCGGTGCTGTGGTTCGCTCGCGGATGCCGATCATGCCGATCAGCTTCGATGCGCATACCGCATCGCCGGATGGCGCAACCCTGCAGCGAATGGAGTCGCTGTCTGCGCCAGGCTCGGTTGAATCCAGCTGCAACATATACCGTAATTTTCCCGTTTCATAGTTCAAAGCGTACCATCCGCCGTGATCGTCATGGATGTACAAGTGGCCGGCTAGATCAGTCTGCAGGGAGTCCGGGAGGAAGCTCTTTCCTTCGGGAGGGCTATAGGTCCACGAGCGTTTCGATACGGTAGATGAAATCCTGCTGCCTTCGGCTTGGATGCCGGGAGGGATCGGAATGTGAACCTCTTGAGCACTTGCACGAGGCTTGGCTATTTCGCCTGACGGAAGAATACCGACTCTACTTCCCGCTTGTATGTAGTAGAATGTACTGTCATCAGCGGCGTATAAATTGCTAGGCCATTCTCCGCTGTCTATATGCCAAGAGATGTCAAAGTGCTCGGAGCCTGTTAGCGAAGCGTGAATTGTACGATCAGCACTCGGAAATTGAATCGATTTTACCTGTAGGGATAGTCCTTCTTCCCTAGCGGTCGCAGGTGAGGCTTGCAGCAGAATCGGTAATGCTAGTAGTAGAAGCAATTGTTTATGTCGCAACTGGTGCCTTCCTTCAATAAATAATGGGTCTGTCAATAATTTTGTGTAAACTCACTACCCGTGAAACTTTAGCGTAAATGTTGACCGATGCGATCAGGGAAGAAGACGGACAGCTGGAGGAGGATTTGTCCCCAGTTCTGTACCCGGCCGGTCCACTTACGGACAACATCCATCGTAGCTAAATAGAGCATCTTGAGCAAGGCCTCGTCGGTCGGAAAGATGCTCTTGCCCTTGGTGACCTTACGAAGCTGTCGATGGTAGCTTTCGATCATATTCGTCGTGTAGATGAGCTTGCGAATCTCCGGCGGGTATTTGAAGAAGGTCGAGAGCTCGGACCAGTTGTTGCGCCACGACCGGATGATGAGCGGATACTTGCTTCCCCACGCTTCTTCAATACGGTCAAGCTCAAGCAGCGCCAATTCTTCCGTCGCGGCTTTGTAGATGGGTTTCAAGTCCGCGGTGACTTTTTTGAGGTCCTTGTAGGATACATAGCGAGTCGAGTTGCGGATTTGATGAATGATGCATTTCTGAATCTCCGTTTTGGTGTAGCAGGCAGAGATCGCCTCTGTGAAGCCTTTGAGATTGTCCACACAAGTGATCAGGATGTCCTGCACGCCACGATTCTTAAGGTCATTGAGGACGTTAAGCCAGAACTTCGACGACTCGTTTTCGCCGATCCACATGCCCAGGACATCCTTGTTCCCATCCAGATCGATTCCGATGACCATATATGCAGCCTTGTTCACGATAGCGCCGTCCTGCTTCACTTTGAAGTGAATGGCATCTAGAAAAACGACCGCATATACGCCCTGCAACGGCCGGCTCTGCCACTCCTTAATGAGCGGCAGCAACTTGTTGGTGACATTGGAAATGAGCGTGGGCGAGACCTCGATCCCGTGTACCTGTTCTAAGTGATCCTGAATGTCTCGCGTGGAGACACCCTTCGCGTACAGCGCCACAATCTGGTCCTCGATGCCGGTAACGTTCGATTGGTGCTTCTTCAAGACAAGCGGTTCAAACTCGCTCAACCGGTCACAAGGAACCAAGATTTCCTGTTCACCGTACTCGCTCATGACGGTCTTCTTGCTCTTGCCGTTCCGGCTATTGGAGGAGACTTTGGCTTTCGTCTCGTGCTTCTCGTAGCCGAGGTGCGTGTCCATCTCGGCCTCTAACATTTCCTGAATCGTCTCGGCGAACAAGTCTTTCAATGCGGTTTGAGCATCTTGCGCGGTGACCAGCTTGTTCTCCTTAATGAATGCCCGCAGCTGCTCTTTTGTCCATAATCCCATGTGTACTCCCCAACCCTTCTGTTACTTTCATTTTAATAGGTTTGAGAGTTTACACAAAGTATTTTACAGACAGTTCGATCGCACATGCGGTCAATCGTGGCGCGTGCGCGGGCATGTTTATTTCATAATCCCGGTCGAGATTTTATGATGCTTCAAGATGATTGCCCTGAAATATTGCTCCTGTTCTCGGTTTTGGAACGACGCTTTGGGGATGTACCAGAAGTTACGCTTGTCGTGGAACAAGAAATAAAAATCGGCGTTCTCCCAGACATTCACGAGATAATCCACGTTGATTTTAGAGCTTAGTTCAGGCGCGGACAACGAGAGTTCCTTTTCGTCGAATGCAAATGTAAACAGTTGGTTGTAGCCCCGAAATTAAACTGGATTTCCTACATGGGCTCTCTCCGCTCAATTAAGATATTTCTGCGCATAACGGCTTCATTCCACGTATGCGAAGTGTCGATTATCCCTACTTCTCTATCCATTTTAGCATATTTTGGAATGCCGAAGATAAACCCAATAACGTCAGCAACGTCCTCGTCAACGGAATAGCGCAATCGCAATAAAGCAGTGGCAAAGAAACCGTTGCAGCCGATGCTGCAACGGTTTTTTCGTGCGCCGGGCGTAGCCGCCAGCCGCAGTTGGATGCACGGCACAAATGAAAAGTGTGAGCATTAAAGCTTCGCGTAGTTCTTACTCGGTGGACAAAAAGGATCACGGCGTTGGGCATCAATTGACGCCGTGATCTTTTTTGTTTTTTCTTCAGCTTGTCGAACGTTCGCTATTCGATTGTCGGACATCCGCGATTCACCTTGTCGTTTTGTGCTATTCGGAAGCGAAAAATGTACGGATTGGAAGAAACGTGTCGCAAGCGCACGTTAAAGTTTTCTTTACAGTCCGCAAAATCAATCCTCTGCCATGCTAGAATTCAATATCTTCATACGTTGATCGATAGAACAGGATGGCAGAAACGAAGATTCTCAACAGTGCGAGCGAGAAGGGATGATTTAGCGTGAAGCATGCGTCAAAATGGAAAGGGAAGCTGGCATCGCGAGTTCTGGCGTGGGTGCTGGTCATCAGCATGGCTGTGACCGAGCTGCCGGCGCAACAGGCGGCGGCGTCCGAACTGCCGGTGCAGCAAACAGCAGCGTCAATACTGCCGGAGCAGCAGGCTGCAACTGAACCAATCGGGTTCCGGGATGTTAGTCCAACGGACTGGTTCTACGATGCGGCCGTCTATGTCCAGAAGCATGGTATTTTCGGAGGAACGGGCGGCGGATTCTTCTCGCCCAAGGGAACGTTGACGCGTGCCATGTATGTGACGGCGATTGGACGAATGGCGGGCGTGGATGTAAGCGAGTATACGACCGGGACCTTCGCCGACGTGCAGTCGGGCACTTGGTATGCGCCATTCGTAGCGTGGGCAGCCAAGAAAGGCATTACGGCCGGCATAGGCAACCGGACATTTGCTCCGGATGCCACCGTATCCCGTGAGCAGATGGCGGCGATGAGTTTGCGTTATTTTGAAATCTATCAGATTCCTTATCAAACTAGCAAACGCGTCACCACGAAGCCGGGCGATCTTGCCGATGTTTCCCCTTGGGCGGTTGACGCGGTCGTCAAGCTGTGGCAAGCCGGCTTGTTCACCGGGGATGGGAATGGCGATTTCAACCCGCATGCCCAAGCGTCCCGCGCGGAATCGGCGGTTCTCTTCATGCGCAATAGCGCGGTCGTGCAGGCGTGGATGAATCAGAATCAAACGACGGGGACGACGGATCCCGAGACAGGCGGGAATGGCGACGGCAACAGCGGCAACAATAGCGGCGGGAACGGCGGTAGCAACAATGGCGGCAATCCCGGTGTTCCTAATCCTGCCGACTATACGGTGAGCTTCGATAGCAACGGCGGGACGGCGGTCGCTGCTCGGCGCGTAAAGGAAGGGGAAGCGCTGAATCATCTGCCTGCCCCCGTGAAAGAAGGCTCTATCTTCCAAGGCTGGTTTAGGGACAGCGATTTGTCGCTTATTTTCGCGAATGGAAGTACCGTTAGCGCGGATACGAAGCTGTATGCCAAATATATCGATAACGTCAGTCATGGCGTAGAGAGCATTCCCAGTTACTCGGTGCTGGATGTCGCGCCGGACTTCACCATCGCCGTAGACGACGAGACCGGCAATCTGACGGCATCCGAGGTAAAAGCGGGCATGACGTTCAACGACATCGCGAATCCGGACGCCGCGGAGGTTACCGTCACGGGTTCGAACGGACGCTTCACGGTGGCTTCCGCAACCGAAGACGGTCGATTCGAAGAAGGCAACACGTATCAACTTACGTTGACGGATGACAGCCTGTCTTTCGCAGGGCAAGACGAGACGACGAACATCTATGTTTTTAGCGTCGCGAAGCAAGAAACCATGCGTATCCCGTTAAATCCGAACATGATCTACCTGCCTTTCGCGGAAGTCAGGGATATGATGCTGAATGGCGCGGATGCGGATTCGCCCGTCGTTCCGGTCGTCTCGACGACGGTGGGTGACGGCGGATCCGGTCTCGCCGAGGCGAATGCGAGCCGCGGAACATTCACCTATACCGGAGACGCGGCGATTCAGGTCGGCGATGCCCTTGCCATCTATGAAGGGGTTCGTCCCGATCTGCGCACGGTAGCAACATCCGGCGTCGAAGACGGAGCTGTCGCCTATGTCACGATCACGGCCATTAGCGGCAACACCTATACGTTCGGCAACGCGGATGCCAAGCAAGTGTTGTTCAAGCCGGACGTTCTGCCGGTGAGCGTAGACGCGGACACGGATGGAGACGCCGATAACCACTCGATCGAGGTAGAGAGTCTCGCGATGAACTACAGCGACAGTCTGTATGCGCGATTCGGCTTGAGCGAGCTTACCACCGTCGACGTGGGCGATTTTATCGGATTCTATACGGGTGAATTTGCCCAAGAAGGTTCCGAAGTAAGCGGATATGGCCGTATCACGTCGGTTACCCATGCGGCGGAGATGCTTATCATAACGTATAACGATGCCACCGTGACAGACATCGAGCATGTCTTCGACATCTATCAGAAGCAAGCGCTTGACGGCGACCTGCTGTTATCGGACGAGGATGCCGCCAAGCTCGAAGATCAAATGGAGCAGCAAGCGCAAGCGAGCGGTTTCGTCGCGAAAGCCGGGAATTATCTGTCCGGCCTGGCGATGCAGACCAAAGAATTCAAGGCGCAGCCGAAGGCGATGGTCAAGGCGCTGGCAAGCGACGAGAGCAAAGTCAAAGTGGAGAATCTGACCGTCGCCGCTTTGCTCGGCACGACGCTGCGTCATATCGACGGCCGAACCTCGGGCGTTAGCGCCTCGCTGCAAGTGGCAGCCGACATCGTCGTTGAGATTAACGAAGACAGCGACCTCGTCATCCATATGACCGGTACCTTCCTTGAGGAGATGAGCTTGGGGCTGGGCGTAGACGGGGATCTGCAAGGACATTGGGACTACTTCTGGGGCGTCCCCTATTGGTACACCATAGACGATTATGTGGTCACCGTGAATCTGGATGCCTATACCTATACCGGAATCAACGTAACGGCGAAGATCGCCACCGTCGAACACGATAAGCTGCAGAGTGCGCTGGATGACTGGGATAAAGCCAATAACGGCGGCATGCTAGGCAAGGTGCGCGACATCGCGACGGAAATCCAAGCGTTAATCGACGGCGTGCAAGATACCGGCGTCGACGATGCGTCGCTAAGGGCGCAGTATCAAGAGATGATGGAGAACGAGACGGACTGGGTTCCGTTAATCAAGAAAGAGCTCGTGGACAAGAGCATGCGCGTGGCGTTCGGCATCGTCGAAGTCAACTTCACGGCGGAGTTCGTCGTCCATGCCAACGTGAACCTGACGATCGGGGCCGATTTCAACTATACGTCCGCCAAGCGCTACTCGGCTACCTTGCGCGTGCTGAGTTTCTCCGGCAACAGCGACACCGTCAGCTTGCCTGGCGACGGCAATTATCAGTTCACCTTCTACGTCATGGGAACGCTCGGGCTGCGGGCGGGCATGCATATGGAGCTTAAAGCGGGGATCGGAAGCGTCAAATTGAACAGCATCGGGCTGGCCGTAGAACCCGGCGCCTACGTGAATTTGTGGGGGTACTTCTACTATCAAATGAAGAAGCAGAACGGGGTACAGTCTACCCGATCTCTAGGCGCGCTGTACGTAGAGATCGGCATCTATCTCGAGAGCTCGGTAGGCGCCCAATTGGGCGACGGATTGCTCTCGGCCAGCGTACCGGTATACGACAATCAATGGCCGCTGTACTCGGCAGGGGAGCAGAAGCAGGTCGTCGATTTTGCCTATTCGCAGGATACGGCGCCCGCCGTGAAGTTGGCAGGTTCCGCATCATCCCTCTCCGTACCGCAGAATCTGCTCACGATGAGCAATTTCGATCTGAAGACGGGCGAGATGGGTACGCAGGCGTACGACCGTTCGAGATTCGACATCCAGGTGGACAATAAGAATTTCAGGTATCGGGCGAATACCGGGAAAATCGAAGTGGTGAATACGGATATTCAGGTGAGCGAGGGTAATCTGGTCATCACCTGGAAAGGCGCGCCGCTGTCGTATTCGTCGGATTCGCTCACGCGCAAGATTCCGTTGCAATGGTTGGCCAGGGTAGGCGACTATATTATCCAACTGGATCCGCAGAACGGGGGCATGACCCAGGTGGTCGCCGCGCCGTATAACGCGCCGATCACACTCGCCACCCCGGTCAATCGGGGCTATACCTTCGACGGCTGGTACTGGTCAGCCTCCGGCGGCACGAAGGCGAGCATTCCGAGCCGCATGCCTGCCCAGGATTGGACGCTGTACGCGCACTGGATTCCGAACACGGATACGCCGTATACCGTTCAGCATTATTTGATCGATCCAAACACCAAGACGGCGATGTCGCCCGCGGCTACGGAAACGTTGATCGGCACGACCGGCACGGAGATTCGGATTGCCTCCGACAGGTTCAAGAACCAAGGTTACGGGACGGGTACGGCAAGCGGCGTATTGATCAAGGGCGACGGATCGACGGTCGTCAGAGTCGAGTACTACCCGATGAATCGTACGATGACCTTCGATTGGGCCTATGCGGGAGCGCCCGGAAGCTCGGTAACGGAAGCAGCCGGCAAGAACATCGCGGCTCGCATACCCGTGCCGACAAGACCGGGATATACGTTCGCCGGTTGGTCGCCGAACGTGCCAAGCGCGATGCCGGCTTCGGACACAGCCTATACCGCGAGATGGACGGCCAAAGAAGACACGTCTTACCAAGTCGTCTACTTGCTGCAAAATATCGGAAGCGACACCTATACGGTCGCGGATACGGAATCGTATCGCGGCGCGACCGATACCGAGGCGAAGCTGACGAATCCGAGCAAGACCTATGCGGGCTTCACGTTCGACGGCAGCATCCCGGGAACGGTGCTGGCGGCCCCGATCGCGGGCAAAGGCACGACGATCCTGAAACTGTACTATAAGCGCAATACCTACGCCTTGACGATCGATTACAACGGCTCCGGCGACACGACGAAGGTCGTTAACGTCCCATACGGGGCAACGACGGGGTTATACCTGGGCGCTCCGACCTGGCAGGGGCATGCATTTACCGGATGGTCTCCGGCTTCTCCGGCAACGATGCCGGCCCAAGCTGTCGCGCTCGCCGCCCAGTGGACGCTGGACAACCACACGGTAAGCTTCGACAGCAACGGCGGATCAACGGTCAATGCCCAGACGGTAGGGTATGGCTCCCAGGTAAGCAAACCGGCTGAACCGACGAAGGATAATCTGACGTTCGGCGGCTGGTACGGCGATAGCGCCCTGACGAGCGCCTACGATTTCGCGACATCGGTAACGGCAGACTTCACGTTGTACGCGAAGTGGCTGCGCAGTTACACGGTGAGCTTCGACAGCAACGAAGGCTCGGA
Organism: Paenibacillus sacheonensis; assembly: GCF_009909195.1. GTDB lineage: Bacteria > Bacillota > Bacilli > Paenibacillales > Paenibacillaceae > Paenibacillus_Z > Paenibacillus_Z sacheonensis. The sequence goes on from NZ_JAAAMU010000015.1 coordinate 148,585, forward strand.
GGTCGCCGACCAGAAGGTCAACGAAGGAGACAAGGCCGCGGCGCCTAGCGCGCCGACCAAGGAAGGCTTCGTATTCGGCGGTTGGTACGCCGACAGCGGCTTGACGAACGCTTACGACTTCGAGACGAAGACCGTGGCGGCTAACATGACGTTGTATGCAAAATGGACGGTTGCTCCCAAAAACAATTACACGGTGAGCTTCAACAGCAACGGCGGCACGGAAGTGGCTGAGCTGACGGTGGTGGAAGGAGCCGTGGCTACTGCGCCCGGAGCGCCGACGTTGACCGGTCAAACGTTCGAAGGATGGTATAGCGACAGCAGCTTGACGAACCGTTTCAGCTTCTCGACGACGCCGATTACGGCTAATCTTACGCTTTACGCGAAGTGGACGATCAACAGCTACACGGTGAGCTTCAACAGTAACGGCGGCTCGGCGGTGGCTATCCGGACGGTAGCCTATGACGGCACGGTTGCATCGCCAACCGCACCGACGAAGAACGGCTTCGCGTTCGGCGGCTGGTACAGCGACGCCGGTCTGACCGCAGCCTACGACTTCTCGACGAAGGTGAGGTCTGCCCTCACCTTGTACGCGAAGTGGACGGCCGTCTATACGGTGAGCTTCAACAGCAACGGCGGATCGGCAGTGGCCGACCAGCATGTGAACAATGGCAGCAACGCTGCGGCGCCTACCGCGCCGACGAAGGCCGGTTATACGTTTGTCGGCTGGTACAGCGATGCCGCGCTGAACGAGGCTTATCTCTTCACGGAGAGACAGGTGATAGCGAACCTCACGTTGTACGCGAAATGGTCATTCAACAGCTACGCGGTAAGCTTCGACAGCAACGGCGGGCCGGCCATTGCGAGCCAGGCGGTGGTTCCCGGCGGGAAAGCTGCGGCACCTTCCGCACCGAAGTGGGTAGGATATCGGTTCGACGGGTGGTACGGAGATTCCGCACTGACGAACGCCTATGACTTCTCGGCAACGGTGACCAAGGATATGACCCTATACGCAAAGTGGACCATGACCTCGTGGCTGAATCTTGGCGATGCGATGGATGCGTTGGTGAATAATCAGTCCAATGTCGTCATCGACAGCCAGGGCACGCCTTACGTTGCCGCGTTGACCTGGAATAAAGAGGTTTACGTGAAGAAATACATGGAAGCGACAGGCGAGTGGCAGACCATCGGCGATCCAACCGTCCTCGATAAGTCGTGGGCGCAGGTAAGCGTCACGCTCGCCATGGACAGCCAGGACACGCTATACGTCGCTTATATCGCGCAATCCATGAAAACCGTCGTGAAGAGATACATTGCGGGAACGTGGGAGACCGTAGGCAGTATCTCGGAAATGGGGGATAATGTCTCCATTGCGTTCGACAAGGACGATATGCCATATATATCTTATGTCGACGTCAGTCAGAGCACGAAGAACGTGCACGTGGCGAGATTTAAAGACGGTACTTGGCAGAAGATACAGAGCGGTATCGGGGCGGCAAGCATTGTGAATACGGTCGTCGCGCTAGACCCGAACGACATGCCATATTTGTTCTACGGGTATTATAACGTAGGGAATTCGGGTACTAAAATGGCCATGGCGAAATACGAGGGCGAGAGCTTCGCTCGGAGTTTTCTTAGCGAGCCTCCGGTACCGAGCGGTTATTGGGGCGAAACCTTCGCGCTGAATCCGAGCGGCTTACCTTATGTGGTCTATACGAGCAATTCCAAGATAAACGTGGCGAGATACACGGGCTCCGCTTGGGAAGCCGTAGGCACGACCGGATTCCCGACGTCAGATTCGATGACCTTGAACGCAAGCATCGCCTTCGACAGCCAAGGCACGCCTTATGTTGCTTATCGGGACGCTGCGAACGGCAACCGGGTAACGGTGATGAAATACGAGAACATGAGTTGGAGCGTCGTCGAGTATGCCGGCCTCACCGCAGATAACGTTCAGTGGGTCCATCTCGCTATCGACAGCTCGGACAACATCTACGTGAGCTATTACGTTCCAACGGGGGGCAGCGCATTAGGAGGCAAAGTGAGCGTGATGGAGTATGACGCGGACTTGCATTAATCTTAAACAGATCAATTTGCAAGCAACGTAACCCTACCAAACTAGCGAAAAGCCTGCTCCCATTGGAGCAGGCTTTTTGCCTTGATTCCGGCAGGGGCATGAGTTGGCGTATGAGATCAACATTCGCTATGAACTCAAAGTTTTCTTTGCGTTTTCGATATAGAACGATCTTTCATGATAAATTTGTAGTATATGTGTAGGTTTTGACGAAGTGAAGCTAGCTGTCATTGCAAATGGTAGATGCAGCCGGATCATTGGATCAAGGCAACGTTGCACATGATGACATTTGTAATTAGGGGGATGGCATGAATATTAAATCCGCGCAGCCGGCCAGTATTTATTTCAAAGCGATACAGCAATGCAAGGACGCACGCGCGACCGCGGATCAGCCGCGTCTGGCATTGATTCGAAATCTGCTCATGACGGGCAAGAAGCTGCGGGCCGACGAAATGGACTACTTGCAGCGACATGATCCCCACCTACATGATCAAGCCATGAGCCTCTCCACGGAACGGCAAGCGTACGAGGACGCATTGCAGCATAGCCGCAGCAAAGCGGATGCGAACCATTTCAACACGTTCAATCTGATGCGGATTGCCGGGCAGCTGAAGCATGGCGGTTCCGAGGAGCTGCTGATGCGCGCGAACGCCATTCAAGAAGCCCATCGCGAGTTCGTACGATCGAGCAAATATGCCTCGCTGAGGTCAGATGGATTCGAACCTCGCAAATTACGCCGATGAAACCATAGCAGCAAGCAGCGCCTTGCGGATATTTGCAGGGTACATTTTCCTTTAATGATGATATGATTTGGATAATTGACTTGCTTATTGCGCTCTTGCAGATTGGGGTAGGTTCATCATGAGGGGAATTCTCCGACTCGGTTCTCGTAAGATCTTGCTTTATATAGCTGCTGCCGTTGTTGTCGGTTTGATTGCAAGCTATGCCGTCATGCCTGCACCGGACTCCCCGAAGATCGAAAGCAAAGAAGGAATCCTGGATCTAACGCAGGTTCATGTCAGCGAGAACCCGCTAAAGTTAACGGGAGAATGGGCGTTCTACTGGCAAGAGCTGCTGTCGCCGGAGGACATTCGGATTCGTTCTGCAACTGACGAAATTCATGAACGCTGGATCAGCATCCCGAGCTCCTGGCTGGGCTATCGGCTGGATGGTCGACTGCTGAACGGTACAGGCTTCGCGACCTTTCGGTTGGTCATCCAGCTTGGCGAGCAGGATCGAAACGAGCGGCTTGCCCTGAGGCTGCCTACTATTTTTCACGCGTATAAATTATGGGCGAACGGAGAATTGCTGGCAGAAGTCGGTGTCGTTGGTCAAGATAAGCGCAGCGTAACGCCGCGACTGGCAACGAAGCTGGTGTTCTTCCAGCCCGAGAGCGACAGGGTAGAGCTGGTTATGCAAGTCGCCAACTTCCATCATATGCGAGGTGGCATCACCAAATCGATAGAGCTGGGCGGCAGCGATGCGCTAACGGTCAGAACCCATCTGAAAGTCGCTGCCGAAGTGTTCATAACCGCTAGCCTGCTGGTGATCGGCGTATATCATCTGCTGTTGTTCGGACTGCGGCGCAAAGACAAGGCACCCTTGTATTTCGGTTTGTTCACGGTGTTGTTCGGTATCCGATCCTTGTTGGTCGGCGAGGTCTTGCTTACGCAATTGTGGCCGGCTTTTCCTTGGGAATTGGAGTTCAAGACGGAGTACCTGATTCTGTGCAGCAGCGGTTATATCATCACCATGTACTTCGATTGCATATTCCCGAATTATGTGTCGCGTTGGTTTCGTCTTGGCACGCGGGTCGTAACCGGCGCATGCTGTATCATCGTTGCGGCGACCCCCGCAATTCTATATACGAAAATGCTGCTCGTCATCGGCGTGATCGTTGTTCTGCACATGGTGTATCTGATGGTGGGGCTGGTCCAAGCGGCCATGCGGCGTAAAGAGGGAGCCTTGCTCTTCTTGCTGGTGTCCGTAGTTGCGTTGGTTACTGTCGTCAATGATTTTTTATACTATAACGAATGGTCTCCGATCGCCAATACATCTCCGCTTGGCCTGCTGGTGTTCACGATCGCGCAGATGATGCTGCTTTCTTCAAGGTTTACGAGGGCGGCATCGAACGAGGAGCGGATTACACGCGAACTGCAGGACGCGAACGATAAGCTGACCGAAATGAATCTGAATTTGGAACGGACCGTGCAGGAACGCACGCAGGCCTTATCCGCGGCTCACGATGATCTCCGCGCTTCGTATGACCGGTTGCTTCACTCCGAGCAGGGGAGGAAGAAGCTCCTTGCCTATATTACGCATGATTTGCGCATGCCGCTGTCCAGCATGCTGGGCTATGTAGAAGCCGTGCAGGACAAGGTCAAGCCGGAACGTAATGAACAGTACTTGAAGTATATCCGGGATAACACGATAAGAATTAACCGCATGATCGAGGAGTTGTCCTTCTTGTCGCATTTGGAGACGGGACAAGTGTCGTACCGAATGGAGCCGGTACCCGTAATTCGCTTCTTGCGCGGTTTTTTTGAACGATATGAACTGGTCGTGCGTGATGCAGGGTTGGAATTCATGCTGGATATCGGCGATGCGGAAGATCGACGGCTTAACTTGCCTGTTGCCTTGATGGACGCGCAAAGAATAGACCAGGCGTTGTTTAATCTCGTGTCGAACGCGATGAAATTCACCTCTAACGGCGGGTTGGTGCGTATTGCGCTTGCCGTGGAAGAGGCGAAGGATATTCGCCATGCGATCCTTAGCGTACAAGATTCCGGCACGGGTATTCCACCGGACCAGCTCGAGCAAATCTTCGATCGCAATTACAGATATGACCGACCGGGCGTGGAGAAGGGCATAGAGGGCAGCGGGCTCGGACTGGCGATTTGCAGGGAAATCGTACAAGCCCATGGAGGGACGGTTCGAGCGGAGAGCGACGGCAAGACGGGGTCGATCTTCTATGTATCGCTTCCTTGTATGCAAAATGAAGGAAGGTGACGGTATGACGGACGCTCGCAAAATCCTGATCGTCGATGATGATCCCCAAATATGCGAGATTGTTCAGGTTTATTGCGAGAGGGAGGGGTTCTTATCTTCCTACAGTCATAATGGGACGGAAGCGATGAAGCTTCTTGCGTCTTTCGAGCCGGATTTGATTGTACTGGATGTATTGCTGACTAATGAAAACGGCATTGATTGGTGCGTGAACGCACGCAGCTTCACGAATGCGCCGATCGTGTTTTTGAGCAGCCGCGAGGAAGACGAGGTAAAAATCAGCGCATTATCCTATGGCGGCGACGATTATGTGACGAAGCCGTTCAGCCCGGGAGTGCTCATGGCCAAGATCAAGGCTCATCTTCGCAGAGTGTCGACGGGGAGAAGGGAACAGCTGCTGGAGTTGCCGGGTTTAACGCTGGATTTCTACGCGCAGTCCGTCAATATGGGGAGCGAAGCCATCTTTTTATCGAAAAAAGAGTTCAGTCTCCTGTCCTATATGGCGCAAAACGTGAATCGTGCCGTCCGTGTTGATGCGTTGTTTCAACTCATCTGGGGAATGGACAGTCTGGAGGATACGAGAACGGTCGCCGTTCACATCAGCAATTTGCGCAAAAAAATCGAGGCCGACCCAGCTAGTCCGGAGAGAATCATTACGATTCGAGGAGTCGGATATATGCTGGTTGCCAGAAGCGCGTTGCAAGCGCGAACCTAGCGTGTCGCCATCGTTCAAGAATGCAGGACACATGACAAAATAGCGGCGCAGGAGAACCTCCTTGTGCCGTTATTATTCTAGGGAAATTTATACGGAGTCAAAAATTTTCGATTCGAGTTCGTTTCGGATTAAGGGAGATAGCCGAACTTTAGTATCCTGCCCGAAAATTATCTATCATTCGCCAAAAGAGATGGTATAGTAGAACTAACAATCTGGAACCGATACCAGATTGGCGACGAAAGACGTTCATCACTACAAATCCCAACATTGGAGGTTGCGTATGACCCTGTCTATGTTTAACGGAACGATCAGCCGCGAGGCGTTGGAAGGCTACCTCTCGCGAGCGGTCACGGCCGCGGATCTGGTGAACAGCACGACGCTGGACGACGATTTGAGAATGATCGGCAGCATCGGTGCCAAGTTTCTCGGCCGCGCATCGGGCGTGTGGCTGCTGGAACCGGATGACGACGTTCATTTCCGGAACTCGCGGGCGCTCGCGGAACGCGTGCATGAGATCGACCCGGACATTATGCTGCAGACATGCATTTTTGAAGCCGTTTTCACGGACGTGGAGAAGATTGAAATACCGGCTTGGGTATTCGAGGCGTTTGGATTATCCGTCGAACGGCGTGCGTTCCGTTACGCGGACATGCTGTTCGATTCGAAGCCGCAAGGTTTCGTGTGGGACGGGGACGGCGGCATTCCGAACATGAATAAGCTGGAGACGCAGCTATGGTTCTACTACAGGGCGGCGCGTTATATCGATGCCGGATACGAAGCGATCCATATGGGGCAAGTCCATTTATATGCCGCCGAAGACCACGGGTTCAGGAAAACGGCCGCATTGTTCCGGAAGATAAGGGACTATGCCAGAGGCCATGCAAGACGCGGCATCGTGCTGCTCGATGCGCATACGCACGGAGTGAATATTAACGGCACGCTGTTGTTCGACTTTCATTCCATGCCTTATTCGCGGATGCCGATCTTGGATCAGCCGGGAGACAAGCTCGCGCTGGTTCAAGAAGGGTTCAGCGAAGGCGGCGCAACAGTAAGCGGCTGGGACTGCGATACGTTGCCGATGTTGATGGAGCTCGATAATTGGGGCGGCAAGTTCTTCGGCGAAAGCGACGGCATTCCGGATGAACGCCGAGCTTGGATGGAGTGGTGGGGCTATGATCAGATTGCATGGTTTGCCTCGCAGGATGCGGAGAGCCGCGATCAATTCTTGGAATATGCCTACCGATGGACGGCCGTGAACAACATCCATGCATATTTGCAAATGCCGATCCGCAGAACATTGGGCAGCTGCCGAGTCGCGATGCCGGCAAGCGGCGGAGGCGAAGGGGTCACCGACGTTTATCAAGCAAACCGGCCCGGCAGCGGCTGTCCGCTCGGATTCGGTCAGGAAGAGACGATCAAGCGGATTTGGCAATCGGAGGAAGACCTCCGGGGTCGGGCAAGCAACCCAATACCCAATGCATCCTATGGCGCGGCGAACGACTTCGATCCGGAGACCGGCGTCAAGCTTCCGGCCCGCGTCATTCTGTACGGCAGCTTCCAACATCAGGTCGGGGCGATCAATTTCGATTCCAACAGTGAGACCACCCGCATGTATTACACGGGGAACGGCCTTTATCGGCGCACGTTCGTATTTCCGTTCCGAGGCGCGTTCGATTATGCGGCAGCTCCTTACGGAACCTTGTCCCAGACGTATTCGATCGACAGCTACCCCCGAAGCGGGTCTTCCACGAAGTCGACGTTGATCATTGAACGGGACAACGAAGTCGTTGAATTCGTCTTCGACTTCGCCAATCGGACACTTACAGCTCGAGTAGTCGAAGGGCTGCAACCTTAGAAGCATGTTAGAAGATGGATTTCCTGCAGGTCCGAAAAAAGCGTTGCGTAGTCGACAAGGGCCCGCATTCCCCGATGCGGTCCCGTGTTCTATTCCGGAAGCGAGCGGCGGCGGCCGATGACATAAGGAGACCGATCGGGACAAATTCGGTCCATGAGGGACGCTTACATTCGACTAAAAAAAGGATTGTCAAAAGGAAATTATGCGATTATACTGTTCACAACGATATGGAAGCGATACCATAGAGGAAAACATTTATGAATCTGGTATCGGTACCATATTTTTTAATTCTTTTCTGGTAGCGGTACCAGAATGACGTGTGACGGCTTATTTTTTCGAAGGTGGTGGTTAAATCGGAAAGCATGTCGGCAGGTGAATAGGAAATTGCGAGTAAGGAAAGCTTTGAAGAAAGCGGAATGCAGTCATCCTATGAATGCACTTTATTTTCTAAAATTGGGGGAACGAGTCAATGAAAACAAAGTCCTTTGGTTTAACCGCCATCTTGCTGGCGTGCGTGCTGCTTGTCCTGACGGCTTGCGGGCAGAACGGTTCCAACGGTTCCAATAATACGGCTTCCGGCAATGGCGGCGGGGAAAGCGCTTCAACCGAAAAAATTCCGCTGACCCTGTGGTACTGGAACGGCGCGATTTCCGATTCCACGATCGAGGCGGCGAAAGCGAAATTCCCGAACATCGATCTGAAGGCAGAGAAGCTTCCATCCGGGGACGACTATTTCACCAAATTGAAAGCTACCCTCGTGGGCGGCGGGGACGGTCCCGATATCGTCGCGATGGACAGCTGGGTATCCTCGATGTTGACGTATAAAGATAAATTCGTGAATCTCTACGACCAAGGCGCCAAGGACGTGCAATCCAAGTATTTGGACTGGAAATGGAAAATGGCCGCGACGCCGGACGATAAATACTTGATCGGCATGCCGATCGACGTGGCGCCGGTCGTGCTTTACTACCGCACGGACTTGCTGGAAAAAGCCGGCGTGCCGAACACGCCGGACGCGGTCGGCGCCGCGGTGAAGACATGGGACGATTACTTCGCGCTGCTGAAGAAAGTGAAGGACGCGACGGGGGCGACGACGGGCAATATCGCCGACATCTACAACACCATCATGGGCCAAAGCAGCAAATCGTACTTCGACGAGCAGGGCAACTACATCGGCGACCAAGAGCACGTGAAGAGCGCCTACGACATGGCCGTGAAAGCCGACCAGCAGGGCTTGACCTTCCCGTACTCCAACGGTTCCGAGCAAAACGCGGCCATCAACAATGGCAAAATCGGCATGTTCACGGGCGCTTCGTGGGCCGTCGGCGATCTGATCAGCGCGGCTCCGGATACGAAGGGCAAATGGAACATCGCGCATCCGCCGGGCAGCGTCGGCAACCAAGGCGGTTCGTTCTTCGGCGCGCTGAACTCGACGAAGCATCCGAAGGAAGCGTACGAGGTCATCCAATTCCTCGTCAGTCCGGAAAATCTCGTGACGGCGTACAAGGAGTTCGGCAACTATCCGTCGACGCCGGAAATCTACGCGAGCCCGGATATGGTCAACAAGAACGAATTCTTCGGCAATCAAGATCTGAGCACCGTATTCGCGGACGCCGCGAAGGACGTCAAGGTCGCGCATACCGATTCCCGCGACATGGTTGCGAGCACGGCCATCACCGACGCGCTCGTCGCCGTCGACAAGAAGCGCGATCCCGTGAAATCATGGCAGGACGCGCAGGATAAAATCAAGAAACAGCTGTCCCACTAAGCGAATCCGGGACCGCAGCCAAGCTTGGCATTCATAACGGATGGTACGGGGAAGGGCGAAGGCCCCTTCCCGTCCCAGCCAAGTAACGGAGGAATCGCATGGGAGGCCTTTTGAAAGACATCTACAAGAGCAGAGCGTTGTATCTGTTTATATCGCCGTTTTACATCCTGTTCCTGGTCTTTTCCGTATTCCCGATCTTCTACTCCGTCTTCCTCTCCACCCACAAATGGGACGGCATCGGGGAGATGAAGTACGTCGGCTTCGCCAATTTCACGTACCTGTTCACGGATCCGACGTTCTGGCAGGCGCTCGTCAACAACATCATCCTCTGGATCCTTGGGAACGCGCCGCAGCTGATCTGCGCCTTGATCGTCGCCTTCTTGATCAATATGGCCGTCGTAAAGTACAAGGGTTTCTACCGCATCGCTTATTTCCTACCGAATATTACGGCCATGGTCGCTGTCGTTATCATATTCCAATCCCTGTTCGGCAACGAATACGGGCTGATCAATTACCTGCTGCAGAAGGTAGGACTCTCGCGTATCGAATGGTTCAACTCGCCCTTCGCGTCCCGCGTCGTCATCGCGGCGATGATCTGCTGGCGGTATATGGGCTACAACGCCATCATCTATCTGTCCGGCCTTCAGCGGATCCCGAAGGACCTTTACGAGGCGGCCGAGCTCGACGGGGCGTCAACGGTCCAGACGTTCCTGCGCATCACGCTGCCGATGCTGAAGCCGATCATCCTGTTCTCCGTGATGATGTCGACGATCGGCGGATTCCAGATCTTCACCGAACCTCAGGTTCTGGCAGGCACGCAATCCCCGTACCCGGGCACGGATACCGTCGTGCTGTACATGTTCCGGGAAGGCTTTACTTATCAGAACTACGGCTACGCGGCCGCCGTCTCCTGGGTACTCTTCATCATCATCGGTTTGCTGTCGGTCCTGAACTGGAAAGTCTTCAATAAATCTGACGATTGATAACGAGGTGAATGACCGATGGGCAAGGCAATCCTAACCAAAAAGATCCTGCTGCACACCGTGCTGCTAATCGGCGTGCTGGTATCGATCTTCCCGTTTTACTGGCTGGTCGTCATGTCGACGAACCAGACGAGCGCCATCTTCGCGTTCCCTCCGAGGCTGACGTTCGGCGGATATTTCATGACGAATTTCCATCATGTCTTGGATAACACCAATTTCATTCGCGCCCTCTTCAATACCATCTTCATCGCGGTGCTCAGCACGACGCTGCAGCTGTTCTTCAACTCCTTGACGGGGTTCACGTTCGCGAAGTTCAAGTTCCCCGGCTCGCAGGTGCTGTTCTACGTCATGATCGGCACGATGATGATCCCGGGACAAATGCTGCTCGTGCCGCAGTTCATGGTCATCAAGTCGTTCAGCTGGGTCGGCAGTTACAAAGCGCTGATCGTGCCCGGCATCGCCTCCGCGTTCGGGATCTTCTGGATCCGGCAGTACGCGCTGGCCATCCATAACGAGCTGCTGGAATCCGCGCGTATCGACGGCTGCAGCAAGTTCGGCCAATACTGGCGCATCGCGCTGCCGATCCTGCGGCCGGCGCTGGCGTTTCTGGCCATCACCACATTCATGGGCACGTGGGAAGATTACTTGTGGCCGTTAATTGTTTTGACGGATACGTCCAAATTCACTTTAATGTTAGCTCTCCAACAGTTAAAATCAGTTCATACGGCAGATTATTCCATGGTCATGACCGGCACGCTCATGGCAACCTTGCCGCTCATCGTCATCTTCCTCGTGGTCAGCCGGCAGTTCATCGCGGGCATCATGGAAGGAGCGGTGAAGAGTTAACGGGCGATAACGACGCATGGATGAAGAAATTGGGGGCTTGATGAGCGTATGGCGCCGAAAATCAAAGATGTGGCGAAGAAAGCTGGCGTATCGGTCACGACGGTTTCGCGCGTGCTGAACGGCGAGAAGTACGTCAAAGACGATTTGAAGGACAGAGTGAAGCAGGCAATCGACGAGCTGGGGTACACGCCGAGCCATATCGCCAGGAGTCTCGTGCGGAAGAAGACGAACCTCATCGGGGTCATCGTGCCCGACGTGACGTCGAGCTTTTATTCTACCATCCTGAGCAGCATAGAGAAGACGGCGAGCATGAACGATTATAATCTGCTCGTGTGCAACATCATCGAGGACATCGACAAAGAGCTCAAATATTTGAACGTGTTCAAGGAAATGCGCGTGGACGGCATCATTATCATGCACGAGAAGCTGAACGACGAGATACGGGACATGATCCATAAGCTCGGCATCCCGATTATTTTCTCCAGCGTCAAGCCGACGGACCAGGCTTTCGCCTCCGTGATCATCGACGACTATACGGCCGCTTACGACGCGACGCGTTACCTGATCGAGCTCGGGCACGAACGGATCGGCTTTATCGGCGGCGACATGCGCGACGTGACGTCGGGGCAGAACCGCTATATCGGGTACTGCCGCGCGATGGCCGACAGCTCGCTGCCGCTCGTGGACGAGCATGTCCGTTTCGGCGATTACAAGACGCAAAGCGGCTATGATCTCATCCGGGAGCTGCTCGCCTGCGAGGACCGGCCTACGGCCGTCTTCGCCGTCAGCGACGACATGGCGGTAGGCGCGATGAACGCCGTGCGCGACCAAGGCTTGGCAGTACCGGACGACCTCTCGATCATCGGCTTCGACGGCAGCCAGCTGACGGAGCTCGTGCGGCCGCGATTGACGTCCATGGAGCAGCCGATCCAGGAGATGGGGAAGGTCACGGTCGAGGTGCTGATCGACATGATCATGGACCAAGAGGACGCGCCCGGACAGGATGTCGTGCTGAAGCATCAGCTCGTCGTCCGCGACAGCTGCAAGCGGCATGGATAAATAACGCAGGCATCATTACATCGGAGTGGAAGAGGGAGAGAGACGTGAAGAAATTCGATGCTGTCGTCGTCGGAGACGTCAATATAGATCTTGTGGTAGTGGGGTACAGCCAGGTGCCGCAGCCCGGCCAGGAAGTGTTCGTGGATAACATGATGATGCACGTAGGCGGGGGAGCGGCATTGTTCTCGCTCTCTCTCGCCAAGCTCGGCCTTGGCGTGGCGTTCAACGGCGTATTGGGAGATGACAGCAACGGCAGCTTCATCCGGGAGCAATTCGCCCAATATGGTATCGATACCAGCCAGATTCAAACGAGCAAAACCCATCAAACCGGCATCTCGATTGCCTTTAATCCGGATACGGACCGTTCCTTCCTCTCTTATATGGGGTCCAATCAGGAGCTGGCGCTCGAGCGGCTCGACATCGAGCAGATCGCGCAGGGGAGGCATGTCCATCTGACGGGCTACCGGGGCAGGGAGAACCACGAGCAGTTTCTCGCGATCGTCAAGCGGTTGAAGGAGAAGGGTGTTACGCTTTCCTGCGATGTCGGCTGGGACGATTCCGGCGAATGGTACGAGGGGATCTTCGAGCTGATGCGCCACATCGACGTATTCCTGATGAACGAGACCGAGGCGTTGCATTATACGCGCCGCGAGCGGATCGCGGATTCGCTCGCGATCATGGCGGATCATGGATCCCATATCGTGGTGAAGCTCGGCTCGGACGGAGCCGTCGCGATGAAGGACGGCGTCATGACGCGGCACCTGGCCTTCAAGGTCGAGGCCGTGGATACGACCGGCGCGGGAGATTCCTTCAATGCCGGATATTTATACGGCTTCATTCAAGGCTTCGACGTCGAGACGTCGCTCAAGTTCGGCAACGCCTGCGGCGCGATGTCCGTCGGCGCTTACGGCGGTAGCACGGGCACGCCGGACTTGGAAGGGCTGAAGGCGTTTCTGCAGCGGCATGCAGGCAGTCGAATTCTGCCGAGGGCGATCTCGCAATAACGCGTCGGCGATCGTTATGGAATCGATACCAGATTATAAATTCGATAGCGAATGAAGAAGCGGACTTGAGCTGTCTAAGGAGGATGTAAGGATGGACGCGTTGCATATTCAAGGTGTGGATAAACCGATCTCCCGGCTGATCATGGGAACGGGCGACTTGCGGAAATTAGAGGAGAACGAGCGGCTGATGCTGCGCGCTTACGTGGACGCCGGCGGCAATGCGTTCGATACCGCTCACCAATACCGGGGCAGGGAGAAGCTGCTCGGCGAGTGGCTAGCCGAGGAGAAGCTGCGGGACAAGGTCGTCATTCTGACGAAGGGCGCCCATCATGACGACGGGAGTCCGGGGCCGCGGGTTAACCCGCAGGCGATCCGCCAGGATCTGACGGAAAGCTTGGAGCGGCTCGGCACCGATCACGTCGAGATCTTCGCGCTGCACCGCGACGACGAGACCGTCGCGGTCGGACCGATCATCGAGGAGCTGAACGCGAACCTCGAAGCCGGTCGGCTGCGCGCGTTCGGCGCGTCGAACTGGACGCACGCGCGGATTCAGGAAGCGAACGAATACGCAGCCTCGCATGGCTTGACCGGATTCGCGTTCAGCAGCACGAACCTGAGCCTGGCCAAGCCGCAGGAGGCGCGGTGGCCGGGCGTCGTCTCGGCGGACGAGGCGACGATCGCTTGGCACGCTGCGAACGGCATGCCGCTCTTGTCCTGGTCGGCGCAGGCGGGCGGATTCTTCTCCGGCCACTTCACGCCCGAGAACCGCGCGGACGAAGAAATGGTGCGCGTGTACTACAGCGAAGGCAACTGGGAGCGTTATCGCCGGGCCGTGAAGATGGCCGGGGAGAAGGGCGTCACCCCGATCCAGCTCGCGCTGTCCTACGTGCTGCATCAGCCGTTCGCCACTGGCGCGATCATCGGACCGCGCAATCCCGGAGAGCTGCTTTCCTCGGTCGAGGCGATGAACCTGCATCTGACGCTCGAAGAAGTCGAATGGCTCGATTTGAAAAGGGAGGCGATCGCGCAATGATCAAGCAACGGCTTGCCGCGCAGCTGTACACGGTGCGCAACGAACTGAAGAAGGATTTCGAGGCCGTCCTGCGGGAATTGGCGCAAATGGGCTGGGCAGCCGTTCAGATCGACGGCTTGCACGGCAATCCGGCGCGCGACATCGCGGCGGTCATGAACGAGCTCGGCCTCAAGACCGCCGGCATGCATGTCGGCCTCCCGCGGATGCGGGACGACCTGGACAACGTGCTGGAGGAAGCGCGGTTGTTCGGCACGAAGGATTTCATCTGCCATTCCCTGCCGGACGGCCTGCAGAATCCGGAAGGCTACGCAAGCGTGAAGCGCGACCTGCTGGCCGTCGCGGAGCGCGTGAAGGGAACGGAATTCCGGGTCGGCTACCATAACCACGATTTCGAGTTTCACACGACGATCGACGGCAAGTTCGCGCTCGAATACTTGCTCGATGACCCGGCGATCTACGCCGAGATCGATACGTACTGGGTGAAGAAAGCGGGCCAGGATCCGCTGTCGTTCATCCGCGGCTACGCGAACCGGATGCCGATCCTTCACCTGAAGGACATGACGGCGGACGACCGCCAGTATTTCGCGGAGATCGGCTCGGGCGTCATCGACTTCGCGCCGATCCTCCGCTGGGGACTGGCAAGCGGCGTCGAATGGTTCGCCGTCGAGCAGGATTACTGCCCGGGCAGCCCGCTCGACAGCCTGGCGGCGAGTCTGGAATACCTGCTCAAGCTGGACGAAACGCTCTAAGCGACATCATCCGTGAACGGAGGCGGCAACGCATGCATACGATTCGACTGACGATGGCCCAGGCGCTGCTCAAATTCCTGGACCAACAATATCTCTCCGCGGACGGGGAAGAGACGAAATTCGTCCGCGGCGTCATGGGCATCTTCGGCCATGGCAACGTGACGGGCATCGGCGAAGCGCTCGAGAGGGCATCCGGCGAGCTTGCATTCATCCAAGGCAAGAGCGAGCAGGGCATGGTGCATGCCGCGGCGGCTTACGCCAAGCAGAAGAACCGCCGGCAGATCTTCGCCTGCACCTCGTCGATCGGGCCGGGCGCGCTGAACATGGTGACCGCGGCCGGCACGGCGACGGTCAACCGCATTCCCGTCCTGCTGCTGCCGGGCGACAACTTCGCCAGCCGCCAGCCGGACCCGGTGCTGCAGCAGCTGGAGGTGCCGAGCGATTATTCCGTCTCGGCGACCGATGCGTTCAAGCCGGTCAGCAAGTTCTGGGACCGGATCGTCCGTCCCGAGCAGCTGATGGCGTCGCTGCTGCAGGCGATGCGGGTCCTGACCGATCCCGCGGATACGGGCGCCGTTACGCTGGCGCTGCCGCAGGACGCGCAGGCCGAAGCTTACGATTATCCGGCCGCGTTCTTCGAGAAGCGCGTGCATTACCTCGACCGCCGTCCGGCGTCTCCGGACGCGGTCAAGCGGGCCGCCGAGGCGATCGTCGGCAAGCGGAAGCCGCTGATCATCGCGGGCGGCGGCGTCCTCTATGCCGAGGCGACGGAAGCGCTGCGGCAGTTCGCGGAGACGTTCGGCATCCCGGTCGCGGAGACGCAGGCCGGCAAGAGCGCGATGCCGTGGAACCATCCGCTCGCCCTCGGCGGCGTCGGGACGACCGGCACGCTGGCGGCGAACCGGGTCGCCGCGGAGGCCGACGTAATCATCGGCGTCGGCACGCGCTTCTCCGATTTCACGACGGCGTCCAAGTCGGCTTTCCGCTGCCCCGGCGCGGCGTTCGTGAACATCAACGTCAGCGCGTTCGACGCAGTCAAGCTGGAAGGCGCAGCCATCACGGCGGATGCCAAGACAGGGCTCGCGGCCTTGGCGCAAGAGCTGACGCAGCGCGGCTACCTGAGCGGTTACGAGGAAGGCGCCATCGCCGCGCTCAAGGCGGAATGGAACGCCGAAGTCGACCGTCTCTACGCGCTCGAGAGCGACGAAGGCTTGACGCAGACACGCGCGCTCGGCGTCATCAACGGCTTCATCGGTCCGAAGGACGTCATCGTCGCCGCGGCCGGCAGTCTGCCGGGCGACCTGCACCGCCTCTGGCGGACGACCGAGCCGAAGACGTACCACATGGAATACGGCTTCTCCTGCATGGGCTACGAGGTTAGCGGGGCGTTCGGCGCCGCGCTTGCCGAGCCGGAGCGGGACGTGTACGCGTTCGTCGGCGACGGCAGCTACCTCATGCTCCATTCGGAGCTGGTGACGGCCCTTCAAGAGGGCGTGAAGCTGACGGTGCTGCTGCTCGACAATCACGGCTTCCAGTGCATTCATAATTTGCAGCGCGGTCATGGCAGCGACGGCTTCGGCAACGAATTCCGATATCGCTCCAAGGAAACGGGCCGCCTGAACGGCACGTACATGCCGATCGACTTCGCGATGCATGCGCGCAGCTTGGGGGCGGCCGCCTATACGGCGCGCACGGCGGAGGAATTGGCCGATGCGCTGCGGCAGGCGAAGGGCGAGGAAGGTCCGGTGCTGGTGGAGATCAAGGTGCTCCCGGGCACGAACTCGGACGGTTACGAGTCGTGGTGGCATGTCGGCGTGCCGGAGGTGTCCGAGAGCGGGAAGGTCGTCGAGGCGCATGAGCGGATGCAAGAGGGTCTCCGGGCCGCGCGTCCTTATTGACAGCTCTATTGGATAGCCGATCATCGCATGAATTGCATTTCCTTCGCTAACTGGCCAGCATCGCTTGAGATCAGGCATTCATCGCATGAAATAAAGCATTCATGAAATAAAGCATTCTATATAGGAAATAATTCGCAAGCTATCCATTCAATCCGAACATCAGGGAGGGCTGCAAGATGGAGTCCATCGCTTTCGATGCCGGCAAGCCGCGCGATTTCGTCGCGATCGGCCGGCTGTGCATCGATTTGAACGCCAACGAGATCAATCGCCCGATGGAAGAGACGATGACGTTCACCAAGTACGTCGGCGGCTCGCCGGCCAATATCTGCATCGGCATGTCCCGCTTGGGGCAAAGCGCCGCCTTCATCGGCAAGGTGGCGGACGACCAAATGGGCCGGTTCATCCTGCGTTATTTGCGCGATAACAACATCGATACGTCCGGCGTGACGACGGACCGCACGGGCGCGGTAACGGGACTCGCGTTTACGGAAATCAAGAGCCCAGAGGAATGCAGCATCCTCATGTACCGCGACAACGTCGCCGACCTGCTGCTCGCGCCGGAAGAAGTGGACGAGGCGCTCATCGCGGACAGCAAGGTGCTGCTCGTATCCGGCACGGCGCTGGCGAAGAGCCCGTCGCGCGAAGCGGTGCTGCTCGCGCTCCGTTATGCCCGCAAGCACGGCACGAAGGTCGTCTTCGATATCGATTACCGGCCGTATTCGTGGGCATCGCCCGAGGAAACGGCGATCTGCTATCAGCTCGCGGCGGAGAAGAGCGACATCATCATCGGCACCCGCGAGGAATTCGACATGCTCGAGCGCTTCGACGGCAGCGCCGCGCGCAGCGACGAGGCGACGGCGGCTCAATGGTTCGGCTGCCGCGCCGAGCTCGTCGTCATCAAGCACGGCAAGGACGGCTCCATCGCCTACGGCAAAGACGGAAGCTCTCACCGGGGCGCGATATTCCCCGCGAAGGTCATCAAGACGTTCGGCGCGGGCGACTCCTACGCGGCGGGCTTCCTCTACGGCCTGATGCAGGGGTGGACCGTCGGCCGCAGCATGGCATTCGGCAGCGCGTCCGCGTCCATCGTCATCTCCAGCCACAGCTGCTCCGACGCGATGCCGACGGTTCGGCAGATCGAAGATTATATAGCAGCTTCCCAGCAAGCCTAATTCCGATTCCGAAAGGAGATTTTCCGAATGTCCCACACGAACGCACCGGCTCTGCTTCCCAACTACATCGGCGGCGAATGGGTCGCATCCGTCTCCGGCAGCTCCGAGCCGGTCTATAACCCGGCAACCGGCGAGATCATCCACCAGGTGCCGCTCTCGTCCAAGGACGAACTGGACGGCGCCGTCCGCGTCGCCAAAGCCGCTTTCGAGGCATGGAGCAAGACGCCGGTTCCCCGCCGCGCGCGCATCCTGTTCAAGTACCAGCAGCTGCTCGTCGATCACTGGGACGAGCTGGCCCGCATCGTCACGCTGGAGAACGGCAAGAGCTATGCCGAAGCGCACGGCGAAGTGCTGCGCGGCATCGAATGCGTCGAATTCGCCGCTGGCGCGCCTTCGCTCATGATGGGCCGGCAGCTGCCGGATATCGCGACGAACCTGGAATCCGGCATGTACCGCTACCCGGTCGGCGTCGTCGGCGGCATCACGCCGTTCAACTTCCCGATGATGGTCCCGTGCTGGATGTTCCCGCTCGCGATCGCCTGCGGCAACACGTTCGTGCTGAAGCCGTCCGAGCGGACGCCGCTGCTCGCAAACCGGCTGGCGGAGCTTTTCCGGGAAGCGGGTTTGCCGGACGGCGTGCTGAACGTCGTCCACGGCGCGCATGACGTCGTGAACGGCCTGCTCGCGCATCCGGACGTCCGGGCGATCTCGTTCGTCGGCTCCCAGCCGGTGGCCGAGTACGTCTACAAGACCGCATCCGCCCATGGCAAGCGGGTCCAGGCGCTCGCCGGCGCGAAGAACCACTCCATCGTCATGCCGGACGCGGATCTCGATGCCGCGGTCACGCAGATCGTCGGCGCAGCTTTCGGCTCCGCGGGCGAGCGCTGCATGGCCTGTTCCGTCGTCGTCGCCGTCGGCGAGGCGGCCGAGCCGCTGATCGAGAAGCTGGTCGCCGCGGCGGACCGGATCACGATCGGCAACGGCATGGACGAAGGCGTCTTCCTCGGCCCGGTCATCCGCGGTCCGCACAAGGAACGCACGCTCGGCTATATCGCGTCCGGCGAGCAAGACGGCGCGGTGCTGCGCCGCGACGGACGTACCGATGCCGCGGCAGCGGGCGACGGTTACTTCGTCGGCCCGACCATCTTCGATCACGTGACGAGCGAGATGAAGATCTGGCAGGACGAGATTTTCGCGCCGGTACTGTCGGTCGTGCGGGTGAACAGCTTGGACGAAGCGATCGCGTTGTCCAACGAATCGGACTTCGCGAACGGCGCCTGCCTCTTCACGCAGAACGGCAGCAGCGTCCGCCACTTCCGCGAGAACATCGACGCAGGCATGCTCGGCATCAACCTGGGCGTGCCCGCGCCGATGGCGTTCTTCCCGTTCTCGGGCTGGAAAAAATCGTTCTACGGCGATCTGCACGCGAACGGACAGGACGGCGTGGAGTTTTATACGCGCAAGAAAATGGTGACGGCGCGCTGGTAAGCGCCGGGAGGGAGCATTCACATCCATGAGCGAGCTCATCGTAAAACCAAGCCTGACGCCGGACGCGGAGGGCAATGTCCTGCGCATCACGCCGGCATCGGCAGGCTGGACGTACGTCGGCTTTGAAGTATATCGGATGAATCCCGGGGAGCGGCTCGTTCGTTCGACCGGGGAATTGGAGGCGTGCCTCGTGCTGCTTGCCGGCAAGGCGGATGTCGCAACCTCGGAGCAGGCATGGAACGGGATCGGCGCGCGCATGAGCGTGTTCGAGAAAATTCCGCCGTACTCGGTCTACGTGCCTTCCGGCGACCGGTTCGAAATCACGGCCGCGACAGAGCTTCATCTCGCGCTTTGCTGGGCGCCGGGGAAGGCAACGCAAGCGGCCCGTCTGATCGCTCCCGGGGACGTAGGCGTCGAAGTCCGCGGCCAAGGCAGCACGGAGCGGCTCATCCACAACATTTTGCCGGAATCCGAGGCGGCGGACAGCCTGCTCGTCGTGGAAGTGTTCACGCCTGGCGGCCATTGGTCCAGCTATCCGCCGCATAAGCACGACCGGGATCATCTGCCCGAGGAATCGCTGCTCGAGGAGACGTATTACTATCAAGTCAAGCCGGAGCAGGGCTTCGCGGTACAGCGGGTCTACACGGACGATCGCTCGCTGGACGAGACGCTGGCGGTAGCAAGCGGCGAAGCGGTGCTCGTGCCTCGGGGCTACCATCCCGTATCGGCTCCTCCGGGGTACGATGCCTACTACTTGAACGTCATGGCAGGCCCGGTGCGGATATGGAAGTTCTGCAACGATCCGGATCATGCGTGGCTCATGCCGAAGCCGGCCGTGGAATAAGTTTATCTTTCATAAACGAAAGTGCCCGCCTTTGCTGGTTTGCAAAGGCGGGCTTTTTAATGTGGTTGGTCCCTTTAAAAATGGACAAGCGGGCAACGCTGCTCCGCCTCGGAGCTTGCCGTCCGGATCGGCGCGGAGGAGGCAATGCTAGTTCACAATATCTTAATGTTAGAAATATTGACTCACGGTTAAGAGTGTAGCTATAATTCAACTACACTTACCGGCCGGTTAGTAAGATTTATACAACATGATTTCACACCCAGAAGGAGCCGATAAGATGAGTAATCCAAGGATTGCAGATGTGATGTACCGGAATATCAATAAAGAAAATACGTTCCTGTTTCTTAGCGACGTCAATTCCATATTGGTAAGCGGCGAAGATACGAACGGAGAGTTTTGCGTCGTGCATTGTTCCGTCAAGAAAGATGATGGACCTCCATTGCATTTGCATGAGAAAGAAGATGAATCTTTTTACGTTCTGGATGGAGAAATCGAGATGACGCTCGGCAAGGAGACGATTTCGGTGAAAGCCGGCGAATACGTGTTCGCGCCTCGCGGCATTCCGCATACGTTCAAAGTGAAATCGAATACGGCTAAGTTTCTGGTTACCGCATACCCTGCGGGATTTGATTCTTTCGTGAAGGAACTTGGCGTTCCTTATGTCGAAGGAATGGAGAATCATGTAGAGCCGCCCACTCCCGAGGCCATGCAGCATCTACTATCCGTTTCGGGAAAATACCATATCACTTATCCAGGTCTTGAATAATAGAGATTTGTCCCAAATAAAGGGTTAAAACAAAAAAAGACTGCATCAGGCAGCCCGTAAATATTAACTCGTATCATTGCGTTTGCCGGCTAGCTTTTCAATAGCCGATTAATTCCATACATGATATCCGGAATGAAATTGTGCTGCATGGCGCGATTGTATTGCAGGGCTCCCTTGATTGCGGACAAGATCGTGATCGCCATGGCGCGCGTATTCATCGCCGGGTCTACGATGCCTTCAGCAACGATCTCATCGATGATCGTAATTTCAAACTCGCCTATCTCTTGCAGCTTTCGTTTCATCGATTCCGGCAGCAGTTCATAATCCGTCTGCAAGGAAGAGGTCGGACATATGTCATACTCCGCGAACTGTATGGATTGGTTAATGCAATATTGCACGAGCTTCTCTTCCATCGATTGCGATGAAAGTTGAATGACGGACTTAAAGTCGACCAGCCTTCGATAAAGTTGATCCAATACGGCAAGGCCCAGATCTTCCTTTTTCTCGAAATGATAATGTATACTCGCTTTCGTAACGCCAAAATGTTTTGAAATCTCGTCAAACGTGAAGTTCGAATAGCTTTTTTTTCGAATAAGCGATGATGCCATAGTTATGATTTGCGTTTTTCGATTTTCCATGTAGCAATTATTGCGCATCGGTAATGCAGAGTCAAGCAGTTGCTGGGCGGTTGCTGGATTCAGGTAGTCAAAGATGAACCGAAAGAAGGAAGATACATGACTGCATCAAACGATAAAGCTTCGATTGGCGTGCCGGCAATGCACGAGATTGTCATTGACGGTGTCCGCCAAGTTTATCATATTGCGGGAGAAGGCCCGGTCTGTCTGGTCCATGCGGGAGGCCCAGGTTTTCAGTGGAGCTATATGCGCATGCCGCTGCTGGAAAAATCCATGACCGTCGTCTATTTGGAGGCAGTAGGTACTGGAAATTCCGACAACCTTCCAGGCGGAGAGTACACGATGCCCAAATACGCCTACTTCGCCCATCAAGTAGCAGCTCATATCGGAGCGCATCGGCCATTGTTCCTAGGTCACTCGCACGGCGGGTTCGTTGGCTTGCAATATGCGCTTGATTATCCGAACGAGCTCGGCGGACTTATCCTCTACAGCTCGGCTCCGTGCATGAATCAAGAGCTAGGCATGGAGCAGGTTCAGCAACTCGAGATTTTCGCCCAGCGTTGGGCGGACCGTCCGGAAGCGCAGGATGCGAAGCAGGCATGGATGGACATGATTACGGGAAAAGCGCGGGACAGAGAAGCCATCCTGAACGTGCTGGGCCGCTTGATGCCTGCGTTTTTCGGACATTTTTGGAGGCTGCCAGACGCATTCGGCGAGTGGCGGGCCGGATTGGATTTCTCCGTGGATCCGAATCGCAAGCCGCATACGTGGGACGTTCGCGATGATCTTGAAACGATTGAACTCCCCACCCTCATCCTCGCAGGCGAGTACGATTTTAACTGCGGACCGCGCTGGGCCAAGGAGATGGATGAGAAAATCCCAGGCTCGCAGCTCGTGATCTTCGAACAAGGCGGACATATGAATCACGTAGAGACGCCCCAAGCGTTTGCGGAAGCAGTGAATGATTTTGTCGCCCGTATCTCAAGATAACGGAATAACCGAAAACGTGAAAGGCCGCGGAAATCGCGGCTTTTTTGCTTTATTCCGAAGATCGCTTCGCGTTTGCCTGCCCCTGTAGCGTTGGGATGCGAGTAAACCGCCGGGCACAAGGGAAAGTTAGCTAAGATCATCCAAACCCACCATCTCGAACGCAGGAGGAATCTCATGAAGAAACATGCTTCCAAGATCGTATTAGCCGTGTCTCTGTCCGGTCTATTCCTAGTATCCGGAATGCCCGCCCTTGCCGATGCCGGGCAAGCGGCGAAACAGATGCGGACAGCAGGCAGCGAGGACGCCGCAATGGCGCTGAAGACGTTAAACAGCTTTTATAAGCCTGCCTTGGTCGGGCAATTCCCCGGCTCGGTGAAAGGACTGAAGGTCGGGACCAGCACCCGCAAGCAGGTCATTGGCAAAATCGGTCAGCCGGACAAGCCGAGATCGAGCGCGAATGGCTATGATAGGTATCATGCGGAGATGGGCCGCCCTGGTTATGCCATCGCCTATAGGCTCAACAAGGTTCGGGAGATGCGCTACTTCGGGACCAACGTTGAACGCCAGACGAATATCGGCGGCATCACCAAGCGGATGCTCTTCGGACGCTGGGGAAAGCCTGCGTACTCGGTCACGATCCGGAACGGATCCTTGGTGCAGCAGAAGGTCGTCTATAAACGCGGCAAATACAATCTCGCTTTTATATTCGACTCCAGCACCGATCTCGATCATATCAACCTGCTTAAACGTTGATGCCCATGCGCACGCCCGCGGCATAGGGACGGAGACGCACGCGCGTAAAGGTCAACCGGCCGGCCGGTTGACCTTGCGTTCGTTATCCGATTGCCGGGCATCAATTGACGTAACGGCTGAAATTGTTCGTGCGGCGTACGAGCCTGCAGTGCCGCATATACCGGCGCGTGCTTTTTTTCTGCGTATGGCTGTTCCAGTTTTGGCGGCGGATGCAGACGTAGTGCCGTTTGGAAACGGAATAGACGCGGAAGCCTCGCCGAATGCAGCGGGAGAGCCATCTGGCATCGGTGCCGGCTTTCCGGTTCGAAGGGAATTTGACGCGGCGCCATACCGATTTGCGAAATACGAGCGTGCCGCCTTTGACGTTGCGCTTGTATGTTTTCTCGCCGCCTCGCCGGAACACCATCAAGGCCCGCTTTCCTTTGAAATAGAGGTAGGCGGTATGCTTGCCGACGATAGACGCTTTGCCGTGCTTGATCGCGCGGGCGGCCTCCCGAAGAAACTTAGGCCCGTAGTAATCGTCGTCGTCGAACTTGGCGATGAGTCCGTTGTCCGCGTATTTGATGGCGTAATTCAGGCATTTGCCGAGCCGGTATTTCTGGGGCAGCTGGTAGACGGTCACTTCGCCTTCAGGGTACTGGCCGGCCCGCTCTTTGTAAACCTCGATGTCCATGCCGTCATTGTTCAGGATAATGATCATTTTCTTGTTCTTCCAGAGCTGGCGGTCGTAATTCTCGAACACGTTGTCGATGAAGGCGGGTCTCATCGTGCATGCGATCACGGTAATCATTTATTCCTCATCCCCGTTCGACGTCGGTTGAAGTACGGCTAAGCGCTGATTCCATAACGTGTCTGCCTTGATTTTATACAGCTTCTTCTTGATGACTCTCCGATACAGCCGCAGGAACGCATCCGCCAGGGTCCGCTCGGAGTAGCGAGTCCGGGCGTACCGCCTTAAGACGCGGGCGTTCGGCAGCCCCTCGCGGTTGTTCACCTTCGCCGCCATGCAGGTCGTGGTGTCGCACAGGAGCTTAGGCATGCCGCCAAGCACTTCGGGAACGGCGCCGCCGCGGCGGAAGCCCAGTACCGGCGTGCCGCTCGCCATCGCTTCGACGAGGACAAGCCCGAACGGTTCATCCCAGGTCGACGTAAAGAGGACGCAGTGCGCGTCGGCCAGCAGCCTGCGCTTTCGTCCGCCGCCGACGGGCCCGATGTAACGGATCTTGTTGCCCAGATGCGGCTTGATTTTAGCTTTGAAATAGTTCTTATCGTTCAGCGTGCCGGCGATGATCAGCTTGCGGCCCGTTTTCTTGGCCACCTTGATGGCCAGATGAACGCCTTTTTCTTTGATGAGCCTGCCGATGAAAAGCAGATAGTTTTGTTTCTTTTTCCGGAAGTCGTAGTCGTCCATGCGCAGGCCGTTGTGAACCGCGTAGCCTTTCCCTTTGCCGTACTTCCGCAAAATGAATTTGCTGACGTAGACCCGTATCTGCACGTTCGATCGGAACGTGTTCGAATGGGACTGTCCGATGGTCGGAATCGGAGGGTTGGCTCTCGCGACGATGCCGTAGTGGTCATGGATGATGTCGATGTCCGGCGGCATGTTCTTGATGATGAAATCCAACTGCTCGGTTCGGTCGTCCGAATCGTATTCGAACGTTCGGGTCGCGTTCGACTTCGAGCCCTTCTTGGCGAACAGAAACACCTCATGCCCGCGTTTGACCAGCTCTTCCGTCAAGTAGTGCACCTCGCGCTGCGTACCCCCGTATCTCTTCGGCGGGACGGGAATCGTATTCGTCGAGATTTGCGCTATTCTCAAGTGTCCCTCAGCTCCTGAGTCAATGTCTGTCATAGGCATTTCATTGTAGGATATGAGCGGACTTCCCCGGGGGGCACGGCTCTGGCGGCCATTGCCGCATAAAATAGCAGGCGACAGTCGGTTGTTGATATTTTATCTTTACTACTATAATCACCTTGCCGGAGGTGCGGTTCGCTGATTTTATAATGGACAATCGTTCAAGCTCACGGTTAAAACAAAAGCCGGCCCTCCCGTTCGCTGTCAGCGGGAGAGCCGGCGTATTTGTATTCTTGGCGCGATATGCCATAATGAGGCGGCGGCCGTTCTTCCCGATTCGGAGAGAACGGGTGCTGCCGATTGGCTAAAAGAAGGAGACGATCTGCTATGAACATGCGGGATATGGATCTATTCAGCGGCGAATGGCTGCGGTTCGCGGCCGTGCGGCCGGACGATGCCGCGCAGCTGTCGGTTTTTACCGAGAGCTACGACTACATGCGCAATGTGGATACCGAATACGCGGTGCCGCAAACGGCGGAGTTTTTCGAGCAGGCCGAGAACGGCAAAAACACGATCGAGTTCATGCTCCGGACGATCGAGGACGACCGGTTGGTCGGCTTCGCCGCGCTCCACGGCATCGAGTGGAACAATCGCTCTTCGCGGATGGCGGTCGGCATCGGACATCCAAGCGACCGTGGCCAAGGCTACGGCCGGGATGCCGTCGCCATGCTGCTGCGCTACGCGTTCCTCGAGCTGAACCTGGAACGGATCAGCCTGGAAGTGATCGCTTACAATGAAGCCGCGATCCGGACGTATCTCGGAGCCGGATTCGTCGAAGAAGGCAGGCTTCGCGAAGCGGTTCTGCGCGGGAGGAAACGCTACGACCTGATCGCGATGGGCCTGCTGTCGCGCGAATGGGCGGCACGTCCGGAGAACGCCGGCGAAGAGGGTGTTTCCTAAGCCTAAGCTTGCGCCTGGATCTATGCCTGAATCTAAGTTTAAGCCCAATCGCGGGCCCATTTTTTCATTTCCAGCAAGATGCCGCTGAACGCCTTCCCCTTGTCCGTGAGCTGATACTCGACGGTCGGAGGAATGGTGGCATGGCTTTCTCGGGTGACGACTTGATTCTCTTCCAGATGACGGAGCGTTTCGGTCAACGATTTGGAGCTGATGCCGGCAATGGCGCTCTTAAGCTCGCCGAACCTCTTCACCTCGTGAAAAAACAGCTCGCGAATGACGAGGAACGACCATTTTCCGCCGATGATTCGTAATGATTTCTCGATTTCGCATGCATATGATTCAGGATTTCCCACCACTGTATGCCTCCTCTGCGTTGTTGTTTTCCCCTACTAGATTTCAATGGGCGCTGCCCGTTCTCCTGCCATTAGTCACCGCAAGGTAACAAAGTATGGTAAAAGTGCGTACTTTCGGCATCGGGCAAGATCGATTAAGATAGAGCTGACCGATACGACGAGGAGGTTCGCTATGTTTACTAGGAAACTGGGGAAGACGAAAATCGAAGTGTCCGAGATCGGATTCGGCGCTTGGGCAATCGGAGGCGATGCCTGGGGGCCGGTCGATGACGGGCAGTCCTTGCGGGCGATGGAAGCCGCGGTCGAACTCGGCGTTAACTTTATCGATACGGCGGACGTATACGGAGACGGCCGGAGCGAACAGCTGGTGGCGAAGCTGATCGAAGGCCGGAGGAACGAGCTGGTCGTCTCGACCAAGGGAGGGCTGATGGGCCATCACCGCGACCCGAACGGGGAGCCGGTCTACGGTCGGCCTGCCAAAGTGATCGAGGCGTTCGAGAACAGCCTGAAGCGGCTGGGTACCGATTATATCGACGTTTATTTCTGCCACCTATGGTGGGACAAGCAGGAGGAGACGGAAGCGTTCATAGAAGCGTTCAAGCAGTTGAAGCGGGATGGCAAAGTGAGAGCGGTCGGCGTCTCTACCGAAAACTTCGACTATATCAAACATTTCAACCGCGAGGGCGGATTGGACGCCGTTCAGCTCGACTACAGCGTCCTGAACCGTTCCGTGGAGAGCGAAGTGCTGCCTTATCTGGAGCAGCACGGCATCGGCGCCGTTGTCCGCGGACCGCTGCGGATGGGGATTCTGACAGGGAAATTCCATGAGGGAACGACCTTCGGGGAAGGCGACATCCGGAGGAACTGGCCCAAGGAAACCTGGTTCGCCGATAGCCTTGCCAAGGTAGAAACATTGAAGGGGCTTGTCAACGAGGAGCGTACGCTGTCGCAGGCCGCGCTTCGCTTCGTGCTTAACCATCCGGCGATTTCGGTCGCGATCCCCGGAGCGAAGACAGCCGAGCAGGCGGCTCAAAATGTAAGCGCATCAGCGAGGCCGCTGCTTTCGGACGAAGATTTGAGCATCATTGCCCGCGTAAAATAAATCGGGTTCTAGTTAAGGAGCGGTAAACCATGAAAGTACTTGTAACCGGGGCTTCGGGCAACGGCGGACAGGCCGTATGCCGGGAATTGCTGCGAGCGGGCCATCAGGTGAGAATGGCGGACGTCATGCCTTCGCATGCGGCGGATCTGGCCGAAGCCGAGTTTGTCCGGTGCGATACGCGGACCGTCACGGACGTCCGGCAGGCCGTCCAAGGCATGGACGGCGTCATTCATTTGGCGGCCTGGCATTGCGCCCATCAACCGCCGGTCAGCGACGATACCATCTTCGCCGTCAACGTGGACGGCACTTATAACGTGCTGGAGGCATGCAGACAGGAAGGCATCCGTTCGATCGTGTACGCTTCGTCGATGGCCTACGGCTGGTGGTCTGTCTATGGCGTCAGCAAAGTAATCGGCGAAGATCTTTGCCGGACGTACCATGAGATGACGGGGGCTTCGATCGCGATGCTGCGTTATCACGAGTTTATCCCGAGACCGTACCTGGAATTCGGCGAACGGCTGCTGCGCAACGGAGTGGACCGCAGAGACGTCGCCACGGCTACCGTTCAGGCGCTGGAAGCCGCCGGAAAACAATCCTTCGGCTTGTTTCGAACGATCGTTCATACCGATCATGGCATGCCGGAGCATGTTCGCGCGGATTTCGCCGGCCTAGGGCTTGGATGGTGCGAAGAGCAGGTACCGGGAAGCGCCGCGCTGCTGGCGAAATACGGAATCGAGCTGCCGAAGGAAGTCGAGCAGCATGATTTGTCCGAAGCGAAGCGCGTATTGGGCTGGGAGCCTCGGACCGGGTTCGTCGATTTTCTGCGGGATTTGAAGCGGCGTGACGAGGAAGGGCTGGACATCCATGCGCTTATCGTGCCTTCCGAGCTTCCGCGGACGCAGCTTCTGCTATAATAGAACCTGTCTGAAGTACCTACGAGAGGAGTGAGTGGAGAGCCGTGAACATTCTGATTACCGGCGCCTCGGGAAACCTGGGATCCGGTCTTGCGGAACAATTGAAGCCGCATCACGACGTTCGCCTGACGGATCTTGCGCCTATGAACGCCGATCTGCCTTTCTACGAAGCAGACGTCCGCGAAGCGGGGGCACTCGACCGGGCATGCGAAGGCGCCGATGTCGTCATCCATACGCCGGCCTGGCATGGCATTCATTTGGGGACGGTTACGGAGCAGCAATTCTATGAACTGAACGTGACGGGAACGTTTCATATGTTTCAATCCGCGGTCAAGAATCGCGTTCGCCGCGTCGTCTGGTTGTCCAGCATGTCCGTGTACGGCGATGATTTCTATGCCTATACGAAGAAGCTGGGCGAGCAATTATGCCAGTACTATCATGACCATCACGGAATCGAAGTCATCATGCTGCGACCGGCCGATTTCACGCCGTACCGGACAATCAGCCATTACGGAGAACGGCTGCTGCATGGCGGCGTGGACCGCCGCGACGTCATTCAAGCCGTCGTGAAGGCAGTGACATGTCAATCCGTTTTCGGAGCCTACCATATCGAGCGTTACGATCCGTTTACGGACAAGCAGCTGGAGGCCTATGGCGAATCAGCTGTTGAGGCTTGGGAGAATTTGTATCCCGGCGCGAAGGAAGTCATCGAAAACTATGATTTCCAAGTACCGGATCAGCTGCATCTGAGGGATCTGACCAAGGAACGCCAAGAGCTCGGTT
Source organism: Paenibacillus sacheonensis (assembly GCF_009909195.1). GTDB lineage: Bacteria > Bacillota > Bacilli > Paenibacillales > Paenibacillaceae > Paenibacillus_Z > Paenibacillus_Z sacheonensis. Next base: position 178,127 of record NZ_JAAAMU010000015.1, read on the forward strand.
ACGAGCCGATCTACAATTTCGGAACCTTCCTGCAAGCGTTCACGAAGCAGGGACGGATCATGGAATAAACAACCTATCGAGGAGGAATTATCATGCAAAAGGCAGTGCTGGGCAGAACGGGACTCGAGGTAACGAAGCTGGGGTTCGGCGCCATGGAAATTCGCGGTCCACGGATTTGGGGCGGCCGGCCGGTTGCGGACGGAGAAGCGGAACGCATCTTGAACGCCGTGCTGGATGCAGGGATTAACTTCATCGATACGGCGTATGATTACGGCTTGAGCGAGGAGTACATCGGCCGATACATCAGCCATCGCCGCAGCGAATATATTCTGGCGACGAAATGCGGATGCACGGTCGTCGACAGCGGCGATCACGATGAAACGCCGCATGTGTGGACGAGGGATAATTTGCTGCACAACATCGAAACAAGCCTGCGGCGAATGAATACCGACTATATCGACCTGCTGCAGCTCCACAATCCGACCGTCGAGCAGACCGAAGAAGGCAATTTGGTGGACGTGCTTCGGGAAATCCAGGCTTCGGGCAAAGTGCGCTGGATCGGCATTTCCTCGACGCTGCCGCATATTGCAGCCTACATTCAGTCCGGCGTATTCGACAGCTTCCAGATCCCGTATTCCGCGCTGGAACGAGATCACGAGAACATCATCTCCGATGCGGCGAACGCCGGTGCAGGCACGATCATTCGCGGCGGCGTAGGCCGCGGGGAGCCCGGCGCGGGACTCGGCAGCGAGGATCGCTGGGCCGCGTGGGAGAATGCGAAGCTCGATGAACTGTTGGAGGAAGGCGAAAGCCGGACCGGATTCATACTCCGGTACACGCTCGCCCATCCGAGTCTGTCCACGACCATCGTGGGCACGAAGAACCCGGAGCATCTGGCCGAGAATATCCGAATTGCCGAGAAGGGCGCGCTTCCGGCCGAGATCTACGAGGAGGCGAAGCGCCGTCTGCAAGCTGCCGGCCAAGGCCCCAAGAGCTGAGTGAATTCGAAGCGTCGAATTCGTTCGGCATCGCGTAGGAAAGCAGCCGACCTTGAACTGCACCCCAATTGTTAGACACCATCTAACGATTGGAGGTGCAGTTTTTTTGTCCAAATTCAATTTAGAGTTAAAATTAGAAGCCATTAATCGATATCTGTCGGGAACTGCTGGGGCTAAGAGCATTGCGAAGTCCTTAGGCG
>NZ_JAAAMU010000016.1 GCF_009909195.1 Paenibacillus sacheonensis
ACCTGCGCAATAACGGCATGATCAAGAACCTGCCGGACGACTGCTGCGCGGAAGGCCTCGTCTACGCGGACCGCACCGGCATCCACCGGACGATCGTCGGCGAGCTGCCGGCGCAGTGCGCGGCCTTGAACATGACGAACATCAACGTTCAGCGGCTGGCCGTCATGGCGGCGAAGTCCGGCAATCCGGAGACGGTCGTGCAGGCGATCGCGCTCGACCCGCTGACCTCCTCCGTGCTGACGCTGAAGGAAATCCGCGATATGGTGACGGAGATGCTGGACGCCGAGAGCGAATGGCTGCCGCAGTTCGGCAACCGCCGTCCGCGCCCGACGCCGACGATCCAGATCCCGCAGGACGTCAAGCGCGCCGACGTGCCGATCGACCCGGCGCTCGCCATCTTCGCCCGCCTCGGCGAGCTGGCGCAGTAAAGGAGACTATGGACAATGACAACGTTCAAGATCGCGCTGGCCGGCTGCGGCGGCATGGCCAATCACTGGGTGGAGTACGCGCTGCAGCGACCGGATACGGAGATCGTAGCGCTGATGGATATTTTCCCCGAGCAGGCAACCCGAATGGCGGAACGCCACGGACTGACCTGCGGTACCTACACGGACCTCGCGGAGGCAATCCGCGAATCGAAGGCGAACCTCGTTTTCGACGTAACCATCCCCGCGGCCCGTTACGACGTCTGCATGACGGCGCTCGCGAACGGCTGCGACGTGCTGTCGGAGAAACCGATGGCCGTCAGCCTGACGGAAGCGCAGGATATGATCCGCGCCGCGGATGCGAATGCCCGTGCCTACGCGGTGATGCAGAATCGGCGCTTCCATCCGAGCATTCGCGCTTATCGGGATTTGATCGCGGAGGGCAAGATCGGAAAGGTCGGCCATTTGCAGGCGGATTTTTATATCGGCGCCCATTTCGGCGGCTTCCGGGATACGATGGACAGCCCGCTTCTGCTGGACATGGCCATTCACACCTTCGATCAGGCGAGATTTATCCTTGGCGCGGATCCGGTGTCGGTCTACTGCCACGAGTTCAATCCGCCGGGATCCTGGTACGCGGGCAATGCTTCGGCGATCTGCATCTACGAAATGTCGGACGGCTCCGTGTTCTGTTACCAAGGCTCTTGGTGCGCGGAAGGCGCGAATACGTCGTGGGAGGCCAACTGGCGCGCAGTGGGATCGCAGGGAACGGCGCTGTGGGACGGCTCGGATGGACCGCCTGCGGCGGATATCGTCGCCGCGGGGCAGGAACCGAACTTCACGCTCCGAACGGAGCGCGAGACGCCCGGGCTAACCTATGCCGGGAAAACGGGCCATTATGGCTGCTTTGACGAGATGTTCGCGGCGCTCCAAGAAGGACGCCGGGCGGAAACCGACTGCCACGATAATATCAAGAGCATCGCGATGGTGCTGGGCGCCCTGGAGAGCGCGCGAACAGGTACGAAAATCGACCTGAGCCGCATCTAGGCCCGGACGAAGCCGATGAATCCGTGGGACGTCCTGTTGATTGCCGTCGTGTCGGCGCAGGCGCTGGCCGCCTCGTATTTGTTTCATCCGAAGTGGAAGGCGCTCGTCTTCGGGCTGCCTTTCCCGTTCACGTTCGCTTACTTGGCCGTGGGCCAGCAGGTGAATATTTTGAATATCCTGTCGCTTGCCCTCATGTTTCTGTTCATGCAGGCGGTGCGTGGGCTGCATGTCGGCTGGCGGGTGCCGATCATCGCCGCCGTCGCGGCATCCGCAGCCGGGTATTGCCTCTGCGGTTATCTCATGGCTCAGGCCGTTCCGATCCGAGGCGAGCTCTTCTGGATCGGGGCGGCGGCAGCGTTCCTGCTGGCGCTGGCGCTGCTGCGCTGGATGCCCCCTCGGGAGGAGCCGGGCGAGCGAACGGCGCTGCCGCCGTGGGTGAAGGTGCCGCTCACCGTCTGTCTGGTCACGCTGCTCGTGCTGGGGAAGCAGGAACTGCAAGGCTTTATCACTTTTTTTCCGTTCGTCGGGGTATTCGTGGCTTACGAGGCGCGGCGGAGCCTCTGGACGATGGGGCGTCAGAATGCCGTCGTCATGGTGACCGTGCTCCCGATGCTGGCGGTCATGCGGCTGGTATTTCCATCGCTGGGCGCAGGCGGGGCTGTACTCGCCGGCTGGTGCGCGTTCATGCCTTCCCTGCTGCTGGTCACGCGCATGAGACGGCAGGGACGGATCGCGCCTGACATGAAGAAGCCTCCGGCGGAAAGTTCCGCCGGAGGCTAAATTGAAAAACTGACTCTTATTGCGCCGATGACTTCGCCGTCGTTTCTTCGGCTGCACGCTGCCGGTACCAGTCTGCGATGAGCTGGCGGGGAAGCTTGATTTGCTCCTCCACCAGCTGCAGCAGAACATTCAGCTTCCGATCCTCGATGGCCTTCAGAATCAGCGCGTGATTGTCCGGAATCAGCTCGTTCGCCGTATTCAGCCGGTTCGACAGCGTGAGCATGTCGGTGATGATGGGACGAAGCGTTCCCCACAGCTGCAGAAGCGCCCAGTTGTCGGCCAGCTTCATGAATTCGTAGTGAAACTCGATGTCGAGCTGCTCGAGCTCTTGCAGCGAAATCCCGTTCCTAAGCATATTCGCGATGATGCCCTGCAGCGGCTGGGTATCGATCGATTCGTTCCGCATGATCTCGCTGGCGGCCATCCGCTCCAGATTCTCGCGCATGTCGAACAAATCATTGGCATGCTTCTCCGTAAACCCGACGACCTCGGATCCGCCGTTCGGAAGCGTTTGCACGAGACCCTGTTGTTCCAGCGCGTGAATGGCGCTGCGCACGGGGCCGCGGCTGACGCCGTATTCCTCGGCCAGCTGGCCTTCGACGAGGCGGAATTTGGCAGGCAGCTCGCCGGACAGAATTTGCAGGCGCAAATGATGCAAAATATCTTTGGCAAAGACGCTGCGGGAAAATCGATCGTGTTTGCGATTCACTTTGATCATCGAAGATTCTCCTTATCATGGTACATATAAAATGTGAGTATTTACTCTTATTGACAATTATAAGCCCTCCTCCTAGAATAGTAAATAGTAAATGGTATACGGTTAACCAAATGACAGTTAACCATATTACGCAACGATTCCTGAACTCAAGAAGGAGGAAATGCAGTGATTTTCAAGGATGCAGTCGTCGTCGTTACGGGCGCGGGAGGCGGAATGGGCAGAACCGTCGCGCTCGCTTTCGAACGGGAAGGCGCTAAGTTGGCACTCATGGATGCTTCGTCTACAGGATTAATGGAAACGGTTTCAAAACTGCAAAACGGAAATGTGCCTCATGAAACGGTCGATATTCGGGACGTCTCCGCGATCCGTCTCTTCATGGGCCGGATCAGGGAAGAGCTCGGTCCCGCAAGCGTGCTCGCCAACTGCGCGGGCGTCTGGCATGAAGCGGCGTTCGACGAGGTGACGGAAGACAATTGGAATTTCGTCGTGGACGTGAATTTGAAGGGCAACTTCTTCTTGTGCCAGGAAGCGATGAAGCAGATGAAGGAGGCCGGGGGCGGATCGGTGGTCAACATCGCGTCGACGGCGGGAGAATACGGCAGCATACGTCCCGCGGCCCACTACGCCGCATCCAAGGGCGGCATCATCGCGATGAGCAAGTCGCTGGCCCGGGAAGGAGCGCCGTCGATCCGCGTCAACGTCATTTCCCCCGGACCGACGGATACGCCCATGCTGGCCAACACGGAAGAGGAGAAGAAGGAGATCGCGAAGCGTCCGCTCGTCGGCCGCTTGGGAACGGCGCATGACATGGCCTCGGCGATTCTATATTTGAGCGATCCCGGCAAAGCGGGCTATATAACGGGCGAGGTGCTGCGCATCAACGGCGGCAGCCTGATCTAACGGGGAGGGCTGGCGATGAATGCCTATATCGACATCGCGCCGGGCGGATGCGCCGCGGAGCAGCCGCTGGACGGACTCGTAAAGGATCTGAAGAAAACGGTCGTCCGCATGACGGAAGCGGCCGGCGGCGGGTACATCGCGCAGGGGCTTGGATCGGCGGAAATGATCGCGCATCTGTTCTACCGCGTGCTGCGGCTTGATCCCGCGGAGCCGGAATGGGCGCTGCGCGACCGGTTCCTGTTATCCGTCGGGCATTATGCGATCGGCGTGTATGCCGCGATGGCGCGGCTGGGATACTTTCCGGACGAACTTCTGAACACGTACAGCGCGGACGGCAGCGTTATCGAGATGATCGGCAGCGAGACGACCCCCGGCTTCGAGATTACGGGCGGCTCGCTGGCGCAGGGCCTGTCGCAGGGCGTCGGTCTCGCGCTCGCGGCGAAGCTTCGGCAGCATCCATGGCGCACGGTCGTGTACATGAGCGACGGCGAGCTGGAGGAAGGGCAGACGTGGGAAGCCGCGATGGTAGCGAAGCACCACGGGCTGGATAATCTGCTGGCGATCGTCGACGTCAACGGCATGCAGGCGGACGGCCGCATTCAGGAAGTGACGGGCATCCTGCCCATTGCCGAGAAATGGCGGGCGTTCGGCTGGGATGTCGCGGAGATCGACGGGAACGATCCGGCGGCGGTGGAGCAGGCGCTTGGCGAGGCGTTCCGAAAAGAAGACAAACCCATGATCATCGTCGCGCACACGGTTCCCGGCAACGGCGTCTCCGAGCTGCACGGCAAGCATGACGTCCATTACGTGCGATGGACCAAGGAACAGTCCGAAACCGCCCTGCGGGAGCTGGATTTCGGCATGGGAGGAGGAACGGCGCCATGATCGACGTCACGCAATCGGTTATTTACGGGGGCAAAGGGTTGCCGGAGACGCGGCTCAAGGCTTACGGCCACGCGCTCGCGGCCCTCGGGCATGCGCGTCCGGACGTGCTCTGCCTGAGCGCGGACCTGACGTCGCAGACGGAAGCGGACCTCTTCCGCGGCGAACATCCCGGCAGATTCTTCAGCATGGGCATGGCCGAGCAGAACATGGTCGGCGTCGCGGCCGGCTTGGCCCGCGCGGGCGAGATTCCGTTCGCGCACAGCTTCGCCTGCTTCATTACCCGGCGCTGCTTCGACCAGATCGCGATGTCGGTCGCTTATCCGCGGCTGAACGTCAAGCTGGTCGGCATGATGCCGGGCATCTCGAGCCCGGGCGGCGCCTCGCATCAGGCGATCGACGATCTGGCCATGATGCGGGCGACGCCGAACATGCGCATCCTCGACATCGGCGAGGCGTCCGAAGCCGAGCAGGCGCCCGAACTGGCGGCAGCCGCGGACGGACCGGTCTATCTCCGCCTTCGCCGGGGGCTGCTCCCCGCGATGTTCGACGGAAGCGCATACCGGCTGCAGTGGGGAGAAAGCTATCTGCTTCGCCGCGGCGCCGATGTCGCGCTCGTCACCTCGGGGCTGATGACCGAGCGCGCCCTTCAGGCGGCAGCGCTGCTGGAAGAGAACGGCATCGGCACGACCGTGCTGCACGTGCCCAGCATCAAGCCGCTGGACGAAGAAGGCATCGCGGCCGTCGCTTCCTCGTGCAGGGCCGTGCTGACGCTCGATAATCATTCCGTTATCGGCGGTCTCGGCAGCGCCGTCAGCGAAGTGCTCGCGGAGCGGCGGATCGCCGTTTCTTTCCGGCGGCTGGGCTTGCGCGACGTATTCGGGAAGGCGGCGTCGAACGCGTATATTTTCCGCCATTTCGAGCTCGATCCCGACCAGATCGCGCGCGCGGCGCTGGAGCTGCTGGAACATGGAACCGAGCTGCGCGGCGCCGGTAACTGGAGCCAGGCCGGCAGCGGCGATTCGGGCTGGGGCGAGGCTTGGAAGCAGGGCGGGGACGGCCGTGCACAGGGCCGTTGAATGACGAACCAGCGTTAAACGATCGGATGGCGCGCCTCGGCTCTTGGACGGGCGCAAACCCATCCGCAACCCATACAATTCGCGGAAGAGGTGTAGAGATGATCAAGCAGAATCCGGCGGCATCGCCCGGCAACGACAAAATCGTGCACATCGAAACGTACCGGTGGAAAGAGCAGCCGAACATCATTTGGGTCGAAATCACGACGGAGAACGGTTTCGTCGGGCTGGGCGAGACGTATTACGTGCCCGGCGCGGTGGAGGCGGTCATTCACGAGATGGCGGCACCGCTCATCCTCGGCAAGAACCCGTTTCATATCGAGGATATTTGGAATACGCTGTTCGTCTGCGCGAACTTCTACGGCTATGCCGGCGCCGAGATGCGCGCATTCTCGGCGATCGACATCGCGCTGTGGGATATCTTGGGGCAGGCAACCGGACTTCCGATCTACGCGCTGCTCGGCGGCAAGACGCGGGACAGCATTCCGATCTACAATACCTGCATCAATTTCGGCAAGTACCGCGATATGGATGATTCCCTGGAGCGTCCCGGCGATCTAGCGGAGCATCTGCTGTCGCAGGGCATCAAGGCGATGAAGTTCTGGCCATGGGACCGTTTCGCGCCGCAGCTCAAGGTCGAAGCGATCACGGGGCCGGCGGGCTGGGCCGCGGTCGGTCCGGCAGGCAGCTACCTCAGCCTGGAAGATTTGAAGAAAGGACTTTGGTGCGTGGAAGAAATCCGCAAGCGGGTCGGCGACAAGATCGAAATCATGATCGAGGGCCACTCCCGGTGGGATCTCAACTGCGCGATCAAGATCGGCCGGGCGCTCGAGCCGCTGCAGCCGTTCTGGATGGAAGACATCATGCAGCCCGACAGTCCCGACGATCTGGCTCGTCTGGCGGACAGCGTCCGGCTCCCGCAATGCGTCAGCGAACGGCTCTTCACGCGCTACGCCTTCCGCCAGATTCTCGAGAAGAAGGCTGCCCATATCGTTATCCTCGACCTCGTCTGGACGGGCGGCATTACCGAAGGCAAGAAAATCGCCGCGCTCGCCGACACCTATCATCTCCCAGTCGCCCCTCACGACGGCACCGGCCCCGTCACCATCATTTCCAGCATGCATCTATGCGCCAGCGTCACCAACGCCCTCACCATCGAAACCGAACGCGCCTTCTACGACGGCGGTTATTATACGCAAGTCGTCACCAATAATCTGCCGATTAAAGACGGCCACATGTGGATTTGGGATAAACCGGGCCTCGGCACGGAGCTGCTTCCGGAATTCAAATCCAGAGAAGACGTCACGAGCCGCAAATCCAAGGTTGAAATCGTATGATTTCCGAATTGCCGGATGATCGATTAAGGTCGTATATCGTTAACGGGATTACACCAAGCTTGTCCATTGCCGTCGGCAGCAAGGACGAGGAGCTCTTTACGTTCCAGGAAGGGACGATGTCCTTCGTTCAAGAGGCGCCCGTGCAGCGGGAGACCCTGTTCAACGTCGGCTCGACGACCAAAATGTTCACGGCCGCGCTTATCGTCAAGCTGGTGGAAGAAGGGGAAGTGACGCTGAACGATCTCGTGCGGCGGTTTATCCCGGAATTTCCGGTGCCGCAGATTACGATCGGCCATCTGCTGACGCATACCTCCGGACTGCGCGAGGTGAAGCTCGGCTGGCCGGGGCTCGGCGGCATCAAGGCTTACTTCGAGGCGCTCTACGGCCGGACCGGGTGGAACGCGCTGCCGGAGACGCAGTTCGCTTATTATACGGCCGGTTACTCCATTCTGATGGACGTTATCGAGCGTATCACGGGCGGAACGATCGAAGCTTATGCCAGGGCAAGCCTGTTCGATCCGCTCGGCATGACCCGGACGACCTACGACACCGCATCGCTCGTGAACGGCGAATTCACGGTGCCATGCCATAAGGACCGGCCGGGCGATGAGAGCGGCGAGTTCCGCTTGGCCACGACCGGCGACAGCGGACTGCATTCGACCGCGGCGGAGCTTATCCGCTTCGGCCGGCTGCTGCTGAACAGGGGGATATGGGAGGGACGGCGAATCTTTACCGAAGCTTCCGTGGATCTGATGTTCCGCGAGCGCACGGGCGGCCGGCACGCCTTCTCGGCGATCGGCATGATGAAGGCGGCGAACAACCCCCATGGCTGCTTCAGCGATTTGAATTCGCCGGAGACGATCGGTCATCCCGGCTACAGCGGATGCATGCTCTGGATCGATCCCGTCTACGGCTTGACGGGCGCAGTAGTCACGAACAGCGAGAATTTGCACGAGGATTGGCGAAATTACCGGACGCTGCTCGCGCTGTCGATGAAGCGGGCGCTCCACTAAAGGGGAAATCAGCATGCTGAACATAGCGCCTATTCTCGGCGACGGGATGGTTCTGCAGCGGGGCAAGACCGTGCCGCTGTGGGGCAAAGGCAATGAAGGGGCTACGGTGAGCATCTGGTGCCGCCGGGCGGAAGCTCCTGGTGCCAGGGTTACGGATGCCGGGATTACGGACACTCAGGCGCTTGCTCATGGGGCCGTATCGGATGCGCTTGCCGAGGAAGCTTGGGCCGATGGGGCAGGGATGGCATCGGCCCAGGCCGTAGGCGAGGATGTCGCTGCGGCCGGAACGGTCGTACGCGGGGGGCGATGGTCGCTCGCGCTGCCGGCTATGGAGGCGGGCGGACCGTTCGAACTCACGGTCGAATCGGAGGGCGAGCGAATGACGATTCGCGATATCTGGTTCGGCGAGGTTTGGCTGGCCGGCGGCCAATCGAACATGGAGATGCGGCTGAAGGATACCCTCGGCGGCAGGGCCGAGGCGGCACAGGCCAATGAGCCGATGCTTCGCTATTACGAAGTGCCGCCGATCAATTACGACGACGGCCGGGAGCATCGGGGGGAATGGCGGCAGGCGATTCCGGAGCATGCCGGACAGTTCTCGGCGGTGGCGTATTATTTTGCGCTGGAGATTCTGCGGACGCAGGGCGTCCCCGTGGGCATTATCGGCTGCAGCAAAGGCGCCACGTACGCGAATTGCTGGGTATCCCGGGAGACGCTGTCGGACGACGAGGACCTCTGCGTCTACCTCGACGAGTTCGAGGAGCAGACGAAGGATCTGGATCTGGAGGCGTATTACGAGGCGGATCGCCATTTTAATGCCGCGGCGATCGAATATTACGCCCGCTTGGACGAGGGCGTGCCGGCCGAACAGCTCGTCGCGCCCGAGTGGCCGCCGCCTATCGGCCCGCGGTATTTCCTGCGGCCATGCGGCATGTACGACGTCATGCTGAGCCATGCGGCGCCCTATGGGCTGAGAGGCTTTCTCTATTACCAAGGGGAAGCGGACACGGCGCGTTCGGACCTGTATCCGCGCATGATGGAGGCGCTCGTGGATAATTGGCGCGCCGATTGGGGCGACCGGGAGCTGCCGTTTCTGTTCGTTCAGCTGTCCAACTTCGGCTGCATGGGCAACGAGAACGGCGAGGACTGGGCGCTGCAGCGGGAGGCGCAGCTGATCGCTTCGCGGCGCATCCCCGGGGCGGGCATGGCGGTCTCCATCGACTGCGGCGATTTCGGGGATATCCACCCGCCGAACAAGCGGCCCGTCGGCGAACGGCTGGCCTTGATCGCCCGGGAGCAGGTATACCGGGAGCCGGTGAACAGCAATGGCCCCGTGCCGCTCGTATGCGTCGCTAGCGAGGACGGCGCTGCCGAGCTGACCTTCGGTTATGCCGAAGGCAGGCTGGCAAGCGGCGGCGGCGGTCTCCGCGGCTTCGAGATCGCCGGCAGCGACGGGCTGTTCGTCCCGGCAACCGCCGAGATCGCGGACGTGGCAACGGTCGTGCTTCGCGCCGCCGGCGTGGATGCCCCTGCGCATGTCCGCTACGGCTGGCGCAACTGGACGGACGCCAACCTGTTCGGCGGCTCCGGGCTGCCGGCCTCGCCGTTCCGGCTGAACGTCGAAGCGTAGTCGCAGCGCGGACGTGTTCGCGGAGCGAACGCGCGGCGCAAGCCTGGCGCTGGCTGAGCCTCAATCCAGCCCCATGCCATCCTCATTCCAGCCTCAATCCAGCAGGCATCCATTTATCGGCAGTTCAGCGAAGGCTCGGCGAAACCACGGCATTTTCTGTCGCTTGCCGCTTGCGTCTTCCTAACGGAACCGGCCCCGATATTCCCTCGGCGTCTGCCCCTGCAGCTTGGCGAAGCTGCGGATATAGTACGTGGCGCTGGAGAAGCCGACGTCGACGGCGATCTGCGAGATCGGCATCCCGGTGTTGATAAGCAGCAGCTTGGACTGATCCACGCGGTGTTTGGTCAAGTACTCGAGGGGGGTCATCTGATAGACCTGCTTCATGCAGCGGGCGACGTAAGTAGGGTGATAATGCAGCTGGTCGCGGTACTGCTCGTAGCAGTCGGGCTCGCGGTAGTTCTGGCGCAGGTACTGCTCGACGGCCTCGGCGATCTGCTGGGCCGGGGAGCGCAGGCTGCGATGATTCTCGTTCATGTCGAACAGCAGCGCTTGGAAGATCGTCTGCTGCTTCCACCGCGAAGAGGCGCTCGGCTCCTTCTCCGCCTCGATCAGCGCCAGTACATTGTCGTAGAAGCTCAGCGCATCGGAGAAGCCGCAGTACCGGGGCAGGTAGATCGTGAAATGCTCGATTCGCTGGTAGCGGCGGTCTTTGTCCGGATCCGTCATGGGCACGGCTTCGGACGCCTCCGACCACTCGCCCGTGCTTTGAAAGTGCAGCCAGTAGAAGTGGGTCCGCTCCGTGCAGGCCCGATAGGAGCCGTGCTGCCGCTGGGGATGCAGGATGAGCGCTTCGCCTTCCTTGACCTCCCAGCGCTGTTCCTCTTCCTCCATATAGAGGCAGCCCTCGGTGACGATGATCATATCGAAGAGGCTGATGTTTCGGCGGGTCGCGTGAACTTCGCCGGCTTGATACACGGCTTCGCCGCCGACGATATAATGCGGCAGCGGCGGTGCGGTAAACCGATAGTAGTTCATCGGAAAACTCCCTTCGATCGAGAAGTTCATATCGTACGATTATATCGTTCGTTTACAGGCTGTTTGAAACTCATTATAGCATCTATCATGGGAATAGAAACCAACCTGCGATAAGAGGTGATGAGAAGGAATGAGCATGGCCAAACAAAGCGCGGCGACCCCGGCCGATTTGGGGAAAACGTTCGCGCAGGTACCTTTTCAGCAAGTGATGTTCACGGATGCCTTCTGGGCGCCGCGGCTGGCGGCGCACAAGACGAACACGATTCCGGCCTGCCTCGGTTTCTCCGAAAGCCGCATCGACAATTTCGCGAAGGCGGCAGGGCTGAAGGAAGGCGGACACGAGGGCATCTTCTTCGACGATTCGGATCTGTACAAGATTCTCGAGGGCGCCGCTTACTCGCTCGCGCTTCAGCCGGATCCCGAGCTCGACAGGCGGGTCGACGATATTATCGCGCTGATCGCCGCCGCGCAAGAGGAAAGCGGCTACATCAACACGTACTACCAGTTGGAAAAGCCGAACGAGAAATACACCGACATGGGCAAGCATGAGCTCTATTGCGGCGGACATCTCATCGAAGCCGCGGTCGCGCACAAGCAGGCTACAGGCAAGACGAATTTCCTCGACGTCGCGATCAAGCTTGCCGACCATTGGGACCGGTATTTCGGCCCGAATCCCGATCAGCATCTGTGGGTAGAGGGGCATCAAGAGCCGGAGATGGCCTTGATCAGGCTGTACCGGGAAACGGGAGACGAGCGATACTTCGAGCATGCCAAGTGGATGCTGGAGGAACGCGGCAGCCGGCACGGCGAAGGACAGGGCTGGCATCATGAGGACCAGGAGTACTGCCAGGGCAATGTGCCGTTATTGGAGCAGACCGAACTGGTGGGTCACGCGGTTCGCACGGCGTACATGTTCTCGGCCATGGCGGACGTTGCGTACAAGACGAACGATGAACGGTACAAAACGACGCTGGACCGCATGTGGGACCGGCTGATCAACCGCAACATGTTCGTCACGGGCGGCATCGGGTCCACGCACGATAACGAAGGCTTCACGCACGACTTCGACCTGAACAACGAGAAGGCCTACTGCGAGACTTGCGCGTCGATCGGCATGGTGTTCTTCAACCACCGGATGAACCTGCTGCATGGCGATGCCAAGTACGCCGACGTCATGGAGCGCTCGCTCTACAACGCCGCGCTGGCGGGCGTCAATCTGGCGGGCGACAAGTATTTCTACATTAATCCCTTGAATGCCGACGGCCTGCATCATCGCTTCGAATGGATCGGCTGCGCATGCTGTCCGTCCAACGTGGCGAGATTCATTCCTTCCATCGGCAGCTACGTGTACGCGACGGGCGACAGGGAAGCGGTCGTGAATCTGTACGCGCAGAGCGAAGGCCGACTGGCGCTGGGCAACGGCGAGCACGTGAAGCTGACGCAGACGACCGAGCATCCGTGGGAAGACCGGGTCAGCCTGAAGGTCGAACCGGAGAGCGGCGAGTCGGAGTTTACGCTGAAGCTGCGATACCCAGGCTGGTGCCGCGACCTCCGGCTGCAAGTGAACGGCAAGGAAGTCGACCAACTTAACCTGGAGAAAGGCTACATTCGCCTGAACCGGGTATGGAAAGCCGGCGACACCGTGCAACTGACGTTCGCGATGCCGGTCGAGCATGTCCATGCCGATCCGCGCGTCGAAGCCAATATCGGCAAAGTCGCGCTGCAGCGGGGGCCGCTCGTCTACTGCTTCGAGGAAACCGATCAGCCGATCGACATCGAGAAGCTGACGATCGCCCCGGATACGACGTTCACGCTAAGCCGTAACGAACGGATCCTGAATGCGGTGCAACTAAATGAAGCAACGGTCGACGGCAGTCCCGGCGTGGTGGCCGTGCCGTACTTCGCTTGGGATAATCGCGAGCCGGGGAAAATGAAAACCTGGGTGCCGGAGCGGAACGGCTCCTAGAGCGGATGAAGGCAGCGGGATAGGTCATGGCTTTAGTATCCCGCTCTCGCCGCTCGCCAGGCGCCGCATTCCATCGCATGCCGCATGGGACATTCCGCAATATGCGGCTTGCGAACGCCTTGCATGGCATGAAATCAGATTCGGCGCTTCCAAGCGCTTATAAAGGAGGAATTTATTATGGGCGGTCTAAGCATCGGTTGGGCATCCGGCGATATTACGCCGGCGCGTCCGGTTTACTTATGCGGTCAAATGTTCGAACGTCTCTCGCAGTATGTCCGGGACCCGCTGACGGCGACCGCGCTGGCGCTCGAAGGCGCCGACGGCGACCAGGCGATTATCGTATCCGTGGATCTGGTCGTCGTCACGCGCGAGCTGCAGGACGGGCTTGCGAAGCGCCTTCGCCGCTCGATTCCCGACTTTGATGCAGCCAAACTCGTCATCTGCGCGACGCATACGCATAACGCGCCGTTCGAGGACTACGAGCAGTTCTCGCGGCTCTCCGGCGGCACGAACGTCTACGATTTCAGCGATCCCGGAGCCATGCATCCGCCGGAGTACATGGAGCAGCTGCTCGATACGCTCGATACGCTCGCTGCGGGGGCATGGCGCACAAGGGCGGCGGGGGCGGTAAGCCCGGCTTTCGGTTACGCCGTCGTCGGGCACAACCGCCGTTCCACTTACGTGGACGGACGGGCGATGCTGTACGGGGCCGTGCACCACGATATCTTTAAGGCCATTGAAGGACCAAGCGACCATGGGGTGGAAATGCTCTATCTATGGGATGCCGAGGAGCGGCTGACGGGCATCGTCATGAACGTTGCCTGCCCGGCGCAGGTCATGGAGGGCGAGCATTTCATAACCGCCGACTTCTGGGCGGAAGCGCGGGAGCAGCTGAGGGAACGGTTCGGCGCCGGGCTATTCGTTCTGCCGCTCGTCGGCGCTGCCGGCGATGCGGCGCCGCATGGCGATCTCATTCGCGCAGGCAAGGGCGCGGAGCCGGACATGTTCAAGGCCGAAGGAATGGTGGAGCTCGGCAGGCGGCTGGCCGATCTCGCCTGGAGTCAATTCGAGCGCGCGCAGTCTCGCCGGGAACGCGAACCTGAATTTCGCCACGAGGTGCACGCCATCCGGCTGCCGCTCAGCTATCCGCGCGAAGAAGAGACGGAAGCGATCGTGCGGGATTATATTGAGGATTTGTTCCGGGAGCCCGAGCGCGCGGAACGAATCAGGCGCAAGGTCGCGCAGCGGATCGCCGAAGGCGCCGAGTTTCCGTACTTCGACGCGGAGGTGCATGTCATGCGGCTGGGCGGCATCGCCATCGCGACGAACCCGTTCGAGCTGTTCGCGGAATTCGGCCTGCGGCTGAAGGCGCTAAGCCGCGCGAGGCAGACGTTCGTCGTCCAGCTGGCCTGCGATTTCGCGGCTTATCTGCCGACGGAGAAGGCAAGAGAAGGCAAAGGCTTCAGCGCGTTCGCGCTTGACGGCCTGGTCGGTCCCGAGGGGGGACATGAGCTCGTCGACCGCACGGCGGAGCTGCTGAACGACCTGTTCGAACCGAAGTAAAGACATAGAAATAATAGCTAGAAGTGTTAATATTTTGCTTGCAAAGCCTATTGGGCTGTCATATGATAGAGGTGCGAAGATTTTGGTTAACCGTCATCTGTTAACTAAATACTCGCAGTATAAAACCACATAATGAAAGCGCATACTCTAGCATTCAGATTCAGAAAAACCAATCAATATCGGAGGGGATTTTCTTGAAAAGGATGAACAAGAGAGGAACACTGCCAGCGTTGGCCGTCATCATGGCACTTTCCATGGCTTTGGCCGCTTGCGGTAACGACAACGACGGGGGAACGGGCAAGAACGAAGCGAACAACAGCGGTACGAAGAACACCGACACCACGGCACCATCCACGAATAACGCCGCTAACGACACCGCGAACACCACTACGCCGGATGCTCCGGCAGCCGACGAACCGGTTACGCTCAAACTGGCCACCTGGATCCCGGCAGACGACAAATGGACCAAAATGCTCGAACTCTTCAACGCCAAATTCCCCAACATCAAGGTCGACATGATCAGCTGGCAAGGCACGAAGACGCTGCAAGAGAACATTGCGGCCGGCGAACCGGTCGACGTCTTCTGGGCCAACACCATGTGGGAGCCGCTCTCCCAAGGCTACGTAGAGAATCTTCAGCCTTACATTGATAAAGATCCGGAATTTGGCGATTATCCATTCCTCCCCGGCATTCTCGACACCTTCAAGGTCGGCAACGACATCTACGGCTTATCCCGCGGCAACGATCTCGGCGTTATCTATTACAACAAGGACATTCTGGAGAAATACGGCATCGATCCGCCCGCAGTCAACTGGACCTTCGACGACATGAGGGAAATGGCGAAGAAAGCGACGAACGCTGCCGAGAAGACGTGGGGCTTCAACAATACGTCCTATAATATCGGTTGGCTCGCATCTACTGTTCCATACGCGAACGGCCATACCGAGGATATCTACGGGCTGAACAAGGCGCATGACAAGATCATGTGGACGGGCGACAATACGGCCGCGCTCGACGATCTGAACTATTTCTACGATATCGTAACGAAAGATCAATCCATGCTGAACTGGGGCGATTCCCAAAAGGCCGGTTATACGGGCGGCGACTTGTGGGAGAAAGGCCAGGCGCTCTTCAATTACGGCATCTCGTTCCAAATTCCGGGCTGGAGCAATCCCGACAGCGGCTTGAAATTCAAATGGGACATCGCGCCGATTCCGGCAGGTACCGCGACGCAGGCGAACTACGCTCAGAATAACCCGATGTTCATGGCGGCAGCGAGCAAGCACAAGGAAGCAGCGTGGGAATTCATGAAGTTCTGGACGACGAACAAGGACTTCCAAAACCTTTTGGCCGACAACGGCTACACGTTCCCGAACTCCAGCGACGCGGATATCCAAGCGCATTTCAAATCCATTCCTTCTTATGCGGCAGTCAACCAAGAAGCGCTGGCCTTCGCGTATAACCACCCGATCTATGATCCGTCCTTCGGCATGATCGGCGGTAATTTCGCCGGCGAAGCGACGGGCTACATCGCAGATCAGGTCATTGAGAACAAAATCAGTGCGTACGACAACCTGCCGAAATCGGCTGAGGAGAAGAACGGGCTAATCGCGCAGGCGAAAGCGACGGCGGATAAAGTATTTAAGGTCCAAGCCGAGAACGAGGCCGCGGCCAAGTAACTACATTAGTTTGCCTATGGGCTCAAACCTCAGGGTTCCTGGGGTTTGAGTCCCTTTTCCAAGATAAGCGCGAAAGCCGAAGGGGAGGCGCAGGTCATGAGCAGCGTGTCGTTTCAAAAGGTGTGCAAGCGTTACTCCGGCGAGAAACGCAACTCGGTCAACGATTTCAACTTGGAAGTGAACGACGGGGAGTTTCTGGTGCTCGTCGGGCCTTCCGGCTGCGGCAAGTCGACCTTGCTTCGGATGCTTGCCGGGTTGGAGGAAATCTCGTCGGGCGAGATTCATATCGGCAGCCGATTGATCAATTACGTATCGCCGAAAGACCGGGATATCGCAATGGTATTTCAAAACTATGCCCTGTACCCGCACATGAGCGTGTACGAGAATATCGCTTTCGGACTCCGACTTCGGAAAATGGCCAAATCCGAAATCCATGAGCGCGTGACGCGCGCGGCCAAAATCCTCGAAATCGAGGCGCATCTGCAGAAGAAGCCAAAGGCGATGTCCGGCGGCCAGCGCCAGCGGGTCGCGCTCGGGCGCGCCATCGTCCGCGAGCCGGACGTCTTTCTGTTCGACGAGCCGCTCTCCAATCTGGACGCCAAGCTGCGCGTGCAGATGCGGGAAGAGATCGGCAAGCTGTACCGCCGCCTCAAGGCGACGATGATCTACGTCACGCATGACCAAGTGGAAGCGATGACGATGGGCACGCGGATCGTCGTCATGAAGGACGGCAACATCCTGCAGGTCGCAACGCCGGAAGAGCTCTACACGAAGCCAGCCAATTTGTTCGTGGCGGGGTTTATCGGCTCGCCGCCGATGAATGTCCTGCGCGGCAAATTCATAGCAACGGGCAGCGGCGGCTACTTCGAGACGAAGGCAAGCCGGCTGGTCGTTCCAGCGGAGAAAGCGAAGCCGCTCATCGATGGAAAATTCCACGACAAGGAAGTCGTGCTCGGCGTTCGCGCCGAAAATATCGTGTACCGCAGCGACGAGTTGGCAGGCGAGGCGTTCGCGGACACGCAGCTTCAGGTGCAGGTGGAGATGAAGGAACTGCTCGGCTCGGACGTGTATTTGTACGTGCGGAACAAGGAACATAAGCTTGTCGTCCGCGTCGATCCGCGCACGCGGTTCGAAGAAGGGCAGTCCATCCGGATCGGCCTCGATATGGAGCTCGTTCACTTCTTCGACCCGCAAACGGAGGGACGATTATGTTGACGGATTCGCCGAAGGCAGCAGAAGCCGCAGCTCGCAAGGGGGCGGTATCGTCCGCCGCTCGCCGCTTGACCGCGCGCTTGTTCGCAGGGAGGCGTCTGGCGCTTGTTCTCGGCATGCTGCTGCTGTTTTCGCTGACGATGTCGTCGCTGCCGACGGTCTACATGGACGGCGCGAAGCAAGCGGCCGCTCCGGCCGAGTACGGTCTCGGGGACGGAACCGTCACTTACCTAGAGTGGCTGCACGGCGAGGCCGCCGGCGTTCCCGACGCCGTCATGGCTTCCGGAGGAATAGACGTTCCGGCTGCTTCGTATTCGTCCGTGTCGGATCAGACGCTTTTTCGGAAGCAGGAGGACGGCAGCATCGCGTGGGGGGACGGGGAAGGGTGGATCGCCTACACGGTGGACATTCCCGCGGACGGGCTGTATAACCTCGGCTTGACATACGATTCCGACGACGAATTAGGCCAGGATATCAATCGGGGCCTGTTGATCGATGGGCAGTCTCCATACTCCGAGGCGGATCGTCTCCTGCTCAAAAGGTCTTTCACGCAGACGGCGTTCCCCTTGGAGAAGGATGGCCACGGCAACGAACGCAGCCCGGATTCGACGGAGCTGAAGGGCTGGAAGAGCGTGCTGCTTGCCGATTACACGGTCAGTTCCGATCCGCTCAAGTTCCATCTGTCGGCGGGCAAGCACGAGATTCGGCTGACGTCGAAGCAAGCTCCGCTGCTGCTTAAGGGTTTGAACATCGCGGCGCCGCATGCCGTGCCGAGCTATGCGGAGGCTTCGGCCTCATATCCGGCTCCGGACATGGACGGTACATGGATGAAGATCTATGAAGCGGAGCAGCCGGCGTTAAAGTCCAATCCGTCGATCCGCGCCTTGTCGAACATCGGCACGCTGATGTCGCCGGAGACGACGGGCAAGACGATCTACAACAATATCGGGGGCGAAGGCTTCGGCGACAGCGGCCAATGGCTGGAATGGTCGTTCGAGGTGCCGAAGGACGGCCGTTACGAGATCGGCTTTCGGTATTTGCAGCTGTACGTGAACAATTCCTACGCGTACCGCGACATTACGATCGACGGCGAGCCGCTGTTCAAAGAGCTCCAGAGCGTCGGCTTCCCTTACGATCATAACTGGCAGTGGGACGGCCTGACGTTGTCGGACGGCAGCGGCAAGCCGCTGCTCTTCAACCTGAAGGCGGGCAAGCATACGATGCGCATGACGGTGACCTCGTCGCCGACCCGCTTGATCTACGAAGGACTGCTGCGCAACCTGAACCGGATCGGCGAGCTGAATCAGCAAATCCGGCGCGTGACCGGCATCTACGACAAATCGAGCTCCGGCGCGGACATGAACCGCACCTGGGATTTGGAGCAGTACATCCCGGACATTAAGCCTCGGCTGACGGAGTTCGCGAACGATCTGCGACAGCTGGCGGACCTGCAGGCGGCGAACACGATGGGCCAGGGAGAGACGGAAACTTCATTCCGCCGGGCGGCGGAAAACCTGCTGAAGCTGGCTGCCGACATCAACCAAGTGCCGAACCGGATCAATTGGTTCGAGTCGATGGCAAACGATCTTGCCAGCTGGACCTACAGCTTGATGTCGCAGAAGCTGTCGCTCGACTATTTCTGGGTCGCCGAGCCCGGCGCGAAGCTGCCGAAAGTAACGCCGACCTTCTTCGATAACGTCTCCAGCCAGTTCAAGCGCTGGGTCGGCTCGTATACGAACGATTCGAATTATCGGAGCAAGGAAGAAGGGGCGCTCGACGTCTGGGTCGTCAACAACCGGGATACGGCGGAATTGATTCAGAAGACGGCAGACGATTATTTCACGTCGAAGACGGGCATACCCGTCAGCGTCAATATCGTCAACGATCCGACGCAGAAATTCCTGCTCGGCAACATCGCCGGGGACTTCCCCGACGTGACATTGGGCTTGTCGGAAGAAATGGCAGGGGATTTCGGCATGAGGGGCGCGCTCGTGGACCTCTCCAAGCTGCCCGGTTACGCGGAGGCCGCCAAGGCATTCCAGCCGGCGGCGCTGCGCCCTTTCCATTACGATGGCGGAGATTACGCGCTGCCCGAGACGCAGGCCTTCTCGGTGCTCATGTATCGGACGGATATTCTGAACCAGCTAGGCATCAAGCCGCCGGACACCTGGGACGACGTCGTGAATATTCTGCCGTCGCTGCAGCAGAAGGGCTACGATTTCTATATGCAGTCGCTCCAGTTCCAATCGTTCATGTACCAGAACGGGGCGGATCTGTACACGCCGGACGGCTTGCAATCCGGTCTTGATTCCGACGCGGCGTATAAGGGCTTCAAGCAATGGACCGACATGTTCT
The DNA here is from genome assembly GCF_009909195.1 of Paenibacillus sacheonensis. Classification (GTDB taxonomy): domain Bacteria; phylum Bacillota; class Bacilli; order Paenibacillales; family Paenibacillaceae; genus Paenibacillus_Z; species Paenibacillus_Z sacheonensis. Next base: position 19,619 of record NZ_JAAAMU010000016.1, read on the forward strand.
CGCTCTATCAGATCCCGAGCAACGTGCCGAGTTTCTACACGCGCTTCAAGATGGGCCAAATTCCGATCGGCATCGCCGATTATTCGACGTATCTCTCGATTGCCAACGCCGCTCCGGAGCTTGCCGGAAGATGGAAGATACTCCCGATCCCCGGAACCAAGCAAGCCGACGGAACGGTCGCGCGCTGGTATCCCGGCTATATGACGACATCCGTCATCTCCGAGAAATCGGGCAAGCAGGACGAGGCGTGGAAGTTCCTGCAATGGTGGACGTCAGCGGAAACCCAAGCCCGGTTCGGGAACGAGGTCGAAGCGGTGCTGGGTTCGAAATACCGCTGGGTGACGGCGAACTGGGAGGCGTTCAAGCAGCTCCCATGGTCGCGGGAAGATTTGGCGGTCATCGGAGAGTCGCGCAAGTGGTTCAAGGAAATGCCGATCGTGCCGGGCTACTACATGACCAGCCGGATGATCACCGATGCCGAGAAGCAGGTCGTGCTGGCCAAGCAGAATCCGCGCGAGTCGCTGGAGAAGGCCGTGGCCGACATCAACCGGGAGCTGGAGCGCAAACAGCGCGAATTCGGCCTCCGCGACGACAGCGGCAAGGTGTTGAAGAAGCTTGACGTACCGCAAATAACCGAGCCTTGGAAGGAGGCGGCCCCATGAGTGCAACCGAAACCGCGACAGCCCCGGCGGCAGCGCGAGCCCAGCCGCTCGGCACGCCTCTGAAACGCAAGTCGGTCCTGAAGCGGATGCGCGAGAACGCGTCCGCCTACGTGTTCGTCGCGCCTTTCATGATCACGTTCATCGTATTCATCGCGGCGCCCGTCTTCCTGGCGCTGGCGCTGTCTCTCTTTCAATTCGATTCCGTTACCGCGCCGAAGTTCGTCGGCTTCGATAACTTCCTGTCCATCTTCACGGAAGACCGGCTGTTCCTGCGCTATGCGCTGCCGAATACGTTCTTCTATGCGGTTATCGTCGGTCCGGTCGGTTACGCGCTCTGTTTCTTTCTCGCCTGGCTCATCAACCAGCTGCCGAAGAAGTGGCGGGATTACTTCACGCTGGCGCTCTATATCCCTTCCATGGGTACGGCCGTCAGCATGGGCGTCGTGTGGATGGCATTCTTCGGCGCCGACGAGACGGGGTATCTGAATCGGCTGCTGCTGCAGTTCGGGTTCATCGACCAGCCGATCGCATGGCTGTTCGATCCCAGGTACTTCATGTGGATCATGATCCTGATCTCGCTCTGGCAGGCCATGGGCATCGGATTTCTCGCCATGCTGGCCGGGCTCCAGACGATTAATACGGAGCTGTATGAAGCGGGCGCCGTGGACGGCATCTCGAACCGGCTGCAAGAGGTCTGGTACATTACGATTCCTTCCATCCGTCCGCAGATGCTTTTCAGCGCCGTCATGTCCGTCGTCGGCACGTTCAAGGGCGGCATCGTAGGCTCGTCGCTGATCGCGTCGACCAACCAGGATATTACGCCAGGTAATTCCGGCCTGCTCATCAGCAACCATCTCGAGGACTACTTCCGCAATCGGTTCGAAATCGGCTACTCCGCGTCGTTGACGGTAGTACTCCTGGTGATGATTTACGCCATGACGCGCTTCTCCTTCCGCTTGTTCGGACCGAAGGGGGATGAGTAGCATGGCCAATCCGTTCCGCAGGCGCATGAAGCTGAAACGGCTCAGCCCTTTCATGCTGATAAACTTGGCCTTCCTGACGCTGCTGGCCGTCATTATGCTGCTGCCGCTGATCTTCACGCTGAACCAAGCGTTCAAGCCGGTAACGGAGCTGTTCCTGTTCCCGCCGAATTTCTTCGTGCATCATCCGACGCTGTCGAACTTTCGTTCGCTGCTCATGAGCGAATCGGTCATCCCGTTCACGCGTTACTTCACGAACAGCGTGCTCATGTCCGCCATTACCGTGACGGGCGTCGTCATGGTCAGCGCGATGGCGGCGTTCGGTTTCTCGAAGAAGAAGTTTCCCGGGAGCGCCGCGATGTTCTCGATCATCATCGTGTCGCTCATGTTCTCGCCGGACCAGGTGTGGATCACGCGCTACGTGGTCATCGCGAATCTCGGCATCATGAACACGTATTGGATTCATATCCTTCCGTTCCTGGCCATGCCGGTCTGCGTCTTCCTGATGAAGCAGTTCATCGACCAAGTGCCGGAGGCGCTTATCGACGCGGCCAAGATCGACGGCGCCAAAGAACGGACGATCTTCCTGCGCATCGTGCTGCCGATGTGCATGCCCGCCGTGTCGACGATCGGCATTCTCGCTTTCCAGCAGATCTGGCCGGAGACGGAATCCTCGCTGCTCTTCACGAGCGTCGAGTCGCAGCGGCTGCTTAATTTCTTCGTCGGCTCGCTGACGAACGGATCGGGCACGACGTCCTCGTCGGTCGGCTCCGTGAACGGCGTCGCGGGGCAGGGCATTCAGGCCGCCAGCGCGCTGGTCGTCTTCCTGCCGTTCGTGATCGTGTTTCTGTCCTTCCAGCGGAAGGTGCTGCAGACCATGGCAAATTCGGGAATCAAGTAGAAGGAGGCAGCTCATATGCGAATGCGAATCCGCACCGTTACCATCAGGCTGCTCTGCCTGACGTTCCTGGCCCTGCTCGCGCAGTTCGCCGCGAACCCGCGACAGGCACACGCCGTCGTGCCGTATCCCACGCTTTCGATCAATGCCGACGGGGATTTCATCAAAGCGCCGAACGCGTTCGTGCCGGGGCCGGTATGGCGGGGTTTCAGCGATCCGGAGGATCTGTTCATCGCACAGGACGGCGGCATCTATGTCGCGGACACGGGCAACGACCGAATCGTCCAGCTGAACGGGAAAGGCGAGTTCGTCCGAACGATTCCGGCCTCGGCGGCGGAGGGCAAGGACGCGAAGCAAGCGAAGGACGGCAAAGATACGCTGCGCGGACCCGAAGGCGTATTCGTCGACAAAGACGGGACGGTCTACGTCGCGGATACGAAGAACCGCCGCATCGCGGTGTTCGATAAGGCCGGAACGTTCGAGCGCGAGATCAAATCGCCGGCCACCGACCTGCTGCCGAAGACGTACACGTACGTGCCGTCGAAGGTCGTCATCGATAAGAGGGGCTTCATGTATCTCGTCAACAAAGGCGGGTACCAGGGACTGCTGCAGCTTTCGCCGGAAGGCGAATTCATGGGCTTCTTCGGCGCGAACAAGGTGAAGACGGATTGGCTGACGGCGCTGAAGCGCAAATATTTCACCGAGGAGCAGCTGAAGAAGGAGCAGCAGGATTTGCCGGGCACGATCGGCAACGTCACCGTCGACCGCAACGGCTTTCTCTATACGGTCAATGCCCGTTTATCGAACGGCCAGTTGAAGCGGCTGAATTTTGCCGGAGACGATCTGCTCGGGGGCAAGAACTTCGCGTGGTGGATAGCGCCGCAGGAGGTCGAACAGTTCGCCTTCGCCGACGTATCGGTCGACGACGACGGCATCATGACGCTGCTCCAGCGGCAGAACGGGCAAATCTATCAATACGATACCAACGGCAAGCTGATCTTCCGCATCGGGCTGGACGGCGTCGGCTCGCAGCGGCTCGGCCTGTTCAAGTCGCCGACGAGCATCGCCACGCTGCAGGACGGGACGATCCTCGTCGCCGATTCCGAACAGAACATGATCCAAACCTTCAAGCGAAGCCACTTCGGCGACCTCATGCACGACGCGATTACGGCTTACAACGACGGCCGTTACGAGGAAAGCGAAGGTACCTGGAGCGAGATTCTGAAGATCGACGCGCTGTTCGACCGGGCGTATCTCGGGATTGCCAAGCGCGACCTGCAGGAGGGGCGCTTCGACGAGGCCGCCGAGCATTTCAAAATCGCGTCCAATAAACAGGGCTATTCCGATGCATTCTGGGAAATCCGGATGAAATGGCTGTTCAAGTACTTCGGCTGGATCATGCTCGGGGTGGTCGCGCTGCTGGCCGCAGCCTCCGCCCTAAGCATCGCGAAACGGTTTCGCAAGAAGAAGAAAGCCGCTTTGCAGCAGATACTGGCTTCCGGCGACGAAGACCTCGGCCGCATGCGCTTCGGCGCGGGAGGGGACGACGCTCCGAAGCGGGCGGTTCCGGAAAGCGGCATCGATCCGTTCACGGGACTCATCCGCTCGAAGACGAACAACCGCTGGCTCATCTCGGTGCAGCGGACGTTCAGCCTGCTGAAGCACCCCGTCGGCACGATGAACGATATCGTGGAGAAGGAACAAGTACGGTTCTGGTATGCCTTTATTCTCATGGCGGCCGGCCTTCTCGTCAGCATCTTCGGCAAGGCCATCATCAGCTATTTGTTCAGCAGCGGCGAGTTTGTCGACTTGAATCTCAAGAACGAAGCGCTCTATTATCTGCTTCCCTGGTTCACGTGGGTGCTGGCGAACTATCTTATCGGGTCCATCATGAAGGGCGAAGGCACGTTCGCGAAGGTATTCATCGTGAATGCCTACGCCATGGTGCCCGCGATTCTCTTCACGCTGCCGCTTGCGGCGTTCTCTAACCTGCTGACGCTCGACGAAGGCGTAATTTATAACTTCCTGCATCTGGTCATTCGAATCTGGGTGGTGGCGCTCATGTTCTTGGGGACGCAGACCGTTCACAACTACAACATGAAGGAGTCGCTCAAGATGATCGCGGTATCCCTTCTCACCTTCGGCTGCTTATGGGTATTCGGCTTCGTCCTCGTCGGATTGATGTACATGACGGCCGACTTCTTCACCGGACTCGGAAGGGAGCTGTTGAACCGTGTTTAAGTCAATCGGCAAGGCGTTCGTGCGCTGGCTGCGCAGCAAGGTGCCGGCGATGGCTGTCCTAATCGTCATTGCCGGCATCATCGTCTTCGTCCTGACGTCCGCAGAGCAGAGCCGATCGTTCCCGACCAGTTATACGCCGGATAAAGCGGCTGCGTATCTGGCAGGACTCGAATTCCAAAGCGGCAGTCCCTCCGGCGCGACGATGAGCTATGGCGGCATGACATGGGTTCAGGCCGCGCAGGACGGCGACGCGTCCTTATGGGTGGACCCGCCTACCGGCAAAGTGGCACTTGAGAGCGGCGGCATCATCCTGACGAGCAATCCGACGCCCGAGGAGCTGGCGGAGGAAACGAGCAAAGGGCAGAACCGTTCGAACCTGGAGTCGCCCTTGCTGTTCCGCTACCAACCCGAGGGACGGACGGCCGATACGTCCTCCAACGTGACGGCGGCCAAGGCCAAGGTCAAATGGCGTACGATCGATGACGGGATCGGCTTCCAGTACGAGATGGCGGACCTCGGCTTCACCGTCTATATCGAATACAGGCTGAATCAAGGCCAACTCGTGGCGCATATTCCGGAGCTCGGCATCGCCGAGAACAAGAAGAACGAGCTGACGAGCCTGGACGTACTGCCGTATTTCGGCGCCGCCCGTAACGATGCGAAAGATGGCTATCTGCTCGTTCCCGACGGCCCCGGCGCTTTGATCCGCTTTGGCAAAACGGTGCTCGATAACGTGCAGCCGTATAATTTCCCGATCTACGATCAGGATCCATCCGCTCCGTCGGGCGATCTGCTGAACGGCGATATGGGCAGCCGCACCGGCATTGCCTACCCGGTCTTCGGCATCAACCGGGGAAACGGCGGTTATATCGGCATCGTGGAAGAAGGAGTGGGGAAGACGAATATCGTGGCGTCGCCGGCAGGCATCGGCACCGGCTTCAATCAGGCGAATGCGCGCATGATCCTTCGCAGGTTCTACGAGGAGAAGATCAGCACGACGAAGTCGAATTTTCAATTCGAGGAGCAGCTGATCTCCCAGTCGTTCACCAGCCGGTACGTGCCGCTCGGGCAGGGAGCCTCCGACTATGTCGCGATGGCGAAGGCGTATCGCGAATACTTAATCGGGCACGCCCACGCCGCACCGCTTGGAGATCCTTCCGGACCGCCTCCTTTGCAGCTGAACGTGCTGCTTGGCACGAAGGAGATGAACGCCAACGGCAGCAGGTTCGTTGCCGCCACGACGCTGGCGGAAGCGGGGCGTATGGCGGAGAAGCTCAAGAAGGACGGGATAGACGCCATGCAGGTCGGGCTCGAGGGCTGGCAGAACGGCGGGTATCCGGGCGATCTGCCCGATCGCTTCCCGGTGGCATCGGCGGTCGGAGGAGATGCCGGCATGAAGAGCCTGGCCGCGAAGCTGAAGAGCCTCGGGGTGCCGCTCTATCTGAACGACGCGCTCCAGGTCGCGATGGAGAAATTCGGCAACGGCTTCTCGGTCGGCAAGGAGGCGGCGAGAGGCATATCCGGCATCTCCATTAATCCGAAGCTGTTCAATCAGAGCGGAGAGGCATCCTCTTATTACCTGCTTAATCCGCAGCGGATGCTAAACGATACGATTCCGGCAGCGATCAAGGGCTATAAGAAGCTCGGGGTGAGCGGCGTTAATCTGCTGGGTCTGGGCGGCTTGGTCTACGGCGACTTCAACGCGGCCCAGTACGTCGATCGCGAATCCGCGATCAAGCTCGAGCGGGAGGCGATGGCGAAGCTGAAGGAGGCATCTCTGGCGGTCACGGCTTCCGGCGCGCAAGAACTGCAGGGCGGCACGAACGGCGCTTATGCGTACGGTCTCGGCATCGCGGGCCACTTGGCGCATTTTCCGATGGATTACAACTACGACATCGTCGTCGACGAGCAGGTGCCGTTCTATCCGATCGCCGTGCATGGCTTGGCGACCTATTCCGGGACGGAAGGCAATCTGCATCCCGATCCGCAGGTCGACTTCCTTCGGGAAATCGAATACGGCGCGCTGCCGACTTACCTGGTGACGGAGAAGAATCCCGGCACGCTTGCGCGCACGAGCTTCTCTTGGCTGTACAGCTCGCAGTTCAGCGTTTGGGAGCCGCGCATCGCCGAGACGTACCGCGCGTTCGAAGAAACGTCGAGCGGCGTCTGGGGAAGCTTCATCGATAATCACCGCAAGCTGGCTGACGGCGTGTACGAGACGACCTATGCGGGCGGCCGCCGCATATGGGTGAATTACAACGACGCGGACTACACGGCAGAAGGGCATTCGGTGAAAGCCATGTCCTACGCCGTCGTGGAGAAGGGAGGCGCGCAATGAACGAACGGAGCGATATCGGCACAGCGTTTGGCACAGGCGCGCCGGGTGCAGGTACGGCTAGTGCGGGCATGACAGGTTCAGGCGCGGCGATGGCTGCAGGTCCCGTGCCGGCAGCGGGATTGTCAGGAACGGCGGTGGATGCCGCCGCGCCTAGGCAGTCGCTGACCGAGCGGGAGCACCGCAGCCGCAGGCGCAGGCTGAATGCGGCGGAATCGCTGCGCGGCCTTCTCTTCCTGCTGCCCTGGCTGTGCGGCGTGGCCTTCTTCCTGGCTTACCCGTTGATCTACTCGATCTATGTCAGCTTCCAGAAGATCGGCGTGAAACCGGACGGCTCCGGTCTGTCGTATACCTATGTCGGCTGGAGCAACTTCCGAGATGCGTTCATCTTGGATAACGAATTTCCGGTCGAGATGCTGCAGTTCGTCTACCGGTCGGTGCTGACGGTGCCCGTGTCGGTCATCTTCGCGCTTCTCGTGGCACTGATGCTGAACCAGCGTTTTCCAGGCCGGATGGTGTTTCGGACGATCTTCTTCCTGCCGGTTATTTTCGCTACGGGCGAGGTCATCCAGGAGTTGAATGCCCAGGGCCAGGGTACGATACCGTTTCTTCAGCAGTACAACGTAACCGATTTGCTCTATTCGACCTTCTCGCCTTCGGTCGCGAAGGCCATCACGGGCATATTGGATCAATTCGTCATCGTGCTGTGGTACTCGGGCATCCAGATCCTCATCTTCTTGGCGGCCTTCCAGACGATCGCGAAATCGACGTACGAGGCGGCTCAGATCGACGGGGCTACGCCATGGGAATCGTTTTGGAAAATCACGTTCCCGGCAATCGTGCCTTTTATCGTATTGAACCTGATTTATACCGTCGTCGACCTGGCTACGTATCCGTTCAACCCCGTGCTGAAGCTCATCACGCTGAATATGGAAGACGTGGATACCGGTTACGGCTATGCCAGCGCGCTGGGCTGGATCTACTTCATCATCCTGCTCATCCCGATCGCCGTCTTGGTGATCTGGTCGCGCAGACAAACTCGGGAGAAGAGGTGAGGCGCATGGCTTCAGGCAGCAACGATTTATGGAACGCTGAGGTGAGGAGCGGCGATGCGCCTCCGGTGGAAAAGAGCGGCTGGCGGTCCGGACTGGCCGGACTCCGCTGGAACGGAGGGACGGCCGCTAGGGCGAAGCGGATTCTGCTGGGGCAGAACATCAACGACGGGGTCCTGTTCAAAATCGCCTTGTACATCGTGCTGCTGTCGATCGCGGTCATGTATATTCAGCCGGTGCTCTACATGCTGGCCACGTCGTTCAAGTCGATGAGCGACCTGCTCGATCAATCGGTGACCTATATTCCGCGGCAGTTCGACCTGCAGGGGTATGACGATGCATGGATCGGGCTCGATTATTTGAAGGCGCTGTGGCAGACGACGTATATGTCGCTGTCGGCGGCTATTTTGCAGGTGCTTTCTTGCGGCTTGACCGGCTACGCGTTCGCGCGGCTGCGCATTCCGTTCAAGAACGTGCTGTTCTTCATCGTCCTGCTGACGTTCCTCATTCCCCCGCAGGTGCTCGTCATTCCGCTGTACGTCACGTACGCCAAGCTGAATTGGACGAAAACGGCGCTGCCCTTCATCATTCCCGCGATCTTCGCGGCCGGTCTGAAGGCGTCGCTGTTCATCATCATCTACCGCCAATTCTTCGCGACGCTGCCGAAGGAGCTGGAGGAATCGGCCAAGATCGACGGCGCAGGTCCGTTCCGCACGTTCGTCAAGGTCATGCTGCCGCTCGCGCGTCCGGCGATCCTGATCGTATTCCTATTCTCGATCGTCTGGCACTGGAACGATTATTTCGAGCCGTCGGTTTATTTGCAGGCCTCGCAAGCGAACGACTTCGTGCCGCTAGCCTTGCGGCTCGATCGAATGCAGGAAGCACTGAACCTGCACAAGTCGCTCGCGACAGGGCAGAACGTGCACCTTATCTTCGACATGAACGAGCCGCTCAAGATGGCGGGGGCGATTCTGATCATCGGACCGATGCTGTTCCTTTACATGTTCGCGCAGCGGTATTTCGTGCAGGGCATCGAACGTTCGGGCATCGTGGAATAGAAGCTGCGGCAGCGGTTCGCGGACCGGATCTTTCAACGGCCGGGCGCACTAAGACCGCCGCCGGGAGGGAGCGTGAGCAGTGGTGCTTCAACTGAAATACGAGGATTATTTGGATCAGGTGCACGGGGGCTGGATTGGCAAATGCATCGGCGGCGCGATCGGCTTCATGCAGGAGAATAACAAAGGCATCCTGCACTATACCCCAGAATCGGCCTTCCCGCCGGAAATTCCGGCCAACGACGATTTGGATCTGCAGGTGCTGTGGCTCCAGGAGCTGCTCGAGAAGAAAGGTTCGCGCTTCTCGCCTGCCGATGTGGCGGAAGTGTTCGCGAAGTATAACCTCCTGATGTCCAACGAGTACGCGATCGCGGTGCGCAACGTCGAGCTCGGCATTGGACCGCCGCTCTCGGGCAGCTTCAACAACAGATTGTGGATCCATTCGATGGGCTGCCCCATCCGCTCGGAGATCTGGGGCTTCATCTGTCCCGGCAATCCGGACGCGGCGGCTCGCTACGCTTATATGGACGGCATCATCGACCATGTCAGCGAGAGCATCTACGGCGAGCAGTTCTATGCGGCCATCGAAGCGATGAGCTTCGTGGAGAAGGATCTGCGGACGCTCATCGACACGGCGTTGGCGCGTTACGTGCCGGAATCGTCGAAGCTGAGCCGCTGCCTGAGGTTCGTCATCGGCATGTACGACGACGGCAAACCGTGGGAAGACGCCCGCATGGCGATGCTTCGCCGGTTCGGTTCGTCCGATGCCGCCGACGCGGTATCGAATATTAGCCTGACGGTCATGGCCTTGCTGTACGGCGGGGGAGATTTCGGCAAAACGATGATGCTGGCCGTCAACTGCGGCTACGACACGGATTGTACCGCCGCGACCGCAGGCGCCATCATGGGCGTCATCGGCGGAGTCTCGTCGATACCCGAATGGTGGCTGGAGAAGGTCGGCAAGCAGTTCGTGATCGGCACGGTGGACATCAAGCGGTATTCGTACGAGATTCTCGACCTCGCGAAGGATACATGCGCGGCCGGATTGTCGCTCGCCCGGGACGGCGTCATCGACGTCGACTTCATCAAGCTTCCGGAGGGCGCGCGGCCCACGCTGCCGCTTCCGGAGAAGCCGGCTTCAGTCGCGTTCGAGGTCGACTACGACGGCCTGCCGAGCATTGGCTTCGAAGAGCCGAAGACGGTGACGCTGACGGTGTCCAATGAGACGGCAGTCGCGCGGATCGGCAAGCTGACGTTCGCCTTGCCGGCGCATATGGAAGCTCGGATCGAGGCGGTCGAACCGCAAAGCGCGGGCGCGACCGATGCCGATGAAGTCGCGGCTTCCCGGGCGGAGACGAATGACGGCGCCGAGCCGAAGGCGGGGGCAGACGAGGCGACCGCAGCCGAGGAAGCTGCCGGGGCCGGATCGCCTGCAGCGGCTGCGAATGCGGCTGACGAAGGGCATGCGCCAGGGAATGCGCCAGGGAATGCGGCGGCAGACGTCTCTGCCGGGCTGGCGCTCGCGCCATTCCAAATCGCGCAGGTGCGGGTAACCTTTGCCGTGAAGCAGACGGCTGCCGCGCTCCCGCAGAAGAACCTGATCGGCGTGTCCTTCTTGGAGGAGGACGGATTATCGCACGATCATCGGTTCGGGCTGTCGGGCGCCGCCCGCGTCAAGCTGATCGGTCCCTTCTGGGACGATTACGACACGATGCGATTCGATGCCGATCCATACGGCGAGAAGTCGCAGAAGATGAACGGCATTCCGGATCCTAAGGCGATGTTCAACTCCTTCGTCAATATCGACCGCGCCTACATCGACGAGACCGACGCCGGCCTGGACGCCGCCGAAGGCGTCTACGTTAATCTGCACGAGGACCGGATCGACCTTCGGGAGCATGTCGGCTATTACGGCCCGTGCTGCTTCTACCTCGTGCACGAATTCCATATGCCGTTCCGCAAAGAGGAATCGGAGATGTTCATCGGCAACGACGACGCGTACCGGATATGGCTGAACGGGGAAATGCTCATGGAGGGCCGCGAGTCCGACATGTATATGCCGTACAACAATTTCCGGCTGGACGTCACCTACAAGGAAGGCGTCAACCGCGTCGTCGTCAAGCTGGTCCGCAAGGGCGAACGCTTCGACTTCAGCTACATGATGCGCACGCCGTCGCTCGGATTCCGCTGGTACACGGACATGGAACACGTCATCCGCGGCTAGCGGAGGGCCGGCAGTAGTTAAGTTTTAAAGGGGGTTGAAGCAAGGCGCAAGGGTCAAGTGAAACTGAACCCTAAGCCCGTGCCCCAAAATGAGCGACACGAGAATGGCGCGATGCGAGGTGGCCGAAGGCCGGCGTGAGCCGGAGCTCGCCTTTGTAGTGGGAATTCTACCGTTAAATGTTTATCCAATTCATGAATTCCCAACTACAACAGCGAGCGCAGACCGCGCCGGCCGCAGGCCATTCCCTCCATAACCGCCATGCGAAGGAGAGCGACCACCAATGATCAGAACCAGAGTCTGGGGCGAGAATTTTCACGACCGACTGAACCATATTTGTCAGCGCAATTATCCGACGGGGATGCACAATTGCATCGCCGACGCGCTGCGAAGCGACGAGATCGAAGTAAGCGTCTCGATCTTCGAGGACCCGGAGCACGGACTCTCCGAAGAGAACCTGAACAATACCGACGTGCTTATCTGGTGGAGCCATTCCCGCAACGAGGACGTCCCCGACGAGGTTTCCCAACGCGTGCAGCGCAGGGTGTTGGACGGCATGGGCTTCATCGCCCTGCATTCGGCGCATCTCGCCAAGCCCTTCCGCAATCTGATGGGCACGGGCTGCGGGCTCACGTGGCGGGAGGCCAACGAGAAGGAGCGCCTATGGGTCGTCGATCCGACGCATCCGATCGCAGAGGGCATCGGCCGTTATTTCGAGCTGGAAGAGGAAGAGATGTACGGCGAGCACTTCGACATTCCCGCGCCGGATGAGCTCGTGTTCATCAGCTGGTTCGAAGGCGGCGAGGTATTCCGCAGCGGATGCACGTTCAAGCGCGGCAGGGGCAAGATATTTTATTTCCGTCCCGGACATGAGATGTATCCGACCTATCATGACAAGAACGTGCAGCGCGTCATCTCGAATGCGGTCAAGTGGGCGAAGCCGACGAGTAACGAGCGGCCGAACTATTGGGCCAACGTACCGCCGATGGAGCCGCTGAAGAAGCCGATTACGGTCTTCGAATAAGCAAAGGCATCATGATGCCAAGGGGGTGATTCATGTAGGAGAACCGCCCAGCTAGAATCCGCAAGTGCGTTCGTCGACCCGTTAATGCATGCATTTCACACCAGTTTGGGGGGAATTGAAGCCTTTCATAGCAAGACGCGATCACGTTTATCAATGCCCTCGGAAGGATTCTCGCATTAGAAGAACATGCCGGCGATGGCGGGGTCCTAACGGCCGACAGGCCAAAGGATCAACGACATCCAGCCAGGCGATGGAGGGATTTGCGAAGATGACCGTATCCTTGTTTAGACCGAACGTCAGAAGATTGGTGTCCGCGGCGCTGGGCAGTGCCATGTTCCTGCTGCTGTGCATCTATTTCTCCGCTCCGGCGGAAGCCTCGAACACGACGTACTACGTTAATAACCAATCCGGCTCGAATTGCAGCGACTCCGGATCGGGCACCTCGACCTCGCAGCCATTCTGCTCGTTTACCCCGATTAACAATATCGGCACGTTCAGCAGCGGCGACCAAATCCTGCTGGCGCGCGGTTCGTCGTACAATCAGCAGATGGTCGTGAACGGCACCGGCTCGTCCGGCAACTGGATCACGATCGGAGCGTACGGCTCCGGCGCGCGGCCGATCATCAGCCGCAATTCCAACGAGTCCGATCGCGCGATCCGGCTCACGAATCCCGACTACTGGCGCATTCAAGACCTCGAGATCAGCAACGCCGGTACCGGCATCCTCGTCGGCTTCACGAATTCGGGCCACCAAGGGCTGGAGTTCCGCAATATTTATCTCCACCACATCAAAGGCATTCATCAAGGCTCCGGCAGCGGCGCCAATACGAGCAGCGGCGATTACATCTGGAATTCCGCGGGCATCGAAATCACGCTCAAGGACGGCTTTACGGAGTCCCCGTACTGGAACCAGCCGGTCATCAACAACATGCTGTTCGATTACATTTCGGGCGACAACAACCTGGATACGATCCGCATCGACTGGTTCGGCGGCGGCTACTCCTACGTCACGAGCGATATTCAGCGCCACGACGCCGCCACGAACGTCGTCATGAACCATCTCGACATTCGGGATAACGATCAGGGCGGCGGCACGACGGGCTGCGACGATTCCATGGCGATCAAGGGCGTCTACGGGTTCACGATCATGAACTCCACCTTCGACGAAGGCGGCAAATGCTATTCGGCGTCGGGGACGGCGAGCTTCATCCTGCTCTTCGTCAAGGACGGCAACTTCTTCAACAACGTCTTCACGAACGTGCCGAATACGGGCTCGCCGGACCAAGTGGCGATCGATTACGAGCACAGCTCCGTGAACATTAACGTCAATAACAACTATTTCGGCAACCATGCGGGCGCGGGTCCGTCGATCCTGGCGTTCAACTCCAACATCGCCGGCATCACGAACCACCTCGACAACCTGCATATCGACAGCAACGTCATGGTGAACAACGGCGCGTCCATCCGCATCGCGGGCGGCGGCCTGACGCCGAACGGACGCATCGGGGATAACCTGTACGGCGACTCGACGTTCATGACGATCGAGAACGGCGCGAACGCCGGCAGCATGAACCAAACGAACAACAAATCGATCTCGGCGTCGAACATTTATCATTCCGGCTTCCAATTCAGCGGCACGCAGGGCAGCAACAACTGGTCTTATCAATCGTACAACGGTTCGTCCTGGTCCAACCTGTCCTACTACGATTCGAGTGCCAAAGCATGGCAAACGAATTCCTCGACGTCGGTGCCGAGCGTCAAGCAGTTCGAGCAGGCGCCGGGCACGAGCGGCAAAATCGCCCGCGCATGGACCGCGCCTTCCACGGGCCAAATCAGCATTCGCGGACGCATCCTGAAGTCGGATTACTCCGGCGGCGACGGCGTCACGGCGCGCATCACGAAGAACGGCACGCGCATCTGGCCGTCCGGCGGCGACCAATCGATCGGCTACAACGATAAGGTCGGCGTCGAGCAAGTGCTGGACAGCATTTCCGTCAATGCGGGCGATGTCATTCGCTTCGAAGTGGACGGCAGCGGCAATAACACGGCGGACACGGTCAGCTGGTCGCCGGCGGTGGGTTACACGTCGTTTACCTCGGGCGGAACGGCGCCAAGCGCACCGACGGGCCTCTCGGCTTCGGGCGGCAACGGTCAAGTCAGCTTGAGCTGGAGCGCAAGCGGCGGCGCGACGAGCTACACGGTCAAGCGCGGCACGTCTTCCGGCAGCTACGGCACGACGGTGGCCAGCGGCGTCACGTCCACGAGCTACACGGATACGACGGTGAGCAACGGCACGACGTACTACTACGCCGTGACGGCGACGAACAGCAGCGGCACGAGCGGCAATTCGGGCGAAGCGTCGGCGACGCCTTCGTCGGGCGGCGGCGGTTCGTACGCGAAGGAATGGAACTTCGACACGTCGGGCAATTTGGAGAGCTGGAGCTTGGCGCACGACGTCAACGGTTCCGTGGGCAGCGGCTCGCTGCACGTCAACCTGACGGGAACCGATCCGTACATCATCTCGCCGGACAGCCTGAACGTATCGGCGGCCAATAACCACGTGTACCTGCGCTTGCAGAACAGCACGGATTCGCAGTACTTGGACGTGTACTTCAAACGCAGCGGCGACGGCGGCTTCTCCGAGACCTATAAGAAGACGATCTCCATCTCGCCGAACAGCGGCTACAACGTCTACGACATCGACATGAGCACGGTTTCCGGCTGGTCGGGCAGCACGGTCAACCAGCTTCGCCTGGACGTGTACGCCAACACGGGCAGCCTGGATTTCGACTACATCAAGATGGGCGGCGCCACGGTCAGCGCCCCGAGCGCTCCGACGGGACTGACGGCTTCGGGCGGCAACGCGCAGGTAGCCTTGAGCTGGACGGCCAGCTCCGGGGCGAGCAGCTACACGGTCAAGCGCGGCACGTCTTCCGGCACGTACGGCACGACGGTCGCGAGCGGCGTGACGTCCACGAACTACACGGATACGACGGTGAGCAACGGCACGACGTACTACTACGTCGTAACGGCCACCAACAGCGGCGGCACGAGCGGCAATTCGGGCTCGGCATCCGCGACGCCTTCTTCCGGAAGCAGCTACGCCAAGGAATGGAACTTCGACACCGACGGCAACCAGGAAGGATGGTCGCTCGGCAATCAGCTGACGTCCAGCGTTTCCGGCGGCTCGCTGCACCTGAGCTCCAGCGGCACGGATCCGTACATGTTCTCGTCCGATAACCTGGGCATCGCGGCGAGCGGCAACGGGCACGTGTACGTGAGACTGAAGAACACGTCGAGCTCTACGGGCATCCAGATCTACTTCATCACGAACTCGGATACGAGCTACGGCGAGAGCAAGGTCGTGAATTTGCCCGTTACGGCGAACAGCGACTACACGGTGTATGACCTCAACATGTCCGGCAACGCCAACTGGACGGGGACGATCAAGCAGCTCCGCTTCGACCCCGCCAATGCCAGCGGCACGATCGACGTGGACTACATCAAAGTCGGTCCTTGATTCGCGCAATCGCCGTAAACCCTCGCGGCCGCGGAACGCATCGTGCCGCCGGGGTTTCGGGTTCCTGAACCAGCACGTTCCGGCCGGCGAGCTGCCGGCCGGAACGATTTAAGGGGAAATGGGGAGATACCGGACATGTCCGTTTCTAAAGTACCGGGCAAGCTTGCGGCGGGGCTCGCATTCGCCCTGCTGTTCACGTTGTTTTACGCGAATCGGCCGGCTTCGGCCTACGATCTGACGAACAACATGACGCCTTTCTGGTCGTCGACGACGATGTACAACGAATCGGTGACGATGGTGTCGACGAACGGCGGATTGCCGGAAGCGCAGCTGCTGTTCACGCCGACGTCGATCATCTCCGTGCGCGACAGCGCGCTCGGCGTCACCTACCAGCAAGGCACGGATTGGACCTACGACAGCAGCACCAACAAGATCAAGCTGACGAGCACTACCAGCGCGGTCTACCTGACGAACGGCGACATGTACCCCGTCGGCGGAGCCGACACGCAGCCCAAAGTCGGCGGGGGTTATGTCATCTTTCACGAAGGCATATGGTTTCACGAGCATCAGTTGGCGGTCACGTACACGCATAACGCGAACGTCTGGAACGGCCCGGTGCCGACCTACGACGCCTCCAAGCTGCCGAACACGCTCGGCAAGCTGCAGAACGGCAATCCCGTGAAGATCGCGCTCTTCGGCGACAGCATCTCCGCCGGCGCCAACGCGAGCAACTACTACGCGCCGAATCTGCCGAGCTTCGGTCAGCTTGTCGCAGACAGCCTGGCGGCCCGTTATTCGTCCGCCATCACGTACGTCAATCCGTCCGTCGGCGGCACGGATTCCGGCTGGGGCGCGGGCAACATTCACAATTTGGTCAGCACCGGCAATCCCGATCTGGTCATCCTCGGATTCGGCATGAACGACGGTTCGGGCTATGTCTCCGGTGCGTCTTACAAGTCCCACATACAGTCGATGATCAACGACGTCAAAGCGTCGAACCCGAATGCCGAGTTCATTCTCCTTGCGCCGATGCTGGCGAACCCGGAGACGTATTTCGCCGGCAACCAGAGCGCGTATCTGGCGGAGCTTCAATCGCTGTCGGGCACGGGCATCGTTACGGTCAATATGACCGGCGTTCACCAAGAGCTGCTGAATCATAAGAAATACGCCGACATGACGGGCAATAACGTCAATCATCCCAACGACTTCCTGATCCGCTGGTACGCGCAGATGATCGCCGGCACGCTTATTCCGGGTTCGACGACGGGCAGTCCGCCGGCGGCACCGGGCAGTCTGACGGCGACGGCGGGCAGCGGGCAGGTCGCGCTGAGCTGGAGCGCATCAAGCGGCGCTTCGAGCTATACGATCAAGCGCGGAACCTCATCCGGCAGCTATGGCACGACGGTCGCTTCGGGCGTGACGTCCACGAGCTACGCGGACACGACGGTGAGCAACGGCACGACGTATTACTACGTCGTTCAGGCGGCGAACGGATACGGTACGAGCGGCAATTCCAGCCAAGCTTCGGCAACGCCGGCGTCCAGCGGCGGCGGCTCGTATGCCGCGCAGTGGAATTTCGACGGAAGCAGCTTGGAGGGCTGGAACCTGGCAAACGACGTGAGCGGGTCCGCTACGGGCGGCGCGCTTCACGTTAATTTAACCGGAGGCGATCCCTACATCCTGTCGCCCGATAATCTCGGCATCAACGCTTCCGCCAACGGGCATGTGTACGTGCGGCTGAAGAACAATACGGGTTCCACGAACCTGCAGATTTACTTCTCGACCGCTGCCGACGGGGGCTTCTCCGAGAGCAAGGCGAAGGTGACGCCGATCTCGGCGAACAGCGGTTACGCCGATTACGACATCGACATGAGCGCGGTGTCCGGCTGGTCCGGGACGCTTAAGCAGATCCGCATGGATTTCTTCGACAGCTCGAACAGCGTCGACGTCGATTCCGTCAAAATCGGCGGCGCCGGCAGCAGCGGACCCGAGGCGCCCGGCGCGCCGACGGGATTGAGCGCAACGGGCGGCAACGGCCAAGTGGCGCTGAGCTGGAACGCGGCGAGCGGCGCGACGAGCTATACGGTCAAGCGCGGCACGTCGAGCGGCACCTACGGCACGACGGTCGCGACGGGCGTGACGTCCACGAGCTACACGGATACGACGGCGAGCAACGGCACGACCTATTATTACGCCGTGACGGCTTCGAACAGCGCCGGCACGAGCGGCAATTCGGCGCAGGCGTCGGCTACCCCCTCGGGCGGAGGCGCGTACGCGGCGCAGTGGGAGTTCAACGGCGACGGCAATTACGAGGGCTGGAGCCTGGCTAACGAGCTGACGGGCTCCGTGTCCGGCGGTTCGCTGCATCTGACCTCCAGCGGCTACGATCCGTACGTGGTCGGGCCGGATAATCTCGGCTTGTCGGCGAGCGCCAACCCGACGATTACGATCAAAGTCAAGAACAACACAGCCAACACGGCGGGACCGCGGATCTATTTTACGACCGCGGGAGATCCGAACTGGAGCGAAGGCAAACACGGCGAGTTCACGCTCGTCGCGAACAGCGATTACACGATCTATACGATTAATATGGGCGCGGTCAGCGGCTGGAGCGGCACGATCAAGCAAATCCGCCTCGATCCGATCGCGAACACCGGAACGGTCGACGTGGATTACATCCGAGTCGGCAGTTAGGCCAGGCGGCCATGACGCCCGGCCGGCCCGCTGGGCCGGCCGGGCGCATGCCCGCAAGGCATAGAACGACAGCCAGACCAAGGAGGAGAGGGAGAGACAGATGGAAACGATGCAGGAACTCGGCAGTCAGAAGGTGCGCAAGATCAGCTTTGAGGGCGATGCGCTCCGCATGTCCATGGATTGGACCGTGGAGGATCTGGAGAAGGTACAGGTGCTCGTGGAGAGCACGGACGGGGCCAGCCACCCCAGCTCCTATCATTTGGGCGAATTGGTGAGCGAGATGGAGAAGGGCGTCTTCCAAATGGGAGGCAAGCCGGCCATCTATACGACAACGGACATTTGCGACGGAGTGGCGCAGGCGCATGACGGCATGCGATACTCGCTTCCGTCGAGAGATATGATTACGAACATGGTCGAAATTCACGCGTTGGCGACGCCTTTCGATGCCATGGTTCTCGCTTCCGCGGGCGACAAGGCCGTGCCGGCGCATCTCATGGCGATCGCGCGGCTTAATATTCCCGCGATCCATGTGCCTGGCGGGGCAATGGGCGCCGGGCCGTGCATGCGTTCGAACGAAGAGCTGTGGCATATGAGCGTGCAAGTCGACGAGAACAAGATGACGAAAGAAGAATTTCTGGCTTTCCAGCGTGCCTGCTGCCCGACCTGCGGCGCCTGCCAGTACATGGGCACGGCGGCGACGATGCAGGTCATGGCCGAAGCGCTGGGCCTCGCCATGCCTTGGTCGGCGCTCATCCCGGCGACGAACGCCGAGATCAAGCGCGCCGCGCGGCTGGCGGGCCAACAGGTCATGCGTCTCGTGCGGGAAGGGATCACGCCATCGCGGATTCTGACGCGGAAAGCGTTCGAGAACGCGATCATGATCCACTCGGCGATCGGCGGCTCCCTGAATGCCGTCATGCACTTGATCGCCGTCGCGCGGGAGGCGGGCATCGAGCTGACCGCCGAGACGTTCGACGAGATCCACCGGCGCGTGCCGGTGCTCGTCGACACGAAGACGGCGGGCAAATATCCGACGGAGCTGTTCTGGTACGCCGGCGGCGTGCCGCAGGTCATGCTGGAGCTGAAGGAGATGCTCCATCTGGACGCGCTCACGGTCTCCGGCAAGACGGTCGGCGAGAACTTGGAGGATTACGCGAAGAACGAGATGCCCCGGTTCGCCGAGATGTTCCTCGCCAACTACAAGCTGAACCGCCGCGACGTCATCTACTCGATCCGGAAACCGCTCAAGGAAGAAGGCTCGCTGGCGGTGCTGAAGGGCAGCCTGGCGCCGAGCGGGGCGACGATCAAGAAGTCGGCCGTGGATGCGGCGATGCAGGTGCATCAGGGTCCGGCCAAGGTGTTCGACACGGAGCGGGGCGCGGTCGACGCGCTGCTCGCCAAGGCGATCGAGCCGGGCGACGTCGTCATCATCCGCTACCAGGGACCGAAGGCGATCGGGATGCCGGAGATGTTCTTCATGTCGGAGCTGATCGCCTCCGATCCCGTGCTGTCCCGCACGACGTCGCTCGTTACGGACGGCCGCTTCTCCGGCGCCACCCGGGGGCCGTGCGTCGGTTATCTCGGACCGGAGGCGCTGGACGGAGGACCGATCGCGTTCGTGCGGGACGGCGATCTCGTGCGGATCGATATTCCGGGCCGCGCGATCGATATCGTCGGCACCGAGCGGGAGGAGCGGCCGGCTGCGGAGATCGAGGCGATTCTCGCGAAGCGCCGGTCCGAGTGGACGAAGCCGGTCATCGCGAACAAAGGCGTGCTCGGGCAATACACGCGTCTCGCGCGGCCGGCGCTGGAAGGCGGTTCGAGCTCGAACTGAGGCGGGGCCGGCGAGGGCGGTGCTTGAGCGCAGGTGGAGCCGAGATAGGGCGATTGGCAGGCTTAGTTCGTATTTTAGGGCCTTAATTCATGTGATGAATTGTGGATGTTAAGTAATCTGCGCGGTGCGATTCGTAAGATCCGACAGCCCATTTATGGCCATGTCGATATGTATGATCAATCATTGCAGACAATGGTGAAGCAAACGAATGGAGGTTAAACGATGACAAGTTATTCCGAATCGCAACGCCTGCTCGCGGAGGCGAGCAGCTGCTTGGCCGGCGGAGTCGCGAGCTCGCTGCGCGCGGCGATGAAGCCGGTGCCGCTCTATGCGGCGAGTGCCTCGGGGTCGCGCATCCGCGACGTGGACGGCAATGAATACATCGATTATTTGCTCGCGTACGGACCATCCGTGCTTGGCCACGCGCATCCCGGCTTGATCGAGCGCATCCATCGGGCCATGCAGCACGGCATCACGTTCGGTTTGCAGCATGAAGGCGAGCTTGCGCTGGCGAAACGGCTGACGGAGATTCTCCCCTGCGCCGACCAGGTCGCGTTCAGCGGCTCCGGCACCGAAGCCGTCATGCTGGCGCTGCGCCTCGCGCGCGCGTATACCGGCAAGCGCCGAATCGTCCGGTTTCACGGCCATTACCACGGATGGTCGGATGGCATTTTTACGTCGTTCCCGAGCGCGGACATGAGAGTATCCGGTGCCGTTGGGGGAGCCGCAGACACGATCCTCCCAGGGACAGCGGGACAAAGCGAGAGCAGTCTCGAGGATATTATCCTGCTCCCGTGGAACGACGAGCAGGCGATCGAAAGCCTGCTGCGGGATTCCCACGCGGACATCGCCGCCGTCATCACGGAGCCGGTCATGTGCAATTCCGGCTGCATCGCGCCGAAGCCGGGGTATCTCGAGAAGCTGCGCGAGCTGACGGCGGAACTCGGCGTCGTGTTGATCTTCGACGAAGTCATCACGGGGTTCCGGCTCGCCTTGGGCGGCGCGCAGCAGCGCTTCGGCATCACGCCGGACCTGATGACGATGGGCAAAGCGCTCGGCGGCGGCATCGCCCTCAGCGCCGTCGGCGGCAAGCGGGATATCATGAAGCTGATCGAGGACGGCACCGTCAGCCATCTCGGCACGTTGAACGGCAGCGGCGTCGCCATGGCGGCGGGACTCGCGACGATCGACGAGCTCGAGCGGAATGACGGGGAGGCGCTCGCGCGCATGGAGCGGCTCGCCGACTCGCTGACGGGCGGACTCCGCACGCTGCTGGAGCAGCACGGGATACAGGGCGTCGTGAACGGCATCGGCCCCGTGTTTCATTTCATGTTCGTTCCGCTGGCGGAGGTGACCGACTTCGACGCCTTCTCCAAACGGGACTCGGCGCGTTATGCCACGTTCGCGGAGCTGATGCTGCAGGAAGGCGTGCTCGTGCGGCCGAGCGGACTCTGGTACGTGTCTGCGGCGCATACGGAGCAGGATATCGCGGCCACATTGGCTGCGGCTGACCGCGTGCTCGCGAGGCTGGCCTAGCGGCTATACCGCAGGCTGTGTAGAGGGAAGCTGCCAAACAGCACAAATCTCACTCAAAATGGCAGGCCGGAGCGTGAAAAGCTGCAGATTAGCATAAATTCGCTGCGATTTCGCCGCCGGGCGCTCGAAAAGCTGCCAACCAGCACAAATTTCGCTCAAAATGGCAAGCCGGTGCATGAAAAGCTGCAGATCAGCATAAATTCGCAGCGATCTCGCCGCCGGGGGCCCGAAAAGCTGCCAACCAGCACAAAATTCGCTCAAAATGGCAAGCCGGCGCGTGAAAAGCTGCAAATCAGCATAAATTCGCTGCGATTTCGCGCCGGGAGCCCGAAAAGCTGCAAATCAGCACAATTACACCGCATGCTGGCCCGAGCCGGCGGTTAAGACGCCAACG
Organism: Paenibacillus sacheonensis; assembly: GCF_009909195.1. Lineage (GTDB taxonomy): Bacteria > Bacillota > Bacilli > Paenibacillales > Paenibacillaceae > Paenibacillus_Z > Paenibacillus_Z sacheonensis. The sequence goes on from NZ_JAAAMU010000016.1 coordinate 42,065, forward strand.
GTTCATTCCTTTCCACAACGAACTTTATTGATTAACCATCTTAAATGGAATGCGAGGTTATATACAATGAACAACATTATTCGCGGAGCGGTGATCGGCTACGGCGGCACGCTGAACATGGGCAAGAGCCATGCGTTTCATATGCGCGACAACGGAATTCAGTTCGTGGCGGCGTGCGACATCGATCCGGTACGCTCGGCGCTGGCTAAGGAAGATTTTCCGCATATCGAGAGCTATACGCGCGCGCAGGATATGCTGGCGAGGGAAGATATCGACCTCGTCTCGATCGTGACGCCGCATCACGTGCATGCGGACATCGCGCGCGAAGTGATCGCGGCCGGCAAGCACTGCGTCATCGAGAAACCGATGTGCATCCGCGCGGACGACGCGTTCGAGCTCGTCGAGCTGGCGAAGGCGAAGGGCGTCATGCTGTCCGTCTATCACAATCGCCGCTGGGACGGCTGGTATATGACGGTGCAGGACCTGATCGCGAAAGGCATCCTGGGGGACATCTACAACGTGCAGATGTTTTTCGGCGAGTACGGTCATCCCGGCTCGTGGTGGCGGGCGGACAAGACGATCTCGGGCGGCGTCTTCTACGATTGGGGCGCGCATTATATCGACTGGCTGCTCACGATCGTGCCGGGGCCGATCCGTTCCGTTCGCGGCTTCATTCATAATCGCGTGTGGCACGATATTTCCAACGAGGACGAGATCGAGAGCCTCGTCGAATTCGAAAGCGGCGCCGTCGCGCACGTGCAAGTCTCCAACATCGCGAGAGCGCGCAGAGCCCCGGTCGTCATTCAGGGGACGAAAGGCTCCGTCGTCGTGAACGACCTCTTCAAGAACGATGTGACGCTCTATACCGATGTCGAAGGCTTGAAAGTAGAATCGAAGATTTACACCAAGAGCGATCTTCCGCTCGCCTACTACGGCAACATTCGCGAGCATCTGCTGAACGGCGCTCCGCTCGCGGTGCGGCCCGAGGAAGCCGCGCGCAACATCGCGCTCATCGAGACGACGGAGCGTTCCGCGCTGAAGCGCGAGCCGCTGCCGCTTGCTTGCGACGCGAACATCGGCGTTCCGGCCGCGGGCGGAATGGCAGGCTGAGGACGGGCAAGCAGCAGACAAGGAGGGAATGCGCATGAAGATCCTGGTCGGCGCGATCGTGCAGGAAAGCAATACGTTCAGTCCGTACCGCAGCGGGCTGGAGGACTTTCGCGGCAATATTCATCTGCTCGGCGAAGAGATGCTCGGCCTCGAGATCGAGAACGAGGTTCGCGGCAGCCTCCAGGCGCTGCAGGACAACGGGGCGGAAGCGCTGCCGACGCTGTGCTTGTACGCGGTGTCCGCGGGGCGCTTCGGCGGGGCGGATTTCTCGGCGCTCGAGCAGCTGATGACCGAGCGCGTGCTTGCCGCGGCCGAAGAATGCGATGGCGTTTTCTTCGCCATGCACGGCGCGATGTCGGCCGAAGGCTGCGACGACGTCGAGGGACGGCTGTCCGGCATTATCCGGTCGTTAATCGGCGATAAGCCGTTCGTGCTGTCCTTGGACCTTCACGCCAACATCACCCGGGAGATGGTCCGGCATCCGGATGCGATCGTCGGCTATCGGACGTTCCCGCATACGGATTTCTACGAAACGGGCTACCGCGCGACGGAGCTGCTGCTGTCCATGCTGCGGACCGGCCGCCGCCCATCGATGGCCTACCGCAAAATTCCGATGATCATTCCCGCCGAAAACCAGCAGACGATGTACGGTCCGTTCGCGGAGCTGTGGGCGGAGGCGAGCGCGGGCGAAGCGGACGGCATGTCGGCGGTCACGTCGATTTTTCCCGTGCAGTGCTGGCTGGACGTCGAGGAGTCGGGGGCTTCAGTCATCGTCGTCGGGGAGGATCGCGAGAAAGCGGAACAAGAGGCCGATCGGATGGCAGCGCTCTTCTGGGACAAACGCCATGCGTTCGACGTGCAGCTTCACAGCGTGGCGGAGATCGTGGAACTGGCCCGGCGGCTGCGCGGCACGGAAGGACCGATCGTCATATCGGACTCCGCGGACAGCCCCGGCGCGGGCTCGACCGGAGACAGCGCGGCCGTTCTTCGGCAGCTGCTGGCCTGCGGGGCGGAGAAAGACATGAACGCGCTGCTCGTCGTGACGGACGCTCCCGCGGTTGCCGCGGCGATCGATGCCGGCGTCGGCCGGGAGGTATCGCTGTCGATTGGGCATACGCTGAACCCGGCGGGCGAGCCCATCGCCGTGCGGGGGACGGTCGTTCGGATCGGGGACGGACGCTTCCGGCTTGGCGGCGGACACGCGAAGAACACGGTAGCGCGCATGGGCCGCTGCGTCGTGCTGGAGATCGGGCGGATCAGCCTGCTCATCGGCGAACGCGCCGTGTTCTCCGGCGACCCGTCCATGTACCGGACGATGGGGCTCGAGCCGACGGCCGCCGACATCGTCATGGTGAAGTCCGCAAGCCAGTTCCGGGCGGATTACGACGCGCTGTCGCGCCATATCTATATTCTCGATACGCCGGGAAGCAGTCCCGCGAATATCCGGTCGCTGCCGTTCGAGAAGCTTGCACGTCCATTCTATCCGTTCGACGACGATTTCGATTGGAGGAAGAGCCAAGGTTATGAAAATTGAGCTTCATCTAGACCGTACCGCGGCAGGAAACGGCGGCATCATCAAGCCGCTGCACGGGGTGAACAACGGACCGATCGGCTACGGCTCGCTCGTCGACGTCTCCCATCACTACAAGGCGGCGGAATTTCCGCTCGTGCGGCTGCATGATCCCAATTTCCCGCATCCGCGGGAGATCGATATCCATACGATTTTTCCGGATTTCAGTCGGGACCCCGAGGATCCGGCGAGCTACGATTTTGCCAAATCGGATTACTATGTTCGCATGGTGGCGGACACCGGCGCCCGTATCTTATGGCGGCTTGGCGAAAGCATCGAGCATACCCCGACGAAGTACTACGTTTACCCGCCGGAGGATTACGCCAAGTGGGCCGGCATCTGCATCGGCATTATCCGGCATTACAACCAAGGCTGGGCCGACGGCTTTCATTACGGTATCCAATACTGGGAAATTTGGAACGAGCCCGAAGGCGGCGGCGGCCTGATGTGGAACGGCACGGAGGAGCAGTATTACGACCTGTACCGGGTCGCGGCTCCGATTATCAAGGCCTATGATCCGACGCTGAAGATCGGCGGCTATTCCGCGGCGCAAGCGAAGGCCGTGCCGCATTTCTTCGAGCGTTTCCTCGGCATGTGCAGGGAGGAGCGGCTCCCGCTGGACTTCTTCTCTTGGCATTCGTACAACGACGACCCCGAGCTTGTCCGCGAGCTGAGCCTCTACGTGCGTGAAGGGCTGGACCGGCATGGATTCGCGGAGACGGAGAGCCATTTCAACGAGTGGAATTTCTTCGACGCGCAGTGGGAGACGTTATTCCTTCCCGGGAACGAGTACTACCGGCGGGATTTGTTCGAGCGGGCCAAAAACGAACAAGGCGCCTCTTATGCCGCTGCCGTGCTGGCCGTGCTGCAGGACTGCCCCGTGGACGAAGCCAATTATTACGACGGCCAGCCGACCGCGCTGTGGTGCGGGCTGTTCGATTATTACGGCGTTCCGACGAAGACGTACTATACGTTCCTGCGCTTCAATGAGCTTCGCCGCTTCGCGCGGCGGGCGGAAGCGAAGAGCGAAAGCGAGGGCATCTACGTATGCGCGGGCGTGAACGGGGTTATCGGCGGAAGCGAAGACGACAAGGAAAACGGCAGGGAAGGCGGCGAGGGAGCCGTCGAACCGGCTGCGGCGGCGATGATCAGCAATTATCGCGGCCAGTCCGGCTTCTATGTGATCGGCATCCGCGGTCTGCCGGAGGGGGAGCGCTGGATCGCCGAGGAGTACCGCACGGACCGGGAACGCACGGATCGGCTGGCTGCCCTGCACGAGCTCGATCGCACGGGGCTGCTGAAGCTGTTTATTTCGAGGCATACGGTCGTGTATTTGAAGCTGAGGCGCGCGTAAAGCGTGGAAGTCTGTTTGATATCGTTAACGTTGTAAATTGTGCATTAAATCTCGCTGCTCGCAGACGGCATTGCGCTCAACATCGCGGATTTGCGAGTGAAGCCGGCCGCCCGCGCAGCGTTATGCGTCAACATCATCCAATCAAGGAGCGCTGCCCTATGCACACCAAACAAACCCTTCTCCGCGATTTGGAGAACATGCGGATCGATCCCCGCGGCACGCTGTTCGTTCATTCCTCGTACAAAGCGATCGGTCCCGTGGAAGGCGGGCCGGATACGGTGCTCGATGCGTTGACGGAATACATGCAGGACGGACTGCTCGCGCTGCCTGCCCATACATGGTCCTACATCAACGGAAGCAATCCGCGCTTTAACGTGCAGGACTCCGCCACTTGCGTCGGCATCCTGACGGAGCTGTTCCGCAAGCGCCCCGGCGTGCTTCGCTCGCTTCATCCGACGCATTCCGTATGTGCCCTGGGCAGGGACGCCGCGGATTTCATCGCGGGCAACGAGCTGTGCGATACCCCTTGCGGGCGGCAATCATCCTATGGCAAGCTGCTTGACCGCGAAGCGACGATCTTGTTTATCGGCGTCGATCTGTGCAAAAACACCTTCATCCACGGCGTCGAGGAATGGAACGACATCCCGAACCGGCTGACGGACCGCATCATGCCGTACGTGATCGAGCTGCCTGACGGCTCGGAGATCTCCGCGCCCTCGCGCAAGCACTGCGGCGAGCTGTGGTCCTATTATTTCTGGAAAGTAAACGATCTGTTCATTCGGGAAGGCATCATGTACACGGGGCATTTCGGCTATGCGGACACGCGGGTGACGAATGCGGCAACGACGAACGAGCTGCTGAGCCGGATGCTGAAGGCCGATCCGGAGCTGTTTTCGACGAACGAGCCGCTCGCCCGGGTTGGAGACTAACGGCTTCGGCCGACAAGGAGGCGCGAACGGGTGGAACCGGCAGGAAGCGCGCAATTCGTCCCGCTCGACTTGAGCGGGGTTAACAATTACAACGTCGCGGAGCTGCCGGAGGGCGTGCTCTCCGCGAATGCTTACGCGCTGCGGGGAGCGTTTCTTCGCGGGGAGCAGCAGCTGTGGGGGCTGCCTTTCCGCTGCGGCGGCGGGGAGCCGCCCGACCGGAAGGACCTGCAGGGTTTGAAGGGCCGGGAAGGGCAGTCGGACGGGAACGACCTGTTCGTGCTCCGGGAGGCCGCCGAGCTGAAGCTGCGGGAGCCGATTCGGGCGCGCTACGTGCTGTTCCTGCACGCGGCGGATTTTCCCGAACGCCGCTTGCGCGAGGACGGCTTGTACGCGCGGCCGATCCGCGGCACGACGGAGCTTGGCGACGAAGCCGGCCGTTACGTGCTGCATTACGAGGACGGGACCTCGCACGCCATTCCCATCCGCCGGCGAATGGAGATCAGCCAGCTCGGCGTCTCCATGGGCGAGAGCAGCTTCGGCTGCGTGCCGCATGCCATGCCCCGCGCGCGGCCGGAGACGTCGGAGTCGATCCGGTCCGGCGGCGCGCCGGATACGGCGTGGGGAGAATCGCAGAGCAGGGTGACGGCGGATTTCGGCCATCCGCTGGCCTACCATTGGATCTATGCGCTGGAGAATCCCCGTCCGGAAGCGCGCATTCGTTCTCTGGGGTTTCTTCCGGGATCGGGCGCGATCCTGCTGTTTGCCGTCACGCATACGGAGGAGGCGGAGCATCCGCTGCGGCTGCTGCCGCGTGCCAAGTTCGCGCTGCGGACGGAAGCGGGCGCCAAGCCGCCGGAACTGGCGATCGACCGCGGGCGCATCATTTCGGTGCGACCGGCCTTCGACTACCCGGGCGCCGAAGAATGGGAGCGGTCTTACGCGTTGAAGCCGCCTTCGCTTTCGTCCGAACGGTGGATCGTAGAATACGCGGCGCATCCCCGTGCGCGTATATACGGAAGCGAACGCTGGCCGCATGGGCTTCCGGCAAGCGAGCTTGCCCTTGAAGCCGGCGTAACCGTCATTCCGGAGCGAGCGCGGCCGGTGACCTTGCATGTCCGCGAGCGCGGGGCGAGCAGCCCGGCTGCCAAAACGGCGGTCCGCCTCCATATCCACGGCGAGCAGGGGGAAACGATCGTGCCGCTGAACCGGCACCGCCGGCCGAACGGAGAGTGGTTCGAGGATTACGGCGCGGACTGCACGGAGAAGGGACATTTCACGACGTATATCGACGGACGGGCGGAGCTGCGCCTGCCGATCGGGAGCGTCTACGTGGAGATTACGAAGGGCTTCGAGTACGTACCGATTCGGCGCCGGTTCGAGATAAGCGAAGAGACGGACGTTCTCGCGATCGAGCTGGAACGAGGCCTGGATTGGCGGAGCAGGGGCTGGGTGACGGCGGATACGCATGTCCACTTCCTCTCCCCGCAGACCGCGCTGCTGCAAGGCAAAGCCGAGGACTTGCATATGGTTCATCTGCTGGCGAGCCAGTGGGGGGAGCTGTTCAGCAATATCGGCGATTTCGACGGCGAGACGACGGTCGGCGCCAAGGATGCGGCAGGGCGCGGGCCTTATCTCGTCCGCGTCGGGACGGAGAACAGGCAGGCCGTGCTCGGCCACCTCTCGCTGCTCGGCTACGACGGGGACATGATCATGCCGCTCTGCACGGGCGGCCCGATGGAATCCGCGCTCGGCGACGCGCTGGAAGCGACGATGCTGACTTGGGCGGCAAAGGGTCGGGAGCAGGATGCGCTCGTCGTGCTCCCGCATTTTCCGAGTCCGCGCGGCGAAGAGGCCGCCGTGTATATCGCTGGGCTGGCGGATGCCGTGGAGGTCTGTGCCTGGTCTTGCCCGCATGGGGGAATCAGCGCCTATTCGCTGAGTGAATGGTACCGATTCTTGAATTGCGGCTATCTGCTGCCTGTCGTAGGCGGCACGGACAAAATGTCGGCAGGCGCCGCTGCCGGCAGGCTGCGCACCTACTCCCGGCTCGCCGGCGGCGCGGCGGCATCCGAGTCCTTCAGCAACGACGAGTGGAAGGCATCGGTCCGCGGCGGCGAAACGTTCGTTACCGTCGGTCCATTGCTGGCGTTCAGCGTGCAAGGGCAGCCCATGGGATCGAGGATCGATATCGGCGGCAATAGTAATAGCAATAGCAATAGTAATAGCGATAGCAACGGCAATAACATTGGGAAGCCGTCATCGTCAAACGTCCTCGAGGTTCGTTGGGAAGCCGCTTCCGTGACGCTCCCGATGACGCGCGTCGAGCTCGTGCAGGGCGGCGAAGCGGTCGTTCGGCAGGAATTCTCCGGGGTCAGGGCCGGAACTTTCTCCGGATCCTGGCAGGTATCCGTCTCGGAACCGACGTGGTTCGCGCTGCGGATATGGGGATGCCAGGAGGGGCAGACGGAAGCGATCACGGCGCATTCCAGTCCGATCCTGGTGTCCGTGGAGGGCAGGACCTGTTTGAATGCCGTCGACGCCGCCTCCATCATGGAGCAGGTCGAGGGGGCGCTGACCTTCTACGAGACGCTGGCGACCCGGCCGCCGGAAGCGGATTATCTCCGGATGCGCGGCGCATTGGCGAATGCCTGCGATGAGCTTCGGCGGCGGTGTTTCGAGGAAGGGCAGCATAATTGAAGGGAGTTGGGCTGGCATGAGCCACGGAAACGCAACCTATCGGATTTGGCTGGAACTGTTATCCGAGAAGCCTGTATACAGCACGCACGAGCATCACATGGAGTCGCATAAGCAGCAGCAATTGAATCTCGACCGTCTTTTTAATCAATCGTATGTAGGCTGGTGCAAGCCGGCGCCGGCCAACGATCGGGATCTGCGGGCGGCCTGGCTGGACGGCATTCGGACGAATACGTATTTTAGCTGGCTGCAGAAAGCGCTTTGCCGGATTTACGATGTCGACGAGATCACCGCGGACAATTGGGACGACCTGTCCGTCCGGATCTCGGCCGCGCACCGGAATCCCGACTGGCATCTGGACGTGATGAAGGAACACGGCGGCTATGCCGGTTTTCTCGAGGATTGCTATTGGGACAGCGGCAGCGACGTCGGTTATCCCGAGTTCGTGACGCCGATCTACCGGCTGGATATGTGGATGATGGGCTTTCATGCGGAGTCGCTGACGAACGAAGGCACGAGCGCGCACGCGCTATTCGCGCAGCCGCCTTCCTTCGAGGCTTACATGGAGCGCTTCGAAGAGGAGCTTCGCGGGCGGCGCGGGCGGATCGTGGGATTGAAATGCGCCTCGGCCTACCAGCGTACGATCGGCTTCCAAGCGGCTTCGAGGGAGGAGGCCGCGAACGTCTTCGGCAAGCATCCCTCCGAGACGACGCAGGCCGAGCGCAATGCTTTCGGCGATTACGTCCTAGCCCGCGGGCTCGAGCTTGCCGAAGCCTTGGAGCTGCCGGTTCAGTTCCATACGGGACTCGCGCAGCTCAGCGGCTCGAGTCCGATGCTGATGGAGCCGCTGATCGCGGCGCATCCGCGCAACCGGTTCGTGCTGTTTCACGGCGGCTTTCCCTGGATCTATGAGACGGCTGCGCTTGCGCATAACTACGGTAATGTCGTGATCGACATTAACTGGCTGCCGCTTATCTCTACTTCCGCGGCTATCCATGCGCTGAATACCTATATCGACGTGCTGCGCGACAACGGCTCGATCGCATGGGGCGGAGATACGTGGACGGGCGAAGAGGGCGTCGGCGCCTCGATGGCGTTCCGGCACATTCTGGCCAAGGCGCTGTCGGAGCGGGTGGAGGACGGTTCCTGGACGGCCAAGGATGCAGAGCGGTTCGCGGACAAAATCATGTTCGAGAACACGCTCCGCATCTACGGTCTAGAGAGCAAGCGCAGCCTATTCGTCTACGAGTAACGGCTTCTGCCAGAGGAAGAACCGCGCGCTGGAGCCGCCATCGACGGTAATCGTCTGGCCGGTAATGAAATCGGAATCGGACGACGCGAGAAAACCGACGAGCGGCGCGACGTCGTTCGGCATGCCGACGCGGCCCATCGGAATCTTCCGGCCTTCGATATCGCGGTTGTACCACGGAATGTCGGTAAAATATTTCTCCACCTCGATGACGCCCGGCGCCACGCCGTTCACGTTGATGCGGTGCGGCGCCAACTCCAGGGCGAGCTGGCGCGTCAAGGCGTTCATGCCGCCCTTCGAGGCGGAATAGGCCCCGTAACCGCGCATCGTCGTGTTTCCGTGCACCGAGCTGATGTTGATGATCTTGCCGCTTCCGCGCCGCTTCATCTCTTCCGCGCATGTCTGCGCGCAGAAGAAGGTACCCTTCAGGTTCGTGTCGACGACCCGGTCCCAGATCGCTTCGGTCATCTGCGACATCTCCACGACGGGATCGATGGCGGCATTGTTGACCAGAATATCGAGCGCGCCGAATTCGGATACGACCTTTTCCACCATGCCTTTCACTTGGCTGACGTCGGCGACGTCGGCGCGATGGGCGAAGACGGCATGTCCCTGCGCGCGCAATTCCTCTACGAGCGATTCGGCGGATGCTTCGCTGGTTGCGTAGTTGATGCATACCGATGCGCCCTGCGCAGCCAGCCTTCGTGCGATTTCGCGGCCGATACCCCGCGCGGAGCCTGTGACGAGCGCGATTTTGCCATTCAGATCGGACATCGTTTCTCGAACCTCCAATTAGAAATAATAGGATGAATATCCTTATTATAAGAGATTGAAGTGTTTTCGTAAACGATTAACTGTTAACCAAATGATAGACAGTTTTGATTGCCGGCTATAAACTTCGCTGTCGATCATGCTAGAATGAGGCCGACAATAAACAGAGCTCTTCTCGATGTTAAACCAACATCGGGAAGAGCTATTTTTTCAAAATATAGGTAGAAATAGAAAGGGATCTGCGATAGAATACGAATATATGTTCCTGTATTGATAAGGAAAGAGGTGGAATGCAGAGTGGAAGAAAAGGACATCCTTGCTCTAGTCGCCGAGGATGCCTGGATGATGGATGTCCTGCGCGCCGCGCGGTCGCTGGAGCTGCCGGACTGGTGGGTATGCGCGGGATTCGTTCGTTCCAAGCTTTGGGACGTGCTCCACGGCTTTGCGGAGCGTACGCCCTTGCCTGACGTGGATGTCGTTTATTTCGATCCGGGTTGTCTGGACGAGGCAGCGGAGAAGGAATGGGAACGCGAGCTTCGCGTGAGCATGCCCGATGTTCCATGGTCGGTCAAGAACGAAGCCAGAATGCATGCCGTGAACGGGTATCCGCCCTACGCGTCGACCGTCGATGCCATCTCCAAGTTTCCGGAGACGGTAGCGGCGCTCGGATTGTCGCTGAACGCGGATGGCGAAGTCTTGTTGGCGGCGCCCTGCGGCATCGGGGACGTCATCGCTATGACTGTCCGTCCGACGCCGTTCTTCCGCGGTCATCCGGCGCTCGAAGACGTGTATCTGGCACGGATCGCGAAGAAGAATTGGCAGCGGATCTGGCCCAGGGTTCGCATCCTGGCGTATGACGCCACTCGACCCCGGGTAGCCGGGGGCCAAGATGGCGGTTATGCCTCGGTAAGCCTAGGGTCGAGGGGGGCCGAGTAGTGAGCCGGTTCTGCCTTGGCAGGGTCCGAGGGGCTTGATGCCCCAGCTTGCCGGAATCATTTGCTTTCTCAGCTGCCCGTGCTGCCGCGCCTTTTGAGTCGGAAGAGCTGCTGCTGCAGCACGTTGTTGCCGGTTTGCGGCGCCATCGGCTCCGAGCTTAAGCCGGTTACGTTCAGGATGACGTTGCGGTTAAAAGCCGCCCGCGTAATGCGCACCTCGTATTTGAACGCGACGCCGGAGACGTCCGCATAGGCGAAGCTGGAGGTGCCCGGAGCCAGAGATACCAGGCATTTGGCCGAATTGCACGGTGTCAGATCCAAGGCGACGGGCAGTCCGCTCGACCAGTCGAATATTTGGACGGTTATCCTTTTCGCGCTCGTAGAGCCCAGATTTACGAGATCGACAAGCGCATAGCTCGTACCGGGGTTGCGGCGAAGAATGCCTGTCGAGAACACGGTCCGTTTGGTTGTCGCCCGGGCGCCGACCATGCGTGATTCCAAGTCGTGGTTGCGTATCCCGCAGCTTCCGCTGGAAGCTGCCTTGCTCGAAACGCCCTTGACGGAGGGACCGCTCATCATCGATTCGGTTCTGACGGGACTGCCTTTGATCAGGCAGCCTCCTGCTGCGCCATGCTTCACGGTTTGACCTGCCGGTGTTCTATGAATCGCCATCCTACATCTCCTCTTTCTCCTCCTTAATAGAAGGCTGATCATGCAAGCTTCTACTAATAGATGCAGTCGCGAGAAAGTTGGTCAGGGGGATTTGTCTCCTATTATTTGGAATATTTCCCGGCTGTCATAGCTCGCTTACGCGCGATAATAGCAAGAATCATCAAACGTTGGCCATAAAGTTGGTTTACAGTAAGTTTAAGTTTGGGGCAAACCGCATGCGCTACCGGGAGCAAGCCGGCGAAGAGAGCAAGCATCGTCAAGATTCGTCCGGTATTGCCGCGTTACAATAGCAGCAGCACGGAGAGGGAGGCGGGAATCCGAATGCGGACGGACTACTTGAAGCAGGTTCAAGCGACGGTCGACTATATCGATACGCATTTGGCAGAAGAGCTTTCCTTGTCGCTGCTCGCGAAGGTAGCGCTGCTGTCGGACTATCATTTCCACCGCGTCTTCCAGACGCTCGCGGGGGAGACCGTAATGGAGTACGTCCGCAAACGGCGGCTGGCCCGGTCGGCGTATCAAGTCTCCCAGACGGAAGAACGGCTGCTCGACATTGCGCTCGCGAACGGATTCCAGAATCACGAGACGTTCACGCGCGCTTTCAAGCGGATGTTCGAGCTGACGCCGGCGGAATATCGCAAGCGCGGAATCCGGATTCCGGCATATGCCAAGCTTAACGTGCTGCAGCGCAAGTACAATCCTTATTTGGGAGGTATTCAAATGGACTATCGCATGGAGACGAAACCGGCTTTCAAGGTGATCGGCTATGAGATTCAAACGACGAGCGACGGGGAGAACCTGAAGCAGATCCCGGCTTTCTGGCAGACTTACATCCAGAACGGCTTAGGCTGCAAGATTCCGAACCGCGTTCACCAAGACAGCCCGATCGAGCTTGGCGTATGCCATGGCTTCAATATGGATGAGGGAACATTCCTGTATCTGATCGGGATGGAGGCAGAGAGCTTCGATAACGTACCGGCAGATATGGTATGCCGCGAGTTCGGGGAAGCGGAGTATGCGGTGTTCACGACGCCGAAGGTGCCGGAAGATCAGTTCTCGCCATCGATCCAGAGCACCTGGCAGGCAATCTTCAGCGAGTGGTTCCCGCATTCCGGCTACGAGCATACGGGCAAGCCGGAGTTCGAGCTGTACGATTATCGAAGCGGCCCGGGCAACGAACTGTGGCAGATGGATATCTATGTGCCGGTGAAGCGCAAGGATCAGTAAATCTCAGACATGGCGTGGCGATTGTCATGCCGACGGCCGATGGCAGTAACAAAAACAGCTGCAGCCGGGATGCGGTCTTGATCCGCGTTCCGAGCTGCAGCCGTTCTAGTAACGCTATCGCTTTCGAATCTCGAAAAATTCGCAGGCCGCGCGATCGTGGTAGGCGACGTCGCTGACGCTGGATTGGCTGACGACCGTCGTGTCGTCGAACCGGATGATGACGCCGCCGGAGTCAACGATGTGGTCATCTTTAAAGACGCGCAGCCTGAACTGCCGCTCCATCGCTTCCTCGAAGTCTTCGTTCGTTACTAATCGTCTGTATAACGCCATGCCGCTCCTCCTTCATGAATCCGCGTTGAAGCTCGCTACAGCTTGCGTTCGAAATGGTACTCCATGCCGCCGTCCATCGCGGCGGGAGTGTCCCCTGCAGCCCGGTAGTCATGGCTGTACAAGAGCTGAAATTCACCGAAATCGACTTGCTTGTAAAATTCGAAGCATGGAAAACCGTCATGGCTGCCCGTGATCTCCACGCTGCCATCCTCGCCGTCAACGGTCACGCGCAGCAAGTAGTCGACTGCCGGTGCGCCAGGCCGCAGCGGGTTAGCGACGCTTGCGCGCATCGTGAACGAGACGGTCATCGCTTCCCAGGCTTCATCTTCCACGCGCACGCCGTCCACCGATGCTTTGTCGCGCGTGATCTGCGCTTTGCCATCGGCAGAGGTCTGCTTGACCGCAGTGAGACCGGTATCGGCATATGCGAACAGCTTGCGCCTCGCAAAATCGACGACGACCTCCTGCTCGATCTGGGAGCGTCCCGTGTTGACGGCGTGCGGCGTGAATTCGCGGGCATCGCCTGCGTATTCGAAGGTGACGCCCGTCTCCGGATCGCGGACGGCAGGCAGCCAATGAAGACCGCCGATAAAGACGCCGGCCCGGATTTTCACAAGATCAGCCATACCGATCATTGCTCCTTTATTGTGGAAGTGTCCATTTATTTTAGCACAAACCCGGCCCGGTTTGGTTCTTGCTTACGGCATCCGTGCATCCTCACATATTTTCCCGCGGGATGAGCCATATTACGAGCATGGACAAAGCTGGGAAAGTGGTGGAGACATTGATTAAACGTCGAGAGTGGATCATCCTGTTGGCGGCGCTGCTTCTTGCGTCGGGACTGGCGTATTTAAAGCCCGCGGCTGCATCGCCCGGCGGCGGTGCGTTTCATTTTGGCTTCAAGCGAAGCGTCGGGGGCGCCTTGCCCTCCATCAAGGAGGAAGGCTTTCAGAGCATCCTGCAGCAGCACGGGGCGATTTTCCTCGGGGATACTTCGCAGCGCGAGCTTTATTTGACCTTCGACAACGGCTATGAGAACGGCTATACGCCGGGCATTCTGGACGTGCTGAAGGCAAAGGGCGTGCCCGCGATCTTCTTCATCACGGGGCATTACGTCAAGGACAAGCCAGAGCTCGTGAAACGGATGGCTGCCGAGGGCCATCTCATCGGCAACCATTCTTGGAGCCACCCCGACATGAGCGCGATTTCACGCGAACAGATCAGTACGGAGTTGGCCAAGGTGAAAACCGCCGTCAGCGAGCTGACGGGTCAGCAGGAGATGGCGTTTCTGCGTCCGCCGCGGGGGATATTCAACGATCGGGTGCTTGCCGTCAGCAAGGAGCATGGTTACACCAGCGTGTTCTGGTCGGTTGCGTACCGGGATTGGGAACCGAATGCTCAGCGTGGCTGGAAGTATGCCTACGACAACGTAATGGCGCAGCTCCATCCCGGAGCCGTTATTCTGCTGCATTCGGTGTCCAAGGATAATGCCGAAGCGCTCGGACGGATCATCGATTCGGCACGCGATAAAGGGTATACGTTCAAGCCGCTGAACGAGCTGGAGAGCAAGACGTACTAGAAGCTTCGGGACCGGCCGGCTTCCGAAGCATTCATGCGACTGCGCATGTCGGCAGGCAATGAAAGGCTGATCCGAAAAGCTCGCATGACGCGAGACTATCACTGCCCGGCTAAATGCTGGCGAACGCGAAGAGCCTTGTTCCTCCCGGGAACAAGGCTCTTCATAATGCTTGCGTCTGCTGCGGGCGGACGGCGGCCGCGATGAACCTCAAAACCACATGAACATCGATTTGAATAAACCGCGTCTGCGGGAGCTGGCGGCAGGAGCAGGGGAGGCGGCTTCGTTCTTCCGTGGCTGGTCTGCGACTGCCGGGAGGGGCTGACGCGCATGCTCCATCGAAGCGGAGAGCTGCTCGATCATGCGGCGCATCTCCTCCAGCTCCTGGCGATGCTGGCGGATTTGGGCATTGACGACCTCGTCGGCCTTTTGCTCGAGGCGCTGTTCCAATTGAAGGATGCGCGTCAGCATATCATTATCCGCGGTGCGCAGCAGCTCGGAGCTAGCCGCCGTCTCGAGGAATGCCTCGTCGAGCCGCGGCTGTTCCATGCCAGGAACCGGCAGCTTGATCTGCTCCATCGTTTCTCCGCGTTCGATCGCAGCTTTGATCAGGCCGAGCAGCTCAAGGTCGCGCCCATTGAACATATAATGACCAAATCGGTCTTTGCGAAACACATTGGGATAGTAGGAGGCCCATCGTTTAATCGTTGTTTGACTCACGTTCAGAGAGAGGGCAGCGTCTTTGCTTTTCACGGCTTCCATTCCTCATCACTCCGCTTCCGTTGGGATTGATAAGGTTATTCGAGACACTGCGGCCGCCCCCCTGCAAGGGTGACAAAGGTAGTGTCGATTCGCTAAACAAAGTGGTTATACGCGATTGCTCGCGCGAAAGGAGAAGTAGGCGCTCCTCAAGAGGACCCACGCACTCCGGGCTGCATGGGCCGGAAGCGGACTGGCGATAGGTCGGGAGGCTGAACTGGCAGCCCGTAGGATCAAGCTCGAGCCAATAATCGGTCGTTAGAAGTGTTTCCAAGAAGAGAATTGCAAGTTAGGCATTCATAAGCGTTCAGGCTTAGAATTTTCAGAAGAGATTTCGTAATGGGGAATCGAGCGCGAGTGAAGCCAGAGTGGCGAGCCGACCCGTAAAAATGTCGAAACCGGCCTGGAACACGCCCGGGCCGGTCAACAATCCGCAACGATATGATTCGCGATGAGGTCTTAGCCTGGCGGGCAGCTTAAGGTGCATCCTTATCAGCGGCAGCACTGCCGCTTGCCGCCGTATCGCCGCTTGCCGCGGCATCCTCGCCTGCCGCAGACTCCGTAGCCGCCGGCTGCGACGCGGTCGATCCGAATGAATTGACGTCGATGAACGGTACGGCGCCCCCGGTTACGCTCGGCAGCTTGCCGTCCCATTTGTCCACGGCCATCTCCTGCACTTCGATCTGCTTCAGCTGAATCAACTCCGGCGTGACCTCCTGCTTCTTCAGCTTGAGCGACTCCGCTTCCGCCTGCGCCTGCGCGACCTTCTGCTGGGCTTCAATCTGTACGCGCTTCAGATCGTTCTCGGCTTTCAGCGCTTGCTGCTGGGCGACCTGCTTCGCTTCGATGGACTGGTCGAACGCATCGGAGAACTTGAAGTTGACGATATTAATGTCGTTTACGAGCAAGTCGTATTTAGCGAGCCGCTTGGTCAGGGCATCGCGGACCTCGCCGGCCACGATGTCGCGCTTGGCGATCAGATCCTCCGCCGGGTAGCGGGCCGTCACTTCCTTGACGATTTCCTGAATCGCCGGGTTCACGATCACGTTGTCGAACGAACCGCCGACGTCGTTCATCAGCTTGTAGGCCGATGCCTTATCGACGGAGTAGTTGACGGCCACGTGCGTCGAGACGGGCTGCAAATCTTTGGACGAGGCCGAAGTATCGGTCTCCGCTTTCGTCACCTGCACGTTCACTTGGATGATCGACTGTACGAAAGGAATTTTGAGGTGGATGCCGGGAGCCAGGATATTGTCGTTGAGCTTGCCGAACGTTTTGTACAGGCCGACATTCCCGTATTGAACGGTCGCGAATGCGTTCAAGATCATGACTAGCCCCGCAAACACGATGACGGCGGTCCAAATGAGGATTCGCAAAGGAAATCGCGGTTTATTCGTATTCGGTTCAATGACAGGCATGATGAACCCCTCCAATGTCGATTGGCCATGACGCTCTGGCAGAGCGTATGGGCGCTTATGGAAATCATACGTCCGGGGGAGGGGAAAGTGGCAACATTTTTTGGTAAACTGAATGGAGAGCATCGGAGGAGGAAGAACCCATGGAAAAGGATCAGAAAATTGAAGAAATCGCGCAGTGGATGCTGGAGGAACTTAGATCGGCAGGCAAGCTGTATCAGGATCAAGCGGTCGCGCACATTCGGGAGAAGTATGGCGATTCGTTCCTCTATATCAACGAGAACGGCAACGTGTCGATCGACAAGGAAGTGAAGAAGCGCTTCAAGAAGCTGCATGGCGGGCGCGCGGCCTGGGAAAGGGACGCTTTCTTCTGGGCATGGGTATAGCATGGAGGGGCGCCGGTGCAGGCAGCCCCTATGGATGTGCGCGGGAGCGATAGCTGCCCATTCATTGCATGACGCAAGCAGGATCACCCGCTAAACTAAACGTTGTAGTCGATGCGGCCGTCTGCCCAAATAATGAGCTGTTTGCGATCGACGTCATACTCGACTTCCCCATGCGTGGAGAAAAACCAGGTCTTGCGGTCGGCCGCACCGCCGGGCACGAAGAAAATATTCAGCTCGTCGCGGCTGCTGCAGATTCCCTCGGCATGTGCGCGGTCTCCAATTTCGATCATGATTTTCCAGCCATCCCGATTCGCGGCCGGCTCGATGGCAAACGGCGTTTCATGCTTGATGGAATCCAGGAACAGCCTTCCGCCTACGGTGTGACGGATATACAAATGGTCCATGACAACCCCTCCTTGACATCCTTACTATAGCACAATATGATACTTACATAAAGTAAGTAAATAAGCGTTTGGAATGTGGATTTGCGATAAGGCTGACTTGCGCGCGTTGAACAATGAACGTTGAACAGTGATCGTTGGACAGTGAACGTTGAACAGTGAACGTGAAGACAAACGAGAACGATGATTCCTATTCGTGCCAATACTCCCACTACTGCCATTACAAAGGAGCGTGTTTCCCATGATTAACGTATACCCGGCGTCCTCGCGTCATTCCGGCGATCTTGGCTGGCTTCAATTTAATTTTAGTTTCTCGTTTGCGGACTATTACGATCCGGACAATGTCAATTTCGGTCCGCTTCGCGTGTTCAACGAAGATTATATTCAACCGTCGCGCGGCTTCGGCATTCACCCGCATCGCGATATGGAGATCGTAACGGTCGTGCTGAAAGGCGAGCTGAAGCACGAGGACAACACGGGCGGAGCCGGCTTGATTCGTCCAGGCGAGGTGCAGCGGATGACGGCGGGCTCCGGCATCCTGCATTCCGAGGTGAATGCATCCGACACGGAAGTCGCGAATTTGCTGCAGATGTGGTTTCTTCCGGAAGCGAAGGGGCTGACGCCGTCTTACGAGCAGAAAGCATTCGACCAAGGGGCGATGAGAAACACGCTGCTGCCGATCGTCTCGAATACGATCCAGGGCGAATCGATCGTGAGCATTCATCAAGATATGAGCATCTATTTGTCCGAACCGGATGCCGGCACTTCCATTCATTACGAGGGCTCTGCTTCCCGTAAAATCTTTCTCTTCGTCATGCGCGGCGAGGTGACGCTGAACGGAACGCATACGCTCGGCAGAAGCGATTCCGCCCGCATTACCGACCTCGCGAAGCTGGAGATCCGTTCGGAGCAGGGCGCGCAGTTCATGCTGATTGATTTGCCGGGAATCGAATAAGCCTGCCAAGTCCCGTCAACACTGAATCGTAGGATGGTTACCATCGTACGCGAGGAGGAGACGAGATGGAGTTTAAACCAGCGTTATTGGACCGGATAGCCTTAACGCAGCTGCAGCAGCTCGAGAACGAGCTGCGCATGCATACCTCGGAGGAAATCGTCATTGTCGCCTATAAGGCAACGGGCGATTCGGATCGCGTGACGCATACCGCCGAGTAATGGGGAATAACCGATGAGCAGCCGCACGGGGCGCGAACTGTAACAAGTTCGTGCCTTTTTGCCTATACAAGGGGCAGGATTTGCCGCCAAGCCGACGAAAGAAGTTAGGCGAGAACGGCAAAGCAAAGGAGCAGAAGAAGAAACATGCGGTTGAGAACATCCATGCTGGCGCTCGTATGCGCGGCTTTAGCGGTCTTCATGCTCACGGGCTGCAGCAAAAGCGAGACGCCGTTGACCTATATGGACCAGGTCGAATCTACCGACTTGAGCGCCGAGCAGGGCGGAGCGGCCGACCTCGGCATCAGCGAGCAGGAGCTCGTGCGGCAGAAGGGCAAGCCGATCCGGACGCTGAACGACGGCGGGCGAAGCTTCATCTTCATGTACTCGGATTATCAGTATACGTCGGTCGACAACGAGGTGGTGGGCTACACCTTGAGCCCTGATTCCATGACGGCCAAGGGACTGAAGCTCGGCGCCGCCAAGGCGGATGTCCTAAGGCAATATGGCGACAGCTTCTACACGAGGGGCGAGAGCGGAAGCTCGGCAACGATCGGGTACATCGACAAGACGAATACGCTTGCCCTGGAGTTCGAGCTGAAGGACGGCCGGGTGAAGAATATCAGCGTCACGCTATTGAAAATGTACGAGTAAGGTCCATATCCGGGACACAAAGAAGCGGCAAAAAGAAGCGGCAAATAGCGAAAAACGGCTGCCCTTGGACGTAAGGAGGCGGCCGTTTTTCGCTTTTTCGTTGGAATTGCCCTGCGCAAACGATGCGGAATCAAGATTGGAGATTGCCTTGCGCCAATAAATTAGGCTGATAGATTTCCGGACTTAATTGCGCTAATAGCTAGCGGGATTAATGGTACGGATAACCTTAACTGCGCTAATTAATGGCGCACTATAACCGCGCGAATTCATGCAGGAATCGATACTGATTAGTAAGCGGACCAGCCGCCGTCCGCGGTCACGACCGTGCCGTTGACGAACTTGGCGTCATCGGAAGCGAGGAACAGCGCTACGCTCGCGATATCGTTCGGGTCGCCCGGCTGCGTACGCTGCAGACCCATGCCGGCCATAGCTTGCTCCAGACCGTATGGATCCGGCTCCGAACCGCCGATGCCGATGTTGGTCATGACGGCGCCGGGCGCGATCGCGTTGCAGCGGATGCCGAGCTTGCCGTATTGGAAGCCGACGTTCTTCGTCATCCCGACGACGGCGTGTTTGGACGCCGTATAAGCAAGTCCTGCCCGCGAGCCGAACAGACCGCCGACCGAAGCGGTGTTGATAATCACGCCTTGGCCTTGCTCCTTCATGATCGGAATCGCTTTGCGAATGGCCCGCATCGGACCGGTTACGTTGATGCTCATGACCTTGTCCCACATGGCATCGGTTACGGCTTCCGCGCTCATCATCGCATCCATGACCCCCGCGTTATTGACGAGAATGTCCAGCTTGCCGAAGCTCTCGACCGCCGTGTCGATCATGCGCGCGACGTCTTCTTCGTTCGTGACGTTGACGGTGACGCCTTTGGCACTGCCGCCGGCCGAGGCGATCTCCTGCACGACCGTATCTACGGCCGAGGCATTGATGTCGGCGACGACAACGCTTGCCCCTTCGCTTGCGAACAATAAGGCCATGGATTTGCCCATGCCTGATGCGGCTCCTGTGATGACTGCGCTTTTCCCTTGCAATTTCATCTTCGTTCATCCTCCTGTCGATTGGTCGAATGGTGCGTTCATTGTGGCAATAGGGTCCAGACGCTTATAATAATAGCAATCCGTTAACCGAATAGATGACATTTTCCCCGAAAATGTAGTCTCTCGACGAAGTTGGCGAACATGCGCAAGGGTGGGAACCAGGTATGACCAAAGTCGTTCATGAATCGGATGCACGGACCGCCCGTTCGCGGAGTCAATTGAAATCGGCGCTGCTCGAGCTGCTGGGCGAGAAGCCGTTCAGCCAGATCCGAACCAAAGAAATCGCCGGGCGCGCCCGTATCCATAGAGTCACCTTCTACGATCATTATGCGGCGAAGGAGGATTTGCTCGAAGAATTGATCGATGACGTACTGACGGAATATGCGGACATCATCGAAAGCACGCCGAGCAATCTGATCGCCCAATGGCCGCCGATGCTGCTCGTCAAAACGATTCGGCAGTCGATCCGCCATATCGGCAAGCACGCGGAGTTTTATCGGATCCTGCTGCTGACCAACGGCGTGCCCGACCTGACGAACCGGCTGCACGATCAGATGAGCCGTTCGCTTCACGTATCGCTCGGTCGAATGAGCACGAAGCATGCCGATATCGACTACGACCTGTTCATCGACTGGATCATCGGCGGCGCGATCGCGATCTATAAGCATTGGCTGCAAAGCGGCATGAAGCAGACCGAAGAAGACATCGCGAAGCAGATGCTCCGCATCACGCTGGCCGCGGGCCAGGTATTTAACCCGCGACGAGTCATCTTGTGAATAGGGAAGAGGAGGCATTCGTCGACCTTCTCCCCTATAAATAACGCTGCATCCGCCATCCTCTCCGTGAGTCATAACTCGCCGCCTGGCGCAGTCCAAGCACCTCATGCTTTCCCGCGCGAAGGCCGCACTCGGCGCGTTACCCCAAAAGAGCCGCCCGGGCGTCGAACAATCCGACGCCGAGGCGGCTCTTCACCATTTAAATCAAATCCACATAAAGCGGTCCGAACGTCTCTTCCTTGCCGCCGGCGGCAAGCTTCAGCTCCAGCGCGTCGCCGTCCGCCAGCGGTCCGACGCCCGCAGGCGTGCCGGTGTAGATAATATCGCCGGCGCCGAGTCCCATGCGCGTGCCGATGAAGTCGATCAGCTGCTGCAGGGAGAAGATCATGTCCCGCGGCGAGCCGGATTGCACGGTCTCGTCATTCTTGAGGAGACTGAAGACGATCTCCCCGAATGCCGCCTCGCCCCCGAACGGCTGAAACGGCCCCAATACGGCTGAGCCTACGAAGCCTTTGGCCAGCAGCCATGGATGACGCTTCTCCTTCAATTGCGACTGCACGTCTCGGGCGGTCAGATCGATGCCGAGCGCGATGCCGTCGACCAGTTCGTCCACGGTCATGCCGGCCTTATAAGTCTTCCCGATGCGGGCGACAATCTCCAGCTCGTAGTGGATTTCTCCGATCGAGCCGGGCAGCGCCAGCTTGCCGCTTGCCGGATGCAGCGCGTGCGTAGGCTTGGAGAAGATCATCGGCTCCTCCGGCACGTCGTTGCCGAGCTCCTTCGCGTGCAGCGCATAATTGCGGCCGACGCAGTAAATGTTGCGAATTTCTTCCATGATTCATATGCTCCTTCGCTTACGAGGTCTGTTTTTCCATCATGCCCTAATGATAGCACGAGAGGGGGGCAAACTTCATATCCGATCGTCGGCACCTTAAAAAAGCAAACCTCATCCCTTGATTTCGCGCATTGTTGAAAACCGGTTGGTACATGATAATAAGCGTATATTAACCCAAGGGGGATTTAAAGATGGTTAAAAAGTCCACAAAAACGGCCGCAATCGCTCTGACCGCGGCAACACTGCTGCTAGGCGCGACGGCATGCGGCAGCAAAAACAACGATAACAACACGAATACCGGCAATGCAGGCACGAACGCCGGTACGAACGCAGGCACCAACGCAGGCACGAACGCAGGCGCCAGCGACGAGAAAGTGACGATCAATTTCCAAAACATCTACCCGGATCCGGCGACCCCTTCATACAAAATGCTTCACGCGATCGTGGACCAATACCAAAAAGATCACCCGAACGTGAAGATCGAGCTCGAATCGATGAATACGGACCAACAAAAGTTGAAATTGAAGACGCAAGCGGCTTCCAACACAGTGCCGGACATCACGATCGTTAACCCGTCCGCTCAATTGCAGCCTTACCTCAAGGTGCTTGCTCCGCTGAACGACATGATCGATAAGAACGGCCTCAAAGACACGTTCCAAAAAGGCCTGCTCGACTACTACAGCGCTGACGGCAACACGTACGCCTTGCCTGACGGCAATAACATCGAAGTTGTCTACTACAATAAAGACCTGTTCGCGCAAGCGGGCATCACGGCTCCTCCGACGACGTTCGATGAATTCTTGGCGGACGTGAAAGCATTGCGCGCGAAAAACATCACGCCGATCGCCGAAGGCGAGAAAGACTCCTGGACGGGTTCGTTCCTGTTCATGAACATCCTGCTTCGCACGAACAACGGCCCAGGCTTCCTGAAAGACGTCAATGACGGCAAGAAAACGTTCAAAGATCCAGCGTTCATCGAAGCCGTAACGGCCATGCAAGATCTGATCCAAGCGAAAGCCTTCGAAGAAGGCGCAACGTCCATCGATTACAATACGGGCGGCAACATCTTCAAGACAGGCAAAGCGGCTATGATGATCATGGGTACTTGGGAAACCGGCGCGGTCGACTCTTCGGCTGTAGGTCCTAAAGTAGGCGTATTCAAATTCCCGACGGTCAACGGCAAAGGCGATCCGGACGAATTCATGCTGGCGCCAGGATCCGCATTCGCGGTCTCCGCGAACAGCAAGCACCTGCAAGCAACGAAGGATTTCCTGAACTACTTCATGACGGAAATGCCGAAGAAACAATTCGAACTGAAGAACGCAGTCGGCAGCGGCCAAATCATCACAGGCGACTTCAAAGCAGCCGGCTACTCGCAACTGGCGCAAGACGTGCTTGAAATGTTCAAAAGCCAAAAAGGCGGCGACATCGCGTTCGATAACACGATGAAACCGGCCATCGCGCAAGCTCACCTCAGCAGCATCCAGAACATGTTCGTCCAAAAGGTTGATCCGGCTGCCGTAGCTGCCGAGCACCAATCCGCATTCGACGCAAACAAGTAAGAATCGTCTGAAACGCACCGTAGTCGGTGGCGGGCAAGTCGCTTCGGCGGCTCAGCCCGCCGATTGACTTTGTTCGACGAAGCAGCATCGCGGCGGGCTATACTAAGCCGCGATCGTTGCTTCATACTTTTTCATGAATCAGGAGGCAACCCCAGTGAATGTTTTAAAAGTACCGGCCCGCACAATCGCTGTATTCGTCCTGCCGTGTCTACTTATTTACATCGGTCTCGTGTTTGTTCCCATTATCGTATCCGTTTACGACAGCACGTTGAATTGGGACGGCATCAATACGGCGAAGCACATCGGGATCGATAACTTTAAGACGATGTTCGCGCACGATGCGAATTTCTGGCCAGCCGTCCGCCATACTTTGATGTACGCCGTCTTCTCCATGCTTGAAATTCCGATTTGCTTGTTTGTCGCGGCACTGATGAACCGCTACGTCAAGAAGGCAAACACGCTCGTATCCATCTATTTCGTCCCTGTTATTTTATCCACCGTTATCATCGGCCAATTGTGGAAAACGGTCTATAATCCGGCTGAAATGGGCGGTATGCTCAATGGCATTCTGAATTCGATCGGTCTTGACAGCTGGACGCGCAGCTGGCTCACGGAGCCGAAAATCGCGATGTATTGCTTGTATGTCGTATCGTTGTGGCAGTATTTCGGTTATCACCTGCTTATTCAATTCACGGGCGTTCAGAACATCCCGCAAGAAGTATACGAGGCGGCCAAGATCGACGGCGCCGAAGGCTTCAAATCCGACTGGTACATCACGTATCCGATGGCGGTTCCGATCTTCAAAATTTCTATCGTACTCGCGTTTATCGGCTCTTTGCAGTCGTTCGACCTCGTATGGGTCATGACTGGCGGCGGTCCCGCGCACGCGACGGACACGATTGCGACGCTCATGTACACGAGCTCCTTCTCGTCTAATCAATACGGGTACGGAAGCGCGATCGCGACGTTCCTCGTTGTTATGTGTCTGGTTGTTACGGTCATTATCAACGCCGTGTTCAAAAAAGTCGAAGCGAAGTACAGCTAGAAGGGAGAACGGCAATCATGAAGGCAATTTCAAAATGGGTCGTGTACCTGCTTCTGGCGATCCTCGTTATTACGCAAATTTATCCATTGTTCTGGCTCGTTCTATACTCGCTTAAAACGAACGATCAGATTCTCGGCGGCAGCTTCTTCTCGATGCCGACGACGCCGCAATGGGCTAACTATAAAGCCGCCTACACGAGCGGACATTACTTGCAATATCTCGGCAACAGCGTGCTTGTCACTTGCGTGACGCTGCTGTGCGTCATCGTATTCAGTTCCATGGTCGCGTACGCGATTTCGCGCTTCAAATGGAAGTACGGCCCGGTCGTCACGCTTATCTTCTTGATGGGCATGATGATTCCGATGTCGGCGACCTTGCTGCCGCTGATGGTCATCTTCAAAAACATTCATATCCTGGATACCCGTTGGGCGCTCATCCTGCCGTATATCGCCTTCTCGACGCCGATCTCGGTCTTCATCCTGAGCGGCTTCATGCGCGGCATTCCGGCCGAAATCGAAGAGTCTGCCTTCATGGACGGCGCCAGCGTGTACCGGATCTTCCGCAGCATTATCCTGCCGGTATCGGTGCCGCCGATCATGACGGTCATCATCCTGACCTTCATTACGATATGGAACGAATATATCATGGCCGCGACCTTCATCTCGTCGGAGAAGTTGAAAACTCTCCCGTTCGGCATCTATACGTTTGTCAGCCAGTACAACGTCAACTACGGCGCAATCGGCGCATTCCTTATCCTCGGCGCGCTGCCTGTCCTGCTCGTGTACTTCATTCTTTCCGAACGAATTACGAAAGGTATGGTCGCGGGAGCGGTTAAAGGTTAAACTTAAAGGGTTATGTACAGAGTGAAGCATAAAGGGTTAGCAAGAAGCAATGCTGCCTCGGAAAGGCGGTAAAGGCGTGACGCGCGGTTTTCATTCCATCCAATATCGACTGTTCGTGCTTTTCCTGGTGAGCATGTCCGCGATCGTGCTTACGGTCAGCGTCTTATACTACAATCGAACGACGGTGCAATTTCATGAGAAGATCAGCAGCCTCTCGAAGCAGAACGTATCGCAGACGGCGGGCCTGTTCGATCTTCTTCTGAAAGGGTATGACAGCTTATCCAAATCCGTCACCGGCAATACCGACCTTACCCGCATATTGAGCAATCCTCAAATCGACAGCCCCGCTGTCGATTATTTTAATGAGCAGGCGATTACCAATATATTGGGCACCGCTTTTTTGTCGCAGGAAGACATCATCGGCATTCATGTGCTGACGGAAAAAGGGAAAGTCTATAATTACGGGAATTATGCCAATGTCATTAATCCGGATTACAAGACGACCGGCTGGTATGGCATGATTGCGGCTTCGACCGGCGACATGCAGTGGCTCGGCGTGTTCGATCACTCGATCATCGACCAAGTCGATGACCGCGACGTGTTCGCGTTCGGGCGTCCGATCTACGATCTCAACAATCATCAACCGATCGGCGTGGCTTTGTTCGAGACGGACCCGCAGGCGATCACCGCCGCAATGGACAATTTGAAGCTCGGCGCGCACAGCGAGGTTTTCCTGATGAACAGCAAGGGAGATATCATATCCACGACGGCGTACCATTGGGATCCCGCTTGGCTGTCGAGCCTGCCGCGTCCGAAGAACGGCGTGCCGGTCGTCGAGGAGCATGACAAACAGCTGGTCGTCGCCTCGCAGCTGCCGTTCGCGGATTGGACGGTGCTCAGCGTGACGCCGAACCGGGACCTGAACGTGGAGCTGACGGAGACGAAGCGATTCCTGATCATCGTCGGCGCCATTCTCGTCGTGGTCTCGGTGCTGCTTGCGACGATCTTCTCGCGCACGCTCTCGTCGCCGCTGAAGCGGCTGATCTCGGAGATGAAGCAGGTCGAAATCGGAAATTTCCGCGGCTCGCTTAACGTGACCTCCTATCGGGAAATCAACATCTTGGTCGCGTCCTTCAATCAGATGGTTAACCATATCGCGGAGCTGATCGAGCGCGTGAAGGTCTCCTCGATCAGCGAGAAGAACGCGGAGCTGCAGGCGCTGCAATCGCAGGTCAATCCGCATTTTCTGTACAACACGCTCGATATGATTTATTGGATGCTCGACGAGAAAGGGCATGATCGTCTCGGCGAGGTCGTGCTCTCGCTGTCCCGGTTGTTCCGCTACAGCAGCCACTGGGTGGACGGCGCCGCCGTCACGCTGCGTCAAGAGACGGAGCAGATCCAGCATTACTTGAACATCATCGTCACGCGCCTGGAGGGAAGGTTGACGGTCCACGTGGACGTCGGCGAGCCGTGGATGAGCATCCCGCTGCCCAAGATGACGCTGCAGCCCGTCATCGAGAACGCCGTGAAGCACGGCCTGGAGCCGATTGTCGATCGTCCCGGCGTGCTGCGCGTCTACACGGAAGAGGAGGAACGTCAGCTGCGCATCCTGGTCGAAGATAACGGTATCGGCATGGATGCGGGGACGCTGCAGGCGCTGAACGAAAGCCTGGAACGCGCGAAGGACGATACGGCCTCGGACGTGAACGAAGAGTCGGAACGCCGGGAGGGGGGCATCGGTCTCGTCAACTTGCAGCGGCGTATCCAGCATATGTTCGGCGAAGCGTACGGGATCGAATTAAGAAGCGAGCCTAACCGGGGGACGACGGCGATCATTACGATTCCGCTCCTGCCCCAGAAGGAAGGAGGCGCTGCACTTGGCAGTGAATATCCTCATCGCGGATGACGAAAGCGTCATTCGGGAAGGTGTAAAACGAACCATCAACCGGGCTTTTCCCGACTATATCATTCATCTGGCCGGCTCTGCGGAAGAGGCGGTCGGTATCATAGACGCGCAGCCCGTCGATATCGTGCTGACGGATATTTTAATGCCCGGCATCAACGGACTGGAATTCATGAAGATGTCGCGGCGTAAATATCCGCATGTGAAATGGGTCGTGATCTCGGCGCATTCCGAGTTCTCGTATGCCCAGGAGGCGGTGCGGCTCGGCGCGCGCGACTATCTCTTGAAGCCGATCGGGAAGCAGCGGCTCGTCGAGCTGATGGAGCAGCTTGCCGAGGAGACCAAGACGGAGACGGAGCTGTCTCGCGAGGGCGATCTCTTGAAGCGGAATCTGAAATATCTCCGCGAGGCGGTCTTCCAGCGGCTTGCTTCGGGGCTGGATATCGGGAATATCGATATTGCGCCCGTATTCGAGGCTTATCCGGAATTCCATCTCGTGATGACGCATATCGAAGAGGCCGTCAAATCGGTTCATCTCGAGCATTTCATCATCGAGAACGTCCTGTCGGAGCTGGTGGACCGGCATGGCGAGGGGTTCGTCGTCAATTTCGACCGGCAGAGCCTGCTGGCCATCGTCCATTTCAAGGACGCGGCCGAGGAAGAGGCGATGCTGGCGGAGCTGCGGACGCATCTCGGCCATTATTTGAAGCTGCCGTTCCGGATCTCGCACTCCGGCAACATAACGGACGTTCACGACATTGCCTCGGAAGTGAAGCGGCTCCGCCAGGCCTCCTCCGTTCCCGGCTTGGAGCGCGGCGAAGGCAGCGATCGCGCGATCGAGGTCGCCCTGCAGTATTTGAAGGCGCATTACAACGAGGAGCTGTCGCTGGAGAAGGTGGCGTCCGTCGTGTTTCTCAATCCCATCTACTTCAGCCAGCTGTTCAAGCAGAAGACGGGGCAGGGGTACAAGGACTACGTCATCAGCCTGCGCATCGAGCAGGCGAAGGAGCTGCTGCGGCAGCACGGCCTGAAGCTTGCGGATATCGCGGAGCGGATCGGCTACGGCGACGTGCGCCACTTCACGCAGGTGTTCCGCAAGAAGACGAATGTGACGCCTACGGAGTATCGTCAGATGATCTTCGCGGAGCGGGGGTAAGGGGAGGTTCCCCCCTGTGACCCCCTCTTTTCACTTCAACCTTTCAACCTGCAAACCTTTAAAGCTTAAACTTGCAAACCTTTAAACCTACAAACCTTTAAACCTACAAACCTTTAAAGCTTCAAGCTCTTAAACCTTCAAATCTTCAGGCTCATGTCAAGGGCGTTTCACAACCCCCTAAATCCCCCTTGCCTAAGGGGGACCCCAGGGACGCCGTCCCTGGACCCGGATGTGGCGCGCCTGCAGCGGGGCCGTCTTCGAACATTCGTTTGAGGAGGGCTCGTTTTCGTCTGCCTGGGCAGACACACTTTACGTGCGGCGTGCTTTCTTTACTTGGTGCCTGATGTTGGTAGGTCGCGCACGTGCCGTGCGCGACCTACCCCTTGCCTGAGACCCCAGGGACTCCGTCCCTGGACCCGGGTTTGGCGCGCCTGCAGCGGGGCTGTCTTCGAACTTGCGTTTGAGGAGGGCTCGTTTTCGTTTGCTTGGGCAGACACACTTTACGTTTGGCTTGCTTCCTCTACTTGGTGCCTGATGTTGGTAGGTCTCGCACGTGCCGTGCGCGACCTACCCCTTGCCTGAGACCCCAGGGACTCCGTCCCTGGACCCGGGATGTGGCGTGCCTGCAGCGGGGCCTCTTCGAACTTGCGTTTGAGGAGGGCTCGTTTTCGTCTGCTTGGGCAGACACACTTTACGTTTGGCTTGCTTCCTCTACTTGGTGCCTGATGTGGTAGGTCGCGCACGTGCCGTGCGCGACCTACCCCTTGCCTAAGACCCCAGAGACTCCGTCCCTGACCCGGGTTTGGCGCGCCTGCTGCGGGGGCCGTCTTCGAACTTGCGTTTGAGGAGGGCTCGTTTTCGTCTGCTTGGGCAGACACACTTTACGTTTGGCTTGCTTCCTCTACTTGGTGCCTGATGTTGGTAGGTCGCGCACGTGCCGTGCGGGACCTACCCCTTGCCTAAGACCCCAGGGACTCCGTCCCTGGACCCGGGTTTGGCGTGCCTGCAGCGGGGCCTCTTCGAACTTGCGTTTGAGGAGGGCTCGTTTTCGTCTGCTTGGGCAGACACACTTTACGTTTGGCTTGCTTCCTCTACTTGGTGCCTGATGTTGGTAGGTCGCGCACGTGCCGTGCGCTGCTTCCTGTGAATCAAAGTACGCCTGGTTTAGGTCTTCTTTTGTACCAACTAGGATTGACACCGAGGAAATTATTGACTATCATCGTATTTGTTTGATAATGATTATCAATATCAATATAAATTAATGGTGAGAGAAATGTCTTTCATCTGATGCCGACCGGGCATTGGGCTGTTGGAGGACATCTGATCGATACCAGGGGGAGAAACGACTGTCATGAGAAAGAAATTTATAAGTAGTGCGCTCATTCTTGTATTTACGCTGATTGTGAGTGCGTGCGGCAGCAATTCTAATGAGTCCGATGCCAACCCGAGCGCTAGCGCGAACGCTGCTGCCGACTCGAACGCCGGCACCGCTAATGAAGCCGGCACTGAAATGAACTCCGAATCCAATACCGAGGCCGGCACCAACCCCGGCGATTCTTCCGGCACTATTACGTATCAGTCGGAGAACGGTCCTGTCGTAGTACCGGCCAACCCGCAGCGCGTAGTCGCGCTTGCCGGATTTTCCGGACACTTACATACGCTGGGCATTCCGATCGTGGCGGTGGATGAGTGGTCCAAACAGAATCCGAACTTCGCCGTTTATTTGGGCGATACGCCGGAAGTGAACGATGAGGATCTGGAGAAGATCATCGAGCTGAAGCCGGATCTCATTATCGCCGCTGGCGACGTGAAGAATGATGACAAGTTGAAACAGATCGCGCCGACGATCACCTACACCTACGGGAAAGTCGCTTACCTGGATCAATTCCTGGAAATCGGCAAGCTGGTGAACAAGGAAGCGGAGGCGCAAGCATGGATTGACGATTTCAAGAAGCGCGCCCAAGCGGCCGGAGAGAAGATCCGGACCAAGATCGGCGCGGACGCAACCGTGACGGTCATGGAGAGCTACGAGAAGCAGTTGTATGTTTATGGCGATCATTACACGCGGGGCACGGAAATTTTGTATCAAGAGATGAAGCTGAATATGCCCGATAAAGTCAAACAGCAAGCGCAAAAGGAAGGCTACTATGCGCTGTCGACCGAATTGCTGCCGCAGTATGCAGGCGATTATATCGTCTTCAGTAAAGATCTCGCGCAAGACAACTCCTTCCAAGAAACGACGATGTACAAAAATTTGACGGCCGTGAAGAACAAGCATGTATTCGAGGTGGATACGAACCGTGCGTACTTCGATGATCCGGTCACGTTGGATTACCTGCTTGATTTCATCGTGAAGAGCTTCTTGGGTTAATTCCTTCGGCAAGGCAGGACCTCCTCGAACATTCGTTTGAGGGCGGTCCTTTTTTGGTTTGTGCCGCTTCCTTCGCGCGGTCCAGGGGGGGGCATACTCGGGGTTTATGGCGTGCGTCATAACGCCTAGGATTTGGTTATTATTGCGAAATTATGTTCTCGCGACCTATAGCCAAGCCAAGCGGAAGTGCGTTAGCGTGGTAGTGAATGGAAATTAAAGGAGGCAATGTAATGAAGAAAAAGATGCTGGCCGCTCTGCTCGTATCCGCGGCGGCGCTCGTGGCGGTGACCGGCTGCGGGAGCAAGAACGATAACGCTTCCGGCTCGGGCGCCAAACGCTACTCCATCGCGATCTCGCAGTACGTGGAGCATCCGTCGCTCGATGCGACGCGCGAAGGCTTCCTCGCGGCGCTGAAGGACGCGGGCATCGTAGAAGGCGATAACCTCAAGGTCGATATGAACAAAGCGCAGGCAGATGCCGGCAACAACCTCTCGATTGCCCAAAAGATCGCATCCGAGGATTATGATCTCGTGCTGGGCATTGCAACGCCGTCAGCGCTCGCCCTCGTGCAGGAGGAGAAGGAAAAGCCGGTGCTGTTCGCGGCCGTCACGGATCCGCTGAAGGACAAGATCGTCGACAGCCTGGACAAGCCGGGCGGCAACGTATCCGGCGCTTCCGATACGAATCCGGCGGCAATTACGCAATTGATGGATTTTATCGCGGGCAGCTTCGCGGACGTGAAGACCGTCGGCATGGTCATTAACGAAGGCGAATCGAACGCGGTCATCATGGCGGACTATGCGGAGAAGGCGCTCGCGGCGCATGGGATCAAGCTTATCAAGGCGCCCGTGACGGGAACCTCCGAGGTCAGCCAGGCGGCGGAATCGCTTGTCGGACGGGCGGATGCGCTGTATATCGCGCTCGATAATTCGGTCGTCAGCAGCGTGGATGCCATCATTAAAGTGGCGAACGACAACAAGATTCCGTTCTTCTCGAGCGATCGGGATACGGTGGAAGCGGGTGCTTTTGCAACCGTCGGCTTCAAATACTACGACCATGGCTATCAAGTCGGCCAAATGGCGGTCGATATTCTGAAGAACGGCAAGAAACCGGCGGATATGAAAGTAACGATCCCGGACAAGCTGGACCTGATTCTCAATTTGAAGGCTGCGCAAGCGCAGGGCATTACGGTAACGGACGAGATGAAGGGCGAAGTGAAGGATCAATCGGCCAACATTATCGAGTAACCACAACTAACCACGATCGGGGCAGGCGTTAGCAGCGCCCGCTCTATTTCGACAAGGAGGCTGGGCCGATGCTGGAGGCACTAACGGGAGCGGTAGAGCTGGGCCTGCTGTATGCCTTGATGGCGCTCGGCGTCTATATCACGTTCCGTATTCTGGATTTTCCCGATTTGACCGTCGACGGCAGCTACACCACCGGCGGCGCGGTTGCCGCGATCATGATCACGCACGGGTACAGCCCGATTATCGCGACGCTGTGCGCGTTCGTCTGCGGCTTGGCCGCGGGAGCATGCACGGGACTGCTGCACGCGAAAGGCAAAATCAACGGACTGCTTGCCGGTATTCTGATGATGATCGCGCTGTATTCGATTAATTTGCGCTTGATGGGAAGGCCGAATATTTCGCTCCTTCGCACGGATACGTTGTTCTCCGCCATCTCGGATAACCGCGCCGCGTTCATCCCGGTGCTCATTGCCGTGGTGCTCGCTGCGAAGCTGCTGTTGGACGCGTTTCTGCATACCGATCTGGGCCTTGCGCTCCGCGCGACCGGCGACAATGCCCGCATGATCCGCAGCCTGGGCGCCAATACCGATACGGCCAAAATCCTCGGCGTCAGCCTCTCCAACGGGCTCGTCGCCCTATCGGGGGCGCTCATCGCGCAGGAAGGCGGCTTCGCCGATATTGCCAGCGGGGTCGGCACGATCGTGCTGGGCCTGGCTTCCGTTATCGTCGGCGAAGCGATATTCGGCTTCCGTACGGTCTTCCAAGCTACGCTGGCGGTCGTCCTGGGCTCCGTCGCCTATCGCTTGATCTATGCGCTGGCGCTCCGTATCGATCTGCTGGATGCGTCGGATCTGAAAATCATGACGGCGCTGATCGTCATCGCGGCCTTGGTGATCCCGACCGTCAGGCGTTCCATGAGGCAGAAGGCTCTGGCCCGCAGGCGAACCGAAGAACTGCTCGGCGCGGCAGTCCGTCAAGGAGGTCGAACGTAATGCTGGAAATCGACCACGCATCGAAGCTGTTCAACCCGGGGACGCCGGACGAGAAAGTCGCGCTCATGAACGTTCGGCTGAAGCTGAACCCCGGCGATTTCGTGACGGTCATCGGCAGCAACGGCGCGGGAAAATCGACGCTGATGAACATCATCTCCGGCGTCATGAAGCCGGATATCGGCGAGGTGCGCATCGGCGGCAACGCGATTCAGGAGCTGCCGGAGCATGCGCGCAGCCGCTGGATCGGACGGGTGTTTCAAGATCCGATGGCCGGCACGGCACCGACGATGTCGATCGAGGAGAACTTGGCGATGGCGTACAGGCGGGGCGAGAAGCGCGGGCTCGGCCGGGGCGTGAACGCTTCCCGCCGCAAGCTGTTCCGCGAGCAGCTGAGCCGCCTCGGCATCGGCCTGGAAGAGCGGCTCGGCGCCAAGGCCGGCCTGTTGTCCGGCGGCGAACGGCAGGCGCTCAGCCTGCTGATGGCAACGTTCACGCAGCCGCGAATTCTGCTGCTGGACGAGCATACGGCGGCGCTCGACCCGGCCCGCGCGGCGCTCATTACGTCGCTGACGGAAGAAATCGTCCGCGAGACGAAGCTGACGACGCTGATGGTCACGCACAACATGGAGCAGGCGATCCGCTTGGGCAATCGCTTGATCATGATGGATAAGGGACGCATCATCCTGGACGTTCCGGAGTCGCGCAAGAGCAGCCTTACCGTGCCGCAGCTGCTCGGCGAGTTCGAGCGAATCAGCGGCAGTGCGCTGTCGGACGACCGGATCGTCCTGGGCTAAGCGCCGAAGACAAGCGAAGAAGAGGGTCGGAGATAGCGGTAGTAGAAGAGATCCAACAGCAGATGGCTTGTAGTAGAAGAATCGAACAGCAGCCGACAATTGCGCAAGACGACGAGCAGTAGGAGATACGCACAGAGGTCAGCTGGGCGGGGCAGAAGAAGTTTGCGTAGTAAAAGACGAGCAGGAGACGGCAGGAGAAGGCATTAGGCCGTCTCCTGTTTCTTTTATTTGGGTTCCGAGGGCTGGGATTCGTATGCTTTGGGCCGCGGTTTAAAAGAAGTCCGCAAATCCGATCGACACGGTTTTAACGAATTTTCGTATGCTTTGGCTGACTTATCGGCCCAATTCCAGAATCAGATCCGCCTCTGATTCCGGCACAGTTTTCGAAGCCGATTCCGGAGCCTGTTTCGGAGCGGCTTTCGGCGGCGCGGTCGGCCGGTCCCTTTGCAACAGGTTCGCCCGTAATGGTATGGTGTAAGAAGGTAATTATAGGAGGAAGAACATGGCGAACGAATCGAAGAAAAATAAACAATTTGCCAATCTGTCGCTTGGCGGGATGGCTGCCGGCTTCGCCGCGACTCTTCCGTTCGGCGGCGGCGGTCTCGGTCTGCTGCATGCCGGCTTCGAGGCTGGCGTCATCGGCGGGCTCGCGGACTGGTTTGCCGTGACGGCGCTGTTCCGGCATCCGCTCGGCATTCCGATTCCGCACACGGCGCTGCTGCCCCGCAACCGCAAGAAAATGACGGAGGGCATCGTGCGCGTGCTGGAAGACCGGCTGCTTGCCAAGGAGAGCATGCTCGAGAAGCTGAGGCAATTCGAGCTGATGGAGCAGCTGCTGCCGGCAGTCCGGAACGCGGTGCATTCGGCGGTGCACAGCGAGCGCCTGCCCGATCTCCTGGAAGGAGCAGTCCGCAGCGTGGACGCGGAACGGATCGTGCCGCTGCTGGCCGGCGAGATTCGAGGCGCCGTGCAGCGGATCGACCTGGAAGCGGCGCTGAGAGCCTTCCTGCGCAAAGCGGAGGCCGACGGCACGGACGAGCGGATGCTCGATCTGCTGCTGGAGCGCGCGGAGTCGTGGATCGCGACAGAAGGCATGCGCCGCGAGCTCGGCAGCGCGGTCATGACGCTGATCAAAGGATTGAATCTGGGCGGCCTGATGTCGTTCGCGGTGAACGCGTTCATCGGCTATCTGGAGGAAGACAAATTGGGGACGATGCTGCAGTCGTTCGTCCTCTCCAAGATTCACGAGCTGAAGATTCCGGATACGCAGCGTCGCATCATCGTCATGGGCAAGCTGCGCGAGGCGCTGGATATCCTGATCACGAGATTGGCGGAATCGGGTCAACTGGACGCCATGCGCGACGAGATGCTGAATGCCTTCGATCTCGACGGCGAGCTGCATAAGCTGTTCGAGCGCCTGCGGGAGCAAGGGATCGCCTTCCTGCACGCGGAAGATTTCGCCGGGAAGACATGGCCGTTTCTCGACGGCCTGCTGAAGCGGGTGGAAGAGAACGAAGCGCTGATCCATGATGCCGAACAATGGCTCAAAGGGCAGGCCGCTTCGTTGATCGAGCGCAACCATGTGCGGATCGGCTCCTTCGTGAGAGAGAACCTGGACCGCCTCGACAACGACCAGCTGGTCGAGCTGATCGAAGACAAGGTCGGGCAGGATTTGCAGTGGATCCGGGTCAATGGCGCGGTCTGCGGTTTCTTGATCGGGGTCGTGCTGCGCGGGATAGAGATGGCGACGGGGAACGGATAGCAAGAGGCACTGGCATGCGAGATTCGGCGGGGCTCCAAGCTGACGATTGCTGCGGGTTTTGGCTTAGCCAACCGCGCAAACCAATCGCCTTGGCCCCGCCGTTTGCCGTTTTTACAAAAAACGTTCATTTAGCGAGATAGCGGGAGATTGCTGGCGCCCGCCGCCATTGTAAGCGTTATATCCGACTCGCTTGGCTGTACAGGCGACCGAATTACCAGTGATATTCCTTTACAAAAAGCGGTGGCAGGCGTAACATACGATTCGTGCTAAAACAAACCATGTGACATCTACGCTGAATTTCCGAAGTAGGAAAACGGGGGAACCAATGACAGCTCGAGCATGCGAAGCCTTGCTTCGCCGCTTGCCGTCTGGGGTGAATCCCGAGCAAGGCCGCTGCGGCAGCCGTGCTCGGGTAGGGCAGCTCTTAGGGCCCGAATCCGACAGCTAACCTCGTAAGCGACCTGAGAGAGGCGACGAATATGCGTGCGACAGGACACTTCATTATAAGATGTGCCAGGAAGCCGCGAGAGGCGTTCCTCTGAACAGAGGCCGTTTTTCGTTGGCTTCTTTTTTGATGCTCGTATTCATCCGGGGCATAAGTTTCGGGAAAACATGTAAATTTATAGGTATAGGCAGGAAAGGGGCTTGTTGTTATGGCCGGCTACCGGCGTAAAACTCCGGAAGAGTTGCTGTTATCCATTTCTAAAATCCACCGCGGACGTCTCAAGATCTATATCGGCGCCGTCAGCGGTTCCGGGAAAACGTATCATATGCTGCGCGAGGGCCAAGCGCTCAAGCAGCAGGGGATCGAGGTGGTCGTATGCGCGGTTTCGACGATGCGCCGCCCGGAAACCGTCGAGCAGCTTGCGGATCTTGAACGTATTCCGAGCATCCATTGGATGAAGGGCGACGTGGAGAAGAAGGATTTGAATTTGGATGCGATCGTGGCGCGCAATCCGGAAGTGCTGCTGGTCGAT
The DNA here is from genome assembly GCF_009909195.1 of Paenibacillus sacheonensis. GTDB lineage: Bacteria > Bacillota > Bacilli > Paenibacillales > Paenibacillaceae > Paenibacillus_Z > Paenibacillus_Z sacheonensis. The sequence goes on from NZ_JAAAMU010000016.1 coordinate 78,581, forward strand.
TCGCTGGCGCATGAGAACAGGCCGGATGCGAAGTTTCCGACGCGGCGCGAAGATATCCGTTATTTGCTCAGCCTCGGCATCAGCGTCATCACGACGGTTAACGTTTACGAGCTGGAAGGCGTGACGGAGCAGGCTCAGAAGCTGACCGGCATTGCGCCGGAATGCACCGTATCCGCCGATCTGCTGGAGCTGGCGGACGAGGTGCGGCTGATCGACGCGTCGCCGGAGACCATTCTCAGCAGGCTAAGCGAAGGCCGGCTGAACAACGTCAAGGATCCGGAGCTGTTGAAACGCGGCAACGTCGGTAAGCTGCGCGAGCTGGCCCTTCGCCTGGTTGCGGAAGGCGTGAACGAGACGCTGGAGAAATACCGCGAGGAACAAGGGTTCATCGGACCCTCCGGCGTCTCCGAGCGTATCCTGGTCGCCGCGCAGTATCACATCAACGGTTCCATCTATATTCGGCGCGGGCAGCAGATCGCGAAGCGCCTCGGAGGCGACCTGCAGGTCGTCGTCTTCAACGATACGAGCCAGGAGCAGACCAAGGAGCGCGAGGCGTTCAAGAAATCGATCCTGAAGCTGGTCGAGAAGGTAGGGGCCGGCTTCCGCGAGATTGCCGTCTCTGGCCGCAAGCAGGTACCGCGCGCGATGATTCGTTATGCGATGCTGATTAATGCGACGCGCATCGTCATGGGCCATTCCAAGCAGACCCGTTCGGAAGAGCTGCGCCACGGCTCCATCGCCCACAGCCTGCTGAAGCAGACGCGCAATATCGACGTGTTCTTCATGGCCGACCGCGCGGAGCATGAGGGCGAGCGGGTGCTGCCGACGAAGCGCCACGTGCAGAAGCCGCCGTCCGAGCCGTACCGCCGCCTGAGCGAGCAGGAGGTCGAGAAGAAGATCGAGCGCATCCGGCGGGGCACGTTCAAGGTATACGTCGGGGCAGCGCCCGGCGCCGGCAAGACGTATATGATGCTGCGCGAGGGCAATGATTTGCTCCGCAAGGACATCGATGTCGTCATCGGCTATGTCGATGCGCACGGAAGACCCGATACGGAAGCCCAAATCGGCCGCTTGACGTCCGTTCCCCGCATGACGATCGGGGAGAACGGCGCCGAGGAAATGGACGTCGCGGCGATCATCGCGCGCAATCCGGAGGTCGCGCTGATCGACGAGCTGGCGCATGCCAACGTGCCGGGCAGCCGCAACAAGCACCGCTACGAAGATATCCGCGAGCTGCTGGACGCGGGCATCTCGGTCATCTCGACGATGAACGTCCAGCATTTGGAAAGCTTGAAGGACGCCGTGGAACAAATCACGGGAACGACGATCACGGAGACCGTGCCGGATCAATTCCTTCGCCTCGCGGACGAGATGGAGCTGATCGACGTGGCGCCAAGCGCGCTGCAGGAGCGGGTGCGGGACGGTCAGATTTGCAGGGCCGAGGATGTGGAAGGCGAGCTTGCCGGCATCTTCAAGACCGGCAACCTGATCGCGCTGCGCGAGCTGGCGCTTCGGGAAATCGCCGACGACGTGGATGAACGCCTGGAGTCGTGGGAGCGCAACGGCTCGCTGCGCGGACCTTGGAGACGCCACGAGTCGATCTTCGTCGGCGTCACGACGAGCAAGAACGCGGAGCGGCTTATCCGCCGCGGTTTCCGTATCGCGTACCGTCTGAAAGCAGACTGGCATGTGCATTACGTGCGTCCCGAAGGGGAGCGTTCGGCTGCCTGCGATCAGCGGATCGAGGAGATCAAGGCGCTGGTCGCCCGGCTTGGCGGCACGTTCGAGGCCGAGAGCGGCGTGGCGGCGAATCGGATTCCGGATGCGCTACTGGCGAAGGCGAACGAGCTGAAGAGCACGCAGATGATTCTGGGGCAGTCGGGTCGCGGCTTCTGGAGCCGGCTGAAGCAGAAACCGGTCATCGATACGGTCTTGCGGGAAGGCCGGCATATGGATGTCCTGGTCGTGGCGGACTTTAATCCGAACATGGCCCTTGGGGAAGAGGAAGAATAGAATAGATCGGGGTTCGGACATACATGTCCGGTTCAGCAGCGGCAACGCGTTGGACCGGGCTTTTTTTGTGTTATAAATGTTATGTTATCTAACATAAATATTACAAAAGGATTGTATAACCGAACAATTCTTGATAGGATTGGATTGAAATTCGGATTCTATCGAGGGGGACGCGAAATGAACAGAAGATTGGCGTTAGGTATTGTGACAATTCTATCGGCTGCCCTGCTTGCCGGTTGCGGGGCGAAGAAGGTCGCCGATAATAACGAAGGCGCTGCGGCGGGCAGCGGGAACAGTGGAAATACTGCAGCGGGCAGCGAGAACGGCGTCGCCGGCGGAAACGCCGCCGAAGAGAAGACGTATCAGTTTGCCAGCGATGCCAGCTATGCACCGATGGAGTTTCTGGATAAGGATGAGTTAAAGGGCTTCGATATCGACTTTCTCGCAGCGGTGATGAAGGAAGCCGGCCTTAAGTATGAGATCCGGAACGTCGCATGGGACGCGATGCTGGAGAGCGTCAAGCAAGGCACCGAGTTCCAAGCCGGGGTATCCAGCATATCGATCACTCCGGAACGGGGAGAAACCTATGATTTTTCCATGCCTTATTTCGAATCCAAGAACGTCATCATGGTCAAGGAAGGCAGCGACATCACGAGCGGGCTGGACCTGAAGGATAAGAAGGTCGCGCTGCAGGGCGGAACGACGGCGGATATTCTCATGACGAAGATCATGGGCGAAGGCAATACGGACTTGAAGAAGTTCGACAGCAACGCCGTCGCCCTGCTGGAGCTGGGCCAAGGCGGCGCGGATGCCGTCGTCGCGGATATCGCCATCGTGCGGGACTACATCAAGAACAATCCAGGCAAGAAATACAAGGAAGTCATGGACGACGTCAACTTCAATCCGGAGTATTACGGGCTTGCTTATCCGAAGGGCAGCGAGCTGAAGGCGCGGCTAGACCCGGCGATCAAGGCGGTTATCGAGAACGGCACGTACGCGGATATCTACAAGAAATGGTTTGATGAAGCACCGGACACGACGCATTTGCTGGAAACGAAATGATAAAGCGACGGCGGGGCATGCGTAATCGGGAACGTTGCGCGTGCCTTTGCTGTTCTTGCAGCCGAGCGAATGCGAAAGGGCGAGTGGACATGGACTTTAGATTCGATATTGTACGGGATTATTTGCCGCTGCTGCTGCGGGGCACGGTATACACGGTTTGCATTTCGCTGGCGTCGATCGCGCTCGGTTCGATACTTGGGCTTGGCGTCGGCTTGGGTAAAATGTCGCGGTACTGGTTCCTGCGCTGGCCGATGCACGCATACATTAATTTTTTCCGCGGGACGCCGCTGCTTGTCCAAATTTATATGGTGCATTTCGGACTTATTCCGCTCCTCTACGGCAAGACGGACGCGATCGCGGCGGCGGTGACCGCGTTGTCGCTCAATGCGGCGGCTTATACCGCGGAGATCTACCGGGCCGGCATTCAGTCCATCGACAAAGGACAGACGGAAGCGGCGCTGTCGATCGGCATGACGCCATGGCAGGCGATGCGGAGCGTCGTGCTCCCGCAAGCGGTGAGAAGGATGATTCCGGCGTTCGGCAACGAGTTTATCGTGCTGCTGAAGGATTCCTCGCTGGTCGCGCTGATCGCGGCGCCCGAAATCATGTACTGGAGCAGCGCGATGAAGAATCAGTACATCCGGGTATGGGAGCCGTATTTGACGGCGGCGCTGATCTATTTTATTTTGACGTACACGCTCAATAAGCTGCTGGTTCTGCTGGAAAGGAAGGTGGCCTGATCATGGCGTCGGCACATAGGCCCATCATTCAAGTGACGAACGTGTCGAAGCGGTTCGGCAAACACGAGGTGCTGTCGGACATATCGCTCGACGTCGCGCCGCGCGAGGTGCTCGTCGTCATCGGACCTTCCGGATCCGGCAAGTCCACCTTGCTGCGCTGTCTCAACTTACTGGAGCAGCCGAGCGGCGGAGAGATCGTCATCGACGGCAAGCCGCTGCTGGCGAAGGAGACGAATATCGTCGCCGTCCGCGCGGAGCTCGGCATGGTGTTCCAGCAATTCAACCTTTTCCCGCATCTGAAGGTGCTGGACAACATCACGCTGGGACCGGTGCGCGTCCGCAAATGGCCGGCGGCAAAGGCGCGCGACAAGGCGCTGGAGCTGCTGCGCAAGGTCGGCTTGGAGGACAAAGCCGGCGCTTATCCGGCGTCGCTCTCCGGCGGTCAAGCACAGCGTGTCGCGATCGCCCGCGCGCTCGCCATGGAGCCGAAGATCATGCTCTTCGACGAGCCGACGTCAGCGCTCGATCCCGAGATGGTCGGCGAGGTGCTGGCCGTCATGAAACGGCTGGCGAAGGAAGGGATGACGATGGTCGTCGTCACCCATGAGATGGGCTTCGCCCGCGAGGTCGGCGACCGGGTCCTCTTCATGGAGCAGGGCCGCATCATCGAACAGGGGGAGCCGAAGGCGCTGTTCGAGCGTCCGCAGCAAGAGCGGACGCGGGCTTTTCTGTCCAAGGTGCTGTAACGGCGGTCGTGGAGTTTATGGCAAGCTGAGTGAATCTTTCCCTCTAATCAAACAAAACGCTGGGAGTCCGATTGCGGACCTCCCAGCGTTTTTGCTTGTCTGACGTAATTCGTTTCAATGGAGCATGAACCGGCGACCGGCGACGCGGCCTGATTTAGATGGCCCAGTTGCCGCCGCGCATAAGCGGTTCGGCCGAACCGTCGGCGCGGATGCCGTCGATGTCGAGCTCGGCGGAACCGATCATGAAGTCGACGTGAACGAGGCTGGTGTTAAGGCCTGCGGCGATTTGCTGCTCTTCGTTCATTTCTTTGCCGCCCTCGATGCAGAAGGCGTACGCTTTGCCGATCGCAAGATGGCAGGAGGCGTTCTCGTCGAACAGCGTATTGTAGAAGATGACGTTCGTATCCGAAATCGGCGAACGGTGCGGCACGAGCGCGACTTCGCCCAAGAACGCGGCGCCTTCGTCGGTGCCGATGAGGTTCTTCAGCACCTCCAGCCCTTCTTCCGCTTGAATGTCGACCACCTTGCCGTCCTTGAATGTGAGGACGAAGTCCTTGATCAGATTGCCGCCGTAGCTGAGCGGCTTCGTGCTGGTGACGGTGCCGTTCACGCCGCCGCGAAGCGGAGCGGTGAACACTTCTTCCGTCGGCATGTTGGCGACGAAGATATCGCCTTTGGCGTTCTCGCTGCCCGCGCTGATCCAAATATGGCCGGGCGCAAGCTCCAGCGTCAGGTCCGTGCCCGGGCCCGTGTAGCGGAGCGCGAAGTACTTCTTCTCGTTCAGGAAGGCGGCCTTCGTATCGAGCGTCTCGATATGCGTCTTCCAAGCGGCTACCGGATCCGGCTCGTTGATGCGCGTCGCCGCGAAGATCGCATCCCACAGCGCATCCTCCTGCTGCTCGGCCGCAACGTCCGGGAACACTTTGGCTGCCCAGTCCTGCGAAGGCACGGCTACGATCGACCAGCTCACTTTGTCCGACATCGTGTATGTACGCCATGTCTTGAGCGCGATGCCGGCTGCCTTGTTGGCATTGGCGATCCGCTCCGGGTTGATGCCCTTCAGCAGATCGGGGTTGGCCGCGATGATGCTAAGGAAAGCCGCGTTGTCCTTGGCCATATCTTCCCAGCCCTGCGCGCGCCATTGCGGGTATTCCGTAAAGGCTTCGTCCGGAGCGAGCTCGTACTTGGTGCGGGTAACGACGTCGTCGTTCCACTCGACGTGCACGTTTTTGGCGCCGACTTCGTAAGCTTTCTTCACGACCATGTGCACGAACGGCGCGGACGAGATGCCGGCCGTCACGACAAGCGTTTGTCCCGGCTGCACGTTCACGCCGACCTCGACGGCAAGCGCCGCGTAGCGTTCGAGCTTCGTTTGGAAATCATTTATCATTGAAAACACTCCTTACGTTCATATAGCCCCATTTTAGCATAAAAGGTCTTCAAACCCTAAAGCGGGAAGGGGTCAGGAATGAAATTCCAGCAGAAGCGGAAGAAGGAAAATCCGCTTGCGCGGGGATGCTTGAACTTGAATCCAAGTAGTCGTAGATCAGGAAAATAGACGAAGCTTCTTCGGAAAATTTTGCGAACATATTTTCGCATAAACTGCTGTACGCACGGTAGAAGTGCGCTATACTAGGAAATACTAGAAATACAACTGGGGCTTGGCAGGCGGAGAAGGAGAAGGCGAGGGAGAAGAAGCGGACGAAAGTAACGCGGACGCGCTTCGAGCAGCATGAGCCGTCTCGCTGCCGCCGACATGAAAGGAAGGATCGAGGATTGACGCCATTTACAGCAGACGTAGTGAACATCATTCGGGGCATACCGCCCGGCAGGGTCATGACCTACGGCGGAATCGCGGAACGGGCGGGGAGCCCGCGCGCCGCGAGGCAGGTGGTGCGCATTCTCCACTCCATGAGCGGGAAGCACGATTTGCCGTGGCACCGCGTCATTAATGCCAAAGGCGAAATCGCCATCGGCAGCGACGAGGGGCGGTTCATGCAGCGCGCGCTCCTGGAAGAGGAGGGCGTCTACGTCAACCCGGCGGGCGTCGTCGATCTGGCGGAATTCCGGTTCGAGCCGGACCGGGACCTGCCTTACGGTAAGAATGTTGAAAGTTGAATGTTGGATGAAATGAAGGAAAGAAGGATGTATCGGTGCCCAGACTCGTCTATGCCGCGCTTCTCTGTTTGAGTCTTATCTGGGGCGGGTCGTTTTATTTCATCAAAATGCTGTTGCACGACTTCGGGCCGTGGTCCATCGCGTGCCTGCGCTCGACCTGCGGACTGCTCGTCGTGCTGCTCGTCATGCTTGCCTTGCGCAAGCCGTTCGGCTTTCGCGCGATTCCATGGTTAGCGATGTTCGCGATGGCAGTCATTAATACGGCGCTGCCCTGGACGCTCATCGCATTCAGCGAACAGCGGATTACGAGCGGAATGGCCTCGATTCTGAATGCGACCACGCCGGTATGGACGGTGCTCGTCGGCATGGCGTTTTTCCGCGGTCGGTCCGGCCGTATGCAGTGGGTCGGCCTCGGCGTCGCCATGATCGGTCTGCTCGTCCTGCTGGGGATCAGGCCCGGCGCGCTGCTGTCCGTGGACGGGATCGGATTTGCCGGCATGATGGCTGCGGCTTGCTGCTACGGCGTCGGCTCCCAGCTGTCCAAGCGGCTGTCCGTGCGCGGCTGTACGACGTATCAGATCACCTATGGGACGCTGCTCAGCAGTGCGGTACTATGCGGGGTCATGTCCTTAACGACGGAATCGATCCCGTTCTCGCGCCTGACATCCATGTCCACGCTGCCGATGCTCGTCGGCCTGGGCGCGTTCGGTTCCGGCATTGCCTATTTGTTGTTCTATTACATGGTGGAGAAAGGAAGCGCCGAGTTCGCCTCCATGGTCACGTATCTCGTGCCGTCGACGGCTTTGGTGTGGGGCTGCGTGCTTCTGAACGAGTCGATCCGATGGAATATGCTTGCCGGGCTCGCCATTATTCTGGCCGGCGTCTTCCTGGCCGGACGCAAGGGGCCGGGCGGCGAACGGCTGCCGGCGCGAAGGAAAGGCGTTCCATCGAGTTAAGCCCTTGAGGGCAAAGGAAATGGGGGAAACGGCGTGTCATTCGTAACGCGGCTGCAATGGTTTTTCAAAACAAGATGGTTGCATTATACGGCAGCGATCGTGCTCATGGCGACGGTCAACCTGCTTCAGACGATTCCGCCCAAAATGATCGGAAATACGATCGACGATATTCAAAAAGGCAGCTTGAACGCAGCGGAGCTTAGTCACAGCGTGCTGCTGCTGATCGGCTTGGCGCTCGGCATGTACGTGCTGGTGTACATATGGATTACGACGCTGTTCGGCAACTCCGTGCTGCTGGAGAAGTTACTGCGGGGACGCTTCATGGCGCATCTGACCCGCATGAAGCCGAGCTTCTTCCAGCGCAACAGCACGGGGCAGCTCATGGCGCTCGCCACGAACGATATTCTGGCGATCGGCAATACGGCGGGCTACGGCGTCATGACGCTCGTCAATACGCTGGTCGGCGCCTCCGTCGTCATCATCACGATGATCTCGCTGATCGATTACAGGCTGATGCTCGCCGCGCTGATTCCATTGCCGCTGCTGGCGGTCGTCATCAGCTACCTTGGCGGCAAGGTGAGAGTCCGGTTCCTCGCGGCGCAGGAAGCGTTCGGCAAAATGAATGAGCACGCGCTGGAGTCGATATCCGGAATCCGCGTGCTGCGTTCTTACGTCCAGGAGAAGCAGGACATCGCTGCCTTCGACGGCGTGACGACCGGCGTCATGGACCGGAACCGGGAAGTGTCGCTGCTGAACGCGCTCTTCCAGCCGCTCATTTCCCTTATCGTTGGGATCAGCTATTCCATCGGCATCGGGTATGGCTCGTATTTGGTCTTTCATCACGAGATCTCGCTGGGGCAATTGATTTCGTTCAATATTTATTTGGGCATGCTCATATGGCCGATGATTTCGTTCGGGGAGTTCATTAACGTGCTGCAGCGCGGCAACGCTTCCGCCGACCGCGTGGAGAAGTCGCTTGTCCAACAGCCGGATTTGGCTGACCCGGCCAATCCCGTCCATGTCGACGTGCCGGAGATGGTCGAGATGCGCGGACTTACGTTCACGTATCCGGCCGCCGAGCATCCGAGCCTGAAGGACGTCTCCTTCACGCTTGCGCGGGGCGGAACGCTTGGCGTCGTCGGGCGTACGGGCAGCGGGAAGAGCACGCTGCTCAAGCAGCTGCTGCGGCAATATCCGCTCGCGGAGAAGCAGCTGTTCATCGCGGGCGTCCCGGTGGAAGAGATCCTGCTTGACCGTGTCAAGCAATGGGTCGCGTACGTGCCGCAGGAGCATCTGCTGCTGTCCAAATCGATTCGCGACAATATCGCGCTCGGCAAGCCGGATGCGACGGACGAGGAGATTGCCAAGGCAGTGGAGATGGCATCCTTCGCCTCCGATGTCGCGCTCATGCCGGAAGGGCTGGGAACGATCGTCGGCGAGAACGGCGTCATGCTCTCCGGCGGGCAGAAGCAGCGGCTCGCGATCGCAAGGGCGCTCCTGCTGGATGCGGAAATTCTGGCGATGGACGATTCGCTGTCGGCCGTCGATGCCCGGACCGAGAGCCGGATTCTCCAGCATATCCGGCGGGAACGCGCGGGTAAAACCACCTTCATTACAACGCACCGCCTCTCTGCCGTCAGTCATGCGGACTGGATTCTCGTGCTTGACGAAGGCCGCGTTCTGGAAGAAGGGACGCATGAGCAGCTCATGCACTTCGGCGGCTGGTACCGGAAGCAATGGGACCGACAGCAGATGGAAGCCGGGCTGCAGGACTAAGCATTCTATGCGCCCTTCGGGGTGACATCGTCAGGAGGTCGTCCGATGAAATCAACCACGACGAGCAGGCTGAGCCGCTATGCGCTCGTCTACAAATACCGTATTATCGCAGCCATCCTCATTCTGTGCTGTGCCGTCGGCGCGGAGCTTGGCGGACCGTATATCGCCAAGACCATCATCGATAAGCATTTGTCCGCAGGCGAAGGGGATATCGGCGCCGTTCTGCGGCTGCTGGGCTTGTATATGGGCCTGCTGCTGACGGCCAGCGTCTGCAACTTCAGTCAGTCGTATATGCTGCAAGCCACCGCGCTGCGCATTATCAAGAATATGCGGATGGATCTAATGAAGCATATTTCCCGCATACCCGTAAGGTATTTCGACAATACCCCGATCGGTCAGGTCGTCTCCCGCATCGCGAACGATACGGAAGCGATTCGCGATTTGTTCATGAGCTTCATGGCGACCTTCGTCGTGAGCATCGTGCAGCTGATCGGCATCTACACCGCGCTATTCATCCTGGATGCCCGGCTGGCGCTGTTCACGCTGCTGCTTCCGCCGCTGTTCGTCGTCATCATGTACGTGCATCTGAAATTCTCCAAAATTTATATCACGATCATGCGCGCCAGGCTGAGCGACATGAACGCGATGTTCAACGAGATGATCAATGTCATGCCGATCATTCAGGCGTTCCGCCGGGAGAAGGTGACGATCGCCGAGTTCGAGACGCTGAATAACGACCGGTACGTCAATCAAGTGAAGCAGTTCCGGGTGTTCTCGCTGTCGTCGCGGAATATCGTGGGCACGATCGGCGGTTTGCTGACGGCCGGGGTCATCTGGTATTTCGGGAACGAGTCCCTTACGTCCGCGTCCATATCATTCGGCGTGTTCTATGCGTTCATCGATTATTTGGGCCGGATCTTCCAGCCGATCATCGGGTTCTTCGACCAGCTGATGAATGCGCAGCGGGCGTTCGTGTCCGCGGACAAAGTATTCGCGATCATGGATATCGAAGGCACGGAGGTGGAGGAAGCGGACGGTACCGCGCGTCCGGAAGGCGTCGTGAAGTTCGATAACGTAACCTTCGCGTACAAGGAAGGCGAGAACGTTCTGAAGGGCATCTCGTTCGAAGCCCGCAAGGGCGAGACGCTAGCGCTGGTCGGCCATACCGGCTCCGGCAAAAGCTCGATCATGAACCTGCTCCTCGGCTTCTACGAGCCGCAGCAGGGCATCATCTCGATCGACGGCCGGGATATCCGGACGTTCTCGAAGCAGTCGCTTCGCAAGCATATGGGTATCGTGCTGCAGGATCCGTTCCTGTTCGCGGGCGACATCATGTTCAATGTCAGCCTGTATAATAAAGACATTACGCCGGATCGCGTGAAGGGCGCGCTGCGCGAGGTCGGCGCAGCGTCGTTTATCGAGCAGCTGCCGAAAGGCTATAACGAGCCCGTCGTCGAGCGAGGAAGCACATTGTCTTCGGGGCAGCGGCAGCTCATCTCCTTTGCCCGGGCGCTCGCGTTCGATCCGTCCATTCTTATTCTGGACGAAGCGACGGCGAGCATCGACAGCGAGACGGAGGGGCTGATTCAGCAGGCGCTGAAGGTCGTCAGCGAAGGGCGGACGACGCTGGTCATCGCGCATCGGCTGTCGACGATCCGCGATGCCGACCAAATTCTAGTCCTTCATCGGGGCGAGATCGTCGAGCGCGGCAATCATCGCGAGCTGATGGCGCTAGGGGGAAGGTACTTTAAAATGTACCAGCTGCAGACGGGCGAAAGCGCGGCGATCCCGGCCAAGGCTGCGGTTCAAGATAGCGGGACGGCTTCAGGGAGCGGAACGTCGCAAACAGGCGGATCGCCTATCGTGATCTAGCATGCGACGGAAGCAAGTTCTATGCCGCAAGGCATCGCGCGGCAGCGAAGTTATCGGAGGGGAGCAGCAGCGAGGTATGGGGATGAACGAGTGGGTGAAACCGGACGGCACGCTGAATGAAGCGTCGGTCGCAGGGCGGGAGACGCTGTATACGGGAATGAACGGACAGCGTGTGGAGCGTCTGTTTCTCGTGACGGGGGAGAGCGTGATCTTCAAGCCGCTGACCAATGACAGCCAGCTGGGCAGGGAAGCGTGGGTATACGAGCATGTTTTGCCGGGTTTTCCGCCTATCTACCCTCGGCTTCTCGCGTACTCGGGGACCAAGGGGAAGTCGTGGGGTCATGCGGGCATGCTGGCTGAAGAAGAAGCCGCCTCTTGCGCTGTCGATGCCGATGCGATGGAGGCGACAGACCGAAATGGTGGTGAAGGCGATGGCTGCTGGTGCCTGTTCGAGGATTTGGGCCCGCTCTCTCACGAATTCACCGTTCGGACGGCCGCGGCGTTAATGCCATCGGTCGCTCGGTGGCAGGCGCTGCCGACGGAGGGACTGCAGACTGCTCCGCTGCTTGGACCTAAGCCGATGATAGACGTGCTGCTTAGGGATGTCCTAAGGCAGGAAGAGGAGCTGCGGGCTGCGCTGGCAGAGATCGCATGCGGCCGCGAATCGCTGGCACGAGTGTTGGATCCTCTAAGGGACGGCGGCGGGCTGCCTGAAGGCTGGAAGCTCCAGGTTCTATCTCACGGCGACCTTCATCTGGGCAACTATGCTTTGGTGAATGAGGAAGTCAAAGTGTTGGACTGGGAGCATGTCCACCTTAACAGTCCGTATTGGGATTTGTATCATGTGCTGGACCTGTCGCATCCGGTATTTCCGAAGGCGTTGGACGCCGTATCGAGGCAGTATCTATTGGATCTGTATGTACGGGAAGCAGACATAATCGGCATGAAGGTCGAACCTGTCGGCTTTAAAAGGGAATATGCCCGGTTTGCGGCCGTGTTCTCGCTGTGGATGCTGCTTCTGATCGAGAAGGATCTGAAGGCGGCGGCTGCCGCTGCGGGATTGCCTGCCAAATGGTCGCCGGAGCAGCTGCGCAGGCAGCGGACGGAGACGATCGACAGCTTCGCCCAGTGTGCGGAGCTGCTGGGTTAGAACTACGGGAGGAGCGCCTGTCGGTGAATGGGGAATCTCAAAGAGAATGCGAGCGTTTGGCTGGACCGGCTGCTCTCTTAAATCGGCGGGCCGGGCTAGGCCTTCCCTCAAAAAAAAGCACGTTCATGACTGCCCGTGGCGGTCATGGACGTGCTTTTTTTGATTCTTAGACGGAAGCCTGCAAGCTGCCGGCTTCGGCAATGAGTGCAAACGACCGCATCCGTGCTTCATGATCGTAAATTTGGGAGGTCACGATGAGCTCGTCGGCCATCGTATCCCGGAGAATCTCCTGCAGGCGCGATTCGACCGCAGCCTTGCTGCCGGTGATGCCGAAGTTGAACTTGGATTCCAGCGCTTCCCGTTCGTGCGGCTGCCACAGATCATCCATGTTGTCGACCGGCGGTCTCAGCTTGCCGGGGCGCCCGCGGATTAAGCTAAGGAATTGCTGCTGCTGGGAAGTCGCCAGCCGCTTCGCTTCTTCGTCCGTATCGGCGGCTACAATGTTGACGCCGACCATGATATAAGGCTTGTCGAGCGCTTCCGAAGGGCGGAAGCTGCTGCGGTAGAGATGAATGGCGGGCATGAGATATTCGGGCGCGAAATGGCTCGCGAACGAGAACGGCAGGCCAAGCTCGCCGGCCAGTTTGGCGCTGAAACCGCTGGAGCCGAGCAGCCAGATCGGCACGTTCAGCCCTTCGCCCGGCGTTGCGCGAACGGGACGATATTCATCGGCCGGCGGATTGAAATACGCGCGGAGCTCGGACAGCAGCTCGGGGAATTCCTGTCCGTGCGTCGCCAAGTCGCGGCGAAGCGCGCGAGCGGTCGTCTGGTCGGAGCCGGGCGCACGGCCGAGGCCGAGATCGATTCGGCCGGGGTACATCGACTCCAGCGTGCCGAACTGTTCGGCGATGACGAGCGGCGCATGGTTCGGCAGCATAATGCCGCCGGAGCCGACGCGAATCCGTTTCGTGCCGCCGGCTACGTAGCCGATGACGACGGACGTGGCGGAGCTGGCGATGCCCGCCATGTTGTGATGCTCCGCCAGCCAGTAGCGGTTATATCCCAAGCGTTCGGCGTGCTGGGCCAATTCCAGCGTTTGGGGGAAAGACGCGGCAGGCGTCCCGCCTTCTACGACAGGCGCCAAATCCAAGACGGAAAGCGGAACGGAACGTTCAAGGGTCATGTTAAAACCTCCTAAAAGTTTTGCGGGCGAAGCCGCGAAGCCGGGAACACGGCGAAAAAAGCAAAACTGCATCGGAAGCATGAGCTAAGTTTTGCAGCGAAGCCGGGAAGCCGGGAACCCGGCGAAAAAAGCAAAACTGCATCGGAAACATGAGCTAAGTTTTGCAGGTAAAGCCGCGAAGCCGGGAACCCGGCGAGAAAAAGCAAAACTGCATCGGAAGCATAAGCTAAGTTTTGCGGGCGAAGCCGCGAAGCCGGGAACCGGCGAGAAAAGCAAAACTACATCGGAAGCATAAGCTAAGTTTTGCGGGCAAAGCCGCGAAGCCGGGAACCCGGCGAAAAAAAGCAAAACTGCATCGGAAGCATAAGCTAAGTTTTGCAGGTAAGCCGCTGAGCGCTAATAGCAGCCCGGATCGTGGGGAACCGAGCGATAAGGTGTTCATATGGTTACTCCTTCTATTATGAAGCAGTCACAATTTTATATCAAGCTGCTAACAATTAGTTAGTGTCGGACGGCGCTGCTGCTGATCCGCAAGAAGGATGCAAATCGAATGACCTGTACAGGGGTCAAGCAGGAGCCGTGAAGGAATATAAGGAACCATGAGGAGCTCAACAGGCTGTCATTATTGGCTTCGTGCAGCAATCAAGCCAAGCCGATGCAGTCTTCTTGGCAATGTTGTACGCTGTACACAAATTTCCGCTATTTATCGCTGACATATCGGGATTGTTGTACTTTGTACAAGAAATAAGCCATTTTATGGGCAAAGAAGACCAAACGAAAGCAGCATTATTGTATTCTGTACATAAATCCGCGAAATTCATTGCTTACAGACAGGAATTTGTTGTATTGCGTACACAATCCTGCTTTGCCAACGCGGCGATAATCCTTCACTGTTCGGACGACACTCCCGCACGAACTCTCCCAAGCCACTCTTCAAATGCCACTATCGCACGCCACTCTCTCGAACCATTCGCCCAATCCACCTTCGCACGTCACTCCCTCGAGCCACGAGAGCCACTCTCGCTAGCCGCATGCGCACGCAGCACTTAGTAACTAGGGCCATATGCTTCATCTCCTAGTTTTGCTATAGTTAGGGAATGTTAACCAACTCTCAGGGGGCGTTCAAGCTTGTCCATCCTTAAACGTTTGGCTTCCTTGTCGATCTTGCCTAAGCTCGTGCTCACCTTCCTTATTACCCTTACCCCGCTCTACATCATCGGCTGGCGAATGAACGAGGTCGGCTCCAGACACGTGCAAAAGGAAATCACGGATTCTCTCGTATCGCGAACCTCCCTCTATATGAACATGCTGGAATTCGACCTGGACAGCGTGATCCGGCAGCTGCAGGAGTACGTCAACGACGACGATCTGCTGAAGCTCTCGTCCGCCTCCGAGTTCATGACCGAGATCGAGAAAATGCAGGCTCAGCTGCGCCTGAAAAATCGGCTCAATCAGCTGAAAAGCTCCAGTAAATTCGTTGAGAACGCAATCGCTTTCATCCCGCAGATGAACCGCGTCGTCTCGGCGAACGACAACGTCATCGGCAGTTTCGACCCGGAGGAATTCGAAGGGCTAAACAAGTCGACGAACCGGTTCGAAGCGCCTTTTCTGGTATGGAATAATCGGGTGTTCATCAGCCTGCCGAATCCCGATCCGGCCGTAGCCGGCGACCAGGAGCCGGTCTTTCTGCTGGCGGTGGAGATCTCCCGAAGCGAACTGGAACGGGCGCTGCAGGAATTCACGAACGAAGGCGGACGCACGGCGCTGGTCGGCGGCGAGCAGCCGTTTATCGTGACGGGCGGCGCGACGGCAGTCGACCAAGAACTCGTGCGGGATTTCAAGAAAGCAGGCGAGCATGCGGCGGAGGACCAGCTCCAAGCCGTCGACTGGAAAGGCGAATCGTATCTGCTCGTCTCCAACCATTCGAATCGCCTCGACATGACGCTGCTCATGTACGTGCCCGAGAACAAGGTCAACGCCTCGCTGGAGGTGTACCGGTTCTGGTTCTATGTCCTATCTGTCGTGTCGGTCATCCTGGTGATTCTATTCTCCTACAGCATCTACTTGATCATTCATATGCCGCTCAAACGGCTGGTCCGTTCCTTCCGGCGCATCGAGCAGGGGCAGTTCGACCAGGAGATGCACTACCCGCTGCAGGATGAGTTCGGCTACCTCTACGGACAGTTCAACGGCATGGTGCGTCGATTGGACGTGCTGGTGCACGAGGTTTATGAACAGCAGTATCGCGCGCGGCTGGCGGAGCTGCGGCATTTGCAGTCGCAGATCAATCCGCATTTTCTATATAACAGCTACTTCATCCTGTACCGGATGGCCAAGCAGCGGGATCATGACAACGTCATCTATTTCACAAAGCATCTCGGCGAATATTTTCAGTACATCACGCGCGACGGATCCGACGAGGTTCCCTTGTCCAGCGAGGTCCATCATGCCCGCACCTATGCGGAAATTCAGTCGATCCGCTTCTCCGAGCGCATCGAGGTGGCCTTCGAGGACGTGCCGGAGAACGTCCGGGACTTCCCCGTGCCCAGGCTGATCGTGCAGCCGATCATCGAGAATGCCTATAATCACGGTCTCGAAAACAAGCGGCGGGGCGGGCTCATATCCGTCGGCTTCCGCATTCGGCAGAGCGCGATCGATATCGTCATCGAAGACAACGGCGACGACATGAGCGCGGACAAGCTGCGCCTCCTGCAGGCGAGCCTGCAGGACAAGGCGGAGCCTACGGAGCATACGGGGCTGCTCAACGTCCATCGGCGGATCATCATTCGCTACGGCGGCGGCGGATTAAAGCTCGACCTTGGCGCGGAGCAGGGGTTGAAGGTAACGATAACCATTCCGAGAGAGGGAGGCGGGGCAGATGTATCGCTTATTGATCGTTGACGACGAGCGGTTCACGGTCGACGGCCTATACGAGATGATCGAGGAGATCGCGGACCTGGAGCTGGATCTGTACCGGGCGTATGCGCCGGAAGAAGCGCTGGAGTGGCTGGCGCGGACGAAGATCGACATCGTGCTGAGCGACGTGCGGATGCCTGGCATGACGGGCCTGGAACTGCAGAAGCGAATAGCCGCGCAGTGGCCGCGCTGCAAAATCATTTTCCTGACGGGCATTCATCAGCTTGAAACGGCGCAGCATGCCATTCGTTCCGGATCCATCGACTATATTCTCAAGACGGAGGGCGACGAGGCCATTGAACGCAGTATCCGCAAAGCGGTCGCGGCGCTGGATGCGGAAACGGCAAGCGAAGGCTTTCTGTTGCAGGCCCGGCTGCGCATGAGCGAAGCCATGCCCCTGCTTCATCGCGATTGGCTGCAATCGGTGCTGGAGCTGCAAGCGCCGGCGGTGACGGACGAGAAGCTTGCGGAACTGCACATACCGCTCAAGAGCGGATCGCTCCTCATACCGCTCATCGGGCGGATCGACTGGCCGGAAGCAGCCGGTTACAGGGATCGGGCGCTGATGTATGCGGTGCAAAACATTGCGGCGGAATATTATGCCCCGCTCGCTTTCTTCTCCGTCAGCCTCGATATGCACCACTTCGTATGCCTGGTGCAGCCGCATGCGGAAGAGAACGGATCCGACGCTGCAGAGGCGGAAGGCAGCGAGGCTTGGGCGCAAACGCAGAGCTTCGTGCAAGGAACGATGGAATCCATCCAGCATACGTGCGAGCGGCTGCTGAAGCTGAGCGTGTCGCTCGTATGCTGCGTGCAGCCGGTTGCGTGGACGGCGTTGTCCGGCGTCTACGAAAGCATGAAGAAGCGGCTTATCGTCGGACTGGGCTCCCGCGACCGCATGCTCCTGCTGTGGAATCCCGGCGAAGAAGGGGAGAAGCCGGCAGAGCCCCTGCCCATGCCGCCGCTGCGCGTGCTGAGCTCGAACCTGGAGCGTCTGCTGGAGGAAGGGAGCGAGGAAGAGTTCGAGGAAGCGGTGCGGCAGTACACGTCGCTTCCCGACCGTTATGCCGACTTTGCGATCGTCTATTACGGCATCGCGAGCCTGCTGCTCGGCCAATTGACGCAGGGACAGAGCGAGTCCGGCGAAGAAGACATCGGCGCGATCGACTCGCTGATGAACCTGACCGCCCACCAAAGCCGGGAGGCGGCGCTTCAGTTGCTCCTGCGCACCGCAGCCGGCATCTACGCCAAGCGCAAATCGTTGCAGACGGAACGGACGCACCAGCTGATCTCGAAGCTGCATCAATATATTCGCGCCCATCTCGGGGGCGACTTATCGCTTACGCGTCTATCCGAGATCGTATACTTGAACCCGGCGTATCTATCCGTTCTGTACAAGCAGCAGACGGGCGGGAATTTGTCGGAGTATATCGCGGAGGCGCGAATCGAGAAGGCGAAGGAGCTGCTGACGACGACGTCGCTGAAGATTCACGAGATCGCCGAACAGATCGGCTTCGAGACGGCGGGGTATTTCAATCGGTTCTTTAAGAAAAGGCTGCATCTCACGCCGCAGGAATTCCGGTTCCGGGAATAGCCCGGGCCGAGGCGGGCCCCCTCCGCCGGCACATTCTATACAAGAGAGTAGAAATCTATAGATTGTGCCATGGAGTTTGAAA
Organism: Paenibacillus sacheonensis; assembly: GCF_009909195.1. Taxonomy (GTDB): domain Bacteria; phylum Bacillota; class Bacilli; order Paenibacillales; family Paenibacillaceae; genus Paenibacillus_Z; species Paenibacillus_Z sacheonensis. The sequence goes on from NZ_JAAAMU010000016.1 coordinate 96,789, forward strand.
GCGCTGTCTTCTACACTGGAAGGGAAGGAAGATCGTATCTAAAGGGGGATTCAAGAATGCGAAAGACTGTAAAGTGGACGGCAGCGACCGCGATGGCGTCCTTGCTGATTCTTGCAACCGCTTGCGGCTCCAACAACAATGAACCCGACAAAGCTTCCAATGCAGGCAATAACGGCAAGGCACCGGCCAACAATGCGGCGAATACCGGCGATAACGCGGCGAATACGCCGGCCAACGCGGCCAATTCGCCGGCGGAGGGCGATCCGTACCTCGGCAAGTACGATCCGCCGATCACGCTCACGAGCGTGCGGATCATCAACGACACGATCAAATTCATGGAAGGCCAAACGATCGACAATAACATGTGGACCAAGGCCCTCGAGGAGAAACTCGGCATCAAGATCAAATACGACTGGGTCGTCAGCGGCGACCAGCCGGGCGGACAAGGCGAGCAGAAGATGAACGTCTCGATCGCGTCCGGCGATTTGCCCGAAGTCATTCCGGTCAACGCGAAGCAGCTGCAGCAATTGCAGGACGCGGGCGAGCTGGAAGACATGACGGCCATCTACGACAAATACGCATCGCCGTTCCTGAAGGAAATCCTTAATCAGGACGGTCCTGCCGCGATCTCGTCGGCAACCTTCGGGGGCAAGCTGATGGCGATTCCGAACACGGGCTCCTCCATGGACGGGGCCGCGATGATTTGGATTCGGACGGATTGGCTGAAGAAGCTGGGACTGGAGCCGCCGAAGACGATGGACGACGTGCTCAAGATCTCGGAAGCATTCACGACGCAGGATCCGGACGGCAATAAGAAGAACGATTCGTACGGCATCGCGATGAACAAGGACTTGTACGGCGGTTTCGCCGATATTACCGGATTGCTGAACGGGTACCACGCGTATCCGAAGCAGTGGATCAAGGACGCGAGCGGCAATATCGTCTACGGCAGCATCCAGCCGGAGATGAAGACGGCGCTGGCTACGCTGCAGGAGATGTACAAGAAAGGCGAGATCGATAAAGAATTCGGCGTCAAGGACGGCGGCAAAGAAGCGGAGCTGACGTCATCCGGCAGGATCGGCATGGAATTCGGCCAAATGTGGAACCCGCTCTTCCCGCTCGTCGACAATAAGAAGAACGATCCGAACGCGCAATGGCAGTCGTTCCCGCTCGTCTCGAGCGACGATCAGGCGGTGACGCCGCAGGTTGGATTCTCGACGGGACAATATTTCGCGGTGAAGAAGGGCGCCGAGCATCCGGAAGCCGTCGTCAAGGCGATGAACCTGTTCGTCGAGACCGGCTGGGGCGAGACGACGACGCCGGAGAACTATGCGGCCTACTTCACGAGCGAAGGCTTCGAGAAGTTCAAAATGATGCCGTTCCAAGCATGGCCTTCGCGTAAAAACCTGGATATCTACCTCCATGTCACGGACGCGATCAAAACGAAGGATACGTCGAAGCTCAATGCCGAGGAGAAGGACAATTACGGCAAGATCGCTGCGTTCCTTGACGGCTCGAGCACGGATGCGCTCGGCTGGGCGTACGAACGGATTTTCGCGACGGAAGGCTCGTTCAAAGTCATCGACGGCTATGTAAGCAATAATCAGCTGAAAATGACGGAGTTCTACGGCGCGCCTACGCCGGCGATGGTCGAGAAGGACTCCAACCTGCAGAAGCGCGAGATCGAGACGTTCACGAAGATCATCATGGGCGACCCGATCGACAACTTCGATAAGTTCGTGACCGAATGGAAGAAGCTCGGCGGCGACCAAATCACGCAGGAAGTCAACGATTGGGCCAAAAACAAATAAACGCGCGGCAGCGAGCGGCGGGGGAAGCGATGGCTTCCCCTGCCCTTGCCATACGAATGAAGCGGAGCAGGGAGGAACAACGCCATGTCATGGAAGAAGAGGAGCGAGCGGCTCCCGCTGCACCTGATGATTTTGCCGGGACTCGTCCTCATCATCGTCTACTGTTACGGCCCGATGTTGGGGCTGGTCATCGCATTCGAGAAATTCGTGCCGGCGCGAGGCATCTTCCATTCCAAATGGGCGGGATTCGATAACTTTCGCTACGTGCTGGAAATGCCGGAATCGAGCCGGATCATCTATAATACCGTCCTGATCGCGATCATGAAGATCGTCGTCGGCCTCGTGGCTCCGATCGTCACGGCGCTGCTGCTGAACGAGGTGCGCAAGGAAGCGTTCAAGCGCGGCATTCAGACCGTCATTTATTTGCCCCACTTTCTGTCGTGGATCATTCTGGGCGGCATCCTGATCGACATCCTGTCGCCGACGGACGGCATCGTCAACCAAGTGCTGGGCTGGTTAGGCATCCAGCCGATCTATTTTCTCGGCGATAACGGGTGGTTCCGGTACGTGCTTGTCGCCACGGACACGTGGAAGGAATTCGGATTCAACACGATCGTGTATCTGGCCGCGCTGACAAGCATCAGTCCGACCTTGTACGAAGCGGCGATCATGGACGGCGCGGGACGCTGGAAGCAGACGCAGCACGTGACGCTGCCGGGCATGATGCCGATCATTATCCTGCTGACGACCCTTAGTCTTGGAAACGTGTTAAACGCCGGCTTCGACCAGGTGTTTAATTTATATAGCCCGCAAGTGTACGAGACGGGGGACATCATCGATACGTTCGTCTATCGCATCGGCTTGGTCGACGCGCAGTTCGGCGTCGCGACGGCGGTGGGCATTTTCAAATCGGTCGTTTCGCTGATCTTCATCTCCGTGTCCTACTACCTGGCCTACCGGTTCGCCAAGTACCGCATTTTCTAGAGAAAGGAGTGAGCGGGAATGCTGGAGCATTATACGTTTAGCCGACGGCTGTTTCTGGGCTTTAACTACGTTTTCCTCGCCTGCTTGGGAATCCTTTGCATTCTGCCGATCATCCACGTGCTGGCGCTGTCCTTCAGCTCGAGCAATGCCGCTCAGGCGGGATACGTCAAGCTGTGGCCGGTTCAGTTCACGCTAAGCTCCTACGATTTCGTGACGCATAAGGCCGCGTTCTGGAAATCCATTATCGTCACGCTGAAACGGGTCGGGATCGGCGTGCCGTTCAACATGCTGCTCACGGTGCTGGTCGCTTATCCGCTAGCCAAGGAAGTCGGCAAATTCCCGATGCGCACGTTCTACGCCTGGATCTTCGTCGTGACGATTCTGTTCGGCGGGGGACTGATTCCGCTCTATATGACGGTCAAATACACGGGCATCATGGACAGTTTGTGGGCGATGGTGCTGCCCGGCGCCGTGCCGGTGTTCAACGTCATCCTGCTGCTGAACTTCTTCCGCGGGCTGCCGAAGGAGCTCGAGGAAGCGGCGTTCATGGACGGCGCCGGCCATTGGACGACGCTGTGGCGGATCTTCCTGCCGCTCTCGCTGCCCGCGCTCGCCACGATTACGCTGTTCGCGACGGTCGGCCACTGGAATTCCTGGTTCGACGGCATCATCTACATGAACTCGCCGGACCATTATCCGCTGCAGAGCTATCTGCAGACCGTCGTCATCAACCGCGACCTGACGCTGATGTCCTCGTCGGACATGAAGTCGCTGACGGAGGTCAACGACCGAACCGCCAAAGCCGCGCAGATCTTCCTCGGAGCGCTGCCGATCCTGCTGGTGTACCCGTTCCTGCAGCGATTCTTCATGAAAGGGATCGTGCTCGGAAGCGTAAAAGAATAGAGATGATTGCGTCAGAACCCGCGCGTAGAGCGAATCTATGCGCGGGTTGTTTGGCATGCGGCGAAGGTGGATTACGCTAGTAAGCGCGATCCTATCCGTTCTCGCTGCGGATGCAAATTATGGAAACTAATGCTACTAATCTACTGTCTTTTTATGCTAATCTATGAGGGAATATGTAGAAATTGCACTGACCTGCCGAATAAGATTCTATACAGGTTTTTCGATTGTTTTCCGATTCATTCTCAAGGGGGTGTCCGGGTACGGATGAGAAAAGCTTTGAAAATCATGTTGGCGGGAATGGTCGTTATATCCGCTCTCCCGGTGCTGCAGGGAAAGACCGCCGAAGCGGCGGCAGCGCCTATATGCCCCGGCATGTCGGTGATGAGCGATCCGCTCGCGCTGAGCATGGAGGCCGGCAGCACGGTGATTTGGGACGGGGTAACCCCGGCTCTATTGGAAGCGAAGAAGAAATACGAGCAGCTGCTGAGCGAGCGGGGCTGGAAGATTACCTACAATTCCGCCTATCGACCCTTTGAATATCAGCGGCATTTGAAAGAAATCGTGTCGGCCCCGCTGAATGCCTGCAAGAGCGGCGAAAAAGCGAAGCATGCCTTGGGGACGGAAGTCGCCGCCGCGAACTACGAGGCGCCGCATACGAAGGGTATCGCCTTCGATGCTTCCGTCACGGACGAGAAAGGAAATGCGCTCAACGGCATGACCTTCGTGAGTCCCTTGCTCACGGAAGTCGCCGCGCGGGCCGGATTGGGATTTACGCTTCAGTCGACGGACGGCGTCCATCATGAACTGATGCTGGTAGTCGGCTCGAACCCGCCGGCACCGGGACAGCAAAGCCTGCCCGAGAAGAAGATCGGGACGGGCCTGGTCGTGACGACGAGCGGCAATCTGAATATCCGCAGCCAGGCGTCCGCCGTAGGGGCGATCGTCGGCAGCGCAAGCAGAGGTTCCTCCGTCAACGTCTACGGGATCGAGGGAGACTGGTATTTGATCCAAACCGGCAGCGTGGCTGGGTACGTGAGCAAGGACTACTTGAAGTACGTGCCGGCGACGCCGATATCCGATTCGCCGAAGGAGCCGAGTCTTCCAGCGGCGAAGATCGGGACGGGCACCGTCGTGACGCAAAGCGCGAATCTGAACATTCGTAGCCAGCCATCGACGGACGGAACGGTCGTCGCCAGGGTCCGGACCGGCGTTTCGCTGGACGTCTACAAATCCGAGCAAGCTTGGTATTTGGTCAAAACCGGTGCCATCGTCGGTTACGCAAGCAAAGACTACGTGAAGTTCGTGCCGGCAGCGACGGCGACGCCGAGCCCGCCGCCGACGAAGACGCCGCCGACGAAGACGCCGCCGGCGAAGACGCCGGAGTCTGGCGGGCAGACGCAGCCGGGCTTGCCGGATGCGAAGATCGGGACAGGCCTGATCGTGACGCAAAGCGGGGCGATTAACGTCCGCAGCCAGGCGTCGGCCGGAGGGGCTGTCATCAGCAGCGTGAATAAAGGCGCGACGGTCGATGTCTACAAGATCGCGGGGGACTGGTATTTGATCCGCTCCGGCAGCGTGACCGGGTATGTAAGCAAAGCGTATGTGCGGGTGGTCACGCTCGCCTCCGCGCCGCCCGCGTCGACCTCGGCGATCAAGCTTGCGAGCCAAGCGACCTTCGCCAAGATCTATCGCTTTACGATGGAGAAGGAAGGCTTGCTGACGAATAAGTCCTACGATTCCGGCGCCAAAACCAACCGCGGCATTACGCAAAGCGAATATTCGCAGTACCTCAAGAAGAAAGGACTGCGCGATAAAAGCGTGGCGCAGATCCAGGATGCCGAGGCCTACGACATTTACTACAATGCGTATTGGCTGGCTGTCGGGGCTGATCGCATGAGCGAGAAACTGGCCATTGTCATGTTCGACACGCTCGTGAACATGGGGTACGGCAGCAGCGGAGATACGGGCGGCGCCGTTAAGTTCCTGCAGCAAGCGCTTGGGGTAAAGGCGGACGGCGATTGGGGAGCGGCCACCGAATCGGCATTCCTGAAGCAGCCGCTCGAGAAGCATGATGCATTGGCGCGGCAGGTTCTCCAATCGAGGCTTGATTACCGCTACGCCCGCGTGAAGCAGGACATCGCGCAGCAGAAGTTTCTCGCAGGCTGGATAAACCGCGATTATGCGCTGCGGGCCTTCGTCGGCTTGAAATGAAGGAAAATGCGTTGGTCGGTTTGAAGTGAAGGAAAGCACGTCGAACGGAAAGAGCTGCCCGTAAGCCTTGTGGCTTTCGGGCAGCTCTTTTCAAATTGTAGAGAAACCCGCGTTTATGAAACGGCTGGTTCTCTCTTTATTTTTAAGTCTAAATTAGGGCGACGTAAACGACTGCGGCGGGGGCATCGGCTTGCAGCGGAAGCAGTCGATCGTTCAACGTGTGTTTGGGCACATCCCTAACTTCTAACGATTGTCAGCGGTGCTAATCCCCCAAAAAAACGGCTAAATAAACGCTAACGCTTCTGACAGACGTTATTAGGCGTATAGAGGCTGATTTCACGGAAAAATCGTTCAATAAGCTTCCTGGCAACCGTTAGCGATATAAAGTGCGCATTTTGAGCCGATTAGCGCTCCGTACAATCGTTAGCTGCAGAGCTGCAGGTGCTTTAAGGTTTAGGATCATTCTCGCAAGCAGGGTTTTAATGGCTTTCATCGGCGATCTGCATCCCGATAGAGTACCGGGATTTTTGGCATTCTCGACAATCTGAGAGCTGCCCGGAAGCCGCATGGCTTTCGGGCAGCTCATTTATTTTGTCCGACTCCCGTCCGCCGCTGCCATCATACATGCAGCAGCAGCAGGATAATCGAAGACAGGCTCAAGCATCCGTTGATCAGATAGAGAAACATGACGACCTGCTTCGGACTGAGTCCCGCCCGCAGCAGACGGTAATGCGCTTGACTGGCATCGGCCTGGTAGATGGGCTTGCCCATGAAGAAGCGCTTCACGACGACGAACAGATTGTCGAAGATCGGCACGCCGAGCGCCAGGATCGGGATGAAGAGCGAGAGCACGGTCGCCTGCTTGAACGCGCCGTCGAGGGCGATGACGGCCAGGATGAATCCGAGGAAGGTCGCGCCCGCATCGCCCATGAACACCTGAGCCGGCGGCTTGTTGTAGCGCAGGTACGCGATCGTGACGCCGCATAGAATGATCGCCATCAACGCGGACTCGGACTGCCCCTTGGCGAGCGCGACGACGAAGAGCGTAACGGCGGATATCGCGGATAGTCCTCCGGCGAGCCCGTCCATGCCGTCGGAGAAATTGATGACGGTCGTCACCCCGAAGATCCACAGAATCGTCAGGATGAACTGGAGCCATTCCGGTAAATTAACGAAGACGCCGCTAATGGGATTGTAGAAGCCGCTGAACGTGATGCCGGAGGCATAGACGATGACCGCGGCGGAAATTTGCACGAGAAACTTGGGCATGGTCGGAAAATCTTTGCCGCGCGTCTTGAACCAGTCGTCGACGGTACCGATGGCCAGCAGCAGCAGCGAGCCCAGGATGATCGCTCCCGTCTGCAGCGTAAACCCCTTCATCGCGAACAAATACGTCGCCATAAAGCCGGCGAAGATCGCGTAGCTGGCGGTCAGCGGAATCGGCTTGCGATGGATTTTGCGCTCGACGCCCTGCCGGGGCTTGTCCACGAAATCCAGGCGGAACGCCAGTTTGCCGAGCGGCGGGATGAGAAGGTACACGATGAAGAAGGATACGATGAAAGCAATGGCGTACGAAATGATCATCAGCTCCTGACATGATTTGGACGGTCCCCGTCGATGCTAAGGATGCGCTTTCCTGCCCGTCTTTATTCTATTGTTGAAGACGGGCCGACTCGGCGAAATGTTCCAATTTGTCGTCAAATGTCGAATCTTTTGTGAACAACCTGATAAATGGCTGCCAGTTGTGGGATAATAACCACATTCGTTCCAAAAAGGGATGCTGCAGATTCACTTTAATTTCCTGATTGTAATTCCGAGTAATCCAGTATACAATACTGGGAGATTGATAGACAACGAAGAGAGACAAGAGAGGGAGATCCACCATGCGTAGACGTAAAGGATTAGTAGGGGTAATCGTATTGCTGACATTGACACTGCTTCTAAGTGCCTGCGGCAACAACAACAACGGCAGCAATAATACAGGGGATTCTTCATCCGGGAATGCGCCGGCGAACAACGATTCGCAGAATGCGGCGGACGGCCAACCGAAAGACGGCGGCAGCCTGATTATCGCAGTTGGCGCGGATCCAGTCGTTCTGAATCCGAATTACGCGGGCGACCGCGTCAGCCTGACGATCGACCAAGCGCTGTACGCGCCGCTGTTCCAAGTCGACAATGGCAAGAAAACCTTCTATCTGGCGGACAGCCTGGAGCTCTCCGCGGATAAATTGACGTATACATTGAAATTGAAAGACGGATTGACTTGGCATGACGGCGAGAAGCTGACGGCCGACGACGTCGTGTTCACGATCGACAAGATTCTCGACGAGAAGCAGAACAGCTTCCTGCGCGGCAACTTCATCATTAACGGAAAACCGATCCAAGCCGTGAAAGTCGACGATCTGACCGTCGAGTTCAAGCTTCCGCAAGTGGCTCCGGCATTCGAAGCGACGCTCGTGCAAGTGTCCCCGATTCCGAAGCATATCTTCGAGAACGAAGCAGACATCGAGAAAAGCACGAAGAACGCTGCCCCGGTCGGTTCCGGCGCGTTCAAGTTCAAAGAATACAAGACGGGCGAATACGTGACGCTGGATCGTTTCGACAACTACTTCGGCGGCAAGCCGCATCTGGATTCCATCACGTACCGCATCGCGAAAGACACGAACGCGGCCAACCTGGCGCTTCAGAACGGCGAAATCAACGTCAAGTACCTTGATCCGCAGGACGTATCGACGATTCAAGCGACGAACAATTTCGATATCCAGCCTTACAGCGAAGGCCGGTTGTCCTACCTGCTCTTCAACGAAAACAGCGACAGAGGCGCATTGGCCAAGAAGGAAGTTCGCCAAGCGCTGTCTTACGCGCTGAACCGCGAGGAATTGATTACGACGGCCTACGTCTCCGGCGATTATGCCGACCCGGCCAAATCGATCCTGGCTTCCGACAACCTGTACTTCGACAACGACGTGCCTAGCTTCGACAACGACGCGGCGAAAGCCAAGGAAATGCTGCAAGCGGCGGGCGCGAGCAACTTGAAGCTTCGCTTCATCACATCGAGCGGCAACAAAGCGCAGGAAGCAATCGCCCTGTACGTTCAGCAGAAGCTGAAAGAAGTCGGCGTAACCGTGGAAATCAACGCGCTCGACGCTTCCGCGTACGGCACGAAATTCTCGGACCTGAAGGCGACCGATTTCGAATTGGCAGCCGGCGGTTACATCATGGGTTACGACCCTGACGCGTACAGCATTCTCTACACGACTGGCGGAGACGCCAACTACTTCCACTACTCCAACAAAGAAGTGGACGCGCTGTTCCAACAAGGCGCCGCCGAAGGCGATGCGACGAAGCGCGGCGAGATCTACAAGAAGCTGCAAGAGCTCGCGGCGGAAGACGCTCCGGTCTATCCGATCGCGTACACGAAAACCATCGTAGCCATCGACAAGAAATACGGCGGCTTGGATCAAGCGATATTGAAACCGGTCGTTATCTTCGAAGATCCATCCAAACTTTACGTGAAATAAGGATGAGCGAGAAAATAAGCTGGACCATCCAGCTTATTTTTTTGCCGTATTATTCGCCTTATTATTCGGCCCCGCGGGGCTGGCAGCAAGAATAAGCGTACGACCCGCGCGCACGTCGAGGACGCGCGGCGCGGAAGAACGCAGCTAGGAGAACAAGCCAATGAGACGACTGATTATCCGAAGACTCCTGCAAACCATCCCGATGATTTTCTTTGTTTCGCTGGTCTGTTTCGCGCTCGTCAAGGCGGCGCCGGGCGATCCGGTGAAGACGTTCCTGCCACCGAACATCCACCAGGCCGACATCGAACGCATCCGGCATAACCTCGGCTTGGATCAACCGGCTTACGTGCAGTACGCCAAATGGCTGAAAGAAAGCCTGTCCGGCAATTTGGGCTACTCGCTCGTCAATCACATGCCGGTGACGAAACAAATCCTAGACCGGCTTCCGGCGACGGCGGGACTCATGGGCGCGGCGATCGCGCTCGCGGTGCTGCTGGCGATTCCGCTCGGCCTTGCGGCGGGCTCGAACCGGAACAAATGGGTGGACAAGCTCGTGAACCTGTTCGCGTACATCGGCATTTCGGTCCCGCTGTTTTGGCTCGCCATTTTATTCGTTTATTTCTTCTCCATCAAGATGCACTGGCTGCCGAGCTTGGGCATGCACACGATCGGCAAGAAAGGCGCGATCGACGTCATCAAGCACGGCATCCTGCCCTGCTCGGTCTTGGCGATCAGCTTCTTGTCGTCGTACGTGCGTTACATTCGTTCCGGCACGATCAGCCAGTTGAAAGAAGATTACGTGCAAATTCAATACGCGTTCGGGTCCGGGAAGCGGACGATCTTGTTCCGCCATGTGATGAAGCATGTCCTGCTGCCGATCATCACGCTGCTCGGGATGTCCATGGGCGAGCTGGTGACGGGGGCGATCGTAACGGAGACCGTGTTCTCCTGGCCGGGCATCGGTTCGCTGGGCATGACGGCGGTGCGGGGCCTGGATTATCCCGTCATCCTGGGGATTACGCTGTTCTCCTCGCTCCTGCTGATCATCGGCAACCTGCTCGCGGACATCCTGTACGGCTTTGCCGATCCAAGAATCAAAACAACGAGGTGAGCACATGAATCGGAGCAAATGGCGCAATGTCGGCGCGGAGCTGATGGCGAACAAGGCGGGGATCGTCGCGATCCTTGTGCTCGTCGTGTTTGCTTTGGCGGCGGCCTTCGCGTTCCTGTCGTCCAAGGACCCGAACGAGATGAACGTAATGGAGAAGCTGAGGCATCCCGGCGCGGCGCATTGGTTCGGGACGGACGATTACGGAAGGGATTATTTCGCGCGCGCGCTGTACGGCGGGCGCGTATCGCTGACGGTCGGATTCCTGGCGATGATTCTGTCGACGGGCATCGGCGTGACGATCGGCGTGATCAGCGGGTATTTCGGCGGCTTGATCGACAGCCTGCTCATGCGTTTCGTTGAAATCATCATGTCTATTCCGTCCTTCTTGATCCTGCTGCTGCTCAGCATCTACCTGAAGCCGAGCATCGGCAACCTGATCGTAATCATATCGCTTCTGATGTGGATGAATATCTCGCGAATCGTTCGCGCGGAGACGATGTCCCTCAAGGAGCGGGAATACGTCCTCTACGCCAAGGCGTCGGGACAAAGCTCGTTCGGCATTATCGGCCGGCATATCCTGCCGAACCTGGTGTCCGTCATTATCGTCAGCGCGACGAACAACGTCGCATCGGCGATCATGATGGAGTCGTCGCTGAGCTTCCTCGGCTTCGGCGTGCAAGCGCCGAACGCCACGTGGGGCAGCATGCTGAACGGCGCGCAAGGCTTAATGTTTTCATCGCCGTACTTGGCGATTTTCCCGGGTTTGTTGATTTTCTTGACGGTACTTAGCTTTAACGTGCTGGGCGACATCCTGAGAGTCGGCTTCGAACCGAAGCTCGGCAAACGCTGACGCGCGGCGACCGATGGGCAAAGGAGTGATGGGACGATGACAGAACAACTGCTGACGGTCGATAATTTGAGAGTATCCTTCCATACCCGGGCGGGCGAGAACCAGGCCGTTCGGAGCGTGAGCTTCCGCGTCGGCGCCGGCGATACCTTGGGCATCGTAGGCGAATCGGGAAGCGGCAAGAGCGTCACGGCCAAGGCGATCATGGATCTGATCGCCGCGCCGGGCGAAGTGCTGGGCGGCGAGATCCGTTTCCGGGGCGAGAGCCTGCGCGGGCTGCCGCAGAAGAAATGGCGCCAGCTCCGGGGCAACCGGATCGCGATGGTCTTTCAAGATCCGATGACGTCGCTCAATCCGGTCAAGACGATCGGGTATCAGATCGCGGAGGTGCTTCGCAGGCACAAAGGGTTAGGCAAGGAAGCCGCCCTCAAGGAATCGGTCAACATGCTGCGCAAGGTCGGGATCAACGAGCCTGAGCGCCGCGTGCATCAATATCCGCATGAATTCAGCGGCGGCATGCGCCAGCGCGTCATGATCGCGATGGCGCTCTCGTGCGATCCGGAGCTGCTCATCGCGGACGAGCCGACGACGGCGCTCGACGTGACGATCCAGGCGCAGCTGCTCGATCTGCTCACGCAGCTGAAGCAGCAGTCCGACACCGCGATCGTGCTCATCACGCATGATCTCGGCGTCGTCGCCAAGGTATGCACCCGCGTCGTCGTCATGTACGCCGGCATGGTCATGGAAGAGGGCACAGTCGAGGATATCTTCTATCGGACGGGCCACCCGTACACGCAAGGACTGCTTCGGTCCCTGCCGCAGCGAGGAGGCGCGAACCGCGAACGGCTCGTGCCGATCGAGGGGTCGCCGCCGGATCTGATCGATCCGGAGCCCGGCTGCCCGTTCAGGGAACGGTGTCCGTATGCATTCGAGAAGTGCGGGGAGCTTCCGCCCATGCTCGAGACCGAAGGAGACGGGCACCGCTCGTTGTGCTGGCTGCTGGAAGGCGGCAAACGGACGCTTGCGCAGGCGCTGGAGGAAAGGGGCGAAGCGGCGCGATGAGCGACATCTTAATGAACGATGCGATCAGCAGTAAAGGCGCGGCTTCGGGCGCCAAGAACGACGTGCTGGTGGACGTGCGGAATTTGAAGAAGCATTTTACGAAGGGCACGGATATTTGGGGACGATCCAAGGACGTCCTGAAGGCGGTCGACGGCGTCAGCTTCCAGATTCGCCGGGGCGAAACGTTCGGCCTCGTCGGCGAATCCGGCAGCGGCAAGTCCACGGTCGGCCGCTGTCTCATCCGGCTGTACGACTACACGGCAGGCGAGGTGCTGTTCGACGGGACGGATATCTCGAAGCTCGGGGACAAGCAATTGAAGCCGTACCGCAGGCGTATTCAGACGATTTTCCAAGATCCGTATTCATCGCTTAATCCCGGCATGAACGTGCTGGATCTGATCGGCGAGCCGATGAACATTCACGGCTTGCACAAGAGCGGCGAGGAAAGGAAGGAAAGCGTCGGCGCCCTGCTCGAGCGGGTAGGGCTGAAACGCGAGCATATGTACAGGTACGCGCATGAATTCAGCGGCGGCCAGCGGCAGCGGATTTCGATTGCGCGCGCGCTGTCCGTGCGGCCCGACTTCGTCGTCTGCGACGAACCGATCTCGGCGCTCGACGTCTCCGTGCAGGCGCAGGTCATCAACATGCTCGAGGATCTGCAGGCCGAATTCGGACTGACCTATCTATTCATCGCCCATGATCTGTCGATGGTGCGCCATATCTCCGACCGGATCGGCGTCATGTACGGCGGCCGTCTCGTGGAAGTGGCGGACAGCGACGAGCTGTACGAGAACCCGCTGCATCCGTATACGAAGGCGCTGTTGTCGTCGATTCCGATTCCCGATCCGCGCGCGGCCCGCACGAGCAGTCCGCTGATCTATGATCCGCGAGGCGCTGCGGCCGGCGGGGATCAAGAGCTGAAAGAAGTCAGTCCGGGCCATTATGTAGCCGGTTATTGATCTTCTTGTATGTAGGGATCAACCAAAGCTAACAGACCGATAAGGAGGAACCGTCAATGGAAGATAAGGTCAAACTGTCCCAATGGGACGCGCTGCTGCTCGAAGGATTGCGCAGACTCGGCTGGTCCGACGACGAAGTGGTTCGGAGAGTGAAGGAACGCGACGAACTGCCTGCCGATGACAGTATATACGAATTCGATTACGGCCAGCTGGCGGATTTCGCCGCGGCTAACCCGGAGACTTTCGAGGCCGCCGTCCGTGGCGGTTACGGCATCAAATACAACACCGTTCGCGGCATTCGTTCCTGGATCAACGTCGCCTTCGCGCAGGAACCTGAGCTGGTGCTGGAAGCGGGCAATGAAGCTGTCGTCGCTTCGCTGACGCCTGCCGAGCATGAGCGGCTGCTGTCCGTATTGTCGTTTGGATGGGCGGTACGCGAGGAGAATCCCGGCAAAGCCGGATTGTACCGGATCGAACCAATCCAGCGTTAAGGCGGGTTGACGGGCCTCTCTTTGGCGCTCCGACTGGGCTAATCATGGGTAGCATGCGATACAAACTAACAAGGGGCGGTCCACTCGCGGGCGGCCCCTTTTTTTGCATATCGGCCGTTATCTACAAAACCTACATGGAATGCGCAGCGCGGGATGCTTCCAAGATATGCTACTATTATCAGTAAGGACGTTTTTAAGATTCGGACCCTATGGAGGCGGACACGTGGAAACGGCGGAGCTCGAGAAGCAGATGGCGTTCTTGGTTGAAATCGACAAGCTGAAGACGATTCGGCGCAAAACGAAAATCATGCACGGAGACCGGCTCGAAAACGACGCCGAACATTCGTGGCATTTGGCCATGATGGCGTTGATCCTGCAGAAGGAAGCGAATGCGCATATCGACCTGTTGAAAGTGATCAAAATGCTGCTTGTCCATGACATCGTAGAAATCGATGCCGGCGATACGTTCGCCTACGACACGAAGGGGCAGGAAGACAAATCGGCTCGGGAGCAGCGTGCAGCCGCGCGGATCTTCGGCCTCCTGCCGATAGAGCAGGAAGGGGAGCTGCTCGGGCTGTGGCGGGAGTTCGAGGCCAAGGAGACTGCGGAGGCTTGTTTCGCGGCATCGCTCGACCGCCTGCAGCCGCTCATTCACAATCACCATAACGATGGCGATACATGGCTGCGGTACAAGATTACCGAAGAGATGGTGCTGAAGCGCAATCGGGAGATCGCGAGCGGCTCGGAGAACTTGTGGGGTTATGCGCAGGAGCTCATTGGCCGCTCGGCGAAGCGGGGCATTTTGCGGCAATCGTACGAGGAATGAATCGAAGCCGGCCGCGCCGCTGGGTAAAGAAAGGGGTGGACCGTCGTCGGCCTTGCCCGCTGCAGGTTGACGCGGCCCAAATAATCGCATGGGAGGAGAAGGAACCGGAATGGATATTACGCTCGAGCCGCTCGGCGGCGAAGCGCTGAAGACGCTGTGGAAGTCCGCGTTCGAAGCGCATCGTTTGCACCGCCCCGAATCGTATTATGACGAGTGCCTGGCCGAAAACGCCGCCGGAACGCGCATTACGCTGCTTGCGTTGGCCGATGGCCAAGTGGTCGGCTGCGCACATTTGAAATATACGTCCTCGTATCCGTATTTCAAGGACAAGCATATTCCGGAGATCAGCGATATGAACGTATTCCCGGAGTACCGGAAACGGGGGACGGCCAACAAGCTGATGGATGAATTCGAACGAATCGTCGGGCTGGATCATAATCGGATCGGCATTGGCGTCGGTTTGTACAAGGATTATGGCGCCGCGCAGCGAATTTATTGTCAACGAGGCTACGTTCCGGACGGGAACGGCGTCATGTATCGCGACATCGAAGTCGTGCCGGGCCAGACGGTGCGCATGGACGACGAGCTGGTGCTTTATTTCGTAAAGGAGCTGGATTACGACTGAGACCTGCAGGCTGGCATGGCCGCCGATCGGGATTTCGATAGCTGCGCATGAACGAAAATCACCGTGACGAACATCGAGAGGAGCTGCCGAATGAAGCATCCAAAATTAGTGATCGCCGCGTTATCCGTCGTCGTCGTCATTCTGGGCATCGTCTTGTTCAACGATATCCGGGCGCGGAGCGACAGCGACGAACGATTGCGTTTCGTACAGCAAATGGCCGACAATTCCTTTCGCTACCAGCTGGGGGAAGCGGCCTCGAGCTTCGGCAAGGACATGGACGAGGATGAGGCAAGCTTCCATCAGTGCGTGGCTGCCGTATCCGCGGCTGCCGCGCTGGCCAAGCTGACTTCATTCGAGAAGCAAAACGACGGCATCGACGTCGTGCTCGACGGCTTCGGGAAAAACCTGCTCAATCCATCCAATCGGGCGGCGGTACTCGGCAAAGCGCCGGAGCTCCGGGAACTATTCGCGAAGTTGAATCAGAACCCGGCCGACAAGGAAACGACGAACAAGCTCGCTGAATTCGGGGACACGCTTCGCTAGCAGGCATCCGTACTATCGTTGTAATCGTGGAGGGGGAGGCCGGGGGCGGCTTCCTCCCTCTTTTTTAGGCGTCGGAACTGCTTGTCGCAGGCGATGAGTGGGCTTCCTTTCTGCCTATAAATCTGCTTTTTCGTATCGCTGAGCTCATTTGGCTTGGACAATGCCATATAGCATGATATATTAATATACATTCAAATGGAACGTAAGGAAGACTTCAGCGCGGCCGGCGGGCTGCCTGAATGATCGGAGGTAGTCATGACGAACGAGTCCCCATCAAAGCCGATGTATGAACGTATATTCGAAACGCTTCGCGACGAGATCAACGAGCGGAAATACGAGGCAGGCGACCGCGTTCCTTCGGAGAAGGAGCTGGGCGACGAGCACGGGGTCAGCCGGATCACGAGCAAGAAGGCGCTCGAGCTGCTGGCGAACGAAGGGTATATTATCCGGCAGCCTGGGCGGGGGTCGTTCGTGGCGGATGCAGCCGTGAAGGGGGCAGCCGCGAGAGCCGCCGGCTCGCATCCGATACGCCATAAGCCGCGGAGCGCGGAGGGCAAGCTGCTGATCGGCCTGGTCATTACGGATTTTGCCGACAGCTACGGCACGGCCTTGATCTACGGCATGGAGGAGGCCTCCCGCCTCAACGACGCTTATCTGGTGCTTCGCCGATCGTTCGGCAACCCTGCCAACGAGGCGGAAGCGATTCAAGGCCTGCTGGAGCTGGGCGTCGATGGGCTTATTATTTTCCCGGCGCAGGGAGAGTATTTTAACGCTGAAATCCTGAAGCTCGTCATTACGAAATTTCCGTTCATCCTCATCGATCGGCATCTGAAAGGCGTGGCAGCGGGCTCCATCAGCACGGATAACGTCGGCGCCGCAAAGGAAGGAACGAATTATCTGTTCGGGCTCGGTCATACGTCGATCGGCTTCCTGACGCCGCCGCCTGCGGATACGACCGCGATCGAGGAGCGGATCGAAGGCTTCATCCAGGCGCACGCGGAGAGGGGCATCAAGGTCGAGCGCGAGCTGTGGATCGAGACCATCGCTTCCTCGCTGCCGAAGGCCAACGCGGAGGAGAACAGGAAGCGGGACATCGCCGCAATCAAGGCGCATCTGACGAAGTATCCGCAGATTACGGCGCTCTTCGCGACGGAATACGATATCGCGCAATTGGCCATCAGGGCGGCAAGCGAGCTGGGATTATCCGTCCCGGAGGATCTCTCGATCCTGTGCTTCGACAGCCCGGAACACGACGGGACTTTCCCGCTCACGCACATGAAGCAGGATCAGCAAGGCTTGGGCAAGCTTGCCTTCGAGAACGTATTGAAGCTTCGGGAAGGCGAGTCGCTTCCGATCAAGACGCTGCTGGAAGCGACCTTGGTCGTCGGCGATTCGACGGGGCCGATGAAGCGGCGTTAGGGTGGCGGTGGCGAAGTGAATGCCGTATTCCCAATAATTCAGACTCTATTTAATCAAGACCCCGTATAAACAAGACCGAATCATAGTCTAGATCGAAACACATTCAAGACCGAAACACATTCAAGGCCTCCGGCAGTCTCGCCCCGGAGGTCTTCTTTTGCTTCTATACCAATTAATTTGTTAGTATAACAATATATTTAAATGTTATAAGTTATATATTGACATACCAGTTTCATGCCCATAAACTGTGATTGAAAGCGACGACGATCGAACGGTCGGTAAAACGTACATAGGAGAGTGGCAGCCATGATGTGGGCGAATCGCGCCGAAGAAGCGCAGCAAGCTTTAGCGGATCTGTACTGGAATCCTTCCATCCGGCTGTATGACATCGAGATTCCTTGCCCGGACGGGGCATGCAACACGATTTTTCATTATTGGTGGATGGCGCATGCCGTAGATGCGCTCGTCGACGGTTATGACCGGACGCGGAATCCGCGATATGCGGCGACGCTTGCCGATCTTCACGAGGGACTGCTCGTCCGTAATGGAGGGGCATTCCCGAACGAACTGTACGATGACATGGAGTGGATGGCGATCGCTTGGCTGCGTGCCTACGAGGCGATTGGCGTCGAGGCGTACAAAGCAACCGCGCTGCTGCTGTGGGAGGACATCCAAACCGGCTGGAACGATCACATGGGCGGAGGCATTGCCTGGCAGAAATCGCAGCCGGATTACAAGAATACGCCGGCCAACGCGCCGGCAGCCATACTGGCCGCCAGGCTCTACAAGGCATTCGGTCGTCCGGAGGACCTCGCCTGGGCGCAGCGGATCTACGGCTGGATGAAGGTGAATCTCGTTAATCCCGAGAATGGCTTCGTCTGGGACGGCATGAACCGGACCGGCGACGGCTCCATCGACAAGGACTGGAAGTTTACGTACTGCCAGGGCGTCTATATCGGCGCCGGCGTGGAGCTGTTTCGCTTGACGGGCGACAGCGTCTACCTGACCGACGCGAAGCGCACCGCGGCTGCTGCTGCGGCGGAATTGGCCGACCCGGCAAGCGGCCTGCTGCAGGACGAGGGAGACGGCGATGGCGGTCTGTTCAAGGGCATCCTCGTCCGCTATCTCGGCGAACTGGCACGCGCCGAGTCCGGCGGCACGGCTGCCGCCGTTACGGATACGGCCGCCGGCACGGATTCGAGCGCCGGATCCGGTGCGGACGCAATCACGCTGCTTGCGCTTAATGCGACGGCGTTGTGGGCGCAGGGCCGCGACCCGGAGCGCTGCGTCTTCGGCACGAATTGGGGCTCCGCGCCTGCCGAGCGCGTGACGCTCAGCGCGCAGCTGAGCGGCATCATGCTGCTCGAGCAGCTCGCGCTGCTGGAGCGCCGGGTCCCCGAGACCCCGCTCGGCGAAGCGCCAGAGCGTGAGGCGGTCTGAGCCGTTTAGCATCGGAAATGGATAAGGGGCCCTGAGGGCAGATCATGGCCGCCCCTACCTCGTTCATTGCTTTACAATATGTATAGTTAATCTAATAAATAAAGTTATAATAATTAATCCCATTTAATACCATATGAAAAAGCAGCTCCGGAAGCTGCTTTTTCTTTTGCGCATACTCGCGGAATATGTCAGAATGTAGGAATGACGCCAAGCCGCGAACGGAAATAAGGAAGCGCTTTCCAAACCCGCGGCGTAAGAAGGAGCATAGACTGCCATGATCATAAATGAACAAATTAAAGCATCCGAAGTACGGCTTACGGGCATTGACGGCGAGGATCTCGGCATCGTATCCCGAAGCGAAGCGCTTGCGCTGGCCAAGCGGCACGACGTCGACCTGGTCTGCCTCTCGCTGATGAGCAGCCCGCCCCCGTGCCGGCTGGTCAGCCGGAGTGCGGCCAAGCAGGACAGGAACGCGCAGAAGCGGGAAGAGAAGCGCAAGGCGCAGACGCCGAAAGAGAAGGAGATTCGGCTGACGCCGCATATCGAGGATCATGACTACGACACGAAGCTGCGGCAGATCGAGAAGCTGCTGCAATCCGGTCACGCCGCCCTGCTGACGGTGCGCGCGCAGAGCAAGGAGAGCCAGCAGGCGAAGGCGCTGCTTGAGCGGCTGGTGTCCGACCTCAAGGGAAAAGGAAGTAAGGAAACGGGCATCCAGGTCAGCGGCAAAGGGGCTGCCGTCAAAATCATTCCGTCGGAATAAAGCGGGTGCAAGAGAGAGACGCGGGCTAGACGAGCTATCGCGCGTGCACATCGGTTGCGGGCATATGGAGCAGAGTTGAGCGCAGAGGCGTGAGTTGGAAGTATTCCTTATAAAGGAATACTTTCCTTTTCATGCCTTGGCGGATTCGTTGACTTTGGGTAATGACTGGCATAAACTATAAACCTATCAGATAGGTTGATAGGTAAGGAGGGACATGTTGACCCATGGGGAAAATTCAAAAGATCTTGGTACACGAGCAGGTCTCGCAAGAAATTCAGAACTATATTCAAGAGAAAGAACTGTCCGAGGGCGACAAGCTGCCTTCCGTCGAAGAAATGACGCAGATGTTCGGCGTCGGCCGTTCTTCGCTGCGGGAAGCGCTGCGCTATTTGGAAGCGATGGATATCATCCAGGTAGAGAATGGCAAGGGGATTTTCGTCCGCGACGTGAATACGTATCGCTTTATGGGAAAAGTTAAGATCGAGCAGGAACGCAACTTTTTGCTTCATACGCTCGAGGTTCGAAGAGCGCTCGAGGGACAGATTATCCGACTGGCGTCCAAACGAATCACCGATAAGCAGATCGCGGAACTCGAAGTATGCCTGGAGGAATACCGCAAGCTGAAGGAAGCCGGCAAGGACACGTCCAAGACCGATCTGGCGTTCCATCAGTCGATCATAAAGGCGGCGGGCAATCCGGTACTGGAGACGGTTATGGACTCTTTCGCCGGTCTTTACGAGAAGTTTTTTAACGATCCGCTGGGCAACAAGCAGCTGTTCGACGAGACGTATCCCTTTCACATCACGATGTTCGATGCGATCAAAGCGCATGATACGGAGAATGCCATGGAAGAGTTTTACAAGATGATGGACTGTATCGAAGCCAAAATTAAAAGCGTCTAGAAGCGGCGTTTTTTATATTGACAGCCGATAGCGCTTTCAATATAATCAAACCTATCAGACAGGATGACTGTATGATACATCCAGACAGGGGGAAAGAAATATGACAACGCGCAATAAGGTTTCGGCTTTGGTGTTATGCGGTGCGCTGACTGCCGGATTACTGGCGGGCTGCGGCAGCAAGAATGACTCGACGAACGAAGGTAATGGCGGCGGACAAGTGACGCTTCGAATGATCGAAAGCTTGACCAGTCCAGCACGGACAGAACTGCTTAAAGCTTCCATTGAGAAGTTTGAGACTGCAAACCCCAACATTAAGGTGGACCTGATTTCGCCCCCTTTCGACCAAGCGGACAACAAGATTCGTACGATGCTCGGAGCCAAGGAAGACCTGGACGTCATCGAAGCACGTGATCTTAACGTCTCTGAATATGTGAATAACGGGTTTATCGACCCCCTTAATACGTTTGCCGACTCCTGGTCGGATTATGCTTCGGTTAGCGCAATCGCGAAATCGCTCGGCTCCGTCGGCGACAAACTGTATTTCGTGCCGAACGGCCTCTACGAGCGCCAACTGTTCTACCGCGCGGACTGGTTCAAGGAACTGGGCTTGACGCCGCCGAAGACGTGGGAAGAACTGTATGAAACGGGCAAGAAACTGACGGATCCGTCCAAAAACCGTTTCGGCTTCTCCTTCCGCGGAGCATCGGGTTCCAACGGCACGACCGACGCGATCACGCTGGCTTACAACGGCGACAACGTCAACCTGGAAGATTCGATGTTCACGAAGGACGGCAAGAGCATCTACTCCACGCCGGAAGGCAAACAAGCGATGGAGCTGTACCTCAAGCTGTACAAAGACACTTCCCCGCCGGATTCCGTGAACTGGGGCTTCCAAGAGCAAGTGCAGGCATTCACGTCCGGCGTAACGGGCATGCTGCTGCAGGATCCGGACGTTATCCAATCGCTGACGGAGAAGATGGCCGAAGGCACGTGGGCGACGGCTCCGCTGCAAGCCGGTCCCGGCGGCAAAGCGCTGCTCGCCGCAGGCGGCGCAGGCTGGGCCATTCCTTCCGATTCCAAGCATAAAGAAGAAGCTTGGAAGCTGATCTCGTTCCTCTCGAGCCCGGCGGAGAACACGGAGTTCTCGAAGAAATTCGGTCTTATTCCGATCCACACGTCCGCTACGGAAGACGAATTCTTCAAATCCGGTCCGTACAAGACGCTGCTCGACATGAGCAACGATTCGGCGCATTTCGTGAACTTCAAACCGCCGTTCCAATATCCTGGCAACGGACAATGGGGTCAGCTGGTGCAGGATTCGGGTCAATCGCTGCTGCTCGGCCAAACGTCTTTGGACGATACCCTGAAGAAATGGGCCGATTTCTGGGACAAGCAGAAAGCGGAACTGAAGAAGTAAAACGTGAGTCAATGATTAAGGAGGGCGGCGCTGGCCGCCCTTACTACATTCAAGAAGCAAGGCGGTGCATGTATGAACAACAAGAAGGTTTTTATTCTATCGGGGTTGCTCCCCGCCTTGGCGCTAATTCTGGCGTTCACGTATTATCCGTTTCTGAAAGGGATCATCATGGCTTTTCAGGATTACAAGCTGTTCGATCTCCGGAATGTCCATTTCGTCGGTCTGGATAACTTCAAGGCTGCTTTCAAGGATCCGAAATTTTTCACCGCGCTGAAAAACAGCGGCTACTGGGTGTTCTGCTCGCTTATTCTTCAATTCGTCTTCGGTCTCGCGCTTGCGCTGCTCCTGAGAAAGCCGTTCAGAGGCAGAGGTATTTTCCAAGGCTTCGCGTTCTATTCATGGGCGCTGTCGGGCTTCCTGATCGGGATGATCTGGAAGTGGATGTTCAATTCGCAAATCGGCGTCATCAACGATCTTCTGCTGCGCTTGCACATCATCGACGAACGGATCGGCTTTCTGTCGAATCCGAAGTGGGCGATGATGTCCGTCATTATTGCCAACGTGTGGTACGGCATCGCGTTCTTCGCGATCATGCTGCTGGCGGCCCTGCAATCCGTGCCTGCCGATCTGTACGAAGCAGCCGACATGGACGGGGCGACGGGCATTCGCAAGCTGTGGAACGTGACGCTTCCCTATATTCTGCCGACGATCATCGCCACGACGCTTCTGCGGGCGATCTGGATCTTCAACGATCCGAGTCTTATCTATGGATTAACGAACGGCGGTCCGGCCGGCAGCACGCATATCCTGTCTTCCCTGATGCTGGACAAGATCATCTATGCCGGGGATTACGGCGCAGCTTCCGCGATCGGGGTCATCATGATCGCCCTGCTGCTCTTGTATACGATTTTCTTCCTGACCGTCACCAAGGCGGAGAAAGTGGGTGACTTCTAATGAAGCAGCGTTTAGGAACGGGGTTCAAAGTTTTGTTTTTGGGCATCTACCTGATCGTTATGGTGTTCCCGCTTTATTGGATCGTCATCACGTCGCTGAAGCCGCAGAAGGATATCTTCACCTTCCCGCTGCGTTACTGGCCGAAGCAGTTCACCATGGACAATTACGTGAATATTTTCAAAATCTCGAAATTCCATATTTATATCGGCAACAGCTTGATCGTGTCCATCGCGGCGGCTTTTATCGTCATTATTATTTCCGTGCTTAGCGCTTATGTGCTGGCTCGCTACAAGTTCCGCGGTCACGGGCAGGTCATGCTGGCGTTCTTCTTGACGCAGATGCTGCCGGGCTTCATCTCGCTCGCGCCGCTGTATCTGATGATGAGCCATATGGACCTGCTGAACACGCGGTACTCGCTCGTCCTGATGTACACCGTCGGGCTGATTCCGTTCTCGACGATCATGCTGCGCGGATTCTTCCAACGGATCCCGGGAAGCCTGGAAGAAGCGGCGATGATCGACGGGTGTTCGCGCTGGTCGGCATTGCTGCGGGTCATCATTCCCGTCATGCTGCCGGGCATCGCGTCGACGTTCATTTTCGCCTTCGTGCAGAACTGGAACGAGCTGTTCCTGGCCGTCATGTTCATCGATGACGAATCGATGAAGACGCTGCCCGTCGCGATGAATTCGTTCATTCTGAAATTCGACGTGGACTGGGGCGCGATGTCGGCGGGAGCGGTCCTGTCCATCATTCCGACCATTTTCATCTTCGCGATAGCGCAGCGCTTCATCGTGGAAGGATTGACGCAAGGAGCAGAAAAAGGATGAGCCAGCCAAACAACAAGAATCAACAGAACAGCAAAGTGCCGCTCGAGGAGCGATTTACCCAAACCGCGTACGATGCCTTGGACACCAGGCATCACGGCGCGATTCACGTGCCGATCTATCAGAACAGCCTGTTCGCGTTCGAAACGTACGAGGCTTTCGAACATGCATTCAAGGATCTGATGCACAACCATATTTATTCCCGGGGCAATAATCCGACCGTCTCGTATTTGGAGCAGAAGCTTGCGGAATTGGAAGGAGCCGAAGAGGCCAAGTGCTTCGCCTCCGGCATGGGCGCGATCTCCGCGTCCATCCTGTCCTGCGTCGGGCAGGGCGATCATACCGTATGCGTCGATCAAGCCTACGGGCCGACGAAGGAGCTGCTCTCCTTATATATGAGCCGCTTCGGCGTGGAGACGACGTTCGTCGACGGCAGGTTCATCGATAACATCCGCGAGGCGGCTCGTCCGAACACGAAGCTGATCTACCTGGAAAGCCCGACGACGATGTACTTCGAGCTGCAGGATTTGCAGGCGTGCGCGGCATACGCGCGGAGCATCGGCGCCCGGACGATCATCGACGGGACTTGGGCGACGCCGCTGTACCAGAATCCGCTGGCGCTGGGCGTCGATCTCGTCGTGCATTCCATTACCAAATACATCGGCGGCCACAGCGACTGCGTCGGCGGCGTCGTGCTCGGCTCCCGCGAGCTGGTCGGGCGGATCGGCAATCAGGAGTACATGCTGCTCGGAGCGATCATGACGCCTCAGACCGCCGCGCTGGTGTCCAAGGGACTGCGGACGCTGCCTCTGCGCATGGAACGTCATGAATCAAGCGGTCTTGCCGTCGCGGAGCATGTTCGCACGCTGCCGTTCGTGCGCCGCGTCAACCATCCCGGCCTGCCGTCCCATCCGCAGCATGACCTGGCCGTCAGCCAAATGTCCGGCAGCAGCAGCCTGTTCTCGTTCGTTGCGGACGCGCCGCTCCAGACGATGAAGGCTTGGGCCGACGAGCTGAAATATTTCAAGATCGGCGTCAGCTGGGGCGGATTCGAGAGTCTCGTCACCGTTAATCCGGTAAGCGAGCATTCCGAAGACGGCTGCATCGTTCGGTTGTATGTCGGACTCGAGAGCCCGCAGGATTTGATCGCGGATATCAATCGGGCAGCAGCGGCGCTCTCGCTGAACGTGGTTTCTACCTAGCGCGCAGCAAACCGCCCTCCGCAAGCCAAAAGGCTTGAAGCGGAGGGCGGTTTGCTGCGTATTAATAGGAATGCCGGTCGTGACGCTGCCGCAGCTCGGTCGAATCGGTTTGACGGTCGGGTTCGTCCGTCTCGTTCAGATCGTCCATGGCGTCGCTGCTCTCATGGCCGTCAAATGTATGCTGGACCTTATCGACGATTTCGCCGACCGCATCGCTGACCATATCGATCGGTCCGAAGCTCTCGTGGTCTTTCGGCGTATTGATGCCGGCCGCGGTGTTCGAGGTCTCGTTGTACATTTCGTCGTAGCCGTCCTTGTTTTTCTTCTTCATGGTTACACCGCCTTTCTGCACCAGTTCGCTTGGATAACAGTGCCAATGCATCGTTTATATATTACCCCGCAGGCACGAATTACACTCAGCCGGGTTCGCCCGGCCGATTCGGTTATCCGTTATGTCCGTCGATTGGCAGCGCTATCAATCGTTCTTGAACTTCTGCCGAACTTCGGGCATATCCGGACGAGAAAGCGCGTATGTTTTACCCACGTCCCTCGTTTTGCAAACGGATACGTGGGATTTTGGCCTTATGCATGCGGCTATGGTATAATCACAGGCAATTCTATTACCGATATCCGGAGGCGATTATGCTCAGTTTCGATCAGAAGCTTGCGATTTTGGAGTCCTTTCCCGAGCTTAGCCGGAAGGACGTGTCGCTTGGCCGCGTCAATTATCAGTACGAGGGAAGTCTGTACGATAAGAAGAACGTTGCCTTCCACCTGCATCCCAACGGCAATGGATTCGTCTATGCCGGCAGCTTGAGCGGTTACGATACGGACGACAAGGGATTCGTGAATATTCGCGATTACGATGAGGCGGCGCTGCGCGAACTCGTAACGGAATCCATTCGGCTGCTGTCCGTCCGCGAGCCGGAGCCGGTTGCCGCGTCGAAGAAGGCGTCCTCTTCCGCTGCGGGCGTCAGCAAAGGTAAAGGCAATGTATCGGTGTGGCACGGCGCCGACAAACAGACGCTGACCTTGAAGCACGAGGATGATCTGTGGTACGTGTATGCAGGGCCTAACCTGGAGATGGTGCTCGAAACGTACGAGGAAGCGGAGCAATATTTGCACGAGGAAGGATTCTTCCTCGTATAAAGAAGCCGTGAGACTCGCCAAAGCCCGATTCCCCGTTCGATGACGGACGAGGGGACCGGGCTTTTTGCTGCGCGCGCAGCTGGTCGGTCAACGTGCCCCTGTAGACGTGTCCGGGCCTCGTTCTTGTGTGATTTTGAACCCCATATCGCATGGCCTGGCTGCTGTCGAGGACGGAATCCCGCGGTATAATGAGGGTATTCCCAAGCTGGAGAGAGGATGTCATGCACACCATGGACGCCAAACAAATCGATTTTTTCAACACCTTCGGATTTATTAAATTCCCTGCGCTGCTAAAGGAGGATATCGGCTGGATTCAAGACGAATTCGAGCAGGTGTTTCCGATGTTTCCGAAGCAAAAGCATGACGGAAGCAAGCGCACGATGATCGTGCCGTTCATCGACCAGAGGGAGAAGCTGAGCGGCCTCCTGGACCATCCCGCGATCCGCGATATTTTGGTCAGCCTACTTGGCAGCGATTACAACTATATGGGCAGCGACGGCAATTATTATTCCGGCGACACGCCGTGGCATCCGGATGGCCGGGAGCGGAGCCGCCAGCATATCAAGATCGCCTTCTACCTCGATCCCTTGACCGCGGAGAACGGCGCGCTTCGGGTTATTCCCGGCAGTCATCGGTTCGGGGACCGGTTCGGCGAAGACGTAATGGCCAAGGTGCAGCAGAGCCAGCAAGCATGGGGGATCCCGGGCAGCGAGGTGCCTGCGGTTGCGCTCGACGTCGTTCCCGGCGACGTGCTCGTGTTCAAGCACGAAACCTTCCACTCGTCGTGGGGCGGAAGCGGATACCGGCGAATGTTCACCATCAACGCTTCGGAACGGTTTCAAGGCGAACGGGCGCTTAGCGAGCTGCAGTCGCTCTGCCTGATGCATTATCATTACTCGCGCGACCATTACTATGGCCGGGCGATGCGGGAAAGTGCCGGTCCCGAGCGGTTGAAGAACCTGGAGCAGGTCATGTCGCTGGAAGCCGATTGGGCGGATCTGACGAAGCATTTGCCGGTTCTATGACAGCGGGAACGAACGAAGGGGTAGCCGAATCGGAGCTGCGGCAGGACGGTTATTTTCCGCCGCATGTCGTGCTGGCGCATCAATTCGTCGCAAGCGAGAGCTGGCGCATGCCCGAGCGGATTCTCAAATATCATCAGTTTCAATACATGACGGAGGGCGAAGGCTGCATTCAGGTCGAAGACCGCGTCTACGACGTCAAGCAGGGCGACCTCGTCTATATCCCTCCGCATGTGCCGCATGCGTCATGGAAACGTCCGGCGTCTCCGTTCGCCTGCATCTCGGTATCCTTCCACTTCGGCGACGCGCAGGAGCCCCCGTTGGCTTATATGGGAAGGACCGTTCTATTCGCCGGGGTTGCCGAACTGCCCGTTCACCGGCGGCTGCGCAGGCTCGTCGCTTTCAAGCATCAGCCCGGCCTGGCATCCATCATGGAATGTCAGGCGGAGCTGCTTGGCGTGCTGGCCGAGCTCTCCCGGCTCGATGCCGAAGGCGATGCGGGGAACCATGAGCGCAAGCGCAATGCGGGAGCGGTGCTGCAAATCAAAAATCACTTGCTGGAGCATTATCGGGAACCGCTGCGCTTGGTAGACCTCGAGAAGCTGACCGGCTTCTCGCCGAATTACGTCATTCGTCTCTTCAAAGACGCGACGGGCATGACGCCGTTTCAATACGTGCGCTGGGCGCGGCTGCAGAAAGCGCTGGAGCTGGCCTTTCACACGCCGATGACCGTCGGGGAGATCGCTGCCCACGTCGGGTACGCGGACGTTCACGCCTTCGGCAAAATGTTCAAGAAGAGCATGGGGAGCACGCTCAGCGCGTATCGGGACGGCATGTTTCTGTAGCGCGGGGCGGTGGCGTTGTAGGAGGGGGCGTCGGCCGGGGAGGACGGGTCGGGGTGTCCGGTTGGAAAGCTGGTTAAAGGTCGGCCTTCAAGGCGCGCTGCGTGCCTTGAAAGCCAGCAAAAAGCTGCCCGAGAGGCAGCTTTTCTCGGCTTATATGGCCTGTGCGGCATTAAATGCTGACTGACAGTCATCTATCTGCTTGCTTCGCGAGCGGATGTAACGAAAAAGCTCCTGTTAGGCAGCTTTTTCGTCTAACCGGGGCTGCACGGCACTAAAAGCTGCCTGCAAGTCAGCAACCTGCGCGCTGCGCAAGCGGAAGCAGCAAAAAAGCGGCAGCTGTTTCGTCTAACCGGGGCTGCACGGCGAAAAAATGGATTGAAAGTCAGCAATCGCCCGCTGTACGGGAAAAGCAAAATGCTCGCGAGCATGACACCTTCTAACGTGCCCTCATAACCCTCGAGCAAGACACCTTTTAACGCAAGCTCATCCCTCAAGCCTGACTAGCCCGACCGGGAAGCTGGAATTTTGTATTACGTACAACTTTCCCGGCCGTTTTGCCCTCTTGTTCATTGCATTTATGCCTTTTATGCAACTTTGAGAGCCAAAACTGCCCCTAAAGCCCGTCTATGAACCGGAATTTGTGTATGATGTGCAACAACAGGAGCCTATTCTCCCTTTATTGGTACTAAAATATGCATTATTTACAACATGAGCAAGTTACGCTGCCTGCCCTGATCATTTAGGTATTGTTGGTAGTACCTTTGAGGGAACGCTTCAAGCGCAGCGAATCCATATCCCAATTTATGACTTGAGGCAGCTTGCAAAGTCCGCCTGGGGCTTGCGCGGCACGAAAAGCTGCCCGCAATTCAGCACTCTGCGGGCTGCGCGAGCGGAAGCAGCAAAAAAGCTGCCCATGAGGCAGCTTTTTGACTCCGTACGAGGCCGAGCAGATCGGCAGCTTTCTGCTGTTCTTCGCTCAACGAGCTGCGCGAGCTTGAACGATGCCGAGGGAAATGCTTACTGTTCGTCGGTCGGCAGCTTCTTGCGCAGCTGCTCCAGCTGTTCGTCGACGAGCGAACCTTTGGACGCGTTCGGCGCGCTGGCGTAAGAACCGTTGTACCCGTACGGCGTGTAGGGGTTCCGGGAAGCTTGGATGCCGGCTTCCCACTGCGCGATTTTCTCTTCCATGCGCTGGAATCCGCGGGAGGCATTGCCGCCCTCCAGGACCGAGCGTCCCGTGCTGAAGCTCGGCATCGCCGTGCGGGATTGCGCGGCGGCTTGCTGCATGCGCTGGATGAGCTCATCCCGTTTCTGGATCAGCTGCGGCAGCTCGGCCTTGGCTGTCTCCAGCCGAAGCGTGAGTTCGCCGATTTGGCGCTTCGCATTCTCGCTCCACGCGCCGTATTCCTTCGCTTTCTCTTCGTAGTGCAGCTTCGCCGTCAGCGCTTCGCGGGCATGCGCTTCATGGCCGCCTCTCATCGCTTCCAGCGCCTTAGCCTCGCTTTGCTCCGCCAAGATGGACGCTTCGTTCGCCTGCTGCTGCAAGCCTTTCGCGAGCGCTTCCTGCTTCAGCAGCTCATGCTGCGCGTTCGCGATTTCTTCCTGCATGCCCCGGACGTACTGATTCATCATCATCGCCGGATCTTCCAATTTATCCAGCAGCTCGTTGGCCGCAGCCTGCGTAATGTTAAACAAGCGGTTTAAGATACCCATTTGCTTCATCTCCTATAGTTGAGTGTTGACGTTTCGCGTGACGGGATGACGGTTAGCCGTAGTAACGGAACGCTTGATCGGGCGACAGTACTTCGAACGGCGCCTTCGGCACCAGCACGCTGGCGACGATGTACAAGAGCAGCGTCGTGCCCAGGCTGAATACGCCGGAAATAAGAAGAATTAGCCGGATGATCGTTGGGTCGATACCGAAACGTTCGCCGATTCCTCCGGCAAGGCCTGTCAATTTGCGGTCCATAGTAGAGCGGTAAAGCTTTCTCATTGTAAATCCTCTCCTCTTCATCCTGCGTATGGGATCGTTCTTCAAGTCCGTCAGCTCGCTGTGCGTTTCTGCAATTGGCGTTTCTTCTATATCCTTAGTGTAAAGGGAGCGGGGCCTCGCTGAAACCGTCCAGCGGCGGTTTTGGAATCCAGCCTTAAGGCGGGGAAGGACTACGACCTTAGACGGCCCGGGACCGCCGATACAGGCGATTCAGCCGACGCAGTCCATGCAACCCGATGCACCTCCATGCGCCCCGATGCAACCCATGCAGTCGGACGGGAGCTGATGAATTCCAATGAGACCCATGATGAATCCGCGCACGACTAAGCGAGGCAGCCGCAATGCTGGATAAACCATTTTATGTATATTCCCTAATTAGAATATTCCTTGACAGGAATATTCGGTTCAGTGTATATTCATAGCAGCAGAAGGATGACTCGAGTGAGGAAGGAGATGAGCGCATACCGAGAAACCAACACTTAACGAGGTGAATGACATGACAGCGGACAATCCGGGTATAGACTTGACGATGCTGCATGCTTTGGCCGATCCGAATCGTGTTCTGATCGTCGAGCTCTTGCGCGACGGCCCGTTAACCGTAGGGGAAATCGCCGAACGGTTAGGGCTTCGCCAGCCCCAGGCCTCGAAGCATTTGAAGGTGCTTAACGATAGCGGGGTATTGGAAGTAAAGGCCGATGCCAACCGCCGGATCTACAAGCTCCGCCCCGAGCCTTTTCAAGCGCTGGATTCTTGGGTGAAGTCGTTCCGGCACGTCATGGAAGATAGATTCGACAATTTGGAAGGTTACTTGCGGGAGCTGCAAAACAAGAAAACAACAACATTGGAGGAATGAAAATGTCTAAACATGCCATGGTTTCGAGGGTTGAGGACGAGCGGGTACTGGTGCTGGAGCGGGTTTTCGAGGCGCCGCGCGATCTCGTATTCAAGATGTTCAAAGAAGCGGAGCATCTGAAACATTGGTGGGGGCCCAAAGGCTGGGAGCTTCCGGTCTGCCATGTGGATTTCCGGCCGGGCGGCGTTTGGCACTACTGCATGAAGTGCGTGGATCAGAATCAAGGCGATTTTTATGGGATGGAATCGTGGGGCAAAGCCATATACTCGGACATCGTCGAGCCGGAGAAGATCGTCTACACCGATTACTTCTCGGATGCCGAAGGCAATGCGAACGACACGCTGCCTTCGACCGAAGTCACGCTGACGTTCATCGAACTGGACGGCAGGACGAAGCTGGTCAACCGGGCAATCTATGCGTCGGCAGAAAACCTGAAGACCGTCATGGACATGGGCATGCTCGAAGGCATCACGGATACGTGGGACCGTCTCGAAGATCGCTTGAACGAGTTGAAATAAGGAATACGAAGGATAATAAGCAGCGAATTGGAACCATGCCAACATGACGAAGGAGTGGAAGAGCAATGATCAATAAAGTCGGTCAAATTATGTTGTACGTCAATGATCAAGACAAGGCTTTGCATTTTTGGACGGAGAAAGCGGGTTTTCATGTCATCTCCGAAGAGAACAATGGCCAAGGCATGAGATGGATCGAGATTGCGCCTTCCGAGGAAGCCGAGACAAGCATCATATTGCACAACAAGGAATTCGTTGCCAAAATGTCGCCGGGAATGAATCTCGGAACGCCTTCCTTGATGTTTTTCTCCGATCGTTTCGATCAATTGCACGAAAGCTTGTCCGATAAAAACGTCAAGGTCGGCGAAATCGTCGCCATGCCGTTCGGAAGAGTGTTTAACTTTGCGGACGATGAAGATAATTACTTTGCCGTCATGGCAAAATAACAAATGGCCTATTCAATATTACAGGCGGCTGACAGTAAATGTCGGCCGCCTATTGTTGTTGCTGCGAAAGCTGCCCAAAGCCCCCATCCAGGGAGGAAAGGTTATCTAACCTTTCCCTGGAAGGGGGCTTTTTTCATGCCTAACGTTCAATGCCTTTCATTATATCAAACTGTGTCTTCGAGTAACGGACTGTATATCCGCATCTTTGGTATCACAAACTCGAATTGGTAATAATCGAATTTAAACATGAGAAGGATATCAATAAAGTGAAAACGTTCATCGCAGCTAAGAGAACATTGAGGGAGTGCAATTCGAATCATGCTAAAGAAAATGATGCTTATAGTGACAGTTGCAAGTATCATAGCGGGATGCGGCTCGCAGTCCCCTAAAATCGAAGATGGGAAGCAGCGAAGTCCCGTTATAAATAAAAATTCGTTCAATACACAAAAGACACTAAAAGTTAAAACGGTGAGCACGGTAATTAGGTTGTTTGTAAACGGCAAGCAGGCCAGCGTGGCGCCAGTGATTGTAAGCGGCGTTACGTATGTGCCCGTACGTGCAGCAGGCGAACTGTTGAATAAGTATGTTTCTTGGGATGCCTCATCAAAGACGGTGTACATCAGCGATCAAAAACAACAGCAAGCGAAGGCTGCGGACAAGACAATAAAGTTGATCGTAAACGGTAAACAGGCAAGCGTAGCTCCGAAGATCTTAAGCGGCGTCACCTATATCCCCGTTCGTGCAGCAGGGCAGCTGCTATACAAATATGTAACATGGGATTCGAAAATAAGATCCGTTTACATCAACGACCGACAGCATGACCGCGTTATTTACTTTCCTGAGAGTCGTTATCCGGAAACAGCGGCACATATAAAAAGCTCGCTCGCTCGCGGGGAATCGCCAATTTGTACGATTGATCGGTTAGGAGCAGACGAAAATCGCGAACAGTCGTTGTCGGGTATTCCTGTCAAGTCCGGGTATGACCGGGATGAATTCCCGATGGCGATGTGCATGGAAGGCGGGGCAGGAGCCGATGTGGCTTACGTGAAGTCATCCGATAATCGAGGCGCTGGTTCATGGGTCGGAAACGAGCTCGAGATCTATCCTAACGGAATGCGGATACTTTTCATCGTTGACGGAAAAACAGGAGTAGCGAGCCCGCCGACATCAGAACCAGCACCGAAGCCTAACCCGGGGAATGTCTATTACGATAATTGTACTGCTGTAATAGCTGCAGGCGCGGCACCGCTCTATAAGGGTCAGCCTGGCTACAGCTCCAATCTGGACCGAGACGGTGACGGCGTTGCATGTGAAAAATAGAACAGGAGGCATCCCCCTAGGTTAGATGAACATTATGCGATGCCTCAATGGTATAGAGCCAGCCGCCGTCTGCCGATTGCTTCAGCGTCAAGGCAGCAGTTTAACAATATCAAAATTATCCTCTAATAATAGCCAGTTCTGCGGAAAGCTGAGCCCGAGCTTCCAATAGCTGATGCCGCGCAGGCGCAGCTGCTTCATTAAGTTGAACTTCGCCTGAATCGAACGCGCGTCCTCGAACCAGACCCGGTGCTCCTTGCCGTTATCGTCCCAATACGTGAAGTGCGGAGCCTGAGCCGCCGTATCGTACAGGATCTCGGCGTTCCGCTGCCGTGCCAGCGCGATAGCCGCTTGGGGACTGATCGCCTTGGCATAGGCGCCTCCGGGCACGTATGGCAGCGTCCAGTCATAGCCGTACAAGTTCTGGCCCATCATGATTTTGCCGGCCGGCATTTCGGTGAGCGCATATTCCAGCACGGTACGTACGGGACCGATCGGGGAGACCGGCATCGGCGGTCCGCCGCTGTAGCCCCACTCGTACGTCATGATAATGACGAAATCCGCGATCTCGCCATGTGCCCTGTAGTCATGCGCGGAGTACCAGGCGCCTTCTTGGGTCGCGCTGGTCTTGGGCGCGAGGGCGGTCGACATCGTGAGGCCGGCGGCATGAATGGGGATGACGGCCTTGCGCAAAAATCGATTGTACGGTTCGCGGTCTTCGGGCAGCAGATGCTCCAGATCGAAATGGACATCCTGGTAATGCAAATTCTTCGCCGTTCTCACGATGTTCGCGATCAGCTTATCCTGCAGCGCGGTATCGCTTAGGATGAGATGGCCCAAATCGGAGCTGAACTGATCCTCCTCGAGGTTGGTAACGGTCAACATCATCGCTGTCCGCTGCTTGGCCGCGATGCTTCGCAAATCGCCGAGCGGCGGCAGCGCAAGCGTGCCGTCGCGCTGAATGCGGAAGCTGGACGGAGCCAGGTATGTCAAGTGCGGAGCTGCCTGCCTGGCAGCCTCCGTCAGCGCGGGCGACACCGTCATGCCGCTCGGAGCGATATACGCATTCACGTATGCGCGCCGCTTCGGCATCGGCGGTATATACAGCCTTGTTCCTACGTTCAGCGGAGCGTTTACCTCGGTCTCGTTGACGGAAGCGAGCCTGGCCGCGGTCGTGCCGAATCTGGCCGCGATCGATGACAAGGTGTCTCCGGGCACCACGTAATAATATTGGCCCACGATAGGGATAACCAGTGCCTGTCCGATCACCAATGTGTGACTCGGCAGTATTTCATTGGCGGACGTGATCGCGTCTACCGGAACGCCGTAAGCCTGCGAGATCCGGTAGAGCGACTGTCCTGCCTGCACGACATGAATCTGCATCGCCTGCTCCCTCCCGTATGCCTGTCGTCTGCTTCCCGTTACTTGACTCTTACTAAACTATTCGGGCATTCATCCGCGCATGTCAGGCTTCTGACAATGGCGTGGCAATGGCTGGCAGTTGCAGAAGATCGGGAACCTGCATGGCAGCAAATCGGCCAGCGCAGCGGAGCTCGGCGTTAACGGACCGGAATCTGTGCGCCGACTTGGTTAATGATGGCCGCGATCTTGTTCTCGTGCTCGATAACGCGGGTTTTCTGATCGACGATGCTGTGCGACAGCGCGACAAGCGAGGAGAGAGATTGCAACGTTCCCGCATGCGAACCGCTCTTCACGCAGGCGTTGAGCGTCTTGACGACGCCGGGAATCGTCTTCTTCGTGCCGGACGCGGAAGCAAGCGCGACCTTGGACTGCGCATGGACGGAAGTGATGGCGGTCAGACTGGTCTTCAGGGACTTAACCGTCTTGGCGGTTGCTGCCTTGGCAGCGGACAGCGCGTCCTCCCGGATCCGGATTTCTGCGCGCGCCAGCTGTACGGCCGTCTTGAGCATATCCGCCTGCTGCTTCAGAATGGCCGTAAGCTCTTTCAGTTTGAGAGCCCGCGCGTCGGCAATCCGCTTATTGACTGTCGTGTAGAGCGTGAAGAGCGGCTTGTACTTCGTGCGCAGCGCGTTCAGATCGTTGGTCATTCGGTTCAGCTTATCCGCGTCGATGAGCTTGATGCGCTGGTTCACGGCATCCAGTGCCTTGGCGTTATTCGCGTGCAGCGTGCTGTATCGGTCATCCAGGCTCGTCTCTTGCCGCTGGATCGTCTGCAGGCTGGCTGTCTGCGCGTTCAGCTTGTCCTTCAAAGCGGCCGGGGCAGCCGCGATGTGTTTGGCAAGCGCGGTTTGCGCGGTTTGAGAGAGCGAGACCGACGCTGCGGAAGCCGCGTCCGGGACGAGCAGCAGGAAGGCAAGCCAGGCAAGCAGCATGGATGAAACCAGATTCAACCTCATAGACTTTAACATAGACAAAATTCCTCCTTCGCCGTGAGTCGCCGCCGGAAAACGCAAAAAACCCGCAAGAAAGGCATAATGAGCCTTTACTTACGGGTGCTTCCGACGCAAGTGAATCACGAACATATGTTTTTATAAAATATATCCGATCATTTCGAAATAGTCAAGCCGTACAAGGTTTGGATATTGCTGGCATTTCGCGACATGCGGTATAATTGATAGAAACAGCGCTGGAATACGGGGAACATCGATGATTGCCATCTGCGCGGTTATTCGCTCCGAAGCAGATGAATGCTGCATTTCCGGATGGATCAGACTCGCAGAACGACGATCGACAATCGACCGATTCAGGAGGCTGAGACGATGAACGAACAGCTGGATCGCAAGCTGATTTTCGTATTTACAGGTCCGGACGGCTCTGGGCGCAAGACGGTTGCCGACAGTGTGGGCGCCACGCTCGGCATTGCCAAAGTGCTTTCGTACGCGACTCGCAAACCGCGTCCCGGCGAAGCGAACGGCCAGGATTACCACTTCATATCGCCGGAGCTGTACGAACAGTTCGACCGCGCGGGCGACTTCATCGAGAGCATCTGCATGAACGGCAATCACTACGGGGTGCGCGGCATGGATATCGAACAAAGCTTATTGCAGAACGGAAGCGTTTTCCTTATTCTCAACACCGAAGGGGCAGAACTGCTGAAGGAGCAGTACGGCGATCAGGTCATCCGGCTGTTCATCTACGCCGACAGGCGGACGGTGCAGGATCGCCAGCAGGAAGCGGGAGTCGATTCCGA
Source organism: Paenibacillus sacheonensis (assembly GCF_009909195.1). Lineage (GTDB taxonomy): Bacteria > Bacillota > Bacilli > Paenibacillales > Paenibacillaceae > Paenibacillus_Z > Paenibacillus_Z sacheonensis. The sequence continues at coordinate 132,916 of NZ_JAAAMU010000016.1, forward strand.
CATCGTCCGGTTCCGAATGGACCAGTACGAGACGGCGGTCGCGTATCAGGCGCGCTGCGAGCATGCCTTCGAGAACTACGATCTTGCGCATACGGTATTCGATATATCCAATACGCTCGAACATTACCTGCAGCGTAATTTGGTCGAACGCGACTGAAGAGAGCGCCTGTCTTACTCAGAATGCCAATAGCATAACAGCCCGCCCTTCCTAGACCGGAGGGCGGGCTGTTCGATTAGAGGGCCGAGGGATACGCGCGAATCGTTCCCTAAACGTTCGGAAGCGGGTCGACTTTAATGAGCTTGCCCGTGCCCTCGTCGATCCATTGCCCGTCTTCCGTCTTGCGGAAGGTTACGGCCATGAAGGCGCGGCTGTTCGGGTAGTCCGGACCCTTGAGTTTCTCGATCGTCTGCACGACGTAGATGACCGCCTCGTTGTCCGTAAAATCGACGATCCGGGCGATCTCTGTGGTGTATTTGAGATCGTACACGTCGAATAATTGCTTGACCGTCTCCAACGATTGATCTACATTCGGCGCTTGCGGATCGATCGTCGCCCGGTAAGCATCGAGATCCTCGTCGGTGGAAGCCTGCGCCTGCTTGTCGATTACCGCAAGAATCGCAGCCTTGTCCTCCGCCGGAACGTCCGCTTCATGGTTCAGCACGTTATCCGTGTTCACGTAATCGAATTGAAGCAAACCGATCGAACGAACCTTCCAATGCTTGTCTTGACCGCGCTGCAGTCCCAACTGGATGACGCAGTCGTTGTCCAGGTAGAAGCCTCCGCTTACTTTGGCCGCGTGCTGGCTGACCGTGACGTTCGCCGAATACGGCGTGAAGTCCTGGATGTCCAGGAGCTTCGACATCGTGCTGACGACGGGGTCGCCCGCTTTCGGCGCGCCCTGCGCTTTGATTGCATCATAGAGCGGCGTGTTCGGAACGAGGAACGAGAGGAAGCCGTTCAGATCGCCCGCCGAGTCGACAAGGTCCATTTGCGCGAGCAAAGCCTGCAGTTCCTTCACTTCGGCGGCGGTCGGCGCTTTGGCGCTGATCGTGATTTTCCGAGCCGCGGCGTTCCAATTCACGTTCATGCCCGTCGCTTCCCCAACGTAACGAAGCGGCACGAGCGTGCGGCCAGCCTTTACGATCAGCTTGACGGGCTTCGCCGAAGCCTGTCCGTTCACGGAAGCGGCTCCGGTCGCGGCGTTCAAGACGAGAGAGACGCCGTTCGACGCGCCTGTGATCGTCTTGCTCTTCGCATCGTAGGCGATCTCGAAGCCGAGCGCCTTGAACAAGGCTTTGAACTCGACGTAGGTGGTGCTGTTCGCGATCAGCGGCGGCGCGTCGAACGCGATCTTCTGGGTGCCGACCCATACGGTAATGGGCGGTTTCGCCGGGGCTGCGGCGGAAGCCATGCCCGAGAAAGCCATCAGGAGCAGCAGGGCTGCGAGAACAAACGCACTGATTTTCTTCAAACTAACACTCCTCACAGATAATGGGAATAACGACATGGATATTACTATAGCAAGGTTCCCATAGGCTGCATAGAGCATTTGGTTGCGATTTACGCCAGCCGGCCGCGACCAAGGCGAACGCTACCCCATCTGCGACCGGTACATCGTCGGCGCGGCATCCGTTAATTTCTTGAACAGCCGCGAGAAATAGAACATATCGGAATAGCCCAGCAGCCCTGCGATTTCCATCACCGTCTTGTCGGTGTTCAGCAGCAGCTTCTTCGCCTCCGCGATCTTCAGGCGATGAACGAATTCGCCGAGCGGGTACCCGGTATAATCGTGCACGATCCGGCGCAGGGTAGGGATGGATATATGGTGCCTGGCAGCGATTTCGCCCGCGCTGGACTTGCCGTAGGCGGTGGCTCCCAGGTCATCGAGCAGCTGGTGGATGAACAGCGTCCTGCTGCTGCTCGTCTCCGGCTGACGGAAGCGCAGCGACATATCGAAAAGCATCGATTCCAGCGCCAGCGCCGCACGGTCCTGATTCGCCGGAACGCCGCTTCCGAGCAGCCCGAAGATAAGCTCGATTTTGCTGAAGAAGCTTTCTTCCGTTCCGACGTGCTTGACGGTCTCCGGCTGCTCGTACCAGCTCGCCAGCCACTCCTGGATCCGGGTGCCCTCCAGCGAGAAATAATACTCGTCCCAGAACCCCTCGTCCTCCGGACCGTATTGGAACACCTCGCCGGGGTATAGGCAGAACAACGACCCGGCTTCCACGGTCTGCCGCTGGCCGTCCCCCGCCTGAAAATAGCCCCGTCCCGCGCCGATATAGACGAACGCCCAATAATCGAATTTCGCGTCCTTGCGCTGCATGATACGGCCCGGCAAATGGCCGGCGCCCCGAAGGAGAAGGGACTGCACCCGGAGCTTCTTCAAATCGATGACATTGTCATAGAGACGAATCGGGAGCGGACTGATCATATAATCCATATAGGTTGGCATGATGTGCATTCTCCCCTTGGTATCATCGTGATAAGGTATAGGAAGGTTTAATTATAATTGTCATGCAAGGCCATTATATCGGGCATGGCGCCCAAAGGGAAGGGAGCATGTTTATCATGTCGACAGAGGGAAAGAAACTGCGCATCGGCGTCATTGGCGCGGGGTCGATATCCGGCCTGCATTTGGAGGCGTACAAGCAATGTTCGGATACGGTAATCGCGGCTGTTTGCGACTTGAACGAGGAGCGGGCGAAGGCAGCGGCGGCCAAGTACGGGGCGGAGCAAGTCTATACGAATTATCGGGAGCTGCTGGCAGATCCGAGCATCGACGCGGTCAGCATCTGCACGTGGAACAATACCCATGCGGAGATTAGCATCGCGGCGCTGGAAGCCGGCAAGCATGTGCTGTGCGAGAAACCGATGTGCAAAACGGTCGAGGAAGCCGAGAAGGTGCAGGAGGCCGTGCGGCGTTCGGGCAAAATCCTGCAGGTCGGCTTCGTAAGACGTTACGCGGGCAGCGTTGACGTATTGAAACGGTTCATTGACGCGGGAGAGCTCGGCGAGATCTATTATGCCAAAGCTTCCTGCCTTCGCCGGCTCGGCAATCCGGGCGGCTGGTTCTCGGACTCGAGCCGTTCGGGCGGCGGGCCGCTGATCGATCTTGGCGTACATATCATCGATCTTTGCTGGTACCTGATGGGCCGCCCGAAGGTGAAGAGCATCAGCGGGAACACGTACCGGAACCTCGGCAACCGCGCCAATGTCCAAAATCTCTCCTTCTATAAAGCGGCCGACTACGATGCGTCACGCAATGACGTAGAGGATGCGGCCAACGCGGTCATTCGCTTCGAGAACGGCGCATCGCTGCTCGTCGACGTGAGCTTCACGCTGCATGCGGCGAAGGATGAGCTGTACATTAAGCTGTACGGCGACAAGGGCGGCGCGGAGGTCGAGCCGGCGCTCGTCGTCATGTCCGAGAAGTACGATACGATCGTCAACTCGACGCCTCAAATCGATCATACGAGCTTCGACGCGAGCGAGGCGTTCGGCAGGGAGATCGCGCATTTCGCCGGCAGCTGTCTCGGCCGCGTCGAGACGCTCAGTCCGGTGGAAGACGGGCTCGAAGTGACGCGCATGCTGAGCGCGATTTACGAATCGGCGGCGAAGGGCACGGAAATTCATTTTGATTAATAAGCATCAGACCGAATTGATTAATGCCAGCTAATGCCAGCGGTACGAATCGCCGATGCGGCCAGGGAAAAACAGGGCGTTTGTTCCCGGCGGGGCGCGGGTAATTTGAGAATAAGGAAGGTTGAGATCACATGAGCAATCCATTGATCAATAAAATCGGCGTTATCGTAGACAGCTTCGGCGTCGGCGTGCGCGAAGGACTGCTGAAGGCGAAGGACGTCGGCGCGGAAGGCGTGCAGATCTACGCGGTGTCGGGCGAGATGGACCCCGCGAACTTGGATCAAGCGGCTCGCAGAGAGCTGCGCGGTTACATTGGCGGACTGGGCCTCGACATCGCGGCGCTCTGCGGCGACCTCGGCGGCCACGGCTTCCAGGACGCGGCGGCGAACCCGGCCAAGATCGAGAAATCCAAACGGATTCTGGACCTTGCGGTCGAGCTCGGAACGGACGTCGTGACGACGCATATCGGCATCGTGCCGGATGACCGGAACAGCGCCGTGTATGCCGCCATGCAGAGCGCCTGCGAAGAGCTCGGGCAATACGCGAAGAGCATGAACGCTTATTTTGCGATCGAGACGGGACCGGAGCCTGCGGCCCATCTGAAGAGCTTCCTGGATACGCTCGGCACGAACGGCGTATCCGTTAATTTCGATCCGGCGAACATGGTCATGGTGACCGGGGACGATCCCGTGCAAGGCGTCATTACGCTGAAGGATTATATCGTGCATACGCATGTAAAAGACGGCAAGCGGCTGCGCGTCGTCGACCCTCGCCAGGTGTACGGCTTCCTCGGCTACGAGAAGATGTCGCACGAGCATATCGCCGAGATGGCGTCCGGCGGACCGGACTTCGCGGAGCTGCCGCTCGGCGAAGGCGTCGTCGATTTCGATGCGTATTTCGCGGCGCTCCAGAGCATCGGCTACAAAGGGTACTTGACGATCGAGCGGGAAGTCGGCCATCAGCCGGAGGAAGATATCCGCAAGGCGGTAGCTTTCATTAAACGGTACCGCTAAGGTGCCCGGAGAGGGGGAGCAAGCGATGAAGATTGCGGTAAGCGTATGGAGCTGCCACAAGTATCTGCAGGACGGATCGTGGAGCAATGCGGATTTCATCGATTACGCGGCAAGCATCGGCGCGCAGGGCGTCGAGCTGCTGAGCATTTTCTGGAAGCCGGAGACCGACGTGCCGGAGGTTCGGGAGGCGCTGGCGAGGACCGGGCTGAAGCTGGCCTGCTTCGGCGCCTGCAACGACTTCGCCCGCCCGTCGAAGGAAGAGCGGACGGCCGCGCTCGAAGATATCAAGAAGTCGGTCGATGCCGCTGCGCTGCTCGGCGCGCGCGTCGTTCGCGTGTTTGCCGGCGATGCCAAGGACGGCATCGCCTACGAGCAAGGCAAAGTATGGATCGTGGAAGGTCTGCTGGAAGCGGCGGCCTACGCGCAAAGCAGGGAAATCATCCTCTGCCTGGAGAACCACGGCGTATTCGCGGGCCGAAGCGAGCAGGTGAAGGAGCTGATCGAGCAGGTGGATTCGCCGGCGCTTCGGAGCACGTTCGACATGGGCAATTTCCTGCTCGTCGATCAGGAGCCGGGCCCTTCCTTCCAAGAGCTCGGGCCGTTCATCTCGCATGTGCACGCGAAGGATTTCAAGCGCGCCGAAGATGGCGCCGCAGGTTCGTACGGCACGCTGAGCGGCAAAGCTTCCTATCTCGGCGTCGTGCCGACGGAAGGCGATGCCGGCGTAGCCGATATCGTGTCCCGCTTGGACGGCATCGGCTATATGGGCTGGATGAGCGTCGAATATGAAGGATTGGAAGAGCAGAAGGCCGGCACGGCCAGAGCGGTCGAACGGCTGCATGGTATCGTGCCCGGTCCGAAGAAGCACGTGTAAGCTTGACCGAATCGGGGTAATGCATAGCTAAGCAGGACGAATCGAATCGACGAAAGCGGGGGAAGCCCATGAAGCCGCTCATTAAGAATGGCCTGATCGGCGTGATGCACTATGTCCGGGATCTGGATCATGCCAGCGCCTGGTATTGCGAGAAGCTCGGCCTGGAGCTGAGAGGTTACGGCCAGAACGATTTCGTCGAGCTCGGTCTCGACGGCCGCTATGTCATGCACCTGTTTAAGGACGAGGCAGCGCAGCCGGCGGAGCGCGCGACGTTCGCGTTCGATACGCCGGACATCGAAGCGGCGCGAGGCATGCTAGCCGACCGCGGCGTAGACGTCGGTCCCTTGGAACGGCACGGCGACCATGCGTCGTTCGCGTTTCGGGACTGCGATGGCAACGCGCTCATGATATGCGAGTATTATTGACTAGTTATGCATGAAAACGAATCGCTCGGGCGACGCGGAACTTCCGCGGCGATCCCGCGCCGGCAGCCGATCGGGCTGGGGCGCGGGGATCGCCGCGGTTTTTTTTGCTTGTCGCATGGGCGCAGAACCCATAGGGGGGCTGTTCAATCCGTAAACTGAGCTCGCTCTCAGTTAGGGTTTGGAGCCGGGCTTTTTATGCGTTTACTAAATACGTAGTTTCGCCCTCGGCCGAAAATTAGCGATCGGGTTTATTTTACGCTTGTAACAAACGTGGAATCGTTTACAATTAGACATTATTCGACAAAATTTGAGGGTGATCCATTGCGATGAACGTGTTTATCTTGGATGACGACGAGAACATCGTCTTGGCGCTGTACAAAATGATCGAGCGCAGCGGGCTGCCGCTCGAGAAAACGATCGATTCGTGCTCGCCGGCCGACGCGCTGGAATTCGTGACCGAGCGACGTCCGGACATTATCCTTACCGACATTCGCATGCCCGGCATGACCGGCCTCGCGTTCATCGAAGAATTGAAACGGCGCGGCTGCCGCAGCAAGGTGCTGTTCATGAGCGGCTATAAGGATTTCGAATACGCGAGCGAAGCGATTCGTCTCGGCGCGCAGGATTATTTGGTGAAACCGTTCAACGAACAGCGGTTGACGTCCGCGCTGGCTTCGGTCATGGAGGTCATCGCGCAAGAGCGCCGGCAAGCCTACGAGCGGGAGACGCTGCTCAAGAAGAGCATGTACCACAGTTTGACGACCGGGTATCAGTGGGAGCTGGCAAGCGGGTCCGTTTCCGGTCAATCGGAAGAAGCCGATTCCGGTCTTGTCTATTACGTGCTCGCTATCGATTTGTCGCTGCCTTCCGAGCTTACGCCCGATGAACGAAGCGCATTCGAAGCGAAACTGCGCGCGTGGGAGAAGCGGCCGGCCTTAGCGAAGTTCGGCGCGTTGCTGGTGTACGATGACGTCAGCCGTCTCGCGCTCGTGTATACGGACGCATGCAATGGAACCGCCGGGCGCGAGACAGAAGCGAGGTGGAATACCATCCGCCGGGAGATCGAAGAAGGGCTGGAGGTCGTCGCCAACGTCGGCGTGAGTTCCCCGCTCGGTTCTTCCGCCGAGCTTCCAAGAGGCTACGAGGAAGCGAGGAAGGCATCGCAGCGGATGTATTTCGCGGGCGAGGCGGCGATCTACGTGCACGCCGAGGGCGCGGGCGAAGACGAGCTTCCGGCCGATCCGTTCGAGTCGTCCAAACTGACGGAGGCGTTGATGCTGGGTAAGCAGGCCGAGGCCAGAATGCTGCTCGCGCGCGGATTCGAGCGCTTCCGGGCATCGGGGCAAGGCGATAGGGAAGCCGTGGTTCGCGCTTGCCGCCAATTGCTCGCCCGCGTGCAGGGACAAGCGCCGCGCAGGGGCGATGCGGAGACGCCGGAGAAGTTCGAGACGGCAGCCGAGCTGCAAGCATGGATGGCGGTGAAGCTCGAGGAAGCGGCCGTTACCGCCAAGGATGCCGCCGCGTCGCCCGACGATCTGACGATTGCCAAGATCAAGCAATACTGCCAGGCACATATCGGAGAAGACATTACGCTGCAGCATGTCGCCGAATTCGCCGGGTACAACAAAGCGTATTTCTCCTCGTACTTCAAGAAGAAGACGGGTGCGTCGTTCTGGGATTACTTGACTGGCTTGCGCGTGGAGAAAGCGAAGGAAATGCTGGAGAAGACGACGTTGAACGCGTACGAGATCGGACAGGCGATCGGCTACCACAACCCGAGCCATTTCGGAAAAATGTTCAAGCAAACGGTCGGCTGCACGCCGGCGGAATATAAAGCGGCGATAGCGGGGTTTGCGCAATGAGGCGCGTCCTGGATCGCATTCGGACGGGTTACCGGGACTTGCTGCTGAAGCGCAAGATCGCGCTCGCTTTTTCCCTGATGGCCGTCTTCCTGCTCGTCGTCCAAGGAACCGTCATCTACAACATCTCCGAACGCGTGATCCGCAACGAAATGGAGAGCGCCGCCAAGCAGACGATTGCGCAGTCGAGCTTGAACATCGACTCCTATTTTCAAGAAATCAAGACGATCATCCAATTGACGGCGAACAACCGCACGTTGATCGACTCGGTGGAGCATTACGATTCCAGTTACTACGACCAAATCCGCTATAACGAGAATTTGCAAAATATCCTCATTCAATATACGTACATGATTCCCTACGTGGACAACATTCTCGTGATCAGGCAAGGACGCGCCATCTATGATAAGAACAGCTCCTCCCGCAAGGATTACGATTTCGATGACAAGGCGTGGTTCGCGGAAGGCGTTAGCCCGCTCGTCAAAGCGTCGTTCGTCGGGCCCCACCGGAACGACTATTATTACGACGGCATGACGACGAACGTCGTCTCGGTCATCATCCCCGTTCGCGACCCTCAGAAGCAAGGCGAACCCGAAGGGGAGATCATGATCGATATCGATTTGCGGAAAATCACGAACCTGTTCGGGCGGATCGGGCTCGGCGACGACCAGGACATCTCCATCGTCGACAAGGGCGGCCGCATTATCGCCAATCGCGACGAGCGGTCGATCGGCGGCCAATACGCAGCCGAACAGTTGTCCCGTCTCGGGGCGAGCGAGAACGGGACGTATACGGTCAAGGGCGGCGGGGTATCTTCGCTCGTCGTCTATTCGACGTCCGCGGTGACGGGGTGGAAGACCGTCATTTCGACCAAGATGACGAAGATCGCGCAAGTGGCGGGCGACGTTCGCTTCACGGCGCTGCTCACGATCGCGGCGGCGATTCTGCTCGCGGCCGCGATCTCGGTGTTCGTCTCGTCGCAGATCACCAAGGGGCTGATTCGGCTGAAGAAGCGAATGGATGCGCTCAGCCGGGGCAACGAATCCGCTCTCGCGCCGGCGGAGGGGAACGACGAGGTCGGCATGCTCGGCAGGCACTTCGATCGCATGGCTCAGCAACTGAATCAATTAATCAACGAGAATTACATCGCGAAGATCAAGCAGCAGGAAGCGGAACTGTCCGCCCTTCAGGCGAAAATCAACCCGCATTTCCTGAACAATACGCTGCAGTCGCTGCATGCGATGGCGGTACTCGACCGCACGAGAGAGCTCGAAACGACGATCGAGAGCCTCGGCAGGCTGTTCGATTACGTGCTTTACGATAGCGGAGATATCGTTCGCGTGGACGACGAGCTGCAATATCTCGCGTCTTATCTGCAGATTCAGCAGAGCCGCAACGCGAAGCGGTTCGACTACGCGATCGAGGCCGAGGCGAGCGTGCGTCGGACGCCCGTCCCCAAGCTGCTCGTGCAGCCGCTCGTCGAAAATGCCTTGATTCACGGGTTGGACGCGTTGCGCACGGGCGGTTATATCCGCGTGGAGGTCGAATTAGAGGCCGGAGCGGGGATCGAGCCCGAAACCGCAGCCGAAACCGGCACCGCAGCCGAAACCAGAACGCCAGCCGGGGCTCGGACCGGTGCAGCGGCAGACGAAGAAAGAATCCTCATACGCGTATCGGACAACGGCGAGGGGATGTCCGAGGAACGGTTGGCGTGGGTGACGGCGATGCTCGAGGGCGAGATGCCTGCGGCGAAGAGCATCGGGCTTCGTAACGTCCGCGACCGGCTGCAGCTGCTGCACGGCGATCGTGCCTTCCTGCGCATCGAATCGCGTCCCGGCGAGGGGACGGTCCTGACGATCGGCTTTCCGATTCCCGCCGGGAGCGGGAACGCGAATACCTGAATATTTGAACATCGATCCAAACGTTTCGAGATTATCAACCCCGTCCGGCGGAGGTATGATGAAAGCATTAGAAGGCGGCGCAAGAAGAGCTCCTTGGCCGTCCCTCTAAACAGATTCCAGAGGGGGAACTTGCAATGAACAGAAAAACGGCTGCGGCCATGTCCGGCATTCTCGCGCTTTCGCTTGTCCTTGCCGCTTGCGGAAAGAGCGACAACGGGAATACGGCGGCCGGCAACAACGCGGCGAATACGAACGCGAATTCTGAAAGCGCTAGCAACGAACCGAAAGAAAAAGTACCGGTTACGATGGTCGTTCAATATAACCCGAACCTGTTCGCCGACTTGGAGAAGTCGTTCGAGGCGAAGAACCCCGATATCGACCTGCAGCTCGTGTTTATGGATAACGCGCAAGCGAACAAGGTGCTGAACTCGCAATTCGCCGCAGGCGAAGGCCCGGATATCGCGCCGATGAACGTCGACTTCTTTAAGAACGGCTACGCGTATAAACTGAACGACCAACCGTTCATCGACCGTCTCAGCGACGGCGCGAAGCTGGCGACGACGCAGGCCGACGGCTCGATCTTCTCCGTGCCGTTCGAAACATGGTTCCAAGGCATCATGTACAACAAGAAGATTTTCGCCGACAATGGCATCGAAATTCCGAAAACATGGGACGAGTTCCTCGCCGTCTCCGCCAAGCTGAAGGCTGCCGGCATCAAGCCGCTCGGCGTGGGGGACAAGGACGGCGACGTTATCGGCAAGATGGCGCTCGGGGTCGTGCTCTCCACCGGCGCGATTATCGAGCCGGACGTCGAAGCGGGCAAGAAGACGTATTCCGCGAGCTGGAAGACCGGACTGGACAAGTTCTACGAAGCCGTGAAACAAGGCATCATCGGCACGGACGCGTTCGGCATGTCGGTCGACGATATGGTCAACGAGTTCCTGAACGGCAAGAGCGCCATGATCAGCATGGGCAGCTGGCAAGTTGCCGATATGCACAAGAAAGCGCCCGACTTCGACTTCAACATCTTCCCGTACCCTTCGGCGGCCGAAGGCCAAGAGCAGTGGGCAATCGGCGGCGTAGCGGGCGGCGGAGGCGTGAACGCGCACTCCAAGCATATCGACGAAGCGCTTCGTGTGCTCGATTACATCGCAAGCCCCGAAGGCGACGCGCAGTGGATCGCGGTTACGCACGGCGGACCGGTAATCAAAGGCACTGCGGGAGGACTCGATCCGTCCCTGTCCGGACTGCAAGATACGCTCGGTGCCGGCAGAACGTACTCCCCGTGGGAAGGCTTCAAGAAAATCAACGGTGAGAACTTCGTCAGAAATTGGTTCAAAACGAGCCAAGAAATCGTCGCGGGCAGGAAAACGGTCGATCAAGGTTTGAAAGTCATCGACGATTACGTCGCCGAGCAATTAAAAGACCTGCAATAACTCGGACTCCCAAGCATTCGGCAGTTCCAGAGGGAGGGCGGTATTGCGATACCGTCCTCCCTTTGCTTTTTAAGCGCGAGACTTTCTTACGACCATCGCAAACAAGGGCAATCGCGACATAGAGACAAGCAAAGACCGGAAGGAGTGGCCGCGGCAATGTTCAAACGAGAAAAAATAAAGGTGACGCTGCAATACGAGCTCTTGCTGCTTCCCGCGCTGATCGGGTTCGTCATCTTTTTCCTATATCCATCGATTCAGTCTATCTTCTACAGTTTCACCAATTACAGCGTGAACAAGCTGGACTATTCGTTCGTCGGCTTGCGGAACTACGTCAACGTCTTCAAGGACGAGCATGTCATCGCTTCGATCAAGAACACGGTCTACTTTGCCGTGTGCTCGACGCTCCTGCAGAACGTGCTCGCCATTCCGCTCGCCGTCGCGCTGAACGCCAAGCTGAAGACGAAGTTCTTGCTGCGGATGGTCTACTTCATGCCATGGTGCTTCAGCGGGCTGATCATCGGCTTCCTGTGGTCGTTCATACTGTCCTCGAGCGACGACGGCTTGCTGAATCATCTGATCCATCAGCTTGGCATCGGCTTCTTGCCCAACAACTGGCTAGGCGATCCGAGTCTCGCGATGAAATCGGTCATCTTCGTGGCCGTCTGGCAGACGACGGGATGGGCGATGATTATCTACTTGGCCAACTTGCAGAGCATTCCCGCCGAGCTGTACGAATCCGTCAAGATCGACGGCGCCGGCAAGTTTCAGGCGTTCTGGCACATTACGTTTAAATTCCTTGCCCCGGCCATGACGATCAACGTTTTGCTGTCGACGATCGGCGGCTTCAAGGTATACGACCAAATTCTCGCGCTGACGAACGGCGGTCCTGGCTACGCTACGGAATCGATCACGTTCTCCATCATGAACTACGGCTTCTCGGAGAACAAGTACGCATACGCCTCCGCCCTGTCTGTCGTCATGCTCGTCGTCATCCTGCTCATTTCGCTCGTCCAGCTTCGTTTCTTTTCCAAGAGGGAGGATAACATCGCATGAGAAGAACATCGTCGAAGTCGTCCCGCGGAGGAACGATCCTGCTCGAATTGGGACTATGGGTTGCGGCGCTTATCGTCCTCATTCCGTTTTATTACTTGATCATTAACACGCTGAAGCCGCCTGCGGACGTCGTCGCCCGGCCGATGAGCTTCGATCTGAAGAGCTTGTCTTTCGGCGCGTATACCAAGGCGTTTCACGATATGAAATACGGGCATGTATTTTTGAACAACCTGATCACGACGGCCGGCGCGGTCATCCTGATCGTGCTCATCGGATCTTCGGCAGCCTACACGCTCGTTCGCCGAAACACGAAGTTTCATAGGCTCGTCTACTATCTCTTCATCTCGTCGATCATCGTGCCTTTTCAAATGGCGATCGTCCCGTTGTTCAAGATTTTCGTGAAAATGCACCTCATGAATACGCTGCTCGGCGTCATTCTCGTCTTCGTCTTCACCAACATCGCGTTCGTGGTGTTCCTGTACTATAGCTTCATCCGCACGATTCCCTATCAACTTGAGGAAGCGGCCAAGATCGACGGGGCGTCCGTGTTCCGGACGTTCGTCAGCATCTGCTTCCCGCTGCTTTGGCCGGTGACGGGCACGGTCATCATCATTCAATCCGTCGCCTTCTGGAACGATTTCTTCGTGCAAATCCTGTTTATCGTATCGCCGAAGTACTTCACGATCACCCGCATGATCTATGCGAACGTCGGCATCTTCTCTACCGACTGGAGCGCGCTGCTGCCAATGTTCGTGCTCGGCATGCTGCCGATCCTCATCTTCTACGTGTTCATGCAGAAGAGCATCATCAGCGGCATTACGGCGGGTTCGGTCAAAGGCTAACGTCCGAATCGCGCCGTTGCTGCCTGCTTCATTTCCTTTCTACATTAGAGGAGGTCATTCTTCCATGTCCAAGTCCCAATCCAGGTCCAGGTCCAAGCAAGCAAAACGCTTCATCTCGTCCGTCGCGGCGCTGTCCGCATTCGCGCTCGGAACGATTGCAAGCCCGGCATCCGCGGATGCCGCGAAACCGACGGTCGGCATGTGGTACAGCACGTGGTACGCCAAGAAACCGTCCGTCGCGCCGACATGGAGCACGGGCTTCGGCGCCGGCAGCACGAATCAGCTGCTCGGCGACGTGAACGGCGATGGCAAGGACGACGCGATCGTCTTCGACGGCGCGACGGGCAAGTGGAGCGCGGCGCTCTCGAACGGCAACGGCTTCGGCGCGCCGACGGTATGGGCGACCGGGCATGGAACGGGCTCGACGAATCAATTCCTCGCGGACGAGAACGGCGACGGCAAGCTGGACGCCGTCGCGTTCGACGGGGCGACGGGCGCATGGAAAGTCGCGTTATCGAATGGAAACGGTTTCGGCGCATCCTCCAGCTGGATTACGGGCCATGGCGTAGGATCGGGTAATCAGTTCATGGCTGACGTGAACGGGGACGGCAGGAGCGATTCCGTCGTGTATTTCGCCAGCAACGGCACGTGGTACGCGGCGTTATCGACGGGAAGCGCCTTCTCCGCTTACTCGCAGTGGATCGCGGGTCACGGCGTAGGCTCGAGCAATCAATTCATGGCCGACGTCAACGGCGACGGCAAGCAAGACGCCATCATCTATATCGCCAATTCCGGCAGCTGGTTCGTTGCGCCGTCAACGGGTACGGGCTTCCAGCCGTACTACGCCTGGGCCTCCGGCCATGGCTACGGCTCCTCGAAGCAGCTGGTGTCGGACGCGAACGGGGACGGGTTCGCCGACGCGTTCGTCTACTTCAACTTCGACCAGAACGGGGACGGGTTGAACGGCGACTTGTACGGTTTGACGTATTTAAAATCGTCGAAGAGCCTGGCTACGGGGTCCGTCGTCATGAATTCCGGATTCGGCTACAACGCGAGCAAGCTTTTCCAAGGCAATCTCTCAGGTGACGCCTACGGTTGGAAAGCGACGGTAGCGTTCAACAACGCGACGGGCACGTGGTCGGTCGAGCCTTATCATTACTTCAAGAAGAACCTGCACGACACGTGGGCGGCGTGGAACATGAAATACTTGCCGCTGACGCTGGGTACGTACAGGCAATACGACAGCAACGAAGTGCCGGTCATCGACGAGCATATCGCCGCGATGTCCTCGGCGGGCGTCGACTTCCTGCTGCTGGACGAGACGAACGGACTTTATGTGGACGACGGCTACATCTACGACCGCGCTGTTACGCTATCGTCCCGGATCAATGCATGGAACAGCACGACGGGCAACCGCAGCCTGAAATACGCGCTCGCGATCGGCGATCTGCAGTATACGCACGATCCGCAAAGCGTCGAGTTCGAAGCGGGCGAAGCGTGGAAACAATTCGTCAACACGGCGAACGGCGGGACGAAGAACTATTACTACCTGAACGGCAAGCCGCTGCTCGTTCTTCACGCGGGAGCGGCGGAGCGCAACGCCTGGTTGAATTGGACCGGCGATAAGACGAATTCGAGCAAGTTCACGATCCGGTATTCCGAAGGCGGCACGCCGTCCGGCGATTACGGCTGGTATACGCCGGCATCGGGCACGATCGCGAACGACGAGGTCATGGTCGTCATGCCGGGCCATAATCCGAACCAAGCGACGTATACGCCGATTTCGCGGGCGAACGGCGATTACTATACCGCGAAAGCTTGGGATCGCGTCATGCAGAAGAATCCCAAACCGCAAATCGTCATGGTTAATTCGTATAACGAATACGCGGAAGAAACGGCCGTCGCGGTCACGGACACGTCGCAAGTGACCGGCCTGACGGAGAAGTGGTTGAACAAGTCCGGCGTCATGGACAACGCGATGTATTGGAACATGACGAAGGAATACATCCGCCGTCTCGGCAATCTGGCGTTCGGAGCGACGGTAACGGCATCGAGCTCGGGCGAAAGCGGCGATTGGGGACGCAGTCGCCTGAACGACGGGCTGCTTAACTCGGGCAGCGGCTCGGTCGGTTGGACGAGCGACGCCTCGTTGACCGTGAATCATTCCGAATACGTGAAGCTGGACATGGGGACTTCCCATGCCGTCTCGAGATTGGATCTGTACCCGCGTAACGACAGCGGCAACGTTGGTCAGGGCTTCCCGATCGCGTTCAACGTGCAGACGTCGACGGACAACGTCAATTGGACGACAGTGGCTACGGTGTCGAACTACGCCTTGCCGGGCAACGCGGTGCAATCGTTCGCGATCGCGCCGATGACGGCAAGGTACGTGAAGGTCACGGGGACGAGCTTGCGCCCGAATGCGGGGGATGGCAACAACTACCGCATGCAGCTTGCGGAGATCGAGATCTATTAGAGACTGGACGAGAGGGCGGGATAAAAGATGGCCAAACAGAAGGTATTCGTTACGCCGACGACGCATTGGGACCGGGAATGGGTCATGACGAAGGGGCAATTTCAAGTCCGGTGGGTGCGGCTCGTCGATAACCTGCTGACGATCATGGCGGAGCGCCCGGATTATCATTTTCTGCTCGACGGCCAGGCGATCGTGCTCGAGGATTACTTGACCGTTCGCCCGGAGAAGAGGAAGCAAATCGAATCGTTGCTCGCGGAGGGCCGGCTAATCGCCGGTCCTTGGTACGTGCTCGCGGACCAGTTCCTCGAGAACGGCGAGTCCATGATCCGGAATCTGCTTGTCGGCATGGCGGAGGTTCGCCGAATGGGCGGCCGTCCGATGATGCTCGGGTACGTACCGGACTCGTTCGGCAGCTTGGCGAGCCTGCCGATGCTGCTGAACGGGTTCGGCATTCGGCTTGCTACGTTCGGCCGCGGCCGGCCGACGTGGGACGAGTCGTTAAGCTTCTATGAATTCGAGTGGCAAGGACCTGCGGGTTCTTCCGTTCTGGCGGCCAATCACGGCTACAGCCACGGCATCTTCTTGAGCTATCCGGATATCTGGACGGATATCGGGTTACCGGATTCGCTGAACCCCGATCCGGCGGCGATGCTGGAGACGTTCATGCGGGAAGCGGCCGGGCAGGGCGCCAGGGCGGCGACGGGCGTCCTGCACTTCTCCGTCGGCATCGACCATATGGAGGCGCGAGCCTCCCTGCCGGGGTTGATCGATTATTTGAACGCCAACCAGGACCATTATGAGATCGTCTACGGCACGCCGGAAGACTACCTGAACGCCGTTGCGGGGCAAGCAGTCGTCATGCAGCAATATGCGGGGGAAATGCGCGGCTCGTCGACGTCCTTGATGGATCTCGTGGGCACGCTGTCCTCGCATATGCCGCTCAAGCAGTCGAACGACACTTGCGAGATTTTGCTGCAGCGGAGTTTGGAACCGTTATGGGCGATGGCATCATGGGCGAGCGGAGCGGAATATCCGCAGGGGCTGATAGCCAATCTGTGGCGTATCTTGCTCGCCAATCACCCGCATGATTCGATCTGCGGCTGCAGCTTGGACCAAGTCCATCTCGACATGCATAACCGGTACGACGAGATTCTCCATACGGGCAGTTATATGATCAAAGACGGTCTGCACGCGTTGATGCCGGCAATCGATACGACCTGCGAGGACGCTTCCGCCGTCGCGCTCGTCATCGTGAACCCTGCGGGTCGGACTCATGCGGGCCCGGTTCGCCAATTCGTGCGCGTGACGCGCCGGTTCAAGCATGCCGCTTACGAGCTCGTGGACGAGTCGGGAAGAGTCGTGTCCTCGCGCATCCGTCACGTCGTCGATAAGAACAAGGATCTGGAGAGCTTCTATATGACGGCGCAGATGCTTGCGGACGTGATCTCGAAGGACGCGGAAGACTCGCGCGAAGATTCGCTGGTGTACACGGTATTGGAGGTCGATTTCCTGGCCGAGGCGGTGCCGGCGACCGGTTACCGCACGTATTGGATCCGTCCTGCGACGAGCGGCGGGACTGGGGAAGGTGGTGCCTTGGAGAGTGCCGTGTTCAATGCCGAACCGGTGCTGCGCGTTGCCGGGAACGGCATGGAGAACGCGTCGCTCGCTGTCCGTCTCAACGCGGACGGCACGTACGACCTGACGTACAAGCGGACGGGCCGGGTTTATCGCGGCTTGAACTTCTACGCCGATCGGGAAGAGACGGGCGACCTGTACGATCACCACGAGCTGGCGACGCGCGACGAGCGCGATTCGCGAACATGCGGCTCCGAATGGCAGCTGCATGAAGCGTATGCCGACCGCGTCGTATTCAAGTCGAAGGCGAGGTGGTCGCTGCCGCGCGGCATGGAAGGCGGAGCGCGGTCGGCAGAGGAACGCGACGCGACGATCGAGACCTTCGTCATGCTGCGAGCGGATATCGAACGGCTCGAAATCGAGGTGGCGTTCGATAACGAATGCGAAGATCATATGCTGCGTGCCGTATTCGAAACGGGCATTCGCTCCGATCGCGTGCATGCATACGATCACTTCAACGTTGTCGAACGGCAAGCGGGGCTTCCCGGCCCGGAATGGCGGGACGAGCCGTTCCAATCGTTCGTCGACGTCTCGGACGGACGGGAAGGCTTATGCCTGACGAGCCAGGGGCTGCCTGCCTACGAGGCGGAGCAGGGCGAAGGCGGCGTGCGTCTGATGCTGACGCTGCTGCGCTCCGCAGGAAGCGTCGGAACCGCGGCGGGGGCGAACTATCCTGCGCCGGGCGGGCAATGCAAAGGCTCGCATCGCTTCTCCTATGCGCTCATTCCGCATGAAGGCGATTGGCGCCAAGGCGAATGCATGGCCAAGGCGGAAGATTACCGCACGCCGCTGCTCGCGGAAACGGACGCGCAGCACGGCGGACGGTTGCCGTCGTCGGCGTCGCTGCTCGTGGTGACGGACGCGCGCGACGCATCGCCGTTCGTCAGCTGCCTCAAGCAGGCAGAGGACGGGGACGGCTGGATCGTAAGGCTGTGGAACGACGGCGAGGAACGCGCGGTCACGACGAACGGAGCGATGGCTTGGACGGAAGCGCGGCGCGTATTGCTGGACGAATCCGCGGCAGATGCGAAGGAGGCCGACCGCGACGGGTTCCTCGTGCGGGAGTCGGAGCTGCTGACGCTCAGGATCGGCGCCGCAAATGAATAAACGTTCCCGCGGCTGCTCCCTTTTTCACGCAAACAGAAGGAAAGATCGGTCATCTCTCGATATCTTCGGCAAGTACGATAGTCCTGCCGAAGGAGCGTGCAAAGTGTAGCCCCGTAACTAACAGGATCGCCCTGCGTTTCCCATCCAACAGCAGCAGTCCAGGACTGAACTGCACCCCGTCAAGTAGACAGTACAAATAAATAAAGTCAATTAGGCGGCCTTAGTCCTGTACTCCATCGGACTGAGGCCGTTTAGTTTTGCTTGTAATCGTTCATGGTTGTAGAAGTGGATGTAAGCCTGAATATCTCTGTGA
>NZ_JAAAMU010000017.1 GCF_009909195.1 Paenibacillus sacheonensis
CGCTCATTTTGATTAGAATTCATGATGTAGTCTCCTTGGTTTGTTTTTGGATCCGGTCGCTGGCGAGCATCTGGGACCCATAAACATCATACCAAGGAGTCTTTTCATTTCTCAAACCTCGTATTTCTTCATAATAGGAATGCTGCCCGTTAGCTTAATGAAGCATCGTCAGTCTAATACTTTATTTTCTCATTCTACATCTTTAATTGCCAAGTATAACACTGAAGACTTCTGACAATTCATCTATTTAGTTTAAATCAATTCTTGCACCAGAAAGTTTAATATCTCCTGTAGCATTTAAATTGATGTCACCATCTATGTCAGCAAATAGACCTTCATTGGTAATCTCAAGAACACTGCCATTCGAATGTTCTAGTTTTATGTTCTCCCCTGACTCATCTATAACAATCTTAGAGCCTAAGGAATGTAACAATTGAATTCCCCCCTTAACTGCATTAATGTGCACTGCATCACCTATAAGGTGTATGTCACCTTTAACTGATGCAATCTCAATACCGTTATCATGCAGAATAAGTTCTCTAGTATCGCCGGTGTTACTTGCGTTATATCTGAAATTAAATGCATTTGGACCTTTATAAATGTAGCCTCTCGCGCTGTCTCCAAAGCCACTACCAGTGTTCTTAATGACTCCATCTCCAGCACCCCATACACTATACGGATATGATGCTTGACCAGAACCTTCGAATGCAATTTTCAGTTTCTCTGTTTCAGTGATCTCATATGTGTAAGCCAAATATGCAGTTACATCAGTCGTGAGATACTTCTTTTCAGAATCCTTCCAATATAACGCATTCCCTCTGGAATCCTTGGCAGGAACCTTAGATGTGATTTTACCTGTAACCCATCGGGCTTCATTATTCATCACATCAATTTAATCGACAAAAGAACCTACGGCTCCATCCTTAGCCAAAGTCTTCAGATGGTTTACAGTCAGGTCTGCGATATATCCATTGTCCGCTGTGATCGTGTTCGTAATGATATGCTCTGAAGTAATCAGGCCAGCACCGATGATATCGAACTTGTTCAAATAGAGCTTTCTTTCATCTCCATCGATAAGCATATCGCCGTCAGCAGAAAAGATTCTCAACCGTTTCGCTTGAAGTTCTTCGGCATAGAACTTGCCATCGATGCCAGCGTAGAATTTGTCTACCCAAATTGGTGATTGAGCAGTACCATCGTTTTGCTGAAGCGCGAAACCTTTCGTAGCATTCATGATTGCTCTATTCATCATGTTTCCTCTGGTTACTACAATGCCATTCTCAGCATCGATAACTGTGTTGTTATAATTCCGACCTAATTGGATCGAACTCTTCTCAAGGAAGTCAGCAACCCTGTTTCTTCCAGTTTCATATGCCTTATAGAAATCTTCCCACTTAGCATGGAAGTCTGTTCGTGTAGAATGTAGATCGTTAACAATATCAGTCTTCGCATTCATATCAATAAAGACAGGAGCCATGTATGCACTCAACGCGGAATACTTATTATCTAAGTCTGTTCCTGCCGCAAGTAGATTGGCTTTTGCAGTATCAAGTCCAGTGTACGTGGAGTCTCTATCATTATAGATAGTGCTTGCATAGTTCATAATTGCCGCCTTCAGCTCAGTGTACTGTTTCGTTATATTCTTAAATTCACTGGACAAAGTGATCTTCTCAGGCGACATGATTACATTATCCAAGATGATGCTATCCAGCTTTGTGAAGTCGAAGTTCAGGGAGTCGACATCAAGCAATACGCCACCATTCTTCGTTTCGATTCTCAGCCTCTTGGCTACCAAATCTTCAGCGATCAGCGTACCATCTTCATATGTTGTGCTACCAATGGAACCATACACCTTATTGTTCCAGCGATTGTTCTCCCACTTCTGCAAGGCCAGTCCATTTGTCGCATTCAAAACAGACCTATACTTTCCATCGCTTCTTAGCGCTATAAACCCATATTCTCCAATAACAACGTTATTGTAGAATTGTCCCATGTTCAGGCCAGAGTAGAATTGAGCATCTTCGATCTTGTTCCGCAAATCCTTCTCTGCATCATAGTAATTCTTAAACTTCAAGATGAACTCCGCACGACTTGTGATGACGCTTGTCGCGGAGGTCATTGGATCATCAATGTTAATGTTCAATGGAATGGTTGTAACCATTTTCACAAACTGTGACATGTATACGATTAGAGCGCTATAAGCATCCGACAATGCTAGAGTTGAATACAGGTCAACTGCACTTGGAGTCTTTACTAGGAATTGCGCGTTTATATCAAGAACATCGTCTCGCTGTGAACGCTTATACTCCTCTGCCTGTTCGAGCATACGCTTGTACTGTGCCTCGATCTTATACAGCTCAGTGATGATCTGCATCTTTTCGAGTGACGTAAGCTTGTTATCCATGGCAATCGTTTCGAAGTCACCCAGATTCATGTAATTGCTTTCTGCGTCAAGGATGGTGTTACCGACATTGTTCACGATCTTGATATTCTCTGCGATCATGCGACGAGTGTACAAGGTGCCATCCGCTTGATCAGCCCACAGGAGCTTCTGCCAGCCATCAGGATACGTGCTGGTGTCTGTAGTGGCCTTCTCAATTGTAAAGCCCACCTTGTCGTCCATACGCACTCTAGTGATGTCATTGAATGACCATAGGCCGAATACGTCTGGGTTCTCATCGACTAGACCCATTTTCATGACATGCTTTCCATTACGATCAAAGATTTCTGACTTACTCCCTTGCCATTTTACAATTCCATGTTCATCTTCGATGGCTAGGTTAACTCCTGACACTACTTTTCCATAAAGGCGTTCACCGACAATAAGATGTTCTTGAGCGTAATTCATTATGATAGCAGGACTTATTAACTTTATTGAATCCTTTTCTTTAATTTGATGTTGGAGGAAGGGGACGATACCATGTTTGTTAATTCTATAGACTCTCAATGTGCCACCAATACCTTCATATGAAATGGTATTAAAGATAGATTTGAAAATTTTGGGTATCGATTTCCCCTTGTTCAATTGCCCATAAGTTGCTTCATAGGACTCTCTGGTGCGTATTCCAGCTGAGATAATATTCAGACCACCAACAGGAATATCAGTGAAAATTACTGGTTCAAATTTGTTATACGGAGACAATTGTGTGACTATCGTTTTGTTTCCTTTGTATTCACAGATTACAATATCGATAGTTTCATCAAGATGCAAAGCAAGCAGGATTTGCCGAAGAATGCTAACATTCCTGACTTCTTGCTTTAAAAATAGCTCAATGAGGTTGTAACAGAAGGTTAATTCTCCAGAGCAGAATAACACCATATTATTAATATGGAATAACTTTTTAGCCTTTGTATCTACACGATACAATTGATCTCCAATTAATGTAGAAGTCGCAGTATCCGAGCCAATGAATATGTCTTGATTGGTTTGGATGATCGTTGCATTACTCATTTATAATCTCTCCTCTTGCTATAAAATGGAATGAAATAGCCTACGAGAACTGATATCGTAGGCTTATTTGCAATGAACTATTCCTTATGGGTCATAATCATTTCTCGATAAATTATTTCTTTCTCTTTGCTTAAATTTACGATCTCATTCTCATACATCGATAGCATAGGAACTGAAATACCAATTCGATTTGCTACCTGGCGCAACTTCAAATTATTCATCTTACGCAATGTTTGATAACTTCTCCTTAAGCTCATCCGTAACTCCATAAGATTCCCCTCCCAAAATACCTTCTTAACTATTTAAGTGATACTGAGAAAGAAAATTCATCAGTTTTGGCAAAATAAATAGTGTTTCGTGTGTTTCTTTGTACAATTCATATAACTATATAGGTCAGTAAACTTCCTAGAGCTCATTGTAGTTTGACGATGTGTTGACGAAAATAGCGTAACTATAGATGCCTTTGTCACTTTAAGGTATGAGACGTTTTTTTGAACAAGACAAAATAACCCCTTTGCCAATTGCGGCAAGGGGTTATTTGCGTCTCACAACAATTCAAACTACTAAGGAGTGGGTCGACATGACAAAGTACACAGTAAAAGAGAATCAGCAGGACGAGGTTTGGAAGGATGTAGTTGGATATGAAGGGATTTATCAAGTAAGTAATTTCGGTAGAGTAAAAAGCTTAGGGAATGGAGTAACTCGGAAAGAGAAGATTTTAAGACAGCATATAAATAGGAGGGGTTACATGAAACTTGATCTGTCGATGAAGGGGCAAGAACCAAAGAAGTTTTCCGTTCATCGTCTAGTAGCTCAAGCATTCATACCGAATCCACTGAACAAACCGCAAGTAAATCATGTAAATTGCTTTAAATCAGATAACCGAGTTACGAACTTAGAATGGAATACGCAGAAAGAGAATCTCTTACATGCAAAGGCAAATGGGCTTGGTAAGCAATTAAAGCCAGTAACAGCAATCAATCTTGAAACAAATGAACGATTAGAGTTTATTTCACAGGCAGAAGCATCTAGGCGTCTGGGTTTGAATATTAGCTACATTCTTAGCGGTAGGGCCAAAAAGAATATTAAAGGTTGGAAAATTGAGTGTAAGGTTAGTTGATGACAAGCATTGAAATAAGTGATATGTACAATAAAAGGAGCGAGGATGGATATGAGTAACATTAATCAAAGGGATTATGTCTACTGTTAAGCAGTTATTTGCAACACTTTCTACGAAACGAGGAATGTTCCCTATATCTGCGGAGCACAGCATGAGAAAACTGGTAACAAATTCTGGTTATAACTAAGAACAGAACACGTAAATGATGCACTTTGTGCGTACGCTACATCAAATCCAGGAGACTCTACAACGAACTAACGTTGTGTGGTCTATTTTTGTTGGGAAGTTAACTCAAATCGTTAGGAGTGTTGATAGAAGATGCAAAAAGAAGTAATCAAGAAACTTAAAGAACTATATATCGTTCAAACAGGCAAATATTTAAGACAGTCTAAGCGGGGATACATCACATGTATTGCAGTGCGATCAAATTATAAAGCGAAGACCTCGTTAGTTAATCGAATGGCATCGTATAGGGATGTTAGCAGAGAGATCGTTTTAGCCTCTCCTTCGCCATACTTATTTTGAGAACATTGTGAATGCCGTGTGTTTTCCCCATCTTTCAATATAGCTATACATATGACGTTATTACAATTTGCCAAACTGGAATAACTATATCATTCCAAATCTCTATACAAAATAAAGGACTCTCTGAAAATCTCAGAGAGTTTTTGTTTTATATATAATCCGGAATCAAACTACGCATAAAGGAGAAATGAAGAAATGACTATCGTTAATGTTGTGGACGCGCCTTGTGGATATGGTAAGACTTCTTGGGCTATTCAATACATGAGTTTGGCTGATACAGGCTATCACCGCTTTATTTTCGTTACGCCTTTTGTTAAAGAAGTAGGTAGAGTCAAGGAAATCGTCACTAACCGTACCTTCTTTGAACCTGTTACTGATAAGACAGGCATGACGAAGCTTGAAGATTTACACCGACTCTTAGGAGAAGGAAAAGATATAGCAACCACTCACGCTCTGTTCAAATTGGCTAATGCAGAGACAAGAGAACTCATTAGAATAAATAACTACACACTGATACTTGACGAAGTGATGGATGTTATTGAGCAAGTGCCACTCAAGAAAAATAGCCTAGATTTACTCTTGTCAGGGAATACAATTGAAATCGTTCCTGACGATAACGGTCTTAAATACATTAGGTGGATGGATGACAAAAAAGGTTGGGACACCGATTATAACTACCTTAAGTCAATGGCACTCAGTGGAAACCTAATGTTCTGCGATAGCTCCGCTTTAATCTGGAATATGCCTTGTGAAATGTTCAAGTTGTTCGAGGAAGTATATATTCTCACCTATCTTTTCAAAGGACAACTGCAAAGATATTACTATGACCTTCATGGTATCAAGTACCGCTACTTAAGTGTATTTAAGGATGAGTCAGGATACTCCTTAGAACCATATACAGACAGGCGTATCAATGACAAATCTCATCTTCAAGAACTTGTCTCAGTATATGAAGGACACTTAAATTCAGTCGGAGATAAGACAACCGCCTTATCTACCAGTTGGTTTGAGAAGGCAACAAATAAAGAACTGGTAACATCGCTTAAGCGAAATACTTATAATTATCTAACCAATTATTGTAAGGCGAAGATATCGACATCGTTGTGGACAGTGGTTAAAGGTAACAATGATCGTATTAAGAAGATGGTCATGCCCCGAGGATTTAAAGATGCCTTCATCCCAATGACGATGAGAGCGACAAATGATTACATCGATAAACATCACCTAGTCTATTTGATGAATCGATTTATGAACCCAATTGAGAAGAAGTTTTTTGAACAATATGGAGTTTCTGTTCAGCAAGATACTTGGGCAATTTCAGAATTGATTCAATGGGTCTGGAGGAGTCGCATTCGTACAGGACAATCTATTCAAATATATATTCCGAGTCGTCGAATGAGAGATTTATTTCATAGGTATCTGACTACAAACTACTTTGAAACGCCTCCGGAGAATGCGATTATTGATGAACCTCCAACTGATTGGAATATTTAGATTCAGGAAGTAGACTTCCTGACAACGTAGGAAAAAGCTAATAAATATAAGGGGTTTTTTTCAGATTCCTTAAAGAAAAGAAGTATCTAAACGATTATTCCATGACGAGTCAATAAGCGAAGCGTTTGACTCGTTGACAAGGACAAAAGTGAAGCGTTGTCCGCGTCAGGAACTTGAACCGAACCGCAAGGTTCGGTATGTCAGTATAGAATGGAGTGGCTTTAATTTTATTCACTTACGAGTCGATAGCGAAGTTTTGTTCACAGCAGGTACTTTTCACTTGTATAAATATAGACGGTACTTTCTTTGGCATAATTTGACAATTTTTAAAGTGAAGAGGTATAATTGCAAGTGTAATTTCAATAAGACTAGACTACTGAATGGAGTTATACAATGAGAAATTCCAATTGTAAAAAGCCAGAGATACACTTTTATATATCAATGAAAACAAGCGGAGTGGCTACTTAGCCCTCCGTTTTTCTATTTAGCATAAATTTTGACCTGTACTTTCTTTGGTGTAAAGGAGGTGAATTCTTGGAGGTTAAGGGGATTTGGGGAAGGAAAATTTCAGAAAGACGCAAGCAGTTAGAGGATCAACTGTTGACTATGGTTCAGGCACTGATTCCAGAGGAGGAATTTGATTTTTGGTTCGACACCTTCTTTGTTTTATCAGTGATGAGTGTTCACGATAGCCCTCACCATCTAGTTTGCTTAACGAAAACAGAATTACATGTAGAATGGATATGGATAAAATATAGCGATCTCCTCTATGAAATTCTAAAAGTGTCTACAGGATACGAATATACTTTGGAATTACTTGTTTATGATGAAGAGATTTCATATTAAAGAGTGACTCAAAAAAGAAGATGCGGCGGGGACTTCATAAAATGATACTTTCGATCAAACCAATAAAAATCCTTAAAATTTAATGCCTGACTTCATCCTAGAATCTCTATTTGTAATAAAGGTTAGACGTAGTACGAAGGAAAAGACGAAAGTAAGATTCCTTCTATTTACTTTGGAGGTGGAGTCATGTTTGAACATAATGAGATTCTCAGAAAATTTGACTCAGTCGAACAATTGTTCAGTAATCTAATTGAGATAACCGCAAAATCAACTTTGAAGTTGAGTGATATCGAAGAACGAATCATATCAATTGAAGAGCGAATCTTATCAATTGAAAACTGGTTGTGGAGGTATGAGAAAAAGTTCGCAGACCAAGAGAAGGTAATGAAGATGTTATCTAAAAACTCTCTGATTGATGGACTTGTAAGGTATAAGTATTTTTCATCCAAAATCGTTCCATTTCATCTTCAAAGTCGGGAGTATCAGGAGTCATCCATGAGATCAGCTAGAGATGATGATGAGGATGAGTAGCAAATTGTTTCTGATAACTTTATTTTAAGACTATATAATATCAATATTAAATTGGGTTAAGGAGCGGTTCTATGTCTGAATTTGATGATGAAGATAAGAAGCGGATTATATCCGATTTCGAATCGATTTTGCCGAAGCTTTGGGAGCGGGCAAGATCAGAGGCAAAAATGGATACGGAGTCTGAATTTTTGTCTGAATCCCTAGAGGGAAAAAGCATTGAGGAATTATGGGAGATGGCGTATGGGATAGAATCGCTGGAAGAGCAGAAATTGAAGCGCGAAGCAAGAAAATTGAAGGCTGACTACGGAGAAGCAGAACTCAATATCCTTGTATGCCCCCTCTGCAATCATGATCAGGTCATAAACTCAGATGTAGATTGGGAAATTACATCAGGCAATAAGAAAATTAAAAGCATTAAGGTTCGAGGTGCAGTCTGTTTGAATTGTTCTGAAACTTTTGTTGCTTCTGATGGAGTAAAGGCTGTATTAAAGGCAATTCAAGAAAGTAAGAGAATTAAGGAATAAATTTTTTCTAGAAATCTGTTAGGTGAATGAATAGGAGTAATAGTAAGAAGACTGCCATACATGATGGCAGTCTTCTAGTTTACAAAGAGTGGATGAATGGTTTACCAACGTTCCATTACTTTTCCATACTCTTTTACATCATCAGTCATTTTATCTATTTTTGACGCCGCTAACACTGAGTCAATGAAATTTTCACCTGCATCGAATTTCTTAGTATCGACTGTTATTTGAGATACGCGGAAAGCACCTACCATAACTCCAATTGTAATTGTATCTGCTCCCTGAATGTCGCTTTGTTGTAAAAAATCATAAGTTTGAATGATGACATGCTCTGTAGCCAATCCTTGTTTTAGCTCATCGCTCATATGCACAACAAGATTAATATGCTTATTTATATCTCGTGCATCGTTCACATCAACACTCTCTGCATAGGCAAACACAGAAGTATCAATCTTGGAATCAGCTGTTTCTTTGTTAGTTTGTGTATTCTCTTTATTCGCTTCGGAAGAATTACTATCCGATGACTCAGGTTTGTCATTTGATTCATTTATTGTTTGTGCAGGAGTGTCCTTCGACGCTTCTTCTGTATTCGTATTAACTAAAGCTGCTTCTGTATTCATCTTTTCTGATTCATTGTTAGAGCTACAAGCTTGAATAGACAGTGCTAGCATACATAAACTTAGTAAGGTTAAAATCTTTGCTTTTTTCATGATGTAATAATTTCTCCTTTTTAAATATTACGAAGTTGAAATATGAACTAATCTTCCCAGAGTTCATCCATTAAGTCAGCGATTTCTTTCTCTCAAGCTTTAGTTTGTTGTTCAAGAACACTTATTTTGTCATCCCTTTATGCTAACAAAATCTTCGATTTATAGGTAGAGGAATTAGTGGCTTTGATTAGCCATATTCTGTTTCGGTTTACGCCCAGGGGTTACCCTTTGGAATTCCAGCGGCTTCACGTGCCGCCTTCGCTTCATCACGTTTCTTCTGTGCCCATTTTTTGTTATAATCCGCGCGATCCCCAAACGCCGTCTTCGTGAATTCTGCCAAGTCTCCACGATTTAGGGTCGTTGCGAATACAGCAAACCTGTCTAGCTGATCCGCCCGCACGAAGCGTGTTTCCCTGGCGGTGAAGTCCCTTCGCATTTCAGGCAGTTCGTCCAGCCGGTTATTCTTCTCCGCAAATGCGTACCAGTTGTTTAGTGTTGTCATGCTACGCCCCTGGCTGAGCGCCACGGTCCGCAGGATCACCCATTCAATTCCGTCAACGATCATTAAAGAACACCTTCCATCAGTTCTAAATGACGTTCTTCCTGTCCAAGGAACGCCCGTTGCACTAGCAGATCATTCATAACAATCATGGTCATTCTAATATAGTTCGCTTCCGCCATCTCACGAATGCCCTTATACATGGTTTCTTCTGAGTAAACGCCGGCCACCAGCTCAGAAGTCTTGGCAAGCTGTTGCATGCTACGCCCATTGTGAAGTTCACAAACCCGCGATTCCACAGCGTCAGCTGTTCTTGTTGCTGTTCGTATGACAGCGGTGCAGGAACCGGCCTTGGTACCTTAGATGCGAATTTGATTACATTCCCCATGAACATGCCCCTCTTTGTGCTATTTATCACAGTAGGTCTTATTAATGAAATGTATAAGGATGGTAAACTAAAGAATCCGAATTTCGCATGGATAAATAGTAGCATTCTCATCTGACATTATGAATGGATGCCAATCTCCATTAACCATTATAGGCATTCTTGATTTCTTGTATTATCCCTCCGTAGTCTACAATCCTCCCTTCCATCCAAACAGTTACATGTGATCTTTGCAAAATATCTATACCTTGATTCAATTGGAATATGCTAGGATGTTATATAGGTCATTATAACTAGATATCTTACCTTTGTGAATAAATTTGTTTAGGTCATATGGTGACGTTTGGTTACCCACTAACTAGACGAGATCAGAAGCTAATATGTACAAAGAACTTCGCCGTTAGAGAAACAGGAAGAAATATCATAATGGGGGATAGAAAATGATCTATTTATTTGCTGTAATACTTTTAATTCTCTTTATAATCACTAAGTCTCCTAAACTCAAAGGAATCATTGGTGAGA
This sequence comes from Paenibacillus sacheonensis, assembly GCF_009909195.1. Taxonomy (GTDB): domain Bacteria; phylum Bacillota; class Bacilli; order Paenibacillales; family Paenibacillaceae; genus Paenibacillus_Z; species Paenibacillus_Z sacheonensis. The sequence goes on from NZ_JAAAMU010000017.1 coordinate 10,608, forward strand.
AGTCAGTAGTTCACAAATTAAACAAGCTTGATAAGTCGAAGTACATAACTATTCATGACTTAACCATCCCATCGGCTTCAGGTAGGACTACGCAGATAGATCATGTAGTTGTATCAATCTATGGAGTTTTTGTCATTGAGACAAAAAACTATCGTGGTTGGATTGTCGGCGACGACCGCTCTGAGTACTGGACACAGGTCATCTTTAAACGAAAAGAAAAGTTGTTTAATCCCTTACGACAAAACTACGGTCATATTCAAGCGATTTCAGCCTTGTTTCCTAAAAATAACCTACCGATATATGGAATAGTCAGTTTTAGTGGAAGAGCGGATTTAAAGGTCAAAACCTCACAAGATGTTGTATATGCTTCGAAACTTGTTCGGACAATTGGGAAGTACAATGAGGTTCTTCTGAATATGGAACAAGTCGAACAAATTGTAGAAGTACTGAAGACAAGAAGGGTAGTTGGAAAAGGTATTAATAAGGAACATATAAGGGCAATTAAAGAAGTCGCCGCAACAAAACAAACAATGGTTAAAAATAATGTTTGTCCGAAGTGCGGAAATGAGTTAATTGAACGTTCGGGGAAGTACGGGAAATTTAGAGGATGTCGTGCTTATCCGAAGTGTCGATATGTCTTTAAATAATAAATAACAAATCGAATTTATGTAAAATGGGCTAATATCAATTAGCCCATTTACAACAGGTATAACAAATCATGTTGGAATGACGACACCTGCTAAATATTTATTTTTCACAGTTATTCTTACTCTAATGACAATTTGGTCTTGTAGAAAAGGTCAACGTAGCAGGTGCAAAATAATGAACAAATACCCTTCAAGAAACAATAGAATTTCATAAAATATAAAATCCCGAAACTTTTGCAAATACTCCAATAGTGCTAAAACAATCAAGTAAACCAAAAAAAGCAGATATCAACACATCTACAAAAAATAGAAGTCTGAATAACCTAGTTTAAGCCCTCTGGTGATTACCTGTTCAATAATTTAAATAGCAAACAAAAAGGCTGAGGCTGATGGTTACAATAACATCAGCCTTTTGCTACACTTCAGTCCCAGAAGCCCAAATTTCGCTAAAGCGCCTTATATTGAAGTTATTGCTAAAGATTACCCCGAGTAAATGAAGAAAGGCTTGTGCTCCCTTTTAGAGCGGCTATACTTTACTTAAGATAAAGTACGGAGTTAACCGAGATTTACTAAAGCTTCCTAATCCTTTTCGTTTCTGGCATCAATTTATTTATCGGACTCGCGGTCATATGCTCCCTCTTTAAATCATTGTTTGTCAGAGCCACATATCGTTTTGTCATTGTTAAGTCGGAATGACCCAAAGTTTTTTGTAATGTTAAAGCATTTGCCCCATTTCTTATGTATTCCAGAGCGAATGAATGCCTTAAATCATATGGACGAATCATAACCCCGATTGACTTACTGTACTTCTCAAGTCTGTCTCCCCATGTATGACGATTTAGCTTTCTCCCCTCATACGTACAGAAAATTGTAACATCCTCTGACCAGTCAACCGGTCGTACAGATAATAATTGTCTAATCGCTTTAACAGTTGGTACAGAAATTGGCAATGACCTTGAAACTCTTGTCTTTGCTTTCTCACTAGTTATATAAATTTCTTGTGCGTTTGGGTTAAAATCAACCGGTGATAATGTTAGAGCTTCTTTAGGCCGTATTCCTGTGTCTAAGGTGAGTAAAATCAAAGCATAATCACGTAAGCCAACAAATGTCCGCGTGTCAGGCTGTTCAAGTAATTGTTTTAGTACATCGTAACTGATACTCACTACTCTCCCTTCATCTTTGCGCTTCTTAATCGAGAGTATTGGATTGAACTCGATTAGTGATTGATCTAAACACCAGTTAAAGAATGTACGAAGGTACACCAAACGGTTATTGAACGTGCATGGCTTGATTCCATCTTGACCAAGGTAATGCAAACCATTGTGCTTTAATCTTTCCATGGAATCAAATGAATCAGGATAACGCTTGAAAAACAGCCTGACTTGTTGGTTGTAATCTTTTTGCGTCTGTTCACTGATTCCCTGTGCCTTTTTCCAGAACAAAAATTGTTCTAGTGCTTCTGTCCAGTTTATCGAAGATAAAGCATTAACTTTCAGGATTCTTGACATCAAAAAAACTCCTTTTCATCGCTTTTGTGGCAAGTGATGAAAAGGAGTTTTTTTATCTTCGCTTTAGAGTTCTGTGTACCGTCATAAACCGCATTAGGTACTCAGAACCTTTGGAGTAATTGGCATAATCAAACGCAGCCACTAAAAACAAAAAACCTTGAAAGCTCAAGGTTTACTTAAAGTGCCGAGGACGGGAATCGAACCCGTACGGTGGTCACCCACCGCAGGATTTTAAGTCCTGTGCGTCTGCCAGTTCCGCCACCCCGGCATAGTGTGATGAATTGTGGAATTGGTGGGCCCTGAGGGACTCGAACCCCCGACCAATCGGTTATGAGCCGACCGCTCTAACCAACTGAGCTAAGGGCCCTTGCGATAATAATCGAAAGGTTGGTTGCGGGGGCAGGATTTGAACCTGCGGCCTTCGGGTTATGAGCCCGACGAGCTACCGAGCTGCTCCACCCCGCGATAACACCGATTCACATCAAATCATGCAATGGCGACAACAATTAATATACTATAGAATTTAGCAATAAGTCAAGCGTTGTTAAGCAAATATTACTATGGGAGGAATCGTACGCCAAACCGCCCTTTTCGCGAGCGGAACACTTCGATCTCCTGCGGGCAGTCGTATCCGTACACCCACCAATCATTCTCCATCCGTTTGACCAAACAACCGGCTTGGAACTTGGTCTCGTACAAGCGCCCCCAGTATACCCATTTCATGACGCGTATCTCCCTTCGCTGCCGTTTCGTCTAGCGTTCCCATATTCGGCAGAAATAAGCATGCCAGACAGCTGAACCCTAACGATAAGCCGACAATAGAAAAGCAGCTGCGCAATGATACGCAGCTGCTAACCTGTCTCTTATTCCGTATTCAGACGTTAATCCAGCGGTCTCGGTTCGCCGATAACTCCGCCGCCATCGCCTTCGAGCGGTCCGTTCGGATTCGTCTTGATCTTCTGCAGCATCACGTCGCCCTTGGTTTGCCATTCCTTCAAGGCTTGATCGACGGATTTCTTCTTCTGAAGCACTTCCTGGAACAGCTGCTGCGCGATGTTTTGCACTTGATACAGGTTCGGCTTATCCTGATACAGCTTATCGATCGCAGGATCCTGCGGCGGAACCGGCTTCAAGGTATAGAACGCTTCGATATTGTAATCCATGCCATCCTTCGGCTTCAGGAACGATTTGCGCGATACCATCTCGTACGTGCTGCGGGATTTGAGCTCCGCCCACTGCTTGCCGTTGTTGAACGCGATGAATTCCCATGCGTCGTCGCTGTTTTGCGCTTTCGCGTTGATCGCCATCAGGTTGCTCAAAGAGATATTGCCGCCAACGCCCGGCACTTCGGTGAATTGCGGTACCGTAACGACACCCCAGTCAACGCTCGGGATTTTCGGATTTTTGGCTGCTGCATCCTTCACGGAGGAGAGCTGGCTCACGTAATCATAGCCGTTCACGCTCATGGCGACGCGGCCGCTCAAGAACAGATCGCCTTGGAATGGATTGTAGACGGCTTTATCCTTGATGATTCCGCCATCGGCGCCATTATTCAAATCTTCTTGGCTCGGAATGATTTTGTTCAAGTACAGGTCGGAAATATCGGTCCATACCTTCTTCCAGCCCGGCTGGTCGACGGTCATCTTCTCCGCCGTGTTATCGAACATCTTCAATTGCAGCGGAGCGGCATAGGTCTGCGAATCCCAGAACGGATCGCTGCCATAGCGGTTGAAGGCCAAGCCGAATTTCCGCTCTTTGCCTTCGCCTTTCGCGATTCGCTTCGCGAGCGTAATCACGTCCGGCCACGTCATATTGTCCGTCGGCTGGTCGATGCCCGCGTCGGCGAACATCTTCTTATTAAAATACAAGGCCGAAGAGTTGAACGTCGGGGTAAGCGCGTAGATGCTGTTGTCTCCGATGTCCTTGATACCGTTAATCACGGACGGTACGATATCCTCGATATCGAATTTGTTGTCCTGGATATAGGAATCGAGATTCTTCACCATGTTGTCCTGAACGAGCCGCTTAAGCACGCCGGAATCCATGATGACGACGTCCGGCGGATTGCTGCCCTCCATCATTTTCTTCACTTCCGCGTAGATATCCGGCTGCTTCTTGTTCGGATCCGGCTCTTCGTAGCGCTGATCGTCATAGTTGACCGCGCCGACGATTTGGATATCGACGTTCTCATGCGTCAATTCATAGCCGTCGGTAAACTGCTGACGATAGTATTGCTCGCTGTCGGCGTTGGACGACACGAATCCAACCCGAAGCACATGCTGCTCCGTGCTTCCGCTGTCCCCTTTGCTGCAAGCCGACAGGCCCGTGGCCAGCAGGGCTGCCGACAACGCCATCGCGGAAGCCTTTAGGACGATCCTTCTCTTGGTCTTAAACTGCGCATCCATGTTCCCCATACGATCTACCCCTCCAATGATTTGGGCGGCGAAATGATAATTCGCTCGCCGTCAAATTCCAACGATGCTTTATCTGTAATCTGCAAGGCGGTTAAATACGCCTTGGGAATTTGAAGCCTTCCTGCGCGGTCCACGACGGCGTACTCCTCGTGAACGGTTTCCTGAGCCGAACCCGGCTCGAAATTATCGTCCAAGTTCGGGTTGCGCTTAATGAACTCGGTACTCGTCAAGCCGTCCCGAATCGCGACGACCCGGTCGACCTTGGATGCGAGCGACAAGTCATGCGTGACGATGACGATCGTAATGCCAAGCTCCCGATTGAGCCTTCTGAATATATCCATGATCATGTCCGAGGTCCGCGTATCCACGGATCCGGTCGGCTCGTCGGCAAGCAGCAGCTTCGGCCGGTTCGAGAGCGAGATGGCGATCGCAACGCGCTGCTGCTCCCCGCCGGACAGCTGGTGCAGCTTGTTGTGCATGCGCTCCTTCAAGCCCACCCATTCCAACAGCTGCTTGGCATACGCGCGGTCGAACTTCGCGGATAACATCATCGGCATTTCGACGTTTTCGAGTGCGGACAAGTACGGCAGCAAATTCCGGGCGTTGTTCTGCCAGATGAAGCCGACGGTCTCTCGCTTGTAGGAGACGAGCTGATCGTCGGTGATCTTGAGCAGGTCCCAGGGACCGACGCCGACGCTTCCAGCGGAAGGGCGGTCGAGACCGCCCAAGATGTTCAGCAGCGTTGATTTGCCGCTGCCGCTGTTGCCGATAATCGCCATCATTTCGCCTTCGCGGACATGAAGGTTCAGTCCTTGCAGGGCGACGACCTCGAGTTCGTCGGATTTGTAAATTTTGACCAAGCCTTCGCAGGTGATCATGGCGTGTTAGCGCTCCTCTCCCATTTTGACGGCCTGATGCACGCGCAGCCTGCGGATATGCGTTAACAGCAGCAAGGCACCCATCAGCATCATGCAGGCGACGACGATGTACAGCTGCGTCGTATCCTTGGCGTCGAAGACGACCCGGAACGGCGGAACGGAGTTCGCGACGTTCTCCGTCGTCTGCAGGAACGGCAGGAACAACAGACTTGCGATCTTGCCGATAAGGATGCCGAGGCCGATCGACAGGCCTGCCGTGAATATCTGCTCCAGCAGGAGCATGCCCGTCAACTGCTTGCGCGACAGTCCCATCGCCCTCAATATGCCGAACTGCACGATGCGGCCCGATAAGTTGAAGAACCAGAAGAGAATGTAGCCGGTCAGCGAAATGATGATGGACACCAGGAAGCCCAAGCTTAGAATCCCGAAAACTCCGCCGCGCGTCGGATGTTTGGCCTGAGCAGCCAACTCGATCCGCACGTCCTTCACGTCCGCCAATTCAATCCCGGCGGTTTCCAGCTGCTTCATGATCGGAGCCGTCAGCGCGCCCGGCTTCATCTTGAGCCATACATCGTACGGAATCATCGGCACTTGATCGTAAATATAATCCAAATTCGCAATGATAAACGGCGACTGATCGGGGTATTGAGCCGGCCAGTAAGGCACGATGCCGACGACCGCGAATTCGATGACGCCGTCTTGGAAGCCCGCGTTGATGCGATCGCCGAGCTTCAGCTGATACTTCTCCGCAACGTTGGATGGGATAATGGCCGCTTGCTCGTAGTAACCCAAGTACTTCAAATAATTGAACGGATGAACGTTATAGAGATCGTTGCGGAACCAGGCGACTTTGGAAAAATCGACGTTGTCGATGCCCATCACCGTGCCTTGGCCGATCGAACGGCCGGAGACGACGATGTTGGCTTTGGTCTGCAGCACTCTGGCCGCTGCCTCGACGCCGTCCAGCTTCCGGAAGATTTCGAACGGCGGCTCGCTGTAATTGACTCGCGACGGGACGACAGAGCCTCCGCCTGAACCGCCGCCGCTGCCGCCTTGGCCGCCTCCTCCCCCACCGGAACCATTGCCGCCGCCTGAACCGCCGCTGCCGGATCCGCCGGAGCCTTCGCCGCCGTTACTGCCGCCGCCCGTCTGGACGACTTCCGTCTTGCCTTCCCATACGGTCTGAACCACGACATCCGTTCCGTATTTGTATAAGGTACGCTCCGTCGAGTTCAGATCGATGGTTCGAGCGGCCGACGCGTTATAGACGCCAAGCCCCAGCGTCAAGATCAACAGGATCATGAGCGGATAGTAGCCCTTCGACGAGCGGGACAGCTGGGTCAGCGTCAAGTACAACGGCACGGGAAGCAGCTTCCGTCCGAGCCAGTTGAACAGCTTGAGCAGCCATGGGAATACCCGCAGGAAGAAGAGTCCCATGGCGAAGATCGCAAGCGCCGGCACGAAGAACAGGAACGGCTGCACGTTCAGTTGATCCGTCGTCAGATTGCTCTTGACGGATATCATCTGCCGCTCGTTGAACAAATACCAGCCGTAACCGGCTACGCCAAGCAGCAGCAAGTCTCCGTACCAACGCTGCCAAAGCGGCTTGCGGTCGGAGCGCGCGATCTGCTTCTTGTAATCGACGATCGAAGCCTTCGCGTACATCACTGCCGGGATGACGGTTGCCAGCATGGCGAGCACGACGGCGCCTAATCCGGCCAGCACCGCATCGGAGGTAAAACCGACCGGAATCGACTTCCGGTTCACGAATTCCAGGAACCCGTTGGCCGAGCCGATACTCTTCGCCATGAACCAGCCGAGCAGCGGCCCGGCGCAAAGCGCGACGATTCCCAGCAGCAAGCCCTCGAGCAGATAGATCCAAATGATCTGCCTCGTCCCCGCGCCGCGGCTGCGCAGAACGGCGATATCGCTTCGCTGCTTGTCGAGCGATTGGCGGGCGTTCATCGCGATGAAATAGAACACCATCGCCAGCATCGGCGCCGCGAGCGTGAAGAGCAGCATCTGAAGCTGCAGGCTCTGCTTCTTGAATTCGCCGAGCAGCTTGGCGAATGAAATTTCCACGCGCGTCTCCTTGAGATGCTGGTAGAGATCGATATTGAGACGATCCAGCGTGCGGTCGAGATGGGACAGCTGGCTCGTTTGGATGTCTTTCAAATCAAAAGCGTAATACCAGCTCGCCGTATGAATCGCAACGCCGCGGTCTTTGAGCAGCCCTTGATGGAATGCCTTGTCTCCGATTGTCAACATACTCATCAAGCTCTCCTGCCCCTGATACCAATAAGGATCGGTATCCTTAAGCGGCTTGTAGGCACCGACGATCTTGACCCGCAGCGTAATGCTCGATCCGCCGTAGATCGGATATTGGAACACGTCGCCGATATGGATGTCGCTGCGGTACATCGCCTCTTCCATCATGACGGCTTCGACGGTATCGTCGCTGCTTACGGAATCGGCGAACCAGCGGCCTTGCGTGAGCTCGGCTTTCTTATCCAGTCCCGACATCGAACCGAGGGCCATCGTTCGCGCCCGGCTGGCATCGACCTTGGTCGGATCCTCCGGCGTCAGCTCGCTGCTGCGGATCGATTCGGTTTGACTGAACGTCGTGAATGGAAACCCGATCAAGGAAGGGATATCGTCCCGAATATATTGCTCGACTTCGTTCAGCCCGTTCAGATCCGTCTTCCCCGCCGTTTCCTGATAGCGCATCAGCAGCGAGCCGGCCGGCAGTCCGCCGCTTTCATCCTTGAGCGTCTGAGCTACGACCCGCTTCAGCGCGCCGTCCGCGTACATCGGTATGCTGGTTGCGAACGCGACGGCGATGATGAGGCCCGCCAGCGAGCTCAGCGTCATCCACCGCGTGTTCCACATTTTGCGGAACAGAAAGCGAAATAGCGGCATCCCCATAGGTTATTTACCTACGACTTTCTGCCCCGGCGTCAACCCTTTGAGGATTTCCACTTCCGTCGCGGTCTGCTGTCCGACCTCCACGTCCACCTCGCGCTTGCCTTCGCTGTCGATGACCTGCACGTACGTGCGCGAGCCGATCGTGCGAAGCGCGGAGGGTGGAATAACGATGGCGTTTTCCTTGCGGTTCATAATAATGGAGATGGACAGCGGCGTGCCTCGGGTAACGCCCTTCGGCAGCGGTTTATCCAGCGACACCGTCAGAAAATCTTCCGGTCTCTCCGGACGCTGGGGTCCGCCGCTTCCTCCGCCGCCACCGTTGCCGCCGTTCTCGTCGTCGTTAGAGACCACGGGCAGCTGCACGACTTTACCGGAAAATTCGCCTGCGTTGTTAATGTCCACCGTAACCGGCATGCCGACCGAGATGCCCTCGAGCTCATCCTGCGTCATCTTCGCCGCGGCCGTCATCTTGCTCGTATCCGCGATGATGCAGACGGGATCGTAGGCTTTAATAGAATCGCCCTTGGCGACGTTCAGACTGACGATCGTGCCGGTGAACGGCGAGGTCAGCACGGCTTTGTCGATCTCCTCCTGGGCATCCACGAGCTTCTGTCTCTTCTCTTCGAAGTCGATCTTCGCGAGCTCGAATTCAATCGGATCCATCTCGTCCTTCTTGCGCAGCGTGTCCTTCATCTGCAGCTCATCCTTGGAAAATTGCAGCTTGTCGGAACGAAGCTGTTTCTTCATATCGTCCACGTCGAGCGTTCCGATGACTTGGCCGGCGGTTACTTTCTGATTGATTTTGACGTTCAGCTCTTTCAGTCTTTTACCGTCCAGCGAGAAGTAAAGCGTCTCCTCCTGCGTGGCGATCATTTTGCCGATCTGCGTCTTCTTCGTCTCCAGCGTTGCCGTCGAGACCTCGTACTCCGGCTTCTTGGAGATCTGGGGCGGCGCGATTTCCGGCAGCACTTCCTCCTTGTCCTCGTTCGGCAGCAGCGAGCAGCCGGCCGATGTCAGGAGAGACGCGCCGATAACGACTACGGCAGCCGTTTTAAATGAATTTCCCGTCAACCATTTCGTAAACATGATCGGCAACCTCCAAAATCGTGGGATCGTGCGTTGTCATACAAATCGTTACTTGCTCGGTGCGGATGATCGTTTGGAAGACCGCCATAATCTGCGCGGCCATCTGCGAATCCAGCTCGGCCGTCGGTTCGTCCGCCAGCAGCAAGCTTGGCCGATGAGCGATCGCTTTGGCAATGGCCACGCGCTGCTGTTCGCCCCCGGACAGCTCGAACGGACGATGATGCATCCGCTTCGCGAGTCCGACGAGGTCCAGGCAATGCTCCACGCGCGCTTTCCACTCGCCCCCGGGATAACCGGCCATGCGCAGTGCAAGTTCCACGTTCTCGTAGGCGGACAGCAGCGGCATGAGCGCATAGGCCTGGAAAATAAAGCCCATTTCCTTGCGTCTGACCTTCGTGCGTTGATCGTCGCTCATGCTATGGAAAGGCTTGCCGTGAAAAAAGATATGTCCATTGGACGGTTGATCCAGCCCGCCGATCAAATTCAACAGCGTTGTTTTGCCGGAGCCGGACCGCCCGCGCAGCATGACCAATTGACGGGGCAGCAGCTCCATATGAATGCCTTTCAGCACTTGCAGCGGCTGACCGCCGGCCTGAAAGGTCCGCTCTACGCCTTCTACGACAAGCAGCGGTTTCGTGACGTCGCCGGCATCCGCCTTATGCTGTTCCTGCTTATGTACGTGATCATCGATCGTTTCGGCAACGGACTGCCTGCTCTTCCACCATCCCATCTCTACCGCGAACCCCCTTCCCATGAGAAAACTTTAATGTTGCTAATGTTTAGACGCGCGATAGGAGCAAAAAGTTACAGTCAAAAGGCGACTTTAAGAGAAATTAATACGCGCGGAAGCTCCCGCCCCCGCGGTTCGGCAAACACACGGGAAACAGGAGCTTTCTAGCGTAATCCTAGCATAACATCGGCTCGGCCTCGGACAGGAGATATGACCGGATTTGACTGCTGACGGATGAACGCTCAACCTCGTTTGAACAAGGGATTATTGGACGAATCTTCACGAGCTGATGATCAGCTACCCTCTAAGCGTAATGGCATTTCCGGAGGCATAGCGCTTCAAGCCGAGCTTGAACGCTAACATCGCAGCCATGCCAAAGACGAGCGTCGCGGCCGCCGCCTTCCACGCGAAATCATATTCGATGCCTCGCAACAGCCCGATCGGGATGTAGCTGATCATGCCTGCCGGAATAAGCGTAAACAGCAGCGTTTTGGCCATACCTTTGAAAATATCGGAGGGATACGAGGAGAGGGCGACGAAACTGTTGAACATCTGCTGCGCCAGGCCGTCCGCATTGCCAATGAAGAAGGCCAGGCAGCCCGCAAGCGTGATGACGCCAATGAACAGCGTGCCGCTGATGAGAAGACCAAGCAAGAACAGAAGCAAACCCGTTAAAGAATGATTGCCCGCCAACGCATATACGACGAGGCCGAACACGAAATCGCCTACCGCCGTCAGCGACATGCGGCTCGCCAGCACATGCAGCAATACCGGCTTAGGCTGCGACAGATAAACGTCCAGCTGCCCGCTCGAGACGATCGGCGCAATTCGAGTAAAGTTGCCGAACAGCATATTCGACCAGCCGAAGCCTCCTGCAGTGACGGCCCACAGCATCATGACATCGTTGAGTTCCCAGCCGTTCACGACCTGAAACCGTCCGAAGAACAAGCTCCAGAAGAACAGCCACATGAAATTGTTTATGAACATCATTCCCGCCATGAGGAAAAAGCTCATCCGGTATTCCATGGCCGCGGCCAAATTGACTTTCCAGCAGGTCAGCAGGAACGACATCGTTCCCGCGCACCGACTGATCCAGGACGACGCAGGCCCTGATTCTTCCCATGCGTTAGCCTCCGTTGACATGCAGCCTCGACACTCCTCTCTTATACATCCACATGACGAGCGCGCCAAGCAACAAGATCCAAACGGCTTGAATGGCGAACTGCTCCGCGATCGGCGCAGCATCGATATTAACCGCCGTCCTCGCGGGAAAATACAGCATGGCTTGAAACGGCAGCCACACGCATATCCGTCTCAGCGGTTCCGGCATCAGATCGAGCGGAAGCAACATGCCGCCGACGGTGAACTGCAGCTTATGGAGCACGAACTCCATGCCTCTCGTCTCTTCCACCCAAAAGGCGCAAAGCGCAACGATCATGTTCAGCACGAACGCGACCGTAATCGCGCCGAACGTCAGCGAGAATAAACCGGCCCAGCCCATTCCGAACGTCGGCGGACCTACGCAAAGCCATGCGATGGCGCTCCCGACGGCCAGATGCACGAAGAACCGGAAGACCGCCTCCGCCAAATAGGCGGCATAATGATAGCCGACATAGGAGAGCGGCCGAATGAGCCGCACCGCGATGTCCCCGCTCTTGACCTCGTTCTCGATGATTCCGCACAGCGCGGGCACGCCCATGGTGATGGCCTCCGTAAACACGAGGTACCAGATGATCTGCTTCAGCGTATACCCGTTGATGATGCGCGCATGATCGCCGTCGTAAGCGGCCGACCAGAGCTGCACGAACACGTACAGGATCATCAGCAGAAAGCTCGCGCGCATGATGAAGTCGGTTTTGTACGCCATTTGCTGGCGAATCGTAATGCGGGCGACGGCACCCGCTTTGCTGCCTCCCGCCGCCAAAGAAGCATTGCGATATCCGAAAAGCCGCCTTGGTGTCCTCATCGCGCTAACCCCCCGTCCCGTAAATATGCGTGATGATTTCCTCCATCGGCGGATCTTCGACGGTGACATCCTCCAGGCGCAGCGCGCCGATGACCGCGCTAAGCACCGTCTCGATTTCGGTGACGGCCAGGTCGACCGCAAGCTTCAACCTCCGGCTATCGCTTGCGATAACCTCCGTGCCGGAGAGAGGGGGGAGCATCGAAGCATCGGAACCGGCTGCAAGCGTCAGCGATATAAGCTTGCGATTCAGCACCTCCCGCTTCAGCCGATCGACTGGCGCATCCAGCAGAATGCCTCCATGGTGAATGACGACCGCCCGGGCGCAAAGCTCCTCCATATCGCCGGCATCATGCGAGGTGAGGAAAACGGTCGTCCCCTCTTCCCGGTTCAATTCGCGAATCAGCTCGCGAATGCGCTGCTTGACGACGACGTCGAGGCCGATCGTCGGCTCGTCGAGAAACAGCAGCTGGGGGCGATGGAGAAAGGAAACGGCAATCTCGCAGCGCATCCGCTCGCCCAGCGACAGCTTGCGGACCGGCGTATGCAAGTACGGTCCCAATTCGAAGCGTTCGATCAAATCATCGCGCCTTGCGTGATAATCGCTGCGCTTCAGCTCGTAAATCCGGCTGATAAGATCGAACGTATCGATCGGCGGCAAATGATACCACAGCTGAGACTTCTGTCCGAACACCGCCCCGATGCGGAAGGCCAGCTTCTCGCGTTCCCGCCACGGCGTGCAGCCAAGCACGCGCGCCTCGCCCGAGGACGGATGCAGAATGCCGGTCAGCATCTTGATCGTCGTCGATTTCCCGGCCCCGTTCGGCCCGAGGAAGGCAACCATCTCCCCTCGCTGCACCGTCAGGTCGATGCTGCGCACCGCGACCTTCTCTTCCCACCGCGGCTTCAGCAGCGAGCGGAAGCTGCCCGCTAAGCCGGCGTCCTTGCGTTTGACCGTAAATACCTTCCGTAAGGCCTGCGTCTGAAGTGCAATCACTCTCTTTGCCCCCTTTGTGTTCGCTCGGCGCTTCGGCATGGTAAAGCAAAAAAGACCCTCTAGCAAGCGCCGCCCAGTCGCCCTGGGTGGAACTTGCCGAAGGTCTTTTATCCCTACGGTGTAGCAGGCTATCGCCCTGCCCGGTTTCGCTCGGTTCGCCTCAAAGCGGATCCCTAGAAACCCTTCCATTTAATGTAACATATTACCATCGGCCGCTTGGGCTGGCAAGAGGTTTTTTTTCCTCCCCTGTCCCCCAAGGTTTACTGTACTCGCCGTTTAGCAGGTCCGGGAAAAATGACCGGAGGTCGGAACGGAATCGCAGCAACGAAGTGATCGCCTTTGTAGTCTGATTTCAACCGATAATCACTTATCTAATAGAAGAAATCAGAACTACAACAGCGAGCGAAGCTCCGTTCCGACCGGAGGTCATTTTTCCCTTCCAGACCAAACTTACGCCGTGTACAGCAAATCCTCCATCATCGTGATGAGGCGCGTCCGCATTTGCTGCAGCCGCGCGGCAAGGCGTTCTACCCGGCCGCTGTTGTCCTGACGGACATCTATGGTATCGAAAGCTTGGCGAACGCAGCTGTAAGCTTCGTCCATTTGCAAAATTTCGTCGCTTTTCTCCAAGTTCCGATCATAAATTCTTACCCGGTACAGCAGATCTTCCGTAGAATCCATCAATTGTTTATACATGTGGTTCATATTCGCTTCCTCGCATTCTATTCATTGTATTTGGACATGTCCATTCCTATGAAGTAAGTTAGCTTAATATAACCGCAATTTAAGATAAACGAAACAATCGATGGATGGAAAAAATGAAAATAGGACCCTGCAATGGTCGCAGGGTCCTGATCATTATCGCTGGTTGAGGCCGGTAAAACCGGCCTAAACGCCGAAAGCCTGCGGATTTTCGCGCCACGCTTGGAGCAGCGCGATGTCGCTGCTTTGCACGATGCCATTCTCGGCCGCCACTTCGATCAGCGCGGAGTAATTCGACAGCGTCGCCAGCGGAATGCCTTCCTTGGCAAACGCCTCGAGCGCATTCGCGAATTGGTACGTGAAAATCGCCACGATGCCCTGCACTTCGCAGCCGGCCTCCCGAACCGCGACCGCCGCTTTCAGCGAGCTGCCCCCGGTAGAGATCAAATCCTCGATCAGCACGACCTTCTGTCCTGCTTCGTAATGGCCTTCGATCTGATTCGTCTTGCCGTGGCCTTTGGCCTTGTCGCGCACGTACAGCATCGGCAGGTTAAGCTTGGACGCTACCCATGCCGCGTGCGGAATGCCCCCTGTCGCAATGCCCGCTACCGCTTGGCAGTCCGGGTATTGCGCGCGGATGATGGCCGCGAAGCCGTCCGCGATCAGCTCGCGGATGGCCGGGTACGACATCGTCAGCCGATTATCGCAATAGATCGGCGATTTCATGCCGGATGTCCACGTGAACGGATCATTCGGGCGAAGCGCGACCGCATTGATCTCCAGCAGTCCTTTCGCGATCTCTCTCGGCAGTTGTTCCAGTGCGGATGTTGTCATCTATACCAGCTCCTCGATAATGGATTCCAATGCTTGTCTCGGATTCGCCGCAGCCGTGATCGGCCGGCCGATCACCATATAATCCGTCCCCTGCTCCAAAGCTTGGCGCGGAGTCATGATGCGCGATTGATCTCCGATGTCGGCGCCTGCCGGGCGGATGCCCGGGGTGATGGTCCGGAAGGACGTTCCGCAGGCCGCTTTGATGAGCTGCACTTCCTGCGGGGAAGCGACGACGCCGCCCAAACCGGCTTCATGCGCGAGTCGGGCATAGCGGACGACCGCATCCGCGACGGAGCCGCCGATGCCGATCTCTTCGTTCAATACCGCCTGGCTCGTGCTGGTCAACTGCGTGACGGCAATCACGAGCGGACGATTCAGGCTCGAATCGCCCTGAAGCGCCTCTTCGACGCCTTCGAGCGCGGCGCTCATCATCGACGAACCCCCGGCGGCATGGACGTTGAATACGTCGACGCCAAGCTTCGTAATGCTGTTTGCGCCTCCCTTGACCGTATTCGGAATGTCGTGCATCTTCAGGTCCAGGAACACCTTGTAGCCGCGTGCCTTCAAGCCTGCGACAAAGCCCGGGCCAGCCGCGTAGAACAGCTGCATCCCGACCTTCATGAAGCATGGAATTCCCTCGAGGCTGTTCACCAGCGCTTCCGCCGAAGCGGCATCCGGATAATCGAGCGCGACCATCACGCGGCCCGCTGCTTCTTCTCTGCTTAGCTTCAACCGTTACGCCTCCTTTGATTCGCTATGCCGTGCATAGCGAAAGCCTGCTTGGGGGCAGGCTTTCGCGGCGGCCGAAATACGGCCATCTTGTAGCGATTCATTCAGTTGTTGTAATCATGGGATTCATTCAGATTACTGGAAGTCGCTTATTTCTTAGCCAGTACGGGCATCGGACGCGAGGAGAAGTTGATGGTCTCCAGCATGTTCAGCAATGCGCGTACGGTATCCAGGGACGTCATGCAGACCACGCCGTTCTCGACCGCTTCCCGGCGGATACGGAAGCCGTCGCGCTCCGGCGCCTTGCCTTTGGTAAGCGTATTGACGACGAAGTGCGCTTGGCCGTCGCGGATAAGATCCAAGATGTTCGGCGAGCCTTCGCTCAGCTTGTTCACCGTCTTCACGCGCAGACCGGCTTCTTCCAAGGCCGTAGCCGTGCCGCCCGTCGCGATGATGTTGTAGCCCAGCTCGTAGAAGCCGCGCAGGATTTCGATCGCTTCCGGTTTATCCTTGTCGGCAACCGTCGCGATGATGGAGCCCGTCGGCGGGATACGCATGCCCGCTCCTACGAGGCCTTTATACAGCGCCTTCGCGTAATGCTGATCGCGGCCCATAACCTCGCCCGTCGATTTCATTTCCGGCGTCAGCGTCGGGTCGACGCGGCGCAGCTTGGCAAAGGAGAAGACCGGTACTTTGACCGAGACGTACTCGTCTTCCGGCCACAGGCCTTCCGTGTAACCGAGATCTGTCAGCTTCGTGCCGAGAATCGCCTGAGTAGCGAGGTTCGCCATCGGAATGTTCGTCACTTTGCTGAGGAACGGAACCGTACGCGAGGAGCGCGGGTTAACCTCGATGACGTACACTTCGTCCTGGAAGATGACGAACTGGATGTTGACCAAGCCGATAACGTTCAGGCCGCGCGCGATTTTGATCGTGATGTCGACCATCTTCTGCTGCAGTTCCTGCGAGATCGATTGCGGCGGGTATACCGCGATGGAATCGCCGGAGTGAACGCCAGCGCGCTCGACATGCTCCATGATGCCCGGGATCAGCACGGTATCGCCGTCGCAGATCGCGTCGACTTCCGCTTCTTTGCCCAGCATGTAACGGTCGATCAGGACCGGATGCTCCGGATTGATCTTCACGGCTTGCACCATGTACGTCAGCAGCTCTTCATCGGAGTAGACGATTTCCATTGCGCGGCCGCCGAGGACGTACGATGGACGTACCAGCACCGGATAACCGAGGCCTTGCGCAACCGCGACTGCGGCATCAACGGACGTCACGGTCGAACCTTGCGGCTGCGGAACGTTCAGCTCGCGAAGCAGCGCTTCGAATTTCTTGCGGTCCTCTGCCGCGTCGATGCTCTCCAAGCTGGAGCCGAGGATGCGAACGCCGGCTTTCGTCAGCGGAGCCGCGAGGTTAATCGCCGTTTGGCCGCCGAACTGCACGATGACGCCGATCGGTTTCTCTTGCTCGATAACGTTCATGACGTCTTCGAAGAAAAGCGGTTCGAAGTATAGACGGTCGGACGTGCTGAAATCCGTCGAGACCGTTTCCGGGTTGTTGTTGATGATGACCGCTTCGTAGCCGGCCTTCTGAATCGCCCACACCGCGTGGACCGTCGAGTAGTCGAACTCGATGCCCTGGCCGATCCGGATCGGACCCGAACCGAGCACGAGTACTTTCTGCTTGTCGGTTTCCGTAACTTCGTTCTCAACCTCGTAGGTCGAGTAGTAGTACGGCGTCGTCGCTTCGAATTCTGCCGCGCAGGTATCCACCATTTTGTAAACCGGCTTGAGACCATGCTCCAGACGATACGCACGGATGTCGTACTCGTTCGTATGCGTCGAGTGACCGCCTTCGCGGCGGATTTCGGCGATGGAACGGTCCGAGAACCCTTTGCGTTTCGCTTGGTACAGCTGTTCTTTCGTCAAGATAGTCGCTCCGCGAAGCTGGGCTTCGAACGCTACGATGCCTTCCAGCTTGTCGAGGAACCACCAGTCGATGTTGGTCAGGTCTTGAATTTCCTGCAGCTTGTACCCGCGGCGGAAGGCTTCCGCGACCAGGAACATGCGCTCGTCGTCGGGCTTTTGCAGGCGAACCTTCAAGACGTCTTCCGTAAGCTCTCCTGCATCCTTGAGGTGAATGCGATGGGTGCCGATTTCGAGCGAGCGAACCGCTTTGTGAATGGATTCCTCGAACGTGCGTCCGATTGCCATGACTTCGCCGGTCGCTTTCATTTGCGTGCCAAGCTTGCGGTTGGCGGAAATGAATTTATCGAACGGCCAGCGCGGGATTTTGGATACGATGTAATCCAGCGTCGGCTCGAAGCAGGCGTACGTTTGTCCCGTTACCGGGTTGACGATTTCGTCCAACGTGTAGCCGATTGCGATCTTGGCCGCCATCTTGGCGATCGGATAGCCGGTCGCTTTGGAAGCCAGCGCCGAAGAGCGGCTTACGCGCGGATTCACTTCGATGACGTAGTATTGGAAGCTGAACGGATCCAGCGCGAACTGTACGTTGCAGCCGCCTTCGATGTTCAGCGCGCGAATGATCTTCAGCGACGCCGAGCGGAGCATTTGATACTCGCGGTCGGACAGCGTTTGGCTTGGCGCTACGACGATAGAATCGCCGGTATGTACGCCGACGGGGTCGAAGTTCTCCATGTTGCACACGACGATGCAGTTATCGTTCGCATCGCGCATGACTTCGTATTCGACTTCTTTCATACCCGCGATCGATTTCTCGATGAGGCATTGGCTGATCGGGCTGTAACGGATACCGGATGCGACCGTTTCCCGCAGCTCGACTTCGTCCGCGCAGATGCCGCCGCCTGTTCCGCCAAGCGTATAAGCCGGGCGAACGATGATCGGGTAACCGATCTCGTTGGCGAAGACAACCGCTTCTTCGACCGTCGTCACGATGACGCTCTCCGGCACGGGCTGCTCCAATTCGCGCATCAGGTCACGGAACAAGTCGCGGTCTTCCGCTTTCTCGATCGCCGTCAGCTGCGTGCCGAGCAATTGCACGTTCTCGCGTTCCAGTACGCCTGCGCGCGCCAGCTCGACGGCCATATTCAGACCGGTTTGTCCGCCGAGCGTCGGAAGCAATCCGTCCGGACGCTCTTGACGGATGATCTGCGTGACGAAGTCCAGCGTGATCGGCTCGATGTATACTTTATCCGCCATGTTGGTGTCGGTCATGATCGTGGCAGGGTTGCTGTTGATCAGGACGACCTCGTAGCCTTCTTCTTTCAATGCTTGGCAAGCTTGCGTGCCGGCGTAGTCAAATTCAGCCGCCTGTCCGATAACGATCGGGCCGGAACCGATAACGAGGATTTTTTTGAGTTTGTTATTTCTGGGCATATTGCAGTTCTCCTCTCAATGACGCCGCCAATTGAGCTTGACGCGGTTTTTGCGGGTTGTTTCGTTTCGTCTCGCGGATCATGTCCAGGAATTGATCGAACAAGTAGCTGTTATCCAGCGGTCCAGGTGCCGCTTCCGGATGGTACTGCACGGAGAAGGCAGGGAATTCCGCGTGCTTCAAGCCTTCGATCGTCCGGTCGTTGTTATTGATATGCGTCACTTCCAGCTTCGTTCCCGCGACCGTCTCTTCCAGAACGGTATAGCCATGGTTCTGCGAAGTGATGTAGCAGCGGTTCGTCGCCAGATCTTTAACGGGATGGTTGCCGCCGCGATGGCCGAATTTCAACTTCGCCGTATCCGCGCCGCATGCAAGAGCGAACAGCTGGTGGCCGAGGCAGATCCCGAAGATCGGATACTCGCCAAGCAGTTCTTGAATCATTTTCACGGCATGCGGGACGTCTTTCGGGTCGCCGGGGCCGTTGGACAGCTGAATGCCGTCCGGGTTCAGGCGGCGGATCTGCTCGGCTGTCGTATCATGCGGAACGACGACGACGTCGCAGCCGCGCTTCGTCAGCTCGCGCAGAATGCCGCTCTTCGCGCCGTAGTCCACGAGCACGATACGCTCGCGTTCGCCGGGGCTCGTGAAGATGCTTTTCGTCGACGTGCGGGCGACTTGATCGCGCATCAGCGGCGTAACGGACAGGCGCTCCTGCAATTCTTCGACACGCTCGTTGCCCGTCGTCAGGATGCCTTTCATCGTGCCGTGATGGCGAAGGATACGGGTCAGCATCCGGGTATCGATCTCGCTGATGCCGATGATGCCGTGTTCTTTCAGCAGGCCGTCGATCGAATATTGCGCTCTCCAGTTGCTTGGAATCGGTTCGTGGCGGCGTACGACGAAGCCGTGGATGAATGGAGCAACCGTCTCGAAATCATCGCGCGTGATGCCGTAGTTGCCGATGAGCGGGTAGGTCATGGACACGATTTGTCCGCAGTAGGACGGATCCGAGAGCACCTCTTGGTAGCCTGTAATGCCTGTATTAAATACGACTTCGCCGCTGGACTGTCCTTCGGCGCCAAATCCAAGGCCCGTAAACAGCGTGCCGTCTTCCAATAACAATCTTGCTTGCATCCGTATCACTCCTGTTATCAAGTTGCGTGCTTCTCTTATTGTTCCGACCAAACGAGGCTGCCGTTCACGATTGTCGCCGTCGGCCAGCCGAAGAGCTTCCAGCCGCCGAATGGCGTATTCTTTCCTTTGGAAGCGAACGTTTCCGGTTTCACTTCGCGTTCGTTCTCCAAGTCCACGATGGTCAGATCGGCAGGCGCGCCGACATTCAGTACGCCGCTCTGCAGGCCGAATACCCGAGCGGGATCCGAAGTCATCCGTTGGAGCAGGAAGCCGAGCGTCCATCTGCCCGTGCGGACGAATCGGGTGTACAGCAGCGGGAAAGCCGTCTCGAACCCGGTGATGCCGAACGGTGCCAGCAGCATGCCTTTCGCTTTCTCTTCCGCGCTGTGCGGCGCGTGGTCGGTGACGATGATGTCGAGCGTACCGTCTTGCAAGCCTTCGATGACCGCTTGTACGTCTCGCGGCGTACGGAGCGGAGGGTTCATTTTCCAGTTCGCGTCCATGCCGGGAATATCTTCGTCCGACAGAATCAGATGGTGCGGGCATACCTCGGCGGTCACGTTAATGCCGAACTGCTTCGCATGCCGGATCAATCGAACCGACTGCTCGGTGCTGACGTGGCAGACATGATAGTGCACGCCCGTTGCTTCCGCCAGCAGGATGTCGCGGCCGACGTGAATCGCTTCGGATTCGTTCGGGATGCCCTTGAGGCCGTTCGCCGCAGCGAATTTGCCTTCGGTAACCGCGGCGCCCACGACGAGCGAATCATCCTCGCAGTGCGCGATGACCGGCATATTCATGGAAGCCGCCAGCTTCATGGCATCTTTCATCATTTGCGCGTTCTGCACGCCTACGCCGTCGTCCGTGAAGCCGACCGCGCCCGCTTCCTTCAGGGCGGCGAAATCCGTCAGTTCGCGTCCCAGCTCGTTCTTCGTGATGGCCGCATACGGCAGCACGTTGACGATTCCCGCGCTTGCCGCTTTATCGAGAATGTAGCGGACCGTTTCCGCCGTGTCCGTGACCGGCCGCGTGTTCGGCATGCAGGCGATCGTCGTGAAGCCCCCTGCGGCCGCCGAGCGCGTGCCGCTCGCAATGTCTTCCTTATATTCGAAACCCGGCTCGCGCAGATGCACATGCATATCGATGAAGCCTGCGGAGACCAGCTTGCCGTTCGCGTCGATCGTATCGTGCCCGTTCGTATCCGGTCGTCCTGCGGCTGCATCCTCGATCTGAGCGATGACGCCTTCCGCAATGCGGATATGCTTCAATTCCGTTTCACCCGTCGTTTCGTTCCATACCAAGCCGTTTAAAATCCAAGTTGCCATCGTTGTTCTCCTTTCGACCCGTTAGGTCAGTGCCCGTTCGATCACGGCCATCCGGATCGGTACGCCGTTTTGCATTTGCGGGAAGATGCGCGACTGTCCATGCTCCACTAGCTCATCGTCGATCTCGACGCCCCGGTTGATCGGTGCCGGGTGCATGATGATGGCATGCGGCGCGATGCGCGATGCCCGTTCAACCGTCAACCCGTACTGCTCGCGATATGCCTCGGGCGTTCCCATCATGCCCGATTCATGACGCTCCAGCTGCACGCGCAGCATCATGATGACGTCCGCCTTCAGCGCCTCTTCCATCGAGACCAGCGGTGCGTTCAACTCCGGTGCCGACATGTTGCCCGGCGCGCAGAATTGAACCTTGGCACCGAATTTTTGCAGCGCGTACAGATTCGAGCGTGCGACGCGGCTGTGCTGAATGTCACCGATAATCGACACCGTCAGTCCTCGCAGCTCGCCGAACTGCTTGCGCATCGTGTACAGATCGAGCAGCGCCTGCGTCGGATGCTCGTTATTGCCGTCGCCCGCGTTAATCAGCGGTACGTTGATCTTCGTCGCCAGCTCGGCCAGAACGCCGTTCGGCTTGAGACGGATAATTCCGGCGTCGATGCCCATCGATTCCAAGGTCCGGACCGTATCGTAGATCGATTCGCCCTTCTGGACGCTGGATACGGCGGCCGAGAAGTTCAACACTTCGGCGCCAAGGCGTTTCTCCGCGACTTCGAAGGAGAACCGTGTCCTTGTACTATTCTCGAAAAACATGTTTGCGATAAATTTACCTTGCAGAACCGGCTCGATCTTATTCGGGCTGGCTTCCCAGTATGCCGCTCGGGTCAAGATCGATTCGATCTCTTCCTTGCTTAATTCCTTCAGACCAAGCAAACTTCGCTGCTTGACCATCGTTGCCATCGCCATGTTGTAGTTTCCCCCTTAATGGATAATCGTCACTTGATCGTTCTCGTCGACTTCCTGCAGAGAAACTTCGATTTGCTCTTGCTTCGAGGTGGGGACGTTCTTCCCGACGTAATCCGGCCGGATCGGCAGCTCTCTATGCCCTCTGTCGACCAGAACCGCCAGCTGGATGCTCTGCGGACGACCGAGATCCATCAGGGCATCCATCGCCGCCCGAATCGTACGTCCCGTGTACAGCACGTCGTCGAACAGGATCACCCGCTTGTTCTTTACATGGAGCGAGGAGCCTGCCAAAGGCGCGCCCCCGCTGCCGGTTTCCCTGTCGTCGCGGTACTGCGTGATGTCGAGCTCCTGCACTTCCACCGGTAGCCCTTCAATCTCGCGGATCTGTTCGGCGATGCGCTCGGCAAGGTAAATGCCGCGCGTGCGGATGCCGACGATCACGCAGTTGTCGATCCCTTTGTTCTTCTCGACGATTTCATGGGCGATCCGCGTCAGTGCGCGTCGAATCGCGGTTTCGTCCATAATGACGCGATGCTGTTCATCCATCCGTTTCAAGCGCCTCCTTGCATGCGTGCGAAGTTCATTTGTCACAAAAAAAACTCCTTGCAGGTTGCGCAAGGAGTTTCGTCGTTTTGGAAAGCTCGGCCTTGAGGTTGGACAAATCCCACTTGCGCCAAGCTGCGCCAGTGGCAGGGCTGTCCCCCGTTCGGTCGATAAAACGATTCACGTTACCTTGCCAGCCTCTCTGGACTGAGTTAAAGGTACTGCTGTTTATCAAAAGAATTATGTCACATTCGACAAATGATGTCAATGATCTTTTGACTACAGGCTCAATTTCGTGATCCGTTCTACCGCTTTTTCCGTATTTTCCCGGCTGCCGAACGCCGTCAGGCGGAAGTAGCCTTGACCGGCTTGACCGAAGCCGACGCCCGGCGTACCCACGATATTCGCCTCCGACAGCAGTTTGTCGAAGAAAGCCCAGGAATCGAAACCGTTTGGCGTCTTCAGCCAGATATAAGGCGCATTCACGCCGCCGAATACGTCCAGCCCGAGCGATGCAAGGCCGTCGCGGATAATGCCGGCGTTCGTCATGTAGTAGTCGATGATCGCATTGATCTGCGCTTTGCCTTCCGGCGTATAGATAGCCGCGGCACCGCGCTGCGTTACATAAGAGACGCCATTGAATTTAGTTGTGTGGCGGCGGTTCCACAGATCGTTCACAAGAACGACGTTGCCCTCCGCGTCCTTCGCTTTCAGCTCGCGGGGAACGACCGTGTAGGCGCAGCGAACGCCCGTGAAGCCGGCTGTCTTCGAGAAGCTGCGGAATTCGATGGCGACTTCCTTCGCGCCTTCGATTTCGTAGATGGAGCGCGGCACGTCCGCTTCCTGGATGAATGCCTCGTACGCGGAATCGTAGAGGATGATGCAGTTGTTTGCCTTCGCGAAGTCAACCCATACCTTCAGTTCCGCCTTGGTCAGCGTCATGCCCGTCGGATTGTTCGGGTAGCACAGGTAGATGAGATCGACCTTTCGATCCGGAAGGCTTGGCGTGAAGTTGTTCGACGCGTCGCACTTCAGGTATACGATGTTCTCGTATTGATTCGTTTCTTTATTGAAATTACCGGAACGGCCTGCCATAACGTTCGTGTCCACGTATACGGGATATACAGGGTCTTGAACGGCAACGACCGCGTCCTGGCTGAAAATTTCTTGAATGTTGCCGACATCGCATTTGGAACCGTCGCTGACGAATACTTCGTTCGTCGCGATATCGATGCCGCGTGCTTTGTAGTCGTTGTTGATGATTTCATTGATCAGGAAGTCATAGCCTTGCTCCGGGCCGTACCCGCGGAACGTCGTTGGGTTGGCGAGCTCGTCGACGGCATCGTGCATCGCTTTCGTAATGGCGTCCGGCAGGCCTCGCGTCACATCGCCAATGCCAAGGCTGATGATTTGGGCATTCGGATTGTCTTGAATGAATTTCGTGCGGCGTTTTGCGATTTCGGAGAAGAGGTAACTTCCCTGCAGCTGTGTATAGTGATGGTTAATTTGCGTCATTTCGCGTAATCTCACCCTTCGATTCGGAGTTTATACTATGGTTCCATCATAGCGTACAGCAGGTCGCCCGCCATATAAAGAATATAGTGAAAAGTTTGCACTATTCCGTATCTGGACAATAGCTGCACCGATCTCATCTCATTCGAGGGTGTAGGCGAATGCTGCATTCTCCGACATCCGTCAGAGAACGCAAACCAATCGCCTATCGCTGCCGCAAAATCATCAATTCATGCTCCATATCCGGCGGAATCGGCGCTTGGAACTCCAAATATTCGCCGCTGCGGGGATGCACGAAGCCGAGCAATGCCGCATGGAGCGCTTGTCCTTTAAGTCCGATCGTTTTGTTTCGGCCATAGACGGGATCTCCGGCAAGCGGATGATCGATGTACTTCATATGGACGCGGATTTGATGCGTCCGTCCGGTTTCCAGCTGCAGCTCCAGCAGCGTATAATCGCCGAACCGCTCGACCACTTGAAAATGGGTGACCGCTTCCTTGCTGCCTTTATGAATGACCGTATATTGCTTGCGGTCCTTCGGATCCCGTCCGATCGGCGCGTCCACGGTTCCGTTCTCATGCGGCATGTTCCCATGCACGAGCGCCATGTATTTGCGCGTCACCGTATGGGCCTTCAACTGGGCAGCCAGCGAGGCATGCGCCAGGTCGTTCTTCGCGGCCATGATCAGTCCCGACGTATCCTTATCGATCCGGTGCACGATGCCCGGCCGCAGAACGCCGTTAATGCCGGAGAGATCCGTGCAGTGGTGCATCAGCGCATTCACGATCGTTCCCGTATAATGTCCCGGCGCGGGATGAACGACCATGCCTCGCGGCTTATTGATGACGATAACGTCGCTGTCTTCGTATACGATATCTAGCGGAATCGCTTGCGGTTCTATCACGGCTTCCTCGGGTTCGGGCACAATAACCGTGACCACGTCGGCCACGGTTAGCTTGTAATTGGATTTGACCTCGCGGCCGTTTACGAGAACGGCGCCGTTCTTGATCCAATCCTGTACCTGCGTACGGGATACGGCCGCGCCGTCGTCCATGCTTTCGGTGACGTACTTGTCCAGCCTTTCGCCGGCATGTTCGTCGGCTGCCTCAAAGACCATGGGGTCCATGTCTTCACTGGATAAATTGATGTCCTTCGGATTCATTTCGTTCTTGTCCATTTGAATTTGAATCTCCGTTCTCGTTTTTGGATGTCAACAGCGCATCCAGCAATATCATGCCGACGCCGATGCAAATGCCGGAGTCCGCCAAATTGAATATCGGGAATACATAACTGCCAAACGTAAACTGCAGAAAATCAACGACTTCTCCGTACAATAAACGGTCGATAAAGTTGCCGACCGCACCGCCAAGCACGAGTCCGAGCCCGGAAAGCAGCAATACTTTACCGGATTTGCGGTTCTTCATCAAATACCAAACGATGCCGGCGACGACGATCAACGTGATGATCAGGAACAACGTTCGTTTCTCCTGCAAAATGCTGAAGGCCGCTCCCTTGTTCCGTATGGAGGTAATGATAAAGAAATCGCCAAGCACATGCTTCGTCTCGTACATCGCCAAGCTATGTTCGACCCACTTCTTACTCGCATAATCGACGACGAGCACAAAAACCGCCAGCCAATAATAATAAAATTTCACGCCATATGCCCCCTTATCCCCCACATTGTAGCATATCCCATTATCATTCGACCAGCGCGTTTCCGCTTCTTCCTGCCAGCGCATCCATGATTGTCCGCCGCTAAAAACCGCTTGCGATGCGTAAGCTAACGGCACAGCATGAATGACAATCCGCTCCCATGAAAGAAGGTAACTCACCGATGACGAATCTGACGAATGCACAGCTTCGCAACCTCCGCAGCCAGCTGATCGTGGAAAAGGCGGCAGCCGAGCAGCGTCTTGCGAGCAGCGAGCATTACGGCCTCGATGCCTCGTTGCGGGACGAATCCGGCGATTTGTCCGCCTATGACAACCATCCCGGCGATGCGGCTACCGAAACGTACGAACGCGGCAAGGATATCGCGCTTCACGAGCAGGAAGAGCTCCATCTGAACCGCATCAACGCGGCGCTCGCCGCCATGGAAGACGGAAGCTACGGGACCTGCCGGACTTGCGGCGAACCGATTCCTCCGGCTCGGCTTCAGGCGCTTCCGGACGCCCTCTATTGCGTAGCGCACTCGCCCAGGCAGGAAGTATCCGATCACAGACCCATCGAGGAATCATTCTTGCAGCCGCCGTTCGGGCGCACCAGCTTGGATGAGAACGAGGACGGTTATACGGGCTTCGACGGCGAAGATGCCTGGCAAATCGTCGAGAGCTGGGGGAACTCCAATTCGCCGGCGATGTCCGAGAACCGCGAAGTTACTTCCTATGACGAGGTCGGCTTAGAAGCGGACGAGGCAGATGGGTATGTCGAGCCGTTCGAGAGCTTCGTCGCAACCGATATTACGGGCAGCCATCGTTATATCGTACGCAATCAAGCTTACGACGACTATCTGGAGCACGACGAAGGCGATCACCTGCTGGAACGGGATTAAGGGAGTAAGGGAACCTAGTAGGTCTTTCCCTCCAGTTGATGTTGTACGATCCGGACGATATCCGCGATGTAATCGCCGATTATCGGCAAGTTGAGCGCGCCGAGAAGCTGAAGCACATAGAGAATGGTGGAGGCGAATATCGTAAACCCGATCGCGATGCCGATCCCGCGGGACAGCCCGCCGAGTATGTTCCGCCACATGAGCGAGAACGGACGATTGAGCAGCTGGACGTAGTCCGCGATCTGGGTTCGCTCCATCTGTGCCGACAGCTTCTGCAATCTCTCCTCCAACGCGACAAGCGACGTGCGTACGTTATGCATATCTTCGTGTTCTTCCGTCTTCATAGCTATCCAGTCCTTTATATGCTTGGCTTTCCAAACGAAAACGAAGCCCATGCAGCGTCCGGTCAAGCGGCAAAAGCCGAGTGACCGATCCGCCATGGGCGTTCGTTCGTTTGCTGCTATGAAATTACTATGCCCCCGAAATCGCGATTCCAATCTCGCGGTCCCCGAGCGATACGCGTTCCATGCCCGCTTCGCTGCCATAAGCCACGCCGCTCAGGAGCACGTTCTCGAACAGCACGTCCTTGAATGCTTCCAGTGCCGCATGCAATTCCGCATCGACGTCCAAGATGAGCTGAACGCGCTGCTCGATCGGCAGATCCAGCTTCTTGCGCGTATCCTGCACGGCGCGGATGACTTCGCGGACCAAACCTTCCTGCTCCAGCTCCGGCGTAATATCCGTATTGATCGCTACCGTCAGCTGATAGCCCGATGCGGATGCAAAGCCCGACTTCGCCTGCTTCTCCACGAGCAGCTCATCCAAACCGATGACGAAGCTCTCGCCTTCCAGCGAGGTGTAGGACAGCTCGCCCGCCTTCACGATGTCGATCGTCTCATCCGGAAGCAGCGACTTCAAGTAGGCTTGGATCGGACCGACATGCTTGCCGTATTTCTTGCCCGCGACCTTCAGGTTCAGCTTGAAGGCGAAGTCGACGAAGCCGCTGTCCCCGCTTGCGATCGTGATCGTTTTGACATTGATCTCGTCCTTGATGATATCCTCGTACAGCGACAATTCGAACTCATTGTCCAACGCAACGATGAGTTCCGCGAGCGGTTGGCGCGTCTTGATGCCGGTCTCGTTGCGGACGTTGCGCGCGAGCTCGACGATCTGTCTGGCCGTTTCCATGTCGCGTTCGAGCTTCTCGTCGATCGCCGACTCGTCGGCTTTCGGATAATCGGCCAGGTGGACGCTCCCGCTTCCGCCAAGATTGGTGTACACGTCTTCGGCCAGCATCGGAGCGAACGGCGCGATCAGGCGCGACAGCGTGAGCAATACCGAACGAAGCGTGCCATAGGCGTCGAGCTTGTCGTCCGTCAGGCCGCTTCCCCAGAACCGGTCGCGGGAACGGCGGATGTACCAGTTGCTGAGCTCATCCACGAAGCTCTCGATCCCTTTGGCTGCGTTCAAGAAGTCGTAGTCGTCCAAGCTTTTGTTAACGTTCACCGTAAGACTGTTCAGTCGCGATACGATCCAGCGGTCAAGCTTGCCCGGGGATACGCGGTCGGGCTGCGAAGCCGGATCGTAACCGTCGATGGACGCATACAGCGCGAAGAACGCATGCGTGTTCACGATCGTATCGATGACCTTGGACTTCGCTTCGCCGACGATGCCGCGCGAGAAACGTTTGCTGTTCCAAGGCGCGCTGTCCGCGAGAAGCGCCCAACGGAATGCGTCCGTGCCGTACTCGTCGATGATTTCCCACGGATCGATGACGTTCCCCTTGGATTTGGACATCTTCTGTCCGTTCTCGTCCAAGATATGGCCCGTCGAGATGACGGCTTTATACGGAGCCTTGCCATTGTAAAGCGTCGATACGGCCAGCAAGCTGAAGAACCAGCCCCGCGTTTGGTCGATGCCTTCGCAGATGATATCCGCCGGGTATTGTTCCGCGAATGTCTGCTGCTTCTCGAATGGCTGATGGTACTGCGCGAAAGGCATGGAGCCGCTGTCGAACCATACGTCCACGACTTCGGAGGTGCGCGTCATCACGCCGCCTTCGCAATGCGGGCAATGCAGCTTCACCTCGTCTACGTAAGGCTTGTGCAGCTCGATGTTTTCCGAGATCGGATTGATCGAGCGTGCCGCTAGATCGGCGCGGCTGCCCGGCGAATGCTGGCCGCCGCATTTGTCGCAGATCCATACGTTGAGCGGCGTTCCCCAATAGCGGTTGCGGCTGATATTCCAATCGACGAGATCCTCCAGGAATTTGCCGAAACGGCCTTCGCGGAGATGGCCCGGGTACCAGTCAACCTCGTTGTTATTGGCGATCAGCTGGTCTTTTACGGCCGTGGTCTCGATGAACCAGCTGTCCGTCGCATAGTAGATCAACGGCGTCTTGCAGCGCCAGCAGAACGGATAGCTGTGCTCGTAGCGTTCCTTCGAGAACAGCAGTCCGCGCTCGCTGAGCATTTTCACGATGTCCACGTCGCATTCCTTGACGAAACGGCCGGCGAGATCGGTCACGGCATCGACGTAACGGCCGGCGTTGTCGACCACGTTCAGGAAGCTGACGTTGTTCTGACGAGCAACCTTGTAGTCGTCGTCCCCGTGCGCCGGCGCGATATGAACGATACCCGTACCGCTCGTGTCGCTGACGAAATCGCCCGGGATGATGAAGTGACCGTTTTCCACGGGCACATAGCGGAACGGAGGCTCATACTTCAAGTTCAGCAGCTCCGAACCCTTAAACGTCGATTGCAGCTGGAAATCGCCCTTCATGACGCTCTCGGCCAGCGCTTCCGCAACGATGTAAACTTCGCCGTCCTTCAGCACGCGCGCGTACGTCAGGTTCGGATTGACGGCCAGCGCCGCGTTGGCCGGAAGCGTCCAAGGGGTCGTCGTCCATGCGAGCACGTATTCGTTGCTGTCCTGCAGCTTGAATTTCACCGTCGCGCTGAGATCCTTGACGTCCTCGTAGCCTTGCGCGACCTCGTGGGAGCTGAGCGTCGTTTGGCAGTCCGGGCAATACGGGCTGACCCGGTGGCCGCGGTACAACAAGCCTTTGCCATGGATGGTGGACAGGATGTTCCACACGCTCTCGATATAGTCATTGTTCAGCGTGATGTACGGATCGTCCATGTTCGTCCAATAGCCGATCGCTTCCGTCAGTTCGCGCCATTGACGCTCGTACTCGAAGACGCTGTTCTTGCATTTCGTGATAAAAGCTTCCACGCCGTAGTCCTCGATCTCCTGTTTGCCGGAGATGCCCAGCTGCTTCTCCACGCCCAGCTCGACGGGAAGGCCATGCGTATCCCATCCGGCTTTGCGAACGACGCGATAGCCGTCCATCGTTTTGTAGCGGCAGATAAAATCCTTGATGACCCGTCCGAGCACATGCCCGATATGCGGCTTGCCGTTTGCCGTCGGGGGTCCCTCGTAGAAGACGAAGTTCGGCTTGCCCTCTTTGCTGTCGATGGATTGTTGGAACGTATTCTCCTCTTTCCACTTGCTCAGAACCCGCAGGTCCCGGCTTCTTGCCTTTTCCTTGACGTCAACGCGCTGCATGACCTCTACCCCTTTCATGTCCTGAAAATAAAAAAAGCCCCGCCCCTGTAAAGGGACGAGACTTGGCTCGCGATACCACCCTTGTTCCAATCCGCTGCTGCAGCGTGCCTTGACCATCAAGGCAAACACAGCGCCGCGTCTTGGCACCTTCGTCACGGAGGCTTACTTGCCATCCGAGTTCCGCGTAACGGGGGAAATCCGGCGGTGCTTACTGCCCGCGAAGCTTCGCGGGGTTCGGCATCGCATCTCAGAGAGGATATTCCGCAATCGTCCGAACGCCGGCTTTCAGCAAATGCCGGCTCTCTGGGGAACATTCGAGTGCGTACTCGTTCTCGTCAACGAAATGATCGTATACATGGATTATTACCATTTATACGTCATTCCAATACTTTTGTCAAACAAAACCCCATGAAAATTACGACCCGCGGACATTCTCGCTGGCAAGTGACGGAGCAACCTCGAGCGAATCCCATCCCTCCAGGTTAAGGAGCTCAAGCTGCGCTTCCACGAGCGTCCGGAATCGAGCACGGTAGATCGCCGCCTGCTTCTTCAGCTCTTCGACCTCCAGCGAGACTTTACGGGATTTGTTCAGCGAATCGTTGATGATCCGGTCCGCGTTCTTCTCTGCTTCCTTCACGATCAGCTGCGCTTCCTTCTTCGCATTGCTTCGAACCTCGTCCGCCGCTTCCTGCGCCACGATAATCGTCTTGCTGAGCGTCTCTTCGATATTCGAGAAGTGGTTTAATCTCTCTTGCAAGGCCAGCGCCTGATTCTGGATCTCTTTGTTCTCGCGAATCAGCGCTTCGTAATCTTTGATAACCTGGTCGAGAAATTCATTGACTTCATCCTCATCGTACCCGCGAAGACGTCTGCCAAATTCCTTGTTATGTATGTCCAATGGCGTAAGCGGCATTGGCGCACCTCCTGAATGTTTACGAGTCTCAAGGGTTGATTACCCGATTATACATTCTTGATTCGACAGATGGAGTCATATTCCTGCAAAGTACTAGATAATTTTACCGATTCTGACCCGCATTCTTCCTTTTTTCGTGATGCCTTCGACCCCCAGCACCTTGAAGCGGCCAAGCCCCTGCATGGAGACGACGTCGCCTTCCTTCAGCGGCGCGGAGGGATCCTCTTCGACCTTCCAGTTCACGCGGCATCTGCCGGCACGGATCGGGTCCACGATTTTGGAACGGCTGATGCGATGCACGTCGCTTGCAATCCCGTCCAAACGCAAAGAAGCCACCGACAAATTCATCTCTTCCATGGCCGATGCAGCAATACGCAGCTGCTCCAGAGGAAGAATGTCCGTCAGGACATGAACGCGGTGGACTTGGCGCAAGTGGATGTTGATATAATCGGCTATCTCCTCTGCGACGAGGCAATGGCAGCGATCCTCATGGATATGCAGGTCGCCGATTCGATCCCGCTTGATGCCGAGGCCCAGCAATGCGCCCAGGTAATCGCCGTGATCCAGCTGCAGATGCCCCTGCGTGCCGCCGGTCACTTCGATCAACGCGATGTTCGCCGGCTCGTCATCGAGCACCCGGTAATCCGGAGCAAGCATGGCTCTCATCCGCTCCGCTCCCTCATAACCGCCGGACAGCCGCACTTGGACGTCCGGATTGCGATTCGCGAGCGATAGGACGATCTCGATCTGTCTCGGATCAAGAAAATCGGTCAGCTTCAATTCGTGCGCAAAAGCGGCTCGGTCGACCCATTCCGACGCGCGATCCACGAAAGGCCGCTCGTCAGGATGAAAATGCACATAAAGTTCATTCTTCATAGAAACATATCTAAGACAGCGATCAGTCCGTAAGCCACGAATCTCAGGGCAAACAGCGCTACGATCGGAGAAATGTCGATGACGCCGCCGATGGAAGGTATGAACCGGCGAAACGGGGCCAAATACGGCTCGACAAGCTTCGAAAGAAGTTCTCCGATAAAGCTGTCACGCAGACCGGGCAGCCAAGAAAGCAGCACGTATGCGATAATCATATACTGGTAGATCTGGGATAAATTCATTATTAACGATGCTACATCCAACTCAAGGTCACCTCATTTTTTTGTAGTCTTGCTCTTCTGTCAGCATTTCCGTAATCGCACCTTGAATTTCGACCGTATCCGGCGTGCAAAGAAAAATATTGGGACCCAGCTTCGAAATGCCCCCGTTCAACGCATATATCGTACCGCTCAGAAAATCGACGATCCTTACGGCCTGGTCCGAGCGTACGCGCTGCAAATTGACGACGACCGAGCGGCGCGATCGCAGATGATCCGCGATATCCTGCGCCTCTTCATAGGAACGCGGCTCGTTCAGGATGACGCGAACATTCTTCTGCGAATGAATGCTGACGATATTATTCCCCTTCGAAGAAGGTTTACGTGCTTCGAACTGAGAAGTTTCAACTTCTTGATCGTCCTGCGCAGAATCGATGCGCTCGCGCTCTACGATTTCCTCTTCTTCCTGAAGCCCGAGAAAACTCATGAACTTGTTGATCATGACTTTCGCCTTCTTTCGTATAAGTTGACTTGCTGCCGATCATGGCCATTCACGCAAGATCTAGCTCTTGCCTACCAGGACGGTTCCAAGCCTGAGCCATGTGGCTCCTTCCTCGACGGCGATTTCGAAATCCCCCGACATGCCCATCGACAGTTCCGTAACGGGCTCTGCCAGCACTGCCTTGCCGTTAAGCTCGTCGCGCAATTCTCTCAAGCCGCGGAATACGGGGCGCGACTGCTCGCCTTCGGCATCGATCGGCGCCATCGTCATCAAGCCGACGGGCTTAATGTGGCGGAAAGCCGAGAGCTCCTTCGCGAACGGAAAAAGTCCTTCCGGCGAAAGTCCGTGCTTGCTCTCTTCTCCGGATACGTTCACCTGCAGGAAGCAAGGAACGACAAGACCGAGCTGCTCGGCTCTGCGTTCGATCGCCTGCGCAAGCGATAACCGGTCAAGCGAATGAATATATGTAAATTTGCCTATGACGTCCTTCACCTTGTTCGTCTGAAGCGATCCGATAAAATGCCAGACGGCTTGTCCTGCCGGGGCATGCTCGCGGCTTGCGTCCCATTGGCTCCCGGTAATCGCGTCCCACTTGCCGCCCGCATCCTGCCAGCGGTTCTCGCCTAAATTCGTCAAGCCGTGCGCCAGAACGGACTTCGTCTGATCCGCGCCGACGTATTTCGTCACGGCGATGAGCTCGATGTCCGATCGGACCCGCCCGCTTCTTGCGCATGCCTCCGCAAGACGTCGTTCAACTGCCTCCATGCGCTGCACCAAAGTCACGCTTTCAATTCTCCTTCACTCATGCCGATCCAGCTGACCATCCTGCCTGTCGCTCCGCCCTCCATCCGATGGGAGAAAAACAAATCCGTAGCGCAGCCGGTACACCACTCTGAACATTCGATATGACTCGGCAAAATTCCTGCTTTTATCATAATCTGTCGGTTCAATTCTTTCAAGTTTATCCTGGCTTTCCTTTCCACAGTCGGGACGACGATCTCCTCCTGCCGAAGATTCATTTGCCCGATAAGGGGTATTACCCGATCCAGGACCACTTCATTCACTTCGTAGCAGCATAATCCGATCGAAGGACCGATGGCCGCTTGAATGTCCGCCGGTTCGGAGCCGTAGCCGGCTGCCATTGCCTCCGTCGTTTTGCGGGCGATTTCGAGCACCGTTCCTTTCCACCCCGCGTGCGCGAGCGCGATGACACCATTCTTCGGATCGTAGAAATACAGCGGCACGCAGTCCGCGTAGAACGACGTCAGAAGCACGTTCCGTTCGTTCGTCATCATCGCGTCCGCGTCGCCGACGACGGTCCGCCGGCTTTCTCTTCCTTTGCCGCGGTCATCCAGCGTAACGGCAAGCACTCGATCCCCGTGCACTTGCTCCGCGCATGTCCAGGCTTCGAACGGCCAGCCCAGCGCTTCGGCAATCATTCGGCGGTTGTGGGTCACATCCTCGTCCGCGTCTCCCACATGCAAGCCGCAATTAAGCGACGTCCACGGAGACGAGCTTACGCCGCCGTGCCTGCCGGTGAATCCAGCCGTCAATCCGCGGTAACGCTCCGCCCATGGGGACAATAAAAAAAGCGAAGGCTTCTTCGCTGCGCGTTCCTGTACAAATGATTCCATATTCGGCTTCACCTCTGCCAACTAGTGTACCATGAGGCCCGGCTTCATGCGAGCTCGCCAGCATCCGACCGAAGCAGGGCCATCCCTTCGAAATTGACTCAACGAGCGCCGACGTCGTCTTCTTCCACCCGGTACACCTTCGCGTCATCGATGCGGACAAGCACCACGTCCGTGCCGATCTTTACGATATTGCGCCAAGGAATAACGACATCCGTGCCGCTGCCGAACATGCCGAAGAAGCGGGAATAGCTTGGCACGACGATGGAGTCGATCCGTCCCTGCCGCAAATCGAGCTCGAGGTCGCTCACCTGCCCCAGCTTGCGGCCGTCTACGATATTAATGACGTCCTTCGTTTGAAAATCGGATATTTTCATCTTACCGTTCACCACGCTTCCGGGAGGACTGATTCCAAACAGACCTATATGAACAGTATATGTGGCTCATGGGCAAAATGTCCTGCTTGGCACGAATTATCGCTTCGGCCAGCCTCGTCGTCGAGCATGAAATGAAAAAAAACGGCGCTGGGCGCCGTTAGGGTTGATTGCGATCGTTCGGAGTTGCGGCAGTTCGGTGCTGCAGAAGTTCGAAGTCGTAAAAGTTCGAAATTGCAGGGGTTCGAATTGCAGTAGTCCGTGCTGCGTAAGGGCAGCCGTTCAAGTCTTGACATGCTTCTGCATTTGCTGAATGGCCGACTTCTCCAGCCGGGATACCTGCGCCTGCGAAATGCCGATCTCGTCGGCGACTTCCATTTGCGTCTTGCCTTCGAAGAAACGCATGGAGAGGATCATTTTCTCGCGCTCGTTCAACTTATGCATCGCTTCGCGGAGAGCGATTTCCTCGATCCATGAGACGTCCTTATTCTTATCGTCGCTAATCTGATCCATCACGTAGATGGGGTCGCCGCCGTCATGATAGATGGGCTCGAACAAGGATACCGGGTCTTGAATGGCATCAAGCGCGAAGACGACATCCTCCTTCGGAACGTTCAGCGCTTCGGAAATTTCGAAAATCGTCGGCTCTCGCGAATTTTTGTTCGTGAGGCTGTCCCTTACCTGGAGCGCCTTGTAGGCGATATCCCGCAGACTGCGCGAGACGCGGATCGGGTTGTTATCCCGGAGGTAGCGGCGAATCTCGCCGATAATCATCGGAACCGCATAGGTTGAAAACTTTACATTCTGACTGAGATCGAAATTGTCGATTGCTTTCATGAGGCCGATGCAGCCGACTTGGAAGAGATCGTCGACGAATTCCCCGCGGTTGTTGAACCGTTGAATCACGCTAAGCACAAGCCTCAAGTTGCCATTGACTAATTTCTCTCTTGCTGCCCATTCGTTTTGCGTTTGCAATGCCGTGAAGAGCTCGCGCATCTCGGCATTCGTAAGGACAGGCAGTTTAGCGGTATCCACTCCACAGATCTCGACTTTATTTCGGGTCAACGTGATTACCTCCCAAGGAGAAACATTAATGTTCAGTATCTCCCCGGACCCCCAATTTATTCCCCACGAACAAGAAGAAGCTCCCTGTACGGCTAAGCATAAAACGGAACAAAAAACAAGCCTTCGGAGATGCCGAAGGCTTGCGGATAACAGGATTACGATGCGAAATAGAAACCATAAACATTGAGGCCGGTTAGCCGTTCCTTTTGCTCGTCCGCCGTTCCGTCAACCGTCGCTTTGCCTTGATAGAGAACCTTGCCGTCCGTCAGGCTGACAACGAGAATCTCGTGATCCGCGCCGGCGTGGACGTACATGTAGAGCTTGCTCTGATAGATGAAGAATTGCGTATTGTCGATCGTTATATTCTTCAACGACATCGGAATTTCGAACTGCAAGCTTTCCTTGTTCTTCGCCAGTTCAAGCTTGCCGATGCTCAGGGCGTTCCCCTTCATGGCCATCGTGATCATCGCGTTGCCCGCTAAGCTTCTGTAAACGCCGCTGTCGCTGCCGGAGCCAGCCAGAATCGGCGTCAACTTCCCGTTCGCGTAATCGTAAGCGAAGATCTCCGAGCCGACCTGCTGCTCCATTTCGTTGCCGTCCTGATCTTTGGCGATCTTTACGACGGTCTTATAGACGAGCGCATAGGACGATGGGGAAGCTAGTTCTATCCCTCCTCCGTACGGCACCGAATACCGCTCCATTTTGCCGCTGTCCGCGCCGCTGTCGGCCCCGATCGTTTGATCGTCCGAAATTCCCTCTTTGTCCATGTTCACCGTCAGGACGTGCAGCTCCGACTCAAAGCGATAATTACCGTTCTTGTAAACTTCCGGCTTTTTGTCCAGCTGCACCAATACCTTGATTCCGTCCTCTCCGGACTGGACATCGATGACGTACATCGAAGCGTAGCGCTGCTTGCCAAGCATGGCGGCTTTGAACTGCTTCTCCTTGCCCGATTTCAGATCGAGCGCGGACACCGCGAGCGAATAACGATGAAGCCCGTCATCCGACGTTTTGCCGTCCGACTTCGTTACCGCGTATACGAGCTGGCGTTCGTCTTTATAGAACCCGTTATAGGACTTTTTGCCTCGCATGAATCCTTTATGATCCTTTATCAAGCCGGCCAATTCCGGATTGCGATCGGCATATTCCGAATCGAACATTTTCCCGATCGTCGACATGCGGCTCTCGTATGCCGTGCCGCCGTCGCCGATTTTGATTTGGTCGATCATTTTGTCCCTGCTGACCGAGCCCTCGAGGAACAGGTGCGACGCTTCTTTGCCGTCCCCCTCGACCGTCTGCATCCGATACTCCGGCAGTTCCCTTGTCGCGGCTCCGATATAATACGTCCCTATGCTCGCGGCAATAAAGACCGAAAGTCCGATGGACAACCAATACTTTTTCATCTGCATGCGCCCTCCTATACCGTAACCTTCTTCGTAATCAAATGCAGGCCGAGCCAAACCGTAAATGCCGTGACGATAACCCCGAGCGCGATCTCGATGCCGAACGATTCCGCCGGGTACAAGTAGGTCTCCGTCACGTTGCCCGGAATAAGGAACGGAATCATCATGAACACCGCGACCGCCGGCAGGTACAGAATGGCCGCCAGCACGCCTCTCAGCTTGTAGCTGCGCTCCAGGAGCACCGCCGTGAATGCAATCAAGACGACGATGGCGCCGAAGCCGTAGTAAATGACGAAGTCGGCGAACGTCGGCGGGATCAGAAACATCAGAATCCGATTGCCGGCGATCAGATCGACGATGCTGCTCGATTTGAAGAGGACGTCTCCGCCAACAAGCAGGTACAAACCGTTTTCAAGCGGCAGCAGCACGAGTTGAAGCGCGACGAGGCTAAGCACGAACAACAGAATCGCCGTCAGCTTCGCAAAGTAGATGTTTCTTCTCGCGGTCGGAATCATCAACAGCCGGTAAATGAACATATTCTTGCCGAACCATTCCTTGTACCAAATGAAGAACACGTAGAGTGCCAGCCCGCCGATGCAAAGCGCGATCGATGCGAAGAACGACAAGCCTGCGCGCTCGAGCGCCTCGGAGAACGACAGTTTTCCGTTTTGCTGCACGAAGGCCGTAATCGTGCTGTTGTTCATTTGGACTTGATCTTCCACTTGGCTCGTATATCGCTGAGTCTCATAAATGATGCCGACGCATTGCAGTACAATCGTGACGATCGCCAGCGCGGCTAGCAATTTCCAAAAACGCATGATTTCCCAATGAACAAGCTTCAAATAACGGTTCATCCGTTATACACCTCTCTCATCACGTCCATGACGGACTTTCCTTCTTCCTGGCGCACGGTCTCCGTATCGAATTCCCTGCGGACGAGCCCGTTCTCGAGCAGGATGACCTTGTCGATCAGATGCTCGATATCGTTGATTTCATGCGTCGTGATAATAACGCCGCGATCCTCGATCAGATGGCTCGTGAACACGGAGGCGATCTGCTCGCGGCTGAACATGTCGATGCCGGAGAACGGTTCATCCATCAGCACGTAGTCGACGTCGAGCGCGAGGCCGAGCAGCAAATTAAGCTTCGCGGCGTTGCCCTTGGACAGCTCGCCGACCCTGTCCGAACCGCTGAGCTTGAAGAAACCGGCGAGCTCGGCCGCCCGCTTCGGATTCCAGCTGACGTAGTAATCCTTCATGAACTGTATGCAGCCGTCAACGGTCATCCCGGGCGGCATCGAGATCGCGTCGGGGATGAAGGTGATATGCTCGTAGACGCGGCTCGAGAGCGGCTTTCCATCGATCAAGATCGTACCGTCCGTTACGGGCGTGAGGCCCATGATGGCTTTGAGCACCGTCGATTTGCCGACGCCGTTAATGCCGATCAGACAGGTAATCTGCCCTTTCTCCGCCGTGAAGGATACGTCCTTCAATACCGCTTTGCGGCCGTATTTCTTGCGAATGCTCTTGACTTCAATCATGGCTCGATCCCTCCTTGGTTTGTTTGGCGTAACTATCCTCGATCCGATGCTTCACGATGGCAAGCAATTCATCCACCGGGACATGAATGTTATGAATGCTGGCTACGAATGCATCGACGGCGTCGGCGATCAGCTCGCCACGAATGGACTGCAGCACCTGCTCGTCCGTCGTAATCCGGCTCGGAGAATTGCCCTCAGTAACGATCAAACCTTGTTCCTCCATTTCCTTATACGCCTTTTGGGCCGTATTGGGGTTGATTTGCAGCGTGCCCGCGAGCTCTCTTCGCGATGGGATTACCTGCCCCTTCGCTATCTTGCCGGTCGCGATTTCTTCCTTGAAATGCCGAACCACCTGCAGATAGACGGGATCGCGGTTATTGAATTTGACTTCCAATGGTTCCTCACCCCTGACGCTTATTCTTCCTTATTTTGGTGTGTGTACTACTTGGTTCATACACTATATGTGTACTATACCCATAATACACTCGTGTGTCAACATGATTTCCGAAAATGTCGCGCGCTCCTTAAAGCCCGTTGACATCTAACCATGAAGAAGCCGCCTTCCCGAAGGAAGACGGCTTCTTGTTGCCTGTATGTTCTTGTTTGCGTGTATTCCCGCATTGTCTACATGGGCGATATAGCCTATATCGCTCGTACTGGCTGTATGGGCCATTATTTGTGATGCTTTATTTAAAGGCAGGCACGATCGCGCCCTTGTATTTATCTTCGATGAATTTCTTCACTTCCGGCGTTTGCAGCGCTGCCGCCAATGCCTGGATCCCTGCGGAATCTTTGTTGTCCGGACGGGCTACGAGGATGTTGACGTAAGGGGAGTCGCTGCCTTCGATAAAGAGCGCGTCCTTCGTCGGCACAAGGCCTGCTTCGAGCGCATAGTTGGTATTGATGAGCGCCAGATCGACTTCGTCCAGCACGCGAGGCAGCGTCGCCGCTTCAACCTCGGTAATTTTGAGTTTCTTCGGATTCTCGGTAATGTCGTGTACCGTACCCGCTACGCCGACGCCGTCCTTCAGCTTGATCAATCCGTTAGCAGCCATCAGCGCGAGAGCGCGTCCGCCGTTCGACGGATCGTTCGGAATGACGACTTTAGCGCCTTCCTTGAGCTCATCCGTGCTTTTTACTTTCTTCGAATAGGCGCCGAACGGTTCGATATGAACGCCGGCAACGCTGACCAGGTCATAGCCTTTGTCTTTGTTGAACTGATCCAAGTATGGCGTATGCTGGAAAAAATTCGCGTCCAGCTGCTTCTCGTGCAGCTGCGTGTTCGGCTGCACGTAATCGTTGAATTCCACGACTTCCAGGTTGATGCCTTTTTCCTTCAGGGCTGGCTTGATGAAGTTCAAGATCTCCGCATGGGGAACGGGCGAAGCGCCGACCTTCAGCGTAATTTCTTGGGTGCCCGCGTTGCTGCCGGCGCCTGCTGCATCATTGCCTGCCGTGTTATTTTCATTGTCTTTCTTGGCTCCGCAAGCCGTTAATACCGCGATCAATACGAATACTACTAGAGCTAGAGTACCTTTTCTCATGTTGTTGTGCCTCCATCTGTCGTTTCTCTCTATGATGTCCACCTTACTTCCGGCTGAATCGACGAACCAAATAGTCGCCGGCCATCTGCAGGAGTTGAACCAATATAATAAGCAGAATAACGGTTACGATCATGACGTCCGTCTGAAACCGTTGATATCCGTATCGCAAGGCCAAATCGCCCAAGCCGCCGCCCCCGATTACGCCTGCCATCGCCGTATAGGATACCAGCGTTACGGCTGTAATCGTAATGCCCGCAAGCAAGCCCGGCTTGGCCTCGAGCAGCAGGACGCGCCGTACGATGTCCCAGCGGGATGCGCCCATCGCCTGCGCCGCTTCGATGACGCCCCGATCTACCTCGCGCAGCGAGGTCTCGACGAGCCGAGCGAAGAATGGGGCCGCAGCCACGACAAGCGGCGGAATCGTGCCCTGGACGCCAAGGGTCGTGCCCGTAATGGCTTTCGTCACCGGCATGATCATGATCATGAGAATGACGAACGGCACGGAACGAAGCACGTTCACGACGACGGACAGCAGGAAATACACGATCGGCTGCGCAATCAGCTGATGCCGCGACGTCAGAAACAACACGACGCCGAGCAGCAAGCCGAGGACGATCGTGAACACGAGCGAAGCGCCAAGCATCGCGAGCGTGTCCTTGGATGCTTGCCATACTTCCGACCAGCGGACGTTCTCGAACGTGAGTCTCATCGTCATGCCAGTTCACCTGCTTCCAAGCCTTTATCGCGTAAGTTCGCGATCACCTGGCGTATCTCTTGATCCTCGCCTATAAATTCGATGACCAGTTGTCCGTATGGCGTATTCTTCATGCGGGACACCGTCCCTTGCAGAATCGCAAATTGCACGGAAGTCGACCTGACCGCGTTGAAAAGCAGCGGCTCATACGTGATTTCGCCGACGTAATTGATTTTCATCAATCGTCCCTTGCTCGATGCAATCAGCTCCCGAGGATCGAACGAATCCGCGACCTGACTGACGAAATCCTTCGTCGTTGGATGCTGTGGCTGCAGGAAGACATCCAGAACATCGCCCATCTCCACGACCTCGCCGCCGTCGATGACCGCCACCCTGTCGCAGATCGAACGGATAACATGCATCTCATGCGTAATCAGTAGAATAGTGATGCCCAGCTTCTTGTTAATATCGAGCAGCAGGTCCAAGATCGCGTTCGTCGTTTGCGGATCGAGCGCCGAGGTTGCTTCGTCGCATAACAGCACGTCCGGATTGCTGGCGAGCGCCCTGGCAATGCCGACGCGCTGCTTCTGGCCGCCAGACAATTGCGCGGGATACTTATCCGCATGCGCCTCCAGACCGACCAGCTGCAGCAGCTCGTTCACCCTTGTCTGAATCGCGGCTCTGGACAGCTTGGCCAGCCGAAGCGGGAACGCGATATTATCGCGCACGGTGGCCATGGCGAGCAAGTTGAAATGCTGAAAAATCATGCCGATTCTGCGGCGTTCCTTCTGCAATTGGGACGAAGAGAGCTTCGTCAGCTCTACGCCTCCAACCTTCACGCTGCCCGAAGTGGGTCTCTCTAGCAGGTTGACCGTGCGCAGCAGCGTGCTCTTGCCCGCGCCGGAGTGACCGATAATGCCGAAGATTTCACCCTTCGCAATCGTTAAATCGATATGTTTGATCGCTTCCACGGATACGGAACCGGTCCGGTAGGATTTGCTTATGTCCGAAAGCTCGATCAGTTGAATTACCCCCTGCCATCCATCGTATGCCATTCGTGGTAGAATGCCCTGTCGCGGAAGCTCTCATCAGGAGTCCGCTCCAGAGCGACAACCTGCATTATAAACAATTTCAAGCTGCTCTGTCACTGGATGAATCTTCTAAATAACGCGGAAAAGCCCGCAGTCCTCCGTGAAGAAGGCGCGGGCTTCTGATAGGCCGTGCTCTAGTCAAACCATCTTATTGAACTCCTTGCGCAGCCGCTTAATGATGCGTTTCTCCAATCGCGAGATGTACGATTGCGAGATGCCGAGGAGGTCGGCAACATCCTTCTGCGTCTTCTCTTCCCCGTCGGCCAAGCCGAAACGCAGCTCCATGATGATGCGCTCTCGTTCCGTCAACTTATCCAGCGCCTTATGCAGCAGCTTGCGGTCGACCTGTTCCTCGATATTGCGGTAGATCGTATCGTTCTCGGTGCCGAGCACATCCGAGAGCAGCAGCTCATTGCCGTCCCAGTCGATATTGAGCGGTTCATCGAAGGAGACCTCCGTGCGCGTCTTGCTGTTACGGCGGAGATACATGAGGATTTCGTTCTCGATGCATCGCGAAGCATACGTTGCTAATTTGATTTTTTTCTCCGGATCAAACGTATTCACCGCTTTGATAAGGCCGATCGCGCCAATGGACACCAGATCCTCGATATGAATGCCCGTGTTCTCGAACTTGCGCGCGATGTATACCACCAGGCGAAGATTGCGCTCGATAAGCATGGCCCGGATCGCCGAGTCGCCCGAAGGCAGCTTCTCGAGCAAATATTCTTCTTCTTCGCGCGTCAGCGGGGGAGGCAGCGCTTCGCTTCCGCCAATATAATAAATTTCCTCGCTCTTTAGGCCGAATAAAAACAAAACACGATAATAATATAACTGCAGGATTAATTTCCATTTGACGAGCATGCCGCTCCATCCCTTCCTGATGAACTGTGAATGGTTTCGATCTTGACGCTTCGATCTTGAAGAAGCGAAGGGTGGATAATCGCCCGGTACGTCCCGTCCGCGACAAGCTTCCCAGCATCTAGCCCGATCAGAACTTTCTTGGCCTGGAATACCTCTCCTTCCCGGTTC
The DNA here is from genome assembly GCF_009909195.1 of Paenibacillus sacheonensis. Classification (GTDB taxonomy): domain Bacteria; phylum Bacillota; class Bacilli; order Paenibacillales; family Paenibacillaceae; genus Paenibacillus_Z; species Paenibacillus_Z sacheonensis. The sequence goes on from NZ_JAAAMU010000017.1 coordinate 53,820, forward strand.
ACGATAACGAGATCCGGTTTGATGGCCAGCATGAACTGCGCGCCGCGGTTCACGCCCCGGTAAGGCACAAGCCTTAGCCGATCGCGCCATACGAAGGACGCTTCATCCTCGTCCGTCAAGCCGGCTAGAAGCTGATCCACCTTCGCCTCCCGGATAAGACGTATCCAGGATTCCGGCAGCACATCCTGCCATATGGAAGCCTCCATCACCATGACCGGCGTTCGCGTGAGAGGTTCGTACAGCTGGTTCCCGGTGTCGATCAGGCCGATGCAGCCGTACTCCCGATCATCGATTCGCACCTTCACCTCCGCGAGATGGGTCGTGACTAAATCCCGCTCCCGACGCTGGGTCATAACCGAACGGTACATATAATAGCCGAGAGCGACGACGCACACGAGGAAGATCATCGTCGTGCTCAGCATAAAGCTTGGTTTGCCATTCACGTAGACGACGGTCCGCCACAGCTGGTTCGAACTGTTCATGAACAAATAATGGACGCCTAGCACCGCGCCGGCAGCGGCGAAATTCACACCGTAAAACGCGCCGATCAAACGAAGAAAATGTTGGACGCTTCCAAAGCCGAACGCGATCAATAACATCGCAATGGACAATAACAATTTTACGGAAATCGAGAACAGAAACGACAACGACGGAAAAACAAGCAAGACTGCGTACAGGGAACCTACCCCTGCCGCTAGCAGCACCCGCCACCATTTGGCGCGAATGCTCCTTACCCAACCGGTCAGCAGCAAATTAGATCCATCGAGCAACAGGTTTACCAGAAACAGAACGTCGATATAAACCGCATTCAGCGCCTTCACCTTCCTGCTGCGTTCCCATACCCCGCTTCCTCTTAAATGCTCCCGCGAGAATTTCGCGAGGATTTGCGGCTTGTGTCTAGTATAGTTAAATCCTATTACAATGTCTGTCTAATCATGCCGTCAGGAGCGATCTTTTTTTGTCGACCCATCAGGTTCCGAAGCATCGGACAAGCAAGCCGAGAGAGCTGTTTTATAGCAAAAAACCACTCTCCGTAGAAACGGAAAGCGGCTAAAGTCCTCTTATTCACGATCGATCGTTCGATGTTACCGATCGTTGTTTCGACGATTGCGGAGAAAGGCAGGAATGTCCAGTTGGTCGCTGGAGACCGGCGTTCCGAACGGCTTAGGGCCGTTGCCGGCAGATGGCTGCTGACGCTGCGGTTCGCTTGCCGCCGGCGCTTCGTTGTGCTGGTGGCCTGCTGCAGGACGACGAGCCTGCGACGAATCGCGATGCTCGAAGCCTGTCGCGATCACCGTGACTTTGATTTCTTCTTTCAAGTTATCGTCGAAGTTTGCGCCGAAAATCATGTTGACGTCCGGATCGGAAGCGGAGATGACGATCTCGGCCGCTTCATTCACTTCGTACAGCGACAGGTTAGAACCGCCTGTAATGCTCATAATGATGCCGCGAGCACCATCGATCGACGTTTCCAGCAAGGGACTTTGAATCGCTTTGCGCGCCGCTTCCGCAGCGCGGTTCTCCCCGGTCGCGATGCCGATGCCCATCAGTGCGGAACCGCGTTCCGTCATGATCGTCTTTACGTCCGCGAAATCGAGGTTGATGAGTCCCGGTACGGCGATCAGTTCGGAGATACCTTGAACCGCTTGCTTCAAAACGTTATCCGCTTCGCGGAACGCTTCGAGCATCGGCGTTTTCTTGTCGACGATTTCGAGCAACCGGTCGTTCGGAATGACGATCAGCGTATCTACCTTTTCTTTCAATGCTTCGATGCCGAGCTCGGCTTGTCCGGAGCGTTTACGCCCTTCGAACGTAAACGGACGCGTTACGACGCCGACGGTCAGCGCGCCGCATTCGCGCGCGATCTCCGCAATGACCGGCGCGGCGCCGGTACCGGTTCCACCGCCCATGCCCGCCGTCACGAATACCATATCCGCGCCTTTGAGCGTGTTCATGACGGTTTCGCGGGATTCTTCCGCCGCTTTCTTGCCGACTTCCGGATTGGCGCCTGCACCGAGCCCTCGCGTCAGCTTATCGCCGATTTGCAGCTTCTGCTCCGACTTGGCCATATGCAGCGCCTGCGCGTCCGTGTTCACCGTAATAAACTCGACGCCGCGAACGCCGTTCTCAATCATCCGGTTAACGGCATTGCTGCCGCCGCCGCCAACGCCGATGACTTTGATTTGTGCCATCTGCTCCATTTCGAAATCAAATTCCAACATGCTGTGGTCCCCCGATCAGATAAATTCACTAAACATATTTTTCAAACGCTCGAAAAGGCCGGGCTTCGAGGGAGAATTAGTTGGGCTAGCTTTCTTGCTTGCGCTCTTCTTCGGTATAGATACATTACGGCCCCGCATATATTTGGAAACATATTGTATCATGCCGACGCCGCTCGTGAAAGCCGGATCGCGGACGCCGATATAATCCGGCACCGCAATGCGCACGCTCGCTTCCAATTCATGCTGAGCAAGCGGAAGCGTACCCGCCATCGTAACGGTACCGCCCGTAAGCACATACCCGTTGATTTTGTCGCCGTAGCCCAAACGTCTTACTTCCTGACGGATCAAGTGGAAGATTTCCTGCATCCGCGGCTCAATGATATTGGCAAGATCAACCTGGGTGAATTCCTTCTCCACGTTGCTGCCCATGCGCATGACCTTGAACTTCTGGTCTTCCGCCGCGTCGTCCACGAGGGCGCAGCCGAATTTCTGCTTGATCTTCTCGGCTTGCTCCGTCTGCGTCCGAAGTCCGTAAGAGATATCGCTAGTCACGTATTCGCCGCCGACGGGCAGCGTTGCGGTAGCGACGATACTTCCTTGCTCGAAAATAGCAATCGTGCTGGAGCCAGCGCCAATATCGGCAAGCACGGTGCCCATCATTTTCTCATCTTTGGTCAGCGACATTTGGCCGGATGCCAGAGACATAAGGATAATGCCCGAAATCCGCAAGTTCGCTTTCTCCACGCACCGGACTAAGTTATGTATCGCTGTTTTTGCTCCGGTTACGACAGTCGCTTCCACTTCCAAGCGTACGCCGATCATGCCGCGCGGATCGGATATGCCTTCAAGGCCGTCTACCAAATATTGCTTCGGCACCAGATTAATGATTTCGCGTTCAGGAGGCAGTGCGACGACTTTCGCCGCATGCTGGACACGATCAATATCTTCTTCGCCGATCTCACGGTCTTCGTTGGAAATCGCGACAACGCCGTGATTCGTCTGCAAACCGATATGATTGCCCTGAATGCCTACGTAAACATCGCTTATTTGTATATCGACCATCCGCTCGGCATGGTCAATGGCGCTGCGTATCGAAGCGACGGTTTGGTCGATATCAACGATAGCTCCTTTGCGTATACCTTCCGAGTCGGCAGATCCAACTCCAATAATATTAATGACGCCGTTATTCACTTCGCCAATAATAGCACGAACCTTGGATGTACCGATGTCCAAACTGACGATGATGTCATTGCTGCTCAACCTCTGGCACCTCCGTTTCAACATTAATAAGGTACGATTTCTTGCCGTGTCTGTGTATGCATTTCTTCTTATTCAACGCAGTACTCATTTTCCCTCTTTTTTCAACAATTTTTTCAATATTTTATTCATTCTGCCGGAAGCGCCTGACGCTTGTCCGGAATCGTCACATTCGAAAAAAATGCAAAGGGGTCAAATAAATCTACATAAATAAAATTCTATCATTCTTTGATGCTATTGAGTAGTCTCTTTTTGCGTAACGGCGCTATTTTCCGCCTCTTCGGGAACGAATGGCGCATATTTGTCCGCAAGCAGCAGCGTTATCATGCCGGGCGGCTGAATTTCGATGACGGCATTCATCGTCGCGATCTTCTCGGGCAGCAAGGAGACCGCCGTTATGACCTCGAACCGCGTTCTGGTGTAAATTTGGATACGGTCGGGATACGACTGCGACGGATCCGGGCTGATCTCGGAAAAATCAGACAACGCTTCGTCGGGAATGGACGCAAGCGCCTTGCAAAGCTCTGCAAGCACGGGGTCGTTTGCCTTCCAGCCCGATAATACCGGCTTGTCGACAAGCGCGTCGGTTCCTGCCGGAACCGCGATTCCGTTCGCCAAAACGGCGGATAGTTCTCCTTTATTCGACAAGGAGTAAGCGACGGTCTCGTATTCCTGTACGTGTATCGTTATGCTGCCCGGGAACGATTTGGTGACGGTCACGCTCTTGACCGGCTTCAAAGTACGGATTCTTCCTTCGATATCGGCGGACGACGTAGCGAAGAAAGAGTCCCCTGCGACGATGCCGGCCGTTTTGCGGAGATCGACGGCTTGCAAGTACTTCTGGCCTTCGACCGTCACGGTCGACACCTTGCTGATGGATGAGTTGAAGAACAGCACGCCCAACAGGACGATGAAAAGCAGAACGAGCACCGCCAGCAGTTTCTTGCCGACCCTGCGCCGTTTGACTGGTTCCCGCAGAACGGGCATCTTCTCATGCATGGCTAGTCCCCTATTCGTATAAACGCAAACGGCTTCCCGCCGCCATATGGGCTGGAGCCGCTCACGCGATCTCTATCTTGTTCCGCATGCTGTCTTAAGGCACGACCGTATTGTTGGGAATGGGTGAGAAGCGGGAAATTCTGGCGCCCAGCCGACCTAGCATCGTCTCGATCCGGTCGTAACCGCGGTCGATATGATGAACCTGCTCTACGACCGTCTTGCCTTGCGCGGCAAGGCCTGCGATTACGAGTGCCGCTCCTGCGCGCAAATCCGTCGCTTCCACCGTAGCGCCGTAGAGTCTGGAAACGCCGCGCACGATGGCGGAGCTGAGATCCACGCGAATATCGGCCCCCATGCGGGCGAGCTCGTCGACATGCTTGAATCGGCTTTCGAAGATCGTTTCCTTCATGATGCTCACGCCGTCGGCCAAAGCTAGCAAAACCATGATTTGCGATTGCAGATCGGTCGGAAATGCCGGGTAAGGCGAGGTGACGATCCGGTCGATCGCTTTGGGACGCGAAGCGGTTCCCACCTTGATTATATCATCGTCAACCGCTATTTGAACACCTGTGCGCCGAAGCACATGGATGAGAGAGGTAAGATGCGAAGGGCAAGTATTAAGCAGCGTGACCTGTCCGCGGGTCGCCGCCGCCGCTACCATGACCGTCCCCGTCACGATCCGGTCAGGGATGACTTGGTACCTGCAAGGCTCCAGCCTTTCTACGCCTTCCACCGTTATCGTATCCGTACCGGCGCCGATGATCTTCGCGCCCATCCGGTTAAGGAAATGCTGCAAATCTTGAATCTCCGGTTCCCTTGCCGCATTGCTGATCGTCGTCAGCCCTTCCGCAAGGACAGCAGCCATCATGATGTTCTCCGTTGCGCCGACACTAGGGAAATCCAAATGAATTTCCGCGCCTCTCAATTTCTTCGCGTAGCAAACGATGCGGCTTCCGTCTTCTTCGATTTCAGCGCCCAGAGCTTGCAGGCCGCTCAAATGCAAATCGAATTTGCGTTCACCGATCGCGCAGCCGCCAGGCTGATAAATCGTCACTTCGCCGAACCTAGCCAACAGCGGCCCCATCAGAAAGATAGAGGAACGCATTTGACGCATCAGCGCTTCAGGAATGTGGGAGGAATGCAGGCTTGACGTATCGAGCAGCACGGTCTGGTCCTCGTGCTCCGCCCGGCAGCCAAGTTCGCGCAAAATGTTCAGCATGACGTCGATGTCCAGCAGCTTGGGCACGTGATCGATCGTCACTTTTCCTTCTACCAGCATACTTGCAGCTAAAATCGGCAAAGCGGCATTTTTCGCGCCTTGGATAACAATGGTTCCTGAGAGAGGTTTCCCACCTTCAATCACCAATTTGTCCAATTTATCACCTCCGAATTACCGCTCACCCACAACCAATACCTCCGCTACCAGCTCAATGCCGTATTGATCCGATATGGTTTCTTGTATGGTCTTCATCAGGGTGAGGACATCTTCAGCTGTCGCTTGCCCGGTGTTGACAATGAAATTGGCGTGCTGCGTGGAGACTTCCGCGCCACCTTGTCGCATACCCTTTAATCCGGCTTCTTGAATCAGCCTCGCGGCATGATCGTTGGGCGGATTTCGAAATACGCTTCCTGCGCATGCCGCCGTTAAAGGCTGGGTATCGAGCCGACGTTGTTTATACGCGGCCAAGGCGGCCGAGATTTCGACCCGGTCCCCTTCTTCCAGCTCGAACACGGCCTCCGTCACGATGCCCGGCCTTTCGTGAAGGCAGGAATGACGATAGGCAAACGACATTTCTTCTGCCCCGTAGCGAACCAATTCCCCTGTTTCCAGCACAATGTCAGCTGATTTGAATATACGTGACACGTCAGACCCATGGGCGCCAGCGTTCATGTAGACGGCTCCGCCTACGGAGCCGGGAATTCCCCCCGCGAACTCCAAGCCCGATAATCCCTTGCGGCTGGCCATCATCGCCAGCTTAATCAAGGAATAGGCGGCTCCCGCATAAACGAGTTTGCCGTCGAATCGCACATAATCGAATTCATCGCCCGGTTGAATGACGACGCCCCGGATTCCTTTGTCGCTGACAAGCAAGTTGGAACCGCGTCCGAGATTGGTCCACTCCAGCCCATGTTCATGTAGCAACCGGACGACCGATACCAGCTGGTCTTGCGTCCGCGGAATGATAAGCACATCCGCAGGGCCCCCGATTTTCCATGTCGTGTACGCTGCCAGCGGTTCGTTAAATTTGACGCTGCCTGCGTCGATTTCACGTAAATCCGCTATAAACTGCTTCATCTGTCGTACCTCCTTTTGCTGCAAGCGATTGAAACCTCCAGGCGTTCGTCGCTCCCCCCAGGCGGCTCTTTCCCGGCTTGCCGGCAGCGCTGAGCACTGCTTGCAGCCAGTCATTCGGCCCTCTGGATGACGGTCACGATTATGCTGTATACTATGCCTTCCCGCACAGGAGTGTGACAATCGCCTATTTGACAGGCAGTGCGCTTACTTCTTCCTCGCCAGCCGCTTCAGCTCGCTTACGATCAGCGCCGCCGAATCGGGCATGCCAAGAGCCAGTGCCGCCTCGCCCATCTTCGTATGGATATCTTTATTCATCATGATGCGGCTGATTCTTCCGAACAGCTCCGCACCGTTCAACTCTCGTTCGCGGATCATCTCGGCCGCCCCCGCGTCCGCCAAGCTTCGGGCATTCGCCTCTTGGTGGTTGTTCGTCACGTTCGGGGACGGAATCAGGATGGACGGAATGCCAAGCGCCGTAATCTCCGCAAGCGAAGATGCGCCCGACCGTCCGACGACGAGCTGCGAGGCCGCCAGCACTTCCGGCATGCGATGCAGATACGGCAGTACCTGCAGCGTCGCCGGAAGCCGGGGCTCGCGCGCCCGAATCCGTTCCATCGTATGCTCGTAATAGCTTTCGCCGGTAACAAACACAAAATGGACGCCTGGCAGCCGCCCCAGCAGCGGTACCATGTCCACCATGACATCGTTTATCGCCTTGGCTCCCCGGCTCCCGCCGACCAGCAGGACGATCCGGCTCCCAACCGGGATACCGAGATGGGCAAAGCCTTGTTTCTTATCGGCACGCACGACGTTCGTCGCGCAGGGATTTCCGGTATACAGGGTGCTTCGCGAGCGCTTGAACTGCGACAGCGCTTCCTCGAAGCTGACCGCCACGCTGTCCGCGTAGCGGGATAGAAATTGATTGGTCAAGCCCGCAACGGCGTTCTGCTCGTGAATCAGCGTGGGAATGCCAAGCTTGGCAGCCGCGTAGAGCACGGGACCGCATACGTAGCCGCCGGTTCCGACGACAACGTCGGGCTTGAAGCCGCGCAGCAGCTGCTTTGAGCGGCGGACGCCGGATAGAAATCGCATGACGGTCCGCACGTTATCGTAGGACAGCTTGCGTTTGAACCCGGTAATCTCGACGGGCTCGAAGGCGATGCCTTGGGCCGGAACGATTCGGCTCTCCAGCCCTTTCGGAGATCCGATATAAAGCAGGGACGAACCCGGCTCCGCCTCCATCGCCTGCTTGCCGATCGCAAGCGCGGGATAGATGTGGCCGCCGGTTCCGCCGCCCGATAATACGATACGCATAGGTAGCTCACCTCGAATAACGGGATATATTAAGCAAAATGCCGAGCGCGGTCAGCAGCAGGGTTAACGACGAGCCTCCGTAGCTGACAAGCGGCAGCGTGATGCCCGTTACGGGAAGCATGCCGATGACGACGCCGATATTGATGAAGACTTGAACGGCTACGATGCCGATGATACCGACCGCGAGCAGGCTGCCGAACGTGTCCGGAGCTGCAATGGCAGTGCGCATGCCGCGCCATAATAAAATGCCGAACAGCAGGATGATCGCCGCTCCGCCGATAAAGCCGAGCTCCTCCGAAAGAATCGAAAAGATGAAATCGGTCTGGGGCTCAGGCAAGTAATTGAATTTCTGGCGGCTCATGCCGAGGCCGAGGCCGACGAGACCGCCCGGTCCGATCGCGTACAGCGATTGAATCGATTGATAGCCGGCGCCGAGCGGATCCGCCCACGGATCGAGAAAGGCCGTGATCCGCTGCAGCCGGTATGGCGCGGCCGCAATAAGGCCGACGAGGCCGGCGACACCGACCAGCGCGAGCGAGCCGAGATGGCGGATGCGCGCGCCCGCCGTATAAATGATGAGCAGCGAGGCGCCGATCATGACGGCCCCCGTTCCGAGATCCGGCTGCAGCATGATGAGGCCGAATGCCAGCCCGAGAATGCCGAGCGGGGGCAGAAGACCTTTGGTGAACTGCGTGACGGCCTGCTGCTTCTCGGAAAGCAGTTTCGCTAGAAAGATCACCATGGCCAGCTTCATGAATTCAGACGGCTGGATGCCGAAGGAGCTGATGCCGAGCCAGCTGCGGGCGCCGCCGCGAACGACCCCGATGCCCGGAATCAGTACGATCAACAGCATGCCGAAGCAAATAAACAGGCCGTATTTCGCCCACTTCTTCCAAATCCAATAATCCGCGTTCATCGTGGCGACCATCGCCCCGATCCCCAGCGCGGCAAAGAGCAGCTGGCGCTTCACGTAATAGAACTTGTCCCCAAAATCATGAAACGCCAAAACGGCGCTGGCGCTGTACACCATGACGAGACCGATGGAGAGAATGAGCAGGATCGAAATAATCATCCACATGTCCGGGGCGGACCTGGCTTTGGCCATATATCGAACACCTCTTGCAAGCTGAAGTAGGGACATGCCCCCTACTTACAAGTTATGCGCCGATTGCTTAAACATTCGCCCTCGCGTCTCGTAGGATGTAAACATGTCCCAGCTCGCGCAGGCCGGCGACAGCAGGACGATATCGCCCGGCTCCGCAAGGCCTGCCGCTTCTTGGACCGCAAGGCGCAGGGTGCTCTCGGCATCCTCCTCAGGTTCGACTACTTTGACGGCCGTTAAACCTGCCTTGCCCGCGACCGCCGCGATCTTGGCGCGCGTCTCGCCGAGCGAGACGACCGCTTTCACCTGGTCGCGGAAATGCGGCAGCAGCTCCATGTAGTCCGATCCGCGGTCAAGACCGCCCGCGACCAGCACGATTCGCGGCGGCAGCGAGCGCAGCGCGATGATGGTAGCCGTAGGGTTCGTCGCTTTGGAATCGTTGTAATAGGCCACGCCGTCGCGTTCGCGAACGTACTCGAGCCGGTGCTCGAATCCGCGGAACTCCCGGAGCGGTTCCGTCAACGAGCCTGCCGAAGCGCCGGCCGCAAGGCAAGCCGCGATCGCGGCCATCGCGTTCGCCGCATTGTGGCGGCCCGGAATGCCGAGCTCCGCGACGCCGATAATGACGCGTTCGCCGCCTTCCTTATCGCGCCAAACGATATTGCGCACGGCGTCTCCGATCGGCGCGCTCAGTTCCGCCGGATAAGCCGGGGTCACGCATAGGCCGTAAGGCAGCTCTTCGGTCACCGAAAACGGGATGATGCTCGCTTGCAGCTTGCCCGAATTCATCAGATCCCGGCATACGGGGTCATCGGCATTCAGCACGGCGATGTCGTCCTTCGTCTGGTTGGCGAACAGCTTGGCCTTGGACGCGATGTAATCCTCCATGCCGCCATGATAATCCAAATGCGTCTCCACGATGTTGAGCAGCAGCGCGATTCGCGGCCGGAAATCGGTCGTGCCCTTCAGCTGGAAGCTGCTGAGCTCCGCCACGATCCAATTGTCCGCTTCTGCGATCTGAGCGGCTTCGCACAGCGGCGTGCCGATATTGCCCGCTACCATCGGCTTCAAGCCGGCCGCCTCCATCATTTCCCCGATCCAGGACGTCGTCGTCGTCTTGCCGTTCGAGCCCGTAATGCCGATAATCGGGGCCGGCGACAGCAAGTAGGCGACCTCGACTTCCGTAACGACCTCAATCCCTTGCTCCAAGGCCTGCATGACCGGCGGCGACGTGTACGGGATACCCGGGTTTTTGACGACCAGCGCCGTGTCCGGCCCGATCAGATCATCCGGATGACCGCCGCAAATAACAGAAACGCCCAAAGCGTCCAGTTCGTCCGCTTCGGGGCTCGATTGACGGTCCTTCTTATCATTGACGGTGACGACCGCGCCGAGCTTGTGGAACAGCTTCGCGACGCTGACCCCGCTTCTGGCCAAGCCCAATACGACAACCTGCTGATCCTTGTATAAGGATGGGTGTTTCATAGGTTCACTCCTTATGATCCTCTCGAGAGGGTGCCGAGGGCGCTGCCCTCCGGACTCCCGATTAAATATAATATTTACAATCATAGGGCCATCCCCCTAAGTCCCCCTTGGAAAGGGGGATTCCAAGGGTTCCACCCTCTGGACACCCGGATGGGGTAACGCTGGCGATTTAGAGGTGCTCCTATTCTACTGCAGCGTAGGATCGATTGTCCCTGCGGGACAAACTTCCATTTTGGTGCGCCCGGGTTACCTGTTGGACTGCGTTCGGAGTAACGTTAGGACAACAGAGACGCTCGGGCAACTGCCATTGTTGGTTTGCCCGCTTTCGTCCCTTTCGGGACACGCTTTCAGTTTGATGGCCGAAGTTAGTTTGTCGGCGGCTGCTCCGCCTTATTCCTTGGCGGAACGGTTTTAAGCTTGGTGAAAAGGAGCGACCGGAGGTCGGTATGGAGTCGGAGCAGCGTCAGCGTTCGCCTTTGTAGTCAGACTTCTACCTCTTCTTACTTAGATAATCAAAGAAGTCTGAACTACAACAGCGAGCGTAGACCCATACCGACCGCAGGGAGCCGCCTTTATCACCTATTATTTTATCTTCCCAGGAAGACGCCGGCCGCCGCGAACACGATGCCGACGAACCAGAAGACGGTGACGACCTTCCACTCGCTCCAGCCGGACAGCTCGAAGTGATGGTGGATCGGGCTCATCTTGAAGATCCGCTTGCCGCGGAGCTTGAACGAGCCGACTTGCAGGATAACCGATAGCATTTCCAGTACGAAGACGCCGCCGATAACGACGAGCAATAATTCCGTCTTGGTCAAAATCGCGACCGCCGCCATGCCGCCGCCGATGCCGAGCGACCCCGAGTCGCCCATGAACACTTTGGCCGGATGCGCGTTGAAGACCAGGAAGCCGAGCAGCGCGCCGATCATCGTGGCCGAGAAGATCGCCGATTCGTGCTCGCTGGCATGCAGCGCCAGAATCGTGAAGGCCGTGAACGCGACAGCGCCTGTCCCGCCCAATAAGCCGTCCACGCCGTCGGTGAAGTTGACGGCGTTCGACGTGCCGAACAGCATGATGACCACGAACGGATAATAAAACCAGCCGAAATCGAGCTCCGCCGAGGTGCCGGGAATGCCGATGACGGTGCTATGATGCATCTGATGCAGTAAGACGCAGATCATGACCGAGAACAGCAGCTGCCCGAACAGTTTCTGGGATGCCGTCAGGCCAAGCGAGCGTTTGAAGGCGATTTTGATGTAATCGTCGAGAAACCCGACTAAGCCGAAGCCGAGGCACGCGATAAGCAGCACCCAGAACTCGTTCGTCTTATCGGAAAATTTCAAGAAAGCGAGCAGCACCGCCAGCAGAATGATGATGCCGCCCATCGTCGGCGTGCCGGTTTTCTTCAGATGGCTCTGAGGACCGTCGGTTCGAATCTGCTGACCGAACTTCAGCCGTCTCAGCAGTGGAATGAACAAAGGTCCGAATAAGACCGCAAGCATGAATGAAGCGCCGATTGACAGAAGAATGACCTTAACGTCCATGTTCCACCTCTACCCCCGCTGCAGCGCATGGACGACTTCTTCCATGCGCATGCCGCGTGATCCTTTCACCAATACGAGATCCTCCGGCTCGACCCGAGCCAGAAGCCACGCTGTTAATAGTGCTTTATCATCGAATGCGCGAACCCTTACTTCATCGCCGGCATCCCCAAAATGTTTCGCGGCCTCGGTTGCGGTATGCTGCGACAGCGCGCCGAAGGTAAACACGCCATCCGCCTTCTCGGGCGTCACATACGCGCCGATGTCCCCGTGCATCTTGGTCTCCTCGGGTCCAAGCTCCAGCATGTCGCCGAGCACGAGCCATTTGCGCCGGTAACCGCGGAGGCTGGCGACGAGATCGATCGCGGCGCGGACCGAAGTCGGGCTGGCGTTGTAGGCGTCGTTCAGTACCAGAGCGCCGTTATGGGCGCGTCCGGGTTCGATGCGCATGGCCGTCAGCTTCAATCGCTCGAAGCGCTCGCGAATAGCGGAGGCGGGCACGCCGAGCTTCTTCGCCGCGGCGATAGCCGCCAACGCATTCGATACGTTATGCCTGCCCGCGACCGGCAGCTCGACGCGCTGCAGCGCTTCGTCGTCCTTCACGCCGAACTGCGACGAGGTCGCGTCCACTCGGATATTGTCCGCCACCCAGCGGCTGCCGTCCTGCAGGCCGAAGGTCTGGACATCGACGCCTTCCGGCAGTCGCGCCGTGCGGATGCCTTCATGCAGCAGCGGTTCGTCGCCATTAATGAGCAGCAAGCCGCCTGGGCGGAGGCCGGCAACGATCTCCAGCTTCGCCTGGGCGATCCCGGCCCGCGAGCCGAGCTGTTCCATATGCGACTCCCCGATGTTCGTGATGATGGCAACGTCCGGTTTGGCGAGACGCGTCAAGAAATCGATCTCGCCGAATTCGCTCATGCCCATCTCCAGTACGACGGCATCGAAGCTTTCGTCCAGCTCCAGCACCGTCAGCGGCAAACCGATGTGATTATTCAGATTGCCCTCCGTCTTATGTACACGGTAAGAGCCCGATAGCAGCGCTGCCACCATGTCCTTCGTCGTCGTCTTGCCGTTGCTGCCCGTAACGCCTATTACGCGCAGATCAAGCTCGTCGCGGTAATTCGCAGCAAGCTGCTGCAACGCCGCTACCGAGTCGTCAACGAGAATAAGCGGCGCATCCGACAACGCGTCCGGCACCGCTCGGCTCCGTTCCCACAAAGATCCGCCGGCGCCGTCCGCCAAAGCGCCCTCGACAAACGCATGGCCGTCCACCCGTTCGCCTTGAATCGGAACGAACAGCATCCCGGGCTTCATCGTTCTCGTATTAATGGAGACGCCTTCGATCGCGGCGCCGCCATTATCGTTCAACATCGTGCCGCCGCATAGGGCGGCAATCGCATTCAATGGTCGTATAATCACTATGAAAGACTCCTTATCGCTTCTTTGGCCACTTCCCGGTCATCAAAGTCGTATTTGACGCCGCCTATGTCCTGATAGGTTTCATGGCCCTTCCCCGCAATTAATACTACATCGTCGCGGCGCGCCATTTCAACCGCTTTTTGAATCGCGGCGCGGCGGTCGGCAAGCAGCTCGTAACGGTCGTTCGGCACGTTGTCGCGCAGCAGCCCCGCTTCCACGTCGTCCAGGATCCGAAGCGGATCCTCCGTGCGCGGATTATCGGAGGTGATGAAGCTGTAATCCGCGTATTTGGCCGAGATGCTGCCCATCAGCGGACGTTTCGTCCGGTCGCGGTCCCCGCCGCAGCCGAACACGCAGATGACCCGGCCCTCTGCGAACTCCTTCACCGCTTTGAGCACGTTCTCCAAGCCGTCCGGCGTATGCGCGTAATCGACGATGACGGCGAACGGCTGACCGGCATTCACGGCCTCTACCCGCCCCGGCACGCCGGGAAGCGCTTCGAGACTCGCTTTGACCTGGCGGAGCGGGATGCCTTCGATAAGCGCCGCGCAAGCCGCTCCGAGCGCATTATAGACGTTGTATTTACCGGCCATCCGTAACGTTATATCGGCAGCGCCGGCAAACGATTCAACATGGAAAGACGTTCCTTGCGCGGTGATGCGCACATTCGTCGCCCGCACGTCCGCATCGCGGTCCAATCCGTAGGTCACGACTTCCGCGGCCGTCGCGTCGGCGTAACCCGGAGAAGCCGGGTCATCCGCGTTCAACACGGCGAACAGCCGATCCTCCGGCGATTCCGAGAAGGCATTGCCGAGCCTACTGAATAGCAGCGCCTTTGCCGCCGCATATCGTTCCATCGTCTCATGATAGTCCAGATGGTCCTGAGTCAGGTTGGTGAATATGGCCGTCCGATACCGGCAGCCTTTCACCCTGCCCTGCTCCAGCGCATGAGAGGATACTTCCATTACGCAGTAATCGGTGCCGGAATTCGCCATCGCATGCAAGGAACGCTGCAAATCCAGCGCCTCCGGCGTCGTGCCCGACATCGGATAGGCACGGCCGGCATACCGCATCTCGACGGTTCCGATCACGCCCGGCGAATGGCCGGCATCCCGCAATATTCGCTCGATCAAATAAGTCGTCGTCGTCTTGCCGTTCGTTCCCGTGACGCCGATCAGTTTCAATCGGCGGCTCGGCTGGCCGAAGTAATAATCCGAAATGACGGCCATCGCATGCCGGCTGTCCTTGACGATGATTTGCGGAACCGAGTCCGGCAGGGCCAGCGGCCGCTCCGCAACGACAGCCGCCGCTCCGCTCGCAACGGCTTCGGCGGCAAAATCATGCCCGTCGACTTTATGGCCGCGCAGGCAAATAAACAAATCCCCCGCGCCGGCTTTTCGGGAATCGATCTCGATTCCCGTGATTTCGGTTTCCCCTTCTCCGAACAGGACTGCCGTGAGCAGCAGTGAGGCCAATTGTTCCACCCGCATCGCTTTGGTCCCCTCCCAT
This sequence comes from Paenibacillus sacheonensis, assembly GCF_009909195.1. Lineage (GTDB taxonomy): Bacteria > Bacillota > Bacilli > Paenibacillales > Paenibacillaceae > Paenibacillus_Z > Paenibacillus_Z sacheonensis. Next base: position 68,964 of record NZ_JAAAMU010000017.1, read on the forward strand.
GAGCAGATCAGGCTGTGCGAGCCGCCGAAGCGGCGGCAGGCACCATGCGCAGCCTACGCCAACTTACGATTCTCACTACTCATTATAGTCAGGGATTTTCGCTTTCATCATCGTCTTTCGCTAAATATATGCGGATGGTTGACCCTCTGTCGACGCGCGTTCCGGCTGCCGGCGACTGCCGGATGACCGTATCGCCGCTTCCTGCCGAAGAGAGATTGAAGTTCATATTCAAATCTTCATAGATATCGGATACCGTTTTGCCGATCAGATTTGGAACGACGACGATCGGCGTCTCGCCGTACTTATATTCTTTGTTGATTTGCTTCGTGCTCGGCTGAACGCCCATGTAAGGCAGCGCGTCAGCTATGATATTGTGTACGATCGGCGCCGCGACGACGCCCCCGAATTGAATGCCCTGCGGGTTATCGACCGCCACGTACACGACGATCTTCGGATTGTCGGCCGGCGCGAAGCCGATGAACGATACAATATGCTCGTTTGGCGAGTACCGGCCGTTGATGACCTTCTGCGCGGTACCCGTTTTGCCGCCGACCCTGTAGCCGTCGATGAACGCGTTGCGCCCCGTGCCTTTGGCGACGACGCTTTCCAGCGCATTGCGCACCGTTGCGCTCGTTTGTTCGGAGATGACCTTGCGGACGACCTCCGGTTCGACTTTGCTGACGACGTCGCCCGTATCGGGATTGACCCACTGCTTCGCGACATGCGGTTTATAGAGAGTACCCCCGTTGATCGCCGCCGAAACAGCCGTGATCTGCTGGATCGGCGTGACGGATACGCCTTGGCCGAAGGCCGTCGTCGCCAGCTCGACCGGACCGACCTGGCTCATCTTGAACATGATGCCGTTCTCCTCGCCGCCGAGGTCGATGCCCGTTTTCTTGCCGAAGCCGAAGTTTTTAATATACTCGAAAAGTTTATCTTTGCCAAGCCGGTTGCCCAAGGCCACGAAGCCGGGGTTACAGGAGTTTTGCACGACCTCGAGGAAGGTTTGGCTGCCGTGGCCGCCTTTCTTCCAGCATCGCAGGCGCGCGCCGCCGATCTCCACCGCGCCGGGATCGAAGAAGTGATCCTGCGTCAGGTTGACTTTCCCTTCCTCCAATGCTGCCGCGAGCGTAATGATCTTGAACGTGGAGCCCGGCTCGTACGTCATCCAAATCGGCAGGTTGCGGTTATAGATCGCCGGATCGACTTCCCTGTATTTGTCGGGATCATAGGAAGGCCGGCTGGCCATGCCCAAGATTTCCCCATTATTTGGATCCATGGCGATAGCGATAATGTCGTCGGCCTGGAACTTGACCATCGCTTGATCCAGTTCGCGTTCCATGATCGTCTGGATCTGCTTGTCGATCGTCAGCTCCAGATTGAGCCCGTCCTTGGGCGCCGCATAGGTGTCGGACGAGCCGGGCATCAGATCGCCTTTCGCATCGGATAAGAACGAGACGTTGCCGTTGATTCCTTGAAGGAGATCATCGTACTTGGCTTCGATGCCGGTCAAGCCTTGATTGTCGATCCCCGTAAAGCCGAGCACGTGGGAAGCGAAGCTGCCAAGCGGATAATACCGTTTGTTGTCCTCTGCCACCACGATGCCCGGAAGATTCAAGTCTTTGATCTGCTGCGCCTTCTCGGTCGTGATCTTGCGTCCGCCGGGTTTGATATAAACGATGAGCTGTCTCTTCGTAATCATCGTATATACGCTGTCCTCGGTCATGCCGAGCACGGCGGACAGCTTGGCCGCCGCGTCGCGGGCATCCTTCACCTGGGCGGGGATCGCCATGATCGTCGGGGAACTAATATTATACGCAAGCAGGCTTCCGTTTCGGTCCATGATCTCGCCGCGTTTGGCAGCGAATGGAATTTCCCTTCGCCAGGAATCCTCGGCTTTAGCTGCAAGCTCCTCGCCTTTCCACAGCTGTACATACCCCAGCCTTCCGGCTAGAAGCCCGAAAGCAAGAACGCCAATGAGAAGCGCCGTGAATAAACGGCGCCTGATCGTTACGCTGGAAACCTTCACGTGTCATCCCTCCGAACAAGCTCGTAAAACGGGAACGTTCGTCCAACCGTCTCCTAATCCAAGCCTATTCGAAGAAAAAGAGGGATAGAACAAGCTATCCCCCGGAATGCAAGGCATGGCTTAAACCGTAATCAGCCATCCCCTTTGTCGCTGCCGCCGTCCTTGTTGTCTCCTTCTCCGTCGCCGCTCCCGTTACCGGCAATCACGCCCGCCTGACGCAGCATTTCTTCGTCCGGCGGCGCAAGAGTCAGCTGCAGCACGGGCTGCCCGTTCAGCTTCGCCTGCATCTGCGATTTCACGAAGCCTTCGCCATTCGCGATACAGCGAAGCTGAAGGTTCGTGCACATCTGCATCGCATCGCGCAGCGGCAGGCCGCTCATGTTCGGCGTCGCCAGCTTGCTCTGCTCCTGCGTCAGCAGATAGACCTTCTGGTCCGCTCCGACGGCAGCCCCCGCCTTCGGAATCTGCTTCAGCACCGTGCCTCCCGTTCCTACGACATTGTAGCCCAGCTTCTTGCCGTCCAGCGTCTGCTTCGCCTGCGACAATGTCTTGCCCATTACGTCCGGAACCGCTAAAGTCAATTCCTTGCTCGGCGCGTCGTCCGCCTCGTTCTTCACGCGAATCGGCTCGACGCCGAGATGCCGCAGGCTCTGCTGCATGATTTGCTTGAAGATCGGAGCTACCGCCGAGCCGCCGGAAAGGAGGCGGTCGTTCGGTTCGTCCATGACGATGTAGAGCACGACCTTCGGGTTGCCGACCGGAGCGAAGCCGATGAACGACAATACGTATTTGTCGTCCGCGTACTTGCCGTTGATAACCTTCTGCGCCGTACCCGTTTTGCCCGCCACGCGGTAACCTTCGATATACGCATTCTTACCGGAGCCGATCTCCTTATCGGATACGACCTGCTCCAAATATTCATCCACCTGATCGGCGGTTTTCTCCGTGACGGCTTGCCGGATCACCTGCGGTTTGGTGACGATCGATTTATTCGTGACCGGATCGTCGACCTCCTTGACCAAATGCGGCACGAGAAGCTTGCCTCCGTTCGCTACCGCAGCGACCGCGGCAACCTGCTGGATCGGAGTTACCTGAACCTTGCCCTGGCCGAAGGAGGCGGTGGCATATTCGGACGGCCATTGCGGGTTGACCGAGCCGGCCAATTCGCCGCCGAGTTCGATGCCCGTCTTTTTGCCGAAACCGAAATCGTTGATATAGCTCATCAGCTTGTCCGGCTTGAGGCCTTCGTAGCCGAGCTTGACGAACGCGACGTTACTGGAACGTTTCAAACCTTCCAAAAACGTGATCGTCCCCCAGTTCGTATGCACGTCGTGGATCGTATAGCCCGGCACGCGGATGGACCCCGACTTATACTTTTCGCTCGGATGGAACAACCCTTCCTGCACGGCGCCGGCGAGCGTGACGATCTTGAACGTGGAGCCCGGCTCGTACAACGACTTGATGGCATGATCGTAGAAATTCGCCTGCGGGAAATTCCAATACGTGTTGGGATTGAAATTCGGCAGATTGGCCATGCCGAGAATTTCCATCGTCTGGGGATCCGCCGCGATCGCCGTAATGCTCTTCGGCTGATACTTGTCGTAGGCTTCCTTGAGCGCGTCTTCGATATAGTTCTGGATATCCGCGTCGATCGTCAGCTTGACGTTCTTTCCGTCGACCGACGGTTTAATATCGACGTTGCCGTTCGCGATAATGATGCCGTTGCCGTCCTTCTCGTACTTGATCTGACCCTCCGTGCCGCGAAGCGTGCTGTCCAGCGACGATTCCAGCCCCGAGACGGCATTGCCTTCCTTATCCTCGTAGCCGAGCACATGCGAAGCAAGCACGCCTTTCGGATAGAAGCGTTTCTTCTGGTCGATGAGATAGATGCCGACATCCTTCTTCTTCGAGTCGGCGATCAATTGATCCCGGAATTTCACGATGCGATCCGCGAGCTCCTTGTCGATCTTCCAGCCTTCGCTGCGAACCTCGCGCTGCTCGTAATAGGCGCCGTTCTTCTGCTTCGCCTCGATGATGGCCCGAAGATCGTTTTTATCCTTGCCGAGCACCGTGCTCAGCTTGTTCACGATGACGTCCTCGAGCTTCAGATCATGAATGATCTTCGGATTGACGGCAACGGTGTACGCCGAAATATCCATGGCCAGCACGGTGCCGTTGCGGTCCGTGATCGTGCCGCGCGCCGGAATCAGCTTCTCCGACCTCGCCCACACTTCTTTGGCTTTCTCCGTCCAGAAATCCGCTTTTACGACCTGCACCCAATAGATGCGGCCGACCAATAAAACAAAAAGGAGGGTAATAACCCCTCCGACCAGCAGCGTGCGTAAGTGTATTCGTTTCGTCATCGTCTTCACCTAGTCATTGTTCGCGAGCGTCGTATCGCCCGCAGACCCTTGCACGGTTACTTTAATCGACGTATCTTCTTTTTCGTCCACTTTCGCATAGCCGAGATCCTTTGCTTTCTGCATGAGCGTCTTCGGATCGTTCGCAATCTCCCGCTGTTTGACCAAATCGTCGATCTGAATTTCAAGATCCGATTGTTTCTGCGTCAGCGTCGATATCTGCTGTTCCATCTGATAGATTTGAGCGTAGCGGAAAATGACGACGCCCGCCACGACCACGCATACGAGAATCGTAAACAAGTAAAGCAGCTTCTCTTGTACGGGTATCGACTTGCGTTTGACTACGACTTTCTTCGTCTCGCGATACGAAGGCTTCTGGTCCGGCTTTCGCTTCGGCTGCATCGCGAGATTTCCATTTACATAGGCCATTGAACGTTCCTCTCTCTCCTCATGCTTCGTGTCGCTCGTCTATGTGTTCATTCATGATTGACGTCGTGATGTCGTTCTTCTGCCTCTACAGTCTCTCCGCCACTCTTAGCTTGGCGGAACGAGCCCGCGGGTTCTGCTCCAGCTCGGCTTCGCTCGGCACGATCGGCTTGCGGGTTACGAGCTTCAGCTTCCCGTCGCCGCCGCCGCAGACGCACATCGGGAAATCAGGCGGACAGGTGCATTTTTCAACAAATTTCGCGAACAGCTGCTTGCAAATCCGATCCTCCAGCGAATGAAAGGTAATGACTGACGCTCTGCCGCCCGGCTTGAGCACGTCTACCGTCTGCTCCAATGCCGTTTCTTCCGCGCCAAGCTCGTCGTTGACCGCGATGCGCAGCGCTTGAAACGTCCGCTTCGCCGGATGGGGTCCTGTCCTTCTGGCAGCCGCAGGTATGGCGGATTTGATAATCTCGACCAGCTCGCCCGTGGTTTGAATCGGCGCTTTCTCTCGGGCTGCGATGATTTTGCGGGCAATCGATCTAGCGAATTTCTCTTCGCCGTAATTCGTTATGATTCGGGAAATTTCCCGTTCGTCCCAGCCGTTCACGATATCGCTGGCCATCAGCATGCCGTCTTGGTCCATCCGCATGTCGAGCGGCGCGTCATGATTATAGCTGAAGCCGCGTTCGCCTTCGTCAAGCTGCGGACTCGAGACGCCAAGATCAAACAAAACGCCGTCCACGCCCTCGATATTCAAGTCGCGCAGCACCGCCGCCAAATAACGAAAATTACTCTTCACGAGCGTTACCCGCTCCATGTAAGCCGCTAATCGCAGCTTGGCGTTATCGAGCGCCCAATCGTCCTGGTCCAGCGCGATGAGACGTCCGCCAGGTCCTAGACGCGAAGCGATGAGCTCGCTGTGACCGGCTCCTCCCAAGGTGCAATCCACATAAATGCCGTCCGGTTTGATCGCAAGTCCGTCAACCGCTTCTTCCTTGAGCACCGTTATATGTTGAAACATGATGTTATCCTCCCGGCTCTAAGGTCGCCGCCGTTCTCCCGAACATAATCGTCAAGAATCGGCTAAAAATTAAAATCAAAGTCCACGAGCTTCTCCGCAATTTCGTTGAACGTTTCTTCTGACTGCTTGAAGTAGCCCTCCCAGATCGGCTTGCTCCAAATCTCCACCCGGTTCGAAACGCCAAGGACGATGCAATCCCGCTCCAGCTTCGCATATTCGCAAAGCGTGTTCGGTAAGTTTACCCTGCCCTGTTTATCCAGCTCGCATTCCGTGGCGCCGGAGAAGAAAAACCGAGAAAACGCACGCGCGTCCGACTTCATCATCGGCAGCGATTTCAGCTTCTGCTCCAATTGGCTCCACTCGCTCAGCGGATACACGAACAAGCAGTTGTCCAATCCCCGGGTGATGACGAATTGATCGCCAAGCTGTTCGCGGAATTTCGCGGGAATAATGATACGGCCTTTGTCATCGATGCTGTGCTGATACTCACCCATGAACATGGACCGCTCCACCTCTCCCCCTAAATCCACCACTTGGCCCCACTTTTCACCACCACGGTTCATGTATTCGCCACCGGGAAAGTAATTCCTGCTCTTCTGCCATGAATTTCTGAAAATAATTTATGGGATTAACCTTGTTACAAATTTGAAACCTTTTCGCCCTTTCGTTCGTGTAAACTGGAAGTCGGAGGAAGAACAGCCGTCGCAGAAGCCGCGCAATGTAGGCTTCGTCACCGCTTGAAAATCTCTTGAATTCCGGAAGCATCCATATTCGAACCATCTAACTGGGGGCCTGCCCATGAACGGCACTACCGCCTTGCACGATATATACGACTTGCTTCAAAGCGTGGAACACTACTGCTATCAGGTCGCTTACTACGTGCTCGGCAATGAAAGCGACGCCGCCGCTGCCAGCGAAGGCGCATTGCTTGCACTGGCTTGCGATTCGGCATTTACGATCGCTGCTGCAGCGGATCGGCGAGCCCTGGCGAAGAAAGCCGCTGTCGCCTGCGCCATGAAGCGCGCACGGGAGCGCTGCGCTTCGGACACGCCAAAAGAGCTGGATCCCCGAGTCGCGAACGACTAGGAGATCCAGCTCTTTCAACTGCGCTGCGCGCTTATCCTTTATTTGTCCGTTTCGCGGTCCGCGTCCGGGTCCTCCTCGGCCGGCGAAGCTTCGACCGCTTGCGGTAACGGAAGCGATTCCCTCGCAAGCCGTCTCTCGGCTGCGTGCTTCCTGCTGCTGCTGCGGTAGACAGCATAGGACGGAATGCCGATGACGGCAATCACCGCCACGACCGGCAATGCCCCTGCAAGCACCACGATCAAACCTTGCAGGAAGGCATACATGACCTCCGCGCTGCCGCTGACCGCATCCGCGATCCGATCCGCGAATCCGCGATTCGCTTCGTTTTTCGTTACGGCCGCCTCTGTTACTTCATACATGCGAAGATCGATCGTCGAATAAGCGACATTGTTATCCAAGTATCGGATCCTGCCTTTGATACGCTCGATTTCGGTCTGCACGTCGCCAAGCTGCGTCGAGATTTGAAGCAGATCCGCCGTCTTGGTCGCCTTCGCCATGAAGTCGAGGAGCCTGGCTTCGACGACCTGCCTTGCCTTCAGGCGTGCCTGCATATCTACATATTCTTCCGTTACGTCCGTCCCCTGCGCGCTGCTTTGCATGCTCAGATGCTCGATTTTCTCCAATCCGCTCAAGAACCCGTCAAAGCCGGATGCCGGAATCTTGATCGTGAACGTGCCGCCCCTCTCTACCGCCGTCTTCTGATCCGCGAACTTCAACAAGTAGCCGCCGGAGAGATGGATGAGATTGCGCAGTGCGGTCTGGGCGGTGTCATAGGCTTTGACTTCCAGCGTGACGTTCCCTTTATAGACGATCTTGCGGTCGAAGCTTGGATCGGTATCGCCCGACGATTCGCCCAATGCGGCTCCAGCGCCCGAATTCGCCGCCGGCGCACCCGGTTCCGAAGAAGCTGCCGTATCCGAGGTTGCCGTGTTGGCATTGGAGCTCGACTTCGCCTCCTCGCTTGCGGATGCATCGTCGGAGGTCGCCATTACGGCTTTGGCGCCGTTCCCGGCATCTCCTGCGGAATTCTGGTTGCCGTTCGCTGCCGAGCATCCCGCGAGCAGCCAAGCCATCAAGATAAGACCGAAGCATGCCGCCATCCATTTCCTGTTGGTTTGCCGTCTCTCTGTACTCTTCTCTGCGTTTGTCATTGAATAGCCCCCTCTATGATTGATACGGCCTACTTCCCAAACGTAGAAGAGCTTCCAAATGTTGCAAGACGGAGAAACGGCGTCTGTAGAGCGCACGAGTCCCCCTCCCCAACCATTTCCACAACGATTCCACCAGCTGTTCCAACCATTTCCACAACGATTCCGCCACCTGTTCCAACCATGCAAAAAGAGCCCTTCCCGAAGGAAAGGGCTCTTGATTCATTTGGCAAAACGATGATTATTCATGCTCCTGCCAGCTGTCGAGATACGACTTCTGTTCGTCGCTCAGCTTGTCGATGCTCGTGCCGATCGCTTCCAGCTTATAGCGCGCGACCTGCTCATCGAGCTCGTACGGCACGTTGACGACTTTCTTGCCGATCGATTCGTAGTTGTCGTTGACGTATTTCAGCGACATGGCCTGCAGCGCGAACGTCATGTCCATGATCTCCGCAGGATGGCCGTCGCCGGCTGCCAGGTTTACGAGACGTCCTTCCGCCAGCAAGTAAATGCTGCGGCCGTCCTTCAAACGATATTCTTCGATATTGCGGCGCACGACCCGCTTGCTCGCGGACATCGCTTCCAGCTCCGGCTTGTTTACTTCGACGTCGAAGTGGCCGGCATTGGAGAGGATGGCACCGTTCTTCATCACTTCGTAATGCTCCCCGCGAATCACGTCGCGGTTGCCGGTTACGGTGACGAAGAAATCTCCGAGCTTCGCCGCTTCGCTCATCGGCAGAACCGTGAAGCCGTCCATATACGCTTCCACCGCGCGAATCGCATCGATTTCCGTGACGATGACCTGCGCGCCAAGTCCCTTCGCCCGCATCGCTACGCCTTTGCCGCACCATCCGTAGCCGACGACGACGACGGTCTTGCCCGCGACGACCAGATTCGTCGTCCGGTTGATGCCGTCCCATACGGATTGGCCCGTACCGTAGCGATTATCGAACAAGTACTTGCAATAGGCGTCGTTCACGGCCACCATCGGGAAGTTCAGCGAGCCGTCCTTCTCCATGGCTTTCAGGCGCAGGATGCCCGTCGTCGTCTCTTCCGCGCCGCCGCGGATTTGCGCCATCAGCTCCGGACGCTCCGCATGAAGAATGGAGACGAGATCGCCGCCGTCGTCGATGATCAGGTCCGGCTTCGTCTCGAGCGCCTTGATCAGCAGCTCCTTGTATTCCTTCGGTTCCGGATTGTATTTGGCGAAGACCGTTATACCGTCCTCCACCAACGCCGCGCATACGTCGTCCTGCGTCGACAGCGGATTGCTTCCCGTAATCGTGACTTCGGCGCCGCCGGCTTGGACGACCTTGGCCAAGTACGCGGTTTTCGCTTCCAAGTGGAGAGAGATCGCAACCTTCAGCCCTTTGAACGGCTGCTCCTGCTCGAATTGCTCGCGAATGCGGTTCAGCACCGGCATATGCGCCGCTACCCAGTCGATTTTCAGATGGCCGTCAGGCGCAAGCGCCATATCGCGCACGATGCTGTTTTGTTTCGCGTTCACCGTCATGGTTCAACTTCCCTTCGTTTATAAATAAATCAGATAATGACCGCCCGATCGATCATACGGCGCATCCAGCAGCTTATCGAGCCATGCGGAACCCGAGCGGTTCCAAATATCGGCCATGTTCAAGATCCGTTCCTGCGGCTGGTTGTCGGGCCATAATGCGAGCGCAACGCCATCCTGCTGCTGCAGCGCGGTATCGAAACGTCTTGCGTGCGCTTCCTTCGTCCGTTTCTCCAGGTACGAGATTTGGTCCTGAATCCGGCGAAGGTTGACCGCGCCCAAATCCTCCAGACCTCGTCCGATCGAAGCCGACATCTCCATCACCGGCTTGTACATGGTTTCGAATTGCGTCCGGGCAGCGTCGAAACGACCCTCGATATCGAGCTCATCCCGTTCTTTCAGCCAGCCGGCGCGATGCTCCTCGTAACGCTCTGCTACGTCGTTGAAGGTAAGCCCGTATTTGGCCATGTGCTTCTCGACAGTCCCTTCCACGAGCGTGTAGGACATCCGCGGAATGATGAGGGGCATCTCCATGCCGAGGCACCGGAAAGCTTCGCCGGTCAAGGTCCAATACGCGATCTCCCCATGTCCCAGGACGGCTCCAAGCACCGGCAGCAAATAATCCTGCATCAGGGGACGGGTCAGTACGTTGTTGCTGAGCCGCTGCGGTTCCTGCTCCGCAATGCGCAGCAGTTCCTCGCGGGGCACGCGCAGCGTTTCTTTACGGTTACGGAAATCGCCGTCCTGCTTATACAGCAGCACCCGCTCCTCGTCCTCGAACAGGAACACATTGGCGCAGCTCTCCGACACGTCGGCCGGCAGCGCGTATCCGAGCTCCCGAACGACGCCGGCCGTGCGCATATAGGCGGCTTCCAGCTCGTCGTTATGAAGAAGGATCCGTTTGAACATCGGCGCTTCCAGCGCGCGAACGCCGGCATCGTCGGAATCCATAAGCACGAGCCCGTATTTGCCGAACAGCCACCCCATCGTAAGGGCGAACCACTCGGACAAATCGTTGCAGCGCACGGCGAAGCCCTCCAGCGTTTCCAACAGCTCGCGCTTGAAGGCGGTATCCGGCAGCGATGCGCTTAGGCGCTGCAATGCTTCCGTAAGCTTTGCCTGCTCCAGCTTCGTACGGCTGACCGACGTGCGGACGCCGAACGGGCGCGGCACGGCTATGCGCGCAAGCGTTGCCTCGCCGCTTCGGATGAAGGCATGATTCGCTTCGTCCCAATCATGGTCCTCTCCCGCAATCCAAAATACGGGCACGACTTCCGTACCCGTCATCCGAGAGGCATCTTTGGCGGCCGCGATCGCCGTAACGGCTTTATGGATGACTAGCAGCGGCCCTGTCCAAAGACCCGCCTGCTGACCGGTGACGACGACCGGCGCTCCTTCGCGGATCGCCTCGATATTCGCCAGCACGGACGGGTGATCATTCGTTCGTTTATTATACGCCAGCAAAACTTCTGCTAGACGCTCGGACGCTACGCGTTTGTCCGCATGAGCTTTCAGCCAATTCAAGCGTCGGTGCCAATGCGCTTCCTCGGCGGGATGACTGCCGAATAATGCTTCTATCCCGGGGTGGCTTCGCTTTACGTAAGCTTCGGCGATCGGTTGACTGAAAGGCAGCTGGACCGATTCTGTTCTCATCGGGCAGTCTCTACCTTTCTTTTTCCGGTTTGCAGGCTATGCATGGAGTGCGTTTTTTCTCATTTATTGTACACATTGTTTCGGTAACCGTCAAAATAAAACACCCTCCCGTGAAAGGAGGGTGCACGCTTGCGATCATGCCGTAAACAAGCTCTTCCCAATGCCGATGCACATCAGGATCACGTAGCAGAAGCTCATTAAAAAAAAGCCGAGCCGCCAAATCGCCCGCATGATCCGCTGCATGTTCAGCGTCCCCTTGGAACGGTATTGGACGTTGCCGAGCAATCCGCCGCCGAGAAGCAGGATAAGCAGGATGCCGTACAGGCCGAAGCTGCTGTCGAACGTCTCGTTGAACAGCACCGCAACGCAGCCGATCAGGAGCGCGGTCGTAATGTCCATCGCCATGCGAAACGCTTTCTTGCGATCGCCGGTGACGCTGGCATAACCGAAATAGACGAGCAGAAACGGAATGACAGGAAGAACCGCCGAGATGGCATAGACATGCTTGATGCTTTCCCAAATCCATTGCATCCCGATTCCCTCCCCTAGAGCGATTAAGAAACATGCAGCGCTTCTACCAGCGCCCGTACGGCTTCGTTCATCTTCGACGGCAATCCGAGCTGCTTCGCACGCTCGGCGATCCCGCCGTTTATCCAGTTGATCTCGGTCATTCGGCCCGCGCGAATATCGCGCAGCATGGAGGACTCGTTGGCAGCCGTCGCGGCGCATACGCCGAGCAGCCGCTCCCAATGGTCCGCATTCGATTGCAGACCGTCCGCACGCAGGATCTGCTCGCTCTCACCGTGAAGCGCCCGCATCAGCTTAAGGCGGTGCGGATCCTGCGGCAGCTCGCCGTTCTTGACTTGAAATATCGCCGTAAGCGGATTAATGACCGCATTGATTAACAACTTTAGGAAAACTTGATCTTTCATCTCTTTCGACAGTTTTGCTTGAATTCCTGCACCGTTCAACGCCTGAAGCAACATTTTTTGCGGTTTGGCATCGTTTTTCTCGCTTTCCGTCCAGCTCCCGAACGTCAGCTGCCCTGTCCCGGTATGCATGACCGTACGCGCGTCCGTCCGCAGCGCGCCTTCCGTCGTAACGGCGGCATAGACGGGCGATTGCGGCAGCGATCGCTGCAACAGCTCCATATGCCCGATGCCATTCTGTAGCGCGAGCAGCGGCACGCCGCCGGCCGCGAGCAGCTTCAGCTCTGCGAGCAACGCCTCGTTCAGGCTCGGCTGTTTCACGGCCAGCAGCACCCAATCCGGAGCGAACGCCCGATGTTCGCCTGCTGCCGTATAACGGATCAAGGAGGAGGATGAAATCTGGATCCGCCGCTCCGCTCCCGCATTTTCTATTAATAGAAGGCCTTCCGACGACAGCGCCTCCGCCTGTTCGTCCGTTCGCGTCAGCAGCATGATCCGTTCTCCGGCCCGTGCCAGCCTAGCCGCAAGGAGAAGCCCGATCGCGCCGCCGCCGACGATGATGATCCTCATGCACCCGCCCCGGCTTTCTTGTAAGATGTATACGGCTATCGTAGCAGAAACAAACTAAAAAATCCCGCCGCGGCCGATAGAGGCACGGAGAGATTTTAAGCGTTGCTGCCGCCTTGCAGCGGCTAGCTAGTTATTCGATTCGTTCCAAATTGCCGTTCGCGTCCATTTTGAACCTCGGCTTCGCTTCGTCCTCTTCCGTCAGAACGGTGAGGCGTCTGGCCCGATCCATGATTTGAATGAGCGTTTTGTAATCGTCATTCACGGCACGATAATCGGTTTGCGCGTTGTTCACTTCCAGCGACAGGCGTTCATTGATTTCGCGCAGCGTATGAAGCTCCTCGTCTTTCTCGCGCAAATCGCGTTCAAGCGATTTGATCTGACGGTTGAGCTCCTGGTACGTACCCTTCCACTGGCGCAAAAAGCGGATGACGGTATCGATCGACAACGACTCTTCCGTCAGCGGGTCGTTCTTGTATGCGCGTTCCTCGACGTCCACCACATGAATGGACGACACGTGAGGGGCCGCGGCGTACGTTTGCTTTTTCATATAATTCCGTTTCTGACGCTGCTGCTTCGCGATCTGGATGGCATCCTCGTAACGCTTGCGTACGCAGCTGTTCCAGCGAAATCCGCAAGCGGCCGATGTCCGGCCAATTCGCTCGCCAACTTCCTCGAACGCGGCTAGCTGCGTGCTGCCTTCGCGAATATGCCGCAGCGTAACCTCGGCCAGGATAAGATCGTCATCCGGGCTCCAGGCATCTTGTCTCACTGCTGTCATGCAACCAAAACCTCCCAACATTAGGCGCTTACTTTATCTCTATGCCCTTGGTAGAGTTCATAGAATCTATCGGATACTAATTTGTATATCCAATTTTTTTTAGGCTCATACATGTTTTTTCACAAATTGAAGCAAACTTGTCATATGGCGTGTAGACAAGGCAAAAAGTTTGCCAATTCGTCACGACTGAAACAGTTTACAGTCGTTACCTGAAACGTTATAATGGGCAATAGAAATCGGGTCTAGACTGACGAGAGGGGGAGAAATCATGGCACGCATGTTCCGAGTGCTCGGTTTTTGGACGCTTGTAATCGCATTGATGGCGTTTGCAGGGCATATGAACGAGATGGCGCTCTTGTTCTTTATCCAAACCGCTGTGTTTGTCCTGTTAGGCTATTTGAACTTTTCCGAAAGAACTTACATGCTGATGTTCTGGGGATACATGTTTATCTCGTTCGTCGGCTTCACGTATTGGACGGTATTTGTAATGGGGAACCCATTCTAAATATACGGCTCCATCACTTTCAAAAAATAGCCAAAAGGCTGCTCCGGGAGACAAGCTCTCCGGAACAGCCTTTTTCAATGCCTTGGAACTCGATTATCGGCTATCGGTAATCGACTTTCGGTTATTTGGAAGTCCACCGCTGTTCGGATTTCTCCAGCACGAGCACTTTGAACGTCTCGCTCATGGCATCGCTGAGCAGCAGCTGCCGAATCGAACGGTTATGCCGCGCCGCTTCGCTGAACGGATCTGCGCCGTCATGCCGCACGAGATCGGAGAGCAGTCCTTCGTCGAGGAGAAACTGCTTCTGCGTGCCGTAATAGCGGGGCTTCCACCCTGCATCTTCTCCCGCCGCCGTACAGCCGGTAAAATTGACATGCGCGGTCAAGTCCTGGTCTCCAGGGTTCTGAAACGGTTCATCCCGGGCGATATGGTCCTTGTAGCAGAGCAGCGTGCCGTGCATACGGTGAGAAGCCGTCAGCTCCCGCGCATCATGCCCGTAATCGATGAGCAAGAGGCAGCCATGCCTAATGCGTCCGCCCAGACTCTTGATCCACTGCTCCGCGTCCAGATTCACCTCTGTAATCTGCCCCTCGCGAAGCTGAATGCCGTCCCTGTTAAGGACGCCTGCGATGCGTTCGTCGGACAGAGGCATATAGACGTAACGGAAAGCCTGTCCCTCCTGTTCTCCGGCAGCAGCGGCGACACCAAGCTCCCACAGCCTGCCTGCCTTCCGGACGACGCGGTGAACCGGCATCGCGTCCAGCAGCTCATTGGCCAGCACGACCACGAATCGCTCTTCCGGACCGCTCTCCAGAGATGCCTCTGCCTCCTGCGGCGTCATGAACGATACGGAAATCCCTTCGCCGGCGCTTCCAAGACCCCTCTCTACGAATCTGCTCTTCGCCTCTTCCAGATGAACGGCATTTCCGTCCACAAGCGAGTATTGCGCCGATGCCAGCCAAGGAGGGGCGGCCTGCTCCCACGCGGACAGCATCTGTACGGCCAGCGCGCCAGTACCCGCTCCCCACTCCATAATCACTGCTGGCCTATCTTGCGCCTCGGCCAGCTTCGTAACATATCCAGCAAGCTTGCTGCCCATCATCGACCCGATTGCGGAGCTCGTATAGAAGTCGCCGGATTTGCCGATGCGGACGGGTCCGCTCTTGTAATAACCGTCGAACTCGTCATATAAACACATCGCCATGTAGGCATGGAACGTGATAGCGGGAAGCCAGGCTTCGCCAGCCGGAACGGCCTCATCCGGCCAGCCTCTTCTCTCGCTTCGCGCAATCGTTTCTAAGATGGCTGTCTCCAACCGATTGAAAGCTTCCAACGCAGCAATGCACCTCCAAGCCTAGGACAAAATCGAGGGTTCCAGATATAATAGATGCGTAGCGCGCATATAGTAGTTCATCCGCAAACCCAGAAAGGGGGACGGGCCGTGCAAGGAACGAAACGCCGCTGGATTGCAGCACTTACGGCAGGTGCGATCGCAAGCTGGCTGGCGATCTATCCCGTTCTCGCCGAACCCGCCGTGCCGCAAGACGAAGAGATCCGCAGCGTGCTCGAGAAAAGCTTGTCCGTTGTCGAAATCGACAAGGAGATCTCGCGCATCCAAGCGGAGCAAAGCGGTGTCAAGGCCAAACTGTCGTCCGCTCAAGCCGAGCTGGATATGCAGCAGGCTGCAATCGACAAGAAGCGCGAGGATGCCGGGAAGGTTCTGCGCGCTTATTATACCGGCGAAAGGGACGTGCTGCTGACCGCCGTACTGTCCGCCCGCAATCTATCGGCACTGTTGACGGTCATGGACTATTTCGATTATATTTTCTCCTCCGATAAGACGACGTTGAACGACTACACGAAGCAGTACAAAGCCATCAAGAAATCGATCGCTTCCCTGAACGCGCAGTCTGCGCAGCTCGATGAAGTCGAAGCCCGCTTGCAAACGCAGCGCAGCCGCGTAACCGCTCTGCAGAACGATGTCGATGCCGCGCTCAGCGGCCGGTCCGATGCCGACAAGCTGCGCTCGTTGATCGACGAATATACGGATTATTGGCAGAACGTCGGCCTTGTCGAGGTCAACCGGTATTTTAAAGCGTTATCCAAAGCGATGGGGCATATCACCGCGTGGGTGGAGAAAAACAAAGACATGCTGGATATCGACGGCTTCAACTATACGCTGACGATTCCGGACGACAAGCTGAACGCGTTCCTCCGCGAGCAAAACGAGATTTTCGATAATTTCGCCTTCGCGTTCGAGCCGGATAAAGTCATCATCACCGGTAAACGGGATGACCTCGAGGTGGAGTTGCTCGGTCATTACACGCTGGAGAAGAACGGCGCGATTCAATTTCACGTCGATGAACTGATCTTCAATGGTCTGGCTTTGCCGGATACGACGCGCAAACAGCTCGAGAGGCAGTTCGATCTCGGCTTCGATCCCGCGCAAATCGTTTCTTTCCTGAAAGCAAAATCCGTTGCCGTCGAGAACGGCACTCTCGTCATCAAGCTATCCATCAGCCTATAGTTTTACGCAGAGGACGGCGCTTCGGCGTCGTTTTTTGCCGGTTCCGGGGGCGCTTCGTTCCACGCCGAGATCAGGCCAGCAGCCGTCTCCGGAAGGAATTCCTTCCCGTTGCCGCCCAGCGAGGCGCATAACGCCGACCAGCGCGCCCATCGTTCGCGCCATGGCGGGTCCGGAACCGCTGCCGCAGCTTGAAGCATGCGCGCGAGAAAATGGGGGGGACGGTCCGCGATCTCGTTATAGACGAACTCCCCCGTCATCACGGATACGCGCGCAGGAAGCCGCCCGAAGATTCGATAACGGTCGAGCTGTTCGTTCGAACCGGTCATATCCTGGATCCATTCCCTTGCTTCCGCCAGCTTGTCCGTCTCTGCCGTCAGCACGAAGCTTCTCCCGTTCGTGCGAACGACCGGGCTGTTCTGCGAACCGACCGTAAGCAGCGCCCGCTCCTCGTCCGTCATCGCGAAATATACCGACCAGGGAATCGTGGCGCCGAGCAGCGTCTCCGAACGAAATGCGTGAAGCAGCCCGATACGCTGCGTCAACGGATCGAACCGAGCGAGCTGCCGCGCATGCTCCGCCGCGAATTGCAGCTGCTGCTGCTGACTGGCGTTGAACGGCGAGAGTCCCGCCGCAGCCGCCGCATTCTCCGGGAATAGGCCAAGCCAAGCGGATAGATCTCTTGCATCAGCCGTATTCAAGTTGAATGGGCTGAATCCGTCGGGCTTCAAAGCCGTGAGCGTGGAAACGATCGATTTGAAGGCATTCATGGTCGTTGGAGGCTCTTGATCGCCCGCCGCCTTGAGCAGCTTCTTCGACCATACGTTCAGCGTCGGATTGCTGTCTACGGGTACGCCCCACAGCGAACCGTTCCATTTCACCATGCCTGTGAGCGCTTCCAATAGGTCTGCGGCCGAATCTCCGGTAACGATCTCATCGACGGGAAGCAAATAGCCCAGCATGGCGAATTCGCGAACGCGGTCATCGTCGAGCAGCATGATGTCGAATGGCTCGCCCGATTCGGATGCTTCCTTGCGGGCCTCGTCGGCATCCTTGGCATGAATGTTCGTCAACTCGATCGATACGTTCGGGTGGCTTTGCTGATAGCTTTCGTTGCCTTTCACCCAATATTGAAATTCCGCCTCGTCCATCGAGACGGCAATGGACAGCGTCGTCCGTTCATGATCGTCGCCGTTCACGACCTCAGGCGCTTGGCTGGAAGGTGTCCCGCCGCCTGACGGCGTGATGGGCGATCCCGGCTTGCTGCTTAAGGAAATGAGCAAAGCCGCGCATAACGTAAATCCGCTCAGGAGCAAAATTACCGCTTTTCTGCGTGACACCTTATCCCTCCTCGCCCATTTAAGCTAACTTACATTGTAGCAAGAAAGCGCTTTTTTGTCGCTATCATTTCTTCCCTGCCCCGCGTTGCTTCTCTATCCGATATCCCTCATACTACCGATAGACGCCGAAGAGAAGGAGAATGTTGCTCATGAAGATCGTTTGCAGCCTTGAACTGCATCTGCCCGAGGATAAGCTTCCGGGCTATTACGCCCAAATTATCAAAGGCATCGCGGACATCGTTACCCTGCTGGACCGCCACAAAACGCTTCTGTTCGTGAATACGCCGGAGGAGTGCGAGGCCATCATCCGGTTTGTCGCCAAGTATAAAGTGGACTGCGAGCGCGGCACATGGCTCCAGCTTGAAGAAGCCTGGGAGCCGAATGATCGAATGTTCGCGGATTATGGCCTGCAGACGCGCGAAGGAAATACCTTCGTGGATCTCGGACTTGCCGCGGTCGTCGCGTTGTCCGCCGGGGAGGATCCATCCTCGGAGTACGTACAAGCCCTGGAGCAGGCGGAGGAGCATGCCATTGCTTCCCTGACGCAAGAAGACGGCCGGCGGCTGCTGGCCGTCGACCGTCATCAAGCAGAGCTGATCGCCGGGATCGCACGCGCCTACCGCTGCGCGTACGAACTCATCCAGCCAGCCGCTGCCCCGTTTGCTCTTTAAAGCAAATCCGCCGCCAGCTGGGCGAGCTTGGAACGCTCGCCCTTCTCCAGCGTCATATGACCGCTGACGCCTTCCTGCTTGAAGCGTTCCACGATATGCGTGAGCCCGTTGCTGATGGAATCGAGATACGGGTGATCGATTTGCTCCGGATCTCCCATCAGCACGATTTTGCTTCCTTCGCCCACCCGCGATACGATCGTTTTCACTTCATGGCGGGTCAAGTTTTGGGCTTCGTCCACGATGATGAACTGCCCCGGTATGGACCGGCCCCTGATGTAGGTCAACGCCTCCACCTGTATGCTTCCGAGTCCCATCAGTATTTTATCGATATCCCCCGATTTTTTCGTATCGAACAAAAACTCCAAATTATCGTAAATCGGCTGCATCCACGGACGCAGCTTCTCTTCTTTCTCGCCTGGCAAGTAACCGATATCTTTGCCCATCGGCACGACGGGTCTCGCAATCAGCAGCTTCTTGTATTTGTGCTCATCCTCGACCTTCATCAAGCCCGCGGCCAGCGCCAGGAGCGTCTTTCCCGTTCCCGCCTTGCCCGTGAGCGTCACGAGGGGAATATCGTCGTTCAGAAGCAGCTCCAGCGCCATTCGCTGCTGCGCGTTGCGGGCGGTGATGCCCCACACGGGATCGTTGCTTAAGTACAGCGGCTCCAATCTCGCTCCATCCTGGCTTACTTTCAGCAGCGCGGACTTCGAAGTGCCCATCTCGTCCCGCAGGATCACGAATTCGTTCGCATGCAACCGCGTGTGCAGCAGCAGGTTCTTGATCGTCAAGAACCGGTACGTATAAAATTCGTCGATGACCGACGGGTGCACCTTGAGCGTCAGATAGCCCGCGTACACGTCGGATGGCGCCACCACTTGATCGGACAAATAATCCTGCGCATCGATCCCGAGCACGTCGGCTTTGATGCGCACCAGCACGTCTTTGCTGACGATGATGACCGGCCGCGCTTCCCCTTTGTTCTGCTCTTCCAAGTGATAATTCAACGCCACCGCGAGAATGCGGTTGTCGTTCGACATCTCGCCGAACATCTCCTGTACGCGCACGAAGCTCCGATGGTTCAGTTCGACCTTCAGCACGCCTCCGTTATCCAACACGATACCTTCATGCAGATGTCCGTTCTCTCTCATATGGTCCAGCAGCCGGGAAACATGCCGCGCATTGCGCCCAAGCTCGTCGGCAAGCCTTTTCTTCGAATCGATCTCTTCCAACACCACAGCGGGGATTATGACCTCGTTATCGTCAAAGGCAAAGATCGCTTGCGGGTCATGGAGCAGAACATTGGTGTCGAGCACGAATATTTTTTTCATCGTGAGCCCTCCTGGCGTTGGAATTTCGTTCAAGGCATACATAGCGCAACCCGCTTCAAGGTAAACTAGGTGGGAGGCATGCCCGGGCCGCAAGACGAGCTTACAATCAGGGTATGGCTAGGTAGGATGCATACCCGAGCAGTAAGTGGAGCTTACGAGCGGATCTAACGACCAAGGCTTGAACAAAAGAGCAGACATTAGAAAGGTTAGGTGCGAATATGAGGAAATGGCTGGTGCCCGCTATGCTCCTTAGTTTGCTGGCAGCAGGATGCAACACTGTTGCCCGCAATGAGACATCACCCTCTCCGCAGAATGATAACCGCGTCCGTGCACAGCAGAGCTCCCCGCAGAAGACAACCATCAGCAGCCCGAAGCAGGTCGCCGCGCATTTGGAGGACTTGGCGCGGCATGTGCCAGGGGTGAAGGGCGCGCACTGCGTAGTCTTTAAAAATAAAGCTGTCGTCGGTATCGACGTGGCCGGCAATCTGGACCGATCCCGCGTCGGAACCGTCAAATACGCCGTTGCGGAAGCGTTCCATAAGGATCCCTATGGAGTCGACGCCATCGTTACCGCGGATATCGACCTCTCACACAGGCTCAGCGAACTTGGCGCCGATATTAGACGCGGCCGTCCTCTTGCCGGGCTAGGCGAAGAAATGGCGGACATCATCGGCCGAATCGTGCCGCAAATTCCGCGGGACGTGCAGCCCATGAAGATGGAACCAAAGTCCACGGAGCAAAAGAACCTCGATCGCCAGCTGCAGCAGGCCGGTTCGAAAAACCAGAAGAAGCTTTGAACGTGATGCCGCGACAAGTTGAGCGCTAATGCGATTACGACGTCGCTCGTGTTGCAGCCGAACAAGACAACATCGCCAATGAACAGAAAAAGCCTAGTGAACGCTCACTAGGCTTTTCTCATGGCTGCAAACACCTGTCCATCCAGTTTGTCCGCAGCTCTCTTGTCATAGGTTTTCTCATGGTCCGGTACAACGGACAAGCGCGCGCCGTAAAACATCGCATCGCGGATTGAAGCGATGTCAATGTCGAAGCAGACGAGCTTGAAGGGTACTTCTTCCAATGCTTCCGAAGCAAGCTTCGCTGTGCCGTAGATCGTTTGTACGGTTCCCGGCGCAAACAGCGTAACGCTTACTTCCGCTTTCGAAGTCATGTTCGTCGACAAGCGCGAGCGGCCGTCGATCGCGAATCTTAGCGTGGTACGGTCGACCGCATAAATCCACGAGATCGCGCTGGACGTTGGGGAGCCGTTGTCCGCATCGATGGTGTGCAGAAGAACGAACGGATCGTGATTCAGCGCGCCAAACAATTCGTCAGTGAGTACTGTGACGGGTTCGGTCATCCGCATGCCCTCCTTGCTTAACGTATCATGAATGCTCCGATGGACCCATTATAGCATAGCCGTGTCCCTTCTTCCACCCGTCATTCAGCCAGTTTTGCTTGCAGCGCATCCTTCGCAGCCTGCAGCTTCGCCTGGTCCAAATAAACGTAAGGGCTCTTCCACGTTCCTTCTAGCGGAATGAACGTAATGCCGCTGCCGCTGATCCCGTAATACGTTTTGAGCAGGTTCTCGACTTCGCCGGCCGGGATGTCCATCCGCAAATTGCTGCCGACCGCCTTGATGACGCCGGCAATCTTAGGCACGCCGGAGAACGATTTCAGCTTGTCCGCGATTTGGCCGAGCACTTGGCTTTCCCGCTGGTTGCGGTCGAAGTCGCTGGACATGTTCTTGCCGTCGTTGGACTTGCGGTAACGGACAAAATCGAGCGCGTCGTCGCCCATCAGCTTCTGACGACCTTTCGACAGATTGATATTGGTGCCGTCGGCGCTATCCACGTAATGCATGTCCATATCGACATCGACGGTTACGCCGCCGATCGCATCCACGACGTCGGAGAAGCCTTGGAAGTTGATCATCGCGGTGTAATCGATCGGAATGTCGAAAAACTTGCTAAACATCGTGCGCATGCCCTTCTTCGCCGCCTGCTCGGCTTCCTTGTCTTTCAAGCCGTCGTTGTGTTCCTGCCGGAGGAAGTTCGCGTAATACGCATTCGCCTTGCGGCTGTTGTAGCCGCTCACCTGTATGCGGGAATCGCGCGGTATGGAGACGACTACCGCAGACTTGGTCTTCGGATTCATCGCGACGATCATCATAACGTCCGTGTTTAAGGTTCCCGTCTTCTTGCGCGAGTCGATGCCGAGCATCATCAAGGCGACCGGCTTCACTTTCACGGAGTCTTCCGGCGCCACGACAACGGAAGGATCCGCATCCGTCGTGATATCCTTAAGCGCTTGTTTCGACTCGTATACCAAATAGCCAATGTAGCATGCAGCTCCGACGAGCACAAGGAGAAGAGCAGCCATAATGCGGCGCGGCCAATAGTTTTTTTTCTTCGGTCGTACTGCTTTGTCAGCCGTCCTTGTCATAGGGGTCCACCTTCGTCAGTTGTATTTCGGATTCTGGTTGATGTCGGTCAGCAGCTGTTCGGCTGCTTCTCTCGGATACAGCTGCAGCTTCGCGCGGTCATCCTTGACATACTTCACGTGAATCATCGTATCATCCGTCTTATGTACGAGCACGTCCGTTACGCCGTGGTCATCCGTCAAGATCTCGAGAAAGAAATCGCGGGTGTCGGCAGCGGCACGGTCATCGGGACGCTGCTCGGCAACGAGCTGAATTTGCAGCCAATTGAACAGGGCATCCTCGAGGCGCAATGGCGTCAGACCCCTTCCGCGTCAGATCTGCTGCTGCGTTTGGCTTTGATTTTGTCGTAGAGCTGTCTGCCTCGCAGCAGGAGCATCATGAATACGGCAACGGCCATACATTGGAGAATCGGCAGGCCGAAATCTTGTAGAATGAACAAAACGAACGCGCCGATCACCATGATCAGATGAACGAGAATTTCCTTCAGAATCGGCAGGCGCTTCGAAGCGCGGAAAACCGCATTGAAAATATAAATAATGAACGCGAGGATAAGGATGTACGTCAAAAGCGGATGTTGCGAAAGCCAGTGCTGCACGTGCGTTCTCCTCCTTTTCTATTCTATATGTAGCATATTGAAGCGCTTGACGCAAACGGCAGGGCAACAGATCTCCCTGGGGAAATCCGCTGCCCTGCCTCCGTCAAAGCTGTTGGCGATACTAAGCTTGCCTTAAATTATACGCCTGCTTGGGCGGTCTTGCGTTGTTTCTCCGCGCGTTCGCGTTCGCTCTTGTTCAAGAGCTTCTTGCGCAGGCGGATCGATTTCGGCGTTACTTCGCAATATTCGTCGTCGTTCAAGTATTCAAGCGCCTGCTCCAAGGAGAACAGAACTGGCGTTTTCAGACGGACCGTGTCGTCTTTACCAGCGGAACGAACGTTCGTCAGCGCTTTTTCTTTGCAAATGTTGACGATGATGTCGCTGTCGCGGTTGTGCTCGCCCACGATCATGCCTTCGTAGACGTCCGTTGCCGGTTCCAGGAACAACAAGCCGCGGTCTTCCACGCCGAGCATGCCGTAGAATGTCGTTACGCCGGTCTCGCTGGAAATCAGCACGCCTTGGTGACGTCCGCCGACGGAGGATCCTGCAAGCGGCCCGTAGTTGTCGAACGCGTGGTTCATGATGCCGTAACCGCGCGTAAGCGTCAGGAAGTTCGTGCGGTAGCCGATCAGGCCGCGCGCGGGAATGATGAACTCGATACGAACTTGACCGCTGCCGTTGTTGACCATGTTGACCATTTCGGCTTTACGCGAACCCAGGCTCTCCATGACTGCACCCATGTTTTCTTCAGGTACGTCGATGAGCAGGCGCTCGTACGGCTCGCACTTCACGCCGTCGATTTCTTTCACGATAACTTCCGGCTTGGATACTTGCATCTCGAAGCCTTCGCGGCGCATGTTCTCGATCAGAATGCCGAGGTGAAGCTCGCCGCGGCCGGATACGATGAAGGCATCCGGGCTGTCGGTTTCTTCGACGCGCAGCGCAACGTCCGTTTCCAGTTC
The DNA here is from genome assembly GCF_009909195.1 of Paenibacillus sacheonensis. GTDB lineage: Bacteria > Bacillota > Bacilli > Paenibacillales > Paenibacillaceae > Paenibacillus_Z > Paenibacillus_Z sacheonensis. Next base: position 92,842 of record NZ_JAAAMU010000017.1, read on the forward strand.
CTTGAACAAACGCTCGCGAAGCTTGCGGGACGTTACCCATTTGCCTTCGCGGCCCGCGAACGGGCTGTTGTTGACGAGGAACGTCATTTGCAGCGTCGGCTCGTCGATCTTCAGAACCGGCAGCGCCTCCGGATTAGCCGGATCGGCGATCGTCTCGCCGATGTTGATCTCGCGGATACCCGCGATCGCCACGATGTCGCCGGCGCCGGCTTCTTCAACCTCCACGCGCTTCAGGCCTTGGAAGCCGAAAAGCTTCTCGATCCGCGCCTGCTTCGTTACGCCATCGCGGTTGATGACCGCAATGGATTGACCTTGGCGGATCTTGCCGCGATTCACGCGTCCTACCGCGATACGGCCGAGGTATTCGTTATAATCAAGCAGCGTGACGAGGAACTGCAGCGGCTCTTCGATGCTTTCCGTCGGGGACGGAATGTGTTCGATGATCGTCTCGTACAACGCCTGCATGTTCTCGTCTTGCGTCTCGACGTTCATGCTTGCCGTACCCATAAGCGCGGAAGCGTAAACGACCGGGAATTCCAGCTGTTCGTCATTGGCGCCCAGCTCGATGAACAGATCCAGTACTTCGTCGACGACTTGCTCCGGACTTGCGTTCGGACGGTCGATTTTGTTCAATACGACGATCGGCGTCAATTGGCTCTCCAGCGCTTTGCGAAGCACGAACTTCGTTTGCGGCATGCAGCCCTCGAAGGCATCGACGACAAGCAGTACGCCGTCGACCATTTTCATGATCCGTTCTACTTCTCCGCCGAAGTCGGCATGTCCAGGAGTATCCACGATGTTAATGAGATAGTCCTTATAATTTACCGCCGTGTTCTTGGCCAAGATGGTAATGCCGCGTTCGCGTTCCAGGTCATTGGAATCCATTGCGCGTTCTTGAACGGTTTCGTTATCGCGGAACGTACCGGATTGTTGAAGCAGTTTATCGACCAGCGTTGTTTTACCATGGTCAACGTGCGCGATGATGGCGATATTTCTGATGTTCTCTCTAGCTTGCATTGTAAGTTATCCACTCCACTTTTTATTTATAGTCTGTTTAACACCAAGCTTCTAAAACCGTGCCAATCCATTGCAACCTTACCAGCGGGCTCTCCGTCCCAGCACAAGCCATGCACCCGCCGCGATCAGCAAGACAGCTATGATGTATAACCCCCAGCCCCATACCAGCATGATCAGGAACAGGCATACCGCCGCAAGCGCCAATACGATGGCAAGCGTTAGCGGGAATCTCGGACGGTACGTGTCGAAAAGATGATATTCGTACAATCCGGCTGCGACGCTTAAAATCATAAACGGCCAAAGGTACTGCATGTGGTTCCAGCCGAGTGCCATGCAAAAGAAAAAAATAAAGGCGTTAATCGTCAAAATCGCTCCAGGGACCAATACGTACGGAGGCAGCAATCGTCCGAAAAACAGCACGTGCAGCAAAATGCCGGGTATCAACAGAAAAAGCGGCCAGAAGTTTGTGCCGATAAACGCAAACAGCCCCAATTTCCCGAGTAAAATCACAGCGCCGGCGATTAAAAAGAGAAGTCCGACGGTGTATTGATTTTTCGACATGCCTAAGTTCCTTTCTCTCGACACTTTTTTAACATTTACTAGTGTAATGGAACGGAAGGCAAAAAACCAGTGAAAGTACTGCAAATTACTGAAAATAATAGGTTATTTCATTTTTTGATGCGCAAGAGCGCCACAATTATGACCAATGGAATGAATAAGACGGGCATCGCCTTGATCATTACGGCCGCATTCTCGGCCAGCAGCCGGTGGATCGCCGGGTCATGGACGAGCATCTCTCCGGATGCATAGCCAAGCAGGCCGCCTCCGATATAGACCAAGGAAGGGAATTTCCGAAGCATATTGCTGAGGAGCTGGCTGCCCCATACGATCATCGGGATGCTGAGCAGGATGCCAAGCAGGATAAGAACGGGCTCCCCCTGCGCAACGGCGGCGATGGCAAGCACATTGTCGAGGCTCATGATAAAATCCGCGATGACGATCGTGCGGACCGCTCCCGCGAGCGAGGTTACTTTGCGCATGGCGTGAAATTCCTGGGCATGGTCAGAAGCGTCCATGATGAGCTTGACGGCGATCCAGAATAACAGGATGCTTCCGCCGGCTTGGAGATACGGAACCTGAAGCAGCGACAGGGCGACTAGCGTAAGAACGCAGCGCAGCCCAACGGCGGCGACTGCCCCCCATAAAACCGCCTTGCGCCGCTGTGCAGGCGGCAGCTGCTGGCTTGCGAGCGCTATGACAACGGCATTATCACCGCTTAAGAGCACATTGATAACCATAATTTGAATAAATACGATCAAGCTGTCCAATTTGTCCGCCTCCTGCGAAGAAACGGCTGTAGCCCGTCCCATTGAAGGACGAAGCAGGTTTCTTCCGTTTTGAAAATACATCGGGGAGGCTGTTGCAAACTCCGATTCGAGTAAAGAAAGCTCCCGTCTATGAACGGTATGTTCCAAATGGACAGCTTATGTTTGCGATTTTTTTGAATCCTTTCCCCGCTAGGCTCGTATGAGGAGATAGCTATCGCAAGCAGAAAGGGTGTTGAAACAAAATGGACTTTTTCTCACTGGAATTTCTCACGGCACTCCTGACGATCGTCTTCATCGATTTGATCCTAGCCGGAGACAACGCCATCGTCATCGGGCTCGCGGCCAGAAAGCTGCCGAAAGAGCAGCAGAAAAAAGCGGTCATCTGGGGGACGGTCGGGGCCGTCGCCATCCGAGCCGTCGCGACCGTACTGGTCGTCTACCTGCTGAAGGTGCCTTGGCTGATGGTGGTCGGCGGCGTCCTGCTGCTGTGGATTGCGTATAAATTGCTGGTCGATTCGGACGAGCATGACGATGTCCAAGCCGGCAATTCGCTTTGGCAGTCCGTTCGGACCATCATCATCGCCGACGCGGCCATGGGGATCGACAACGTCATCGCCGTCGCCGGCGCCGGACATGGCAATATTCTCCTCGTCGTCCTTGGACTCGTCATCAGCATTCCCATCGTCGTATGGGGCAGTACCTTATTCATCAAGGTCATATCGAGCTATCCCTGGATCGTTTATATCGGTTCCGCGGTTATCGCATATACCGCTGCGAAGATGATCACGCACGAGAAACGGCTGGAGGAACTGTTCGACGCAAGTCCCGCATTCGAGTGGTCGTTCATGATTCTGGTCGTGATCGCCGTCATTGCTTTCGGTTTGCGCAAGAACTTAAGACGCGGCAGATCGGTTCGCGTTGAAAACAGCCGCGAGACGCATTAAGAAACGAATGAATGGAAATGGTCCGCGAATCAAAAAAACGACATTTATAACAAAACAAAAGATCGCCTATCCCGTTTGCGGAAGGCGATCTTTTTTCATGCAATATTTCTTGAGAACATGGCTAACGCGGCTTAGATCCCATTCTTCCCATTTCGTTAGATTAACGTTAGATTACCCCCATGAGACTATGGTTAGTGCCCCATCATCATGGCCGGATCCGGCGCTTCCCCGCCTGCCAATTTATCTTCCTCTTTCAAACGAGGCTTGCGAAGAATCAAGGAAAGCAGCACGCCGACGGTCGCGATGCAGGCGGATAAGAAGAACGTATCGCCATAGCCGGCAACGACCGCCATCAGCGGATTCGCGCCTTCTTCCGCAGTGGAAGCATGCGATGTGATCTGAGAGGTCAGATAACCCGTGAGACCGGCAACGGCGAACGACACGACGACCTGCTGCGCTGCCGTCGTAAGCGGCGTTACGCGGCTTACCAGCCGCCTTGGAGCCGAATTCAGAACATGCGTGTTCAGCGGCATCATGGAGAAGCCCATGCCGAGGCCCATCATGCAGAGGGAGACGATAATCAGCCATAAGCTGGTGTCGACGGTAACGCCCGACAGAATGAACAAGGCTGCGGAAACGACGGCAAGACCGGCGAACGCAAGCGGCCGAGCGCCGATTTTATCGAACAGCCGTCCGCTGATCGGCATGCCGATGCCCGCGAAAATCGCCTGCGGCATGAGAATCCACCCCGTATCGAGCGCCGAATAGCCTTTGACGCCCTGAAGATAGAGCGGCACGATCAGCATGGCGCCGAACAACGCGAGCTGCACGATCCAAGTCAAAATAATGCTGCGCGTAAAGTCGGACGATCTGAACACCTTGAGCTCCAGCAGCGGCTGCTTCTGGCCCAGCTCGACGAAGATGAAAATGATTAAAGCGGCGCCGCCCACGATAAGGCCGGTAAGCGTCGATGCCGAGGTCCAGCTCGTACCGCCTTCGCTTACTCCGTATGCCAGCATCGCGAAAGCGATCGGCGCCAAGCACATCCCGATGACGTCGAGATGAGGCGCCGTTTGACGGTCGGACCTAGGCAGGTATTTGATGCCGAGAAAAAATGCGATGATGCCGATAGGCAAGTTGATGATGAAAATCCAATGCCAGCTGACGGAATCGACCAGCCACCCGGAGAGAACCGGGCCGAAAGCCGGAGCCATGAGCATCGGAATGCCGAGCACGCCCATGATGGAGCCGCGGCGCTCAGGCGGCGCAAGCTTGAATACCAACGCCATTCCGATCGGGGAAACCATGCCTCCGCCCAAACCTTGAAGAACGCGGAAGATGATCAGCTGCTCCGGCGTTTGCGCTACTCCGCACAGAACGGACCCGAGGGTAAAAAACGTAATGGTGATTAAGAAAATTTGTTTGGAGCCGAATTTATCCGTCAGCCAGCCGGCGAGCGGAATGACGGCGGACAAAGCCAGCGTATAGCCAGTAACCGTCCATTGGATGGTTTTCAGATCGGTATCGAAATATTCGACAAGTTTCGGAATGGCATTATTGACGACCGTGCTGTCCAAGATGACCATGATCATGCCTACGATAATGGCCATCAGCGGCGGCAGAATCGCTTTCATCGAGAAGTTGTCGCCGCCGTTTGCGGGTACTTGCGCTGGGGGTCGAGCGGACATAGGTATGCCTCAGCTTTCTGCTCTTCGAGCTGCGTATTTGTAAAAATAATGATCAAGGAAGAAGTCGATTTGTTCCTCGACGGATGCGCTGATCAGCTGCTCTTCTGCGTCCATCGATTTGTGCTTCTGTGCGAAAGTGCCCTTAACGATGGGCGACAGAATCGCCGCGAACATTTGCTGCATGATGAGCATCGTCGTTTGCCTGTCGGATGGCCCGACTATCTCCGTCAGCACGGCGCTCAGCTTCTCGAATCCCTGACGCGGCATATTCCGTCTGCGATTCAAAGAAATGCTCTTGGCCGAGCAGGCGCTTGATCAGCTCGGGATGCCCCTGAAGCGAGTTCGGTAAGCGAGCATGAATGTCTCCAGCTGCGCAAGCGGAGGCGATTCAGTATCGTCGAATGCAGAGAAGGCTGCCCGAAAAGAAGTAAGCTGCAGCTTGAGCGTTTCCCTGATTAGCTTTTCCTTCGAGCCGAAATAATAATTGACGAGCGCTGCGTTTCGTCCGGATATGCAAAAAAAAGAAGCTGCCAGCAATACATCCCTGAACGGGTGATTTGCGGGCAGCTCCTTTTATTTCCAGCGTCTTAAAACCAATCGTCTTGGCCTGCCGATTCTACGGCCGATTGAATCTCCGGGGTAATATTCATCGTTTCCACGGTCGCAACCGCCTGGCGAATCATTTCCTGCAAATTGAGGATGCCCGCTTCGGCATTCTCGACGATGTTCAAGTTCGGATTGGTCGTCGGATTCTTCGGCACGAATAACGTGCAGCAGTCCTCGTACGGCAGGATCGACGTCTCGAACGTTCCGATCTGCCGGGCGATGCGAATGATCTCATTCTTGTCCATCGTAACAAGCGGCCGAAGGAGCGGCAGCACCGTCGTACGCCCGATGACATTCATGCTGCCGAGCGTTTGGCTGGCGACTTGCCCGAGACTGTCTCCCGTCACGAGACCATGCGCTTCCCGCTGCTCCGCAAGCTGCTCCGCGATTCGAAGCATGGATCGGCGCATCAGCGTGATGATGAGCGAATTATGGTTGCATTGGGCGATGGCGGTTTGGATATCGGTAAACGAAACGAGATGCAGCTTGATCGAGCTGCCCGTGAAATGCGCCAGCCTGCGGACTAGATCGATGACCTTCTCGGTCGCCTTCTCGCTCGTGAACGGATAGCTGTGATAATGGACCGCTTCCAGCTCCAAGCCTTGCCTCATCGCGAGATAACCGGCAACCGGGCTGTCTATGCCGCCGGACAGCAGCAGCATCGCCTTGCCGTTCGTGCCGTACGGATAGCCGCCTGCGCCCGGTACGACGCTGCTGAAGACATACGTGCCTTCCGGCTGGATCTCGACGCGGAGCTCGACCTCCGGTTCCCGAACGTTGACCTTAAGACCCGGCAGCTCGCGGAGCACATGTCCGCCGACGAGGTGATTCATTTCTTGGGAATCATGGGGAAAACCTTTATCGACGCGGCGAACGGATACTTTGAACGTCTCCGGCTGCTTCGGCAGCGCCTGCATGACAGCCAATGCCGCGCCGCTGATCGCCTCCAGCTCGCTTGTTGTTCGAAGGATGGGACTGAACGACGCGATACCGAATATCGACTTCAGCTTCACGGCCATCTCCTCGTAAGGCTCGCCGTTTAACGTAATATATATTCTGCCGTATGCCCTGACGATCTCGGCGCGCGCGTATCCCGCCACCGCTTTCCTCACTTGCTCCGTGATTCGTTTGTCGAACTTATCCCGGTTCTTGCCTTTCACTGTGAATTCGCCGAATCGAAGCAAAATCATATCCGGATTCATGTTGTTATCCCTCTTTTCGTTCCAGCGGTTTTAATTTGTGCACGACTTTACGGAGCATGCCGCAAAGCCATTCAAGCTCGGCCTCTCCATGCTCGTCCCCGAAGCTGATGCGGATCCCGCTTGCCGCTCTGTCCCTCGGCAAGCCCATCGCGAGCAGCACCCGGCTGGGCTCGTCGCTTTTCGACGAGCAAGCGGATTTGGTGGATGCCAATATCTGATGTTTCTCCAGCATATGAACGATAACCTCGGGCTTCATGCCGGGGTACGAGAAGTTCACGATATTAGGGGCGGCTTGTCCGCCCGCCGCGACGTCGGGACTGCCGTTCAATACGAGCTCGGGGATCGCGGAGATACAGGCCAGCAGCCGCTCCCTCAGCGCGTACATGCGGTCCGCCCTCTCCGCCTGGCTCTCGACGGCGAGCCGAAACGCCTTGGCCGCCGCCACGATCGCCGGCACATTCTCCGTGCCCGGACGGAGATTCCGTTCCTGGCCGCCGCCCCGATACACGGGCGCTAACTGAAGTCCCGAACGAACATAGAGCAATCCGGCGCCTCTCGGTCCGCCAACCTTGTGAGCGGATGCCGAGAAGAGATCGATTCGGCACTCTTCGAGATCGACCTTCACTTTACCGATGCTCTGTACGCCATCCACATGAAATAGTACGTTGCCGCGTTCCTTCAATCTGCGGCCGATTTCCCCGACGGGCTGAATCGTTCCGGTCTCGTTGTTGACGTGCATGATGCTTACGAGCGCGGTCTGCGCTGTCAATGCTTCTTCCACGTCATCGGCGGATACGGATCCCGCTTCGTTGGCCGGCAAATACGTCACCGTCCAGCCTTCCCGTTCCAAGCTTTTGCATGTATCGTACACGGAAGGATGCTCGATGGCAGAGGTAATCAGGTGTTTGCCTCTACGGCCCAGACTGCGCGCCGCGCCTGCAATCGCCATATTATTACTCTCCGTGCCTCCCGAAGTGAACAACCAATCGGCTGCCGCGGTACCGGGAAATAGACCTGCAATGACCAGCCTGGCCCGTTCCAGCAAATTTCTCGCCTCTTGCCCGCTGCGATGCAGCGAGGAGGGATTCGCATAATGCTTCGCCATGATTTCGGCCATCGTACGGATGACTTCTTCTTGCGGCGGCGAGGATGCGCAATGATCGAAGTAGTGCATGTTCAAAGATTCCTTTCAAAAACGTGTTTCCTACTAGTATCGCATATAAAAGAAAAAGATCAACGAAAGAAGGCTTCCGAGGCATTCTCATGCCCGATAAGCTTTCCCCGCGATCTAACGTTTACCGAAAATATGTAAATAACCCCGTTTTAAGCCGAATAACCCGACTTCGCGTTCAATACCTTCGTGACGTAACGCTGCGTTTCATCGGGCAGACGGCTCATCAGCGACCGGAAATCGCTGTCCGTCTGAATGCCCGCACGGTCTACTCTGCCGGGACCGGCATTGTAGGCCGCCAAGGCCGCCTCTTCGTTGCCGCCGTATTTGCGCATCAGATAAGAGAGAAACTTCGTGCCGCCTTCGATATTTTGCTGCGGATCGAATGAATTGGCAACGCCGAGGCCGCGAGCGGTTCCGTCCATGAGCTGCATCAGGCCCTTGGCGCCGGAAGAGGATTGCGCGTTCGGATCATAGCCCGATTCCGTGTGGATAACCGCCTTGATCAAAGTCGGATCAATGCCGTATTTCGCCGCCGCTTGATCGATCCAAGCCTCGTAGCCGGCCGAATCGCCGCTGTTCGAATCCGGCTGCGCATTCATGCTGCTCAGCATCGGCATGAGAGAATTCAGGCCGTTCGTTGGCATCATATTCGCATATGCAGAGCGTTCATCCGTTGTTGAAACGCCGCCTGTACCGCCGGCCATGTATTGTTGGAGCAGCGTATCGAACATCGAGGAGCCGTCCGCCCCCGTTGTCGTGGACAAGACGTTTTCGTTACCGTTCAAGTCCAGGCTCGGCAGCATTTGAAGCTGCAGCAGCGATTTCATAATCCGCGGATCAATGCTCATGTCGTAAGTTACCCCCACTGTCTTCTGCTTTATTCGACAAAGATTAACACTATTTTACATCGAACCGCGATTTTACGCCAATGAGCCGTTAGTCCCATGCGCGATGAAGAATAGTAAAAAAAGCCAGCCAGGGAGGAATCCCCAGCCGGCTCGTGCTTAGGTTATTGCATAATAGAAAGGTACAAGGACCAAATAAGCGAGCACGGCGATCATGCCCAGCGTAATCGAAGTTATGCCAAGGCCGCGCGCTCCTTGCCAATAGGCGATGAAGCCGACGACAACCGCGGTCGCGCCCAGCACCACCGGCCAAACAATCCAAGATAAGACTGCCAATATAAGTGCTGCCCAGCCTGTAGCCACGCCAGCCGATTTGGTTTCCCGGACGGCCCGATTCGTAAGCCTGGTCGTCGTGCGGTCCGGATAATAATCGTGCATCGAGGCATGCGGTACGGCGATTTCCGCCGCCGCTTCCTCGTTGTACGCCCGCATATCGGGATGGTACAACGGGCCTGTCGCCGTGTCGTCGTGCGGACTATGCTCGAACCTTTCGTGACCATGGTTTTCGCGATCCATGCGGCTTCACTCCTTTGGTTTAAAGGTTTGACAGCAAGTGGATGCACTGTTATCGGCCTTGTCTTGATGGTCGTGCCCGAAATGTTCTTCGGCGAACTCGGAATCGAAATCGACGTTGGCATGACGGTCGATGTCGACCATAATTTTGTCGGCGCCGCACTGATTACCTTCGCCCCAGAAAGAACAGTTCGCAACGCTGCAGCTTACGCCATTCGGCATAAAAATCACCCCCGGTATCAAGTTGCCCGTACCGGGGGTGAGTTATGTCTGCCTTATTTTTGTCCTTGCATGCGGCGCTGCGTCATGTAGTCGCTTTCGTAATACGAAAGGTCGTCGCGCAGCTCCTCGAATACTTTGGAAACGGACAATACGATGTCGCGTCCCGTACGAACCGGCTTCTTGCGGAAACGGATGGCGTCTTGTCCCGTGTAAGCATAACGGCCGTCTTCGGAATAACATTCGTTCTTCGGATAGAAAAATGCATTTACACATTGGTGGTAGACTTCGTAAAGCGCGCGTTCCGCGAAATCCGTATCGAAGTTAGGCCGCCTCAGCGCGACGCCCAGCTTCTCGTACGCGACTTCGGAAAAAACCAGCATATGGCGGAGATCAGACAGCAATCCTTTATAGAAAAGCTCCGATTCGTTTCCTTGGTCCTCTGCAGTGAGCTGCGGAAGAGCATTTTCGTTCAGAAACGATTCCAGTTGGCTGATGGCTAGCTTTAATTTTTCCCTTGTTGATTCGCTAATCGCTTTTACGTTAGTCGAAGGCATGATTGGTAGATCCCCTTTCATCATCGCGAACAATACTTAAATCATCAACATCGTACCACAAAAATGAAACAGATGGTACTGCCGTTTCAACCACCTGACCGTATATTTTCTCCCGGCGGACGTTACCCTAAGGTCTAACGGCGAAGCGCGAAACGGACTGTCATCGCGCTTGCAGGCCTCAATCAGGGAGGAAACTACGATATGACTCGACGTAAATGGATCGGCTGGTTCGCGGCGCTTGCCGCGATCGCTTTGTTGATACCGCTCACCCCATGGTTCAGCGGCCGCGCACCGGGCGAGACGACTAAGAATAACAAGCAAATGAGCACCATGACGGCGCATCAAGAACGCCAGATGAAGCTGGCCGCCGTGAAATCGGACATGGATGCAACCGCCCTGCTCTGCACGACGGAATGCGCGCGCAATTTTGAGAAGCTTATTCGGCACGAGGCGGCAGCGCCGATGAACAAACAGCATCTGCAGCATATGATGAAGATGCACAAGCAGATGGTATTTGTATGGTGGCATCATCAAGGCGGCAGCATCACGCAAGGGGCCAAGCCATCCTCGGGCGAACTGGATGCGCTGATCGGCCAAGCGAAGAAACAGGTAATGGCCGGGACCGACTTCACCTCCCCTCCGCTGCAAGCGAACGGCCATCGTTACATGGTCATCGGCCAGGCGGACAAGCAGCATAAGGGCGATGGGATCGTCGGCGTTCTTCTCCAGGATATCGTCATGAAGGTTCAGGATCACCAGCGCCGCAATCTTCGTCTCGTTCCGTATCCGGCGGAGGGCAAATACAAGATCGAGTCCGTCAGTCCGAATTCCACGACCGACATTACGGTCAACGACGGCGAGCAGAACGGGAACGCCAGCCACTACCATCTCAACGAGGTCGTCGTCAGGTTCAAGGTACAGCCGTCCGCTGGCGAGATGGCCGGCATCCAGCGGGATATTCATGCCATTTCGACGAGAAAGCTTGGTTATACGTACGTGTTCCGCTCGCGCGTCATGGAAGCCGACGATATGATGCGGTATTTCCAACGCAGCCGCAATGTCGTTTATGCGGAACCTCATTATTTGTATATGACCAATGATGCTCGAACCGGCAGCGAAGCCGAAGCAGGCGATGGACACGAATCCGTTACCGGCACTGCCGGTGCGAATTCCGATGCGGATACCGATATGGACATCACGCCGAACGATGCGCTCTACTCCCGGTACCAATGGAATCTTCCGATCATCGAGGCGGAGAAAGGCTGGAACCTTTCCAAGGGCAGCGACCAAGTGCTGATCGGCGTGCTGGATACGGGCGTGCAGGCCGACCATCCGGATCTGATCGGCAAGCTTGATAAAGGCACCAATTTGGTCGATGAAACAAGCCCTCCGGATGACGACGTCGGACACGGGACGCATGTATCCGGCATCATCGCGGCTTCCGTCAATAACGGCGAAGGCGTGGCCGGTCTGACTTGGTACAACAAAATCGTTCCGATCAAAGTGCTGGATTCGAGCGGAGCGGGCTCCACGTATTCCGTCGCGGAAGGCATCATCTGGGCGACGGACCATGGCATCAAGGTCATCAACATGAGTCTTGGCAATTATGCCGAAGCCCAGTTTCTGCACGATGCGATCAAATACGCTTATGACAGGGACGTCGTGCTGGTCGCGGCCAGCGGCAACGACAATACGGAACGCCCGGGCTATCCGGCGGCTTATCCCGAGGTCTTGGCCGTAGGATCGACCAATGCGGACAGCACCCGGTCGCCGTTCTCCAACTACGGCGATTACATCGACGTAGCGGCACCGGGGATGAGCATCGCGAGCACGTATCCCGGCAGCCAGTATGCCGCGCTCTCCGGCACCTCAATGGCCAGTCCGCATGTTGCGGCATTGGCAGGGCTGATCCGCTCCATCAATCCGGACCTCAAGAATACGGAAGTCATGGATATTATCCGCGAATCAGCGCAGGACCTCGGCAGCAAAGGCAAAGACAACTATTTCGGTTATGGACAAATCGATATCGACAAGGCGCTGCTCGCCGCCCGTCAATCGAAGGTTTCGCTGCAGCAGTTTCCGAAGCAGGTCGAGCGTCGCTTGGCGCAAATCGAACGGAAATACAGTTAAAGTCTTGACGTTCTTGCTCGTTTTTACTTTCACTTGCTCCTGAGATGCAATCCGGTCGCTGATGACGACAATGACGAAATAACCCGCAAGGCATAAGCCTTGCGGGTTATTTGAGCATATGGAAAGCTTGCCGTAAGCCGGGTTCTGTACTTCGCGTGGTATAACGGGAACTACCCTTCCACTTGTGAAGCGACAATCATCTATCTAGGCCTGCCATTGCTGACCGGCTCCAGCGACACACCCGAACGCTCCCCGGGCAAGGGTGCAGCGCGAGGCTGCTGCGTTCTCTCGGTCTTGCTCCAGATGGGGTTTACCAGCACCGTTGTCACCAACGGTCCTCGTGGTCTCTTACACCACGGTTCCACCCTTGCCTGTGCCGCGCGCGAAGCGCAGCCATCGGCGGTCCATTTCTGTGGCACTATCCTTCGGCTCGCGCCGACTGGACGTTATCCAGCATCTCTGCCCTGCGGAGCCCGGACTTTCCTCTCGCGGCATCTAGGCCGCCAGCGATTGTCTGTCAAACTTTCCGTGTAGTCAACAGTATACTAAGAAAAGAGACAAAGCTCAAGCCGGAAAGATTCCCTCCGTTTCCTCTACAGGAATCGGAACGGCTCCGTATTGATCTGCGACGGAACCGCTTCCGTCGCGCAGCTGCGTTTCTGCAGCTCTTGACGCAGCCAATCCGCAAGCCGCGGCTTCATCAGCTTCTCGATGTTATGGCCGGGATCGATAATCGCCAAACCGGCTGCCAGCGCGTCATGCGCCGTATGATAGTCGATATCGCCCGTCACGAGCACGTCGGCGCCTGCAAAGGACGCATGGCGTATATATCTGGAGCCGGCGCCGCCGAGCACGGCTATCTTGCGTACGGGACGCTCAGGATCCCCGACAAGCCTAAGGGCGGGCACGTCGAAGGCCGACTTGGCCCTTGCCGCGAGCTCGCCTAGCGTGACAGGCTCCGGCAGCTTTCCTACCCGGCCAAGGCCGAATACGCGTCCTTTCAGCTCGACAGGATAGAGGTCGTATGCCACTTCCTCGTACGGATGGGCTTTCAGCATCGCCTGAACGACCTTCCGGTGCGCGCTGTGCGGCACGATGGTTTCTACCCGCACCTCGCGAACGCGCTCCAGACGGCCGGTTTTGCCTATGAACGGCTTGGCGTCTTCGCCCGGTTTGAACGTACCGATGCCTTCAATGTTGAAGCTGCAGTGGCTGTAGCCGCCGATTTGACCCGCTCCTGCGTTCAAGACCGACTGCAGCACCTGTTCATGATGCGTTTCCGGGACGAATACGACCAGCTTGTACAGCTTATCCGTATGCACGTCCTCCAGCGATGAACGTCCATCTGCCGGAATGCCCAGCATATCGGCCATCCAATCATTGATGCCGCCGTCCGCGACGTCCAGGTTGGTGTGCGCGATATACACCGCGATATCGTTCTTGATCAGCTTCTCGTACAGCTTGCCGGCAGGCGTTGACGTATCCAGCTTGGCCAGCGGCCGGTAGATGATGGCATGATGCGCAACGATCAGCTCCGCCCCGATAGCGATCGCTTCGTCCACGACCTCCGGCGTAACATCGAGTGCCACCAGCACCTTCGTGATTTCCTTTTGAAGCGTGCCCAGCTGCAGACCGATTTTGTCGTTCTCCATGGCAATATGTTTCGGAGCCAGCTGCTCTAGCAGTTGGACGACGGTTTGACCATTTGCAAACATGACAGCACCTCCTCGATCGCGTTGATCTCGCCGCGCAGCAGCGCCTCTTTCTCGCGGGACTCGGGCAGCTCGGATTGTCCCATCTGTTTGCAGATCCGCTCCAGCTTCCCGATCTCATGCCGCCATTTGTTCGGCAGCAGCTCCGCGCGCTGCCGCAGCAAATACGGTCCCATACGATAAAGCCATTCCTGCTTCAGACCGGGTTCCATAGCAGCCGGCAAGAACGAAGGATCGTACAGACGCTCGTTTGTGACGTCGGCGGGACTATCCGCCGCGCGAAGCGCATGAAGCACTTCGTACTGCTTCCCGTCCTCTTCGAGCAGCGTCTCGCCTTGAAGGACATAGCCATGCTTCGACAGCCATTTGCGCACGATCTCTTCGCCTACGTTCGGCTGAAGCACCAGTTCCTTGACGCCTTCGAGCTTACCCGCCAGCCGTCCCGTCTCGAGTATGTCTGCCATCAAGGCTCCGCCCATTCCGGCAATCGTGACCGTGTCCGCCTCGCCAGGGGCAAGAACGCCTAAACCATTTCCTTGTCTAGCTTCGATGACCTTGGTTAGCCCTGCCTCGGCAATCTGTTTTCTAGCCGCCTGATAGGGACCGTAATTCAATTCTCCGGCGATCGCCGAAGGACACTTGCCGGACTGAAGCAGATAGACCGGCAGCAGCGCATGGTCGGAACCGATATCCGCCGTGCGCGCGCCGGCCGTTACGCAGTCCGCAATCGTTTGTAATCGTTTTGACAGCTTTATCATTTCAAGCAACCCACGCAATCCATTGTTTTCGGAGCGAGAAGAGCAAGATGCCTCCCGCTATTATTTTGATGATAAGCTCCACTTGCAATTCAGCCGCGCCGCCGCGGAACATGGCCGTGTAGAGCTCGGGCATAAACCAGGCTGCGGCGCCGGCAATAAACAAAATCGACGCGGACGATTTGGTCCACCGCTGAACGAACCAGCTCGACCAGCCGAATACGAACGAGAGCGGCAGCCAATACAACTGAATTTCGTACCACTCCGGATCAACCGTATTGTTAGACAACAGCCAGGCATACACAAGGAAGAACGCCAGCCAGCCGCATAAATGAAGCAGCGGAATTCTTGCGCCTATCCCGAAGGCTACCCAGACGAGCGCACAAAACGACAACAGCCCCGCTTTCCAGCCCCATTCATTCCAATCGTGCAGCTCTAGAATATACAATCCTGCGCCAAGCATAAGCAGCATACCTGCCCCGATCAGAACTAGTCCCACGGACTCATTTTTTGAACGGTACCTATGACCTAGAAGCAAGAGCAGATATACGCCCGTAATCGACACGGCCATTTGCAATAGCGGATGAAAAACGTTAAAATAAAGAACAACAAAACAAATCAAGGAAAATATTCCAAATGTAAGGAGCCATTGTTTGGCCGAAGCTCCTTTCACCACAATCGCTGCTCTCCCTGCAAATGTCGCTGGCCCTCGGGTCTCCCCTTCCTCCAGATACAGGTTCAGCAGGAAGTCGCAATATTGCCCGGGCAGCAGTTTCGATCGCTCCCAATGCTCGATTTCTTTAATAATCGTCTTTCGGCGCTCCTGATCCATGACAGCCTGTTGTCCCTTTCTATGCGCAGGATAGTGAGTTGCTGTAAGAAATACCGGCGGTAAGGCATCGAACTTCCAAAAAAGACCTTGCTGCTTGCGCAGTAAGGTCCCGGATTGTTATTCAAGAAAATCTTTCAATCGCTTGCTGCGGGACGGGTGACGAAGCTTGCGAAGTGCCTTTGCTTCGATTTGCCGAATCCGTTCGCGGGTGACGCCGAACACTTTGCCGACTTCCTCCAAGGTGCGCGTACGGCCGTCATCGAGTCCGAAACGCAGTCGCAGCACGTTTTCTTCACGCTCGGTGAGCGTATCAAGCACGTCCTCCAGCTGTTCCTTCAAGAGCTCGTAAGCCGCGGCATCCGCCGGAGCGAGTGCTTCCTGATCCTCGATAAAGTCGCCCAGATGCGAATCGTCTTCTTCCCCGATCGGCGTTTCCAGCGAAACCGGCTCCTGCGCGATCTTCATGATTTCCCGAACCTTCTCGGTACTCAGATCCATCTCGGCGGCAATTTCTTCCGGGCTCGGCTCGCGGCCCAGCTCCTGCAGCAATTGACGGGAGACCCGAACGAGCTTGTTGATCGTCTCGACCATATGGACCGGAATCCGAATCGTACGCGCTTGGTCCGCGATCGCACGGGTGATCGCTTGTCTGATCCACCATGTTGCGTACGTACTGAATTTGTAGCCCTTCGTATGGTCGAACTTCTCGACGGCTTTGATCAAGCCCATGTTGCCTTCTTGAATCAAGTCCAAGAACAGCATACCGCGACCCACGTAGCGCTTCGCGATACTTACGACGAGCCGTAGGTTGGCTTCGGCCAGCCGGCGTTTGGCTTCTTCGTCGCCATTCTCGATCCGCTTCGCCAATTCCACTTCGTCGTCTGCCGACAACAACGGTACGCGGCCGATTTCCTTCAAGTACATCCGCACCGGATCGTTTATTTTAATGCCTGGCGGGAGTGCCAAGTCGTCGTCGAAGTTGAAGTCGTCTTGTTCGCGTTCTTGATCATCCCTGTTGCCAATCGGAAGATCGTCGTTCTCGTTCACCACTTCAATTCCGATATCGTCAAGCTGTTCGAAGAACTCATCGATTTGTTCCGGATCCTGATCGAACGGCGAAAGCTTCTCCATGATTTCTTTGTAAGTTAAGGAGGATCTTTTCTTCCCGTGTTCAATCAGCTGTTCTTTGACGAGCTCCAGCCTTTGTTCAGTATCCAATTCAGTATGTTGATCATTCGCCATATTCCGACTCCCTCCTCCCTAGAACGATCATCCTACCGACCTTTCAGTTGTCTCTCTAGGGCTATAATCTCACTTGCAATTTGTGCCGCTTTCAGCATGTCGCCTGAGCGCTCCGCCCGCACCATGGCTTCTTTTTTCTGTTCGATCTCTCGAAGCTTAGGCACTTTCACGATTTCACTCACGTAGTCGTCGAGCAATTGCTCGTCGAAAGGCATGTCATCGTCCATCATAAGAATGGAGGCGGCCGCCCGTTCAAGACGATCATCCTGAAGCGACGCTACAAACCGGCTAACATCCGGATCATGGCCTTGCGCATAATAAGCGTATAAGTAAGCAGCAAGCGCTGCGTGATCCTCCACATGAAAAGCTTCTCCAAGCTTCCGATGCACCGTGTTCGCAACGTCCGCGCTTTGCAGCATTTGCGCAAGCAGCTTGCGCTCTGCTACCTGATAAGCGGGCAATACGGGCGGTGCAGAGGATGAACGACGGTTTTCACGGTTTTCATTCCTACCATTATTCCACGAATTGTCGTTATTATCCCTTTGCGGTTTCATTTTTTGAAGCTGCTGGCGCTGCGCAAAACAGTCCTGCTTCAGCGAATCCAAGGACATATCGAACTCCCGGGACAGCTCTTTCAAATAAAATTCCCGCTCTGTCGGTGAATCCAGCACGGCAATAATGCGCACGGCTTCAAGCAAGTAATTTTTCTGTCCCTCTTCTTCTAGGAGTATATGGTTTTTCTTTGCATATAGTAATTTAAATTTTGTTGCGGAAACCGGATGTTCGATAATGTCCCGCATGAACGCATGCGCGCCGTTCTGTTCGATAAATTCGTCCGGATCCATGCCTTTGGGCAGCATGGCAACTTGTACGCGCAGCCCTGCTTTCTCCAAAATCGGTATCGTCTTGAGCGCGGCGGCTTGTCCCGCGTTATCGCCGTCGTAACACAGCACCGCATCGTCCGCATTGCGCTGCAACACCGCCGCATGCTCCTCGGTCAATGACGTTCCCATGGAGGCGACGCCATTCGTCACTCCGGAGCTCCAAGCCTTGATGACATCCATATAGCCTTCAAATAACACAACGCGCCTGCTCTTGCGGAGCGCCGCCCTTGCGTGATGAAAGTTATATAAATTCCGACTTTTGTTAAACAGCATCGTTTCCGGTGAATTCAAATATTTCGGTTGTCCTTCGCCGAGCATCCTGCCGGCAAATGCAATCATTTTGCCGTCGCGGTTCCATATCGGGAACATGACCCTGTCCCTAAATCGATCGATATACCCGCTCTTGTCCTGCTTCCCGATCAACAGCCCGCCTTTCTCCATCAGGGCGTTATCGAACTCCCGCTTCTCCAGGAAGCGCGCGAGCGTGTCCCATTCCGGAGGTGCATAGCCGATCTGGAATTGATCGATCTGCTTGTCCGTAACGCCCCGATCCCGCAAATACTTCAGCGCCGGCTGTCCATGCGTCGTGTTCATAAGCAGATAATGATACAGTTTGGCTGCCAGTTCATGAGCTTGAATCAGCTTGTCCCGGTCTCCGTTTCCTTCGTTCGAAGGACCATCGCCCGGACCGGTCCACGCAATCGGAATGCCGGCTTCTTCCGCTAGAACGCGCACGGCCTCGGGAAACGAATATTCCTCGATTTCCTCGATGAACTTGATGGCGTTGCCGCCTTTGCCGCATCCGTAACAGTAGAAAATCCCTTTCTCCGGCGTGACGGTAAATGACGGCGTCTTCTCGGAATGAAACGGGCACAATCCCTTCATGTATTTCCCTTGTTTCGACAGGTGAACGTACTTTCCTACCGTTTCGACGATATCGTGATGCTTCAGCACCGCTTCAATGACGGAATCCGGTATTTTCCCGTAAGCCATAACCTTCACCTTCATCCTAAATGACAAGTAATACTATTCGCTACGGTTCAGCATTTTCCTGCCGAGAGACCAAAACTTTTGTCAGCTTTTGCTGAAAGCGAACCCGATCCTCGTTCGTCAGCGCTTTGGGTCCTTTCGTTCTACCGCCTCCCCGGCGCCGCTTCGCCAGTTCATGCCTCCGCTCCATCAGATAATCGATGTTGCTGTCATCGTATTCCTGACCTCGCTGAGAAAGCGCAATCGCTCCTTTGGCAATCACGATCGTCGCAAGTCCGAAATCCTGCGTGACGACGATATCCCCGCGCCGAATATGGTTCGCGATATACAGATCGACCGATTGATCGCTGCGGTCTACCTGCATGATCGCTACGCCTTCCTCCGCGTGAAGCCGATGATCATGTGAAGCTACCATAAGAACCGGCACAGCATGCGCCCGAGCAATTTCGACAATTTCCCGCTTTACCGGACAAGCATCGGCATCGACTACGATCGTTGGCATTGCCGTCAATTTTGCACCACCGCATCTCCGTGTAACTTCCGTACTATTATATACGGCAAATAACCAAAAAATCCTGCCGCTAATCTCAAACGGATTCGATGTGCTCCAGAATGAGGCTCGCCGTCTCTTCGACTGCTTTATGGGAGACATCAATGACGAGACATCCGAGCCGATCCATGATGGATGACGCGTACTGGAGCTCGAACTCGATCCGTTCCGCCTTCGCGTAAGATGCGCTGTCCGGCAGGCCGAGCGCCTTCAGCCGTTCCTTCCGAATGCCGTTCAGGTACCGGACGTCGATCGTCAGCCCAACGACTTTCTCCTTCGGAATCTGAAACAATTCGGGCGGCGGCCCGACCTCGGGGATCAAAGGCACGTTAGCGACTTTGAACTGCTTATGCGCCAAATACATCGACAGCGGCGTCTTGGAGGTACGCGATACGCCAACCAGCACGATGTCGGCTTTCAAAATCCCGGTCGTGTCGCGCATATCGTCGTACTTGACGGCAAATTCCACGGCTTCGACCTTGCGGAAATAATTTTCGTCCAGCACATGATTGAGACCCGGCTCTTGACGGGCTTTGCGGTCCGTCTTGAGCTCCAGGCTCTTGATGAGCGAACCGAGCAGATCGATCGCCGTTACGCCATGCTTGTCCGCGAACTCGATCATGCGCTCGCGCATGCCGGGAAGCACGAGCGTATACAGCATGATCGCGTCATGCTCCTTCGCCAGACGCACGAAACGTTCGAGGGAAGCCTCGTCATGGACGAACGGCGCCCGGCGGATATCGGTATGGATAGGATGAAATTGGGCCACCGCTGCCCTGACCACCAGCTCGCCGGTATCGCCGGCGGAATCGGAAACGACATAAATGATCACTTCAGGCTGCGCATCTGCCGCCATTTCAATCCCCTCCTAATCCTTATCAAAACGATGCTGGCGATTACCACACCAGCTTGGAGAAATCCGCGATCCGATTCACGCTTCCCGCAATCGAAGCCAGCGTCGCCAGCCGGTTCTTACGTACCGCTTCGTCCTCCGCCATAACCATGACGCGGTCGAAATACGCATTGATCGGCGCCTTCAGACCCGCCAGCTCGGAGATGGCCGCAGCCGCGTCGCCTTGCTCGACCCGTTCATTCACGCGATCGCTTACTGATTGCCACGCACGATACAGGACGCCCTCGGAGTCGTCCGCGAACAATTGCGGATTCACCTCATTAGACGCTGCTTTGGCGGCAAGGTTGCACACCCTGCCGAGCGCGTCCACGACGGTCTTGAACTCTTCGCGGCGGTCGCCTGCGGCCGCTGCCGTAACTGCCGCGGCCCGATCGACCGTTTGACGCAAGTCGTTGTATCCGACAGCCATTACCGCATCGACGACATCGTAACGGATGCTTTGCTCTGCAAGTACGTTTTTCACCCGAAGCCCGAAGAACTCATAGAGATCTTTACGTACTTCGTCAACATTCCGTTTCAATCCGCGAGCGGAGTGAACGTCGAGTGCCAAATCGAACAATGTGTGCAGTGGCAGCTTCATGCCATGTGCGAGCACGATTTGCACGATACCGGCAGCCTGGCGGCGAAGCGCGTAGGGATCCTGCGAACCGGTAGGAATAATGCCGATGGAAAAGCAGCCGACGATCGTGTCGATTTTATCCGCCAAGCTGACGATTGCGCCTACGATGGAAGCCGGAGCGCGGTCGCCGGCGAATCGAGGCTGGTAATGCTCGTTAATCGCTTTCGCGACCGTTTCCCGTTCGCCTGCTTTACGCGCGTAATCTTCGCCCATGATGCCTTGGAGCTCCGGGAACTCGTAGACCATCTGCGTAACGAGATCGAATTTGCAAATCGCGGCCGAGCGCGCTGCATCTTCGGAAGCCTGCTTATCCAAACCAAGCGCTGCCGTCAATTTGCCGGTGGTAGCCACGATGCGGCGAACTTTGTCCGCGACCGTGCCGAGCTCCTCATGATAGACGATCGAATCCAGCTTTGCCAGCGCATCGTTAATAGCCAGCTTCTGGTCCTCGGCGTAGAAGAACTTCGCATCGGACAGACGCGCCCGCAGCACTTTCTCGTTGCCTTTCGCCACATTCTCGATCGACGTCCGGTCGCCGTTGCGCACCGTGACGAAGAATGGTAGCAGCTTGCCGCTTCCGTCCAGTACGGGGAAGTAGCGCTGATGCTCGCGCATCGAAGTGATGAGCACTTCCTGCGGAATGTTCAGGAACGATTCGTCGAATGTGCCGAACAGGGCATTCGGATATTCGACGAGGAACACGACTTCTTCGAGCAAATCTTCCTTGATCGCGATATGCCAGTTCTTCTCTGCGGACAAAGCGTTGATTTGACCGACGATCAGCGATTCCCGCTCTGCCACGTCGACGATAACATGCTGCTCTTTCAAGCGGGACACGTAGTCAGCCGGTGCAGGAATATCCGTCTCCGCGCCTAGGAAACGGTGTCCGCGCGACGTTCTGCCGCTTTGGACGGCCGTGATTTCCATCGGCACGATCTCTTCGCCGAATAACGCGACCAGCCATTTGATCGGACGGACGAAGCGCAGGTCGTAATTTCCCCAGCGCATATTCTTCGGGAAGGACATCGAGGTGATAAGCGTCGTCAGGCCTTCTGGCAGCACGTCGGCCGTAACGGTCCCGATGCTGCTTTTGTTCGCATAGATATATTCGACGCCGCCGACTTCCTTGAAGAAGAAGTCGCTCGGCTCGACGCCTTGGCTGCGGGCAAAACCGAGAGCAGCTTTGCTCCACTCGCCCTGCTCGTTCTGCGCGATTTTACGGGACGGGCCTTTTACTTCCTCGTTGACATCGGCTTGTTTCTCTTCGACACCGCGAACCAGGATTGCGATGCGGCGCGGCGTACCGTACGCTTCGATCTCGCCATGCGCGATGCGGCTCGTCTCCAGCCATTTGGCAGCCTTCTCTTTCAATTGGTTCATCGCTCCGCGCACGAAACGGGCCGGCACTTCTTCCAATCCGATCTCCAGCAATAGATCCTTAGCCATTGGCGTTCGCTCCTTTCTTCAGCAATGGGAATCCGAGGCGCTCGCGCTCCTCCAAATACGTAGCCGCGCATGCCCGCGCAAGATTGCGCACGCGCATGATATAACCGGTTCGTTCCGTTACGCTGATCGCGCCGCGCGCATCCAGCAGGTTGAACGTATGCGAGCATTTGAGCACGTAATCGTAAGCCGGGAAAACGAGCTTATGCTCCATCGTCTTCTTCGCTTCCTCTTCGTACATATTGAACAGCGAGAAGAGCATCGCCGCATCGGACGTCTCGAACGTGTATTTGGAATGCTCGAATTCCGGCTGCAAGAAGACGTCGCCATAGGTTACGCCGTCCACCCACTCCAGATCGAACACGTTTTCTTTCTCTTGAATATAGGAAGCCAGCCGCTCCATGCCGTATGTAATCTCGACCGCGACCGGATTGGCGTCGATACCGCCGACTTGCTGGAAGTACGTGAACTGCGTAATTTCCATGCCGTTCAGCCACACTTCCCAGCCCAGGCCCCAGGCGCCAAGCGTCGGCGATTCCCAGTTATCTTCGACGAAACGGATATCATGATGAAGCGGGTCGATCCCGAGACGCTTCAAGCTCTCCAGGTACAATTCCTGGATGTTGTCCGGCGACGGCTTCAAGATGACTTGGAATTGATGATGCTGGTACAGACGGTTCGGGTTCTCCCCGTAACGGCCGTCCGCGGGACGCCGCGATGGCTCTACATAAGCGACATTCCAAGGCTCGGGTCCGATGGAACGCAGGAAGGTCATCGGATTCATCGTGCCGGCGCCCTTCTCCGTATCGTACGGCTGAACAAGAATGCAATTTTGTTCCGCCCAAAACTGCTGCAGCGTCAAAATCATGTTTTGAAAATTCATGTTCTACTTCTCTCCTTTAAAGATGATGATCCCCTGCATGAGTTTCCGGCAAGCGGGAACACAAAAAAACTCCCGCCTCTACGTCTGGTCTCAGACATAGGGACGAAAGCTTATGCTTCCGCGGTTCCACCCTACTTGGCTTTGAACCTACAGTCGGCGAATGCTTTCAAGACTGCGGTAAAAGCCCGCTTTTAGCTTGCATCAAACTCCGGAGCGCCTTTCGTCGATCTGGCCCGTCCGGGCTTCCACTATCCCCGGCTCGCTTGAAACGGACGATGCATACCGACTACTTTCTCCATCATCGCTTATTCACATAATAACCTATCTTATCAATTTCAGGACTGCGTGTCAATCTGCGCCAGCTATGCTTGCGTTAGATCGAATAACGGTCCATTTGATCCAGGAACGAACGCGATTTGAGCGGAATGCCGATCAGCGTATCCATCAGCAGCCTCATGGCCGCTTTTAACTGCAGCTTCGTTTCTTCCTTGACTTGAATGTTGCCTAGGCGCCTTAGATCCAGCTGTTGATAAAGGCGGAGCAGCTTAAGCGCGCCATCGCCGAGCATGATCGCCTGTGCGTCCTTATAAGCGCAGCGGCTGCATAATATCCCGCCGCTGTTCGCGCTAAGCGACATCGTCCCTACCGTATTGCCGCAGGATACACATTCGCCGAACTCGGGTCCGTAACCTGCCGCCTGGAGAATTTTCATCTCGAATACTTGCGTCGTGATCAATAAGTCTTTTCCTTCGGCGAACGCATTCAAGCAGGCATTCAACTGTTCGAACATAAATGCGCTTGCATCTTCTTCCTGCAATGCGCGGTCTACCAATTCCGCCGCATAAGAAGAATAGGCCGTCATGTCCAGCTGTTCACGCAAAACATGGTGAGACTCGATGATCTCACCATGCGTCAGCGTTCCTAGTCCGCTGTTCCGAAAAAAAAGATACTCCCCGTGCGTAAATAGCTGCGACAGGGAGCCGTGACGGCTTTTAAGCTTTTTTGCACCTCGAATGATGATGCCGGCTTTGCCGTGCGTATTGGTAAGAAGCGTAACGATTTTGTTGCCTTCCCCATAATCCGTGCTGCGGATGACGATACCCTCTGTCCGCACCTGCATGAGCCTCTCCCCCAACTCCAGCGTACGGCCGTGCTTACACCGTTAAAGCGCCGTCGCTCTCGGCCGCCGAGTCCCCTTCTTCCTCCGGAGATTCGGCGCTTGCCGCCGCTTGCTGCTCCATCTCCCTGTAAAGCAAGAAAGCCTCTACATCCCCGGTCAGCGTAAAATACTTCCACGAAAAATTTCGCATTCGTATTCATCCTTTCCGCGCTCAGCAACGTTGCTCACGGATTAGGATGCGAAGAAGGGATGCAGCTTATGCCCGCTCAATTATTGTCAGATCCGGGTTAGAGCGGCATTAGTCGTTCCGGAAGCCGAGGTCCTTCAGAACCCGGTCCTGATTCCGCCAATCCTTCTTCACTTTGACCCACAGTTCGAGAAATACCCTGGATCCGAGCAGTGTCTCGATATCGCGGCGCGCTTCCTTGCCCACTTGTTTCAGCAGGGCGCCCTGCTTGCCAATGACGATGCCTTTCTGCGAATCGCGTTCAACGAAGATGACGGCTCCGATATAGACGACGCCGTTGTCCTGCACCTTCATATCCTCGATGGCTACGGCGATCGAATGCGGCACCTCTTCGCGCGTCAAATGCAAAATCTTCTCGCGTACGAGCTCGGCGCAGACGAACTGCTCCGGATGATCCGTCACTTGATCGGCAGGATAATATTGCGGGCCTTCCGGCAAATAGCCGCCGAGCACTCTCAGCAGCGTATCGACGTTATTGCCTTTAAGCGCGGAGACCGGAATGATTTCGGCGAAATCATGCAGCTCCTTGTACTGCACGATCAGCGGGAGCAGCGCTTCCGGCTCGATCTTGTCGATTTTGTTCATGACGAGAAATACGGGGGTCTTCACCTTCTTGAGCGCTTCGATGATGAAGCGGTCGCCGCCGCCAAGTCCTTCCGAGGCATCGATCAGGAATAACGCCGCATCCACCTCGGCCAGCGTGCTGATCGCGGATTTGACCATGAAATCGCCAAGCTTCGAAGTCGGCTTATGGATCCCCGGCGTATCGAGAAACACGATCTGCGAATTGTCGGTCGTGTACACACCGTGGATCTTGTTGCGCGTCGTTTGCGGTTTATCCGACATAATGGCGATTTTTTGCCCGATGACTTCATTGATCAGCGTCGATTTGCCGACGTTCGGCCTGCCGACGATCGCCACGAAGCCGGAGCGGAATTTTTCTTTGGATCCTTTGGACCCGTTCGTAGTCGTTGCATTCATAGGTGGTCTAATGTCTCCTTCTTATCCAAACATTACGCAATTAATTTCGGTTCAGCTGCTTGGACGAAAACGCGCCCGGCAGCAGCTCGGCGACCGTCGAAATCCGCCAGTCGCCTTTCATATTGCCCATGATGACGGGCATGTCAGGCGGACAGAGTTCCACGAGCACCTGCCTGCATACACCGCATGGCGTAATCGGCTCGTCCGTATCGCCGACGACGGCAATCGCCGCAAAACTGCGCGCTTCATGGCCGTCCGCGATCGCCCGGAACAGCGCGGTTCTTTCCGCGCAATTCGTAGGGCTATACGCTGCGTTCTCGACGTTGCAGCCGGCATGGACGCTGCCTTCCGCATCCAGCAAGGCTGCGCCGACCTGAAAATGCGAATAGGGCACGTAGGCGCGTTTTCTGGCTTCGATGGCTTGAGCCATCAGATGACGGTAGGGATCCAGAAGATCCTGCTTCGTTAGTTCGGACATGCCGGACACTCCTTCGCTTCTACTAAGAATTAGGGATGATATGCGGCACGAATACGATCAGTCCTACAACGACCGACGTGACGGCCGCCAGCAGCACCGCGCCGGCAGCGGTGTCTTTGGCCGCTTTCGCGAGCGGATGCTGCTGCGGGCTGGCCAGATCAACAAGATGCTCGACGGCCGTATTCAGGAGCTCGGCTGCCAGCACCATGCCCTGTACGATGACGACCGCCAGCCATTCCATGCGGGATAGTCCGAACAGCAGTCCAGCCGTATTCACGATGATAACGGCCGCGAGATGAATTCTCATATTCGCCTGCGCAGCCGACGCGCTTCGAACACCGTTCCAGGCGAAAGCGACGCTGCGCAGAAAACGCCTCATTAACGGGTCAGTCCTGCTTGCTGCAGCACCGCTTCCTGCTTCTTCGTCATGACGGCTTCGCTTTCCTCGTCCTGATGGTCGTAGCCGATCAAGTGAAGGAAACCGTGCACGAACAGGAAGCCCAGCTCGCGCTCCAGCGAATGCCCGTACTCCTCGCTTTGCAGCTTCGCGCGCTCTACGGAAATGATAATATCGCCGAGCATGCCTTCGTAAGGAATCGGATCGCTCTCGTCTTCGACTTCGTAAATGATGCCGAGCTCCTCGTCGGTCTCTTCCTGCATGGCGAACGACAGCACATCCGTCGGACGGTCGATACCGCGGTAGTCTTTATTCAATTGATGGATCTCCTCATCGTCGACGAAAGAAAGCGCCACATCGCCGTCCGTCAAGCCTTCCGCTTCGCCAGCCAATTGAAGAAGCTTCTCCAATACGCCGATGAAATCCTCGGAAATGTTCACTTTCTCTTGATCGTTGCTCCAATCCAACTGCAAACTCATGCCAGCCGCTCCTTTGGTTTCGCATCTTCCGGATATTCAATGCGCGAATGAAAAATACCGATGATGGTTTCTTTCAGCGTTTGCGCGATTTTCTCTAGCTCTTTCAACGTCAGGTCGCATTCGTTGAATTGTCCGTCGTCCAGACGGCCTTTGATGATTTTGTGAATCATCGTCTCGACCTGCTCCATCGTCGGGCTGCGCATGCTGCGCACCGCCGCCTCCACGCTGTCGGCAATGCCGACGATTGCCGCTTCCTTCGACTGCGCTTTAGGGCCGGGATAACGGAAATCATCTTCCGTGAAATCAGGCTCTTCGCCCGCTTCTTCGGCCAGCTTCACCGCTTTGACGTAGAAGAACTTCAAAAACGTCGTGCCGTGATGCTGCTCCGCGATGTCGCGGATCGGCTTCGGCAGCTTATGATTCCTCAGCATTTCCACCCCGTCGCGCGCATGGGCGATAATGATCGATTTGCTCAGCTTCGGCTCGATGGAATCATGCGGGTTTTCATAGTTTGTCTGATTCTCGATAAAATAACTGGGCCGCTTCGTTTTTCCGATGTCATGATAGAACGAACCCACCCGGCAAAGCAAGCCGTTCGCCCCGATCGCTTCCGCCGCCGCCTCGGATAAATTGCCCACCATCACGCTGTGATGATAAGTCCCCGGCGTCTCCGTCAGCAGCTTGCGCAGGAGCGGATGGTTCGGGTTGGACAGCTCAACCAGCTTCAGCGCGGACAGGATGCCGAACGTTACTTCGAAGAACGGCATCAGGCCTACGACCAGTATCGCCGTTAACAAGCCGCTCGCAAACGCGAACGCGACCGTCATGATCAGATCGCTCTTCGCCGGCAATTCGCCGAGCAGGATGATCGCGAGCACGCTGGCCGATCCGAACAGGCTGGCCATAATGCCGGCTTTCAGAATCGTGGAGCGCTGGCTGGCCCGATGAATGGCGAAGATCGCGGCGAACGATACGACTGCCGTCGTGAATCCATAATCGAAATCGAATATGCGGCCGGACTCCGTATTGAAGATGATGCTTCCCATGATCGCGAACAAGAACGAGCTTACGACCGCCAGCTGAACGTCCAGCAGCATCACGATCAGCATGGCCCCCATCGCGGTCGGCGCGAGATATCCGACATACGGCATCGTCTGCGTCTGCGTCAGCTCAATAATCGACATGGACAGAATATTCAAAGCATAGATGAGCAGCAGCATCGTCAGCTGCGCGTTGCTGTATCCCGTTCGCGTGCCGCCGCTTAGATTGGTCGCCTTCTCGAGATAACCGTATATGACGATCAGGAAGAGGACCGAGAATAAAAGCAGTCCCAGCTGCGGCCAATAGTTTTTCTTCGTCTGCAGCAAGCCGAAGGAAGACAGGCGGTCGTACATCTCTTTGGATACGACTTCGCCTTTATGCACGATAATATCCCCTTGCCCGAAAACGACGGGCGGGGTATTCTCCTTCGCCGCCACGCGGGCGTCGTTCGTCGCCTGCTTGTCGAGGAATTTGTTCGGCATGATCGCGTACCGAGCCAGCTCCTGCACGATTTCCCGCGTCTTGCGCTCGCTGAGCGCGCTGGCGTTGACGAGCTCCGCTACCTTCGTCCGCGCCGTTTCCGCTTCGCGCAGCGAATCGCCCATCAGCTTATGGACGATGGACACCGCAACGACCTGCATATCGCCGAGCTGCGCGGGCGTCAGCTGCGGCATTTTGTAGAAGGTTTCCTCCGGAATGCGATACGTCTGCTGCTTG
The DNA here is from genome assembly GCF_009909195.1 of Paenibacillus sacheonensis. GTDB lineage: Bacteria > Bacillota > Bacilli > Paenibacillales > Paenibacillaceae > Paenibacillus_Z > Paenibacillus_Z sacheonensis. The sequence continues at coordinate 121,408 of NZ_JAAAMU010000017.1, forward strand.
ACGACGTTGGCCATTTCTTCCAGCAGCGAATCGTTGTACGTACCGTTGCCCTTGTTCAGCCGAACGAACTGATCCACGTAGTCGACGTACATTTGAGGAATCTCGCTGCGATAGATCGAGACTTTGTTCTCCAGCGTCACTTGGTCGTCCTGATTCAGCTGCTCCATCCGGGCAAACACCTGCTCGAGCAGCGTCTCGCTGCGAAGCGCCACGATCGAATATATCGGCTCCACCTGCTCGGCCGCATGTTCCTGCGCTTGGAGCGTCGCTTTCTCGTCCTTGATCTCCATCGGCGCTTCGATATCGCGATCGCTCGCTTTATTCAACTGGATGTTATACGTCTTGGGAAGAACATGCGAAGCCAGACTAAAATAAAAAAGCAGAACGAACAGAAGCAGCAATAACCAGCGAACGGCAGCGCTGTTCTTCCATCCACTCCAACCGATTGACTTTCCTTCATTTTCGCCTGTCTGCTGATTCGGCATCGTTGCTATCCTCCTAGAACCTGCATCCCCCTGATCCCCCGTACTTCGCGGGACCTTCAGGGACTTCGTCCCTTGGACCCTATCTAGAGCATGACAATTTTATTTTAAGATTAGTTTAAGATTACATACGTTTAGAAAATAAAATGAGTTCAAAACCTTAAAATCTTCAAACCCTTTAAAACCCCTAAAAACCTTAAAGCGTTTCGCAACCCCCTAAATCCCCCTTGCCTAAGGGGGACCCCAGGGTCTCCGTCCCTGGACCCGGATGGAGCGTGACTGCTGCGGGGCCGTCTTCGAAGCTGCTTTGTACGTGGGCTCGTTTTCGTCCGCTTGCGGACACACTTTTCAGGTGGTGTTCTTACGGTACTTGGCGCCCCTTAGAGTCCCCGTCCCTGAGTCCGAATGGGGCGTGACTTGTACGGAGCCGTCTTCGAAGCTGCTTTGTAGGAGGGCTAGTTTTCGTCCGCTTGCGGACACACTTTCCAGGTGGCGCTCTTGCGGTACTTGGCGCCCCTCGGTCTCCGACCCGATTTTGCCGACTTGTTTTCGACATATTTCGGCAGCCGTTGGCCTTTGCGTCGGTGTCGCCAGTCCTCTGTTCGGCGTGAAGCTTTCAATAAAATAAAGGAGCAAAGCGAAATAGTTCGCTTTGCCTTGTCTGCTGTGTTTGTGGTAAATCTTGCATGGCGCGGCTCTAACCGGTACGGCGTGAGCGTTTGCACGGCCTTACCGGCTCTGGTTTGCCTTTACTGACCTTGGCTCTCCGCATCGATATTGTAGGCCGTGATGATCTTCTGAACCAATGAATGCCGTACGACGTCGGACTCCGTAAAGAGGATGAAGCCGATCTCCGGAATGTTCTGAAGGATCCGCTGCGCTTCGATCAGGCCGGAGCGTTTGCCCCGCGGCAGATCGATTTGGGTGACGTCGCCGGTGATGACCATTTTGGAACCGAACCCGAGACGGGTCAGGAACATCTTCATCTGCTCCGGCGTCGTGTTCTGCGCCTCGTCCAATATGATGAACGCATCCTCGAGCGTCCGCCCGCGCATGTAAGCAAGCGGCGCGACTTCGATCAATCCGCGCTCGAACGCCTTCGTCGTTTGGTCCGGGCCGAGCACGTCGTGCAGCGCGTCATATAACGGCCGCAGGTACGGATCGACCTTCTCCTGCAAATCCCCCGGCAGGAAGCCGAGATTCTCGCCTGCTTCGACGGCGGGACGAGTCAGGATAATGCGCTTCACGGAGCCTTCCTTCAGCGCGGCAACCGCTAGCACGACCGCCAGATACGTTTTGCCCGTACCGGCCGGTCCGATGCCGAAGACGACATCCATTTTTTTGATCGTTTTGACATAGTGACGCTGGCCAATCGTTTTTACCCGGATCGGTTTGCCCCGAAACGTCGTCGTGATCTCCGCCTTGAATAGGTCAAGAAGCTGATCGGCCTGCATGGTCTTGGACAACTCGAGCGCATAGGCGATATCGCGCTCGGAAGGCGTATACCCGCCTCTCACCAACTGCTGCAGCACCGTATAGAACTGCTCCAGCGATTCAACGTCGTCCGAGGGCCCGGAAATCGCGATTTCCGCATCGCGCGACATGATATCGGATGACGATTGCTGCTGGACGAAACGTAAATATTTATCCTGCGGGCCAAACAAAGCCAGCCCTTCCGCTGCATTCGCAAGTGGAATTTTGACTACCTTGAATTCATTCGGCAAAAATACTCAGTCCCCTTGCATCTGAACTAACGGTCTCTCTTTCACGATCGACTGATCCACTTCAAAAAACACTTTCATATAAACTTTACCATTGTCCGTCTTTTGATGCAAAATGTTTTCCGCGACGATCTGCGCATCGGGGCCGACCTTGGCAAGCAGATCCGCCCGCGCGTGTTGGATGCCCTCGGCTTTGGCTTCTTCTGCGCTGATCGTTTGCTGCTGCATTTTCACTTCCATGATGGTCTCCTTCATCCGTCCGAAAGGCAGCTTCAGCGTGCGCCAGGCGGCCTTCTCCTCCTCCACCACGCGCTCGTACATGGCATAAGGAATCTTGCCGTAGCCGCTCACCTGGAGGGCTCTCCCGCCTGCCACTCCGTACCAGATGATCTTCTTGTTGCCGGTATATACTTTCGACGTCCTCGTGAGCGGTGAGACGATGTCATATTCATGCCATACGATTCCTTTTACCTCGCCCTTAGCCACGACAGCCTTGCCGTTCGTCTCGTCGCCCAACAAGCCCGAGATCAAGACATCCCCCTGCTTCACCTTCGTATGTGGCTTCACGACGGGCCGTCCGGACTCCGCCATGACCTTCGTGACGACCGCGTCCGTCGAAGCGACCAGATGGCGCGGACTAAGCGGCGTCTTCGCGTCCGGCGTCTTGGATTCCACGACCTGGATCGTAATATGCGTGCCGCGTTTCTCGACGCCGACCCACGCCGTTCCGGGCAGCTTCTGCGCGAGATGCCGAGACAGCACGGACGTATCCTCCAAGCGGAACGACCATTGAAACGGATAGAGCCCCTCCGACTTGGCCGCCTGCAGAATCTGTTCCTCCGACAGCTTGTCGTTGCCCTTCACGTCGATCGACCAGATGAGCGAAGATAACAAATACATGCCGATGAAGAACAGGACGAGCCCGGCCGCAAAAAAAACACGTTTCCGCATGCGCTGCATCCAGAACGGCAGGCCTGTACGCGTCTGTACGTGCACGCGGCAGCCTGTCCGTTTCAAGATCGGACGAAGCCGGAAAAAATCGTTCACGACGACTTGGCACTGCAGCCCGTCCTCTTTCGTGCGGCGAATGGACCACAGCTGCAGTCCATCCGCGAGCGCTTCGTTGACGAGCCTTTCCATCGCCTGGCCGCGAACGGTAATCGTAACGAAACCCCGCAGCCAGTGCATCCATGTCGCATCCATTTCTCTATGCCCCCTTATTCTCGCACCTCGATATGCTTGATTAAGCCCTCTATGAATACTTCTTCCGTCCAGATCGTTCGGATGATCAGATCGCTGCCGGTCACTTCGAGCTCTCCTTTGCTCAGCGCAAGCCGAAGCTTCTCGCTCGAGAAATGAAGGACGCCGCGATGGTTTTCAATATACAACTGCCGGTCGCCGATCATCGTGAGCCTCGGAAGATCCATAACGACGTCCTGCGGCAGGTCCAGCAAATCGGCAGCCATTTTTCGAAGTTTGCGGTTAATGCGGCGCATCCAATCAGAGGCCCCCTTCCCGTACTGTACCAAACTATGCGGGAGCGGCAGGAAATATGAGAAACGCTGCACGGCTCGAGGAACGAAGCGAAAATAAAAAAAGCATCCGCCCCAAAGGAGCGAATGCTTGCGATAATACGCGCGTTTATTTGCGCTGTAACGGCTTCTTGGATCTCGGCGGTCCCAGGATCTCGGACAAGATGAAAGCCTGCCGCAATTCTTTGCCTTTCGGCATATGGAAGGAAGCGCCTTGCGGCGCCTGTCTCTTCGAAGCAGCCGGCATGGCGCTGCCGGCCGGTTTAGGCGGCGAAACGGGAGCCTTCTTCTCGTCTATGGACCAATCGTACAGGGCAGGTCCCAAATCCTCGGGATGCTCCATGCTGATGCCTTCGCCCGAAGGCTGCGCCTTCAACGTATTCAACATGCCGCCGGTTGGACGGCCTTGTTCGGATGTCTGCCTCCGCTGCTCCGCGGGACGCCGCTCGGCCTGCGCAAGGACCGGACGCGGACGCTCAGGCTGCTGCGGCCGCTCGGGCTGAGGTTGGGCTGCCGTCGGTCGTCCGCCCGCCCCCCCGCCGAAAGGCGGCATCCGGTTCCCGCCCGGATTTTGCTTGCCGCGGGATTTGTTCAGCATGGTCAGCAGAAAACCGACGATGATGATCACGACGTAGAAATTGGAAAACAGCAGCTTCAGAAGCTCTTGCATTCGTTCACCTCCAGCGAACCATCGACACGCCTATGGCTTGCGGTCATTACCGTTCTTCCTTCTCGGGCCCGTCGCCTTTGCCGATGGAATTACGCATGCTCGTATCCGCTTCAATGTTCTTGAAGTTCATGTAATCCAGTACGCCCAACTTGCCTTGCTTCAGCGCATCCGCCATCGCAAGCGGCACTTGGGACTCGGCTTCCACGACGAGCGCGCGCATCTCGACGACGCGTGCTTTCATCTCTTGTTCATGCGCGACAGCCATCGCGCGGCGTTCTTCCGCTTTTGCTTGCGCGATGCGTTTGTCGGCCTCGGCTTGCTCGGTTTGCAGATGCGCGCCGATGTTTTTGCCTACGTCGACGTCGGCGATATCGATGGACAGAATTTCGAACGCCGTTCCTGCATCCAGCCCTTTGCCTAAGACGGTACGGGAGATCAGATCCGGATTTTCAAGGACGTCCTTATGCGATTCCGAAGAACCGACCGTCGTGACGATCCCTTCCCCGACACGGGCAATGATCGTTTCCTCGCCGGCGCCGCCGACAAGCCTGTCGATGTTCGCGCGGACGGTTACCCGCGCTTTTACCTTCACTTCGATACCGTTCTTGGCAACCGCGGCGACGATCGGCGTCTCGATGACGCGCGGATTAACGCTCATTTGGACCGCTTGAAGCACGTCGCGTCCGGCAAGGTCGATCGCCGCGGCACGCTCGAATTCAAGCTCGATATTGGCGCGCTGCGCCGCGATCAAGGAGTTGACGACGCGGTCGACGTTGCCTCCGGCGAGAAAATGGCTTTCCAGCTGATTGATCGTTAAGCCTAGACCGGCCTTGGTGGCCTTGATGAGCGGATTGACGATCCGGCTGGGCACGACGCGGCGCAGCCGCATGGCTACGAGCGTAATGATGCCGACGCGCACGCCGGATGCCAGCGCGGAAATCCAAAGCATGATCGGGAAGAAGCTAAGAAATACGGAAATGGCGATTATAGCCAAAACGGCGATGATAATTACGGTTACTGTCGGATCTAGCGTCAAATGAACCCCTCCAAATTATTCGTTTTCGTGAAGCTGCCTGACAACGACGCGCGTGCCTTCTACTTGAATGACGACGACTTCCGCATTCGGCTGAACGAATTCGCCCAAGGTGACGACGTCGACGCGCGCCTCTCCGATTCGGATCGTGCCTGCCGGCCTGAGCGGCGTAATCGCAATCCCGCGCTGGCCGAAATAATCGGATTTGTTCATCGAAGAACGGTAGCCCTGCTCATTGGTGAGCTGGTCGCGGAGAATGAATTTATGCCATACTCCTTTGTGCGCGAATCGTTTCGCGACGATGATGACGATGACGGCGGCGATCACGACTGCCGCGGCAAGCGAGAGTACGGCCGACTTCGGATTCGGAGCCGCGAGCAGGACACCCGAAACTAACGAGGCCGCTCCCAGAATGCCCAGTATGCCGAAGCTCGGGATAAAAAACTCCGAGAGCAGCAGCAGCAATCCGATGATGAACAGCGCGACGTCTTCGAATCCGGCGAACCCGGAAACGTAATGGCCGAAGAAATAAAGGATGAATGCCAGCATGCCGATAATGCCCGGCGCGCCGAAGCCCGGAACCATGAATTCAATGGCGATGCCGGCAATGCCGATGATCATCAGGATCGTCATTACCGCGGGGTGCGTCAGGAATTCGCCGATCTTCTCCATGACGCTTGGCTCATACGTAACGACGTTCGGTTGATCGAGACGCAGGCCATTCAGCGCCTCTTTCAGCGTTGCGGCCGTATATTCCGCATAACCGACTTTGACCGCATCCTGCGCGGACAGCGATAGAATATCGCCCTTCTCTTTCGTGCGCCCGAGTTCCTTCAGCTCGACGACGAGCGATGTGTTCACCATGGCCGCCGCGATATTGGGATCGCGCTCGTTCAGCAGCGCGGCGGACTTCATCTCTTCCGTCCAGACGGAGATCGTCTTCGGGTTATCGATGAGCGTGCCGCTTCCGTCCACGACGGCGGCTGCGCCGATCGTGCTTCCCGGCTGCATGACGATCTGCTGCGCGTTCAGGGAAATGTACGTTCCCGCGGATACGGCTTTCCCTTGCACGTACACCGTGGTCGGAACCTTGCTTTCGCGGATAAGCTCGCCGATATCGAGCGCGCTGCTGACCGTTCCGCCGAGCGTGTTCAAGACCAGCAGCACGCGATTTGCTTTGGCTTCCTCCGCTTCTTCATAGGCCCGTTTCAAGTAATGATACAGCCCCGAATCCACCGATCTGTCCGCCTCGACGACATATACGGTTGCACCCGCGGACGACGATGTTCCTCCGCCTTCGGCCGCCGATGCAGATATGCCCGAGAGAACGAGACCGAGCAGAACCATGACGGGCAGCAGCCAATTGATTTTGCGCCGACCGAATTGCCGCACAGATGTCCCTCCTTCGCATTTGAACGTACGACATTGCCTAATCCTCTTGTACGGCCGAAGCATGAAAACGTTCCAATTAGCCGTGCGATGCCTCTTTCAGCCGCACCGCCGTCCAGTCCGTCCGGTAAAACCGGATCATGATGGCGAGACCGAAGACCATCAAGAACGAATAGAGCGCCAGCCAGGCCCCCATGCTTCCCCAATGGAAGACGAAAATAAACACATACGCGAGCGGGACGAAGAGAAACCAGCTGACGACAAACGATATGCGAAGCAGGAACGTCGTATCACCGATTCCGCGTAATCCGCCGGCGTAGAAATTAAGCAGCCCGTCAAATATTTGCAAGTAGGCGGACACTTTAATGAGATAGGCGGCCAGCACGTACACTTCCGAATCATCGGTATACATATGCGTGATTTGATCCGCGAATATAAACTCGACGGTCCCGAGCACGATGAGAAAGATGGAGCCGAGGATGGCCGTATCCGTGCCGACCCTCCTTCCGAGAAGCGGCGTGCCTTTGCCCACGAACTGGCCGACGAGAATGGTTGCCGTGGAGCCGAAGGCGAACGCAGGCATAAACCCGAAGGACATGATGCTCAGCGCCACCTCGTTGGCTGCCAGCGCCTGATCGCCGAGCCGCGCTACGAACGCGGTAAATATGTACATCGAAAGGCTGAGCGAAAACTCCTGCATGCCCAGCTTGCCGCTCTCCAGCATGATCAGCTTCATTTCCACCCATTTGAAGGTCAGCGTCAAGTATTTGCGCGTCTGGAACTTCTTGTTCAGCATAACGAAGAAGATGAATGCGCAAATGAGCGTCTGGGCGCTTTCTCCGATTAGTATGGCGATCCCGGCACCCTTTAACCCAAGTTCAGGCAGTCCGAGCTTGCCATAGGTCATCGCGTACGTGAGGATCAGAATCGGAACGTTCGCCATCAAGGATACGACCATGGACATCTTGGTTGCACCGATGCCGCGGAGAAAACCATGAAATGCAAAATTAATGATCCCGAAGGACATGGCATAGAACCGCAGTTCCAGATAGAAGCTGCCTGTTCGCACGAGCTCCGCCGAGCCGCCCGTCCACCGCAGCACGTCATCCGCGCCGACGAATCCGACGAATGCAATTAACAATGCGAACGCCAAACACATATACATGGCGATATAGGTCCGTTGTATCCCCCGCTTCATATCGCCTGCGCCGTGATTCTGCGCAACGAGATAATTGACCGTATGGCCGATACCGGAAAACAGCGCGAACGCATTGTACATGATGATGTTGGAGACGCCGACGATCGCGATGATGAGCGAGCCGAGCTGACCGACGATGATGAGATTAATCGTCCCGACCACGGTAGCGCTTGCAAAGGAAACCAAGGATGGTATGGCCAGCAGCAGGATCTCTTTCCAATTACGTAACATGTGCTTAGATGCCTCGTTTCAGTAGGTTAGCTCTAATTGTCCTCCAGCCGGAGACGAAATGTCAATAGTCGCCAGTTACGGGAGAAACGAAAAAACACTCCCCACGTGGAGGAGTGTTTGGCTGTCAGCCTATGTTATTGCAGAAATTGCTGCACAAATGTGTTTACTAGTTTACCATCAGCACGCCCTTTTGTTTTAGGCAAAAGTGCGCTCATGACTTTCCCCATCTCGGCTTTCGAAGAAGCACCGGTCTCCTGGATGGTCTGCTGAACAATCAACTTGATCTCTTCTTCGGTCAGCTGCTGAGGCAGGTATACACTAATAATTTCAATTTCTGCTGCGACATCTTTCGCAAGATCATCGCGGCCGGCTTTGTCAAATTCTTGGAGGGAATCTTTACGTTGTTTGATCTCACGACTTAAAATATCAAGCACTTCAGCGTCTTCGAGCGGCCGTTTCAGATCAATCTCCTGATTCTTGATGGATGAACGAATCATCCGAATCGTGGTGAGCTTGAACTTCTCTTGGCTCTTCATCGCTTGCTTCATATCGTCGTTCAATCGTTCGCTAAGGTTCATTGTGGAAGGATCCTCCTAAAACTTTCTCTTGCGCGCAGCCTCGGACTTCAACTTACGCTTCACGCTAGGCTTCTCATAATGCTTGCGTTTCTTCACCTCGGCCAATACGCCATCCTTTGCGATGGTACGTTTGAAGCGGCGGAGTGCAGCATCGATCGTCTCGTTTTTGCGAACTTTTGTTTCAGACACCAGTTTTCCCTCCCTCCGAATCAGACCGTCCAAGAAAGTTAACACGGTTCATCAAATTTAATTATAGTGGATAAAGAAAGGCAGTGTCAACTTGATTGGACATGCTATTTTTTGCGCGTTAGTTTAAGCCCTTTAATTTGGCCCCGCCGAGCACGTGAAGATGCAAATGATAGACGACTTGTCCACCTTCGCTGCCGACGTTATTGACAAGGCGATAACCGGATTCGGCAATGCCCTGCTCTTGCGCGATCTGGCGGGCGACGGCGAATAATTCCGCGATAAGCGCATCGTCTTCGGCCGTCACGTCGTTCATGGTCGGGATATGTTTCTTCGGAATAACAAGAATATGTACGGGCGCCGCAGGCTGAATGTCGTGGAACGCTACGATACGCTCGTTCTCGAATACTTTCTTCGAGGGAATGCTGCCTTCGATGATTTTACAAAAAATACAATCCATGTTACTTACTCCTTCCCTCGGGACGTAACCTTCTATTTCCCATCATAACGAAAAGAAGGCAGCAAGTCCAATGCCTCGAACCAGCGTCCGCCAAGGCACGCTGGTTCATATCCGCGCAGCGCGAAGTTGGCTGCTGGCTCTCAATAGAAAGGCAGAAGCGATAAGCCCAGCAATGCGCCAAGCGGAAACACCTGCCGGTAGAAACGGCGGCGCGGGAAGTAGGGATACGGGTAGAACGGACTTGGAAAAAACGCCCGATCCATTCCTCCGCAGTGCGGCACCGCGATGCAGAGGACCTCGTCGTCGATATGCTCGACGAATCCGTCGCAGCACCAGCCGTCGTGCGTTTGGACGAGCACGTATCGATGCATATGGTCGTGACACCATTTTTTCATATCCGGCTTTTCGATCGGCTTCGCTGCCGGCTTGCCCGGGACGGGTCCCGTAGGCGTTTTGGACGGCGGGGAGACAACCGTGCCCGTGGACTTTTTGCCCGATGGGAGTACGGCCGTCCCTGTTGACGCTTTGCCGCCGACAGGGGAAGTGGACACCTTCTTCTCCATGCTCAACATGACCTCCTTTATTCTCCTACCATGATATTCGCCCGTGGGCAAACGGCGCCTGCGAGCGCGTAAAATGGGCGTTTACCACTGGGGAATCGATGCCGGAACGATAGGACTATCAGTCTAAAATGAGATGGATTGGCCAAATCGCCGGACGTATAATGGGTTACAGATCCCAGCGAAGCGCGGCGCTTGGGGAGGAAAGGACGAGCTGCTCGTCAATCACTGCGCGCGGACAGGCCCGGGAGGCCGTCAAAATCAGGAGGAGTAGATCGACTATGAAAGTGGCGATTATCGGAGGCGGACTTGCCGGGCTGACTGCAGCCGCTTACTTATCGGAGCAGCCGAATACCGAAGGGGTGTTGTTCGAGAGGAGCCCTCAGCTCGGCGGGCGGGCATTCACGTACGAGAAGGCCGGCTTCACGCTCAATTACGGCGCCCATGCGATTTACGGGCTGGACCGCCATACGCTGTCCGTCATGGAGCGAGAGCTGCATCTGCGCTTCGGCAGCAAGCAGGTCGACAAACGCAAGGTAATGTACGAGAAAGGCGAGCATCTCACGCCGGCTCCGCTCGATTTCAGGAATTTGGTGAAGACGGATATCTTGTCCGGCATGCAGAAGATAAGGTTCGTCGGGGAGATTACAGCCATCATCGCGAATATTCATCAAATCAAGCATTACGCAACGCTTGGCGACTACTTGGCGGAATCCGGCGCGGCCGAGGACGTCAAGGAGCTGTGGGAGCATCTCGTATGCAGCAATTTCTTCATCACGCCCGAGGATGCGCGCCGCGTGCCGGGCTCCGTCATCAGCGAATACTATCATAACCTGTTCCTCTCGAGCCGCCCCGTCAATTACGTGCTGGGCAGCTGGGCCGTCATTACCGATCAGCTTCGCGACAAAATTCAGTTGGCGGAGCGCTGGTCGATCGCCATGCAGGAAGGGGTCGACGGCATACAGTACGATCACGGCAAATACGTATTGAAAACGAAAGCCCGTGAAGAAGCGTTCGACCGCGTCGTGTTCGCCATGCCCGTTCAACAGGTCGTCAAGCTGCTTCGAGGCACGCCATGGGAGCCTTTTCTAGAGCCATACGAGCATAACTCCGCGACGGAGGTCATGGTGTATGACGTCGGTCTCAGCCATGTCGTTGCCAGGCCGTTCAGCTACATCAGCGACATGAATCATAAAATGTTTATCTCCGACGTATCCGCGACGGACCATACGCTCGTACCGGAAGGCGGACAGCTGCTCCAGGGCATCGCATATCTCAGCGACGAGAACGCTAGCGGCCAGGGTGACCGGAAAGCTTATCTTGAAGAGCGGACCCAGCAGATGGAAGCCCTCTTCGACCGGCATTATCCCGGATGGCGCGACGCCGTTGCCGTCAAGCGCGTGTCCAAGAAGGCCATGGTGCAGAGCGTCAAGAACGTTGCCGGCAACAAGCTGCTCCCGATCCGCATCGAAAACATGCCGTTCTACTTCTGCGGCGACGGCTGCGAGGGCAAAGGCGAGCTGGCCGAGCGCGCATTCTCGAGCGGACGGCTTGCCGCGGAGCTGCTGGCGAAGGAATTAGCCCGGGTATGAAGATTCCGCAGTTAAGTTAGCTCGGTAATTTAACAAAGGAACCATTAACGTAGAAATATTCAAACAAAGGAACAATTTTCAAAGAAACAATCAACAAAGAACGGCCGCGCATCCCTCGAAGGATAACGCGGCCGTTCTTTGTTATGTGCCGAATGATGATTGCGATATTCGCGGAGTCCGTTCGAATCAGCCTTTAAAGCTCAAGTCGGCCGATGCGTTCATCTGCTCGAGCAGCTTGCCCGCGATCGGCTGCCAGTCCTTGTTGACCAGAATGATGAGCGCCTGCTCCTGGTTGATCGCGTCCTGCTGGAAAGCCGACATTTCCTTCTGGCAAGCTTGATAGATCTGAACCAAGCTAGCCAGATACGCTTTCTCTCCGTCGGTCAGCGGCCCTTCATGATTGCCGATCGCCTGCAGCGACGCCAGCGTCTGGTCCATGAAATCGGCTGCGCTGCGCTTGGCTGCCGGAAACGGTTTGCCGTTCACGTCCTCGGCCTCCCGGATGAATTCCGTCACGGAAGACGCATTCCGATAAGACGCAAGCAGGCTGCTCTTGGCTGCCATGCGGCCGGCAGCGTCCGCTGCGCCTGCCATGGCCGCGGCCTGCTTCTCCGCTTCGGCCAGGAAGGCTTTCGCGGTTTGGGCGGACTGCAGAATCTCCGTTCCTTGGTCCACGCGGTCCGTTTGCGCGTTCTGAAGGTTTCTGGTGTATAAAAACACGTTGCCGATCAAACTGAATGTCAGCAACAGAAGTACGACCGGCGTGAATATCGGCCGTTTCGTGCGCGGCTCTTCCACAAAGCTGCCCCCTACATAGATTGTTCCGCCATGAGCGGGCTAAGAGCCCGTCCCATCGGCATTCTCTCCCCTACGTTAGCGGTTTCCCGTTCAGAAAGCAACCGGGGGCAGGCAACGTTAACAGATCCGTCACATCGTCTCGAGTTCGACGGAGCTTCCTTTTCCGAACGGCTCCGACGGCGTGACGATCAGCCTGCGCGGGAGTCTAGCGCGAAGCTCCGGCACGTGGCTGATGACGCCGACCGCGAGCGTCTCGTGATGCAGCTTCTCGAGCGCGGTGATGACCGTATCCAGAAGCTCGGGGTCGAGCGTGCCGAAGCCTTCGTCCAAGAAGAAGAACTGCAGCGGATATTTGCCGCGAAGCTGAATCTGGCTGGAGAGCGCCAGCGCAAGCGCCAGGGAGGCCAGGAAGGTCTCCCCGCCGGAGAGCGTCGAGACCGGGCGGCGAATGCCGCCTCCGGCATCGTCGCGGATCACGAAGCCGCCCGCCGAGTCGACCTCGAGCGCATAACGACGCTTGGTCAGGAAACCGAGCCGCTCAGACGCGGCTCTGCATACTTGAACGAGCTGCTCCTCGGCGACATACTCCACGAACGCGTTGCCCCGGAATACCGTCTGGAGCGATTTCAATCGTCCCGTAAGCCGTTCCATGCCCAGGCGTTTGGCTTCCAGCGCGTTCCACCGCTCCTGCTTGCCTCGAAGCGATTCGAGGTCCCGATCGGCTTTGGCGGCGAGCTGTAGATGTTGATCGTTCTCTGTTTTCAGCCGTTCCACTTCCGCGGCCGAATGCTCCCATTCCCCGTCGGCCAACGTACGGCCGCCGAGCTGGTCGCGAAGCAGCCGAATCTGGGCGGCAAATTGCTGTTCCTGCTCGCGATGCCGGGCGATGATATCTGCCATCGCAGTCTGCTGCTGCAGCAGAGGCTCCAGAGCCGAGATTTCATCCGCGCCGGCGAACGGCGAGCGCGCCAGCGCGGCTTCCCATTCGCCGGCCGCTTCCCGATTCCGCTCCGCCGCCGCGCGCTCCGCTTCCGAGGCGCCCGTACGCTGCTCGGCTGCCTGATGCAGCGCCTGCTGCGCCGCTTCATGGCTGCGCGCGAGCTGCGTGTTCCGGTCACGGAGAGCTGCCAGCTCCCGCTCGGCATCCTGAATAAGCTTGGCCGATGGTTGCCCCCCAGTCACGGCATTGACCTGCTGTTCTTTCTCGGCCAGCTGCTGCCGCTGGGCGGTGAGCGTCGCCGTCAGTTGAACGGCTTCCAGCTGCGCTTCCTGAGCCAGCCTGCTGCTTTCTTGCTGCGCGAGCGTCGTCTCTTCGATGTATGCCACGCTCTTGTCCAACCGGATGCGCAGCTCGTCGGCGGCCGCTTCCCTCCGGTCGAGTTCCTGCAGCGTCTCTTCCGCCGCAGCCGGCTGAAGCTCGGGACCGAACATCGTCACCCATACGGCGCGTTCATGGTCCAAGTCCGCTTGGCATTGGGCGAATTGCGCCTGCGCGCGGCCTGCCAGCGCCTGCTGCGTCGATAACGACGCCGTGCTTTGCTCCAGGCGGCGCGCCGTTTCGGAGCAGCGCGCCCTTGCGGCCGCTGCCGCTTTATCCGCCGCGGCAAGCTGTTGACCGTTCAGATCGGTCAACTCTCGCAGGGCGGCCAGCATTTGCTTGCCATGCTCAAGAACCTCCGAAGGATGAAGGACGCTATCCGCCGGATCCGGCGCTTCGAGTCGGCTGGCGATGCCGGATGGAATCGCGGCTTCGGCGGCTGCTGCCGCTTCCGGCAGTCGGAACGACTGCAAGTCCGCCACGCCGGCGGACTCTTCGCCGCGTCCAGCCGCTTGGAGCGATTCAAGCACGCGCTCCACGGCGGATTCCGCTTTGGCCTGCAGCGGAGAGAGCTCCAGCTGAAGCTGCTGGCAGCGCCCGCTCAACGTTTCCCATGCCTGCAGCAGCGCGTCGGCCGTTTCGTTCGCCGCCGATGGCGCGGCATGGCTAATATGCCGTTCGCTGGAGCCGCAGACGGGACAAGGCTCCCCATCCTTCAGCTCCGCAGCCAATTGCGCCGCCAGCTGCAAACGCTGCTGCTCGCGCAGTCCTTGGCGGACGCGCTCCATCCACCCGGGCAGCGAAGCTTGCATCGCGCGCAGCTTACTTCCAATATGGGCGAGCAAGCCTTGCATCGGCAGCAGGCGTTCAGCTTGCCCGGATAAGGCCGCGACAGCCTGGCCGTGCTCGGCCTTCGCGGCTTCCATCGTCCGCCAGGCTTGCTCTCGCAGAGCTTCGCCGGCGTCCCGCTCTTTGCGCGCCGCTTCCGTCTGCGCCGCCAGCCCGCTGAACTGCTGGAGCCGCTTCGTCAAGCTGCCGCGCTTCTCCCGGTCCGCGGTCGTCAGTTCCACGGTCTTCAATTCCGCGCGCAGCGCCGTCTGCTTGGCCGTGGCGCGGCCCAGCATCTCCTGCGACTTGGCCGCCTGCTCGCCGAAGCTGCGCTGCCGTTCCGCCGCGCTGCCTGCCCGCTGCGCGACGTCCGCGATGCCAGCCGCTAGCGCGGCGGCTTCGCCCTCGAGGCGCTCCGCGTCCGAGAGCTGGTCGAGCCGCCGCGCCAGGCGCGGCTCGCCCTCGGCGGCCTCGGCGGCGGCGGCCGACCAGGCTGCC
>NZ_JAAAMU010000018.1 GCF_009909195.1 Paenibacillus sacheonensis
CACAGAGATATTCAGGCTTACATCCACTTCTACAACCATGAACGATTACAAGCAAAACTAAACGGCCTCAGTCCGATGGAGTACAGGACTAAGGCCGCCTAATTGACTTTATTTATTTGTACTGTCTACTTGACGGGGTGCAGTTCAAAAAAAGTCCTGGCTGCTGCTGTTTTATTGCCTGTTTTCGGTTCGATCAGCCGTTCGTAGAAGCAGCCGCAGCCGGCGTATTCTTCTCGAATAGTTTAGCTGTCGTCACCCAGTGAGGTCGGCCAAACGGCCCGCGAACGGCGGGTCAATGCCCAGAATGAAAGCGCAGAAGCGCTTACGGCGGCACCTAGCCAACAGACGCCGTTCCACCCCGCGTAAGCGTAGACGCGGGTCGAAGCGATCGAACCGGCGGCGCTGCCGATGGAATAGAAAACCATGTAGCCGGCGGTGAGCCGGCTGCGCGCCTCGGGCCGTACGTTATAAATCATGCTCTGGTTCGTGACATGTACGGCTTGAACGGCCAAATCAAGAAGGAGGATGCCGACGATCAAGGCAAGCAGCGAATGTTCGGTATAGCCGATCGGCAGCCATGAAGCGAGCAGCAAGGTCAGGGAGACGCCGGTCGTCCGTTGTCCCTGGCCCCGATCGGCGAGCCGGCCTGCCCGGGAGGCAGCCAATGCTCCGGCGGCCCCGGCGAGACCGAACGCTCCGATGGCGGTATGCGAGAGCGACAGCGGCGGGCTGCTTAGAGGCAGCACCAATGAGGTCCATAATATGCTGAACGCGGCAAAAATCAACAAAGCCAGTACGGCGCGAACGCGCAAGATGCGTTCCTGCACGAACAACCCGCATACCGAGCGAAGCAGCTGCAGGTAGGATAGCGGCGGTCGTTCGCGTTCTTCATGCGGAAGCACGCGGAACAGCACGCCGGCCATAACGAGCGTCAACGCTGCCGAGACGAGATAAACCGAACGCCAACCGGCGAGATCGGTCCATACCCCGGCAAAGGTTCTCGCAAGCAAAATGCCGATCACGACTCCGCTGATGACCAAGCCGATGGTTCGTCCGCGCTCGACGGGAGCAGCCAAAGCCGCCGCGAACGCCACGAGCACCTGCGTAACCACGGCGAGAAGTCCGACCGCAGCTAAGCCTATGAGCAGTACCGTGCCGGTCGGGGCGGTGCCGACCGCGACAAGAGCCAATACGGATAATAGCATCAGACCCGGAATCAGCCGGCGCCGATTCAGCAGATCGCCGAGCGGGACCAACAGCAGCAACCCCGACGCATAACAAATCTGAGTAACGGTAATGACGATGCCGACGGAGGAAGGGGCGATGCCGAACTCGCTCGAGAGCGCGTCCAGCAGCGGCTGCGCGTAGTAGATATTGGCAACGGCCAACCCGCAGGCGGCCGCAAACAATAGTGCCGTATAACGAGACATGGAGGCACATCCTTTCTCGAGAATATAGAATCATACCAAAGAGTATATTATATCGATCGGTACGTTATGTAACAATGCAAATTTAACGTGCGTATACAGCTGCTGTCAAGGGAATTGTTATCGGAAGTGCCTGTGGCAGCCGTGAACGGTTTGACAGGATATCCCTCTGCGTTTACAATCAAACCATACCGAACGATATATATTAAGAGGTGCTGTCATGGTTCGAAAACGGGAATTTGACATGGACATTGCATTGGATGCAGCCATGCAGGTCTATTGGGAGAAAGGTTTCGAAGCTGCCTCTTTAAGCGATCTAACATCCGGCATGGGAATTCAACGGCCCAGCCTGTACGCCGCCTTCGGCGACAAGAAGGAATTGTTCGAAGCCGCGCTGCGGAAATATACGGCCATTCACGCTTCCGATATTCGGGCCAAGCTTCAGAATCGCTCATCCGTGAAGGAAGGGTTCCGCGCCGTGTTCGAAGGCATCGTGGAAGAAGGCTATTCGGAAGGCCGATATCGGGGATGCTTTTGCATTAATACGATGGTGGAACTTGCTCCCCATGATGAGAAATTCGAAATTCTGACCAGGGAACATCAAATGTACCTTTCGGTTCTATTCCAGGAAGCGATTGAACGGGGGTTGCGGTCGGGCGAGCTTGAAGCCGGCATGAACGCGAAAGCGCTGGCACAGACGCTGGTTGTTTCGTTAATCGGACTCACCGTCATGCTGAAATCGCGTCCGGAGCGATCATTTATCAATAATTCCGTAGAGACCATCCTAGCGCTGATGAAATAGATGCCGGGTATATTCTTGGCTTCCAAATTGCTCGAATCGGTTATCGAAGTCCGGAGCGAAGCGTTCGGACTGTTTGACGTGAAAGGACCCCGAACCGGCCGGCACGAAAAAGGGAAAAACTTTTACTAGTTTCGACACGTTATTCGAACGAAAAATAGGGTACACTAGTAAAATCGAAAACTAGTAAGCTAGCTATTCGCAAGAACGGGCATCGATAAGGATGTGAATAAGCAATGCCGGATATGAACCTGTCGGTTCCGGTCCGAACCGGGAGGCGAAGAACGAGCCGCGGGCCATGGCTGCTTACGATGATGCTGCTGTCTTTGGCAGGGCTGATCGTGCTTCATTCGCCTGCGAAGGAACGCTTCTGGCCGGGCGATGAAGCCCGGGATAACGTGCCGCCGCCTCCGCCGGTGACGTCGCTGCATCCGGTCGTGGCCGCGAAGATGATGGAGCTGATCCAGCTGACGTCGAAGGCTGGCATCACGATCCTGGTCACCGACGGCTTCCGCAGCAGCCTGGAGCAGGACGTGCTCTACGAGCAGGGACGAACGGCCAAGGGACAAGTCGTCACGAACGTGAAGGGCGGCGCTTCGTACCACAACTACGGCTTGGCGATCGATTTTGCGCTGCGCACCCCGAAAGGGGACGTGATCTGGGATATGAAGTACGACGGCAACCATAACGGCAAAGCGGACTGGCTGGAGGTTGCGGGCATTGCCAAGACGCTCGGCTTCACTTGGGGCGGGGACTGGAAAAGCTTCAAGGACTATCCGCATTTGCAGATGGATTTCGGCTATTCGATCAGCGAGCTCAAGCGGGGCAAGAGGCCGCCGAACGATGCAAGTCCCAAATAGGAACAGCTCACGAAAACCGTCGTATCCACGGCGGCTTTCGCGATGAAAAGGACCGTGTTGCAAATGGTAATATATGTCTTTCATATTTCCGATTGACATACTAGGTTATGGCCGTTTATAGTAAATCCATTACGAAGATAGAGAAGATAGGATAGGGAGGCAAAATCATCATGAAAATCAAGCCACGCACAGGCTTCGCGCTGGCGCTCATTCTTGCGGTCGTGCTCGTATTGTCCGCATGCGGCAGCAAAGAAGAAAATGCCAATAACGCAGGAAACGCGGGCAATGCGCCGGCGAACAATGCGGCTGCGGGCGGGGACGCTTCGCTCGATTCGTTGAAAGGCAAGAAAATCGCACTCATCATGCAATTTAACCAAGGCACGTTCTCGGCGCAATACGTCGACGGCGTAAAGAAACAAATCGAGAAATTCGGCGGCAAAGTAACGGTGCTGGCGTCGGACAACGATTTGAATAAAATGGTGACCAATCTCGATACGGCGGTCAACCAGAAGTATGACGGCATTCTGATCGACCACGGCAGCGCGGACGCGCTCACGAACGGCGTGAACAAAGCGATCGCGGCTAAAATTCCCGTCGTTGCCTTCGACTCCGGCTTGTCCGTAGAAGCCGTTACGAGCCTGGCGCAGAACGATCAGCTGCTGGCCGAGAAGTCGCTTGAAGCGCTTAAGAAGGATTCCGGCGGCAAAGGCAACATCGTCAAAGTATGGGTAGCGGGCTTCCCGCCGATGGAAACGCGTCAAATCACGTACGCGGAATTCCTGAAGAACAATCCGGATATTAAGGAAATCTCCCAATTCGGCGATGCCAATCAGGCGCAGCTCGACGCGCAGACGCGCATGGAAGCGGTACTGAAGCAGTATCCGGAGAAAGGCAGCATCACGGCGGTATGGGCGGCTTGGGATGAGTTTGCCAAAGGCGTAACGAACGCGATCAAGCAAGCGGGACGCACGGAAATCAAAGTCTACGGCATCGACCTGAGCGACGAGGATCTGGCGCTCATTCAAGATCCGGCAAGCCCGTGGGTTGCATCCGCAGGCGCTGACCCGTCTTCGATCGGCCAAGTTCAGGTGCGTTACCTGTACCAAAAGCTGCACGGCGACCAAACGGACGCGACGGTTCAAATCGAGCCGGTATTCGTAAGCCGCGACGCGCTGCCGACGGACAAGAAAATCACGACGGCGGAACTCGGCGAGTATGTCAAAGGCTGGGGTACGAGCGAGCAAGGCAACACGGACTACCTCAAGGCGCTGGAGCAATCCGTAGGCAAATAAGCAATAAGCTCAAAAGAACGGCGCGGCGAAACCCGCGCCGTTTCCTATGTTTAGCGGTTGTATAGTATTGCCGGGTCGGCTAATGTTACACTATATACGTTATTTTGCCTGTTAAGTTTTAACATGCTTAACGAAGCAGCTGCCTAGTCGTCTAGCAGCTGATGTTTTGTTATCTATGAGTCTAGAAGCGTTAGCACGTTATAATGTGGTTTGGTGAAATGCGACCGAAGGTCGATATGGGCTCGGAGCAACAGCCTATGCTTTCGAAGCCGGCGAATGCTGCATTTCTGTCTCCGACAGTGAACGCAAACCAATCGCCTTAAGCGGTCGCCTTTGTGGGCAAATTTCTACGACTAAATCATTCATATAATGAATGAAATTTGCCCACAACAGCGATTGAAGGCTCATACCGACCGCAGGGAGCGGATGTTCACCATGCGGATTATCCCAAGCGAAGCGTGAAAGGGGAATGTTGATGGGACAGTCCGAACAGCCGGCGCGCCTGCTGCAAATGAGCGGGATCGGCAAATCGTTCGCGGGCGTAGCAGCGCTCAAGAACGTTGATTTCGAGCTGCGCGGCGGCGAGATTCACGCCCTGCTCGGCGCGAACGGCGCAGGCAAGAGCACGCTCATGAAAATTTTGTCCGGCGCGTACGAAGGCGACGAGGGAACGGTCGCGATCGACGGCGAGACGCTGCTCGTCCGTTCGCCGGCCGACGCGAAGAAGAACGGCATCCACTGCGTCTATCAGGAAGTGGATACGTCGCTCGTGCAGCATCTAAGCGTCGCGGAGAATATCATGCTGGATCGTCTGGCTTCCTCGGAAGGCAGCGCGTGGATCGCATGGGGCAAGCTGAACGAGGAAGCGGCGCGGGTACTGGGCCGGCTCGGTTTACGCATCGACGTCAACCGTGCCGTCGCGGATCTGACGCTGGCCGAGAAGCAGCTGGTGCTGATCGCGCGGCTGTTCGCGCAGGAAGCGAAGTTCGTTATCCTGGACGAACCGACGGCGCCGCTCAGCCTGGAGGAAGCGGATCGGCTGTTCGGCCTGATGGACGGCCTGAAGAAAGCCGGCATCGGCATCGTCTTCATCTCGCATCGGCTGCCGGAAGTCTTCCGCGTCAGCGACCGGATCACGGTCATGCGCGACGGGGGCGTCGTCATGAACGAGCCCGCGGGTGCCACGAATGCCGGCGAGGTCATTCGGGCCATGCTCGGCAAGAGCTTCGAGGAGGAATATCCGAAGCTGCCGGCCGTCATCGGCGGTCCGCTGCTGGAGACGAAGGGACTGGCCGCCGGACGGCGGGTCCGCGGCGTCGATCTGACCGTGAGCAGCGGCGAGATCGTGGCCGTCGTCGGGCTCGTCGGCGCGGGCAAGACGGAGCTGTCGCGTCTGCTCTTCGGTGCGGATGTCGCGGAGAGCGGAACCATGACGCTCGGAAGCAAGAACATCCTTCCCCGTTCGCCGGCCGAAGCGGTGGAAGCGGGCATCGTGCTCGTACCGGAAGAGCGGCGCAAGGAAGGCATTCTCGTACGGGAGTCCGTGCTGCATAATCTGAGCCTTCCGATTCTCAAGTCGCTCAGCCGGCTCGGGATTATATCCGGCCCCAAGGAGAAACGGCACGCGGCCGATACTATCGCGCGGCTCGGCATCAAGACCCACCGTGCCGAGACGGCGACCGCTTTTCTCAGCGGGGGCAATCAGCAGAAGGTTGCGATCGGGAAATGGACGAGCACGGATGCGAAGATATTCGTCTTCGACGAACCGACGAAGGGCGTCGACATCGGCGCGAAGCGCGATATTTTCCGGATCATCGGCGAACTCGCGCAGCAAGGCAAGGGTATTCTCTATTTGACCTGCGAATTCGCGGAGGCGCTGGGCCTGGCGGATCGGATTCTCGTGCTGTGCGATGGGGAGATCGTCCGCTCGTTCGACCGGGGCGAGGCGACGCAGGAGGATTTGCTTTACTATGCGAGTGCGGGTAAGGAGGAAATGGCTTGAACAATCGGGTGCTGCAATTCTCGTTTAAATACGGGGCGATCCTCTTCATCGGTATCGTTCTGCTGTTCTTTTCGCTCTACAATGAATATTTCTTGACGTACAACAACCTCGCGGATATTCTGCGCTCCATCTCCATCGTGACGTTCGTCGCGATCGGTGTGACGATCTCGCTGACGGTCGACGGCTTCGATCTGTCCGTCGGCTCGACCGTCTCGCTCGCCACGGTGCTGTCGGCGACGATGATGGTGTGGTATGAGATGCCGCTGGCGGTGGTCATTATCGTGCCGCTCGTGTTCGGAGCGATCGTGGGCCTCATTAATGCGTTTCTTATCGTTAAGGTCCGAATACCGGATCTGCTCGCTACGCTGGCGGTCATGTACATCGTGAGCGGCGTGCATAAGACGTACACGAAGGGCTACTCCATCTACAGCAACATGCAGATGCAGGACGGTACCAAGGCGCCGGGGGCAATCTCCAAACAGTTCCTGTGGATCGGCCAAGGCAAGCTGCTCGGCGTACCGTTTCCGGTCATTCTGATGGTCATCGCGGTCATCGCGGCGCATCTGTTCTTCAAATACACGCGGCTCGGCAGGCAGATGATCATGATGGGCGGCAACGAAGAAGCGGCCCGGCTATCCGGCCTTCGCGTCAAGCGGGTGCGCACGATCGCATACGTCGCGTCCGGCGTGCTTGCGGCCATCGGCGGCATCCTGTTCACGGCCCGCGTCGGCAACGGGCAGGTCGATGCCGGCGCGCCGATGCTGATGGAAGCCGTCGCGGCGGTATTCGTCGGCTACTCCGTCTTCGGCGCAGGGCGTCCGAACATTATCGGCACGTTCATCGGGGCGATTCTGATCGGCGTGCTCGTCAACGGCATGACGATGATGAACGTCGAGTACTACACGACGGACATCATCAAAGGCGCGGTGCTCGTGCTCGCGCTGGCGGTTACGTTCATTCATTTGAACCGCAGGAAGAATTGAATTTGATTGACTACGCCACTTGCGGCGCTGGCCGGATTCTCTTGGGAGAATCCGGCTTTTTTGCGGAGGCCGGCGATTTTTTCGTTATATCGCCTCCATTCACGCCGGCATCCTCACTTCCTTGGCCTGTGAACGTGCGGCGGAATCCATGTAGGGACGTTGAGCCGTTACTAGAAGACATGCATTTTCGCTTCGCTGGCCGAATGCATACGTACTATTTACCAACGGGCATAATAATGGCGGAGTCTGGTAAAAGGAGAGGGACAACGTGTTCTTTTTTGGTAACCTGTCCGGAAAAGGCTGTTTATTTAGTTTGGTCGTCACCATACTAGCCAGCGGTTTGTTCTACCTGATTGGCAGGATGTTCGGGTTTCCCTTTTTTCTATTTGTTCCGTTCGTCTTTCTTCCCTTTATGATGAAGAGAAGATAACAGACAAGAATAATGCTTATGTTCAATTCCTTAGCGGGAAACCAAATCGGAGCCGGGATCTTAAATGCCGCGGGCTCCGATCATGCGCCCGCATCCCAAGACAACCAGTCTTATGACGATCGTTCGATCATTCGCCATTCAGTGCCGAACTCCAACACATGATGGTTGGACGGAAAAGAACGAAAGAAGAAAGAAAAAAGAAGAAAGAGAAGAAAGGAAGAAAGAGAAGAAGAGAAGAAAGAGAAGAAAGAGAAGTCATAAGTTTGCAATGAGGCTGCCGGAGACGGCAGCTTTTTTGCATCAAAATGTCTTGTTTTTCTCAATACTGCTGCGGAGTTCCTCTTAATCGCAATGAACCGGGGTTCTACCCGACATACAACTCCTAGCAAGGAGTTCGTACCAATACTGACCATTGAAAAGGGAAGGCTCGCGCCTCCAATGAGAAATGTATTTGACATGACCCATTGTGTTAGTGTACTATTTCATTAATACAGTTATATGGTATTAAATTCAAATTTCGGGGGAGATTGAAATGGCCGCATGGGCAGCTTCATTCAAGAAGGATTTTCGATTGACAAGATCGTTTTTTTTCGTCGGTTTGGTCATGAACCTCATGATTTTATCGTTAACGTTGTTCATTACCCATGGCGATAACCTGTACCCGTTCATCCCGCTGTTAGCGGTTGTGGCGTTACATGTTTTCTATCTTCCGCTCTTCTTGTTTACCAGCTTGAGGACGGAGGCCGGTCATCTTCACCTCTGGCTCCATAATCCCCAATCGGCCGCCGCCTTGCTCCTTAGCAAGATACTGAACGGGCTGATCATGACGATTATTTCCTTGATCGTTCTATATGCGATGGCGGGTCTATTGCTTATTTCGAGGTTTCATTTAATCGAGCCGCATTGGACGGATACTTGGATGGCAGGCTGGTTGATTTTCGTTCATGTGATTTTGATTTCCGTGGGGATTGGCGTCTGGGTGATCCTTTTATGGTCCCTTTACCATGCGCTTAAATATCGCATCGGGCGTTGGAACTGGTTAGTCATTCTTGCGGCGGTCATCCTGCCAAGCTGGATCGGCAGCTTGTTCGATTCCTCCAGCCTATACAAGATGTTGACGCAATGGGGGAGCTTGGAGATGAATTTCCCGACGTTCTCGATCGATCCTATACCCGCCTATGCGGGTGAATATCTGTATCACTTTATAATTACCGTCGGGCTGTTTTACTTGAGTGCTTGGATTATGGATAGAAAAGCAGAGGTGTAAAGATGGATGGATGAATTTAATTCTTCAAAACCGATTTATCTGCAATTGGCAGATCGGATTAACCGACTAATCGTGAGCAAAGAGCTAAAAGCCGGCCAGAAGCTTCAATCTGTCCGCGAAATGGCGTTATCCTACAACGTCAACCCGAACACCATTCAGCGCACTTACAGCGAATTGGAACGCGAGGGCGTTCTGGAGACCAGGAGAGGCCAGGGCTCATTCGTCACGGAACAAGAGGAGCGACTGATTCAATTGCGCGGGAAAATGAAAGAAGAGCAGATTGAAACGTTTGTTCAAGTCATGCGGGAAATGGGTTTCAGTTCGGACGAGATCGTCTCGGGATTGCGGGACCACTTGCTCAAAATGAATAAAGGAGATGAATCCGTTGATCGAATTGACTAATGTCTCTAAGACGTATAAGAAACGTTCCGTAATTGCGAACATTTCGTTCACGGTGCCCTTAGGTAAAATCATAGGCATCGTGGGCGAGAACGGCAGCGGGAAGTCGACGATACTGAAAATGATCGCAGGACTGCTGCAACCGACGACCGGAACGGTAACGGTTAACGGGGAGAACGCGCACAGAAGAATAAGTAAACACGTGTCTTACTTATCCGACCGGGATTCTTTCTATCCCTTCTTTACGGTAAGAGAGGCAATAGCCTACCAGGCCTCGCAATTTTCCGACTTTAATCTCGCGAAGGCGGAAGAAATCATGGCCTATATGGCACTGGATCCAGACAAGAAAATCAGTGCGCTCTCAAAAGGAAATCGAGGCCGATTGAAAATCGTGCTTACGCTAGCCAGAAATGTACCTTACCTTCTAATGGATGAGCCGTTATCGGGACTCGATCCGATGGTGCGGCATGCGATCGTGAAAGGAATGATTTCTTATCTAGACTTGGAAACGCAGACCCTGATCATGACCAGCCATGAAATCTCGGAAATAGAACCGATATTGGATAGCTTCATAGCCATTAAGGACGGGGCACTGGTTAGAAAGACGGAGGTCGAGCACCTGCACGAATCAGAGGGACTCGGCATAACGGATTGGATGAAAAAGGCGTATCTCGAATGAATTCAACCCGATCGGAGCCGATTGAATGAATGGGATCTCGCTGTTTCGCCTTTATTTGTTGAGGGCGCTGTACGTTCTTGTCGCCGTGGGGCTTGGCATCAAGGTATGGCCTGGAATCATCCATCATGAAAAACCTTGGGAACTGATGGAGGGAGTGGTCCAATGCATGCTGGCCGCCTTTGCCGTTCTATCCGTCCTTGGGCTCCGGTATCCGCTGCAGATGCTGCCTTTGCTTCTGTGGGAAATGACATGGAAGTCGATTTGGCTCCTCGTCGTTGCGCTCCCGCTGTGGTCATCCGGCCATATGGACGAATCGACCTGGGCGACGGCATCGGCCTGCCTGCTGATATTGATTTTTCCGTTTGGAATTCCGTGGCGCTTTGTGTTTGAACACTACCTCAAGAAGCCCGGAGATCGGTTTTACTGAATGCGGCCGGAGAGCGCAGCCAGGGGCTGGCTCGGGATGCAGCAAACGATTCGGTTTGGCTGCCGCATATAATAGCATGCAGAGGAGAGATTCCAATGAATTTTACTAGCAGACAAAGCGCACGCATTGTAGGCGTACTCTTTATTCTTGCTGCCGTTACTTCGATAATCGGTCTTGCTTTATACCAACCCGCCTTAAGTTCCGATTATTTGACTAACGGTTCGAAACACGCCAACCAGACGATACTTGGAGCCGTTATGGAGCTCATTCTGGTCGTTTCGGCGATCGGTACCGCGACTACGATGTTTCCGATTCTAAGAAAGCATAATGAGACGATTGCTCTTTGGCATGTATGCTTCCGATTTCTTGAAGCGATTATTATTACGGTCGGCGTCATCAGCATGTTGTCCCTCGTGACCCTAAGCAGGGAGTTCATAGCGGCAGGGGCAGTGAATGCCGCATCTTTTCAAGCTTCGGGCACTTCGTTGAAAGCCGTGCATGACTGGACATTTTTGCTTGGCCCCAACTTCATGCTGGGCATCAATACGGCGATGTACAGTTATATCTTTTATAAATCCAAGCTCATCCCCAGGTTTATACCCATCTTGGGTTTGGTCGGATCCGCACTTATATTTCTTTGTGCCGTCTTAGTCATGTTCGGCGTCATTGATCAAGTTTCCGTCTGGGGGGCGGTTTTTGCGATACCGGTAGCTGCCAATGAAATGATATTGGCCGTATGGCTTCTCGTCAAAGGCTTCAATGAATCCGCGCTTGCCCCTACTAACAAGCCCAGCGTGTAGAACGAGGATAGAACAGAACGCGGTGAAGCACGGGTACATGTCGCTGCCGTACTCCGCCCGATTCAGGCAGCGCATGCAACATTCGGCAGGCATTCTCGTCTAGCAAGCAAGGGGGCGAGAGACCATGAATACGCGGAAAATGAAATCCGCAATCCTGGCATCGGCGGCTGCCGTCCTGCTGCTGGCCGGATGCGGCGAGCAAGCTTCGAATACGCGGCCTGTTCAGCCCGGCACGGGAAACAGCCAAACGAACGAGCCGGCCAAGGAGCCGGCGGGCTCAACTTCGAACGGCGGCGGCGTCGTGCTGCCGAAGATCGAACTGCCCAGGCAGTCCAATGCGGCTGCGGACATGATCGGATTATTCGTGTACCAAGGCCGAATCTATACGCAGACCGATACGAAGCTCGCGGCGAAGGATGCCAAAGCGCTGCTCGGCGAGAAGGTCGGCCGGACGATCGGCAGCATCGACGAATGGAGCAGCCAGGATGCCTATGCGACGGAGCTGGCCTCATCGATCGGCGAGGCGGATATTTATGCCGTTAAGGGATACGATCCGGCGTTCAGACTCATGTCGTACGCGGAGCAGGACGGGGAAGTCTGGACGGAGCTGTACGAGTGCTTGAACGGCTTCACGGTGAACAGCGGCGCGGATCTGTTCGGGCGTCTCCGACTGGAGGGCAACCTGCAATCCGCGCAATGGGAGACCTTCAACAGCTGGAATGAATCGAAGCGGCATTTGCAGCCGGTGGCGCAGGGCGACGCGTTCGCGGCGTTTCTGGACGCCTTGAACGAAGCGAAACCGGTCGCGTTCGACATCCTTTACAAGCAAGGGATCTATGATAACCCGGACCAGAAGTTCATCTCCCTCACGTTGAAGGACGGCAGCGTCACGCGCCTGCGCCTATTCGGGAACGGGTATGCGAAGTACGCGGGCGCGGCGGTGTTCTTCCGGGTGGAAGATGCCGCCTTCCAAGCCCTGTGGCAGGCAATGGCCTGATCTAAACCTGCAACATTCCGCCAAAGGGTAGATTCTTGCCGCGCCTGCGCTATAATCGGGTTGTTGGCATGATCAAGCATTATCCGAGGAGGAATGAACAGGGATGTTGAACGTCAAGCTAGGAATGCGGATTCCGCCCAAGATCGGCGCGGAGGGTATGGCGCAAACGGCGCAGCTGGCAGTAAACGCAGGACTTGAGGTGTTGGATCTCCCGCGGCTCACGCCGGAATGGAAAGCGGCCTGCGAGGCGGCCGGCCTTGGCTTCGGCTCGATCGACGCGAAGCACACGGCGCAGCTGCTTAGCCGCGACGAAGCGCGCCGCGCGGACGCGGTGGAGGCGACGAAGCGGGAAATGTCCGATATTGCGGCATTGGGAGGCCGCGTGCTGTTCATGTGCCTCGTACCGGAGGATCTCACGCTTCCGCGCAGCGAAGGCTTCGCGATCTGGAAGGATTCCTTCCCGGAAATCGTCAAGCATGCCGAGCAGCAGGGCATCTACATCGCGATCGAGGGCTGGCCCGGACCGGCGCCGCATTATCCGACGCTCGGCTGTACGCCGGAGATGCTTCGGGCGATGTTCGACGCGATTCCGTCGAAGCATTTCGGCTGGAACTACGATCCGTCGCACTTGGTTCGCCTCGGCATCGATTATATCCGGGCGCTCGGCGAATTCGGCGAACGGATCAACCACTGCCACGGCAAGGACACGGAGATTCTCCATGACGAGCTGTACGAATGCGGCGTGCTGGAAGCGACCTTCGGCGCGAAATTCGGTTTCTCCGAGGGCTCCTGGCGGTACACGATCCCGGGCCACGGCGAAGTCGACTGGGGCAAGGTTGCCGTACGTCTCGATCGTCTGGGCTATTCCGGCGCGGTCAGCATCGAGCTGGAGGACCACCGTTTCTGGGGTTCGCTGGAAGCGGAGAAGCAGGGCATCGAGAAGGCGGCACGGCATTTGGCAGCGTATTTCAAATAAACGGCATTCTAATCCATAAGCGGCATTCCGGTCCGAAACGATACGCATAGCCCCAGGCTTGGGCATAACCGAGCTTGGGGCGTTTATTTGCATACGAAGCCTTCGATGGCGATGCGCTATTGCAGCTCTCCTTCCTTGATAATAATTCGGAATATTGAAATAATTGGGCCACAACGAGAACGAATAGCGGGAAAACCCGTTCCGAAAGTAAAAATAGTACACCAAAACTAAAAATAATATCATTATGCGAGGCCCCCTGCTTCAGTAAGATGATAGTAATGGCGAAGAAAGTACATTACCGATGGGAGGCACGGCGCATGCTGAAACTGATGATCGTCGACGATGAGCTTTGGATACGGGAGGGCTTGAGGCAGACCGTCGATTGGACGGCGCACGGGATCGAGTGGATCGGCGAAGCCGAGGATGGCCGGGCGGCGCTTGCGCTGCTGGAGAAGAACGTGCCGGACATCGTGATATCGGACATTCGGATGCCATCCATGGACGGCATGGAGCTCTTGGAAGAGGCGAAGCGCCGGGGAATCGATACGAAGGTGATCCTGATCAGCGGCTTCAGCGATTTCTTCTATGCGCAGAAGGCCGTGAAGCTGGGCGCATTCGATTATATTCTGAAGCCGATCGAGGAGCAGGCGCTGCTCGACATCGTCGACCGCTGCGCCGCGGAAATTCGGAAGCAGCGACAGGCGTTCAACCGGATGGAAGCGCTGACGGATCTCGTGCGGGAAAGCGTCCCGCTCGCCAAGCAAAAGCATCTGGAGCTGTGCCTGTCCCGCCCGACGGCCGCGCATGAGCTGCAGCCGGTCTGGAAGGCGCTCGGCATCGATTTGGACCCTGAGCGGCTCGTCGTCCTGTCGGCCGTCGTCCATGATTGGGGCGAGCGGGGCTTGAACGAGAGCGGCTGCGCGTTATTGCGCTATGCGCTGGGCAATCTGATGGAGGAGATTTTTACCGAAGCGGGCCTGCGCGCGTTGGCCTGCCCGCTCAACGAGCATGAGATGGCCGACGCGGCGCTGATGGTCTCCTCCTGCCGGACAAGGCCGGATCGGCTTGCTCCCGATGCGGGCGGCGAACAGATCTTCGTCGTCGCGGATCGAGCCGTCAAGCGGGCGCTGCAAGTGCTCGGCATTCGAATCAGCATCGGGGTCAGCGGCCCCGGAGAACGAAACCAACTTTTTTTCGCGTTTAGGGAAGCGCTTACATATAACGCGCATTATTTCATTCACGGCGCTAGCCGCGTGTACGGGCCGACGGCGGAAGGATACGCGGCGGCCCCACCGCCGTTCGCGGCTTCGGGCGCGAAACAAGCGGCGCCGGATGAAGCCGCTCAAGCCGCGGCCAAATCGGAGGTGCTCGACACGGCTTGGACCAACCGGATGATACATGCGATGATGCTGTTGGACGAGAAGCGGCTGTCCTCCCTGTTGGACGAACAGACGAAGCTGCTGCGCGAGTGGGTCAAGCAGAGCTCGGCGCTGGCCGTGCGCACGGAGATGAACCTGTACATCGGCCTGCTGTTGACCAAATGGCAGGAGCTTTGCAAAGGCAAGGAGCATTTCAAGCCCCTCGCGGTGACGCATCAGATGAAGCTCCAGCTGTACCGCTGCCCGCTGCGGGAGTGGAAGCAGACCGTCATGAACGCCTTTTTGGTAAAGAATCCGAGCTCGATCGGGCTTGGGCAGAAGCGCAGCATCGATAAAGCGCTGCGATACATCCACGACAACTTCCACCTCGGTATCAGTCTTAACAACGTAGCCGAAACCATCTACTTGAATCCCTCGTATTTCAGCAGAATGTTCCATGAAGAGGTCGGAGAGCCGCTGAGCAAGTATCTGATCCGCATTCGCATCTCGAAGGCGAAGGAACTGCTCGAACAGACATCCCTCAAAATTTACGAAATCGCCGACCTGGTCGGCTATAAGGATTTTCGGCATTTCGTCAAAACCTTCAAGGATTGGGAAGGTATGACGCCGGCCCAATACCGCAATTACGGCGCGTAGCAGAGAGGGGCGACCATGCTGACGTTCTTACGAAAATCCAACCTTGCTTCGGTCGGAGTCAAGGTATTCGGCTTCTATGCAGCCAGCATTCTCATTATCGTGACCGTCATGGGCTATCTATCGTACGGCAAATCGGCGGAAATCATCGAAACCAAGGTCGGCGGCATGGCGCTTCAGAACGTGCATCAACTGAGCAAACGGATCGATACGATCCTGGCGGGCTACGAAGACCGGTCGATGCTGGTCTTGGGCAACAAGGAGATCCAGAAGCAGCTGAGCGGCAAGTTCCGGAGCGAACTGGAGCGAATCGACACGAACAACGCCAACACGGCTTTTCTCGCGAACCTCGTGAATTCGCGGAACGACATGAAAAATATTTATCTGCTGGGAGAGCGGGGCGCTTCCTTCCGTTATTCGCCGCGGGATTCTTTCCCGGCCTTTAACCCGTACGCGGCCGATTTCTCCAATACGACCTGGTACGAGCGCATCCGCAAGGCGGAGGGGGGCATCGTCTACTTCGGCATCGGGCCCTCGCTGATCCGGGGCGCGGAGCCGAACGCCAAGCCCGTATTTTCCTTCGGCCGGGCGGAGAGGGACATCGCCAGCGGCGGCGAAGTTATCGGCGTGCTGCTGTACGAGGTGGAAGCGGCGGAGATTACGGATTTGCTGTCGGAGATCGACTACGACGGGTCGGGCGTGAACGTCCTGGTCGACAATGACGGGGCAATCGTCGGCGACAAGGACGGCCTGCTGGGGGCGACCCGCCTCGGCCTTCCTTTAGCGAACGCCCGCCAAGGCCTGTTCGGCCGCATGATCGACGGGGAGAAGAAGCTGGTCGTCTACAATCGGCTCGAAACGGCGGATTGGACGCTGGTCGGCATGCTGCGCGGCGCGAACCTGATGAAGGAAGCGCGCGATATCCGCTGGTATATGCTGATGCTGGGGCTCGCATGCTTCACGATCGGCATCTTGCTGGCCGTCTTTATCGCCGCATCGGTCCACCGGCCGCTTCATCGGATGATCCGCGCCATGCGCAGGGCCAAGAACGGCGATTTCGACGTGCGCATCGCGGACAAGCGCGAGGATGAGTTCGGCTATCTGTTCCTTCATTTCAACGGCATGGTGTCCCGCATCAAGGAGCTGATCAACGAGCTTTACGTGCAGAAGCTGCTGGAGCAGGGGCTGCAGCTGAAGATGCTGGGCTCGCAGATCAACGCGCATTTTCTGTACAATACGCTCGATTCCGTGCATTGGATCGCACGCATTAACAAGGTGGACGACATCAGCACGATGGTTTTCGGCCTGTCCAAGTATTTGCGCCTCAGCTTGAGCGAGGGCAGGGACGAGGTCAACGTCGACCAAATCGTTCAATTGATCGACAGCTACATCATGATTCAGAAGGTCCGTTACCGGGATAAGTTCGCCATGCATCTGCATGTGGAGGAGACGCTGGGCGAGTACAAGGTGCTCAAATCCATCTTTCAGCCGATCGTGGAGAATGCCATCTATCACGGATTGGAGAAGAAGCCGGGCAAAGGAAGGCTCGACGTCTCGTTCCATCGCGAGGGCGGATGCCTGAAGTTCGTCGTCGTCGACGACGGCAACGGCATGCAGCCGGATAAGCTGAGCGAGCTGCAGCAGCTGCTGCGAAGCGAGGCGGCCATCGAAGGAAGCCATTTTGCGCTCCGCAACATCAACGCCCAAATCCAAATCGCCTACGGCATGCAGTATGGCATCGAGATCGACAGCAGCTGCGGACAAGGCACCCGCGTCGAGCTCACGATTCCGCTGGTCAAGGGAAGCTCTGCCAGACAAATCAGCTAATCCGCCGCGTTCCGCCGAGGATTGCGGATATCGCGAGGCATGGAAGGAGGAGGACTGAAATGTTGAAGACGCTGTTGATGCGCAAGAAGGCGGCCGCGTCGCTGCTGGCCGTTCTCATGGGGGCCGTGCCGCTGCTGCATGCCTGCGGCAGTGGGGACGATAACGGGGCCGGGTCGGGTATCGCGGAGGAGGCGGTCGGCGATCCGGTGACGATCAGCTTCTGGTTCCCGTGGGGCGGAGACTTCGAGAAGGAGTTCCGCGATAACGTGGTTACCCCCTTCGAGACGAACAATCCCGATATCAAAGTCCGGATGTCCTTCGTGGAGAACTCGGATAATTCGCAGGCATCCGACAAGCTGCTGACGGCCATCGCGGGCGGCAAAGCGCCGGACGTCGCGATGTTCGACCGATTCCTCGTGGGCGAATGGGCCGAGATGGACGCGCTCGAGGACTTGTCCGCGGAGGCCGAAGCGGACGGAATGGCAGGTATCTATTATCCCAACGTATGGTCGGAAGCGCAGTACGAGGGAAAGACGTACGCGCTGCCGTGGAACGTGGACAGCCGTGCCATGTTCTACAACAAATCCATGATGAAGGAGGCCGGCCTCGATCCCGATAAGCCGCCGAAGACCATCGCCGAGCTGGATCAGATGGCGGAACGGATGTTCAAGCGCAACGCCAGGGGAGAATACGATCAAGTGGGCTTTATCCCTTGGCAGGCGCAGGGCTTCCTCTATACGTATGGCTGGAATTTCGGCGGGGAATGGGAGCGGAACGGGAAGCTGACGCTCGATGATCCGGCGATTCTGCGGGCGCTGCAGTGGATGCAGGGCTACGCCAAGAAATACGACGCCGCGAAGCTGGAAAGCTTCTCGGACGGAATGAGGCAGTCCGGCACGAACCCGTTCGTATCCGGCAGGGTCGGATTCGCCGTGGAGGGCAATTGGCTGCTCAACGGAATGGGCGCGGCTCGCTTCGAATGGGGCGTGACGCCGATGCCGACGGCGGACGGCCGCTCCTCCGGGTCCTGGTCGGGGGGCTGGTCGTTCGTGATGCCCAAGGGCGCCGAGCATAAGGAGCAGGCTTGGCGGTTCATGAAGTTCATCGCCGGCAAGGAGGGATCGCTGTTATGGGCAGGGCGCGCGGCCGCGGGCAAGTACGATCTGACCAGCATTCCGGAGGTGAACGAACGGCTCGGGCTGGACAAAAAGAAGGATCTGAGCGTATTCGTCAAATTGCTGGAGCATGCCCATATTCGTCCGGTGACGCCGGTAGGGGGGTTCCTGTGGGACGAAATGTACCGCGTGCAGCGGTTGGCCGTCAGCCTGCAGGGGGAGCCCAAGGCGCTGCTGGGCGAGATGAAGAAGAAGGTCGACGCCGAGCTGGCCAAAGTGAAGGCGAGATCGACAGGAGGCGGAGGCTGAACATGCAGCCTTGCATGCGGAATTCGCAGCGCGCCGGAGTCTTGCTCATGACGGATTCATCCGCGTTGAATTCATGGCATTACGCATTCATAGCATTAATATTCGCAGCGTGAAGTTTCTTCGCGCAAGAGGCTGTCCCGACGTCATGAAGATGACGGAGGGGCAGCCTTTGCGTTATCCGCCTCGTGAAATCGGGTCAAAATACTACACCAAACCTAAAGGCGCTCGCATTACCCCGATCCGGTAATTCCTCTACACTAGAAGAAGGTTGACCGATTCCCAATCGACCATATCGAGGAGGCTTGAAGGTGAACAAAAGAAGAAGGAGCATGCATGCGAGACCGGAAATGATAAAGATTCTTGCGGCCGTGGTATCGCTAAGCGTGGTATTGGCGGGCTGCGGAGGGTCGAACGGGGGCGGCGAATCGGATACGGGCAACGCGGGCAGCAATGCCGATGCCGATGCCGGGGCGAAAGCGAACGACGCGGCAGGCACGGGCAACGCCGCAGGCGCGGGCAACGAGGCGGCGGCCGGCGACAAGAACGCCGACGCGGCAGGCGGCGATGCGGCCGCGGGCAGCGGGGAGAAGATCACGCTTACGTTATGGGGCTGGAGCGGCAAGTTCCAGACGGATTTCACGAAGATCGTGATCGGCGAGTTCGAGAAGGAGCATCCCAACATCAAAGTGAAATACATGCCCGACCAAGGCGGCAACGACAAGCTGACCACGCTGATCGCCGGCGGCACTCCGCCGGACGTGGCGATACTGGACCGCTTCTTGGCGGGCGCCTGGGCGGCCAAGGGTTCCCTGGAGAGCTTGACGCCTTATCTCGAGATGGACAGCGAGATCAGCGGCAACGATTACTATCCGGCCGTCTGGGCGGAGGGCAACTACAATAACGAAGCGTACGCGATGCCGTTCGGCACGGACAACCGCGGACTGTATTACAACAAGACGCTGATGAAGGAAGCGGGCCTCGACCCGAACAAGCCGCCGACGACCATCGACGAGCTGGACAGCATGGCGGAGAAGATCTTCAAGAAATCGACGAGCGGCGGGTACGAGCAGGTCGGCTTTATTCCATGGATGGGCCAGAGCTATCTGTATACGCAGAGCTGGAACTTCGGCGGCGAATGGACGAAGGACGGCGAGTT
The DNA here is from genome assembly GCF_009909195.1 of Paenibacillus sacheonensis. GTDB lineage: Bacteria > Bacillota > Bacilli > Paenibacillales > Paenibacillaceae > Paenibacillus_Z > Paenibacillus_Z sacheonensis. The sequence continues at coordinate 19,758 of NZ_JAAAMU010000018.1, forward strand.
GACGCCGAACGACCCGCAGATCGTGAAAACGCTCGAATGGATGACGGGCTACGCCAAGAAATACGACATGGCCAAAATCAACAAGTTCAACGACGTCATGGGCAAGACCGGCATCAATCCGTTCTGGACGGGCAAGGTCGGCTTCATGGTCGACGGCAACTGGATATTGAACGATCTGAAGAGCAACGCGAAGGTCAAGCCGACCTTCGAGTGGAGCGTTGCGCCGATGCCTTCCGAGGAAGGGTACCCGCAGACGACATGGGCCGGCGGCTGGTCCTTCGCCATGCCGAAGGGCGGCAAGCACCCGCAGGAAGCATGGGAGCTGCTGAAGTTCATTACGGGGTACAAAGGCACGCTGCTCTGGGCCAAACGCGCGGACGCGGGCAACGATATCACGGCCATGCCGAAAGTCAACGAGGAGATCAAGATCGCGGATAACCCGCAGCTCAAAGTATTCCTGGACATGATGCCGAACGCTCATTTCCGTCCCGTCACCCCGGCCGGCCAGAAGATGTGGGACGAAACGTTCCGCGTGCAGGATCTGGCGTTGAACGGCAAGGGCGAGCCGAAGAAACTGCTGGACGAAGTCAAGAAGAACGTGGACAGCGAGCTCAAGAAACTGCAGGCCAAATAGCGAACGGACTCGGAAGGGGGCGGGAAGCCGCACCCCTTTCCCGCGCGCGGCGCGGACGCAACGAAACGATAAAGAGGTGAAGGGCTTGAATCGGCAGCGGAACAAGGCATGGAAACGGAAGCGGATCGCGCTGGTCGCGATAGCCTGCTTGGCGCTCCTCGCGACCTTTGGCGACAACCCTCAATCCTACGCCAGCGAGCGATTGCGGGATCGCACCCAGAATCAAGGAAATCTGCAGACGGATGCGGAACAGCTGTCCATGGACGCCATCCTGCAGCCGACCTACGGCAAGACGCTGGCGGCTTATGCGGAGAAGGGCTATACACCGGCCGATCAGCCGGACGACGCGTGGAACGCGAATCGATATTCGGCGTTCGGGGGCGCGAAGCCGCCGTCGGAGACGGTGGACGGGCAGACCTCCGCGCTGGTCTGGGACAAAGCGACGACGTGGCTGGAATGGACCGTGGACGTGCCGGCGGACGGCCTCTACAATTTGAACGCCCGGTACTATCCCCTCGCAGGAAAGCGGCTGCCGATCCAGCGCGAGCTGCTCATCGACGGGAAGAGTCCTTTCCGCGAAGCGCAGCGCATTTATTTCTATCGCAATTGGCTCGATCAAGGCGAAGTGCTCCTGAACAATCAAGGCGACGAGGTGCGCCCGAAGCAGATCGAGCGGCCCGTCTGGATCGAACAGCCGATCGTCGACGGAAACGGGCTGTATCCGGCGCCTTATCAATTCTACTTCGCGGCGGGCAAGCATACGATCCGCATGAATTTCCTGACGGAAGCGATGGCGGTCGACTGGATCTCGCTGACGTCGCCGAAGCGGCCGCCAAGCTACGACGAGGCGGAGCAAGCGTACCTCGACCAAGGCTTGGAACCGGTTCGGGACGTCAACGTCAAGGTGCAGGCGGAGAACAATCCGACCAAGTCCGATCCGACGATCCGGAGGGAATCGAACGGCGATCCGCTTACGGAACCGGCGGGCGACGGCAGGATCCGGCTGAACGCCTTCGGCGACTGGCGCTGGAGGAAGGGCGGCCAGAAAGCCTCTTGGACGTTCGAGGTGCCAAAGGAAGGGTTGTACAAAATCGGACTGAAAATCGGGCAATGGTGGGGCGACGGGCTGCCGTCCTATCGCCAGATTCTGATCGACGGCGAGGTTCCGAACAAGGAAATGGAGCTCTATCCGTTCAGCTATTCGCGGAACTGGCGCATCGAGACGCTGCACCGGGATAACCCCAAGACGGGAGAGGCCGAGCCGCTGCTGATGCATCTGACGGCGGGCGAACACACGATTACGATGGTCGCCGAGGTCGGTCCGTATCAAGGCATCGTCGAAGCGCTGACGGAGGATACGCAGAAGCTGTCCGATCTCTATCGGCGCATCATCATGGTCACGGGGCCGACGCCGGATCCGAACTTCGAATACGAGCTGGGGAAGAAGGTGCCCGAGCTCGTCGAGGACTTGAAGGCCATCGCCGACAACCTGCTCGTCCAGATGGACGCGCTGACGGCGATATCCGAGAAGGTCCCCAGCACGGTGAGCAGCCTGCGCATGATGAACCATACTTTCGAGCGGATGGTCAACAATCCCGACTCGATTCCGCGGCAGCTCTCGGAGCTCAGCAACAGCCAAACCAGCCTGAGCACGCTGCTGACGGGCCTGCAGAACGTACCGCTCGTGCTGGATTACCTGCTGATCAGCGCGCCGGACACGGACTATCCGAACGTGAAGTCGAATATCTGGCAGAAGTCCGTCAGCACGCTGAAGAACTTCGCGGCTTCGTTCACGAAGGATTACACCGGCGTCGGCAGCGTCTATGGCGACGGCAAGGGCGCGGCCGCGAAGGAAGAAGGACCGGTGCTCGAAGTATGGGTATCCCGGGGCAAAGAGTGGGCGGAGATCATGAAGGAAATGGCTGAGGAGGATTTTACACCGAAGACGGGCATTCGCATCAACGTGAATACGCTGCCCGCCGGACAATTGAATTCGGGCTCCGTCAATACGCTGCTGCTGGCGGCAAGCTCCGGCAAAGCGCCGGACGTGGCGACGGGCGTCGACGCGCATCTGCCCGTCGAGTTCGCGATCCGGGATGCCACCGTCGACTTGTCGAAGTTCCCGGATTACGCGGAAGTCAGCAAGCGGTTCCTGCCGGGCGCGCTCATCCCGTTCCGGTATAACGGCGGCAACTTCGCGCTTCCGGAGACGCAGGACTTCAACGTGCTCGTATACCGCAAGGATATTCTCAAGGAACTCGGCGTCAGCGTGCCGCAAACCTGGGAGGATACGTACGCGATGCTGCCGGTCCTGCAGCAGAACGGGATGCAGATGTATTATCCGATCTCGTCCCTCGGGTTCATGCCGTTCCTCTATCAGAACGGCGGCGAATTCTATCAAGCGGACGGCAAGAAGTCGGGCCTCGATTCGCCGGAGGCCTTCCAAGCTTTTACCGAATGGACGGAGCTGTACACGAACTATAAGTTCCCCGTGTCGGCCAATTTCTTCAACCGGTTCCGTACCGGGGAGATGCCGATCGGAATCGCGGATTATCTGACCTACGTGCTGCTGTCGACCGCGGCGCCCGAATTGGTGGGACGCTGGGGCGTCGCGCCGTCGCCGGGCCACGAGAAGGCGGACGGCACCATCGACCGCACGAGCGGCGGGAACGTCCAGTCCGTCGCGATCTTCAAGCAGTCGCAGCATCAGGAGGAAGCCTGGGAGTTTCTGAAATGGTGGACCAGCACGGAGAGCCAAGTGCAGTTCGGCCAAGAGCTGGAGGCGCTGCTCGGCGTCGAGGCGCGCTGGAATACGGCGAACGTCGAAGCCTTCACGCAGCTGCCCTGGCCGGAAGACGACTTGAAGGCGCTGACGGATCAGTGGAAGTTCTACAAGGAGCAGCCGTACGTGCTTGGCGGCTACTTCACGGCGCGCAACATCGATAACGCGTGGAACCGCGTCGTTCTGGGCGGCACGAACATTCGGGAATCGCTGGAGCAGGGAATCAAGGACGTCAACAAAGAGCTCGCAGCCAAGCAAAAAGAATTCGGGTTCTCGCCGGATTAGCGGCCTTGGGAGGAGGAGCGGCATGGAAAGCAGCGTGGAAATATCGAATCCGCTTCGGGTGACGGCCGAGAAGCCCAAGCGGTTGAAATTGAAATTAACGCAGGCAGGGAAGAAGGCGGCGCTGGGGTATCTGTTCCTCAGCCCCTTCCTCATTCTCTTCATCGTCTTCACGGTCGTGCCGGTCATTCAGTCCGTCTATCTCAGCTTCACCTATTACAACATGCTCCAGCCGGCGAAATGGGTCGGCCTCTCGAATTACAGCGTCTTGTTCCTGGAAGACGATACCTTTATCAAATCGATCAAGAACACTTTCGTGTTCGCGGTCATCGCCGGTCCGCTCAGCTACTGCCTGTCGTTCATGCTGGCATGGGTGATCAACTCGCTGCGGGCCAAGATGCTGTTCTCCCTGGCCTTCTACGTACCTTCGATTACGAGCGGCATCGCCCTCTCGATCGTCTGGCTGTACATTTTCTCCGGGGACCGCTACGGCCTGCTGAACAACTGGATGCTAAGCTGGGGGATGATCAGCGAACCGATTCTATGGACGACCGATCCGGACAGAATCATGCCGGTCATCATAATCGTGTCTTTGTGGATGAGCATGGGAACGGGCTTCCTGGTCTTCCTCGCGGGGCTGCAGAACGTATCGCCCGAGCTGTACGAGGCCGGGGCGATCGACGGCATCTCCAGCCGGTTCCAGGAACTGTGGTACATTACCGTGCCGCTGATGAAGCCGCAGCTGCTGTTCGGCGCGGTCAACTCCATCGTCGCCGCGTTCGGGGTGTTCGACATCGCCGTGGCCATCGCCGGCATGCCAAGCCCCAACTATGCGGGACATACGATCATCTCGCATTTGTTCGATTATGCCTTCATTCGCTTCGAGCTTGGCTACGCCTCTTCCATCGCGGTGTTCCTGTTCTTCTTGACCTTCGGCTTGGGCAGGATCGTGATGAAGCTGCTGTCGTCCAAAGAACAATAGGGAGGCCGAAGGACGTGACGATGAATTACGGAAAATGGGTTGCCCGCTTCAACAGGGGATTGCTGTACGCATTCATGATCGCGTTGGTCGGCTTCACCGCGCTGCCGATCATCTACATGGTATCGACGGCCTTCAAGCCGCTTAACGAGTTGTTTCTGTATCCGCCGACGTTCTTCGTCCGCAAGCCGACGCTGCGCAGCTTCTTCGACCTGCTGACCGCCACGGACAGCTCGGTCGTCCCGTTCACGCGCTACATCTTCAACAGCGTGTTCGTCTCCGGCTCCATCGTGGCGGCCAGTCTGATCGTCTGCTGCCTCGGCGCGTTCGTGCTGTCCAAATTCAAGCCGCCGGGCGCGAGTTTCATCTTCGCCGTCATCCTCTCCGCGCTGATGTTCGCGCCGCAGGTGACGCAGATTCCGACCTATATGATCGTATCGAAGCTCGGTCTCGTCAATACCTATTGGGCGCTCATTCTGCCGAAGATCGCCGTCGCCTTCAACATCTTCCTGATGAAGCAGTTCTTCGATCAGATTCCGGACGCCTTGATCGAGGCGGCCCATATCGACGGCGCGTCGGAGTGGAAGATATTCTGGAAGGTCATCATGGCGGTCAGCAAGCCGGCCTGGGCGACGCTGATCATTTTCTCCTTCATCGGCAACTGGAACGATTATTTCTCGGCGCTCGTGTTCACGACGAGCGAGACGATGAAGACGCTGCCGCTCGCCATCCAAACGCTGGCCGGAGGGCCGGGCGTCGTCGCGCGGTCGGGCGCGCTCGCCGCGGGCACGCTGCTGGTCACGCTGCCGCCGATCTTGATCTTCATGCTGTTCCAACGGCTGGTCATGAATACGATGGTTCATTCCGGGATCAAATCTTAGGGGGCGGAGAGGATGCACAAACGAATAACGGCGGCCGTACTCGGCTGCCTGCTGCTGCTGTGCGGCGGGCTGCCCGCCTATGCGCTCCCGCAAATGTCCTATACGATCGATCCCATGTACGGGTATAAAATCCCGATTCCGCTGACCTATTCGGTCGACAAGGTCATCCTGGACATCGGCGATCAAGGCTTTAATAAACCGAGCGACCTGTTCATCGACGACAAGGGACTGCTGTACGTGGCGGACACCGATAACGATCGGATCGTGAAATTGAACGCCGACGGGAAAGTGCTGGGAAGCTACGGCAAGGAGCAGGGCGTCGATCTCGACAAGCCGGGCGGAATCTTCGTCGACCAGCTCGGCGATATGTTCGTCGCGGATACGGGGAACGGGCAGGTCGTCCACCTCTCTCCGGAGGGCAAGGTCATCGAAGCTTTCGTCAAGCCGGAGTCGAGCCTGCTCAGCCCGGATATGGAGTTCGCCCCGGACAAAGTCATCTTGGACCGGCGCGGCTACCTGTACGTGCTCAACAAGAACGACTACAGCGGCTTTATGATGCTCGACGCGCTGAACCGGTTCCGCGGCTATATCGGCGCGAACCGCATCCCGTTCGATTGGAAGAAGCTGCTCGTCCGGGTGCTGGCGACGCCGGAGCAGCGGGAGCAGCTGAACAACGAGGTTCCGCCGCAGAACGCCAACTTGACGCTGGACGGGAAGGGCTTCATCTATACGCCCACCGTGCTGATCGATACGGATCAGATCAAGAAGTTCAACGCCATGGGCGAAAACATCTACAAGAAGGCCGCGTTCGGCCAGTCTTCCATCGACAGCGGCACGATGGAGCTGCCGTACTTCGTCGACCTGGCCGTCGATCAATACGGCGTCATCAATGCGCTGGACGCGATGTCGCGCAAGATTTACCAGTACGATCAAGAGGGAAACCTGCTTGCCGTGTTCGGCGGCCAAGGCGACGTGAAGAGCCGGTTCGAATACCCCGTCAGCATCGTGACGGACAAAGCGGGCAAGATTTACGTGCTCGACCGGGACCGGAACAACATTCAGATTTTCCAGCCGACGCGGTTCGCGGACTTGGTCCATCGGGCGAGCCAGCTGCATTACAGCGGGCGCTACCAGGAGGCGCTCGTCCCCTGGAAGGAAGTGCTGACGATCGACGAGAACTATCCGCTCGCTCACCGCGGCGTCGCGAAAGCGCTGATGAAGGAAGAGCAGTGGAAGGCGGCGATGAAGGAATTCAAGCTGGGCGAGGATCAGGACGGGTATTCGAAGGCGTTTGCCGAGTACCGGCATGATATCATGCGCAAGTATCTCGGATGGCTGATCATCGGCGCGGCACTGGTCATTTATGCGGTATACCTTCTGGTGAGAGGGATGATTCGCATCACGAACTCCGTCATAAGGAGGTACGGCTATTGAATAAAGCGTTGGTCATGAAACGAACCGGGCTGCGTTCGGCGCGGCTCGCCATCGCGGTTCTCTTCCGTCCGTCGGAGAGCTTCGAGGAGCTGCAGCGAACGAAGAACTTGATGGCGGCCTTCGTGCTGATCGTGCTGACCCTGTGCGTCCGGATCGCGACGATCTACATGACGAGCTTCCATATTACGTCGCTTCAGCCCGAGAATGCCGATCTGAACCTGGAAGTGATCCGTTTCGTGGTGCCGCTGGTCTCCGGCGTCATCGCCTGTTATCTGATTACGGCGATCATGGACGGCGAAGCTTACTTCAGCCAGATCCTGACGGCGATGTCGTACGCCTTGATTCCGTACATCGTGTTTGCCATTCCGCTCGCGGCCGTCTCCCGGATCATGTCCAGAGGCGAGCTCGGGCTGTACAACAGCATCAATCTCATCGTGTGGGTATGGGTCGCGCTGCTGATTTTCATTCAGCTCAAGGTGCTGAACGATTACACCTTCTCGAAATCCGTCGGCGTCATGCTTTTGTCCATCTTTGCCTTCTTGATCTTCTGGGGAACGGTCGGCCTCGTCTTCGCGCTGACGAACCATGTGCTGCAATTCGTTCGCGAGGTCATCGTAGAGGCCCGCTATTTAATGGAGAAGTGAGGAGGGGAACCCGATGAGGATCAAAGCCAAACGCTGGCTCTACTACGCAACCGTCGGCTGCGTCGTCGCCGCGCTGGTGCTCTTGGCGCTGCCTTCCCTGCGGAGTGCCGTCGAGCGGGCGCGGACGGAGCTCGATCCGGCGAAAGCGGCCGCTGCCGCGGCGGCGGAAGCCGATGCGGCGGCCGAAGACGAACCGGCAGGCGGAGAACCGGCCCCCGAGCCGGGGGCTTACGAGAGGATCGCGCAGACGGACCGCCTGGAGCTGCTGTTCCGCGCCTCCGATTCCGCGATCGCCGTCAAGGACAAGAGCAACGGGCATCTCTGGGAGTCGGCCGTGCCGCAGAAGGAGGTCAGCGCCGACGGCAACGAGCTCTGGACGGCCAGCAGCCAGTCGATCTTCCACTTGACGTTCGCGGACCCCGACCTGCCGGCGCTCGAAACGCAGGAGACCAACTCCGCGCTGGAGCGGCCCGAGATGAAGACGACTCCGCTGGATAATGGCATCTCCGTGCATTACGAGCTGCCGCGGCTGAAGATGAGCTTCGATATGAACTTCCGGCTGAAAGACGATGCCTTGGAAGTCACGATTCCGGGGGCATCTATCCGGGAATCGAAGAACAATTGGCTCATGGCGATCTCGCCGCTGCCATTCTTCGGCGCGGCGACGGATCGCGATCAAGGCTATTCCGTCTATCCGGACGGCTCCGGCGCGTTGTCGACGTTCAAGCGCATTCATCCCACGTATTTGAATCCTTACCGCGCCAGCGTGTACGGTCCGGACACCATCGATTTCAACAGCATGACGAGGCAGATGAACGCCATGCTGCCGATCTTCGGCCAGAAGGTCGGGGACAACGCCTTCCTCGGGATGATTACCGAAGGTGAGTACGACGCGAACATCCTGTTCTCTCCGAGCGGTTATCTGATCGACTTGAACCGCGTCTCCTCGGAGCTGGTCTACCGCCGGGATTACGAGGCGGTCAAGAAGGACGGGAACTTGACCAAGAAACCCGAGAAAGACTTGATCCGGGAAGACCATACGATTCGCTACGTGTTCCTGAGCGGGGAAGAAGCCGACTACAGCCATATGGCCGCGGCTTACCGCAATTACCTGGTCGACGAACAAGGCGTGCAGCCGCGGATCAAGAAGGGGGATCCCATTCCGTTCGGGCTCGACCTGCTAATGGGCATCAAGCAGGATCGGATCCTGTTCGACAAGTTCATCGCGACGACGACGTTCGACGAAGCGCAGCAGATCATGGCGGACTTGGGCCGGCAGGGCGTCGGCACGATCTCCGCGAATTTGCTCGGCTGGACCGGCAAGGGCTACCTCGCCTATCCGTCGGGGAACGAGCCGTCCGCGAAGCTGGGCGGACTCGGCGGCTTGGAGAAGCTGAGCGAATACGCCAAGAAACAGGGGATTCAGCTGTTTCTGCAGGACAATTACGTCGACGCCTGGAAAGGCATCGACGGGTTCTCCACGCGCACCGACGTCGTCGTGGGAGCGAACCATTTTGCCGTCACCGACCGGTACAGCGAGTCCTTCAACTTGAGCGCGGGCAAGCAGAACAAGCAGTTCCAGTCCAAGGTGCTCGATCCGCTGCGCAAGCTGTCCGTCTCGGGCATCAATTTCGACGGCATCGGGTATCAGGACTACTACGATTACAATTCCGATTACCCGGCGACCCGCGAGGGCACGGCCGCGCATTGGATGCAAATGATGGAGAAGTCCGTGAAGCAGTTCGGCGGCGCGGCCTCGATCGGCGGCAACGGGTACAGCCTGAAGAACTCCTCGCGCCTGTTCGGCATTCCGATGGAGGACAGCGGCTACTTCTTCACCGACGAGACGATCCCGCTCTATCAGATGGTCGTGCACGGGCTCATCCCGTATTCCGGCGATGCGCAGAATCTGTTCTACGACCCGCAGCTGCAATACCTCAAGATGGTGGAATACGGCTATATGCCGTACTACCAATTCACGATGAACTACGCCGACGAGCTGAAGGACACCTATTATAACGACTTGTTCAGCTCCGATTACAAGAGTTGGTCGGCGCAGGCGATCCGGCAGTACAAGGAAATGAACGAGAAGCTGGCGCCGCTGTGGTCCCAGGCCATGACGTCGCACCGGAAGCTTCGGAAGGATCTGTACGAGGCGGCCTACGAGGACGGCACTAGGGTCTTCGTCAATTATTCATCGGGTGAACTCCAGGCGGATTCGCATACCGTGCCGGGCAAAAACTTCATCGTCGTGCCGAAGGAGGGATAACATGAGAGGGAGAAGGCTCAGTCTCGAACGAAAGAAGATGATGGCGGGCTATGTCTATATCGCGCCATGGGCGATCGGCTTCGCGTTGTTCATGCTCTATCCTTTGGTGTATTCCATATGGCTGAGCTTCCACGAGGTGGCGAACGTCGGCAATTTCGAGCTGAAGTCGGTCGGCTGGGACAATTTCAACAAGGCGTTCGTGCTGGACACGAAGTTCATCCCGCTGTTTATCTCGGTCATCCAGGACGCGCTGATCAATACGCCGCTCATCCTCGTATTCTCGCTGTTCATCTCGATCCTGCTCAATCACAATATCCGGGGACGCGCGTTCTTCCGGGCGGCGTTCTTCCTGCCGGTGCTGATCGGCTCCGGGCTCGCGATGCAGCAGCTGCTGTACGCCGGCGTCGGGAAGGACACGATGGTCAACGGCATCGGGGTGCCGGACGAAGTCTTCCTCTACATGGGGCCGACGTTCTCCCAGATCGTCTTCGACATGCTGAGCCGTTTGACGGTCATCTTCTGGAAGACGGGCGTGCAGATCCTGCTCTTCCTGGCCGGTTTGCAGGGCATCTCCGTATCGCTCTACGAGTCCGCGAGATGCGACGGGGCGACGGAGTGGGAGATGTTCTGGAAGATTACGCTCCCGCTCATGACGCCGATCATCCTGCTCAATCTCGTCTATACGTGCGTGGATTCGTTCACGGACATCAACAACCGGATGATGGTCTACATCAAGGATACCGCCTTTACCAATATCGAGATGGGCTATGCCTCCAGCATGGGCTGGATCTACTTCTTGTTTATTTTCCTGCTGCTCGTTCTCGTGTTCGTTTCTACCCGGCGGCTGGTCGTGTACACCGGCGAAAAATAAGAAGCAAGGAGGCGTACGCATCGTGAAGTCGATACCGGCATCGAAGGCGAAGCCGCGCTTGGCCGCGCTCGCCGAGGCGAGTGTCCGCGGCAAAGCGGCGGCCGCGATCCGCAACAACACCGTCATCAATCGCATCGGGAGCAAGAGCCGCTGGGTCGGATTCATCTACCGGCTGTTCGTTTATCTCATCCTGATCGATCTGGCGTTCGTATTTCTGTATCCGTTCATTTACATGACGACCACCGCGCTCAAGCAGCCCGCGGATTTGATGGATTTTACGATCAAATGGATTCCGACGAGCCTCGCATGGGAGAACTTCTATTACGGCATGAAAGGCCTCCAGTTCTGGACGCACTTCAACAATTCGGCGCTGATCGCGGTCGCCAGCGTGGTCGGGCAGGTCTTATCCTGCTCGTTCATCGCTTACGGCTTCGCCCGCATCAAGTTCCCGGGGCGCGAGGTGCTGTTCGTCCTCTGCATGTTCACGATGATCATTCCGCCGCAGACCATCATCGTGCCGTTGTTCATGCAGTACAAGACGATGGGCTGGCTCGACAGCGTGCTGCCGCTCGTCATTCCGTCGTTCTTCGGCAACGGGCTGCGGGGCGCGCTGTTCATCTTCATCTTCCGGCAGCTGTTCCGCGGCTTGCCCTGGGAGCTGGAGGACGCCGCGCGGGTGGACGGCTGCGGCAGCTTCCGGGTCTACTGGAAGATCATCATGCCGCTGACGCCGCCGGCGATCGTCGTCACGACGCTGCTGTCGCTCGTCTGGCATTGGAACGACTTCTTCGAACCGTCGATCTATCTGACGAGCGAAGAGAAGTTTACGCTGCCGATGATGCTCCCGCGGCTCTATCAATCGCTCGATACGCTGACGGGCAGCACGTTCGAGGTGTTCAGCCTGCCGGTGGTCATGGCCGCGACGTTCGTTTCGCTCTTGCCGATGCTGCTGGTGTACCTGTTCCTGCAGCGGTATTTCATTCAGGGCGTGGAGCGTTCGGGATTAGTTGAATAGAGGGAATTGCGGGGAAAGGCATGACCTACGGTCGGTAGGGACCTCCAATCGCTGTTGTAGATCGATTTCTCTGATTATATGAAAGATTAAGCGGTTGAAATCGATCTACAAAGGCGACCACTTCGTTTTTCCGATCTCCTACCGACCTGCGGTCACTTTTTCACCTCTATTCAGGGGGTGGCGGAAAGGAAAACCTAAACCAAATTCGGGAGGTAAGGACAATTATGAGCAAAGTACGGATCGGTTTCATTGGCACGGGCGGCATCGCGGGGCTGCATGCCCGTCAGCTGCAAGAACTGCCGGAAGCGGAAATCACGGCCATCGCGGATACGAGCGAGATCAGCCGCGAGCGGTTCATGGAGCGGTTCGGCCTGTCGGACATCGGCGTCTTTTCGGATTATAGGGAGATGCTGCTGCAGGCGGGTCTCGACGCCGTCATCATCTGTTCGCCGGGACACGCTGCATTTCCAACAGGCCTACGACGTCCTGGACAGCGGCCGGCATGTCCTGATCGAGAAGCCGATGACCTGCTCTTCCGCGGAGGCGGAGCTGCTGCTCCGGAAGGCCGAAGACGCGGGCAAATTGATGCAGGTGTCCTATCAGCGCCACTTTCAGCCCGAATTCCTGTACATTCGGAGCGCGATCGCGAGCGGCGAAATCGGCAAGCTGACGTCCGTCACCGCTTCGCTGTATCAGCAATGGCGGCAAGGGTCGCCGGGCTCCTGGCGGGCGAATCCGGCGATGTCCGGCGGCGGCTTCCTGATGGATTCGGGCAGCCACATCATCGACGTGCTGCTCTGGACGACCGGGCTGACGCCCGTCGAGGTGAAGCCGCAGCTCCATATGCACGGCTCGACGGTGGAGATCGACACCTTCACGTCGATCCGGTTCGCCGAGGGGCAGGTCGCGGGGCTGAACCTGGTCGGTTATTCCCCCTGCTGGCATGAGACCTTCGTGTTCTGCGGCGAGGAAGGCGGCATCTTCTACGACAACGGCGCCATTACGCTGCGCCGATTGAAGCAGGAACCGATCGTGCCTGAGCTTCCGAAGCAGGAAACGAACCAGGACAAGAGCTTCATCGACGCCATTTTCGGCCGGCACGAGGTGCTGGTTCCGGGCGAGTTCGCTTTAAAGGTCGTGAAGCTGTCGGAGATGATCTACCAGGCCGCCGGCTACGATCCGAACGCGGCGGTGACGGACGCCGGAGAGGAGCAGCCGGCATGAATATGAAGCTGGGCATGCGAATCCCTCCCAAGATCGGGGCGCAGGGAATGGAGAAGACGGCGGAGCTTGCGGCAGCCGCAGGGTTGGATGTGCTGGATCTGCCGCGGCTGACGCCGGAATGGAAAGTGGCCTGCGAAGGGGCGGGACTCGGCATCGGGTCCGTGGACGTCGGGCACACGGCGCAGCTGCTGAGCCGCGACGAAGCCCGCCGCGCGGATGCGGCGGAGGCCGCGAAGCGGGAGATGTCGGAGATCGCGGCGCTGGGCAGCCGCGTGCTGTTCATGTGCCTCGTGCCGGAGGATCGAACGCTTCCGCGGAGCGAAGGCTTCGCGATCTGGAAGGAGACCTTCCCGGCGATCGTCAAGCATGCGGAGCGGGAAGGTTTGTACATCGCCATCGAGGGCTGGCCGGGGCCGGCGCCGCATTATCCGACGCTCGGCTGTACGCCGGAGATGCTGCGGGCAATGTTCGACGCGATTCCGTCGAAGCATTTCGGCTGGAACTACGATCCGTCGCACTTGGTTCGCCTCGGTATCGATTATATCCGGGCGCTCGGCGAATTCGGCGAGCGCATCAACCACTGCCACGGCAAGGACACGGAGATTCTCCATGACGAGCTGTACGAATGCGGCGTGCTGGAAGAGACCTTCGGCGCGAAGTACGGTTTCTCCGAAGGCTCCTGGCGGTACACGATCCCTGGCCACGGCGAAGTGGACTGGGGCAAGGTAGCCGTTCGGCTCGATCGTCTGGGCTATTCCGGCGCGGTCAGCATCGAGCTGGAAGACCATCGTTTCTGGGGATCGCTTGCGGCGGAGAGCCGGGGCATCGAGAAAGCGGTGATGCATTTGGCGAAGTACTTTAAATAAACGGCTTTCCGATTTCTAGCGCCGATTTCCATATTAGTGCTTCTATCGATACTAGCGCTCCTATCGTTCCTATAAAAACATCATTCCGATTTCAACGTTTTGCACAAAAAGCCCCAAGCGCGGTAAAAACCGCGTTTGAGGCTTTTTGTGCGTACTCGACTACCGGCTTGCCGGCGCAGGCCCGGTCGAGGCGCGCACGAGCAGCGACGTGGGCAGCAAGGTTTCTGTCAATGGCAGGTCCGGGTTACACAGCCGGGCGAGCAAACGTTCCACGGCGCATTCCGCGTATAACGGGAGATTAACGTCCATCGTGGTCGTAGGCGGCGTGGCGAGCCGGGACAGATAGCCGTTGTCGAAGCTGACGATCGAGGCATCTTCCGGCACGCGGCGTCCCATCTGCTGCAGCGCCGAGTTCACCATGAACCCGAAACCGTCGTTGACGCAGAACCAAGCCGTCGGCTGCGAAGGCAGCTGCATCAGCCGCTCTCGCACCGCGTCGTTCTCCTCGACGGCATCGGTGATCAGCCATTCCTCGCGAAGCGGCAGGCCGAGCTCGAAGCCCGCCAGGCGGACACCCTCCAGCCGCTCGTAGTAACTCGGCGATAGCCGGGTATTGCCGATAAACCCGATATCGCGATGGCCCAAATCCGCCAAGTGCTGCACGGCTTCGAAGGCGCTGAACCGATTGTTGGTCAGGATCGCATCCGCCTGCAGCGCCGGGTGATGATGATCGATCAACACCGCGGGGATGCCGGTGTCCAGCACGGCTTGAATGTAAGGGGTTGTGATATGCGAGAGAATGAGCACCCCGTCAACCGTGCGGTCTTGCAGGAATTCCGGCAGCGCGAGCGAGCTTGCCTGCTCGGGACTGATGGATTGTATGAGAAGACCGCAGCCGTTGCGGCTCAATTCTTTATCTACGCTCAGATAGATATCTCCGAAAAAGCTCTTCATCGAGAACGCGTAGTCCGAGGCAATGAGGGCAATGATACGCTTGGAACCCGAAACCGCGGCGGAATCCGATTGGCGCTTCGCGTACGTATAGCCCAATTCGGCTGCCGTCTGCACGATCAGTCGCCTTGTATCCTCGCTCACGCCGGGTTTTCCCGTCAATGCTTGAGAAACGGAATTTTTGGAGAGATTAAGCTTGTCGGCCACGTCTTGCATCGTCACTTTCGTTTTCAATACCGTTATAACCTCCGTTGCGGTCTGTTTCTGAGTATAAGAGATAGACCTGT
Source organism: Paenibacillus sacheonensis (assembly GCF_009909195.1). Taxonomy (GTDB): domain Bacteria; phylum Bacillota; class Bacilli; order Paenibacillales; family Paenibacillaceae; genus Paenibacillus_Z; species Paenibacillus_Z sacheonensis. The sequence goes on from NZ_JAAAMU010000018.1 coordinate 34,877, forward strand.
CATTCTCATTGTTCCCTAATTACAATAGGCCTGTCAAGTGGAACAATACGGTGCGAATGCTGGGTCGCTAATACTGTCTATGTTATTTGTAACGTTACAAAAGTGACTGTATGGCATTACATATTTGAAAACATATCGTTACTTTAAATTATTGTCACTTGACTATAATAATTACAAGTAGCATAATAGGTCTCGTTATCACGTTGTGTGTTAGGTTTTATCGGTCCTCTACTTAAGGTTTCTCATTACATTACAGCATGGAGGGTTTCGTAAAAATGAAGAAAAGAAGTTCGGCATTACTTATGGTCACGCTTTCAGCCGTGTTGCTTTCGGCCTGCTCGACAGGACAAGGCACGGCGACGAACGATAACGGCAATACTGCCGCGGGCGGGGTGACGACGATTGAATTTTGGGCGGCGCCGAATCCGACGCAGCAGGCTTACTGGCAAGAGATGGCTAAGGCTTACCAAGCCACCAACGATAAAGTAAAGATCAACGTCAGCGCGATCAAAGAATCGCCGACATCGGAAGCCAGCATCCAGTCGGCCATCGCCGCGAAGAGCGCGCCTACGATGTCCGAGAACATCAACCGCGGCTTCGCGGCGCAGCTGTCGGACAGCCAGGCGCTCGTTCCGCTCGATACGCTTGCCGGCTTCTCCGACGTGATTAGCAGCCGCAGCATGACGAAGACGATCGAGCCATGGAAGTTCGCCGACGGCCATCAGTACGTGCTGCCGATCTACTCCAACGCGATGCTGTTCGGCTGGCGGCTAGATACGCTGAAGGAACTCGGCTACGACGCGCCGCCGAAGACCTACAGCGAAGTGCTCGAGGTTACCAAGAAACTGAAAGCCAAATACGGCGACAAGAAATACTTGTGGGCGAAGCCGGATCTTGCGGATCCGACCGCTTGGAAACGCTGGTTCGACTTTTACATGCTGTACGACGCTGCTTCCGGCGGCAATAAGTTCATTGAAGGCAACTCCTTCACGGGCGACGAGAAAGCCGGCACCGAGGTGTTGACCTTCGTGGACAACCTGCGCAAGGAGAAAGGTATTTTGGCCCGTCAGGTCACGGATCCCTTCGAGAACGGAACAGGCATCTTCACGGATGTGGGTCCTTGGACGTTCACGACTTGGGCGCAGAAATATCCGAACCTGAAGTATAACGACACGTACACGCTGAGCATGCCGCCGGTACCAGACGGCATCGATCCGGCGCAAAGCAAAACGTTCGCCGACACGAAAGGCCTCGTCATCTACGCGTCCGCGACGAAAGCGCAGCAGCAAGCAGCCGTCGACTTCATCAAATGGGTATACAGCGACGCCGCGAACGACGCGAAATGGTTCAAGGAAACGAACCTGCCGCCGGCGCGCGACGATCTCTCGACCAACGAAGCATTTAAGCCGATTCTGGATGCAAGCCCTCAGCTGAAGCCTTACGCGGAGAATGTGCCGAATGCCGTACCGCCAATGGACAACGCGAAATACAACGACCTGCAAACGATTATCGGCGTTGAAGCGTTCAACAAGGTGGTCAAAGGCCAAATCGCCCCTGCGGACGGATGGGCAGCCATGAAGGCGGCACTGGAAAAAGCCCTGAAATAAGGGAGGATTCCAAACATGGAACAACGCAACAATAAATTGGGCTGGCTCTTCACCAGCCCTTATCTCATCTACTCCGTCATTTTCTTCTTCATTCCGTTGATCTGGACGTTCTTCTTGTCCGTCACGGACTGGAATTTGATCAAACCGACGTTCAATTTCGTCGGCATCAGCAATTTCAAGGAAGCGCTGCAATCGCCTAACGTGCATGCGGCTTTCTGGAACACGTACCGCTTCATGTTGATTTTCGTTCCGCTCGTTACCGCGCTGGCCGTTGGCGTAGCCGTCTTGGTCCATGGCTTGCATCGCTTCAAGGGCTTGTTCTTAATCGGGTTCTTCCTGCCGTACCTTAGCTCCGGCGTCGTATCGGCGCTGATCGTGAAGGGTCTGCTGTCTTATACCAGCCCGATCAATACCGCGCTGCGCGGCATCGGCATCAATGTCGACTGGCTCGGAACGCCGTTCACGGCGCTCTTCATCGTCGGTCTCATTCTCGCTTGGAAATTCACGGGCTACTATGCCCTCATTATTACGTCCGGCCTCGAGAGCATCGACAAGGAAGTGTACGAGGCTGCCGCGATCGACGGGGTCAAAGACGGGCAGCGATTCTGGCGCATCACGCTGCCGCTTCTGTATCCGTCGCTGTACACGACGCTGATTCTGGCGTTCGGCGTTACGTTCGGCATCTTCACCGAGGTCTACCAACTGACCGGAGGCGGTCCGGGCAATGCCACGAACACGTGGCAGATGGAGATTTTCAAGCAGGCGTTCTCTAACCTGCAGAGCGGTTACGCATCGGCGGTCGCGCTGCTAGCATCGATCGCGACGTTCATCTCGATCTACATCATCCGCAAATTACTCGAAGTTTGGGGGAAGCGCAATGGTTGGGTCTAAACGGCACAGCGGCGCAAGACGGACCATCCGTTACGCGCTTGCCATCGTGCTTCTTCTCATCATGGTGTATCCGTATCTGTACATGGTGCTCAGCTCCTTCGCGGATTGGGCGCAAATCGACAAGACGCTTATTCCGACGAAATTCACGCTGCGTTCGTACGATTGGCTGTTTACGGGCGGGGATACCGGCATCACGCGGCCATGGCTGCACGCGTTCATGAACAGCGTGATCGTATCGATCAGCTCCACGGTGCTGATGATGGCATTCGGCGTCATGGTGGCCTACGCGCTGGCCAAGTTGAATTTCTTCGGACGCAAAGCGATCGATAATTTCGTGTTGTTCCATATGTTCTTCCCGGCGATCATTTTGCTCATTCCGACGTTTCTGATCATTCAGCGCGTCGGTTTGTACGATACGTATTTCGGGCTTATTCTGCCCAAAGCGGTCAGCCTGTGGGCGATCTTCATGTATACGAACTTCTTCAAGGCGGTGCCGCAGGTGTTCATCGAAGCGGCCCGTCTGGACGGGGCGTCCGATCTGAAAATCATGTACCGCATCATGCTGCCGATGTCGAAGTCGATCACGACCGTCATCTTCCTGTTCCTGCTCATGGAGCGCTGGACGGAGCTGCTGTGGGATATGATCGCCGTCAAGAGCGATTCGATGCTGACGCTGAACGTGCTCCTCTCGCAAATGTTCGGGCCTTACGGTTCGTTCCCGGGACCGTTGTACGCGGCATCGACGATTTTGACGCTTCCGATCATCATCATGTTCGTCATTTTCAGCAAGAAGTTCAAAGAAGGCATGCAGTTCAACTTGAAATAAAACAGTTTGAAATCAGGCACTTGGGTGAGGAGAGAGAAGGATGGCTTCAGGATTGGAACAAGGCAATCGGCCGCAGGCATGCGGGGAACTGCTCGCGGCTTACCGCGCTTCCGGCGCGCGCGCCGAAGACGCGGAGCGCATCGCATTCGGCGGTCATGCCGACAAGGACGTCTACAATATAGCCGCGCCGTTCGCGGACAATGGCGTGACGGTTATTCCGGGACGCGTGGAATCGCGCGACAGCGAGCATGCCGAGGTCGTATTCTTCGCGGAGCAGGCCGGACAATGGCTGCCGCTTGCGGATGCGCCGGTGCTGGTGCTGCAGGATCCGTTCCACAGCCGGATCGGCGGGGAATTGATCGTGGGCGGCGTGGAGATCTATCCGCATCCCGTGAACGAAGGCGCCCTGATGTGGCGCACGGTCTTCTACCGCGGTCAAGACATCCGCAGCCTGAAGCCGTTCTTCAAAGGGCCTGACGGCATGAAAGACCTTCGCCTCGTCGAGCTCGCGGACGGATCGATCGGCGTATTCACGCGGCCTCAGGGCGAGAAGGGCGGCCGCGGCAAGATCGGCTTCGCGCGCGTGAAATCGCTGGAGGACTTGTCGCTGGAGGCGATCAACGAAGCGCCGCTGCTGGAAGGCCAGTTCGCGGAAGGCGAGTGGGGAGGAGCCAACGAGGCGCATCTGCTCGAAGACGGACGGGTCGGCGTACTCGGCCACGTCGCGAATTTCGACGACGCGGGCAACCGGCACTATTACCCGATGGCGTTCGTGTTCGATCCTTCGGACGGGACGTTCACGTCGATGAAGCTGATTGCCGAACGCAGCAAGTTCCTGCCGGGTCCTTCCAAACGGCCGGATCTGCAGGACGTCGTCTTCAGCGGCGGCCTGGTTCGCCGCGAAGACGGCACCGCCGTGCTGTACGCGGGCATCAGCGACGCGGACGCGCAGCGAATTGTAATCGACGACCCGTTCCAAGGTCTGTAAGAGCAGGGCTAACGCTGCTGTAAAGAGAGATAACCTACTGTAAATGCAGAGATAACGTACTGTAAATGCAGAGATAACGTACCTATAGTTAAAGATAACGTACTTTTAAATATAGAGATAACGTACCTGCAAGCATAAAAAGCACCGAGCTTGGATTTGGATAGGAGTATACTACAGAGGAGTTAACGCTATGAATATTTACCGCTATGAACAGAATCCGCTGGTGACCCCGGCGGCCGTGAAGCCGCATCGCGACGATTTCGAAGTCATCGGTGCGTTCAACGCCGGCATCGCGGAGTATAATGGCGAAGTCATCATGCTGCTTCGCGTGGCCGAGCGTCCGATCAGCCCGGATCCCGAGGTGGTGCTGGCGCCCGTGTACAACGTGGACACCAAGGAGCTGGAGCTCATTCCGGTCCGCAAGGACGATGAACGTTACGATCTGTCGGATCCGCGCGTCATTATTCTGAAGGAGTATGCGCCGGCGTTTCAATATCTGACGTCCCTGTCGTACCTTCGCATCGCGCGCAGCAAGGACGGGCATAACTTCACGATCGACGAGAAGCCGTTCCTGTATCCGTCCGAATCGCTCGAGACGTTCGGCATCGAGGATCCGCGCATTACCCAAATCGGAGATACGTATTACATTTACTACTCCGCGGTATCTCCTGTAGGTATCGGCGAGTCGCTCGTCTCGACGAAGGACTTCGTGAACGTGGAACGCCACGGCATGATTTTCGGTCCGGACAACAAGGACGTCCTGATCTTCCCGGAACGGATCGGCGGCAAGTATTACGCGCTGCACCGTCCGACGACGAAGAGCGTCGGCCGTCCGGAGATGTGGATTGCCGAGTCCGACAATCTGCTCTACTGGGGCAATCATAAGCATCTGATCGGCCTGCGCGACGGCATGTGGGACAGCGGCCGCCTGGGCGGCGGCGCGGTTCCGTTCCGTACGGAGCGCGGCTGGCTCGAGCTGTACCACGGCGCGACGCTGGATCACCGCTACTGCATGGGCGCGGTGCTGCTCGACCTGAACGATCCGTCGAAGGTCATCGCCCGTTCCGTCAAGCCGGTCATGGAGCCGGAAGCCGACTATGAAGCGAACGGCTTCTTCGGCGGCGTGGTGTTCTCCTGCGGCGTCCTCGTGGACGGCGACCGGGTGCGCATGTATTATGGCGCCGCGGACACGTCGATGGCGTGCGCGGAGCTGAGCCTGCAAGAGATTTTGGACAGCCTGGAAGAGGTTTAATCGAAATTCGTACGAGAATAGAGCAGCTGCTTGGAGACGCGGGTCGTCTGGAGCAGCTGCTTTTTGCATTGTTTGCGAATGGGGATTCCAGCCGATAGCGGGTTGACAAGAAGGTATCCTAGAGTTAGGATGTAATTATAATAATATTAAGATAAATAATAGTAGGATATCGGCATAGGAGAATGAGTCTTGATGTCTGTTGGCGTTCAAATATGCAGCGGCTGCGCGAAGCGAGCCTCGAAAGGAAGGGACTAATAATGAAGAACATTCGAATCTATTCACCGGATCAACAAGTGAGCGAGGTATTCCCGGGAGGCAGCATTACCGTGCAAAAGCCGATCGGGTTCCCGCATCAGGATTCCGTCGTGCGGCGCGTCGGTCCGCTGTTTTATTGGTCTTGGGCACATACGGACAATGAAGGCGGGATCGGGCTTCACCCGCATGAAGGGTTCGAGATCATGTCGTACGTCTTGAACGGGAAGCTGATTCACGGCGATACGCTGGGCACGGAGAGCGCCGTTGGCCAAGGCGGCATTCAGGTCATGCAGACCGGCTCCGGCGTCTCCCACAAGGAGAAGTTCTTCGGTCCCGACGGGGAAGCCTTCCAGATCTGGCTGGAGCCGCATTTGAGCGAGGCGCTGAAGCGCCGGCCGACCTACGCCGACTATCGGCACGAAGACTTCCCGTTGGCATCGCCGGCTCCCGGCGTCAGCGTGAAGACGATTCTCGGCGCCGAATCGCCGATCGAGCTCGTGACGGACGCGAAAATGTGGGACATCACGGTGGAACCGGGCCATGCGCACGAACAGGACATTCCGCCGGGGTACACGTGGGCGGCGCTGGCGGTCCGGGGAGACGGCACATGGGAAACGCCGGATGGGGACGGCGAATCCGTACCGTTCCGGCATAAAGACTTTAGCGTGATCGATGCGGCGGACGGCGGCAGGCGTATCGTCCTCCGGGCAGGCAGCGATCGGGCGCTTCGGATGGCCGTGATCGAATTGCCGGCGGAGGTCGACTATCCGCTTTACCGCAAATAAAACATCTCGCAGAGCAACAAGCGGCTATCTCCTATTGGAGGTGGCTGCTTGTTTGTTTATGCTTCCGTTCGTTCCACCTGGCAGACCGTCTCCCACCAACGGCACGATATCCCGCCAAGCTTCGTTTTATGAAAAGCGTTTTCATAACTCCCCGCCCTGACCCGCCCAAACCTCTAATCATTGCGATAGAAAACCAATCGTTGTCTTCTAGTTCCCGTTTCCCCCTGTCCGTATAATTAGCGTACAGAGGTGATCGCATGCTCGAGAGACTGGCAAAATACCGTTCCCAGTACATTATGATCGCACCGGCCGTGATCTTATTGTTGTTGTTCAGCTACATTCCGATGGCCGGCATTCAAGTCGCGTTCAAGAACTTCCACATCGGCTACACGATTTGGAACGCTCCATGGACCGGGCTTGAGAACTTCTCTTTCCTGAAAGACGACCAATTCTGGGTCGTAGTCAAGAATACGATCATCATCGCGGTGCTCAAATTCGTCTTCGGCTTTCCGGCGCCGATAATTCTCGCCCTCCTCATCAACGAGGTGCGGCACAGCGGGTTCAAGCGGTTCGTGCAATCCGTCAGCTACCTGCCGCATTTCTTCTCCTGGATCGTCGTGGCGTACATTCTCCAATCGCTGCTGACGCTGGACGGGGGGCTGGTCAATCAATTCGTGACCAAGACGGGCGGCGACCCGATCTTCTTCCTGGGTTCGACGGAATGGTTCCGCCCGATGATCGTGGCGAGCGGCCTGTGGAAGGAAGTCGGCTGGAATACGATCCTGTACCTGGCGGCCATCACGACGATCGACCCGCAGCTGTACGAAGCGGCGAAGGTCGAGGGCGCGGGCCGAATGGCGCAGATTCGCCACATCACGCTGCCCGGCATCATGCCGACGATCTCGATCGTGCTCATCCTGAGCATGCCGAGCCTGATCGCGGTCGGGATGGACCAGATTTATCCGCTCATGAATCCCGCCAACCAGCCTGTCGCGGACGTGCTGGACACGTATATTTTGCGAAGCGGGCTGCAGCAAGGCTACTTCGGAATGGCGACGGCCGTCGGCCTGCTGTCCTCCGTCATCAGCTTGATCCTCGTGCTCGTCACGAACCAGACGGCGCGCAAAATCAACGGGGAGGGGCTCTGGTAGGCTATGAAACGATCGGCAGGCGACAAAACGAGTCAAATCGTCATCATCGTGCTTCTATTGCTGTTATGCTTTACGGTCATCTATCCGTTCCTATACATGCTGGCCATTTCCTTGAACGAGGGACGCGACGCGGCCAAAGGCGGCGTATACCTGTGGCCTCGCAGCTTCACGCTCTATAATTTCCGCATCGTGCTCGGCAACGAGATTATCCAGCATTCGTACTGGATTACGATCGGCCGCACGCTTCTCGGGACGGTCACGGGACTGCTCGTCACGCTGCTGGCCGCGTTCGGCTTGTCTTACCGGGCGCTCCCGATGCGCGGAACGATTCTCGGCTACGTGCTGCTGACGATGCTGTTCAGCGGCGGATTGATCCCGTTCTACATCCAGCTTCACGATCTCAACTTGCTTAACTCCTTCTGGGTCTATATCGTGCCGAGCGCGTTCTCGGCGTGGAACATGTTCGTCATGATGAAGTTCATCGGCGGCATTCCCGAAGCGCTCATCGAATCGGCGGAGATGGACGGCGCCCATCCGTTCCGGGTGCTCTGGTCCATCATCCTGCCGCTGTCCAAACCGATGCTGGCCGCGCTTGGCTTGTTTACGGGCGTCATGCACTGGAACGATTGGTTCGCGGGGGCATTCTTCGTCTCCAACCAGAACTTGATTCCCGTGCAGACGTTCCTGCAGCAGCTGCTGTCCGCGCAGGACATCTCGGCGGTGCTCGGCGGGAACAACAACGTGGAAGCGCTGGCCCGGGGCTCGAGCTTGGCCAACGTCACGCTGATGTCCATCAAGATGGCCACGGTCATGGTGAGCGCGATTCCGATCCTATGCGTCTATCCGTTCCTGCAGCGCTACTTCGTCAAAGGCGTGCTGATCGGTTCCGTGAAAGGCTAGTCCGAGGAAGCGGCACGGCACGCAGCGGGAGCTCGGGACTAATCGGGTCCCGTGGATACAAATAAAGGAAACGGGCCGCTCGACAGCAGGTGTACGGAAACACCATATATAATGGAGATACAGAAAGGGGAAGCAGCAGATGAAAGCATTCACGGCAAAAAAGAGCATGGCCATCGGCTTGGCGGCGCTTATGCTCGGCTTGACGGCATGCTCCAGCAGCGGAAATAATAACGGCGGCAATGCGGGGCAGGCGAATACGAACGCAGCCGGGGGCACGGCTTCGAACGCGGGCGATACGGCCGGCTCCAAGGATTTCAAGCTATGGCTAGGCTGGACCGCGACGATCAACAACGACAGCATGGTGCAGAAATATTGGAAAGAGCATGAACCGGGCATCGAAGTGAAACTGGAAGCGACGCAGGGCGATGCCATGACGGCGCTCAACCTGAAGCTGAACACCGGCGGCTTCGAGGATGCGGCCTTGTTCAACCGAAGCGATATCGTCAATTCCTCGATGATCCGCTCGAACAGCATTCTTCCGCTCGAGCAGTATTTCGATATGCCGGACAAATACCCCGGCTTGGCTTCCATTCCGAAGCTCTACCTGGACGCCATGAAGGACAAGGACGGCCACATCTGGTCGATTCCGACCTGGTTCGACCAGAATCCCGAAGATCCGTGGCCGGGCTGGGCATCGCTGGGCTGGTTCGTGCGGAAGGATATTCTCGATAAGACCGGCATGAAAACCGATGATCTGAAGACGATCGCCGGAATCGAGAGCTATCTGAAGGCTGCCGCCCAGCAGAAGGATCCGTCGGGCAAGCCGTACATTCCGCTCAGCTTCCTGTCCGACGCGAACGACGAGAACGTCATTCTCAGCACGTTCGGAGTCTCGACCTCGACGGCCGGCGGCGTTATTCCGGTCGAGAAGAAAGGCGACGGCTACGAGTTCATCTACGACAACCCGCAGTACAAAGCGGCTTACCAATGGATGAACCAAATGTACCGCGAAGGTCTCATCGATGCCGAGGCCATCACGGACAAGGCGGAGCGCTACAAGGAGAAAACCAAATCTGGACGCATCGCGATGAACGCCGGCGGATTCTTCAACATGGACGCGCATATCTGGGAGATCCTCGACGGACCGACCGAGCCGGCCTGGTTCTACGAGACGATCCCGTACCCGCAAGTGCCGGGCGTCGATCATATCGGAGCCAACCAAATCGTCAATCCGTTCCCGGGCAACGACTTGTATATCAGCAAGGATACGAAGAACCTGAACGCCATTCTGGCCTTCACGGATTATATGCTGCAGCCGAAGCCGGAGCAGCAGCAGGTCGCGAACGAAGGTCCGGCCGGCGTATACTGGAACTGGGTCGACAAGCCGCTGGGCCTGTGGAAATTCACGGACGACAACTACCAGCAGCTGCACGATTCGGGGGATGCGGCCAAGATCGCGAGCACGAATCCCGGTTTGTACGGCATCTCTTCCTACAGCAATGAGTGGTATCCGTGGTGGAACTATGCCGTTACCAATCCGAAGGGCCGGCAGAAAACGATCGATTTCACGGAAGCGATCGGCAAGATGGGCGGCGTCCGCGTCGCGCAGCCGTACGACATGGTGAAAGCGAAGCCGGGCGGCCTATGGGAGAAATACTTGCCCGAGCTGGAGAACGTCCGCAAGGAGTTCAAGGCGAAGCTGCTGATGGCCAAGGACGACAAGGCGTTCGAAGCGGCATGGACCGACTTCCAATCCGCGCTCGAGAAACGCGCCCACTGGAGCGAGCTCAAGCAGGAATGGAACACGACGCTTCAAGAGGAGACCGCGGCCAAGTCGTAATCTTGACCGCAGCGCAATGAACGAAGCCGATTCGCGACGCATGTTCCGATCGGAACCGAATCGAACGCATCGAGAACGAATTGAATCAAACCGAGTCGAATCGAACCGATTCGCATCGCATGTACCGATCGGAATCGGAATCGCAGCCTTCCTGACCAAGGGGAGCCGTCTATATGACGGCTTCCCTTTCGGCACGATTCGGCGCGGACGGCCTGCCTGCAGGCGATAGCTTCCTGTTAACCGGCCGGGAGGCGTATGATATACTCCGTTGTGAAAGGGGAGGAAGCCTTGCGACTGCAATGGAACAGATGGATATTGGGCTTCACCCGCAGATTGAGCCTGCGGAACAAGATCGTCGTGCTGTACGTGCTGATCCTGCTGCTGCCCACGCTCGTGCTGAGCAGCGGCGCCGTGTACGGCGTAATCCGCAGCTTTCACCACAGCTATACGAACACGGCGGAGGAGGCCGTGCGGCAGACGGCACAGATCGTCGACTTCAGCAAGAAGAGCTATGACCTGCTGGCCGTCCGGACGGCCACCGACGGCGAGCTGATCGCCAGGCTCGGCCGCGAATACGCGGACATGTCCGAGGTCGTGGACACGGTCAATTACGTGGACCGCACATTCCTGATCACGAGCAAATATTTGCCGGGCATCGCGGACTTCCGCATCTACCATACGAACGAGACGCTCGTTCAAGACGGGCAGCTGCTGTGGCGCCCGGAGGCGCGAATGCTCTCGGGCATGGAAGAGCGCTCCTGGTACGAAGCGGCTGAGAAATCGGACAGTCCGCTCTACTGGAGCAGCGTGCCGGGCAATGCCGATCAAACCGTCATTACGCGCAAAATCATCGACAATACCGGGAATCTGCTCGGCGTGGTCTATATTCTATTGAACTACGATACCGTGTTCGGCGAATTGCTGGATCATCCGTTCAACGACGGCAGCTTGTATATCGTCGACGATGCCCATCGCATTCTTGCGGCGACGGACCGCGCGGATATCGGCAAGCGCTTGCAAGTGAAGGATTGGGGCGACGGCAGCGCCTCCGGAGGAGGAAGCGAAGCCGGAACGGGCGGGGCGGCGCCTTTGCAGGGGGCGGCCGGATCGGGAACGTCCATAGCGGCAGCTGCGGCGGCGGAGAAAAGCGACGAGCTCGACCTGACGGGCACGAAGGACATGCTGATGACCCAGCCGTTGTCCTCCCACTGGACGCTCGTGGCGCTGATGCGCACGAAGCATCTCGACAATCAGAACCGGATGGTGCTCCTTCTGATCGTCAGCATCGTAACGTTCTTCCTGCTGCTCTCGCTGTCGCTGATGACGACGATCGTCCGGAATATCGTCCGGCGGATCCGCAAGCTCGGCAGCCGAATGGGCGGGCTGTCCCGGGGCGAGTTCGAGGCTTCGGTCCGTTACAGCGAGAACGACGAGCTGGGCGAGCTGGAGAACCGGTTCAACTCGATGTCGGAGCAGCTCGGCAAGCTGGTCGAGGACATTACGAAAGCCGGACTCGCGGAGAAGGAGCAGGCGTTCAAGGCGCTACAGGCGCAGATCAATCCTCATTTTATCTACAATTCGCTGGGATTGCTGCGCTGGCGGGCGATGGATGTGGACGATCAGGAGCAAATCCAGATTATCGACGCGCTGACGACGTTTTACCGGATCACGCTGAACAACCAGATCAGCGCCATTCGCATTCGGGACGAGCTCGAGCATGTCAAAGCCTATCTGGACATTTGCCAGTTCCGCTATCCGGGACGGGTGAAAGTCGAATGGGCGATCGACGACGGAGCGCTCGATTTCTATACGATCAAAACCGTGCTGCAGCCGATCGTGGAGAATTGCTACCTGCACGGCGCCATCACCCGCAAGCCGGGGGCGCTGATCCGTATAACCGTCGATCGCGAAGCGGAAGGCATGATTCGGATGTCCGTCTACGATAACGGGCAAGGGATCGACCCGCAGGTTCTTGCGGACATCTCGCAGGGCGTGCACGCGGGCAAAGGCAGCGGATTCGGCACGCCGAACATCAAAGAAAGGCTTGCGCTATATTTCGGGACCGGCGCCGAGCTGACGATCGGCAGCGAGCCCGGCGAATGGACGCTCGTATCCATCGTATTCCCGGCTTGCGCCGTAGAGCCGATGATCAGGAGGGAAGCTTAACATGCTTAAAGTTCTCATTGTGGACGATGAGCCTTCCAATATTCAGGGCCTCGTCCGCTATATCGACTGGCAGTCGCTCGGGTACGACAAACCGATGACGATGGAATCCGGCGAAGAAGCGTTGGAGGAGCTGCGCGCGGTCCCCTTCGACGTGCTCATCTCCGATGTCTCGATGCCCGGCATGAACGGCATCGAGCTCGTGGCGGGCGCCAAGAAGCTGTATCCCCATCTTCAGGTTCTCATGATCAGCGGCTACAATGAATTCGAATTCGTGCAGGATGCCATTCATGTCGGGGCGCAGGCCTACGTGCTCAAGCCGCTGAAGATGGAGGAGGTGTCGAGCCGCCTCGCGGGCTTCCGGGAGACGCTGGACAAGATGCGCAGCATCGTCGACCAGACGAGCGAGCTGGAGAAGAAAGTATCGGAGAGTCAGAAGCTCGTGAAGGAACGGTTCGTAACCGACCTGATCGCGGAAATTCCGCAGACGGACGAGATGCTGGCCTCTTGGAATAACTTGATGGCGCTGCCGGCCGTGGCGGAAGGCTTCCAGATCCTCGTGTTCGGCCTGGATCATTTCCTGTCGCCCGGCAAGGAGGCCAAAGACAGGATTCTTCTTGCAAGCGGATTCAAGCAAACCGTCGAGGTTGGCATGTCCGATACCGAACCGATGTTTCTGGCTCAGATCACGCCGGACGAGATCGCCGTGCTGCATTTCGGACGGACGCCGCAGGCGCGCGCGAAGCTCGAGAAGCGGCTGCCGTTCGTCCAGGGCATGATGAGCGAGCAGTACGGCGCCACGGTCACCATAGGCTGCGGCCGGACGGGCGCCGCTTGGGAAGACGTGCCGCTCTCATATAAGGAGATCAAATTCATGATGGCGCGGGCGCGGCTCATCTCGGACGGACAGATCGTGCGGCACGATTACATCGACCGCAGCGAGTTCCAGGCTTTCCGGCTGAGCGAGGAATTCATGCCGAACATCGTGAAGCTGATGGAAGCGGGCGATTCCGCGAAGGTCGGCGCATACATGAACCGCATCCTGGACGTGCTGCTGGCCCAGGAGCAGGCTTCATTCTCCTACGTGCAGGCATTCGGCATGAGTTTCTTGAGCGAACTGGTTCGGAGCTTGAAATGGAAGGACGATGCCGACGGCGAGATGAATATCCTGATGTGGCGCCGGATGCTCGATTGCGGCAGCACGGGACAAATTATTCTGCTGCTGAACGATTACGTCGACCGGTACATGACGATCGAGAAGAAGGAGCGCATGAACCAGCAGCATAATCTCATCAAGCGCATTGCCTCCTTCATCGAGGAGCGGCTTCAGGAGAATTGGACGGTCAAGCAGCTGGCGGAAGAGTTCAGCCTGAACGCGAGCTACCTCAGCGTCCTGTTCAAGCGGGAGATGGGGAAGACGATCTCCGAATTCGTCCAGGAGACCCGCATCAACCGGGCACGGCTGCTGCTGAAGGATCCGGGCATCAAGGTGTACGAAGTGGCGGATCAGGTCGGCATCCAAACCTCCGCGTATTTTACGTATTTGTTCAAGAAGCTGGTCGGCTGCACGCCGCAGGAGTACCGGGACTATAATTGACATTCTTATTATTGCGGGAGCGGGTGGAGCTGAGCAAAGAGGTGCACCCCGTGCACCCGTGCACCACATTAGCACACGGCTGGTTGATGTTTCACTCGGAGCCGCCAGCCTGCCGAGCAGAAGCCTTCCCGGATTACATGCGGCGGGCCTGGCCCCGAGAATTTCTTCAACGCTTCTTCAATTCTCCTCCGAGCCTTCGGCTCGAGCTGCCCACAATCCAAAAAGCGGCATTCTCCTATGGAGAATGCCGCTTTCATTATAATGCCGGAAATAATCTCTTTCTATTCAACCGTCACGTTCGCGTACTTGTTCGTGATCAATACGTCTTCGAGCTTCGCCTTCCACTCGGCTCTGTTCTCGCAGTTCGGCGAGATGACGATGCGGCGCAGCTTGTCCGTATTGAACGCGAGCGGATAATGCTTCTTCTGCTGGCCGAATTGCTTCTTGTTCTGCGGCAGCAGCAGCGCACGCACTTCGTTCTCCTGGCTGGACGCGCTGTCCTTGACCAGCAGGCTTCTGAGGTCGATCCAAGTCGATTTGGCCATGTCCGGATTTTGATCCAGGATTTGCTTGATTTCGTTCTTGGTCGGCAGCTTTTGACCGGTTTCCTTGCGGAACGTAGTCGTGAAATCCTCAACGATGAAGCTGTGGATGAAGTTGACCATATCGACCGTATCCTTCTGGCTGTACAGGTCAAGCGGCGTGTAGGCTTCCTCTTGGCCGCGGTTGTCCTCCATCAAGCCCGAAATCACGTCGTGGATCACGTTGGTGTAGGCTAGCTGCTGCTTCTCCAGCTTGCTGATGTACGCCGCCAAAATGTTCGTGAACGTCGTATTTTCCTGCGCGATGCCATCCATGAACTGCGTCATGTCGTCGTCGTTGTCGGCTTTCAGCTTCTTCACTTTCTCGGCATCGGTGTAATGCACTTTATTGAACAGCAGCTGGAAGCCGCGCGGCGCGGTCAGCGGATTCGATTCGAATTCGAAGGCGATCTCGCCGTTCGCGGCGTCCGGTGCCGCGGCTTCCGTTTCATTGAAGCTGGCCACGAAGCTGTGCTGCTTAATCAGGTCGGTTAGCGATCCGCCGAGGGATACGCCGTTCTGATAAGCGACTTTGCGCAGTTGAGCGGCCAGGAACGTATGCGTGAAAAACTGCTTTTGGTTTAGGTTCGGCGTCGTAACCATCAACTTAAGCGCTTGCTTGAAGGTTGCGATCAGATCTTGCGTATAGTGCAGGCGATTGAATTCATTCATGTAAAATAAAATGTCGTCCTGTTCGCTCATGCTGCCAACGCGTGTCAGCCACAGCTCCTTGGAGCTTAAAATGCTGGCGGCGCTGTTAATATCTCTTGAGTAATGTACGATCATGTCAGGTGCTCCCTTTTCCCATATGAAAATAATCTAGTACTTCTTACATTATGCAGTAACTTACCGATTCTGTCCCCTATGAATTCATTGGATGACACGTCAGTATTCGACAGATGTGGAAAATATCCTGCCTTGCTGGCAGACTGTCCAAATAAACCCATTTCATTTTACCATAAGAATGCCTCTGATCCAGCAGGTATAAGACAAGTTTACCGAAGAAATCCGGGCGTCGCAACTTTTTGGGGAGCGGCTGGCGTCGGAAGCGTGGTTTGTGCGCAACGCCGAAAAAGGCGCCGGGATCACGCAAGCCTCGCAAGACAGTCACAGCGTGCACAATTCCAGTCGCACAATGGACACTTGCCGGAGAGGATCATGTTAGAATGCAACTATAAGAGAAAGCGCTATCATCTATCATCCTATCATCTTGGTTGAGCCAGAAAGGAGGCAAGGCAGCATGCCCAAGGCAAAACAGAATCTACTGTCCAACGCGGCCGTGCCTGTTCGCAAGCCGTTACCCCCGGCCTATGGGAAGCAGATCATGGAGCCGTATAAGCCGAAGCATGGACTGAGGCACCGCATTCTGCAGCACAGGACGCTTTATCTGCTGTTCATTCCCGTATTCGCCTATTTCGTCCTCTTCAAATATTGGCCGATCGCGATGGCCTGGATCGTGGCCTTCAAGGAGCTGCAGCTCGGCTCGGGCGTCTTCGACAGCCCCTGGGTCGGCCTGCAAAATTTCCGCGACATCTTCGGCTCCCCGGACATTCCGAACGTCATCCGCAATACGATCGAGATCAGCTTGCTGCGGCTCTTGTTCGGCTTCTTCCCGCCGATCCTGCTGGCGATCATGTTCCACGACATGGTGACGCGAAGACTGAAGAAGTGGCTGCAAACGTTCGTGTACATTCCGCATTTCTTCTCCTGGGTCATCGTGTTCGGCGTCGTCTTCGGCTTCTTCTCCGTCGGCGCCGGCTTCGTCAATAACATGCTCGACGCGCTGGGCTTTGCCCGGCATGAATTTCTCCTCGACGCGAACTGGTTCCGGCCGATTCTGATCGGTTCCGCGCTGTGGAAAGAGGTCGGCTGGAGCACGATTATCTACCTGGCCGCGCTCGCCACCGTCGACGCCCAGCTCTACGAGGCCGCGGTGCTGGACGGCGCAGGTCCGCTGAAGCGGATTCGCTACATTACGCTGCCGAGCATCATGCCGGTCGTCACGTTCGTGCTGTGCATCAACCTCGGCTTCCTGCTGAATGCCGGAGGCGAGCAGGTACTGCTGTTCTACAACGACGCGGTCATGGACCGGGCGGATATAATCGATACGTGGGTGTACCGCGAAGGGCTGGCACGCCTGCAATTCAGCATTGCCGCTGCCGTGGGGCTGTTCCAGTCCGTCATCGGGCTAGCGCTTGTCGTCATCTGCAACGCCTTCGCGAAGAAGATATCCGGCCGCGGAATTTGGTAAGGGAGGCAAGGAGCGCCAATGATCCATTCGAAAGCAGACCGTATCTATCAGATCGTCATTCATATTATCGTGATCGCGATCGTCGTCTCGGCGATCTTCCCTTTGATTTATGTGCTCGGCATGTCGCTGACGGGCCAAACCGAGATGATGGAGCGCAACTATTTCGTCATTATCCCGCATGAGCCGACGTTGTCCTCCTATGAGCGAATCCTCTCGTCGCCGCTGATCTGGAAGTCGTTCTTCGTCTCGGTCTTCCGAAGCGCCGCGGGCACGCTGCTGATGCTGGCGCTTACCGTCGTCGGCGCCTATGTCTTGTCCGTCCGGACGCTGCCGGGACGAAGCGTCATGCTGTTCCTCGTGCTCGGCACGATCCTGTTCAACGCGGGCCTTATTCCAACGTATCTGGTCGTCAAGAAGCTGGGCTTCGTCGACTCGATCTGGGTGTTGATTCTCTTGTACCTGGTCGACAGCTTCGGTCTGCTCGTCATCAAGATCTTCATCGAGAACCTGCCGGACGGCCTGATCGAGGCAGGCAAAATCGACGGCGCCGGCGATATCCAGATGCTGCTCCGCGTCGTCGTCCCGCTGGCGGCCCCCGCGCTTGCCGCGATCGGCCTGTTCAGCATCGTCTTCCATTGGAACAGCTGGTTCGACGCGATGGTCTATCTGAACAATGCGTCGCTCTTCCCGATGCAGCTTATCCTGAAGAACATGCTGACCGCCGCGTCCGGCGACATGATGTCGACCTTCCTCAGCAATACGGCCGGCGTGACGCCGGAATCGATGAAGATGGCGACGGTTATCGTGGGCACGCTGCCGATCCTGCTCGTCTACCCGTTCCTGCAGAAGCACTTCGTGAAAGGCGTCTACCTGGGCGCGGTGAAGGGTTAGGCGGTTCGCGCAAGCAATTCTCGTAGGCAATTTTCGTAGGCAATTCTCGTAGGCAATTCTCGCAAGCAATTCTCACGAGCGCTTCTGCAAGCCGCTCCGGCAAGCGATTCTCCGCATAAAGCTGGCTAAAATTCGTTGCATAGGAAGCACCGCGGGCTTCTTGGCATAGCATGATCCATTTCATGAATGTAAAGGGGATGCCACATGATTCGAAAGACTTCGTCAGCGGCCGTATCGCTGCTGCTCTTACTATCCGTCCTGCTCGCCGCCTGCAGCAACAACGGGGGCAACGACGACAATACGACGAACCAAGCAACGGGCAATGCCGCCAAGGGAAACAATGCAAAAGAAAACGACGCGAATGGCGGCAGCGCCGGGACCGACGATGCGGCCAAACCCGCCGACTTGACCTATCCGGAGAAGTTCCCGGACGTGCCGAAGGCCGTCGACTACGACGCCAGCTACGCGTACGACGACATGAGCAAGCACTATAACGTGGATATCATGCTGAACGGCTTCGTCAATCAGCCGGCCACGCAGGATAAGATCAAGGATTTCTACGAGAAAACGTTCAATATGACGCTGACGTTCACGCACTTGGTTCGCGACGATCTCGTCAATAAGACGAACGTGCGATTCGCTTCCGGCTCCGCGCCCGACGTTGTCGCTTTCGGCAGCTCGGACGACCGTTCCGTGGCGCAGGCGCTGTTCAAGCAAAAGCAGCTGCTCGACGCGACGGAAATGCTGCCTTATATGCCGCAGATGATGACGTACGTCACGCAGGAGTACAAGAACTGGGCCACGGATAACGGCAGCATGGTGGGCATTCCCCGCCTGCCGACGTTCCCGGACGTATGGGGCAACTTTATTCGCCAGGATTGGCTGAAGAAGCTTGGCATGGAAATGCCGAAGACGCCGGATGAATTGTTCGCCTATGCGAAAGCAGTCACGACGCAGGATCCGGACGGCAACGGCAAAGCCGACACCTATTTCATGGGCGCGGCAGGCGGAGGCCAAGGCTGGGGCATGCTCGGCGGCCTGATGGATATGTTCGGCCATCGCAGCTGGAACGTGAAGGACGGCAAGATCAACAATCCGATGCTGGACGGCACGACGAAGAATTACTTGACCTTCCTAAAGAAGCTCAACGACGAGAAGCTGCTGGCGCCCGACTGGTATACGATCCAATGGGAACCGTTCAAGGCGTACACGATGCAGAACAAGATCGGGATGGTCAACTACCCGGGCTGGAACCTGCTTCAGGAGCAGTTCTCCGCATCGAAGGGCGACGCGGCGACGATCGAGAATTGGGCGCCGGTGCCTCCGATGAGCGCGACCGGCGAAGAGGGCAAGCTGGGACCTGGCGGAGCGCCGGGCGGCATCTACATCTTCTCCAAGAAGCTGGCGGACGACCCGGGCAAACTGAAGCGGATCGCGCATTTCCTCGATGCGGTGCAGTACCCGAACAAATACTATTGGGTCGGCAATCAAGGCGGCGGTCCGGAGATTTGGCCGGATTACACGAAGGTCGTCAAGGACGAAGCAGCCGGCACGTACTACTACGATTCCGACATGGTGAAGCTGCAGAACGATATGAAGCCCGAGCTCAAGGGCATGATGGATTGGCAGTCCGTCGCATACACGCTGATCTGGGAGAAGCACAAATATTCGCCCGAAGTGCCTTATAACGAGCCGGGAGATAAGTACCAGGATGTCGTCAGGGCTTACCCGCGGCAGACGAATTACGATATGCTGCTGAACCTGCCGGGCGCGACCGTCAACAAGCTGAGCGATTTTACGAAGAAGAACGAGATCGCCTTCGTGCTTGGCAATCGCGATCTTGCGGATTGGGATAAGTACGTCGAGGAGTGGAAGAAAGCCGGCGGCCAAGAGCTGATCGACGCAGCGGCCGAGCAATTGAAGGCAGAGAAGCCTTAAAGGGCTAAACCCTGCATGGCCGCCGCCCTTCGGGAAGCCAACCGCGCTTTGCTCGCCGGCATCTCGCGCAGCCCCCCGCGCGAGGTGCGGCGATGCGCGTTGGGCTATCGGCCTCATGTGCCGTGTCTCCAAGCGTAATTCAGGCCATCCGTGACCTCCGCTTCCCCATGCACCTCATTCTTCGTCGTGGCAGATGAAGGATGGGGTGTATAATGATTCCAGGCACTCGAAGAGACAAGGGGGAACGTCGGGATGTTAAGCGAGCGCATCGGCGCCAGGACGAAACTGCTGGTATGGCTGATCTTGCCGAGCATCGTGCTGCAGGCGGTCATGATCCTGCTGACCCAGCACAATACGGCCGATTACTTGCGCGATACTCAAGATACGGCGCTCCGGGGGATGGTCGCGCAATCCGTCAAGCTGATGGAGAACCAAATGAACGATCTGGTGCTCAACGTCCTGGGCATCGAGGATGACATTAAGAGCGAGGACAGGACGCCGGCTAATCTGATCAACACGATGGAAGCGGTGGCGCATACGAGGCCCGAAGTGATTCGCGGACTGGTCTACGTGCCGAATGACGAAGCGATCGTCGGCTACCCCGAATATTTCTGGAACAGCTTCGGGCAGAAAGAGCTGGCGATCATCAAGGCGCAGACGAACCGCTCCCAGAACGAGGTCGTGTGGTCGGAGCCGTTTCGCTCGACGCTCGCGTCGACGGGAACGAACAGCCTCGTCAGCATCGTCACGAAGCAGCTGTTCGACGAGGACGGCACGCCGCGCGGCGTATTGGCGTTCGTGACCGACGTCATGAACCTCGTGGAGCGAAGCGCCGCTTTCGCCGGCAGCTACGATACGAGCACGCTGCTGTACGATCGGCAGGACGCGCTGATCTACTCCATGACGATCGTCGCGCAAAACAATTTGGAAATGGTATCTTACCAGCAGCAAGAGTTGAAAACGCTGTCTTCGGCGGAGAAGCATTTCGAACGCAATCATCAATATTACGTCGTGTCCGCCATGAGCCAAGTGCCCTATTGGAAGGTCGTCGTCGTCGGGGACGTGAAGAAGCTCGAGGATAATTATCGCCCGGTCGTCCGGTTCGCCATGATCGCGCTGATGATCGGCTTGATCGGCTTGATCGGGATCTACGTCGGCGTCTCCTGGTGGTTCACGCGTCCGATCATGGCGTTGACCCGGGGGATCCGCAAAGTGGCCCGGGGTCATCTGAACCACAGCTTCGAGGTCACCCGCAGGGACGAATTCGGAGAGATGGCCCGGGAAATCAACCGGATGCTGCGAACGATTCAGGAGCTGATCGCCTCGCTGGAAGAGAAGGAGCAGCAGAAGAGGAAGGCCGACTTTCAGGCGCTGCTCTCGCAAATCAATCCGCATTTTCTGTACAACACGCTGAATACGATCGATATCATGGTGGATATCAGCAGCAAACCGGATATTCACAGGGTCATGGGCGTACTTATCAGGCTGCTCAAATACGGGCTCGACCGTACGATGGATTTGCGGCCGCTCAAGCAGGAAATTAACTACGTGAACGATTATTTGACTATCCAATCGGTCCGCTACGAAGGACAGTTCCATTTCTCGGTCGACGTGCCTGCGGAAGAGCTTGGGCGCATACCCGTACTGAAGCTGGTGCTGCAGCCGTTGGTCGAGAATGCCGTCTTCCACGGACTTCGTCCCTTGACCGACCGCCAAGGCATGCTCAGCGTCGTATCGAGACGCGAAGGCGAAGATCTTCTGATCGCAATCGCGGACAACGGCGTCGGGATGACGGAAGAGCGCATCGCGCAGCTCATGAAGGGAAAGCTGGACGAGATGGACGCCGAGGAACAAGGCGCGTACCATATCGGCTTTCGGAACGTGCATGAACGCATCCAGTTGTATTACGGACCCGGGTATGGCTTGCAGGTACAGAGCTGGCCGGGGCAAGGGACGACCATTACGGTGAGGTTGCGAATCGTGCAGGAGGGGGATGCGAATGTCGGAGGCACTCAGGCTGCTGCTGGTCGATGACGAGCCGCTCGCGCTTCGCAGGATCAAGAGCTTCAATCTGCGCAGCCACGGCTTCGAGATCGTAGGGGAAGCGTCGAACGGCAAGCAGGCATTGGATTGCTTGGAACGGCAAAATATCGATATCGTGATCACGGACATCGGCATGCCGGTCATGAACGGGCTGGAGCTGCTGAAATGCCTGCAGACGCAGCCGGCTCCGCCCAAGGTCGTGCTGCTGACCTGCTACGAGGATTTCGAGAAGGTGCAAACGGCGCTTCGTTACGGCGCGCAGGATTATGTCACCAAGGTGCTGCTGAGCGAGCAGGAGCTAATCGACGTATTGCTGCGCGCGGCCGATTCGCTGCGCGCCGAAGAACCGCAGTCCCATGCAGACGAGACGCCGGCGGAGCAGTCGGATCCGCCGTTGATAACTGGCGTGACGAGAAGCGAGATCAAGGAAGCGCTGCTGGTCATCGAGCAGAACTTCGCGACGATCGATCTCGTCGAAACCGCGAGGCGCGTCAATCTCAGTCCGAGCTGGTTCGCCTCGTTATTTCGCTGCGAGACCGGGGATAGCTTCCACGGCTACGTAACGGCGACGCGACTCCGGGAAGCCAAGAAGCTGCTGCGAACGACCGATTACAAAGTCTATGAGGTGGCGGAGCATGTGGGCATCCCGAACTACCGCTATTTCTCTCGGCTGTTTGCGGAGCATACAGGCGTGACGCCGTTGGTTTACAGGAAGAACAGGCTGGAATAACGACGGTCAGTCATGAGCTCGGATGGGCGACAAATGTAGGATGAATGTCCGGTAAAATGACAATAAAATAGCGATAAACGTAACGTAAAATATAATGATAAATGCATGTCGAACAAGCCGAAGCGGATAGGGAAATCCTGTCCCCCGCGGCTTGTTTTTCTTTATATATGAATTGTATACATTCTGCATATTATCATATGGACAGCGCTTTCTTGCCGTGCTATATTGCGGAGTGAAGCGAATAAAGGGAATCGTAGAATCAGAGAGTTGGGCACTATCGATCGTCGGCTTGCCACTTTGTAACCATGCGGAGGGAATCACATGTCGATCAAGACTGCTTTGCCGTGGCTCGGCATCAGCGAGAATCGCCGGTATTTGGTCACGGAGGACGGAGCGCCGTTCTTCTGGCTGGGCGACACGGCTTGGGAATTGTTTCACCGGTCCACGCGGGAGGATGCGGATCATTATTTGGCCAACCGCGCGGAAAGAGGCTATACGGTCATTCAGGCGGTCGGGCTTGCGGAGTACGGAGGCTTGACGGAGCCGAATGCATACGGCAGATGCCCGCTGCACAAGATCCAAGGCGCATATGACCCGGCATCTCCGGACGTCGATGCGGAGCCGGGCGGTTACACGTATTGGGATCATGTCGATTATATCGTGGACAAAGCGGCCGAGCTGGGCCTGTACATCGCCCTGCTGCCGACGTGGGGCGACAAATACCATATTGCATGGGGCGAGGGACCGGACATCTTTACGCCGGACAACGCGAGAGCTTACGGACGCTGGCTCGGCGAACGTTACCGCGACCGTTCCAATATCATCTGGGTACTGGGCGGCGATCGGGCGCTCGTGGAATATCGGCATTTCCAAATCGTCGGCGGGATGGCGGAGGGGCTTGCCGAAGGAGACGGAGGACGCCATTTGCGCGGCTTTCATCCTCAGGGCGGACAGTCGTCCTCCAAGCATGTGCACGACGAGGCGTGGCTGGATTTCAATATGATCCAGTCCAGCCATGGCCATGCCGAGCGGGATAACTACAAGCTCGTCGCCGCCGATTACGCGCGCACGCCGGTCAAGCCGACGCTGGAATCCGAGCCTTGCTACGAGGACCATCCGCGGGGGATGAACCCGGCCAACGGTTATTTCGACGAGGCGGACGTGCGCAAATCCGCGTATTACGGCATATTGTCGGGCGGCTTCGGCATCACGTACGGACATCACTGCGTCTGGTCGATGAACAAGGAGCCGAATCGCACGTTCATCATGTCGTGGCGGAATGCCATCCTTCGTCCGGCCGCGGCGCAGATGCAGCATGTCCGGAATCTGGCGGAGTCTCGTCCGATGCTGGAGCGCGTGCCGGATCAGGACCTGATCGCGTCCAACGAAGAAGGCTCCAACTATGCGGTCGCGGCCAAGGGCGAGCGGCATGCGTTCCTCTACACCCCGAACGGGCTGGCGCTTCAGGTAGCCATGGGACGTATCGCGGGCAGCGAAGTGACGGCGTCCTGGTTCGATCCGCGGACGGGGGAGACGACGGCGATCGGTACGTTCCCGAACGAAGGCGAGACGGCGTTCCTGCCTCCTATTGCCGGCAGGGGCAATGACTGGGTGCTCGTGCTGGATTCCATCTAATAACGAAGAACGAAACGAAGAACAGGGTCGGGAACGGCGAAAGGAAGTCATGGAAACGATGAGAGTGCTCATTATCGGAGGAACCGGCACGATCAGCACGGCGATTACGGAACAGCTGCTCGCGCGCGGCGACACGGACGTATGGCATTATAACCGAGGCAGCCGTCTGGCCCCCGAAGGGGTGCGTACCTTGACCGGCGACAGGAGGAATTTCGCCCGGTTCGAGGCGCAGATGGCGGAGGCGGGGCGGTTCGACTGCGTCATCGACATGGTCGGCTTCAGGCCGGACGAAGCGGAGAGCGCGGTTCGCGCGTTCACGGGACGTGCCGGGCAGTATATCTACTGCAGCACGGTCGACGTCTATACGAAGCAGGCGGAGCGTTATCCCGTCGCCGAGGACGGTGCGCGGGACGCGCTGCCATCGTTCCCTTATGCATATAACAAGGTGCTGAGCGAGAATATTTTGCTGCAAGCCCATCACCCGCAGCATTTCCCGGTTACGATCTTCCGACCGGCGCAAACCTACGGCGGGAGCGGGACCGCGGTCGCTTCCCTTGGCGACGGCGTCAGCCAGATGAAGCGGCTCCGGGAGGGCCGCCCTATCATCGTTCACGGCGATGGAATGTCGATCTGGTCGGCTTGCCACCGCGACGATGTCGCGCGGGCGTTCGTTCGGGCGATCGGCAACGAGGCGGCGTTCGGCCGAGCGTATAACGTGACCGGCGAGGAATGGATGCGCTACGATTTCTATTGGGAGGCAGTCGCAAGGGCGCTTGGAGCGCCGGCGCCTGCGCTTGTGCACATCCCGACGGATCTGCTGAGCAGGCTGCTGCCGAAGCGGGCGGAATGGTGCGCGGAGAACTTCCGCTATAATAATATCTTCGATAATTCCGCAGCCAGACGCGATTTGGATTTTCGCTATACGGTCACGTGGGAGCAGGGCATTCGCGGCGTCATCGCCGAGCTCGACCGGACCGGCGCGATCGAAGCGGCGGCCGAGCAGCCATGGTACGATGAACTGCTGGCAGCCTGGTCCGAAGCGGGCCGGGTCATGGGTGAACGAATGGCCGGCTTGGACGGATAGATGGATAAATGCGGTTAAATAAGCGTTGAAAATCATGTGAATGACCGAAGAAATCCCGGAGGCGGCTTACGTCTTCGGGATTTTTATGCGGGGGCTTGGACCGATGCGTTCTACGGATCGACCGGGGTCGCGGCGACAGGCGAGCAGGCTCGCGCTTATGGTATAATGGCGCAGAGAAACCAAGCAAAGGCGGTCATTCGCAATGTTAATTCCTATCGCGTCCCGGCTGGACGAAGCCGAGATTCAAGAGCTGCTGGGCTGGTCGGTATTTCCCGAGCCGGAGAAGCTTCAGAACGCAGTCGACTTATACAAGAACGGAACGACGCATACGCTGCTCGGCTACGAATCCGAAGGCGACATCATCGGCGTCATCGGCTACCATCGCCCGAGCGAAGGCGTAATCGAGATCGCGCATATTGCCGTTACGCCCGAAGAACGGTTCAAAGGCTACGGAAGAGGGCTGATTCTCGAGCTGCTGGCATTGGAGAATCCGACCGCGCTCGTGGCGGAGACCGATGACAATGCCGTCGACTTCTATCGGAGCAGCCGGTTTACGGTGGAGAGTCTCGGCGAGCTGTACCCGGGCGTGGAGCGGTATCGCTGCACGTACGATCCGGAGGCGTTCGAGGACGAGGAAGAGGACTAGGACGATGGCGGGGTCATGTTTGAGTGCGAAGCTTGGTGCCGAAAAGCTGCAGTAGCGCAGCTTTTTGAGCCCCGGGTGGCGAATTCGTGCCGAAAAGCTGCAGTAGCGCAGCTTTTTGAGCCCCAGGTGGCGTAATCGTGCCGAAAAGCTGCAGTAGCGCAGCTTTTTGAGCTCCGTGTGGCGAATTCGTGCCGAAAGCTGCAGTAGCGCAGCTTTTTGAGCCCAGGTGGCGAATTCGTGCCGAAAAGCTGCAGTAGCGCAGCTTTTTGAGCCCCACATACGACGTTTTCTACGAACAAGGATAGAAAGAGGAGCTGCCGCGGCAGCTCCTCTTTGTTATTTGACCGTTAGCAATGCGATTCCTAGACTACTGATCAAGCCGATCGTAATTGCACAGCGCCCTTAGCACGTCAATTGTTAAGATGCTTCGAACAGCTGTTGCAGAATCAATGCCTGCAAGCCATCCGGCGCGAACTTCGCGAGGTACATACAGCAGCGAATCGTGAACGTTTCCATCGGCCGTTCGACCTGCATCCACCTCCCATCGACAGTCACCAACCGCCAACCGCCGACGCCAACCGCCAGCCACCACCGCCAACCATCAAGAGCACCAAGCACCAAGCACCAACCGCCGACGCAACCATCAAGTACCAACCCCCGAACCCCGAACCCCGAACCCCGAACCCCAAACCCCGAACCCCGAACCCCGAACCCCGAACCCCGAACCCCGAACCCCGAACCCCCAACAAACGCGAATAAACGACGGGGCAAATGCCTCCTCGTTTATTCGCAACTCGTATAATAACTCATCTGCACGCACTCATCTACTCAACACACGTCTACTCTCTTAAACTATTTAACCGACTTAATAATTAACGCCGCAGCATCCAGCTCCGCCCCGCCGTAGATCGTAATCGTGCGCGTCTCGCCCGGCAGCAGGTCGAAGTAGTGATCGCTCAGCCTCACGTCGTCCGGCAGTTCGAAATGAACCGCATGCGCGTAAGCGTCAGCGGTCAGCGTGAGCAACAGATCGCCGCCGACGGCTGCGCTGTGCGCGATCGCCACGTTCGCCCCCGGAAGCGCAAGCGTCCGTATGTCGCCGGGGCGCAGTACTGCAGGCTGCATGCGTTGCGGGTCCGCGGTCGGAACTGCTGCGAAGAGACCACCCTTGCGGTCTGCGTGCGCGAACCGGTGCACGACGCCGCGGAAGCGGGCGGGGATGACCACGTCGACCGTTTCCGTCTGCCGCTCGCTCCCGTCGAACGCGATGAAGCCGCATGCCAGCGTTTCGCGTATCGCTTCGCCCGTCTCGTTCACGGCCGTCACTTCGATCGTGCCGGCCTGCTCTCGCAGGATCAGCTTCGCGGGCGAGAAAGCCCGGCGGACGCCGTAGTAGGACAGCTTGCGTTTCAAATAATAGTCGACGATCGTCCAGCCGACCTCGCCCCAGCAATCGTTGTACATCCAGAAGAGCGCGCCGGAACAGAAGCTCTTGCTGCGAATCGCTTCCAGCGAATATTGGTACATCAAGCTTTGGCAAAGTCCCGCGTAATGCAGGTATTCGTCCAGGCTGAGGTCGTCCTTGTCCGCGTAATGCTTCCGAATGCCTGCAACGACGGTATCCGCCTCGAACGTGTTCGTGTGCAGCCGCCACACCTTGCTCGACGTATCAATCGCCGCCCCGTCGAAATACGTCTCGATCGACGATCGCCGGCAGGGTCCGATGTAACCGTACTCCGACACGAACTTCGCCTGAACCTCGTCATAGATTTCCGGGGTAATCCGCCTCGCCATCTCCGGATTCATCGTGCCGTCATGCCAATGATGCCGATCGCCCATCGCATTGCCGTTCGGATGGATGCCTCCGTAAGGCGAGCTGTTCCAATACGGAATATGCGGGCTGTTGCGGCGGATCCATTCCGGCGCGATCTCGTTGTACACGACAGCGCCGCCGTAGAAGGCCGGATGCCGCGTATTGTTCCACCATTCGTCGAAGCCCCAATGATTCTCGTTGTTGCCGCACCAGAGCGCCATGGCCGGATGGTTGCGCAGCCGCCGCGTCTGGTAGTCGATTTCCCGGGACACTTCTTCCTTGAACCAGTCCAGATGGTCGGGATATTTGCCGCAGGAGAACATGAAATCATGCCAGATCAGGATGCCGCGCGCATCGCAAGCCTCGTAGAAAATATCCCGTTCGTAAATCCCCCCGCCCCAAATCCGCAGCATGTTGAAATTCGCTTCCGCTGCTTCGTCGACCAGTGCCGTATATTTCTCGTCGCTGACGCGCGCGATAATGGCGTCCGCGGGAATCCAGTTACCGCCCTTGCAGAAGACGGGGACGCCGTTCACCTCCAGCGTAAACTGGCGCTCCGGCTCGTCTCCCGTCGCCGCGACGGAATCCGTATTGATGCGCACCGTGCGGATGCCGACCTGGAACGGCGGATACGCAACGATCTCGTCGCCGCAGCTTATGGATGCTTCGACCGTATACAGCGGCTGGGCGCCCATTCCGTTCGGCCACCACAGCTCCGCGTCCGGCACGTCGGCCTCGTACGCGAGATAGTTGAGCCCCGAACGGAGGCAGATCGGCTCGCGGATGACCGCCGCCTCGCCGCTGCCGTCCGGACGAAGCAGCCGAAGCGACAGCTCGGCTTCCCGCGTCTGGAACGGGTGCAGCTGCTCCGCTTCCACCTCGAAGGCGATGCGAGCCGTATTCGCTTGCGCAGCGGCAGGACCGCTGCCCGCGCTTCCGCTCCCTGCGCCATGCGCCGATACTGGCGCGCCACCCGCGCTTCCGCTCCCTGCGCCATGCGCCGAGACTGGCGCATCACCCGTGCTTCCGCTCCCTGCGCCATGCGCCGAGACTGGCGCGCCACCGGCGCTTCCGCTCCCTGCGCCATGCGCCGAGTCAGGCGCGCCACCGGCGCTTCCGGCCCCCGGGCTATGCGCCGAGTCGGATGTGCCGTCCGCCTGCGACGGCACGCGGACCGTCACCGCGCTGACGGCGCGGATGGCCACGGCGCGTTCCGCCTCCAGCCACACGCCGCCGACAATGCCGGTCGTGGCGATGCGCGGCCCCCAGTCCCAGCCGTAGACGAACTGCGCCTTGCGCACGTTGGCGCGGCGCTGGTCGCCGCGATAGCCGACGGCGTCGTTTTTCATTTCGGCCAGCGTGCCGTCCGTCATGGCGATATCGCTTTCCGAGACATGCTCCAGGCCGGAGGTTACCCGGACGAGCAGCTCGTTATTCCCTTCGGTCAGCATGGCGCGCACGTCGCGGCGGAACGGGTAGAAGGCGCTGCGATGATGGCCCAGATGGATGCCGTTCAGCCAAATATCCGCTTCGGCGTCCAACGCCTCCATATGCAGCATGAGACGGTCGCTCGCAAGCAAATCCTCCGTGACCAAGAAGCCTTTGGCAAACCACCATGACCGCTTCTCCGTCCATTCGGCCGCGAAGCAGTAGTCGGCGAGTACCGGATCCTGGATCCGCCCTTGCTCGATGAGCGGCATATGAATATCGCACGGAAGCGCGGCCACGGGCAGCCAGCCGTCCGTCTTGCGCTGAACCCGGTACGCTTCCTCCGGTCCGCAGGACAGATCCTCATCCGTTAAACGCCAGTCTTCGTTCAGTTGCAACCGCATGTGCAGCCCTCTTTTCTCAAAATTACGTTATGCTGACAGCGTAGCATTGTAAGCGGTTCAGTTCTTCATTTCTACTGACGATTCATTGCGCTGTGCTGATATAATGGGGGTAAAGGAGCGTGCCGCAATGCTGCATTTGAAGGCCGACGAGCTGATCGATCCCGAGCTGGAAACGATGTTCTACTATCACCGCAAGCTCAACTACTGGACGATCGTGCATGACCATGATTTTTACGAATGTTTCCTGATTACGGACGGCCGGGTGCATCATATCGTGAACGGCGTCAGGCAGCTGCTGACGGAAGGCACGCTGCTGTTCATTCGCCCGCATGATACGCACAGCTACGAGCGAGTGGGGGAGGAAGAGGCGGAGCTGCTGAATATTAATTTTCGCTCCTCGATGATGGAGCAGGCGTTGGCGTACCTGGGCGAAGGCTTCTCGGCGGAACGGTTGACCGATGCGGAACTGCCTCCCCAATGCACGCTGTCGAGGGAGGACGCGGCTTGGCTGATTCGGCAGTACGAGCGCATTCAGACAGGAGCGGCCGAGGGGAACAGGCAGGTTCGGAGCGCAGCGCGGGGGATGCTGATCGAGCTGCTGGACCGTTTCTTCGGACCTCCCGGGGCAAGCAGCCGACCGGATGCGCCAGCGTGGCTGAACCAGCTGCTGGAGCGTATGAAGGACAAGTCCATGCTGGCGGAAGGGGTGGAGGCGTTCTACCGTCTGACGTCGTATTCCCCGGAGCATGCGTGCCGGGTGATGAAGAAGCATTACGGCGTCTCGCCGACCGATTGGATCAACGACCAGCGGCTGGCTTATGCGGCGCTGCTGCTGACGCAAGGCGAAGCGTCCATACTGGCGATCTCCCTGGAATGCGGTTACGGCAGCCTCAGCTATTTCTACAAAACGTTCGCGGACCGCTTCAAACAGACGCCGGCCCACTATCGCCGAACGCATCGCAAGACGGCTATTCCCGTACATGGACCTGCCTGGCAGTGACGGAAGGAAGGATGGCCAATCAAGCTTCGTGCGACCCCGTTCGCGGCCATTCGAAGACATCCCGCTTGCAGGCATGCATTAATCCGACTTATAATCATCAGACTGCGATTCATTGGGAGGCGACAAACGATGATTTATTTGGAGACGGAGAGACTCCGGTTCCGCGATTGGGAGGCGGAGGATCTCGAGCCGTTTCGGCAGATGAATGCGGACGAGACCGTCATGCGGTATTTTCCCAACAGGCGGACCGCCGAGGAGACGGACGCGTTCCACCGGTCGATTCAGGTCGAGCATAAGGCCTGCGGCTTCGGACTCTATGCCGTGGAAGCGAAGGCGACGGGCGAATTTATCGGGTTCATCGGCTTCCATCGGGCGGTGTTCGAATCGGATTTCACGCCATGCATCGAGATCGGCTGGCGGCTGCGGCAGGAGGCTTGGGGGCAGGGATTCGCGACGGAGGGAGCGGCAGCCTGCCTGCGTTACGGCTTCGAGACGCTTGGCCTGACGGAGGTGTACAGCTTCACGGCCGAGGCGAACACCCCCTCGCGCAGCGTCATGATCAAAATCGGCATGCAGTACGTGAAGTCGTTCGATCACCCGAAAGTCGAACCGGGCCATCCGCTTCGGCGGCATGTGCTTTATCGCATCGCGAGACCGTAACCTTCACCCAAACTCGCGAAACACCGTCCGCCGCAGCTCCGGCCATTCCTTCTTGATGATGCTGAAATACACGTCGTCCCTGCACTCGCCTTCCGCATTCTCGTAATTGCAGCGGAACAAGCCTTCCTGCTTGGCTCCGAGCTTCAGCACGGCACGCCGAGACCGCAGGTTCTCGGCATCGACGCTGAATTGCACGCGGTTGAAGCCCAGCGTCCCGAACGCATAGCGCAGCAGCTCGTACTTGACGGCGCGGTTCAGGCCGGTGCCGCGGTAAGCTTCTCCGTACCACGTCCAGCCGATTTCCAACCGTTTGGCCCCGAACTGGATATGCCCGAATCGCGTCGAGCCCGCGACTTCGCCGGTCTGCCGGTCAACGACGATAAACGGGTAATGCGTGCCTGCATCCCGGCTGGCCAACGCCTCTGCGATGTAGGCCTGCAAGTCGTCCTCGCCGCGAACGATAATTCCGGCGAAGGCATGCAGCTCCGGGTCGGTAATAATCCGGCGAAGCCCCTCCGCGTAGTCGCTGCTGAATGGCACCAGCTTTACGCGTTCGTTCTCCAGCACGATCTCGCCTGCATACCAATCCTTCATGCCCATTCCCCTTTCCGATCCAATCTTGGCAAACTTACGTACGGAACCTGTCGCTCATTCGCGAGCTTGCTTAAACATACAACAAATCCCCCGTTCCGAAGAATGGAGGATTTGACGAGTCATTGGCACTATTTGCGTAATGACGACTATTTGCGTAATGACGACTATTTGCGTAAAGGAAGACTATTGCGCGGAAGAAGGTTTGTCCGCCGGGACCGGCAGCGTATAGGTTAACGGCTTATCGTTCGTGGCCAGCGGGCTGTTGTCCTCAAAATACAGCACGTCGCCGGCGCGCTTCACGAAGTGCAGCCTGTCGCCATAATAAGGCGTGTCGTTCGTCGTGGCGTACTTGGCGCCTTCCGCATCCAGCAGCTTCTCGTACAGCTTGACGGTTCCGCCCGAGCGACGGTCGACGAGCGTAAGCAGCCCGGAGCTGTTCGGACGAATGAGGAGGAAATCATCGTCGATGCCTTCGACGAAATAGTCGTCTTCCTCGCCGCCCAGCTTGACGAGATCGATCGTTTGCTCCACGTTGCCGGTACCGTCTTCGATGATCCGCAGCGTTCGGCCGTCCGTGAGCAGCAAGTGATTGCCATAGGACTTGACGTTTTCTTCGTATCGCAGCCAATAGCCGACACTTGCCTTCCGAATGACGGCGCCGTTCTTAAGGACGAGCGTGAACACATGATTATTGATATGCGGTTCGCCATAGTTATCGAGGATGGTCAGGTAGAGCAGGCCGCCCTTGGTAGGCTGGAATTTCATGGTTACGCCGTCGAACAGCTGCGAGCCGAGATCGGCAAGCTTCACCGGATCGCCGTTCTTGCCGCCGCTCGCGAACAGTTCGCCCGTGCCCTTGACGATGCTGTACGTGCGGCCGTTATACGTCTGGCTGACGCCCGCATAGGTATGCAGGTTCTTGGCGCTGAAGACATGGTTCTTCGCGTCCCAGGCAATCGAGTTTCCTTCAAGCGTCATGACCACATAGCGGGCGCTGACGTACAGCTTTCCTTGACTCATGAAAGGGGCGGGCACTCCTCTTACGGGGGCGCCGTCCAAGACGGCGGAGGTGCTTCCGATCCGCACGGCCGTGCTTCGGCCATAACCGGTAAAATCGGCGCGTTGATGCGCATTGTCCCACTGCATCCGCATGCCTGCCATTTCGAAGGCGTCGGCCGGGAGGTAGACCGTTCCGTTCTTGTTCATGGCGCTCACTGTCGAGACGCCTCCGCTATCCCAGGACAGCCGGGCATAGGCGGGCGTACTAGCGTGGGCCGCGGCAGGAGCTGCAATAACCGGAGCCGCGAGCGAGGCGGCAAGAACCGCCGCTGTCAGCCATTTGTTCCTCAATGAAACCATCGCCTTTCCTGCGCTTAATAGCCACTATTTCTCTAGTCGTAGACGACGCGGTTCGACAGAAAGTTGCGTACCCGCGAAGGAGGCGGCGTTGACACGGCCAGCCTTAAGTCAGGGCTGATCCGCTGCTTGAAACGCAGCGCAATCGGCGCCTCGGTTCCAACGTCTCGCGGGCTCGAAAGCCGCATCGCCTCTTCAAATTGGACGCATCCAGCGTCGAATAGTTGCACGCGCCGCGCGTAGGAGCCGCGGAGACGCACCCTAAGCTGTTCACTCAACTATACAAAAGTAAGTAACTTGTTGTATGATGAGCGTATACTTGAAGTTCACGCTTGCGGCACTCTAGAATGCATAGCTTTTATTAATAATCGTAAATAGAACTGAACCATACAGGGGAGTTGGAACGAACAATGCTGCCATCGTTGTTTATATGCCACGGTTCGCCGATGATGGCCGTGGAAGAGTCGGATTATACCGAATTTCTGAAGGAGACCGGGGCAAGATTCCGGCCCAAAGCGATCGTGATTTTCAGCGCCCATTGGGAGGCGGGGGCAGTGACCGTGTCGTTCGCGGAGGGGCCCCTGCCGACGATCTACGATTTCGGCGGGTTCCCGGACGAGCTGTACCGCATGACGTATCCGGCGCCGGGATCGCCCGAAATTGCAGCCAAGGTGGAGGAGAAGTTCCTCGCGCACGGGATCGACACGCACCGGGACCCCGAGCGCGGCTTGGATCACGGTTCATGGGTATTTCTCCGCCACATGTATCCGAACGCCGACATCCCGGTCGTGACGATTTCCGTCAATCCGTTCCTGCCGGCAGCGCAGCAGATCGTCATCGGCGAAGCGCTGCGAGGCTTGGGAGCGGAAGGCATTCTCGTCATCGGCAGCGGCACGACGGTGCATAATTTCAACGAGATCAAATGGAAGCAGGAGCATGCCGAGCCTTGGGCGGACGAATTCGACCAGTGGATCGCGGACAAGGTCGTACACCGCGATACCGAGGCGCTCGCGAATTACGAACGGCTCGCGCCGCATGCGAGACGCGCCGTGCCGCGGGCGGAGCATTTCGTCCCGCTGCTGCTTGCTTACGGCAGTTCTTCGGGAGAGGTCAAGCCGCGCGCGTTGTTCGAAGGGTTCCAAATGGGTACGTTCAGTCTGCTGTGCATGGAAATGTAACGCGGGCCATCCGCAGTTACTAGGCGTTGGTCTTAGCCGGTTTTCTCCATTGTCATGGAGGAGCCGGCTATTTGCGCGGAGACGAGAGCGATGGACAACGTATGCCTGCGCCGCTGTCCATCCTTTCCCTGCGTAATTGCTCATTCTTCCGCTGCTCGGGTCGGCCAGTTATGCAGGAAAAAGATCGCGCTTCGCGAATGCTTTAACCAATCAATATCGACATAGGCCGACAATCGGCACTGGGAGGATTCGCTTATGGCAGCGGCAATCGAATCATCGTATCTGAATCACATTACGGCAGCGCTCCAGCAGCATTGGCCGAGCAACCGGGCCGTGAACATCGTATGCCACGGGCACAGCGTGCCTTCGGGTTATTTTGCGACGCCGGTCGTGGATGCCATGAACGCGTATCCGCACCTGCTGCGGGCGAAGTTGGCGGAACGGTTTCCTTTTGCTGTCATGAACGTGATCGTCACCGCGATCGGCGGGGAGCAATCGGAGCAGGGAGCGGAACGCTTCGGCAGCGAGGTGCTGACGCACAGGCCCGACGTGCTGACGATCGATTACGCGCTGAACGATCGGGGACTCGGTCTCGAACGGGCCGGCGCGGCATGGCGCTCCATGATCGAGGCGGCGCTCGCGCAGGGAACGAAAGTGATCCTGATGACGCCGACCTGGGAGAGCAGCTACGCCGATCCGCAATCCGACGCCTGGCGGCAGTTGTGCGCGCACCGGGATCAGGTCGTCGCGCTGGCCGAGGAATACGGCGTCGGGCTAATGGACAGCTTCGGGCTGTTCGAAGACTACGCCGCGCGAGGCGGACAAGGCTCCGACCTGCTCTCTTGGGTGAATCACCCGAACCGCAAAGGGCACGAGCTGGTTGCGGAGGGCTTGCTGAGATGGTTCAATTACTTGAATTGGCGGCCATGATGCGGATTCGAGAAAAAGGTGGAAAAAGTACAACGAACTTACGGAGATAAGCCATTGAGCGGATTCCGTGCATCGGGGAAAATGAAAGCGTGCAGCATTACCGGAACCGTCCCATGTTTCCGCAGCTTCGCCGCTCGCGGTTCGGCATGGCAGGCGCTATCCATGGAGGAGAGATGAGCATGCTTAACCTGACCGAAGAGCAGTTGAAGCAGTATGACGAACGGGGATATATCGTGTTCGACCGGTTGTTCAGCGAGGCGGAGATCGACGTTATCCGCGAGCCGATCGACCGGCTGGACGAGGAATCCGCGCGCCGCTTGGCGTCGGGCCGGGATTTCATCAGCGCGGCGAACCAGATCAACTTTACCAGCCATTTGAATTACCAGCATCCCGATATTCAGAAGTTCATCGCGGATCAGCGGTTCGTGGACATTACGACGACGCTTCTCGGACCGGATACGCGGCTGTATTGGGATCAGTCCGTCTATAAGCGGCCCGAAGCGAACCGGGATTTCCCTTGGCATCAAGATAACGGCTACGTGCCGACGGAGCCGATTCATTATTTGACCTGCTGGCTGGCGCTCGAGGATTCGACGATCGAGAACGGCTGCATCTATGTTCAGCCCGGCTCGCATAAGCAGGGTTTTGTCGAGCACGTGTATTCGGAGATCGGCTACGTCTGCTATCAAGGCGAGGATCCGGGCACGCCGGTAGAGCTGAAGAAGGGCAGCATGGTCGCGTTCCATTCCCTATTGTTCCATCGCAGCACGCCGAATCAGAGCCAAAAGACCCGCAAAGGCTACGTGATTCAGTACTCCGTCGTCGGTTCCTTCAACCCGGATACGGGCAAAGAGTTCTTGAACGGACCGATCATCGCGCGGGACGGCAAGAGCGCCTATACCGGCTTTGTCACGCAGGCCGAGGTCGAGCGGAGCACGGGTACGCGTGTCTAAAGCGATCCGCTGCTGCGCAAACAATCTCCAAACGAAAGGAGCGGCGGCATGACAGGAAACTTCTTCGAGGGGGGCTGGCGCGTGCGGCCGTCGGCTGTGGCCCATGCGTATTACCCGTCGCTCGATATCCAAAATATCGTGTATCCGCATTGGGTCGTAAGCTTCGTCACGGACGGCGAGGTCGAATTGCAGGCCGGCGGCGTGACGCGGCATGCCTTCTCGGGACAAGTCATGCTGCATGCGCCGCATCTCCCCTTCTCGGAGCGATCCGACCGCGGCGGCAATCACCGCTGGTTCGTGGTCGAAGCGGCCAATGATCACGGGATGGAGCTGCTCCGGCTGTATCCCGTCGGCGAAGTGACGACGATCATGGATCCCGGAAAATATATACAAGTATTCGACCAAATGCTCGCGGCGTGGGGAGACAAGGAAGGGGCATTTCGGGAGATGGAGATCTCCAGCCTGTGTCAACTGCTCCTCTTCTATTTGCTTCAGAGCTGGGAGCGGGGCGGCAGAACGCCGCGTTCGCTGCCGGCTTCGAAGAACGACAAGCGGTTTCAGGTGCTGATCACGCACATCAACGCCAAGCTGGACGAGAAAGTAAGCCGCGAGCAGCTGGCCGAGCTCGTGCACATGAATCCGAACTATCTCGACCGCATCTTTGCCGAGAAGTTCCGGCTGACGCCGATGCAGCTGCTCCGCGAGCTCCGGCTGCGCAAGGCTAGGCGGCTGCTGGAGCAGACGGAACTGCCGCTCTCCCAGATCGCCGTCCAATGCGGAATGGGCGACGCGGCTTATCTCAACCGCCAGTTCGCCAAGAGCTGCAGCATCACGCCTGGCGCATACCGGGAGCGGGCGCGGCTCGCGAACCAGAA
Source organism: Paenibacillus sacheonensis (assembly GCF_009909195.1). Lineage (GTDB taxonomy): Bacteria > Bacillota > Bacilli > Paenibacillales > Paenibacillaceae > Paenibacillus_Z > Paenibacillus_Z sacheonensis. The sequence goes on from NZ_JAAAMU010000018.1 coordinate 72,122, forward strand.
TTATTATGGGGGATAGGCGGGTGCAACTATAGTGAATCGTACTAGCGTGCTTCCGCTAATCCGTAAATTAACGAACAGTAAAAGAGCCTCGGCATACACCGCCGAGGCTCTTAATTTACTGACGTGAATGGCTCGCGTGCTTAATTATCGGCGAGCTTCAGAATCGCCACGCCATATGGCTCTAGTACGAGCTTACCGTCCACTGGTCCGTCGCCGAGCAGGTTGACGACTTCCTTATGGACAGCGACCGTTGCTGGGGTGCTGCCGTAATTCAGCAGGAATGCGAGCAGCTCGCCGTTCTTGTCGCGCAAGCCGAGCTCCACCTGCCGCGGCGCATCGATCCAGTCTGCCGGCGTTGCGATCGGCAGCTTCTCCAGCACCGCGTCCGCGGCTGCATCGTTGAACGCCGCGCCGTAGTACCAAACCTCGCCTTGGCCGTAAGGCCGGCGCGTCATGGCCGGCTTGCCGGCATAGTAGTCGCCGTCGTACACGGCAACCGTCTCGACCGAAGGATCTTCCGGGCGAAGGATTTCATTAAACAGGAGCGCCGTATATTTCGCATCCTCTTGTCCGTAGCCTTCAGCGAACGCGATATCCGGCGGCGTGCCGCTGTCCGCGATGACGGTGAAATCCTCGACCGTGATGCCGCACAACGATGCGACCGGACCCGGGAACGGCATCATTCGGCATTGGCCCGTCTCGTCCTTGAAGCCGGTGCGGCTGCCGAGTATAAGCGTGCCTCCCCCGGCGACATAAGCCTCCAGCAGCGCAGCCGTGTCATCCGACATGATTGCGGCATGCGGGTAGACCAGCACCTTGTACTTCGCCAAGTCGGCGAGCGTCGTTTTGCGGCGCATGTAGATGATATCGACCGGGATATGGCGGAATTGGAAGGCTTTGAACCAGGCATTGCCGCTTTGTCCGCTGAGCGGCCCCTGCCAATGGTCGAATTCGCCGTCCCACTCGTTCTCGTAATCGCGAATAATGGCCGCTTCCGCTAGGAACGACGCGCCCGTAAGCTGCTGGCCGACCGCGGCAAGCTCATGGCCGACGCGCGTTGCTTCCGCGACGCGGCGGTTATCCTGGTTATGGTAATCGTTGATGCCGTGCCAATAAATCTCCGTGCCCATCGTCGCCGTCCGCCAGCGGAAATAGAGGATCATATCCGCGCCGTGAAGGATCGACTGGTACGTCCAGAGGCGCATTTGACCCGGCTTCGGCGCGGGGAGCTTCATGCGGTTCACCCAGCCGCCTGGACCCGATTGCTGCTCCATGATGCAGAAGAGCGGGGAGATGGAGCGGATGGCGCTCAGGCTGGACGACCAGCGCCGATCGAGCAGCGGGTTGTCGCCTCCGTCCGGGTACGCCACCGCGAACAGCGGGTAGGAATCGTACGAGAAGAAATCAAGCAGCTCGTCCGTCAGCTGATGGCTGTCCAGGTGGCCGAACAGGCCGTTCGTCGTTACCCAGTGGTTCGGGCAAAGCTCGCGCAGTACATCGGCCTGCACCTTCGCGAACGAAATCACGCTGTCGGAAATAAAACGTTTCTCGTCGAGCGCATGATGCGGGTTCGGCGAGTCGTTGACGGTCGCGCGCGGCAGATAGACTTGGCTCCAGTTCGTATACGTCTGGCTCCAGACGACCGTGCCCCAAGCCTTGTTCAAGCGGTCCAGCGTCTCGTACTTGGCCTTCGCCCACTCGCGGAACGCGGCATGGTCGGCGTCGGAATAGAAGACGGACGTCTCGCAGTTGAACTCGTTGTCGAGCTGCCACCCGATCACGGCCGGATGATTCGCGAAACGCTCCGCCATCTTGCGGGTAATGCGCTCGCAGAGGTCGCGGTAGATGGGACTGTTATAGTTGTAATGCCTGCGCATGCCGTGGCGGTACGTGACGCCCTTCTGCGAGACGTTCAGCACCTCGGGGTATTTCTCCGTCAGCCAAGCCGGCGGCGTTGCCGTCGGCGTGCCCATGATAACCTGCAGTCCATGGCGATGGGCCGCGTCCAGCGCGCGTTCGAACAGGTCGAACCGGAATTCGCCTTCGACGGGCTCGAAGATCGTCCAAGCGAACTCGCCGACGCGAATGACGGACATGTCCATCTCGCGCATCCGGCGAAAATCATCCTCCCACAGCGTTTCTTCCCAGTGCTCCGGATAATAACAGACGCCGAGCATGAACGCGTCCGTACGGAAACTTTTGCTCATGGTTGCATATCCCTCCCGATATCCTATAAAATCATTACTAAACTTAGTTTAGAACGAAAGGGAATCGATTTCAACCGCTAATTTTGACGTTTTCCGGCTTGAAAGGGATGCCCTTCCACATACGGGAACAGTCCATGCATTCTGATATAATGGACGAGACTAGAGCCGAAGAGGGGCATGCAAGCATGAACAAGCAGACACGCAAAGCAACGATCAAGGACGTCGCGCGCCATGCCGGCGTTTCTCCGACGACGGTGTCTTTTCTATTGAACGGCAAAGAGGATCAGATCAGCGAAGAGACCCGGGAACGCGTGCATGCGGCGATTCGGGAGCTCGATTATACGCCTAACGCGCTCATCCGCTCGCTGCAGGCGAGGGAGACGCGGACGATCGGGTATTATTTTGGCGCGAACGTGCTGGCCAATCCGTATATCAACGAGTTTTTCGTCGGCTTGCACGAGGCGGCGTCGGACTTGGGTTACGATTTGCTCGTCTATCGCCGCCCGCGCGAGGAACTGGAGCGGACGACGTTCGCGGACGGCCGGGTCGACGGCGTCGTATGCTGGCCGAATACGGAGGCGGAGCTGCGGCTGTTCGCGGCGGACGGACTGCGGACGCCGGCCGTCTTGTTCGCGGACACGGATCTGGAGGAACCCTGCAGCGTCGCGGCCAATGATGCGCAAGGCATTGCCGAGCTGATGGAGCATCTGCTGGCGAGGGGCTGTGGACGGTTCTTCTTCGTTGGGAACTATCATGCAGGATTGCATCTGAGACGCAGGCTGAGCCGATTTCAAGAGGCGCTTGCTTGCAAAGGTCTTCGATTCGAGGAATGCCTGACGACCTTGCTCGATTGGGAGGAAGGGATGCTGCGGGCGTTCGCGCGACGGTTGAAGGCAATCGCGGAGACTTCCGAGACGCGGATTGCCGTATGCTGCAGCCACGACCTGGCGGCGGAGCAGCTGATGCCCGAGCTGCTGGCGGCCGGTCTGCGCATCCCGCAGGACATCAGCCTGACCGGTTATGAAGCGACGAATCGCGCGGGCATCACGACGGTGAAGCAGCCGGTACGGGAGCTGGGCAGAGCGGCGGCCGAGCGGGCCGTCGCCCGGATTACGGGCGGTAAGGCGGTAGGGAGCTTGCGTATGGATACGACGTTTATGGTCGGGACGACGAGTTGATTGGGGTTGTTCCTGTAACGGACTAGACGCTGACCGGCAGGACAATAACGGACAGGGCTATAACGGGCCGAACAATATCGGACCCAACAATACTCGACCGAACAATAACGGGCCGAACAATATTGGACCTAACAATACTTGACCGAACAATATCGGACTGAACAAGTGATAGCGAAGTCGAGGCTGCGGAATATTTCCGCGGCCTTTTTTTGCATATCGGGTTCGCGGAATCTGCCGGCAAGCCGCGTCGAGATGCCAAATTCGCTCGTCGTATGCCGGCAATTCGCAGCGAAGCCGCCGCCGAACACGTCTCAAGAAAACAACGGTGTCAGCTCCGACTGGCGGCCGCGGGCGATATATTCCGCCGGGGTCATGGCGCTGTATTTTTTGAAAATCCGGAAGAAATAGGACGAGTCGTAATAACCCAAATATTGCGAGATGCCGGCGATGGTCATGTCGGAGTCGAGCAGCAGGTTGCAGGCCTCGAGAAGCCGAAGCTGGTGCATGTACCGGATCGGCGGCTGCCCGAAGACTTCCTTGAACAAGGCGGTCGTATAGTTCGGCGAGCGATGGATCAGCCGGGCCAGCTGCTCGATCTCGATCGGCTCGCGGTAGTGCTCCAGCACGTAGTGCCTCACGATCTGCGCGTACTGCATCTTGATCGGCGTCATCTCCGGCTTCTCCAGCTCCCGCGAGAGAATCCCGATGAGCTCCTGCGCGATGCCGAGGCAGATGAAGGACCGGAAGCTCTCGCTGCCGCGCATCTCCTCGTAGAGGCGTTCGAACCGCCGCTGGGCGTATTGGAAGTTGGCCAGCCGGAATCGCAGGAACCGTTTTTGGTCGAGGAACGGGATACCCGTGCCGCTCCCCGGCTCGAGGGTGAACAGCGCGGTATACTTCTGATGCGGGCACCCGGGCAGCGTCTCGCCGCAGCGAAGCGTCGATTGCGGGATGTACATAAAGTCCCCTCGCTCCGCGATGACATCTTCTCCGTTGATCCGGTAGCGCACTTTCCCTTCCGTGACGAGAACCAGGATGTTGTAAGCAATCACTTCCTGCTGCGTCCGCCAATGAGGAATGAAATTATCGAAATGTACACTCATGATCTGAATCATACTAGCGCACCTCAAGTTCCAAAGTTGTGAAAATCCTATCATAGCATGGAGATGCGGACAATCCCTTTTATTAATTCCGTCCAAAAAGATAGGAATAGAAATGTACAAGATAGAATCGAAATGTACGTGACTGCCTGCAAAAGCAAAACCTATAATACACCTACAGCCAGTGAAGAGATACGCTGACATTCGTTCGAGACATACCTGACATACGGATTGCGCTAACGGATGAAACATACGGGAGGGAATCTGTTATGAATAAAATGCAAAAGGGCATCGGCGGCGCGGCGGCTTTATTGCTGCTTAGCCAATTAGTCGCTTGCGGCGACACGAGCGGGAACGGGAACGGCAGCATTGACGGTGCGTCCGTCACGACAACCGGCGAGAAGACGAACGAGGGAGCGAAAGCGGAGCAAGTGACGCTGCGGATCATGGACTGGAGCGACAGCATCAAATCGGTGCGCGAGGAATTCCACAGAAAGTTCATGGAAAAGCATCCGAATATCAAGATCGAGTACACGCAGCTCACGATCGACCAATTCAAGAACACGATCCTGACGGCGGTCAAGTCGGGCGAGGCGCCGGATCTGTTCCCCGTTCCCACGGGCATGAAGCTGTCCGCGCTCGTGAAGGACGGCTGGTTCCAGCCGCTCGATCCGTACATCGACCAAAGCTTCAAGGATCAGTTCATCGACGGCACGTTCCAGAACGGCACGACGGTCGTGGACGGTAAGATCTATTCGATTCCGGAAGCGGAAGCACTGCCGAGCAGCCTGCTGTTCTACAATAAGAAACTGTTCCGGGAAGCGGGCCTCGACCCCGAGAATCCGCCGAAGACGTATTCGGAATTCCGCGAAGCCGCGAAGAAAATCACGGAAGCCGGCAAAGGCAAGTATTATGGCATCATCGAAGGCGGCAAGCAAAATAACCGGTGGCTGACGACGGCCAAGGAATGGTCGTCCCTCGCAGGCGCCGGCCTGAACGGCAACTCGCCGATCGACCTGGCGACGGGCAAGGCGACTTACGATTCCGAAGCGGTGCAGGGCGTCTTCTCCCTGTTCGCGGGGCTGCGAGACGACAACAGCTTCCACCCGAACACGATGAGCATTTCCGCTCCGGAGGCGCGCGCGTTGTTCGGTCAAGGACAAGCCGGATTCATCGTGCAGGGCGCTTGGTGCATCGGGGTGTGGAACAAGGACAACCCGGATCTGGAATATGGCGTCATGGCGCCGCCGGTGCCGGACTCGGGCCGCAAGGGCTCGATCCCGATCACGAGCAGCCAGCCTTGGATCGGCTTGTCCGCCGACTCGAAGCATCCGGAGGAAGCGGCGCTGTACCTGAAGGAGTACTACGGCGGCGACTTCTTCCAGCAGGAGCGGGTCAAGTCCGGAGACGCGTTCTCCGTCGTCAAAGGCATCAACGAGAAGTATTCGACGGTCGAGCAGTTGAAGCAATATTACGCGCTGGCGCACGAGTATGGCCATTTGGTGCCTGATCCGAACATCGGCAATCCGGAGGCTTCGGCCGTTTTCGCGCAGTACAAGGACGTTCATCCGGACCTAGGCGAGCTGCTCGGCGGCACGGTGTCCGGTGCGTTTAAGGATTTCAAGACACCGCTGACCGCCTACTCCGGCCAAGTGGACAAAGCGTGGACGTCGGCGATCGACGCCGCGAAGAAGGAGGGCGCCAACGTCGATGCATCGAACTTCGTATTCGACAACTGGGATCCGATGAAGGACTTTCTGGCGGAGGACTACAAGTCGGCCAAATAAAGAGGAGCGGACAGCGGCGCCATGAGCCGCTGTCCCGTCCTGTTTCCAGGATGAAGGAGGGGAAAAGAGATCGCAATGAATCCATCGCATGCAAGACCGGGGAAGGCTGCTGCTTCCGTCCGAACGACGCCCGTCCGATTGAGCTTACGTTCGCGCCGAACCGCATGGTGGTGCTGGTTGTTCGTCATGCCGAACTTGGTCTTCTTCGCCTTGTTCCAAGGCTGGCCGATTCTCGCCAACTTGCATTACGCCATGCTGGATTGGTCCGGCATCAGCACGGGAGCCAAGTTCATCGGACTGGATAATTATAAGGAACTGATGCAAGATCCGTATTTCTGGAAGGCCTACAAGCACAGCTTTCTCTTTATGTTCGAAGCCGTTCCATTGCTGCTGCTCGGCGGTCTTGTCTCAGCCGTCCTGCTGAACAATCCGCTGATGAGATTGGCGAAGACGTACCGGACGCTGCTCTTCATTCCGGTCGTTACGACCGCTTCCGTCATCGGCATCATCATGGTGTATATCTGGGGCTCGACCGGAGCGGTGAATTATGCGCTGCTGAAGCTGCATCTGCTCGATAAGCCGGTCAATTGGCTCGGAGACCCCCATTGGGCGATGTTTACCGTCGTCATGATCTACGTATGGAAGAACCTTGGCATCAACATGATCTACTGGCTGGCGGGCCTGCAAAGCATCCCGAGGGAGCTGTACGAAGCGGCCAAAATGGACGGCGCGGCGCCGTTCAAAACCTTCATCCATATCACCGTTCCATTAGTCGCCCCGGTCGGTCTCGTGATTCTGCTGCTTGACGTGTCGGGAGCCCTGAAAGTGTTCGACATGATCAAAACCATGACCGACGGCGGTCCGTTCTTCGCGACGGATGTCGTCTCGACTTATATTTACCGGTACGCGTTCTCCAGCGAGATCGGACTGCCGAGGCTTGGCTATGCATCGGCGGCAGGAATCTTCTTCGCGTTTACGATCGTTCTGTTGGCCATTGCGCAAGCAGTTATCCGCGGTTCCTTCCGCTCGCTCGGAAGGAGGAGAGGCGCATGAGAATCGCGACCCGGACCATATACCATATCGTGTTTGCGGTGCTGTCTCTCCTGTGGATTTATCCGTTTCTGTGGATGCTGGCGGCGTCCTTCAAGACGCAGAACGAATTTTTTGCCAAAGGGCTCAGCCTGGTGCCGACGAATTGGGACCTGTCGAACTTTCGGCGCGCCTGGACGAACGGCAATTTCGAGGCGTATTTTCTGAATTCCGTCATCGTGGCGGCGTCCGTTATCGTGATCGTACTGGTCATTACGTCGACCTGCGGTTACGCGCTGGGGAGATATTCGTTTCGGGGCAAAGGGGTTATTCTGGCCGTGCTCGGCGCGAGTATCTTCGTGCCGCTGGAATTTTCCATCATTCCGGTCTTTCAGCTCATTAAGAATTTGGGGCTGATGAATTCCCGTATGGGCGTCATTCTAGCGGAATCCGGCGGCGGGCATGTACTGTTCGTGCTGCTCTTCGCGAGCTTCTTCCGGCAGGTACCCAAGGAGCTGGAGGAAGCGGCAACGATGGATGGCTGCGGCTTCCTTCGTACTTACCTGAGCGTCGTCCTGCCGCTCTCGAAGCCGATCATCGGCAGCGTCGTTATCATGCAGTTTATCTGGACGTGGAACTCGTTCCTGCTGCCGCTGGTACTGACCCTCAGCAGTCCGAATCTGCGAACGTTAGCCGTCGGACTCTACGCGCTGCGCGGGGAGAATGTCGTGGACTGGACGGGAATCGCGGCCGGAGGCACGATCGCGCTGGCGCCGATCATCGTGATCTTCCTGCTGCTGCAGCGGTATTTCGTCGACGGCATCGCGGGAGCCGTGAAGGGTTAAAGGCCGGCGTTCGTAAATGCGCCTATTCTAGTGTCCGAGGGCGTTTTAATGGATTCTGAACACAGGAAAGCAACCAGAAGCATGCGAAATTAATCAGGAACGTTCTAATTTGTGAACGCCAAAGGAGCGGATGACGAATGAGAGTATTATTGTTGGATTTGGATTCGACGCGGCCCGATCATTTGGGCTGCTACGGCTATGGACGGAACACGTCACCGAACATCGACCGGATCGCCGCCGAGGGCGTACGCTTCGACAACTACTACACGTCGGATGCACCATGTTTTCCATCCCGGACGGCGTTGATGACGGGCCGTTTCGGCATCCATAATGGCGTCGTCGGCCATGGAGGCACGGCTGCGGACGTTCGGCACGAAGGGGAGGAGCGGCAGTTCCGTTCCCGTTTGGCATCGGAGAGCTTCCCTTCGCTCTTCCGGCAGGCCGGCATGAAGACGGCGCTCGTCAGTCCGTTCGGAGAGCGGCACTCGGCGTGGACATTCTATGCGGGCTTCAACGAAATCCATAACACGGGACAAAGCGGCCAAGAATCGGCGGAGACGGTCACGCCCGTCGTGCTGGACTGGATCGAGCGCAACGCGGACCAGGACGATTGGATGCTTTACGTCAACTATTGGGATCCGCATACGCCATATCGGGCACCGGCTTCCTTCGGCAATCCGTTCGAGAACGAACCGCTGCCGGCTTGGATTACCGAGGACGTATTGGAAGGACATATGCGCAAGGTCGGGCCGCACAGCGCGAGCGAGATCAACATGTACAACAGCGAGACGTCGCCCGCCTTTCCGCGGCATCCCGGAGAAATACGTTCGATGGACGGCCTGCGCACGATGATTGACGGGTATGATTGCGGTATTCGTTACATGGACGAGAACATCGGCGCGATCTTTGACCTGCTGGAACGCAAAGGCGTGATGGAGGAGTTAATCGTCATCATTACGGCGGATCATGGCGAGAACATGGGCGAGCTCGGCATCTACGGCGAGCATGCAACGGCGGATCAAGGGACCTGCCGTATTCCGATGATCATTCGCTGGCCGGGACTGCAGCAGGGAACCGTCGACCGCAGCCTCCATTATCATCTCGATCTTCCGCCGACGATCGCCGAGCTTCTCGGCCGAGCGCCGGCGCCGATCTGGGATGGAAGCAGCTACGCCGGCGTCCTGAAGACGGGCGAGGAGAACGGACGTGATTATCTTGTCGTCTCGCAATGCGCCCACGTTTGCCAGCGCAGCGTGCGTTTCGGAGATTGGCTGTATATCCGAACCTATCACGACGGCTATCACTTGTTCGATAAGGAAATGCTATACAACCTGGCAGAGGATCCGCATGAGCAGCATAACGCGGCGAAGGATCGGCCGGATTTGTGCCGGGAGGCGGTCTATCTGCTGAACGAGTGGCATGACGATATGATGTCCACGATGCCGCATGACGTCGATCCGCTGTGGACGGTGATTAAGGAAGGCGGGCCGTATCATGCCAAGGGCTTCCTGCCTCAGTACGCCGAGCGTCTCCGTCAAACCGGGCGCGGGGATGCGGTGGAGGAATTGATTCGGCGGCATCCGCGGGAGATGGAGCAGGCGCGATCGTAGCGTGAAGTGGAGATGTGTATAGGGCGTAACATGTGGATAGTTGGAAAGCAGTAGGGGTGCCCGTAGGGCATCTCTTTTTGCTATTCACAGTTTGGGAGGCTGTGAATAAATGTTCATCGCGGGAAGCAGTCGAGGCGGCACGGACGCTGATACTTTGACCAGGGCCATTGACGCCTATTCGGATTGGGACCTTGTTCACATAGTGAAGCCCGTTCAGGGGATTTAACCTTATGCGACTCGCTGAACGTCATCTTGCTCTTCGGGTGGGAGCCCGTCCGCACAAGAGCCCGTACTACGGCGCATGCTGGCAGCCTGAATCGAGACGGCTCCGGGGCACGCAAAACTAATCCACAGTTGTCCACAGACTTATCCCCATCATACACAGGGTCCAAAGTGCTTAATGGCATAAGTATTTAGAGCTAATAAACATATCCACAGATCGAGTTATCCACAATAGGATAGCGAAATGGAACGAGATGAGTGCGGTGCTGCGCCTAGCAAATTTCGGCTTTGTGAAATCCGTCCTCGCCGCTGTCTGAAGTTCGTAGCTCGTCGCTGAACGCGTCTGCGCCTAGCAAATTTTGGCTTTGTGAAATCCGTCCTCGCCGCTACCTGCAGTTCGTCGCTCATTGCTGAACGCGTCTGCGCCGAGCAAGTTTCGTCTTTGTGAAGTCCATCGCTCCCCGCTGTCTGCACTTCGTCGCTCGTCGTTGATCCGCGTCTGCGCCGAATACATTTCGGCTTTGCGAAAACCATCGCTCGCCGCTATCAGAAGTTCGTCGCTCGTCGATATCGGCGTCTCCACCGAAACAGTCCACGCCTGAACGAGCGTTTAAGCACCGCATCGCCTAACCGACTCGCTTGCCCGACCGGCTTTCCTTCACCGACTTCAAGGAAATAAGTGCAGATCTGCACTTATTTCGACTATTTAACGAGGCTGAAGAGGAATAAGTGCAATAATGCACTTATTTCCTCAGTTTCGCGTTCGAAATAACTAACATCGGCTAAATAGTTGCATATATGCACCTATTTCCGTTTTTGGCGCCCAATGAGCAAAAATAGTTGCAGATCTGCACTTATTTTGATCCTGACTTATTAAATTACCGTTGAATCCACTAGCCACGCATTTACCTGTTGCCCCATACAAGCATTCTGCCGGCTATTCTACAGCTCTGCACCAAGCGATCCGCCGATCTGCCGGCTATTCTACAGCTCTGCACCAAGCGATCCGCCGATCTGCCGACCAGCCTACAGCTCTGCACCAAAGCGATCCGCCGACCAACCTGCAGCTTCGCACCAAGCGAAGCGCCAGCCAACACCAGTCGCCACATCAAACGATCTGCCACCCGATTACCGCCCCGCACCAAGCGATCCAACGACCACTCTATGATCTCTGAACCAAGCGACCCGCCATCCAATACAAGTCACCTCACCGAATGATCCGCCTTTCTACCTACTCCTCTACCTACTTTTCTATCTGCCTACAACAGTTTGCCCGCATTGGGCTGCAGCTCGTATCGAACGACGCGTTTGCCGTCCGTCCCCGCAACGGGCGCGAGCATCCCATGGTCGCATAGTAACGCCAGCGAGCGCACCACGGTTCGATAGTTCAGCCGGAGATGCCTCTTGACGTCGATCGTGCGCAGCGGTCTAGCGAGCGTGTAGGCTAGGCGGATGATCTCCTTCTCGTGTACGCCGGCAGAGGCGACCGGCAGCGCCTGCGTCTGGTAACGTCCGAGCAGCATCCGAAGCAGCGTTATGCAAAGTTCGGGTCGGTGCGCAACGTCGTCGTAGGCGAAGGAAACGACCTGATACCCCATCGCGGCCAGAAACGTCTCCCGGTTCAGCTCGTTGCAGTATTTTTGCCGGTCCATGTCCCGCACGTGAGGTACGAAGCCCTTGATCTCAATAATGAGTTTCACCGCCGGAGCGAGCCACGCAAAATCGCAGAAATACGCCAGCCCGCGCCAATCCAGCACCTCGAAATCCGGATGCAAATCATCGAATTGACCGAACATCGGCCACCATACTTGGCGGCAAAACAGTTTCTCCGCCTCCCGGTGTCCGCGTTCCAGCCTGCCTCTGCGTTCGCCGTCGCGCCGCTCCAAATGAAGTTCCAAAAATGCGCCGTGCGCCTGTTCGAATGTCATCTACGCTTCCTCCCCAAAATAAAAAAACGCCCCGGCCCCATGCGCGGCATGGAGCGGGACGTGCTTCGTCTCGTTGACGTAAGTATAGCGCAAGAAAGGGGAGGCGGCTAGCCTAACTTATTATGCGGCTCGCAACGAACGAAGTAGGAGCGGCATACGAACACGCTTGTAGGCAGGCGCCGACGATAGCGGCACTGGCTAGCTTTTAGCTTAGACAACTAGGTCGGATAAGCGGGGGGCGCTCGGCGGATGCTGAGAGCGGCCCGCCTGCTTACAGACCCCCCGCATCTAATCCGCGTACCTAATAAACGACAGCACCAAATCCTGCCGGTAATCCCCGAAATCCGCGCCGAACAGATTCAAGCCGCGGCAGTTTTCCGCATCCTCGCTCACTTCCAGCCGAACGCGGATCGGTTGGTTGTACTGCAGTCCGAGCGAGGCGATCGTTGCTTGCGTGGACGCTTCCCCGTTGACGAGGCTTCCGTCCTTCGTGACGCGCCATTCCGTCAGCTGGCCGTATTCCGTGCCGCTGCGCCATTTGTCCGGCGTCAGCTTGCCCTTGCGGTCGCCAAGATCGCCCGGGCTCGTAAAGGTGCCGATCTTCACGTCGTTGATATAGAGCGCGATGTCGGAGGGCCAGTCCATCTGGAAGGAGGACGCCTCGGCGCACAGCTCCGCGCTGAAGCCGAGCTCGTCGATCGTGACGCCGGGCGGCATCGGATTGGCAAAATAATATTCCACGTACCCCGCGCCCGAAAACCAAAGCAGCGAGGCTTCGAACCGCTCGGGCATGTAGAAGGAGCGCGGGTCGTCGACGGAGCCGACATGCGCGCATTCCTTGGTCACGATGCCGCAGGTCGGCTGGACGGAACAGTGAGAAAACATCCCGATCGGCATGTGCAGCTGTTCCGTACGGTGAAGTCCCTCCCCGGGCTTCGCCGGCAGGTCGAGCTGGATGGAACGGCAGGTGGCCGAACAAATTTTCTCCCGGTTGGTCCCGAGCGTCGAGGAGACCAGCTCCACGCCCTCGAGAATCTGCACGTTAATCGAGACGGTAGGCTGGGCCACGCCAAGCGCTTCGGCCAGCTGGCTGATGCTCATCGGTTTCTCGCCGAGCGCCTCCAGAATCCGTACGCGAACGTCGCCGGATAACGCTTTGGCCACGTCGACGATGCGGGAAGAGGGGTAACGCATCAGATCTTGTTTCGGTTCGCTCATTGCTCGTAATCAGCCCTTCGTCGGTCGTTATCGTTACAAGTAGTGTACAAGAAAATAAGTATATTGTAAAAGTATAATACATATTGATTTAAATATATACCGGTGCTAGAATGAGGGAAAATCCACCCCACCCGAAAGGTTGTGCACAACTCATGGCAGCACAAGCATTGCAAACGGCGGCAGCGACATTGCCGCGCCCCGAATATCCGCGCCCGGACTGGCAGCGTCAGGATTGGCTGAATCTTAACGGCGCTTGGTCGTTCCGTCTTGAAACGGAAACGAATGACAGCGGTTCCACCCAGTCGGCAGCCGACTTCAACAGCGAAATCATCGTTCCTTTTTCTTGGGCAAGCCCGCTGTCCGGCATCGGCCGCAGCGAAAGCGGAATCGGCTGGTACAAACGCGAGGTCACATGGTCCCCCGAGACGAGCGGCTCGCTCGTATTCCTGCGCTTCGGCGCGGTGGACTACCGCTGCGACGTATGGGTCAACGGCACGCATGCCGGTTCCCACAGCGGCGGTTATGGCACGTTCGAATTCGATGTCACGTCAGTATGGAAGCTGGGCGAGGCCAACCTGATCGTGGTGCGGGCGGAGGATTTCGACGCGAAATCGCAGACGCGCGGCAAGCAGGGCTATGGCGAAATCCGCGGCATTTGGCAGCCGGTATGGCTGGAATCGCGTCCGCAGGCGCACGTGCAGTCGGCCAAATTCATCACGAAGATCGACGGCAGCATTCAAGTGGAAGCGGCCGTGGCGGCAAGCGCGCCCGGAGAGGCGGAGCTGCGCTTTGATTTCAATGGCGGAACCGTGTCGCATACGGAGCGCGTCGCATTGGCGCCGGGCGTGAACGTCGTCAGCGCATCGTTCCGGGTCGAGGATCCGCAGCTGTGGAGTCCGGAGACGCCTTTCCTGTACGAAGGCGAGATCACGCTGGCGAGCGGCGAAAGCACCGACCGCATCGCGACGTATTTCGGAATCCGCGAGATCGGCACCGCGCTGTTCGGCGACCGCAAGTATCGCTGGATCACCTTGAACGGCAAGCCGGTGTACCTGAACGGAACGCTGGACCAGGCTTTCCACGAAACGGGCTTCTTCACGTATCCGACGGACGAGGAAATGCGGGACGAGATTTATTTGGCCAAACGCCTCGGTTTGAACTTCATCCGCATTCATATTAAGCCGGAAGAGCCGCGCAAGCTGTACTGGGCGGATAAGCTCGGCATGATGGTCATGGAAGACATGCCTTGCTTCTGGGGCAACCCCGACGAGGTTGCCCGTCCCGCGTACGAGCGCGAAGCGAAAGAAATCATCGACCGGGACTTCAACCATCCGTCGATCTTCTCGTGGATCATGTTCAATGAGACTTGGGGTCTGCGGACGGATGCAGAGACGATCAGCTTGACGAGCGGCAACGCCGATGCCGAGGCGACGTATTTGCCGGAAACGCAGGAATGGGTGCGCTCCGTGTACCGCTGGGCGAAGAGCGTCGATCCGACGCGGATCGTCGAAGAGAACTCGCCATGCAACTGGGATAAGGTCGAGTCGGACATCAACACGTGGCATTTCTACATTAATGGCTACGAAGAAGTTCGCGCCCACGTGACGGAGGTCGTCGAGAATACGTATCCGGGCTCGTCCTTCAACTGCATCGGGGGCAACGTCCAATCCGACGCGCCGCTGATGAACAGCGAATGCGGCAACGTCTGGGGCTTCAAGAACGGCGCCGGCGACAGCGATCTCGCTTGGCATTACCGGTACATGATGAACGAATTCCGCCGCCATGACAAAATGTGCGGGTTCGTCTTCACCGAGCTGCGCGACGTGACCAACGAGTTCAACGGCTACTACCGCCTGGACGGCCGCGAGAAATTCTTCGGCTACGAAGGCTTCGTGCCCGGCATGTCGCTTGCCGACCTGCATTCGGCGGACTTTATCGTCATCGATGCGCCGCCGTGCCAAACGGTTCAAGCGGGCGCAGAGGTCTCGATCCCGCTGCTGGCGTCGAGCTATTCCGACCGTTACCACGGGCAGCAGCTGCAGCTGGGCTGGGAGCTGTGGCATGACAACCTCGGGACCCGCGTGACGGGCGACCGCGGCACGGTAGCCCTGGATTGGAACGGCTACGGCGTGACGCCGATCGGCGAGCCGCTGACGTTCAGTCTGCCGAAGCAGGATGCGGTCGCGGTGCTGGCGCTGACGCTTCGCGCGGCGGACGGCACGGTCGTGACGCGCAATTTCATCACCTTCGACGTGCGCGGTGCCAGCGCGGACGGCGCGCCGGTCTATGATGCGGAAGGCCGATTCATTGCCGTGCCGGTCACGGATTTCGCGGAGCAAACCTTTGCGCATCAATGGAACGCCATCCAAGAAGGCAAGACGAACGGCGGCAAGTCGGGTCATTTCGTTTATGACGTCGCTTTGCCGGATGCAGGCGAGCAAGCGCTGATCCAGCATGTCGTGCTGGCGTTCGAAGCGAGTTCCAAACGGCTCCTGGCCCGCAATGTGGAAGGAGCGCGCGACCGCAACCATACGATCAGCATGATGCATGGCGCGGACGCGGCGGTGGAGTACAACTCCAACACGTACTATATGACCGATAACGAGCAGCATGAGTCGTTGATCCATGTTCTCGTGGACGGGGAGAAGGTCGCGTCGTTCCTGCTGCCGGACAATCCGGCGGACAGCCAAGGCGTGCTGTCGTACCAGTACCAGGAAGTCCAAAATAAGCTGGACGAGGCAGGCTCCTACGGTTACCTGTGCAAAGTGACGCTGCCGAGCAGCATCACGGCGAAGCTCGACCGCAGCCGCGGCTTCAAGCTGACGCTGGAAGCGGGCGAAGGCGGACTGGCGCTGTACGGGCGGAATGCGGGACGTTATCCGATCGATCTGCTCGTTCAAGTGAAATAAATTCGTGCGCCAAGACCGCGCAGCATAGAAGCGGCAGTTGCGGATGCGGCAGTTGCCAGTGCGGCAGCTGCCAATGCAGCTGTTGAACGAAATAGAGAAACCCACGTCACGGACGTCGGGTTTCTTTTTTTATGCAACCCCAGCTGCCGCAGTTCCGTGGAACCGCCTAATAATTTCATGCGGCATTCCCGCTTGAAATTAGGTTGACCGCGGGTAAACAGGATTAACAACTTAGGGGCCGCGCAAGAACGCGGCAAGCCGTCTTGCATTCGCGGCTAACGCAGGAGAGCAAAGTCGCTGCATAACCGGCGACGAGATTAATCATTGTCAGGTGACAGAGGGGTGCAAGCATGGAACGGAATCAACCAACACCACCAGCAGGATCCGCTTCCTTCGAATCCGCCTCCACGGTGGCGGACAAACCGATACGCGAAGCGCTGTTTCAGCTGCTTTTTCCTTTCTCGCTCAACGCGGATTGCCATCAGCCGATGAAAGAAACGCTTCTGCAGGCAGAATTCTTGCCGTTCCGGCTGGACGACAAGGATGCGGAGACCGCCTACTACGGTCCGCGGCACCGCGTCTCGCACCGGGATATGGAACGTTACTATTTGCCGTTTACGAATCATGTGCTGTTTCCGGCAGAAGACAACGGCGAGAGCTTCCAGCGCTTCAGCAAACGGATGGATCTGCGGGCGGCGCTGCATACGCGTTTCTTCGACGCGCCTTTCGTCATTCATTCCGTCGACGTCATTCTCTGCCCGTTCGATACGGGCTTCATCACCCTGCGGGTGGAGATGATCAAGCCGGACGCCACGTTCACCGAGGCGATCGAATTCGTGGAACGGCTGCGCGCGCTTCAGGATGCCCATGCGGAGGATCGCGCTTCCTGGGTGGAGCATGAGGGCGACCGCTATGAGGAAGTGCAGGATTTTATCTTCCAGGCCATCGTGCCGCACACGGTGAACTATCTGGACCGGTCGCCGATGGATGGCGCGTATTTCGAGGAGCTGCCCTATCTGATCGACGAGCGGATGTATGTCATTGCGTTCTACGCGTTTCCCGAGCACGAAGAGATTACGTTGTTCGACCGTTACCGGGCCGCAAGGCTCGACGGCTTCGGAGAGAACGGCAAGCCGTGCATCAGCGCGACCCATTTGCCCTATATCGAATCGTACTGCCGGCATACCGGGTTGGACCGCTGGGCGCCGTATGCGTATTATTTTACGGACGAAACCTGCTTCTGCAATTTGAACCGTCTGAATTCGGCGCGCGCGGACGGCATTGCCAACAAGCTGTACGGCGAGTATTATTACGGCCTGCTGCTGAACCTATTCCACCGCATCGTGCTTCTGAAGCTGTCGAATGCATACTCCCGCGTGCAGCTGGAGCGTTCCCCCGAGCAGACCGAGGTGCTCATTCGCGACATCACCGCCTTTTCGGCCAAATACGACTTCCTGGAGGTCGTGTCCCAGTCGCAGGGGAGGGAGATCTTCATCCAGATCCGGCGCGTGTACGGCAACGACGAGCTGTTCCAAGACGTGAAGCAGACGCTGAACGACCTGTACAAATACCAAGAGAATTCCACCTCGAAGCGCTCCAGCTACTTGCTGACGGTTCTGACGATCTACACCGTCATCAGCGGCATCTACGGCATGAATCAGGTCATCGAGGACCTCAAGGGGCCGATCAAGTGGGGCAAAATGAACGGATATTCGCCGTTCGAGTGGCTCGCGCTCGCCGTGACGGTGACGGGGCTGATCGTCGCGTTCCTGCTGTCGGGCAACGTGCTGTGGAAGTGGGGACGCGATCTCGTGAAGCGGCTGTCGCGATGAGTGCCCGGCATAGGCTGTCCGACCTCGAATTTGACGCTTGGACGGCTTATCCGGTTTAACCCGCTATCGTCCATGGCCATGCTGATCATACCGGCTGTTGGCGACAGGGATAGCCGTCCCGAAACGAGGTGAAAGCTCGCGTGCTGTTCACGCCGATCAAACCGATGATCGTCTCCATGGGGAAGGAGGCGTTCGATGACGAGCATTATTTATTCGAGCCCAAATGGGACGGATGGCGCCTCTTGCTGCACAAACAAGGCGGCCGTCTTGAGGCCTATACGCGGAATGGAAACCGCGTCACGGAGAAGTTCCCGGAACTGCGGGAAGCCGTATCCGCCATCCGGGTGCCGGAAGCGATTTTGGACGGAGAGGGCGTCTGCCTGCGCGGGGACAGGACGGTGTTCGACGACTTCGCTTACCGCGGGCGGCTAAGCGACTCGCGGCGCATCGCGGCCGCCGTGCGCACGCATCCGGCGACGTTCATCCTGTTCGACGTGCTGCAGACGAACCAGTCGCATATGCAGGAACCGCTGACGACGAGGAAAGCGCGATTGCAGGAAGCCGTTGCCTCTACGGACGTGCTGGCGCTCACGGCTTATGTCGAAGGACAAGGCAGGGCGCTGCAGAACTGGACCATCGCACGCGAACTGGAGGGGACCGTAGCCAAGCGGCGGAATTCCGTCTATCGCCCGGGGGTCGTTTCGAAGGATTGGATCAAAATCAAAAATGTCCAGACGATCGATGTCATCATTCTCGGCTACCGGTCGAAGCCGCGCTTCGGTCTCGTCGTGGGGCTGCATTTCAGGACGGTTCGCTATAAGCCTGTCGGACTCGTCGAGTTCGGCTTCGCCGCCAGGGACAAGCAGGCTTTCCTCGACATCGCGCAGGGACTGCGGACGACGAACGACGGGAAAACGCAGTGGATCGAGCCGAGGCTCTGCTGCCGCATTCAATACCTCGAACGAAACGACCGCCATCAGCTGCGGACGACGGTGTTCCGGGGGTTTCTCTTCGACAAACGGCCGGAGGACTGTTATTGGACGTATTAGCGAGCAGCGCGCTATGAAGAATGGGCTGCAGCAAGACATCTTCTTCTGGCATGCTAATCGTGCTTATATGGGATGTTCTTCAAATAAAGGTCATTTCTTGATGAGTCTCGAATACAGAGACGATGTTGTATGGGGATCGATACTTGCTGCAGAAGGAGTGAACCGCTTGACGCATTCACGACTCATACTCTTTGAGGGCATTCCAGGATCGGGAAAGTCGACGACGGCACGATCGGTTTCGATTCAATTGGAGAGAGCAGGTATGGCGAATCGTTATTACCATGAATTAGCGAGTGACCATCCCATTAACTTTTTCAATGAAATCTACTTAACTCCGGAAGAGTACGCCGGCATCGGTGCCAGGTTTGACTCGCTTCCCCCTGTGACCGCGAAATGGGACAACCTGTATCGGGTCAATATCCTGCAGCTTAGACGAAGCCACGCCATTACGGATCTCGCTGAAACGATGAAGGCGCTGTTCCCGTATTTCTGGATCCATGACCCTGCCCGCTATCTCCCCGTTGCTAGATTGAAGATGCGATCCTTCGTGCAAAACGTCGCTGCCGGGCAGCAGCTTGAGATTTTAGATGGCGGCCTCGTTCAGTTTTTTACGGACGGCTTGTTGTTGAACGGCTTCTCCAAGTCGTTTATCGTTGGCGAACTGCAAGCTTTGCTAGGCGAGCTCCAGGACCTGCATCCCTTCCTCATCTATTTCTCGCCTTCGGATATCGAAGGCTCCATCCGGCAAACGTTCGCCGCGCGAGGGGAGGTCTACAAAGTCGGACGGCATTTCCCATATGCGCAGGGCAAAGAGAAGGATGACTTGCAATTATATGTGGATTTTTTGACGGACTATCATGATATTGCGCGGGAATTCGTAACGCAGACCAACGGCCGCAAGCTGGCTGTCGATAATTCCAATCGGGAATGGACGGATTACGAGCGGGACATTCTCCGCCAATTTGGCGTGGAGCCTGTCGATGCTGCCGTTGATCCTATTCCATTCGCCAGCCTCACGGGCGAATACGGTTGGCAGGATAAGACCTTTACGATCACCTGGGAGCAGGGGACGCTATATGCCAGCTACAACACGTACAAGAAGCGACTGATCCCGAAAAGCGAGACGGAATGGTATATTAGCGACAATTCGGTGGAATTGCATTTCGTCCGTTCATCGGATGCCGATGCGTCTGCGGATTCTTTCACCATTGGCGGGAGCGACATCTCTCAGGACTGGAGCAGGACGGGTACGCAGTTCGTTCGCAACAGGACGGGCGGGGCGGGTTGATGGCGTATATGATTCGACGGGCGAGATTCGAGGATACTGAAGCGGTTGAAACGTCGAGCAGAGAACTGACTGAGCGATAGCGTCGGCGAGAGGGAAATTCGATTGGAGAAGGTGATATACCCATGAACACACGCATTCATATTCGGCCAATGACCGGCGCGGATGTCGAGTCCGTCTATCGATCGTTGGATCAATTCGAGATCGGGAAGCCGCTCGATTATATCGCGCGGTGCTGGGAGGAGAACGTATCCGGCAGGCGGGTTACGCTGATCGCGGAGGGCGAGAATCGGTTTGCCGGTTGGCTGCATCTGGTGTTCCGGTCGGACTATGCGTATTTCGCGGAGCGAAATATTCCCGAGATTAATAATTTGGACGTCCTTCCGCCCATGCGCCGTCTGGGAATTGCCAATGCATTAATGGAAACCGTCGAACGAATCGCGTTCGACCGGTTCGGCATCGTCGGCGTGGGGGTGGGTCTCTATTCGGATTATGGCAGCGCACAGCGGCTCTACGCGAAGCGCGGTTATGTCCCGGACGGAAGAGGCTTGATGTATCTGGGGGAACCGGCAAAGCCCGGCGATTATGTGCAAGTCGGCCACGACTTGGCCTTGTATCTGATTAAAGAGCGAGCATGACTCGTTCCGGTCGTTCGCGCAAGCGGGATAGACGAGAAGCAAGAGGCGGCGGGGTCCCGATCCCGGCTGCCTTGTTTTGTGTACGGCTGCCCCAATCGATCTTCTGCCGGTAAGAGGAATTGCGCGGCCAATCGCGAAAAGGTAACTTTAGCAGGGAAGAGCGGGTAGAAGCCAGTTACCGCCGCGAGCTTGTGAAGTGAAGCACGTTATGTTCAGCGTTGTCGTAAGCGCTCTCTTGCCTGCGGATGCGCATGGCGGACGAGCCGGATAACCCGCATTCTCGGCTGCCCGATCTTTAACCATATGAACCATTCGGCGCCCTGCCTGCATGCGGGGGCCGTCATTCCGAACCAACATTAACGGGAAGAGGTGCTTGCAGATGGCGAAAATAACGGGTATCAGATGCATTCGCACGCGGAAGAACGGAACATGGACCATCGTGAAGGTGATGACGGATCAAGACGGCCTGTATGGGATCGGCTCGGCGAACGACTATTACAATCCGGAGGCGGTCGTGCAGGTCATCGAGCAGCTGCTCGCGCCGCAGCTGATCGGCCGGGAGACCGGCAACATCGAGGATATGTGGCAGACGATGCAGCTGAGTTCATACTGGCGCAACGGATCGATCCTGCAGACGGCGATCGGCGGCATCGATGTAGCGCTGTGGGACATCAAGGGCAAGGAAGCGGGCCTGCCGATCTACCAATTGCTCGGCGGAGCTTGCCGGGCGGCGGTTCCATGCTACGGGCATGCCGGCGGCCGCGACGTGCAGGAGCTGATCGAGGACGTCCATCGCTATAAGGAGCAGGGCTACACGGTCATCCGCGCGCAGCTCGGCGGTTATGGCGGCGGAGGCTTCATTCCGCGCGGTCAAGCGAACGTGCCCGTGAATTCGTGGGCAAAGGAAGCCGTCTTCGACGAGCAGGCGTACGTGCAGGCGATTCCCGCCATGTTCGAGCAGCTGCGCCTGGCATTCGGCGCGGGGACGCAGTTCACGCATGACGTTCACGAGCATCTCTCGCCGATCAATGCGGTCAAGCTGGCGAAGCGGCTCGAGCCGTACGACTTGTTCTTCCTCGAGGATGCGCTGCCGCCGGAGCAGCTGGGCTGGTACCGCCAGCTGCGGCAGCAGAGCGCGACGCCGCAAGCCGTCGGCGAGCTGTTCACGAACCCGCAGGAGTGGACGCCGCTCATCACGGAGCGTCTGATCGATTTTATCCGCGTGCGCGTATCCAAGGCCGGCGGCATCAGCGCCTGCCGCAAGCTCGCCGCGCTCGCGGAGGCGTTCGGCGTCCGCACCGCTTGGCAGGAGGGCGGGGAGAACGATCCGGTCAATCAGGCGGCGGCCGTTCATTTGGACATGGCCGTATGGAATTTCGGCATTCAGGAGATCAATCATTTCAGCGCCGAAGAAAAGGAAGTATTCCCGGGGCTCGTGGAACGGAAGGGCGGTTACCTGTACGTGTCCGGCAAGCCGGGGCTTGGCCTCGACTTCGACGAGGAGAAGGCCGTGCTGCTCGCGGGCGAGGATTGGGACAGCCGAAGCTACCATCAGCCGTATAAGCTGGATCGCAAGGCGGACGGCACGCTGGTGAGACCGTAACGTCTGGAACCATCGGAACCAACGGAATGACTGGAACGAACGGAATAACTTGAACCAAACAACGACAGGTTCACCACAAGGGAGGAAGAACAGCATGCAAACGATCGCCGTAACCGGAGGAGCCGGCAAGCTCGGGAAGTATGTCGTGCAAGAGCTCATTCGCCAAAATTATCGCGTCATCTCGCTCGACCAGAAGCGCGCCGCCGACCTGCGCTGCAAGCAAATCATCGTGGATATGAACGATCTGGGCCAGGTGGCGAGCGCGCTGCAGGACGTTGACGCCGTCATTCATCTCGCGGCCATTCCGTCGCCGACGGGTTTTCCGATTCCGCTCATCTTCGCCAACAACGTCATGGGCAGCTACAACGTGCTGGAAGCGGCGTCCATGCTCCGCATGAAGCGGGTCGTCATGGGCTCCAGCACTTCCTGTTACGGCTTCGCTTGGGCGGCGAAGCCGTTCTCGCCGCAGTACTTGCCGATCGACGAGGCGCATCCGCAGCTGTCGCAGGAAGGGTACGGTTTCTCCAAGACGGTCGGCGAGCTGACGGCGGAGATGTTTCACCGCCGGAACGGCCTGAACGTCGTCAACCTGCGATTCTCGTTGATCGCGGCGCCCGAGGAATACGAACATATGCGCAAGAGCATCGACAACCCGGTTGACGGCGCGAAGATTCTATGGAGCTACATCGATATCCGGGATGCCGCCAAGGCATGTGTCGCTTCGCTGCACCCGAAGACGGACGGCGCGATCGCATTGAATATTACCGGCGACGACACGTTCTCTTCCGTCGACACGTTGGAGCTGCTGCGCGAATGCTGCCCGGACGTGACGGATCTGCGCAGCGAATTCGCGGGCAGAGAGCCGTTGTTCAGCAACCGCTTGGCGAAGGAAACGCTGGACTGGCAGCCGGAGCATTGCTGGAGCGACGCGCTGTCCTAGCGTTGCCTGTTTAAAGAAGTGGACTTCACAATAAAAATCACCTGCTCCGCATAGCTGGAGAAGGTGATTTTTGCATGGGCAGAACCGGAATGGCCGGCGGCAATCGCGCTGGCCTCTCGCTGCCGGATTAATTGACCGCAGCAGGCCTCCGGTTTAAATATAGGTCAACAACTGATCGGCGTTCCGCCTCATATCCTCGGTGCGCTCCCTAAAGGCGCAGTAGGCAATATGATCCAGCCCGATATGGATGAGACAGCAGAGAAGGCGCTCCTGCATCTGCTCGGGAGGGCCGCCGTGGCTGTCCCAATGCCGGTCCAGTATTTCCTGCAGATCGATCCCCTGCCACTGCGGATACCAGGACCACCAATACAGAAACCAAGCATGATCATAGAGCGGGTCGCCATAAAACGCATTCCCCCAATCGAACACGCCCGTGAGCTTCCCTTCGTCCACCAGCACGTTCCGGTTCAAGAGATCGTTATGGACGATCCCCCAGCATTCCGGAAGCCGGGGAACGAGTAAACGAAGTTTCTCTATTCCGGCATCGAAGATCCCCGCCTCCCTTGGCGAGGCGTCAAGCCGTTCGCGCCAGCCGGCAAGCCTGTCTCTAGGCTCGCTCACTGATAATAGCTCGGCTCCCCAGCTCCGTCCCGTCCCTGCAGGACGCCAAATGCCCACTTCCTGCGTATCCCGGAGATCGAGCTTCTGGAGCTCGTAGAGCGCGTCGAGCAATTGCGGGAGGACTGTCTTTATACCCTTCTCGTCAAGCTCGTCGAGGTGCGCGGTTCCTTGAACGCGCTCGGATACGGCGTAGAAGCCGCTCTCCGTCTCGCCGACCTCGATGACTTTCGGAATCGGCAGGGCCGGCATGGAATGAGCTCCCATCGCGCGATCCTTCTCGAAATCACCTCGGTAAGCGCCGAAACGAATGACCCTATCGCGTCCGTCCAGCGTGAACGAATATGCGCTCGACCAATCGCCGGATGCGAGCGGCGCTAGGTTCTTAGCGCGGTCGCCGAAGCGCTCCTTCACGAAACGGTCCGCGGTTTGACCCAAGTCTTTCATGGCAATCCCTCCTGGTCGGTAGACTTTATCCCGTTAAGGTGATTTTAATGCTTCGGTGATAAGATAACGACAGGAAGTTGATGAAGAAGGTGATGTTTTTTTGAAAAGGCTGCTCCGACAAGCTCCGCTCCTGTGGATGCTGACCATCCCGTTGATCGGCACGCTGTACGCCATGCAGGACCATGCCAGGTCGAGCATGCATATCCTAGCGACTGAAGTGGACCGCATCACGCCGTTTATACCGGTCTTTTCGCTGTTTTACATGGTGTGGTACCCGTTCTTATTCGTGACGCTCGTTTTGCTTTTCCGCAAACGCCGCGTGGCGTATTACCGGACGCTCGCTGCCGTATGCCTCGGGATTTTGACAGCCAATATGGCTTTCCTGCTGTTCCCCACCTACGTGCCTCGTCCTCCGCTCGGCACGGGCTGGAACTTTCTCGTGCCGCTTACCTACAGGCTGGATGAACCGTATAACGGATTTCCGAGCATTCACGTGCTGACATGCTATCTGATGCTGCGCGGTTCGGAGGTTTTGCCGAGGTGGACGCGCCGGGTGGTCATCGCGATGGCGGTATTGATCATTATGTCTACGCTGTTCATCAAGCAGCATGTCCTTGCGGACGCCGCCGGCGGTATCGCGGTAGGCGAGGCCGTATTCCGAATCGCGGGGCGACTGTTCAAACCCAAGCCTCTTGCTATGCCGCATGGCGATCCCGCCGCGACGGAATCCGTATAAGAAGCTGCCGCATGCCAAGCGGCGGCTTTATTCATTTCCCCGAGAGGATTGCGCGGGCTTCTCCCGAATATCCAATAACAGGGATTTCATAGAAATAGGAGGCGCGGAATATGGAGAAATCGGCGTCCAGGGGAACGGCTATCGGTGCCGTGAATTGGATCGAGAAGAAGGCAGCGCTGGATGAATTGCTTATGCAAGCGGACAAGTTGTCCGTTCAACCTATGGATCAAGGCTTCGAAGCCGAAGTGAGGATGATCCGCGCGGATATCGGAAGTTTCGTCCTGAAAGTCTGGAACAGAAGCTCCAAGCCGGATATCCGGTTTCAATACCGGTTGCTGGATACCCTGTCCGAACGCGGCTTGTCCGTCTCCTCTCCGGTGGGCTGGGGAATCGACGAGAACGGCAATCAGGTGCTGCTGACATCCTTTGACGGTACGCCGATCCGCAAGGTGAATGAACGGAAACTGGCAGATCTGGCCGGCATTCTGTCGAGCATTCATCGCATTCGCGTGGAAGAGCTGGAGGACCGCGGCCTGCAGCTTCCGAAGTACGAGATGATTCATTACTTTTTCCCTGGAATTGACGATCATCCGGACCTAGCCCGGTTAGCAATGACGCTCGTGCAGCGGATGCCAATAAGGCAGGATCGCATCATTCATGGCGATTTTCATTTGGCCAATCTGCTGGAGGATAACGGCCGATATACCGTTATCGATTGGACGAACGGTCAACTCGGGGATGCCCGTTATGATTTTGCCTGGGCGCTGACTTTGTTGCGCATCTACGCCTCGGATCGCAATGCGGCACGGTTCCGTGCCGCGTATTTGTTGGACAACGAGATTTCGCGCGAGGAACTCGAGGCGTTCGGCGCGCTGGCCTGTCTCCGATGGCTGCTGCTGCATAGAGGCAGCGGCGTGCCTGCCGGGCCAACGACGATGAAACGCGTGAAAAGCCTCATCGCCGGCAATCCGTTCTTGGCGGGGATGGCTGCTGGGATTTGACCGAGGCGGCTGGATTGGCGTGGAATGGAGAGGGTAGGCGGGAAAATACGGCTTCGGCTTGCAATTGCCTCCCGCATGCATAAACAGCCCCGGCTTCAGTGCGAAGCCGGGGCTGTGCGGTTTAATTAGACCGCCGTAGCAGCGAAGTGGTAAGCTTTTAAGACGATCCGTGCATGAAGAGCAACCCGCTACGACTTGGCAGCGTATTTCCGGTCCAGCAGGACGCAAATCATAGTGAGCAGGAGCGCTCCTCCGACGAGCGCGGCGCCGACCGGAGGGAGGTCTTTCAAGGACAGATGCGTAATGACGGTCCCGCCGATGAACGCGCCTACCGCATTGCCAAGGTTGCCGGCGGAATGGCTCGTCGTGGAGGCGAGCGCGGGCGCAGACTTGGCCAGGCTCATGATGCGCACCTGCATGCCCGGGAAGACGGCGAAGGTAGCGGTGCCCCACAGGAAGACCGTTGCAACGGCGGCGATCTGGTTGTGAACGGTGAAGGTGAACACGGCCAGGATGATGCAGATCGCGGCGTATAATCCGAGAACCGTAGGCATCAGTTTCCAATCCGCGAGCTTGCCGCCGAAGATGTTGCCGATCGTGACGCCGAAGCCGAAGAGCACGAGAATCCAAGTTACGCTATGTTCGGCAAACCCGGAGATCTCCACCATGAGCGGAGTAATGTAGGTGAAAATCGTGAACAGGCCGGCGTTGCCGAGTACGGCAATGAGCAGGAACAATAGCAGCCGGGGATTCGCCAGGGCGGTTACCTGCTTCGAGATGCTGACCGGCGTTTCCTTCTTCAGTTTCGGAATCAAGAGGACGATGGCGATAAGCGTAATGACGCCCATGAGCGCGATCGCCGCGAACGAGGCGCGCCAACCCATGTGCTGGCCGATGAAGGTTCCGAGAGGCACGCCGATAATGTTGGAGATCGTGACGCCGGCCATCATCATGGACACGGCCCCGGCCCGCTTGTCGGGCGCGACAAGGCTGGACGCAATGACGGCCCCGACGCCGAAGAACGTGCCGTGCGTGAGCGCGGTCAGCAGCCGGGCGCCCATAAGAACGGCATAGCTCGGCGCGAACACGGAGATGGCGTTGCCCAGGATGAAGAGCCCCATGAGGAAGCATAACAGCTGCTTCTGGGGGATTTTGTGCGTCAGCACCGTCAGGATCGGCGCACCGACCGCAACGCCCAGCGCATACATCGTAATGAGTTGTCCGGCAGCGGAGATACTGACGTGCAAGTCATCGGCAACGTTCGGAAGAATGCCCATGATGACGAATTCCGTCATGCCGATCGCGAAAGCGCCGAGGGTCAGGGAGAGCAGCGGCAGGGAGGAGGATTGTTTCTTGACGGTTGCCTTGCCAGGGGCGACATGCGATAATTCCATGATGTTAAAAATCACCTTTCGCTTTGTGTCATGAAGCCTATGCGGGGTTGTTGCATAACCTTTTGCGGGGAGCTTTCTTCCTATTGTGTGGGGTCCCGGGCGGGGAAGCAATACCTTTCAATGAAATGACAATATTTTATGCGAATTAAGTTGGATGGCCAGAAAAAATGGCGGGCAGCCGAGGTTGACTTTCAAATCATGTTGTAACTATAATGGTTACAACGAAAGGGTGTTGGGCATGCAAATCAGCAGCAGGTTTTCCATCGGCGTACACATCTTGTCCTTGCTGGCCGTGAACTCGGGCGCGCATCTCACATCGGAATGGATCGCCGGCAGCGTCGGAACGAATCCGGTCGTCATTCGCCGCGTGACGGGACAGCTGAAGAAGGCCGGGCTTGTAGAGGTGCGTGCAGGCAGCGGCGGAGCCACGCTGGCGCGGGGATTGGAATCGATCACCTTGCTGGACGTGTACCGTGCCGTCGACGCCGTGGAAGAAGGCAAGCTGTTCCATATGCACGAGCAGCCGAATCCGAACTGCGAGGTCGGCGCCAATATCGAGCATGTGCTGCGACTGCTGATGCTGAAGGCGCAGGACGCGATGGAAGGCGTGCTTGGAGCGGTGACGATGCGGGAGCTCGTCGACGTGCTGGCCGTCGAGATCAAGAGAAGCGCGGTGAAGTGAGGGCGCTTTTCTTTTTGGAAGCGTTGTAACTGTTATGGTTACAACGGTGAGCGAGAGACAAGCAGAACAGCTGCCGCATACCGCCCCTTTCGAAGGCAGACGTCATTATAAACCAAATTCACAGGAGGTTATCGATTATGAAGATCGCAATTATCGGTGCAAGCGGCAAGGCAGGGAGCCTCGTCGCGAAGGAAGCGGCGGCAAGAGGACATGAGGTAACGGCCATCGTCCGCAGCGCGGCCAAAGCGGCAGCAGCGGGATTGAACGGCTTCGCCGTGCTGGAAAAGGATATCTTCGACCTGAACGCGCAGGATCTCGGCGCCTTCGACGTCGTCGTGAACGCGTTCGGCGCCTCTCCGGGGCAGGAACGCCAGCACGTGGACGCGGGCCGCTCGCTGATCGGCGCGCTGCAAGGCGCGCCCGGAACGCGCATGATCGTCATCGGCGGAGCGGGCAGCCTCTACGTGGACGAAGCGAAGACGGTTCGTCTCGTCGACACGCCGGAGTTTCCGGAGATGTACAAAGCGACGGCGCTGGCTGCGGCGGACCACTTGGAGGATCTGCGGGCAGCTTCCGGTATCCGCTGGACGTTCATGAGCCCTGCCGCATTCTTCGACGCGGCAGGCAAACGCACGGGTACGTACCGCGCCGGTACCGACTGGCTGCTGGTCAACGCGAAGGGCGACAGCTACCTCAGCTATGAAGACGGCGCGCTCGCGCTCGTCGACGAGATCGAGCGGCCGCAGCACGAGAACGCGCGCTTTACGGTCGTATCGGAAGCCGATTAACGGACTGCGGCGATGTGAGTATCGGTCGCGAGGCGGGTGTGCATGGCAGTGCGTGTAAGGCGCGGTAAGCTAGTGCGGTGCGTGTAAGCGCGGTAAGCCAGTGCGGTGCACCAAAACAGTATGCCCATGCGGTGCGTACCAAAGCAGCGCGCCGAAATTGTGCGCAATAGCCGTGCGCCAACATAGTGTGCAATAGCCGTGCGTCAAACAGGACCCCGTGCGGTGCCCCACAGCCGGTATTTAAAGCAGTGCCCCAAAGTGGTGCCCCAAGCAATACTCTAAAGCGGTGCCCCAAAGTGGTGCCCCAAGCAATACTCTAAAGCGGTGCCCCAAAGCGGCGCTCCAAGCAGTGCCCCAAAGCAGTGTTCCAAAGCCAATGGCTTTGGGGCACTGTTTTTTGTTTTGTATGCAGGATGGACCCGACGGCTGGAAGTCTGGTGAAGAGCTGTACGGAGTGCAATTCATCGGTCTCGCCGGCTGGAAATCCGGCGAAGAGGTGCATCAGGTGCACTATAAATTGAAAGAAACCGGCGTTTTTTAAACGGAGGTTTTTCTCTTTTGTTTTCAAGGTTCCAAATTAGGGCTACGTATACGACGGTGGCGGATACATCAGCAAGCGGGGGAAGTTGCCGATCGTGTAACGTACGTAAGCTTGTGCTGATTCCCAACTTCTAACGATTGCCAGCGGTGCTATTCCCCCAAAAACACGGCTAAATAAACCCTAACGGTTGTGACAGACGTTATCGGGCGCATTGAAGCTGATTTGCACAGAAAGTCTTGGAATAAGCCTCCTGACACGCGTTAGCGATATAAAGTAGACATTTTAAGCCAAATAAGCATCTATACAAGCGTTAGCTGCAAGGTGCTTTAGCTCTAGGTTGATTTTCGCAAGCAGGGCTACAATGGCTTGCATCTGCGATCTGCAATCCTATAAGTTCCGGGATTTTTGATTTTCTCGACATTCTGAGGTACACCACGTCTACCACAAGAGTCTCGCCGGCAGGAAATCATTGCGAAGAGGTGCACCAGGTGCACTACATCGGTCTTGCCGATAGAACCCTCTTCGAAAGAAGGTTCAATTGGCAACCCGTACACGATATCAAGCCTGCCGGCCAGCCCGTCGGCCAATTAGGCGTCCCTATTTCCCCGCGCTCAATGGCAGCTGCACGAGGAACGTCGTCGACTCCCGCGGCACGCTTCTCGCGCTGATCCGCCCTTTATGCTGCTCCACGATCGACTTGGCGATCGCGAGTCCGAGGCCGTAGCCGCCTTTCTTGCGGGAGCGGGACGCATCGATGCGGTAGAAGCGGTCGAAGATCCGCTCCAGATGCTCCGCCGCGATGCCTTCGCCGGTGTTGGTGACGGCGAGTTGAACGTCGTGATGGCGCCTGCTCATCTTGAGCGCGATGGAGCCCTCCGCATTAGCGTATTTGACGGCATTGTCCAAGAGAATCATGACGACCTGCTTGATTTGCTCGCTGCTGCCGCGGACGGTAAGGCCCGGTTCGATCTCGTAGCTGAGCGAGATCTGCTTCTCGAAGATGACGGCTTCCATCGTCAGAATGACGCTTTCGACCGCTTCGCTGGCATCGAACGGGGCGTAGATCATGCGCTCCCGCGAGTCGTCCATCTCGGTCAAGTACAACAGGTCGCCGGTCAGCGTCTTCATGCGCTCCGTCTCGGACTTGATATGATGCAGCCATTTGGCCTGCTCGCGGATCGGATCGTCGCTGTTGGCGAGCAGCACGTCCGCATGGGTATTGATGACGGCCAGCGGCGTCTTCAATTCATGCGAAGCGTCGGCGATGAACCGTTTCTGCTTGTCGAAGGCATCCTTGACGGGCGCGATCGACCGATTCGCGAAGTACCGGCTCGTGAAGAAAATAACGATGAGCATCGCCAGCCCCACGGCCAGGAACGTATAGACGAGATTTCGCAAAATCGTCTGCTGTGCCGTCACGTCCAGATAGACGATGTCGTGGCCGGATCCGTTGTTCAGCACCAAGTACGCCCAGCGATTGCCTTCGAGGGTGAAGCGTCCGATGTCCGACCTGCCGGCGGCGGCTTTCTTCGCGGCCAGCGCATAGAAGTCCGCGTCCATGTCGAACCGCGAGATCGTTGCCTTGATCGTCCAATCGCCGTCCGTCTGCAGCAAGAACGATACGGATCGATCCGGCAGCGGGCTGCCGCTGCCGGATCCGTTCATGGGAGGGGGACTCCCGTCGCCGCCGGGACTCGGCATGCCGCCCCGGCCGCCACCCCCGCCGCCCTTGTGGTTGTCGCCGGGACCGCCGCCGCCCTGTTTGTGGTAGAACTCCGCGACGCCGTGCAGCTCCATGTCGGTATCGCTGCGCACGTTCTGATAGGTGATCGTGTAGATGGCCGCGAACGCCACGAGCATCATGCAGGAGATGATGACCATGTTCAAGATCATGAAGCGGTTCCGAAGCCTGCTGAACATCAGTCGGTCGCCTCCAATACATAGCCGACGCCGCGAATCGTATTGATACGGACGGAGGCGTGCAGGAACGTCAGCTTTTTCCGCAAGAACGAAATATACACTTCCACGTTATTATGCTCCACTTCCGTATCGAATCCCCACAGCTTCTCGATGATTTGTTCCTTCGACGTCACCGCGCTTTTACGGGTCATCATCAGCTCCAGCAGCTCGCTTTCTTTGAGGATCAGCTTGAGCTCCTTGCCGCCGCAGGCCAGCTTCAGCGTCGACGTATTCAGTTCGATATCCCCGAACTTCAGCGTGTCGTCAGGCATCACTTCCCCTTTGCGTCTCAGGGCCGCCCGAATTCTCGCGAGCAGCTCGCCCGTCGAGAACGGCTTGGCGACATAGTCGTCCGCGCCATGGTCGAGCCCCGTGATTTTGTCGTCGGTTTCTCCTTTGGCGGTCAGCAGAATCACCGGCGTCGCGACGCCTTGCGCCCGCAGCGCCTTCAAGACGGAGATTCCGTCCAGCTCGGGCAGCATGATGTCGAGCAGCAGCAAATCATAGATGCCGCTTAGTGCGTAATCGAGACCGGATTGGCCGTCATGCGCGACGTCGACCGAGTAATGATGTTTCTTTAGGATTTGGGTCAGCGCTTCCGCCAAATGCACCTCGTCCTCTACGATTAACAGTCTCATGCGCCTGTTCCCCTTTGCGTCCTATATCGTGTAGCGGATTACACGCTTCATTATAGGCACCGAACCTTTAACGAACCTTTAATTCAATTTAATCGCTGCCGGGCCGGGGCGCAAATAATAATTCGGACGCCTTTACAAACATTTAAGATTCGTTAAAGGTTCGGGTTCTAAGATACAGTCATGGAACGGCGGGCGGCGCCGGCACGAAAGGAGCGAAAGCCTGCATGGCGATCGAAGTATTCAATCGTTACGAGAATAAATACCTGATGGACACGAACGCCTTTCATCATATTTATAACCGGCTGCTGGCCAGCATGGTGCCTGACGAGTACAACAGGGACGACGAATTTTATGCCATTAGCAATCTCTATTATGATACGGAGCATGATTCCTTGATCCGCGCCAGCCTGGCCAAGCCGAAGTATCGGGAGAAGCTGCGCATTCGGGCGTACGGTATCCCGGAGCATGACGCGAAAGTGTACCTGGAGCTGAAGAAGAAGGTATTCGGCCTGGTGAACAAGCGAAGAACGGCGCTCAAGCTGCACGAAGCGTATGATTTTGTCGGGTCGGGCATCGCGCCGGAATTCAGAACGGGCATGAACAAGCAGGTCATCCAAGAACTCGGCTATTTCCTATCGCGTTACGAGCTGAAGCCGAAGCTCTATCTGGCATATGACCGAATCGCGCTCTTCAGTAAGGAGAACCGGGATCTGCGCATCACGTTCGATACGAATATCCGGTCGAGGCGGTACGAGGTCAAGCTCGAGAACGGCGATTACGGGGAGCAGCTGATGGAGCCGGGGCAATGGCTGATGGAAGTAAAGGCCGAGAAAACCGTCCCGGTCTGGCTGTCCCGGCTGCTGTCGGAGCTCGGCATGTTTCGGACGAGCTTCTCCAAGTACGGCAACGAATACAAACGATTGAAGCGGAACGAAAGGAACGGCATCCTCGCTGCCGGGACTGAAAACAGCGAAAGGGAGAGCGTACTTATATGATCGATTCTATCCTGACGACGGCGGCGGAGGGCCAGGCGCTCACGTTCACCGATGCTTTATTGACCATTGTCGTATCCATTGCGCTGGGAGCGCTGATCAGCTGGACGTACATGCGGACGCAGGCGACCTATACGCAAAATTTCGCGCTCACGATGATCGTGCTGCCCGCGATCGTCGCCATCATCATTCTGCTGATCGGCAGCAACATCGCGAGAGCGTTCAGCTTGGCAGGGGCCTTCTCCATCATCCGGTTCCGCAGCGCGCCGGGCGACCCGAAGGATATCGCGTTCGTCCTGTTCACGATGGCGGCCGGTCTGGCCTGCGGCGTCGGCTCGCTCGACTACGGCATTTTGTTCACGATCGTGCTCTGCGGGCTGATGTTCGTGCTGCGCGCCATGAATTTCGGGGGTAAGCGGGCAGCGCAGAAGCTGCTCAAGGTGACGATCCCGGAGAATCTGGGCTATGAAGAAGCGTTTGACGAGGTGTTCAACCAATTCGGCATCGCCTACGAGCTTCGCAAGGTGAGAACGACGGAGCTAGGCAGCCTGTACGAAGTGGTCTATGCGGTAACGATCGACGAACGCACGAACCAGAAGGATTTTCTCGACGCCATCCGCTGCAGGAACGGCAATTTGGATATTACTTTAACGATGAGTCCCGCGACGGCTGAGTATTAACTGACATACTTGTGCGTGTTTAGGGTGGTATGTATTTAATCGTTTGAGTTTTTTATATGGTTAAGCAAAGACGGCCCAGCGCAGCACCGGCAATTGCAGGCGAGAGTGACTTTGGCGCAAAGCACCGCGGGAACGATCGCCGAGATAGGCGGTACGAAGCGGGGAGCTTATTTAACAATCCGAGAGGAATGATGAATGATGAACCATTCGCATACGGCGAAGAAATTAAGCGCTCTTCTATTATGCGCCGTTCTATTATCCGCATGCAGCGATAACGGCACTCCGACGACCGATGCCAATTCGGGGACGGCCAATGCGGCCGCCGAGACCGCGCAGTCCGGCACGGCTGCATCGACGCCCGTGACGCTGGCGAGCCTCAATCTAGCGGAGGTAGTCGAGTATAAAGATAACGACGCGTATGCGGACTGGACGACGGGAGAATCGACGAAAATTCAGTTGAACGGCTCCGGGGCGGTTATCGGCGGTTCCGGGGCGGCTGCGAAGGACGGCACGATCGCGATAACGGCGGCCGGTACCTACGTGGTGAGCGGAACGCTGGATAACGGCCAGATTGCCGTCGACGTGAAGGACAAAGGCACGGTGCGCCTCGTGCTGAACGGGGCGGAGATTCATAGCAGCACGACATCCGCGATATACGTTGCCGAAGCGGGCAAGTTGGTCCTCTCCCTGCAGGAGGGAACCGAGAACGCGGTGTCGGACGGCACCGAATACGTCTATCCGGATACGTCTACGGACGAGCCGAATGCGGCGATCTTCAGCAAGGACGATCTGACGGTCAACGGCAGCGGGAAGCTGGTCGTTCAAGGCAATTACAATAACGGCATCGCGAGCAAGGATAAGCTGAAAATCACGGGCGGCCAGCTGGAGGTTCATGCCGTGGACGATGCCGTCATGGGACGCGATCTGGTTGCCGTGCAAGCAGGCGAATTCAAGATCGAAGCCGGCGGACACGGCATCAAATCGACGAACGACGCCGAGGGAGAAGAAGGCGTGATCGCCATCGGAGGCGGAGACTTCAACATCACGTCGGGTGAAGACGCCCTGCATAGCAGCGGCGGTCTTCTCATCAGCGGCGGGAATGTCCAGATCAACGCTGGGGATGACGGCGTACATGCGGAGATCGGGCTTGCGATAACGGGCGGCACGGTCAATGTCGCGGAGAGCAATGAGGGACTCGAAGCCCCTTCCATCCTCATCGCGGACGGCACGATCAGCGTCGTTGGCAGCGACGACGGCGTGAATGCCGCCTCGGGCAGCAGCGAGACGGCAGGCGAGGACGGTCCTGGCGGAGGCGGCGGAGGCGGATTCGGAAGCGGAGGATTCGACGGCAATCTGCCGGATGGCATGGCGCAAGACGGCGACACGGCGGACGCCTCGAAAGGCTCGGCGTTCGGCGGTAAATCGACCGGGAGCGCGCTGAATGATGCATCCGGGAGCGGAGCTGCCGACGGAGCGGACAACGGAGCTGCGCCAGACGGGACTGACGCCGGAATCCCGCCCGGCGGTTTCGAAGGCGGCACGCCTCCTGACGGCGAACCGCCGGGCGCGCCTCCGGAAGGCGGGGCCCCGGGCGGCATGCCGGGCAGCGGCGGCAGCAGCATGCTGACGATCGCCGGCGGAACGTTGACCGTCAATGCGCAAGGCGACGGGCTTGACGCGAACGGTTCGATCTCGATGTCCGGCGGTACCGTCATCGTTAATGGGCCGACGATGAACGGCAACGGCGCGTTGGATTACGACGGCAGCTTCGTGATGACGGGCGGCATCCTCGTCGCCGCCGGAAGCTCCGGCATGGTGCAGGCCACGTCCGATCAATCGACCCAATCGGGCATTCTGATGACGTACTCGAAGGCGCAGCAAGCAGGTAAGCTCGTTCATTTGCAGGACAGCGCGGGCAGCGACATGCTTACCTTCGCGCCGCTCAAGGATTACCAGGCTGTATTCGTCAGCTCGCCGAAGCTGAAGACCAACGCCTCGTATCTCCTCTATTCGGGAGGCAAGTCGAGCGGTACCGCGGCGAACGGCCTCTATGAGGGCGGGGTCTACGAAGGCGGGACGAAGGTCGTGGCGTTCAAAGCAGCCGCGCTCGTCACGTGGGTGAACGAATCGGGCGTTACCGAAGCGCGGAGCGGCACGGGCGGTCCAGGCGGAGGCGGCGGATTCGGCGGACGTGGCGGAGGCGGCGGAGGCGGTGTAAGAGGTCAACGGCAAGGCGGTAGCGGGACAACGACCCCGACCGACGGGGGAACGTCGTAAGAGAAGGATTCAACTAAGAAACCGGCAGCAGGGCGTCAAGCACCTGCTGCCGGTTTCTTTATTTAATAGGCGGGTGTCACGGTCCGCGAGGCGGGAATAGGATATCACAGGTGACATCTTGGTAACGGAGGAACAGCTTATGAACGATGCTAGGCAAGTGCCCGTAACATATGGGCAGCAGCGCGGCTTTCCGGGCGCCGGCGCCTTGGGCGGCATGCTCGGGGGAACCGCTCTGGGCAGCTTGATGGGAGGCGGCGGCTACCCCAAAGGCGGTCTCATGGGCAGCATGCTGGGTGGCGGATCCAAAGGAGGCTTGCTCGGCACCATGCTCGGCGGCGGGGACGCGAAGGGCGGATTAATAGGCAGTATGTTAAAAGGCGGCTTTCCGGGAGGAGGCTTCTCCGGTAAAAAATTCCCCGGAGGAGGCTTCCCAGGTGGAGGTTTCCACGGAGGCGGCTTTTCGGGAGGCGGTTTCCCAGGAGGGGGCTTCCCCGGAGGCGGCTTTCCTGGAGGAGGATTTCCGGGTGGAGGTTTTCCTGGAGGAGGCTTCCCCGGAGGGGGCTTTCCCGGAGGAGGTTTCCCGGGAGGAGGCTTCCCGGGAGGAGGCTTCCCAGGAGGGGGCTTCCCGGGAGGAGGCTTCCCCGGAGGTGGCTTCCCTGGTGGTGGCTTCCCCGGAGGCGGCTTTCCTGGAAGCGGCTTTCCTGGAGGAGGCTTCCCCGGAGGCGGCTTTCCAGGAGGAGGCTTCCCCGGAGGAGGCTTCCCCGGAGGAGGTTTCCCAGGTAGCTTTCTCCCCGGAAGAGCCTCCCAAGAAGCAGCAGGCTGAGCGTATGCAGCGAGTGAATATCGACAACAAAAGGTCCGCCATATGCATATGGCGGACCTTCCGGCTTATCCAAAAATTCTGGCTCACGCCTAACGGTCGTCAGCGTCGTTATTCCTCGAAAAATACAGCTGCATAACCGCTAACGGTTATGGGTAGCGTTATTTGGCGCATAGAGGCCGCTTAACACGGAGAAGTCTCTCCGTAAGCCTCCTGACAACCGTTAGCGATTTAAAATGGCCATTTTGAACGGAATAGCGCTCCGTATAATCGTTAGGAAAAATGTCACTCGGTTGATTTTCGCAAGCATGACGAAAATGGGCGGCACTGGAAATCAGCAGGCCAATAAACGTTCGGAAACTTCCGCCGCAAGCTGAACTCTCGTAACATGCAGCTGTTTCGCTGCAGCCCGAAAAGTCCAAAGGTCGAAGCCATATCCATATGGCTTCGACCTTTCATGGGGAATTTATGCATCTCGAAAGCAACTTTTCTAGTCCATCTGACCTCTAGTCTAGAGCGCCGCAAGTATGCCTTCCGAGCAGCTTTCAGTTGACCCGGCCTCCAGGTAGCGGAAGTGGTGCTAACTGCGGCTAGGACAACTCCCGCTGCTCGAACAACCGCGCGATCTCGATGATGACCTCTGTCGCTTTCCGCATCGTATCGAGGGAGACGTACTCGAATTTGCCGTGGAAATTCTCGCCGCCGGCGAAGATGTTCGGCGTCGGCAAACCCATGTAAGACAGCTGGGAACCGTCCGTGCCGCCGCGGATGGGCGCTACGATCGGCGCGATGCCGAGATTCGTCATCGCTTCGTGCGCGATATCGACGATGTATTTGACCGGCTCGATCTTCTCGCCCATGTTGTAATACTGGTCCTTCAGCTCGAGCACGATGCGATCTTCCCCATACGTTTGGCGGAACTCTTCCACGATTGCCGTGATGGTCGCCTTGCGGTGCGCGAAGATCTCCCGGTCATGGTCGCGGATGATGTAGACGAGCTTCGTCTGCTCCGTGTTCCCCTGGATGGAGATCAGATGATAGAATCCCTCGTATTCCTCGGTAAACTCCGGCGCTTCGCCTGCGGGCAGGCGGTGATGCAGCGCCATGGCGATTTTGGAGGAATGGATCATTTTGTTCTTGGCGGTGCCGGGATGAACGTTCACGCCCTTCACCGTCACGACCGCCTGGGCGGCGTTGAAGCTCTCGTACTGCAGCTCGCCGAGCGGTCCGCCGTCCATCGTGTAGGCGTAGTCCGCGCCGAAGGCCGGGACGTCGAACTTATGCGCGCCGCGGCCGATTTCCTCGTCCGGCGTGAATGCGACGCGGATGCGCCCGTGCTTGATCTCGGGATGTTTCACGAGATAGGCCATGGCGGTCACGATCTCCGTGATGCCCGCTTTGTCGTCGGCGCCGAGCAGCGTCGTGCCGTCCGTCGTAACGAGCGTATGTCCCTTGTAGCCGGACAGCTCCGGAAACTTGCGGGGCGAGAGCACGATGCCGAGCTCGCGGTTCAGCTCGATATCTCCGCCGTCGTAGTTCTCGACGACCTGGCGCTTGACGCCGTCCCCGGTGAAATCCGTCGCGGTATCCATATGCGAGATGAAGCCGATCGTCGGCACGCGATCACGCTCCGTGTTGGCGGGCAGCGTCGCCATGACGTAACCGTTCTCGTCCAAGGTGACCTCCGTCAGGCCGATCTCGCGCAGCTCGCGCTCCAGCAGGCGGGCCAAGGTCCATTGTCCTTCCGTGGAAGGGCAGGTATCGCTTTCGTCGTCCGATTGCGTGTTGATCTCTATGTAGGAGGTAAATCGCTTCAGCAATTCTTCTTTCATCGGGTCCATCGGGGCACGCTCCTTCGCGCTATAATTTCCAACTATTCATTCCTATCGTACCACAAGTTATAATGGGATGTATAAGAGCGGCGCAGGGGCGTTTTTCCAGGAGGGGGCCTGGAGAATATGGCATGACACCCTACAGCGGCCGCTCGTGACGCGCCATCGTACCGACTATTCTATCTGGCAAGGGAGTCCTGTAATTGAATTACTTGAGGCCTTATTTTCGCCGCTTCGGCAAACCCTTCTTGGCGGCGATCCTGTTCCTGACGCTTGAAGCGATGTGCGATCTTCTCCAGCCGACGCTGATGTCGCGCATCATCGACGTGGGGGTCCAGAACAAGGACTTGGACTACGTCGTCCGCTTCGGCGGGTACATGCTGCTCGTTACGGCATTCGGCGCCGCCGCGGCAACCGCGCGCAATATCATCTCGAGCCATGTGTCGCTTAACTTCGGCACGAGGCTGCGCTCGGATTTGTTTCGCCAGATCCAGACGCTGGGCGCCAGCAGCATCGACAAGTTCGACCGTGCTTCGCTCGTTACCCGTCTCACGAACGACGTGACGCAGATGCAGAACTTCACGAACGGACTCATGCGTATTTTCGTCAAATCGCCGCTCGTCTGCATCGGCAGCCTGATCATGGCCGTTCGGCTCAATCCGCCGCTGTCCCTGGTGCTGGCCGTCGTCGTGCCGATGGTAGCCGTGCTGATCGTCGTCAACATGCGCGTCGGCTTCCCGCTCTTCGGCAGGGTGCAGAAGGCGCTCGACCGCTTGAACGGCGTATCGCGGGAATACCTCTCGGGGGTTCGCGTCGTCAAGGCCTTCAATCGTTTCCCGTACGAGTCCGGCAAATTCGCCGGCGTGAACGATTCCTACCAAGAGATATCGTCGCGCGCCATGCGGATGATGTCGATCTTCGGCCCCGGCATCATGCTGACGGTCAACTTCGGCATCGCGGCCGTCATTTGGATCGGCGGGCAGCGGGTCGATAGCGGCCATATGCAGGTCGGGCATATTATCGCATTCATCAATTATATGACGCAGATTCTGTTCTCGCTGCTCATGATTTCCAACGTCTTCACCATGTTCGTTCGGGCCAAGGCTTCTTCGGATCGCATCGGCGAAGTGTTCGCCGAGCACGATGCCATGACATGGAGCGAGAGGGAGCCGGAGGTGCCGGA
Source organism: Paenibacillus sacheonensis (assembly GCF_009909195.1). Classification (GTDB taxonomy): domain Bacteria; phylum Bacillota; class Bacilli; order Paenibacillales; family Paenibacillaceae; genus Paenibacillus_Z; species Paenibacillus_Z sacheonensis. Next base: position 112,090 of record NZ_JAAAMU010000018.1, read on the forward strand.
GGTGCCGGGGAGCATTGCGTTCAACAACGTATCGTTCGCCTACAACGGGACGGAATCCGTGCTGCGCGGCATCACGCTCGAATGCCGGCCTGGCGAGACGATCGGCATCATCGGATCCACGGGCTCGGGCAAAAGCACGCTCGTCAGCCTGATCCCGCGGTTCTACGACTCGGACTCGGGCAGCGTGACCGTAGACGGCACGGATGTCCGGGAAGTCGATCCGAAGCGGCTGCGGGAGCGGATTGCGATCGTGCCGCAGCAAACGGTGCTGTTCACCGGAACGATTCGGGACAATCTCCTCTGGGGCAAGGAAGACGCCACCGAGGAAGAGATGCGGCATGCGGCCAAGATGGCGCAGGCCGAGGATTTCATCGAAGCCTGTCCGGAAGGCTACGAGACGAAGCTCGGGCAGGGCGGCGTGAATCTGTCGGGCGGCCAGAAGCAGCGGCTCTCGATCGCGCGGGCACTCGTGCGGCAGCCATCGATCTTGATCCTGGACGACTGCACGAGCGCGGTCGATGCCGCGACGGAGTCGCGCATCAAGGCGGCGCTGCGCGAGTATGCCGAAGGGCTGACCTGCCTGCTGATCGCCCAGCGCATCACGTCCGTGATGGACGCCGAGCGGATCGTCGTGCTCGATAACGGCGAGATCGTCGGGTCGGGGACCCATGACGAGCTGCTGCGGGACTGCCGCGCGTATCAGGAAATCTACCGGTCGCAGACCGGCAAGGAGGCGAAGGCCAATGTCTGAGCGCGACGCGAATGCAGCGAATAAGGCAGGGCGTTCATCCGCCGGAGCGGCGGATGCGCCCGCGCCGCCGCCGATGAACATGCCGGGCCGGGGCGGGCCCATGGGACGCGGCGGGCCTGCAGCCAAGCCGAAGAATTTGAAGGCTACGCTCCTGCGGCTATGGTCGTATTTCGGCGGCGAGCGCAAGCTGCTGACGTTCATCTTCCTCATCGTGCTGGTCGATTCGATCATCATGCTCGCAGCGCCTTACCTGATCGGCGTGTCGATCGACGCCATGACGAAGGATGGCGGCAGCGTCGATTTCGGCTCGCTTCAGATCGCCTTGATCGCGCTCGTCGTTTCCTATATTGCCGACGGCGGCTTGACGTTCATGCAGGGCTGGCTGATGGCGGGAACGTCGCAGCGTATCGTCGGCCGGCTGCGGGCGGCGCTGTTCGAGAAGCTGCATCGGCTGCCGGTCCGCTTCTTCGACTCGCGGACGCACGGCGACCTCATGAGCCGGATGTCCAACGACATCGATAACGTAAGCAACACGGTCGCGCAGTCGGCGGCGCAAGTGATGACGGGTTCGATCTCGATCGTGGGCGCGCTCGTGATGATGCTGATTCTCAGCCCGGTGTTGACCTTGGCGAGCCTGATTACGGTACCAGCCGTCTACTGGCTTGCCCGGGCGATCGCGCGCTCGACGGCCCCGCTCTTCAAACAGCAGCAGAGCAAGCTCGGCAAGCTGAACGGCCACGTCGAAGAAACCATCTCCGGCATTCAGATCGTCAAAGCGTTCAACCGCGAGGAGAAAGCGATCGCCGAATTCGACGCCGTCAACGCCGAGCTGTGCGAGGTCGGCATCAAGGCGCAGATCCGTTCCGGGTTCCTGATGCCGATCATGAACGTCATTAACAACCTCGGCTTCGCGGCCGTAGCCATCGTCGGCGGTCTGCTGGCGGTTAACGGCCATATTACGGTCGGCGTCATCGCGAGCTTCCTCAGTTATTCCCGGCAGTTCGTAAGGCCGCTCATCGACCTGGCGAATCTGTTCAACGTGCTGCAATCCGGCGTGGCCGGCGCGGAGCGGGTGTTCGAGGTGCTCGACGAGCAGGAAGAACCGGACGATCCGCCGGGCGCGGCGTCGCTTGTCAATCCGCGCGGCCGCGTCGTCTTCGATCACGTGTCGTTCGGTTATCGGGCGGATGTACCGATACTGAGCGACGTCAGCTTCGATTCGGCGGAAGGCACGATGACGGCCTTGATCGGCCCCACCGGAGCGGGCAAGACGACGATCGTCAACCTGCTGACGCGGTTCTACGACGTGACGGCCGGTTCGATTACGATCGATGGCCGCGATATCCGAAGCTACACGAAGGACAGCCTGCGCCAGGCGTTCGGCATCGTGCTGCAGGATACCTATCTGTTCGCCGGCACGATCCGCGACAACATCAAGTACGGCAAGCCGGACGCCACGGACGAGGAAGTGGAGCGCGCGGCCGCGCTCGCGAACGCCGCTTCCTTCATCCGGCGGCTGCCGCTGCGGTACGATACCGCGCTTGCCGAGAACGGCAGCAACCTGAGCCAGGGGCAGCGGCAGCTGCTCGCCATCGCGCGGGTGATCCTGGCCGATCCGTCCATTCTCATCCTCGACGAGGCGACGAGCAGCATCGATACCCGGACCGAGCTCCATATCCAGGACGCGCTGAAGGGCGTGCTTCGCGGCCGCACGAGCTTCGTCATCGCCCATCGCCTGAATACGATCCGGGATGCCGACACGATCATGGTGATCGACAAGGGCAGCATCGTGGAGCGCGGCTCGCATGAAGAGCTGATGGCCCGCAGGGGCGTGTACTACGAGATGTTTACGAACCAATTCGGAGCGGTGCTGAGCGGATAACGCAGCGAGAATCGTAGGTGGAGCAGGCACGGCAGTGCTGCGAGGAAGATTTTCGGCAGAGCGGGAGTGACGAGGATGGGCGTTGAATTAAAGCCGGTGACGATCGACAACTGGTATGCCTGCACGCAGCTTCAAGCCAAGGAAGAGCAGCAGTCCGTCTTTCCGGCACCGGTCGTCTATTGGATCGCGGAATCGAAGTACTCGGCCGATTTTGAATTGCGCGCGGTGTACGCGGACGATCGCGAAGCGGAACGATTAGTCGGCTTTATCGTATTCTGCCCGAAGCCGGACAAGGACGGGAACTGCTGGATTCCTGCTTTGTTGATCGACGGCCGTCATCAGGGCAAGGGTTACGGGCGAGCGGCGATGGAGCGGCTGATTGCCTGCATGACCGAGATGAACTGCGCCAGGCTCATGATCGGCCATCGGCCGAATAATGCCATCGCCGGCCGTCTGTATGAGTCGCTGGGCTTCAAGAAAGTCAACGACGACGAGATCGACGGCGAGATCGTGCGGTTGCTGGTTACTGGCGGAGCCTTGCCGGAGTGAGGCGCTCGCTTAACATCTTGCATCCGCGAGCTGTTGGAGCAGCACGGGATGCTTGAGTAACCAGCGGTGCGACTTGCGAATACGGCGTGAGGATGCGCGTTTGCGCCGCTTATTACGAAGCTTACGAAGCGGGACGAGGGCAGGGTGCCTTGTCCCGTTTCGATTTTCGAAGACCGATCGGCTGATTAAAGAGATTCGCGAAATAGGGTTAATGAAAAGTCTTGCGTGAAGGTCGGGCAGGAAATAAATCCAAACCTATCCAATATGATGGGTTTTAGGGAGGGATCTTGCATGAAGCATCATCCGTATTCAAGCAGGCCTGGAAGAATGAGAGGGTTCTGCCTTTTGGCAGTCGCCAAGCTGAACAATGCCAATGACTGTTACGCCGCCTCCTCGTATGCCTCCCAAGGCTTCGGTTATAGCAACGATACCCTGTATGTTCCCCTGACCTATAAAAACGTCAGCGTCGTCCTTGTCTATCGTCATCCATCCACCGCCTCCGGCACCCTCAAATCCGATGCTGATTTATCGTTCCGCATCACGTCCGCGGCATACGCCGACCTCTTCGAGATCGAGGGCGTCGGCATCGGCAGCGGGGGCAAGCTTTGGTTCAGCACCAATCGAAGAACGAAAGCGGGCGATACCGCTCATGACGGCGTGCATTATTTCAACGGCTTCAAGGCCGCCTGAATCATTAGCTGGCTCGGCATTCGCCGAGGCAGCTTTTTGTTAGGTACTTCGCCGATCTGATTTGCCGGAACGCCCCCGGTGTAATACTAAGGACACGCTTTAACGAAAGGTGGAATACCGAATGAAGCCAAACAACGAACACCAAGAAGCGGTCGAGAAGGTACGGGAATTGATCAAAGACATCAAAACGGCGATGCTTACCACGGTTTCGGAAGAAGGCTTGGTGTCGCGTCCCATGAAAACCCAGGATGTCGAGTTCGACGGCGACCTGTGGTTTCTGACGAAGAAGGATACGAGCAAATTCCATGAGCTGCTTCACAACCGTCAGGTCAACGTCGCTTATGCGGGCGATTCGTTCGTCTCGATCCGAGGCGAAGCGGAGCTCGTGCAAAGTCCCGAGAAGGTGAAGGAATTTTGGAGTCCGCTGTACGAGAAACTGCTCGAAACGACCTATGACGATCCGAACCTCGTTCTCATCAAGGTCAACGCCGATACGGCCGAGTACTGGGATGCCGGGAACAAATTCAAGATGGTGAAGTATCTGTTCCGCCGGCTGGCGGGGAAGGAAACGGAAGGCACGGAAATGAACCATGTGGTGGAATTGAAGTAACTGTCCAGAGAGAAGAGCAACCCGCCGTTTTGAAAACGGAAGTTGCTCTTTCTTTGCTGCTGTACCGCAGATCTTCATGGCACTTCACCAGTTTCAAGCTCGAATAATTGCGTTAGTGGTGCAGCTTTCAGTCCTGAATTTAGCCGGAGGAGGAAAAGCTGCCGAGCTGCAGCTTTCCAACGAACTTCGCCCACTCCGACTTCAAAAAGCTGCTGTATTGCATTTTTCACCCCTATTTTCCGGCGAGAGACGGAGAAAAAGCTGCTGAGGTGCAGCTTTTCAAGGTGTTTTTCCCATTTTGAACTCAAAAAGCTGCCGTACGGCAGCTTTTTGTCCTCATCATTCCTATAAGCAGCGAAGAAGATGCCACGAGACAGCTTTCCCGACCATACAAAAAAGTCCGCGCATTGCGCGGACTTTTTTGCCTGATACGGCCATTATTCGCGTTACGATCTTGTCCGGACGTCATCGACCGAATAGTACCGAATGCAATACAAACCGCTGAGTCCAACCAAAATGTACACGATGCGGCTGACCCAGGAGGATTCCCGGTGAACATCGCCCCCGAGAATCGCAGTGACCAGATCCCATTCGAACAAACCGACAAGCAGCCAATTCAATGCTCCGATAATCACGAGCGTGAGCGCAACCTTGCCCATATTTTATCATCCTTCGGCGTTCAAAGTGCTTACATCTGAAATATGCGTTATTTACGCGAAATTCATACGTCCGGAAGATAAGATTTAGGGATGGACGGCTGCGCATGGGTTCTTTTCGGCTCCTTTCATGGGCGGCCCCGCTTCTGCGCAGGCTGAGCGGCCCCGGCCCTTGCCGCTTACGCCGCTTACGCCACTTCGTTCGCCGCCCGCGGCCTGCGAACGGCCGCCCTTCGCCGAATGACGATGACGCTGAGCAGGCTGAGCCCGATCATCGCCGCGCCGGCGAATAATGCCGGCACGATATGATCGCCGAAGTCGGCGGGCGATTGAACAACGGCTCCGGATTGAAACACCAAGCCGCCGATGGCGATGCCGAAGACGCCTCCGAGCTCCCGCATCGCATTGCTCATGCCGCTCGCTTCGCCTGCTGCGGATTCCGGCACGGAGGAGAGCAGGCCGTGGGAGATCGGCGTGAAGCTGAGTCCCATGCCCGCCCCGGCCATCATCATGAGCGGCATCATGTAACCGAAGGAGAAGTCGACGCCCATCGAGAGGATCTCGAAGGAGAAGCCGAGCAAGGCGCCGCCTTGCAGCAGCAGCCCGGTCGTGAGGACGGCACGGGTGCCGAACTTGCCGACCGCAAGACCCGCGAGAGGAGCGGCGATCATGGTGCAGCCGGTCCAAGCCATCTCGCGTACGCCGGCTTCAAGCGCGGAGTAGCCCTGTGCTTGCTGCAGGAACAGCGTGAGGAGGAAGATGGCGCAGAAGATGCCGGCGTTCATCCAAAATCCGGCGAGCACCAAGCTGGTATAGTTCGATTTGCGGAAGAGTTCGAAGCGGATGAACGGCTGCTTTCGGCGGCGTTCCCAGAGATAGAACAGCACGAGCAGCGCCGCGCCGCCGGCCAGCAGGCTGATGACGGCCGCGGAGCCCCATCCGTCCGAGTTGCCGCGTTCCAAGCCGAATACGATACCGAACAGCCCGGCTCCGAGAAGTAGAATGCCCAGGGGATCGATCGGTTTGCGCTCGCCGCGCGCTTCATGGAGCCATTTCATGCCGAGGAAGAAGGCGAGGATGCCCACGGGTACGTTAACCCAGAAGATGAGCTGCCACGGTGCGCCGTTCACGATCAAGCCGCCGACAAGGGGGCCGATGGACAAGCCGAGTCCGGAGATGCCGGACCAAATGCCGAGTGCCGCTGCCCGCTTATCCGGGGGAAACGCGGAGTTGACGAGCGTCAAGCTGATCGGAACGATCGCCGCGCCGCCGACGCCCTGCAGGGCCCGGGATAAGATGAGCTGAATGGAGCTTTCACTGATGCCCGAGAGGGCGGAGCCGATCGTGAAAATCACGATGCCGGCGAGGAACATGCGCTTGCGGCCGAACCGTTCCCCGAGTACGCTGAACGGGATAAGCAGCACGGCGAACGCGAGCGTGTAGGCGTTCATGAACCATTCCAGATCGGACATGCTGGCGTGAAAGGATTCCTGAATGGACGGAAGCGCGACGCCGATGACGAGATTGTCGAGCATGGCCATGAAGAGCGCGGCGCACGTGACGACGAGCAGTTTGACGCGGGATGCAGTAAACATGTGAACACTCCTTTGATTAGGATATTTAGTAAAGAATAAATAATCATCCGTACATGAACAGATCATTGTTTATCGATAAATAAATGAAAGTGCGAAAAAAAGCGATGATTTTATTCGATTGCGGATAGGGCTGCTAGTCATGGGAGAAGGCAGGTGCAGCTGGTTCATGCAAATGGAACTGGCTCAGGTTGGAGAGAAATTGGCGGCGGTATCTATGGATGACTGAAGGCGGGGCGCCTGATGCGTGTCGGTTTCTGATCGTTTCAATAATGATTTATTGATAAATAAATGGATGGGCCGATAAAAAGCAACGGGACCGTCGTCCGGCGCTGCCTTATCGTTGAATGGTTGGTAGCTGCAAGGATTACCCCTTATCCTGACGTGATCAGAATTTCGTTGAAGGTTTATCCCGCCAGCGGCACAGATGCGGAAGGTCCAGCGTCTCCGACATCGCGATCAGCAGGCCATGGCCGATGAAGACGCTGGCCTTGTCGGCGGCGTCCGGCAGACCGGCTTGCTCGAACCGCAGCTTGACGCGTTCGTAGATGATATCGAACTCTTGCCGCGTACGCGCCCTGACCGCCGGCTCCGGGGTCGTATAAGACATCATGACGAGCAGGATCTCGTCGCGATGGCTCAGCAGGAGCTCCACGAATGCTTTGCCCATGCGCTCCGCAAGCTGTTCGGGAGGTGCGTTGACCGTGGTGAAGGCATCCAGAATGCGCAGATGCGCGCGCTCCAATACGGCGAGGTAGAGCGATTCCTTGGATGTAAAGAAATGGAACACGTAAGGCTGGGTTACGCCCACGCTGCGCGCTACTTCGGCGGTCGTCGTCTTGTAGTAGCCTTTCTCCGCGAACAGCGCGGCGGCGGCATCGAGAATCTGTTCTTTGCGACTAAGGGATGCGTCGTCTTTGGATGTCATAAGATGCTGCTCCTTACGCGTTATTTATTGACTAATAAATAAATACCATAGCAGCCAAGCGATTGTCAATCCTTTCTTTTTGTCGGCACGCAAATTGGGCTGCCCGCCATTTGGCGTTTGAAGGCTGCATGCGCTACACTGGTTCTATGGGCAACCTTATCGACAAGGAGGATTTTTACATATGAGTAACTGGCAAGGCAAGGCGTATACGGGCGATTCCAAGGTGCTGCAGCTGTTCGAGGAGCTGTCGCGGATCCCGCGGGGATCGAGCAACGAGAAGGCCGTCAGCGATTTCGTGGCGGATTTCGCGCGGCAGCGCGGCTGTACGGTGCTGCAGGACGACAAGCTCAACCTGATCATCCGCAAGCCGGCGGCATCCGGTTACGAGCAGGCGCCGATCGTTATTTTCCAAGGCCACTTGGACATGGTGTGCGAGAAGAACAAAACGACGGTGCATGATTTCACCAAGGACCCGATTCGTTTCCGGATCGAGGGCGACATGATCTACGCGGAAGGCACGACGCTCGGCGCGGACAACGGCATTGCCGTGGCGACGGCGATGGCGATCATCGATTCGCCGGATATGGCGCATCCCGAGCTGGAAATTCTGCTGACGACGGAAGAAGAAACGAGCATGGGCGGCGCGTTCTATCTGGACGCTGCTCCGCTGAAGGGCCGCATGATGATCAATTTCGACTCGGACCGCGAAGGCATCCTGTTCGTGAGCAGCGCCGGCGGAATCAATGCGTACCACTCGGTGCCGCTTGCCTGGAAGGAAGCAGGATCGGCGGCAGGCGAGCCGTATACGATCAGCGTGCAAGGCTTGATGGGCGGCCATTCCGGCGACGACATCATTCACGAGCGCGGCAACGCCAACAAGCTGCTGGGCCGGGTGCTGGACGATCTGCGCCGCCATGCGGCATTCGATCTCGCCGGCGTCAGCGGCGGCATGAAGGTTAACGCCATCCCGCGCGAAGCGGAGGCTGCGGTCTACCTGAGCGGAGAAAGCAAGGCGGCGGCCGAAGCCCGAATCGCGGAGCTGAACCGCATCCTGAAGGACGAGTTCCAAGCGAGCGACAAGGGCGTCGCCGTCGTGCTGCAACCCGGATTCGACGAGAAAGGCGGAGCGGGGGCCGCGGCAGCGGCTGCATCCGGCAAGGCGTTCACGGATGAAGTGAAAAACCTTGTGATTCGCCTCCTGACGCTCATCCCGAACGGGGTGCTCAGCATGGACAAGGCGATCGGCAACCTCGTGCGCACGTCGTCCAATCTCGGCGTCGTCTCGGTAAACGACACGCATGTCGTCATGCAAAGCCTGTCGCGCAGCTCGGTCCGATCGCAAACCGATGAAGTCGTGCGCGTGATGGAGACGCTGGGAGAGACCGCGGGCTGCGAGTTCCGGACCGATCATTATTTCCCGGGCTGGCCGTATCGCGCGGATTCCAAGCTGCGGCCGGTCGTCGAGGCGGCGTACGAGAAGCGATTCGGCAAGCCGATCGAGATCAAGGCGATCCATGCCGGCCTGGAGTGCGGCGTGCTGATCGAGAAGATGCCGGACCTCGATGCGGTCTCGTTCGGACCGAACATGTACGAGATCCATACTCCGGACGAACATCTATCGATCTCGTCGGTGGAACGGACATGGCCGTTTATCGAAGACGTGCTGCGGTCGCTGAAGTAGGCGAACCAGGGCTGCTTGCGGGCGGCAGGCAGCTTTCGCTGCGCTGCGCTGGTGTGGCGAGCAACTCGCGTTACTGGTCCGGGAGAAGCAGTTTGCGTGGTGCGGTCTGGTGTCGCGGGCAACTCGCGTTGCGGGTCGGGGAAGCAGTGTGCGTCGTGCTGCTTGGTTTGGTGGCGTGGTCCTGGCAGCGACTTGCGTTGCTCTATCCGGTGTGGCGAGCAACTCGCCCTTGTGGGGTCCGGGCAGCAGTGCGTCGCGCTGCTTGGTTTGGTGGCGTGGTCCTGGCAGCGACTTGCGTTGCTCTATCCGGTGTGGCGAGCAACTCGCCCTTGTGGGGTCCGGGCAGCAGATGGCACTGCTTGGTCGTCAGCGATCCGTCCGAATGGCTCGCCCAATCCTGCGTACCGTTCATTCATGCATAAAATGCAATATTACTGCTCCAGTTAAGACCTCAAAACGCAAATTTATGCACAAACTGCAAAAATTAAAGGCAAAAAGGTAGATATGGCGTTAATGAAGAGGGGAAAGTTGTATTTCCTGCAACTTTTGGCTCGTACATGCTGCTTTGGAGCGCGAAATGTTGCATTTCATACAAAAAACAGCCAGGCCCTTTGTGGGCTTGGCTGTTTTTTGTGCATCTTAACTCTTGTGCATCTTAACTCGAGGGAAGCAGCTGTGAATGCGAACTCAGCTGCTATCCTTCCCTGCGAATGGCCCCGCGCCTACAATCTTGCTAGCAAGGACAGCGAGCTGCGAGCGTTCCGGCTCCGTAAGAACTTCGACGGCGGCATGCAGCTGACGCTCGATCTCGGCGCCGCCCGCTTGGACCAGCTGCAGTCCGGCGGAAGTGATGCGCACGTTGAATCCGCGCTTATCGCTCGTAGATGCGATACGTTCGACGAGTCCGCGGCGTTCGGCGCGATCGACCAGGCCGGTAATGCTCGACTTGTCGAGTTTCAGATGCTGGGCCAGCTGCAGCATGCTTGGCTCTCTGTCGCGCACGATGCCGAGCAGGCGGGTTTGGATAATGGAAAGATCATGTTCGCCTCCGACCCGGCCGAGTATGGATTGGACGAGGAACGACAGCTGGACTAAGCCATCCACGATCGACAGTTCGTTTGGATGACGGGCGGAGCCCATGTTCATCTCGGAGGTCTTATTTATGCTTTTATCTATGTTCTGATCTGGCCTGCTATCTATGTTCTTATCTGAGCTATTATCTAAGTTCTGATCTATGCTCTTGTTTACATTTCGTTCAACGCTCTTGTCAACGTTTTGTTCTGCGTTTTGTTCTATATTCTGTTCTGCGTTCTTGTCTATGTTTTGTTCTGCGTCCTGTTCCACGCTCTTGTCTACGTTCTGATCTACGCTCTTGTCTATGTTCTGATCTACGCTCTTGTCTGTGATCTGATCTATGCCGTCTATAGTATCGACTACGTTCTTATTCTTGTTCTTGATCCTGTCCTTGTCCTTGATTTTGTTTTTCTTGATCTTGTCCTTGTCCTTGTTCTTGACCTTACTTTTGACTTTGGACTTCTCTTTGCCCTGGTTCTTTTCCTGGTCCTTTTCCTGGTCCTTTTCCTGATCTTTCTCCTTGCCTTTGTCTTTATCCATTACTCTCACCCCCAGGTTTGATGTATTTCAAAGCCTATAGCCCATGGGCACGCTAAGCAGCAAATTACCTTCACTTTAAACGAATATCCTATTTCACCTCGAACTTTTCCTTTAAGCAAACTTCGCCTTCAAACCGAGCTTCTCCTTCAAGCCGAACTTTTCATCCAAGAAACTTCCCGTTCGGGCCCTGCATTCCCGCCCATTATAACATAACCGTTGACTTTGTACGTATAGCAAACTATATTTGTTTGTGTAACAAACTAAATTATCATGATTGGAGGCCCTTTCCCGATGATGCATGCTGCCGTTGTACATTCGTTCGATGCGGCTCCGAAATTCGAAAAGTTCGATATGCCCAATCCCGTCAACAAGCATGACGTCCTTGTCGACGTCCTTGCGGCGGGATTGCATCCTCGCGTGCGTTCGCAAGCAAACGGCTCGCACTACGCGAGCACAGGCGAACTGCCTTTGATACCCGGCATTGACGGCGTTGGGCGGCTGCAGGATGGCGGGCTGGTCTACTTCGTTGCCCCCGATACTGCGCTGGGAACGTTCGCGGACAAAGCGGTCATCGACGTGCGCCGAAGCGTTCCTTTGCCCGAAGGGGCTGATCCGGTTCGAATCGCCGCGGCCATGAACCCGGCCATGTCGGCCTGGGTCGCGCTGCGCCGCCGGGCGGAGTGGCAGCCAGGGTACAAGGTGCTCGTTCATGGCGCAACCGGAAATTCCGGGCATATGGCCGTTCAGATCGCCAAGCTGCTAGGTGCCGGTCAGGTCATCGGAGCCGGTCGCGATCAACAGCGTCTCGACGCTCTTCCGGCGCTCGGCGCATATCGGGTCGTATCGCTGGCGGGCGATCCTGAGGCTGCTTCCGAACGTCTTGGCGAGGCCGCCTGCGAAGTGGACATCGTCATCGACTACCTATGGGGCAAGCCTGCCGAGCTGGCGATGACGGCTATGCTGACACGACGATCCGATCGGAGTCGGGCGTTGACCTGGATCCAAATCGGTTCCGTCGCCGGTCCAACGGCTGCCGTGCCTTCCGCCGCGCTGCGATCGGCTAATTTCAAGCTGCTCGGCAGCGGCCAAGGGTCCGTTACGCCGGCGGGCTATTTGGCTGAATTCCCGGCGTTGATCGACGCGATTGCAAGCGGCAGCCTTCGCGTGAATGCGGCAGCTTATCCGCTTGCCCGCGTGGAGGAAATTTGGGCGGCGCCTGCGGCTGCCGGAGAGCGGGTTGTTTTCGTCCCGGCGATGCACACGTGAGGGGCTGTGTATAGACAGGTACGCTCTTAACAGCAAGCGTCGAGCGGCTTGTAAGTTTTGAGCGGCCAGCGTAAATCATTTTGGCTCTTGCATAATTCACAATTTTCAGACTATAATCTAGGTAAATTCTGGTATGTGTGACTGGCGTAACGTGGGGGCCCACGGGGGAGCACATATTCATAGCGCCGTACGCCTGGGCAGAGGTAAGGGGGAGTTTCCCCTTGCCTCTTCGTGCTTTTAAGAGCGTCTTGCTTTTAAGCGTTCATGCTTCTAAGAGGTTCGGACAAGATTTAAGAGGAGGCGTTGGAATGAGAATCGCGTTTATTTTGTTTCATGGGGTTACGTTCTTGGACTTCGTAGGGTTTTACGACGTCATTAATCGGCTGAAGTATTTCGAAGCGACCAAGGATACGACCTGGGACATTTGCGCCATGAGCGAAACCGTCGCCGACGAGCTGGGGATGACGATCAACGCGAATCGAGTAAAGCCGGATTTATCCGAATACGATATGATTTTCGTGCCTGGGGGCATGGGGACGAGACCACTGCGGTATGACGAAGCATTCGTATCCTGGCTAAGAGGAGCGGCGAACGCGCGTTACATCGTCTCGGTGTGCACGGGAGCTTTATTGCTTGGGGCGGCAGGGTATCTGCGGCAATCGAAGGCCACGACGCACCCTTACGCCTACGAGCTGCTGGAACCGTACGCTAGCGAAGTTATCCAAACCCGAATTGTCCATGACGGGAACGTGATTACGGCCGGAGGCGTCGCGACGTCCATCGACTTGGGCTTGTACGTGGCGGGGCTCTTCTTGACCGCGGACGAAGTCGAGCGCATCAAGAAGCAGATGGATTATCCTTATACGCCGGAAGGAATTCTAATCGTATAACCATTCGGGGAGATCTTAGGAACATTTCGCAGGATGGAGTGAGAGGTTTGAAGAAGGCAGCGCTAGGCATCGTGACATTCCTACTATTCGTCGTCTTGAATGGCTGTCGGATCTCGCCAGAGGCCGGAACAGGAGACTACATCATTGCGAAGGACGAACAACGAATCTTAGTAGCCAAAAACATTTCCCGGGCCGATGCGGCAAACCAGACGCTGGCCGATCTCAGAGAGAAGCATGTGGAAGTGATCGCATATATCCTGGAAGATGCCGGGCTCTACGACGAGCTCGAGGTTGGCAATCGAGTAAAAGTGACTCCCAAAACGACCGACAAAGGCGAGTACATCGTGATGCAATCCGACCCGCCCCAAATCGTTGCAGGCAAAGTCGTAAGACAGTAGATGGACCAAGTAGGAGACGTTAACATTGCAGGTCGTAAAATACTTCGTCTTAGCTTGCAGCGCCAAGCCGTTCTAATTCCATAAGCTTCGCTGCAGGTAAAAGCCGCATCAGATCCTTTCTGGGGCGGCTTTTTAGGTAGAGAACGCTACTTAAGCAATTGCTGCCTATAATGGCGCTGTTCCGATTGTTACAATAACGCTTAGCATCAGGCTGCCTATGCTCAGACGACAATCGAAAAGAGAAAGAGAGGAATTCGTATGACCGTAACCAAACAAAGCTATACGATCTGGTTCTCCCAACGAACCGGAAGCACGCTGCTGAATCGAGCGCTGGCCTCCACCGGCGTGGCAGGCGATCCCAGCGAATGGCTGCATATGGACCATGCCGACCCGGCGGCGTTCACGCGCGAGCAGCTGGAAGAACGATGGAAATGCGGCACGACGCCGAACGGTGTATTCGGCTTGAAGATTGGCTTCGAACAGCGCTGGATCGACGCCTTCCGCGTCATGTTCGAGCTGCCGCCGCATGCTTCGCGGGCGGAAGTATGGAGCACGGCGTTCCCGAATTGCAGCAAGCATATTTACATGACGCGCCGGAACAAAGTCCGACTGGCCGTCTCGTGGTGGCGAGCCATCGTCTCCGGAGAGTGGCATCGAGAGTTCGGTCAAGCGCCGAAGGAGCATGATATTGCCGATCGGTATAAGTACGATGCCATCCATCACCTGATCTTTGAAAGCTCCATGCGCGAAGCGGCCATAGAAGACTTTTTCTCGGAGTCCGACATCGTGCCGCTGACGATCGTTTACGAGGATTTCATTCAAGACTACGAGGGGACCGTCAGGCGTGTCCTGGAATTCCTGGAGGTTCCTGCGGATGACGTGACCATCGCCCCGCCGTCGTTGGACAAACTGGCGGATGAGGTTGCGGAGGAATGGGTCCAACGGTTCCGCGAGGAAAGCCAGAAGGAATGGGAGGTCAAAAGTTGGTAGACGCTCGCAGACTCGTCGAGATGCAAGTCAGCGTTCATCGCCTTCGCTATGATGATTCTACTTAGCGTAGGCATTGGTGGCTTGGAGCGCCATAGATTGCAATGAGGCGGCCGTCGTAACGGCCGTCTTTTCCATTTTCAGGGCGAAACTGGCGTCACCTTTACCGGCTGGATGCAGTCTCGTTAAACAGGGGGGATTTTATGCGAAAAGTTGTGGCTGTCTGCGTGTCGTTGGTTTTGGTGTGTGGCATGGTCTTCTTGTATGCCATTCAAAAACAATACTTCTCTTCTAAACGTACCTTTAATGACATCGCTCCTGGAGAGGTGGTCCAGATCGAATACCTGGACGGGGGAAACGGCTTGCATTACGCAACAGCGAACAAGACGGACACTTGCTTGGAAAGGCTTTGAATCGCTAATACCGGGCGGAAAAATTTATTAAGTGCAAAACTGCAACTATTCCCGCCAGTTTCGCTGAAAAAACGAAAATAAGTGCAATACTGCAACTATTTCCGTACGTGAATGCGTATCCCGGCCTTGATCCGGTCGATTAGTTGCATATATGCACTTATTACATCCTGCAGCCATCATGAGTCTGAAATTATGTGCATATAGGCACTTATTTCGTGGGGACGTCTTATTGTTGATGATATAGAGTGGTTACATCTAGATGATGATCAAGTGCATGCAAACGTAATCATCTAGTTCTTCATTAAGTTACTAGTCGAACTACTTTTCGTAATACTTCACGCAACATCCCATACCATTTTTAATGCGATTCTATTCGCTGCGCAACGATTTCTCTGCCCTCTCCTATTCACGGGACGAGGGCTCATTTATGATGGAGACAAGGAGGATGATGACGTGTCAAATTGGTTCCTGCAAAGCCGTTTTGGTATCTTCTCGCATTATACCTGCTTCAAGCCCGAGTTCCGTCAAACCGTATTCCCCGACGGCAGCTATCCGGTCGATCTCGACCATCTGGCCGATCAGTTCAATGCCGCCGGCTTCGCGGCAGATGCCCATCGGTTCGGCGTGGATTACGTGACCATTACGGCCTGGCACGCCGCGATGAACGTGCTGTATCCGAGCGCCGCAAGCGACCGCTGGCGTCCCGGGCATGCGGCGAAGCGCGACGTTATCCGGGATTTGATCGATGCGCTGCGACCCTACGGCATCCGGCTCATGCTGTACATTCATGTCACGGACGGGCATGACTTTACGCCCGAGGACCAGCTAGCGACCGGGTGGAATGATCCGTCGAACGCGTACGGGAACTGGAATAACTTCGTGAACGCGGTCGTGGAGGAGCTCAGCGAGCGTTACGGAACGGGAATCGACGGCTACTGGCTCGATATGGTATTCGACGCCGATAACTTTCATCGGATCGACAAAGCGCGGCTTCGGCACAGCCTGCTCGCGGGAAATCCGGACCGCGTCATCGTGGGCAACGGCGGCTACGGCGACGGGCCGATCGCATCGGACGGCGTCGTCACCGACTACGCCTCGAAGGAAATGTTCAATATTCCGCAGGATAACGGCTCTTGGCAGGCGGCGGAGAATCAAATCGCGACGGTCGCGACGATCAAGGGCAATGCGCCCGACTATGTCTGGTGGGCATCCATCCCTCAAGGGGCGAACGCGCTGATGTATGCGCCCGAGGACATGTACCGCTTCACGGTCCTTCAAGCCGCCGTGAACCGAAACGGCGGAGGGATGCTTTGGAGCGCCGGCAATTATGCCGGGTACGGAGCATTGTGGGAAGATGGCGTGGAGGAAGGGTTCATGGCGCTCGGCGCGTATATCGCGGCCGCGGGGGAATCGCTGCGCGGTTCGATGCCGAGCACGTCTTACGTCAGGGATAGCGGCGCGACGCTGAACGGCTTGACGGACGGCATCGCCGCTACCAAATCGCCCGACGACCGGACGGAGTATATCCATGTGTTATTTCCGCCGCAGGGGAATGTCTTGGTCCTGCCGGTGCCTGCTGACGGCAAACGATTCGACGGAGGCACGATCATGGGCACGGGCACGCCGGTTGCGGTCTCGCAGGACGAGTCCGGCGTGACGATCGTCAGATCCGATGCGGACGCGTGGGACCGACCGAATACGATTATTCGGTTGACCGTCAGCGAACGGCCATGATCGGCTGCCGGTCAGTAGCTAGAGGGGAGGCGGAACGTTGAAATCGATCGGGGTGAACCTGCTGCTTGCCTTGTTTTTCCTGCTGGAGCTTGCCGCCATGGCCGCGTTCGGTTATTGGGGCTATCGGCTGGACGCGGCAGCGGCGCTGAAAGTCATAGCCGCGATTGCGATCCTGCTGGCGGTCATCGTGCTCTGGGGACTCTTCCTGGCCCCGAAGGCGACGCTGCCGGTCTTCTCCTATCCCGTGCGCACGGCGCTGAAGTTCGTCGTCTTCGCGGCGGCTTCGGCCGCTCTGTACGCTGCAGGACGGCACGCGATCGGAATTGGGTTTCTGGCAGCATCGATTCTGATAATTGGGGCCGTCTTTGGTTTGGATTTGCACGAGGCGAAGCCTTGAGGCCTTAGCGGCAGCGGCAATTCCACGCGGCGCATCGGATTCGTTTTGTAAGCGGCCGATTTCACGGACACCGTTTAAACGAATACTTCGCTAATCAAGAAGCTGCTCCAACAGGCCAATCATCAAGCGGTCGGAGCGGCTTTTTATCGGTCGCGGAAGTAGGAGGACCGAGTGCAGCGTAGGAATCTCTATGTGTATTTGGCATTCGTTTATCCAAGGGCGTTGGTTTAAAATGGTGACTACGGAAGTGAGCGTTCGGCTCCAACAGAATCGCTCAAAGCGTCTGTTGACGAAAGGACGATATCGCCATGAACGATAACGATAATAAAGCTTGGGAGCAGGAAATCGCCCGGAAAATCGCTGTAGATCTTAAAACTCGCTTTGGCCGATCCGTGAGCGAAGCGGCGCCCATCGACAAGGGCTGGCTTAATGTGAAATGGAAAATGGCCACGGACCAGGGACCGGCGTTCGTAAAGCATTATCACCCGGACCGCTACAAGCTGCATGCGAGTCCGGAACGAAGAAGCGCGATTGAGCGGAGTCTTCAGCTGCAGCATCGGCTCAGTTTAGCCGGCATACCGTGCCCGAAAGTCAGTCATGATGGCGCGAGCTTCATGCAGCAAACGCCTTCGGGTTTGTTCTATGCGGTGCATGACTGGGTGGAGGGGCAGACCGCAGAGGCCGGGCACTTAAACGATGCTCAGATGTTTGCATTAGGCGAAGCAACGGGACGAATGCATCGATGGCTTCGGGCGGAAGCGCCGACGGGCCAGCTGTCCTGGAGGCCGGACAAGGCCGCTTATGGGCGAGAGTGGCAAATCAATTGGAACAAGGCGGAGGAGTCGGCGGATCATACGGTCATGGAGTGGCTGAGACGTTCGCGGGCCACGATCGAATCGTTGGATTTCGCCAGGTTCGAGCAGTGCAAGGCCGGCTGGCTGCATTGGGATTTGTGGGTCGATAATATCGTCCTGCATGCGCGCGGCGTGGCAGGCATCGTGGATTTCGACCGGATGGCTTTCGCTTACCCTGAGATCGATATTGCAAGGGCCGTTCTGTCGGGAGCCTTGCGCGACGGGCATATGCGGTTGTTCGAAGCGCAGGCATTCATGGATGGATACCGCGGGCATGCCGAGGCGCCGAGGGGGATTCTCAGCCGGTCGCTTCGCTTGTTATATGTCATCGAATCCGGCTGGTGGCTCCGAACGGAGGTGCGCCGCGACAGCGAGCTTACGGGCCTGCTTGCGCGTTTCGTAGAAGAGATGCATTGGCTGGAAGACCATTGGGACAGCTTGGAAGAGTTGGATGCCTTGTGAGGGACTCCGCGCGAGCCATGGGAGGTGGAATGAATATGAGATCCTATATAGGTTTGATGGCTTCGATAGGTTGCATCCTTCTATGCTTGATCCTGCTTTATTGGAATCCATACTCCGGCACGCCGCCGGAACGCGGCACGGTTCTGATCCTTACCGTCATGGTGATTCTTCCAGCCTGTCTAGGCGTGGCGGCTTCGATGTTCAAGCTCCGAGCGTTAATGATCATCGTCTTTATCTGGTCGGTGCCTTATTGCCTGTATATCGCGGTTGCCTCGATACCCAGCATCTTTAATCTCTTTGGCGTCGTTCTTCTTGGCTATCTCGTTTCCGCGATTGGGATGAAGAGGACTCCTATTTAGAAAATGATAATGCGTTTCGGAGTTTTTCTGTATTTCAGTTGCGTATATCGTACGAAAAAGCCTACCAGGCTTCGTTGGCGCTGAACGCGTGCGAAGAGGTAGGCTTTGGTGCTGTTATTGCCGGGAAGCCGGCAAGGCGTTACTGTGCCAGCTCGCCGAGGCGGGCGAAGATCGCGAGCGCCGGGTCGATTTGGCACGTCGGCGCGCTTGACGTCCTGCGGGATCTGGATCGTCGGCGTCGGGCGCGGGCGGCGGTTGCCGAACTGCGGCAGCCATTCGCTCTCGGCGTCCAGCATCTCCGTCACCATGTCGCGGATTTCCTTCAGCGTCAGCACGGAGGAGGTCAGCGGGTCGAGCGCGATCGCCTGCACGACCGTCTCCGGATCGCCGGACTTCGCCGCCATGACGGCCAGCCGCTGGACGTTGATGTTCGTCATGTTCAAGGCCGCGCACTGCGCCGGCAGCTCGCCGACGATCGTCCGGTGGATGCCGGTGCGGTCCGCGTAGACGAGGCCTTCCGCGCAGCAGTCGTCCGGCAGGTTCTTGATCATGCCGTTATTGCGCAGGT
>NZ_JAAAMU010000019.1 GCF_009909195.1 Paenibacillus sacheonensis
GGCACGCCGCCAGCGTTCGTCCTGAGCCAGGATCAAACTCTCCATAAAAGACGATTGGTTTGCGTGCACAACCGAGGTTGGACATGCAGCATTCGCCTAGATGAATTCGCTTGGTAGCTCATTCAAAATACTAGCTTGCGAAACGTTAGTTTCGCGATTTAAGACCTTTTGACAGGTCGCTCATTGTTCAGTTTTCAAGGAACAAATGGTGCTCATTTTTCGTCCAAGCCTCTCGGCCCGGAATTAGAATATATCATATTTCGAAATCGTTTGGCAAGCTTTATTTTCAAACTTGTTTCGATTTCGATCACCGTTTCGACATGTCCGTCTCGGCCGGAATTAGAATATACCATAGATCATTTTGGACATGCAAGCTTTTTCTCGGAAAATGTCGAATGAAAATTCGGTACCCTGTTTCCTAGCTGCTCGATATGAATCTCGTCAATGTAAAAAGACTGCCGGACGGCAGTCTCAACGGATTGAAACACTATCCGGACTAGGCTAATAACCGGAGGAATTCGCGCATGAAACCCGGCAAGTCCGGCCAAGCGTGACCCGAGACCAATTTGCCGTCCACATGAAGCGTATCTGGCGCATAACGCGCTCCCAGGCGTTCCACATCCAAACGGCACGCATTATAGGCCGTCATCGTACGCCCTTCGAAATAGCTTGTATCCTTCAAGGCAGCGAATACTTGCACGCCGTGGCAAATCGCTCCGACAGGTTTGTCCGACTCCAGAAAATGACTAAGGATTCGCGGAAGGTCGGCATCCCCTCTAATGTACTCGGGCGCTCGGCCGCCGGGTATGAGAAGCGCGTCATATTGGGCAGGGTCCACGTCCGCGAATGCAACATGCGCAGGCAGCAGATGTGCCGGTTTCTCGGTGTACGTGTCCCAACCCTCGATAAAATCGTGTACGACCGTATGCAGCACTTTCTTGACCGGAGCGGCGATGACGGCTTCATAGCCTTCTTCAAGCACGCGATAATAGGGATAGTAAACCTCGAGTACTTCTGCGGCGTCTCCGGTGACGATGAGAATGCGTTTGGACATGCTATCGCTCCTCTTCAATAATATCAGGCACTCTTTCAGTATGAAGAAGCCCCCATTTTATGTAAACGGGTGGTTTTTGACGTACCGTGTCGAATCGCTTCGAAATCAATAAAGAAGACACCGAGCTGCCTCGGTGCCTTCTGCTTGTTCAGCTTGCGAAATGAACGATATTAACCGTTGATTTGGAATGCACTGAAAAACTGGCCCTTGTCCGTTCCGCCGATGGTAAGCGGCCCGCTAGGGTTATTTGGCGCAATCGAGAAATGAGACCCGTCGATTTTCGCAGCCACCGCAGCTACGCTCGCATTGCGAAGCTGCGTATTCAAAGCCGAGACAAGGCTGTCTATCGTTGCGTACGCCCTGCTCAGAACGATGGTCGCCGTATGCGTGCCGTCGCCTACCGTAAACGTACGGTTCTTGGACGTGTTCGTATCCGTGCCCGCGAATTGCTTTTCGGCTCCGAACAGCTGCACGGCGCCGCTTCCCTTGACCGTGAACGTTCCCTGTGATCCCGGAGCGGATCCACGAATGATGAACGTGTTTCCGGCACCGAAAGCCTCGATCGGACGCTGCATCAAGTCGATGCCATTATCCAAGCAGTACTGCTGGATGAAGCTGTCGACTACCCCGCCAACGATCTCGCCCGGCGTGAAGCCGTTCGGCGCGATGTTCCAATTCAACAGAACATGTACTTCCCTCGGAACGTTCGCGTACGTGAATGCAATGGTGAAATCAATCGTATTGTTGCCCGTGAAATCCGTACTGGCCGGTACGGCCAGGCTTTGGCCCTGCGCCTGTACTGCGGCGATCGTTGCGAAATCCAGACTTGCAATCGCCAAACTCTTCAGGGACGGATGGTGGAGCTCGTAGATCTTCGCTTCGGCTTGGACGAGCACGTCATGGTTGGTCACCAGTGCTTGCCGTACCGCCGTAAGGCCGTTGTACGCAGCGCTGGCAGCCGTTACGCCGGCTTCGTCGGCAAGCGTAAGCTCGGCGATCGGCAGCAAAGCCGCGATTTGGGCGATGACCGCATTCGCCGCCGCTTGATCGGCCTTGAGTTCGGCAATCTTGGCGATTGCCGCCTGCAACGTTGCGAAATCGGTTCCCGAAACAAACGCTTGCTGGTCTGCCGTTAGAGCCGCATAGGCACCGCTTGCCGCGTTAACGGCCGCCTCGTTCGCCAGTGTCAGATTCGCGGTGACCGGCAAGGCCTTGATTTGGTCGGCGACAAGATCCGCTTCCGCTTTATCCGCATGCAATTGGGCAATTCGCGCGACTGCCGAGGATAGTTTGACGGCATCGTCAGAAGACACCAACGCTTGTTGCTCCAACGTCAACGCGTCATAGGCGAACTTTGCCGAATGAACGGCTGTTTCATTCGCGAGCGTAAGCCCCGCGACTGGCGGCAGCGCCAGGATTTGGTCGGTGACTGCATCGGCTGCGTCTTTGTCCGCGTTCAGTTTCGCGATTCGGGTATCCGCTGCCGTAAGCTTGGCTTGGTTCTCTTGGGACACCAAAGCCTTCTGCTCGGCCGTCAACGCATTAAAAGCGGTTTTCGCCGTATGGACGACGGCTTCATCCGTTAGTTGGAGCTGTGCCGCGTCCGGCAGGGCTGCGATCAGCGCATTCACCGCATCCGCTGCGTCCTTATCCGCGTTCAATGCCGCGATTCGAGCGACGGCGTCACGGAGTCGGGTTTGTTCGGCCGGCAGGACCAAAGCTTGCTGGACTGCCGTTAATCTAGCAAATGCGTCTCTTGCTTCGTTGACGGCCGTCTCATGCTGCAGCGTCAGGCTGCCGATTGCAGGCAAAGACGTGATTCTCGCGATGACCGCATCCGCTGCCGCTCGGTCTGCCTTCAGTTCTGCGATCCTGGCGACGGCATCGCCTAATTTTGTTTGGTCAACAGACGAAATCAACTGTTTTTGAGCTGCCGTTAGTCTTGCGAATGCGTCCTTCGCTTCGTTGACGATCGTTTCGTCCGTCAGCGCGAGGCTCGCGGTTGCCGGCAAAGCCGTGATTTGCGACGTGACCAGAGCCGCTGCCGCCTTGTCCGCCTTCAATTCCGCGATCCGAGTGACAGCATCGCTTAGCTTGGCTTGGTCCGCGGGCAGAATCAAATCTTGTTGCGCTTGCGTTAGCGATGCAAAAGCAGCGTTCGCTTCATTGACAGCCGGCTCATCCCACAGTTCAAGGTTCGCCGTTGCCGGCAAAGCCGCGATCTTCGCAATGACGAGCTCCGCCGCAGCCTTGTCTGCATTCAGTGCCGCAATGCGTGCGACCGCGCCGGACAGCTTGGTTTGATGCTCCGCCGTTACCAGCGCTTGCTGGGCCGTCGTCAATGCGGCAAACGCATCCTTCGCGGCGCCGACGCCCGCTTCGTTCGCGGCAAGCGTCAAATCCACTGCGACGGGAAGCGCGGCGATCAATGCCGAGACGCGTTCGGCTGCCAAAGCGTCGATCTGCTGCTGGTTCAAGCCGCTGCTTGGAGGCGGCGGGTAATAGACAGAGCCGACCGCGTCCTGCATTTGGCTTGGATGCGTTTCGAAGGTGCTCGAATCCTTCGCAGCCTGATTCATGGTTTTAACGGATTCTATTGTCCCGCCGCCGACGAACTGTACTGCGGCATAAAGCACGAGATTCACCGCTCTTGCTTGGGAACCCAGGTCGAACCCGTTGCCGTCGGCATGCTCGTCGACGGTGATTTGCCGCACGGAACCGCTTGGAATGGCGATTTTGACTTTCACGCTCGAGACGTCGACGTCGTCGAAGGAGCCAACGAGCGTTATGAGCGCGCCTTGGGGCAGCAGACCGCTCAACTTAACGTCGGTGAAACCTTCGCCCGTCAGCCCGCTCTCCTCCAATGTCGCTCCGGTCTGCATAACGACGGAAGCGACCGTCGTCGTGCCTTCCGCCACGATTCGCACGGTTCCCGTGGACTTGTCGACGACGATCGTCAGCAATACGGAATCCTCGACGTGAATGCTGTGCGCTCCGCCGCCTTGAACGAGCGTCGTGCCTTTGACCGTGACATGGTCCAAGGTCGCATCGCCTTCGCCGACGCCGGCGGCAAACGTCAAATTCCCTTCGACGACGGTGTTCCGCAGCGTAACGCCAGCCGCGGAGATCACGACATCGCCGGCAATCGTCCGGGTGCCCGTCTCCGGCCCGTAGACCCCGCCCTTGTCGAACGTCGCGGGAGCCGCTTTCGTTTGAAGCGCATGGCTCAGAATCACGACGGCTTCCGCGCGGGTCGCTTTATTCGCAGGTCTGAACGCATTGTCTTCGTATCCGCTCATGATCCCGTTCGCCTTGGCTGTCCCGATGGCGCCTTTGCTCCAGGACGGGATCGACGCGGCGTCTTTAAACGATGCCGCGTCCTGTACGGACGGCGTCAAGCCGAGCAGGCGCTCGACGACCAACGCGATTTCCTGCCGGGTAATCGGCGCGTCGGGATGAACGCTTCCATCGGAGAATCCGGTTATGTATCCTGCTTTCACGGCCTTCTGGACATCGGCATAGCTCCAAGCCGCCGCCGGAAGGTCCTTGAATGCAGCGCTGCCGGCTTCCGCAAAGCGGAAAGCGCGATTAACGAGCGCGATAAACTCGGCCCGGGTCACTTCTTTATCCGGTTGGAAGCTGCCGTCCTCATAGCCTTTGATCAGGCCGTCGGCGATCCATTGCGCGATATCCTTCTCCGCCCAATGTCCCGTAATATCCGCAGCTGCGGTCGATGCCGGTAACCCGGCGGCCGCGCCGTTGGCTGCGCCCAGCAGCGAAAGCGAGAGCGATCCGGCCACCGTGAGGCTGACCATTTTTTTCGTTAAACGTGGCACATTCATTCTGTTCCCCCATTGTTCGATATGACTGACTTCGCTTCAGAAATTGGATAGAGTCCGTTTCAACCCGATTCAAGCTTCTTCCTCGAAGCTCAACATTCGACAAATGGAGGACGAATTCCTTCGTTCGGATAACCGGACGCACAATTTTAACAAATGGCCGTGGACTTGAAGAAGTACAGCGCGCCGCTGCCAGTCCGCACTTTGCGTATAGCGACCGGTCCTCGCTCTCGCTATTTTCGCTCGACTTGCAAATAAGACACTTCCTTCACGTTGAACGTATCCTTCAGCCGCTCTTCCGTGAGGACGTTCAAATTGACGAGATTCGCGATTTTGGCGGTGTCCGGGCTCGAAAGCAGGCGCCACAGCTCCAGGTCCGGCAGTGCCTCGAACAGCTTAGCCTCGTCGTATTCTTTTCTCCGGTGGGGAATCACTTTAACGATATAGCTGCCGAACTCCGCGGACTTCGTATCGTTCTCGGCGCAATGCGCCAAAATCTCCTCGCGCAGCTTGGCCAGCTCCTGCTCGATCTCCTTCTGCTTCTTCTTCAACCGGAAATAGCTTCGCACCTTTTCGTTCAATTTCCTCACGCTCCTTTGGTTCATATATATGCGGGCGCAAAGTGCGATAGAGCGGATGCCGGCGATTAGGAACAGGGGCAGGCATAAACGCCAACAAGCGGCTTCACCCCTCGGGCCGAAACCGCTTGTTTACGTGCCGTGTCTTCTTGGTCGATTGCGCAGGCCGTTAAATCGTATGCTCCGCGATCATCGCCATCTTCAGCTCCCACGCCGCATCGCTGAGGTTGACGCGGTACTCCGCGGGATTCGTCTTCCGAAGCACCTGCGGCCAAAACAACGCAAGCTGTCCGCGATGATAGCTGCGCGCTTCTTCCAAGGTCGGGAGCTCGTAAACCAATGCTCCGTCTCGGAACACGGCGGTCAGCAGCGGTAGGGCATCGTAGCGTTGAACGACCTTCTGGATGTAATGATGGATCGGATCGAACAGCCGCAGCGGCTCCTCCGTGTTCAACGGGCCTTCTTCCGCGAGCGTCAAATAATCGCCTTCCGCAATGCCGGTCTCGCGATTGACGATCCGATAGATATCCTTGCGCCCCGGTGTCGTCACCTTCTCGGGGTTGCCGGAAATTTTGATAACGGGAATGAGCTCGCCATCCTTCTCCCGCGCCACCAGCTTATACACGCCGCCAAGCGATGGCTGGTCGCCCGAAGTAATGAGCTGGGTACCGACGCCCCAGACGTCAATCTTCGCCCCCTGGCCCTTCAAGCTGAAAATAATGCCCTCATCCAGGTCGTTCGATGCGACGATGCCCGCGTAATGCAGCCCCGCCTCATCCATCATGCGCCGCGCTTCCTGCGACAGATAAGCCAAATCGCCGCTGTCCAGCCGGATTCCGTTCATCCGTTTGCCCTGCTTCTCCAGCAGCTTCCCGATCCGGATCGCATTCGGAACGCCGCTGCGCAGCGTATCGTATGTATCCACCAACAACGTCACTTGATCGGGCAGCGCCTCCGCGTATTTGCGGAATGCCTCTTCCTCGCTGTCATGTCCCTGTACCCAGGCATGGGCATGGGTTCCCTTGGTCGGAATGCCGAACAGCATGCCCGCGCGCAGGTTGGACGTGGCATGGAATCCGGCGAGGTAAGCCGCTCTCGCTCCCCAGACGGCAGCATCCGCTTCCTGCGCTCTCCGGGTTCCGAATTCCAGCAAGCCGTCTTCGCCGGCCACCTGCTTGATTCGCGATGCTTTCGTCGCGATCAGCGTCTGATAGTTGACGAAGTTCAGAATGGCCGTCTCGATAAGCTGCGCTTCGAATATCCGGGCCGTAACCCGAAGGAGCGGTTCGTTCGCGAACACGACCGTCCCTTCCGGCACGGCATCCAGCTGCCCCGTAAACCGGAATTCCCGCAGCGCATCCAGAAACGCCTCCGTGTATCCCTCTTCCTGCTCGCGGAGAAAGGCGATCTCTTCGTCCCCGAACCGGAGGCTTTGCATATAACGGACCACCCGCTCCAAGCCGGCGAATACCGCATAGCCGTTGCCGAACGGAAGCTTGCGGAAATAAACCTCGAATACGGCCTGCTCGTTTTGCGAGCCTTGAACCCAGTGCGCGTACATCATATTGATTTGATATTTATCGGTATGCATGGTCAGGTTTTCGCTCATCTGCTTCACTCTCCTTTAACTATTTATCTTGCTGTCCGTCTCTATAAACGGCGGCACCCAGCGATCCCGCGAAATGCGTCAAGGCCCATTCATGCCCGAGCGCGTTGAAGCTTGCGACTGCATCGGCATGAACGACGATACGAAACCCCTTGTTATACGCGTCGACGGCGGTGTGCAGGACGCAGATATCGGTGCAGACGCCGATCAAATGCAGCTCCCGAATGTCCCGCATGCGCAGCTGCAATTCCAAATCCGTGCCGCAAAAAGCGCTGTAGCGCGTTTTGTCCATCCAATGGATGCGATCTCGATTCGCTTCGTGGACCTCCTTCAGCTTGCCGTACAAATCCCTTCCGCTCGTGCCTTCGATGTTATGCGGGGGAAACAGCTTATGCTCGGGATGCAGCGCATCCCCTTCCTTATGCAGGTCGACGGCCATCACGACGAAATCCCCCCGCGAGGCGAACTGCTCCGTCAATGCGGCCATGCGATCCTCGATATCGATCGCCGGCTGGCCGCATGGCAGCTTGCCGACCACGAAGTCGACGGTGTAATCGATGACGATGAGTGCTTTCATTTGAAAATCCCCCTCACAAGTAGCTTGTGCCCGGAGGGCGGTAAGGAATCGGAAAAGCGATAGCGTTCGCCTTTGTAATCGGACTTACACCGCTAAGTTCTTATTAAATAAGTCCGGTTACAACAGCGATTGGAGATCCTTACCGCCCGCAGGGCATGCCCTTATCCTTAGCTGTAAATCGAAAGCCGCGGCACATATTCCGTAAACCGGTACAGCTGCGCCGCCCGCTGGGAATGACGATTGGACTGCTTCGGCTCGCCCTTGCTGTCGAGCACTTCTTCTATGATGCCTTCGCGGCTCCGCGTAGACGTGATCTTCCGAATGAAATTCCGTTCTTCGAACTCCGGCACGACCGCTTCGATCACCTGATACAGCTCGCCGATCGTAAACTCCTCCGGCAGGAACGACTTGGCGATCGTCGTCGTCAGCATCTTGACGCGGATTTGATGCAGCGCATCCGCCAGAATCTCCCGATGGTCGAAAGCCAGATTCATCTCCAGCGCCTCCTCTATCGGGAACAGCCGCACGTCCGCGGCATCGTCAGCCGCCCGCCGGTTCGCCAGCGCATGCTCGTGCACGAGCGCGAAGAACGCATGCGAGATCATCCAGCCCCTGGGATCGCGGCCCGGCGTACTATAAGCGCCGTAATATTCGATATGAACGTCGGCGACGCCCGTCTCTTCGCGCAGCTCGCGCAGCGCGCTGTCCATCAGCGTCTCCGTTTCCTTGGAAAACCCGCCCGGCAGCGCCCACTGCCCTTGAAACGGCCAGGCCTTTCGTTGAATGAGCAGCACTTCGAGCTGCCGAAGCGGCAGCGATTTCTTGGCGGTGCCGCGTTCCCTTGAGGTTATCGTGAAAATGACGATGTCGGCCGGAGCGCCGTCTGGCGTACGGTACCGGCTGGCGGAGTAGTTCGCCGCCTCGTCAAACGGCTTGCCGTTCGGCTCGTGGCCAGACTCGTCATGCGATGCATGGTCTGACCTATTACTCGGTAAGTTGTTCGGCTCGGTCATGCGAGGGTCACCTGCTTCGTTCTTTTATATTGTCATTTTGACATAATCAAAAACAAAAATCAAGCGCCTCCTGAAAGAAAATCCCATCTCCGCGTATGTACCCGCTAACAGCGTGCACGAAGATGGGATCGTTTATTCAATAAGCGCCGTTAGCCGGCCATGCCCGGCGAATGGCATCGCCCGGCAATGACCGCCGCGATCTCAGCGCTAGACGTTGCCGATCTCGTTCCAAATGCGCTTGGCATTCTCGAGCCCGACGCGCGTGCCGTACCGGCAGTCTTCGTGCCCCTCGAATTCGATCGAGATGAATCCGTCGTAGCCGGAAGACTTAATAATGCGAAGCACCTCGTACATGTCGATGTCGCCTTGCCCGACGATCGCGCCGCGCAGGTAGTTCCCCCCGGCGCTGCGAAACCAGCCTTCGCCCGGATTCGCACGCTCGGATCTCGAATAGAAATCTTTGAGGTGAATCATCGAAGCATTTCGCACGCTGCGCTGAACGGCGACAACCGAATTCTCGTCCGCGCACATGAAATTGCCGATATCCATGGTCGTGCGGAAATTCCGTCGTCCGACCGCTTCGACGAGCGCTTGCACGCGTTCGCTCGCTTGCACGTAATAACCGTGATTCTCCACGCTCGTCACGATGCCGAGCGTATCCGCATAGTCGGCCACTTGCCGGCAGGCATCGACGAGGCGCGGAAAATCCGCCATGAATCTGCCCAGCGTCGCTTCGGCCGGCGGAACGGAGGCGACGTCATGGCGCATCAGCTTCATGCCGAGCGCATGGGCAACGTCGACCTGCCGTTTCACGCGTTCGATCTCCTTCCGGAACGATTCGTCGTCTCCGACCGCGAATTCCGCGCCGATGGCGTAATTGGACAGGGCAATTCCCTTCTCTGCGGCTTTGGCCGCGATCTCCCGCACCAGCGTCGGGTCTTCCTCGAGCTTCATATCCAGCGGAACGACCTCCATGTGCTCGCCGCCATTGTCCGCGATCCATTCGATGGCCTGCAGAATGTTCATCTGCCCGCTTCTGATGGCATTCCACAAGCTGTAAGAGCTGACTCCGAAACGTACCATTCCATTACCTCCCATGAGTTACATCGCTATTGTCATCCGCACAAAAATCCCTTGCCCGCGGACGCAGGCAAGCGCATCAGCGGGCAAGGGATGTCCTGTTCCCTAACTTCTCTTCGTTAACGCGAACTTCCGCCGCCGTTGCCGGTTCTTGAGCTCTTGCTCGCGGCAGTCGCTGCCGGAGCCGCGCCGTCCGCATCCTGCGGTTTCTTGGTGCCTTTGCTCTTATACGGCTTCGGCGCGTTCTTCAACCGGTTCGCGCTCGCCTGCCAGCGGTTCCAGCCCTTCTTGTCCGTGCCGCGGCCCGTGCCGCCCTTGCTCTTGGCCATGCGCGGCCTACCTGCCGGACAAAGAAGACCACGTGCTCTCGAGCCATTCGTCGAAGCCTTCTCCTTTGTCGCCTTCGTAAATATCGTACACGTCCGTCCGCATGTTTTTCAGCTTCTCTTTGAATGCCTCGTACGAATGGCCTGCCGGCAGGCTCTTCTTGATGCGTAGCAGAATCTTGCCCGTACCCTTCACGAGCTCGTTCGTCTTCTTCGCCGGACGCTCGGCTTGCACGCCAAGCTCCGTCAAAGCTTCGTGCGCGGCCAATTGCACCTGATGGACGGTATCGTTGCTTACGATGCGCGTCAGCAAATCGACTGCCGGCTGTCCGCCCAGCTCCCGCAATGCTTCAACGGCCTTCAGACGTTCTCTCCAATTGGAAGTCCGGCTCGCGGCCCGCTTCAACTCCTCCATGCCCGGCGAAGTTTCCGATTGTTCCTCGGCCTGCTGCATGGCTTGTTCCTCTGTATGTTCCACTTTCATCAATCTCCCTTAGGTTATAGATCGGCTGTCCGCACGGCGCAGCGCTCATCGGCCGCGGCCTGCATATCCATTGCCAGCTAGTACCACGCTACCCTTATTTAAACCTAAAGTCAATGCCGCACCCGCCATCCTACCGTTGATAGGCGTCGGACAGCCGCGGTCCGCCGCCCGCTTCGAGCTTCGCGTTCGTACGATACTGGCTAGGCGTCGTGCCGTAGGCCCGCTTGAATTGCGTGAAGAAGTGGCTTCGGCTGGAGAAGCCCGACTTCTCCATGATGTCCGCGATCGGATCGTCCGACGAGGCGACCAGCCGCCCGGCGTACTGCAGACGCTCGCCATTGATATAATCCGCGACCGAAATCGACCGATGCTTCTTGAACAGCTTGCCCAGGTAAGGCGGAGAGAGATGAACTTCTTCCGCGATCGCATCCAGCGACAAGCAGGGATTGGCCAGCTCCCGCTCCACGATCCGCGTGACGCACTCGAGCAGCTTCGTGTACCGGTTGTCTCTCTTCGCTTCCAGCTCCAAGGCCAATCCGTCGAGCAGCGCATCGTAATCCGCCAGGACGTCTTCGATGGTCTCCAGCTTCTGCAGCTTCGCCAAGTAAGCATTGAATTGGAAATCCACCTTCATCGCATGATTGCTCTCCAGCACTTCGACCGCATGGCGGATCAGCAGCAGCTGCCGGATGAACATCGAATGAACGGCCGTATAGCCATACCGCGATGCGCCTTGAGCCATCTCGCCGAGCAGCTGCTTGCCTTCTTCGAACCGTCCTTGCACGAGCGCCTCCGTCAATGCCTTCTCCTGCTCAGGCAGCAGCTGGAAGTCTTCCGTCCGCACCTCGGTCAAATCGCTGAAAATCATGCAGTTGCGGCCGTACATCAGACGGTAATCGGACAAATCCGCCGTCTTCAAATAGTGGAAATCGAGCGCGCGCAGCGTCTCGAACGGTTCGCCGAACGTGATGGACACGGAAAGGCGAAGGAATTGCCGCGTATGGGCTTGGAGCTGCCTCATCAGGCCGACCAGCTCTTCATTCTCCGACGGCGCTCCGAGCGACGGCACTTGGAGCAGCATGGCGATCAAGTCCTCGTCCATGTCGATGCACTCGTGCGCATAGCTCGGCCGAAGCAGCTCGTTCACGATA
Organism: Paenibacillus sacheonensis; assembly: GCF_009909195.1. Taxonomy (GTDB): domain Bacteria; phylum Bacillota; class Bacilli; order Paenibacillales; family Paenibacillaceae; genus Paenibacillus_Z; species Paenibacillus_Z sacheonensis. The sequence goes on from NZ_JAAAMU010000019.1 coordinate 11,709, forward strand.
TTGACGATGCCGAACTTCAATAAATCGCGGTCGGCGCGGTTATAGGCGCTGCAGAAATCCGAGAATCGGTCGATCTTCGCGAGCACGATCAAACAATGCCCCGCGGGGTCAAGCCCGATCTCGTAGCGCTGGAACTGCTTGGTCACGAAGTCCGGCGGGAGCAGTCCTTGGGCATGAACAAGCTTGCGCAGAAATTCCTGCTTCCGGTTGTACAGCTCGTTGCGCTTCTCGGACTCCAGCTGCTTGTAATTCTGAATGACGACCGACATGGGGACGTACAGCCTGCGGGAGAAATAAAACGACAGCAGCATGCTGCCGATAATGAAGCACGCCACGAACAGATACGTTTTCTGCCGCATATGCTCGATGTCTTTCATAATGTGCGCGTAGGGCGTTACGCTGACCAATTTCCAATCGAAGGCATCCGTGCTCACGTACGTCACGAAAGCGTCCACGCCGTTGACGTTCATGCGGAGGCTGCCTGCCCGGTCCTTGGCCTCGTTGATCTGCCGGATATACCCCTCGCCGTGCAAGTCGCTGAGCAGCGGATGCACGGCGTCGGGCGACAAGAGACGGCCCCGATTATCGATGACAAAGATCCGGGAGAAATTCCCTGCCGGGTTCTGCGCTTGGATGCTTTGGTTCAGCCACTCCTCGGAAATGTTCAAAATGATGGCTTCGTTCACTTTGCCGCTCGTCAGCTGCGAGTCGAAGAACAAATACGAATAGACGAAAATATCTTTCTTCGCGCCCGTCGAAATGCCCGACATGATATTCGGTATCTTGCGGAGCACGATGCTGTGGGACTTGTACGTCTCCATATTGTCCAGAAGCGCGAAAATGCCCGGATCGTCAAAATGCTCCCGGTCCTGCACGAACTGCGTTCTCGGTACGGTATACATGCTGTCGCCGTTATAGACGTAAATGGATTGAAGGAAGGGATAGATGTTCTTGTAGGATTGAAGCTTGGCCTGATACTTGCTGTAATCCTCGGCGTTGACGTCGGAGTAAAGCAAATCCTTGACGACATCATCGAAGAAGGCCGTGGTCGAGACCGACTTCGCCGTCTGCTCGAGCGCGCTTACGTTGCTGCTCGTGTTCTGGAGGTTCGTCAGCTGCTGGCCGTACACTTGCTTCAAGGCGAATCGTTCGAAGTTGCGGCTGAGCAGCGAGGATTGGAGAAACAGCAGCAGCACGGTGCTGACGAGGAAAGGAAGCAGGATCGTAAGGAAGAGCTGAAACGGGTTTTTCAGCACGAATGTACGCAACATCTTCGCCACACTCCTCTATTCCCAAGACTATCACAGAACGCAAAACCGCTACAACGCGAACCGGTAAAATCAGGAAAAATGCCTCGATCGAGAACTTATGCACGGTTTGAGAACTGGCGAATCCCCATTCTTCGGACGAATTCGCAAGATAAGAAATTGTCGGCGGTATCCGATTCTCCTATGATCGAATTATAACAGAGAGCGCTTACAAAATAGATAGCGGATTGCTGCGAACGAACCCTTGGCTTAGGAACGCGCAGCCTTGGATTGAAACGTCTGCCCATCCGCTTATAGCAAAGGAGTCCGGAACGTGTACAAAACAGAAAAATCCGTCAAGCGCCCCTTCCTCGCACCGTCGCGGCATGCCAAGAAGAATTTGCAGCTGACGCTGCTCGCACTGCCGGCCATTCTTCTCATTCTCGTCTTTGCCTACGTGCCCATGGGCGGCGTCTTCATCGCATTCAAGAACGTCAACTATACCGACGGTATCCTGCGCAGCCCGTGGGTCGGGTTCACCAACTTCAAGTTCTTCTTCACGTCGAGCGATGCATGGATGGTCATTCGCAATACGCTGTCCTACAATATCGTCTTCATCGCCGTCGGCACCTTCCTGTCCGTCGTCTTCGCGATTCTGCTGAACGAGATCGTAAGCCGCAGATGGCTCAAGACGTACCAAACCGTCTTCTTCTTCCCGTACTTCTTCTCCTGGATCATCGTCGCTTACATGGCCTACTCCTTCATCGGTCCATACGGCATCCTAACTTCATGGATCAGCCAGCTCGGCATGGAATCATTCGACTTCTACAGCGAAACATGGATATGGCCGATCATGCTTACCTTCATTAATATTTGGAAGGGACTGGGGTATGTCAGCATTATTTTCTACGCGGGCATTATCGGCATCCCGCAAGAATATTTCGAAGCGGCGCAGATGGACGGCGCATCCAAGCTGCAGGCCATCCGTCACGTGACCATCCCGCTGATCATGCCGCTCATCACGATCATGACGCTGCTGTCGATCGGCAAAATCTTCTATTCCGACTTCGGCCTGTTCTTCTTCGTGCCTAGAGAGGTCGGGCAGCTGTTCCCCGTCACGCAGGTCATCGATACGTACGTGTACCGCATGCTCAAGGTATCCGGCGATATCGGCATGTCCTCGGCCGTCGGCCTGTTCCAGTCCGTCATGGGCTTCATCGTCGTGCTGCTCAGCAATTACGTCGTTCGGAAGATCGACGACGACAATAAATTGTTCTAGAAGGAGGCGATCCCGTGCCGCTGAAGAAAAGAGCCCCGCAGCTCATCATTCATTCGGTCTTCATCCTGTTCGGCCTGTCCTGCGTCATTCCGCTTATATCCGTCCTGTCGATCTCGTTCAGCAGCGAGGTGGACATCATCCAGAACGGCTATCGCCTCATCCCGCATTTGTTCGATTTCAAAGCTTATGCCTACGTGCTCTACCGTCCGATCCAGCTGCTGAACGCCTTCAAGATCTCCATCCTGGTCAGCGTCATCGGCACCTTGTTGTCCGTGCTGTTCATGGCGGGCATCTCCTACGCCTTGTCCCGGCAGGACTACCGCTTCAAGAACGGACTCAGCTTCTTCGTCTTCTTCACGATGCTGTTCAACGGCGGCCTCGTGCCCTCCTACATTCTGATCAGCAATTACCTGCATTTGAAAAACACGCTGTGGGTCCTTATTCTCCCTTACCTCGCCGTGCCGTGGTTCATCCTGCTGCTGCGCTCCTTCATGCAGAAGATTCCCCACGACATCATCGAGTCCTGCATGATCGACGGTGCGAACGAGTTTCGGATCTTCTACCAAATCATCCTGCCGCTCGCCAAGCCCGGCTTGGCCACGATCGCCCTGTTCACCATGCTGCAGTACTGGAACGACTGGTGGCTCAGCCTTCTCTATATTGAAGAGGAGCATCTCGTTCCCCTGCAATACATGCTCTACCGCATGATGAACAACATCTCGTTCTTGACCAGCTCCACGAACATGATGCCGCCGGGCATGAAGAACATGACGCTGCCGTCGGAATCCGCCCGCATGGCGATGGCGATCCTGGCTGCGGGACCGATGCTGGCCGTGTTTCCGTTCTTCCAGAAATACTTCGTCCGCGGACTGACCGTAGGGGCGATCAAAGGCTGACGGCCGATGCGTTTGGCTTCGGCTAAGCGATAGGCGGTTATGCGATCACTGGTTATGCAGGATGCGGTTATGCGATGACCGGTTATGCAATGGACGGCTATGCGATGACCGGTTAGCTTTGCACATGCTTGGACATGGCGGCTTCGGCCCCATTTCAGGATAAAGAAACGCAAATGACGAGGGAGGTTTCATGGATGGCAAGAACGTTCCGCATGACCAAGCTGGGGTTAACGGGTATCATCCTGCTTCTCGTATTCGGTCTGTTTGCCGCGGCATGCGGCAATTCGAACAACAACGCCGGGAATAAAGACGCCGCCGACAATTCGACCAACAAGGCTGCCGACAAGCCCGCCAACACGGGAACGAACGCGGGCGGCAACGACGCTGCGGCCGCGAACGGCGCAGGCACGAACGATTCGGGCGCTGCGGCCGGCGATGCCGCCGATCTGCCCGAGGTGAAGCTGACCTGGTACTTCCCGGGTAACTGGCCGCAGCCCGACCAGGACAAAGTATTCGCCGAGGTCAATAAAGTCATCAAAGAAAAAATCAACGCCACCGTCGACTTCAAGGCGCTCCCGTTCGGCGACTACGATCAGAAGATGCAGGTCGTCATCGCTTCGGGCGAGCCTTACGACCTCGCGTTCACGGCCGGCTGGATCAATAACTACACGCAAAACGTCGCGAAAGGCGCCTTCCTCCCGCTCGATGACCTGCTGCACAAATACGCGCCGCAGTCCTACGCCTCCATGCCGGCCTCCTTCTGGGATGCCACGCGGATCAAAGGCCAAATCTACGGCTTCGTCAATCAGCAAATCTCGGCGCGCACGCCGGCAATCGACGTCACGCAGAAACTTGCGGATGAATACAAATTCGACATCAATTCCGTCGGCGGCAAAATCACCTACAATACGTTAAATCTGCTGGAGCCGTTCATCCAGGCCGTCAAGGCAGACCACCCGGAGCGATATCCAAGCATCGGCATCGATCCGGACTTCTTCAACATGGAAGCGATCGTCGGCATCAACGTGCCCGGCGTCGTCCGGTTCAACGATGACACGCTTACCGTCGTGAACCAGTTCGATTCCGAGGAATTCCGGACGTTCGCGGCGACGCTGCGCGATTGGAACGCGAAGGGCTACATGAACTCCAAGGAGCGCATCTCCAAGAAAACGGATGACTGGGTCGATGCCAAAGCAGGCAAATGGGTCCTCAGCATCGGCGGCGCCTTCAAGCCGGGCGGCGCCAACCTGGCCGCCGCGCTCGGCGGAGAACCGTACGTGGAAGCACCGGCCGGCACGGCCCATTTGACGACGGGGGGCATCACGGCAACGATGATGGCCATCAACCGCAACTCCAAAAATCCGGAGCGCGCGATGATGCTGCTGGAGCTGCTGAACACGGACAAAGAGCTGTTCAACCTGCTTAATTTCGGCATCAAAGACAACCATTTCAAAATCGATGCCGACGGCTTCATGGTCCCCGGCGATAACCAGCAGGGCTACAATCCGTCCGTGCCTTGGATGTTCGCGAGCAACTTCCTGGCGAACGTCGAGAAGGGCATGCCGGCCGACGTCTGGGAGCAAACGAAGAAGGTCAACGAAGAGGCGCTGCCTTCCAAGCTGCTCGGCTTCACGTTCGACGCGGAGCCGGTCAAGGGCGAGATCGCCAAAGCGACCGCGGTCTACGACGAATACTCGCGCGCCATCCAGCTCGGCGTATCCTCCGAGGATAAATACAACACCTTCGTCGCCAAAATGAAAACGGCCGGCGCGGATAAAATCATAGCCGAGATGCAGAAGCAGATCGATGCGTGGAAAGCGTCGAAGTAACGCCTGATTCTGGTGCGCAATGATTAGCGCTGGCAGTGGTTAAGTGCGTGCAGTGATCAGCACGTCCAGTGATTAGCGCGTGCAGTGATTAGCACGTGCAGTGATTAGCGTGTGCAGTGATTAGCTCAAACGGCAAAAATCCCTCCCGGATTCCTGTACCGGGAGGGATTTAATGCTGCCCCAAAATCGACATTCGGGAATCCATTTGACGCTGATGGCAGATGCAATCAATTACAGTCCTGCTCGCGGGAATAAACCCAGACACCTCGCAGGCTAACGATTGTACGGAGCGCTATTCAGCTCAAAATGCGCATTATGTATTTCTAACGGTTGCCAGAAGGCTTATTGCGGGATTTTGCCGTCTAAATCAGCTTCCATACGCCAAATAGCGTCTATCACAATCGTTACCATTTTTCCATCCATATTTTTGGTGAAATAGCAACGCTGACAATCGTTAGGCGTTGGAATGCCTACTCGTTGAACGATCGGCGGCTTTCAGTGTCAGCCGAATTTCTTTCATCCAGCATCGATCCCTTCAAACGGGTTGATTCGCTGTCCGAGCAACTTGATGATTTGAATTGGGTGCCTCTACAATCTGAAAGCCCTCCCGGATTCTTATTCCGGGAGGGCTTTGCTGCTGTGTCTGTCTTCTTGACGGTTCCACCTTTGCTTGGCGATTGTGCCTGTTTGTTCTGCGGTCCGTCTTGCTTGGCGGCGATGCGATCCGCTTACAGCGGTATCCGGTACGAGGAACGCTCCTCGACGATATGTTCGCCTTGATTATAGACCCACTTGAAAGCGAACGACTCGCCTGCGTAACCGGTACGGCTGCGCAGATCGGGGAGGATGACGGCCTCGAAGTTATCGAGCAGCTTCTGCTGAATATCGTTCAGCCGCTCTTCGTTGGCCTCGCGCTGGCGCAGCGCTTCCTCCTTCGACGGCGCCGTCTGCAGGAAGTAAGCGAGCGCGACTTGATCCGGCGTCAGATCGGCCGGCAGCGGATGACCCGAGCCCGCGAAAATCTCCTTCACCGTGTTCAGCCAGTCCTCGTAGAGATGAATCGTAATGTCGTTGTGCATGTGCGGCAAAGCTCCTTTATGTTCTCGCTACCGTCCATTGTAGGGGGAAGCGCCGCTTGCCGCAAGTGCACCGACTGCCCGGGGCAACTGTCGAGCCCGATTATTTGACCGCGCCCGCCGTGATGCCGCTGGCGATTTTGCGTTGGAAAATAATATAGACGAGCAGCACGGGCACGATCGTGAAGAAGAGCGCCGCGAACAGCGGTCCCCACTCCGTGCGGTACTGCATCTCCGCCTGCATGACGCCGATCTCGACGGGCAGCGTGTACTGGGTCGGATCGTTGACGAGAATCGTGCCGACGATGTATTCGTTCCAGATGTTGAGCACGTTGACGATCGCCACCGTGATCAGACCTGGCTGCGAGAGCGGCAGCATGACGCGGAAGAAAGTACCGAAGTACGACGCGCCGTCCATGATCGATGCTTCCTCCAGCTCCTTCGGCAGCGATCTGAAGAAACCGACGAGCACGAAGATGCCGAACGCCAGCACGCTGGACGTATACACGAGAATCAGGCCGATTTTGGTATTGATGAGATGGAACGAGTTCATCAGGAAGAACAGCGGGATGAGGGCCAGGATGAACGGTACCATCATCGACGCGATGTAGAGCAGGTAGAGCGCGCCGCTGCCCATGAATTTGTAACGCGCAAGCACGTACGCCGTCGTCGCCGCAAGCAGCAGGCCGAGCAAGGTCGAGCCCGTCGTAATGATGATCGAATTCATGAAATACGAGTCGAAATTGTATTTGTTCCATACGTACGAGAAGTTGGACCAGAGCAGCGGGAAATCCGGAAGCGACCACGGCGCATGGCGGAAGAACTGATCGTTGTTCTTGAGCGCGTCCAGCAGCGTCCACAGGAGCGGATACAGCACCGACAGGCCCCACAGGATAAGAATGGCGTAGAAGACGATTTTGACGATCGGATTGCGAATGCCGTTATTCATGCTGAAGTCCCCCTTAGCTGAGCTCGACGGTTTCATGACGAAGCAGCCGCTGGAGCACCACCGTCGTAATGAGCGAGAGCATCAGAATCAGTACGCCGATCGCGGCACCGAAGCCGAAATGATATTGGCGGAATGCCATTTGGTACAAATACGAACCCATGACCTGCGTGCTGTTGTCCGGTCCGCCCTCCGTCATGATCCACACGATCACGAACGAGCCGTTCAGCGTCGTCATCATGATATTGAGAATCGATACCTTCATCTGCTCCCAGATCAGCGGGACGGTGATGCTCCGGAATTGCCGCCACTGGGTCGCCCCTTCCAGCTCGGCCGCTTCGTAATACGAGGCGGGGATATTCTGGATGGCCGCGATCAGCAGGATCATGTAGAAACCGATGCCTGCCCAGATGGCGGGCGGGAGCAGCATCCAAATCGTGTGATTCGTGAAGCCGAGCCAGGTGATGGTCACCTTCTCGTCGGTGAACAGGGACAGGAACGCGTTCAGAAACCCGATCTGCGGGTTGTATATGAAGTTCCACAAGACGCCGATGACGACGACGGAAATGACATTCGGAATGAAGAAGATCGACCGGAAGAAGCCGGCCATCTTGAAGTTAAACCGGGTCAGGGCTACCGCGAAGAACGTGGCGATGACCATAATGCCGATGATCTTGCCTACGACGAGAAAATAATCGTTGCCGATTGCCCGCCAAACGATGGGATCCTTGAACATTTCCTTGAAGTTGTCGAGACCGATGAACGATTTGGTCTGCGACATGCCGGACCAGTCGAACATCGAATAATAGAGGCCTTTCGCGACCGGGTAGATCGTGAAGATGCAGAAAAACGCGAACGTCGGGATGATGAATGAAGCGATGAAAAGATTTCTCTGCCACTTGGCGCTGCCTGCTTCCATGACGCGACCGCCCTTCCGGTAAATTCGCGAAGGACGACCGGGCTGACCCGGCCATCCATCGCGCTTCTGTATCTAAGGCTGCAAGCGAGGCTTGCTTATTTGGCGACTTTCTTGACGACGTCGGTAACGCGTTTGACCCAGCCGGCCGGATCGATCTTGCCGATCGTGAGCGCGTCGGTCGCGTCCTGCATCGCTTTGTCGACATCGGCGTTGAACGTGATCGTCGGGATGACGATCGTGTTCGGATCCGTCAGGTACTTCGCCGCGTCCTTCACGAAGCTAGGCGCGTTGGATGCGGAGATGTCGCCCTTGATGTTGGACGGCGCGCCGCTCAGCTCCGCCCATTGGGAAGCTTGCGCTTTGGAGAAGACGAATTGCAGGAACGCATGGGCGGCATCCTTGTTCTTCGCGTTCTTCGCGATCGCGACGGTTGCCGTCGACGTGTTCGCCACGATCTTCTGGCCCGCGTCCTGCGTGATCGAAGGAATGAAGCCGAAGTCGAAGCCTTGCGGGATATCCTTGGACATCTCGTTCGGCAGCCACAAGCCGTTCGGGATGAACGCGTCCTTGTTTTGCAGGAAGAGCATTTGCGAATCGGTATGGTTGATTTGGATGGACGCTTTGTCGATGAAGCCCTTGTCGCGCAGCGTTACGATCTTGCCGAGCGCCGTCTTGACCGCTTCGCTCTCGAACGCTTCGACTTTATTGGCCGCCATGTCCTGGAGCACGGTGTAGTCGCCGTTGTTGGCGGAGACGATGGCCGGGTACAGGAACGCGCCGTTGATGTAGTACGGGTATTTACCGGTATGAATGAATGGCGTCGTGCCGGCTGCTTTGATTTTGTCGCTGACGTCGAGGAATTGTTGGAAGTCCTGCGGCTCTTGCCAGCCTTTTTCCTTGAAGAGCGCCTTATTCCAGAAAATGCCCCACGAGTTCAGAACGAGCGGGATGTTGTAGATCTTGCCGTCGAACTGCTGCGGCTGCTGCGCCAGCATGTCGAGAATTTTGTCGCCGTCCACGTTCTTCGCGTCCTTGATCCAGTCGGTCAGATCTTCGAGCTGGCCGTCTTCGACCATTTGGCGGTCGTTCAGCTCCGGTCCGTCGATGTAGACGAAGTCGGGCGGGTTGCCGCCGATCCAGCGCGGTTTGTTTTGTTCGTTGATTTTCGGGCCGCCCAGCGCCTTCACATGGAGGTCGGGGTTCGCCGCTTGGAAGTCCGCGATGACCTTCGTCCACCATTTGTCCCCGTAGCCGCCAACGAAATATTGCACTTCGAAGTCGCCGGTCAGCTTAGGCGTATCCGTCGTGCCTGCGTTCGTTCCCGCGTTCGTGCCGGCGTTCGTGCTGCCCGCATTCGTGCCGCCGTCGTTCGTCGCGTTCGTGGAACCGTTGTTCGCCGCGTTCGTGGACGCATTATTCGAGGCGTTGTCGTTGCTCGAGCCGCAGCCCGCAAGCGACACCGAAGCGAGCAATACGGCCGCGCTCATCGCAGCGTACTTTTTCTTGTTCATCATAAAGCGTACCCTCCTAGTATGTGTGTGTTGGCGCTAATCCCGCATGCAGCGGGTTGCCGGTGCAAGTGTGCCGCAGCGCTTGTATTCATCATAGTGGGCGCGGAGGTTTCGCTGAATCGAATATCTTCCACGAATTCTTTAGTATTTTCTTCTTGTAAAAGTCGAGGTTGTCCTGCGGTTCGATCGCCGGCGGCGGGCGGTGGTAGAGAACAGCGGGGAGCACGGTGCGGAGCATGGCGGGGGAGCACGGCGCGGAGCATGGCGCGGAGCATGGCGGAGAGCACGGCGCGGAGCACGGCGGGGAGCACGGCGGGGAGCACGGCTCGGGGCACGGCGGAGAGCACGGCGCGGAGCACGGCGCGGAGCACGGCGCGGAGCACGGCGCGGAGCACGGCGCGGAGCACGGCGGAGAGCACGGCACGGAGCACGGCGCGGAGCACGGCGCGGAGCACGGCGGGGAGCACGGCGGGGAGCTAGGGAGCCTGAGTTGGGACTCAGGCACCTTTTGATGATACGGGCTCGTGAAATTGTGCTGCACAGCACAATTTCGGGCCTACTGCCCCCAGACGCTCGAATTGCTGCTATTCTGCACAATTTCCGCACCCACTGCCCTCAGATCGCTTGAATTGCTGCTAATCTGCACAATTACCACCCCCACTGCCCTCAGATCGCTCGAATTGCTGCTAATCTGCACAATTTCCGCCCCAACTGCCCTCAGATCGCTCGAATTGCTGCTATTCTGCACAATTTCCGCCCCAACTGCTCTCAGATCGCTCGAATTGCTGCTAATCAGCACAATTTCCGCCCCAACTGCTCTCAGATCGCTCGAATTGCTGCTAATCAGCACAATTTCCACCTCGGCGCACAAAAAAAACCGACCCGCTGCCTGCGGACCGGCCAAATGATCATATAAAGAATCTAGACTCATTGCTTATTCCGTTCGTCACTTCTTCTGGGCACGCTGCTGCTTGCTCCGCGTCTCCGCGAAATGCTGCAGCTCGTCGAGCGCCGCCTGCGGCGTCAATCGGTCGAACAGGACGGCATCGCCCAGCTTGCGCGCGTAGTCCATCACGGCCTGCCAGGCAGGCTCCTGCACGGGATAGAACTTCGCCCGCGTGAGGGCAAGCAGATTGGCTTTCATGCCGTCGTCCTCGGCCGCAAGCTCCGCGCCTACCTCGGCATTGGCCGGGAGGAAACCCTCGCGCTGGATCATCTCCATATAAGACGGATTGTCATACAAGAAATCCAAAAACTTCGACAGCGCCACCTTGTCCGTATGATCGGTCTTAAAGGAGACGAGCACGTCATGGACGCCGAACGAGATCGGCGCGGTACCGTCCTTGACCGGAATCTCGCCGACGCCCCATTTCAGATTCGGAAACTCCTTCGGGACGACGGAGGTGAAGTAGTTGCCCGATATCATCATGCCGAGCTTGCCGTCGCCGAGGATGCGCTGCTTCTCGTCCCGCGTCGTGATCGTCGGTTCGGGGTCGGTAAGACCCGCGTCGAAGAGCGTCTTCATATACGTCAAGCCTTCCACGTTCTCGGGCGAATTGATCGTCCACTTCCCGTTCTTGATCCAGCCGCCGCCCGCTCCGAAGAAGAAGTAGGACAAATACGCCTGCGTCTCGTTGTCCGTCAGATCGACGCCGAAGCCGTATTCGCCGCCGCTCTTCTTGATCTTGACCGCATCGGCCTTCAGCTCCGACCAGGTGGCCGGCGTCTCCCGAATGCCTGCCCGGTCGAACAGATCCCGGTTATAATACAGATTGCGAATCGTGGCGACGTACGGAATCGCATACTGATGACCCTCGATCTGGTCCATGCTCATCAAATTCGGGTACAGCTTGTTCCGCAGCTCGGGCGACAGGATATCGTTAAAGTCGTTCAGCAGCCCGTCCGCAGCAAAGTGGGCGTAGACGTTCGTGTTCAGCAGGTCCGGCGGTTGATTTTGGCTGATCATGGTCGTGTAGATACCGTCCAGAATATCCCAATTCGCAACCTGCAGCTCGATATCGATGAGCGGATTCTTGAGCTCGAACTCCTTGACCAGCTTCTCGAGAATAGGCTTCGTCTCCGTGCTGTATTCGGATGCCACGAAACGAATGAGCGACCGCTTCTCCGGAGGAGGCGGGGCTTGTCCGCCGTCTTCGCCGCTGCAGGAGGCGAGCAGCACGGGAAGCGCGAGCAGCGCCGCGGCAGCGAAGATAGGCAGTTTGGCGGAGGTTTGGAGCATTGGCGTTGACACTTCCTTTCGGGCGAATCGGACAAGGGCAACCGCACGCTATTGGATGACGGGAAACGGGAACATCAAACGCTGGATATCCGGGTCGTTCATATTATCCCGGGTCACGACGGTCGAGCCGATGAGCGTCCGCTTGTCCGTTCTGCGGCCATCGATCATTCCGATCGCCGTCTTGACGCCCAAATAACCGACGTTAAACGGTTTCTGCACGAGAAGGGCGCTCACGGCTCCCTCTTCGAGCAGCTGGATCTCGTAAATGGAGCTGTCGAAACCGATCAGCTTGTACCGGCTCGTGCCCTTCACTTCCTGAAGCGCCTTGGCAACGCCGAGCGTGGCGCTTTCGTTCAGCGTAATGAAGGCATTGAACTGCGGCTCCGAGCGCAGCAGCGTAACGGCGAATTCATACGCCAATTGCTCGGAATCCCCGTTGTAGTACGTGCCGGTTACGCGGCCGCCATGCTCTTTCATCGCCGCGCGGATACCGTCCAGCCGTTTGAGCGAGATCGAAGATTCCGGCGAATCGCTGAACACCGCAACGGCCGGACTGCCATGCACCGATCGGGCGGCGGCATCGCCGGCAAGCCGTCCTGCCAACTGATGATCGTTCGCGACATAGACAGGCGGGTCGGACAGGGTCACCGGCGTATCCATGACGACGAGCGATATGCCGGCTTTGCGCGCGTCTTCAAGCAGCTCGGGTATCCGCGGATCATCCGCCGGCGCGACCGCGAGCGCATCCGGCTTGCGCGCAATCGCGTCCTTCAGGGCTTGGACCTGCCCGTCCGTATCCGATTCCTGCAGCGGCCCCTGCAGATCGAGCTCGATGCCGAGCTCCTTCGCCGCGGTCTGCGCGCCCGATATCATCGTCTGCCAATAGTCGGAACGGACGTTCAGCGACCTCAGCACGACGGTCACCGTCTTGCCGCCGCGGTCAGGTCCGAGGAACAGCTTGGAGAAAAAGACCGCGTAAACGGCAGCCGTCACGAGTACGATAACGATCAGAATCGTAAGGCGTTGCTTGCGCATGAGGCGTTCTTCCTTTGCTTGAAGTAGGTTAAAGTGTCGGAATCGTGATCGTCACGCAGGTGCCGGCTTCGAGCTCGCTGCGGATCTGAACGCCGTATTCATGACCGAAATAAAGCTTGATCCGTTCGTTGACGTTGCGAATGCCGATCCCCTTGCGGCTGTCCCCGTCGTCGGGAAGCAGCAGGCGCTGCACCTGTTCCGGCGCCATGCCCTGCCCATTGTCTTCGACTTCGAAGACGATGTTGTCGCCCTGGCGCATGCCGCGGATCGTGATCAGCCCTTTGTCCGCGCTTCCCCGGATGCCGTGGTAGATGGCGTTCTCCACGAATGGCTGAAGCAGCAGCTTGAGCGTCTTGCGGCTCAAGATCTCGTCCGCGATGTCGATGTCGTAATCCAGCTGACTGTCGTAGCGCATTTTCTGAATGAGCAGGTAATTCGTGATATGCTCCGCCTCCACGCGGATCGGCACGATCTCCTGGTCCTTCGTGATGCTTGCCCGGAACAGCTTCGCCAGCGCGGACGTCATGAGGACGACCTCCTCGTGCTGCTTCTGCTCGGCCATCCATACGATGGAGTCGAGCGTATTGTACAGAAAATGCGGATTGATCTGCGCCTGCAGCAGCTGCAGCTCGCTCTTTCGCTTGCTCTCCTGATTGAGGATGATCTCGTCCATGAGCGTCTTGATGCGGCCGACCATCATGTTGAAGCTGCGGCCGAGCTGGCCGATTTCATTCATCTGCCGGATTTCCGTCTGGATGCCGAAGTTCCCCCGCTCGACGAGCTTCATGTCCGCCTGCAAATCCCGGATCGGCCGCGATAACCGATGCGACAGCCAGAACGAGATCAGCAGCGATATCGCCAGTCCGCACAGCGCATACAGCAGGATGGAATTGCGAAGCGCGCCCTTGCTTGCGATCAGATCGTCCGTGTAGGCAACGCCGACGATTTTCCAGCCGAAGTTCGTATCCTGGATCGAGTAGATACGCTTCCCGTCATTGTCGTCGGCAATGAAGGACGAACCGCTCTTCGCCGCGGTCACCTCCGGAATCAGCTCCGTCCGCAGATTGCTGTTGATCAGCTGCTGCTGCGGATGATAGACGATATTGCCCTTCCGGTCGACGATGAAGACGTAGCCGCGCCTGCCGAGATTAATATCGCTTGCCAAGTCGTTGATGACGCTCAGGTTCAAATCGACGAGAAACACGCCCTCGGCCGTAATGCCGTCGGTGCTCTTAAGCTCCCGGCTTAACGACACGACCCAGCGGTATTCGTTCTGAATGATGTTCTGCACATGCGGCGCGGAGATGACGGATCTGCCGCCGGCGGCTTTCGCATCCTTGTACCACGCCTGCTCCGTCAGCGCCGCGTTCGGATTCAGGTCGGTGATGCGCCGGTCCGACACGAACCGGCCGTTGTACCCGAACACCATGATGTTCGCGATGTCCTGCCGGGTATAGAGGATGGCCTGGAACAAGTCGGAGATGCGCTTCTCGTAAGGCCGGCGCTCCTCCGCGCTGATGAAGCTGTTGTCCGAGATATAATATTTGACATCCTTGCTCGTCATGGCGAGCAGGGAGATATTCTCCATATTGTCGACGTACGACTGGATATTCGTGTTGACCTGCTTGATGATTTCCTCGATGTAGCCCTGCGAGTTCTTCTCGACCGCTCCGACGGACAGCCCGTAGCTGATGAGGCTGATCGACACGATCGCCGCCAGGATGACGCAGGAGAAAGCGAACGAAATGCTGAGCCGGATGCTCTTGAGCGGAAACAGCGGCAGTCGAAGCGGACGTTCTCTCGGCATGTCAGATTCCGCTCTCCTTTGCAAGTCTGTCACGATAGTCTTTCGGCGTCATGCCGGCGCGTTTCTTGAAGAGGATGCTGAAATAATTCGGATCGGCGTAGCCGACCTGCTCGGCGATTTCGTAGAATTTCATACTCGTCGACTGAAGCAATTCCTTCGCCTTGGCGATACGGACGCCCGTTAAGTACTCGACGAACGTCTCGCTGGTATGCTGCTTGAACACGAGGCTGAAGTAGCTTGTGCTCATATGCACGTGGCGGCACAAATCCTGCAGCGACATCGTATGGTTGGCATAGTTGGTCTCGATATATTCGATGGCCCGGTGAATCTGCGTATTCGTAAGATGGTTCCGATTGTCGGCGATCTCCGTCATGACTGCGCTTACGACTTGCTTCAGCCAGTCTTCGATCTCTCCGAGCGTCTTGAAGCGGTACACTTCCATCAGCATCATCTGGCTGTCGATCGACGCTTCGCGGTCATGCGGCACGACCTCTTGAATCGCGTTCATGAGCGACAAGACGACCTTCTGCATCTGCAGGAAGCAGGTTTCGATCGGCACGCGCGACTGCTTGAGCGCCGCGATGCCGTGCTCGATCAAATCCTGCGCCTCGCGGATGGAGCCCGTCTTGACCGTGGAGACGAGCTTGCGGTCCCACGACAGGCTCGGCATCGGCGCGGCTTCGGGCTGTCCCTCCAGGTCGAGAATGCTGAGTACCCGGTTCTTCCCATGCAGAAACCGGTAGTCCAGCGCGGACAGCGCGCCTTTGTAAGAAGCGGGCAGCATCTCGGGAGACGATACGATCCGGCCGACGCCGATCGTGACGGTGAAGCTGAGAAACTTCTCGATATGATGGCGCACTTCCTCGGCATAACGGAAAGCGGTGTCGTACAGGTCGTTTTCGTCGCCGGCGCCGGTCAGAATCGCGACCATTCGCTCCTCGCGGGTGCGGAAGACGAGCGCGTCTACCCGCTCCGCGATTTCCTCGAAAATATCGAAGGCGGCGAACCGCAGAAATTCGGCGTCATGCTCGTACGAGAGCAGCTCGCGGTCGCCGAAGTCGTCGATGTCGGCCACAATGGCGACGGAGCCGGAACTTAGCGGCGGCAGGTTGAAATACGCGAAGCGGTCCCCGATCTCCGCGGTGCCGAGGCCGACGGCGACGAGCCGCTCCAGGAACCGCTCCCTCAAGATAGGCAGGCTCTGCTTCAGCTGGCTCTGCAGCCGGCTCAGGTCCTCGCGGCGCTGGCGCTCCTCGTCCATCTCGGCCCGGACCTTGTCCAGCAGCTGCCGGATTTCCCGGGCGGTAATCGGTTTCAATACGAAGTCCGATACCTTCAGGCGGAGCGCCTGCTGCGCATATTCGAACTCGTCGTATCCGGTGAGGATGATGACTTTGATATACGGATAGCTCCCGCCGATCAGCCCGGCCAGTTCCAAGCCGTCCATGAAGGGCATGCTGATGTCGGAGATGACCAAGTCGGGCTTGTCCTGCTCGATGGCCTCCCAGGCGTCGCGCCCGTTGGCGTAATCGCCGGTCAGCTCGAATCCGTGCCCGGCCCAGTCGATCGTATTCTTCAGGCCGACGCGCACGACGGCCTCGTCGTCGACGATAATTGCTTTGTACATGTCTGCATCTACCTCCCGCATTCCTAGCGTATCCGATCGGCACGGCAATCGTCCATGCCTTTTCTTCTTCCAGCGGTGACGAATCGGAGAATGGATCGTTCTCCGAACGAATAAGGGGCAGCCCGCATCGTCCGCCGCGGCGCGAAAATGATGAATACGCCGTGCCTTGCGCGGTCGTCCGCTCATATCCTACATGGAATGCCTATGAAAGCGAAGCTTGAACTTACGGCAAACGGAGATGACCAGCCATGATTACCGTAATCGCCTGCACGATCCGCCGAAAATGCATCGATAACGTGTTCGATAACTACGACCGGCAGCTGTGGAAGGACAAGAAAATGATCATCGTCCTGAACAACGACAAGCTGAAGCTCAAGCGCTACCGGAAACGGGCGAGACGTTATAAGAAGAACGAGGTCCGCGTGTTCAAGCTCTCCCAGAAATACAAGCTCGGCAAATGCTTGAACTACGCCATTAAACGCGCGAACAAAGGACTCGTCGCCAAGTTCGACGACGACGACTACTACGGGCCCAAATTCCTCCGCGAAGCCGCCCGCGCGATCAAAAGAGGCAAAGCGGGCATCGTCGGCAAGCACACGTCCTACGTCTACTTCAAAGCGAAACGGGCGCTGATGCTGTACCGTCCCGGAGGCGAAAGGAGCTATACGCGCAGCGTCAAAGGCGGTACGCTCGTCTTCCGCAGATCGGTCTGGAAGCGGGTCAAGTTTCCCGAATTCAAGCAGGTCGGCACCGATGCCGGCTGGCTCGGGCGCTGCCATCGCCGAAACATTCGGATCTACTCGTTGTCCAGGAAGCATTACGTCTGCGTCCGCAACAAAAGCAGCAAGAGCCACACGCAGAAAAAAAGCATGCGGCGTTACATGTCGCAGTGCAAGATGGTGCGCAAGACGAAACGTTATCGCCGTTACGTCAATTGACGTTATGCGGATGGATCAAGAGCTGCCGGCTCGACAGCGCCGGCAGACCACAACGGCATAGGGCAGTGGCGAACGCAGACGCGAATGCCTCCGCCGACGCTTAACGCCGCCGCAGGCAGACGCGAACGGCAGAAGGCAGCCTGAGCAGGCTGCCTTCTGGCCGTTTATTCGCGCCGAGAAGCAGACCTGCGCCTCGGCGAAAGCTGACAAAAGCAGCCGTTTACGGAAAGCACACGGCGGCCGTTCAAGCTAACGGCCTCGGCCGCTCGCTCATGGAGATGCGCAGCCATCACCGCATCGCTACTCCGCCTGCTCCTGCAGCAGGAACCGGTAGCCGATGCCCGGCTCCGTCTCGATCAGCTTCGGCCGCGTCGGATCTTCCTCCAGCTTCTTGCGCAGATGGCCGATGTAGATGCGGAGGTAATGGCTGTCGGACTCGTGATGGTGCCCACCCCACACCTGCTGCAGGAGCTGCCGCTGCGTGATGACCTTGCCCGCGTTGGAGGCCAGAATCTTGAGCAGCTCGTACTCCGTCGGCGTGAGCTTAACCCGGCTGCCGTTCAGCTCCACGAACCGCTGCGCCAGATCGATGACGAGCCCGCC
This sequence comes from Paenibacillus sacheonensis, assembly GCF_009909195.1. Taxonomy (GTDB): domain Bacteria; phylum Bacillota; class Bacilli; order Paenibacillales; family Paenibacillaceae; genus Paenibacillus_Z; species Paenibacillus_Z sacheonensis. Next base: position 29,661 of record NZ_JAAAMU010000019.1, read on the forward strand.
GAAGCGCAGTACCGGCTCCTGCTGAACATTGCCCGCATGGCGGAGCGCGACGCGGATCCGGGCGACCAGCTCGCCCATGCCGAACGGCTTGGTCACGTAATCGTCCGCGCCGCCGTCGAGCGCTTCGATCTTGTCCGCTTCCCGTTCTTTCGCCGTCAGTACGATGACGGGAACCCGGGACCACTCCCGGATCCGCTTCAGCACGTCCATCCCCGACATATCCGGCAGACCCAGGTCCAGCACGATCAAATCCGGATGGCTGATGCTGGCTTGATAGATGCCCTGCTCTCCAGTCGCCGCCTCCAGCACGTCGAATCGATGCGCCTTCAGCGTAACTTTGAGCAGCTTGATGATTTGCGGCTCGTCGTCCACGACGAGAATGCGCGCGCCGTTATCCGTTGTCATCCCGCTCCTCCTCCCGTTGCTTCCACCCCTGCGGCATTTCCGGCTCGCCCGCGGGCAGCGCGATCGTCACGACCGTGCCTTTCTCCGCGCGCGGAGACGCCGTGATGGTGCCGCCGTGGGCTTCCACGATCCCTTTGCAAATCGCGAGTCCGAGCCCCGTGCCGGTCGTGCCGCCCGCGCCCGGTCCGCGGTAAAACTTATCGAACATCCGCTCGCGGTCCGTCTCGTTGATGCCGATGCCGTTGTCCGCGACCGCTATCCGAACCCATGAACCGCTCGTCCGGGCGGAGATGACGATCTCCTCGCCGTCCGGCGAATATTTGATCGCGTTGCTGACGATATTGACGAGCACCTGCTCCAGCAGCACCTCGTCGCCCGGAAAATACGGTGCCGGATCCTGCATCTTCACCGTCATGCGGCGGCGTTGCTGGAAGCCCTTCACCTGCGACAGCACGACGCCGATGATATCTTCGGCATCGCACCATTCGCGGCGCAAAGCCAGCATGCCGCTCTCCAGCTTGACCATGCCGAGCAGGTTCGTGACGAGCAGGTTCATCCGCAGCGCGCCGTCCCGGATCGTCGCCAGCAGCTCCTGACGGTCTTCCGCGGAGAACACGCCGTCGCCGTCAATGAGTCCCGTAGCCGAACCGATGATCGTCGCAAGCGGCGTCCGCAGCTCATGCGATACCGAGTCGAGCAAGGCCGTCCGGATGCGTTCGGATTCCGCCGTCAAGTGGGCCAGCTTCGCTTCCTCGCTCAGCTTGACGCGGGCGATCGCCGACGCCGCAAGGCCGCCGAACGCCTCCAGCAGATTGCGGTCGTCCGTCGCCAGCCCTTCTCCTTCCAGACGGACGGTCATGACGCCGTACGTTCGCTCCTCGGTCCGCAAGGGGACGAACAAGCCCGGAAACTCGCCCAGCGTCCCCGTATCCTTGCCGGCCATCCGGCCGTGCTCGAACACCCACTTGGCGATCGCCATCGTGGATTCGGCCTCGCCGAAGCCGTTATCCCCGGGCGACCATGCGGCACGCTCCAGCTCCGCCCGTTCGCCGGGCAAATAGATCACGATCTGGGCCTGTACGGTCGCGGACACCCGCAGCGCGATATTCTCGAGCAGCACCCGGATATCGTTGATGGCCGTCATCTGCCGGCTCAGCGTATACAGCGCCGCCGTATGCGCCTCCCGTTCCTTGGCCAGCTGCGCCTGGCGCCTCAGCCGGGCAGCGAGCGAAGCCGTCAGCGCGGCGACCGCGAGATAGACGCCGAAAGAAAGCAAATACCGCAGATCCTCGACGCTGAAGCTGAGGAACGGCGGCACGAAGAAATAATCGAAGGCCAGCACGCCGGCGGCCGCTGCATAGATCGCGGGGGCGAGCCCCCAGTACACGGCGCTGAATAACACCGGAAACAAATATAAGAGTGCAATGTTCACCGGATCGAACGCGAAACCGAACGCATGCAGCACGGCGGTCAAAGCCGCGGTGCCGACCGTGATCCACCCGTAAGACTTCAGCATGAATTTGCCGTTCCGTTCAATTGCCGCTACGCTCATCGCCTTCTTTCCCATAATCGTCCGCGACGATCAAGATATCGCGCTGCCTGGACATCGCGATCAGCTTCTTCACGACCGCCCCGTGCAGGAACGCGTCCCACCAGGAAACTTTCGACTGCCCGATGACGAGCTGCGTCGCCTCCGCCGCATCCGCCGCGGACGACAAGACATTCGCGATTTCCTTGCGCGATTCGGCGCCATGGACCACGAACTTGCCGCCGAGCCTGACGGTCAGCCGCTCCAGCGCCTCCAGGCTTGCAGGCGGAGCTTCGCCGCTCCGTCCGCCGACCTGCACGTAATTGACGCACCACGGCGCCTTAAGCCGGTACGCCGTCCGAAATCCCCGCCGGACGAGACGCTGGGCATGCGGCGTGTCGTTGACGCAGATGAAGATCGATTCCCGTCTCCGCCAAGGCCCGCGCAAGGAACTCTTCCGTTCCAACGACTCCAGCCTCTCGTCCACGTCGTCCGCGATCTCCCGCAGCGCCAGCTCGCGCAGCGCGATCAGATTGCCCGTCTTGAAAAAGTTCGACAGCGCCTGATCGACTTTATCCATGGCGTAGATGTTGCCCTCCCGCATGCGATTCTGCAGCGCTTCGGGGGCGACGTCAATTAATTGTACTTCATCCGCCAGCTGCAGGATACTGTCCGGCACCGTCTCGCGGACGCGGATCCCCGTGATCTGCTCCACGGCGTCGTTCAGGCTCTCCAAATGCTGCACGTTGACCGTCGTGATGACCGAGATGCCGGCGTCCAGAATGGTCAGGACGTCCTCGTACCTCTTCTTGCTGCGGCTGCCGGGCACGTTCGTATGGGCCAGCTCGTCGACCAGCACCACTTCCGGACAGCTCCGAATGATCGCCTCCGCGTCCATCTCCTCCAGCGTGACGCCCTGGTATTGGATCCGCTCGCGCGGAATGAGCGGCAGCCCGCCGATTTGGGCGATCGTCTCCCGCCTGCCGTGCGTTTCCAGCAGGCCGATCCGCACGTCGATCCCTTTGCGCAGCAAATCGTTGCCGTCCCGCAGCATCATGTACGTCTTGCCGACGCCGGGCGCCGCTCCGATATACACCTTGAACGTTCCCCGCCGGATCTCGCCGATCCGCTCGGTCACTTCCTGCTCGTTCAGCCTGCGGTACCGCTGCCGGTCCCCGGCAGAGGCGAACTTGGCCGGAAGCACCCGTTCGCCCTCGCGCTCCGACCGGTCCGCGATGAGAAACACGTCCAAATGCTTCGCCCGCTTCAGCAGCCGGTCAATGACGGAGCCCTGCCAGATTTCCTGCCAGCGTGTATGCTTCGTATGCCCCATGACGACGCGCGTCACCCCATGCCGAGCCGCGTAATCCGCGATCGTCTTCGGAATATGCCTGCGATTGCAGTAGGGCAGCTCCTCGAAACTGCCGCCTACCTTTTCCACCAGCTTGATCATGTTTCTGCGAAAGACCGCCGCTTCTTTGGAGAGCGGCTTCTTTCCGTCATGAAAGGTCACGACCATCAGCTCGCAGTTTAGCCGTTTGGCGATCTGCTGGCCGCGCCGGACGTAGATCGATCCGTTCCAATGGTACTGCGCCGACACGAGGATCCGATCGCCCGTACCGGTCGGGCCGATCAGTCCCTGCTCCTCGCGGTACGCGCGCAGCGATTCGCCGACGCCCTCGGCCACAAGCCGAAGCGCCAGCTCGCGAAGCACGCCCAGATTGCCGCGCTTGAAGACCGCCGCATCCTTGCTGCCCAGCAGCTGGCCTTCCGAGAGGCGATTCAAAATCGTCTCCGGGGTAACGTCGATCAGCCGCACTTCGTCGGCCAGCTCCAGCGTATCGGCAGGGACCGTGCACTGCGCCACGATGCCCGTCATTTTCTGGGCGAGCTCCGTATAGCCCTCCAGTTCATAGACGTTCACCGTGATGATCACGCTGATGCCACGGCTCAGAAGCAATTGAATATCCTCCAGCCGCGTGGCGCGGGGAGCGTCCGGCCGGTTCCGGTGCGCCAGTCCATCCGCGAGCACGACTTCGGGGTTGCGTTCCAGCAGCGCGTCCACGTTCAAATCCTTATTTTCGACGCCGTCCCGGTACCAGTGGATGCTCGGCACCCGCTCCAAGCCTCCGATCTGTTCCAGCGTCTCCGGTCGCTGCTTCGTCGATACGGCGCAGATGACGACGTCGACGCCCTGCTGCAGAAGCAGTTGGCCTTCCCTCAGCATATGGTACGTTTTCCCCGAACCGCTGACCGGTCCGACGTAGATCTTGAGCCTTCCCCTGTGGAGCTTGGAGATCGACTGCAGTATTTCCTCCGGCGTCTTCCTTCTGAAGCCCTCCACGCCCATTCCCCCCCTTCGCCGTCGCCCGCGCATGATACAGACAAAGCCACCCCCGTATTCGTGGGAGCGGCTGCGTATTTATGGTTTGATTTGCTTCAACAGCGCCTCGTTCAAGGCATTGACATTCACCCGCGGTTCGCCGAAAATGCTCAATTGGCGCCCTTGCTCCGCGTCGTCGATCAGCTTGTTCAGCGCGTCCGCGCTCATGCCGGTCGCCTTGCTGATCCGCGCGACCTGCGCTTTCGCCGCTTCCGGCGACAGGTCCGGGTCGAAGCCCGATCCGGAGACGGTCACGAGATCGGCCGGGATCTTCGCCAGGCCGGGATTGTCGGCCTTCACGGCGGCGACCTTATCGCCGATTTCCTTGACGTAATCCGTCGTGGCCACCGCGCGGTTAGAGCCGGCCGAGGCAGTCGGGTCATACTTCGCGTTCGATGCCCGGGGATGGAACAGCATCGAAGACTCGACGTTCTGGGCGATCAGCTTCGATCCGGTAACCGTACCGTCGGCCGCCGTCATCAGGCTTCCGTCCGCCTGCTTCGGAAACAGCACCTGCGCGAAGCCTGTCGTCACGAGCGGGTATACCAGTCCGCATATCAACATTAGCACGATGGAAAAGCGGAGCGCGATAAACATCGATTTCATACAGTGAGGACTCCTTTGCTTTCGTTTCTAGGCCAGGTTCAGGCCGTGCAGCACGAGATCGATGATCTTGATTCCGATAAACGGCACGATGACCCCGCCGATGCCATAGAGCAGCACGTTGCGCGCCAGCAGCCGATCCGCGCTCATCGCACGGTATTTGACGCCTTTCATCGCGATCGGGATGAGCAGCGGGATGACGATCGCATTGAAGATAAGCGCCGATAGAATGGCCGACTTCGGCGAAGCCAGGTCCATGATGTTGAGCGACTGCAGCTGCGGCATCGCGAGAATGAACATCGCCGGAATGATGGCGAAATATTTGGCGATGTCGTTGGAGATGGAGAACGTCGTCAGCGCGCCGCGGGTAATGAGCAGCTGCTTGCCGATGGATACGACGGATAGCAGCTTCGTCGGATCGGAATCGAGATCGATCATGTTGGCGGCTTCCTTCGCCGCCATCGTGCCGGAGTTCATCGCGAGGCCGACGTCGGCCTGCGCCAGCGCCGGCGCGTCGTTCGTGCCGTCGCCCGTCATCGCGACAAGCTTGCCTTCCTGCTGCTCCCTGCGAATGGCGGCGATCTTGTCCTCCGGCTTCGCTTCCGCGATAAAATCGTCCACGCCGACTTCCAGCGCGATCGTCGCGGCCGTCAGGGGATTGTCGCCCGTGCACATGATCGTCTTGATGCCCATGCCCCGCATCTCCGCGAACCTTTCCTTCAGTCCCGGCTTGACGGTATCCTTCAAATAGATGACCCCGTAAATCCGGTCGCCGATCGCAACCGCCAGCGGCGTGCCGCCTGCCTTCGCGATCCGGTTCGAGATGTCGTCCAATCCGGCCGGCACGCTGCCGCCCTGCGCCGCGATATGTTTCTTCATGGCGTCGACGGCGCCTTTGCGGATCTTCGTGCCATTCGCGAGGTCGAGACCCGACATGCGCGTCTCGGCCGTGAATTCGACCGGCTCGGCGGCCTCGTCGAGCGGATTCCCCGGCACCGCGCCCATCTTGAGCGCCAGCTCCACGATGGAACGCCCTTCCGGCGTTTCGTCCTTCAGGGAAGCGCGAAGCGCCGCTTCCGTCACTTCTTGGGCCGTCACGCCGCTGACGGGCGTGAATTCGGATGCCATTCGGTTGCCGTACGTAATCGTCCCCGTTTTGTCGAGGATCAGCGTATCGATATCGCCGGCGGCTTCGACCGCCTTGCCCGACATGGCCAGCACGTTGAACTGCGTGACGCGGTCCATGCCGGCGATGCCGATCGCGGACAGCAGCCCGCCGATCGTGGTGGGAATCAAGCAGACCAGCAGGGCGATCAGCGTCGCGATATCCAGCTTCACGTTCAAGTAATCCGCCATCGGCACCATCGTTACGATTACGATCAAGAAAATCATGGTCAGCACGGCGAGCAGCGTCGTCAAGGCGATCTCGTTCGGCGTCTTCTGCCGCTTGGCCCCTTCGACGAGCGCGATCATCCGGTCCAGGAACGACTCGCCGGGTTCCGTCATGACTTTGACGATGATAAAGTCCGAGGCTACCCGCGTACCGCCGGTGACAGACGAGAAATCGCCGCCGGCTTCCTTGATCACCGGCGCGGATTCGCCCGTGATCGCCGATTCGTCGATGGACGCGAGTCCTTCGATGATCTCGCCGTCGGTCGGGATGATCTCTCCGATATCGACGCGGACGACGTCTCCTTTGCGCAGCTGCGTGGAGGACACCTGCTTCAGCGAGCCGTCCTTCTGGACCAGCTTCGCCGTCGTCTCCGATTTGGTCTTGCGCAGCGTGTCCGCCTGCGCCTTGCCCCGCCCTTCGGCCAGCGCCTCCGCGAAGTTGGCGAACAGGACGGTGAAGAGCAGGATCAAGAACACGGCGATATTATAGCCCCGGCCCTCGCCGGAAGCGGCGAAGAGATCCGGCTTGATCGAGAGCAGCAGCGTAATCAGCGTGCCGACTTCCACGATGAACATGACCGGGTTCTTGATCATGACCGCGGGGTTCAACTTCTTGAACGCGTCGACGACTGCTTGAAAGACGATATCCTTTGAATAGGTTTTTTTGCTTGCCATCTTGGATCCTCCCTTAAAACTTGGTGAGTCAAAGGCACAGTGACCTGCGGTCGGTCTGGGTCTCCAATCGCTGTTGTAGTTCTATTTTCATTGATTATTTAAGTGAGTAGAGGTTGAAATTAGACTACAAAGGCGAACGCTGACGCTTTTCCGACTCCACACCGACTCTCCGGTCACTGCTCCACGTTCACATCGCCAAAACTTCAGACATGTCCGGACATCATTTCGGCATGGCCAGATGCTCCGCGATCGGTCCGAGCGCGAGCGACGGGAAGAACGTCAGCGCCCCGATGACGAGGATGATGACGAGCAGGATGCCCGAGAACAGCGGCGTGTTCGTCCGCAGCGTGCCCGTCGTGACCGGCACGACGCGTTTGACGGCCAGCGAGCCCGCGATCGCGATCATCGCGATAATCGATACGTACCGGCCGAGCAGCATGACGACGCCGATGCCGATATTATAGAAGTCCGTGTTCGCGCTCAGGCCGCCGAAGGCCGAGCCGTTATTGGCCGCGCCTGACGCGAAGGCGTACAGGACTTCGGACAGGCCGTGCATGCCGCCGTTGGCAATCGACGACTGCGCATTCGGACTGAGGAACGCGATGGCCGTCGGCGCCAGGATGATAAGCGGGTGGATCAGCAGGGCGATGGAAGCGAGCTTCACTTCCTTGCCTTCGATCTTCTTGCCCAGGAATTCAGGCGTCCGCCCGACCATCAGGCCGCAGATGAAGATGGCTAGAATCAGATACAGCAGACCATTGAGCAGCCCGACGCCTTTGCCGCCGAACACGTTGTTCAGCATCATCTCGGCCAGCGCCGTGAATCCGCCGAGCGGCGTGAGCGATTCGTGCATGTTGTTGACGCTGCCGGTCGTGGCCGCCGTCGTCACGGTGGTGAACAAGGCCGATTCCGAGATGCCGAAGCGTACTTCCTTGCCCTCCATGTTGCCGTGAACGCCCATGGCATCCACTGCGCCGACGCCGCGGTATTCGGACACGAACACCGTCGCCAGCATGGCCAGGAAAATCACGCTCATGGCGCCGAACAGCACCCAGCCCTGCTTTTTGTTCTTGATCATCAGACCGAATGCATAGATCAGCGCGGTAGGCAGCAGCATCATGCATAGGATATGAATCAGGTTCGCGAGCGCCGTCGGATTCTCGAACGGATGCGCCGCGTTGGTTCCCATCCAGCCGCCGCCGTTCGTGCCGAGATGCTTAATGGACTCGAGCGAAGCGATGAGGCCCCGCGTAATCGTCTGTTCTCCCCCGTCCAGCGTGGAGGCATGAACGGCGCCGAGCACCGTCTGCGGCACGCCTTGGAACACCAGGAACAACGCGACAAGAAAGCTTAACGGCAAGAAAATCCGAGTAATGGACCGGGTGACGTCGACATAGAAGTTGCCGAGCTCGTCCTTGCGGCCGGCCAAACCGCGAATGAAGGCGATCGCGACCGCGAATCCCGTAGCCGCCGACGTAAACATCGGAAACGTAATGGCGAGCAGCTGGGAGAGATACGACAAGCCGTTCTCGCCGCTATAGGACTGCCAGTTCGTATTCGTTATGAACGATACGGCCGTATTGAACGCCTGGCCCGCCGGCATGCTGCCGATTCCGTCCGGGTTCATCGGCAGGTGGCCTTGCAGCCGCAGCACTAGATAACATAAGATCAGCATGATGAAATTGGACAGCAGCACCGCGCCCAAGTAGCCGCGCCACCCCATGGACTCCCCTTCGCGAACGCCCATGATCCGGTAGATCAATCGCTCGACCGGGCCGAATACGCGGTCAAGCTTTGTTTTTTCCTGCGAAAATACGTTGACGAGATAGGTGCCTACCGGTTTGACCAGCAGCATGACGATCGCCAGCGTAACGGCGACTTGCAAGAATCCCATACCCATATCCAAATATCCTCCTCATTATCGAAGCAGCCGTCCCGGTTAAAACTTCTCCGGCTTCACCAAGACGAAACCGAGATAAACCAACAGTGCGATGGCAATGATGCCCATTGCGATCATGGCGATTCCTCCTAAACCTTTTTTGTGCCTTCCGCGTTCACGCTTTCTCGCAAAATTTCCTGAACCCCCAAAACAACGCGAACATGACCGCCGCCAAGACGATCATCGTAAAATCGTTCACCATACGCGCATCTCCTTTTTTGCCATTCTGCGTTTGTTAGGATTTCCCAATCGGAACATTATTACTCTGCTCCCGTCAGGAACGCGAAGCTTCCGGATGCGGCATGCACGATCCGGTCGGCGCCGAGACTCTTGTAGATGAGCCTGCCGTTCGTCCGGCTTGTGATCACAGACACCGGATGTCCGCTCCATGCACGAACCATGCGCACGTATCGGCAGCACAGCGACAGACTGCTCTCAAACAGAAACGACTGCCCCACGGGAAATCCCGGCGCGGCCCATATGTCCGAATCGATCGTATTGACGAGCAGGATCGTTCGGACGCCAAGCTTGGACAATTGCTGCCGCTCGGCGATGCTGTTCGTCACGGCCGCGAAGGGTACGCCCCTCGCAAGCAGCTGCTTGATGAACTGCGTGCCGGCTTTCGTCAAGGAGGCGGCAACGATCATCGTCGGCGGCGGATTCGTATCGGCATCCCGTTCGTTCACGTCCGCTTCCCCGCCTTTCGCTCGATCACACTGTCATCTTAATCCCATTTCCCATAAATTCGGGGTAAAGAGATGCCCGGATAGGCGTAAAAAAAACGTAAAAATTCGAATGCCAGGCTGGTAGGCGGTCAAAAAATGATGTAGGCCTCGGCATGCCGGAAGCAATAAGACGAATCGCGAAAGCAATCAGCCAGCGATGTCCTTGCGTCCGATTCGTCGCCCGGCGGGCGGATCAATGCGCGGATCGCCGTCATGACCGCAGCCGTTCGTTCATCGCCCCACGCTTCATGCTTCAAGAGCGTCGTTTGGAGCGCATCGCACAGGGTAAGGCCCTTGATCCGCTGAAAGGCGCAAGCCCACTGTACGAAATCTCCCTTCAAACGCATCTCGTGGAAGACGCCGACGCCGGATTCACCGTCCGCCGTGCTCACGATCAGCATGCCGCGGCAGTCGCCGCTGTCGTAGCCGGGAGGGAGCTGTCCCGATGCCTCTCGGTCAAACCGGAAGCATTCCAATCTCGCGATTCTCGTCGTGTCCAAACGCTCTTTCATCCACGCGCTCGTCTGTACCGCATACATGTTCGTTCACTCCTTAGTGGGATAACCAAAGAAACCGGAAGGAAGCGCATTTCTCTCTCCCGGCTTCAAGCTGGCGATGCGTTAATGTAAGGCCGATTTGCGAAGCTGATTCAAAGCTAATGAAATTCCGGTGAAAGATTCAAAGGGGCAGCGTGCGCAGGACTCCTGCAACGACATTGTGACCGGAGGGAATGGCCGGTGCTCCTTTGTTGATACTAATCGTAGGCCCGGCCGCGAAAATTGTAAAAAGGCTTTCCATCGCGCATAACGTGCTTCCCGGCCAAAATAAACGATGAAAACGCGATGATCCGATTGATTTGCGGACAATCTTGCAAATTGCTTCGCCTTGCTTCGGTTATCGCGCTAGTGAAATCGGCGTCCCCGCCAAATCCGAGTAGTTCTATTGAATATCGCAACTTAAAAGATTACAGTTAAAGAACGTAACCGTCCCCCTGTCCCTGCCGTAAACCCAATCCGCAAGGAGGAATTTACATGAGCACCAATTCCGCCAAAGCCTTATTCGAGCCCTTCCGATCCGCGAAGCTGTCGCTCGACAACCGTATCGTCATGGCGCCGATGACCCGCGGCTTCTCGCCCGGCGGGGTGCCCAGCGAAGACGTGGCCGCTTACTACAAGCGCCGTGCCGAGAATGGCGTAGGCTTAATCGTCACGGAGGGTACCTTGATTAACCATCCCGCCGCGGGCGCGAGTACGAGATGGCCGCATTTCTACGGCGCGAACGCGCTGAACGGCTGGTCCGGCGTCGTCAACGCCGTTCACGGGGCAGGCGGCAAAATCATGCCGCAGCTGTGGCATCTCGGCATCACCCGCAAACCCGGCACCGGCACGAACCCGGATGCGCCTTCCGTCGGTCCTTCCGGCTTGAACCTTGCCGGCGAACAGGTGGGCGAGCCGCTGACCGAAGCGGAGATCGCCGATCTGATCGCGGCCTACGCGCAGGCGGCGGCCGATGCCAAACGGCTCGGCTTCGACGGTATCGAGCTGCACGGCGCGCACGGCTACCTGATCGACCAGTTCTTCTGGGGCGTGACGAATACGCGGACGGACCGCTTCGGCGGGGGGCTCGTGAAGCGCACCCGTTTCGCGGCCGAGGTCGTCGAAGCATGCCGGCGCGCGGTCGGGCCGGACTTCCCGATCATGCTCCGCTTCTCGCAGTGGAAGGACGGCGCCTACGACGCCAGGCTCGCGAAGGACGCCGACGAGCTGGCACTGTTCCTGCAGCCGCTTACCGATGCGGGCGTCGATGTCTTCCATTGCTCCACGCGCCGCTTCTGGGAGCCGGCATTCGACGACGGCGTCGACCTGAATCTGGCGGCCTGGACGAAGAAACTGACGGGCAAACCGACCATCACGGTCGGCTCGGTCGGCCTGGACCTCGAGTTCACGCGGTTCTTCAAGGAGAAGAAGGGCGCAGGCATAACAGGCATCGAAGAACTGCTGGAACGGCTCGACCGAGGCGAATTCGACCTCGTCGCCATCGGCCGGGCGCTCCTCGGCGACCCCGCCTGGGCGGCCAAAATCAAGGAAGGACGCGAAAGCGAGCTGCGTCCATTCACGCCAGAGGCCACGCAGACGCTGTATTGATGGCAGAACAGGATGGATGATGGGCATCACGACAAAAAGGCAGTTCCCGATGATGAACCGGGAACTGCCTTTTTGTGTTTTTCACAACAGCCGAAAGACGAGCAAGTTCTGTAAAGCCCTTACTTCTCCACCGTGAACTGGTCCATCAGGTCGCCCGCCGTGACAGCGATATGCTCGAACGCCGCGTCGAGCTCCCTGACGCTCTCGGAGTGATGCGACATATCGCCTTTGATCCGCCCGATGTCGCTCGCGATTTCCTTCAGCCGCTCCTGGATGAGGCCGAGCTGCTCGCGGATGTTCTTGGAGGCGTCCCGGCTTTGCCCCGACATGCGGCGGATCTCGTTCGCCACGACCGAGAAGCCCCGGCCGTATTCGCCCGCGTGCGCCGCTTCGATCGAGGCGTTCAGCCCCAGCAGATTGGAGGTGTCCGCCAGCTCCTGCACGACGCCGATGATGGCCTGCACGTCGTCGATGTTCCGGTTCAACGTCTCCGACTTGCCCGACAGCGCGTCCATCTCGGCATTAATCTTGTCGAAGGCCGAGGCGATCTGGTTCGAGGTTGCCGTCATTTGCTCCACGGAAGCGGCGAGCCCCTCCGAGGAATCGCGAATCATGTCCATCTTGCGGCTCATCATCGCCGACGTCAGCACGCCGACGATTTCCCCCTCGAACCACAATGGCGCAGCCGTCCCGATGTATGAGACGCCGAACGCCTCCGGGCCCCGTTCCTCCCGGAATTCCCGGCCATGCACGAACGCCTTCTCCGAAATCGTATGGGCCAGCGCGGATCGCGGCGTGCCGACCGGAATTTCGACCGCGATCTCCGTCGTCTTGCGGTACGCGATCACCTTCTCCTGATCGATGAGAACGAGTGCCGCCTCTTCCGGATACACGCTTAACAACGTGTCCATCATGTTCATTACCGATTGCAAATACGCCTCTTTATCCATAACCATGCCGCGTTCGCTCCTCTACGTAGATGCACGTGTTGAATGTCCTACTTCTTATTTCGGTTTTTTCGCCGGCCAATGATATGTTTTTGCGAATATTTTTTGGAGGGACTTCGCAAACCTTCCCGACGGCATTCGCCATTGGCGGCGGTTCCTTATCGGCATGGACGGCATGCTGGACGCACAGATACATATTCGGCATTTTCAGAGGTGTACGGATCGCCGTTTTTTTGGTTCAATCAAAGTGTCCATCATGGAACATCATTCGATCGGAGGTTAGTGGCATGAGACTTGGAGGACCGATCATGGAGAAGACGGCGGATCCGCAGGAATGGGTCGCCGCCCATCGCCGCGAAGGATATACCGCTGCTTACAGCCCGGAATTAAAGCTCGGCCAGAGCGACGAAATCGCCGCCTACCGGAAAGCCGCGGCGGATGCGGAACTCGTCATCGCCGAAGTCGGCGCATGGAGCAATCCCATCAGTCCGGACGACGAAGCCCGGCGAAGCGCCATCCGTTACTGCCAGGAAAGGCTAGCGTTGGCCGAGGAAATCGGCGCGCGCTGCTGCGTCAACATCGCAGGCTCCCGCGGCGCCAAGTGGGACGGGCCGCATCCGGCTAATCTGTCGGACGACACGTTCGCGTTGATCGTCGATACGGTGCGCGAGATCGTCGACGCCGTTCGGCCGGTTAACGCCTTTTACACGCTCGAAACGATGCCTTGGGTATTCCCGGACACCGCGGACAACTACCTGAAGCTCATTGAAGCCATCGACAGGCCGGGCTTCGCCGTGCATCTCGATCCGGTCAACCTCATAACGAGCCCTCGGGACTTCTACTTTAACGGCGATATCATCCGCGAGAGCTTCCGCAAGCTGGGACCGTACGTCAAGAGCTGCCATGCCAAAGACCTCGAGCTGACCGACGAACTGACCGTCCATCTCGGCGAACGCCGTCCGGGACTCGGCGGCATCGATTACCGGACGTACCTGTCCGAGCTGGGAAAGCTGGACAAGCACATTCCGCTGATGTTGGAGCATCTGCCGACCGCCGAGGAATACAAACTGGCCGCGGGATATGTGAGATCGCTGCAAGCGGAGCTTGAGGGGCGTTAGACGCCTGGTCGACGCTCGGGCATCGACGATACGACTACGGCAGGACAACGGTGCGACGACGATGCGACTATGTGCGACTACGGTGCGAAGAGAGCCCCTGCAAGCAAATATCGTCATGCTAAAGAAAAACCTAACTGCCACAGCGCTAACGCTTGCACGAAAGGCTATTTAGCTCAAAATGCTCCCTTTTTATCGCTAACGTCTGCCAGGAGGCTTATTTCAAAATTTCCTGCGCAAATCAGCTTCTATTCGGCCAATAACGTCTGTCATAACCGTTAGATTTTTTTCAGTTGTATTTTTCGCGAAATAGCAACGCTGGCAAGCGTTAGGTGTCAGTCCGATTCATAGGGCACGTCCGGCAGCTTCCGCCGCTGGCTGAGCGCCCTGATCTGCAGCAGTTTCGCCGCAGCAAGAGAGCCATGAACCCCTTACGGGCATTCATGGCTCTCTTTTTCTCTTCCTTCCTCTCGCTTCTTACTTCTCTTTTGCCCGATCTATTCGTTCGCCTCATTCTGCGCAGCCGCGAAACCGCCGACCTGGTTCCAAGACGAGCCGTATGGCGAGTTACCGCCGCGATAAGGCAGCGTCACGACGCCGGCATCGCAGCGGACGATGCCCTTCTTGCTGCCGCAGATGAGAAGTCCCGTGTCGTCGAACAGCGTATCGGCCAGTTGATAGGCGTCGCCGGCGCGGTACGAGAATACGATTCCGCGGCGCGGCTTGCCGGACGCGTTCGCATCCGACCCATGCAGCGTCAAGCCGTGATGGATGCTGATTCCGCCGCTCTTCGGCGTAATGCAGACGATGTCGCCGGGATTCTCCGGCTGCTCCCAATACTGCCGCTCCTGACATTCCGCCGCGAAGCGGCCGTTCACCAGATGATTCAGCAGACCCAGCCGGTGGCTGCCCTTCACCATTTGCATGCAGCCGTTCTCCGGCGTCGCGTCGTCGAGCATGACCATCACCGACAGCAGGTCGGTATTCGTATGCGGGTAGAACGCGATATCCTGATGCCACGCGAAAATGCCGAGTCCCTTCGTCGGCGGCTTCGTCGCCAGCTTGGAATGCTGCAGCTCGATATCTTCCCCGAGCAAGGACTTCAGCTTGGCGACGATCGCCGGATGCTTGGCCAGCTTCAGAAACGCCGGGTGAAGCGCCGTAATGCCGAGCGCGTGGACCGTCTTGGTCTCGTAATCCTTTTGCGACCGCAATTCCACGATCTGCGGCTCCTCGCAGGCAAGGCGCAGCTCCCCGACCTCCTCCGCGGATAGAATATCGTCGAAAACGAGGAAGCCATCCTCCCCATACTGCTTGATTTCCCGTTCGGTCAATCCTTGCTCGATTCCACTGGTCATCATTCATCACTCCCGCGTTCGATTGCATAACCTACCCTTTCATCATAAAGGTGACAGGATTGCGCCGCTATAATAGACTGGGTATAAAATATCAGAATTCCGGGAAAGGTCGTGTTCCCCGATGAACGGGAAACTGGATTTCTTCTTGTATCGCAGCCACGGGGCGAGCACCTATGTGGAGTTTCATAAACATAGCTGCTTCGAGCTCGTATATTATGTTTCGGGGGTCGGCGTGATGAAGCTCGGCGGGCAATCCCTGCATTACAAGCCAGGCACGATAACGCTGACACGTCCCAACTACATGCATGACGAACGCCACGACGAGGCGACGGAGGTCGTCTTCTTCGGCTTCCTCTACGACGACTTCCCCGTACGGCTTCAAAACGGCCTCATCCCGGACACCGAGAACCGCGCGATCCTCTCGCTCATGATGACGATGAAAGAGGAGCTCCTCGGCCAAAAAGCGCATTACGCGCCGCGCGTCAATCTGCTGCTGAACGAGGTCATCCTGCTGCTCGGACGCCAGTCCGAAGCCGCATCCGTGCAGGACGACCATCGTCCGGAACGGCTCTTCTACGCCAGACGGTACATGGACGAGAATTTCACGCAGCCCTTTCAGCTTCGAACGCTTGCGGAGCTGTCCGGCTACAGCGAGGATCATTTTCGCCAGTTGTTCAAGGAACAAACCGGACTGCCGCCAGGTCAATATATCCTGCACAAACGGCTGCACGCGGCCAAGGATTTGCTCCTGAACTCGGCGGTTCCGATCAGCACGGTCGGCGTGGATTGCGGCTTCTCCACGACGTCGCAATTCATCGAGCTGTTCAAACGCGCCTTCGGCGTCACGCCCCTTCAGTACCGCAAATCGCGGTAGATCGGGTAGCGCTAGAACAAGCGCGCGGCAGCGGGACGTATATTTGGTTGCGAATAGGAAAAAACGGGTATGAAGAGTGCAGAGCAGCACAGTAGTCCATTGAATGGAGGTCTCGTCTACCCATGACCAAATCGAATGATCGACAAGGAAGCGTACACGGCAAAGTCGCCGTTATCACGGGTGCCGGCTCAGGCATCGGACGTGCCGCAGCGCTGCGGCTGGCGGAGGAGGGCGCGCGCATCGCGCTCGTCGACGTGAAGGAAGAGCGGGTCGCGGACGTCCGGAAGCGAATCCTGGACGCGGGCGGCGATGCCATCGCGATCGAGGCCGATATATCGAAGCCGGAGGATATCGAGAGCGCAATCCAAGAGGCGGCGGGCAAATGGGACCGGCTCGACATCGTGTTCGCCAATGCCGGCGTTAACGGCACCCTGGCGCCGATCGAGAAGATGACGCCCGAGGATTGGGATACGACCCTCGATATCAATCTGAAGGGCACCTTCCTAACCGTCAAATACGCCATTCCTTTCCTGAAGAAGAATGGCGGCAGCATCGTCATTACGAGCTCGATCAACGGCAACCGCGTTTTCTCGAATTTCGGTTTCAGCGCGTACAGCACGTCGAAAGCGGGACAGGTTGCTTTTATGCAAATGGCTGCTTTGGAGCTGGGGCAGTACGGCATTCGCGTCAACGCGATCTGTCCGGGCGCGATCAAGACACATATCGATCAGAATACGCATCCGACGCCGGAGCTGGAGGAGATCCGTATTCCGGTCGAATTTCCGGAAGGCGACCATCCGCTCGGAGACGGCCCCGGCCGTGCCTCCCAGGTTGGCGACCTCGTCCTGTTCCTGGCTTCCGACGCATCGAGCCATATTACCGGCACTCCGATCTTCATCGACGGTGCGGAATCGCTGCTGCACGGTTGATGAGTCGGGACGATGTTTGCGGCGATGCAGTGCGCGGGGCGCTCCTCTCTTGCTCGTCGGGCCCAACCGCGCTCGCGAACCATCGGCCAACGAACCAACCGCCTAGCGAAAGCCGGCAAACCAAAAAACCTTCCTCCACAACTGTGGCAGGAAGGTTTTTTGCTTGCTGCGCGCCGGCAGGCGCCATCGCAGCTGCTTGCCCGGCGCCTTTATAACGACGACTGCGTCCGCTCCGGCTCGATGCCGTAGCGCTTCAGTACCCGCTTCACCGCGTCGAATTGAATCGGCTTCGCGAGGAAATCCGCCATGCCCGCTTCCAGGCAGCGTTCTCTATCGCTTGGCAGCACGTTCGCCGTCATCGCCACGACGATCGGCGCTCTGCCCGGCGGCGCCGAAGCGAGCACGCGCCGCGTGGCCTCGAGCCCATCCATGACAGGCATCCGCATATCCATAAGGATAAGATCATAATTGCGATTAAAAGCCAAATCGACGGCATCGCTGCCATTGCCGGCGACATCGGCGGAGATGCCCAGCTTATCGAGCAGCGACAGCGTCAGCTTCTGGTTGATTTCATTATCGTCGGCGACGAGTACGGCGGCGCCTCCGGCTCTGTCCGCGGTCGTCTTGGACGGCTGCGCGTGAGCCGAAGCCTGCCCATGCTCGGATGGTTCGACATCCGAACCCGAACCCGTGAGCTCGGCTTCATAAAAAGATCCGAAGGATTCCCCCGCCAGTGCGGCGAAGCTGCCCTCGTCCGCGGACGGATCATGCTGGGACGCCGGCCACGCCTGCAGCTGCACGGTGAAACGGAACGTCGTGCCTGCGCCCGGGACAGAACTCACGCCGATCGAGCCGCCCATCAGCTCGACGAGATTTTTGCAGATGGCGAGGCCGAGGCCGGTGCCTTCGTATTGCCGCGTAAGCGACGTATCGACCTGCGAGAACGGATGGAACAGCAGCGGAAGCTTATCTTCCGCGATGCCGACGCCGGAATCGGCCACGATGAATTCGATCAGCACCGACTGTCCGTGAACCGCAAGCATCTTCGAAGTGACGGTAATGGAGCCCTCCGACGTGAATTTGAAGGCGTTGCCGATCAGGTTAACCAGCACCTGGCGCAGCTTGATTTCATCGCCCACCAGCAGCTCCGGCATCGCCGGATCGGCTTCATACGTAAGCGTCAGCCGGCTTTGCCGCGACTTGGCCGTGAACAGGTCAAACGTTTCCGCGATCAGCAGCGGAAGCTTGAACGGCAGCTTCTCGACCTCCAGCTTGCCGGACTCGATCTTGGCATAATCCAAAATATCGTTGATGACCGACAGCAGCGCCTCTCCGCTCTTGCGGATAATGTCCGCGTATTCCCGCTGCGCGCCGTCGAGCTCCGTATCGAGCAGCAGGCCCGCCATGCCGAGCACGCCGTTCATCGGCGTGCGAATCTCGTGGCTCACCATCGTCAGGAAGTTCGTCTTCGCCCGCGCTGCGACTTCCGCCGTATCCCTCGCCGCCATCAGCTCCTGCTCGAAGCGATTCCGCTCCGTCACGTCAACGACGGTGCAGGCGTATACCCGCTCCTCGTCGATCGTCGCGACGCCGATCTGGATCTCCGCCGGGAAACGGCTGCCGTCTTTGCGGATCGGATTCAGCTGCCTGCGTTCGGACAGCGCGGCGCAGACGGCTGCCCCGCTCTCGAACGGAATATCGGCCGATGCTTCGATCCCGCGCGCACGGAACCATTCGCCGTGCTCTGAAGATTGGCCGGCTTGACCGGGCTGCTGCTTATTGCCCCCGGCACCGTTCTTCGCGGGCGCGCCTCCTTCGTGAGTACGGTATGACCCGCCTTCGAAGCACGGAATAAGCATCGTGACCGGATGCCCCAACACCTCGTCCTCCCGGTACCCGAACATCGACTTGATCGCGGGGTTTACCGTCAAGATGATGCCTTCCTCGTCGAAGGTCATCATCGTATCCATGCTCGTCTCTTGGATCGCGCGCGTAAGCGCCTGCGACTTCGTCAGCTGATACGTCGTCATCATGAGCTCGCGATTGCTTCGTTCGAGCTCCATCGTCTGCCGCTGCAGCAATTCGGCTTGCAGCTGCAGCGTCTTGTGGCCGACGTACATCCGGACGAAGCCTTCGATCTTGGCTTTGAGAATTTGCGGCACGAACGGCTTCAGCATGTAATCGATCGCGCCGGCCTCGTAGCCGGTGAAGAAATGCTCCGCTTCCTTGCTTGTCGCGGAGATGAAGATGATCGGCGTCTCCTGCGTTTTCTTGCGCGACTTGATCAGCCTTGCCGTTTCGAAGCCGTCCATCTCGGGCATCTGCACGTCCAGCAGAATGACGGCGAACTCATCCTTCAGGAGGCAGCGCAGCGCCTCCGCGCCAGACAGGCATTTGACGAGATTACAGTTCAAATCTCCCAGCACTGCTTCCAGCGCTAATAAATTATCCGGGTGGTCATCCACCAGCAATATGTTAACCGGTCCATCATAAGCGATCATAACTGCCCCTTCACCTTCCCCTTGCATGGATACCGCTTGGCGCTGCCTGCCTCTTGCCTAGTCTCTCGAATATGCGCAACAACCAGCATTGCAAGCCTTCCCGGTTATGATTTGATTTTACGGTACAGCCGGCTGTGCGCATCGAGCTCCTCGTAAGCTTTGGCATGCCGCGTGAAATTAATCGATTCCTTCGTGCCCAAGGCCAGGATCCCGAAGGTGCTGAGGCTGTCGAAGAGCAGGCCGTGCACATGGTTCTGAAGCTCCTTGTTGAAATATATCATGACGTTGCGGCAAAATATGACGTTGAATTCGTTAAACGAGCGGTCCGTCACCAGATTATGCTGCGCGAATACGATATTGCTCTTCAGTTCGCTCTGGAACAGCACGGAATCGTACTTGGCCGTATAGTAATTGCTGAACGATTCCTTGCCGCCGGCCTCGATATAATTGCGCGTGAAGATCTGCATCCTCTCCAGCGGGAACACGCCCTCGCGCGCCGTCTCCAGCACGCGTTCGTTCATGTCCGTCGCATAGATACGCGTCTTATCGTACAAACCTTCTTCCTTCAGCAGAATCGCCATGGAGTAGACTTCCTCGCCGGTCGAACACCCCGCATGCCAGACGCGGATAAACGGATAGGTTCGAAGCAAGGGCACGACCCGCTCGCGGAAAGCCTTGAACACCTCCGGATCGCGGAACATCTCCGTCACGTGGATCGTCAAGTCGGCTAACAGCCGGTTCATGACGGTCCGGTCATGCAGCACCCGCTCCGTCAAGGAGGTAATCGTCGGGAGCCGCTCCGCGTTCACCCGATGCCAGATACGGCGGCGGATGGAAGAGAACGCGTAATTGCGAAAATCATAGCCGTACAGCTGATACAGCCCTTCGAGCAGCAGGTTGATCTCCACTTGTTCCCGCTCGCTGGCTTTGTTTTGTTCGTTGTCGTCCTGCATCATGATAGTCTCTTCTCTCTTCATTTCTTCGATGACGTCTTGCATATCGTTATTGATATAACCACACCCTCATCAAGGATAGCAGCTGATCGATATTCACCGGCTTGGCGATATAGTCGGAAGCGCCGGCTTCGATGCATTTGTCGCGGTCTTCTTTCATGGCTTTGGCCGTAATTGCGATCATCGGCAGCCGTTCGAAATCCGCCATCGCGCGGATATGCCGCATCGTCTCGTAGCCGTCCATCTCCGGCATCATCATATCCATGAGAATGAGCTGCGTCTCCGGATGCTGCTGCAGCATCTCCAGCGCCTCGCGTCCGTTCTCGGCGAAATGAATGTTCATCTTATAGCCTTCGAGCGCGCTCGACAGGGCGAATACGTTCCGAATGTCGTCGTCGACGATCATGATCGTCTTGTCTTCGAAAATCGTCTCCACGCTGTGAAGCTTCCGCAGCACGCTGCGCTTCGCCTCCGGTAAATCCGCCACGACGCGGTGGAGGAACAGCGTCGTCTCGTCGAGCAGCCGTTCCGGCGACTTGACGTCCTTAATGATAATGGTTCCTGCGTATTTCTTCAGCTGGATCTCTTCCTTCTTGTCGAGATCGCGGCCGGTATAAATAATGATCGGCAGCTCGCGCAGCTTCTCGCTCTTGCGGATGTTGTCCAGCAGGTCGAAGCCGGATATATCCGGCAGCCCCAGATCGAGCACCATGCAGTCGTAATGCTGCATCTCAAGCTCATGGAGCGCCTCCGCTCCCGAAGGGACGGCCTTCACGACGACGTCCTCGTCGCCGACCAGCTCGATGATGCCCGTTCGCTGCGCGGCGTCGTCCTCGACGACCAGCACGTATTTGAGATCGCGGTCCAGGAAGGATTCAATCTGCAGGAACAGCTGATCCAGCCGTTCCTTCCCGGCCGGCTTGCGCAGGTACGCGATCGCGCCCATGGACAATCCCTGCTGTACCTCTTCCATAACCGAGATCACATGCACCGGGATATGACGCGTATCCGCATCGTGTTTCAGATGATGCAGCACCGACCAGCCGTCCATGACCGGCAGCATAATATCGAGCAGGATCGCATCCGGCTTATAATGTCTCGCATCGTTCAGCCCGGTATCGCCCTGCACCGCCACGATGCCCTTGAAGCCGCGCGACCGCGCCATATCCAGCAGCACGCGGGCAAAAGGCCCGTCATCTTCGATAATGAGGACGACGCGATCCTCCGGCCCGATCGCGTTCCGGTCGTCCTCGATCTGAACGATCTCGCGGCCATGACCGGAATCCGTTCCATTCTCGCGAATGGCCAATCCCGGAGCTGCTTGCGACATACCTGTCCGCGCATCCTGGTTGCCGGGCTGTGCAAGCATCGCTTCGACGGCCTGCTCGCCGAGCCTGTGATCGTCGTCCGCATAGACCGTACCGCCGTCGGACGTCGGCGCGACGTAATACTCAGGCAGGTACAGCGTGAACGTGCTGCCCTCGCCTTCTCTGCTCTCCAATTCGATCGTTCCTCCGAGCAGGCCCGCCAGCTCGCGGCTGATAGCAAGGCCGAGTCCCGTTCCGCCGTAAATGCGGCTTGTCGTGCCGTCGACCTGCTGGAACGCTTCGAATACGAGCTGCTGCTTCTCGGCTGCGATGCCTATGCCGGTGTCTCGTACCTCGAAGGCCAGCATGCGTCCGCCCTCCGCCGAGAGAACGGCTTCCCCCGGCCGCGCGTTCCGTATCGCCAAGCTGACCGAGCCCCGATGCGTAAATTTAATGGCGTTCGACAACAGATTCTTAAGAATCTGCTTGACGCGGTGGCTGTCGGAGTACAACCCTTCTGGAACGTCCTTCGCGACGTTCACATCGAAGACGAGCCCTTTCTGCTGACTCATCGGCCCGAAGCTCCGCCGCAGCGACTGGGTCAGATCCGCAAACGGCACATGCTCGGTCACTACGCTCATTTTGCCCGCGCCGATCTTGGATAAATCCAATATCTCGTCGATCAGCTTCAACAGGTCGCTGCCGGACGAATGGATCGTCGAAGCGAATTCGATCTGTTTGCCGTTCAGATTGCCTTCCTTGTTATCTTTGAGCATTTGGGACAAGATAAGCAGACTGTTGAGCGGCGTGCGAAGTTCATGCGACATGTTCGCAAGGAATTCGGATTTGTACTTGGACGACAGCGCCAGCTGCACGGTTTGGCGCTCCAGCGCCGTCTTCGTCCGTTCGATCTGCTCGTTCTTCTGTTCGGTGCTGCGCATCTGCTGCTCCAGCAAGTGCGTCTTCTTCAGCAGCTCTTCGTTCGTCTGCTCCAGCTCTTCCTGCTGGCTCTGCAGCAGCTCTTCGGAATTCTTGAGCGTGCGCGTCTGCTCCTCCAGCTGGTCGTTGGAACGGCGCAGCTCTTCCTGCTGCGACACGAGCTCCTCGGACTGCACCTGAAGCTCTTCGCCGAGCGCCTGCGATTCGCGCAGCAGCTCCTCGATCCGCAGCCGGCCGAACAGATTGTTCAGCAGGATGCCGAGTCCTTCCGACAGCTCGTGCAGCAGCTCGCGCTCCCTGCCGCCGATCGGCTTCAGCGAAGCCAGCTCGATGACGGCCAGCGGCCTGTTCTGGTACGTGACCGGCAGGAGCATCAGCGTTTGCGGCTGCGCCTCGCCCATGCCGGAGCGAATGCGAAGGTAGGAAGGCGGCAGCTCCGTCAGCTCGATCGGCTCGCCGCTCCGCGCGCACTGGCCTACTAAGCCTTCGCCGAGCTTGAATTGCTCCTCGAAGGCGGATTCGCCCTGCGGCGCGTACGCGCCATAGAGCCGAAGCTTGTTATCCTCGCCGAGCCCTTCGCGGATGTAGAGCCCGCCGTAGACAGCGCCGACGATCGGCACGAGCCTCTCGATGAACGCGCTGCCCATCTGTCGCAGCTCCATCTGATCCTGCATGGCGACCGTCGTGGAAGCGAAGTTGGACTTGACCCATGCTTCGTCCTCGACCTTCTTGTTATAGACCTGCTCGATGGCCGTCTTGCGCTCCAGATCGTCGGCCAGCGAGAAGAACGCCTTGGCCACGGCTCCGAATTCGTCTCCGGTCTCCGACCGTTTGCGCAATGCCGGATCGCTGATCCCGCGCGCATAGGCGGAGATCATGTCGGCCAGACGATTCAGGCTGCGCGTCACGCCGGTAATGTTCCAGAGCATCGTTCCGATGCCGATCAGCATGCCGAGAACCATGGTCGTGACCATGATCATCCGCGTGCTGCGATTGGCGTCGACGGCCGACTGGACGGCCTGGTCGGTGGCATGCCGGTGGAACTCGGTCAAATCGTCGATAAGATTGACCGTCGTCTCCTGGCCGACGATGCCTTCCTTCTGTCTTAGCGCAACCGCTTCCGCCGTCTTGCCTTGCCCGATCAGCCGCTTCACTTCGGCCGCGTACTGAAAATAGGCGGTAAAGGCGCGCTCAAGCTCGCTTAGCGAACCGCGTTCCGTCTCGGTCGAAGACAATCGTTTCAGCAATTCGAAATCCTGCCGCGCCTGCGCGGGCTCTTCGGTCAACGACGCCTCGTTCTTAGCCAAGCTCTCGGCTGTCGGCATGGTCAGGACGTTCGTCACGCTCTTGGCCACGTTATTCACGGAGCCGCGCAGGTCGTAGGCGGCCATCAGCTTCTGATACCGGTTGCCGTAGACTTCGTCCAGCTTGCCGCCCAGCATGGATATGTTATTCAGGCTGGCGATCGATATGAAGATTAATACGAGCATCATGACTATAAAACTGATCGTCAGCTTTGTTTTTGTTCTCATATGGCGTACCCCACCCGATGATTCCCCTTTTTTTGTCGCGCGCGCGCCTGCGCGCGAACGCTGTATTATCGAAACGTGCGAACAGGCCGCGCGTCCTAAAGGACGGCGACCTTTTCACATCGGTCATTTTCAATGGCCAATACTTGGTTATTGCATATGCTGCGCTTTCTAATGGACGTTCGTAATAACGAGTACACGACCGCGATCAAGCTCCTCTTCGTAACGTTCCGCTTCCATGTCCGACAGGCCGATCGACGTCAGCTTGGAGCGAATCTCATCGCCCCGCGACTTAAATACATTCGCCATCGCGTTGAACATGCCTTCTTCCTTCATGCCGATCTCGTTGGCATCCGCCGCCTCGGACAACGACTTCGTCTGACTGCTGTCATGAGCAAGGACGAAAATGTTCTCCTGCCTGTATCCACGCCGGTTCAGCTCTTGAACGGTATGCAGCGCATCCATCGCCGTCGGTACAATTTGAACGCTCGGTTTCATCTGTTGCATGGGAATCCCTCCGCTTTTCAAATGGATTTGCCAGGTTAGGCTACTTAGGGTTTACCCCGGCGGGAGCGGAATGAAACAAGCCGGAACGGTTAAGCCCGGTCTTCGGCAGTACTTTAGGCGCAGGCGGCATACGACTAAAGCCCCCAGATTCACGCGCTCCTCTGCCCGTGTAAATGACAAATAGGCCGCCTGACGGCAGCGCCCTCATTATAGCAGATTATCAAAAGGAGCTGGAGCGGATGTTTCAGGAATGTTTTCACCACTCTCCCCGCAGCAATTGGGCCTACGCCTACGACATGGAAACCATTCACTTGCGCGTGCAGACCAAACGCGACGACGTGGAGGAAGTAACGGCCGTTGCCGGCGACAAATACGATTGGGGAAGCTTTAATGAAGAACTGCCGATGCTGAAGATCGCGACGGACCATTTCTTCGATTATTGGGAGGCGGAAGTGAAGCCCAAGTACAAGCGCTTCTCTTATATCTTTCGCCTGCGGCAGGGCGATGAGACCGTCTATTTGACCGAAGGGGGCATATGCGGGGATCAACCGCAGCCGGTTGCCGGCTATTACGAGTTTCCCTACATTCACGAGATCGATTTGTTCTCGGCGCCCGAATGGGCCAAATCGGCGGTGTTCTATCAAATCATGCCGGATCGCTTCGCGAACGGCGACCCGTCCATCAATCCGGAAGGCATGGCGGAATGGGGCGCCGCCCCTACCGGGGAAAGCTGCTTCGGCGGCGATCTCCAGGGGATTCTCGACCATCTCGACCACCTGACCGATCTCGGCGTGACGGCGGTCTATTTGACGCCGATCTTCAAATCCCCCTCCAACCACAAATACGACACGGTCGATTATATGAAGATCGACGAGCACTTCGGCGATAAGGATATGCTGAAGAAGCTCGTGCACGAATGCCATGAGCGCGGGATCCGCGTCGTGCTCGATGCGGTCTTCAATCATACGAGCGAGAATTTCCCGGCCTTCCAGGATGTGCTGCGCAATGGCGAGCAGTCGGAATACGCGGACTGGTTCCACGTGCGGACGTTCCCTGCCGAAGTGAAGGACGGCATCGCCACGTACGATACGTTCGGCTTCTTCGGCCAGATGCCGAAGCTGAACACGGCGAATCCCAAGACGAAGAAATATTTGCTCGACGTCGCCGACTATTGGATCCGCGAGACGAATATCGACGGCTGGCGGCTCGACGTGGCCAACGAAGTCGACCATCACTTCTGGCGCGCGTTCCGCCAGGTCGTGAAGGAGGCGAAGCCGGATGCCTATATCGTCGGGGAAGTATGGAACGACTCGCGCACATGGCTGCTCGGCGACCAGTTCGACTCGGTCATGAACTATCCGTTCGCCGATCGCGTGCTGGGCTTCTTCGCGGACGGCATGATCGACGGCCGGACCTTCTCGGAAGGCATGAACAACCTGCTCATGCGCTACCCGCAAGGGACCAACGAGGTCATCTTCAATCTGCTGTCGAGTCACGATACGCCGCGGGTGCTGACGCGGGCCGGAGGCAATAAGCTCAAGCTGAAGCTTGCGGTCGTCTTCCTGATGACGTACATCGGGACGCCGTGCATCTTCTACGGCGACGAGATCGGGCTTCAGGGCGGGAACGATCCGGATTGCCGCGGCTGCATGATCTGGGACGAGGAGCGGCAGGACCGCGAGTTATATGACTTCTACAAGCTGCTGATCGGCTTGCGCAAAGAGCATTCCGTGCTGCGAAGCGGCCGCTTCCGCTTCCTGAAGGCGGACCCGGAAGATGCGCGCATCATCTACGAGCGGCTCGGCGAGGGCGAGCATTTCACCGTTTGGATGAATCCGACCGGCGATCGGACCGTGCTGGAGCATGCCATGAACACGAATGACTGGCATGACGCGCTGACGGGCGACCATGCGCCTGCCGAGAACGGCGTGCAGAAGGTGGAGCTGGACCCGTGGGGGTATCGGATATTGCGGCGCGAGCTGTAGGACGGTGCACTGTTCTTCCGCAATGAAGGGGATGTCGGACTGTCGCGGAGCGCGGGCGGGGGCATCCCCTTCTTCGTGCGTTTGAATAAGCAGGCCTTGACGGCCCTTCTTGCCTAGTTCGAACACTGGTTCTAAAACACTAGTACACCCCGTGACTCTGTACCTGCTGCCGGTGCGGTCGCTTCGGCAACAGCGCGGCCCGTCCAACTGGTTACCCGCTTGTCGAACGCTTTTTCCCCGCTGTAGATGCGTAAAAAGTTAATAATACAGGGCATGCCACATATAATGAATCAGATGCAGTTCCAGCACTGCATGCGCAGCGTTCAAGACGCAGGCGTGGTGCAGGATACAGGCTATTCGCCAGGGCCGGCTCATGCCGGGCAAGCGCAACCTTCCAGCGCGCGGAAGGAGGTGCTTCCACCGGCGCAAGCAGGCTTCATTCCGCGCCATCTGCCTTCCCGGACATGCGTCAGTCATGAAAACGGGTGGTGATATACCCACCCATTCGCCGTTTGAAGCGTACTTTTTCCTGGGCAGGAGGAAATTTTTTTGGGCGTTTCATCCTATTTTGCCGCGTGTATATTTCTAATACAAACGGACTTCGGGGAGGAAACGAAATATGAATACGAATTCTTGTGTCGCAATGCTGCTTGCAGGTGGAGAAGGGCGCCGACTGGCGCCGCTAACGGAGTCCATGGCTAAGCCGGCCGTGCCTTTTGGCGGAAACTGCCGCATCATTGACTACACGCTCAGCAACTGCATCAACTCCGGAATCGGATCCATCGGGGTGTTGACGCAGTACATGGCGGATTCGCTTCATAAGCATATCGGGGACGGTTCCTCTTGGCACACGAACGGACAAACGGCGGACATCACGCTGCTGCCATCCAGCCGCGTCGGCGAGAACGGATATTTGGGAACGGCCGATGCGATCTATCAAAATATCGATTATATCGACCGGCAATCGCCCGAGCATGTGCTCATCCTCTCCGGCGACCATATCTATCGGATGGATTACCGCAGCATGCTGCAGGATCACGTGGCGTCCGGCGCGGCAGCCACGATCGCTGTCAAACGCGTGCCTTGGCGCGATGCCAGCCGCTTCGGCATCATGACCGCCGACGAGCGCCGGACGATCGTGGACTTTGTGGAAAAGCCGGCAAAGCCGACGAGCAATCTGGCTTCCATGGGCATTTATATTTTCAAATGGCAGGTGCTGCGCGACGCGCTGATGGCGGACCGCCTGAACCCCGCATCGAGCCATGACTTCGGCAAGGATATTATCCCGGCCTTGCTGCGGAACGGAACATCGATGCTGGCGCATGCATTCGACGGCTACTGGCGCGATGTCGGCACGGTGGAGAGCCTGTGGGAAGCCCACATGGACCTCATCGACGGCGAGCTGGAAGACGCGGCAGGAACGAAAGCGAAACCTTGGCCGATCCTATCCCGCCTGCTGAACAATTCGATGCGTACCTATGTATGTCCGAATGCGGACGTGCAGAGCTCCTACGTCCATCACGGCAGCTCGATTAAAGGCGACCTGGACCGGAGCGTCGTATTCGGGGACGTTGCCGTCGAAGAAGGCGCCGACATCCGGGAGAGCATCCTTATGCCGGGCTCCCGCATCGGCAAAGACGTTCGATTGTCCCGCGTCATTATCGGGGAAGGGGCCGTCATCGAAGACGGCGCGGTCATCGGCAGCCTGAACGGCGATGTTACCGTCATCGCGCCGGGCGACTGCGTCGCGGCGCACCCGCGCTTCGTCGTCACGCCGGATCGGCTGCCGCAGTCGCTGTTCGATCGGGAGGCGCCTGCCGTGGCGGCTATCGCGCTTGAGAAAGCATAAGAACGTTAGCCGAAGCTGACTTGCCCGCGGGCAGGACGGCTTCGGTTTTTTTGTTTTTGCCGGGGCTTATATGGTTGGGGATTGCGGATCGAGAGTCTAGGTTCGATCGGTCGAACTCGCCGGCCGGCCATCAGCAAGTTCTTAGCATGACCTGGACGCACGCGCATTGAGATGCAGAAGCATTGGGACGCACGCGCATTGGGTGCGTATACCCGTCCCTGCCGGCATGCACAAAAGCAACGCACCAACATATCTAATGCACGAATGCCCGAACGCGCGAGAGAATATCTCTCGCACGCTCGGGCATTTACTTGCTTTTCGCGCAGTATGCGGTTCGCTCATTCGCGCTGCCTCGTTTAGCCGCACCTTCTACAAGCGCACGGAGCGGCGCTCGTCGGCCGCCTTCATCATCGCTTCGATGAGCTTCAGCGAGACGAGTCCGTCCCGCGCGCTTACCGGCGGTTTCTTGCCCTCCACGATGCAGTCGACGAACGCATTGATGACGCCGCTGTCGGTTTGGTTGTCGTTCGTCTGGATTCCTTCGATTTCGTATTCGCGCGAGGTGCCGTCGCTTCGTTTCACTTGCACGGGAAACGTTTCGTTCGCGAAAATTTTCAAAATCCCTTTCTCGCCGTAGAGCACCGTGCTGTTATCTTCCTCGCCGTAATACGTCCAGCTGAGCGCAACGGTACCGAGCACGCCGCCCTCCGTCTTCACGATGCAGACCATATTGTCGTTGACCGCGATCGGTTCGCCGTCCGCGTCGGTCTTGTGGAGCGCGCCGCCGAATGCCGCGATGTCGGCGATCTCGTCCTCCAGCAAATAACGAATGAGATCCAGCTTATGAATGCCGAGGTCGCCGGCAGCGCCGAGCACGGAACGCTCCTTGCTGAAGAACCACGAATCCGTGCTTTTCACGAACGCCCAATGCTCCGGCCCGCTGTGGCCGAACGTCGTCTGAAACGTCAGCACCTTGCCGATTTCGCCCGATTCGATCAGACGCCTGGCAACGACGTGGGCCTCCGAGAACCGCTGATTGTGACCGACCATCAGAATGCGCCCCGATTCCCTGCCCGCCTTCATCATCGCCCGCGCGCCTTCGACCGATGTCGCGATCGGCTTCTCGCACAGCACGTGTTTGCCTGCCTGCAGCGCGTCCACCGTCACTTCTTCATGCGTTTCGTTGGAGGTGCAGACGCTTACCGCATCAATATCGGGATCCGCGAGAATGGATGCAATGCTAGGCGCCGCCCGGCCCCCGTACACGTCCACCAGCCGCTCCGCCCGCTCGGGATTATGATCGAAGAACGCGGCAATTTCCACCTGCTCATTCGCTGCATATTCCGGCGCATGGCGAAATTCCGCAATCGAACCGCAGCCGATAATCGCGACTCTAATCGTCTTCATGTTGTTATCCCCCTCGTCCTCGTTCTAACCCGCCGTTCGTGCGCAGGCTTCTACTCCTTACTACCCCAATTCGGGCCGAATGAACGAGGTGGACGCTGCGAAGACCGGCTGAGTCGCATACTTAAACGCCGCAACAACCTTCGGTACGGCGAGCGGTTGTCCTAAAATACGCGTGGCACTGCGTGCAGGCGCCAGTAAATTCAAGTGTAAAATGTAATTATCTCCTATGCCTGCAGGCCATCATTCTGATTTAAGCGCAACACTGCACTTATTTGTGAGGAATTCCAGGCCATAGGCCATTTCGGATCGATAGTGCATAGTTGCTCTTACTCCTCGCAAATGAACGAATCGGATTAAAAGAAGTGTAAATTTGCACGTATTTCCAGAGCCCCAGCCCGGTGCGTAGAAACCCCGAGAACACGCGACTATTTAGGCTCTATGAGCTTCCGAATGATGGTAAAGCCATAGTTTATGACGGATCGCTATCCACTTTGATGCGAATGTAGAATGTAAATTCACGGGCCATACACAACTTCGGTGATTCCGAAGTCCTCGCCGGCTCCCGCCGCCGCTCACTCCATCTTAAACCGCTCAAGCTGCTCCCGAAGCCCCTCGCGCCGCAGTATTTCCACCTGCTTGTCGCCGATCAGATCATAATGCGGAAACGGCTGCCGGCGGTGGATGTGCTTCGGATCCAGCCCGTTCGCGCGGCACCAGGCGGCCAGCTTCTCCAAATCGTCGCAGCCGACCTTCGTCACGGTCTTGATGCCCACGAATCGCGGCTCGAGCCAATAATGCGTCATGAACGCGATCTCGCCTCTCCCCGCCTTCGCCTTCCAGCGCTCCAATTCCTCGCGTTTCACGCCGAATGCCATTTGACTGCCGCCTCCCTGTTAAGCGTTGTTCTGTCAGTATATCAAAAATCGAGCTTCATTCCTTTCAGCGTACCCAGCATGCACGGGACTGATCGGATTCAAGAAAATAACCCTCCACTCCCGTAAAGAAGTGAAGGGTTAAACGGTTGAACATTTAAACATGAGAGACGGTTGGCGGCACGCCTCTAAACTTATTCCAAGACGAGACTGCGCGGTGCGAAGAACACCGCTTCGACTTCTTTCGGCGGCAGCGGGCGGCTGAAATAATAACCTTGAATCTTCTCGCAGTCGTTGTCCGTCAGAATGTCCAGCTGCTCCTTCGTTTCAATGCCTTCCGCGATGACGTCCATGTTGAGATGCTGGGCCATCGAGATGATCGTCGCCACGATCGCCTTGTCGTTCTTGTTGACGGTAATGTCGCGGATGAAGGAACGGTCGATCTTCAGCGTATGAATCGGCAGCAGCTTGAGGTAGCTCAAGGAGCTGTAGCCCGTCCCGAAATCGTCCAAGCTAATGCGTATACCCAATTCCGTCAGTTCGTTCAAAATCGCGGTCGATACGGATGGGTCCATCATCATGCTCTCGGTAATCTCCAGCTCCAGGTATTGCGCCTCGAGGCCCGTCTCTTCCAAAATGCCCTTTATATAGACAGGCAAGTTCGACTGGTGAAACTGCTGGGACGATAAATTGACCGAGACCGTAATCTTCGGACCGCCCGCGTCATGCCACTGCTTCATCTGACGGCATGCTTCCCGCAGCACCCACGTTCCCAGCTCATAGATGATGCCCGTCTCTTCCGCGATCGGGATGAACACGCCGGGAGATATGACCCCTTTCACCGGGTGACGCCATCGGACCAGCGCTTCGACGCCGATCATTTGGCTGTCCGAAGACCGGATTTGAGGCTGGTAATCGAGGTACAGCTGCTCCCGCAGAATGGCCTGCCGGAGATCGATTTCCAGCTCGATCTTCTCCTGCAGCTGCGCGTTCAGCTCGCCCGTGTAGAATTGATACCCGTTCTTGCCGTTCCTCTTCACCTCGTACATGGCGGTGTCCGCATTCTTGAGCAGCTGCACCGCGTCCTCCCCATCATCCGGATAGACGGCAATGCCGATGCTCGCCGTAACATAGAAATCATTCTCTTTCAGCCGATAAGGCACGCTGATCTCGGCAATGACCTTCGTCGCGATTCCGGCCACCTCGTCCATATCGCAGCAAGGATCGCACAGGAACGTGAATTCATCTCCCCCCAAGCGGGCCACGGTCACCCGATCTGCGGAGATGCAGGTTTGAATCCGCTTGCCGACCTCCTGCAAAAACAAATCGCCGTACGTATGTCCCAGCGAGTCATTAATCAGCTTGAAGCGGTCGATATCCATCATCATCACGCAGAAACGTTCGGCGCGCCGCTCGATCATGCCGTTAAGCGCTTGGTTGAACATCCGCCTGTTGGGCATGCCCGTCAGTTCGTCATGGAACGCAAGGTATTGAATTTTTTCCTTGGAGGCATGCTCCTCCGTGATGTCCTTGGCGATGATATAGCTCCCGGCCACCTTGCCCTCTTGCTCGACCGGCACGTTGACGACGTTGAGCTCGACGCGATGCCCCAGCCGATGAGTGATCGCGGTTTGATAGCTTTGCATCTCGCCGTTCAGCGATTTCAAGAACAGCTCTCTCGTCCGTTCCCGCTCCTCCGGAACGATGAACGGCAGAATGCCGTCGATCGACCCGCTCCGGAACCAGTCGGCGGATATTCCCGTCAGCCTGACGATGGCCGAATTAAAGCCCGTGATGCGATTGTGCATGTCGATGGAAATGATGCCGTCCTGATTGTTGTCGAATAGCGACTTGTACCATTTCTCGCCTTGCCGGATCTCGGACTCCTTGCTGGCGAAGCGATTGGAGATGAAGATGCCGAATATGGACAGTCCCAGCGTCAGAAGCGTGCCGCCAGCTATGAAATAAGGAAGGAACGTATGGTTCAGGAGAATGCCGGAAGCCCTGTAGGAAGCATCCCTCTCTTGAAACCGCGCGGCATGCATGCCCGTGTAATGCATCCCTACGACCGCAGCCCCCATGATGAAGCTGCTCCCGAGCTTCTTCCATACGCTGCCCCGGTCATTCCCCGTCCGCAAATAAAAGGCCAGCCAGAACGCCGCGAACGAAGCGCCGATCGCGATGAGCACGGAGCACGTGAACCAGAAGGGATCGTAGCTTATGCGGATCTCCATCGCGCCCATGCCGATATAATGCATCGCCGATATGCCAACGGCAAGCAGCATGCCTCCGCCAAGCAGATGGGGCAGCGTCAGCTTGCTTCGGCCCACGACGTACAGCGCCCCGAACGAAGCGGCTATGACCACCACCACCGAAAGCAAGACCATGCCGAGATCGTATGCGACGGAGATGCTGAGCGAGAAAGCCAGCATGCCTACAAAATGCATGGACCATACGCCAAGCCCCATCGCGACTGCGCCGAACAGGACCCAGCCCCAGCGTTGAATGCCCTTGGCCGTACTAATCCTGCCGACCAAATCAAGCACCGTATACGACGCGACCACGGCAACCACATAAGAGAATAAAACCAGCAGCATATCATACGAACCATGCATGTGATGCACGAATATCCCCCTTTCCGTTCCATCAACCGCGGAACAGTGAAAGTCCTAGTCCATTAATCATAAACGGAATTTTTCCATTATCAAGAAGAAAATTCGAGAAATTTTGACATTATGCATCAGGTTTCGATACGTCTCGCGCTCGCGGCTCGAATCGGACCCTGAGAATGAAGAAAAGGATGGTCTCGACGATGCTCGAGATCCATCCTTCTCCTGCGCTTACCCTGCTTGCAAGCGCTCCGAATTGCCTTCCCGAACGGGGCTTCGCCCTACAACTCCACCAAGCTCCGAATCTCGCTCGCCCGAACGATCGCCTCGAGCACCTCCTGGTTCCGGTACCCGTCGATAATGCCGGGCAAGCCGTCCGTCTCCGTGCCGTCGAGCAGCGCGAGGAAGTCGTCGTACTGCTTGATCCTGCAGCGCTGCGGAACGGCGATCGTCGACCGCGACAGCTGGCCTTCCCCGTCTTCCCCGATAAGCACGGTATGGCCTTCATCCAGCGTCGAAGCGTGAATCGTGCCCGTGTCGCCGTAGATGGAGATTTCATGCTGGTTGCCCGATCCGATCGCGTTGCGCGACGATTGGAAGACGCCGCGAATATCGCCCGTCATCCGCGCCTGGAAGCTGACGAAGTCGTCCACCTCGATCCGCACCGGCTCGCCCGTCAGCGGATCCGGACGCTCCGGAACGATCGTCTGCATCTGCGCCGTCAGCTCCAGGAATTCGCCGCCGAACAGGAATCGCGCCAAATCGATCATGTGCGAGCCGAGATCGCCGAGCGTGCCGGTACCCGTGATCGCCTTATCGAACCGCCATACGAACGGACAGTTGTACTGCGCCGCGCCCCAGCCTTGCAAATATTGACTGGAGAAGCTGCGCACCCGGCCGATCCGTCCCTGCCGTACCAGCTCGCGCGCATATCGGAACGCCGGCGTGTAGCGGTAGGTGAATCCGATCATCGCCGCTACCGGCTGGCGCTCGTAGAGCGCCAGCAGCGGAACGGCTTCCTCGAAGTCGCGCGTGAACGGCTTCTCGGCCAGGAACGGCTTGCCCGCTTCCAGGCAGGCGCGAACGATGGCCGCATGCACGTTGTTCGGCGTCACGGAGACGACGGCATCCACGTCCGGGTCCGCGATCAGCCGCTCGAAGTCCGCATAGCGCTTCGCTTCGGAGATGCCGAGCTTATCGCCCATGTCCGCAAGCGCCGGCGGATTGACGTCGCTGATAGCGACGAGCCGGAAGCGTCCGCCCATCTCGGACATCCATCTGATGTGAGCCTGCCCCATGCCCCCGAGGCCGATTAAACCGATTCGAAATGTCTTCATCCTATGCTCTCTCCCTTGTTTCAACGAAGAATGAAACCGCTTAAGCGGAAAAATAAAGAAAAAGGACAACCCGCGGGTTATCCCCTTTCCTATCTTCGTATGATTCTTCCCTTCAAGCAAGCCCTATTTCCCGTTCGCGGCGCGCCATTCGTCGATCTGCTTCTGGGCTTCGGAGATGATTTTATCGAGTCCGGCCGCCTTGAGCTTGTCGATCATCTTCGGGAGATCCTTCTCGGGATCGAGCTGGCCCGACTGCAGGCCCGGATCGTACGTGCTCTGCACCTTGCCGACGGCGATCAGCTCGTTCTTCACCGGCTCGGAATCGAAGACGAAACCGATGATCGGCGACGACTGGCTTTTGACCATCTCGTTGAACTGCTCGTAGTTCTGGTACTTGTTCGGATCTTCGCCAAGACGCGTGAAGTTCAGCATCTGGTTGCCGAGCTGCCATTGGTTGTCGTGATAGAAACCGACGTTGTCCTTCGTCTTGCCTTGCGGCAGGTCGATCTGACCGTTGTTCAGCGCGTAATGCGTGCCTTCCACGCCATAGTTGAACAGTGTCAGCAGCTTCGCGTCCTTGTAGAACAGGTCAAGCAGCATCATGGCGCGGGCAGGATCCTTGGAGGTTTGGGAAATGGCCTGCAGCGTCGCGGACAGCTTCGACGTGTGCAGCCGGTCGATGTTCATCGGCACCTGGATGATGTCCATGCCGAGCTGCGCGCTCTTGCCGTCCATGTGCGACGGCTTGCCGATGGCCATGTCCTTGACGATCTCGAGATCCGTGCCGATGGCGGCAAATGCCGTCTTCGCCTGAATCTTCTTCCAAATGTCTACGCCCGGCGTCGTAGCGTCCTTGTTGATATAGCCGGCTTTGTACCAGTCATGCGTCAGCTTCGCCAGCTCCATGTAGCGCGGCGTCTCGTACATGTCGACGACTTTGTACGTGTTGTCCGCATTGGTATCCCGTTGATCGAGCCCAACCGGACCGATAATGCTCTCCATGCTGCCGGAGCCGAAGTAAGCGCCCAGCGGGAAAGCCGGACCGACGGCAGGCGTCACGCTTGGCTCGTTCTCCTTGATCGTCTTCAGGATCGGCTCCAGGTCCTTGAACTCGCCGGACGCCAGCGGCGCCAGGTCGATATGGTACTTGTCGACGAGATCCTTGCGCAGCGCGATGCCCTGCGGATTGCCGAGCTCTTGATGCACGTGGATGCCGTACAGCTTGCCTTTGCGCTTCGCGCCGTCGAGAAGATCGCCTTCGACCGACTTGATGTCCGGTCCGTATTGATCCACCAATTCGTCGAGCGGCAGCAGGGCTCCCTTGTTGACCTGCGTCTCGAAGTTCATCCAGTTGGCCGTCCACAGCAGGTCGAATTTCTCGCCCGAGGACATCATCAGATTGAGCTTATCCGTATAGGCGCCCCAGTCGATCGGATTTAGTTTGACCGTCATGTTCATCTGCGGGTAGGTTTTCTGCAAATAGTCGTTCATTGCGGTCTGGACCGCGGCGAGATCGTTCTGTTTGCCGTCCGGATAGATCATGACGACCTCGTACGGATCGAGCGGCTTCTCGGCCCCGGCGTTGCCGGAATTGGCGTTCGCCGCCTGATTGTTCCCCGCCGCCTGATCGTTCGCAGGCTGGTTCGCGTCTTGGTTGTTCGTCTGGCCGGCGTTCTCGCCCGTGCTGCCGTTGTTGCCGTTGTTGCCGCAGCCCGCCGCAAGAAGCGCGAACGAAAGCAGCAGCGATGAAGCGAGCATGGACCCTTTTCTAATCGAATGCATGTCTGTGACCTCCCGATTTCATTATGAGCAGGATTGCTTCTCTTCCTCTTATCTATCGCTAGACCGGCCGCGCGGCCGGGATTAGCCGTGCGTCTGATCAGCCTTTGACCGCGCCTATCGTTAGGCCTTTGACAAAATACTTCTGAAGAAACGGGAACACTAGCGCCACCGGCAGCACCGCGATGATGGCCATCGCCATCCGGAGTTCCTCGAGCGGCTGAACCTGCAGGGAAGCGGCGTCGATATGCGCTTTGTCCGCGACCGATTGCAAGTACTGGGCGTTCATTAACGTGTTATACAGGAAATATTGCAGGTTGTACAGCTTGTCGGTATTGATGAACACGAGACTCGTAAACCAGTCGTTCCAATAGCCGACGATGGTGAACAGTCCGATCGTGGCCAGCACCGGCAGCGACAGCGGGATGATGATGTTGAAGTACGTGCGGTATTCGCTCGCCCCATCGATCTGCGCGGAGTCGATCAAGGACGGCGGAATGCTGGTCGTGAAGTACGTCCGTATGATGAATACGTTGAACGCGCCGAGCAAGCCCGGAACGATCAGGGCAAACAGCGTATTTTGCAAATGAAGGAACTTCGTATAGACGAGGTACCAGGGAAGCAGGCCGCCTCCGAACAGCATCGTGATGAGCACGAACAGGCTGACGGCGCCGCGGTACGGAAAATCCTGCCGCGACAGCGAGAACGCCAGCGCCGACGTAACGAGCAGGCTTACTGCCGTGCCGATGACCGTCACGAGGATGGACACGCCGAACGAGCGCAGAATCGGCTCCGCATCATGGATGAGAAACCGGTAGGCGACGAGGTCGAACTCCCGCGGCCAGAAGCTGTAGCCGTATTTCGCCAGCGCGTTCTGACCCGACAGGGACACCATCAGAATGAGCCAGAACGGGATGAGGCAGGCCAAGCTGCCCAAGATGAAGACGATCGTGATGACCGGGTTGGTCCGGTTATGCTCCAGCATGCTCTCCCTCCTTAGAATAACGAATTGTCGTTGCTTACTCGCTTCACGACCATGTTGACCGACACGACGAGGATGAAACCGACGACGGATTGCAGCAGGCCGGCGGCAGAAGCTAAGTTCGTATCGCCCGAAACCAAGAGCGCGCTGTAGACGTACGTGTCGATGACCTCGGTCGTGCTCTTCAGCATCCCCGAATTCATCGTCACCTGATAGAAGAGGCCGAAGTCGGCGCTGAAGATGCGTCCGATCGCGAGCAGCGTGAGAATGATGATGACCGGGATGAGAAACGGCAGCGTGATCTTCGTCATTTGCTTCCACTTGCCGGCGCCGTCGAGCATGGCGGCCTCGTAATATTCCTTGTCGATGCCGACGATCGTCGCCAGATAGATAATGGAGCCGAAGCCGACCGATTTCCAAATGTTCACGACCGTCAGGATATACGGCCAATATTGCGGCTCCATATACCAGGACACGCCCTCGCGCCCCATCGGCTCCAGAATGGACTTGTTGATGAAGCCCAGCTCCGGATTGAAGAAGCCGAACGCCAGATACGCCACGACGACCATCGAGATGAAGTGCGGCAGCAGCATCGTGCTTTGATAAAACTTGGACATGGCGCGGTTCTTGACCTCGTTGAGGAGGAGCGCCACGAGCACGGACAGCACCGTATTGATGACGAGGAAGGCCAAGTTATAGCCGATCGTATGGGCGATCGTGTACCAGATATCGTTCGTGGTGAACATGAATTTGAAATTGTCGAGACCGTTCCACGCGCTGCCCCATATGCCCCGCGAGAAATTAAAATCCTTGAACGCCAGGAACACGCCGAACATCGGCAAATAGTTGTTGACGAGCAGCAGCAGAATGCCCGGCAGCGCCAATATCCATAACGCCCTGTATTTCCACAGCTTCCGGAGCGGATTGCGCCCGGTCCTGCTCCCCCATTCGCCTGCCGCCGCTGTCGCTCTTTGCTTCCCGATCTCCAAGGGGGACACCTCCTGTTGCTTGATGCTCTAATCATACCGGGCGCCGAGCGGGGCATCCGCCGTTTTTGATACCTGGGGAGAGTCGTTTTGTGACCGGTTCGGATGTGGTGCGCGATCGGCGCGCGGGGTGATCAGGGCGAGGGCATGTTCGGGGCGCGGCAGGGCCGGGGCGAAGGCGCATGGGAGGATCTTCGTTCTTCCGAGCGGCCGCAACCGAACTTCTTCGGCCGAAACCGGTGGATCCGAATCCGGGGAAAGCGTTCTTGAGGACGGGACCGCCAGAGCTTAGCCGCCGGGACCTGCCGATTCTACCGACCGCAAATAAAGAGCGAGCCGTTAACGGCCCGCTCTTTCCAGGTTGTTGAAACAAAGCTGCGCTTACGAGCGCTCGGGCCCTGTTGACGAACAGCGATTATAGACCGAATCGGCCTCGACAAGCGGCGGCGGCATGCGAACCGTGCTTCTCCGACTTGGCCGACTATGCGATACCAATAGCTGCCGAGCGCAGCGGGTGACAGGAATGCCGCCGGAGGCGTAACGATTGCCAGCGCGGCTATTCCATGAAAAAGGCCGCTTATGAAACGCTAATGATTGTGACAGGCGTTAATGGGCGGATAAGAGCTGATCAGCGCGAAAAACCTCGTAATAAGATCGCTGACAATCGTTAGCTCTATGAAATGGACATTGGGAAGCCGATTAAGCTCTCCCACAACCGTTAGCGTAAGGTGGAGAGGCTCATTTTCGACCAACACGATGATTTTGTTTGCATCGGCAAGCAGCGCGGCCCGATTAAACCCGATCCATTTCCGCTTTTTTGGCTTTCCCGGCGTTCGGATCGTGCGGGCCGCCAAAGGCCCGCTCCTTCAGACGAACTAGATGCATTTTCGCGCCTCGGCTCTGCTATCCCCGCCCGCTCCGGTACTCCTGCGGATTGACGCCATAATACTTGCGGAACGTCTTCGTAAAATGCGAGAAGTTCGCGTAGCCTACCTGCTGGGCGATCATGCTGACCGTCATGCCCGTCGCATCCATCAGCTGCTTGGCCCGGTTCATTTTGCATTCGATGAGATAGTCGATCAGGTTCTTGCCGGTCTCCTTCTTGAAGAGACGCGAGAGATAGGCCGGATTGAGACCGACGTGCGCGGCAACGTCCTCGCGGGAAATATCCTCCTCGACGTTCGCTTTCACGAACGACAGCGCCTGCCGGGCGAAGCCGTTCTGCTCGCTCTCCTCCAGCACGGCATCCATGACGGCGGATACGAGATTAACCGCCCAATGCTTATACTGCGCCAGGCTGCGGACCGGCGTCGACAGCCAAAGCGCCGCGCTTGGCACCTCGTGCACGCTCAGTCCTTTGACTCCGAGAAAATGATAGATGACCTGCAGCAGATCCTGATAGGCCATCTCCAGCTGTTTCTCCCCGCCCACCGTCGATTTCTCGAGCCCCGCGCAGATCTGCTGGATTCTGCCGAGGATACGGTCCCGATGGCCCCCAATCATATAACTCGACCACTCCGAGATATCGATGCCCGCGTAGGCCGAAGCGGCGGAGTCGGGGACGGCTGTACCGCTGTACAGGTGAACGGCACCGGAGCTCGTCAGATTGTGGCGCTCCATCTCCCTCAAGCGGTCGCAGCATTCCGGCACTTCATTGACGTCCGAGCAGATGCCGACATAGCAAGAAACCTGGCCGTAGAAGTACGAGGCGCATGCCTCGATGAACCGGCTGCCGGCCGCTGCCCAGTGCTCGCTGCCGAGCCGCGCCTGCTCCGCCTCGGAGGCATAGCACATGACGAACGGGACGTCGTTCTTATCCGTCACGACATGCCCCGGGCGTCCGTCCAGCAGCAGCTCCTCGGCGGCCTTCTTCACCGCATAGGCCATGATCTCTTGATCCCGCTCGTGGAGCGGCCGCTGCCATTCCTCGATGCTGATCAGAATAGGCAGCACTTTCGCCCCGGGAGGCAGCGCGATCTGCGCATCCTGAAGCGCCCGCTCCAGGAAATCGCCGAAGGACAAGATTCGGCGCGACAGCAGATCCCGCCAGAAGCGCTCCGCCAGCACCGGCTGCTGCTTGCTCCATAACGTCTGGTACTGCCGGAATTGCTCCGCATGGCGGGACTGCTCCTCCCGGCTTCGAATGGCGTCCAGCATCTGCTTCACCACGCCGGCCAGCTCGTCGCTGTCGACGGGTTTCAGCAAATAATCGAAGCTCTTCAGCTGGAAGGCTTCCTTGGCGTAGGCGAATTCGCTGTGACAGGTCAGGAATACCGCTTCCGTGTGCGGCGAGTATTCTTTCGCCCAGCGGACCAAGGATAAGCCGTCTTCGTCCGGCATCTCGATGTCGCAGACCAGGATATCGACCCGGCGCTCCAGCAGCACCGCGCGCGCTTCGCCCGCGCTGCCCGCCGTGCGTACCGATTCAATGCCGAGCGCGGACCAGTCATGACAGTGCAGGATCCCCTCGGCGGCGTATTTCTCGTCATCGACGATCAGCATGTTATACATCGTTTCTCTCCTCCGGAAATGACATCGGCAGCAGAATCCGAACGACGGTTCCTCGCGGCTCGCCCGCCTGGAAGATCAGCCGTGCCCGGTCGCCGTAGCGCATCGCGAGCCGCTGCTTCACGTTCCATATCCCGATATTGCTGTCTTCCGATACGGGCGCGTAATCGGGCGCGTTCAGCTCTTCGAGCTTCTCGGGCGGAATGCCTTTGCCGTTATCGCGTACTTCGATCAGCATGACACCCTCGCCTCCCCCGGCTCCTTCGGACTCGGCGCGGCTGGCCGTAATATCGAGCCGGAACGGGACATGCTGCAGGCTCATGCCGTGGATCATGGCATTCTCCACGAACGGCTGCACGAACAACGACGGAATGTGCACGTCCTTCAGCTCCTCGGCGATCTCGATGCCGAACAGGAACGACTCCTGGTAGCGCATCCGTTGAATTTCCAAGTAATTGCGGATATGCGCCGTCTCCTGCTCCAGCGTGATCGTATCCCGCTTGACGGTCATCATGAACCGGAAATACTGCACGAGCAATCGCACCGTCTTCTTCACCAGCTCATAGCGCTTCAGATCGACCAGTTGAAAGATGATATTCATCGTATTCAGGAAGAAATGCGGGTTGATTTGCAGCTGCAGCTGCTTCATCTGCGCCTTCTGCGCCCGCAGGCGCTCCTCGTAAACGTCGATTTTGAGATCGACGATTTCCTCCACCATGCCGTTGAACGTATGGTTGATGATATTGAATTCGACCGTGCCGGACGACGGCAAACGCGCGCTCATATTCCCTTCCTTGATGCGGCGAATCGCGCCAAGCAATTGGCGGATCGGCGTGAAGATCAGGCTTCGGAAAATAAACCCGTACGCGATCAGGATCGCCAGGACGATCAGCGGCAGCAGGTACGTGAACGTCTGGAAGGCGTTCAATCCCCGGAGCAGCTCCGAATTCGGGATGACGACCGCCGTGTGGATGCCCACGTTGCGGGAGCGGCTCGTGACGACGAGCAGCTTTTCTTTGCCGCCGTTCGCATCGGTCGTAAACGCATGATTCTTGTTCAGCTCCGCCGGAGGCAGGCGCTTCAGGGAATCCAGAGGCTCGGCGGCATTGGACAGCACCGTGCCGTCGTCGCCCGCGAACAGCAGGTCGCTGCCCTCCGGCAGATTCAAGCTGCCAAGCGGCGTCCGCAAGCTGTTAATATTGATCAGCGCCCCGATATAAGCGTTGTTGGTGTCGTCGTCGCTGACGATCCTGTACAGGAAGTACTGATCCGAAATATGGACGACCGACCATTTGTACATCGCCTTCTTCAGGCTGTCGGAATGGTAGAAGGAATCCGTCAGCCAGCCGCGGACGACTTCGTAATAGGAAGCCGCTTCGCCGGTTAAGTTGGTCGAAACCAGCAGGTCGTTAGGCTTCGAGTAAATGAAGAACATATCGACCGTGTGGTAATAGGATTGGTAGTAATCGTTGCGGCGAATGAGCTCCATCTGGGCGAAATACGAGTCCGATCCCGACAGGCCGGGCTGCTCGAACAACCGGAAGTTATCGTCGTGATTGACGATGTCCACCATGTTCAGCGTGATGTCGTCCAGGCTTCGGTCGATCATGTTCAGATTGGAGTTGACGAGGTTCTCGTAGGACTTCGCAACCTGCGTCAGCACGACTCCCTTGGCGTAATCGCCGGCCAAATAAAGGATGATGAGCAGCGGTATCGTGACGGCGCCGAACAGGATGACGAGCCGCGAGCCGAGCGTTCTGGTATTCAGTTTCCACATGGGACGTCATGCCCCGGCGTCCGGGGATCCCCTCTCTGCTGTGTTGGGACGACTCCGTGCAATTTCCAGTGATACATGGGAGTGACTCTGCTGCGCCATGCGCTCATGCCTGGCTGATGCGTTCCTGCCACTGCCGCGCCATGCGCTCATGCTGCGCTGATGCGTTTCTTCCGCTGCTGCGCCATGCGCTCATGCTCGGCTGATGCGTTTCTTCCGCTGCTGCGCCATGCGCTCATGCTGCGCTGATGCGTTCCTTCCACTACCGCGGCATTCGCTCATGCTGCGCTGATGCGTTCCCGCCATGCTTTCAGAAAAATAGGTGCAATTCTGCAACTAATTTCGCCGAAATTACCCAAAAAACAGAAATAGGTGCATATCTGCAACTAATCAGCCAACGCTGAGCCTATTCAGCGGTAATCCGGATGAATAAGTGCACTTTTGCACTTATTTTGTTTAATCCTCGTTTGTATTCAAAAATAAGTGCATATTTGCAACTAATCCGAGGAGCTATGCCACTCACGCAGCACGCACGTATGCACGCAAGCTCGCACGTATGCACGCAGCACGTCGCAGCACGAACATACGAATGCAAGTACCTGCACAACACGCACGCATCGTTCGATACCCCTTAACGCGTTCCCGCCAGTATGCCCAAAGAAGCGGCGGCCTCGGCCGACGCTTCCCTGTATCGTGCATATGGCTGCGCTGTCGCGCGTAATCGGTTGCCGCTTCGTCGCTGGATCGATTCCAGTATACTATAAGTAAAGCGCTTCCACGACTGGTTTTATGACTTCTTCCGGCTCCTTTTGTGACATTGCATGCGTCCGGCAGGAATCCGAGGGCGTTCACGTCACATACCGCTATGAACGATAGGATTCATCGTGCTCGCCCCCGCTTGGCTGCAGGCTAATTAGTCGTCTCCGGCCAACCTCTCCAATGCCTGCCGATATTTTTCCATTCGCTTATAATCCCGCTCGGATGGATCCTGAATGCGCGACAGATCCATGTTCTCTAGAATGTCTGCTCGCTTCACGGCTCTTGCGATTCGGTTGCGGCAAGTCTTCTCGATGAATTCCTCGTAGCTGTCTTCATCGGATCTCGTCAAGAGATGTACGGCTTCCGTAATTTCGTCCGAAAATCCATATTCCCTTAACTGGTCCAGCGTGACATCCGTATCTTCGACAACATCGTGTAGAACGGCAGCGATCTTCTCCTCCATCGTCTCTACGCG
Organism: Paenibacillus sacheonensis; assembly: GCF_009909195.1. GTDB lineage: Bacteria > Bacillota > Bacilli > Paenibacillales > Paenibacillaceae > Paenibacillus_Z > Paenibacillus_Z sacheonensis. The sequence continues at coordinate 73,736 of NZ_JAAAMU010000019.1, forward strand.
GTTCATGACCGCCAAGGGATGTAAAATATAAGGACTGCCGCCCTTGTCGCGCTGCCCTTGATGCGCGCGCAGCGCGATTGAAATGGCGCGTTCAATATCCGTTTGAATCAGCTCCGTTTCTTTGAATATGCTTATTCCAGCTCCATCGCCGATTCGCCGCTAATGATCGTGCCGATGTCCTTCCCTTCGCATATCTCTTTCATCGAGCCCGGCTTGTCGAAGTTGAACACGTGCATGGGCAGATGATAGTCTCTGGCCAAGATGAAGGCCGACTGGTCCATCACCTTCAAGTTCTGACGCAAGACATCGTCGTAGTGAAGGGATCTGAACTTCCTTGCACCCTTGTCGTGCTTCGGGTCTGCATTAAGGACGCCTTCGACGCCCTGCTTCGCAACCAACAGCGCATCGCAATTCACTTCGATCGCCCGCTGGACGGATGGATAGTCCGTCGTCACGTAGGGCTGCCCGTTTCCTCCGGCGAAGATGACGATGTAGCCCTTCTCCAAATGGTGCACGGCCCTTAATCTGATATACGGCTCGGCCACGGACGTCAGCGGGATGGCCGTCATGACGCGGACTTCTTTGTCGGTCTTGGCCTTCAGCACGCCGCGAAGCATCAAGCTGTTGATCACCGTCGCCAGCGTTCCGATGTTGTCCGCTTCCGCCCGTTCGATTCCCCAGGTATCCGCCATGCTCCCGCGAAAAATATTGCCGCCGCCGATAACCAAAGAAACCTCGACGCCCAGGTTCACGACCGCCATGATCTCGTTCGCGATATGATCCAAGCTCTCCGGCTCGAATCCGAATTCCGTACTGCCCGCGACCGCTCCGCCGCTTAATTTGATGAGCACTCTTCCGTACCTGACCACTCGATCACCTCCGCCAAATAAAAAACACTAAAGCATCGGATGCTTTAGTGTCTCAGTGGAACAGGAATATAAAACCGGCAAATAAGGAATGACGACTCGCTTAACCGTTCCTTGACCGTCTCCGTCTCTGCCGTTCGGCTTCATACGCCCACCCCTTCCATAAAATTTCCATCAACATATTCTATCCCCGCCGACAGAGAAATGCAACGCTGCTAACTAAGAAAAACTCTGCCGCTAACCGGATACCACTTTATCCGCGTTGTACTTCGCTCCGAATTTATTGGCGATATAGATCTCGTATAATTCGCGATGCAGCGGGTCCCCGACGAGGCAAACTTCGATCTTGGCCACTTCGTCCCTGTGGTTTTTAATCGGCGATACCGTATCTTCGAAGTGTTTCTTGATTCTCGGGCGCAGCTTCCTCGCTTTGCCGACGAACAGCAGCTCGTCCTTGCTATTGTAGAACATGAAGATGCCGCCTGTTTCCCTGGAAATCAGATGAAAGTCGGTAAAACCATAAATATGGCTGAGCTGCGGATTGCTCTGTTTGGTAATCGTCACGTCCGGTTTGGGTATGGTGATCATGATCACGGTCGATTCACGTCCTCTTCATTGTAGGTCTCTATAGTAGCATGGATCGGCGTTCAAAAGGAACGATGAGCTCGTGTTTGCGTAAAACCGTCATTGGGGTCGGCGGGCAATGCTGCATGGCCTATTCCCAGCTTCGCCGCCATCACGTCCATATATTCACGATGGGTATTCCGTTCTCGATCCTCGCTTTGCTTTCCGCGATCCAGTCCTTGAACCATTGGTTATCCGAGCTGCCGAAGGTTTCATCCCCGTCCCAGCTTCTGAAGGAACCGATATATACGATCAGTTCCCGCAGACGCAGAAAGAGCGGGATCCTCCCAAGCCATTCGTCGTCCAACGCATGCTCCAGCAGGTAGCCTCTCATAAAATGCTTCATGAACCGCCGTGCCTGATCCTCGCGGTATGCCTGGCCATCTTCGCCGCCATAGACATAGACCAGATAATAGAGCTGCAGGGCGATATCCTCTACGAACCAGCTGTACTGAGCCTCGTCGAAGTCAAAGAGCGTAATTCCCCCGCGTTCATCCACGCAAAAGTTGCCCACGCCGATGTCGCCATGAATAAGGCCGAAGGTGCGGCTGTCTCGCGGCAGCGCGCTGAGCGTTCGGATTAAATCATCGCTCGCGGCACGACGCCTGCCTGCGACTCGGGAAGTAAGTCCATGTGCTGCAGAAACCAATTCTGACGCCAATCATGCCTCGCGGTTATGGGCGCTTGAGGTTGATACGTCTGCGATACTGCGTGCAATCTGCCCGTCAGCCGGCCGAGCCGTTCATGCAGGCCATGATCCTCGAGGCACTCGGGGTACCCGATCTGCCTTCCCGGCGCCTTCTCGAAAACCACGCAGGTATAGCGGCTGCCCTCCGGAGACGGAATGACTTCCGTCCATCGTCCGTTCTTCGAGCGGATCGGCTTGGACACGGAGATACCCGCATCCGCGAGGAACAGGATCCAATCCAGCTCGCTCCGGACAAGGCTCTCGGAACGGTTTCCGCATGGCGTCAATCGCAATATGAAGCTGCGGCCATCCTGGACGTATTCGTAAACGCTATTCTGGCTTCCTCCGATATAAGCAGCGTCTCTGCCGCTCGCACGATATTGCCGCGCCGCGCATGCAAGAATTTCAACGGTAATCGCGTCGTTGCTTTGCATATAAAAAACCTCGCCTCCATCTCATTCGTTGATTAGATCGGCATCGCTAACAAACCCTGCTGCCAGGGATTGCATAGAAACGCATCTTAATTCCTCAACTTCATGAAATTCAGGCCAGGCGACATACGTAATCCTCTTTTCCTATTCGAATCATGCCACCCCATCGTATCCATATCCTGGAAGGCTGTCAATCCCGGATCGGAAGCACGAGGGCCTTTTCGCGGATATGGATATACGATGCCGGACACTTGGAAGGAGGCGATATCGAGCGTGGCTTATTGACATTAAAATATCCTATAATTATAATAAATATTGTTAGTATAATAGTTAACAAGAGGATAAGCGGTTTGTAATGCATCCGTACAGCCCGCACCGGAAGGAAGGAGGCATGCCACTGCACATTACACTCTCCAAGATGGCGTCCATATAAAATATAAAGACGATATGGGATTAGGCTTGCCCGCTGGTAGCGGATTTGCGGAAGTTGACGTCGAGATCGAGCCAGGGACATTCTATTTCCACCTTATATTGCCACCGGACGCTTGTTCGAATTGAAGTTCTTTCCGAAGTCGAGTATCCTTTGTACAAAAAGGCAAGATAGGTGGTTAAGAAATGATGGAACCTGATGTTCACGGGACGGATCTTGATCTAAAGCTAATGCGCGTCATGAGAAATATGGTAAAAACGCTGTTTGGGAGCTTAGAACGCGACATCGACAGCTATGGCCTCAATATTGAAACGTTCCAAATTCTCGAGTTTCTATACAGCAAGGGTCCGCATCCCATTCAAAAAATAAGCGACACGTTCTCGATTCCGAGCGGCAGTATCACGTACGTGGTCGATAAGCTCGAGAAGAAGGGTTACGTGGAGCGGCTCCCGATTCCCGGCGACCGCCGTAAAACGAATGCCGCCCTGACGGAAGAAGGACGGAATTACTTCGATGCGATCTTCCCTAAGCATGTTCAGAAGATCTCCGACAATTTGTCCTCCGTTACGGACGAGGAGAAGCGCGAGCTTATCGTTTTGCTGAAGAAGATCGGGTATGGGATTCAAGACCGTCAAACCAACGACAAATGATAAACATTTAAAATACTGGAGGCATTCACAATGTTGAAAATCGCAGTTATTCTTGGAAGCACACGTCCCGGCCGCAATGGCGAAGCAGTAGCACGCTGGGTGACCGATATTGCACAGAAGCGCAGCGACGCTTCTTTCGAACTGGTCGATATCGCGGATTTCAATCTGCCGCTGCTGGACGAGCCGATTCCTGCGTCCATGGGACAATACAGCAAACCGCACACGATTGCTTGGTCGGAGAAAATCGCTTCGTTCGACGGCTACGTGTTCGTCACGCCCGAATACAACCACGCCACTTCCGGCGCGCTGAAGAACGCCATCGATTTCCTTTTCAACGAATGGAAAGATAAAGCGGCCGGCTTCGTGGGTTACGGCGGAAGCGGCGGCTCGCGCGCCATCGAGAATCTCAGATTGATCGCCGGCGAGCTTCATATGGCCGACGTTCGCGCGCAGGTCGGACTTTCCCTCATCACCGATTTCGAGAACTACAGCGTGTTTAAGCCGGGTGCGCATCAAGAGCAATCGGTCAACACGATGCTTGACCAGGTTATTGCCTGGAGCGGCGCTTTGAAAACATTGCGTTAATCGGGCAGGGGAGCCGTGTCAGCATCGCTGATGCGGCTTTTTTATTGGACACTACCCTGCCCACAACTCCAATATTCCAAGAAAGAAAAAGAAGCCATCCATCGGTGGCTTCTTTTCGATTCTTTTTGAATCTATTCGATTCTTTACTCCCGCTCAGCCGTTTTCGCCAAGCTCTCATCCCGGCACACCATGACGAGATTGCCGTCGGGGTCCTTCAGGACGAAGAAGGAGACAGGGCCGTAATACTGAGGCTCGCCGAACAGCTCGAAGCCGTTCTCTTGGGCAAAAACCAGCGAAGCTTCGAGGTCTTCCGTCACGAACATGAACGGAATCGTGAAATCGTTGCCCTGCAGGCCGCGATTGGCATCCAGCAGGATGCCGCCCCCCTTCGTCGTCGGCAGGTCGACGACTTCGCCTTCGGCATGATAAGCATCCGCCGGAATACCGAGCAAATCCGCATACCATGAACTCATGGCGGTCATGTCCTTCACGTCGATGAATACGGCCCCGATGCGGGGAAGGATCGGACTTGCGCCAACGGGCTCGGGTTCCCCCGGGTTTTCTTCCTCCGCTGTCCAGCAAACCATCTGCACGTTGCCTTCCGGATCGCGGAAGTTAAAGAAGGCCATGACGCCGCCGTGGCGCTCCGGCTCAAGGAACGGCTCGCCCTTCTCCTTCACGTAGGCATACGCTTCGTCGATATTCGCGGTTTTGAACATAATCCGCGGCTTCATGGACACTCGCCAATCCGGGTTGGCTTCATTCCCGGCGTTGTTATCCAAGATCAGATTCGTATGCCGCAGATTGTACCAATAGACGGGACCGCCATTGAATCGGTCCTCCAGCATGGGCAGGCCGAGCAGCTTGTTGTACCATTCCGCCGATCCCCGCAGGTTCGTCACATGCACGAATACGGATGCCGCTCTCGGCTCCAATGGGGTTATTCCTCTAACGCGGCTGTTCAACGATGACCGCCTCCTTCTCAGATATGCGCATGAGTAATCCTTCCGGCGAACGAACGTGGAATTGTATGACGCCGTCCTGTTCGGTGCATTCGTCCGCCGTCACGCCTCGCTCTTGAAGCTTACGATACGTCTCGTGAATGCGGCCGGACTGCAGCGAATAGTACGGGATGTCGCTCATGCCTGCAATCGCCTCGCCATGAACCTCCTCGGACATCGCGATCATCGTGACGATCGTCTCCCCGCCGCCAACAGTCAAGTCCGCCCCTTGCCCCCAATGGTTATGGAGCTTGAAGCCGAGCATGCCGACGTACCAAGCGATGGACGATTCCAAGTCCCGCACGGGCAGGAATACGGCCAGCACGCGGTGAAACATCGGGGGCAGCGGTCCTTCATGGGGCGTATGGTACAGGGAGCCTGCCTTCTCGTGACACATCCCGACGACGTTGCCGTCCGGGTCCGCCATCTCGGCGACGTTCATATGCGGATCGAGCATCGCTTCGCTCGTGCTCACGCCTCGCTCCCTCAGCCAATCGAGATGCAAGTCCTCCCAATGCGTGTAGAAATTGAAGCAAGGCACATGGCCATCCTCGTGGAGATGCTTCCTCGGCCGGAACGGCCGGACCTCCGTCAGCGTAAGCAGCGCCTCGCCCCGGTGAACATGCAGGTCGATTTCCCGGCCGCGGTACCGGTGAATCCGAAATTCCAGTTCGTCCGCATACCATTGCGCGGCGCGCTTCACGTCGGCGACGGGCAGAATGACGCGATCGATACGCTCAAACATCGGCGGTTACCTCCTGGATGACGACCTCCTCGGTAAGGCCGACGAACTTCTTCCCTTTCAAATGGACCCGTCGAATTTCCGCGCTCATCTTCAGGCCTCCTCCTGCTTCTCGTTCATCTGCAGGGCGCCCCATAGATTGCCCTCGGGGTCGTAAAATTTCAGCACCCAAGCAAAGCCGCCGTCTTCATAGACTTGAATCCGTGCTCCCGCCTCCGACAGCCGACCATGCAGCTCGTGAATGCGTTCCGTCCGGTACAGCAGCACGGGAAAATCCACGCCATCCACCTGATAGTGCGCCGCCGTGTCGCTCGTTGTCTTCCACAGCATGAGAATCGGCCCGGCCGGAAGCGACAGGAACGCGATCCGGTCCCCGTCCCTTCCCGTCGGCTTGAAGCCCAAGTATTCCGCATACCACATGATCGCCCGTTCCATGTCCCGGACCGGAATTTGCGCGTGCTCCAACGCCTGCAGCATTCTTCATCCTCCTCTTCTTGCCTTCGCCTAATAGACGAACGAGCGGCCGGCAACCATACACGCCCGCTGGCACGCCGAAAAATATTATCCGCTCACCATCAGCAGATTGCCGTCGGGATCGCGGAACGTGAACGACAGGATGCCGCCGGGCGACGTTCGAATTCTCGTGATGGTCGCGCCACTCTCGTAGAGGCGCAGATACGCTTGATAAATCCGCTTCGGATCATGCCGGCGGAACGCTTCCGCCACTTCGTCGAGCAGGCGGGCTTGCGGCACCGAGATCGATGCGGAAGCCGCGGCGGCGTCCGGCCCGGGTTCTCGGGAGGCCAGCTGGCGAAGCCGGCTTCGGGCACGGGAGAGCGCGACCTGCACGGCAACCTCCGCCGAATCGATGCAGTTCGCCGTCTCCTTCGCCGTAAATCCGAAGATGTCGCAGAGCAGCAGGATCACGAACGGTCTCGGCGGCAGCCGCCGGATGAGCGTGTCGAGAAGCTCCCTCGTGGCGTAAGGAGACTCGTCGCGATAGGCCGACGTCTCCAGCCATTCCGGCATGTCCGGGACCGGCACTTCCTGCCGCTTCCGCAGACGGTCGATCCAGAGGTTGCGGGCTGTTCGCAGCACGTACGTTTTGGTGGGGCGGAACTCGGGGTCCTGGGCGCGGCGGCCGAGCAGCTTGGTCACGACCTCCTGGGCGACGTCTTCCGCTTCCCAGCCTTGGGTTCCCCTGCCGCACAGCGAACGGCAATATCGAAGCAGGTCCGGCCGCAGCCCGATCAGCCAATCCGAATGATCCATCATAGGTTAGCACTCCGTTGTTTAAGATATCGGCCCATACCGGCCTCGCAATACGAATGTATATTCGCCTTTTTAGTGGAAATACCTTCACGTACTGCAAAAATAACCAATTACAAAGAGCCGAGGATGAGGCATCCGCGGCTCTACGATTCTATTGCCTTGCATTCTTGCATTCTTGCAGCCTTGCATTCTTGCAGCTTTGCCGACTTATTGACCAGCAGACTTGCAGGTCTGTTGCTTTTCAGCACATGGCCCCTGGCCGCGAATGCCGTTCCCTATTCCCTATTCCAGCGATTCAGCGACCTTCCTCGCTTCATCCGCCGAGATATTGCCCGTAAGGCCGTATTGAATGCCGTCCTGCTTCCAATACAATTCCGTGAGCTCGGGCTGTTCGAACACGAACCCGTCTTCCCCGCCTACCTTCGTCTTGGCGAACATTTCCGCCGGGAATGCAGCGTCCATTCGGCTCGCCATGAACGTGAGCGTCTTCTCGCCCGCGAAATAGGTGAAGGTGACGTCTCTCGCCCGCTCGTTCTTCATCCCAACCGCCACGATCTCCTTCAGCGCAAAGCCCTGCGGCAGAACGCTCGGGACGCGAAGCTCGGATCCGAAGGCGGATCTTGCGTCTTCCGCCGTGCTCAGCGGCGTGGTGATTAACTGCGACAGCTCCGAACCGGCGCCGCTACCGTCAGACGGCGATACGTTTCCAACCGAATTCGAATCGGGAACCGCAGCATTCGGCTGCTGCAGCAGCATGAAGCCCGCGATCAGCACGACCGCGGCAGCCAGCGCGGCCGTCCATGATTTCTTGAACGTAAATCGACGGCCCGTCTTCTCCGCCGCTGCTTGCAGCCTTATCTTCTGCTTCAGGCGGTCGCTCAGCTCCATGTCGGCAAACAGCAGCTCGTCGGCCTCTTCTTGAAGCAGTCCGCGCAATTTATGATCCATGTCCGTCATATCTGTACGTCCTCCTTATTCATCTCTCGGGCCAGCGCCTCGCGTGCCCGGTGCAGCCTGTTCCGCACGGTTCCTTCGGGAGACGCGACTGCTTCCGCGATTTCCCGCGTGCTCAGCTCCAGATAGTAATACAGATACAAGGCTTCTTGGTACGGCAAAGGCAAGCGCAGCACATGCTGCAGCACTTCGCTCTTCGCCATCCTCTCAAGCGCCTCTTCCTCCACGCTGATCGTACGGCCTTGCTCCATGCGGCTAGGGTCAGTCGGCTGCTCCGTGTACATCCGAACGCCCATTTTATCTCTGCAGACGTTGATCGCGATCGTCGTCAACCACGTTTTAACTGAACTGTCCCCCCGGAACGAGGTCCATTTGCGGTATGCGCGCAGAAATGTTTCCTGGCTGATATCCTCGGCAAGATGCCGGTCGCCCGAATAGAAATACGCCGTACGCATCACGATGGCGCCGAAGCTTTCCATCAGCTGCTCAAGCGCCGCGGCGGGATCTTGCGCGAAATGTTGTTTAGTTGCCAAGCCGGCCGGCTTCATGGGATAACCACCTCCACCCTATTAGACGCCCTTGGCGCGAATTCCGCTGCATGGATTGAAGAAAAACAGGCTGCCGCATGCGGCAGCCTGTTGACGTTGTAGGAGGAATTCAATGATAGCGAGCTTATTTGGGCAAATCCGCCAACAATTTGTCGAGCAATGCGTACTCGTCCATATCCATATCTACGTACGTGTTTACCTTCAGTTGAAGCTACCCCTCTGGATGATCATGAGGAATAAAGGCATGACTGAGCGTCCCTTCGCCCTTCGAGATTCCTTTGTAGGAAAGATGAAGATCAATGTTTGTCGTCTTCAATCGTTTGTCTAAGTTCCTGGCTTCTTTATTATTGGCTACAGCTCTTAGGATACGTATTCCATCCGGGAAATCGATATCCGGAAAATCCAGGTACATACCCGGAATACGGTCTTCCGACGTTTCAATCCAGCCTTCTTCAAGACTGCCTGCGATTTCTTGGCGCGACCGATAATCAGGCGACGTAACGACAAGCTTGGCCTCCACCACTTCCATCCATCCCTTGGAGAGGGTATCGCCCCAAATCGCAACCTGCAGGCCCGTGAACCTTCTTCCCTGATTGCGAAGTCCGAACCGCTCGGTTACGACTTGTCCGGAAGAACATTGAATAAAGGTGCGATATCCTGTGTACGTAAGCTTAGGCGGCCCGTTTTCTTCAAAATGGGGAGGCCGCTTGTTGATCTCTCTAAAACGCAATGACGTATACAACGTCGACAAGCTTGACTCTTCGATCCTTTGATAATCGCTTGAGCATTCTTCCGGATGCCACCCGACGGTTTCCGCGACGGCGGCTACATTTTCTTCAGCGAATACCGTGCGCTTCTCCCAAGCCTGCCTTAATTCTTGTTCCGAGCGACCGGGCAGCAAGAACGGCTTCCATTTATTCAACGATCCGTTGCGCTTGCGACTCTTCCCGAACATCTCATTATACATCGTTAGGTCATTAACAACCGTATCGATCCGTTTGCCCTGTTCGAATAGCCTGAGCAGCATTAGATCGCTGTCGTGCACCAATACCCCTACGGTCGGGGCAGAACTTTCTCTTGAAATAAACGCCGCTAATTCTTCTAACGTGCCGTCCTGGCTTGCAAGCTCTTGATCGTACACCGTCAGCCAGCGTCCATTATAGACTTCACCGACGAGAAATGTCCGGTCCGCTTCGGAATGGTCGTTTTCGGGTATTTCCTCATAGCCGGTCTGTTTCATCCACGACCGGATCGCAGATTGAATGTGAAGAACTGCTTCCCCGTTATCCATGCTTCCCGTAAACACTTGAACATTTGCAAAAAAAGCTCCCATTTTCAATCCCTCCGTGCGTAAGCGTTAATTCCATTATTTTACACGGATTGTCTATCCTGTTAAATCATTTATTTCTTAGCGAATAATAGGACTCATCCCGGTACTATCCCCTTACGGTAGAAAGCGGAAAAAGAGTTCATCCTACGATGAACTCCCAATAGTACAACGAAAAAAAATTCCAGCAAGCGCTTGGCGACCGCTCCCCAGTCGAGCGTAGGACAGCGATCGCCAATAAGCTATCGGATTAAACGTATTTTCATTTCATCGATCTCTCTTCAGGTTGTATTTCTCTGTCCCTTTCAATTCTTCGTCAACGCAATATCGTCGATCTGCATCGACGTCGAGCCCGGCGAATTGATATAGAAGCCGATATCGAGCTGCCCGTTCGTGACGTTCACCGTCGAGGAATACTGCCGCCAGACGCCGTCCACCGTCATGTTCGCATAGACGGTACTGCCGCCGAAGTTCGCGGCTTCCATTCGGCAGAAGGTTGGCGAGCCGCCGTAAGCCGTCGCTTTCACCCAGCCGGTCAGCGTGTAGGAGCCGTTCGTCAGGCCGCTTACGACTTGATGGACGCTCTGCTGGTAAGCAGCCGTGCTCCAGAAATACAGCTTGTAGCCGCCGCCGTGCGCATCCGTCGCATCCACGCCGTACTGGGCGCTTTGTCCCGTCGGATGCCACTCGTTCCAGCCTGTGATGGTGCCGCTCTCGAAGCCGGGGTTGGCGACCGGGATGTTCGTCGAGGAAGACGTCTTCTTCACGTAAACCATGTCCCAATACTGCAGCGTCGGCACCGTGAATTGAACATAGCTTCCGCCTGCGTCCGACCCCAGGGTATAGGCAAGCGAATAGGTCTTCCCGTTCTCGTAGTCGGGCGAAGCGAAGTTGACGCTTCCGATCGTGCCGGAGCCATAATAATATTTGACCGCCACGTTCGTTTGTACCGTCGGAGCCGGCTTATTCGCGTTCGTATCCCGGATATCCGTATCCGCGATGCCCAGCTGGTTGACCATATGAATGACGTCGTAGCCGCCGCCGCTCTTCGTGAACGTCCATACCCTGTTCGCGTCGGAAGACGTACTCGAGGCGATGCCGTTCAAGCTGACCGCGTTCGACGTATTGGATAATCCGCCCCGCAGCAGGTTCTCGTAGGCCACGGCAAAGTCGTAATAACCGAGCAGGCGCTTCTTCAGGTCGTCCGTCATGATCAGATGGTGGTTCGGAAAATACTCATGATCCAGCATTTTGAGATCGTCCCCGAGCTCGAGATGCTGCGCCCCCATGGCGAAGAACCCGGCGTCCGCGAGCAGAATGCCTGGCGTGTTGAAGTAGCCGGGATTCGCGTCCGTAAAGTTGTTCTGGTAACTGTAATTCATGTAGAGCGGGAACACCGTCGCCTTGCCCCCGCTGTCCCCGGTCTGGTAGTCCAGGACGGTCTTCACGTCGGACAGCTTGCGCGTGCCCCATAATTCGTCGTACATGATATCCGTCTGGCTTTGCGCCGTCGGAATGCGTCCGTATTCGTCCACGTTGTTGAACACGATCGTCTTGCCGAGCGCCGTCTTCGCGTGGTCCAGGAAAGGCTTGAACGTATCCGCGAATGAGACCGGATTGCCGTTATAATCGTACTTCGTGCCGGGATTGCCGATCTGGTCGACATGCCAGCCGTCGAAGCCGAAGGCGTTGAAGGCGTCCTGCTCCTTCGCGAAGATGTAATTTTGCCAATTCGTATTCGCCGGGTTGAAATACCACAGCTTGGACGTCGCCCAGCCGCCCGGCATCGACAGGCTTGCCTGGTTCGCATGGGCACTGTCGTCGAACAGCCCCCATTGGGCATTGACGCCGGTTCCGTCTTGGCCGTAGCCGTCGAACGCTCCGTTGATCAAGTTATAGTTCATGGCCGATATATTCGCGTTGTGGGAGGCGCCGATGTAATCCAGGATCGTTTGCTTGTAAGTCGTACGGCCCGCGATATCCGGCCAGCTGGCATCGGGATTGGACACGCTGCCTTTAACCGGAAGATGATGCTTGTACTGCCAATCGTAGAATTGCAGGGCATTGATGTGATAATCCTTCAGCATGCCGACGATCGCGGACGAAGTGCTTCCGGCTTGGGACGGGAACGAAGAGAGGAACCCGTATCGCGGAAATTTGGTCCATGTCGAGGATACGTCGACCGCCGAATTCATATTGTCGATCGTCGTGCCGGCACCGTCGCGCGCCCATGCTTCCACGGCATAGCCTTGATAATCCGTGCTCGGCGGCGTCCACACGTACGTCAGCGTCGTGGAGGCGTTGTTCGCGAGCGTGTACGTCTTCGTCTGCGAAGTCCCGCTCAGTTCGTTCTCCAAATGCTTGAAGTACAGCGTGACCGTTCCGTTCGTGATCGTGCTGCCGGTCGTATTCTTGAGATTCACGCTGAGCGTGACCGCGGTGCCCGGGTTGTAGCGGGCCTTGTCCGTGCTCACCTTCGCGATCATGCTGCCTGCCGAGTACGCATACGCGGCGCGAGGCGGCGCCATCGTCCAGTTGGCCGCCGACGCGAGCACCAGCGCTGCAGCGGCGACGAAGATGCTGCGTTTTCCGATTCCCATCATAGTCCTCCTTTAATAAATGAACTTACGTGCGGCTTGGAAACTAGAAACGGTTTCCAGCTATAAGCATACCTGCGATAAAGCGCTTTCAAAATCGTTTTTATGACATCGGCTCGCTCCTTTTGTGATCTTGGGGTAATTCTTCCGCGCCGGCGAGATTTGGATTATCGAAGACGTACGTCTGCAGCCATCAGCGTCCAGCCGCCAGGCCTTTGAGCCGGGCCGCGAAACGAACGGCAAAAATGCTCCCTTGGGAGGGGAGCATCTTAAAGGAAACTATAAAACTCTTCGCCCGCATCGGTGCGCTGAAGGCTTGGCGGAGCTTACCGCAGCGTAACGACCAACGAACCCTCCGCTTCCACTTCCACCGGGTCCGGGAATTGAATTTCATCCCCGTCGATCCGATAGTCAACGCCGGCGCCGCCCGCCTCGATCCGCTCGATGCGCGACGTCTGCTCCTCGCGAAGCTTGAGCGTCCGCAGCGACAACGCGCCGCCTCGTACGTGAACGCTGATCTGCTTCTCGCTTTGCTCGTAGCTGCCCCACGCCATGTCGAGCGACCACACGACGCGGAATTCGCCTTCGGCATCCACGGACACCGGCTTGAACCCGATCATGCCCCGGACCATATCGTACTCGAAACCGCTGAACGCCTGCAGCAGCGCATAACTGGCCATCGACCTTGCATAGTTGCTGCCGCACTCGATCTCGTTCCACGGATTGCGCTTCTCCCCGTCGTAGCGGTCGCGGATCGCCTGCACGACCGACAATCCTTCGTCGACCAAGCCCTCTTGGATCATATGCGCGGCCGCTTGGTATTCGAAGCCGGTCATCGTCTCCGAATTGTACGTGAGCGGAATCGCCGGTTTGCTCGTGCCTTCCGGCCACGTGCAGATGACGAGTCCCCCCTCATCGTTGAGCGAATACAGCCGCCAAGTGTTCGCTTCCCCGCGCATCGACGGCTTAAAGTTATGCCGATACAACGATCGCAGCGCCTTCCGGGACTGTTCTTTATCGAAAATCTCGCCCAGCCCGCTCAGATTGGCATGCCACTGCGCGACCACCTGATCGATGGCGCAGCCGTCCGCGACTTGGTATTTGATCTCGCCTAATTCTCCGTTCCAGTACGTGCGGACGGTCTCTTCATCGAAGGCTTCCAGCAGCGACTTATCCGACAGATCGACCTGCTGGATATAATAGTCGCCGTTGAACAAATGCTCGTCGACCCAGCGTTTGCCCGACTGGAACAAGCGGCCGAATTCATCCGCCGTCTCCTGCTCGCCCATATGCGCCGCCATCTCGGCGCCGGCCTTGAGCGCGGCCAGGTAGAAGCCGTTCAGCCAGGAATTCGGTCCGTACAGTTCCATGTCCAGCGTATGATGCTGCCTGCCCGACAGCACGCCCGTCTTGCCCGGATCCCACTTGTCTTCGTTGCTGTCCGCCCACGCGTATGCGATAGAGCCTTTGACAGCCGGCCAGACCGACCGGAGCCAGTCCGTGCTGCCGGAGATTTTCCAATCGCGGTACGCCTTGATGACGCCGCCGAATTGCCCGTCCGCGCAGGCGCGGAAATTCTGCCTGTCGCGGCCGAGCGGCAGCATGAGCCGGAACGACATGCGGCCGTCCTCGCGCCGGTTGTACGCGAAGTCCAGCTCCCGCATGCTGCGTTCCAAGCGGGGGAACAAGAACGGCAGCGCATAGGCATAATTCCATACATGGGTGCAAGAGCCCTCGCAGCAGCCGGTATCCTCGATGCTTCCCTCGAAGCCGTAGAACGAACCGTCCGTCAGACGGAGCGCCGTCGCCGATTTGATGACGGACAAGTTCGCGGATACCGCATCCATCACCGCGTCCGGCACCGTGGAAGCGAACAGCGCTTCCTTGAATCGCAGCGTCTCCCCGTACAGCCGATCCCAGTGCGCCAAGGCGTACCGCGCGCTCGCCCCGGAATCCTCGAACAGCGACGCATAGTAGTTTCGCCAGCCGTTCGGGCCATCCGGATTGGGGTTCCAGTAATTCTCCACGTTCGGAAAATGCCAGCTGATCGCGAAGCGGACCGTCTTCTTCTCGCCGGGCCGCAGCTCCAGATGCGCAGCCAGCGAAGCGGTATCCTTTCGTCCCGCGGGCCGCTCGTCCTCGCCGTACTGCCTATTCGTCAAGCGGCCCGGCTGCGTGAAATCATGCCAGTACATCTCGAGATTGTCGCACCATCCGCCGCGGTACCAATATTCTTGATAGCTCGCGTCCGCCGCGTCCGTCGCGATCGTAATATCTCCGTAACGGGCATGCTCCGGGCTGTACTGATTCGAGCTTAGCTTGATCGCATGAACCTTCTGCTCCCGTTCGCCCCCGACCTCCCCGTACCGATATGCCGCGTTCTCCACGGCAAAGGGGTTCCCGGCCGACAGGCATACCGTATACGCAATCGGCGCATCGTCCGTATTCTCCAGCTCCCATTCGAAGAATGCCGCAGGCAGGCTCGAATCATCCTCCCGCAGCGGGATGAACGGATTGAATGCCGTCAAACGCACCCGTCCCGGAAACGCCGGTTCCGCGAAGGTCATCTCGGCCAGCGGGAATTCCCCTCGGAAGGTCGTCTCCCGAAAATGCGGCATGCCCGCCATCGTCTGGCTCTCCGGACCGAAGCCGTAGCCGCTGTGCAGCGGGCCCCCTCGCACGGGCTCGCCCACGTAGGGAGACTGCATATCGCCGTTCAGCACCCGCGCGTCGAGCAGTTTCCCGTCCCGTTCCGCCTTTACGGCGAAGTGGCTGAAGCCGTTAAAGCTCCGCTTGTTCGGCCGATTGAAAATCTCCCAATCTACCAGCCTGCCGTTTCCCGCCAAGCCGATGCTTCCGCTGCCGATGCCTCCGAGCGGGAAGCTGATCTCCCGCGTTTTGGCGCCTTTGTATAAATGAGTCATTCAAGTGTTCCCCCTCATGACGTGGTATACTGAAATCACCTTCATTATAGAGGTTTACGGACAGGATGCCTTTATATATAAGCACTGTTTTTTATGTAGAAAACGATTGTTCCGAGGTGATGACGATGCGATTGGAAGACCATGCGGTCGCCCCTTATATTCGCAATGCGGACTATGCGATCCGGCCTCCTTTTCTGCTCGGCGAACGCAGTCTGCTCGATTATATTATCTTCTACGTCCAGGAGGGCCGGTTCGACCTGCAAGTCAACGGTCAGCGCCATATGGTGAAGGAGGGCGATCTCTGCCTGCTTCAGCCCGGAGACCTGCATACGATTCGGGGGCTGGATAACACGATCAATCCGTACGTGCATTTGGATTTCTTCTATAACCCGCACCGAGCGGACAGCTTCGTCACCCGCCCCGGTCAGTTGGACATGGCTCCGTACGCATCATACATGCAGCCGCGGCTGCACGATTGCGAGTCCCTGCGGATTCCGCTCAAGCTGGAGACTCCCCATCCGAAGAAAATGCGCGACCTCGTCTTCCGCATGATCGAGAGCTGGCAGCTGCAAACGTATCTCGGCATGATGGAAGCCAATCAGCTGGCCCACGAGTGGGTGACCGCCCTGTTCAAAGCCTACATGACGCCCGATCCGGGTACGCTCTCCGTGCAGCCGTTCCTGAACTGGATCACGTCCTACTTCGCCTTCCGCATCTCGGAGCCGATCAAAGTGGAGGATATGGCCAGGAGGGCCGGGCTGTCGCCGTCTCGGTTCACCGTGCTCTTCCGGCAGCATTTCAACCTGTCTCCATATCAGTACTTGCTGAAGCTGCGGATCGAACACGCCCAGGAGCTGCTGAAGGATGGACTCTCCCTGCAGCGGGTGAGCGAGTATTGCGGGTTTACGGATGTGCATCATTTTTCCAAGACGTTCAAATCCGCCACCGGCGTGAATCCGGGTTATTACAAGCGGCATCGGGAGTGAAGGGAACGGCGGGAAGGACAGAAATGACGGAAACAGGAACTATAGGAGTATCGAGAGGGCAAAGCGAGAGGGCAAAGCAAGTGGCCAAAGCAAGCATAGGAAAAGGCTGACCCGTGCCATAAGAAATGGCCAGGTCAGCCTTTTGGCTGCACGCATGTATTCAAGATCAACCCGTTCGGCTTCTGCCGCGATGACTACGGCAAGTCTGCTGTAGACGGACTATGGCCGTGCCTAACCTAACCGTTATTACGGTTAGTCTTCAGCCATTCACGAGCCGCATCTACTCCGGCTCTCAAATTGAATAGGCGGCTGTCCGCCATTCCGACTTTGTCTCGCACCGGCAATTCGCCGCGTTCGTCCAGCTCTGCTCCGATCAGGCTGAAATCCGCGGAATCGTAAGCAAAGTCCTCGAACCATTTCCATGTCCTCGCGCCAGCGTCCATCACTGCCGTGCCCATCTTCTTGGACGGCATGTCCTCGAGCAGCGCCTCGGCCAAATGGAAACTCGTACAGGCGTCATAGCCGGCGCCGAGCAGCAGCACCTTGGCATTCGGCAGCTCATAGAGCTTGCCGAGCGGAGACGCCATGCCAAACTGCGGCGTGAGCGGATGATCCGCCGCAAGATTCTCAGCTAGACTCCCATTCGCGCAGAAGGACACCTGCGGATGCCCTGACCGCAGAGTGCCGGGATATGTCCGGAACGTCTCTGCGATCCGGCCCATGCCGCGGGTCGGCGTTACGAGCGGATCGAAGGCCGGCATCTCGCGATAGATAATGTCGATCCATTCCTTCGGAACGGGCGGGTTCGACCACTCGGCCGGATCGCTCCAATCCCCGCTTTGAGCCGGCATGACGATCGTACCCGCTTCCCCGACCGCGCCGAGCAGCGCTTGAACGACGGCCTGCGGCCCTCCGCATACCCAACCGAGACTGGATAAGGAGGAGTGGACGAGCACGCAGTCTCCTTCCCGAACGCCAAGCGCGCTTAGATCGCGCAGCAGGCTGCTTACGGTGACGGGCATCCTTGTATTGGCAACAATCTCATGTTCTCTCATGTGTTTTGATCTCCTAGGCGGCTCTGGCATTCTGCAGGGATTGCGTTACTTCAACTGGGGTGATGCAATTCCGTTACTGATTGTGGTACTTAATTGCGGACTTGATTGCGGTGCTTAACTGCAGTACTTGATTGCGGTACTTGATTGCGGACTTGATTGCGGACTTGATTGCGGTGCTTCCGTATGCATTTCCTGGAGGCTCATCAGCTGCGTTTCATCGCTGCTTATCCGCTCTGATTCATTGTTGCTTATCCACGCATTCCGCCATGAACGATTGCAAAATCGCCCGCAAGCCATCCGGGTTCCCGAGCATCGGGAGATGGCCCGTATCCAGCTGCCTGACCGTTCCCGGGCCCAAATTTGCGATCATTCGGTCCTGCAGGGCCGGACTGAACTCCCGGTCCCGGGTCAGCTTCACATATAGCGATGGTACATCGGGAACCCCGGCGTGGCAAGCATCCGAGTAGATGCGCCTCGCTTCCGGTACGAATGCTTGCACGATGCCGGCCGATTGCGATTCCGGCAGGTCATTGCATAAGCCGGTTCGAATCGCCGATTCCGGCGGCCGGGTCCCCGCGACGCGCATGACGATACGCAGCAGCGCCCGCTTCACCAAAGGCAGCTCGGACAAGAAGGAACCTCCGCGACCCGGAATCGCGGCTCCGACTGCCGCGAGGCCAGCGAGCCTTCCTCGCTTCAGTAAAGCTTCCGCCACTTGCAAGGCAAGTACGCCGCCAATGGAATGCGCGACCACGATCACCCTCGGTATATTCCACGACTCCGCCTGCCCGCACAGATGAGAAGCATAGTCGTCCAACGTCAAGGCCAGCCTCGTTTGTTCGGAGCCGTCCCGATACGGAAAATCCGCCAGCAGTACAGGTACATCGAGACCGCTTGTTACCGCCTCCCAAACGTTTCCTCTAAGTCCCGCACCGTGGATGAACATGAAGCCGATCTCGGTATCCTGCCTCCCTTTGAGCTGCGCCGCCATGCGAATGCCTCCCTATCGAAAGATCTCTATGGTTCAAGTATAACAGCGTCGACTGACACCTCCCGTCAGTGGATCGCAATAGGAGCCCACAGCAAAAAGACTCCCCATGCAGCCATGAGGCGTCTTTGTAGTGTCCAGGGAATCGGATATGGTGAAGGGCAAACCAATCGCTTGGCTCGCTCGAGATGTGCATGATTAGTAAAGTTGCATAAAATGCAAGAAAATCGAAGAATTCCAGAGGGGAAATCATGATTTCATGTATAATGTGCAAGAAAATAGTGAAAAAAAGCCCAAATCGGGTTGTTTACGATGGAAATGTTGTATTTCCTGCAACAATCGCATCTTCGGCAGATGAATGGAGCAGGATTTGTTGCATTTTCTGCAAGATTCGCCTTGGTTAGCGGTGGAACTGCTTCGACAGGGGAAGGTTGAATGCTGCATTCCCTGTCCGTTTCGAGGAAGCGGGATGAATGCTGCATTTCCCGTCCGTTTCGAGGAAACGGGCGAATGCTGCACTCCCTGTTCGTTTCGCGGAAGCGGACGAATGCTGCATTCCCTGTCTGTTTCGATGAAGCGAGCGAATGCTGCATTCCCTGTTCGTTTCGCGGAAACGGACGAATGCTGCATTCCCTGTCTGTTTCGATGAAGCGAGCGAATGCTGCATTCCCCGTCCGTTTCGAGGAAGCGGATGAATGCTGCATTCCCTGTCCGTTTCGAGGAAGCGGGCGAATGCTGCACTCCCCGACCTCCGTCGGCGAGCGCAAACCAATCGCCTTACGCAAACCATTCTATGCTCCGAAGCGAACGAATGCTGCATTCCCTGTCCGTTTCGAGGAAGCGGACGAATGCTGCACTCCCCGACCTCCGTCGGCGAGCGCAAACCAATCGCCTTACGCAAACCATTCGTCTATGAATCCAACGTTTTCAACTCACTCGCCGCTGTCGTCCCCGACGCCGCGTTTGCCGTCGCCATGGCCATGTTGTTTTTACGCTCCAGCATGATATTGCGGAAATAAATGAAGACGCTCGGCAGCTGGCCAAGGATGAAGACCGGGTCCTGCCGGTAGATCGCGTAGATCGACAGCACCACGCTGCCTAGTATGCTGTAGATCCAGAAGGAAAGCGGCACGACGGTCCGCTTTGCCTTCTCGCTTGCGAGCCATTGCGTGATGAACCGCATCGTGAACATGATTTGTCCGATGAAACCGAAGATGAGCCATCCCATGCCGCTGCCGGAGAAGCTGCCTATCAACGAATGCCACCACATCTTACTGTCCCCTGATCTGGTAGCGAATGACCCGTTTTCGCAGCCAGCCGATGACGATGGCGTCCATCAGGCCGACGAACGCACGGTTGAACACGCCGTATTTGGATACGCCGTGCTGCCGCTCATGATGGGACACCGCGATTTCGATGACCTTGAAGCCGTTGATTTTCGCCAGCGTCGGCAGGAAGCGGTGCATGCCTTCATACAAATAGTAGCTGTCCGCCACCTCGCGCTTCATCAGCTTCATGGGGCAGCCCGTGTCGTATATCTCGTCCCCCGTCAGCCAGTTGCGCACGCCGTTGCCCACCCGCGACGATACTTTCTTCACGATGTTGTCCTGCCGTTTGACGCGCTTGCCGTTTACGAAATCCATGTTCGGAATGTAAGGCATCAGCTTGAAAATATCCCTCGGATCCGTCTGCAGATCGGCATCGATCAGCGCCACGAGCTCTCCCTTGGATTCCTTCATGCCCGCGTAGATCGCGGCGGTCTGCCCGCAGTTCTTGGTGAAGTGAATGACCTTGACCGCCGGATCGCGCTCCGCCAGCTCGGTCAGAATACTCGCGCTTCGATCTCGGCTGCCGTCGTTGACGAGCACGATTTCGTAACTCTCCACCTTGCCTGTCACGGCATTCGTAATCGCCTCGTGCAGCAGCAATATATTCTCTTCCTCGTTATAGATCGGCGCGACGATCGAGAGCTTGACCATATCTATTCCCCCTATACCAGTTGACGAACTTGTGCAATCCCTCGGCGAAATCCGTCTGCGGGTCGTAACCGAACAGCCTGTTCGCCTTGGAAATGTCCGCGTACGTCTGCTCCACGTCGCCGGGCTGATTCGCCAGCCAGCGGAGCTCTGCTTCCTTGCCGTAAGCCTGCTCGATGCCTCGAATCAGCTCGAGCAGCGATATCGTCCGGTTGGTCCCTAAATTCACGATTTCGTAAACCTTCTCCTCCGATTCGACGTAAGCCAGCGCGCCGACGAGGCCGTTCACGATATCGCCAATGTAGGTGTAATCCCGTCTCGACGAACCGTTGCCGTAAACCGTCAGCGGCTCGCCCCGCTCCAGCATGCCCACGAATTTGTGGATGGCCAGGTCCGGACGCTGCCGTTCGCCATAGACGGTGAAGAAACGAAGCATAACCGTGTCGATGCCATGCAAATGATAATACGCGTGGCCCAGCACTTCGCAGGCTTTCTTCGTCGCGGCGTAAGGCGATATGCTTCGGTCGACGATATCTTCTTCGGCGAAAGGCACCTTCGCGTTGTTGCCGTACACGGACGAGGACGAAGCGCACAGCCACTTGCGAATGCCTTGCCTGCGCATCGCTTCCAGCACCGTCAATGTCCCCTTCACATTGACATCCTCATAGAGCAGCGGCTCCTCGATGGAAGGCCGTACGCCTGCCATCGCCGCCAAGTGAATGACCGCGTCGATCTGTTCCCGCCCGAAGGCCGACACCAACTCGTCCACATGGCGAATATCCGCAACAACGAGCTTGAAGCTGTCCCCGCGTACAGCTTGCTGCAGATGAAGCAGATCGGTTTCCTTCCCCGTGAATTGAAAAGTGGTTAATGATCCTGTACTATTCAGGATATTCCGGATTTTGATTCTGTAGTCGTACGCGTCGTTAAAATTATCGATGCAGACGACGCGATGGCCGAGCGCGAGCAGCCGCTCGCAAAGATGGGAGCCGATAAAGCCCGCTCCTCCGGTAACGCAATACGTTTTCATTCACTGGGCCTCCTCCAGGGCATACGCCAGTTCATTCGAGCCGATCGGGTAATAATCGAACAACCGGCGTACATGAGCATGCCCCGCAAACATATTGCGCAGATCGAAAAACGCATTGCCGCGCATGCTCTTGACGATGGTATCCCAACTGTTCTCCCTGAACTGCTCCCATTCCGTCATTAATACGATGGCATCCGCATTCTGGGCGCAGTCCGCCTCGTTCTCGCAATACGCGACGGAGCCGTTCAAGTCCGTCCATAATCGTTCTGCCTGCTTCATGCCTTGGGGGCAGTACGCTTTCACTGCCGCGCCTCTGCCGAGAAGACCGCTGATGATATCATAACTCGGCGCGGAGCGAATATCATCGGTCTCCGGTTTGAACGACAGCCCCCATACGGCGATCGTTTTTCCTTTGAGCGTGCCATTGAACGAAAGCACGTCGTTGATTTTATGAACCATCTTCAGTTTCTGCTTCTCGTTGGCCGCGATGGCCGCGCGCACGACGTACAGCTCTTCGCCGTTCTTCCGGCCGACATCGATGAGCGCCTGCGTATCCTTCGGGAAACAGCTCCCCCCGTACCCCGGGCCGGCCTGAAGGAAATGCAGCGATATCCGATCGTCGAGCCCCATGCCCGCCGCAATGTCTTGAATGTTCGCGCCCACCTTCTCGGACAGAAGCGCGAGTTCGTTTACGAATGATATTTTGACCGCGAGAAACGAATTGGAAGCGTACTTGATCATCTCCGCCGTTTCCGGATTCGTATACAGGAATGGAACATCCTGGCGGATATGAACGTCATAGAGAGATTGAAGCCTCAGCTTCGCTTCCTCGTTCTCGGTTCCGATGACGATTCTGGACGGATGCCGCGAGTCGCCGACCGCTTTGCCCTGCCGAAGAAACTCCGGATTCGAAGCGACATCGATTCGGAAAGGCGCATTCCGCGCCTTCAGCACGCCATCGAGATAACGCGCGATGCCGCGATTCGTGCCGACGGGCATCGTGGACTTGCAGACGACCACTTTATAATCGTTCGCGTATTTTCCGATCGACTGCACGACTTCTTGGACATAGGAAAGATTGGCGCTCCCGTCTTCCTTCGCAGGCGTTCCTACCGCAATGAAGATCACGTCGCTGGATTGAATCGCCTGCTTGGCGTTCGTCGTGAACGACAGCGTCCCATCGCGAAGGCCGCTTGCCAGCAGCTCATCAAGACCCGGCTCATAGATGGGCGATATCCCGTCTGCCAAACGCTCGATCTTGGCGGCATCCACATCCATGCAGGTCACCGGGAAGCCATAACTGGAAAGGACGGCGCCATGAACTAAGCCAACGTACCCCGTGCCCATAATTCCAATCTTCACCATCGTTCCTCCTCGCCGTCGTGCCGTTTTCGCAAAATGAGAAAAATTAGTTTACCAACTTAACTTTTATAATAAAGATCCATGTAGTATATTTCAAGTATCAAAAAAAACAGAAACGAATAGGAGCACGTTATGAAGGACGACCAAGAAACCATACAACGGCTGAAGGACGCGTTTACGCTATTTGCAAAGGCCGAATGGCGGCAGAAACCGGTTAACGGCCTAACGCGCAGCGACATACGCATCCTCTTCTGCATCATGGAAAGCGAGTGCAGCGGCAATCCGAAGCCGCGCATCTCGGATCTGAGCAAGAAGCTGCTCGTGACGACGCCTACGGTCACCCAATTGATCAAGAAGCTGATCGAAGAAGAGTTGATCGAGCGCACCGTCGATCCGGACGACCGTCGATCCGTGGGCATCGAGCTGACGGAGAAGGGCAAAGCGGTCGCCATGGAAGCCGATGCGAGCATCAAGCAAACGCTTGGCGGACTCATCGACCATCTGGGCGCGGAAGAAAGCGATCATTTGGCTGACCTGCTCACCAAAGCGTATCATTATTTTAATAATCGCTAAGCTGAAATATGCCTGCAAATGCGGCAAAAGCCGGATGGCGCGCTCGATAACGAGCGCCCTTCCGGCTTTTTCTACTCCCCCATGATCATCTGATCCAGCGTCGTGCCGCCAAGCACCATCGGATATACGTTCTCGTCCGTCGGCACCATGAACTCCACGAGGACCGGCCCCGGAGTGTCCAGCGCTTCCCGCCAAGCCTGACGGGCATCCGCCTTATTGCTCGCCCGGAGCCCTTTGATTCCGTAAGCTTCGGCAAGCTTGACGAAATCGGGACTGCCGGCCAAATCGATCTGGCTGTACCGCCGCTCGTACATCAGCTCCTGCTGCTGCTTTACC
Source organism: Paenibacillus sacheonensis (assembly GCF_009909195.1). Classification (GTDB taxonomy): domain Bacteria; phylum Bacillota; class Bacilli; order Paenibacillales; family Paenibacillaceae; genus Paenibacillus_Z; species Paenibacillus_Z sacheonensis. Next base: position 97,681 of record NZ_JAAAMU010000019.1, read on the forward strand.
ATGCCGAGCACTTGGTTGTTGATGACGACGATCTTAACGGGAAGGTTGTGAACGGCGCAGACGGCCATCTCCTGCGCGCACATCTGCATGCCGCCGTCGCCGTTGACCGAGACCACGAGACGACCCGGATGCCCCATCTGCGCCCCGATCGCTGCGGGAAAGCCGAAGCCCATCGTTCCCATCCCGCCCGACGTGATGAGCGAGCGCGGATGGCGGAACGCGTAGAACTGCGCGGTCCACATCTGATGCTGACCGACGTCCGTCGTCATGATCGCTTCGCCCTTCGTCGTCTCGTGAATCATCTCGATCACGTACTGCGGCTTCAGCTCCGTCTCGGAATCCCGATAACGAAGCGGGTATTCCGCCTTGCTGCGCTGCAGCTCCGCGATCCATGGCTCGAACCGGTCCGACTTCTCCGCCGCCTCGTTCGCGGCGCGAAGCACGTCCTTGATATCACCGAGGCAGGCGATATCGGTTCGCACGTTCTTGCCGATCTCGGCCGGGTCGATATCGATATGGGCGATGCGCTTCGCCTTCGGAGCGAAGCCGTCGAGCTTCATCGTGACCCGGTCGTCGAAGCGAGAGCCGATCGCGATCAGGAGATCGGCATTTTGAATCGCCATGTTCGGCGTATACGCACCGTGATGGCCGGGCATCCCCAGCCACAGCTCGTGGCCGCTCGGGAAACCGCCGAGTCCGAGCAGCGTCGTCGCCACGGGCATTCGCGTCCGTTCCACGAAGGCCAGCAGCTCCGCCGAGGCATCGGCATACACGACGCCCCCGCCGGCGATAATGACCGGCCGCTCGGCTTCCGCGATGGCCGCGAGCAGCTCGCCGACAGCGTCCGGATCAACGGCCGGCATAGGATCGTAGCCCCGCAGCCGAACCTCGGCATCCGCCGGCTGGAACAGCATGCGGTGATTCGATACGTCCTTCGGAATGTCGATGAGCACCGGTCCCTTCCTCCCGCTGCCCGCAAGGTGAAAGGCTTCGCGGACGATTCGCGGCAGGTCGCGCACGTCGCGGACCGCATAGCTGTGCTTCGTGATCGGCATCGTCATGCTCACGATGTCCGCCTCTTGGAAGGCATCCGTCCCCATGACCGTCGTCGGCACGTTCGCCGTAATGATGACCATCGGCACGGAGTCCATATAAGCCGTCGCGATACCGGTGACCAAGTTCGTCGCCCCCGGCCCGGAAGTCGCGATGCACACGCCGATCTTCCCCGTGGATCTCGCATAACCGTCCGCGGCGTGGACCGCCCCCTGCTCATGCCTCGTCAACAGATGCCTAAAAGCCGGATTGCCCGTCATCGCATCGTAAATATGTAACGCGTTGCCGCCCGGATAACCGAATACGCAATCTACACCCTCCGCAAGCAGCAGCCGCAGCAGCGCCTCCGAGCCGGTTATCCGCTCTTCCTCGCGGTCGTAATTCCGTCCTGTCTCCGAATCATGCTGCTTCGCATGATTCCGTTCCGCATCCAGCTCTCGATCCGTGCCCGTTCCCGTCTCCGTCTCCATTTTCATCTTCCATGGCCTCCTTCAAAATAAATAACCCCTTCGCGAGCGGGAACGGCGACTGCCGTTCGGCTCCGAAGGGGCGAAAGAGGTCGATCTTCGCGGTACCACCCTGGTTTGCCGAAACCTTGCGGTTCCAGCCTCAAGAGACAAGGTCGAGTAACCTTGCCTGCCGCACGGTAACGTGTGCCATTCCGTTCGAACCTACTCCCCGAACTCCATGCGTCCGCCATTGGCAAACGCAGGCTCCGGCTTTCGATCGACTGCTCCGAGACGACGTCATGCAGCGCTTACGGCGGAGGTCTCACCACTCCCCCCGCTCTCTGGGCATCAAGACTGCTGCATGTGATTCTCTTCATCGCGTTACTGCTATGCATAGACCGTAAAGAACGTCAAAAAACCCCTCTCCTCCCAAGGCGCAGACAGCAGCTGTCCGGCCTAGGGACGAAAGGGGTTAACATTTCGCGGTACCACCCTGATTTGCCGAGATCTCGCGATTTCGGCCTCATGAAGCAGTCTATTGCCCTGCCTCCGCACGGTAACGTGTGCGCTCCGTCTGAGCCTACCGATCTCGGCCGGGGCAGCCAGCAGCTGGCTTCCAAGCTTCGATGTTCGGTCAACCGCTCCGAGACGACGTCATGCAGCGCTTATGACGGAGGTTTCACCACTCCCCCCGCTCTCTGAACATAAGTCCGTGCATGTGCTTCTCTTCATCGCGTTCTAAATTTGATTCATAGTAGCACATTCCTCTGCGCATTACAATGCTTTTCAATGCTTTTCAATGCTATTCGCAAGTTGCGACGCTTTTCGATTTGCATCCCTGACATGCTCGCCGCCAGGTCGCTGGCCTTATGCTCCGAAAGGTGCTCCCCCTGCCTTGCGTCGATTGGTATAATACGAAGAGAAGGAGTGTGGCAAGGATGAAACGACTGATCGATACCTATATTCGCAACGAAGCAGAGCAAGCTAGGGTTCGACAAGCTGAAGAGCTGGCGGCCGTTTTCGCGGAGAGAGCGGCCGTCCATGACCGCGAGGGCTCGTTCCCGTTCGACAACTTCGCCGACCTGCGCGAGGCGGGCTATTTGAAACTGACCGTTCCCCGTGCTTACGGGGGCGAGGAGATATCGCTGTACGAGTTCGTCATGCTGCAGGAGCGGCTCGCTTACGGAGACGGATCGACCGCGCTTGCCGTCGGCTGGCATCTCGGCCAGATCCTGCATTTGCGGACGACCGGCAAATGGCCGGGCGATACGTTTGCCGAGCTCTGCCGCTCCGTCGTGAAGGACGGCACGATGATCAACACCTTCGCCAGCGAAGCGGCAACCGGCAGCCCCAGCCGCGGAGGACGGCCGTCGACGACGGCGGTGCCCGCGGACGGCGGCTGGCGCATCACGGGACGCAAGACGTTCAGCACGCTCTCCCCGATATTGGATCGTTTCGTCGTGACCGCCTATCTGCCGGACGAGGACAGCACGGCGGATTTCCTGGTCCATCGCTCGGACCAAGTTACGCTGGTGGAAACCTGGGACACGCTAGGCATGCGCGCCACCGGAAGCCATGACGTCGTGCTGGACGGGGCATTCGCTGCCCGGGACATGCGGCTGTCAGGCGGTAAAGGCGTGGACGACGGAGCAGGATGGATGCTGCATATTCCGGCTTGTTACATGGGCATCGCCCTCGCCGCGCGGGATTATGCCTTGGCCTTCGCACGGTCCTATCGGCCCGGCGGGATGGAAAAGCCGATCTCGGCTATTCCGTACGTCCAGCATACGATCGGGGAGATGGAGGTCGAGCTTCGTACCGCGCGAGCGGTCCTGTATGCGGCGGCGGAGCGTTGGGACAACGAGCCGGATGACCGGCCGGCGCTCAAGCCGGAGCTCGGCCTGGCCAAGTACGAGGTCACCAACAACGCCATCCGAATCGTGGACTTGGCGATGCGCATCGTCGGCGGATCAAGCCTGTCGCGGAACACGCCGCTCGAGCGCTACTACCGGGATGTCCGGGCGGGGCTGCATAATCCGCCGATGGACAACGCGGTGCTCTACGGCTTGGCCGCCGCCGCGCTGGGCGAAGCGGACGAGTAAGAGCTGCGACGCCTCGAGGCCGCGGAACGCTCGAAATGCTGCGCTCCTGCACAATTTCGTGCTTCTAGGCTGCGGAATGCTCGAAATGCTGCGCTCCTGCACAATTTCGCTGCCTCTAGGCCGCGGAACGCTCAAAATGCTGCGCTCCTGCACAATTTCGCCGCTTCTAGGCCTCGGGACGCTCAAAAAGCTGCGCTCCTGCACAATTTCGCTGCTTCTAGGCTGCGGAATGCTCAAAATGCTGCGCTCCTGCACAATTTCGCTGCTTCTAGGCTGCGGAATGCTCGAAATGCTGCGCTCCTGCACAATTCCACTGCTTCTAGGCCGCGGAACGCTCAAAATGCTGCGCTCCTGCACAATTTCGCCGCTTCTAGGCAGCGGGACGCTCAAAAAGCTGCGCCGCTGCACAATTTCGCCTTTTCCGAGCCGCGGAACGCTCGAAATGCTGCGCTGCTGCACAACTCGCCTCGAGGCCGCGGAATACAATCGCCCTTTGTGCCTTTAGGCGCATACGCCTTTTATATTACGCCTTATCGCCTTATCGCCCTATACGCCCTCTCACCACAAGAGGCTCGAAATGCTGCGCTGCAGCATTTCGAGCCTCTCTCTTTCGCTTCCACGAATTAGAATAAATCCGTGTTGGCCCGCTGCGCCGCCTGCACGTCGCCTTTGAGAAAATATTCATGCCGCCCGAAACGGGACAACGCCTCGTTGTCGGCCAGCCATACCCACTCGTCGATCTCGGTCTGACAGCGATGGGCTCGGAACGCGGCGAGCTTGGCGGACTGATAGGCCTGCACGTCGATCTTGACGACGTCCTTCCGCTTGTAGCCGTACCGCTCCGGCCGCTCCATCGCGTCGCCGAACGTTATGAAATAGAGCGCTCCCTTGCGTGCGGACCGCCAAAACGCGGCCGTCGTCGCCTTGCCGATCGCGCAGTGGTCCGGATGTCCGCCGTAACGCTCGTGAAACGTCAGCACGACGTCAGGTGCGATGTCGCGGATCAACGCCTCGATGCGCCCCTCGAGCGATCTCTCGTCTTCGAATTCGACCGTTTTGTCGCGGATATCGAAGAAGATCAGATTCCCGATTCCCAAGCATGCGCAGGCTTCCCGCAGCTCCTGCTCGCGGGCGGCCGCCATCGTTTCCCGGTTAAGGTAGGGAGGGTTGCCCATCCGGCGTCCCATTTCTCCCCGGGTCGCGCTCACCAGCGTCATCTCGACGCCCTCGGCGGCGTATTTGGCAAACGTTCCTCCGCAGATGAACGTCTCGTCGTCGGGATGAGCGAAGACCGCCAGCAGCTTGCGCGGCGTGTTCGCGTTACCTTGGATTGTCATTCCGGAAACGGCTCCTTTCCTAGATGAAGCGCTACGTTCATGCGTCCTCTATCATCGTAACCGGCCAGCAGGAGCCGGCCGAATTCATCCACCTCGTAATGCGTGAGCGCTTCCATGCGCAGCCAGCCATGTCCGTCGAACCGCAGCGCGGCCCGGTACGAAGAGCTCTCTCCGGCGATAAAAGCATGCGTGACCTTGACCTTGAAATTCCGAACGAATACGAATGAAGTCGCCTCGCTGTGGATATAGGCGTCTGCTCCGACGAATTTCCGAAGCTCGGCCTCCGCTTGCGGCTTGTTTATTGGCAGCATGGCATAGGTTCCTTTTCGTTAGAGTAGGATTGCAGCATTATTGTAGCACGCGTCGGACGTTTTTCCGAGAGGAACGATACAAGTCTTCCTGATTCGTTAGCGCAGCAATTCCGCTACCGCTTCTTCTCCCGCTTGCGGCTTGCCTTCTCGATATTCTCGGCCGCGCGGTATTCAACGATCCGCTTGATCAGCGCAAACGGCAGCGCCTCCCCGAGCGGGAACTGTATGGCGCCCTTCGACGTCTTGTAGGCCGACAGCTCGTCCTGAAAATCCCGAATGCCGCTTGCGGTCGGGTAAAAGCCGATGTGGTTCTTGTAAGCGGCGAAGTAGACGAGGCTGCCGTGCAGGTCGAATGCGGGCATCTGATACGCGATCTTCTCTTTCGCCTCCGGCGCAGCCTCTTTGATCGTTTGCCTAAGCGCCTGCAGCGTTTCCTGCACGTTCGGCGGGAAAGCCGCAATATAGTCGTCGGTTGAATCCGGGGCCGTTTTGTTGTCCGGCATGGCTGTTCCTTGTCTCCTTCCGCTTGTCCGGGGTTTGCTCGAATGCTCGAGCCTTGGTTCTAGTTTATCAGACCGCGGGCAGGAGCGGCGACTCGGACAAGCAATAAAAACAAGCCGTTCGCACAGGCTCAAAGGCGAGTTCAAGCGGTCAGGGTTTCCCTACGGGCTGAAACGACCCTTCTTCACGCTGAAAAGCCGAAAAGCCGAATGCGCATCTCGGGCTGAGATGCGCATTCGGCTGTTTAAATCGGACTGTGGACGGTTACTCGAACCGATACGTCCAGAAACGTTCCGTCCCGAACCGCTCCTGCAGCTCCGGATCCTCAAGCGTCTTGCTGCCCATCAGCTCCGCTGCCTGGAACTGGGAGCGGTGGGCTTCGATGCTGGCCAGCTTCTGCTTCAAGAAACCCCGGATATCGACGACCACGTCGGGCTTCCCTATTGCTTTCTCGAGGTCTCGGGCGAACGCCATCGCATGCACCCGCGGCCTTTCGTTCTCCGGCAGACGGCCGATCGCGCGCACGACGGCGGCGCCGGTGGCGTCGTGGTCGGGATGGACGGCGTAGCCCGGGTAGAAGGTCAAGACCAGCGACGGCTTCAACTCGTCCAGCAGCGCCCCGATCTGTCCCTCCAGCAGCGCCTGATCTTCGAATTCGAGCGTCTTGTCGTGGAAGCCGTACATTCTCAAATCCGAGATGCCGATCGCGCGGCAGGAGGCCTCAAGCTCGGCTTTCCGAATTTCAGGCAGCGTCACCCGATTGGCGAATGGCGGAATGCCCATATTGCGGCCCATTTCGCCAAGCGTCAAGCAGGCGTACGTTACCGGCGACCCGGCCTCTATATATTTTGCCAGCGTGCCCGACAAACCGAAGGCTTCGTCATCCGGATGCGGCAGCACGACCAGAATATGTCGTTCTCGTTCCATGGCGTTTCTCATCTCCTCTTCCATCAGAAGGGTTCGCGGCTCAGCTGCAGCGCGACCACTAGCTTGCCCTGTCCGTCATGCCCCGCCAGAATCAACCGTTCCGTATCCGTCTCCTCGTAATGCGTCAATCCCTCGGAATAGATCCAGCCGTGTGCCATCTTCAGGCCCACCCGGTACGGACCGTTGCCGGAGATCGAGCCGAGCGAATAATGAACGACCGCATTCGTCACGAATGTCGCCGCGGGATGCTTCGAGGCGTCGAGATGGGAGGCGTACGCACCTGTCGTCATTTCCAAATGAAGATATAAATCCTGATCCTTGAATCGATCGATCCGTTCTTGGATCGCCGTGCGTTCGATGAGCTGCATAGCGCGGCCTCCTTTCAAGCTTGCGAATGTTGCCTTATAGAGCGATTATAGCCGATATCGGCTTCGGTTCCAAATCCAATTCCTTGTATTCCGACCTGTACATAAGTAATTATACACGATCGCGCTCATGTCCTGCATCAACAAAATGGATCGAGCGCCGAATCTTTTTCGCCAATAAGCTAAAAGCCCCACCATGTCGCAGCGGGACTCGGCCAGGCTTCGTACTCTACTGCATGGGCTTCGTATCTTCCCGATCCATTTCGCTCAAGTATCTCTTGACGGCATCCTGCCATGCGGGCAGCAAATGAAATCCGTTGCGGACCAGATTCTGCTTCGACATGCGGGAGTTTTTCGGGCGAACGGCCCTTGTCGGATAGTCCTCCGTCGATATGGCGTTGACGGTAACGTCTTTATCCGCTTGTCTGAATATGTCTTGCGCAAACTCGGCCCAGCTGCAGAAGCCTTCGTTAGAGGCATGATAAACGCCGTATTTATCGGTTTGTACGATGTCAATCAATAACCGGGCCAAATCGGCCGTATACGTTGGCGAACCCACTTGATCGCCGACGACATTCAATTCGGTTCGCGTTTCCGCCAGTCGCAGCATGGTTTTAACGAAGTTGCTTCCATTGCTGCCGAAAACCCAAGAAACACGGACAATGAACCAATCGTCCGCCAATCGTTTCACGGCTTCTTCGCCTTCGTATTTGGTGATTCCATAATAGCCGATCGGACTTGGTTGATCTGATTCCATGAAAGGGGCTTCGCCTAAGCCATCAAAAACATAGTCGGTGCTCGTATACAACAGCTTCGCGTTCACTTCTTTTGCAAGTTGGGCCAAGTATTTCGTTGCATCAACGTTTACGCTCCAACACTGCTCCTTCTCGTCCTCGGCACGATCCACGGCCGTGTAGGCCGCGCAATGAACGATAGCATCCGGATTCAATTCTCTTATATACGTTGAGACCTCGGCTTCTTTTGTCAGATCCAGATCGCGCGATCCGATCCCCACCATTTGTAAACCGCGCTTCATTCCATGTCGAACGACGTCATAACCCAGCTGGCCGGTAGCGCCGGTTACCAGTATCTTCATAAATCCCGCTCGCTATCGCCGATTTTGATTTCAGCTTGCTCTGACAGCGGGGGCTCTTCGCCTCTTGCGGCGTCATTACCATTTCGAATCGCTAACAGCAGCATTCAACTATCGCTCCTTTGGGTCCATCGTCTGTCGCTCGATAAGTTCCCTATAACTATATAATTCCGGCCATTTCCTGTCATCCATTCTTTGCGAACCGGGAACACGCGAGGATGTTCTATCGCCTGCCGCCAAATAGAAAAAACCCAGCCCCGTCCTGTTCGGACATGGCCAGGCTTTCTCGTTAACGGTTGCAAATCAACGAATACAAATCAAGAATTACGAAGGCATGGCTAGTTCGTAACCACGATCGAATTGATGTCCGCCGTTCCGCTCGCGTTGATCGGATCGAATCTCAGCTGTTTGATCGTGCCGCTCCAGGCCGCGACCCCCGTGAAGTCGAAGACGTAGTCGACGTAGATCGCATCGCCGGCGACGACGTTTACCGCTACCGCCTTGGCCTGCGTAAACGACGAATCCGCATTGGTAGTGAAGAACAGCTCGGTCGTGCTCGCCGAGGAACCGTTGTACCGCATCTGCACGTGCACCTTCTTGTACGTGGAAGCATCGATGTTCAGGTTATCCGCCGAGTACATGTACGGATCCGCGCCGCTTGCCGTGATCGTGTCGACGCCGCCGGATACGCTCTGACTGATCTGGCTCTGATTCGCCCATCCTTCCGTATTTCCGGAAGCATTGAAGCCCCAATACGCGGCGTAGTCGGTACTCGTCCAGCCCGTGTCGGAGAAGCGGATGTAATCGACGTTCATCGTGCCTGTTCCGGACAGCGCGTCGAAGCGCAGCTGCTTGATCGTGCCCGTCCAGCCCGGCGTCGCGCTCATGTCGAACACGTAGTTCTTGTAGCCGGCGTCGCTCGTCGACATATATATCCGCGCGCGCTTGGCCGCGCTGAAGGACGTATCGCTCGTCGTGGTGAAGAACAGCTCCGCGTCGGAGAATGCCGTATTGTTCTTGACGCGAATTTTGATGAATTTGTACGTCGACGCGTTCACGCCCAAGTTGTCCGGCGAGAAGATATACGGATCGGAGCCGCTCGAAGTCAGCGTATTGATGCCCCCGGAGACCGATTGGCTGACCTGGCTCGAACCCGTCCAGCCCATGGTATCGCCGTTCGCCGGGAAGCCCCAGTCGTACGCCAGCGATTCGGCGCTGGCCGTGTAGGCGATCGCCGGCGTCCAGCTCGTCGTTTCGTTCGTTCCGCTGCCGTTGTTCCCGACCTCGAAGCGGATGACGTCGCCCGCGTTCACCGTCACGCCGTCGACATGCGTGTCGTAGCCGTTCCTGTCGTTATAAGCGACCGTTTGATCGCCGGACGCCGGCCAGATGCGCGTTCCGTTCTTCGTGATGCGCGCGACGACGCCGTTGCCTCCCGCGATATCGGACTTGAGGACGCGTCCGCGAATGCTGACCGTTCCGGACGAAGGCGCCGTCCACGACTTGGCGACGTCGGCGTTGCTGCTGCCCGTGCCCGGCGTGAGCTCATACTTCGTCGCCGACTGCGCCGCCGAGCCGCTCGTCAGGTACCATTGCTGCGACGCCGCATCGAAGCTCGGCATGTCCGTCCAGGCGCCGCTGCCGTTCTTGTACTGGTAGCGCCAGCCGCCTGCGCCCTGGGTGCCGCCGTAATCGCGCAGGATCGGATAGAGGCTTCCGGCGATGCCCTTATTGTTGGTCAGCGCCAGCTGGCTCACGTCCCCGTAAGTAAACGGACGGGTGCCTTCCTTGTACAAATTATGACTGATCACGCCCGACGACGGATACGTGTGGGCATAAATCGAACCGGACCCCGCTTGCGCCCCGTGCGCATGGTGACCGTTGTTCTCGAACGCATTGCCGTTCACCTCCAGGTCGACCGTCGTTCCGCAGCCGCTGCAGGCCGCTCCGTTCAGCAGATCGAGCGCGGGCCCGGCGTTGTTCGCGAAATAATTGCCATACAGCTTCGTCTGGTTCGTGTTCCATTCGAAGTCGATGGCGACCTGGTCGGCCGAGTTCGTGTCCGGCACGTCGGTCATGTCGTTGTTGACGATGACGACGTTGTTCATCCGCGCCGCGAACACGGCCGCCGTGCCGCTGACCGAGTAGCAGGACGCTTCGTTCTTCAGCGTGGAATTCATCAGCACCAGGTTCGACACGAGGTGAAGGCGCAGCGAATCGCTGCAGCTGTTGGACGTGCCGCCGCCGTCGTCGTCATGCAGGTTGAGATGGTTCAAGATGACATTCTGCACGACGTTGCCGCAGTCGCCGTAGCAATCCGTCACGCTGGCGCCGTTGTCGAAGTCGAAGTTCACGCTGTCTTGGTTGTCCGTGCCCTCGATGCCGTCCATCGTCACGTTCCGCACGACGTAATTCGCCGCGTCCGGCACGCTGAGCGACTGGCCCGTGAAGAGGATGCCGGAGGAGAAGAAGATGCGGTCCGTATTCGACGGCACGCCCTTGACGATGCCGTTCATGCCGTGGACATACAGGCTCTTGAAGTCGAGCCCCTCGTGGCTCGCCGTCGTGTAGAACAACAGCAGGCCCGCGCCGGCATTGCCCAGCTCCAGGTCGCTGAAGCGCCAATACGACGGGTTCGTCAGCTTGATCAGCCGGTCGGCAGCCAGCCCGTTCCCGAGCAGCTTCGGCCGGTTGCCGCTTCCGTACGCTTGGATTGCGATCGGCGAACCGCTAGCGCCGCTCTCCGTGAACGTCATCGTCTGCCCCGTCCACGTCGCGCCGCGCGCCAGGTTGATCGTATCTCCCGATGCGAACGCCTGCGAGCTTGCCCGCGATACGTTGCACCACGGCGCGCCGGACGACGTGCCGGCGTTCGAATCGCTGCATGTCACTTGGTTGTTAATGTAGTACGCCGCCGCCGAAGCGGAAGTGACCGTCCAGTGCGCAATTAAAATGAATGCGGTTACAAACACGAATGAAACGATTCCTCTGGCCCACCATGTCCATGCTTTCATAAATAGCACCTCATCTGCTCGATTTATACTTGCCGTATCCTATGCATGCTTTCTTCTAATGCATCCCGCTAAACAATTTATGCCGTATTCCCCTCCTCTCCGGTTTCCTAGATGACGTCCTCATTGTAGATTCGAGCCGTTCTCCCTGTATATTGCAATTTCTGCATGCGGTGTGCAAATTACGTCGCCACGCGTAAATCCGACAAAAAACGGACCCGGCTGCGCCGAATCCGTATTGAATTGCTAAAGTTCCAATTGCCTATTCAGATGCATGCTGCGCTAGCAAGACGTTACGACTCCCCGTCATCGACATCGACCAGATAGATCCGATCCTCGAAGCCGCCGCGCTTCTCCGCCTTCATGGCCCGAATCGCTTCGAGCCGATCCCAATCGGCGCCGTTCGCACCGGCCAGAGCCCGGATGACCTCGAGCAGATCCGCCAATTCTTCCAGCGCTTCCTCAGGGTCCTTGGCCCGCAAAAATTCTTCGGTTTCCTCTTGCAGCTTCGTTCGCAATGCGACGGCGTACTCTTCGGGCTGCAGGATGCGCGTGCGGAAGCTTTTGCCGTTGGCAGCGATGGTGCGCGGAATGCCGTCGCGAACGAGCTTGTTATAGGTGGGCATCGCTTCACTTCCCTCTCCGGTTCTTCCTATGCAGCTATGCCCTCATTCGTCTATGCCTGCGACTTCAGCAGCCGATACGTCGCTTCATCGGCAACCACGTACAGCCTGGCCGCTGCGGGAATCGGATCGTTTAATTTGCGATTGATTCCCAGGTCTCCCCGGTCCGACAGCAGCGTTGCGCCGCGCTCCAAGATGCCTTGAAAGGCGTCCCTGTACGTCTTCCATTCCGCTCTGACCGGAACCTCGTATATGTCGTCGCCGACTTCACGGCTGATCAGCTGATGGATGATCTCGGAGCCGCCTTGCTGCAGCGCGCTGCGAACCGCCAGTCTCGAAACCGCGTCATGCGACAGGACGAATTCGTTCACCTTCGCATGCCGGAAGTTCGGGATGTTCTTGTCCTGCGTGATCTCGACGGTCGTATGGATGTCCGGGTGGAGGCGCTCGATGCTCGATGCGATCAAGAGCGTCTTGCCATCCGCTAGCGCAGGCTCGTCGATGCGCGTATCCGCGAAGATGATGACGGCCCTCGCCTGCTTGATCATCGCCTTGTCCAACGCTTCCTCCGTCGAAGGATCCCCGCTGATAAAGTGGATCTCCTGCCGATCCACGATCGGATGCTTATCAGACTCGTCCAGGATGACGATATGCGAAGCCGGCGAATAAGACAGGATCTCGTCGATCGCGTATTGCGCTTTCTTGCTCCAGTTGATGATGATGATGTGGTCTTTCCCGTGGAAATGCATCTTCCCGGCCTCCCAATGCTTATAAATGGTCGATATCGAATCGATGATTTTACCGATTATCAGACTGAGCAGGCCGATGCCGAACACGTATATAAACAAGGAAAACGCTTTGCCGATCCAGGTCTTCGCGTAAAAATCCCCGTATCCGACCGTAGCCATCGTGGTCATGACCCAATACAGCGCATTGAACCAGGTCCGGAACGTGGACGGCTCGATCGCGTAGGCAACGGTGGCGCAGCCGAGAATGAAGGCCAGCACCGTGATGAGGATGGTCGTATTCGGCACCCGTAAAACCTTCAGCATCGTCCTCATGATCAAGGGCATCCCGCTTCTTCCTCTCTTCTAGGCAGTCCCGCTCCCGTTCGCAAGAAAGGCTTCCGTTCCGATGCGCTCGGTAATGGAAGCCCTCATGCGATTCGAAAAGCAAGACTTAAATGATCAAGCTGCTGATGGCGAAGCTCATGCCGATAAACACGCAGCACAGCAGCGTGCCGATCGCGACGTTGCCTTTCTGCAGATGCTCCGACACCTTCAGGCCGGGCGTCACCAACTCGAACAGCCAGTAAGTCGCGATCAGAATGACATAACCGACCGCGAACCACAGCATCATGTGCCAGATGGAGGTGTTCGTATAAGCGGATACGCCGATGATGATGGCGGTGGAAAGGAACTTCCCTCCGAAAGCCAAGCCGACGGCCGTATTGCCCTTCTTGAGTTCTTCCAGATCGTTAAACGGCGTCATGGCGCTGAAAATCAGCATGCCGGCCAGCTGCAAGGCCACGATGACGACGACGCTGCCAACGAGATTAATGAATACGGTCACTGCGCCCACCCCCGAAATTTTGCGTACACGGTATCGTAATCCCCGAAATCATGAATCTGCTCGATATTCGCTTTTACCTTCTTCTGATCTTTCAAGGAGGCGTACTTCTCTTCGCTGATCGGCTGCTTGATCACGTTGCCGGACGGCATGGCGACCACGGCAAACTCGCGGAACTTTCCTTGGTTCTCGGTCTTGTAGACGCCGACCAGGTCGAGCTCCGTTTGAATCGTTTCCTTGAGCTCCGCGATGTCTTTCTTGGCGCTCGCTTCGTCCTTGTACGACTTCAGCGTCCCCCAAGCCGAGAGTTGGAGCTGATTGCGCTTCTGTTCGTCCGTCGTAATCTCGGCGTCCATGTACTGCAAGGTCCATACCGCGTCGCCGGTCGCGAAATTATTATCGTTCGGAAGCATCACGTTATCGGGCAGGATCGTCATGTCGCTGCCGACGAGATCGCCGACTTTGCCCTGCATGATCCGGTAATCCCAGGGAACCCGCGCAACGTCGACCGACGAAGAAGCGTCGTCCGTAGTCGAAGACGTGCTGAAGATCGACGTCTGATCCTCGGTGCCGCAGGCGCTAAGGAGAAGGCAGAGCATCAACCCGCCAAGGATAAGATAGATACGTTTCATAGCGTTACAACACTCCAATCGGAATAAAGTGGCTGGCGTTCCCGGTAATCGGCCCGCCGGCCCGGCCCAGAAGGCCGCACGGCTTGCCGTCGATGACGAACATGCCCACCAGCAGATGGAACTCGCCACCGGCGGTTTCAATGCGCGCGAGGTCGGCCCGCTTCTGGTACACGACCGGGAAGAGCTCGCTCGTATCGAAGCCGTCTCGATCTTCGACCTCCAGCTGACCGCTTTCGTCGAACATTTTGACCGAGCCCCCTTCGCGGCCGAACATCGATTTGGACACGAAGCCGCCTTCGAAGACCGGCTTATTATAAGTCGGAAGCATATAGCGCCCAATGGCGTCCCGTTCTTCCGCGTCGAAGAGGAGACCCAGCTCGTAGAGGCCCCATGCGGCGGCCTGAAGCCCTTTGGATTGCAGCAAAATGCTGTGCATGCCGTTGAACAGCTGCAGGTTGCCTTGCTCGATGGCGTAGGCGAGCGCTTCGCCTCCATCGTCATGGGCCATCCATTCCTTCGGATAGAGCGCGAACATGCGATGGATCGGCTGATCCTCGCCGTTCTTCAGCAAGCCGTTATCGACCCACAGATCCAGGCAGTCCACGCAGTTCATCCGCAGGCCGCTGTGCTTGACCAAAGCTTCGATCGTTCCCGAATCTTCGAGATGCGACCCGTAAGCGACGCAGGCAGCGGTGTCCGGCCGCTCGATCGACCATGCCGAGGCGACCCGTTCCTTCATCGTATCGTTGACCGTTTCGATTCCGGCCCGTTCGCAGAGCCATGGCGTCGCTATAGAGGCTTCCACGTAGCCGGTGGGCGTATCCGCGTTGAGCTCCAGCATCTTGATCTTGCCGTCCGCCGAGATCGCGTAGTCGAATCTGGCGTATCTGCTGATCAACCCTTCCGGAGGCACGGGCAATCGATCGAGCAAATCCCAATGAATGTCCGGGATGCCGAGCAGCTGATACAGATCGCGCCTGCCCAGGATGTACCGGGCGGTCTTGTCGAGAATGAGCCACAGCCGTTCCGACGCGCCGAAGAGCTCCTCGCAGACATCGCGGCGCATCCCGACGATCTGATCGAGCCAGTAGGCTTCGTCTTCCAGGTCGGCCCACGCGAACCCAAGCTCGCTCAAGAGCGCTACCTTCTCCGCGCGGTTATCGTCCGGCTGGCCGATCACTTGAAATACGTCCGCGGTCATCCTCCGAACCCTGACGACGACGCATGAGAGCTGGACGACGACGCGTGAGAGCCCGACGAGGACGAAGAGCTCATGCTGCTTGATTTCCCGCCGATTCCGCCGGGCTTCGAAGAGGTCGTGCGCCGCGTGATGCTTCCCGTCGTATTCGAGGTTTTAGGCTTGATGGTCGAACCCGCCACGGGCTTGTTCTGATAAACGCCCGCGGTACGCGTCCTTGGCTGGTAGGGCGCATGGCTTCCGTAATAGTAGGAACGATGGGAAGAAGACCATGATTGCGCGGAATACGGACCGCCGCTGTTGAACAGGAGATGATAGAGCATAAGGTCATCCCAGCCGAAGCCGGAGGACGTCGTGTTAATGATCGTCGTGCCGCCGGACGCGCCGCCGGATGAAGCGCCTGCGCCTGATGCGGCTCCCTGGTCGAGCTCGCTCTGATCCAGCTCTTTCTCCGGGGGCAAGGGCAGATTCCAGTCGACGGCCGGATCGTAATAAGCCTTGACCGCCTCGTTCGACCATTCTACCAGCGTAGGGGAGGCCGTCGTCGATGCCGTGCTTGCGGCATCGGGCGCCGCATGCGAAGCATGGGGCAGGAAGGCCACGTTGGCCAGCAGGGCGATCCCGAGCGAGGTCGAGAGAATGCGAAGAGGCTTTCCGTCGCTCGTGAACAGTTTGTTTCGTATCAGATCGTCCGGTTTATCCGGTTTGTCGGGGTGCATATCCTGACTCCCTTCCAGTGTAAGCGATTAGTGGTCTTTGTTCATCTTGACGACAAGCAGCTCCAGGCTGCCGGAATCCACGTTCAATTTTCCTTCGATCGTTTGGTATTCCTGGTTATTGACGCTGAGATAATTCACATGCTCGAGCGCCGTGATCATGACCGTATCCCACTCCCGCTCGTCGATCGGAATTAAAGTGCCGTCCGCTGACTTCTCGATTAAATATACTTTCATGATGATGTCAATTCCCCTTTTTTGGCTGGATTGTCAATTATACGCGATAATCGGAACCCTGTTTCAATTTCCTTCATGCGACACGTCCTTCTCAGGCTTCGACGATCGTTCTCGCAACTCCTTCTTGACAGAGTTTCCAATCGTCCCCAGTACCATGGATACGCGGCCCCGGCTGTGCGGGATCGAGCTGCGATCGACTTCGGGCAAGGGACGATGCTGTCAGGTTTCCATCCAAAAGGTGCGCATTAAAAAAGGTTGCCATAGAAAGAAGCTTCCTCCCGCGTGCGGCGGTCCGGAAGCTTCAATAAGCCGTTATTCGGCGAGGCGGCGATGCCGCTACGCGTGAATCCTCACTTTCGTGCCCGTCGGAATCGTGTCGTACAGCCATTCCACGTCCTTGTTGTTCATTCGGATGCAGCCGCCGCTGGCATAACTGCCGATCGATGAGGGAGCGTTCGTCCCATGAATGCCGTATTTGGTCCCCTGCGTATTCGGAACGCTCAGTCCCAGCCAGCGGCTGCCGAGCGGATTGCTCGGATCCCCGCCGGGAATGCCTTTGGCCGAATACCACGGATTTTTGATTTTCGTTATGATTTCATAACTGCCCGTCGGCGTCAGACCCGCTTTCCTCCCGCTGGCGATGCCGAAGCTCTTCAAAGCCTTCCCCCCGCGAAGCACGTTCAGCGTGTTATTCCCAAGGTCGATCTCGATTGAAAGCACTATGACGGGACCAATCGGGACCGCCGCGCCATTGCTCGGGATGCTCGGGGTGCTTGGAGCATTCGGAGTGCTCGGGGCACTCGAGACTGCTTCGTCCGCATAATATGGATTCGGGATTTGCAGCGTCTGTCCGGCTTTGATCGATCCGGCCGCGTCCTTGATCCCGTTCGATTGGGCGATGGCCCCCTGATAATCGGCTGCTTTGAAATAGCGGGCCGCAAGGCTGAACAGCGTGTCGCCCTTCAGCACGGTATACCTTAATTCCCCTGCGGGCAGCGGAACGCGCAGTGCGGCGCCCGCCTTCAGTCCCGTATTCGGATCCGAGATTCCGTTATAATCCATCAATGCGTCCATATACCGTGTACGGTTGAAGTAGCGGTTCGTTACCGCGTACAGCGTATCGCCCGTCTTGACCGTATATTGGTCCAAGAGAAGCGGATTCCGCAGCGTAAGCGATGTCCCCGACTTCAGACCGACCATCGGATTCCAGCCATTCGTCTTCGCAACCCGTTCGTAATCGCCGGTCAAATAAAACTTCTTGGAGATGCTGTACAGCGTTTCCCCAGGTTTGATGCTGTACGCCACGCTAATGTAAGCTTCGTTCGCTTCCTGCGCCTCCTGCGCGCTCGATCGGCCCGGCCCCCCGGCCACTGCCATTATTAATGCCATTACCATCCAAAAGACCCACTTCGACTGCCTGCTCAACGATGATCACACCTTCTGCCGGATTAATTGCGGCAGACAGGATTCGGCGTCCTTCGACGCAAATCCTTCTTGCCCGTCATCCCTGTCGGCGAATTGAGACGCTGGTAGGAGCGATAGGCAGATTTTCACGCTGGCGAGTTCTGGAAGGCGGAAGACTTCGTACCTACCCCCTGCCGCTCCGCAGCGATTAGCCGGGACTTCCACCCTAGTGCCGCCGTACTCGCCGGGTATGACAAACAAAAGGCAGAGACTGCGATCGCAGTCTCTGCCTTTGCTGGTTCATCCCGTTGTTTGACGTTGCGCTGCTTGCCCGCGGCGTAACGAAGCAGGGCACCTGTTAGAGCGTCAGTCCAAGCTGCAGCGTCACGTTCAGCATCCGCAGCAGCATGGCAGTCGATTCCGCGCGGGTTGCGCCCGCGTTCGGGGCAAACGTCCCGTTCGCGCCGCCGTTAACGATCCCGGCATTCGCCAAAGCTTGAATAGCTTGCGCTGCCCAATGTCCGTTTACGTCGCTGAACGAAGCCGCTGAGGAGCCTTGGCCGAACGTGATGACCTTCGCGAGCAGGGCCGCGATCTCCGCCCTGGAGATTGCCTGGTCCGGCTTGAAGGTTCCGTCGGCGTAGCCGGCCGCCAGACCGGCAGCCTTCAAGGCGCCGATCGCAACGGCTGCCCAGTGTCCCTGCGTGTCCGCGAAGCCGCCGGAGGCTGCCGGCTGCAGACCGAGCGCGCGAACGAGCATGGCCGCGAATTCGGCGCGCGTGATACCGCCGCTCGGATCGAAGCTGCCGTTCTCATAGCCCTTCGCGATACCCATGCTAGCGGCGGCTTGAACGATCTTGGCACTCCAGTCGCTTGCGGCAACATCATTGAAGGTAACCGCCGGCGCTCCCGCAGCCGCTTGAAGCAGCTTGGATTTCAAGGCATCCGCGTCCACCAAGCCGTCCTTCAGCGTCGGCTGGGCGTGATTCGTGCCCGATCCGCCGGTTCCGCCGTTTCCGGTGTCAGTGCCGCCGGTCCCCGTGCCCGGGGCCGTAACCGCAATCTGCAGCGTGCCGGATACGTTCGAACCGTCGCGGGCGGTTGCTTTCACGGTTACCGTTCCCGCTGCCGTCGCTTGCAGCAAGCCCGAAGACGAGATCGTCGCCGCGCCGGTTCCGTTCGTTACGGTCCAGGCGACGCTCTTATCCGACGCATTGGCCGGAAGTACGTCCGCGCTCAGCTGCAGCGCCGCGCCATTCACGACGCTCGCCGCGCCGCCCGCAGCGGTTACCGTAATGCTCTGCACCGGAGTAAGGGACGGTACATAGACGGTCGAGGATGCCCGGTTGACCGTAATCGTATACGTCTTGGTCGTCACGCCGTCCTGCGCCGTTACGGCAAACAGCAGCTGGTTGTTCCCCTCTGCCAGCGGCAGCGTCTTGGTTTCGCCCGACGCATACGCCGAACCGTTCAGCTTCGTCTTCACCGCAGGCGATGCGTCCGTTGCCGCAGCCGTTACATCGATGGACGAGACGCCATTCGCCACTTGGACGCTGTAAGTCAGCACGCTCGGGTCGAATGCCGGCGACAGCGCGCCTTCGCTAAGCGCGACGCTTTTCAAAGTCGCAACGTCGATCAGCTTGCCGGCGATCAAGTCGTCCTTGACCTGGTTATAGTCCGCGACGATCTGATGGGAATAATCTTCGGCGGCGTTCAGCATTACGTTCTCGAGCTCGTCCCATTGCGGCGCGACGCGCGTGCTGAACGCGTCCTCGAAGCTGCCTTGCAGGCCGCCGATCGCCGAATCCTGGTCGGAATAGGCATGCATGTACGCATAAGCCTTCGCCGAATCGATGACATACTGGGTAAGCTCCGCGGCGCCGGCGAACGTTTTCTTCGTGTAATCGGCTTTATACGGCGAAATCTCGCGGATGAGATACTCGCGGTTCATGGCTTGCAGCGTACCCAGGAATGCGTCCGGATCGACGGCCATCGCTTGGTAAGCCTGCATGGACAAATCCGCGTCTCTGCGCTGCTCCTTCACGTCGAGCACGACGTCGTCCGCTCCGTCCGCCGTCGCGCCTTCGATCAGCACGTTGTAGCGATCGGTGCCGATGCTGCCCTGGCCTTGATTGATCCGGTGAACCACGGATTTGATCGTCAAGTAGTCCGTCCGCTGGTCGGCAGTGAGGGCGTGCAGCGGACTTCCCGCATTGGCGCCGATTTGCTGCACGTATGCGCTCCAGCTGCTCTTGATCGCGGCGATCTCCGCTTCGCTGGCAGCGGCGTATTTGGACGTATCCGGCTTCGTTGCCGTATCCTTGATCCATTTGGCGACCTGATCGGTTCTTGCCGCCTCGTAGCTCTTGCCTCCGATAACGGCATTCATCGTCTGGGCCGTGTAGGTCTGAACGCTGCCCGTCGTCAGCTTAGCCGCCTTCTCGGAATCGTTGCCGACCGTGCCAAGCACGGCTTCCTTATAGGCATCCAAGAACTGCTTCGCGGCCGCGCGGATCTCCGCGTCGGTCAACCCGACGATGCCCGTCGTGTCCTTATCGCTGCGCACGACGTACATGCTCGTTACGAAGCGCAGCAAGTCCGTATAGAACGCATCGACGCCCGCCGAATCGTAGTCGTTCAAGCCGAACACAGGCGTACCCGTACTGTCGTTGAAAGAACCGACGTTTTGGATATGCGCATCGCCCTGCGTATATGTCTTCACGTCGGCAAACTTCGTCAGCGCTTCCGGCAGCGGAAGAACATGCGAAGCAAGATCCGCTTGGTACACCGCCAGCGTTCCGCGCAGGAACGTGAACGGATCATGCGCCAGCGCCTGCACGCTGTATTTGTAGGCTTTCGTGATCGGATCGTTGAAGAACGTATTGTCCTGCTTCAGCGTGGTCTCGACGTACGCCTTGCGGACATCGGATTGCACGGCATCCGTGCGGTGGCGGAGGAGGGAGATGCCCGTGATGGCATCGGAATCCTGTACGCCCGCTTCCCGAACGGCGTTTCCTTTAATGACCACGGAAATCGGCGCATCGGCGAAAACCGTCTTGGCGGACGGATTCGTGACCGTGAAGAGCACCCGATTGTTGGCCGTATCCGGCGCGGCCGTCACGACGAATTCGCTCGGCAAGCCCGTGACCGTATAGTCCGTACCGGCTGCATAGGGAACCGTCTCCGCATTCGTCCGGACATGCGCCGCATTCGTCAATTGTACGGCGAACGTTCCGCTGCCGATCGTGTCGTATCCGGACATCGCTACGTTCGCCATGCCTGCTACGACCGCCCCTGCCACCTTCGGCACGACGTCGACATGCTTCAGCGTTACGCTGATCGGCGCGGAGTTCTCGGTCTCGCCGGTAGCGGCGGCGCTGGACTTGACGACGACCGAGAGAACCACGTCCGCGCTGACGGGCGATGCCGCCGCGCCGCCGAGCGTCAGGGCGATCCGGTTATGCGCGGCATCGGCCGCAGCCGCCGCGGTCAAGCCGGCCGGGAGATTGTCGATCGTCAGATCGGCAGCCGTCAGCGCCGGATTGATCGCCGAGATCGGCAGATTGATGAGGACGCCGTTGTTCGCGGCATCGATCTCCGTCGCCGAGCTCATCAGGATGGATGGCTTCGACGAATCCAGGTTGGCGTAGACCTGGGCCGGGTACGACACGCTGTCCGTTCCTCTTGCTCCGGCCGGATTGGTTGGAGGAGCAGTCGCGGAGCCCGAGCCGATCAGCAGCCAGTCGTTCGCGTCGTTCCCCGTATCGAAGCCGTTGCCATGCTCTGCATTCGATGAGCCCGTCGTCGGATCGGCAGGATTAATGCCTTTGCGGACCGCATAATTGTACGGCTTCATGCTGCCGTCCGGCGCAAAGCCGCCGCTGGCCGAACCGTAGGCGACGGCGTCGGCGACCGCGGCCCCGTTCGCATCCTGGGCAGGGTCGGCATTCGTGAGCAGCGTCGCATTGGAGACGATGGCGAGCATGCCGTTATTTTTGATCAGGTCGATGGTGCCTGTCGCGTCCGCCGGACTAATGTCGCTGGCTCCCGTCGCTGCCGGGGCGCAGGCCGAAGGAACGGCCGGAGAGCCTTCCTTGATCAAGTAATAGCCATGGGGCTGAATCACGGCCCCTCCCAGGCTCCCGGCCAGGATCGTAGATGACCAGCCTCCGCCGCTCGTGTTCTGGAACTGCAGCGTGTACCCGCTGAGATCGACCGCATGGTTCGTCGGATTGTACAGCTCGACGAAATCGTTCTTATAGAGATTGTAGTTCTTCACGCTGCTTCCGTTACAGCTTGGCTCATTGCCGGACGTGAAGAAACGGCTGATCAAGACCCCGCTCCCCGCACTGGCATCGGCCGCGGCCGTCAGCGGTGCAGCCGCGAAGCCGCCTAGCACCGAGCTCGTCGATAACGTCAGCAGACATAAGCCGGAAAGCCATTTGCCCGCCGCCCCTTTGCCTGCAGTTCCATTGTTTGCAACCGCTTCGCCCGCGTCCCCAATGCGCGCAGATCCATTGTGCGTCAACCCTCTGATTGCTAGCGCTTTGTTTGCCGGCCTTCTGCTCTTCCCCATGTCAACGAAATCCTCCTCAAGCCTCACTTTTTTTGGACAATCATGACCGCTATTAAGTACATTAGCATAGAAAAGCAGGCTTAAAAGATAAGGTATTGTTAAGATCGGAGACGGTTTCGGCGGCCGTTACGCCTCGATGCTTCATCTGGGAAAACGTAAAAGCCCTCCCCCAAGACAGTCATGGGGAGGGCTAATGAATCATCGTCTAGCTACAGGTGGCGATTCGCCAGATTAAGCCGTATGGAAAGAACATCGAAGATTTCATTGGACGAGGCTAAGCTCTTAGTTCGAGATCAGCTCCCTCAAAGGCAGCATCGACGCATCAGGCACATAGTACTTGAACGGATTCGCATCGATGACGCCAAGCAGCTGCTTTTGGTACGGATTCGCGTTCTCCAGCAGTTCGGGCGAAGCCCGATGATAATCGATCGGCCGCATCCAGATCGGGCTGTAGCCCATGAACAGCTGGCGCCTCGTATGCGAGGAATGGTTGGGCGCAGCCGAATGCCACAGGTTCTGGGCGAAAATAAAAACGTCTCCCGGCCTCCCGCAAATTTGTACCTCGCCCTCGAGCTTCTGTCTGGTGTCCGGGCATTCCGGCTGGAATGGCCGATTGTGCGAGCCAGGGACGACCTTCGTGTTGCCGCGATCCGGCTCCGACATATCGCTTAGAATATAGCATGCCTTGATATAATACAGCCCCGTCACTCCTTCGTGGGAGGGGAATTGCGGGTGCGGTCCGTCCTGATGCCAGTTAATGAAGCTTTGCGTCGTCGTATCCAGGTTCCGGGGATTCGGGTGGCGGATCGTCAGATGCGAGATGTGAAGCTGAATATTGTAGCTCAGCAATCGAACGATCAGCGGGAGTACCGTCGGTTCGTCCATCAGCGCGGCGATCTCCTCATGACGCTCGACGCTGTTATACAAATTGTAGGCCAGCGCCTCGGGCTCCTTGGCGATCAGTTCGTCGACGACGGCATTCAGCCGCTCCACGCGCTCCTGCGGCAAGACGCCGCGCAAGAGCAAATATCCATCCCGTTCGAATTGCTTGGCATACCCCGCCATTTCCAGCTGATCCATTGCAAAATTCCCCCTCGATTGATTTCGCAGGCTTGACTCGCGAAGTGATTTATACAATATTTAATTTAAAGGGTTGGAAATTGATTTAGAATACACAATCTTGCAAGAATGCTTATACAAAATTTATGATAGCGGTGACGGATATTGATCGAGGCATGGGAGCTGGCTGCACAGGTACAACATCACTTCTTCAAGGAGAAAGCGGATCGCTTCATGCTGGAGCACTCGCTCTATTCGGATTGGGTCATGTTCATCGTGGAGGACGGAAGGTTCGAATTCGAATGCGATGGAACGAAGGGAATTGCCGCGAACGGGGATTTCGTGCTGTTTCCGCCCGGCTTCGCTATTTACCGAAAGGCGCTGACGCCGCTGTCCTTCCACTTTTTCGTCTTCAATTGGGCTTATTCTGCCGAAGAAGCGAAGGAGGCATACGGCCGGATTCCGAGAGGAAAATTTCAGATTCCGAATGCGTCCCGATTGCAGTCTACGCTCGCGCTGCTCAGGGCCGTCTCCGAAAAGCTGGATCCGCTGTCGGTGGCGCGAAGGAATCATCTGTTCAAAGACTTGTGGCTGGCCTATTGTTCCAATGAGACGGACATGGAGCCCGATTCCGGAGATCCGCTCATGAACGAGGGCCTGCGGCGGATCAAGCAGCAGGCCCTCGGCAAATTCAGTCTGAAAACGATCGCGGACGAGCTGCTGTTAAGCCCTTCGCAATTCACGCAGAAATTCACGAAGCAATTCGGCCAAAACCCGATGGACTACGTCACGGAGCTGCGACTGCAGCAGGCGCAGAGGCTGCTCAGGGATACCGCTCTGCCGCTGTCCGCCATCGCTGCCCGCTGCGGCTACGAGAACGAATATTATTTTAGCCGCATATTCAAACAGAAGCTGGCCATTACCCCTTCCAGATACCGCACGGCCTTTCGGATATAGGGTTCACGCCCGGTTATTGCTTGGCGGCTCGATCCCGATAAGCCCAATGGTTCGTCGGACCGTGACCATGACCCAGCTCCAAGGAATCCTCGATGGCGGCTTGGATGAACGATTTGGCGGCGGCCAGCGCTTCGCGTATATCGCGCCCTCTCGCCAGCTCCGCCGTAATCGCCGCCGCGAACGTGCAGCCGGTGCCGTGCGTATGGCGCGTCTCTCTGCGCTCGCTGCTGAATTCATAGAAATCCCGGCCGTCGAACAGGAGATCCACCACCACAGAGGCGCCCGAAGGATCATGACCGCCCTTCATCACGACATGCTTCGCGCCATAAGCCGCAAGCTTCCTGGCCGCTTCCTTCCGATCCTCCATGCCGAGAATCTTCATTCCCGTCAGCAGCTCGGCTTCCGGAATATTCGGCGTCACGACCCAGGCGAGCGGCAGCAGCGATTCCTTGAGCGCGCGAATCGATTCCTCCAGCAGCAGCACGGCGCCGCCTTTGGCGATCATGACCGGATCGACGACGACCTTCTGCCAGCGATAGCGACGAAGCTTCTCCGCCACGCAGACGATAATTTCGCTGCTGAACAGCATGCCGGTCTTCACCGCATCCGCTCCAAGATCCTCCCCGATCGCGTCGATCTGCCGCCCGACCGCTTCGACCGTCAAGGGATAAATCCCCTGCACGCCCAATGTGTTCTGCGCGGTTACCGCCGTAATAGCGGACATCCCGAACACGCGCAATTCCTGAAAGGTTTTCAGGTCGGCCTGAATGCCCGCGCCTCCCCCGCTGTCCGATCCCGCGATCGTTAATGCCCGTGCGACCTTCGGCTGATTCGTCATGCTTGACTCCCACCTATCCGTTATGATGAAGAACGACAAAAAAGCGCCTCCCCCGCAGAACGCAGGCAAGGCGCGCTTTAATACGCACGCAAAATTGCTGTACCCTTCCTACGATGGCATTACCCAACAGGTTAAACGGTCTACGGCAGATTAGCCGTACTCTCAGCCTGCTTCCGCAAGCTCCCGCGTCTATTCGATTACGGTAAGTGTAGTCCAGGAGACTGGTAAATGCAAGGATATCATGGGCAGTCGGCGGGGAAAGCACAATTGGACGGCCGGTTGCGAATGCATTTAGCAACCATCTCCCCTTAGACGGTACAGACGATCGGAGACGTCAGCCAAACGATCCTTAATCAATATAGCCTCCGAATAGGACGAGGGAATCATCTGATAGCCGCAGTGAATCCCCGCTAGGCCTCCTGCAATCGCGCCGATCGTGTCGGAGTCCCCGCCCAGATTGGCCGCTTTTTGCACGACTTCGCTAAAATCCGACGCATGCAGAAGAATGTGCAGCACCCATCTGAAGGTATGAACGACATAGCCGCTCGGTTCGCAGTCCGGCAGCTCCTCGATGCAGCCATCATACGCCGTTCCTGCCGTCTCTTTCAGGATTGCCTTTCTCATTTCCTCGCCTTGCAGAAGCCGGGTCGCGATACGATTGTAAATCACGCAGGCATCGCTGCATCGCTCGTCGTAATGGGTCATCTTGGACTGCATGCGGGACACCCGTATCATCACAGGCATATCGGCGTACGCCAACGCTGCGGGCAGACAGCGCATCAAGGACCCGTTCCCTCCGCTCTGCCCTAGATCCAGATCGGTCAGAAAGGCTGCTTCGAACCATTGATCCTCGTAATTCTCGAAAGCGCGTCGGATCGTGCTGCCGATATCCTTCGGTTTGGAACGGTACCATGCCAGAAAATGATGGCCGATCGCCTCCATTGGATCCGCCGGGCTGTCCAGAATGCCTGCCGCTACGCACAGCGTCATCATCGTATCGTCGGTCACTTCCCCGGGCTCCAGCTGCCATACCCCGCCCCCGACGATTTTATCGACATATCCATACCGGGCTCTGATTTCCACGGAAGTCATAAATTCCGTCGTGCCTCCCAAAGCATCGCCTACCGCAACGCCGTAGAGGCCGCCTTTGATTCGATCGAACAAACGGGCATCCTTCACTAGTTTCCCTCGCTCTCTTTGAGGATTTACGCACGCCTGCTTATTCTATCACTTCGCGATTCGATGCAGACCCGTTAACATTTTTCCACAGCCCGATTCGCTAACATAAGGTTACGCGGCTGTAGGCGGCGGCCGGTTCGCGGAAGGAGCCAACGCGGAAGCAGGCGGCATTCGGGTTAAAATAATGAAATAGTTGTCATCATAACATAGAAAATGCCGAAAAAGTCTCTTCCAGCTTCGTTTTCCATGCTTGCTTTGGCGATTGTCTTCCCTTGGATCCAAAAATCGTCCGCTCTCGTATTCCGCATGTATTATCGTTAATCAGCCGCGGCTCTAGGCCTATCGTCTCCTGGCATTCATCGCCGAAAGTCATTCGCTGCCTCCTTCCATTAGACATCTTAGCGCCCGAACCAAAATCGAACAACAATTGAGCAATAAAGTTCCAAATAGATGTGTTATAATGCCTTTGTTTTGGGGTGAAGGCACCTGCTTTGCTCGAATTCGCGCATTTTAGAAACCTACAGAAGCTGGTGATTACGTGTTTCAACTGAAATGGTTATGGCACAATCTACTGGGAGATCGCGCGAAATACATTCTCGCGTTATGCCTCTCGGTCGTAGGCTCCTCGCTCACGATCGTCAACCCGTATATCGGGCAGCGCATCGTCGACACGTTCATCGCGGGCAGCGACGCGGCCGCCAATCTGGCGGACAAACGAGGCCTGCTGATCGGACTCTGCATCGGCATGGTCGGGTTTTCGCTGCTCCGCACGGGGCTGGCCTACGGAACGGCCATGCTGTACGAGCTGGCTTCGCAGAACCTGCTCTACCGCGTTCGGATTTATCTGTACAACAAGATTCAGGGTCAAGATATGAAGTATTACGACAAGAACCGTACCGGGGACCTCATGACAAGGATGACCGGGGACCTCGAGATGGTCCGCCACTCCCTTGCATGGATCATCAAAACGATCATCGAGTCGCTGACGGTCTTCGCGGCAGCCGTCGTCTACTTCTTCTACATCGATGCCGGGCTGACGCTCTGGCTGTTGATTCTATCGCCGCCGATCTTTATCGTCGCTTTTCTGTTCGCGAGACGCGTCCGGCCGATGTACGTCGACCTCCGGGAACGCCTGTCGCAGCTAAATACGGCCACGCAGGAGAACATCGCGGGCAACCGCGTCGTCAAGGCGTTCGCGCGGGAAGAGTACGAGATCCGGAAGTTCACCGAGAAGAACGTCAACTATGCCACGGCGAACAAAGCTGCCGCGATGGTATGGCTCGATTACTTCCCGTATCTGGAAACCTTCGCGCAGGCGTTCGCCGTCATCCTGATGGCGGCGGGCGGCTTGTACGTCATGGACGGACGCCTCACGTTCGGCGAATTTTCAGCGTTCTCCGCGTTGATCTGGGGCTTATCCAACCCGATGCGCAACATCGGCATCATCATCAACGATATTCAACGCTTCTTCGCAAGCTTGAGCAAGATTATCGATATCTACTACGCCCATCCGGAGATCGTGAACGAGCATCAGGCGCTGGAGAAGCGTCGCTACGAAGGGCGAATTCGCTTCGACAACGTCAGCTTCAAGTACGAGAGCGCGACCGTGCTGGAGGGCATCAGCTTCGAGGTCGAGCCCGGCGAGACGATCGCCATCATGGGCGCCACGGGCTCCGGCAAGACGACGCTCATCAATCTGATTCCGCGCTTCTACGATGCCACGAAAGGACGCGTCCTGATCGACGGCATCGATGTGCGCAAACTGGAGCTCGACGAGCTCCGAGGAAACATCGGCGTAGCGACGCAGGATGTCCTGCTGTTCTCCGACTCGATCGACGGCAATATCGCCTACAGCAATCCCGACATGCCGGAGGACGACGTCACCAGGTTCGCCAAGCTGGCGGCGGCTCACGACTTCATCCGCAAAATGCCGGAGGGCTACGATACGGTCGTCGGCGAACGCGGCGTCGGCCTATCCGGCGGACAGAAGCAGCGAATCGCGCTGGCTCGGGCCATGGCCGTGCAGCCGCCAATTCTCATCCTCGACGATACGACGTCCGCCGTCGACAACGAGACGGAAGAACATATTCAGCGCAGCCTGCGCGAGCTCGACTATTCTTGCACCAAAATCATCATCGCCCAGCGCGTGTCGACGACGGCGGAAGCCGACCGGATTCTCATTCTCGACCAAGGCCGCATCATCGAAGAGGGCACCCACGCCGAGCTTTTGGCGAAGCGCGGCTACTATTACGACGTATTCATGCTCCAGAACGTAGGCATCGGAAGGCAGGCGACGGCAGTTGGCCAGAAATAAATTCGACATCGACGAGAACTTGGAAGCCCCGTTCGACATCCGGCATTTCAAACGAGCGATGGTTTATATAAGGAAACAGAAGAAGCCGATGATCATCGCGCTCATCCTGAGCGCCCTATCCGCGGGCATCGGTTTATCCGCACCGCTCATCCTGCAGCATGTCGTGGACGTGACGATTCCCGCCAAAGACAAAGAAGGGCTCGTGGGCTGGTCCGCCCTGATGCTCGGGACCATCGTCGTCAGCGTGATACTCGCCACGATCCGCTCACGCATGATGACACGCGTCGGACAGGATATTATTTTCGATATCCGGACGGATCTGTTCAAGCATTTGCAGAAGCTGCCGTTCCAATATTACGATGACCGGCCGCAGGGCAAGATTCTCATCCGGGTCGTCAACTACGTCAATTCCGTGTCGGACGTTCTCTCGAACGGGATCATCAACTTCATTCTCGAAATCTTGAACCTCGTATTCATCGCGATCTTCATGTTCGCCGTAAACGTGCAGCTGTCGCTTGTCATCCTGGCCGGGCTGCCCGTCTTCCTCGGCATCATGCTGCTCCTCAAGACGAAGCAGCGCCGGGCTTGGCAGGCGGTCTCCAACAAGAGCTCGAACCTGAACGCGTATACGCAAGAGAGCATCGCCGGTATCCGCGTCACGCAGATCTTCACGCGCGAGCAGCATAACGAAGGCATCTTCACCCGCTTGGCCGGCAACTATCACCGCGAGTGGATGCGCACGATGATCCTGAACTTCCTCGTGCCGTTCACCGTCGACAACCTTGCGACCATCGTCGGCACGGCCATCTACCTGATCGGCCTTCTGGCGCTCGGTCCCGAGGAGGTTACCTTCGGCGTCATTCTCGCCATGGGCGGTTATGCCGCACGGTTCTGGCAGCCGATTCTCAACCTGTCGAACATTTATAACAGCTTTATTAATGCCGTCGCTTACCTGGAGCGGATCTTCGAGACGCTCGACGAGCCTGTCACCGTAAGCGACAAGCCGGCGGCGCACGAGCTCCCGCCTATCCAAGGACGCGTTACGTTCGACGACGTGACGTTCGCTTACGATCCGGGCGTCAATATTCTCGAGCACTTGAGCTTCGACATCAAGCCGGGCGAAAGCATCGCTCTCGTCGGACCGACGGGCGCCGGCAAGACGACGGTCGTCAACCTGATCTCGCGTTTCTATAACATTACCGGCGGCAAGCTCATGATCGACGGCAATGATATCGCCGACGTGAAGCTACACTCGCTGCGCAGCCAGATGGGCATCATGCTCCAGGACAGCTTCATCTTCTCCGGCACGATCCTGGACAACATCCGTTACGGCAAGCTCGACGCCACCGAGGAAGAAATCATCGCCGCCGCCAAGACCGTCTGCGCCGACGACTTCATCAGCGAGTTCGAGCAAGGTTACCTGACCGAGGTCAACGAGCGTGGCTCCAAGCTGTCCCAAGGCCAGCGCCAGCTCATCTCGTTCGCCCGCACGCTGCTCGCCGACCCGCGCATCCTCGTCCTCGACGAGGCGACGTCGTCCATCGACGCGCAGACCGAGCGCTTGCTTCAGAAGGGCCTGAACGAGCTGCTCAAAGGCCGCACGTCGTTCATCATCGCCCACCGCCTCTCGACGGTGAAGAACTGCGACCGCATCATGTACGTCGCGGACCGCGGCATCGCCGAATCCGGCTCGCACGACGAGCTCATGGCGCTGCGCGGGCGTTATTACAAGCTGTACACGGCACAGAAGATGGACGCGGTGTAGCGTGTTCTAGACACGAACAAGCCCCGATCGAGACAACGATCGGGGCTTGTTTCTGATTTCGCTTAAGCAGCCGGCAATTCCGAGCAGTCCGTTCCTCGCTCGACTTCCAGCCTCTCTTCGAATTATTGACCGGAATATTTATTTGCCGTAATGGGGTAATGATAAATTTCAATATCGGCCTCTATAAAACCTCGTCGTTGCGCAGCCAGTAAAGTCTCATACATGTTCTTTCTTCCGACCGGATTATCTGTATGAAGATAGATTTTATCGGCTCTCAAACCCTGCTCGCACATGTACTTAACCAAGTCGTAGCCGTTTGGAAGCTCCTTTCCCGCATCATCCTCGCCTAAATCATGGTCAAGCGAAAGAACATGGATTTCTTCTTTGTTTATGTAAGCAACGGCCTCAGAATAAGATCTGGCAAGCACAAACCCCTCGGGACAATCCCGTAAGTCATCCACGTAAAGATTGATTTGTTCAAGTCAAGCACCTCTTCCCGTCTAAGATCGCCTGTTAAATATCGAGCGAGAGCTAGCCTCCGTTTCTTCCGGCCATTATTTGCGACAAAAAACCGGTTCGTCTAACGAAACCATACATTAAAACGAAAAACAAAAAACACCCACACGGTGGATGCTGCTGAAACGCCTATTTTACACATTGAAAACTGGATACGAACCTTTGCGAAAGGTGTCTTGCTTAGCTGAACAACAGGATAACTTCTAGGATAAGCCCTCGACCGATTAGTATTCGTCAGCTCCACGCATTGCTGCGCTTCCACCTCGAACCTATCAACCTCGTCGTCTTCAAGGGGTCTTACATACTGGGAAATCTCATCTTGAGGGGGGCTTCACGCT
>NZ_JAAAMU010000002.1 GCF_009909195.1 Paenibacillus sacheonensis
CGCGGGCGCGGGCGCGCCCGCAGCAGCGGCGCCAAGCCCCGCCGCCGCGGAAGCCCTCGCTCCGCAGCGCCAAGCGGCGGAGCGGCTGAGCCGGGCGGCGGCACTGCTGGCGCCGCATGCATCGCTGGCCGCGACCGTGAACGGCATGCGCGACAAAGCGGAGCGTCTGCGCAGCAGCCGGTTCACGATCGCGCTGTTCGGTGCCTTCAGCGCGGGCAAATCCTCGCTCGCCAACGCCTTGCTCGGCGACGCGGTGCTGCCGGTCTCGCCGAATCCGACGACGGCGGCGGTCAACCGGATCGTTCCGCCGACGGCGGAGCGGCCGCATGGAACCGCGGCGGTCTGGATGAAATCGCGCGAGGCGATGCTGGATGACCTGCGTTACTCGCTCGGCTTATTGGGAGAGAACGCGGCGCAGCTAAGCGGCGACGAGCTGCTGCAGGCCATTCGCAAGCTGTCGCCGGACGGCGTGCATGCAGGCGGACGCCCGCATTACAGCTTCTTGAAGGCCGCGGCGAAGGGCTGGGCAGAGCACGAAGCCCATCTCGGGCAGCAGCTGGCCGTCAGCGCCGAGGATTACCGCCGTTATGTCGCGGAAGAATCGCGCTCCTGCTTCGTCAGCGAGATCGAGCTCTACCATGCGAATCCGCTGACCGCCCAAGGCATCGTCCTCGTGGATACGCCGGGCGCGGATTCCGTCAATGCGCGGCATACGGGCGTCGCGTTCAATTATATCAAGAACGCGGACGCGATCTTGTTCGTCACGTACTACAATCATGCCTTCTCGCAGGCCGACCGCCAGTTTTTAATGCAGCTCGGGCGCGTGAAGGATCAATTCGAATTGGATAAAATGTTCTTTATCGTCAATGCATCCGATCTCGCGGCCAGCCGGGAAGAGCTGGAGGGCGTGCTCGCGCACGTGGAGCGCAACCTCCAGCAGCACGGCATTCGTTTCCCGCGGATGTTCCCCGTATCGAGCCTGCAGGCGCTGGACGGCAAACGCGCCGGCAGCAGCCGCTTGATCGCGGAATCCGGCATAGGCGCCTTCGAGGAGTCGTTCCTCGGATTTACGCGGGGGGATCTCGGCGCGTTGGCCGTCGCTTCAGCCGAGCAGGAGCTCGAACGCGCCCGCCGCACGATCGCGAACTGGCTGGAAGCTGCTTCCGGGGATGAGCAATCGCGGGACCGCGTCCGAGAAGCCTTGCGCGCCAGTGCGGAGCGGGCGCGTCAGATGGCCGCGGCGCTCGCGGAGCCGAAGCAGCACGCGCAGCTGCAGCAGGAGCTGAAGGAGCTGCTCTTCTATGTGCTGCAGCGGGTGCAGTTCAGATTCGGCGACCATTACCATTTCGCCTTCAACCCGGCCGCCCTGCAGGACGACGGCAGGGACCTGAAGAAAGCGATGTGGACGTCGTGGCTGGAGCTGCAGCGATTGCTGCAAATCGAGCTGGCCCAGGAGCTGGAGGCGACATCGCTTCGCTTGGACAACACGCTCAACAAGCTGGCGGCGAAGCAGTATGCGGACACGGCGGAGGAAGCCGCCGGCTTGCTGGACGGTTTCGCGCCTTCCCCTTACAAGCCGCTGGAGCTTCCGACGCCGGAGGAGCAGCCTGCTTGGACGGCTCCCTCCGTGGACATGAAGCTGCTGTGGAGCAAGTTCAAATCGCCGAAGCATTTCTTTGAAGGCGAAGGCAAGACGGCGCTTCGTGCTTTGCTGGAGAAGGAGCTTGATATGCCGCTCCAAGCGTGGATGTCGGAGGCGGAGCAGGCATGGAGCCTCCGTTACGGCGACCTGATGCAGCAGGCTGCTGGGAACTGCGCGCGTCAGCTGCAGGCTGATATTGACGCGTTCTCCCAAGGAAAGCTGGCCTCTTTATCGGGCGGCACGAACGTTGCCGAGCTGCAGCGGATCCAGCAGGAACTTCAAGCGATTTAGCGGTTTGTTTCAAACGATTTCTAGGTTCGTTCCAAGCGATCGAACGGTGTATTTCAAACGATGTAACGCTTCAAGCCGATCAATTGAACGATTAACGTAAAACCGCATATTCAAAGGTTAACGAGCATACAGGTATTCTCATCGACAAGAAGCTTATTCGCGCCTTATTCGCGCCAATAAGCTTCTTTTTCGTTGCGATTCGAACGTACATTTGGAGTCAGCCCTCGATTCTATCTCCGGCCCGGCATGCGCGGCTTCCCCTGACGGATTGACAGCATCAAAAACGGCACGCGAAAGCCCCGATTTCCATGAAAAATAAATCATGCAAAAACAGAGGCAAATGTGCAAAAACGGAGGAATATGCTCCTATTTGCCACGATAGGAGACGATATCGAAGAATACCCCCTTACTTTTGAGCAGGATGGAAGCGCAAGCGAATATTGTCAATTATATGCCCCCGCACTCTGTTTGCCGTACCGGACTCATGCTGTTAATATTCAGACATATCAAGAAGAAACGGCCGTTGTCAACGTTGCGGCGCGGAACGTTTCTTCGCACCTACAAACAGCAGCACAAACCAGCACAGGGAGAGGGTTACCCAATTGGAAGTCTTCAAGCAGCTTAAACCGTATTACTGGGTCGAACGCAGAAGTTTGCTCGCTTCGATCGTCTTCATGATGTGCGCAACCGCGCTCGGACTCGTTTACCCCAATTTGCTTCGCGTTTTAATCGACAAAATCATCGTTCCCAAAAACTTCACGTGGGTTCCGGCATTGTCGCTCTCCGTAGTCGGGGTCATTATGATTAAAGGCAGCTTCGCGTTTCTGTCCGGTTTGTTCGGCGGCAGACTGGGTAACCGGGTTGCCTATCGTCTGCGCAACGCCTGCTACGAGAAGCTTCAAGCGCTGTCCTATCAATATTACGATACCGCCAAAACCGGAGACCTTATGTCCCGACTGACGGCGGATCTCGAAGCGGTGCGGAACTTCATCGGCTTCGGCTTCGTGCAAATCCTGAATATGTTCCTGATGGTTGTTTTCGGAGCGGCCATGATGTTCTCGATCCATTGGCAGCTGACGCTGATCACCTTGTGCACGATGCCGTTCCTCGCTTTCACGGCGATGCGCTTCGAGAAGAAGATTCATCCGGCTTTCCGGGAAATGCGGCAGGCGATGAGCAATCTGACGACGGCGGTTCAAGAGAACATCACGGGCGTCCGGACCGTCAAATCGTTCGCGCGCGAACCGTTCGAAATGGATAAATTCTCCAATCGCAGCGAGTTGTACAAGAAGAATCAAATCGGCGCATCGCAGCTGTGGGGCAAGTTTTTCCCGGTCATGGAGCTGCTCGCTAGCTTAAGCGTCGTCATCCTGCTCATCGCGGGCGGGAGACTCGTCATCAATGGTTCCATTACGCTCGGTTCGATGGTTGCTTTCTACAGCATGCTCTGGTATATCATCGGTCCCATGTGGAGCATCGGGTTTCAAATCAACAACTACACGCAGTCCAAGGCATCCGGTGAACGTCTGCTGGGACTGCTCAATGAATATGTACACGTAAAAGACAACGATCATCCGCTCGTTTTGGACGAAAGCACCGTCAAAGGCCATGTCGCGTTCCATGACGTCACATTCAATTACGCGGATAAAGCCCCGGCCGTGTCCAACATCAGCATCGACGCCAAGCCTGGATCGGTCATCGGATTGCTCGGCGCTACCGGCTCCGGCAAGTCGACTATCATCCAGCTGCTGATGCGGGCTTACAACGTCAAATCGGGCACGATCACGATCGACGGCATCGATATTCGCGATCTGTCGCTGGAAAGCCTGCGCAGCCACATCGCCATCGTCTTTCAAGAAACGTTCCTGTTCTCCTGTTCCATTCGCGACAATATCGCATACGGCATGGACGGCGTCACGATGGAACAGATCATCCATGCGTCGAAACTGGCGAAAGCGCATGACTTCATCATGGAGCTTCCGGAAGGCTACGATACCGTCGTCGGGGAGCGCGGCATGGGGCTCTCGGGCGGTCAGAAGCAGCGGATCGCCATCGCGCGGGCGCTGATCAAGAATCCGCGCATTCTGGTGCTGGACGACGCCACGAGCGCGGTCGACATGGAAACCGAGCATGAGATCCAAGCCGGCTTCAAGGAAGTCATGGCCGGTCGCACGACGTTCATTATCGCGCATCGGATATCGTCGCTCCGCCACGCGGACGAGATTATCGTGCTCGACGAAGGCCATATCAAGCAGCGCGGCACGCATGAGCAATTGGTTCGCCTGCCGGGACGGTACCGGGACACGTACGACATCCAATATGCCGACCGTCCGCTGACTGCCGACGAAATCATTGCAAAAGTAGAGAGAGGGGTCGTCTAGTGAGCGAGCAAGAGCAGCATAAGCCCCGCGGCGCGCATGAAAGATTCATCTACAAGGATGACGACGCGATCGAAAAGCCGTTTAACTGGGCCCAAATCGGCAGATTGTTTACGTATATGAAGCCGTACCGGAAGCAGCTGCTTCCGATCATCATCGTCATGATCGTGCTTGGCACGTTAACGCGTTTGGCGATTCCCGCCTTGTTCATCAAGGCGATCGACGATGCGATCCAGCCGAAGGACGGCAGCGATCCCAGCATGAATAAGCTGTACCTGTATGCCGGAATGATGTTCGCGCTTTATATTATTCAATGGGCGGCTAACACGTACCGGATCCGTTATACGAATATGATCGGCCAACAGGTCATTTACGATCTGCGCCACGACTTGTTCCGGCATATTCAGAAGCTGTCGTTCCGTTTCTTCGACAAGCGCCCGGCAGGCTCCGTGCTCGTGCGGGTCACGAACGACGTCAACGCGCTTCAGGACTTGTTCACGAACGGCGTCGTCAACCTGCTCATGGATTGCATCCAGCTGGTCGGGATCGTCATTATCCTTCTCGTCTGGAACTTCAAGCTCGGTCTTGCCATCATGATTACGGTACCGCTCATGTTCGTGGTCTCCACCGCGCTGCGCAAGCGGATCCGCTTCGCTTGGCAGGACGTGCGCATGAAGCAGTCCCGGATCAACGCGCATCTGAACGAGAGCATCCAAGGCATGCGCGTCACGCAATCGTATACGCAGGAGAAAGCGAATTTCAGCTTCTTCCAGCATGTCAATAACATCAACATCAAGGCGTGGAACAAAGCGTCGATGATGAATCAGGCATTCGGCCCGATCATCGAGGTCACGTCGGCGATCGGCACGCTCATCCTATTCT
Organism: Paenibacillus sacheonensis; assembly: GCF_009909195.1. Taxonomy (GTDB): domain Bacteria; phylum Bacillota; class Bacilli; order Paenibacillales; family Paenibacillaceae; genus Paenibacillus_Z; species Paenibacillus_Z sacheonensis. The sequence goes on from NZ_JAAAMU010000002.1 coordinate 5,194, forward strand.
GGTACGGCGCGCACTTGATCGCCGTCGGAGCCATTACCGTCGGCCTTCTCGTCGGCTTTGCCAACTACGTCGGCAATTTCTGGGATCCGATCAACCGCCTAGGCCAAATGTACGCCCAGCTGCTGATCGCGATGGCTTCTTCGGAACGGATCTTCGAATTCATCGACGAAGAGCCGACCGTTGGAGAGTCGAAGGAAGCCCGGCAGCTGCCGCGCATCTCCGGCGACGTCAGCTTCGAGCATATCGTCTTCGAGTACGAGAAAGGAAGACCGGCGCTCAAGGGGATCGACCTGCACGTGAAAGCGGGCGAGACGATCGCGCTCGTCGGTCATACCGGCTCGGGCAAGAGCACAATCATGAACTTGCTCTGCCGGTTCTACGATCCCGTTCAAGGCGCCGTTCGGGTTGACGGCATCGATATCCGTTCGGTTACCCTGGAGAGCCTGCGTTCGCAGGTCGGCGTCGTGCTGCAGGATACGTTCATCTTCTCGGGCACGATCCGCGAAAACATTCGTTTCGGGCGCTTGGACGCGACCGACGACGAGATCGTCAAAGCGGCGACCGCGGTTGACGCGCATGACTTTATCATGAACCTGCCGGATGGTTACGACACGGAAGTGCAAGAGCGCGGCAACAGCCTGTCGATGGGACAGCGTCAGCTGCTCTCCTTCGCCCGGGCGCTGCTGGCCGATCCGCGCGTGCTCATCCTTGACGAGGCGACGGCGAGCATCGATACCGAAACCGAACTCAAAATCCAAGAAGCGCTCAAGAAGCTGCTTCAGGGACGTACCTCCTTCATCGTCGCGCACCGGTTGTCCACCATTCGCAATGCCGACCGCATCGTCGTGCTGGATCACGGCCAAATCGTCGAGCAGGGCAGCCATGACGAGCTCATCCGCCATAAAGGCACGTACAACGGTTTGATTGAAGCCCAGTACCGCTTTTTATCGGCCTAATTCTTGATTTTTCGGGACAGAACCTCCACAATGGAAGAAAAACGCGCAAGCCGGCCGGGCGGCGGGAATCGATTCTCGTCTCCGCCGGCACGCGATCTTCCTGGGAGGTTCTTTTCTTGTCTATGTATGGATCGCCGTATTCTACGACTGCCCGTAAAATCATGCTGCTCGGCTCCGGCGAGCTCGGTAAGGAAGTCATCATCGAGGCGCAGCGTCTTGGGGTCGAAACGATTGCCGTAGACCGTTACGAGAACGCGCCCGCGATGCAGGTCGCGCATCGTTCTTATGTCATCGATATGCTTGATGCCGAAGCGCTTCGCGAGCTGATTCTGAAAGAAACGCCGGATCTGATCGTCCCGGAGATCGAAGCGATCGCGACAAGCGCGCTCGTCGAACTGGAGGAAGAAGGCTGGGGCGTTATTCCGACCGCCCGTGCCGCGCTGCTCACGATGGATCGCGAGGGAATCCGCCGTCTGGCGGCCGAAACGCTCGGACTGCCGACCGCGCCCTATCGGTTCGCGGATTCGCTCGAGGAGCTGCAGGCAGCCGTAGCGGAACTGGGTACGCCTTGCGTCATCAAGCCGATCATGAGCTCTTCCGGCAAAGGCCAAAGCGTCTGCAAAACCGAGGAGGACGCCGAAGTTTGCTGGCAATACGCGATGGACGGCGGCCGCGCGAAGAGACAGCGCGTCATCGTCGAAGGGTTCATCCGCTTCGATTCGGAGATTACGCTGCTGACGGTACGATCCGTATCCGGCACTTCGTTCTGCGCGCCGATCGGCCATGTGCAGAAGGACGGCGACTACATCGAATCCTGGCAGCCGCATGAAATGCAGGCGCACCAAATCGCCGAAGCGGAAGCGATTGCCCGCGCTGTAACGGACGAGCTTGGCGGATACGGAATATACGGCGTCGAGCTGTTCCTGACGCAGGACGGCGTCTTGTTCAGCGAAGTTTCCCCGCGCCCGCACGATACCGGCATGGTGACGATGGCGACGCAGGATTTATCCGAGTTCGCGCTGCATGCCCGCGCGATTCTAGGCTTCCCGATTCCGACGATTCGTCTGCTGACGCCAGGGGCGACGCATACGCTGAAAGCCGATCGCGATTCGGATTCGTTCCAAATCGACGGCCTGCAGCATGCGCTCGCCGTACCGAACACGCAGGTGCGCGTCTTCGGCAAGCCGGTCACGAAGCCGGGCCGCCGGATGGCCGTGGCCCTCAGCACGGCTGACAATGCCGAGCAAGCGCGGGCGCTTGCCAAACAAGCCGCGCAATCGCTCTCGATTTCGTATACCTAAGTCATTTTGCATCGCGGGACATGTCCGCGCGGCGGTCTCCTTATTCGAGGGGGATTCGGCGCGGACATGTCTTTTTTATCACGTTCATGAGGTTGGATCGCATGAAAGGAATGGATGAATTTGCAAATTGATGCCGAAAGCATTACTTTAAATAGACTACGTAAATGTTTCAGCAATCGATAAAGAATGAGGAGCACAGCGAGATGAGAACGTTATCCTCCGGAAGCTTGTGGAAATTGATTGGGTTGTCGGCCGTGATCTCGACCTTGCTGCTGCTGGCGGGCTTCGGGTATGCCGTGAAAGATATGCTTCATCCGAAAGGCGAGGCTTTCGAGGGAACCGCGGCCGTCCCCGCGCTTCCGGCCAGCGGGAAGCTGAGCGAAGCCAAAGAGATATCCATTACGGCTATCGGCGATTCGCTCACCAAAGGAACCGGTGACGCGACGGGCGAAGGCTACGTCAAGCAAACGATTGCGCTGCTGGCCAAGAAATATCCGGACGCCGACGTCCGCTTGAATAATAACCTGGCCGTCAACGGGTTGAAGGCTGAACGGTTGGTCCGATTGCTGGAGACGGACAAAGGCTATCGTTACGCGCTGATGCAGTCGAACGTGATTCTCTTCACGATCGGCGGCAACGATTTGTTTCAGATCGCCGCAGGAAGCAGCGCCAACAAGAAGGCGGACGAGCTGGACTTGAACAAGCTCAAGGCGGAGCTTCCGCAAGGCTTGAACCAATTGGCGAAAGTAACGAAGCTGCTGCATGATATCAACCCGAACGCGCATGTCGTTTATGTGGGACTCTATAACCCGTTCTACGACATCCCGGATTTTCGCGCAGGCTCGCTGCAAATCCAGGCGTGGAACGAACAAGCCTACGCGCTGCTTCACCAGTACGGCAATATGAGCATGGTGCCGACGTTCGATTTGTTCGAGCAGACGATCGGCCGTTATTTGTCGTCGGACCATTTTCACCCCAACCATATCGGATACGCGCAGATTGCCTCACGCATCGCGCAGTCGCTGGAATAGGAGGAATCGCGATGAACAAGGCCATGAACGACGAGATTGTATTGTCCGTGAACGATCTCAAGAAACAAATCGGCGGCAAGCCGATCATTAAGGGCGTCACGTTCGACGTCCGCGGAGGAGAAATCTTCGGTTTTCTCGGGCCGAACGGAGCCGGCAAAACGACTACGATCCGGATGCTCGTCGATCTCATCAAGCCGTCCTCCGGCGAGATCACGATCTGCGGCGAGGATATCGGGCGCAATCCGGAAGCCGCGCTGCGGCACGTCGGCTGCATCGTCGAAAATCCGGAAGCCTATCCGTTTCTCACAGGCTGGGAGAACCTAGAGCATTTCGCGCGCATGCAGCGGAATATCGACGATACGCGCATTAGAGAGGTCGTCCAGATCGTCGGCTTGGATGCCCGCATTCACGATAAGGTGAGAACCTACTCGCTCGGGATGCGGCAGCGGCTCGGCATTGCGCAGGCGCTGCTCGGCAGACCGAAGCTGCTCATTCTCGATGAGCCGACGAACGGCCTGGATCCCAAAGGCATCAAGGAATTGAGGGTATTCGTTCGCATGCTGGCCGATCAAGGCATGAGCCTTTTTATTTCCAGCCATTTACTCAGCGAGATCCAATTGATGTGCGATCGCGTGGCTATTATCAGCAAAGGCGAGGTACTCGCCGTCGGCACGGTCGACGAACTCATACTTGGCGCCGGCCAATACGTCGTTTGGCAATTCGAGCAGCCTGGCGCCGGAAGGCGGCTCTTGGAGGGCGAGCTAGACGTTCAGCTGATTGGCGAGCATGAGCACCGAATCGACGAGAGCCTATTTGCCGGCATGCAGGATGTGCAGGTTACGACGATGAATCAGGAACGGATTCCTTCGTTGGTGGAGAAGGCGGTGCGCGCGGGAATCGGCGTCGTGGCCGTGCATCGCATTGCGCCGACCCTGGAGGAGCTGTTTTTGCGGATGACGGAGGGTGAAAGTATTGGATAGATTGCTGCCGCTCATACAGAACGAGGCGCTGAAGATATGGAAAAAGAAACGGTTTCTGGTCATTCTCATCGTGCTGCTTATTCTCATCCCGATCTTTACGTATGCGCAGATGAAGATCGCCGAGACGAACAAAAGCCATTTCAAGGACTGGCGGAATCAGCTGGTTCAGCAAATTAACGAATATCAAAATATGCTGTCCAGCGACCGCATTCCCGACGAGTGGAAGCGTTCGCGGCGGATCGCGGTGCAGCAGCTGCAGTATTATCTGGATCATGACGTCAATCCGAATTCGCCGGACGGCGTGACCTTTACGCGCAGTTTCATGTCGAACGCGGTTACGTTGTTTTTCCCGCTGCTCGTCCTCGCCATTGCATCCGACTTGGTATCCGGCGAACGTACGGCAGGCACGATCAAAATGCTGCTTACGCGGCCCGTGCGGCGATGGAAGATCCTGTTCAGCAAACTCGTCGCGCTTACGATGTATGTCTCATTGACCGTTGTCGCGAGCGCCGTTCTCTGTTATCTTATATCAGGCGCGGTCTTCGGCTACGACGGATGGGCCATGCCCGTCTTCACGGGGTTCGTCATTCAGGGCTCGTCCATCGAGAGCAGCTTCGTCCACGCGGTGCCCCAATGGCTCTACCTGCTGATGGAAGCGGGTTTGATCTGGGTTTCCTCCATGTCCGTTGCTTTGCTCGCCCTAATGGTATCCGTGCTCGTTCGCAGCACGGCCGCAAGCATCGTCACGATGATGGCAGCAGTCATCTCGGGTACGATATTATCCAGCATGTCTTCGTCGTGGCAAAGCGCGAAGTTCATCTTCTCCGTCAATTTGCAGCTGACCGATTATTTGGCGGGCTCGCCGCCGCCGATCACCGGCATGACGCTTGGATTCTCGCTGCTCGTGCTCGCGTTTTGGGCCGCGGCTTCCTTGACGGTTTCGTTCTCCGTCTTTACGAAACAAGACATCATGAATTAGAATAACTTGAAGCGAGTCATGCCGCGCATCGCGAGGCCGAATTCGAAAACTTTGTGAGAACGCTTGGCGCGGAGCGGGTTTATCGTGTATGGTTAATAGCCCGGGGGCCAGGGCGGAGACGCAGCTATTCAATTCCGCGGGGTTCATACCGTTAATGATGAAGGAACCGTCATTTTATGACGTTAAACTTGGATAGCAAGGTATCGTGTAAAACGTGGATTATGCTTTCGAAGCGAGTTTTTAAGCTCGCGTTGAAGTATTTCACAGAAGTATCGCTTAAAAACTTGGATTATGCTTCCGAAGCGAGTTTTTAAGCTCGCGTTGAAGTATTTCACAGAAGTATCGCTTAAAAACTTGGAGTATGCTTTCGAAGCGAGTTTTTAAGCTCGCGTTGAAGTATTTCACAGAAGTATCGCTTAAAAACTTGGTTTATGCTTCCGAAGCGAGTTTTTAAGCTCGCATTGAAGTATTTCAGAGAAGTATCGCTTAAAAACTTTAAGGAGGCCCCATAATGACTGAGCAGTTGAATCTGTTTGCGGGCGAAAAAAATTCGGCTGCCGGCAATTACGACGCGGACGATATTCAAGTGCTGGAGGGATTGACCGCCGTCCGCAAACGGCCCGGCATGTACATCGGCAGCACGAGCAGCTCGGGTCTTCATCATCTCGTCTGGGAAATCGTCGACAATGCCGTCGATGAACACTTGGCGAAGTTCTGCTCTGCCATCGACGTGTCGATCAACGGCGACGGTTCGATCACGGTCCGGGACAACGGGCGCGGCATTCCGACCGGCATGCATAAGACCGGCATTCCGACCCCGCAGGTCGTGTTCACGATCCTGCACGCTGGCGGTAAATTCGGCGGCGGCGGATACAAGAAGTCCGGCGGCCTGCACGGCGTCGGCGCGTCCGTCACGAACGCGTTGTCGGAGTGGCTGGAGGTCGAGATTTACCGGGAAGGCAAAATACATAAGCAGCGTTTTGAATATTGGGTCGACAAGGCCGGCAAGGAGCATGTCGGCGAACCGGTGACCGGTTTGGAGGTCATTGGCAATACGAACCGCACGGGCACCAAGATCACCTTCAAGCCCGATGCCCGCGTCTTCCATGGCAACATCTCGATCCATTACGAGACGCTGTCGGAACGGCTGCAGGAAATCGCGTTCCTGAACTCCGGTCTGAAGGTGAGCGTGAAGGACAGCCGGGGCGGCAAGGAAGATCAGTATTATTACGAAGGCGGCGCCAGCCAGTTCGTGCAGTTCCTGAACGAAGACAAGACAGTCCTTCACGACGTAATTCATTTTTCCGGCGAGCGTGACGATATCGAGGTCGAAGTGGCGCTGCAGTACAACGATGGGTACACGGAGACAATGGCTTCATTCGTTAATGCGATTCCGACAAGAGGCGGCGGCACGCACGAAACGGGCTTCAAAACGGCGTATACGCGCGTGATGAACGATTATGCCCGCAAGAACGGCCTGTTGAAGGAGAAAGACAAGAATCTGGAAGGCAATGATTTGCGCGAAGGCATGATGGCCGTCATCAACATCAAGATGGCGGACGTGGAATTCGTCGGCCAAACGAAGGATCAGCTCGGAAGCTCGTCGGCACGAAGCGCCGTCGATGCCATCGTGACCGAGAAAATGCAAGTATTTCTGGAAGAAAACCCGCAGGTGGCGCAGCTGCTGCTGAAGAAAGCGATACAAGCGTCCAGAGCCCGCGAAGCGGCGCGCAAGGCACGCGATGAAATCCGCAGCGGCAAGAAGAAGAGCGAGAGCTCCAATCTGAACGGCAAGCTTTCCCCGGCGCAATCGAAAGACGTCACAAGAACAGAGCTCTTCATCGTGGAAGGCGACTCCGCCGGCGGTTCGGCGAAACAGGGACGCGATTCCAAATACCAAGCCATTCTTCCGCTCAAAGGAAAACCGATGAACCCGGAGAAGGCCAAGCTGCTGGATATCCTCAAAAACGACGAATATAAGGCGGTTATTGCGGCGATCGGAGCGGGCATCGGTCCGGAATTCGACGCGGAATCGTGTAATTATAGCAAAATCATCATCATGACGGATGCGGATACGGACGGCGCGCATATCCAAGTGCTGCTGCTGACGTTCTTCTACCGGTACATGAAGCCGTTGATCGACTCCGGCCGCGTGTTCATCGCGCAGCCGCCGCTTTACAAGATCACGCGCAAATCCGGCAAGCTCGAAACGGTCCGATACGCATGGACGGACGAGCAGCTGCAAAACTACTTGAAGGAGTTCGGCAAAAACTTCGAGCTGCAGCGCTACAAAGGACTTGGCGAGATGAATCCCGATCAGCTCTGGGAAACGACGATGAATCAGGAAACCCGCACGCTCCTGCAGGTCCAGATCGAGGATGCCGCGAAAGCGGAACGCCGCGTCTCCACGCTGATGGGCGACAAGGTCGATCCGCGCAAACGTTGGATCGTCGAGAACGTCGACTTTACGGAGTATGAAGAATAATTAGCCTGGGAGTAGGCTTGCGAAATCGTTTTGTTCGATTAGCCGATCATTCGGCTGCTGGCTTCACACACAAACCTTTTAGGAGAGTATCGGCATGAGCATGCTGGAACAGTTTTTACCGGCGTTTCTGGAAGAGGTCGTCGGCGACCGCTTCGGACGTTATTCCAAATACATCATTCAAGACCGCGCCATACCCGACGTTCGCGACGGGCTGAAGCCGGTACAGCGGCGTATTCTGTACGCCATGTACGATGCGGGCAATACCCCGGACAAAGGTTACCGCAAGTCCGCCAAAACCGTCGGCGACGTCATGGGCAACTATCACCCTCATGGCGATTCGTCCATCTACGAAGGCATGGTGCGCATGGCGCAGCCTTGGAAAATGGGGCATATGCTCATCGACGGCCACGGCAACTGGGGCTCGATCGACGACGATCCGGCGGCGGCGATGCGGTATACGGAAGCTCGCTTGTCGCCGATCGCGATGGAGCTGCTGCGCGATATCGAGAAACGTACCGTCCTCTTCAAGGACAACTTCGATAATACGACGAAAGAACCGGTCGTGCTGCCTTCCCGATACCCGAATTTGCTGGTCAACGGCGTAAGCGGCATTTCGTCCGGCTTCGCAACGGAAATCCCGCCTCATAACCTGCGAGAGGTCATTAACGCATGCATGGCCATGATGGACAATCCGGCGATCGAGCTGGAACAGCTGATGACGATCGTGAAAGGCCCGGATTTTCCGACCAGCGGCATCATCATGGGCGAAGATGGCATCCGGGACGCCTACCAAACAGGCAAAGGGCGCATCTATCATCGTTCGAAGACGGCGATCGAAGACGTCAAGGGCGGACGCCAGCAAATCGTCATCACCGAAATTCCCTACCAGGTCGTAAAGTCCCGTCTCGTGACGGCCATGGAGAACATTCGGATCGAGAAGAAGGTCGAAGGGATCGCGGAAGTGCGCGACGAGAGCGGCCGGAACGGTCTGCGGATCGTCGTGGAGCTGAAGAAGGAAGCCGACGCCCAGGGCATTCTGGCTTACTTGCTGAAGAAAACCGACCTGCAGGTCGCTTACAGCTTCAACATGGTTGCGATCGTCAATAAAACGCCGCAGCAGCTGGGCTTGAAAGCCATGCTGGAAGCTTATATCGCGCATCAGAAGGAAGTCGTGACCCTTCGTTCCAAGTACGAGCTGGAGAAGGCGGAAGACCGCGCGCACGTGCTGGAAGGTTTAGCGAAGGCGCTCAATATTCTGGACGAAGTCATCGCTGCCATCAAGGCATCGAAGAACCGTCAGGATGCGCAGAACAATCTGGTCGCGCAATTCGGCTTCTCCGAACGGCAAGCGGATGCCATCTTAACGCTGCAATTATACCGTCTGACGAATTTGGAGATAACGTCGATCGAGAAAGAGCTCAAGGACATTCAGAAACGCATCGCGTATCTGCGTTCCATTCTCGATAGCGAGAAGAAATTGATCAGCGTCATCAAGGAAGAACTGACGGAGATCCGCGACAAATACGGCATCGACCGCCGCTCTGAGATCAAAGGTGAAGTGGAAGAGCTGAAGGTGAACCTGGAAGTCATCGTGGCATCGGAGGACGTCTTCGTCACGCTCAGCCAGGACGGCTATATCAAGCGGACGTCGAAGCTTTCGTTCACCCGTTCGGGCGGCGAGCTGTCGAGCGCCGGCGTGAAGGATGGCGACGTTATCCGCACGCTGATCGACGTCAATACGATCGACCAGCTGCTGCTCTTCACGCGCAAGGGGCAATATTATCAGCTGCCCGTCCATCTCATTCCGGAGTTCAAATGGAAGGATACCGGAACCGCGGTCGTCAACGTGGTGCCGATTCCGAAGGACGACAGCATCGTCAGCGTCATTCCGATCAAAGACTTCGAAGGGCCTGGCCGTTCGCTCGTCTTCGTGACGAAGCGGGGACAAGTGAAGCGTTCCGAGCTGAAGGATTACAAATCATCGCGTTCGACGGCCATCGCGGCAGTCAAGCTGGCGGAGGGCGACGATGTGCTCCGCGTCATGCAGAGCGACAATGCGAAGGAATTGCTGCTGTTGACGAAGAACGGCATGAGCATTCGGTTCGCCGAAAGCGAAGTGAACACGATGGGACGCGTCGCCTCCGGCGTGAAGGGCATCGCGCTACGCGAGGACGACGAAATCGTCGCCGCCGAGACCGTCAGCGGCGACGAGGGAGAAGTGCTTGTCATGACCGACCTCGGGTTCGCGAAGCGTTCCTTGCTGCTGGATTATCCGATGCAGGGCCGGGGCGGCAAAGGCGTGGCGACCTTCGAATTCAAGGAAGGCAAACGCGTTCGTCCGAACGGCGACCGGCTTATCGGCGGCCTGCTGTGCAAAGAAGAGCGGGAGCTTGTCCTGCTCGCGGGGTCCGGCGCGGTATTCTCGGTATCGACCGAGAAAGCGCCGATCGAAGACCGCAAATCGACAGGGCGCGCCCTTGCGCCGATCGATAAGAAAGACGCGCTCGTCGCGTTGTTCGTCAGGGCGGACCTGCAGCAGCAGGATTAATCGAACGGCTGATGCGGGGACTCCCGCTGCTCCAGCAGCTCGATCATCAATTCAAGCACAACCCACAATGGGGCCGGTTCATCGAGCCGGTCAAGCCATTGCGGTTTTTTTTCTATTCCGAAACGGCTCAATTTGCGCAAGATCTCCTGCTTGCGGTCCTCCATGTGCGATCACGCTCCTGTTCGATGTTTCGAGCCGGTACAACAGCCTATAGCACCAGTGTATGTCTAACGTTGTCAAATGGTTCTCTATTATAGCGATTAAGCGGGCAAAATATTAACTGCATTAACCTTAAATTCGACATTCGGTCATGGTATAATAAGGCATGAGCATAAATCGGACAGAAAGCGGGTGATGGTCATCGTTTCTGCGGAATTTGCCCGGCTGTGGATGAAGATGACGAAGGAATGGAAGACGCATCTGGAGGATGAATTGGCACCGAGCTTGACGGAAGGACAGCTGGTCGTATTGGAGCTGCTCCTGCAGCATCAGCCGATGAAGCCGTCGGATCTGCTGGCTTATCTGGAGACGACGCCTGCGGCGATCACGACGCTGCTGGATCGAATGGAACGCGGCGGCCTGGTGGTCCGAAACCGGGACGAGAGCGACAGACGGATCGTCTGGATCACGGCAACGGACAAAGGGAAAGAGGAAGCCGAGCGAGGCGTATCCATTCGGGATGCGTACATCAGCGAAGCGCTGGATCGGATTTCCCTGCACAATCAGCAACTGCTTGTTTATTTGCTCGGTAAGGTCGCGAATGCCTGAATTGGGATGGCGATCGTAGATTTACATACAGAAGAATCGAATGCACCAGCATTGAACTCATCGGAATTGAATTTATCAAAGTCGAATACAGCAAAAACCGCCCCTTTGATTCCCGCAGTGGAATCGAAGGGGCGGTTTCTATTTTACTTTTTAGAATGTCCTACAAGCCTGTCCACGCGACAGCCGTGAGGACGAAGTCAATGTTATTGAGAAGCTTGCAGTTGAACCGGCTTGCTGTGCATCGATTCGATTCGTTTCGTTACCTGCGCGTAAGTGCTCTTCACCGCGGCATAATCGGCCGAACTCAAATCGGCAAGCGATTTGGAAGCTATTGCGTCTCCGATCGGCACGATGGCATAGCGATTGACGCCCTTCACGCTCGTTCGGTGCACCCACGTCGGGATGGCCTTCACGCTGCCGATCGTCGTGGCGCCATGTTCCTTGTGGATGCCGACCTTGTAGATGACGCCGTAATCTTTCGTATTGCCGCGTTGATTGGATATGAAGTTGCCCATGGAATAAATGATGAGGCCTTTTCTTGCCGTGCCGTCCGGATTCGTCACTTCGGCGAGCTCGTAGGGCTGCACGACATGCGGATGGGAACCGGCGATAATGTCGGCGCCCGCGGCGATGAGGTTTCTGGCCAGCATCGTCTGTTCGTCGTTCGGCGTCGTCTGATACTCGATGCCGAAATGCAGGCACACCGTGATGAAGTCCGCCCCGGCCGCCTTCAAACGGCCGATGTCCTTGATGATGGCCTGCTCGTCGATGAGCGACACCGCATAAGGCTGGTCCTTCGGCAGCGGAATGCCGTTCGTTCCGTACGTGTAAGCAAGCAATCCCATGGATATGCCGGCGCGCTTCACGATCGTGAGCTTGTCGGCTTCCGCTTTCGAGCGTGCCGTTCCTTTGGTGTCCAGTCCAAGCTTCTGCAGCTTCGCGAGCGTCATGGCGATACCTTGGGAACCGCGGTCCATCGCATGGTTGTTGGCGTTCGTGATCGTCGTGAACCCGGCATACTTCAACGCATCGCCAAGCTCCGCCGGCGCATTGAAGCGCGGGTAACCAGATAATCCGAGCGACTTGCCCGCGATCGGCGTCTCCAGATTCCCGAGCGTCCAGTCGCCCTGTTCCAAGATCGGCTTCACCGGCTTGAAGAAGGAATTGAAGTTATACGTGCCGGCTGCCTCGTCGTATGCGCCCGGCAGCTGCGGCATGTGCATCATAATGTCGCCCGCCGCGACCCATGTCGCATCGTACGTCCCGTCGTCAACGGGCGGCTGAGCGCTGTCTCCGCCGGCATTCGGAACATCTTCATCCGCGCCGGGGGCATCCTCGCTGCCCGAGTTGCCGGCAGGCTCATCGGGCAGCTGCGAACCGTTATCCGGCGTATTGCCCGGATCGGAATCGGGAGCGGGTTCCTGCGAAGGTGGCGGCGATTCATGGCCGTTCGAATTGTCGGCGGCTTGGTCGGGAGGAACGGGAGCTAGCTTGGGACCCGATGAACAACCGCCGATCAGCAGCAGGCACAACAGGATAGGCAACCACCGCCTCGTCAACCGTTTCGCCGAACGGTGCTTCATCGGTCCGTACCTCCTTCGTGCGCCAGCAGTCGAAGCGCGCCGGAGAAATCCGCCTCGTCGAACCGGGTCCATGGCAGCGATGCCGGCGGGCGGGAGATAATGGTCAACCATTCCTTCGTGACGGGATGCGAGATTCCGATGGACGTCGACCATAAGGCGATGTCCTGCTCCCCTTGAACGGGCGGCGCGCCGTATTTGCGGTCGAAGACGAGCGGACAGCCGATCGCGGCCATCTGCGCCCGGATCTGATGGGACCGGCCCGTCAGGAGCTTCACCGCGACGAGGGAATACGCGCCCCGCTTCGCGGCGACCGCATAATCCAGGATCGCCTCTTTGGCGTCCCGGACCGCTTGTTCGTGAACCGTGACGATGTTGCGGCCCGCATCTTTGCGCAGGAAATGGCGCAGACGACCGGAAGAGGCAGCAGGAGCGCCGTGAACGACGGCAAGGTATATTTTGTCAAAGCTGCGGCTGCGGACGGATTCAGACAGCCTGGAGGCCGCTTTGGACGTCTTGGCGAAGAGCATCGCGCCGCCGACGGGCCGGTCCAGACGGTGGACGAGCCCGACGTAAACGTTGCCGGGCTTGCCGTACCGCACCTTCAAATCATCCTTCAGCAGGGTGACCATATCGGACTCGCCTGTTTCGTCGGCTTGCGAGAGGATACCCGGCGGCTTCACGACGGCAAGCAGATGGTTATCCTCATAGAGCACGGGAAGCAAGGGAGACGGATCGGGCCTGCCGCTGGCGGTCATGCTATTCGCCCTCCCAGCGTCCCAGAATGCCGCATGGCAGCGTCAAGCCCGACGTCGTGATCGGAATTCCGATTTCGCCGCAGTGGATGGAGCCTTCGAACTTGCGGCCTACCGTCATATGGAGCATATTGTGAAGCACGGTAGGAGACAGCCCTGTCGTGTAGGAATTGACCAGCACGAACAAGGGGTTCTCGCTCATAATACGCGTGCAGGATTCCAGGAACGGATACAGGTTCTGTTCCAGCTTCCACATCTCGCCATTCGGCCCGCGCCCGTAAGAAGGCGGATCCATAATGATGGCATCGTACCGGCTGCCGCGGCGTTCTTCGCGCTGGACGAATTTGAAGACGTCGTCCGTGATGTAACGGACCGGAGCAGAAGCAAGGCCCGACAGCTCGGCGTTTTCCTTCGCCCACTGCACCATGCCCTTCGCGGCATCGACGTGGCATACTTCCGCGCCCGCCGCCGCCGCCGCGACGGTAGCGCCGCCCGTATAGGCGAACAGGTTCAACACTTTGACCGGCCGGCCGGCATTCCGGATCTTGTCCATCATCCAGCTCCAGTTGACGGCTTGTTCCGGGAATAAGCCGGTATGCTTGAAGCTCGTCGGCTTGATATGGAATTTCAGCTCGCCGTAAGAGATGGTCCATCTCTCCGGCATTTTCGTGCGAAAATCCCATTCGCCGCCGCCCGAGGAGCTGCGATGGTAATGGCCGTCGGCCGTCTTCCAGCGGCCCGTCTCGTTCGCGATGGGCCAGATGACCTGCGGATCGGGCCTGCGGAGCACATAGGACCCCCAGCGTTCCAGTTTTTCGCCGTTTCCGGTATCGAGAAGCTCGTAATCTTTCCATAAATCAGCGTTGTACATGCGTGTTTCCTTCCTTGATGTTGAATTTATAGCCGACGCCCCGGACGGTGAGGATATAGGTCGGATTCGCGGGGTCCGGCTCGATTTTCTTGCGGAGATTGCTGACGTGCACCATGAGCGTGCGCGTGTCTCCCATACTATCGTGTCCCCAAACGATGGTGTACAGGTCGTCCAGGGCGAAGGCGCGGTTCGGCGTCTTGGCCAAGCGGACGAGCAGCTCGAACTCCTTGGTCGAGAGGAACACTTCTTTGCCCTGCACGTGCACGGTGCGTCCGGGCAAGTCGATGACGAGTCCGTCGAAACGAAGCACCTCGCCTGCGGCGCGGTCGTACGGATTCTGACGGTCGTTGACCGACTGGCGGCGCAGATGCGCCTTGACCCGCGCGACCAGCTGGCTCGGACTGAACGGTTTCGTCATGTAATCGTCGCCGCCCACGGTCAGACCATGTATAATGTCAGTATCGTCGTTTTTACAGCTGACAAACAGGATGGGAACATCCGAAACCTCCCGGATCCGCTTGCAGACGTCGAAGCCGTCCATTTGCTTGAGCTGCACGTCCAGGATGATCAAATCCGGCCGATACGAATCGGCGAACAGCACGGCGTCTTCGCCGTTGTCCGCCGTGTGCACATGATAGCCTTCGCGCTCCATGTACAGGCTGATCAGCTCGGTAATATCCGCTTCATCATCAACGACTAATATTTTGCTCCCAGACATCTTTCAGTTCCTCCTCTTCCCTCGCACTATTATAGCGAATGGAGGGAGGGGCGGGCAATCTACGTTTTTCAGGAGGGTACCGTCATTCGCCGCTTATCCGCACTATTCATGCTCATCCTTATGTCCATCATCTTCATCCTGCTTTCAGGCTGTACGGTTCGCGAAGGCAGCGCGATGCCCGCGGCCAAGAACGGCGTCATGGACCTGCGCGGCTGGTCGTTCGAAGAAAAGGGAGAGGTTGCGCTCTCCGGACAATGGTCGTTCTATACGGGCGAGCTGCTGACGCCGGGCGATTCGCGGCTGGATCGGTCCGACCGCTTCATCATGGTGCCGCGTTCATGGAACGGGCAAGGCTTCGCGACCTACAGGCTGAAGGTAGAGCTGGCGCCGCGTGAACGCTTGCTGGCGCTGCGCGTCCCGAACATATTCAGCAGCTACAGGCTGTGGATTGACGGGAAGGAAATGGCCGTTCAGGGACAAGTCGGGACGAGCCGTGCCGCGTCGGTGCCGCAGCAGTATCCGCGCATCGTTTCCTTTGACGCCAATTCGGACGCCGTCGATATCGTCATTCAAGTCTCCAATTTCCAGCACCGCAAAGGGGGAATCTGGGTCCCGATGCAGCTCGGGAACAGCGATACGATCGTGAACGGGCAGATGAAAACGACGGCCAAGGAAATGCTCATACTCGGCAGTCTGATCATTATCGGCGTCTATCACATCGGGCTCTTCGCATTCCGGCGGCAGGAGAAATTCATGCTGCATTTCGGACTCCTATGCCTGTTCGTGGCTGCCAGGGCGAGCGTCACGGGCGATAATTACCTGCTCCAGCTGTTCCCGATTCCGTGGGAAGGCGGGCTGAAGATCGAGTACATCTCCTTCTCGCTGAGCGCGGTTACCGGTTATCTGTACGTGTACCGGCTTTTTCCGCAGGAGGCGTCGAAGAAGGTCGCCCATGCCGTTATCGGCATCGGACTCGCGCTCTGCACGTTCGTCATCTTCTGTCCGGCGATCGTGTATTCCAGGCTGATTACCGTCTTTCAGCTGTACGTCGTCGCGGTTAGCGCGTACACGCTCTGCGTGCTCGCCGCGGCGAGATTCAGGAAACGGATCGGAGCCGCGTTCGTGCTTGTCGGCGTGGGGGTGTTCGTCCTGACGGTCTTGAACGACATGCTGTTCTATAATGAGTGGCTGATCTACGCGCAGTTAGTGCCGCTCGGATTGTTTTTCTTCATGCTGATGCAGTCGTTCATCATATCCAAACGGTTTTCGAGTGCCTTATATCAGGTCGAGCATGTATCGAACGAGCTTCGCGAGCTGAACGTGCATCTGGAGGAACGGATCGAGGAGCGGACGGTAGCGCTGAGCGAGGTCAACGATTCGCTGGCGCAGACCAACCGCGACTTGCAGCGCTCGGAAACGTCCAGGCGTCAACTGATGACGAATATTTCGCATGACCTGCGCACGCCGATCACGCTTCTCCAAGGGTATCTGGAGGCTTTCCAGGACGGCGTCGTCAAATCCGAGGAGCAGCAGCAGCGCTACATCAGGATGATGCTCGGGAAAGTGGGCGGGCTGAATCGTTTGATTCATGATTTGTTCGAGCTGACGAAGCTGGAGGCGGGACAAACGCGGTTCGACTTTGCGGAGGTCGTGCTGGGGCAGTGGAAGAGGCAGCTGCGCGACTTGTACGAGATCGACGTCATCAGCGCGGGACTGCGGTTCAGCTGCGAATTTCATAGCGAAAACGCGCCTCGGGAAAGTCATACCCGGGACGCCGAGCAGCAGAACCGCATCCGGCTGAGCTTGGATTTGTCCCGGATGGATCAAGTCATGGCGAATATTATCTACAATGCGATCAAGCATACGCCGAGAGGCGGGGAGATAACGCTTTCTTTTTTCTTCGAGGCTTCGACGAACCGGGTGATCATTACCGTCAGCGATACGGGAAGCGGGATCGAGGAGGAGCATCTGCCGTTCATCTTCGACCGGTTTTACAAAATCGAAGCTTCCCGCAATTCCGCGGAAGGAGGTAGCGGACTCGGGCTTGCCATCGCCAAGGAGATTGTCGAAGCCCACGGAGGCACGATCGGAGCGGTCAGCGCGGTCGACAAGGGCACCATGATTTGGTTCATGCTGCCGTGTACCGTACGCTAGCTTCGATCGGCCTGCTTGAGGACGGCCATCATCCGGTCGATGGACTGCTTGCGCCGCTCCTGATCCATGCCGTTTAAGATACGGATGATTTCGATGGCCTCGGGCGTTACCGATGTATCCGATCTCGCCGGCTCGCCGCCGATTATGTAGTCCAGGGATACGTTGAACAGGACCGCCAGCTTCTTCAAGGTTTCATAGACGGGCTGGCGATTGTTGATTTCGTAATGACTGTAAGCGGAACGCGTAATGCCGATCTGTCTGGCGACTTCTTCTTGCGAAATGTTTTTACGAAGCCTTAGTTCTCGCAATCGATCTCCCATCGTCATGATATATAGCTCCTTACGTCAATCTAGCCATCTAGTACTAGTCCGGAAGATGTCCTTCCGTCCTTCTACTAGATAATTTATGATACAAAGTGTATCATTGTCAAGGATTTATGGCAATATGCAAGGTATATTATAATTTTCTAACGATTATAGGCTCCTCGGGACGGAGAAAAAACGGTTGAAATGAAAGCCTTGTCATCGTACAATAAGGGAAGTTAAAGTTGTACGTACAAGTTAGAGCGTGGCCGTTTCAATTATTGCCGCATGTTTTCCGCATTTATTTGAGGTTATCGTGGCTTAGTCGACTGCTGTTTCGCGCTCATGTTCGTACAAGTTGATGAACTTTGGAGACGATGAAGGAGGAATATTGTCATGATTACCGTTAAGCCTTATCAATTTTGGTTCGTGACCGGAAGCCAGCATTTGTACGGACCCGAGACGCTGCTTGAGGTTGCCGAGCATTCCCGCATCATCGCCGAAGGATTGGACCGTGACGAAGCGGTCTCGTACGAGGTGGTATTCAAGCCGGTCGTGACGACGCCGGAGGAGATTTACAAGGTGTGCGCCGCCGCGAATGCGGACGAGCGCTGCGCGGGCATCATTACTTGGATGCATACGTTCTCGCCGGCCAAAATGTGGATTGCGGGCCTGACGGAGCTTCGCAAGCCTCTCCTGCACCTGCACACGCAGTTCAATCGGGACATTCCGTGGGATTCCATCGACATGGACTTCATGAATCTTAACCAGTCCGCGCACGGCGACCGCGAATACGGCTTCATCGGCGCCCGGATGGGCATCGCCCGCAAAGTCGTCGTCGGCTATTGGGAAGACGAGGCCGTCCGCGGCCGGATATCCGGATGGATGCGAACGGCGGTCGCGTTTACGGAGAGCCGTTTCTTGAAAGTCGCTCGTTTCGGGGACAACATGCGCCAAGTCGCGGTGACGGAAGGCGACAAGGTCGAAGCGCAGGTGAAATTCGGCTGGTCGATCAACGGCTTCGGCATCGGCGATTTGGTCGATTACACGGCTGGAATCACGGACGGCCAGCTGGATGCGCTGACGGCCGAATATGAATCCAGCTACGACATTGCGCCGGAAATCCGGAACGATGCGCAGAAATGGGAGGCCATTCGCGAGCAAGCGCGGATCGAGCTTGGCATGAAGGCGTTCCTGGAGGAAGGCGGATTTACGGCGTTCACGACGACGTTCGAGGACCTGCACGGCATGAAGCAGCTGCCGGGACTCGCCGTACAGCGCCTCATGGAAGCCGGTTATGGCTTCGGCGGCGAGGGAGACTGGAAGACTTCGGCGCTGACGAGAGTGATGAAAATCATTGCCGGCAACAAGGGGACGTCTTTCATGGAGGACTATACGTACCACTTCGAACCGGGAAACGAAATGGTTCTTGGTGCCCATATGCTGGAGATTTGTCCTACGATCGCGGCGGACCGGCCGCGGTTGGAAGTGCATCCGCTCGGCATCGGCGGCAAAGCCGATCCGGCCCGCATGATCTTCAACGGCCGCAGCGGCCAAGCGGTGAATGCCTGCTTGATCGACCTCGGCAGCCGATTCCGTCTCATCGTGAACATCGTGGACGCGGTCGACGTTCCCAAGGACATGCCGAAGCTGCCGGTAGCGCGCGTGCTGTGGAAGCCGCAGCCGTCGCTGAACGAATCCGCCGAGGCTTGGATTCGCGCAGGCGGTGCGCATCATACCGTATTCTCGTACGAAGTTACGGCCGAGCAGCTGCTGGATTGGGCGGAAATGGCGGGCATCGAGTGCGTCGTCATCGACGATGCGACGAACGCGAACGCGTTCCGCAACGAGCTGCGCTTGAACGATATGTATTGGCGGTTGAACCGCTAACCTTCCGGGCAATAGGAAGGAATCGAATAAATGAATGGAGAGGACTTTCCAGGCGGCGGCTGCCGACCGGGAAGGTCCTCTTGGCGTTCTACGGGTCATGGACGAACGAACGAAGCTGAGGCCGATCGCGCAGTTAAGCATCTGATCCCGGTTCAATGTTGCCGCAACTAATACTGACCATATTTATTTCGATAATTGGCGAGCGCCAAGAGCGGCCAAACGATCGAATAACTGTCATAGCGCGTGTAGAGACAGCCCGGCAGGCCCGCTCCGGTCGGATAGTCGGCGGCTGGTCCGGGTCGACAGATACGCGCCAGGAGGAAGTCGCAGGCGCGCTCCATCGCCGGGAGCGGTTTGTCGTGTACGGCGATCAGGGCATCGAGCGCCCAAGCCGTTTGCGAGAGCGTCGAATAGGCCAGCGGAACGTACCGCTTGACATGATCGCTGCCGCCGGATTCGCCGAAGCCGCCGTCCGGCTGCTGAATGCCGAGCAGCCACTCCACGGCTTTGCGGATTTGCGGCTGATCGACGGGTTCGCCGACGGCGGCCAAGCCGGTCAGAGCGGCCCATGTGCCGTAGACGTAACAAACGCCCCATCGGCCATACCAGGAGCCGTCCCGTTCTTGATGGCGGTACAGCCAATCCGCCGCTCGGCGAACGAAGGCGACCCCTCTCGTCAACCCTGCGCTGCGGCCGAGATATTCCAGCGTCCTGCCGGTCAGATCCGGCGTTGACGGGTCCGTTGCGGCATCCTCCGCGCCGTCCAGAGGAACCCAGCGGACGAGCGGATTGTCGATGTTGCGCTCGAAGGCGGCCCATCCGCCGTCGCTGTTCTGCATGCCCAGCAGCCACTGCAGGCCGAGGTCGACGGCGCGGCGCGGCGCGGCTCCTTGGAGGCCTCGGACGGCTCGCAGGGATGCAGTCGTATCGTCAACGTCGGGATTGATCGTGTTGACGTCCGAGAAGCCCCAGCCGCCCGCCATGGGCCGCCGCACGTTGCGCTTCCAGTCGCCCAGCGCGGTATGCTGGCGGTCGAGCAGGTAAGCGCCAGCTCCCGCGATGGCCGGATGCTCGGCGGGTACGCCGGCGTTCTGCAGGGCATGACTGATCAGCGCGGTGTCCCATTGGGCGGAAGTCGTAATTTGAACCGTAGGTTTGGCCGCTGCCTGCGCGTCCGCGAACACGAGGGACTCCAAGCCGCGCAGCGCGTTTTTCATGACGGGATGGCCGTTTGGATAACCGTTGGCGTACAGGGCATGCAGCATGAGGATGGTGGAGCTGGAGTAGCTGTAGAGCGTGCCGTCCGTTTCGATCCGATCCAATATGTACCGTTCAGCGCGGCTGGCGGCTTGGTCGTGCAGCTTGCCGGTAAGGTTCCACAGTCCTTTGCGGCGATGGTCGGAGAGATCGTGAAGCGGCAGGCTGAAGTGTTCCTGCCAGGCGCGGAGCAGGTCGTCGAATTCCTTTCCTCGGCGCGAGGGCTGCGTCAGCGGATGAATGGAGGGAAGCTTGTAATTCGGCTTTCGGTGTGCGAGCAGCAGCATCGGCGCCATATGCACGCGGGCATAGCCCGAGAAATGAAAGAAATGAATCGGCGACGAGGAAGGAAGCAGCAGAATGGCCAGCGGAAGCGGGAACCATCGGGGCCAGGGGTAACGGCCGATGAGCGCGAGATGAAATTTCGTCAGCAGGCTGTCGATTCGCTTCAGCCCGCCCAGTTCGGCGAAAGCGTCTTTCGCCCGTTTCAAGGCAGGTTCCTCCGATGAAAGTCCCGCATATTGCAAAGCATAATAACATTCCGCAGTCGCGGAAGCATTGCCCGGCATTTCGTCCGGATAAACGCGCCACGCGCCGTCGGCCGTTTGCTTGGCCAGCATCCGATCCGTCAATTCCTTCACGAGCTTCGGCCTGGAGATCCCCAAGCTCCGGAGCATAATTATCGCTGCGGCATCCACGGAAGTGCCGTATTCGATGAATCCCATGCGCCAGCTGCCGTCGGCGGCTTGCCGATGGAGCAGGCGGCCGATAAGCATGTCGATCCCGGACTGCACGCGTTGAAACATCATGTCAATCACCTCACTAGGTATTCTATGACGGCCGCTGCTTCATTCATGTCGTGACCAAGGCTACCGCTTGGTGTGTCTGTTCTATGGTCTTATTCCCAGCACTTCACAACTCGTCCTGTCGGGTTCGAATGCAGCGCGGGATTTGCCCGAATTCGGACTTTTGCAACAAAGAAGGTTGTAAAAGCATGGACAAGACGCCTTGAACTCTATATTATGAAAATGATTCTCATTCGTTCGGATTTTTCAGCATGATCTACATAACGCAAAGGTGGTCTGATTCTCGTGAACTCTGAGTCTGCATCGCATGGCGAATCCGGCCTCCAGACGACCGCTAGGCCGCTAGCGGCCGTACTTATACTCGTACTGGGTTTGGTCGCCCTTATCTTGGCGGCGGCGGTATCCATCTCCGTCGGCGCGACGGACATTTCGCTGGACACGGTATGGAATGCCGTATTCCATTTCAATCCGGATTTGACGACGC
This sequence comes from Paenibacillus sacheonensis, assembly GCF_009909195.1. Classification (GTDB taxonomy): domain Bacteria; phylum Bacillota; class Bacilli; order Paenibacillales; family Paenibacillaceae; genus Paenibacillus_Z; species Paenibacillus_Z sacheonensis. The sequence continues at coordinate 27,059 of NZ_JAAAMU010000002.1, forward strand.
ATCAGATCATCCGCGAGCTGCGATTGCCCCGCGTGCTCGCTGCCGCGCTGGCCGGCGCGGCATTCGCCGCGGCTGGCGCCATCATGCAGGGCATGACGCGCAATCCGCTTGCGGACTCCGGCATCCTCGGCATCAATGCCGGCGCCGGCCTCATGCTCGCCGTATGCTTCGCTTTCATGCCGGGGCTGCCCTTTATCAGCCTGATGCTCTTCGCATTCGCCGGGGCCGCTCTCGGCGCCGTCATCGTGTTCGGAGCGGGCTCGATGTCGCGGGGAGGGCTGTCGCCGCTTCGCCTCGTTCTCGCGGGCGCGGCGACTTCCGCGCTGCTGCTGGCGATTACCGACGGCATCGCGATCCATTATCAGATCGGCCGTGACCTGGCCTTCTGGTTCGCCGGCGGCTTGGCCGGCGTCAGCTGGGAGCAAGTGCGGCTGCTGGCGCCGTGGATTCTCGTCTGCCTCGCGGGCGCCGTCGCGCTGTCGCGCTCCATCACGCTGCTGAGCCTCGGCAACGATATCGCCATCGGCTTGGGCCAGCGCATCGGGCTGGTGAAAGCCGCCTGCACGCTGCTGGTGTTGGTACTGGCAGGCGCCTCCGTATCGGTCGTCGGGGCTGTCGGTTTCCTTGGACTTATTATTCCGCATGTGGCGCGCTACTTGGTCGGCGTTGATTATCGCTGGATCATTCCTTGCTCCGCCGTCCTGGGCGCGCTGCTGCTCGAGCTCTCGGATATCGGCGCGAGACTGTTCAATCCCATGGCCGAAACGCCGGTCGGCGCCGTGACCGCCCTGCTGGGCGTGCCTTTCTTTCTCTATCTGGCGATGAGAGACAGGAGGTCCAGCTAGCATGAAGTCAACTGCCTTCTCTCACGCGGAACGAAGCCGGGGCATCCGTGCGGCGCGAATCATGGGGATCATGCTCCTGCTCGTGGTTGTCTTGTTCATGATCAGCATGAATACGGGCGTTATCCGCCTGGCGCCGCTCGACGTTCTCCGGACGCTGTCCGGCTCCGGTTCCGATAATCAGGAGCTCATTCTGTTTCAATTCCGGCTTCCGCGCATCGTCATGTCGCTGCTGATCGGTGCGGGCTTCGGACTGTCGGGCTGCATGCTGCAGGGCATTACCCGGAACGCGCTGGCCGAGCCCGGCATTCTCGGGATTAACGCAGGAGCGGGTCTTGTCGTGCTGCTGTACGTTTCCTCGCATGCCGTGAACGGCAGCGTGTTCCTGCTGCCCGTCCTGTCGCTGCTCGGTGCGGGGGCCGCGGCCGCGCTCATTTATGGCTTATCGTACAGGCGCCATCAGGGCGTATCCACGATTCGCATGCTCCTCGTCGGCATAGCCATTGCGGCGGGGATTAACGCGTTGACGCTCGTGCTGACGTTGAAGCTGAATCCGGAACAGTTCACGTACGTGCAGACTTGGCTGGCGGGAAGCATCATGGGCACGGACTGGCGGTTCGTGACCGCGCTGCTGCCATGGCTGGTCGTGCTGCTGCCTGTCGCGTTCGCCAAAGCGCGCATTCTGGACGTGATGAATCTGGGCGATTTCACGGCAACGGGTCTTGGCTCGGCCGTGCAGCGGGAGCGGCTATACCTATTCGCCGCGGCTGTCGGCTTAGCGGCGTCGTGTACGGCGCTCGGCGGCTCCATCGGGTTCGTGGGGCTTATCGGTCCGCATCTGGCCCGCAGGCTCGTAGGTCCGCAGCATCGGCAATTGCTTCCGGCTTCCGCGCTTGCGGGCGCATTGCTGGTGATGGCGGCCGATACGATCGCCCGGCCGTTCGACGTGCCGACCGGCATCGTCGTCGCGGTCATCGGAGCGCCGTATTTCTTGTATTTGCTCGCCAAATCGCGCAACTGATACTCGCGTATTCGCAGGACAAGGAGGAAAGAGACTTATGCTGGCGCGTTTTATATCGTATTACAAGCCTTATAAGAAACTATTTTATCTCGACTTCTTCAGCGCCGTGTTAGCCGGCTTTCTGGAGCTCGGCTTCCCGCTCGCCGTCAATCAATTCATCGACAAGCTCCTGCCGGGCAAGGACTGGAGCCTAATCACCTGGGCTTGCGCGGGGCTGCTGTTTATTTACGCTTTGAACGCTTTCTTAAACTATATCGTGACCTATTGGGGCCATATGCTCGGTATCAATATCGAAACGGATATGCGACGCAAGCTGTTCGATCATGTCCAGAAGCTCAGCTTCCGGTTCTTCGACAACACGAAGACGGGCCATCTGATGTCCAGGCTGACGAACGACCTGATGGAAATCGGCGAAATGGCGCATCACGGGCCCGAGGATTTGTTTATCGCCGTCATGACCCTTGTCGGCGCTTTCGTCCTGATGCTGCTCATTAACTGGAAGCTCGCGGTGCTGACGTTCATCGTCGTTCCGCTCATGATCTGGCTGGCCATCATGTTCAGCTCCAAAATGACCAAGGCGTTCCATCAATTGTTCTCGGATATCGGGGATTTCAACGCGCGCGTCGAAGACAACGTCGGCGGCATTCGGGTCGTTCAGGCTTTCGGCAACGAGGAGCACGAGAGGAAGCTCTTTCATGAGAACAATCAGCGCTTTCGCCTGACGAAGCTGCTGTCGTACAAAATCATGGCGTCCAACACGTCGCTCAGCTACATCCTGAAGCGGCTGGTCACGCTGTTCGTTATGATATGCGGAACGTGGTTCGTCATCCGGGGCGAATTGACCGCGGGGGAATTCGTAGGCTTCCTGCTGCTGGCGAACGTATTCATCGGACCGATCGAGAAAATCAACGCCGTCATCGAAAGCTATCCGAAGGGCATCGCGGGCTTCAAGCGCTACGTCGAGCTGCTGGAAACCGAGCCGGAGGTAGCGGACCGGCCGAACGCCGTGAACGTAGGCAAGCTGAGAGGCGATATCGAATTCCGCGAAGTCGGCTTCGGTTACGAGAACGAGGCGAAGGTGCTGAACAACATTAACTTGATCATCCGCGAAGGCGAGACCGTTGCCTTCGTCGGTCCGTCCGGCGCGGGCAAAACGACGCTGTGCAGCCTGCTTCCAAGGTTCTATGATGTCAGCGAAGGCGGCATCTCGATCAACGGTTTGGATATTCGCGACATGACGCTCGCATCGCTGCGCAGAGGCATCGGCATCGTGCAGCAGGACGTTTTCCTGTTCTCGGGCACGCTGCGCGAGAACATTCTGTACGGCAAGATGGACGCCACGGCAGAGGAGATGGAGACGGCCGTGAAACGCGCCCAATTGGAAGCGTTCGTTCAATCGCTGCCGGAAGGGCTGGATACGATCGTCGGCGAGCGCGGCGTGAAGCTGTCCGGCGGACAGAAGCAGCGGGTAGCGATCGCCCGGATGTTCTTGAAGAACCCGCCGTATCTCATCTTGGACGAAGCGACTTCCGCCCTGGATACGGAGACGGAATTGGCGATCCAGCAATCGCTCGCCGAGCTTTCCCAGGGCCGTACGACGCTCGTCATCGCGCACCGGCTGGCGACCATCAAGAATGCGGACCGGATCATCGTCGTCACGGAGCAAGGCGTCTCCGAGCAGGGCAGGCACGAGGAGCTGCTGGCTGCAGGCGGGCATTACAGCAGGCTTCATCGGGCGCAGTTTCAGAACTAATGTTCGTCGCTTCTATCTGTGATCCGAAGAAGCAGCATCGAAGACCGTTCCAGCCTCGGCTGCGAATGGTCTTTTTTGCATGGAGCGGCTTCGCATTGCTATAATGAATTGCATTTGGGGCAACGATGTCCCGCTGGCTTCATGCCAATCTAACCGAAGAGGAGTGCGAATAGCAATGAGAACGTTCCAGCAACGGATGGAGCAATACGCTGCGCTGGCGGTCGAAGTGGGCGTCAACGTACAGCCCGGCCAGAAGCTTTGCGTCATCGCCCCGATTGCGGCTGCGGAGTTCGTGCGTGAAATCGTCAAGCATGCGTACAGGATCGGCTCGACCTACGTACACGTCGACTGGAGCGACGAAGACGTGACGCGCGCGCGTCTCGAGCATTCGCCCGAAGCAGGGCTGTCCGTATACCCGACATGGATTGCCGACGGCCGCGTCCAAATGGCGGAGGACGGCGCCGCGTTCCTGTGGGTCGATGCAGGGGATCCGGACCTGTTGAACGGCATCGATGCGGTTCGGATCGGCACGATGACGAAAGCGCAGCAGAACGCGCTGCAGGCGTTCCGCAAATATACGTTGAACAATGAGTGTGCGTGGTCCATCGTAGCGGTTCCCACGCAGGCGTGGGCGAATAAAGTGTTTCCTGAACAGGCCGAAGCCGAGCGCGTCCAAGCGCTGTGGGAGGCGATCTTCGCCGCTGTGCGCGTCGACGCGGAAGATCCGGTCGCCGCATGGCGCGGACATGCCGATAATCTGCGCGCCAAGGCAGGCAGGCTGAACGAGCAGAAATATTCGGAGCTGAGATACCGCAGCGCCTCGACGGGAACGGACGTGACGATCGGCTTGCCCGAGGGACATGTATGGGTCAGCGCCGGCACGCAAAGCAAGCAAGGATCCACGTTCATTCCGAACATGCCGACGGAGGAAGTGTTTACATCGCCGCATCGCATGCGCATTAACGGAAAAGTCGTGAGCAGCAAGCCGCTCAGTTATAACGGCAACCTGATCGATCGTTTCTCGATTACGTTCGCCGAAGGCCGCATCTCCGCGTTCGCAGCCGAGCAGGGAGAGGATGCGCTTCGCCAATTGATCGAGACGGACGACGGATCGCACTACTTGGGCGAGATCGCGCTCGTGCCGTATCATTCGCCGATTTCGGATACGAATGTCACGTTCTACAATACGTTGTTCGACGAGAACGCAGCTTGTCACTTGGCAATCGGTTTCGCTTTTCCGTTCTGCTTGGAGGGCGGCTTGCAGCTGAGCAAGGAAGAACAGTCGGCGCGCGGATTGAATCAGAGCTTGGCGCACGTGGATTTCATGATCGGTACGGCGGATCTGGAAATCGACGGGGTGCGGGAGGACGGCAGCCTGGATCCGGTATTCCGGAACGGGAACTGGGCATTTTAATGCGTTTATAAGCCTGTACGACTTACGTTTGCAGCGGCTTTTCGCACCGGGATACGCGGGTTGCGAAAAGCCCTTTTTCTAAAATAAGGGTTGACATTCGTTTTTAATATGTCATAATGACAATATCAAACAACGGACATTTAGCCGTCCGACAACTCGTTTCATGGCTATTGATATTGTCGTTATGACATGATGACTACTTCTGTGCAGGGGGAATGACGAATGAACAAACCTTGGGTGCTGCCGGCCTTATTCGCGATTATGGTTGGAATCGCGTATTATACCTCATCCTCGGCGCTTGAAATCGCGGCGACGACGACGGGGCTGCTCAGCGTATGGCTGACGGCGAGGGAGCGGATATGGGCTTGGCCGATCGGCCTGGTCAATGTCGCCTGCTTCTTCTACATGTTCGAGGATGCTAAGCTGTACGCGGATATGATGCTTCAAGTCTTCTTCTTCGTCCTGAGCGTATACGGCTGGATCGCATGGCTGAACGGCCGAGGCGCCGCCAAAGTCCGGCCGACAAGGACGATAACCGTCCGACTAAGCTGGACGCTGGCCTTGCTTCTGGTGGCCGTCACGCTGCTGTGGGGTTATGTGCTCGAGCAGTACACCGGCGCATCGATTCCTTACGCGGATGCGCTGATCGCGACGCTCAGCCTCATCGCTCAATATTTGCTCTCTTCGAAAATACTTCAAAACTGGCTCTGCTGGATTGCAGTCGACGTCATGTCGATCGTCATGTACGCTTACAAAGACCTGCATTCGCTGGCGTTTCTCTACACGATCTTCTTGGCAATCGCGATCGCGGGGCATCTATCGTGGCAGCGAGAATATCGGTCCTTGAAGGGAGGCGTGCCCGTATGAATGAACGACGCACGGGGCTGACGCTCGGCAAGTTCGCGCCGCTGCACCGCGGCCATCAGCTGATGATCGAAACCGCGATTCAAGAAACCGACGACGTCATCGTCGTCATCTATGATTGTCCGGAGACGACGGATATTCCGCTGAACGTCCGCGCCGGCTGGATCCGGACGCTGTATCCGCAGGTGCAGGTCATCGAAGCATGGGACGGACCGGCGGCGATGGGAGATACCCCGGAGATCAAGCAGCTGCAGGAGTATTATATCCTAGGCTTGCTGAACGGGAGACGGGTTACCCATTTCTACTCCAGCGAATTCTACGGGGAGCATATGAGCGCGGCGCTCGGCGCCGAGAACCGCCAGGTCGATGTCAGGCGCATTCAGGTGCCGGTCTCGGGAACGCAAGTTCGGTTGGATCCCTATGCCAACCGCGAATTCGTGAGTCCGGTCGTCTATAACGACCTCATCGCCAAAGCAGTTCTGCTAGGCGCTCCATCCACGGGAAAAACCACGCTAGCCGCGTATATGGCGGAACGAATGAATACGGCGTGGATGCCGGAATACGGACGAGAATACTGGGAACAGCATCAAACCGACCGCCGGCTTGCGCCGGAGCAGCTGGAGGAGATCGCCGCCGTCCATATCGAACGGGAAGACCGGCTGACGCAGGACGCGCGGGAGGTGCTGTTCGTCGATACGAATGCCATCACGACGTATATGTTCGCCCTTGACTATCATGGCTCGGCGACGCAGGGATTGACGCTTCTGGCGGAGCGGGCCGCGGCGCGTTACGATCTCGTCTTCCTATGCGATACGGACATTCCGTACGACGATACGTGGGACCGCTCGGGAGCGGTGCACAGGGAAGTCTTCCAGAAGCAGATCGAGGCCGATCTGCGGACGCGCCGCATCCCGTACATCCTGCTTCGCGGGTCGTTGAGCGATCGGGCCGAACAAGTGGAGGCGATACTTCGGAAGTTCCGCAAATATCGAAGTCCGTTTGAGTGGATGGGGCGCGATGCATAGCGACATGAAAAAAACCATGCGAGGAGAAGACTCATTCGCATGGTTTTTGCCGTTTTTAACAGCCTAGCTGTTTCTCGTACAAGCAGAATCCGCTCGGCGACGTGCCTTTGAACGTATAGCCGATGCCGCTGTAGAATGCGTTCAGCTTCGGGTTGCTGGCAATGCAGTCGAGACGCATCACGGTCTTGCCCGGGAACGAAACGCCGGTTTCGGCCCAGCGCACCATATCCGCGCCGAGACCGCGTCCGGCGTAATCGCGATTGATGGCGAGCCGGTGGAGGTAGACGACGGATTCATGTCCGTCCGGTCCCCATAAATTATGGTCCCAATCGCCGGGCACCTGCATGAGCAGCACGATGCCGGCGAGTTTCTCGCCATCCTTGAACAGGAAGAGTTCGCCCTTCTCGATGTGACCGGTAACGTCATGATGATCGTCGCCCGACAATAGCGCGCTCCACTGGGTCGAGCCTTGGCTTTGCAGCCATCTGGCAGCGCCGACGAGAAGTTCCATGACGGCGGCCGTATCGGCCGGCTTCGCCTGGATGACCGAAATGCGCGCATTCGCATGATCGTTGTGCATGATGTAATTAAGCATGTTGGTTTCTCCGTCCGTTTTCCGTTTGATACTTGCGCAGGCTTCTATTGTAGCATCCGGCGCCCGAAGTGTTCAAACCGCGGGTTTCTTTACGAAGAAATACATGCTGAGCGGCCACCAGACCACTGCGAAAATCGGATAGATCGCCCAGATCTCTTCCGGCGAAGTAATCGCGTTGACCGTAATGAACAGCGCGCTGCTGAGCAGCGAAGCGCAGAGCGCGAACGAGAACCACTGGCGCGTACGGACGAAATAGATCGACATCGGCCACCAGAGAACGGCATAGGCGGGGAAAATGATCCACGGAAACTGCGGAGAGAGCAGCAGATTCAGCATGCCGTAGTAGATGATGATGCAGAAGCTGCCGATCAGCGCCATGGCGAGCGTACCCGCGAAACGGCCGGCATACATGAGAATCGGCCACCAAACGATGGCAAAGCCGGCGTACAGGATCCAAGGATAGCCGGGGGTTTCCGTGATGTTCTGATAAGCGAGATAAGCGATGATGAGAACTGTCGTTGCGACGGAATAGGCTTTGATCCGCCCGCTTCCCGCAAAATACAAGGCGACCGGCCACTGAATGAGGGCGAATGCGGGATGAATGAACCATACGACGCCGGGCGAAGTCAAGTAATTGACAAGCGCCAGGAAGAAGATGCTCATGATACTGCCCGAAACGGCAAATGCTATGCGATGTGTCTTCATCGGATCGCCTCCTTATTTCCATCCCAGCCATTTGTAGAACATGACGAGCGGCCACCAGGCAACGGCGAAGGTAGGGTAGACGAACCAGATGCTATCGGGCGTATAGTACACGTTAATGAACAGGAAGAGAGCGATGATGAGGCCGCTGCCCCATAACGAGAAGCCGAGGTGAAGGCCGTACTGTTTCCGGGAGGAGACAGGCTTGCCGTCCTTAACGCCAAGCTCCTGCTTGATGTCCGTGATGTCGCCGAATTCGACGATCGCCTTATTGGTGGCGTCTTCCTCGGTTTTGCCGCCGCGCACGAGATCGAACACCTTTTCCTCGAGGTTTTGCGTGATTTCTTCCTGAATGGCCTGTTTCTGTTCGCTGTCCGGAATATCCGAGAACCATTCTTCCACATGCGTTCTGATCTTTTTCATCGTTATAGTCCCTCCATGAATATATTGACGATCTCTTTGATCTCGTTCCATTCTTCGACGGTTTCCTTCAGATAGGCCTTGCCGAGCTTCGTAATCTTGTAATACCGGCGCTTGCCGCCGTGCGAAATGTCGCCGAGGTACGATTCGATCAGCTCTTTGCGCTCGAGCCGTTGGAAAACCGCATACAGGGTTGCCTCTTTAATTTGAAACCGGTCGTCGGTGCGGACGCTGATTTCTTTGGAAATCTCATAGCCGTAACGGTCTTCTTCATAAATCAGCCGTAAAATGATGGCATCGAGATGACCGCGGATGATGTCGCTTCGGATCATGCTGGTTCCTCCAGTCCTTGTTCGATGACTACGTTCAAGCCCGTGCGGCGAATTGCTCTATGTCGCAGTGCTCTATCTCACAGTGTTCTATCTGATAGAGTTCTATCTGATGGAGTAAATGTATCACATCATTACTCTACGTGTCAAAGTAATAATTTCAATGCCGCATAAACAGAAGAAAAGCGCCCGGTTAAGGGCGCTCCGCTAACGCTTTTGGATGTTTTTTCCGCCTCGTTTGGCGTTCTGCCCGCCTTCGTTGGCATAGGTACCGATGTTGCGGTTGATCTGCGAATTGCCGCTCGCGCGCTGGTTGATCGTGATCCATTTGTTGACCGTGATGTAGTAGACGGTGGTTACGCCTTTTCTGCTTCTGCCGGTGCGTTTAAATGGTTTCATCGCGAATCCCTCCATACTCGTGGTTGTTACAGGATATGCCCGGCGGATAGACATGCTTATGTGGATGTCCATTTATCCACAGGATGGGTGCGGATTTGCACGAGTGCCGGGGGATGCTATAATGGCGAAGGAAGAAGGCTTTTCCAACCGATCTATAATCATGAATTGGGAGCGTGCAGCGGGATGTCTGTAGATGCTTATTTGAATTTCAACGGAAACTGCAGGGAAGTCGTCGACTATTACGCGGATGTTTTCGAGACGGACAAGCCTAAATTCCAGACGTTCGGCGACATGCCGGCTCATCCCGATTATCCGCTTCCGGAAGAAGCGAAATCGATGATCATGCATGCGCGGCTCACCATCAGCGGAAGCAACGTCATGTTCTCGGACGTCTTCCCGGGCATGCCGTTCACGGTGGGCAATAACATTAGTTTGGCCGTCGTCACGGATGACAGGGAAGAGATCGAACGCGCGTTCAATCGCCTGCGCGAAGGCGGCAGCGTGGCCATGGAGCTGCAGCAGACGCCATGGAGCGCCTTGTACGGCCAAGTAACGGACCGTTTCGGCATTCTTTGGCAGTTCAATCTGGGCATCGGCGAGATGTAAGAATCGAACATGACCACTTTCAAGTTCAGATAAGCATTCCATAACGGGGTCTTCGCAGCGGCGAAGGCGCCGTTTTTATTGCGTTCGCGAATGGACGTGCCTGACATTGCCGCCGCGCATACAAATAGCTCCATCGGCAGAACGGTGTGAGTTGGCGCCGATTGGGGTATATATGCTTCAAACGCGAAGGGAGCTTGAAGCCATGCGCCTGCCGGAACGGATCTCGTCTTATCGTCATATCGCGATGACGCTGCTGATCATCGCGGCCAGCTTGGAATATTCGCTTGTTCATACGTCCTACCACGCCTTGCTGAAGATCGTGAAGGTAGCCGCCGCATTGGTGTTGGCATGGGCATTCTACCGGGATCAGCGCGCCGTGTTTTCCAGCTGGCAGATGAAGCTGTCCCGGCAAATGCTCTTGCACGTGGCGGTACTCTTGCTCGCGCTGCTCGGTTTCCAGGCATCGGCTTCCGGTATCGAGGTCCTCGTGAGGGAAACGAACGCCTATGGTCCCGAGCGCACGGAACAGTTGGAGATCGGCATCCAGATGGCCGCGTATCCGTTGTTGATCCTGCTGCTCGGTCTGTTCACGCAGGGTTATATCCCGTGGCTGAGGCGCAACGCGAAACATTTGACGCTGCTCTTGTACCTGTTTCTATGGATATGGTGCGGTGCGTTTTATTTCTATATGGCCGAGCGAACGAAAGGCAGCGATTTCATCTTCTCGGACGAGGCGAAGATCCAAATGACCTTGAAGGGCATCTCGTCCGACGAGCGTTACGATGACTATGACGAATATCGGCTGCAGGAAATATTGAAGAAAGGGCAGTACAAGAAGGATTATCTGAAAATGGGAGACGATGAATTCCTGACGACGGACGCGACGGGCATCGATTGGGGCGAAATTTACGAGAACATGCTCGGCAGGGAAGGCTATGCGTACTTTTCCTTCGGCACCTCTTCGGAGCCGTTGACGATCAAGCCGAAGCTGCTGGATTACGACGCTTTGGGTGCCTGGGAGCCTTACTTGGGGAAATCGTTTCAAGTCGTCGACGTACGGCTCTACAAGAGCAAGGACGGCAGGACGGGGAACAATGAAGTGGTCTATGTACCCGCGAACGAAGGGGCGGAGGCAGGGCAGACGCAGCTGGGAGAACCTGACGAAACGATGAAGCTGTATTTTGCGGGGCAGGATTACGAGCATTTCATGCAGGTGTTCGACGGCGACCGCAGAGATCGGCATCTGAGCCGTCTCATCGCGGCTTCCCATACGCTGCCGGACGGCAAGTTTCTCGAGCTGTACGTCGGCATCAACGGCTATGCGAGCTATCATATCGAGGACTTCTGGTATTTCAGCGCGATTACGATTACGACGCTCGGCTTCGGCGACATTACGCCGAATTCCGGCCCGGTCAAGACGGCGGTCACGGTCGAAACGCTGCTCGGCGTGCTGCTCATCGGGATCTATGTATCCGGGGTCAGAACGAAGAAACCTGGCAGTTGATGCCGGCGGCGATAAGAGACTTATCAGGGTTGCCGGCAGGAAGCGCCTCCGGCAAAGCTTGCTTGCTTCCATGACGAATGGCGATATACGGCGCCCGTTCTCCGCGCTGCTGTCCGATTGACAGCGCTTGGGGAATGGGCTATGATCGTTTTGTGATTTAGTAAAGCAGTAAATTACTATATGAAGATTCGATACCGAGAACAGGAGCGAGCAGCATGAAAATTCCAACGACATTGAAGCATAAACCGGTCATCGTATCGGAGAATTACGAGCAGATCGACGGCAGATACGCCAATCATTCGGACGCCAAAGGGTTGTCGCTTGGACTGGCCCAATGGAACGACCGGGGCAAAATCGATATCTCGGCCAAAGTGTGGCGATACACGGGCGAGAAATGGTCGAGACAATCCGAGGAGCTGCCGCTGCATCGCGTGCTGGACCTGGCGATTCTGGTCAGCAGGAGCATCCTGCATTTTCAGGATGCGTATCGTTTCAAGGACCTGTACGACCCGGAACAGCCGGTACTCGACCGTGTCGGCCTGCAAGGCGACGCCATGACGATCTCCGTCTGCACGGACAACGAGAAGATCAAAGAAGACATGCAATTGTTCAATCAAGCGCTGGGCGAAGACGGCGAGATGATCGGCGAACGGCTGCGGACGCTGTCCCGCATGCTGAAGGAGCTTGGCTACTAACGAGCGTAGCCGGCTGCCGCGGCTTGGTTGCCATGCCGCATGAATCGCCGGCGCGAGCAGACCGTTACGAAGACGATAATCAAGGGAGCGGATTCGAATGTCGGAAACGAATCAAACGCAGCTGCTTATGGTGAAAGAAGGGTTGGACGCGCTGCCCGCGATGTCGCTGCCCGAAGGGTATCGGGTCAGAAGTTTTCGTTCGGGCGACGAGGAGGCGTGGGAACGCATAATCCGGGAATCCTTCGGCGACCCGCATTCCTTCGCGAAGCATATGACGGAAGACGAGGCGTACAAGCCGGAACGGGTATGGTTCGTATGCGATGACGGCGATATGCCGGTCGCGACCGCTTCCGCATGGTTCAAACCGGAATGGACTGCGGATACCGGTTACCTGCACATGGTCGGCATTCTGCCGGAGCATGCGGGACGGAGGCTGGGCTATTGGGTCAGCTTGGCGGCGCTGCTGCAGATGGAGCGGGAAGACCGGACGCGGTGCGTGCTGCACACGGATAATTTTCGCCTGCCGGCAGTCAAGACGTATCTCAAGCTGGGTTACTCGCCGGAGATCGTCGACGAGGGACATGCGGAACGCTGGCGGGGACTGGCGAGCGTATTGGGCAAGCGGATCGAAGGCGTCGATAGCAGCGGCAATGCCGTAAGCTTCGGCTAACCAAACAGGGATTGTTCACGAGGTCGAACCCAGACTTCATGAACGATCCTTTTTTGTTATGCTCATTCGGCAATAAGGCCTCGCAAGGGAAGATCTGCCATCGAACCGCGGGTCATCCATCGAGCTTGCGGGAGCAGGTCAATATAGCTCATTTCTAAGGTCGACTGCTGAGGTTTGTAAGGTTGAAGGCGCTTCCGTCCCAAGGCATACTTAGGGTGTAGGCAAGAAGGAGGACACCATGGCAAAATTAGTGATCGAACAACAGACGGCAACGCCGCATCCTGCCCCGGCGAATCGCAGAACGCTATGGCGAACGCTGTACCTGCAGAGGTATCTGCTCCTGATGACGGTGCCTTTCGTTATCTGGGCGTTGATTTTTTCGTACGGACCGCTCTGGGGATGGATCATGGCCTTCCAGAAATACAAGATCGGCCAAGGCATCTGGCATAGTCCGTTCGTCGGATTGGACAACTTCAAGGAACTGTTCAAGGACGACGATTTTTACCCCGTGCTGCGCAATACGCTCGTCATGGCCGTGATGAATCTGGTTACGGGCTTTGTCGGCGCGATCGTGCTGGCGCTCATGCTGAATGAAGTGAAGAACCAGTTCTTCAAGCGGACCATCCAAACCATCACCTACATTCCGCATTTCGTCTCGTGGGTCGTCATCGCGAACATCGTCCTGACGTTCCTGTCGCCGGACGGAGGGATGGTCAACAGCCTGCTCATGAAGCTGGGCATCATTCATGAACCGATCTATTTCATGGCAAAAGAAGGCTACTTCTGGTACATCCAGACCGCCGCGAACCTGTGGAAGGAAATCGGCTGGAGCACGATCATCTACTTGGCCGTGCTTGCGAGCTTGAATCCCGAGCATTACGAAGCAGCGGATATCGACGGCGCCACTCGTCTGCAGAAGATGCGGTACATCTCTCTTCCGGGCATCATGCCGACCGCGTTCCTGCTGCTGATCATGTCGCTCGGCTGGCTGATCCAAGGCGGCTTCGAGTCGCAATACTTGCTCGGCAACGATGTCGTCAGCGGCCGTTCCGAGGTGCTGGATTTGTACGCGCTCCGTTATTCGACCCAAATCGGCGATTTCTCTTACGGCGTCGCGATCAGCATTTTCAAGTCGGTCGTGTCGATCGCGCTGGTCGTATCCGTCAATATGCTGGCCCGAAAAACCGCTCAAACTCGACTTTTCTAATGAAAGGAGCCCCAACATGATTCGGCAGCGCTCATTCGGAGACTTGGCCTTTGCGTTCCTCAATACGTTCGGATTGGCTTTGCTCGGATTCATTACGCTCTTTCCGTTCATCCATCTGCTGGCGATCTCGCTTAACGAGCCGCTGGATATGATCAAAGGCGGCATCACCTGGCTGCCGCGCAAGCTGTCCTGGTTCAATTACAGCTATGTCTTCGACAACAAGAATCTCTTCATGGCGGCCTTCGTATCGATCGCAAGAACGGTCGTCGGCACCTTCCTCGGCGTCGTATGCACGGCCATGATCGCGTACGCCCTGAGCCGGAGGGAATTCATCTTCCGCAAGCCGTTCAATTTCTACTTCGTCCTGACGCTGTACGTCAACGGCGGCTTGATTCCGGGCTACCTGCTGATCAAGAATATCGGACTCATGAACAACTTCTGGGTCTACATCCTGCCGATTCTGGTCAGCGCCTACAACGTCATGATCATGCGAAGCTATTTCGAGCAGCTGCCCGAAGGCGTAGTCGAATCCGCCAAGATCGACGGCGCGAACGATTTCCAAACGCTGTTCCGCATCATCATTCCGATCAGCATGCCCGTCATCGCGACGGTGACCTTGTTCATCGGGGTACAGCATTGGAACTCCTGGTTCGATAACTACTTGTATACGAGCCGCAGCCAGAGCTTAAGCCTGATGCAGTACGAGCTGATGAAGGTGCTCCTGCAGTCCGTCAACCAGTCGGCCGTCACGGCCGGATCTTCCGCGGCGAACGACGTAGCGCGCCTCAGTCCGCAGTCCATCCGGGCCGCATTGACGATCGTCGTCACGCTTCCGATCCTGATCGTCTACCCGTTCCTGCAGAAGTATTTCGTGAAAGGCATCACCATGTCGGCCATGAAGGAATAGCGATGCTGTTCCGGCCGAAGACCGCGGTATCATCGGGGGTTCATACACCGTAGATATAAAATGATATAGAATGCGAGGGTGTCATATGAAAGCGAAACATACCAAGAGAAGACTGGCTTTACTCTCACTCACCTGCATGACCGCGCTTGTATTTACAGGCTGCGCCTCCAACAACAATAACGGGGGAAATACGGCGGACAATGCGAACACGCCTCCGGCAGCGACGAACGATGGCAGCAAGGCGGCGAATGAAGGCACCGCGAACGAAGGCAATAAAGAGCCGGCGGCGGACACGTCCCCGGTCACGTTCACGATCAGCACGAGCGACAACAAGCTGAACTGGGATAATCCGGTCAGCCAGAAGCTGACGGAGAAGACGGGCGCGACGCTGAAATACGATCTGATCGTCGGCGACGAGAAGCAAAAATGGGACATTTGGCTCGCCGGCGGCGACTATCCGGACATCATGCCGCTCGATCCCGAGCATGTCAAGAAATACAAGGACGCGGGCGCCATCATTCCGCTCAACGACCTCATCGAGAAATACGGCCCTCATATCAAAGAAAAATATGGCGACATGTACAACCTGCTGAAATCCGACGACGGCAACATCGACTCGATCTCGAGCGTGCTCCTGAACAAAGAAGCATCCCCGGACGCCGTGCCGAACTTCATCGTGCAATACGACGTGTTGAAGGAAGCCGGATATCCGACGATCAAAACGCTGGATCAGCTCTACGGCATCATCGCCGATTACGTCCAGAAGCATCCTAAAATCGACGGCAAGGACACGATCGGCTACACGGCGGCCATGGCCGACTGGATCATGGATGCGCAGTTCAACAATCCGATCACGTTCGCTGCCGGCCAGCCGGACCACGGCAATTTCCGGATCGACGGCGACGGCAAGGTCTCGTATAATCCGCTCACGGACGACGCGAAGACGTACGACAAATTCCTGAACAAGATGTACTCGAACGGCCTGCTGGACAAGGAGACGTTCTCGCTCAACATGGACGGCATGCGTGCCAAAATGGCGCAAGGCCGCGTCCTGGCCGCGTTCGCGCCGGCCTGGATTCTCGGCGATACCGAGAAATCGCTTCGCGCCGCCGGCAAACCGGAACGCGCTTACGCGCATATTCCGATCTACTTCAATGAAAGCATCGTCGACCATAACAATACGATCACGCCGATCGGCACGGGCACGGGCCAATGGGTCATCACGAAGAACGCCAAGAATCCGGAACGCATCATCCAATTCATCGATTACCTATTCTCCGACGAAGGCCAAATTCTGACGCACTGGGGCATCGAAGGCAAGGATTACACGGTCGTGGACGGCAAGCGCGTCGAGAATCCGGAGAAGATCAAGAATACCGCTTCCGACCCGGATTACATGTACAAAACCGGTCTGAAGGGTCCGAGCAGCGGCCCTGCGGGAGAATGGTTCTCGCTTGGCAACGGCGCGAAGCTCGGCGACGGCGACTACGCGACGCCGACCACCAAGGATTCCGTCGTCACCGGCTACGACGACATGACGAAGGAAGTGCTGGCGAAGTACGGCAAAACCGTATGGGCGGACTTCCTGCCGCCGGTCGAGAAAGTGCCTGGCTATCTCTGGCAGCTGACGCCTCCGGAAAGCACGAAAGTGCAGCAGCAAAAAATCAGCGACGACTGGCGCAAAGGCATTCCGAAGCTGATCATGTCCAAGGGCGACGCCGAGTTCGACAAGAACTGGGATAACATGAAAAACGCGATCACGAAGGACGGCCTCGTCGAGTATGAAGGAGCCTTCACGCAATTGTGGGCGGATTTCAACGCCAAATACCAGGCTCAGCTGGGCAGCAACTAGCGGCAGCCGGACGGGAATCATACCGCTGAAGGAGCTTCAATAACCGATAACTCCTTATCTCGCTACCGGGATAAGGAGTTATCTCCATGTAGAGGTAATATTCCGGCGGCGGAGAATAAATAGGATGGGCGAGCCGCTCGCCGACAATGCGACAGCTAAGGAGAACGCTTCGATGAAAATACGCACCAAGCTGATCTTGGCCAATCTGTTCATCATGCTGCTTCTGCTCAGCGCATTGACCTACGTGTTGATGAAGCGCAGCAGCGACATCGTTTTCGATAATATGGTCGAGAACGCGGATCTCTCCTTGTCCCAAGTAGCCGCGAACCTGGATCATACCTTGGGGGCATACGAAGAAATCGCGAACTCCCTTTATCTGAATTCATCGCTCCAGGAGATGCTGTCGCAAAATTATCCCGATCTTCGCGACGCGTACGACGACTATTTCAGTAAATTCGAACCGCTCGACTCCGCGATGAAGCTGACGCAGAATGTCTCTTCCTTGATTATTTACACGGATAATCCGTCATTCGTATTCGCGAATTTTCATCTGATCGACGGCGAGATCAGGGCGAGCGACTGGTACCAGAAGGTCATGAGCAATCCGTTCGGCACCTATTGGACGGCTTCGTACATGAACGAATTCCCCGAGCACCAGGTTTTCAGTCTCCGTAAACGGCTGAACAAGCAAAATCCGAATTCGCCGCTGGTCGTGTCGATCGAGGTGAACGTCAGCGTGCTGAACGATTTGATTCATGAGGAAAGCAAACAAAAACGGTTTATATTCACCATGCCAAACGGCGTGACGCTGCTGGACTCTTCCGCTCAGTCGCCTATCGATAATCTGAAGCGGCTTCCGTTTCAGGACCGAATCCTGGGTAACGCGGAAGGCAACTTTCTCTATAAGGACGGCAAGGACAGCTATCAGGTATTATTCAAGACGCTCGATTCGCGCAACGTGGTCAGGGGCATGAAGGTCATCACGCTCATCCCGGTCACGGAATTCATGCCGAAAATCAAACAATTGCAGTCGCTTGCGCTCGTGCTGCTAGCTGGCGCGATGTTCCTCTCGGCGACGCTGATCTTCGGCTTCTCGCTCGGACTGACGCGGCGATTTACCGAGCTGTCGACGAAAATGAGGCGCGTCCACAAGGATAATTTCGAAAGCTTCATCGAGGTCAAGGGCAAGGACGAGGTGGCCCAGCTCGGTCAAATCTTCAACGTGATGGTCAGGCGGCTCGGCCAGCTGGTGAGCGAGACCTATCAGGCGAAGATCGACCGGCAGGAGCAGGAGCTGCGGACCAAGGAAGCGGAATTGTACGCGCTTCATGCGCAGATCAAGCCGCATTTCCTGTTCAACATCCTGAATACGATCCGCGGCAAGCTGCTTATCTCCGGCGACAGGGACAATGCCCGTATAATCGGGCTGCTCGCCAAGTCGTTCCGCATGATGCTGAAGAACGGCGGACAGGAGATCCCGCTTATGGAGGAGATCGAATTCATCGATCGCTATTTGCAGCTGCAGTCGTACCGGTACGTCGATAAATTCGATTACGCCATCGACATCCCCGAGGACATCAAGTCGATCGCGATTCCCCGGATGTCGCTGCAGCCGCTCGTCGAGAATGCGATCGTGCACGGCATCGAGCTGAACGACGGCTTCTCCCACCTTCGCGTGACGGGCACGCGGCTGGCGGATCGCATCCACTTGACCGTCGAGGACGACGGGCTTGGCCTGTCGGCTTCGCGGCTGGCCGAGATTCATCGCTGGTTGAAGGAAGGAACGACGTTATCCCGCGATACCCATATCGGGCTGCGCAACGTACACAGCAGGTTGAAGGATATGTATGGCGAATCCTACGGGCTGATCGTCGAGAGCACGGAAGGCCAAGGTGCGCGAGTGACGATGATTCTCCCGGACGAAACAGGCGCGAGAGGTGACGGCGATGTATGACGTGTTGATTGTAGAAGATGAGCCGATTGCACGGGAATCATTGAAATACTTGATCGATTGGCAGGCGCTCGGCTTCGAGATCAAGGGCGAGGCCGAGAACGGCCAGCAGGCGCTGGCCATGATGCGCGGCCACTATTATTCGCTCGTGCTG
Source organism: Paenibacillus sacheonensis (assembly GCF_009909195.1). Taxonomy (GTDB): domain Bacteria; phylum Bacillota; class Bacilli; order Paenibacillales; family Paenibacillaceae; genus Paenibacillus_Z; species Paenibacillus_Z sacheonensis. The sequence continues at coordinate 45,969 of NZ_JAAAMU010000002.1, forward strand.
ACCGATATTCGGATGCCGGTCATGAGCGGCCTCGAGTTTATCGCCGAGCTGCGGAAGTTTTCCGGCGCGGAGGTCATTATCCTGACGGGTTACGACGATTTCGAATACGCGCGCCAAGGACTGAAGCTCGGCGTGCAGGATTATTTGCTGAAACCGGTGGACGAGGACGATCTCGCCGCCGTGATCGAGCGAATCAAGGGCGATCTGGACCTCAAATACAGGACGCGCAAACAGTTGGACCTCGGCGTATCGGCGCTGCGCGACCGTTTCTTCAAGCAGTGGGCGCACGGTCAGGTGAAAGCCGGCGAATTTCTGGAACAGTCGAAGCTGCTCGGCGTGTCGGTCGATTGGCCATCGACGTGCTGTCTGGTCGTTGAAATGGATTTCGTGCAGGCGCTTCATGCGTACTGGACGGATCAGGAGCTGTCGCTCAAGCGATTCGCGATTCGCAATATCATCGAGGATGTATGCGGAGACGGCGGCAGCGTGTTCGAGGAGTCGGAGGAACGGTTCGCGGTGCTGTGCAAGGGCTCGGGCGACGAGAAGGACGACCTGAGCGGCGCGTTTCAGCTGGCGGAGCGATTGGCGTCGGCGATCAGCCTGTACGCCAAGGAAACGGTCAGCATCGGCGTCGGTCATGTCGTCGATTCCCGTGAAGCCGTGCCGCAGTCCTTCGCGGCGGCGGAGAAAGCGCTGGACGGCAAGTTCCTGCACGGGAAGAACGCCATCTTGACGGGCATGCCGGGCGAAGCCAAGGATACGGAACAGACGGAGCTCCGCGCCATGGAGGAGAACGTCATCGAAGCGATGAAGACCTTCCGCTTGGATCGGGTCCGGGAGGCGCTTCATGCCTTGAAGGAAGCTTACAGATCGAGCCGCGTGGAGCCGGGGGTCATTAAGCTTCGCGTGCTGGAGCAGCTGATCCAATTGTTCCATGTCGTGAAGGAAGCCGGCGCGAACCATGCCCTCTTATTCGATTCGCAGTTCGGCGATTACGACCATGTCATGACGATTCGCACGATCGACGAGCTGCATCGGTTCATCGAGGACAAATGCCTGTCCGCCTTCGAGCTGCTCGTGCGCATGAAGGAGCAGCAGCCGAATAAAGTGTTCGTCACGGTGCAGAAGCTCGTCCAGGAACAGTTCCAGACGCCGATCAGCCTGCGCAGCATCGCCCAACAGGTCTATATGAACCCGCATTACCTCGGCAAGCTGTTCAAGGCGAACGCCGGGACGTCGTTCAACGAATACCTGCTTCGGATCCGGATGGAGAAAGCGAAGGAGCTGCTTCGCTTCACGGACAAGAAAGTGTACGAAATCGCGCAGGAAGTCGGGTTCGGGGAACTCGACTGGTTCTACAAGCGGTTCAAATTATACACGGGGCTGAGCGCCGGCGAATATCGGTCGGCATATCAGCCTCAATCGAAGGAGTGATCGCATGCTGTTCGGAGTTTGCTATTATCCGGAGCATTGGCCGGAGGAGCGTTGGGCTACGGATGCCCGCATGATGCAGGAAGCAGGGATGAACGTCGTCCGGATCGGCGAGTTCGCCTGGTCCAAGCTCGAGCGCAGGGAAGGGGAATTCGATTTCTCCTGGCTGGACCGCATCATCGATCTGCTGGCGGGACACGGCATTCGCGTCATTTTTGGAACGCCGACCGCCACCCCGCCGAAATGGCTGATGGACAAACACCCCGACATCTACATGCGGGATAAGTTCGGGCATGTGCGGGGCTTCGGCAACCGCAGGCATTATTGTTATAACGCCGCGTCCTATCAGCCGTACATCCAGAAGATCGTCGAACGCTTGGCAAGCCGCTATGCCAACAATCCCAATATCCTGGCGTGGCAGATCGACAATGAGTTCGGCTGCAACGATACGACCCGCTGTTACTGCGAGAACTGCAGAACGGCCTTTCATGTGTGGCTGCAAGAGAAATACGGGGATATCGACGCCATGAACGAACGTTGGGGCACCGTGTTCTGGAGCCAAATCTATAACGAGTGGCATGAAATCGTGCTCCCGGCGAATACGCCGTTTCCGCTCCATAACCCGGGCTTGGAGTTGGATTACCGCAGATTCGCTTCCGATTCGGTATGCAAGTTCCAGAAGTTCCAAACGGACCTCATTCGCTCGATCGCGCCGCATCAGACCGTCACGCACAATCTGATGGGCACGTTCAACGAAATCGACGGCTACGATCTATCCGAGGAGCTGGATATCGTATCCTGGGATAATTATCCCAACCTCATGTTCACGCGGGACGTCAATCCTGCCGTTGCGGCGATGTCGCATGACATGACGCGCGGTTTGAAGGAGCGGAACTTCTGGGTCATGGAGCATCAGAGCGGCCAGCCCGGCGGCAATGTCATGTTTCCGACGCCGAAGCCGCAGGAGCTGCGGCGCTGGACGTACCAGTCCATCGCGCATGGAGCGGACGGGATTCTGTATTTCCGCTGGCGCGGCTGCCTGTTCGGCGCCGAACAATTCTGGCATGCCATCCTGCAGCATGACGGAAAGCCGGGCCGCAAGTACGCGGAGACGAAAGCGGTCGGCGAAGAATTGAAGCGCGTCTCGCGGCTGCTCGAAGGGACGGAGAACCGGCCGCAGGCGGCCATGATTCGCTCGTACGACAACGAATGGACGTTCGAGATTCAGCCGCACATCATGAATTACTCCTACATGGATCATTTTACGGGCTATTATCAATTTTTCTACGATCATCATATCGGAACGGATATCGTCTCCCCTGCCGCGGATTTCACGAAATACAAGCTGCTCGTCCTGTCGAATTTCATCATGGCGACGGACGACATGGTGGAGCGCCTGTATGCGTTCGTGGAAGCGGGAGGCTCCCTCGTGCTGGATTTCCGCGCAGGGGCGAAGGACTGGGACAACCGCATGGAGCCATTGACGCTGCCCGGGAAATTCGCCGAGCTGCTCGGAATCACGGTGGAAGAGTACGGCGTGCTGTTCAAGGACGACCGGCGGCGGATCAAGGCGAACGGGCAGGATGCCGACTTCGGCGGAGGCAAGTGGGTGGACGTCATCGAGCTGCGGGGCGCGGAGGCGCTTGCCGTGTTCGACGAGGATTATTACGCGGGCCGTCCCGCCGTCACGAAGCATGCGTTCGGACAAGGGCACGCTTATTACATCGGGACGGAGATCGACGCTTCGCTGCGCGACCATATCTTCGGCACGATCTGCGGGGACGCCGGAATTACGCTCGGCCGGCCGGCGGTCTCCGCGCCGCCGGGAGTCGAGGTCGTGTCGCGTTCGAACGAAACGCGCGAATACACGTTCGTCATCAACCATACGGTGGATCCGGTGATCGTAGACCTTGACGGTCCGATTCAAGATTGGCTGTCCGGCCGCGTCTTCGAGCATGGACCGGCGGAGCTGGAAGGCAACGGCGTATGGATGCTAGGACGACCTGCTGCGGAATAAGGCATAATGGACTTCTGACGAAGAAGAAACGAGAAGAGAAGAAACGAGAAGAGACGTGCTCATGGCACGTCTCTTTGTTATGCTGCAGCTTGTAAGTTATCCAATAACAGTTCCATAAAATTCAAGCGTCTGGCCAATTCAGCGGCCGCATACTAATAAAACCCACCGCTCTCACAAATATTAGTCCTATGCAAAGCATGGATTTCCGGATAGAATAGGTGCAAAAACGCTTTCATTAAGGGGTTAGCATGAAAAAGCTACTATTTGCCACGGTTTTCGCAGGCAGCTTGGCTGCGTTGGCGGTGACGCTCTACTTGATGCTGACGATCTACAGCGGCGATCAGGGGATGTCGGGCGGTTCGGAAACCGCGCTCGGCGCCCATTCCGAGCGGGTGGTCGTGATCTCGCAGGAGCAAGGGAGCTACGTGATGGACGAAATCGAGAAAGGCGCCCGGACTGCGGCTGCCGGACATGGGATGATGATCGATTTCTGGGGCGTATACCGTTCGAACGACGAGGAACTGCTGAAGCAGATCGATATTGCAATCGCTTCCAAGGTGGACGGCATCATTCTGGAGGGCGCGGACAGGCCGGATTTCGTGCGGCTGGTGAATAAGGCGACGGAGAAGGGAATCCCGGTCATTACGATCAACTCGGACGCCCCCGGCAGCCTGCGCAAAACCTATATCGGCTCCAACCATTACCAGGAAGGCATTCTGATGGGGCAGCATCTTGCCCAACAGCTGCATGGCAAGGGGACGATCGGCGTGATTACGAACGCGGAGTCCTCGGATACCGATCAGCTGCGGCTGAAAGGGCTGCGCGAGGTGCTGGATCGGCATGCCGGCGTTAAGCTCGTGTTCGCGTCCGAGGATGCGTCCAAGCTGCAGGCGAGCATGCAGACCTTCGATATTTTGAACCACGTTCCGGACGTCATCGCGTTCATCGGACTTCCCGCCGATTCGGGCAAGCGCATCGTGGAGGCGGTCGATTTCCGTTCCAGGCGGAAGGACAGCCAAGTGTTCATGTTCGATGCTTCGCCGCAGACGAAGTCGATGATCAAAGACGGGCTTATTCAAGCCGGACTGTCGCAGCATTACGAGGACATGGGGAAAATGAGCGTCGATTTGCTGCAGCGCTGGCTGGACAGCGAACGTCTTCCGCTCGATCCCAGCTATTATACGCCGATCAGCGTCGTCGGGCCCGCCGACGTGAAAGAGGAAGCGCCATGAAGACGATTCGCAGCAAAATGATGATGCTCTCGATCATTATTTGGATCATCATGGCGTTCATCTGGATCTCCATGAGCATCTTCAACCAGCGGACCGTGGAGAAGTACAACGACATTCTGCAGCGCTACCTGCTGATGAATCAAGCTTCCGAGCTGAGCCGGCAAGCGCTGACGACGCTGAATACGTACCGGATGTCTCCGACGGAAGATAACCTGAGGAAGTACGTCGAAGACGGCAATCGGCTGCTGCGCATGAAGATGGACATGAACCTGCTGCGCAATCCGAACAACGAGATGCAGCTGGTCGATTTTCAACATATGGTCGACAGCCAATCGCAGGCGATGAATCTGGCCGTTCGGTTCCAGCGCGACCATGACGACGAAGCGGTAGCGGAGCAATTCGACGAGGCCTCGAACATTTCCGGCTATATCTCGGAGGCGGCGTTGTCGCTGATCGGCAGCGAGCAGCACACGTACGACAATTTCTATCGGCAGATCATCGAGCGCAGCAACGAGATCAAGAAAATGGGCTTCTGGACGCTCGCCTTCGTCTCGCTGCTGCTGCTGCTGTTCTCCTACCGGTTCGTAAACAGCGTCACGCGGCCGATCCTGAAGCTGACGCAGTCGGCGCGCGAGCTGTCGCGCGGCAATTTCCAGAAACCGATCGTCATCAGCAATAACGACGACATGTCGTTTCTGGCCAAGACGCTGGACAACATGCGGCTCAGCATCGGCAGCCTGTTCGACGAAGTGCAGAGCAAAGCCCAGCTGGAATACGACCTGCACAAGCATAAGCTGATGCTCAAGGAAAGCGAGCTGAAGAGCCTGCAAAGCCAGATCAATCCGCATTTTCTGTTCAATACGCTGAATATGCTGTCCAAGGAAGCCTATCTGGCTGGCGCGGACAAGACGAGCGAGCTGATCAGCTCGGTTGCCGGCATGCTGCGGTACAATCTCCGGCGGATGGACAGCCGGGTATCGCTTCGGGACGAGATCAACGTCGTGGAAGAATATTTGACGATCCAGCAGGCGCGCTTCGGCTCCCGCGTCATTGTCGTCCGGGAGATCGACGAAGCCGCATTGGATCTGGAAGTCCCGATTCTCATCCTGCAGCCGCTCGTCGAGAACGCGTTCATCTACGCCATCGAGCCGTCGGAGGACGGCGGCGTGCTTACGCTGCGCGTCGTTAACGGCGACGAATACGTACGCGTGCAGGTGATGGACGACGGGCCGGGAATGACATCCGAGAAGCTGGCCGGCCTCATGTCCGACGCGGAGTCGGCGGATTACAAGGGCCATTCCACCGGCCTCGGCATCCGCAATGTGCGCGATCGGCTGCAATTGTTCTACGGCGAAGAGGATTTGATTGCGATCGATGCCCCGATCGGGGAAGGAACCAGCATTACGATCAAGCTGCCAAGGAGGCCGAATACATGATAACGCTACTGATCGTGGATGATGAACCGATCGAACGAACGGCGCTGCAGCGCATGGTCCAGGAAGGCATGGACGATATCGTCATCGTCGGCCAGGCCGCCAACGGCCGCGAAGCGATCGAAGCGGCGGCGCGGCTGAAGCCGGATCTGATCACGATGGACATCAAGATGCCGGGCATAGGCGGTCTTCAGGCCATCGAGACTATTACCGCGACGGATAAACAAGTTAAATTCATCGTGGTCACGGCTTACGACACGTTCGAGTTCGCCCAGCAGGCGCTGCGGCTGGGCGTTCGCGACTACCTGCTGAAGCCGAGCAAAACCGCGGTCGTCTTGGAAACGATCGGCAGAGTTGCCGACGAGATCCGCGCTTCGCATCGGGACGCGGAGAGCCGGCGCAAGGAACAGGAGCGTCTTCGCAGGATGCTGCCCGTCGTAGAGGCCGATATCGTCTCGCAGCTGCTGTTCGATTTCGCCCCTTCCGTTCACCTGAACGAAATGATCGATTTGCTCGAAGCGCCGGAGATGAAGGATGGTTTCGTCATGAACGTCCTGCTGCAGGATCATGGCGGTTCGCAGGAAGGCGCGCCGGGGGATTTCGAGGCGCTTCAGCTGGCGCTGGCCGGGCAGCTGGAGGCTTCGTCGGTGCACGGCTGGGTCGGCAAAGCGTCCGGCAAGCAAATTCCGCTTATCATATTCAAAGATATCCGCCAGTCTTACCGCCAAGCAGCCGTCGGCATCGGCAGGACGCTCGTTCAGGCGCTGCGCCGCATGACCGGCGCGGAGCCGTTCATCGGCATCGGCGGGCTGTACGCGGATCGGAAAGACATGCGTAAATCCTATCACGAAGCGCTGCTCGCATCCGTCGATCTGTCGCTTCCCGCGCGGTTCCGCTTGTACGAGGACCTGCCGCATCATGAGCTTCCGGCAAGCGGCCCTCGTGTCTTGGAGCTCGAGAAATGCGTGCTGGAGGACGTGCGCCGCGGCCATTGGGAGTCGGCCGTATCGGGCGCCTTGCGGGTCATTGACGTATATGAAACCGCAGGACAGCCGATCGGCATCGCGCAGCAGCGAATCTTCGAGGTGCTGATCGTCCTGACGCGCATGTTGGAGGAGATGGGGTACGAGCTGGATAAACCATACTATCCGCATCAGACCTCGGGCTACATGCAGCTGAAGACGGAAACGAGCGTGCTGCTCGGCCGTTTGGCGGAAGCGACGGCATTAAAGGCGGGCGACATGGAATCGGATCTCGTGACGACGATGAAGACGTTCATCCGGGAGCATGCCCGCGAGAATCTGTCGCTCGAGCGGGTCGCGGCCGAGATCGACAGGAATCCGTTCTATGTGAGCAAGCTGTTCAAGTCGCATTTCGGGATGAACTATATCGATTACTTGACGGAGTGCCGGATGGAGACCGCCAAGCAGCTGATGCAGGACGCGGAGAAGAGCTTGAAAGAAATCACGTACGAGATCGGCTACCATGATCCGAACTATTTCAGCCGGGTATTCAAGAAGATCGTCGGCTATTCGCCCACGGAATATCGGAAAATGCTGCTTCGTCCGTTGGATAAGAAACTGACGTAGGCTGCTTCGGCAGGCAGCTTCACGGGAAGGAGCGATGAAGGATGAAGCAGAGCTTCAAACAAAGCGGATTGGCCGGCGTATTCACGGTTCTGCTGACGTTGCTCTCCGCGTGTTCTTCCGGCGGGCAAGGCGCCGGGAGCGGGGCGAAGCCCGCGGCGGAGGACCCGAACCAAGCGGCTGTACGCGAATTGGTCGTCGGCTTGTCGCTCGATACGCTGCTGGAGGAACGCTGGAAGAAGGACCGGGACCTGTTCAAGGCCGCGGTCGAGAAGCTGGGCGCGAAGGTCGACGTGCAAGCGGCGAACGGCGACGACGCGAAGCAGATCGCGCAGGCGGAGAACATGATCTCGAAGCATGTGGACGTGCTTGTCGTCGTGCCGCATGATGCCCAGGTATCGGCGGCCATCGTGGCGAAGGCGCATCAAGCCGGCGTCAAGGTGATCTCGTACGACCGCTTGATCTTGAACGCGGACGTGGACCTGTATGTGTCGTTCGACAATGAGAAAGTCGGCGAGCTGCAGGCGGAGGCGCTCGTCTCGAAGGTGCCGCGGGGCAATTACGTGCTGATCGAGGGTGCGGATACGGACAACAACGCGCACATGTTCAAGCGGGGGCAGATGAAGGTGCTGCAGCCCCTTGTCGACCGCGGCGACATTCAGATCGTGTACGACCAGTTCACGAAAGAATGGAAGCCGGTCAACGCGCTGGCGAACATGAAGACGGCGCTCGCCGCGAACCGCGATGCGATCGACGCGGTCATCGCGGCGAACGACGGAACGGCTGGCGGCGTCGTAGGCGCCTTGGCGGAACGGCGGCTGGCGGGAACGACGCCCGTCACCGGCATGGATGCGGAGCTGGCTGCCGCGCAGCGGATCGTGGAAGGGACGCAGACGATGACCGTGTACAAACCGATCCGCAAGCTGGCCGAGACGGCTGCCGCGCTCGCCGTGCAGATGGCCGAGGGCAAGAAAGTTAGCACGGACAAGACCGTGTTCAACAAGAAAATCGACGTGCCGGCCATCCTGCTCGAGCCGATTGCCGTGAATCGGACGAATATCGATGCGACGATTATCGCGGACGGCTTTCACAGCCGGGAGGACGTTTACCGCAACGTGGACAACTAGGCGATGGATGTTACGGAAAGAACGGCGTTTCTGCTGCCAAGCAGAGACGCCGTTCTTTTTGCTTTTCCGGCATGACTCATTGAGAGATAGACGAAGCCTGGAATGCCGGGTGCGCGTATACGGACAAGCCCATGTCAAAATAGTATAGGCAGTATGAAAAAAGTGCTATAAGAGAGCGCTTTCAGCTGCGGCGTCCGATGCTATAGTTGGATTTGTAAGCGCTTCAGACATTTTCGATATCGAGAGGGGTAACACAAATGGGAAAAGGCTTGAAACGGATCTCGCTGCTGCTCGTGATCGTGATCTTAGCGGTCGCCGTGGCGGCATGCGGTAAAAACGGAGGCAGCAAAGTGAGCGTCGGCATCGTGCTTCCGACGAAAGACGAGCCGCGCTGGGTACAAGATGAGCAGCGCTTCAAGGATGCGCTGAAGGGGACGGATTATTCGACTGAAATTTTGTTCAGTCAAGGTTCTTCGGCGAAAGAGAAAGAAAACGTGGAAACGTTGATCAATAAAGGGATTCAAGTTCTGATCATCTGCCCGCAGGACGGTGCCGCGGCGGCGGGCGCGGTAGAGTCGGCGAAGAAAGCCGGCATCAAAGTCATCTCTTATGACCGCCTCATCACCAACACCGACGCCGTCGACTACTACGTCACGTTCGACAGCGTGGAAGTAGGCAAAGCGCAGGCGCAGTACCTGGTCGACCATGCCAAAGGCAGCGGCGAGCCGCTCTACCTGTACGCCGGCGCTTCTTCCGATAACAACGCCTTCCTGTTCTTCCAAGGCGCGTGGACGGTGCTTCAGCCGAAAATCGCGGACGGCACGTTCAAAATCGCGAACTCCAGCGAAGCCGAAGGCTTGAAAGGCAAAGCCGAGCTGTCCCGCGACGAAATGAGCAAAATCATCGGTCAAGTCACGACGAACTGGGATGCCAACGAAGCCAAGAACAAAGCGCAAACGCATCTGACGGCCGCAGCGGCGGACATGAAGGGCGACGTTGCGATCTTGGCGCCGAATGACGGCACCGCTCGTTCCATCGCCGACGTATTCGCCTCGGATTCGGCCATCAAGAGCTATGTCGTCAGCGGTCAAGACGCGGAGCAGGCTTCCGTTCAGTACGTGATCGACGGCAAGCAGTCGATGACGGTATTCAAGGACGTGCGCAGCTTGGTCAAGGATGCCATGGGCATGGCAGTCGCCCTCCTCGAAGGCAATGCGCCCGATACGACGGGCTCGTACAACAACGGCAAAATCGACGTGAAAGCGAAGCAAACGGAAGTCATCGTCGTCGACAAAGACAACGTGAAAGAAAAGCTGATCGATTCCGAATATTACAAAGCCAGCGATTTCACAGGACTGTAAGCGCAGCACCGATTTCCCTGCGGAGAAGCGGCGGCGGATGCAAGTCTCTCGCTGCTTCTCGTTCGCGGGAATGGTCCCGTTAGGAGCGATAAACATGAGCAAACCGATTTTGGAAATGAAGGAAATCTCGAAGGGGTTTACGGGAGTCAAAGCGCTCTCCGCCGTGAATTTCAAGGTCGAGCAGGGCGAGATTCATTGTTTGATCGGCGAGAACGGCGCAGGCAAATCGACGCTGATGAAGGTGCTGAGCGGCGTTTACCCGCATGGCACGTACAAGGGAGACATCGTGTTCGAGGGCAGCGTGCAAAGCTTCGCCAGGATCAGCGACAGCGTCAAGGCGGGGATCGCCATTATTTATCAGGAGCTCGCGCTGTTCCCCGATTTGACGGTGTACGAAAATATTTTCGCGGGCAACGAGATTACCCAAGGCGCCGTCGTGAACTGGAACCGAACGATCGTCCAGGCGAAGGAAATGCTGCGGAAAGTAAAACTGAACGTCAATCCCGAGACGAAGATCAAAGATCTGGGCGTCGGCAAGCAGCAATTGGTCGAAATCGCAAAGGCGTTAAGCAAGGACGTGAAGCTGCTTATTCTCGACGAGCCGACGGCCGCGCTGAACGAGGACGACAGCGAGAACCTGCTGACGCTCCTGCGCGAGCTGAAACAGCAGGGCATCACATGCATTATGATCTCCCACAAATTGAAGGAAGTCATCGCGATCGCGGACAAAGCAACCGTGCTCCGCGACGGCCGGACGATCTGCACGCTGGACGCGTCCAAAGGCGAAATTACCGAGAGCGTCATCATCAAAAACATGGTAGGGCGCGAAATCGACGATATTTATCCGAAACGGACGAACCGCAGCTTCGGCGAGAACGTGCTTGAAATCCGCAATTGGAGGGCATACGACGCCAAGCTTGGCAGGAACGTCGTCAAGAACGTCGATCTCCACGTGAAAAAAGGCGAAATCGTCGGCATCGCCGGCTTGATGGGCTCCGGAAGAACGGAATTGGCGCTGAGCTTGTTCGGCAATCCGAAGTCGTATAAATTGCAGGGCGACCTGCTGCTGGAAGGGAAAACTCGCAGCTTCAAGCATACGCGGGACGCCATCAAGGCGGGCATCGCTTACGTGACGGAGGATCGCAAGGGCGACGGCTTGTTCCTGATCCAGGATATCAAGAACAACATCTCGGCAGCCAATCTGGAAGCGGTCGCTTCGCGCGGCATCATCAACGGCAACGAGGAAGTGAAGGTCGCGAACGGCTATAAGCAGTCGATGAATATCAAGGCGCCGTCCGTCGAACAGATCGTCGGCAATCTCAGCGGCGGCAATCAGCAGAAGGTGTCGCTCGGCAAATGGCTGTTCGTCGGTCCGAAGCTGCTCATCCTGGACGAACCGACGCGCGGCATCGACGTCGGCGCCAAATTCGAAATTTATACGATCATGAACAAGCTGATCAGCGAAGGCATGAGCATCATCATGATCTCGTCCGAGCTGGGCGAGGTGCTCGGCATGAGCGACCGCGTGTACGTCATGGCGGAAGGAAGAATAACGGGCGAGCTGTCCATCGAGGATGCCGACCAAGAGAAGATCATGCATTTTGCAACGCAATAGGGGGAAGACAGATGAATTTATACAAGGAAGCCAGATCATTGATCAAAGTCAACATTCGTGAATACGGGATGTACATCGCGTTATTCGTCATTATGCTTACCTTCTCCATCATGACGGACGGCCTGTTCATGTCTTCGCGGAATATCAGCAATCTGTTGGACGCGACGGGCTATATCGCCGTGCTGGCCGTCGGGATGACGCTCGTCATCGTCATTCGGCATATCGATCTCTCCGTCGGCTTCGCCGCGGGGTTCATGGGCGCCATCGCCGCCATCTTCATGTCGCAGCTCGGCGTTCCGTTCTACTTCACGATTCCGATCATTCTCGTGATGGGCGTCGTGATCGGGATGTTCAACGGATTTCTCGTCGCTCAACTCGGAATTCCGTCGTTCGTCGCCTCGCTGGCCGGCATGCTCATCTTCAGGGGCGCGCTGCTGCGGGTAACGGAGAAGACCGGCACGATCAACGTCGACGACGACCATTTCAACGCCATCGGCAACGGGTACATTCCGTCGCTTGCGACGGTTGGCGGGCTGAACCTGCTCTCCCTGATCTTCGGTGCCGTCGTCATTATCTTCTATCTGTACAGCGAGTTCTCGAAGCGTCGCAACAAGCTGCGCTACAACTTCGAAGTCATCTCCGGCGGCATGTTTGCCGTGAAACTGGTATTCGTCTCTGCCATCATTGCATATATCACGTACATTATCGCGGGATATAACGGCTTCTCGTGGACCGTTATCATCATGCTCCTGATCGTCGTCATCTATCACTTCCTTACGACGCAAACCGTGCTTGGGCGGCATATTTACGCCGTCGGAAGCAACCCGGAAGCGGCGCATCTGAGCGGGATCAGCGTGAAGAAAATCACGTATATCGTATTCGGCTCGATGGGCATGCTGTCCGCATTGTCCGGCATCTTGTTTACGGCCCGGCTGCAATCGGCGACGACGACGGCAGGCACCCTGTTCGAGCTCGATGCGATCGCCGCAGCCTATGTAGGCGGCGTATCCGCGGCCGGCGGCGTCGGCAAAGTGACGGGCTCCATCATCGGCGCGATCGTCATGGCTTCCTTGTCAAGCGGCATGAACCTGCTGGGCGTCGGCATTTCGTACCAGTACATGATCCGCGGCGCGGTGCTCGCGATCGCCGTCATCTTCGACGTCATGACCCGCAAGCAAAGAGCGTAACGCGTTCGTAATACGGCCGGCGACTGTTGCGAAACAGCCGCCGGCCGTTTGCGTTCTAGGGTCGGGCATTGCGAAGTTCCGCATGCACGAATGCCGGCGAGAATAAAGTTGGTCGAAAATCCAAAATAGCTCATGACATCCCCATGCCAGTGTGGTACCATGAAATCGACTTTTTTCGCCTAATAGTTACAAAAATCCACAATGAACTTCATGGGAGCTGACGATGGGGTCTTCACTTACGATGTATATTTCGCTTGTCGCGACCTCGGGCGTATTTACGCTGTTTCTCTGTTTATATGCCTATTTGAAGCGAGAAGAAATGGCCGGCGCAAGGACGTTCATGCTGTATACGACCGCGCAGGCCATTTATATTTTTTCGGTGGCGTTCGGCATGGCAAGCAGTACGCTGCAAGACATTGAGAACTGGAATATCGTCCAGTATGTCGGAATGGCGCCTGCGCCTGCGCTCGGCCTGATCGTCGTGCTGCAATATACCGGCAAGACCGTGTCCCGCAGGATGGCGGCGGCGCTGTTCGCGATCCCGGTCCTGTCCATCGTCATGGTTGCCACGAACGAGTATCATCATTTGTTTTATAAGTCGCTAAGCGTCCGTGCAGGCTCGTCGCTGCCGTTCACAGATATTGTTATCGGCCAATTCTATGTCGTGCACGGCGCGTTCACGTTCGGTTCCATGCTGGCCGGCGTCGTGCTGCTCGTTCGCAAATGGCAGAGCACGAAGAAAGCCTACCGCCTGCAGCTCGTGACGCTGATCGTCGGGCAGTTTCTCCCTATGGCGGGAGCGTTCGTCTATTTGATGGGCATGGTTCCGAACGGGATGGATCCGGTACCGGTCATCCTGTGCGTCACGTCGGCGATGTACATCTGGGCGATCGTTTCCACGCGGATGCTGACGATCGTTCCGATCGCCAAGGAAAGCATCTTCGAGAGCATGGGGGACGGCGTCATCGTGCTTGACAGCGCGGACCGTCTGATCGATTTCAACGGCGCCGCCAGCCGCATGCTGCCAGGACTCGGCGTCGGCCTGATCGGCCGGACTTTGGATGAAGCGTGGATCGCAATGACCGGCTCGCCGTTTCCGCTGAACACGCATGCGGACGTCGAGCAGGAGGCCATGAGGTGGCAGGCTAAGGACGGTTCCTATGCCTTCTACCAAGTTCGTACGTCCGTCGTGCGCGGCCGAGTCGGCGAATCCATCGGCAGTCTCTTGATGCTCATCGACGTGACGGAGCCGCGGAGATTGCAGGAGCAGCTGGAACGGCTGGCTTATCATGACGGCTTGACGAAGCTGCTGAACCGTACGTCGTTCATCTATCGCGGCAAGCAGCTGCTCAGGGAAGCGCAGGAGAGCGGAACTCCGGCATCGGTCGTGCTGTTCGACATCGACTTCTTCAAGCGCATCAACGATACGTACGGGCATGAGACCGGCGACTTCGCGATTCAGCATGTGGCTTCCGTCGTCAATCGGCTGCTTCCCCCGAATGCGTTGTTCGCCAGATACGGCGGGGAGGAGTTCGTTTTCTTCCTTCCCGCGGCAGCGCGATCGGGAGCGGGGGAATTGGCGGACCGAATCCGCGCCGCGCTTGCCGCCGAGCCGCTTCAAGCGGACGGCGAGACGATCGCCATCACGGCAAGCTTCGGGGTATCGCAGTCCGGCAGCGACGGCGCGACGCTGCAGGCGCTGCTGAAGAACGCGGATATGGCGCTGTATGAGGCGAAGCGGGAGGGACGTAACCGCGTTCGCTTGTTCGAGGAAGCGTATCCGGCGTGAAAGCAAGGCAAGGAGAAGGGGGCGGCTGCGGCTGCCTTCTTTTTTCATTGCAGGTTCCGGTGGTGGCTGGAATAACCGGATTCAGAGCTCCAACCCCGTACCCTGCTTGAATCTTCGGATCACCATATGCGTATTGACCCCTACGATCCCCTCCAGCACATAGATCTTCTTGAATAGGAACTGCTCCAGCGCGCGTTCGTCCTGAAGAAGGGCATGCATATGCAGCAAGCTGGGTCCCGTCATCTGATAGATGCTGATCACCTCCGGCTCTCGCGACAGCAGATCTCCCGCCTGCTCCACGAATCTTGGCTCTACCTCCACCTCGAAGAAAGCGGAGACGAACTTTCCTAATCGCGCCGCGTTCAGCCGAACCGTAAAATTCTCGATAATGCCGTCCTCGATCAGCGCATCCACGCGCTTCTGGATCGCAACGCGCGATAGACTCAGCAGCTCGCCGATTTTGGAATAGGACATTCTTCCGTTCTCGTGCAGCAAGCGGATAATATCTTGGTCGATTGCATCCATTTGAGGCAGAAACATAGGCATCACTCCCCGAAAAAATAAAATATTACGTTTTGATAGCTTACGTAATGATTGCGTGAGGTTTAAGTTTCGATTATCTATTTCCTGCGTGAAGAGCGGAATGATTTGTAAACCAAAACGATCGAATTGCTTTATGAATGAGGCGATAATCCGCTATGATGGTTTACAAAACGGATTGACTCAAAGAGGAGATGCCAAATATAATTATGTCAGATAAGATTACATAAATAAATAGAAATATCGTGAAGTCAAGTGATTTTAGCGCCAAACTGGCCTATATCTAACTTAGGATGTGATTTGTTTGGCAAAGACGCTCATTCGAAACGGCACGGTCATGACGATGAACGACGGGCTGGACGTTTTCCCGGGCGGATATGTCTATATTGACGGTTCTCGGATCGCGGAAGTCGGCGTTTGGCCCGGGGATGGCTCCAAAGACGCGCTGCTCGCACTGGCGGATACGGTCATCGATGCCGCCGGCAAAGCGGTTATACCGGGTCTGGTCAACTGTCACACGCATCTGTTTCAAACGTTCATGCGCGGCGTGTCGGACGATCTGCCCTTGGCGCAGTGGCTGCGGCAGATTATATGGCCGGCGTCGCTCGCAATGGAGGAAGAGGATTTCTATCTGGCGGCCATGATCGGCTGCATCGAGAACTTGAAGTCCGGTGCGACGTATGTGATGGATCATCATTACATTCATACGCATCCCGGTAACGACGAAGGCGTGCTGGAAGCGATGCGGCAGTCCGGCATCCGAGGCCATATGGCGAGGGGCGGCGTCGATCTTAGCTATGAGCCAAGACTCCGTGAAAGCGCCGAAGAGATATTCGCCAATACCGATCAACTGCTGGACAAATGGCAGGGCGAGGGGGAAGGCCGAATTGCCATCGCAATGGGACCGCTGAACCTGTACGGCTGTTCGGAGGAGTTCTTAAGACTCGCCGCCAAGTACGGCGAACGAAACGGCTTGATTACGCATATCCACTTGTCGGAGACGAGGGAGCAGATCGAGAACACGCTCGAGCGGTTCGGTTTGCGCAACGTGGAGCTGGCGGAGGAGGTCGGGCTGCTCGGCCGGCAAACGCAAGTGGTGCATGGCGTATGGCTGAACGACGCCGAGCTCGACATTCTCGCAAGGCGCGAAGCGACGGTCGTTCATTGTCCCGTATCCAATATGTATCTAGCCTCGGGGGTCGCCAGGGTGCCGGATATGCTAGAGCGCGGCATCAATGTTGCGCTTGGAACCGATGGTCCCGGGAGCAACAACTGCCAGGATAATCTCGAGGTGCTGAAGTTCGCCGCTTGCCTCCACAAGGTGGACCGGCTGGATTCCACGCTGATGCCGCCGATGGGGGTGCTGCGGATGGGGACGCGTAACGGCGCGAAGGCCGTCGGCAGGGAGGAAGATCTCGGCAGTCTGGAGCCGGGGAAGAAGGCGGATATCGTCGTTATCGAGCTGCAGAAAGCGCATATCGCGCCCGTTCATCGGGTCAGCTCCGCGATCGTGTACAACGCCAACGGCAACGACGTCGATACGGTGCTGGTTAACGGGCGGGTCGTCGTCAGTCATGGCCGATGCACGCTCGTGGACGAGATGGAGATCATCCGCAGAGCGCAGGCGCGCGTCGACGTGCTGCGGAGCAAGCTGGCGCCGTCCTATCCTGTCTTCGGCAGCGTAGAGTAGACGCGCTTAGGGACAGGCACGTCGCGAGTCGCAAGCATCTAAACACAGCCGACACGATCGATACAAGATACAAGATATCCGGGGAGAGTGAGCATATGATGACGGAAACGCTGAAGGATAATGTGCTGGAGAATGAATGGCATCCCGTATGTATCGCGAGCAAGCTGAACGGCGCACCGCTTTCGGTTACGATCCTTGGCGAACGCGTTGCCGTGTTCCGCGCGGCGAGCGGCGGCGTCTATGCGCTTCGCGACCTGTGCGTGCACCGCGGGGCGATGCTGTCGAAGGGAAGGGTGGAAGGAGATAATCTCGTCTGTCCCTACCATGGCTGGAAATACGACGGGAGCGGCGCATGCGTATGCATTCCGGCGCAGGGCAAGTCGGACACGATCCCGCTTCGAGCCCGTGCGGAAAACTATCCTTGCATGGAGAAATACGGCCTTGTATGGGTATGCATCGGCGAACCGTCTGCCCGGCTGCCGGATTTCGAGGAATTCGAAAATCCCGATTACCGCCCATTAGTCTGCGGGCCATATACGGTTCATGCCGCAGGTACGAGGGTCATCGAGAACTTTACGGATTTCGCTCACCTGATGTTCGTGCACGGCGGTCTGCTCGGCCATCCGGATTATGCGGAAGTACCGGACTTCAAGGTCTACAAAGAGCAGGACCGCGTCTATACGAGCGAGGTGCCGATCTTCCAGCCCGTGGCCCACTCCGGCTCCGAGGCGGAGGAAGGAACGACTTACGTCTACGTGAAAGAAGTGTTCCGTCCGCTAGCGGGCCGGTTGTCGAAGCGGGATGCGGCCACGGGAGAGACGCTTTGGATTCTGCTGACGGTGCTGCCTGTGACCGAGAAGGAATGCACGGCGTACATGGCCGTCTCGCGCAACTACGGCTTCGACGTGCCGGATGAACAGTTTATCCGGTTTCAGGATACGGTATTCGAACAGGATGCCTGGATCATCGAGACGCAGAAGCCGGAGCTGCTTCCGCTCGATCTGCAGCAGGAGCTGAACCACAAGGCGGATGTGTTGTCCGTCGCGTATCGGCGCTGGCTGATCGAGCTTGGCGTCAGAATCGGCATGGCCTAATATCCTATAGGGAGGCGGAAGCATTGACTTATCGGGTGACGGACGAGCAAGCGAGATTTTACAAGCGCGAAGGTTTCGTTCAGTTGGACGGCGTACTGACGGAGCAGCAGCTCGAGGAGCTGGCGGCTTGTCTGGAAGAGGTCATGCGCGATCATGCCGATGGCGGAGATAATCCGGAGCTGGAACGCGTGCTGCGAATGAAAATGAATACGTGGCGGGACTCCGGCGGCATGGCGAAATATTCGCTCAGCCCCTATCTGGCTGACATTGCCTTGCAGCTAGCGGAGTCCTCCGGCTTGCGGTTGTTCCATGACCAGGCGTTTTGGAAAATGCCCGGGGATTCCAAAGCGACGCCCTGGCATCAGGACGCGACGTACTTCCCGATGAAGGAATCTGACGTCATGACGATGTGGATTCCGCTCGAAGACGTCAACGAGACGAACGGCTGCCTGTCCTTCGTACCGCGCTCGCATCGGGCGGGCAAGCTGGACAACGTCGATTTCGTCAAACCGGTCGACCTATTCGAGCTGGCGAAGGATACGGCCGCCGCAGGCCATGAACCGGTGGCGGTTCCGCTCAGGCGAGGAAGCTGCACCGTGCATCATGGGCTGACCTTCCATTACGCCTATGCCAATCGGACGGATAAGCCTCGCCGAGTGCTTACGATCGTATACATGCCCGAGCATGCGACGTTCGATGGGAGCAGCAGGCATCCGCTTACGATGGGACTGAACTTGAAGGACGGCGATGCCATTACCGGGAACTTGTTCCCGGTGCTTGCGCGCCGCGGTTGATACGCGAAGCTTGATCGGGTCCGTTCCGGAATGAGGGGATGGGGCGGTCAGGCTTTTTTTCATGTGGCCGGCCATTGGTAAGGGCGGGAATCCGAGGGTATAATGGAAGCATATCTTAGTTACTATCGTCCATCATGTGCAGACCGTAATTGCGTACCACCATTTTAGCTTCGAAGGAGACGTGAATCGGATGAAGGATACGATCGGGAAAGCGATTTCGTTAGGATTGGGACTGGCGCTTGCAGGCAAGGAACAGGTCGAGAAAACGTTCGACGAGCTCGTCAAGAAAGGCGAGGTCAGCAAAGCGGAATCCAAAGCGCTCGTCGAAGAGCTGCTCGCCAAAGGCGATGAGCTGCGCAAGCAGGTAGAGACGATGGCCCGCGAGCGCATGCAAGCGCTGCTCGGCGAGAACAAGCTGGCCACGAAGGAGGATATCGCCCGAATCGAACAGCGCCTGGATGCGCTGGAGCGGGAACGCGTGAATCCTTCCGAGTCATGATCGGGGGCAAGTCATGAATCCGGGGAAACGGCTTCGACAATTGCAGCGATATCGAACGATCGCCTCGGCGCTGGCGCGCAACGGGCTGGGATATGTCTCCCATGAGATGGGACTGACCGATAAGCTGTTTTTCTTTCGCAGCGAGGCGCAGAAGGAGCTTCAGGCCAAAAGCCTGGGAGAACGCATTCGGCTGCTGCTCGAGGAGCTCGGTCCAACCTTCGTCAAGCTGGGACAGATCGCCAGCACGCGGCCCGATCTGATTCCGGCCGACATCGTGACGGAGCTGGAGCGCCTGCAGGACCATGTGCCCGCTTCGCCGTTCGAGGACGTCGCCGCCATCCTCGAAGAGGACTTGGGCGCGCCGATCGATCAGCTGTTCCGGTCCTTCACCGCGGAGCCGCTGGCGGCGGCTTCCATCGGTCAGGTGTACCGCGCTACCCTGCAGGACGGGACGATGGTCGCGATCAAGGTGCAGCGGCCCGCGATCGGGAAGCTGATCGAGACCGACTTGGATATCTTGGCGGACTGGGCACGGCTCGCCGAGAGTACGATGGAATGGGCGCGAATCTACCGGCTCCGCGAGATCGTGGATGAGCTCGGCCACGTGCTGCGCAGAGAGCTGGACTACTCGCTGGAGGCGCGCAATGCGGAACGCTTCATCGCCCAAAGCGAGAGTCAAGAGCATGTTCACGTGCCGGAGATCTTCTGGGATTACTGCTCGAAGCGCGTCCTTACGATGGCTTACGTGGACGGCATCAAGCTGTCCGACCGTCTGCAGCTGGAGCGCGCGGGGCTGGATACCCGCGAGCTGGCCGACCGATTCGCGACGACGATCCTTCATCAGATTCTCGTTGCCGGCTTGTACCACGGCGATCCCCATCCCGGCAACGTCCTGGCGCTCTCGGACGGCCGGCTGGCGCTTCTGGATTTCGGCATGGTCGGCCGGCTTAATCCCAGCATGAAGAAGCAGTTCGTATCGTTCGTCATCGCGCTGCGGAACCAAAGCTCGAAAGGCGTCATGCGGGCCATATCGAGCATGGGCGTCATACCAGAAGACGCGGATATGGAAGCGCTCGGCGCCGACGTCGACGAGATGAGGGAGAAATACTACAAGGTTCCGCTCGAGCGGATCGGTTTCGGCGAGATCGTGAACGATCTGTTCTCGCTGTCGTTCCGCCACCGGATCCGCATTCCCTCCGAGCTCACGCTGCTCGGCAAGGCGCTGCTGACGATGGAAGGCGTCGTTACGGCGCTGGATCCCAATTTCAGCGTGTTCGACGTGGCCGAGCCTCTCGGGCGAAAGCTGTTCCTGGAGCGGATCGACCCGCGCAACATTTGGAGGAATTGGGTCGAGGACGTGCCGGAGATGATCGATTTGATCAGCGACGTGCCGCTGAGCCTGAAGCAGCTGTCCCGCATTATTCGGCAGGGAAAGCTGCGCGTCGAGGTTGCCTCCCCTCAAGTGGACATGCTGACGAAGAAGATGGACCGGATCAGCAACCGTTTGTCGCTCAGCATCGTGCTGCTGTCGCTCAGCATCCTGATGGTCGGACTGATCATTGGCGCCGCGTTGAGCCATACGCAGACGATGATATGGCATATACCGATCATCGATATCGGATTTATCGTCGCGTTGGTCATGTTTCTGTGGCTGATCGCGGCCATGATTCGTTCCGGCAGGATCTGATAAGTGAGGTAGACGTCAGCTAGAGTAACGCGAGCCGATATTTTGGAAATGAAAGGGCATTTGAATACGAACATCGGCCTGGAGCCTTGAATAGGATATTACCTATTCAAGGCTCTTTGCGCGCTGCGGGGGCTTGCGCAGATATACCGGATCCGGGCGGACCGTTGATATAGAGCATGGGTGCGTGCAAGACAGACAATGACGATAGCAAAGGAGAAATCAACATGCGCAAACTGGTTAAACCGACGCTGCTGCTGCTGGCGGTCCTGCTGCTGGCGATGACGGCCGCTTGCGGCAAAAGCTCCAAGTCGGATGAGCTGACGACGGTCAAATTCTCGGAAGTCATCCGTTCGATCTTCTATGCGCCGCATTACGTGGCGATGTCGCAGGGCTTCTTCAAGGAACAAGGCTTGAACGTCGACATGAATACCGCGCAAGGCTCCGACAAAGGCGCTGCCGCGCTTATCGCGGGCACGGCAGACATCTCCATGGTCGGACCGGAGACGACGATCTATATCTACAACCAGAAGGGCGATAAGACGCTGAAGGTGTTCCACCAGCTCACCGCGAAGGACGGTTCGTTCCTGCTCTCGAGGGAAAAGCTGGACAATTTCACGTGGAGCGACCTCTCGGGCAAAACCGTCATCGGCTGGAGACCGGGAAGTTCCCCGCAAATGGTGCTGAACTCGCTGCTCCTGAAGGAGCAGGTTACGGACGCGAACGTCATTACGAACATCGCATCTCCTGCGATGGCCGGCGCGTTCACGAGCGGCCAAGGCGACTTCATCCAAGTGTTCGAGCCTGTCGCTTCGACGTTGGTTAATGCAGGCAAAGCGTATTACGTCGCTTCGCTCGGCGAAGATTTCGGCGCGTATCCGGAGACGTCTTACGTCGCGACTTCCGACTATATCCAGTCGCATGCGGACATTATCAAGAAATTCACGGCCGCCGTTGCCGAAGGCGCGAAGTGGCTGAACGCCGCATCCGACGAAGAAATCGTGGCGGCGCTCAAGCCATTCTTCGACGGTACGACGGATGAGCTTATTCTGCAATCGGTTAACCGTTATAAAGCACAGGATACATGGCCGACGGATCCCGTCCTCACGCAGGAGCAATTCGATATTCTTCAGAACGTGCTCGTGGAGAACGGCGTGCTGAAGGCGGAGGAGAAGGTAACGAAGATGGATGACGTCGTCGACATGAGCTTCGCGAAGCAGCTCGGAAAGTCGGACTAACGCCGATGGCACGCAGGGAGATCGGTGCTTCGGGGCTGGGACGGGAGCAAGGGCAGGGGCAGAAGCAGGAGCAAAAGCAGGAGCAGAAGCAGGAGCAGAAGCAGGAGCATATCCGGCTGGAAGGCGTCGGACTTCGCTATTTTACGCCGAGAGAAGAGACCGAAGCGCTGCGCGGCATCTCGCTTTCGATCGGCCGGGGCGAGTTCATCAGCATCGTAGGGCCGAGCGGCTGCGGCAAGAGCACGCTGCTCTCGCTCATCTCCGGCATGCTGCGGCCGACGCAGGGAACCGTGACGATCGACGGGGCGGAAGTGGCGGGTACTTCGGATAAAGTGGGCTATATGCTGCAGCATGATCATTTGTTCGAATGGCGGGACGTGCTGGGCAACGTGACCGTCGGGGCGGAGATCCGCCGGATGAAGAAGGAGGACGCGAAGCGCAAAGGCGAGGAGCTGCTGAAACGATACGGACTCGGCGATTTCATACACCATGCGCCAGCCCAGCTGTCCGGAGGCATGCGGCAGCGGGTGGCGTTGATCCGCACGCTCGTCGCGGAGCCGGACATCTTGCTGCTCGACGAGCCGTTCTCCGCGCTCGACTACCAGACGCGGCTGACGCTGTCGGAGGAAGTGTTCCGGATCATCAAGGATCAGAACAAAACGGCCGTGCTCGTGACGCACGACCTGTCCGAAGCGATCAGCATGGGGGACCGCGTGCTCGTCATGTCCAAACGCCCGAGCACGATCGCGGCCGCTCATGACATCGTATTCGACGAGGGCGATAACCTGTCCCCGTGGAGCAAGCGGCAGGCTTCCCGGTACCATGACTATTTCAATACCATATGGAAGGAGCTGGATGACCATGACGTCCCCGCTTTATGACCGCTACCTGCGCGCGCAGAAGCGCAGGCAGCGGCTGATCTGGCTTGCGCGGCTTGCGCTTCTGGCGGGTTTCCTTCTGCTATGGGAGTTCGCGGCCAGGTGGAAATGGGTGGATTCCATGCTCACGAGCAAGCCGTCTCAGCTGTGGACGTCGTTTCGCGAGCTCGCGATGGAAGGCAGCTTGTTTCATCACTTGTGGATTACCGGACAGGAGACGCTCGTCGGGATCGCGGTCTCCATGGCGATCGGGTCGCTGGCGGCCGTCTTGTTCTGGTGGTCGACATTCGCGTCGAAGGTGCTCGATCCGTATATGGTCGTATTGAACGCGTTGCCCAAAGTCGCTCTCGGACCGATATTTTTCATCTGGCTTGGCGACCATTATTCGGTGTACGGCATGGCGGTCGCGATCTCCGTGATCGTGACGATCATCATGATCGAGAGCGGCTTCAAGGAGATCAGCCGCACGAAGCTGAAGCTCATGGAGTCGTTCGGCGCCACCAAGCTGCAAATGCTCGGCATGGTGCTGCTGCCGGCGAGCGTTCCGCATTTGATCGCGACGCTAAAGGTGAACGTCGGCTTGACGCTGGTCGGCGTCATCATGGGCGAATTCCTATCCTCGAAAGCCGGCCTCGGTTATTTGATTATTTACGGCGGACAGGTATTTCAGATGAATCTGGTCATGGTCAGCATTGCGCTGCTGGCACTGCTGTCGGTCGCATTGTACGGGCTCGTTAATCTGCTCGAGCGGTATGCGAGGAAGAAGTATCACCATGAGGCTTGATGGCCAGGATGCGCAGCCGCTTGTAATCCACATGCCAGGAGCCGTCCCGGAATAAGGCAGCCCGCGCCTTCGATGCCACGGTGTCGAACAGGGCTTCCTTCTGCCGGGCGGTGAATTCCTTCACGAAATCGTCGGCGAATCCAGCCAGCCAGTGGCGCAAGCCGCCATCGCCGTCCTTCATCATCGTCGGCCGGTCGAAATGAAAGGCGGCCTTCACGGCGAAGCCTTGATCTTCCAGGAGCTTGCTGTACTGCGCGATGCTCGGGAAGTACCAGGGATTCCGCGAAGCGGCATCGATGCCGTAGTCTTCGGCCAACGACTCGGCGAGGGCGGCGATCACCGTCTCGACATTGCCGCGTCCGCCGAATTCGGCGACGAAACGGCCTCCGGCAGCGAGCGCGTTCCACACGCAAGTTACCACTTGCTCGGGCTGCTTCATCCAGTGCAAGGCCGCATTCGAGAATACGGCATCGTACGCGACGTCGGTTGTGAAATCCTCGGCATTGGCGACGCGGAAATCCAGATGCGGATATTTAAGCCGAGCCGCAGCGATCATATTGTCCGATAAATCCATGCCGGTTGCGTTCGCGCCCGATTGGGCGATCGTCTCCGTCAAATCTCCCGTGCCGCAGCCTAAATCGAGAATGCGTTCTCCGCTTACGGGCTGGAGCAGCCCGACGACGCCTTGTCCGAATTGCGATACGAAGCCCAGCTTATCGTCGTATGCGCCTGGATTCCACTCGTTGATAGAAGTCATCTCGATCACCTCATATCGTTGATGAGGCTATTGTCTCATGGACGGCGTTATTCGTGAAATATAAGAAAGAAATGATCTCTATAGATTTGACCTATCAATCGGCTGCTCCAACGGCAGGTAGAGGGGACGGCCGCGCGCGGAAAGATGAAATGCGTCCTTCAGTTCGATATAATGGTAGAGCTGCTGAAAGCAGTCGACGGCACTTTATCCGTAAATCGAAGGAGCGCTTGGAATGACGAACTTGGATGAATTTATCGGCGGATGGCTGAGCCACCGCAAAGTTTTGCATGAGATGCTGAAGGACGTCACCACGGAGCAGCTGCAATTGAAGCCGTACGAGAAAGGCATGTCGCTGTCGGCGCTTGTCCTGCATATCACGGGCGCGATGGGCATGTTTGCCGCGACCGCGAAGAACGGTACATACACGAAGGGCGAGCCTTCGCAGCCGTTTACGACCAGCGACGAGCTGCGCGCGAGCATCCTCGCGGATACCGAGCACACCGAAGCGGTGCTTAGATCGCTGACGCCGGAGCAGTTGAGCGCATCGATCGATTTCTTCGGTCGTTCGTTGTCCGGCGGAGCGTTGCTCCAGAACGGAAAAGAGCATGAAATTCACCATAAAGGACAATTGTTCATCTACCTCCGGATGGCCGGAATCGAACAGCTGCCGTTTTACGTCAGCAAAGGGTAGACGGACAAAGAACCGTGTGTCCTAGCACAACCAAAAGACCACTTCAGCCGAAGTGGTCTTTTGGTTGTGCCGATAAACTGGCAAACGACGGCAATTCACCGATGCCACGATAGTCCGTCCTGACTTGCCCGGCTTATTTAAAGAACAAGAAATGCGTCGGCACTGGACGGAGCCGGCCGTCCGACGGATGATTGACGACGCGGCCGTTGAAGACGAGCGTCGACGAGCCGCCGCCGTCGAGGTTGTAGCCGTCGATCGCGCCGAAACGCTGCAGCAGGATCTGCACTTCTTCGAGCGTCGCGCCGGAGCTGCCGTTCTCGTTGCGGCCGTCGATGACGAGGAAGAGCAGCTGGTTGTCCTTGTAGTTGGCGACGACGGTCCGCGGCGCGCGCAGCGGGCTCGTCTGCCACTTGGACGGAATCGTCGATGTTCTGCCGTTCTGCAGCAGTACCGGCACGAAGGAAGCGCCGAACTTCGGATTCTGCTTGTCCAGCTGCTCGCGGCTCGAATATTTGCCGCCGATCAGCTCGAGGTTGTCGTTCAAGCCGACGAAGAAGAGATCCTTGAACGACGGATCGAAGCCGTTCAAATAGCTGCCGTTCATCACGGTGGTGCTGAGCGGATACCGTTTGCCCCCATCGTCCGCGAAACCGCCGGCATTCACGCCGGCGATTGCGCCATAGCGGCGGGCCGCAGCCAGCGTCGTCTCTGCGCCGCCGTTCTTGTCCTGCCCGAGCACCATCTTCATCGCATCGGGCGTCTTTAACTTTACCTTCAGCGCATAGCCGCTGAAATATTGCGCATGAATCGTGAACAGCTGCGCGCGGATGTTATCGGACTGGATCTGCTGCGCGGGGGATCCGATTTTCAACGTAATACGGCGGTCGTAGATCCGGTAAGGCCTGTCGGCCTGCGAGTCGGACAGCGTGACGATGGCATTCATGCTTCGGCCCGTTGCCGTGTAGAGCGCGATCGATTTCTTGAGCGACTTCGCGGTCACGAGCGCCTTCTGCTTTGCCGAGTCGAGGCCATCCGTGAGTTTACCGGTGTCCGCCGGCACGTTAACGTCCGACAACGCCTGCTTCGGGAAGGCGCTGTCCGGAAGCGTGATCGACAGATCCGCGGCCAGCAGCCAGATTACCAGTCCGATGAACGGCGCGCAGGCCAGCAGGCAGAAGCGGTTGATTCGTTTGACGGTCAACGTCATTTCAACACGTCCAGACTTTTCTGCAGCTCGGCGAGCTTCTTCTGCACTTGGCTCAGCTGCGTAAACAGCTTATTGCTGTTGTCCGTCTTGGAATTCGTGTTATCCTTCGTGAATTCCAGCAGCTCGTTCAGCGCGTCGACTTTGCCTTGAACCTTGGTCAGCTCGCCGGCGAATTGCGTTTGCATCTGCTTCAGCTGCGCGTCGTAGTCCTTCTGCATCGCCGTGATCTGCTGTGAGGTTTGCGCGGCGATATCCTGCGTCATCTTGGCTTTCACTTGACCGGTATACCATATGGTACCGAAGACGCCGCAGCCGATCAGCAGCGCCCATACGGCGAGAAATAACGGGACGGACGGCTTGGACCTGCGGGACGTGCGTTCGGTTGAGCGCTGCGCCGCCGATTGCAAATTCGTTTCCATGTTGTGCTTCACTCCTAATGACCTCAAATTGCGAAATGCGGGTAATCCTGCGTCTTCTGGCAACGTGCCTACCAACGGAAACTATATTCTACCACAAAAATAGTAGAAGAGCAGGCAGCGCGATTGGCGGCGAATCCTCCTGCGATGCGCATGCTCAACGGGCATTCGCGGCCGGCATGCATCTCCCGCGACTGAACAGACGAGAATAAGCGGGAACAGGTTGCGAATAGGCGAGGCTTTCGCTTCATGTTATAATGTCGGAAATCTAACCCCGAATTTCGAGAGAAGGCAGCCCGGATTGCGATTCCAGAAGATTTACCGCAGCTATATTCAGAATAACCTGTTCGTCAAAGTCATCCTCGTCTTCGCGATTATCGTGAATCTGACGATCATTACGCTCTCTTATTTTCTATTTAACCTGATGTCCTCGTCGATCGCGGACAGCGAGCTGAACAACCAGAAGCAGGCGATGGAACGGGTCAACCGCTACATGGAGCAAAAATACGAAAGCGTGCAAAGCATCATGCAGAACGTGTACCGCAACAGCGTGCTGGCGAGCAATACCTCGTATTTCCTCCAGCATCCCTATAACGACTATGCGCAGTATTTGCTCGACCAGAATTATGCGGGCGGCAACGCGAGCGCCATCGATATATTAAGCTATCTGGCGGACAAGCTGGACGCGGATCCGGACATTCAGAACATCCTGCTGTACAGCACGGGGAAACGGCAGCTGTACGCATTCAGCCGTAACGGCTCGCGCAAGCTGTATTCGACCAATCCGACCCGTTCGTACATTCCGGAGATCATGGCGGCGGAGGGGCCGGCGGCAGGTACGCCGAACGTATGGATCCGCACGCTGCTCGGCCAATGGAATGCGCAGCTGTATGCGATGCGCACCCAAGTGAACGATAACAATACGCTGCAATCGATCGGGAAGCTCCTCGTATATTTCGACGCGGGCATGGTGAGCCGCTCGCTCGATCAGAAGCAGACGCCGTTCAAAGGCGAAATCCTGGTGCTTACGCCGGACGGGCAGGTGATGTCCGATTCCTCGAACCGTTATTACGGGAAGCCCTATCCTTACATGAAGCAGCTGGGTTCGCTCAAGACGTCGGACATGCTGGACGAGCCGTCGTACATCTCCACGCTGACGCAGAACAAAGCCGGCTATCTCGTCGTCGGCATCATGCCGAAGCGAACGGTGGCGGAGGCTTACGCGGGAATCAAACGCACGATTATCCTGATCAGCGCCATTTGCATCGTCGTGGCCGTCATCGTCCCGTCGGTGCTGGTCGTCAATATTTCGCGCCGGACGAATCGGATCGTCCATTTCATGCGGAAGGTGGAGGGCGGCGACTTGAGCGCCCGCCTGCAGGATCAGCGGGAAGACGAGCTCGGTCAAATATCCCGCAGCTTCAACGACATGTTGGACGAGCTGGGCCGGCATATCGATCGGGAGTATAAATCGGAGCTGCGCCTGAAGCAGACGGAGCTCGCGGCCCTGCAGGCGCGGGTGAACCCGCATTTCCTGTACAATACGCTGGAGGTCATCCGGATGCGGGCCATGTCGCAGGGCGCGGCGGACGTAGGCGAGATGATCTACAGCCTGGCAGCGCTGTTCCGCAATTCGGTCAGCAGCCGGACGGAGAGCACGCTCGGCGAGGAGCTGGAGATGTGCCGCTTATATTTGGAGCTGTTCCGGATTCGCTACAAGGACAAATTCGCCTACGAAATCGATTGCGCGCAGGAGCTGCTGCCGATCCTCGTGCCGAAGCTGCTGCTGCAGCCGGTCGTGGAGAATTACATCGTGCATGGCATGGATTCGAGGCGCAAGGACAATTTGCTGACGATCGAAGCGGTCCAAGCGGAAGGCATGGTGTTCGTCCAAATCCGCGACAACGGCAAAGGCATTCAACCGGACAAGCTGGCTGGTCTCCGGAAGAAGATCCGAGCGCCCGAAGTCGAAGGACAGGACTCCTTCGGGCTGCGCAGCGTGCACGATCGCATCCTGCTCATGCACGGGCCGGCATACGGATTGCATATCGAAAGCGCGCTAGGGAGCGGGACGTCGGTGATCGCATACTGGCCCGCGGCGCAGAAGAGAGAGGAAGCTGGGGATGTATAAAGTGTTACTCGTGGACGATGAACCGTTCATCACGGAAGGTCTGAGCGACGCGGTGGATTGGTCTGCCTTCGGCCTCGAAGTCGTCGGCAGCGCGGAGGACGGCGAAGAAGCGCTGGAGCGGCTGCGCGAAGTGAACGTGGATCTGCTCATCACGGATATTTCCATGCCCATCATGAACGGCCTTGAACTGATCCGGGCAGCCCGGGAGCTGCAGCCGCAGCTGAAGGTGATTATTCTGAGCGGCTACAACGAGTTTGATTATTTGAAAGAAGGCATGCGGCTCGGCATCGAAAATTACGTGCTGAAGCCGATTCGCTTCGAGGAGCTGGAAGCGACGCTGGAGGGTACGGTGCGCAAGCTGGATGCGGACAAGCCGATGCCTGCCTTCGGCCGGGACGAGATCGGCATTCTGCGGGATAACGTCATGACCCGCTGGGCAAACGGACGGATCGCTTTCCCCGAATTGGCGGAGCGAACGTCGCTGCTCGGCATCGACCTGTCGAAGCCGTACGCGGCGCTGGCGATCATGCGCTTCGGTCCGGTTATGGGCCATGCCGCTGCCTCTTTCCATCCGACCGCCGCTGCGGATTCAAGCGAGGCGGCAGATGCGGGCAACGCCGTCGCGGAGCAGGAGGGTTCAGCCGATCTAGGCAGCCCCTGGGAACGAAACAGCTCCGCCGAACCCATCGCCGACCTCCTGTCTATCTCGTCAGAGGAGCTGTTGGTCATTCCGTTCCATAACGAAGACGGCGACTTGGTCGCGGCCTGCTGCATAGACGGAAGCGAGCAGGCGAAAGCTAAGCTCACGGAAACGCTGGAACGGCTGGCAGCAATCTGGGAGAGCCGGCAATGGCAGCCACGCATCGCCCTGGGCGAGACCGCGCCGATGGTGGATGCTGCCGTCAGCTATGGCCAGGCGCGCAAAGCGCAGCAGTTTTTCCTCGTGCTCCCGGAACGGCAGTTGATCGATTACGCGCGGATATCGGCGGAGACTTCAGCGCTGCCTACGGAATTATTCGAGTGGGAGCCGTATGCGAAGGCGATTACGGCGAAGGACAAGGATGAGCTGACGCGGCGGATCAAACGCGATTTCGCGGTCATCCGGGCACTGGAGGGTCTGCATCCGGCACGGGCGAGAGGCGCTGCCGTCGAGCTCATGATCCTGATGAAGATGGAAGTCGACAAGCTCCGCCGGGCCGACACGGCGGATGTCTTCAAGGAGCTGCTCGACAGCGCGGTCTCCGCGGAGTCGCTCGCCGGCGTGGAGGATGCGCTGGCGACGGCTGCTTTCTTCGCGGCCGACTCCTTCTCCGGCGAAGACATGAGTCCGGTCGTCAAGCAGGCGCTGCGTTATATCCATGAGCATTACGAGGAGCCGCTGACGCTGAAGTCGCTCGGACTGCAGTTTCATATCCATCCCAACTACCTGGGGCAGCTCTTTCACAAGCAGACGAGCGATACGTTCACCGATTATTTGAATAAATACCGCATCGAGCGGGCCAAGGAACTGTTGGCGGACAGCCGGCTGAAGGTCAGCGAGATCGCCAGGCAGGTCGGGTATTGGGAGACCGGTTATTTCTATAAACAATTCAAGAAGCATGTCGGCATGGTGCCTGGCGAATATAAGGAGCTGCTGTGACGCCGATGCGCCGCATGCGGTTCCTTTCTTTAATTTGTACACGGATTCTTTGTTTTCTATTATTTTTGAAACTGGTTTCATCTTCTAAGATGAAGAAGAAGGAAGTTTCGACATGATTCTACACAGACATTAGGGAGGCTATACCATGAGAACGACCCGTAAGAAAGCAGCAATCGGACTGACGTCCGCCATGGCTGCGATGCTTTTGCTAAGCGCATGCGGCAGCAATGGGGGCAATAACGGCAACACGGCCGCCGACAATTCGGCATCTGGCAACGGCGGCGCGGAGCCGGTTGAATTGAACTGGTACACGATCGGCACGCCGCAGAAAGACGTCGACAAAGTCATGGATGCGGTCAGCGCGTACACGAAAGATAAAATCGGCGCCACGGTCAAAATGACGATGATCGACTGGGGCGATTATAACCAGAAGCTGCAAGTCTTGACGGCTTCCGGCGCGGACATGGACATCATGTTCACGGCGGCATGGGCATTCGATTATGTGCAAAATGCGCGCAAAGGCGCTTTTGCCCCGATCGACGATCTGCTGAAGCAATACGGCAAAGGCATCACGGACACGCTGGATCCGGCCTTCCTGGAAGGCTCCAAGGTTGACGGCAAGAACTACGGCATTCCGGCTTACAAAGAGCTTCCTACGGCCGAGGTATGGCGCTTCAACAAAACGCTTCTGGACGAAAACAAGCTGAGCATAACGGGCATCAAGACGCTCGAGAGCCTGGAGCCGCTGCTTAAGACGGTGAAGCAGAACAATCCGGACGTCACGCCGCTGCAAGTGGACAAGAACTACACGCCGTATATTCCGTACGACTACCTGATCGAGAAATTCCCGCTGGCCGTCAAGCTCGGCGACACCGGCTACAAAGTCGTGAACGTCTTCGACACGCCGGAGATGAAGCAAGCGCTCAATACGATGCATAAGTACTACCAAGCCGGCTACATCCCGACCGAAGCCGCGACGCTCGAATCGTCCTCGGACGTGCAAGCAACGGGCAAATGGTTCGCCGATAAAGCGACCACGCAGCCTTTCGCGGACAACGTATGGTCGACGAGCTACGGCTACCCGATCGTTTCGACGCCGATGAGCGATGCCCTGATCTACAACTCGTCGGTCATGGGTTCCATGCAGGCGATCTCCGCGAACTCGAAGCATAAAGAGAAAGCGATGGAGTTCCTGAACCTGCTGAATACGGATCCGGTGCTTCGCAACATGGTCGACTCCGGCATCGAAGGCACGCACTACAAGAAAACCGACGGCGACTACATGGAGAACCTGCCGGAATCCAAGAACTACGACATGCCGACGTTCGCGCTCGGCAACATCATGCTGACGTACTTGAACCCGGGCGATCCTGCCGACAAATGGGCGCAATTCAAAACGTACAACGCGGCAGGCAAACCTGCAGCGCTGCTCGGCTTCAACTTCGATCCGACGAAAGTATCGAGCGAAATCGCAGCCGTGCAGAATGCCAAAGAAGCGTTCTGGGCGCCGCTTATGACGGGAACGGTCGATCCGGTTAAATATTTGCCGCAAGCGATCAAGAAGATGAACGACGCGGGCCTCGGCAAAATCCTGACCGAAGCGCAAACGCAGCTCGACGCTTGGAAAGCCACGCAAGGCAAGTAAGCACTACCTGCACGAAGCAGGCTGTTCTCATACCAAGGAAGGGCGAATGTTCCGCATTCGCCCTTTTTTTGGGAGGAGCACGCGACGCCGCGGCGCCGCGAACCGACTTTGCCAAGAAAGGGTGACCCCCGATGAAAGCCCTAGGGCGTTTCTTCAAAGACATAAACCGCAATAAAGCCTTGCTGTTGATGGTGCTTCCGGCAACCGTCTGGTTTATTTTCTTCTCGTACCTGCCGATGCTCGGCACGATCATTTCGTTTAAGGAATACCGCGTACACGGCGGATTTTTGTCCAGCATCATCCACAGTAAATGGGTCGGCTTCGATAATTTCAAGTTCCTGTTCAGCACGGACGACGCTTACATCATCACGCGCAACACGCTGCTCTACAATATCGTGTTCATTCTGATCGGACTCGTTCTGGCGGTGGCCATGGCCATCGTGCTCTCCGAAATCGCAAACAAACGGCTGGCGAAATGGTACCAGACCGGCATGTTCATGCCGTATTTCTTGTCCTGGGTCATCGTCGGTTATTTCGTATATAGCTTCCTCAGCTTCGATCGGGGCATGATCAACAAGATCGCGGCATCCTTCGGCATGGACGCGACGCAGTGGTATTCGGAGCCGAAATACTGGCCGTTCATCATCGTGATCGTGTTCTTATGGAAATCGCTCGGCTACAACAGCGTCGTGTATCTGGCGGCCATTCTCGGCATCGACAAATCGTTGTACGAGGCCGCGATGATCGACGGCGCGAACAAATGGCAGCAGATTCGCAACATCACGCTGCCGATGCTGGCGCCGCTCATGACCATTCTGACGCTGCTGGCCATCGGACGCATCTTCTATGCCGACTTCGGCTTGTTCTACCAAGTCACGCGCGATTCCGGGACGCTCTACGGCGTTACGAACGTTATCGACACCTATGTATACCGCGGCTTGAAGACGACCGGCGAAATCGGCATGAGCACGGCGGCGGGGCTGTATCAGTCGTTCGTCGGCTTCGTGCTCGTCATTACGTCGAACTACATCGTGCGGAAGTTCAATAAGGACAACGCGCTGTTCTAAAGCTGATTGGTTTGCGTTCTACGACGGAGGTGGGAGAATGCAGCATTCAGCTACTTCGTAAGCATAGGGATTGGTTTGCGTTAACCGACGAGCCAAAGGATTTTCGTGATAAAAATCCGCTTCGAAGGCATGACCTGCGGTCGCTATGGGTCTCCACTCGCTGTTGTATTCCGCATTTCTTTGATTATGTAAGTGAGTAGATGTAGAAATACGGATACAAAGGCGACCGCTGACGCTGTTCCGACTCCATACCGACACTCCGGTCACAAAAATAAACGATAGACCTCTCAACCTACGCTAACCAGAAAGGAGCAACTTTCATGGCTTCCATAAGCAAACCGCAGGATTTCCACCGGCTGTCGCCGTTCTGGAACGTCTTGTTCAATCTCATCGCCGGCATCTTCGCGCTGGCCTGCGTATTCCCGTTTCTGTTCGTCATGATCATCTCGTTCACGGACGAGAAGACGCTCGCCCGGAACGGCTACTCCCTGCTGCCGGAGAAATGGAGCGTCGACGCCTACAGCTATTTGTTCAAGGCAGGCGATCAACTGCTGCGCTCCTACGGCGTTACGATTCTCGTGACGGTCGTCGGCACAGTCATCAGCCTGATCATGATCTCGCTGTTTGCCTACGCCATCTCGCGCAAAGGGTTCAAATACCGTAATTTTTTCTCCTTCCTGGCTTTCTTCACGATGCTCTTCAACGGCGGGCTCGTGCCGAGCTATATCGTGACGACGAGGCTGCTCGGCCTGGAAAACTCGCTCTGGGCGCTCATTCTGCCGCTGGCGGTCAATGCGTTCTACATCATGATCATGCGGACGTTCTTCTCCACGATGATTCCGGACGCGATCGTGGAATCCGGTAAAATCGACGGCGCTGGGGAGTTCGGGATCTTCTTCCGCCTGATCGTGCCGCTCGCGCTGCCGGGCCTGGCCACGATCGCGCTGTTCAGCACGCTCGGGTATTGGAACGACTGGTTCAATGCGCTGCTTTATATCGACGACCCGAATCTGGTTCCGCTGCAATCGATGCTGATGCGGATCGAGAACAGCATGCAGTTCATTCTCGCGAACAGCAACAACACCTCGCTCGGCGTAGGCGTCCTGCAGTCGATGCCGCAGGATACGTCGCGAATGGCGATGGTCGTGCTGGCGACCGGGCCGATCGTGCTCGCCTACCCGTTCTTCCAACGGTACTTCGTCCAAGGTTTGACAGTGGGCGCCGTTAAAGAGTAAGGTCATTGATGGAAAAAACGAGGGAGAGATAACCAGACATGGAACAATTCAGATTACCGAAAATCGACATGCCGGCACTGCCGCTGCCGCAATCCATCCAGGACGTGCTCGCGGAAGCCGAGACGAGACTGGCGCACCGGCCGAAGCTGCTGCAGCTGTTCAAGAACTGTTTCCCGAATACGCTGGAGACGACGACGAAGCTGCTTGAGGATGGAACGACGTTCGTCATCACGGGCGATATTCCGGCGATGTGGCTGCGCGACTCCGTCGAGCAGGTCATGCATTACGTGCCGTTCGCCAAGGAAGACGCCGATCTGCAGCGCATCATCAGCGGGCTGATCAAGCTTCATATGCGCGATATCGTCATCGATCCGTACGCGAACGCGTTCAACGAAATGGCGAACGACTGGCATTGGAACACCGACGACAAGACCGATATGTCGCCATGGGTTTGGGAGCGCAAATTCGAGCTGGATTCCATCTGCTTCTCGATGCGCCTTGCGTTCGCCTATTGGAAAGAAACGGGCCGCGCGGATATCTTCGACGCGGACTTCAAGATCGCGATGCGCACGGCGGTCGATCTGTGGAAGCGGGAGCAGCTGCACTTCGAGCGTTCGCCGTACCGTTTCGAGCGGGACAACGGCATCATGCACGACACGCTCCAGAACGATGGCCGCGGCATGCCGGTCAATTATACGGGCATGGTCTGGTCGGGCTTCCGTCCAAGCGACGACGCCTGCGATTTTCACTACAACATCCCGGATAACATGTTTGCCGTCGTTACCCTCCGCCAAATGCGGGAAATCGCCGAGTTCGTGTTCCGCGACCTGTCGTTCGAGCAAGAAATGGCGAAGCTCGAGCGCGAGATCGACCACGGCATTCAGCTATACGGCATCTACCGTCATCCGGAATTCGGACCGATCTATGCGTACGAGACGGACGGCTTCGGCAGTCATTGCCTGATGGACGATGCGGGAACGCCCGGACTGATCTCGATTCCGTATCTCGGGTACGTAGACGCCAGCGATCCGATTTATAAGAATACCCGCCGTTTTGCCCTCAGCAAAGAAAATCCGTTCTATTACGAAGGCACGGCGGCCCGCGGCATCGGCAGTCCGCATACGCCTCCGGGCTATGTTTGGCACATGGCGTTGTCCATGCAAGGGCTCACGGCTTCCTCGGACGAGGAGAAGCTGGCGATGATCGCGCTGCTCGAAGCGACGGACGCGGACACCGGTTATATGCATGAAGGCTTCCATTCGGACGATCCGGCCGTGTTCACGCGCAAATGGTTCGCTTGGTCCAACAGCTTGTTCTCGCAGCTGGTGTACAAGGCGATGAAAGCGGGGCTGCTCGATGCCTAGATTGACGGTCCGATCGACGCAAGCGGCCCGACTGACGTCTCTACCGGTCGGCAAAACGATTCTCTTCTACGACGGCGCCTTTCCGGGCGCCGCTGTCGTAGATCCGGCAGCATTGGAGCAGCTGCGAGGGATCGGCGACGTATGCACGGCTGATGAGCTGGCGGACCGCTTGCGCGAAGCGGACGGCGGCGTATTTGTCTCGCTGCACGCGCCGTATTTTCCAAGCGCGAGCTGGGAGGCGCTGCTGGATTTCTTGAAGCGCGGCGGAGGCTTGATCAGCGCGGGCGGCGCTCCTTTTCGTCTGCCCGTAAGTAAAGAAGCGGATGCATGGGTGATCGAACCCGAGCAGACCGCTTATCATCGCCAGCTGCGCATTCACGAGCTGCTGCCCGTACAGGCTGCGCCCGTAGCGACGCTCGCGGCGGCGATGGATATTCCGTTGTTCCAAGGCAGCGAGGCGCTGTTCGACCTGTCGGATACGTGGAACCTGGTGCCGCATGTCACGAAGACAAGCGATCTGCCGCATCAGATGGGATCGGCAGGTCCGATGGACGCGCATATTTACCCGCTGCTGAAAGGCATCTCCGCCGAAGGCAGGGAAGTTGCCGCTCCGGTCGTGCTGTGGGAGAACACGAAGGGCGACTTTGCCGGCGGACGCTGGTTGTTCGTCAATCATGCGCTTGGCGCGGAGTTCTTCGCGCGAGGCGGAGCCGCGGCATTGCGGGAGTGGGCGGCATACTGCGCGGCCGGCGTGACCGAACTGTGGCTGAAGCCGAGCTATGCGTCCTACGAGCTGAACGAACGGCCGATGCTGACGCTGCAAGCGCAGAAGCTGAGCCGCGGCGGCGAACATGGCGCCACTCCGGCGCGCAGGACGAGCTGGACGTTTACGGTTCAAGTTCACTATGTGGACGTAGAGCCGGCGGCGTTCCTGGATGTCCATCAAGCGGACGTCGGACGGGCGCTCGAGCTGGTGCGGATTCCGCTCCCGCTTGATCTGCAAGCCGGTTATTACCGCGTAACGTGCACGGCTGTCTCCGCAGAAGGCGAGACGCGAGTGCTGCGCCAAGGCTTCTGGGGAACGGACCACGCGCTGCTTCGCTCGGGCGGCCTGCTGACGCGCGGGCGGGATTATTTCGAGAAGGACGGCCATCCGATGCCTGTCGTCGGCATGACGTACATGACGTCCGACGTTGCGCGCAAGTTCCTGTTCCTGCCGAACGCGGCGGTATGGGACCGCGACATGGCGCAAATGCGCAAAGCCGGCATCAATTGGATTCGGACGGGGATTTGGACGGCGTACCGCAACGTCATGCAGGTCGACGGCCATGCGTCCGAGGAGGTGCTGCGTTCGATCGACGCCTTCTTCATGACGGCGAAGAAGAACGGGCTGCAAGTGACGTTCACGTTCTTCTCGTTCACCCCCGAGGCGTGGGAAGGGGTCAATCCGTATCTGGATCCGCGCAGCGTGGAAGCGCAGAAGCGGTTCATTCAATCCATCGTCAGCCGCCATCGCGACACGACGAACGTCGACTGGGATTTGATCAACGAGCCGTCGATGTTCGATCCGCCGCGGATCTTCTCGGACGGGCCGCGGTCGACCCGCGACCGCTTCGAACGCGAGGCCTATACCGCTTGGCTCGCGGAGCGGCACGGTTCCGTCGCGCGGCTGCGCGAACGCTGGGGGATGACGCCCGGCGAACTGCCGGACTTCGCTTCCGCCGCCATTCCGGAGCCGGAGGACATCAATTTCGACGTGCAGGACATGCACCAAGGCAAGCGGGGAACGCGCTGGCTGGATTACGTCTTGTTCTCCATGGAGATGCATAACCGCTGGGCAAGCGAACTCGTTAATGCCATTAAGGAAAGCAACCCCGATCAGCTGGTCACCGTCGGCCAGGACGAAGGGCTGGGGGCGCAGCGTCCATCGCCGTTCTTCTACGAAGAAGCGGTGGATTATACGACCGTTCATTCCTGGTGGCTGAACGACCATCTGCTGTGGGACGGCATCTTCGCCAAGACGGCGAACAAGCCGAACGTTATTCAAGAAACAGGCATCATGTACGTGGAGACGCCGGCGGGTTTCGCGAAGCGTTCCGAGGAAGAGCTGCGCGCCATGCTGGAACGCAAGTACGCG
Organism: Paenibacillus sacheonensis; assembly: GCF_009909195.1. GTDB lineage: Bacteria > Bacillota > Bacilli > Paenibacillales > Paenibacillaceae > Paenibacillus_Z > Paenibacillus_Z sacheonensis. The sequence goes on from NZ_JAAAMU010000002.1 coordinate 84,237, forward strand.
TACGCTTTTGCAACGGGCGGAGCGGGCGCGGTGCAGTGGATATGGAACACCAATTTCTACATGGACAACGCGAACGAGTCCCATATCGGCGCGCTGCGCGCGGACGGAACGGAGAAGCCTGAAGCGGACGTATCTTACCGGTTCGGCAGCTTCATGGCGGATATCCGCGACCTGTTTCATGAGCGCGAGCTCGAGGACGTGGCCGTCGTATTCCCGTACTCCAACGACTTCTCGAACCGCAAGCTGGCGTTCGACGCGACGACCCGCTTGACGCGCGTGCTGGGCTACGAGCTGAAGATGCCGTTCCGCGGCGTGTCCGAGTATCATCTCGACGCGCTCGAAGCGGCGCCGGCGAAGCTGATCATCGTTCCGTCGGCGCATAACTTCGACGACGAAGCGTTTGCGCAGCTGCTGGACATCGTGGACCGCACGGCGGCGACGCTGCTCTTCACCGGGCCGCTCGGACTCGACGCCTATTGGCGCCGCTCGGATCGGCTCGCGGCAGCGTTCGGCGAACGGAAGCTCGGCAACGTCGTCCGCGAAGAACGGGTGAACATCGGCGAGAAGGCGTACCCGGTATCGTACGGCCAACGGCGAATTGCCGAGGTGCTCAAGGAAGCCGTCGCGAGCGACGGATCCGTTCCCCCAGGGGCGGACGGGATCGTCGAAGCGGCATGCGGCGACGGCCGCTTGATCTGGTGTCCGCTCCCCGTGGAGCTGAACGAGCGCACCGAGCCGATCGCGGCTTTGTACGCGCATGCGCTTGAAGCGGCCGGCTGCCAAGCCGAACTGACTTGGCTTCGAGGCGGCGACTTGCCCGGCGTTTACGGCCGGAGCCTTCGTTTCCGGGACGGCGAGCTCTTCGTCTTCGTATCCGAGTACGCGCATGATGCGCCTATCGAGGTTCGGGCGGCGGGAACCGGCAGGACGTATTCCTTCGTACTGGAGCGGGAGCGGGCAGTGATGTTCGCCGTGGATTCGGACGGCCGCGTCACGTCGGTCTATCGGCCCGATGAAGTAGTCGTGCAGACCCAGGCATAAGTAATAGGCAGCGCGCATGAACTCGGCAATATATAATGCATGGTCAAGCAGCAAATGAGATTTATGCAGGAACGAACGGAATCAGGAAGGGTGACATTCATCTTGGCGAACGCAGAGAACAGAAGAACGGCGCATATCATCTCGCATACCCACTGGGACCGCGAATGGTACCTGCCTTACGAGAAACATCACGTCCGGCTGATCGCGCTGATGGACACGCTGATGGACACGCTGGAGAACGATAAGGAATATCGCAGCTTCTACTTGGACGGACAGACGATTATTATCGAGGATTACCTGCAGGTGCGCCCCGATCAGCGGGGACGGCTGGAGAAATGGATTCGCGAAGGCCGCATCCACATCGGGCCTTGGTACGTGCTGCAGGACGCGTTCCTGACGAGCAGCGAAGCGAACGTGCGCAATCTGCAGATCGGGCATCAGGACGCCGCGCGTTACGATACGATCGCCAAAATCGGATATTTCCCGGACACGTTCGGGAATATCGGCCAAGCGCCGCAGCTTATGCGGCAGGCGGACATCGACAACGCGGTGTTCGGCCGCGGCGTGAAGCCGACGGGCTTCAACAACACGGTATCGGATGCCGCTTACGAATCATCCTTCTCGGAGCTCGTCTGGGAAGGTCCGGACGGCTCGCGCGTACTCGGGATTTTGTTTGCCAACTGGTACAGCAACGGCAACGAGGTGCCCGTCGACGAGGCGGAAGCCAAGGTCTACTGGGACCGCAAGCTTGCGGATGCCGGCAAATACGCCTCGACGGGCCAGCTGCTGTTCATGAACGGGTGCGATCATCAGCCGATTCAGACGGACCTGTCCGAAGCCATTCGCGTGGCGGGCAAGCTGTATCCGGACACGGACTTCGTCCATTCGAACTTCCCCGATTATCTGGCCTCGCTGCGGGCGTCGCTGCACGATAAGGAGCTGTCGGTCGTTCGGGGCGAGCTGCGCAGCCAGCGGACGGACGGCTGGTCGACGCTCGTGAACACGGCTTCGGCCAGAGTGTATTTGAAACAAATGAACCAAGTCGGGCAGACGCTGCTGGAGAAGGTCGCCGAGCCGCTCGCCGCGTTCGCGCATGCAGCCGGCCGGGCGAAGTACCCGCAGCACTTGCTCACGTACGCTTGGAAGACGCTCATGCAGAACCATCCCCACGACAGCATTTGCGGCTGCAGCGTCGATGAAGTGCACCGCGAGATGGTTACCCGGTTCGATAAGAGCCGCCATGTCGCGGAGACGATCGTGGACGACAGCGCGCTTGCGCTTGCCGGCGCCGTCGATACGAGCGCGTTGGCCGCATACGGCCGGGACGCGCTGCCGCTCGTCGTGTTCAATACGACGGGATGGAACCGCAGCGGCGTCGTGGAGGTCGAGCTGGACGTTGCGCGCGTCTATTACCGGGAAGGCATCAGCCCGAACGAAATGATCCGCATGATGAAGGGCATCGCCGTCACCGGGCGCACGCTCGTCGATTCGGACGGCAAGGCCATAGCCTGCACGATGGAAGATCTCGGCTTGCAGTTCGACTACGAGCTGCCGGATGACAAGTTCCGCCAGCCGTACTGGGCGCGCCGCGTGAAGCTGACGTTCGAAGCGGCCGAAGTGCCGGCGCTCGGGTTGAAAACCTTCGCTTGGGTGCTCGATTCGGCCGACGCGGCAGCGGAGACGTCGCTCGTGACCGGAGCCCGCTCGATGAGCAACGGAAATCTAAGCGTCGACATCGCCGAGGACGGCACCTTGACGGTGACGGACTTCGCAAGCGGCCGCACGTACCGCGACCTGTTGATCTATGAAGATGCCGGAGACATCGGCAACGAATACATGTTCAAGCAGCCGGATGCCGAGCCTGCGCTCACGACCAAAGGTTTCGCGGCGGAAATCCGCGTCATCGAGGACAGCGCCTGCCGTGCGGCGTTCGAAATCGTGCATCGCTGGTCCGTTCCGGCATCGGCCGACGAACTGTTCGAGCAGGAGAAGCAGGAAGCGGTCTATTATCCGGAGCGTAAAGCCGGACGCTCGGCAGCGCATGTGCCGTTCACGATCCGTTCCGTCGTCAGCTTGGAGCGTTCCGGGACCGGCGTGGGCGTCAGCGTCTCCTTCGATAACCAAGCCAAAGACCACCGCGTCCGCGCATTGTTCCCGACGGACCTGATTACATCCGTTCACCGGGTCGACGCGATCTTCGAGGCCGCGGTTCGGGACAACGAACCGGCAGCCGAGTGGGAGAATCCTAGCAATGCGCAGCATCAGCAGGCTTTCGCCGATGTCAGCGACGAGAAGCAGGGGCTGACCATCGCCAACAAAGGCTTGAACGAATACGAAGTGCTGCGCGACGGCCGCAACACGATTGCGGTTACGCTGCTTCGTTCCGTTGCCGAACTCGGCGACTGGGGCGTCTTCCCGACGCCGGAAGCGCAGTGCCTCGGCATGCAGACGGCCGAACTGCTGATCCTTCCGCATCAAGGGGATGGCGCGGTATCCGGCGCATTTGCATCGGCATATCAATTCCAGACGCCATGGACTTCCGTGCAGACTGGTGTTCATGGCGGCACGCTCGCGCCCGTTCATGCTTTTATGGCATGGGAAGGCGAAGGCATCGCCTTCTCTTCGGCCAAAATCGCGGAGGCGTCGGGCGATCTCATGCTGCGCTGGTTCAACCTGCGGCCTGAATCGGCAGTGCTTGACGTGCGGCCGAATGTTGGCGTGGCCGCGTCTGCGTATAAGAGCGACGTGCTTGAACGCGCTGGCGAACGCTTCCGGTCGGCGGAGGGCGATGCCGCTGCGGCGTTTACCGCGGAGCTCGGTCCTTGCGAGATTTTCACGGTCGGCATCGTATCGGAGAGATAGCTTAAGGTATAGGTGGAATCTACCACGAGCAGCGATAAACGTTCGCTTGCCGGTTAGAAAGGGGTCAGCTTCGGCTGGCCTTTTTTATTTTGCTTTTTCTTTAGTTGTCATTTCTTTTGCATTTTTATGTATGCGCGCGGAGGAAGGCTTCTCTCGGCCGGAGAAGTTAATAGGTATCATGGGCTGTGATCGTCTTGTAAGGACTTGAGTGCGCCATAGTTGCGTATATCGCGTTAACTTCGCACAAGTTTATTCGAGATGGGGCCGAAGAATTACGGAATTCGACGTAATTCGCTAATTTTGGATACGAATAGTTCCTAAAGACTAGGTAAAGTATTGCGATTTCATTGAAAAATGTCGAATAAAAGGTATAATTTAACACGACGGTCATTTTCCGATCCTTATACGCGTAGTTCGCAGGTCGTGGTACAAATACTGCTGGAGGTGCTCGCTTGATATTCGATGGTCATCTCCTTGTCATACTGGTTCTGCTCGCGGTTCTCCTATTCTTGCCGATCATGATGCATCGCAGAAACCGCTCTCGGAAGGAGAACCGGACGGCGAGGAAGTACGAAGTGCTGTATCAAATGTCGCCGGCGCCGATTCTCATCCTGGACCGGCATGCCCGCATTCATGAAGCGAACGCCAAGGCGGAGGAGATGTTCGGCTTCGCTCAGGAAGCGCTCCGAAACGACGCTTTCGAGACATTCTTCGCTCCGGAAGAGCGTTCATTGTTTCGCGATCTGTATTTTTCGGAGTTCCCGAACATTAGCTGGCAGGGCAGGGAAATGGCGATGCAGGGAGCGGCAGGCGAATTAATCATCGTGCTGATCGACATGGAAACGATGGAGGAGAACGGGGAGTCCTACGCGATCGCGATCATTCGGGATATCACGCTGCGCAAGAGCATCGAGAAACGGTCCGATTATCTCGCGCGCCACGATATGTTGACCGGCTTGCCGAATCGGTTTGCATTCCAGCAGGCGCTGTCCGAAGCGCTTGCCGCCAAGAACGACGCCTCGACGTTCGATGCCGTGCTGCTCGTCGACCTGGATCGGTTTAAGCTCATCAACGATACGCTCGGCCATCAATGCGGCGATGATGTGTTGAAAGTCATCACGGAACGTTTCCGCGGATGTCTGACCGGCCATTCGCTGCTGGCTCGCGCGGGCGGGGACGAATTCATGGTGCTCGTGCGCGGAGCGGCGGAGTTCGATGACATCATCCGTTTGGCGGAGGAGCTGCAGGACGTGCTGGAAGCGCCGGTGTCTCTGCTCGGAAGCGATTATTATATGACGGCGAGCATCGGAATCAGCTTGTTCCCCGGCGACGGCGATACGGTGGATGCGGTCATCAAGAATGCGGATATTGCGATGTACCATGCCAAAACCAGCGGCGGCAGCCAATATCGCTTATTCTCCAAAGAGTTGAATGCGTCGATCAAACGCATGGTCGATATGGAAGCGAGTCTGCGCAAGGCGCTGGACGAGAATGAATTTTATGTGCTGTACCAGCCCCAGACGGATATCGAGAGCGGGGTTATGATCGGGGCGGAAGCGCTGGTGCGCTGGAATTCCAAGGATTACGGCGTCGTTTCGCCGGCGGATTTCATTCCCCTGGCGGAGCAGACCGGGTTGATACTGAAGCTTGGCCAATGGGTGATGCAAGAAGCCTGCCAGGAAGCCAAGCGCTGGGAACGGGCAGGGCGGGCGTCCATGACCGTGTCGGTCAACGTCTCGGCGAAGCAGTTCATGCAGCCGGATTTCGTGGACATGGTCAAGGGCATCCTGAAGGAAACGGGATTGGATGCTCGGAAGCTGTGCATCGAAATTACCGAGAGCGTCGTCATCGACAAGCTGAAGTTTACGCTCAAGATGCTGGATGAACTGGTCGCGCTCGGCGTCGAGATATCCATCGACGATTTCGGGACGGGGTATTCCTCGTTGAGCCTGCTTCGCCAGCTGCCGATATCCGTCATCAAAATCGATCAGTCGTTCATCGCCGAGATGGTCGATGTCCATTCGGTTCGTTCCGTCGTGGCCGCCATGATCACGATGACGCATCATCTCGGCAAGACGGTCGTCGCCGAAGGGATCGAATCGGATCAGCAGATGACCTGGCTGCGGGAAATGGGCTGCGATAAAGGGCAGGGCTATTTCATCGACAAGCCGCTGTCGGCCGATCTCATGCAGACGAGAATGCGCAAAACGTCTTGATCGAACGCGGAATCGAATTGGAATCTGAATTGGTTTGTTAATGTGATTGAACGAATACGGCACGAATACGGAACGAATACGGCATAAAGGAAGCCCCGGCAGCAAGCGTACATACGCTTGTTGACCGGGGCTTCTGGCTTGGAGCTTTGAGCTTGGACTGCTTGCAGCGATTAATTCATAACCGCCTTCATATGCGCTTCCGTGATGGACCAGTGGGAAGCCGTCCAATACTTGGCTTTGTCTTTCACGAGAATGATTTGCGGCGATTCGTGCTTGACCGAGATGTCTTCGGCGATCTGATTGGAGACCGGCCGCGACTCGATGACTTTCACGAGCACGTAGTCCGTATCGCCGGGAGCCTCTTCGCCGTTCAAGTAGTTCGTGAATTCATTGTACGCGTTCGCGCTGACCGGACAAGTCGTGCTATGTTTGAACACGACGAGCGGGCGGGAGGCGGAGCCTTCGAGCGCGGCGTTCCATTCCTCAATGGATTGGATTTCTTTGAATGGCTGGGACATGTCGCATTCTCCTAACTGTTATGAAATGAGTTACAGTACTTCTTGCTCATCATCATACCACAACGGGGAATGCTTCACCACTCTTGAACGAGCGCTCCGCTGCCGCTATTTCTGCCGGAGCAGCATGCTCCACAGATCGGACTGTTCATAGCCGAGCCGCCATGCTGCAACGCCTGCCAAATCATACTTTTGCGCGATGGAGATGCGGGCTTTCATGGTCGCGGGCGTCTCCGCCCAGAACACGTGCGTATAGCCGTCCGCGCCGTTATACCTGTATTTGACCTGTCCGGAAGCAGCGTCGTACGTGCCGGACGCGCCGGTGGTTTGGATCAGCTCGGCGATGCTCTTCATCAAGATGGCTTGGCTGCCGGCAAGCTTGCCGGAGGCGTCGATGCGCCATTCGCGAACATAGAACGGAACGCCGAGCATCAGCTTGGCGCGCGGGACGCCGTAAGCCAGGAACTGCTTCACGCCTTCTTCCGTCCAGGCGAGCTCCGCGACGGAACCTGCCTCGTCGCTTCCCTGCCAATGCTGATCGTAGGCCATGATCATGATCATGTCCACGATGCCGGCCAGCGCGGCTTGATCGTAGGCAGTCTTGGCATCCCATGCGACGTCGCCGCGCGGCAAGTCGACGGAAACCGTCAGTCCGGCTTGATGCGCCGCGGACGCGAGCGAACGAATGAATGCGGTGTACAGCGCGCGGTCGCCGCCGGCGAGCCCTTCGAAGTCGACGTTGACGCCTTCCACGTTCAGCGCCGACAGCTTGGCCACGAGCTTCGTGATGAACCGCGTCTTCGCCGCGGCATCGCGCAGGAACGCGCTGGTCAGCTTGCTGTCGAATTGATTGCTGACCAGCGGCGTCAGCTTGATGCCGGAAGAGCGAAGCGAATCGACGAGCGACGCATCGGAAGCGTCCGTGATGGAGCCGTCGGCTGCGGCGAGCTCGAACCAGGAAGGGGAGTCGATATCCAGTCCCTGCGTCTGGCCGATCTGCTCCAGTACCGTCTGCGTGCGGGAAGAGCCGTTCCAGGCGAGATAGAGCAGCTGCTTGGTGTTGTCCCATACGGTGCGGCTGTCTGCCGTAACGACGATGCTGTCCCTGTATTGCGCCGCATACGGAACGGCGCTCTTCAGCGCGTGGAAGTTCTTGAGCAGCTTGTTGCCTTGGAAGACGGATAAATAAGGCATGTTCGTCCACCAGGGCACGCCGTCCTTCAAGACGGTAGAGCCCGATAACGTTTTGGCATACGCGATCGCGCTATAAATACTAGTGTAAGAGCCCAGCACGGGACCGGACTGGATAACCGTGTAGGAAGGTTCATTGCGATGCACGACTTGATTCGTCGACGTATTGACGACGGTACTGCCGGGATGGCTGGCCGAAGCGCGGATGGCATCCAGCAGGAAGCCGTACGTTTTGGTTACGACCGGTTCGCCGTCCTTCGCCACGCTGTATTTCGGTGCCGCCGCGCGCTGCGCATTCTCCTGGGCGACCGTCAGATTGTCCCATACCCACTGGTTGGCGGCCAGGTCCATGATATGGCTGTTGGCAAAGGACTTGGCAGCCTTCTTCGCCTCGGCAAGGGTCGCGAACGACCAGGAATCGGAGGTTTTGTCGCCTTGGTATAGGCGGAAATTCGGGAATTCGGCTTCAATGAAGCCCGGCGCTTCCAGGTCGCGGATTTGAGCGAATCGTTTGCCGGCGGCGTAGCGTTTCGCTTCCGCCAACGTCGTGAATTCGCGGCCCGGGGAAGAGATGCCGTACTCGTACACCTTGTACCTCGGGAAATTGTCCCACACCCATTGGCGGCCGGTAATTTTCTCGACGTGGGAATAGGAGAATGATTTGGCATAAGTAATGGCGCCGGCGCTCGTCGTGAATTCGCGAAGCGCTTTCTCGTTCTGATAGACGCGATAGTTCTTCGTGCTGTCGGAGGCGGCATTCGCATCCGATGCGGCGAACGTAGTCAAGCCGGCTTGCAAGGCCAAGGAAACGGCGATAACGGAATTCCATTTGATTCGATTCTGCATATGCGTGTACGTTCGCTCCTCTCTCAAACTACGCAGTTAGACGCGATATGTTGGGAGAGGTTGCGATATTGGTTGCGAGATTCGACAATTTTCGAATAGAAAAGGACGGGGAGGCTGTCGAAAAGGCCGTAAGACGATTCCGGCGGCACAAAAAAACGGGGCAGCGTGAGCTGCACCCGTCGGCGATTTTTGCTGTTTGACGTATTCTTGAAGCCTGGCGCGCTGCATCAGTCTTCAATATCCGCCCAAAATTCCTCGTCCGCATCCAGCGTAATCTGGGAGCGGAATTTGCGAAGCTGGTACTGCTTCAGCAAATATTGCTCGATCGCCTCCAGCAGGTTCGCCTCGACCAGATACTGGCTTCGGCCCTTCACCCATACCTCGGCGGTATAGCCGTATTCTTCCTCCCATGACAACTGCACTTCGACATCCGTCGGCGAGACGCCCCTGCGTTCTGCCATATGGAGGCAAACGGCATTAATGATCTCGTCGGTGTAGATCCGCATCCTTAATAAGGTCTCCGATGATCGGGATTCGCGGGCTTATTCCGGTTTCGGAAGTAGCGGACGATACCGAGAATCAGTACGATGCCGACATAGATGGCGAGTATATTGATTAGAAAACCGAATATGTTGCCGAGGAAGCCCATGTTGCCGAACAAGCCGCCGAACATCAAGCCTGCCAGGCCGCCGATCATAAGTCCCTTCATGAAGCCGCCGCCGCTGAAAAATCCGCGGTTCGCGTTCGTCGCCGTACCCGATTTCGTCGTGCCCGAGGTACCCGACGTGCTTTTGTTTACGTTGTCCGCCGGTTTGGACGGCGTCGTGGTGTAGCTCTTCTTCGGCGATTTGAAGCCGCCGCCGCGCGGTCTGGCATCTGCGGATCCGACGCTGACCACGAAGAACAGCGCGAACGCCATCAAAATCATAATCCCCTTCTTCATCTGCAAGTCTCCTCCTGTTTTTCATAAGCTGATAGGCTTATTGCACTTCAGTACAATTACGTCTAATATAATCAAAGGTTTCAGTTTTCATTCCCGTTTCGGAATAATGGCGGAATAAATGGGGGATCCAGGTGGACAATGGACGGTATCCGGACGACTACGAGTCGTATTTATATGAATTTCATGCAACGAGAGACTATTTTGAATGCCATGAGCTGCTCGAGGACTATTGGAAGGCGAATCCCGGCGATGGGTACGGCCATGCTTGGGTCGGCTTGATCCAACTCGCCGTCGGGTCCTATCATCATCGCAGGGACAATCTTCACGGCGCGTCGAAAATGTACCGCCAAGCGTTCCGCCGGCTCGAAGCCGGGCAGCTTAACGAACTCGGCATCGACGGACAAGAGCTGTTGTCCCGAATCGATCGGAGGATCGCCGCGGCGGAGAACGGAGAGACGTTCGCGGATCTGATGATTCCAATCGTCGACGAGGCGCTGCTGGAGCGGCTCCGGGCATCTGCTGAAGCGAACGGCATTGCTTGGGGGGCGCCGAGTTCCGCCGATCAGGCGTTAGTGCACAGGCATATGCTGCGCGACCGCAGCGACGTGATAGCCGCCAGAGCGGCTGCGGCAGCTCAGAGAAGCCGTCCGAGCAGCGGCTGATACTTGCTTGCGGCGGCTGATGCCAACTTGGAGCTGCAGTGCCTCGGGCAGCCCGTTCGTATGGCAATGTGCGGTAAGCGGGCAATACATTCTGCATTGCCATGCATAAGAGAATACGGCAGCATGCAAAAAGCTTAGCGCCGCGAGGAGGTCATCCTTGCGATGCTAAGCTTTTTTGGGATGCATGTTAAGCTTGGTAGCCGTCAACCACGAGATCCAGCTTGCCCGTGGTCGGGTGAATGATCATGCCGTGCACGGGGGTGCCCGGCGGCAGAAGCGGATGGTTCTTGATGATGCCGACGCTTCGTTCCACGCTGTCCTGCACGTTGTCGAAGCCGGTCAGCCAACGCTCCAGGTGAATGCCGGAATTGTTCAACGTATCAATGGTGTTCTCCGAGATTCCGCGTTCCTTCATATGCGAGAGGACCACCTCGGAATCGAGTCCGGTCATGCCGCAATCGTGGTGGCCGATGAGGATGACTTCTTGGGCGCCGAGCTCGTAGACGGCGACCAGGATGCTTCGCATGATATTGCCGAACGGCTGCGTGACGATCGCGCCCGCGTTTTTAATGATTTTGGCGTCGCCGTTGCGCAGGTTCAGCGCCTTAGGCAATAGCTCCGTCAGCCGCGCATCCATGCAGGTGACGATGGCGACTTTTTTATCGGGAAACTTCGTGGTCAAGTATTGCTCGTATTCGCGGTTTTCCACGAATTGTTCATTAAAGGCTAAGATGTTTTGTACAGTGCTCAAGCTGGTTCCTCCTCGCGAAATATCCCGCAGTATGTAGTTATTTTCTCTTTTGGCGCCTCTTGCCCGGTTGTTATTGCTTGATGAAGCGTAAATTCGAGGTATAAATTTGGCTGTCGCTCTTCAGGACGAACGCATTGCGCGCCGCCTGAAAATCGATCTTGAGCTCGGGCTCGAAGAACACCTCGTAGTTGGGCTCGTACCATACGGAATAGGGCGTTCCCTCGCCCAGCGCATCGTTCGGATCCGGCCCGTTGACCATCAGGAGCGTCGGCACGCCGTTCATGACGCAGCCGCAGCCCTCAGTGTCGTACAGAAGCTTCAAGCTCTTGCTGGCGTCCGCAAGCGGTTCGGCCAGTTTCTCCACGGCGCTGGGAGTAAAAGTAAAATGCATGATCAGGACTCCTTTCCGCGAAATGAATGGCAACCTAGGATTAAAGTTGATTATACGGTTTGCAAAAAGTATGATCAAGTAGGAGCGGGAATAACGACGATGGAAAGGTGATGATCGCATTGACGGCAACGCAGGAAAACGAAGCGCTGGGATCGTTTATCGAACGCATCGGATTGATCAAGAGCTATGAAGAAGCGCTGGCGGTACTTTATTGGGATTTGCGCACGGGAGCGCCCCGCAAAGGGATGGACGTACGTTCGGAGGCGATCGGCAACCTGTCCGGCCAAATGTTCAAGCTCTCCACCGCGCCGGAATTAGGCGAATGGCTAAGCGCGCTCGAGAAGCCGGATACATACGAAACGTTGAACGAAGTGCATCGGCGTCTCGTCTCGGAGACGCGCAAGGACTATGACCGCAGCGTCAAGATCCCGCCGAAGCTGTACCAGGACTACGTCGTCCTGACGTCGCAGGCGGAATCGATGTGGGAAGAGGCCAAGACGAACAGCGACTACGCGTCGTTCGAGCCGTTCTTGGACAAAATCATCGCTTATACGAATCAATTCATCGATCTGTGGGGCGTCAAGGGCACGCGCTACGACACGCTGCTCGATGCTTACGAACCGGGCATGACGACGGCCGAGCTCGACCGCGTATTCGGCGGCTTGCGGGAGAAGCTCGTTCCGCTGTCCGCGGCAATCGCGGCATCGCCGCATCAGCCGAAGACCGGATTCCTGCAGCAGAAATACCCGAAGGAAGCGCAGAAGAAATTCAGTCTGTTTATTTTGGAGCAAATGGGCTTCGATTTCGCCGCGGGCCGCCTGGACGAAAGCGCCCATCCGTTCGCTACGGGCCTGAATCCCGGAGACGTTCGAATCACGACGCGCTATCTCGAAGGCGACGTGACCAGCGCGCTGTTCGGCACGATTCACGAAGGCGGGCACGCGCTCTACGAGCAGAATATCCGCAAGGATCTGGTCGGCACGACGCTCGCGACGGGAACGTCGATGGGGATCCATGAATCGCAGTCGCGGTTCTGGGAGAACGTAATCGGCCGTTCGATGAGCTTCTGGAGCCGATATTACGGCGATTTGCAGCAGCATTTCCCGGGCCAGTTGGACGTCTCCATGGAAGAGTTCTACCGTGCGACGAACGTCGTGGAGCCGTCGCTCATTCGGATCGAAGCGGATGAATTGACCTATAATCTGCACATCATTATCCGTTATGAGCTGGAGAAGCTGATCTTCAACGAAGGGGCGAAGGCCTCCGAACTGCCGGCGTTGTGGAACGCCAAATACAAGGAATACCTTGGCATCGAACCGCAGAACGACGGCGAGGGCGTGCTGCAGGACGTGCACTGGTCAGGCGGCGCGTTCGGCTACTTCCCGTCGTACTCGCTCGGCAATATGTACGCCGCTCAGATTACCGATACGCTCGAGCGCGAGCTGCCGGACTTCTGGTCGCTCGTGGAGCAGGGCAACCTGCTACCGATCAAGGAATGGCTGACGGATAGGATTTATCAGTACGGCAAGCTGAGAACCCCATCCGAATTGATCGAGGGCATTACCGGCAAGCCGCTGGATCCGGATTATCTCGTCCGGTACCTGCAGAAGAAGTACGCGGCTATTTATAAACTGTAACGACCGGTTCGCAGCCCGCGAGACCGCTTTCGCCTATGGCGAGGGCGGTCTTTTTTATGGGGAAGGGGCAGTCAGAGTTAATCTGCGAACAGAGCCCGAAGGCTGATCATGGCAGCTCGGGCTCGTGGCCCTGCTGTTCCTTGTCCATGAGCCGTTTGAGCTTCGACTCCGTCGGCGAGTCGGGCGCGGGCGTATAGATGCTGCATCTCAGATCGTTGTTGCCCTGCAGCTGAAGCGAGGTTAGATGGAACAGCATCTTGCCTGCCTTGGCATGACGAAATTCGATCAGCACCTCCGGCGCCGCGCTTACCCGGCTTTTCTCCCAGAGCGGATTAAAGTCCGGGTAGGCGGCGATCATATCTCGCAGGAACGAATCATACCAGTCGTCATCGACGTATTGGCCGTAATAGGCGCGGAAGATGGCGAGGAACCCGCTGACGAAATGCTCCCAGTTGCCGGCGAGGCGGCGGAATTCCTTGCGTTCGAACAGCAGGGCGATCATATTGCGCCGCTGTTCCGGAATCAGCTCGAAATCCATGAACACATGCGCGGCGGCTTCGTTCCAGCCGACGATATGGCAGTGCCTGTCGGAGATGATCGTCGGGCATGTTCGCAGCTCGTCCAGAATCCGGCGCAAAGGCGGATTGATACGGGCGGTTTCTTCGCGGAGCGCGGTGGTGCCGGCGCCTGTTTCGAGCGCGAGGGCGAACAAATATTTGCGTTCGTCGGGATCGAGGCGAAGCGCGGAAGAGACGGCTTCGAGCACGGAAGCGGACACCTTGATGTCGCGGCCCTGCTCCAGCCACGTATACCAGGTCGGGCTGACGCCGGCGAGCTGCGCGACCTCTTCGCGGCGCAGTCCGGGCGTCCTGCGGCGAGGACCGGGCGCCAGTCCCGCTTCTTCCGGCGTCCGCTTGGCGCGCTGAGCCATCAAGAAACTGGAGAGGGCTTTCAATCTCGCATGTTGATTCATGGACAGACTCCTATCATTCGGTATGACGTGCTTATTCGCATGGCTTGCTGCGGATATCGTGGTGGTGTTAGTAATTATACTAGGATAAACGCCAACTTGTAATAGGATAACATGTATGGCAACATAGCACCACAAGGGTAGTTCAAGGAGGAGAAAGAGATGGAGAAGGTTGTCATTACGGGCATGGGCGTCATATCCCCGCTCGGCAACGATGTTCATGCGTACTGGGAGGCTTTGAAGCGGGGAGCATCCGGCGTTGCCGCGATCGATCGTTTCGATGTGTCCAACCAAAAGGCTCGCATTGCGGGGCTCGTCAAGGATTTCGATGCCGAAGCGTTATTTGGCAAGAAGGAAGCAAGGCGCATGGACCGCTTTTGCCAGTATGCGCTTGCGGCGGCCGATCAGGCCTGGACAGATGCCGGTCTCGGCGCTGCGGACATCGATGCCGAGCGCGTCGGCGTCTACGTCGGTTCCGGCATCGGAGGCTTGGAAACGCTGCTCGCGCAAGATGCGGTTCTTGCCGGCAGGGGACCCGACCGCGTCAGTCCGACGCTTGTCCCGATGATGATCGCCAACATGGCTGCGGCGATGATCAGCATCCGATACGGGCTGCACGGCCCGACGCTTGCGCCGGTTACGGCCTGCTCGGTCGGCAATACGGCGATCGGCGAAGCTTACCGCTTGATACGCCATGGTTATGCGGATGTCGTCATCGCCGGCGGGACGGAAGCGGCGGTGAACGAGATTTCGCTCGCCAGCTTCGGGAACGCAACGGCGTTGTCGACGCGCAATGAGGAACCCGCCAAGGCCAGCCGGCCGTTCGACAGCGGGCGCGACGGGTTCGTCATCGCGGAGGGCGCGGGCATTCTGGTGCTGGAGTCCGAGTCGCATGCCCGCAAGCGGAAGGCGCGGATGCACGGCGAAATTATCGGCTACGGCGCGAGCTCCGATGCTTATCATATGGTAGCGACGCATCCCGAGGGCTTCGGACCTTACTTGGCCATGAAGGCGGCATTGAAAGAAGCGGGAATCGGCGAGGATCAAGTGGACGTCATCTTCGCTCATGCGACGAGCACGGAGATCGGCGATCTGTCGGAGACGCGGGCGATCAAGCGGACGTTCGGCGACAAGGCTTCCGGGATTCCGGTAACGGCGGTGAAATCGATGACCGGGCATATGCTCGGCGCCGCAGGCGGCACGCAGGCCGTCGCGCTTGCGAAGAGCCTGCAGGAAGGCATCATTCCTCCGACCATCAATCTTGACCGGCCCGACCCCGAATGCGATCTTGATTACGTGCCGCATGAGGCAAGGCGCGCGGAGCTCTCGATCGGCATAAGCAACTCCTTCGGCTTCGGCGGTCACAACGCGGTTATCGTGGTCAAAGCGGTTGACTCGTCCCAAGCGTGAAGGGTACCATAGAAGAACAAGCCAAAGCCGGAGCGGAATGCTCGCGGCTTTTTCGATCGATGAGCGGGCGGAGGATTCCGCATGTATCCTTTCTATTACAAGAGGCGGGAGCCCGCGGCATCTTCCCCTTTCTAATGAGGCGAAATTCCGCGCTTTTCATTCGACGGCTGGCGTCCTTCGTCCATTTATCATCCGCATCTGTTAAGGAGAGCGCTGCATGTTGGGAATTCGAGTAATCAAGACCGCGATTGCCGCGCTGGGAGCGCTGTATACCGCATATTATCTGGGACTGAATCCGGCGCTGTCGGCCGGACTGCTCGCGATCCTCGGCGTCGAGGTGACTCGGCTGCGGGGGCTGAAGAGCGCGTTCACGCGGTTCATGGCTTCGGTGATCGGCCTCTTCTTCGCTTCGGTCCTGTTCATGACATTCGGCTTTCATCTCTGGACGATTTCCATTTTCATCTTGCTCGCGTTTCCGATTCTCTCCCGCGCCGGCTTGAAGGACGGCATCGCTACGAGCTCCGTCATCGTCTTCCATGTCTACGCCCGGGAAGAAGTGACGCTTTCGCTCATCGGCAATGAGGTCATGCTGCTGCTTACGGGGCTGGGCTGGGCGACCCTCATTAATTTGATCTACATGCCGAAGGATCAGCATATATTGGTAGAGCTCCGGCATAAGACGGAAGAGAATTTCGCCATCATTTTCCGCACGCTCGCAAGAACGCTTCGCGATCCGTCCTTCGTCTGGGGCGGCGAGGAGCTGCTCTTCGCGGGCCGCGCGATCGAAGAAGGCATCCGCCGCGCGGAGATCAGCCGGGAGAACCGGATTTGGCAGCATGGGAACGACTATCGCCGCTACTGGTCCCGCTATTTCGATATGCGGCAGCAGCAGCTGGAAGCGATCGGGACTATGCTGGGTCAGCTCGCCTTCGTCTACGAGAAGCTGCCTCAGGGCGAATTGACCGCCGAGCTGTTCGATCATCTATCCGGCGACGTAAAGTCGGAGGTGTACGAAGGCGGCGTGGAAGAACGGATCAAGACGCTGGAAGGGCGTTTTCGGGCGATGCCGCTTCCGGCGACCCGCGACGAGTTCGAGATGAGAGCCGCTTTGCTGCATCTGCTGCTGGAGCTGAAGCGGTATCTGGCGATCGCCAAACGGCTCAAAAAGCAAAAAGACAGCCTGAAGACTGCCTCCGAACGCGGAATCGTCAAGGCCGATACGAGCGAATAGACGATAGGGGAAGCGGGCAAAAGCCGTTTCTTCCAAAGCGTCTATAAAATTTGTACAGGTCAAAAAGAAATAGTCACCCTAGACGAATGTCCTGCATACACTTTAATTGAATGATTGTATGGAGGAGGTTAGATCGATGGCTTATGCAGATAAACAGCTTAAGGCTAGAGAAATAATTACCAAAGCTGTCTGCGGGAAAGGACGTAAATTTTCCACAGTAACCCACAACGTAACGCCGCCTCATCATCCCACTAGCATACTGGGCGCGTGGATTATCAATCATCAATACGAGGCGGTCCGTTCCGGAGACGGGATCGAGGTTATCGGTACTTACGATATCAACATTTGGTATTCTTACAACAAAAACTCCCAAACCGACGTAGCAAAAGAAACGCTGTCTTACGTTGAGCATGTGCCGCTTTCCTATCTGGATCCGAAGCACCGGGCTTCGACCGAGGAAGTGTCTGCGGAGTCGACGCAAGAGCCAAATTGTATCGAGGCCAACATTTCGTCCAGCGGTTCCGGCGTCGTCCTTCGCGTGGAGCGCGAATTCGCGGTGGAACTGGTAGCCGAGACGAAAATCTGGGTAGCGACGCTGCCTGGCGGCTCCGAAGACGGGAAAGATTACGAGTACGGAGACGACGGCGACTTCGAGGATTTGGATCCGGAGCTGCTCGACGACGAACTGTAATTTTCGCGGGTTACAGGTCTGATGTATCGTATGCGCAAGCAGGGAAAGATTCGAGGGCGAGAGCCCTCTTTTTTTTCCAAAAATATGCGCATGCGGAAGAGGCCGGGAAATCGAACGGGGGACGGAGGGTTGGCTTGTGGCGGGCAGCGTGTGGCTGTGGGATGGAAAAGCGTGCCGGCTGAGCGCCGGCGGAGTCAAGCCGGGAGACGCAGGCGCCGGTCCGGCTGACGGAGATGCCGTCATCATAGCCGGGGAATCTTCACTGGGACGAGTCGATAGCAGCGCTTGCGGCGGCCGCGTTCTGGTCTTGAACGGGGGCGCCGCGGCGTTCAGCGCTTGGACGCGGGACCAAATCGATCGCCGGCTGCGCCGATCCGGCGCTGCCGTGCTTGCGCCGGAACGGAAGGCGATTCGCCGATTCGACGTCTCGATGTTTCATTTGCTGCCCCTTGCGGTGGAGAAGCTGCTGGCCGGGGGACGAGCTCCGGATGCAGCCGGAGGAACTGCCGAACGAGCGGCGGCAATGCCGGAAGAAGACGCGCGCTACAGGCCGATCGTGCGATTGGCTGCGCGAGCCTTGCATGCCTGCGGCCTCGATAACGGCATCGTCGAGATCGCGGACGACGGGAGCGGGAAGTGCTTCGTCGCGGCCGTCCGGCTCCCGTCATCGACCGCGTACCGCGCCGGTATTTGGCGGCAAGCGGCGGCTGCGCTGGCGGCGGAGCTGCATGCAGCCGAGCTTGCAAGAAACGCGGGGTCGGCTCCGGGTATTTTGCTCGGCGCCGACCCCGAGTTCGTGCTGCTCGCGCAGAACGGCCGCATCGTATCCGCCGCGCGCTATTTGGCAGACGGGCACGGAGCCGGCTGCGACGCGGTCCTGGTCGGCGGCGCGGTCAAGCATCCGATCGCGGAGCTGCGTCCGGCGCCTTCGCCGACGCCGGACGGCTTGGCGCGGAATCTGCGCCGGCTGCTGCGGGATGCGGCGCGCCGGATTCCCGACCAGCCGCCGCTTCGCTGGGCGGCGGGCGGAATGCCGGCCGCGGGCTTCGCGCTCGGCGGCCACATTCACTTAAGCGGGGTGCCGCTGACCGGCCGGCTGCTGAGGCAGTTGGACAGCTACGTGGCGTTCCCGCTCGCGATGATCGAGTCGCCGTCCGAGCGGGCAAGGCGCCCTCGCTACGGCGCGCTCGGCGATTTTCGCCTGCAGCCGCACGGAGGCTTCGAATACCGGACGCTGCCGAGCTGGCTGGCGTCGCCGCTGGCCGCGAAAGCGGCTTTCGCGCTGGCGCTGCTCTGCGCGCGCGAGAGCGAGGCGCTCGGGTATTTGCCTTCGGAGGAAGAGCGATATATCGAGGCGTATTACATGGGAGACCGAGAGACGCTTGCCGGGTGTTTGGAACCGTTGGCAGCGTCAATGGCGGCCGTGCCTTCCTATGCGGAACTTGCCCGGTGGATCGAACCGCTTCTGCGGGCGGTCAGGGAGGGACGGATCTGGGATGCAGCCGGCGATTTCCGTGCCAAGTGGCGGGTAGACGCCTAGATCGGTCTATCGTCATGTTTATCCCTATGTTCATCTAGAAGTTTATCGTTCCATCCATAGAATGGCCGAAGCGCTCCATGAGGGGGCGCTTTTCTGCTATAATGGAGCTCTGGTGTTTAACGCACGATCATTAACCATAGGAGGGGCCGCATGTCTGCTTATACCCCGATGATTCAACAATATTTGGCGATCAAGGAGGGCGCGCGTGACGCGATCCTCTTCTTCCGCCTGGGCGACTTTTATGAAATGTTTTTCGATGACGCGATCCATGCGTCGCGCGAGCTGGAGATTACGCTGACCGGACGCGAGGGCGGCGGAGAGAAGAAGATTCCGATGTGCGGCGTGCCCTATCATGCGGCAGAAGGCTACGTCGCAAGGCTGATCGAGAAAGGCTTCAAGGTTGCGATCTGCGAGCAGGTAGAGGATCCTTCGGCGGCCAAAGGCGTCGTCCGGCGCGAAATCATACGCGTCGTGACGCCGGGCACCGTCATGGAGTCGAAGTCGCTAGCCGAGAAGGCGAACAATTTCATCGTGTCTGTATCGGAGCTCGAAGGCGTCTACGGCGTGGCTGCCTGCGATCTGACGACGGGCGAGCTGTACGTCACTTCCTTCGCGGCGGCTGCCGAGTCGCTGGCCGATGAGATCAACGTCTATCATCCGGCGGAAATCGTCGGCGACGCTTCCGTTCTTGGGCTGCTGCGCGAAACTTCGGCGGGCTGGAATCGTCCCGTTCTGTTCACGGACCGCGTACCGATGGCGGAGGAGATGCTCCGGCAGCAGTTCGGCCAATTGGAGCTGGCCGCGCTGGCGCCGGCGCGGCATCGGGCGGTCAGCCTGCTTACGGGCTATCTGGACGAGACGCAGAAGCGTTCGCTCGGCCATGTGCGCCGAATTTCGGTCTACGAGCCGAATCAATTCATGGTGCTGGATCCGTTCACGCGCCGCAACCTGGAATTGACGGAAACGGTGCGGGACCGCAGCAAGAAGGGCACGCTGCTCTGGCTGCTCGACCGGACGCGGACATCGATGGGCGCGCGACTGCTGCGCAGATGGATCGACAAGCCGCTGCTGTCGAAGACGATGATCGACGAACGGCTCGAGGCGGTAGAGAAGCTGTACCTCAGCTTCATTCTCAGGGACGAGCTACGGCGGGAGCTGAACGAAATCTATGACTTGGAGCGGCTTGTCGGCCGAGTCGCTTACGGAAGCGCGAACGGTCGGGATCTTAACGCGCTCAAGACGTCGCTGCAGCATGTGCCGGCGCTCACGGCGTTGTGCGCGGAATCGGATTCGTCCACGCTCCGCAAGCTGGTCGCCGGCGTGGACGGCTGCGCGGACCTGGCGGCGATGATCGAGACGGTCATCGTGGACGAGCCGCCGGTATCCGTTCGCGACGGCGGACTCATCCGCACGGGCTACGATGGTCACCTGGACGAGCTGCGCGAAGCCAGCGTGAACGGGAAGAAATGGCTCGCGGAGCTGGAGCGCAGGGAAAGGGAAGCGACCGGCATCAAGTCGCTCAAGATCGGCTACAACAAAGTGTTCGGTTACTACTTGGAAGTGTCCAAGGCGAACATCGGCAGCCTGCCGGAAGGACGGTACGAACGGAAGCAGACGCTGACGAACGCGGAACGCTACGTCACGCCGGAGCTGAAGGAGAAAGAGGCGCTTATTCTCGAGGCCGAGGAGAAGATGGTCGACCTGGAGTACGGCATTTTCATCGAGCTCCGCGACCATCTGACCGCGCATCTGCATCGCCTGCAGAAGCTGGCCGAAGTCATCGCCGCGCTGGACGTCTATCAATCTCTCGCGACGGTCAGCGGCGAGCAGCGCTACGTGAAGCCGAACGTGACGGAGAGCTATGACTTCGTCGTCGCGGAAGGCCGTCATCCCGTCGTGGAGGCGGTCATGGAGGGGTCGGCGTTCATCGCGAACGAGACGAAGCTCGAGAAGGCCGATTCGTCGATGCTGCTCATCACCGGACCGAACATGGCGGGTAAGAGTACCTATATGCGCCAGGTGGCCCTCATCAGCATCATGGCGCAGATCGGCTGCTTCGTGCCGGCCAAGCAGGCGGAGGTGCCGCTCATCGACCGCATCTTTACGCGCATCGGCGCCGCGGACGATCTCATCGGCGGCCAAAGCACGTTCATGGTGGAGATGAAAGACATTCAGATCATGACGGAGAAGGCGACCGCGCAGAGCCTCGTCATCATTGACGAACTTGGCCGTGGCACGTCGACGGGCGAAGGCATGGCAATCGCGCAGGCGGTCATCGAGTTCGTCCATCACGAGGTGGGCTGCAAGGCGCTCGTATCGACGCATTTCCATGAGCTGGCCCATCTGGGCGATTCGCTCCCGCATCTGGCGAACGCCTGCATGGCCGTTCAAGAGACCGGAGATAACGTCACGTTCCTCCGCAAGCTCGTGCCGGGAGCTGCCGGCAGCAGCTACGGCATCTATTGCGCGCAGCTGGCCGGACTTCCGAGCAGCATCATCGGCCGCGCGTACTCGCTATTGGAAGTGCACGCCCGTCATGAAGCGGCTGCCGCTGCCTCGGAGCTTCCTTTTGCCCCGAGTTCGGCAGGGAAAGATGCGCAGGGAGCGGCATCCGCGTCCGCGGCGAAGCATGCAAGCGAGGGTATCCGATTTGGAACAGCTTATGCCGCCGCCGAGAAGTCGGCTGTCTATGCCGCTCCAGCCGCGGAAGCGCCTGCAGCCGGTTCACCTGCGACGGGTGCCGGACTTACAGGGGAACCTGCCTCGCCT
This sequence comes from Paenibacillus sacheonensis, assembly GCF_009909195.1. Taxonomy (GTDB): domain Bacteria; phylum Bacillota; class Bacilli; order Paenibacillales; family Paenibacillaceae; genus Paenibacillus_Z; species Paenibacillus_Z sacheonensis. Next base: position 105,903 of record NZ_JAAAMU010000002.1, read on the forward strand.
TCAGCTGCTGCAGCGACTGCATCCGAATTCGTGCAGCTGTCGATATTCGAGGAGCCTGCACCCGTCGCCGCGGCTTCGGAATCGGGCAAATTGCGCAAAGCTTCTCCGCGCGCCGAACAACTGGCCGAGCAGCTTCGCAAGCTTGATCTGTTCAACTTGACTCCGATGCAGGCCATGCAATGGATCAATGACATGAAGCTGAAGCTGAGCGAAGAGAAATAAGCACGCTGCTACCCGCGCAGGTGTTCACATAATCCATGGATTGTAAAAAAAGGAGGTTCGGCAACATGAGCAAAATCCGCATATTGGACGAGCAGCTGGCCAACCAAATCGCTGCGGGCGAGGTCGTGGAACGGCCATCCTCCGTCGTGAAGGAGCTGGTCGAGAATGCCGTCGACGCCGGCAGCTCCGCGATCGACATCGTCATCGAGGAAGGCGGTCTGACGCTGATCCGCGTGACGGATAACGGCTCCGGCATCGAAGGCGACGACATCCATACGGCGTTTTACCGCCATGCAACGAGCAAAATCTCGTCCAGCAAAGATTTGTTCCGCATCGCCAGCCTCGGATTCCGCGGCGAAGCGCTGCCGAGTATCGCGGCGGTTGCCAAGGTGGAATGCCTGTCCGCCCCGGACGGCAGCGGACTCGGCCGCAAGCTCGTGATTGAAGGCGGCACGATCATCGCCAACGAAGAGACGAACGCGCCGCAGGGAACGGACATCAGCGTTCGGGAGTTGTTTTACAATACGCCCGCGCGACTGAAATACATGAAGACGATCCAGACGGAACTGGGCCATATCGCCGATTACGTGAACCGGCTTGCCTTGGCGCATCCCGGCATCGCCTTTACGCTCAAGCACAACGGCAGCACGCTGCTGCGCACGCTCGGCAGCGGCGACAGGCTGCAGACGTTCGCCGCCATCTACGGAACCGCTACGGCGAAAGCGATGCTGCCCGTAGAAGGGGAACATCCCGATTACGAGCTGCGCGGCATTATATCGAAGCCGGAGCAGACGCGTTCCAATCGCAACGGCATCACGATTGTCGTGAACGGCCGTTATATCAGGAGCTTCGTCCTGAATCAGGCGATGATGCAGGCGTATCACACGCTGCTGCCGATCAACCGGTTTCCGCTAGCGGTGCTGGAGCTCGGCATGCATCCGTCCCTGCTGGACGTGAACGTGCATCCTTCCAAAATGGAAGTCCGTTTCAGCAAGGAAGCGGAGCTGCGGGAATTCATCGAGGATGCGATCAGGCGCGCGCTCGGCAAGCAGCGGCATATTCCGGGGCCGGCGGCGCCTGCCGAACGCTCGAAGCCGGCTTTTATTCAGGATCGCATCTCGTTCCATCAGCCGGAACCGGAAGCTTCCGCCTACGGTGCTTCAATGACGCCGCCGGTGCCGCCGAGAGACGATCAAACCGTTCTAGGATCATCGGATCCGAGCCGCCCGGCAACCGGGCCGTCCAGTGCCGGGCAATCCATGACGGGCAGCCCAGCAGCGGGTAAAGCTCCTTCAGCTGCACGTCCGGCTTCCGCCCAGGCTATATCGCCCCTCGAAGTTGCAGCCGCGCTGGAGAAGGCGGAGCAGTCGTTCGGCATCCGGGCCGCCGACAAGCCGTGGGCGCCTGCACCGGCGCGAGGGTCATCGCAAGCGCCTTGGGCAGGCAGCGAGAAGACGAAGCCGTCGATTCCCCGCGATGCGACGGAACGGTTATATTCGCCGCCGGCCGCGCAGCGCGATCCATGGCGCGCGCAGGAATCGCCGGCAGCGGGAAGCGGCTACGCTGCTTCCGATGCGGCGTTCGATGCGGCATCTGATGCGGCAACCGCTACTGGCCATTCCGCCGAAATCGCGCGACCGTCAAGTTCTGCTGAACGGAGGGATGCGACCGACATGGATGACCCGGCGCGTAGTATAGACCGCACGCGATTCAATGATCAGGGGGCGGCCGTTGCTTCGCCTGCTGCTTCATACGAGTCCGTATCCGAAGCCGAGCCATCCGCAGCTGCGCACCCCGCATTCCCCGAGCTGTACTGGATCGGACAGCTTCACGGTACCTATATCGTGGCGCAGAACGAAGAAGGTCTCTTCCTTATCGATCAGCATGCCGCGCATGAACGGATCCATTACGAGTATTTCCTGGCCAAATTCGGCCGGCCTGAGCAGGCGAGCCAGCAGCTGCTCGTGCCGCTCACGCTTGAATTTACGGCAGCCGAGGCGGGGGCCCTGCGCGGAAAGCTGCATTTGCTGCAGGAAGCGGGCGTAGAGCTGGAGCCGTTCGGCGCCAACACGTTCCTTGTGCGTTCCTATCCCGAATGGCTTCCGGCGGGTCAAGAAGGCGATGTCATCGGCGAGATGACGGATTGGCTGCTGCAAGAGCGGGGCGCCGTCGATGTCGGCAAGCTGCGGGAGAAGTCGGCGATCATGTGCGCGTGCAAAGCGTCGATCAAAGCGAATGACCGCCTGACGCGCGAAGAAGGGGAAGGGCTGCTCCGGCGGCTGGCCGCGTGCGCGATGCCGTATACATGCCCGCACGGACGGCCGATCGTCGTGCACATGACCACTTACCAGCTGGAGAAAATGTTCAAGCGGGTGATGTCATGATCGTGACGACGGCTCAGAAGCCGACGCCGGAGCAAACTGCCTACGCGCAAGCGATCGCAGCCGAGCTGGAAGGACGCTTCGTGCCTCGCAAGCAGGATTCGCTGCAGCTGCTGGGACGCAAATACGAAGACCCGGTCCTCCTTGTTGCAGACGACCGCGGACTGCGCTATTATGAGGATTCGAAGGAACCGTTGTATTTTCATCCCAGCATGGCGTACGTCCGCGTCAAGCGGATGCGCAAGGGTGAACGGGACCCGTTGATCGCGCTGACCGGCTGCCTCCCGGGCGATTCCGTTATCGACTGTACGGCCGGCCTGGGATCGGATTCGATCGTGTTCTCTTACGGAGTAGGAGCGTCTGGCAAAGTGACGGCGCTCGAGAGCGAGCGCGTATTGTACACGGTCGTGCGAGAAGGACTCCGGTCGTATCGGACGGGGCACGAGGACGTCAACGACGCGCTTCGCCGCATCGGGATGCGCTGCATCGACCATCTGTCGTACTTGAAGCAGCAGGCGGACAAGAGCGCGGACATCGTCTATTTCGACCCGATGTTCCGCCATCCGCTGCACGATTCTTCCGCCCTGGCGCCTCTCAGGGGACTGGCCAACGGCGCGGCGCTCAGCGAAGAATCCGTCAAGCAGGCACTGCGCGTCGCGCGCAAATGCGTCGTATTGAAGGAGCACGGAGACAGCGGGGAATTCGAGCGTCTCGGCTTCGAGAAGCGCCATCGCAACAAAATCGCATACGGAGTGATTATTCCATCATGAGCCCAGCCTCCCAAGAGCAAGCGAATGCGAGACCGAAGCTGCTCGTGCTGATCGGGCCGACGGCAGTCGGCAAGACGCGCATGAGTCTGGACATCGCCAAGGCGTGGAACGCCGAAATTATTTCCGGTGACTCCATCCAGGTTTACGCCGGCATGGACATCGGCACAGCCAAGATCAAGCCGGAAGAACGGGAGGGCATTCCCCACCACTTGATCGACATATGCGATCCTACGCATCCGTTCTCGGTCGCGGAATTCCAGGAGCGCTGCGCCGCGCTTATCCCGGACATTCTTAGCCGCGGCAAGCTGCCGTTCATCGTAGGCGGCACGGGCCTCTACGTAGAATCCGTCGCTTACGGCTATGATTTCGCCGAGGTGGGTTCCGACGATGCCTTTCGCGAGGAGATGAGCCGCTTTGCGCTCGATAACGGCGCCGATGCGCTCCACGACAAGCTGAGGGCCGTCGATCCGGAAGCCGCGGAACGACTGCATCCCAACGACCAGCGCCGGGTGATCCGGGCAATGGAAGTGTTTCATTTAACGGGCACGACATTTACGGAGCAGCAGCAAGGACAGAAAAAGACATCGCCTTACGAACTGTGTATGGTCGGGCTGACGATGGACCGCGCTGTTCTGTATGCCCGCATCAACGAGCGTGTCGAGGCCATGATTGCGGAAGGCTTGATCGAGGAAGTTCAGGGCTTGCTGGACCGAGGCGTACCCGCTGACGCCGTCTCCATGCATGGTTTGGGCTATAAGGAGATCGTGCTTTATTTGCAGGGACATCTTACGCTTGAAGAAGCGGTCGAGCTGCTGAAGCGCGATACGAGGCGGTTTGCCAAGCGGCAGCTGTCCTGGTTTCGGCATATGCCGGATATCCATTGGATCGACGCCTGTGAAAATTTTAACGAGAATTTGCAAGCGATTCATGCTATAATAGCAGGAAAGTTTAGGCTGGAACTCGAATATACTTTTAACCAACCTTTTGACGATGGGGGTAACGCGCAATGAACAAATCTATCAACATTCAGGATACGTTTCTGAACCAACTTCGCAAAGACAGCGTGCCGGTAACCGTGTATCTGACGAACGGTTTCCAAATCCGCGGTGTCATCAAAGCATTCGACAACTTTACGATCGTTATCGACAGCGAAGGCCGCCAGCAAATGGTGTACAAGCATGCCATCTCGACGTTTACCCCGCAGCGCAACGTATCGCTCATGCAGGTTCAAGACAACGAAGCGTAACCAACCGACAAGCATGTTTTGAAACCTTTTTGAAGCATGTTTCGTTTAATTGGATATCGGCACGAAAAAGCAGCCTTGCGACGTGCGGGGCTGCTTTTCTATTGACGGGCGGTTTGGTGCGCCGCGCACGCGCTCGCCGATTGGCAGGAGGGGTGCTTGCACAACCCCGGGGAAGCGCGGCCGCAGCCGCTTTTTTGGGCGGGGACGACCTGTTTCATTCCATCCGTTGCCGTTTACACATATAGGGTATAAATAGAGAGAAGAGGCTGACTCGCGATTCGAATTGGAGGGGACCCTGGCTCATGGCAGAAGGACCACGCAGCATGAAGAACGGCAAGAACGAGAAGAAAGGCAAGACGAAGAAGAAACGCAATAAACGCAAGCTCACCGTATGGCTGTTTTTCGGTGCGGCTATCGCGATCGTATGCGGCATCATCGGATATATGCTCATCATTTTGAACGGCGAACGGATTCTCGCCGACAATCAGGATAAATTGATTCTGCCGGAAGCGTCCACGATTTACGACGGTTCGGGCAAGGAAGTAACGAAGCTGGGCGCGAACCGCGAGAACGTGGAATACGCCGACATGCCCCAACTGATGCGGGATGCCGTCATCGCGACGGAGGATCAACGCTTCGAGAAGCATTTCGGCATCGATCTCTATTCCATCGGGCGCGCGGTCGTGAAGGACGTCGTGGCGCGCAGCGCCGTTGAAGGCGGCAGTACGATCACGCAGCAGCTCGCGAAGAACTTGTTCCTGACGCAGGACAAAACGTTCTTCCGCAAAGCGACGGAAGCCTCCATCGCCGTAGCGATCGAGCACAAGATGACCAAGGACGAGATCATCACGATGTACCTGAACCGGATTTACTTCGGCAAAGGCGCATGGGGCGTGAAAGCGGCGGCGGATTATTACTTTAATACCGATCTGAAAGATTTGAAGCTATGGCAGATCGCGACGCTGGCGGCCATCCCGAAAGCGCCCGCGACGTACAATCCGATCAATCATGCGGATAAATCGAAGGAGCGCCGGGCCGTCGTCCTGCAGCTGATGTACGATCAGAAGTACATCACGAAGGAAGAGATGGATCAAGCCAAAGCCGTCGATTACAAGCCCGTCCAGCATTCGAAAGACACGGAGACGTATCAAGCGTTCGTCGATTATGCCATCGACGAGGCGGAGAAGGTCAGCGGGTTGACCGAGGAAGAGCTTCGAAGCTCCGGCTATAATATCTACACCACGTTGAACACGAAGGCGCAGCTCGCGATGGAGAAAGAGTTCGAGGACGACAGCAACTTCGAGAAGAGCGTCGACGAGCAGCAGGAACAGGCCGCGATGATTATCGTGGATCACCGCACCGGCGAGATCCAAGGAATGGTCGGCGGGCGCGATTACGTCAATAAAGGGCTGAACCGCGTGAACGTTCCTCGGCAGCCGGGCTCGTCGTTCAAGCCGATTACGGTTTACGGGCCCGCGCTCGAGTCGGGAGATTGGTTCCCGTGGTCGACGCTTCAGGACGTGAAGAAATGTTACGGATCGTATTGTCCGTCCGACTCCAACAAAGTGAAGTACGTCGGTAACATCAGCATGCAGCAATCGATCAAAGAATCGCGGAATGCGTCGGCGGTTTGGCTGCTGAACGAAATCGGCGTCAAGGCGGGCTTGAATTTTGCCAAGGACCTCGGCTTTAAGCTGGACAGCTCGAAGGACCGCAACTTGGCGATCGGCCTGGGCGGTTTGACGTACGGGGTGACGCCTTACCAGATGTCGGCCGCATACAGCGCATTCGCCAACGACGGCAAGACCGTCGATCAGCATGCGCTGATCAAGATCACGGACAGCGAAGACGAACCGGTCTATACGTATCGGGCGCCGGACTCCAAGCAAGTCATGAAATCGTCCACGGCCCGCTACATGACCGATATTTTGCAAGGCGTATTAGAGCGGGGCGGTACCGGCGTCAATGCGCGCATCGACCGTCCGGTTGCCGGCAAAACGGGCACGACTCAAAACGGGATTCCGGGTCTTAGCAACGGATATAACCGGGATGCCTGGTTTGCGGGCTATACGCCTGAATGGACAGCGGTCGTCTGGATGGGCTATGATCGTACCGATAAGAATCATATGATCAAGAAGAGCAGCGAGCAGTCGGCTGCCATGTTCGGGAAAGTCATGAAGGAAGCGATGGAAGGCGTTCCGAAAGGCAGCTTCACGAAACCGGCCGACGAAGAACATGAAGAGAAGCCTCCAGTCGGCATCGCGAACTTCAGCGCCGTCTATAACGATCAGAAAGCGGCCGTACAGCTCGCCTGGTCGCCGGTTGATGGCGAAGGGATTCAATATCGCATATTCCGCAAAGCCATCGGCGAGACAGAGTTCTCTAAGAACATGGATTCGCTGACGGCGACTGGAGTTGATGATCTGAACGTTGCGCCAGGCATGAGCTACGAGTATTATGTAGTAGCCTATGATCCGGCGAAAGACATGGAAGGTACGCCGTCGGCAACCGTGAAAGTGGATATTCCGGAAGCCGAGATCACGCCGCCTCCGACGGATCCGGGCAATAATCAGCCGGGCAACGGCAATGACGGCGAAGACGGGAACGGCGGCAATAACGGTGGAGGCAATAACGCCGGAGGCGACAACGGCGGCGATGGGAATACGCCGGGCAACGGCACCGAAGGCCCCGGGAATGGGAATACGCCTCCGGATCAAGGCGGCAATAACGGCGGTCAGACGCCGGGCGATGGCGGTCAAACGCCGGGTAACGGCGGCGGGAATACGGGACAGCCGGGAGGTAATGGCGGCACCGGGAACGATAGCACCGGCGCCGGCGCCGGAACGGATCCAGGAACAGGCAGCGGCGACGGGACGAATACCGGAACCGGCACAGGTACCGGAACCGGTACAGGCACCGGAACCGGAACAGACGGCGGCAGTAATAACGCCGCCGGGGACGGCGCGAATCCTGCAAACGGCAAGAAACTGGCGCCTAAGGGAACCGGCATGAAAACGGACGACGGCGCGGCGAATCTAGATACGCCATAACGCCTTTCACGAATTAAACGGCTAATCAAGACTGCGGAGGTTAATCGAAGATGAATATGAAGAACCGGACGGCGCTCACCGTTGTCCTGTCCGCCATGCTGCTCGTAGCATCGGCATGCGGAACCAAACCAGAAAATGCGGCCCAGAATCAAGGCAGCACGAACACGCAGACGGAAACTTCGGCAAGCGGCGGCACGAACAGCGAGAACGACGCCGACGGCGAAGCAGGCACGTCGAAGCAATGGTCCGAGAAGCCGAAGATGGCCATCGACACGTCCAAATCGTACAGCGCGGTGTTCAAGACGAACAAAGGCGACTTTACGGTAGAGCTGTACGCGAAGGATCGCCCGGAAACGGTCAACAATTTCGTGTTTTTATCGAAGGAGAAGTTTTATGACGGCGTGAAGTTCCACCGGATCATTCAATCCTTCATGATTCAAGGCGGAGACCCGACTGGCACGGGAGGCGGCGGCCCGGGGTATACGATCCCGGACGAACTGGATTCCAAGTATAAGTACGAGGAAGGCGTCCTCGCGATGGCGAAGACGAGCGCTCCGAACTCCGGCGGCAGCCAATTCTTCATCTGCTCCGGTGCGGATGCCGCGGGTTTGAACAATACCCCCGACTATACGATCTTCGGAAAGGTAACCGCGGGCATGGACGTCGTGAAGGCGATCGCTGCAACGCCGGTCGAGATGGATGCCAGCGGGAGAGAAGCGAGCGTGCCGACGGAGGACGTTGTCATTAATACCATTGCGATCGAAGAGAAATAAGGTTGTCTTACGAGGAGAACGGCTGGATGCCGTTCTCTTTTTGTCTCTGCATGGAGCAATCAAGTTCAATACGTTGCATTCGTCCTGTGCTGCGTCGCATAACACTGGAATGGCGCTCGGTGCGCCGTTGAAGAACGAGAATGCCGTGCCGCCTTGTCCTGGGACAAAGCGGGGCTTGGTTTATTTTCGGGGGTCGCTGGAGATGGCCGCTCGATTGTGGTAATCTTTTTTTAATGAGGGAATTCTACCCTGCTGTCTGTATCCATTTCCGCGCAGCAATTGAAGCGAGATCCTAACGGAAAGGTCGTTCCGTATGAAGCGAAAATTTTCTGACCGAGCCAATTGGCGCCGCATTCTGCGTAGAAGCTATACGTGCTTGACCATGGACGGGGATGAGTTTAAAGGATTGGTGACCTTCTATCGGATTCATGAATTGCGTGAACCATTGTGGAAAGAATACAACGGGCGCAAGCTATGCCTGGCCGATCGAGGTTATTTATGGATGCAGCATTTCCCCCGGGGCGAACATTTCGTCGTAACGACGATGTTCGACGATAAGAACCGCGTCGTTCAATGGTATATCGATATTTGCAAGACGCAAGGACTGACCGACCAGCAGGTTCCGTGGTTTGACGATTTGTACCTCGACGTCGTCGTGCTGCCGAGCGGGGAGGTCTTCCTGCTTGACGAGGATGAACTTGAGGAAGCCGTCATGCAGGGAGCCGTAACGAACAAGGATGCCGCATTGGCGCGCAAGACGGCGGGGAGATTGCTCTCCACGATACGAAATGGACGGTTTCGCTACTTCACGCTCAGTTTGAAGCATCGCAAGACGCTTGCCCAGAGCGGGGAACTCAGCGAATCGTGACGCCTGCAGCTCCTCCGAAGCGCTCGCCCAAACGCCCAAAACGCAGCTCCCGCAGACGATTCCGTCCGGTCTTCCTGCTTCTGCGAATCTGCGTTTGGGCCGCTGCCTTGGGCGTGCTTTGGTGCGCATACCTATTATGGCTCATTATGGGCTACGAGCCGCCGAAGACGGTTCCGAAAGCGGATGCGGCCATCGTCTTAGGCGCGGCGTTATGGGCCGATCAGCCAAGCCCCGGCTTGCGGGAACGGCTTGACAGCGGCTTGGCTTTGTACAAGCAGGGCAAGGTGAAGCATTTGATTCTGACCGGCGGACTCGATCGCAACGGATCGAAGCTGACCGAGGCGGAGGGCATGCGCAACTATTTGGCGGCCCATGGCGTGCCGGCTTCCGACATGGTGCTCGAGAATAAGGCCAGGAGCACCTACGAGAATCTGCTCTTCAGCAAGCCGCTCGCCGCCAAACGGGGCTGGAGCAAGCTGTTGATCGTGACGCATGCCTTCCATGCGTCCCGTGCCAAGGATATCGCGGATTATTTGGATTATCCGGCGGATACGGCCGCGGTCGGATACAAATCGAAGGTTCTGCCGATGGCGTTTACTTACACGCGCGAAATACTCGCATTCACCAAATGGAAGCTGGACGAGCAGTTTATGCGGCTCGGATTGCGGCTTCCCGACCCGTTCTGAATCCCCGCGAAGCGCGACTAAAATCTGTTAATATGGCTGTCATCGATAGAATACAATGGATTATGCGCGTCTGGCAGGTGATCCATTGAAGGATAGGTGATGATGCAGATATGGACGATCGAGTCGTAAATTCGGGCGGAAGCGGCAGCGGCCGGCCGGCCCGCCAAATCAATGTAGTCCTTCGCACCAGCGAGCCTTATGCGATCGCGAGCAGTTCCCCTCCTCAGCTGGAGGCCGAGATGGTTCAGGCGGCAAGGCCGCTCACCCCGGGAGATCCGTTCCACGATATTCAGCGCGATCTGGATCCGATGGTCGGGCTCGAGAACGTGAAGCAGCTGGTCTATGAAATTTTTGCGCTGCTCCAAATCAGCCGGATGCGTTCGGATGCCGGTTTATCGGGCGGCTCGCATGTGTACCATATGATATTTACGGGCAATCCCGGTACGGGCAAGACGACGATCGCCCGCATTGTCGCGAAGCTGTTCCAGAAGATGGGCGTCTTGACCAAGGGACATATGATCGAAGTGGAACGCGCGGATCTCGTCGGGGAGTATATCGGCCATACGGCGCAGAAAACGCGCGATCTCGTACGCAAAGCGCTCGGCGGCGTGCTTTTTGTGGACGAAGCGTACAGCCTCGCGCGCGGCGGGGAGAAGGACTTCGGCAAAGAGGCGATCGACACGCTGGTCAAAGCGATGGAGGACTATCGCAATCAATTCGTGTTGATCCTGGCAGGGTATCCGCTGGAAATCGAGCATTTCTTGATGACGAATCCCGGCCTGCCGTCGCGGTTTCCGATTCAAATCGAATTCCCTGATTATTCGGTCGACCAGTTGATCCAGATCGCGGAGCTGATGGCAAAGGAACGGGACTATACGCTGATGCCGCAGTCGATATTCAAGCTTCGCCAGCATTTGATGCAGGAGAAGACGATGTCGATGTTCGCCTTCAGCAACGCGCGGTACGTGCGCAACATTATCGAGAAGGCGTTTCGCCATCAGGCGGTCCGTTTGATGAGTCAATATCCCGCCGGTTCGCCGGGGAAGCAGGAACTGATGTCCGTGCGGCCGGAGGACTTGAAGTGGGAGAAGTGATAGCAAGAAATTTGAAGCCGGGGAAGCAGTCTCGGAAGATTTGAACTGGTGACGTAATAACTGGAAGCTGAAGCGGAAGAAGTAACAGCTGTGACTTGAAGGAGCTGTAAAAGCAGAATGCGGCAAACAACTTACGATACGGAGACGGACGTGCAGGACCGGGCGATTCTCGTCAGTCTGGTTACGCCGAACATCAAACGAGGCTCGGGAGATCCGGAGCATTCGCTGCAAGAGCTCGTCAACCTTGCCGAAACCGCAGGCGTGGAAGTATTGACGTCGATGACGCAAAACAAGGAGAAGATCGATACCAAGTGGTTTATCGGCAAAGGGAAAGTCGAGGAGCTTCGGGCGGCCGCGGAAGAGCTGGGCGCAACGACGGCTATTTTCGATCAGGAGCTGTCGGGCGCGCAGGTGCGTAACCTCGAGGAAGCGCTGGATATGAAAATCATCGACCGTACCCAGCTGATTTTGGATATATTCGCGCAGCGTGCCAAAACTAGAGAGGGCATCATTCAGGTCGAGCTGGCCCAGCTCAGCTACTTGCTGCCCCGGCTGTCCGGCCACGGGAAGAACCTCTCCAGGCTTGGCGGGGGGATCGGGACGCGAGGTCCGGGCGAATCGAAGCTGGAAACCGACCGCCGCCACATCCGCGATCGAATTACGGACTTGAAGCATACGCTGGAGGAGGTCGTCCGCCATCGTACGCTTCATCGCGAGCGCAGACGGAAATCCGGCGTGCAGCAGGTCGCCTTGGTCGGTTATACGAATGCCGGGAAATCCACGCTGCTCCGCGAACTCACCCAAGCGGATGTGTACATAGAGAACCAATTGTTCGCCACGCTCGATCCCACCTCGCGCAATCTGAAGCTGCCGAGCGGCATGGAAGTGATCCTTACGGATACGGTCGGCTTCATCCAGAATCTGCCGCATGACTTGATCGCCGCCTTCAGGGCGACGCTGGAAGAGGTATGCGAGGCGGACTTGGTTCTTCACATTATTGATGGATCCTCCGTGATGCGGGAGGAGCAAATCGCCGTCGTCGAGCGGATATTAGGCGAGCTTGGCGCAGCGGACAAACCGCAGCTGATGATCTACAACAAAATCGATCTCTGCGGGCTGGATGGTCCGCAGCTCCTGCCGGCGAACGGGCCGGGCACGCTTGCGATCAGCGCGTATAACGGCAATGATCTGCAGCGCCTGCTCGAAGCCGTTCAGGAGAAACTGGTAGGCGCTACGCGGACGTTCGCGCTGCCTGCCGATCGCGGCGATCTGATCGCACTCGCCTACCGGACGGGTGAAGTGCTGGGACAAGATGTAGAAGGCGACCACTTGATCTTACGGATACGCCTGAATAAACAGGATTACGAGGTGCACGGGTATAAGCTGGAGGACTATCTCCTGAATCCCTAAGCACGCTGCGAATATGAGGAGAGACTCGGACAGTGAAACGGCAAGGAAGCAACTGGTTGGCTTTGACGAAGCGGGCGGAGGCTGCCGAAGAGCAGGCCGCCCCTGTTTTTCGTTCCATCGACGGCATCGCCGAACGCAATCAATGGAAAGTTATCGATGCGTTCCAGAAACATCGGGTAAGCGATTTTCATTTTAACGGCTCGACCGGGTACGGCTATAACGATACGGGCAGAGAAGTGCTCGATCTCGTCTATGCCGACGTCATGGGAGCGGAAGCCGCGCTCGTGCGGCCTCATTTCGTATCCGGCACCCACACGATCAGCTGCGCGTTGTTCGGGCTTCTTCGTCCCGGAGACGAGCTGTTGTACATTACGGGCCGTCCATACGACACGCTGCATAAGGTGATCGGAAAGCCGGGGGATGGGAAGGGCTCCTTGCAAGACTTCGGGATTACATACTGCGAGGTTGCGCCTCTGGCTGACGGCTCGATCGATTGGGACACGGTCTCGTCCAAAATCACGGAACGAACGCGCGTCATCGGCATTCAACGCTCGCGCGGCTATGACTGGCGCGCCTCTTACACGGTCGCGCAGATTGGCGAGATGACGGAACGGGTAAAAGCTTTGAAGCCGGACGTATACGTCTTCGTGGATAACTGCTACGGAGAGTTTACGGAAGAGCTGGAGCCGACGCAGGTCGGCGTTGATCTGATGGCCGGCTCGCTGATCAAGAACCCTGGCGGCGGAATCGCGCCGACAGGCGGTTATGTCGCCGGTACCAAGCATGCCGTGGAGTTGACGGCATACCGGCTGACGGCGCCGGGAATCGGCGGCGAAGTGGGCGCGACATTGGGAACGCTTCGCGCGATGTATCAAGGACTGTTTCTTGCGCCGCATCTCGTCGGACAAGCGCTCAAGGGCAGCGTCTTCGGCGCGGTCATGTTCGAAATGCTGGGCTTCGAGAGTAACCCGCGCTTCGACGCGCCGCGGACCGATCTGATCCAAGCGATTCGGTTCAAAGACGCCGAGCAGCTCATTGCGTTCGTGCAGGGCGTGCAGCGGGCTTCCGCGGTGGATTCCCATGTCGTGCCCGAGCCGTGGGACATGCCCGGTTACGAGCATCCCGTCATTATGGCCGCGGGCACGTTCATGCAGGGCGGCAGCCTGGAATTATCGGCAGATGCTCCGATACGCGAGCCGTATATCGCTTATATGCAAGGCGGGCTTACGTATGCCCATGTCAAATACGGTGTTCTGAATGCTTTAGCCATGCTAGCCGATCGTGAGTTGGTTGTAATTAAACCTCACACAACTTGACACGTTTTTGGCATGGCGTTACAATGAAAGCATATATCAGACACTGGAAGGTTGATGCGATATGGGTGACGAAATACGCAGAAATATGGCGCTTTTCCCGATCGGCATCGTCATGAAGCTGACCGACTTGACCGCCAGGCAGATCCGTTACTACGAGCAGCATGAATTGATCGTTCCTGCCCGTACTTCCGGCAACCAGCGGTTGTTCTCGTTCAACGACGTGGAGAGGCTGCTAGAGATCAAATCTTTGATCGAGAAGGGCGTCAACATCGCCGGTATCAAACAAGTGATGAATCCGGTTACGAAGGAATCGGAGGACGCAACCGTCGTCAGCGAGCTGTCCGAAGTGAAGCGTCGAGAATTGTCGGACGCGCAGCTCCACCGGCTGCTGAAACAGCAGCTTCTTGAGAAGAGACCGGGCAAGGCCTCGCTCATTCAAGGCCAGCTGTCCCGTTTCTATAACAAGAAATAATGACACCGCAAGTTATCTTTATCCCCATCTAACCACAATACCAGAGGAGCTGATTCCGTGAGCTACACGAAAGATGACATCAGACGCATTACGCAGGAACAAAACGTTCGGTTCATTCGTCTGCAATTTACCGATTTGCTCGGTACGATCAAGAACGTTGAAATTCCCGTCAGTCAGCTTGAGAAGGCGCTTGACAACAAAATGATGTTCGACGGTTCTTCCATCGAAGGTTATGTGCGGATCGAAGAATCCGACATGTACCTCTACCCGGATTTGGATACTTGGGTCGTATTCCCGTGGGTAGCGGAAGATCGCATCGCCCGATTGATATGCGACGTTTACATGCCGGACGGAACGCCTTTCGCCGGCGACCCGCGCGGCATTCTGAAACGCGTCCTTAAAGAAGCGGAAGAGCTGGGCTTCACGTCGATGAACGTCGGTCCGGAGCCGGAGTTCTTCTTGTTCAAGACGGACGCTAACGGCAATCCGACCACGGAGCTGAACGACCAAGGCGGATACTTCGACCTTGCGCCGATGGACCTTGGCGAGAACTGCCGCCGCGAGATCGTGCTGACGCTGGAAGAGATGGGCTTCGAAATCGAAGCTTCTCACCACGAAGTAGCCCCCGGCCAGCACGAAATCGACTTCAAATACGCGGATGCCATCAAAGCGGCCGACCAAATTCAAACGTTCAAGCTCGTCGTCAAAACGATCGCGCGCCAGCATGGCCTGCACGCTTCGTTCATGCCGAAACCGCTGTTCGGCGTAAACGGCTCCGGCATGCACTGTCACCAATCGCTGTTCCGGGGCAACGTGAATGCTTTCTACGACGAGAGCGACAAGCTTGGCCTCAGCCAAATCGCGCGTTACTACATGGCCGGCGTGCTTCGTCACGCGCGTTCATTTGCGGCGATCACGAATCCAACGGTCAATTCGTACAAGCGTCTTGTGCCCGGTTACGAGGCACCTTGCTACGTGGCTTGGTCGGCAAGCAACCGCAGCCCGATGATCCGTATTCCGGCTTCCCGCGGTCTGAGCACCCGGATCGAAGTGCGCAGCCCGGATCCGGCGGCGAACCCGTACCTGGCACTGGCCGTCATGCTGAAGGCAGGATTGGACGGCATCCACAACAAGCTGCCGCTTCCGGCTCCTACGGACCGCAATATCTACGTCATGACCGACGAAGAGCGGATCGACGAAGGCATTCCTAGCTTGCCGGACGATCTGAAGGAAGCGCTCACCGAGCTTCTTCGCAGCCAGGTCATCTGCGATGCGTTGGGCGATCACGCGCTGGCTCACTTCTATGAATTGAAGGAAATCGAGTGGGATATGTACCGCACGCAGATCCACGAGTGGGAACGCGATCAGTATTTGACGCTGTATTAGCATTCAGCAGCCCTTGGCGCCGATAGCGCCAAGGGCTTTTTTGCGTTATTGCCGTGTGTTTGCGTTCTGCTTGGTTGCTTACGTTCTGTACGGGTTGTTGCTTTCTGCTCCGTTATTGTACCGCGATAGGAAGGTTTGACGTACCGCACTTGTGCGTCCGCCGATGCATACAATGCCGCATAGGCATGATTGAAAGGATGTGGCTCATGTGACGGGGAAGGCAAAGGCAAAAACCAAGACGTTTCAGGTCAGCGGATCGGTACTCTCCCGAGTAGCTGCCAGCATGATCCCTTTCTACAGGAAGATTGCAGGCGATAGAGCCTTTGCATTGCGTTGGTCGAAGGCGGTCAGGAAGGCCGATTTGGATGCGCTGCTGGCCATGTTCAAATCAGTCGTCAAGACGGCTAAGCTGAACAGCTTCTCGGTTAACGGCATCGGGTATTTCGTCGACTTCGCATTTGAGGAACCGGTGCTGCAATATACGAACGGAACGACCATTCCGCCCGGTTCCACGCAGTTCACGTTCTCCACGCCTATACATCAAGCGATCGCAAGAGCCGTTCTTCCGTTCTATCGAGCGCTTGCATCATCGAAGTCGTATGCAGCAGCGCTCGCTGCCGCAATCAATGGGAATCATGCCGCGCGCGTTCGCTCTCTCATTCGCCGGAAGGTGCCGACCGCTGCTTTGAAATGCATCCAGATTCGTTTCTCGGGGCTATTCCTTGACTTCGCCTATGCGAGCAGCAAGTTTACTTACCGTAACTTGTTATTCCGAGAGATTACAGGCTAATGCCAGAACTGTACGTGGAAGAAGAGTAGAAGCAAGATAAAAAGGGGCAGTCACGACGCTTGGTTAAGCGGTGACTGCCCCTTCGATTACGATGAATTTAGTGAATGTCGCGGAAGAGACCAATGACTTTACCAAGGATGCTGACGTTACGAAGGCGGATCGGTTCCATGGTGGAATTCTCAGGCTGCAGACGGATATGATCCTTTTCTTTATAGAAGGTTTTGACCGTCGCTTCGTCGTCTTCGGTCATGGCTACGACAATGTCGCCGTTCGATGCATTCTGCTGCTGGCGGACGATGACATAGTCGCCGTCATGGATGCCTGCTTCGATCATGCTCTCGCCGATAACGCTCAGAATGAACACGTTATGGTCGCCCACTTTATCGGCAGGGAGCGGGAAGTATTCTTCGATGTTCTCCGTCGCGGTAATCGGAACGCCGGCGGTAACTTTACCGACGACTGGCACCTTGGCGATCGCAAGCGGGAAGGGGAGCTCGTTGTTGTCTCCATCCAAAATTTCGATTGCGCGCGGCTTCGTCGGGTCGCGGCGGATCAGGCCCTTCTTCTCCAAGCGGTCCAGATGGCCGTGTACGGTAGAACTGGAAGCCAGGCTGACCGCTTCGCCGATCTCGCGAACGGACGGCGGATAGCCCTTCTCCCGAACTTCCGATTTGATGAATTCGAGTATCGCCTGCTGGCGGTTAGAAAGTTTCGACACCGGAATCACTCCAAAAGATTCATTTGTGTCAAATTATAGCACAGAACCGGAGTTCGTACAAACATAAGTTCGAGAAACATAGGTTCGTATTTTCGTGCGAACAAACGTTCTAAAAAGGGTTGACTGCAAACGGATGTTCGTGTTATTCTGAAATCACAAAATAGAACAAACGTTTGGGGTGCTGATCATGATGCAAACAATATCTTCATACTCAACTGCTTATAAAGGAAATGCTGCTCAAGTTCGGAAGGCTGACCGTACAAGAAAGGATCGTTCCGTTGAGCGGGTACTTGTCAGAATCGCAGCTGCATCGTTGCTCTTCGTGCTCTTGTTTGCGGGATTATCATTATTAACGGGACATGCCGACGGCGAGCGTCCCGCCGGACCAAGCGAGGCCGAACAAGTCATTACGGTTGGCTCTGGCGATACGCTTTGGGAGATCGCAAGCAGCATCCGCCACGAAGGCGACGATATTCGACGCATCGTATTCGATTTGCAGAAGCGCAATAACCTCGATTCCAGCGAGCTGAAAGCCGGACAAACGCTCATCATCCCTTTAAGCAGCTAGAATGCTTTCTTACATTATAGGAACGCGTAATCGATACGCATGAAACAGGAGGCCGAACGGGAACGCGTTCAGCCTTTTTTGTTTTTTCATAGCGCTGCTCCGTCAAGGAGGGAGTCAGGCGCGCTTGCCTTGACAATGGGCAATTAAAAATGTCAAAGTAAAGAATGTGATGTTGACCAGTATGACGAGAGGAGCGTTACTAGACATGGAAAAAATCATTGCTCGCATCAACGAGCTTTCCAGAAAGAATAAAGCCATGGGCTTGACACCGGAAGAGCAGGCGGAACGCGACGAGCTTCGCCGCATCTACTTGGATAATTTCAAACGTAACTTCCGCAATCAACTCGATACGATTAAGTACGTGGAAGACGAAGAGGACGGCGGAGATTCGATCAAGCATTAGGAAGAACGGTCCACCTATCGATGAGGAGGGAAACCAATGCAATATCGGCTATTAGGCCGCAGCGGGCTCGCGGTTTCGGAACTATGCCTGGGCACGATGACCTTCGGCAATACGACAAGCGAATCGGATTCCATCGCGATGATGCATGATTTTCTCGACAGGGGCGGGAACTTCCTGGATACCGCCAACGTATATGTACAAGGCCGCTCGGAAACGATCGTGGGCAAAGCGATCAAGAACAGGCGATCGGATGTCGTGCTTGCCACGAAAGTCCGGTTCATGACCGGCGAGCATCCGAACAGCGGCGGCGTCTCGCGCAAGCATATCATGGATGCGGTCGAAGCGAGCCTGAAGCGGCTGGATACCGATTATATCGACCTCTACCAAGTTCATGTATGGGATCATGCAACGCCGATCGAAGAAACGATGCGCGCACTGGATGATCTGATTACGGCAGGGAAAGTGCGATATATCGGCTGTTCGAATTTCTTTGCATGGCAGCTCATGAAGTCGCTTGCTGTCAGCGACCGCAATCATTATGCCCGCTTTATATCCATTCAGCCGCAATACAGCCTTGTCAGCAGGGAAATGGACCGCGAGATGCTGTCTCTCTGCCTCGAGGAAAATGTCGGCATCATTCCATGGGCTCCGCTTGGCGGAGGCTTCCTAACGGGGCGCTATTCCAATGAAGAACCGACAGCCGGACGGTTAACGGCGAAGCAAGGAGAGAGCTCCTGGGCTCTTCGGGCGACGGAGAAGAATTTCGCGATTCTCGAAGCGGTGCGAGCTGCCGCCGAAAGATTGGACAAGACGCCATCGCAAGTGGCATTAGCTTGGCTGCTGCGTCGTGAGGGCATCACCTCTCCGATCTTCGGCGCAAGCACGCTGGCGCAATACGAAGACAATATGGGTGCCATTGGCTGGACAATGCCGGACGAGGTGTGGCAGACGTTGAACGAAGTCAGCGCATTGCCTAGCGAATACCCGAACCGGTTTATCGCGAAGTTCGCCCGGCCGTTTTAACGGAACCATTGCAAGATGAGAAAGGCTTGAGCATGTTAAGGGGGATCAACCGTGTCGAGATCGTGGCAGCGTAAAGTACAGAAAAATCAAGAGCAAATTAACAAGCAGCGCAAGAAACACGGGCAAAGTCCGCTGATGGCGGCAAAATCCAGCAAAGAGGGTCTCGATACGTATCGGGGCCGCAGTTATCTGATGCCGGCCTTTTTGCTGCTCTTCATCTTGTTCTACGTCATCGTAACCGTCACTTCGAAGGAATTCAAGCCGGACGACACGATGTTCTGGGTGACAATCGGGCTGTATATCTTGCTCGCTGGCGTGTTCACGCTGCGCAGGCCGTATCTGTCCGTGGGCCGCGACTTCGTGCGTTCCCGCCGGATGACAGGGGACCGCGACGTGAACGTTTCCAATATTAAGGGGATTACCTCTCAGAAGGGATACGTCATCATCGAGCAGCACAAAGGCGGCAATTGGGTTTACTCCCGCGTCATGAACCGTTACCCGACCGAGGTCATGGCGGTTCGTCTGAAAGCTTTCGCGGAACAGCACGGAATACCGTTTACCGAAAAACAATAAGAGTGGAGTGCACGAGAGACCATGGCTAAACAAGCAGTTCTGTTCGATTTGGATGATACGCTGTTGTGGGATGACCGCAGCGTGCAGGAAGCGTTCGACGCGACCTGCGAGGCGGGCGCCGCTCAAACCGGCGTAGATGCGAAAGCGTTGGAAGAAGCAGTTCGCCGCGAGGCTCGCGGGCTTTATGAATCGTATGAGACTTTCCCGTTCACCAAGATGATCGGCATCAACCCGTTCGAGGGACTGTGGGCGAATTTCCTTGAGGGGGAGCAGGAAGAATTCCGCAAGCTTCAGCAGCTGGCACCCGGTTACCGCAAGGATGCTTGGACGCGCGGGCTGCTGGCTCTCGGCATCGATAACGAAGCGCTGGGTGCGCAGCTGGCCGAGCAATTCCCGGCTGAACGCCGCAAGCGTCCTTACGTTTACGAAGAAACGTTCGCCGTGCTGGACAAGCTCAAGGGCAGCTTCAAGCTGCTGCTGCTGACCAACGGCTCCCCGGATCTGCAGCGCGAGAAGCTGGCCGGCGTTCCTGACATCGTCCCTTACTTCGACCATATCATCATTTCCGGCGAATTCGGGAAAGGCAAGCCATCCGCGGATATCTTCCGTCATGCCTTGGAGAAGCTCGGCATCGAGCCTGAGCACGGCATCATGGTCGGCGACAAGCTGACAACGGATATCCTCGGAGCCAATACGATCGGCATGACGTCGGTGTGGGTGAACCGGCACGGCATGAAGCGTTCCGATGAAATCATTCCTACGCATGAAATCAAGCATTTGGAAGAGCTGTTACCGCTGTTAGCGTAAGCCTTTATGCTGCTATGCTCCCTTGCTGCGGTTGCAAAATTGTTCTATATGCACAGGGGCTAGCTAATCATTACGGATTCAACAACAAATAAAAGGAGACCTATCTAACGACAGGTCTCCTTTTATTTCTGTTTTTTAAAATAGTGAGCGTTAGCGGGAAGTGACCGGAGGTCGGGATGAAGTCGTAGCAGCGTAAGCGGTCGCCTTTGCATCCGAATTTCAACCTTTAATGGTCTTATACAATCAAAGAAATCCGGAGACAACAGCGAGCGAAGACACATTCCGACCGCAGGTCATGCCCTTATGCGAACGAAGGATCCTCGATATTGTTCGCGACCCAACCATCCTTCTCGATAAACAAGCGAACGGCAATGATTTCGCGATTGTCCATCAACGTGAAGAAATGCGCTTTGTTCTCCGGAACGGAGATCACGTCGCCGGCTTCCAGCTCGACGTCGAAGTAACCCGTCTGCTCGTCGCCCTTGATGATGAAGATGCCGCGTCCCGATACGATGCCGCGGATTTCGTCTTCCGTATGCGTATGGATTTGCTCGAATTTCTTCAGCAGGTCTTCGATATTCGGCGTCGCGTCCGACAGGGTAATGACATCCCAGATTTGATAGCCGCGGCGTGCAGCCAAGTCGCGAATCTCGGAGTCGTACGTCGAGAGGACCGTGGCTTTCTCCTCGTCGTTCAGGACGAATTTGTTCTGTAGCTCGGCCGGGAGCTTAGCGGCATCCCAGTGTTCGTACAATACCTCTTGCTTGTCTAGAAACGCGCGGACGTTCTCTTCGCCGGAAATGCGTTCGTTCGTACTGCGAATACGGATTTCTGCCATGTTTATCCCCTGCTTTCAACTTCATTTCGTAATTCCGATAAGAATAATTATAAAACAATTTGGCTGGTCTGTCGACTGAGCGGCCGATGCGGGCCTGCAAGGTTGAAAATGCCTTTTCACAAGGGGCGAATTCTGATAGAGTATAAGGAAATGATTTTTAGCTGAACCTTGAGCGGGCCTTGATAAAGGTTCGGCTTGCGAGCGGCAGCTTCGGAAGGGAAGTGCATCGATGACGAAACCCACAATACAAGAAACGATGGCGAAACGCATATTGATTTTGGACGGCGCAATGGGAACGATGATCCAGCAGCGCGACTTGGGACCGGACGATTTTGGCGGCGAAGAGCTGGAGGGATGCAACGAAATGCTCGTGCTGACCCGGCCGGACGTCATTCAAGATATACATGAGGCGTATTTGGCCGCGGGCGCGGATATTCTCGAGACCAATACGTTCGGCGCAACGGGCGTCGTGCTGGCCGAATACGATATTCCGGAGAAAGCGCGCGAGATCAACCTCGCGGCAGCCAAGCTGGCGCGCGCCGCGGCGGATAAATTCTCGACGCCGGACAAGCCTAGATTCGTGGCGGGCGCGCTCGGTCCGACGACGAAGACGCTGTCCGTTACGGGCGGGGTGACGTTCGATAAGCTCGTGGAAGATTATTACGAGCAGGCACTGGCGCTGATCGAGGGCGGCGTCGATGCCATGCTGCTCGAGACCTCGCAGGATACGCTGAACGTCAAAGCCGGCACGATCGGCATTCACAAGGCATACGAGGAGACGGGCGTTACGCTGCCGCTCATGATCTCGGGAACGATCGAGCCGATGGGCACGACGCTTGCAGGGCAGAACATCGAATCCTTCTACATCTCCCTGGAGCACATGAATCCGATTTCGATCGGTTTGAACTGCGCCACGGGCCCGGAATTCATGCGCGACCACATTCGTTCGTTGTCGGCAATTGCCCGTACGGCGGTCAGCTGTTATCCGAATGCGGGGTTGCCGGACGAGAACGGCAACTATCATGAATCGCCTGCGTCGCTCGCGAAGAAGATCGCCGATTTCGCCGCGAACGGCTGGTTGAACATCGCCGGCGGCTGCTGCGGTACGACGCCGGAGCATATTCGCGCCATGGCCGAGACGCTTGCGAACTATGAGCCCCGTAAGCAGTACGGCGAGCATCCGCCTGCCGTTTCCGGTATCGAGACCGTCTTCATCGAAGAGGACAACCGGCCGATCATGATCGGCGAACGGACGAATATTTCCGGTTCGCGCAAATTCAAGCGGCTGATCAAGGAAGAGAAGTTCGACGAAGCGTCCGAAATCGCCCGCGCCCAGGTAAAGGGCGGCGCGCATGTCATCGATATCAATCTGCAGGATACGGATATCGACGAAGAGTACGCGGTGCACCGGTTCCTGCCTGAAGTCGTGAAGAAGATCAAAGTACCGCTCATGCTCGATTCGACGTACGACCATATCATCGAGCTGGGGCTTAAATATTCGCAGGGCAAGGCGATTATCAACTCGATTAACCTCGAGGATGGCGAATCGAAGTTCGAGAAGATTTTGCCGCTCATTCATCGTTACGGCGCTGCGGTCGTCTGCATTCTTATCGACGAGCGCGGGCAGGCGGTCTCGAGAGAAGCGAAGATGGAAGTGGCGACGCGTTCGTACGAGCTGCTGACGGAGAAGTACGGCATGCAGCCGGAGGATATTATTTTCGATCCGAATATGTTCCCGGTCGGTTCCGGCGATCCGCAATACATCGGCTCCGCGGTAGAGACGATCGAAGGAATCAAGATGATCAAGGCCAAATATCCGCGGGCGAAGACGATCCTCGGCTTGAGCAATATCTCCTTCGGCTTGCCGGATGCGGGCCGCGAAGTGCTGAACTCGGTGTATCTGTACCACACCACGAAAGCCGGTCTCGACTACGCGATCGTCAACACGGAGAAGCTTGAGCGTTATGCGTCCATCCCGGAAGAAGAGCGCCGCTTGGCCGAAGACCTCATCTATAACACGAACGACGAGACGCTTGCGGCGTTCGTCGCCGCTTTCCGCGAGAAGAAGGTCGAGAAGAAGGAGAAGGTATCCTCGCTGACGCTGGAGGAACGTCTCGGCTCGTACGTCGTGGAAGGCACGAAGGAAGGCTTGTATCCCGACCTCGACGAAGCGATGGGCAAGTATTCGCCGCTCGAAATCATTAACGGGCCGCTGATGCGGGGGATGGAAGAAGTCGGCCGGTTGTTCAACAACAACGAGCTGATCGTCGCTGAGGTGCTGCAGAGCGCCGAAGTCATGAAGGCATCGGTAACGTATCTGGAGCCTCATATGGAGAAGACGGAATCCGCGGTCAAAGGAAAAATCATCCTTGCGACCGTCAAAGGCGACGTGCACGATATCGGCAAAAACTTGGTTGAGATCATTTTGTCCAACAACGGCTACAAAATCATCAATCTGGGGATCAAGGTCCCGCCGGAGCAGTTGATCGAAGCCTACCGCAAAGAGCCGGTCGACGCGATCGGCTTGTCCGGACTGCTGGTCAAATCCGCGGCGCAAATGGTCGTGACGGCACAGGACTTGCGCAATGCCGGCATTGACGCGCCGATCATGGTCGGCGGCGCCGCGCTGACGCGGAAGTTCACGAAGACGCGGATCGGCCCCGAATATGACGGACTGGTTCTGTACGCGAAGGACGCGATGGACGGCTTGGATATTGCCAACAAGCTGATGAATCCCGACATGCGCCTCGCGTACGAGGAAGAAATGGCCGCCTTCAAAGCGAACGGCGGCGTGGAAGAAGAAGAGAAGAAGCCGCTTCCCGAACTGACCCGGGCGGTGAAATCGAACGTATCCGCGGATGCGCCGGTATACATTCCGCCGGACCTCGAGCGCCACGTCCTGCGCAGCGTGCCGATTCCGCATATCGTGCCTTACGTGAACATGCAAATGCTGCTTGGCCATCACCTGGGACTGAAGGGCAACGTCGATGCCCTCCTCAAGGAAGGCAACGAGAAAGCAGTCAGTCTCAAAGCAACCGTAGACGCCCTGCTGGATGACGCGGCCAAAGGTGAATTGCAGGCGCATGGCATGTACCGTTTCTTCCCGGCCCAATCGTCGGGCAACGACATCATCGTCTACGATCCGCAGCAGCCGGGCGTGGAGATCAAACGCTTCACGTTCCCGCGGCAGCAGGTGGAGCCGTATCTGTGCCTCGCGGATTTCTTGAAATCCGTTGACAGCGGTATAATGGATTACGTAGGATTCCTCGTCGTAACGGCAGGAGAAGGCGTCCGCGAGAAAGCGAGCGAGCTCAAGGATAAAGGCGACTATTTGCGCTCCCACGCCCTGCAGTCGGTGGCGCTCGAAGTCGCGGAAGCGATGGCCGAACGCGTCCATCATCTCATGCGCGATACTTGGGGCTTCCCGGATCACCCGGAGATGACGATGAAGCAGCGCCACGGTGCCCGTTACCAAGGCATTCGCGTATCGTTCGGCTATCCGGCTTGCCCGAATCTCGAGGACCAAGGACCGTTATTCGAGCTCATGCATCCGGAAGACATCGGCGTGCAGTTAACCGAGGGCTTCATGATGGAACCGGAGGCATCGGTATCCGCAATGGTGTTCTCGCATCCGGAAGCGCAATATTTCAACGTAGAAAAAGCATAAGCCGAAAGTTGGCGTACCCTCCAGAGCATGGTATGAACCGTGCCCTTTGGAGGGTATTGTTATAAGTATTGCAGATCGAGCTTGCCGTATTGATAATCGTGTCAGACGTATGGAACAGCAGTTTTGGAGTATCGAAAATCCGATATCGCAATTCGCATAGGAATGGAGGAGACGACGTGCATCTTACGTTTCTCGGCACCAGCGCAGGCAGGCCGACCAGAACCCGCAACGTCACATCGATCGCCCTGTCGCTGCCCGAACCGCAATGCGCCTTCTGGTTGTTCGATGCCGGCGAGGGCACGCAGCATCGCATGCTCGGCACCAAGCTCAAGCTGAACAAGCTGGAGCGAATCTTCATCACGCACATGCATGGCGATCATATTAATGGCCTGCCGGGCCTGCTCAGCAGCAGGAGCTATTTTGAAGGCGCGGGTCCGCTGGCGATCTATGGCCCGACCGGCCTGAGCAGTTACTTGAACGGCATCTTCGAGTTGACCGGCGTGCATCTGAATTATGAGCTGAACGTCATCGAAATCAGCGCGGGCGAGGTCGTCGCCGACGACCGGTATATCGTGGAAGCCGCAGAGCTTCAGCACCGCATGCCTTGCTTCGGCTACCGGATTACGGAACGGCCGCAGTTCGGTCAGCTCAACTTGCGCCGGCTGGCGGAGTTGAACGTTCCGCCGGGACCTTGGTACGGCAGGCTGAAGCGAGGCGAGGATGTCGCGCTCCAGGATGGGCGGACGATCAGGGCATCCGATGTCGTCGGCGATATGCAGCCGGGGCGCGTCGTTACGATTCTGGGCGACACCCGTCCTTGCGGGAACGCGGTCCTGCTTGCGAAGCAGGCGGATCTGCTCGTTCACGAAGCGACGTTTGCGGGAGGGCTCGAAGAAAAGGCTGCCTCGTACGGCCATTCGACGTTCGCGCAAGCAGCGGAAACCGCCAGGGACGCGGGAGCGAAGCGGATGATCGTGACTCACTTCAGCTCTCGGTACGACGACGAGCAGGTGGCTGAACTGGCGAACGGCGTGAAAGAAATTTTTGCGGGGATCGAGCCTGCCGTGGAAATGATCGATTTTCACGTGTCTAAACCTTCACGAACGTCAGAAGGTTGAGCATTCCGTTACTGGATAGTTGCAGCGCTATGAACCGACTAGGGTTGCGCCCTCGGATAGGAGTCGAAGCCATTCGGCCCGTTCGGGGGCTTTTTTGCGTGCCGGTTCACCGCTGCCGTGCTTTTTTGACTTCTCGCTAGTCAAGCGAACAGATATTCGCTAAAATGGTGCATATAAGAGGTGAGCCGTTTATGTTGAAAAAGAAAATTTTGCCGGAGCTGATCCAAGAGCTGCGCAGTAACGATAATGTCATCCACTGGCATGAAATAGAACCGCGAGAAGCCAAAGCAAGGCCGATACCCGAAAGCGTGGATGCCCGTATTCGGGATGCGCTCGTCCGGCGCGGCATAACGGAGCTGTATACGCATCAGCATTCTGCCTATGAGGCGGTGGACAAGGGCGAGAATATCGTAGCCGTCACGCCGACCGCTTCGGGCAAAACGATGTGCTATAACCTGCCCGTGCTGCAGGCGATCGCCTCCGACGATTCGAGCCGCGCGCTGTATATTTTCCCGACCAAGGCGCTTGCGCAAGACCAGAAGAGCGAATTGAACGAGATCATCGGCGAGATGGGCATCGATATCAAGAGCTACACCTACGATGGGGATACGTCCCCGACCATTCGGCAGGTCGTACGGAAAGCCGGCCATATCGTCATCACGAATCCCGATATGCTGCATTCGGCGATCCTGCCGCATCACACCAAATGGGTGAGCCTGTTCGAGAACCTGAAATTCGTCGTAATCGACGAGCTGCACACGTACCGCGGGGTTTTCGGCAGCCATGTGGCGAACGTGATCCGCAGACTAAGACGGATTTGCAAGTTTTACGGAAGCGACCCCGTCTTCATCTGCACGTCGGCGACGATCGCGAATCCGAGAGCATTGGCCGAGCAGCTAACGGGCTGCCAGATGCGATTGATCGATGACAACGGAGCGCCGAGCGGACGCAAGCATTTTGTATTCTATAACCCGCCGATCGTCAACAAACCGCTCAATATTCGCAAGAGCGCGACGGTCGAGGTCAACCAGCTGGCCCGCGATTTTCTCCGTAACAAAATCCAGACCATCGTTTTCGCGCGGAGCCGGGTGCGCGTCGAATTGATTCTCAGCCATATTCAGGAGCTCGTCCGCAACGAGTTGGGCGCCAAATCGATTCGAGGCTACCGCGGCGGTTATCTGCCGAAGCAGCGGCGGGAGATCGAGCGGGGCCTCAGGGACGGCGAAATCATCGGGGTTGTCAGCACGAACGCTTTGGAGCTCGGCATGGATATCGGGCAGCTGCAGGTATGCATCATGACGGGCTATCCCGGCAGCATCGCGAGCACGTGGCAGCAGGCGGGCAGGGCTGGCAGGAGGCACGGCGAAGCCCTGATCGTCATGGTAGCGAGCTCTACGCCTATCGACCAGTACATCGTCCAGAATCCGGACTATTTCTTCGAACGCACGCCCGAATACGCCCGCATCAATCCGGAAAATCTGCTAATTCTCGTGGATCATCTCAAGTGCGCGGCTTACGAGCTGCCGTTCAAGGAAACGGAGTCCTTCGGCCCGCTCGACGTAGCGGATATCATGGAATATCTGGTTGAAGAACGGGTGCTGAACAAGAACAAGGATACGTTCTACTGGGCGAATCTCGCATTCCCGGCAAGCAATATCAGCCTGAGATCCGCTTCCCAGGAGAACGTCGTCATCATCGATCAATCCGTGACCGGCGACGTCAAGATCATCGGAGAGATGGACCGCTTCAGCGCCATGACGCTGCTGCACGACGAGGCGATCTATCTGCATCAAGGCGTGCAGTTCCAGGTGGAGAAACTGGACTGGGACCATAAGAAAGCCTACGTGCGCGAGGTGGACGTCGAATATTACACGGACGCCAACTTGGCGGTGCACACCAAGGTGCTGGAAATCGACCGGACCAGCGAACGCACGGCGGGCACCATTCATTACGGCGACGTCAGCGTGACGGCGATTCCTACGATTTTCAAGAAAATCCGGCTTTCCAGCGGCGAAAATATCGGCAGCGGGCCCATTCACCTGCCGGAACAGGAGCTGCATACGAGCGGAACGTGGCTGGAGATCCGCGATGTCGATTCCCGGCTCGGGACGAAGACGCTGGAGCAGTTGCTGCTCGGCATCGCAAGCGTATTGAGCCATATCGTTCCGGTGCTGGTCATGTGCGATCGCAGCGACGTGCATGTCGTGGCGCAGATCAAAGCCGATCATACCGGCCTGCCCACGATCTTCATCTATGATCATTATCCCGGCGGCATCGGGCTTGCCGACGACGTGTATAAACGGTTCGACGAGGTAAAAACAGCCGCGGGCGATTTGATTCGGAGATGTCCGTGCGAAGACGGCTGTCCGTCCTGCATCGGCTCGGACATCGAGGGCATGGACGCGAAGAAGAAAAGTTTGCTGTTGTTGGAGGGGTTGTAATATGCGGGATTGTTTATCCATGCTCATTTCACTTCCCGGTCTGGCTCCATGGAGACAGACGCAGACGGCAGCGAAATCGGAGGTAATCGTATGAGCGGCCTAAGAGACCGGCTGCTTCGGCTTCGCAGCACGCAGGCCGCGCAGGCGGAACGGCTCGCGGGCATGCCGGAAAGTCCTGCGGCGTCTTCCATGGAAAATCCGGTGCCGTCATCCATAAACAGTCCGATGCCGTCATCAATGGACAACCCGATCGATACTTCAGCCGTGGTGCCCGGCCCCGATATTGCCGATGGCGTTGCCGTGCATGCTTCGATCGCATTCAACAATGGCGTGCTGCGGACGTCCGCTGGTGACGATAATCGTGCTGCGCACGCAGATCCTAAGCACGTAGATGAAGAGAGCGAACCCCACAAGCAATCGCTCGAGCCGGCGTGGGAAGAGCTTGGCGTTCAGTTGATCGAGTCTGCGGATGGCGATTTCCTCGTTCGGGAGAGCCGCTACCCATTGGCCCATTGGCACGGATCGCATCGGCTCGCCGAGCTGGTGGAGACGCAGCCGGCTTTGGCGGCCTTTAACCGCGCGGACAGCGATGATCATGGCGTTATGAATCTGTTGTTTCTTGACTTAGAAACGACGGGACTCGGCGTCGGCGCCGGCAATGTACCGTTCATGGTCGGGCTGGCCTACATGCTGGACGACATGTTTATCGTCAAGCAAATGCTGATCCGTCATCCCGCCGAGGAACGCGCCATGATCGGCTATTTGCGCGCGCTGCTGCCGAGCTTCACGCATCTCGTCACGTACAACGGCCGCACGTTCGACTGGCCGGTCTTGTATAATCGGTTTATTCTGCACGGGCATCGGTCGTTCGAATGGAATCCGGTTCATATCGACCTGCTGCATCCGTCCCGTTCCGTCTGGCGCAACACCCTCGTTTCCTGCAGGCTCAGCCACGTGGAAGAGGAGCGGCTAGGCATCAAGCGCGAAGACGATGTGCCCGGATCGCTGGCGCCGGCGATTTATTTCCAATATCTCGCCGACGCTAATCCGGAACCGCTGCTTGGCGTCTTCGAGCATAACGAGACGGATATGCTCTCGCTGGCAGCGCTGGCGATTCGTTTCGGCCATTTTCTTGGCGGCGGGATGGGAACTCGTATTCCTCTGCCGGATGAAGCCGAGGAGCTGCTCCGCACGGGGTTGTGGCTGGAGCGGATGGGGAAGGCGGAGCTTGCGGAATCGCTGTATGCCCGCTTTGCCGTGCACGAGCGTCCGTCCGCCAAGTGCCTGTGCCTGTTGGCCGAACGCGACAAGAAATGTGGAAATTGGCATCGGGCTGTGTTATTGTGGCAGAAGGCCGTGCATCTATCGGCCGATTTGACTTGGCCGGACTACGAGGCTCATATCGAGCTGGCCATGTATTACGAGCATCGAACCAAGGAACTTGAGCAGGCGCTGCTCTTGGCGGAGCAGGCGCTTGAGATGGCGGCGCGGCGGCAAGCCGGCCACCGCGTGCAGAGCAAGCGAAGAACCGAGCTGGACTTAATTCGCAAGCGGATCGAACGCTTGCGCTTGAAACGATCGAAGGGGTGAGCAGCATGGGGAACGGGGTCAATCACCTCCGGGGATTGTTGATCGATTTGGATGGGACCTTGTATCACGGAAGCAAGATGATTCCCGGCGCGGACGCGTTGATACACATGCTGCGCAAGGAAGAGATCCGCTATTTGTACGTAACGAATAATTCGTCCGCAACGCCGGAAGCCGTAGCGGATCGGCTGAACGGCATGGGGATTCCGGCGATGCCGGATGACGTATGCACGTCCGCGCAGGCGGCCGCCGCCTATATTGCCGAACGCAGCCCTGGCGCGCGCGTTCATGCGGTCGGCGAAGCCGGGCTTCTTGCCGCGCTTCGGGAAGCGGGCTTGCAGCTGGACGACGAAGCGCCCGAACTGGTCGTGCAGGGCATTGACCGTTCGCTGACCTACGATAAGATCACCGCCGCCGTCCGGCATATCCGGGGCGGCGCGCAGTACATATTGACGAATCCCGATCTGCTGCTGCCGTCGGAGAACGGCTTGATTCCCGGCGCGGGCTCGATTTCCGCTGTCATTCGGGCCGCTTCCGGCGCGGAGCCGGTCGTGATCGGCAAGCCATCCGCGATACAGATGCATTTTGCATTGAAGCGTCTCGGGCTCGAACCGAATGAAACCTGGGTGATTGGGGATAACCCGGCGACCGATATTGCAGCGGGAAATGCTGTAGGTTGTCAATCGGTACTGGTATTAACAGGGGTAGCAACAGGCGACAATTATAAAGAGCTGCTTGCATCGGCAGGATGCGGGGCCGACGAGGTCATCGCGGACCTGCATCGATTGCGGGAATGGCTAGGCAGCCAGCTGACCGATCAAAGGCAGCGCTGATAGGAAGGAAGTTGTTGGTATGCCGGAATATCCGGAAATGGAACATTATCGCAGACTGCTGGCGGGGCGCATCGCCGGCCAGCCCATTACGAAGGTGCTCGTGACGAGACCGAAGTCGATTAACGTTCCCGTCGAAACATTCGAGCAGGAGTTGGTCGGCCGCACCGTGTGGTTCGTGGAGCGGCGCGGCAAAATGATCCTCTTTCACCTCGATAACGGAAAAAGACTGCTGCTGCATCTGATGCTCGGCGGACTGATCCGGTACGAATCGCATACGCTGCTGACGGAGGAGGGGCTTCCGCCCGAGCGGCCGGAGCGCACCGTTCAGGTGACGATCGGGTTCCCGGCCGGCGACTTGTGCTTTATCGGGCTGCGGCTGGGTTATCTTCATCTGCTCACCGTGAAAGAAGCGAACGCTCGGCTCGCAGAACTCGGGCCGGATCCGTTCGATCCAAGGCTGACGCCGGAGGCTTTCAAGGATCGCTTCAAGAGCAAACGAGGTTCGTTCAAAACCGCGTTCGTCGACCAGCATGTCATCGCCGGCATCGGCAATTGCTACGCGGACGAAATCGCGTTCGAAGCCGGTATCCGGCCGGATGCCCGCATCAACGCGATCGAACCGGACTCTTGGGAACGCATATATCGGGCCATGCATGCCGTGCTTAACGATGCCGTCGCGCATGGCGGCTATATGGAGCTTCCGTTGACCGCCGACGATACGGTGACCGGCGGCTACAACGACCATTGCCGCGTGTACGATCGCGGCGGGGAAGCTTGTCCGCGCTGCGGCGCCGAGATCGTTCAAACCGAGCTGAACTCGCGAAAGCTCTTTTATTGCCCATCCTGCCAGAAGGACCGGTAACCGGGCATGCGGGCCGGACTTCATGTTTCCACGCGGGGGGGCTACCGTGAAGCGGCGAGAAGGGCGGCCGCTTGCGGGGCGCAGGCCTATCAGTATTTTCCTAAGAATCCGCGCAGCCTGTCGGTGAAGCCGTTCGATCGCGCCGAGGCGGAACGATGCGCCGAATTCTGTTCCGAGCACGGCCTCGCGTCGATCGCGCATTCTCCCTACCCGACGAATATCGCATCGGAGGATGCGGACCATCGCGCGCGAACCGTATTGTCCTTGTTGAACGACCTGGAGATCGCCGAAGCATGCGGCTCGCTCGGCGTCGTCGTTCATTTCGGCGTCTACAAAGGGCCCGATCCGCTGGAAGGGTATCGGAACGCGGTCGTCACGCTGAGCGCGATTACGCAGCAGTGGAGCGGCAGGGCGAAGCTGCTCATCGAGAACCAAGCGGGCGATCATACGTTCATGGGCACGACGATGGAAGAGCTGGCGCAAATCCGCGGATTGTGCGCCGGTGCCGACAAAATCGGCTTTTGTCTGGACACCTGCCATCTGTTCGCGAGCGGCGTCTGGGATGGAAGTCCCGATGCTCCTTGGATGGACAAAGCCGCGGAGCTCGGTGTCATCGATCATCTCGCGGCCGTTCACTTGAACGACTCCGTCTTCCCTAGCGGAGAGAAGCGGGACAGGCATGCGATCCTTGGGGAAGGCTTCATCGGCAAGCCGGGATTAGCATGGCTGCTTCGGCATCCGCTGCTGGCGGCTGTGCCGTTTATATTGGAAACGCCTTCGGGGAACGACGGCTCGCATAAGGGACAATTGGATCTTATTCGGCAATTGGGAGGCTAATCGCGAGATGATCAACGTCTATTTGGATGATTACAGGCCATGCCCGCAAGGCTTCGTGCTCGCCGTTTCGGCAGCGGAGTGCAACCTGCTGCTCGATCATGAAGAGGTGGACGTGCTTTCATTGGATTTCGAGCTCGGCTGGGGGCAGCCGAACGGCTTGGCGGTGGTGCAGCATATCGTGGACAGCGGACGCTATCCGCGCGAATGCTATTTTCACACCTCAAGCGCGGCCGGACGCATAAGCATGATTCATTTGCTGCAGCAGCATGCGCCGCCGGAAGTCATCATCCATCATGGGCCAATGAAACAGAAATGACCTTGGGAGGGGGATTGGCATGATCTCGTTAACGGACATTACGTTTCGCCGCGGGGATAGACAAATCCTTAATGGCGTTAATTTAACGATGAACAAAGGGGAACACTGGGTCATCCTCGGACGCAACGGCTGCGGCAAGACGACGCTGCTCGAGATGATAACCGGCTACGAATTTCCGACATCGGGGAAAGTCAATGTGCTCGGCTATCCATATGGCGAATGCGACGTGCGCGAGGTTCGCAAAGAAATCGGTTATATCAGCCAATCCGTCATGGAGAAACTGACGCTTCGCGACCCGGTCTGGGAAGTCGTGGCGACGGGCGAATACGCGT
Organism: Paenibacillus sacheonensis; assembly: GCF_009909195.1. GTDB lineage: Bacteria > Bacillota > Bacilli > Paenibacillales > Paenibacillaceae > Paenibacillus_Z > Paenibacillus_Z sacheonensis. The sequence continues at coordinate 139,290 of NZ_JAAAMU010000002.1, forward strand.
TTCTCCGTTTCTACCAGGAGATTGACGAGGCTGTTCGATTGAAGTCGTTGTCGCTGTTGGATGAAGTGGGCCTGGTGCACGTGGCCGAACAGCCGCTCGGCTCGCTGTCGCAGGGCGAACGGAAGAAAGTCATGCTTGCCCGGGCGCTGATGCTGAATCCGAAGCTCCTCATCATGGACGAGCCTTGCGCCGGCCTGGATCTCTATGAACGCGAGAAGCTGTTGATCGATCTAGACCGGCTCGGCTCGCGCGATATGATGGTCGTGTACGTTACGCATCATATGGAAGAAATCGTTCCGCTGTTCACGCATGTCGCGCTTGTGCAGAACGGCGAGATCGTGGCTGCGGGACCGAAGAAAGACGTATTGAGCGCGGAGTGGCTTAGCTCCGCTTACGATTGGCCCGTGGAAGTTCATTGGGCAGACGACCGCCCGTGGATAAGGGCATTACCAGGAGGAAGAACGCAGTGACAGAATGGATTGGAACCGCGAATCACGGCTTTGCCTCGCTTGCGATGGAAGAGCTTCGCAGAATGATTCAGGGCATTAAATTTACACAGCTTATCGCGGGGGAAGTATTTCGGATTGACGTGCCTCTGAACCGCGAGGAAATGCTGGCGAAGCTGCAGGAGAGCGAACCGATATTTCTGCGTCATATCCAGCCGATCGACCGCATCGTGCCGATTCAGGGCAATGCCGACGACCTTCAAGCGCTGTCCGAGCTTGTTCGGCATGCGCGGATGCGCTGGGAGAACGGATCGACGGCGATTCATCTAAGGCGCGTCGAAGGCACGTCGTTTCCCTATTCCGCGGCGGACACGAAAGCGGTATTGGATGCCGTCATCATGGAGCTGGGTGGGGAAACGACGATGCAGTCGCCGGAGCAAATTCTGTCCATCTTCGCAGGACAGAGCGAGCTGTACGTCGGCTGGGGAACGCCTGCCGAGCAGCTGTCGGACTGGCCCGGAGGCGCCATTCGGTTTCAACGCGAGGATGACCAGATTTCGCGAGCGAAGTTTAAGCTGCTGGAAGCGGAACGGGCATTCAAGCTGTATCTGGAAACCTTCCGGGAAGCGCTCGACATCGGCGCGGCACCGGGGGGCTGGACGCAGCTGCTCCTGGAGCGCGGCCTTCGCGTCACATCCGTCGATCCCGCGGAGCTACATCCGAAGCTTGCGGCTTATCCGCGTTTAACGGCATTAAAGAAAAATGCCTCGGACGTTCAGTTTGCGCCGGGCACCTTCGATCTGCTTGTGTGCGACATGAGCTGGAGCCCGATGCAGATGGCCAAGCTGGTGCTGGAGAAAGCGGACGCGCTGCGCGACGGGGCGGCAGCCGTAATTACCGTCAAGCTGATGCACAAGAAGCCGCTGCAGACGATCAGGGACGTCGTATCGAAGCTGGAGACCGTGTTCGAGCTGCGCAAGGCGAAGCAATTGTTCCACAATCGGGACGAAATCACGTTATACTTGGTAAAGCGATAATTAGATCCATCATGATAAAGACACGTACAGGAAAGCATCCTGAACGGGCAGGCCGACGGTCTGTTCATTCAGGATGCTTTTTTGCGTGTACGGGGAGGCATCGCGCGATGGAAAGCATCGGTTGGACATCATTGGAGAACGGCACTTTGATCGGAGATCGTTATCGGATTCACGGACGGATCGGGAAGGGCGGCATGGGCGAGGTATATGCGGCGGAAGATACGCGTCTGCACGGGAAGATTCGCGCCTTGAAAGTCAGCCGGGCGCCTGAAGCTGGTGGACAACGCAGCGCCGAGGAGGCGGGCATGCTGATGCGGCTGGATCACCCGCATTTGCCGCTCATCGTGGACTATTTTCCCGCTGCGGAGAACGGCGGCTATGAAGTGCTGGTCATGGATTATATTGACGGGATGACGCTGCAAACCTATCTGGAACAGCAGGATGGCTGCATACCGGCGTCCAAAGCGATCGATATCGGCATGCAGCTGGCAGAGGCGCTCGCCTACTTGCACGAGAGGCAGCCCGCTATCATTCACCGCGATCTGAAGCCGACGAACGTGATGATCGACCACGGGGGCTTCGTGCGATTGATCGACTTTGGCATCGCCCGCGAATTCAAGCCGGGGCAGACGAAGGATACGGTCACGCTCGGCACGCCTGGATTTGCCGCCCCCGAGCAGGAGGGTAATCAGCAAAGCGACGCGCGAACCGACGTATTCGGACTAGGTGCCCTGCTTCATTACTTGCTGACCGGCGGAGGGAAAGTGGGACGAGGACATCACGGCGGCAACAGAAATGACGGACAAGATAGACCGTATCGGGAAGATAGATGGAATGGTTGGTTGGGTTCTAACGATGAGCGCGGAGCAGGTGCGGGGCATGGATTGCTTGGCGGATCGGCAGCGCTGACGGCTGTCATCGGACGAATGACCGACCCGGTCCCAGCCTGCCGGTATGCCACGATGGAGGAAGCCGGGCTTGCGTTGTCTGCTTGTTCGGTCGAAGGAGGATCAGCAGATGGAATCGTCGTACAATCGCGGCAATCCGTATCGCGCAAGGCAGGCTTGTCGAAATCGCGATCCGTCATTGTAGCCTCGCTTTCGCCGGGAGCGGGCGCTACCTTTACGACTCTGACGCTGGCTCACCTCCTGGATCGGGAAGCTGGGCCTGTCGCCGCCTGCGTCGAACATCCTTCCCTGGAACCGGAATGGCATGCGCTGCTCCCCGTAACCGGCAGACGCCGGTCTTGGACTAGTCCGGTCGCTGACAATCGGTATCGGATTCTTTCTTCGACATTCTCACGACTTCTATGGTGCACGCTTGATCCGTCCGTGTCCGCCGAAGCCGAGCCGGCCGCAGACATGCAATTGAAACATCGGCTCATGCTGCAGGCGTTTCAAGCTTCGGTCTTCATTACTGACGTGTCGAGCCGTTGGCTCGCGCCGGAGATGGAAAGGCAGCTGGCATCCTGCGACGACTTGCTCTTCGTGGCGGATCCTTTCCCGGCCAAATGGACGATCCAGCGTCTGGCTGCGGCGAAGCGCATCTGTTTCGAGCGAGAACGCGAGGGGCGGCCGACCTCCTGGATCGCGAACAAGGACGGGAAATTCGCTGCCCGCGGCGAATGGCTCGCTTCCATGCCGGTCAAACCTTGTTGTTCGATTCCGCAGCTGCCTGCGCTAGAATGGGCCGATGCAGTATGGAAGGGACGTTGGGCGACGGCAAACGCAAGATGGCTTTCGCAGCTGGAGCGCGGGCTGCAGCCCGTATTGAAGAGCATCATCGATTCGCGATAAATCCAAATGCGCCGGTTCTATGCTACAATGATGTCCGTACGCGCATAAACGCGGCGCTTTCAGGCGTCGGTCTCGGTTGCTGCGGGTACTGTTCGGACCCGTCCTAAGCTTGCATTGACGGACATGCTTATTTATGATTATGGGAACGGGCCCTCCGGCCCGCAACAGACTAGAGCAAAGTAGGTGCAGAGACAGTATGAACGAACGCATTCTTGTCATCGAAGACGAAGACGGCATTGCGCGGATTCTTCAGCTCGAGCTGGAGCATGAAGGTTATTTCGTCGGCCGCGCTTCGGACGGCAGGAGCGGTCTGGAGCAAGCGACGAACGGCGAATGGGACATGCTGCTGCTTGACGTGATGCTGCCCGAGCTGAACGGGATCGAAGTGCTTCGGCGAATCCGGCAGGCCGGCAATCCGATTCCGATTATTCTATTAACGGCGCGCGATACGATCCCGGACAAAGTCAGCGGATTCGAGCATGGCGCGAATGATTATATAACGAAGCCGTTTGCGATGGAGGAGCTGCTCGCGCGCGTGCGCAATCTGCTTCGTATCTTCCAAGCGCAGCCGAAAGAACCGGAGAGCCCCGACGTATTGAAAGCCGCCGATCTCTCGATCGAGCTTCGCACGCGCAAAGTGTTCCGCAAGGATCTGCCGATCGAGCTTACCCCAAGGGAATTCGAACTGCTCGTTTATTTGGCGGAGCACCGGAACGAAGAGAAATCCCGCGAAGATATTTTGTCGGAAGTATGGGGCTACGATTTTATCGGGGAGACGAACCTGGTGGATGTCTATATTCGGTATTTGCGGCAGAAGGTGGACAAGGGGTATCGCCATAAGCTTATTCATACCGTCCGCGGCGTCGGATACATGCTGAAGGAGCCAGATGCATGACGCTTCGCCGGCGATTTACGTTTTTCACGATTTTTTGGCTTATTTTTATTTTGATCTTGTTTAATATTTTTGTTTATTTGTTCGTCATCAAGATTACGATTCGCAGCGAGGATCAGCTGTTGACGAACAAGGTGAACATATTGCTCGAGGACCCGCGGATCAACGATCCCCATCAGCTGGCCAATCCGGATCTGCTTCGGGATTATTATAACGTCAACGAATTGATGCGCGTCATCGACAGCAGCGGCAAAGCGGTGAACACGCAGGGCTCCGATCCGGAACTGCTCGCGCTTAAGCCCGACTTCTCCAAACGGCATGATACCGGCATGTTCTTCATCGAGGGACGGCGCGTGCTTTATATGAAGGTGCCTTTGTTCCATAACAATGAAATTATCGGTACGCTCGAGATGTACAGGAAGCTTACGCTGCTGGACAGTTATTTGAAAGTCCTGGTCATCGCCTTGACGATTACGAGTATCGGGGCTATTTTGTTCGCGATTTTCGGTACCTATTGGTTTACGTCTCGGCTTACCTCGCCGATTCAGCATATGGTGCAGACGATGAGGGAGATCGACCGGAGCGGGAAGCTGCGCAAGATCGAGCTGGCCCAGCGCGACCAGTCCGCGGAGCTGCTGCAGCTCGCCAGAGCGTTCAATCAGATGATCGAACGGCTGGACCGGACCTTCGAGCGGCAGAAGCAGTTCGTCGCGGACGCTTCCCATGAGCTCAAGACGCCTCTTACGGTCATTAGCAGTTATGCCGGCATGCTGAAGCGCTGGGGCAGAGACGATGCCAACATCCGCGACGAAGCTATCGAAGCGATCAGCAAAGAATCGCAGCGACTGCAAAATTTGACCAAGTCGATGCTCCAGCTGGCGCAGGCCGAAACGGAAGACTGGCTGAAGCTGGAAACGTTCAATCTCGTGCAGCTGGCCGACGAGACCGCGGATATGCTCCATATGACGTTCCAACGGATGATACGCGTTCATACGACGAACAAGCAGGATATCCGGCTTAGCGCGGACAAGGAAAAGATCCGCCAGCTGCTCGTTATTTTGATCGATAATGCCATTAAATACAGCAAAGAACCGATTGATATCAGTCTGTCGATGCACAAGAACGTCGTCCGATTCTCCGTGGCCGATAAAGGAATCGGGATACCCGAGGACGAAATGCCGTATTTGTTCGAACGCTTCTATCGGGTGGACGGCGCGAGAAGCCGCACCACCGGCGGCGTCGGCCTCGGCCTGTCCATCGCCAAGCGGATCGTCGATTTGCACGAAGGCCAAATCGACGTCTTCAGCAAGCCGGAGCAGGGAACGACCATATCGATCGCGATTCCGCAAAAAAAATAAAGCAGCAGCCAAGGGGATAGGGCCATGACCGGAATACGCGTATGCGCGGTTCAATATAAACTGGAAGATATCGACAGCTTTGACCAATTTGCGTTTCAAGTCAGGCACTACGTTCGGAATGCGTCCGAATACGAGGTGCAGGTGATTTTATTTCCGGAGTTTTTCACGACGCAGCTGCTCTCGATCGGGGATGCGGCCGGTGCGGCGCTGACCATTGATCGGCTTCCGTCGTTTACGGATGCTTACGTGGAACTCTTTCAAGCGCTGGCTGCGGAATACGACGTCCATATTATCGGCGGTACACATGTCATCGCACTGGAAGACGGCAAGCTCAATAACGCCGCGCATCTGTTCTATCCGGACGGCCGCGTGGAGAAGCAACCGAAATTACATATGACGCCGACGGAGCGCGAGGAATGGAATATGTCGCCGGGCGATGGCCTGGAGGTATTCGACACGCCGTTCGGAACGATTGCGATGCTGACCTGCTACGATATCGAATTTCCGGAAATCGTTCGCATGGCGCGGGCCAAAGGAGCGGATATCATCTTCTGCCCATCCTGTACCGATGACCGCCATGGCTTCTATCGCGTTCGTTACTGCTGCCATGCAAGAGCCGTGGAGAACCAGGTGTATATCGTGACGACCGGAACGGTGGGCTCGCTGCGCAAAGTCGATTTCATGCGCGCGAATTATGGGCAGGCAGCGGTAATTTCGCCGAACGACATCCCGTTTCCGCCGGCCGGCATCATGACGGAAGGGGTCATCAACGACGACATGCTCGTCGTTGCGGATCTCGACGTGCGCTTGCTGCATGACGTCCGGGCAGCCGGATCCGTGACGACATGGCGCGACCGACGCATCGATTTGTACGGGGACTGGTCTTGATCGGCTAGGCGATTGAACCAAGGAGGAAGGCCTCGCCATGAACAAGCAAATGATGGTGTACCTCGACGGAAAACCGATCGAAATCGTCATTCGAAATTATACGCATGCCGATTTCGCCAACATGATCGATATCCAGCGACAATGCTTCCCGCCTCCGTTTCCATCCGAGCTTTGGTGGAACGAAGCGCAGCTGAAGGAACACGTGACGCGATTTCCCGACGGTGCGTTGTGCGCCGAACTGGACGGACGGCTGATCGGCTCGATTACCGGGCTCAAGGTTGACGATGAACAGCTCCACGGAGCTCACAGCTGGGAGTCGATCACGGACGGAGGTTATATTCGCAATCACGCGCCGCACGGCGACACGCTGTACATCGTCGACATTTGCGTCGTTCCGGATATGCGCAAAGCGGGAATCGGCAAATGGCTCATGCAGAGCATGTACGAGACGGTCGTGCATCTACGATTGAAGCGGCTGCTGGGCGGAGGAAGGATGCCGGGGTACCATCGCTGCGCGGATACCATTTCGCCAGATGAGTACTTGTCCGGCGTAGTCTCAGGTCGCTTCAATGATCCGGTCATCTCCTTCCTGCTGCGCTGCGGCCGCATGCCGGTCGGAACGGCAGCCGATTATTTGGAGGACGAGGAGTCCCGCAATTATGCCGCTCTTATGGAGTGGAAGAACCCTTTTCATGAATCGTGAATGAAAAAATGAATGAATGAAGCAGCTAATCAGAGGAGCGAGAAACTTGGACTACGTACGCATTCAATCCATTGACCATCCGTTGTTCGCGAAGATGCACGAGTTGATGAAAACCGTCTTTCCGCCTGAGGAAGTACTGGCATTCGAGAAGTGGCAGGCGCCGCTTGAGGACGAGGGCATTCATGTCTATGTCGCCGTTCATGAAGGAGAAGTCGTCGGTACGACGGAATACCGTTATTACCCCGCGCTGCGAGTCGCGATGACGGACTTTACGATCATTGGCCGTCCCGGTCTCGGAATCGGCCGTTTTCTCTTGCGCAATCGGTCGCGCGATTTGCAGCGGCTGGCAGAGCAAAGCGGAACGGAGTCGATCGGCATGTTCGCCGAAATTTACGATCCCGTTCAATCCACCTATGAATTCGGCGGCATCTATCCGATGAGTCCTTACGTCCGCCGTGAGGTGCTGTCCCATATCGGTTATATGCGTCTGGATTTCCCGTATGTACACCCGTCATGGGAAGAGGATGGCTCGGCTGTCCGCGGACTTAACTTAAGCTTCTTGCCGGCGGATGAAGACCGTACGGAGCTGGACGCATCGCTCGTCACCGCTTTTCTCGCGCACTATTACTCGGCGCTTCCGAACAAGCCGGATGAGTGGTACGCCATGATGGAGCAGCTGAAAGGCCAAGACAAGCTTACGCTTCTGCCGCTGTAAAGTGGATTGACATAATCAGTTCGTCAGGAGCTGAAAGGAGACGGCAGTAAATGAATATTACCTTTTGGGGAACCGGCGATGCGATGGGCGTGCCGCGCGTGTATTGCTCGTGCGCCGTCTGCGAGGAGGCGAGGGCCGGAGGGGAGAATCGGCGGTTTCGTTCGCTTATCCAGCTCGATGATGCATCGTTCGGCACGCTGCTGATCGATTGCGGTCCGGATTGGCGCGCCGGGATGGAGGCGGCCGGCCTGCGGGATAACGTGACCCTGCTCATCACGCATGCGCATTTCGATCATATCGCCGGGCTTCCGGAATATGCGGATATGTGCAGATGGCTTGGACGCAAAGGCAAGGCTTACGCGATGCCGGACACGATTCACGAGATATTGGCGCGGTTTCCTTGGCTCGGTTCTCAGATCGTATTTATTCCGATCCAGGAGCCGCTTACGTTCGGGGATTGGGATGTTCGATGCTGGAAGGTGAATCACGGCAAGAACGGACATGCTTACGCGTACCGGTTCTCTAACGCTTCGACGGGCCGCAGCTTCGCGTATTGTTCCGACTCGATCGCCTTGGAGGGCGAGGAGCTTGAGCCGCTGGGCGGTCTGGACGTGCTGATCCTGGGAACGAGCTTCTATGAGGAGCCTTATCCGTTCGAGACCCGTTCCGTCTACGATGTACGGGAAGGCTTGCGGTTGATCGATCAATTGAAGCCGGGCAAAACATGGTTCACCCATATGTCGCACGATATCGATGTTGCCCGCGATTATGGTCTGCCCGCGGGAACGGCCTTTGCGCGCACCGGATTAACGATTTCGGTGTAGGCGGCTGTCCCCTTGACTTTTCCGGGGGCCAGCGGCTATGATAAATGTAACTTTATGCAGCAAGGGGAAATTTTGATGCGTGTCGGTGTTCTTAACTTCTAATTGGATATCACCTGGAGCCTGAAGTGCTTCCAGGAACGGAACTGAATCCGCTTGACGCAAGTCGGCTTGCCCAGATGGCGCAGGTTTATCTTGTTATCGGCGAATTCGGATTCCGTTGCCAATGAGTTAAGAACATGACCCATTTCCGCCTGCTGGACGGTAAATGAGCGTGCTCTTCGAGCACGCTTTTTTTCATGCTATCGATGGTTCGCCCGCGAAGGGGGAGTCCGTCTTGGCGTGACCGTCATCCCAAACAGGAATGGAATGCGTTTATGCGCTTTCCGTTCCTGTTTTTTTATTTTACTTCGAAAAGGATGGTTGCCGAAAATGAATCAAAGGACCTTAACGACGCTGGAATTTTATAAAATCAAAGCCATGCTCGTGGAATACACCGTATCCGACGCGGGCAAGGCGCTTGCTGAACGTCTGGAGCCGAGTACTCGGCTCGGTCAAGTGAAGGCATGGCTGAACGAAACGGAGGAGGCGGCTGCTCTCTTGGCGGCAGGCGCGAGCGTGCCCCTCTCCGCCATGGAGGGGATCGAGCCGTTCATGGCGCTGCTCGGGAAAGGAAAGATCTACACTGAGCAGGAACTTGGCCATCTGGCCGCCTGGCTGACTGCCGTGGCGCAAATGAAGCGTTATATGGACGGCAAGCGAACGGCGGCCCCGACAGTCAGCGCGTATGCAGACTCGATGCGGGATTGCCCGGAATTGGCGAAGGAGCTCGCGCGCTGCATTCGGCATGGCCGAATAACCGACCAAGCCAGTCCGGAGCTTGCCGACATCAGGCGCCATATCGCGGCTGCCGAGGATCGGATCGAGCGCCGAATCAACCAGCTGCTAAGCAAATACAAGAACGCGCTTCAAGAGCAGCTGGTCAGCAAACGGAACGGCCGTTTCGTCATCCCCGTCAAGCGCGAACTGCGCAGGCAGGTGCCCGGCACCGTATGGGATGAATCGGCCAGCGGTCAAACCTTGTTCGTCGAGCCGGCCGACGTATCCGATTTGCAAGGGGAGCTGCAGCTGTGGAAGAGCGAGGAAGAACGCGAGCGCACGCAAATCTTGTCGCGCCTGTCGGACTTTGCCGAGACGCATGGCGAGGAGTTCCGCTGGAACGTGGAAGCGATGGCGACGTTTGATTTTATTTTCGCCCGGGGCAAGCTCGCCCGAACGTACAACGGCATAGCGCCGGCTGTCGTGGATCGGCCGTATGTCCGGTTGACCGAAGCTAGGCATCCGCTGCTCGGGGAGAAGGCCGTGCCGCTTACGGTCGAGATCGGTGCCCACTGGCGCCAATTGATCATCACGGGTCCGAACACGGGCGGCAAAACCGTCGCGCTCAAGACGATCGGTCTCTTCGCCCTCATGTGCCAATCGGGTCTGCTGCTGCCCGCAGGCAAAGGAACGGAGCTTGGCATGTTCGAGACCATTCTGGCTGACGTCGGCGACGGACAGAGCATCGAGCAGTCGCTCAGCACCTTCTCCGCGCATATGGATTGCTTGAGCGGCATGCTTCGTTCGGCGAATGGACGGTCGTTGCTGCTGCTCGACGAGCTGGCGGCGGGGACGGATCCCGGCGAAGGCATCGCCTTGTCGATCGCGGTGCTAGAGGAACTGCTCGAGCGCGGGTCCTTGGTTGCGGCGACCACGCATTTTAACGAGATTAAACGTTTTGCGGCCGCGACGGCTGCCTGCACGAATGCACGGATGGCTTTCGATCCCGAGACGCTGAAGCCGACCTATACGCTGGAAGTCGGCGAAGCCGGCGACAGTTACGCATTCGCGATTGCCAGGCGCTTCGGGCTGCCTGAACGCGTCGTGCAGCGAGCGGAGCAGCGTGTCGGGCAGGAGGGGCCGAAACGATCCGAAATCGAAGCCGAAGCCGAAACTGGCATAGGCGCCGCTCATTCCGGAGAATCCGGGAAGCCATCCGCGATGACGGAGCGGAAGAAGAGACAGCGTCCTTCGAAAAGCGGCAATTCTACCTCGATAAACGATCAAAGTAGCGGGGAAGAGTCCGAGCAGCCAGAGGCAGCGGTCGTGGGGAACAAGAAACGTCCGTTCGAAATCGGGGATTGCGTGTGGATTTATCCGCTCAAGCGAACGGGCATCGTATACCGTGCAGCAGACGAACGAGGAGACATTATCGTGCAGGTGCAGAAGACCAAGATGAGCTTCAACCGAAAGCGGCTGTCGCTCTATATCCCGAGCGCCGAGTTGTATCCGGGAGGCGATTACGATCTGGATATCGTGTTCGAGTCGAAAGAGAACAGGAAGAAACGCAAGCTGATGGGGAGGAAATACGCCCCCGGCGTAACGATCGTTACGCCGGCGGAGGAGAAGGACAGTTAAAGCTGCTCCTGCTGGCAGTGGCTAAGACTAGGATCTGATGCAGGAATTATGGTCGGGCTGCAGTCCATTGGCGCTGCTTCAGTCCCGGCTTTCAATGACGAGCAGCAAACCGCCGTCGATTTCGATCAGCCCCTCATGCTCTTGCAGACGATTGCTGATGCCGATGGATTGACCGATCTCGATCGTCGCTTCATGAAGCGGGTATTGGAAGCCGGACAGCGTAATGCCGGTCACCGTCTCCGAGAGCGGGAGCAGCGAGATGTAGGAGAAACCGTGATCCGCTATCCGCAGCTTCCTGGTTACGAGGCGAATGCGGTTGTGCTCGTCCATCAGGCAAGCAGGAACATTCGCGCGCGCGGCAAGGCGGAGCAGATGCACGTTTGCCAGCGTATGGTCGAACCGCGTTCCGAGTGCGCCGACCATGACGATCTCCCGCGGGTTCTTGTCCACGGCCAGGCGCCAGGCAAGCTCGGTATCCGTGTAGTCCTTATCGATGGGGTCGTAGTCATGCGTTTCGCCGCTGAACCGGCGGATCTGATCCAGTTCCTCCGCGGTTACGGAATCGAAGTCGCCGAGCGCGATATCAGGCCGGATGCCGTGCCGCACGAGAAATAACGCGCCGGCGTCCGCGCCGATAATATAGTCGTCCGGTCCGATGATAGGAATGGCCCATTCCCCCAATCTTCCGCCGGTCACGATTATGATGCGTCTATCTTTCATGGCTGTCGATGCCGCCTTTCCGATCTGTACGATGATTGCTTTAGCCAGTATACTTCCGATAGGCGCGGTTGACCATACATCTTAACCATGCAGGTCTCGCAGGGGGCGTATGGTCGTCTCTTGCAAACTTACCCTTGATCAATGCGTCGGCCACGGCTAAAATGAGTAAGGATTTAAGAATAGTGCGGAACTGGCGGAGGCAACATGAGATGAATGCTGCGGTGGATATGGACATTTTTACGGTTTTCAGCATTATCGGCACCATCGCGTTCGCAATGAGCGGCGCGATCGTCGCGATGGAAGAAGAGTACGACATTCTGGGCGTGTACGTGCTTGGACTCGTAACGGCCTTCGGAGGCGGCGTCATACGCAACTTGCTGATCGGCGTCCCGATTCCGACGATATGGACGCAGGGCATGCTGCTGAAGACGGCAGTCATTGCGATGACCGTCGCATTCGTGCTTCCGCTGAAATGGATTCACACGTGGAAGAAGAGCGAGGCGTTCTTCGATGCCATCGGCTTGTCGGCGTTCGCGATTCAAGGCGCGCTGTACGCAACGGGCAAATACCCGCTAAGCGCGGTCATGGTGGCCGCGATGCTGACGGGTATCGGCGGAGGCATGATCAGGGACGTGCTTGCGGGGCGGAAGCCGCTCGTGCTGCGCGACGAGATCTATGCGGTGTGGGCATTAAGCGCGGGGGCCGCAATCGGACTCAGCTGGTTCAAAACGCCGGTCGAATTGCTGGTCTTGTTCGCGATCGTCATCTTATTCCGCATGCTGTCGGTCCATTACGGCTGGCGGCTGCCGCGCAGGTCGCTCAAGTACGCGCTTTCGCAATCGGTCTTCGAGGATGAGAACCGGGCGGCCGCGGCTGCGAAGAAGAACGAGCAATTAGAGTTAAAGGAAGGAGAACGGCAATGATTCGAGTATTGTTTGTTTGTCTCGGCAATATATGCCGTTCGCCGATGGCGGAAGCGGTGTTTCGCGATCGTTTGAAGGCGTTGGGACTGGAAGAGCGGATCGAGACGGATTCCGCGGGAACGGGAGATTGGCATCTGTGCAAGCCGCCGCATGAGGGGACTCGGGCGCTGCTGGACCATCATGGCATTTCCTATGAAGGCATTCGCGCGCGGCAAGTGCTGCTGGACGATTTTAGCCGATTCGATTATATCGTATGCATGGACAGAAACAACGAGCGCGACGTCAGGCAGGTGTTCGGGAGCAAGGCCGACAACAACGCGAAAGTATTCAAGTTCATGGATTTGCTGCCGGCGCACGAGAGCGACGACGTGCCCGATCCGTATTACACCGGTAACTTCGAAGAGGTATATGGACTCGTCTCCGAAGGCTGCGACAGGCTGCTGGACCGAATCCGGGAAGAGCATCCCGACCAATTCTAACGGCTCCATGCCAAAGAAAGAAAAAGCAGCGTGCTTCCCGCGGGAGGCTGCGCTGCTTTTTTCGTATGATTTGATTCCGATTAATCGTTTGCTCTCGCTCAGCTCTCCGACTGCAGAAAGCTGCGCAGCGCTTCGGGAATGTACGGCTGCCAGAAGCCCCAGACATGGTCGCCGTCATGCTCGCCATAGATCGTCGACGCGCCTTTGCGTTCCAGAATGGCGCGCATGTCCCGGTTCATCTCGACGAAATCGTAGACGCCGTGGTCGGATTTAAACGCCGTCTCCTGGAGACCGACGATCATATAGAGAACCAGCGCGCTCAAATCGCCTGTTTCTTCGGCGATTTTGCGGGTTGCGGGATAATAGGCCCCCGACAAGGAAATAATTTGATGGAATAAATTGGGGAAAGCCAAGGCGATAAGGAAGCTGACGGAGCCTCCGAGCGAGTCGCCGGCCAGAATCCGCGATTCCGATTCGCGGCGAATCGGATACTTATCTTCAATAAACGGTATCAGTTCTTCGCCGAAGAAGGATACATACGCCTGATGCCGGTCGCCGTTAGGCGCATATTCGCTCGTGCGATGCTGAAGATCGACATCGACGCCGACGATGATGAAGGGCTCGATGCCCTCGTCCAGTATAAGTTGGTTCGCAGTCGTGGCAATACGGCCGAAGTTGAAAAACTGCTCGCCGTCCTGGCAGTAAACGACAGGATAGCTTAGCAGCTCGTTGTAACCCGGCGGCAAATAAACGCGCAGGTTTCGCGAGCCTTCCGGCAAATATCGGCTCGATACGACTTCTTTCACGATCGTCCTTTTCAAATAGCGTTCATCCGTCATGAGGGAAATCTCCTTTCACTTGCATGGATTAGGAATGGATTGGGTAAACAAAAGGGAGGCTAGTTCGGCATGGCCGCGGGTTTTCCGTGCTGTTGTATTATGCTGTACTAGTAATGGATAATATCTGTTACATATACAATTTAGCAGGATTATAGAGAAAAGATTGCCGAGTTCAGCGGTTTTTGATGCATTATGCTTTGACCATTACGGTTAAACAGGTTTATAATCATTCTATAACAGAGCTACTCGTTTTTTCAAATATTCAACTGAGGTGAACAATAATGAGCAAGCTGCCTTACGAAGTTCATTCGGAACCGGTAACCCCGCTTTCCGTTTTGTCTCCTGAAGGAGAAGTCGTAAATGAGGCTTACATGCCGAATTTGACGGACGATCAATTAAAAGAAATTATGTACCGCATGGTCTTTACGCGCACATGGGATGAGCGCGCAGTAAATTTGGGCCGCCAAGGCCGCCTTGGTTTCTATGCGCCGGTATCCGGCCAGGAAGCTTCGATGGTCGGCAGCGAATACGCCTTGAACAAGGACGATTTCGTATGCCCGGGTTACCGCGACATGCCGCAAATCGTTTGGCACGGGCTGCCTTTGTACCAAGCATTCCTTTATTCCCGCGGTCACCAGCACGGCGGACAAATCCCGGAAGGCGTTCACGTTCTCATGCCGCAAATCATTATCGGCGCTCAAATCCTGCACGCGACCGGCGTAGCGATGGCCTTTAAGAAAAAAGGCGAGAAACGCGTCGCGATTACGTATACGGGAGACGGCGGTTCCTCCGAAGGCGATTTCTACGAAGGCTTGAACTTCGCGGGCGCATTCAAACTCCCTGTCATCTATGTCGTGCAAAACAACGGCTATGCGATTACGACGCCGTTCGCCAAGCAAACGGCCGCGCAATCCATTGCGCATAAAGCGCTGGCTGCGGGCGTGCGCGGCGTACAAGTCGACGGCATGGACGTACTGGCTGTCATCAAAGCGGTATCCGAAGCAGCTGAACGCGGCCGCAATGGCGAAGGCGCCACTTTGATCGAGATGATCACGTACCGTTTCCGTCCGCACTCCATGGCGGATGACACGTCGAAATACCGTACGAAGGACGAAGAGGGCGAATGGTCCGTGAAAGATCCGATCACGCGCTTCGCCAAGTTCCTCGAGAAGAAAGGCCTGTGGACGGACGAAGACACGGCCCGCGTGAAAGAGGAAGCGAAAGCAACGGTTAACGAACATATCAAAAAAGCGGAAGCGACGGACAAAATGACGGTCAGCGGTTTGATCGACTCCATGTTCGAGACGACGCCAGCTTATTTGGAAGCGCAAAAAGCCGATTTTCAATAATGGGATGCATATAGATGCAAGCTAAGGAGGAACTCGCGACAATGGCTCAAATGAATATGAAAGAAGCGATCCGCGATGCAATGCGCGTGGAGCTTAAAAACGATCCGAACGTAATCGTCTTCGGAGAAGACGTCGGTAAAGTCGGCGGTGTATTCCGCGCAACGGAAGGACTGCAGGGCGAATTCGGCGAAGAGCGCGTATTTGATACGCCGCTCGCGGAATCCGCGATTGCGGGCATGGCCGTCGGCATGGGCCTTCAAGGCTTCCGTCCGGTAGCGGAAATCCAATTCGTCGGTTTTATCTATGAAGCACTCGACCAAATGTTCGTACAAGCCGCGCGCATGCGTTACCGTTCCGGCGGCCGCTACAACTCGCCGATCGTATTCCGTACGCCTTTCGGAGGCGGCGTCAAAGCAGCCGAGCTGCATACGGACTCCCTTGAAGGCTTGGCGATCCAAACGCCGGGCATCAAGGTCATCGTGCCTTCGAATCCGTATGATGCCAAAGGCCTTCTGGTATCTGCGATCCGCGATAACGATCCGGTGTTCTTCATGGAACACTTGAACCTGTACCACGCTTTCCGCCAAGACGTGCCCGAAGAGGCCTACACCGTTGAAATCGGAAAAGCAAACATCGTTCGCGAAGGCGCCGACGTCACGATCATCGCATACGGCTTGATGGTTCACACGGCGATGAAGGCGGCCGAAGAGCTCGAGAAGAACGGTGTTAAAGCCGAAGTCATCGATTTGCGCACGCTTCTTCCGCTCGACATCGAGACGATCGTCGCGTCCATTCAGAAGACGAACCGCGCGATCGTCGTTCAAGAAGCGCAGAAAACGTCCGGTGCCGCTGCCGAGATCATCGCGCAAATCAACGAGTATGCCATCCTTCACCTGGAAGCGCCGGTACTTCGCGTTACGGGCCCGGATACGGTTTACCCTTACGCTCAAATCGAAGACAGCTGGCTTCCGAACGTGGACCGCATCGTGAAGGCCGCTAACCAAGTCATTAACTTTTAATTGCATCGCTGGACGACAATAGGGCAGGTCGTGAGACCTGGAAGGAGGTCACGGGACGTGGCAAAGTTTGAGTATCGTTTCCCGGAGCTGGGCGAAGGCTTGCATGAAGGCGAAATCGTTAAAATGCATATCAAGCCCGGCGATACGGTAACGGATGAAGATATCATCATGGAAGTGCAGAACGACAAGGCGATCGTCGAGGTTCCTTGTCCTGTGAACGGCAAAGTGCTCGAAGTGCTTGTGAAAGACGGACAGGTTTGCCACGTGGGCGATATCGTCGCAGTCATCGATGCCGAAGGCGAAGTGCCTGAGCAGGCAGCGCCGGCAGGCGGCGGTCACAGTGCGCCGGCACCGGCTGCCGAAGCTCCGAAAGTCGTTGAAGCCCCTAAGGCCGAAGCTCCTAAAGCAGAAGCGGCACCGGCGGCAGCGCCTGCACCGGCTTCGAAGCCGGCAGGCGGACTTGTGCTGGCTACGCCTAGCGTTCGCAAGTTCTCTCGCGAGCAAGGCGTCGACATTGCGACCGTAACGGGCTCCGGCAAGAACGGACGCATTACGCGAGAAGACATTTCGGCATTCGCATCGGGCGGCGGCGCGGCTGCAGCCGGCGCATCTGCCGGCCAAGCGCCGGAAACGGCGGCTAGCGAAGCCAAAGCTGCTCCTTCAGCGGCAGCGGCACCCGTCGGCGACCGCGCGGAAGAGCGCGTGCCGTTCAAGGGCATTCGAAAAGCGATCGCTAACGCGATGGTTAAATCCGTTTACACGGCGCCTCATGTTACGATCATGGACGAAGTGGACGTTACGGCGCTCGTCGAGCTTCGTACCAAAGCGAAGCCGTTGGCCGAGAAGAAAGGCGTCAAGCTGACTTATCTGCCGTTTATCGTGAAAGCACTCGTAGCGGCTTGCCGCCAGTTCCCGATCATGAACGCGATGCTCGACGAAGAGAAGCAAGAAATCGTCTACAAGAAGTACTACAATATCGGCATCGCCACGGATACGGACAACGGCTTGGTCGTTCCGGTTATTCCGGACGCGGACCGCAAGAACGTGTGGATGGTCGCTGACGCTATTCGCGACCTCGCAGTCAAAGCACGCGACGGCAAGCTGAGCGCGCAAGAGATGAGAGGCAGCACCATCAGCATCACGAACATCGGTTCCGCAGGCGGCATGTTCTTCACGCCGGTCATCAACTTCCCTGAAGTCGCAATTCTCGGCACGGGCCGGATCTCCGAAAAGCCGGTCGTCAAGAACGGCGAGATCGTTGCAGGCCATGTCATGGCCCTGTCCCTAAGCTTTGACCACCGTCTGATTGACGGCGCGACAGCTCAAAACTTCATGAACTACATCAAACAGCTGCTTGCTGATCCGCAATTACTTGTAATGGAGGTCTAAAACTATGGTCGTAGGCGACGCTTCACTCGATATTGATTTGCTAGTCATCGGTGCGGGACCGGGGGGTTACGTTGCAGCTATTCGCGCAGCGCAGCTTGGTCAAAACGTACTCGTCGTGGATAAACAATACGTAGGCGGCGTGTGCTTGAACGTGGGTTGTATCCCGTCCAAAGCGCTCATCTCCGCATCTCATCAATATGAATCCATCAGCCATGCGTCGGAATTCGGTATCACGGCTTCCGACGTGAAGGTGGAATGGAGCAAGGTACAGGAGTTCAAGAACGGCGTCGTCAAGAAATTGACGGGCGGGGTAGCTTCGCTTCTGAAAGCGAACAAGATCCAATATTTCGCCGGCGAAGTCATGTTCATCAACGAGAACGAAGCGCGGGTCTTCAATGACCAAGAAGCGCCTCGTTACCGCTTCAAGAATTGCATCATCGCTACGGGTTCCCGTCCGATCGAATTGAAGGCATTCCCTTACGGCGGACGCATCGTTTCTTCCACGGGCGCGTTGTCGCTGCCTGAAATTCCGAAGAGCCTCGTCGTTATCGGCGGCGGATACATCGGTATCGAGCTTGGTCAAATGTATTCGAAATTCGGCACGCAAGTGACGATTATCGAAGGCTCCGACAGCATTCTGCCGGGCTTCGATTCCGACATGTCCTCGCTCGTGGCGAAGAAGCTGAAAGCGGCGAAAGCCGAAATCGTAACCGGTGCCCAAGCGAAGAGCGCGGAGCAAACGGACAAAGACGTCACGGTCACGTATACCGTTGGCGGCGAAGACAAGCAAGTGACTGCCGACTACCTGCTCGTTACGGTAGGACGTCGTCCGAATACGGACGGCGAGCTTGGCCTTGACCTGATCAACATGAAGGTATCGGACCGCGGTCTGATCGAAGTCGACGAGCAATGCCGTACGAGCATTCCGCATATCTATGCGATCGGCGACATCATCGCGGGACCTGCGCTCGCGCACAAAGCGATGTACGAAGGCCGCGTCGCGGCTGAAGTTATTGCCGGTCAACCTAGCACGATCGACTACAAATGCATTCCGCTCGTCGTCTTCTCCGATCCTGAATGCTCCAGCGTGGGTTACAGCGAGAAGGAAGCGAAAGAAAAGGGCCACAACGTTAAAGTGGGCAAATTCCCGTTCAACATCAATGGACGCGCGTTGTCGCTTGGCGTAAAAGAAGGCTTCGTTAAGATCGTCGCAGACGCAGACAACGGTCTGGTGCTCGGCGCGCAAATCGCCGGTATCGAAGCGTCCAACATGATCGCGGAGCTGGGTCTTGCCATCGAGATGGGCGCGACGCTCGAAGATATCGCGCTGACGATCCATGCTCATCCGACGCTCGGCGAGATCGTTCTGGATGCGGTCGAGATGGCGCTTGGCCACCCGATCCATGCCATCGCGAAATAATTTTGCAGAAATGAATAGGATATTATAAATACGAGCGAGAGGTCACGCCGCAGCAGTTCTGCAGGCGGGCCTCTTTTTACATCGCTCAAGCTTTTCTCATAGGCATACATAACGCAGGAGGTGAACGGCAATGTCCGAGAACGGCAAATCAACCCACGAGTCCCGTTCTTCCATGATGCAGCTTATCTTTCCGTCGGATACGAATTATCACGGCACGATGTTCGGCGGCAAGGTCATGGAATACATGGATAAGATCGCGGCGATAACGAGCATGCGGCACGCGCGCGGTCCCGTGGTGACGGCATCGACGGACAGCCTGGATTTCGTAGCTCCGATTCGGGTCGGCGATATGATCGACGTGGAAGCATTCGTGACATGGACGCACCGAAGCTCCATGGAAATCTATGTGAAAGTAGAGACGGAGAATGTCTACACGGGGGAACGGAGGACGGCGGTAACCGCCTTCTTCTCCTTCGTCGCGCTGGACGAGAACAACAAACCGAGGCCGGTCGCGCCCATCATTCCCCAAACGCCGGAAGAAGAAGCGCTGCACAGCTCGGCACCTGCCCGTTATGAACTTCGCATGCAGCGAAAGCAGGACAGAATCGACAAGAAGTGATAAACTAAGAGTTACTATGCGGCTGGCAGGAGTGAAACAAATTGAGCACGAACGAAGAGCAATATTTGAATTTGCTTCGGCATGTTTTGGCTAACGGCTCGAAGAAGGAAGACCGGACCGGAACGGGAACATTGTCGGTTTTCGGTTACCAGATGCGCTTTGACCTGCAGGCGGGATTTCCGCTCTTGACGACCAAACGGGTGCCGATGAAACTGATCGCGAGCGAACTGCTGTGGTTCATGAAAGGCGACACGAACATTCGCTACCTGCTGCAGCACAAGAACAACATTTGGAACGAGTGGGCGTTTAAGAAATGGGTAGAAAGCGATGCCTATGACGGTCCCGACATGACGAATTTCGGACTGCGTTCACAGCAAGACGAAGCTTTCAACGCGCAATACCAGGAACAGGAGGAGCGCTTCGTCGATCGTATTCTGAACGACGAACGGTTTGCCGCCGAATACGGCGATCTCGGCAACGTGTACGGGAAGCAATGGCGCAGGTGGGAAACGTCGCAAGGGGAGACGATCGACCAACTGAAAAACGTCATCGCGGAGATCAAGAAGAATCCGGATTCCAGGCGATTGATCGTGACGGCGTGGTCGCCGGAAGACGCAACGCCGCAGCGGTCCGCGCTGCCGCCGTGCCATACGCTGTTCCAATTCTACGTGGCGGACAATAAGCTGTCCTGCCAGCTTTATCAGCGCAGCGGAGATATCTTCCTCGGCATTCCGTTCAATATCGCCAGTTATGCGCTGCTTACCCATATGATCGCGCAGGAATGCCGTCTCGAGGTCGGAGATTTCGTGCATACGATCGGGGATGCGCATATTTATTTGAACCATCTGGAGCAAATCGATCTGCAGCTGAGCCGCGAGCAGAAAGACTTGCCGAAGCTGAAGCTGAATCCGGACGTTGCATCCGTGTTCGATTTCGAGGTCGGAGATATCGGCTTGGAAGGCTATGCGCCGCATCCTTCGATTAAAGCGCCAGTGGCGGTATGAGCATCCAAGCGCCTAACTGATGAAAGGGAGCGTGACACGGATATGAAAATTACGCTGATCGCCGCGATGGCTCAGGACCGCATCATCGGCATCGATAACGGAATGCCCTGGCATCTGCCGGCCGAGATGGCGCATTTTCGGCGCTCCACGACGGGCAAGACGGTCCTCATGGGCAGGAAAACGTTTGAGTCGTTCGGCGGTCCGCTGAAGAACAGGCGGAACGTCGTGTTGACGCGCAGCGCCGAGTATAAGCCCGAAGGCGCCGAGACGGTGCATTCCGTCGACGAGGCGATCGCTGCCTTGGGCGGGGAAGACGAGCTGATGATTATCGGCGGAGCTGAGATCTACGCACAGTTTCTCCCGCTGGCGGACAAGCTCCTGCTGACCGAAGTGGATGCGAAGGTCGAAGGCGACGCAGCATTCCCGATGTTCGATAACGAGCAGTGGCATGTCGAGCGCCGAGAATTCCATGCGAAAGACGAGAAAAATGCATATGATTTTACGATCCTTACTTACGTCCGCATAAAGCCGCAGAGCTGATTCGCATTTAGGGCAAAAGACGAATATCATGTCACAAAGTGCAAATGATTGTACGGAAAATCCATTTAACGAAGATGACCTTATTGCTACTATATTGTAAATAGTTATGGGAAAGTTTGATATTGAATAATCATGGTATTCTCGATATAGTTTTAGAGAGATTACGTGCATTCGGCAATGGGATAATGGATGGAGGAAGCAATCATGTCTACACCTACTGGATTTATGGACTACAAACGTGAATTGCCAGCTGATCGTGATCCGCTCGAACGGATTAAGGATTGGAATGAATTTCATAAACATTTCAACGAAGATCAACTAAGAACGCAAGGCGCACGCTGCATGGATTGCGGCACGCCATACTGCCATACAGGTATTGAAATGACTGGCGGCACATCGGGCTGCCCGGTCAACAACCTGATCCCGGAATGGAATAATCTGATCTATCGCGGATTGTGGCGCGAAGCGCTTGATCGTTTGCACAAAACGAACAATTTCCCGGAATTCACCGGACGCGTATGCCCGGCGCCTTGCGAAGGCTCTTGTACCGTCGGTTTGATCGGCGATGCCGTGACGATCAAGACGATCGAATCCGCCATTATCGATAAGGGCTTCGAAGAAGGCTGGGTCGTACCGCAGCCGCCTCTCATGCGCACGGGCAAGAAGGTTGCCGTCGTCGGTTCCGGACCTGCTGGTCTTGCTGCCGCGGCGCAGCTTAATAAAGCCGGTCACACGGTAACCGTATATGAACGCGCCGACCGTATCGGCGGACTGCTTACGTACGGCATTCCGACGATGAAGCTGGAGAAACACGTCGTTCAGCGCCGCGTCGATCTGCTGGAAGCGGAAGGCATTACGTTCGTAACGAATGCGGAAGTCGGCACGAACGTTCCCGCGGAGCAATTGATGAACGAGTTTGATGCCGTCGTGCTTTGCGGCGGCGCCACGAAAGCGCGCGACGTTGAAATCGAAGGCCGCGATCTGAAGGGCGTTCACATGGCCATGGATTATTTGAACGGCACGATCAAGAGCTACCTCGATTCCAATCTGACGGATGGCAATTACATCAACGCAGAAGGCAAGGACGTCATCGTTATCGGCGGCGGCGACACGGGTACGGACTGCGTTGCGACGGCGCTTCGTCATGGCTGTAAGTCCATCACGCAATTCGGCACGCATGCCAAAGCGCCGTTGAAGCGAGACAACGACAAGAATCCATGGCCGCAATTCCCGAACGTTTATACGCTCGATTATGCGCAAGAAGAGGCGCGCGCGTTGTACGGCGAGGATCCGCGTGCATTCTCCGTGCTCACGAAGAAATTCGTAGGCGACAGCGAAGGCAACTTGAAAGAGCTGCATACGGTTCAGATCGAACGTACAGTGGACGAAACCGGCCGTAAGGTTTACAAGGAAATTCCGGGCACGGAGAAAGTATGGCCGGCTGATCTCGTCATGATCGCGGTCGGATTCGAAGGACCCGAGAATACGCTGATTCAGAAGCTCGGCTTGGAACAAGACCGCCGTTCCAACGTCAAAGCGGCTTATGGCAAGTATCAAACAAGCGTTGAGAAAGTTTTCGCAGCCGGAGATATGCGCCGCGGACAAAGCTTGGTCGTCTGGGCGATCAATGAAGGCCGCGAGGCGGCGCGTGAAGTGGACCGTTACCTGATGGGCACTTCGATGCTTCCGTAAACAGATTCTTCGCCATATTAATTATCAAAGCGCCTTCGGGCGCTTTTTGTTTCGTTAGCAGTCCGAAGCGAGGAGAGGTTTCATTCATGATACAATATGGTTCCGATACGATCACGCAGTTAACGTTCGTCTCCTTCCGGCCTCGAATGGAGCGGCGCGACAACCAGTGGATCGACATCGAGCTTGCAATCGAAGTCAACGAGACCACGCCGGTGCCCATGGAGCTGACCGATTTGACGGTGCTCGTGATTTGCACCCATGGCGGTGCCATCGCGCAGATTGTTCCGCTCGATGAAGGCACGGATTGCGAGTTTCAATTTACGAGCGACGAGAAGGAGCAAATTCGAACGTATATCGAAAGTGAAACCATGCAAGCGGCCATCGCAAATCTAGCGGCCCAATAAGAGACTGGCTGTGGTAAAATGTTCCTGATAGCTTTGGTGTTCAGGAGGCGATGTCTTGTACAGCCATGCAGCAGGCGTCTTAACGAGGGCCGAGATTCATAAAATCCGTCATTATGTCCAGCATAAACACGCTGACCTGCCGAAGGAGCGGCGAGCCGAAATCTTGGCGGATGCGATGCAGCGTATCGTGCTACGTCAATTGCCCGAGCTTCCGTTGGAACTAAAGCAGCAGGTCATGCGTGCGCTGCTGCGGGATGTCGTCGCCGCGAGGGGAATGCCCGTAAGCAAATCCCATATTTTCGAAGCATGCATGAAGCTGGATGCCGTACGGCCGGAAGTGCTGACCCCCCTACATAAATGGGCTGAAAAAGTTTTGGAAGCCGATATCGACCTCCGGTTATTTCGCGAAGCCGTCGAAGAAGGGCGGCGAATTGCCGTTGCCCCCGGGCTTGGCGTATCCGCTTGGGACGCGCTTATCGGCGCAGTCGGATCGCGCGAGGGCGCCGGGAGAGAAGGGCGAAGCTGGAGAATGACGTCCAACCGGGCGAAGAGACATCCGGTCAAACAGCGTCGCTTAAGCATAGCTGTTTACTTGGGCATGTCTCTCGTATTGTCAGGGGCAACGCTTATTTACGGTTGGCAGCTCCTGCATCCCAAGCCGGCTGCGAACGTACCGCTTGCTCCCACGACGATCCAACGGCCTATGCCGGTTCCCTCGCTGATGAAGCAGAAGAATGCGCTGCCGGAGCAATTGCGTTTTGTAGAAGTCGACCGCAGCCGGCTCGTTCGTTATTTGCGCGTCAAATCGTCGCTGTTGGCCGAAGAACCTTACTTAAGCGCCATTATCAAGGCTGCCAAGGAGCATGACATCCATCCGCTGCTGCTCTTTGCCATTACGGGTCAAGAACAGGGCTTCGTTCCGAGAACGGCCAAGAATGCCCGGAAGATCGCCAATAATCCGTTTAATGTGTTCTATAGTTGGAAAGCGTTCAATACGAACATAGACGAGTCGGCGCGCATCGCAGGCAATACGATTAACCGCCTAAGCTTTGAACGACCGGCCGGCGTAGACGCGGTACAATGGATCAACCGCGAATACGCGGAGGACGTAAACTGGTCGACCGGCGTGAACAGCATCCTGAAATCGATGGCTGCGCAAATTATGACGGACAAGAAACAGTAAAACATAAATATCAAGAAACAAACACCATGAACGAACAGCAGTGAACGAACAGCAGTAGAGAAAAAAGCAATGAAAAATCAGTAAAGAATCAAACGATCAGCAACAACCAGAAATAAAAACAGCAAAGACCGGAAAAGAAGAGGGATGGTCCTGAAAACTTTAATCATTGCGGAAAAACCCGATATGGGCCGGACGATCGCTGCCGTTGTGGAGCCTCGGGCACAGAACAAACGAACCTACCTCGAGGGCGAGAATTATATTATTACCTGGGCGATCGGGCATTTGGTCAGCTTGGCAGAACCGGATCAATACGATCCGAAGTACAAACGCTGGAATGCAGCCGATCTGCCGATTATCCCCGATCGGTTCAAGCTGTGGCCCAATGCGAGAACGAAGGACCAATTGTCGATGATCGGCGAGCTTTCCAAGCGATGCGGCCGGCTGGTCAATGCATGCGATGCCGGGCGAGAAGGCCAGCTGATTTTCCATCTGATCAGGCAGTATTTGAAGCTGCCGCAGCCGACGGACCGGCTGTGGATCTCGGACCTGACGCCCGAGACGATCCGCCGCGGCTTCGAAGGCCTGCGTAGCGATACGGATTACGATGCTTTAACGCGTGCTGCGCGCGCTAGAAGCGAAGCGGACTGGCTGGTCGGCATGAATGCCTCGCGCGCGTTTACGATCCGTCACAAAGCGCTCTTGTCCGTCGGACGCGTGCAAACGCCGGTACTTGCGCTGCTGTATGATCGTCACAAGGAAATCACGGCCTTTGACAGCGAGACCTTCTTTATCGTGCAGGCGGCATTCAGCCAGCTGGATTTCGGATACAAGGGGATTTGGCAGGGAGATCGGATCACCAAGCGCGAAGAAGCGGAGAAGCTGGCAGCCAAATTGAACGACGAGCCGGGCCGGATTCTAAGCTACGACGTGAACGAATCCAAGGAATATCCCTACCGGTTATACGATTTGACGCTGCTGCAGCGCGAGGCGAACGGCAGATACGGCTATCCGGCCAAGAAGACGCTGGATATCGCGCAGGCGCTGTACGAGAAGCATAAAGTCATTACGTACCCGCGTACGAGCTCCAACTACGTGACGGAGGAGAATATTCCCGTCATGGGCAGCGTGCTGCAAATGCTGAAAGGCACTTCATACGCGGATCTTGCCAACGGTGCGGACCGCGGCCGCGTCCATAAGGGAAACCGCGCGGTATGCAATCCCGCCAAGGTCGAGGATCATCATGCCATCCTGCCGACGCCGAAGAAGCCTGGCGCGCTGAGCACGGAAGAACAGAACATTTACGATATGATCGTGCGGCGCTTCCTGTCGCATTATTATCCGCCTGCGGTCTACAACAACCACGAAGTCATCACGGAGGTGGAGGGCGAGCAGTTTCGGACGCGAGCCAAGGAACAGCTGGAGATCGGCTGGCGCATCGTGCTGGATAATGCCGACAACGGCGCGTCGAAAGCAAAAGGGAAAGGCAAGAAGCCGTCCGCGGACGCTTCGTCTTCGGATGAGGGAGAGGACGACTTGGTCGAGACCGACCGGCCGTTCTTCGTGGATGCCGAGCTGCCGGTTCATTGCGATTCCGCCGCCGCGATCGAGAAAGAAACGAAGCCGCCGAAACCGTATACGGAAGGAACGCTCCTGAAGGCGATGGAGAGCGCGGGCAAGGCGATCGAGGACGAGGAATTGCGCGATGCGATGAAGCAGACCGGCCTCGGAACGCCGGCGACACGCGCGGCTACCATCGAACGACTGAAGCAGGTCGGCTATATTACGTCGGCCGGCAAGCGGCTGGACATTACGATCAAGGGCTGCACGGCGATCGAGCTGATACGGGGCGCGGGCGTAGAGCTTCTGGCTTCGCCGGAAATGACCGGCCGATGGGAGCAGCGCCTCCACCAAATCTCGAAAGGCGAGGCTTCGGACGAACAATTTATCGCCAAGGTGAAGCAGTTTGCCGAGATGATCGTCGACAAAGTGAAACAGCAGCAGCCGGCGGCAGCCAATCTATTCGACGAGCCGGAGCGCTCCGGCAAAGGCGCGGCGAAAGGCAAAGGGCGCGGAGCCAAGTCCTCGACGACCAAGGAAGGCGCTGCAGCCGGACGAGGCGGGGGACGCAGCCGGACTGCCGATAAATCGAGCGCATCGACGGCCTCGAGAGGGAGCCGTTCCGCGAGCGCTTCAACAAAAGCCGCGAGCGTTAGAGGAACGAAGCGTTCGGAGAGCAGTCCCGTCAATGCCGCCGCGCGAACCGCTGCATCGTCCGCAGCCAAGGCTTCGACGATTATGGCTGAACGTCCGATTCCGAAGCCGGCTTCGGGCGAAGCGGCAGCCGCGAGAGGCGCGATTGCAGCCTGCCCGCGACCAGGCTGCGGCGGTCAAATCGTTGAGGGCAAACGGGGTTACGGCTGTCTGCGATTCAGAGAAGGCTGCAGCTTCGTCATCTGGAAGGAACAGCAGGGAAAAGCCATCACGTCTACCATGGCGAAGGCTTTGGCACAGAACGGCGAAACGCGCAAATCGACGCTCAAGCTGGAGAACGGCACGACAGTCTCAGGTAAGTGGCGGTTGACGAATGCCGCCACCGGGGCGGTTGCCTTTCAGCCGGAAACGTAACGAACGTCAAAACAGGCTTGACTCTGGGAAGCGCGATGCGCTCTTTCAGCAGTCAAGCCTGTTTTAGGTTTATTCGATTTATTGCGGTCGCTGCGTGACATAATTCCGGATGCTCTCCGGAATCTCGGAGAGCTGATTCAACGTCAGGAACGCGCCCTTCGGTTCAACGTCGATGCCGACAATGTTGTAGATCCATTCCGAGTCGGTCTTCATGTGAATGGCGTTGATGCCTGTCGTCAATGCGGGAATGACATCCGTACGGAGCGAGTTGCCGATCATCCACGTCGTGGGCCGGTGGAATTTGCCTTCCTGCAAAATCCCCTCCATCGCTTCCGTGTTCTTCTTGGAGCGAACATAGATGCGCGGACCGAAATAACGCTCCAGCTGCATATGTTGAATTTTCTTGGTTTGGATAAGCAGCTCGCCGCCCGTATAGAGATGCAGCTCATGGCCCTGGTCGGCCAGCTCGAATAAGGTTTCCTCCATAAATGGATAAGGCTCCGCATCGAATTCATAGACGCTGCGTCCGAGCTTCCACAGAAAATCCTCCTCCACGACAGAAGGGGAGCGTCCGAATAGATTGGAGAAATGGCGATAGGTTTCAACGAACGACTGCGGAAAATGGTCGCTCTTGAACCCGTCGATATGAACGCCGGCTATGTCGATTTCGGTCTGTTTGTCGGTGATCTCCATTCTCGTTATTCCATAGCCGTTGAACCAGTCCATCATGCTGTCCGAGAACTGTTCAATGACGAAGAAGAAGTACTTGTTGCAGTAAATAAGCGTATCATCGAGATCGAATAGAATGGTTTGTTTCATCTTAGGCACGGCTCCTTCCCCAGATGATTTCGCTGTAGCTACAATCTACCTCATCTTGGGATTCGCAGTCAAATCGTATACAGCTGGCGCGGTTTACAAATACTGTAACCGGAGGTGGTGAGCGAATGGCGATGAACAAAAACAGCAAACGGAATCGCGCTAACGGTTCCGAGGCAAAGGGAAATGACGGGAGTCTCAAGCCGGAGAAAGAGGCGAACAGACCGGCAAGCTTAAACGGCATTAATAAACAGCCGTAGGACGGCCCAATAGTAAAACGAAGAAAGGTCTCTATGATGGCGCCGCAGTTCCGGAGAAATGCGGCCGCCTTATAGAGACGCCGGGGGACATAGCATGATTAAGCATATTTATTCATCTTGGCTGCAAGATCTTGTTTAATGAATGCGAGTCTCCGTTTGACGTAGAAATCGTAGCTTGCGCCTTTCAATTCTCGGGGGCTGATGACCGTATCCGCACTGTTGTCGATAATGGTCAGCGAGCCGTTGGAATAGAACTTGAAGGTCAAATCCCGGAATGGTCGATGCGTCTCAATAAATCGGTAGTTTTCACAGTTTGTCATGATGGTCAGCCTCCTTACGGTCAGCGAGAGATTAGAACGTTTGTTCTTGTTTTTATTATAGCAAACATTTGTTCGTATGGAAACTATTATTTTTTTCCCTTACACTAGATTGATAGGGATTTCATCCCCAGGTTGCGAAGTAGAACGTCTAAGCGGATAAGGAGCCCCAGTCATGATCAGAGTAACGCAATTGTCAAAACAAATTCCGGGCGGACCCAAGGTCCTCTCCGACGTGAGCTTCACTATAGAACCGGGCGAATTCATCGCCATCAAGGGCGCGAGCGGAAGCGGCAAATCCATGCTGCTGAAATGTCTGGCGCTGCGCGAGAAATGGACCGAGGGCAAATACATCGTGGACGGCGTCGATATCTTCGCCAAGGGCATCTCCGGCCGTTTGAAGGTACGCCGCGAGATTGCTTATTTGGAAGAGAAGCCGACGCTGTACGGCAACAAGACGGCGCTGAAGAACGTTATCATCGGAGCGGTCGGACAGACGCCGTTATGGCGAAGGGTAACCGGAATGATGCGCAACGACGATTACATGGGCGCGATGGATATGATCGAGAAAATGGGACTGTTGGACAAAGCCCATCAGAAGGGCGACAAGCTGAGCGGCGGCGAGAAGCAGCGGATCGGAATGGCGAGGGCGCTGGCGCACGGCGCCAAGACGCTGCTGGCGGATGAGCCGGTATCGGGCCTTGATCCGCATGCCGCCGAGCAGGTGCTCTCCGACTTGAAGCGGATGTGCCGGATCCAGGGCGTCTCCGTCGTGGCGGTCATGCATCAGGGAGATTGGGCGGAGCGTTTCGCGGACCGCATCATCGGGCTGAATAACGGCGCGGTCGTGCTCGATATCAAGGGCAGAAGAATGACGGAGCGGGAGAAGAACCTGCTGTGAAGATGAATGAATCCGGTTACCCGTACGAGCTCCGCATGATTCGCTCGGACGAGCTTCAGACCGCCCATGAGCTGGAGCTGGCTTGTTATCCGCTCGAAGCGGCGGCGACCCGGGAAGCGTTTACGTTCCGTCAGCAGCATTTCCCGGGCTATTTTTGGTCCGCTTGGCGGAACGGGGAATTGATCGGTCTCGCCTGCGGCGTGCGCACGGCGGACAGCAGCTGCGGGTCCGACGAGGTGAAGAGCGCGCACGGCTCCGATCCGAACGGTCGGCATCTGTGCGTGCTGTCCGTGGCCGTCGCCCGGCAGCATCGAGGGCATGGCGTCGGGGGAGCTCTTATGGAAGCCTTGATCGGCCAAGCAAGCGCCGCCGGACTCGAGCTGGTCGTTCTGATGTGCGAGGAGCATTTGATCGAATTCTATGAACGGCTCGGTTTCGAGTGCGAGGGACTTTCGGCGTCGGAGCATGGCGGCCTGCAATGGCATGAGATGAAGCTGCGGTTGAATGAACCGGGGTGACGGTTAAAACCGATAGCAATGGAAACGTACCTGCGGCATAGAATGGAGCATCAACCTAAATAGGCAGGTGTTCCGTATGGCTTTCCATTTTCAAAGTCCGGCCGTCATTCAAAGTTCGCGCGTGACGTTCCCGAAAGCCGAACTGTACGTTCCGGTCGTCGGCGGACTTCAGAATGCGTCGGCGCGCAGCGCCATCAACGATAAAATCCGCCAAACCGAACGCAGCCTCGTCCATGACCAAGGCTCGCTTTCCGACCCGAGAGCGGAAATGATCGGCTATTTCGAGACGAAAACGAACGAGAAGAACGTACTCAGTCTTTCGGTCTTCAACTATGCGTATACGGGCGGCGCGCATGGGCTGACCCTGCAGGAGTCCCTCACCTTCGACATGAAGACGGGCAAATCGTACACGCTCGCGGAGCTGTTCAAGCCAGGCAGCGATTACATGAAGCGGCTCTCGGATCTGGTGCGCGCCCAAATCGCGGCCAGACAGATCGAGACGTTCGAGCCGTTCAAGTCGATCCGTCCCGATCAGCCGTTCTATATTGCCGACCGTTCGCTCGTCCTGTATTTCGCGCTGTACGAGATTACGCCTTATGCTTTCGGTTTTCCGTACTTTCCGATATCCGTTTACGAGCTGAGCGATATCGTGAATCCGGGCGGACCGCTCGGCCGAATGGACGTGAACGACTAACCCACCCATCGTCATAAAGGAGTCAGCCATGATTTATGCGCTTATACTGCTGCTCGTTTGCGCGGCTATCCTCATCGTCGTCAAGCGGCGGCAGCGAGAGAAGAATAAGCCGTCCATCGTCATGCACGCCGCTATACCGCCAAAGCAGCACGGGCCGGATAACGTACTAACGTCGACCGGTCAGCATGCAAAGGCTGAACGCGCAGCGGAAGCGGCAGCCGGATATACCGTGTTAATCGCGGATGACCAACCCTTGATCCGTGCGATGCTGAGCGAGATGCTCCAGCAGGACGGAATTCTGGTCATCGAAGCCGCGAACGGCATCGATGCCGTTACGGCCGTACAAGAGCACTCCATCGATCTTGTGCTGTTGGACATGAATATGCCGGGCTTGAACGGCATGGAGGCGCTTAAATCGATCCGATCGCTTAACGCGCGCGTAGAGGTTGCGTTCATGACCGGATCCGTCGAGCCCGGCTTGAGGGCAATGGCCGAGCATTTCGGGGCCGGGACGTTTTTTACGAAGCCGTTCGATCTGGAAATCGTGAAAGCGCATGTTATAAACTGCCGGGATACGGTGAAATACAAGAATAGCGAAGGTTCATGATTGCAGTCGTCTAGGAGAATCTTGTGATCCGCTGGCTGAGAACTTGCCGGCGGATTTTTTGCTTTTCGAACGCTCGGGCAGTATTCGGCCGCGTGGACAGCTTGCTTGTGCTGACGGGAACGAAGGCTTCATAAAGTCAAGTGTGGGGGGTGCTGGCATGGTTTGGCTGTGGATCGGATGCGCGATATTTGCCGCCGTTTGCGCATTGTCGCTCTTATTGGCCAGGGAGGCGGAGCGCAACGCGATGCTCTCGCTGCATCAACCGCTGCGCCAGCATACGGCTTATGTACGCTATATGCGAGACAAGCATGATTTGAACGGGTTCGGCTTCGCGCAGCAGCTGACCCGTCATATGGGCGGGTTATCGACGTTCGGATTATCGTTTTCGTCCTTGCCGTTGATCGGAGGCGCTATTTTCCTGCTCGGTCCGGCGGTTGCGGCCGGGGGACCAGCGGTCATTGGCATCGGATGGCCGATTCTCGGGCTGTTCGGCCTCTTGACGGCCTGCTCCGTGGCTGCGTTCGCTTCGGCGATTCCGACGGCGGGAGGCTGCTACCACTGGTCGCTTGCGACGGGAGGCAGGCGGTCCGGCTTATGGTCCGGCTGGCTTCATGCGGCCGGCTCGGTGCTCCTGCTGGCAACGACGAACATCTGGCTCGCGGACTGGTTCTGCCGGACGCTTCAGCGGCTATGGGGCTATACCGGAAGCTCGGGCTTTTTTTATCTTGTGCTGGTCACGCTGTTCATCACGCAGGCAGCGGCCAATGCCAGGACCGGTCGTGTTTTGGGCCGGCTGATGTCCTGGTCGGCAGGGTTTCAGGTGGCGCTTCTGGCCGCGATCCTCGTGATCCTTGTGACAATCGCATGGCCGGGGCTGTATCCGTTTCAGATTCTGGGTTATACAGCGGACTTTTGGAATTCGGTGAATGGCGCAGGCGGAGGGGAGACGTCCGCGGTTCTGGGACTGCTGCTCCTGCAGCGGCTGTTCCTCGGCATCGGCGACGCGGCTCAGGCCGGGGAAGAGACGAGAGATCCGCGCATCGCGCTGCCGTGGTCGATTTATTTGTCCACTGCCGGGCTTTCGATTCTCGGCTTCGTCCTGTTCGCGTTCATCCTGCTGCATGCGCGCGTCGGATCGGAAGGCTTGCGCGCTCTTCCCGCGCTCGGCGATTGGCTGGTGGACGTCTGGGGGCGATGGGGAGACGCAAGCACGCTGTGCTTCTTCCTGCTCGCGATCGTTCCCGTATGGATGAACGGTTCGTCGACGATGGCAGCCGGATCGCGGACGCTCTTCGCGATGGCGCGCGACGAATCGATTCCGTTCGCGGGCAAGCTGTCCGTCGTCTCAGTTGATTATCGCGTGCCAATCCGGGCTGTGCTTGCCTTGGCAGCGGCAGCCGGCGTGATCGCGACGTTCTTCGTTATGACCGTACCCGCATCTTCGCTGCTTACAATGGTCATGCAGCTCGTGCTGCTAAGCGTCATCGCTATGCACGCCGCCTTGGCGATTCCGATCGCCGGGAGACTGCGGGAAACGCTTCAGGAATCAGACGCCCGGAAGGCGAGCTCCGGGATTCGAAAACGTTCGAAGCTGAGAGGACCCTGGGAGCTTGGGAAATACGCCTCGGCCGTCGATGCCGTCGTCGTGTGCTGGCTGACCGGCAGCGCTTTGCTTGCCTTGTGGCTGCTGAAACCGGCTGCGCTTCTGATCGCAGCGGGTTGTCTATTAGCGGGAGCCTGGTGCATCGAACGAAAACAGCGCAGCCTGCGCCGCAAGACGCCGGTCAAAATCGTCGGATCCTTACGCTTCGGCAGGCGGTCGATGGACGAATGTATCAGAATTGAGAGAAAATTTCCGCAATAGCAATTATTCGAGCTTCCCAAAATAGTCGTTCGGACGCGGGAAATGTTTGCCTCTAAAAGGGGAAATAATGAGTCGCAATCCAAAATCATTTCCCGGGTAAACGCAGGAAATAACAGAATCAGCGCGCTTTCGACACGGACTGTAACATCCTGCCTACGGCTTCGCTGCCGAAGTCCCGCTAAATCGCATGAAAGTTTGCCAGCCAACAGGCGGATCACGTATAATCTCGGTAATAACGGCTGCAGGAGGATCGGGAAATGGAACTCGGAAAGCTGGTTTCGCTTAATGTTTCCTTAGTGGAACTCATACCGTTCGGCAAGAAGGAAGTGGCGACGGGAATCAACAAGAAGCCGTTTGCAGGCGCGCTGCGCCTTGGCCGACTTGGACTGCCTGGCGATGCCCAGGGCGACACCGTTCATCACGGAGGGGCGGATAAGGCCGTTTGCGTCTATACGGAGGTGCATTTTCCCTATTGGACGGAGAAATGGGGACGTCCCGCGATTGCCGCCTCATTCGGCGAAAATTTCACCGTCTCCGCGCTGACGGAGCAATCCGTCTGCATCGGCGACGTGGTGTCGGTCGGACATGCGCTGCTGCAGGTGAGCCAGCCGCGCCAGCCATGCTTCAAACTCGGCATGAAGCACGGGCTGCCGAGCCTTCAACAGGATGTCGAGGAAACCGGCTTTACCGGATTCTATTTTCGCGTGCTGGAAGAGGGACTAGTAGCGCAGGGCGATACCTTAATACTTCGCAAGCGGCATGAAGCCGGCATCACGGTAGCTGAAGCCAACCGGGTCATGCATCAGGACAAGCGAGGGCGCGACGGGATCGCGAAGCTGCTGACCGTCGATGCGCTGTCGGAGAGTTGGCAGCATACGCTGCGCAGACGGTTGGCCGCGCTGGACAGCGAAGCCTAAATCGGAAGGACGACGAGTCACCATGGCGAAGAGGGCAGACGACGTATTTTCCGCAATCGTCAAGCGGTATCCGCTTCGGGAGCCGCTGCGGATCGAGCGCGAAGAAAGCGGCATGAACAATACGACCCGGATGATCTATGCCGCGAACGGGCGATTTGTGCTGCGCATATACGATAACCACAGAGACAGCGCGATCGCAGGCATCGAACACGCGATATTGTCGACGCTGCAAGAAGAAGGCCTGTCCTTCAAAGTCCCTAACCCGGCAGTCAACAGGGAAGGCATGACGATTACGAAAGGGCCGGATGCCAAGCTTGCGGCGGTATTCCGCTATATTGCAGGCGATCGGCCGACGGCAGAGATTCCGTCCCATATCGAAGGTTTGGGACGAGCAGCGGGCGAGCTGGTCCATTGTTTGGCCAAGCTGGATACGCTCGGTGCCTTGCAGCCGTTGTACAAGCCTTATTACGAATTTCAAGAGACGCATGCGGCGATGGACGACGACGCAATCCGGACCCTAAGCGCGAAGCTGCCGCTGACATCGGAACAGCGGGATAACGTGGACTGCCTGCTGCTCGTGAAGCGGCGATTAACGTCATTAATCGATCGAATCAGGGCGCTGCCGCATCAATGGGTTCACGGCGACATCGTATTCTCGAATGCGCTCGCCGACGGCGATTTCATCGTCGGCCTGCTGGACTTCGAGTTTTGCACCGTCGATGTCAGAGCGATGGAGGCAGCTGTCATGATCGCGGAATTTCCGAGCGCGGACGATGCCCAGGCGCTGGAGCGAATCTCGCTCCTCTGCCGCGGATTCGGCGAGAAGCAGCGGCTCGGCAGCGACGAGATCGGACTGCTGCCGGATTTGATCCAGCTGCGCATGATGGATGTTTGGCTCCATTTTGCGGGGAGGCTGTCGGAAGGGCTTGATTCCGCAGACGTGTGGCTTCATCAGATTGACCGGGTATCGTTCGTCTGCGAATGGGTGGAACGAAAACGCGCGGAATTGTATATGGCGTTTCGAGTTATGGAGGCGCGGCCGCTTGACTAGGGGCCGCGGGCCGAGCCCGGCGAATCATTCTTTGCGCGCAAAGAATGATTCGCCGGGCTTTTGTCATATAAATCTATGCAGGATGTTGACACGATTCTTTCGCGTCCGCAGGCGCAGCAGGAGGGGAACGAACGGATGAAAAGCACGGCCGAGCAGCTCGGTTACGGTCCGAACGAGCGCCTATTGATTATTAACGCAGACGATTTTGGCGTGTGCCATTCGACCAATCGGGCCATTCAATCGTTGTTGGACGCGCGCGCGGTTGCTTCCGCCACGATCATGATGCCCTGCGCCTGGGCAAGGGAAGCGGCGCTGTGGAGCGCGTCGCGCCGTCATTTGGATGTCGGGGTCCATTTGACGTTCACGAGCGAATGGGATGCCATGAAGTGGGGACCGGTATACCGCGGCGGCGCGACAATGTCGTTCACGACCGCGGAAGGCTATTTTCATAAAGACGCCAAAGCATTCGAACGCCGCGCCGATGCCGGGCAGGTCAGGCAGGAAATGATCGCTCAGATCGAGATGGCGCTCGCGATCGGCATCGACGTTACGCATGCCGACAACCATATGGGCAGCTTATACGGCTTGCAGACGGGGCGGGATTTTCTAGGGGACGTGTTCGACGTCTGCGCGCAATACGGCCTGCCGTTTCGCCTGCCTCGCTATTTGTTGTTGGAAAGCGGGATGCCGGCACCTCCGGAGCTTGCGGGCTTGGCGCTTAAGCAGGCGGAGGCGGCAGCCCGCAAAGGCGTCGTCGTACTGGATTATCTCGTCGGGCTGCCTTTCCGCGCAACGCCGCCCGAAACGTACGTGCAGTTCAAATCGCATATGATCGCGCTTCTGAAGCGGCTGAAGCCGGGCGTAACGGAGCTTGTCCTGCACCCCTCCTTCGTAACGGACGAACTGAAGGCCTTTCACGGCGAACCGGCGAGGCGAGGCATGGAACTGGATATATTCCGTGATCCGGAGATTCAAGATACGCTGCGCAAGGAAGGGATTCTCCAAATCGGCTGGCGGGAACTTCGGCAGCATCAACGCAAGCATAGAATTCCATAATCGGCGATCGGTCACCGGCAAGGCGGGAGAAACTGTTCCAGCCTTGTTCCTTGCAAGCGGACGAGCTGTACTATCACAGGCGGGCGGACAAAAAGCTGTATTACCGTTTCCGAGGGGCTGTTATGGAAATAAACGCTATTCGCCATCGTTTTCTAATGATATACTGACTGTTGTGAAAATAAAAAGTTTTCAGTTAATTCGGGAAGGGAGTGGAGCAAGTGGCAATACTTCCAAAGCAGAATGAGCTTGGATTCTTTGAAATTCGACTGGAATCGATCGGCGGTCTCGGTGCGAATCTAGCGGGAAAAATGCTCGCCGAGGCGGGCGTAGTTGGAAGCGGTTTCAATGGCGTGAGCTTCTCTTCTTACGGTTCGGAGAAAAAAGGTTCGCCGGTTAAGGCGCATATCCGTTTCTGCGATTTGGAGACGAATATCCGCGATACGACGCCTGTCGAACGCCCGCATATCGTCGGCGTGTTCCACGAGAACCTGTCCAAGACGGTTAACGTCATCAGCGGGATCTACGAAGACACCGTCGTCCTGGTCAACTCCTCCAAAACATCGGAGCAGTTGAAGGATAAGATGAAACTTTCCGCCGGTACGCTTGCCGTCGTCGATGCAACAGGGATTGCGCTCGAAGAAAACAACCGCGTCAACATGGCGATGCTGGGAGGCTTGTTCCGGCTTTGCGACTTCCTGGATTTCGAACATATGAAAGGCATTATCCGCAAATCGCTGGAGAAGAAGTATCCGCAGGCCGTCGATCCTGCGCTTCGCACGTTCCAGCGCGGCTACGACGAAGTCCGATTCCAGACGTTCGCGCTTCCCGAAGGAATCGCGATGCCGCAGCCGACGCGCTGGGATGTCCCGTCCCTCGGGTACCTGACGCAGCCGCTCGGCGGCATGATCGTCAATCCGGGCAACAGCGTCCTGAAGGACATCAGCATCTCGAGGCAAGGCATGATGCCGCACTTCGACGAAGAGAAGTGCATCCATTGCGCGGCCTGCGATACGGCTTGCCCGGACTTTTGCTTCGTATGGGAGGAACAGCCGGACAAGAAGGGACGTCCGCAGATGTTCCTGCAGGGCATCGATTATCAATATTGCAAAGGCTGCTTGAAATGCGTCGTCGCCTGTCCGACAGAAGCGCTCGCGTCCGAGCGCGAAACGGACGGCTACGGCGAAGAGCACCGCGTACCTCATAAGTTTAATTGGGCAGCAGCGAATTAACGTCGTCGTGTTTGACCGCACACGAAAGAGAGGAGCTTTCACATGGCCATCGAAATTAACAAAGAAGTGAGCACGGGCACGGTCGAGCAGCGGATGGTATACGAATCGGGCAACGAAATGGCGGCCTACGCCGCGCATCAAATCAACTATCACGTCATGGGCTATTTTCCGATATCGCCGTCTACGGAGGTCGCGCAATTCCTCGATCTCATGAAAGCGAACGGCCAGCACGACATCAAGCTGATTCCCGCTGACGGGGAGCATGGCTCCGCGGGCATCTGTTACGGAGCTTCCGCCGCCGGCGGCCGCGTATTCAACGCGACGAGCTCGAACGGTTATCTCTATATGCTGGAGCAAATGCCGGTCCAATCGGGCACGCGTTTCCCGATGGTCATGAATTTGGTCTGCCGCTCCGTATCGGGTCCGCTCGATATTCACGGCGACCATTCCGACTTGTATTTCGCCCTGAATACGGGATGGCCGATTCTCATGTGCCGCGATCCGCAGGCGGTGTACGACATGAACATTATCGCGCTGAAGCTCGCGGAGGACCCGGAGGTCCGGCTGCCGGTGCTTGTCGCTTCCGACGGGTACTTCACGTCCCATCAGAAACGCCGCGTGCAGACGTTCGCCCACCGGGCCGACGTGCATGCGTTCGTCGGCGAGCATTCGCCGGAAGGGTTCAAGCATGTGCTGGACCGCAACAATCCGATTACAGTCGGGCCGTACATGAACGAGCCCGATTACATTAATAACTGTTATCAGCAGTCGGTGGCAATGTACAATGCATCGGAAGTGTTCGACCGCATCCGCCAGGAGTACGCCGCATTGACGGGAAGGGACTACCAGATTCTCGACCAATACCGGATGGACGACGCGGAGGTTGCCGTGTTCCTGATGAACTCGGCATCCGAGATCATCAAGGACGTCGTCGACCAGCTGCGCGCCAAGGGCATCAAGGCCGGCTCCGTTGCGCCGAATATGATTCGTCCGTTTCCGGCCAAGCAAATTGCCGAAGCGCTTCGCAGCGTTAAAGCCGTCACGGTCGGGGATCGCGCCGATTCCTACGGCGGTCACGGCGGCAATATGACGAACGAGATCAAGGCGGCGCTGTTTACGCACGGCGTCAAGGATACGCTCGTCATCAGCCGGATTTACGGGCTCGGCGGCAAAGACTTCTACGCCGAGGACGGCCATCACTTGTTCGAACTGGCGATCGAGGCGGCGAGCACGGGCAAGGTCGACGTGCCGTTCGACTATTGGGGCCATTCGCCGGGCGACCCCGACAAAGCGCCGAAGCGCGTGCTGGAACCGCTGAAGTACGAGGATCTCAAGACGGGGCTCATTACCGTTGACCGCGATGAGGTTAGCGGCAAGCTGAAGGTGAAGGTGCCTCCGGTACGGCAGCTGACGAAGAAACCGAAGCGGCTGGCTCCGGGACACGGAGCATGTCCGGGCTGCGGTATTTTCTCCGGGCTGGAGCTGTTCTTCAAGGGCA
Organism: Paenibacillus sacheonensis; assembly: GCF_009909195.1. Taxonomy (GTDB): domain Bacteria; phylum Bacillota; class Bacilli; order Paenibacillales; family Paenibacillaceae; genus Paenibacillus_Z; species Paenibacillus_Z sacheonensis. Next base: position 178,336 of record NZ_JAAAMU010000002.1, read on the forward strand.
TCGAGGGAGACATCGTGGCCTTGTACCAAACCGGCTGCGCGATGGTCGTGACGACGGGCTTCCCGTATTCCTCGCATAAAGCGACGTACATTCACAATCTGTTCCAGAACGGAGCGGCCACGCTTTCGGGCGTCGTTGAAATGTTCTGGGAACGCAAGCGCCGCGGCGAGCTGGATCAATACGGCTTGAAGGACGACTTCACGTTCGTCATGATCACGGGCGACGGCGGCATGGATATCGGCATGGGGCCGGCAATCGGCAGCGCGCTGCGCAACCACAAGATGATCATTCTCGAGTACGATAACGAAGGTTACATGAACACGGGCGCGCAGCTGTCGTACTCGACGCCGCTCGGCCACCGTACCTCGACGTCGAACGTCGGGAAGCATCAAGGCGGCAAGCTCTTCCATCATAAGGATACCGCGCAAATCATGGCGGCCACGAACATTCCGTACGTCTTCACCGGATCGGAATCGCTGCCGCAGGATTTGCTGCGCAAGGCCGCGAAAGCGCAGTATTACGCGCAAAACGTCGGGCTGGTTTACGGCAAGATTCTTATTACCTGTCCGCTCAACTGGCTGTCCGAGGAGAAAATCGGCCAGACGCTGATCGACGAAGCCGTCAACAGCTGCTTCTTCCCGCTCTACGACGTGGAGGAAGGCATAACGACGATTACGTACAATCCGGAAGAGAAGGGCAAGCGGATACCGCTCGGCGACTGGCTCAAAAACATGGGCAAGACGAAGCATATGACGCGACCGGAGTATGCCGATGCGCTCAAAAGCTTCGAGGACGAAGTCGATCGGCGCTGGCAGCGTCTCAAGGCGAAGCACGAAAACATGTATCTGTAATTCGTTTTCTTCGTATTCTCTGTCCTCAAACAAAGGCGCGGCGTCGAAAGTGCCGGGTCTTTGTTTGCTTTCGGCAGGTAGCGGAGGATCCTGACGATTCTGGCTGAAAGGGGCATGATGGATGCCGATCGTATTGCGTCACCGCGATTCCGGGGAAATCGCGTGCGGCACGCTGAAGAACGTCTATGATTTTGCATATTATGGCGCGCTGTGGTGGGAGGATAACGAGACGGCGGAGCGGCAGGCGAGCGAGTCGCTGGCGCTTGCCGGCTACGAGAACGACGGCGGCTGGGACCTGCTCGAGGTCAAGGAAGAGCGGCTGAAGCTGTTCAACGTTAAGCTGAACAACGATGGCAGGCGCAGGCTGCAGCTGCGGCCGGACGGCATGATCGCCGTCGTCAAAGGCTAGATCTCGATGCGCGGGAGGGGCAAGCTCAAATGAATGAGACAAGCGTGGACAATTATTTCGCCCAGTTGAAGGAGCTGCGGACCGGCAGCGATCTGGAAGCGTTCGGCGAGTCAATGCGGCAAGCGGGATTCACGCCGATGCGGAAGTTTCTGGACGAATTCCGGGTCTATCTCCGCGCATACGAGGACGCGGAGTGCGGCGCGGCCGCGGAGCTGCTGCGCCGAGCGATGAAGGCCGTGCCGGAGCCCGGGCGCATGAGTCCGTCCTGGACGTACATATGGCGCGAGTATGACGGCATTGTTCGCACCAAAGCCCAGATCTTCCGGGATATTCCGGCATCGAGCCGGGATGGGGAGTGGCAGGTGCTGCTGGACAATCCGTTCTCCAATCAGAATATCGCCGTATATCCGGGTTTGACGTTTATCGAGGCGGCTTATATGTTCGCGTATTTCCGCACGGAGCTCGCGAACAACGAATATATTCGCCTGCAGAAAATCGCGACCGTCATCACGGTCTCGGGCGCCGATTCGGATGGCCTGCAGCCGATTGCGAGTCTCTGATTCGGTCCGTAATAAAAGGCTTTGATCCCGTGCAGTCGATTGGCTGCCGGAATCAAAGCCTTTTATGCTGCCGCCATTCGCGCGGTTTAGCTGCCGGCGCGGATGATGCCGTTTTGTATCAAGTGCGCGGCGATTTTGCGGCCATGGAAGCGACCGGATTCGATGAAGATCTCGTTCGCCTGGTGCCTCGAGGCGACGACGCCGGCCAAGTAGACGCCCGGCACGTTGCTTTCCATCGTCTCGTCGTTAAAGGTCGGGTAGCCTTCGTCTTCCATGGAGACGCCGGTTGCGTTCAGAAATGCCCGATCGGGATGGAAGCCCGTTAGCGCGAGCACGAAATCGTTCGCTAGCTCCTCGCGGTCGCCTGCATGCTCGATCGTTACGGTTCGAGGCCCGATCGCAACGACGCGCGAAGCGAAACGAATGCCGATGCGCCCTTTGCCGACAAGCCCTTCGAAGATCGGACGCACCCATGGCTTAATGCTGGGCGAGTATGTCTCGCCTCGATAAACGACGGTCACGCTGGCGCCGACGCGTTCCAGCTCCAGCGCCGCGTCGATCGCGGAATTGCTGCCGCCGATGATCGCGACGTTCATGCCCGTGTAGGGATGGGCTTCGCGGAAGAAATGGGTGACCTTGTCCATGTCTTCGCCGGGAATGCCGAGCACGTTCGGATGATCGAAATAACCCGTCGCGACGATAACCGCCTGAGCGCGATACTGCCGTGCTTCCCCGTAACGATCGGAGCTGCGGAGCACAAATCCGCCTTCCGCCTGCGGTTCGACGGCGGATACGCTCTCGTAGGCGTGAATGCGAACGTTCCGCCGAAGCGCGACCGTGCGGTAATAGTTGAGCGCTTCCAGCCGCGAAGGCTTCTCGCTCGCTGTCGTGAACGGGATATCCGCGATTTCCAGGTTGGCCGGCGTGCTGAAGAAGTGCATGTACGTCGGATATTGGGAGATGGAATGGACGACGTTTCGTTTCTCGATGATGAGCGGCGCGAACCCGGCTGCCTGCAATTCTATGGCGGCGGCGAGTCCGCACGGGCCGGCACCGATAATAATTATTTGTTCGTCTGGCATAAACATAATCATGATCAACTCCAATGCGCATAGGAAGGCTGAACAGCAATACTAGTTATTCTATCATAATCGCGCGCATGACGCGCGTTCGGAAGGCGGGAACGAAGGTGGGGAGATCTCGCAGCGAGCGGGGCTTCGGGAAGGCACTGAAGCCGTTCCGACCAAGTCGCTACGTTAGCGGCAACCGCCGTTCCGAAAGCATCCGGTGGATGCCTGCCTTGCGGAATCGAGCATTTGGCTCTGTGTCGCAGGAACAATATGTTGTATAATAAGCTCACACTGCTTTGAAGGGGGAGATAGAATGCGACGGCGATTCGTTATTGAAGCCGTAATGGTTGCTACCTATGGTCAATTGCTCGTGCCAAGCCGGCCGGTCGATTTTGTCTTGCCATATTCGACGATCATGGAGCTTTACGATATGAAAGATGGTTCGGAACCCGTCATGGACGATCCGGAGGACGATAAGCACGTGAAAGGCAAGATCCAAGAACTGATCGCGTTCTTCGAGGATCCGTTCAACCGCAAGAAAATCGAGCGCTCGCTGCAGATGCCTTGGCGCGAAAGCTCGCCGCTGCTGCTTAACGACCTGGTCCAATTCACGGTCGTGTACGCGGTGGACAATGCGCAATACGGCGAATATTTCGACCCGATCGAGACGGAGCTCCTGCTGACGTCCATGAAGCTTAGCGTGCCGCTTCTGTCGGACCAATTCGAATTCCAGGATAAGCTGCTGGAAGCCGAAGTTCCCGTTCAAGTGTACGATATCGAAGATTACGAATTCGCGGTCGAGCAAGGCATAACGGCCTCCGATTTCGAATCGATGCGCGATCTGTAAGCCTTGGGCGCGGCCAGCGCCGCGGCTACGGTCAGCGATTATGCTGCCTTTATGAAATAATTAATTTCGGCGGAGCCTCTTGCGCGCTGCTGGAAGTGATGATAAGATTTGGATGTTCAGGCGAATAATAACAATAAAAAGGAGGGCGATGGATATGATTTTCTTCTTCGTGAATGACGCGCAGGCGCGGACGACCAAGCTGAATCCAGTCCATCGGCCCGACTTCTTACGCATGAGACAGCTGTAGCCAGCTGCCCTATTACGTGCGCGTAAGGAGACTTTGAGCCATGAGGCTCGAGGTCTCCTTTTTTGTTGCCGTTCGCCGTGACCCGTTTTTGATAAAGGAGGAATACAGGCCATGAACATGATGCTTCGCTTGCTGAAGTATTTGCGGCCCAGTCGGAAATGGGTCGTCATCTCGGTGCTGCTGCTGGTTTTCGGCACGATCGTCGACCTGACGGCGCCTTGGCTGCTCAAAGAAGTGTTCGATAAGGGGATCGCCGACAAAAACGTAAAAATGGTTTTGGGCTTTACGCTTGCGCTGGCGGGCATCCAGGTGGCAAAAAGCATCGCGATGTTCGTGCAGGGCCGCTCGCAGGAGCTTGTCGGCCAGAACGTCATCTTCAAACTGCGCGAGGAGATGTACGCGCATTTGCAGCGGCTCTCCTTCAGCTATTACGACAAAGCGCAGACCGGGCAGCTCATGTCGCGGATGACCGGGGACATCGAGTCCGTGAAGAACTTCATCGGCTTCGGCGCGATGGCGATGTTTACGGGCGCCTTGACGTTCGTCGGCACGATCGGATTCATGCTGTTCATGAATTGGCAGGTCACCCTGCTCAGCATGGCGACCATTCCGCTGCTGATGTATGCCGTGTTCCGATTCAATAAGAAGGTCGGCCCGGCATGGGGGCAGGTCAGGGAACAGATGGGCAAGTTAACGACGACGCTTCAGGAGAATATATCGGGCATTCGGGTCGTCAAGGCATTTGCGCGCGAGACGGTGGAGCAGCGCAAATTCGAAGCGCGCAACGAGGATAACTTCGCGACCAACATGGATCGGGCGAAGATGGAAGCGGCCGCCTTCCCGCTGATGAACTTCTACGGCGGCATCGTGTTCGTGACGATGGTCTGGTTCGGCGCGTTGTACGTCGCGAACGACAAGATGTCTTTCGGCACGTTCATGGCTTTCCAGTGGTACACATGGGGCATTATCTGGCCGCTGAACATGCTCGGCTGGCAGATCAACATCATGCAGCAAGCGATGAAGGCGGCGCCCCGCGTATTCGAAGTGCTGGATACGCCGGTCGATATCGCAGCGGATGCGGGCGGCAGCCGGGACGTGAAGCGAATCGAGGGCAACGTGGAGTTCAACGACGTGGCATTCCATTTCGCCGATCAAGATCCGGATAAGGAAGCCGGCGTGCTCGAAGATATCTCGCTGAGCGTGCGGCAAGGGGAAGTGATCGCCGTGCTCGGCGCCACCGGCTCCGGCAAAAGCAGCTTGATCGCGCTCATGTCGCGTTTCTACGACGTCAGCCGCGGCGCGCTCCTGATCGACGGCGTCGACGTCAAGGATTACGAGCTCGAAGGACTGCGGAGGAAGATCGGCATCGTGCCGCAGGAGACGTTCCTGTTCTCCGCGACGATTCGCGAGAATATCGCTTACGGCGTGCCCGAAGCGACGCAGGAGCAGATCGAATGGGCGGCAAGCAAGGCGCAGATCCATTCGTTCATCGAAGGGATGCCGTTCGGTTATGACACGCTCATCGGCGAACGCGGGGTAGGGCTGTCCGGCGGACAGCGGCAGCGCGTCGCGCTGGCACGCGCGATCCTGATGGACCCGCCGATTCTCGTCTTGGACGAAGCGACGGCGAGCGTGGATACGGCAACGGAGTCCGCCATTCACGAGGAACTGCTTGAAGTCATGAAGGGACGCACGACGTTCATCATCGCGCAGCGCTTGTCTTCCGTGAAGCGGGCCGACCGCATCGTCGTGCTGGATCGCGGACGGATCGTTCAGCAAGGGACGCACCGGGAACTGTTCGCGCAGGAAGGATTCTTCCGCAGCCTGTTCCAGATGCAGGAGGCTGCCGCTTCGCGGTAAGATCCAAGGCCGGCGGCGGACGGATCGGGCCTACAGTACGACCGGTTCGCATATTCGGAGATTCAGGAGGGGATAGACGTGAGTCAAGTGGAATGGGATTCCGGCGAAGAGATCGAAGAGAAGCCGTTTAACCGCGCGTATCTGAAGCGGCTCTTCCGCTATGTGCTTCCCTATCGCAAAGTATTAACGTTCGTCATTATGATCGTGCTTATCAATATGGCGCTCAGTCTGGCCGAACCGCTGCTTGTCAGATATATAATCGATAACGGCATCATGGATAAAGATTTTATGATCATCAACATCCTCGGCGCCATCCTGCTCGGCTCCAAAGCCATCGGCTGGCTGCTGGGTTACCTGCATACGAAGATGATCAATTTCACGGGGCAGCGCATCCTGTTCGACTTGCGCCAGCAGCTGTTCAATCACTTGCAGAGCTTGTCGTTCCGGTTCTTCGACGGCAGGCCGGCGGGGAAGATCATGTCGCGGATTACGAACGACACGAACGCCATCGGCGAGCTCATCAACGGCGGGTTGATCACGATGGTCATGGAATTCACGCATCTGGTCGGCATCATTGCGATCCTGTTATGGATGGACTGGAAGCTGGCGCTGCTGTCCTTCGTTACGCTGCCGCTTCTCTACATCATCGTGGGCTTGATGCAGCCGAAGATCGAAGGCTCCTGGTCGCATTCCCGCAAGACGATGTCGGCCATCAACGGCAACTTGAACGAAACGATCCAAGGGATTCGCGTCATTCAAGCGTTCTCCCGGCAAAAGGAGAACAATCGACGCTTCGAACAGCTGAACACGCGTAACAAGAATGCATTCATGCGCGCGATTACGCTGGAATCGATGGTGTGGCCTTCAGTCGAGATGATCGGGATGATCGGTACGTGCATCGTGCTGTGGTTCGGCGCGCGCGAAGTCATGAACGGGGAGCTGACGCTCGGTTTCATCATGGCTTTCATCAACTACCTGTGGCGTTTCTGGGGACCGCTCAGCGCGCTGTCCAAAGTCTACAGCCAGCTGTTGTCGGCGATGGCCTCGGCCGAACGGATCTTCGAGATTCTCGATACCGAACCGGAAGTGAAGGATCGCCGGGATGCCAAGCCGATGAAACAAATTCAAGGCGAAGTCGTCTTCGACAACGTATCCTTCCGGTATGCGGAAGATAAGCCGGACGTGCTGCGGAACGTGAATCTGCGTATCAAGCCGGGGCAGCGCGTCGCGCTCGTCGGCCCTACCGGCGCCGGCAAGAGCACGATCGTCAATTTGCTCATGCGGTTCTACGATGCGACGGACGGGCGGATCCTGATCGACGGCCAGGACGTGTCCTCCGTGAAGCTGGAGTCGCTGCGCAGGCAGATGGGCATCGTGCTGCAGGATTCGTTTATCTTCTCGGGCACGATCGAAGACAATCTTCGTTACGGCAACGAGGAAGCATCCGACGAAGCGCTTCGCCAGGCGGCGGAAAGCGTCCGCATCGATAAGTTCGCCTCGCAGTTCGCGGACGGCTTCCAGACGCAGGTCGAGGAGCGCGGCTCCAAGCTGTCCGTCGGACAGCGCCAGCTGCTGGCCTTCGGCCGGGTGCTGCTGTCGGATCCGCGCATTCTCATTCTCGACGAGGCGACGTCGAGCGTCGATACCGAGACGGAGCAGCATATCCAGGCCGCGCTTCAGACGGTGCTGGAGGGACGTACGGCCTTCATCATTGCGCACCGGCTGTCGACCATTCGGGATGCGGACGTCATTCTCGTCGTACAGGACGGCCGGATATCGGAGCAGGGCTCGCATGACGAACTCATCAAGCAGGGCGGTTTGTACAAGAAGCTGTATATGACCCAATTCGAGATGCAGCAGTCCCTTGCCATGCAGACGGGCGCCTAGCGGGGCCCAAGCCGGGGCAGTTTTCTTCTAGTAGGAAGAGAGCTGCCTCTTTGCATGGTTGAGAGGCTCGCAATTGGGATAGACTAGATAAATAAATTGACATTCAGACGCAAATTTAATAAGCTTACAAGGAATTTTCAAATCTACAAAAACAGGAGATCGATTATGAAATTCAACATTAAATTTAAAGATTTTGCAGCGGCTGATGTGAATCCGGCAGCAGGTCTATATCATTTCGTCGTAACGATGTCCGACAATACGCAAATCCGGCTCATTTTCTCGAAGAATCCAGATTGGAAGCTGATCGGCGTCAATCGCCTACTGACGGTGCCTTGCCCGATCTGCAGAAGAGACTACTACTGCAACTGCATGTCCAAGTATGCCGAAGAACTCGAGCGCGAAGTATTGGATAACGAGCTCATTTCTTCCGTTCTTTAATTCGCGGCACCGAATCGGGGCAATGCCGGTTGCGGACCGGCGGATGCTCTGCTATACTTCTTGCAATAAGCTAACAGGCCGATGAAGAGTATCCAACTCGGAGGCGTTGCGTACGGAACGGGCATGATCATGCTTCGTTCTCCAAGCAGTCCGGCACCGCGCCGTTACCCGCGGAACCGAGAGAGTCAATCCTGGATTGACTAATTTGGGTGGCACCGCGAACGCGTTCTTCGTCCCATGACAGTGGGATCGGAGCGCGTTTTTTGTTTACCCAAAACCAATCGAGGAGTGTTCAACATGTTAGAAATTCAGGTGATTCGAGAACGGGCGGAGGACATTCAAACGGCGGCGAATCGAAAGGGCATCGCGATCGATATCGCCGAGCTGCTGAAGGTCGATGATCGGCGGCGCGCCGTGCGGCGGGAGACGGAAGAGCTGCGCGCGGCACGCAATCGCGGCTCGAAGACGGTGGAGCTGCTGCTTAGGGGCGGTCGCTTGGACGAGGCCGGGCGCGCGAAGCGGGAGACGGCGGGGCTGCTGGCTGCGCTCAAGCGATCGGAGGAGAAGCATCGGGAGCTGGAGCGGCAGTTCCAAGCGATGATGCTTCAGGTGCCGAATTTCATCTCGCCCGATACGCCGGTCGGGGCAAGCGACCGGGATAATGCGGAGGTAAGGCGGGCAGGACAGCTCCCCGTATTCGAATTCGAGGCGAGAAGCCACGTGCAGCTCGGCGATATGCTGGACATCATCGATATTCCGCGCGGCGTCAAAGTCGGCGGAACCCGCCAATACGTGCTGAAGAACGGCGGGTTGATGCTCCACCGCGCCGTACAGCAGCTGGCGCTGGACCTGTTGATCGGCAAAGGGTTCGATATCTTGGACGTTCCGGTCATGGTCAAAGAGGAGACGATGATCGCGACGGGCTTCTTCCCCGGCAACCGCGACCAGAGCTATGCCATCCAAGGCGAAGACAAATGGCTCGCCGGCACGTCGGAAGTGCCGCTGATCTCGTATTATGGCGGGGAAATCGTCGATCTCCAAGAACCCAAACTGCTTGGCGCGGTCAGCGCGTGTTATCGCAGCGAGGTCGGCTCGGCGGGGAGGGACGTCCAGGGACTCTACCGCGTGCATCAGTTTGCGAAGGTCGAGCAGGTGGTCATCTGCCAAGCGAACCTGCCGGAGGCGCTGGCCAGGCTGGAAGAGCTGACGGCGAACAGCGAGGAGCTGCTGCGGCTGCTCGAGCTGCCGTACCGCGTCGTCGCGGTCTGTACCGGCGATCTGTCGCAGAAGAATTATAAGCAGTACGACATCGAGACCTGGATGCCGAGCCGCGGCAACTACGGGGAGACGCATTCGGCCTCGCTGCTGCTCGATTTTCAGGCAAGACGCTCGAACATTCGGTACCGGGACGAGAACGGCAAGCTCAAGCATGCGTATACGCTGAACAATACGATGGCCGCGACGCCGCGCCTCCTGATTCCGCTCCTCGAGAACCATCAGCGGGAGGATGGCTCGGTCTACATCCCGCCGGCGCTGCGGCCTTACATGCAGGGCATGGAAGCACTTTCCACGGCGCGATAACCCGTTCAAAAGGTAGCCCATCGAGAGAATTGCAGGTATACTACTAGAGTATGTACTGCCATTCGCTGGAAAACGAGAGGAGCTCAGCAAGATGAACGTGGGGAATATTGCGCAAACCGCCGATGCCATTCGCGCAAACGTAAGCAAAGTCATCGTCGGCAAGGAAGACATTGTGGATCAACTGATTATTGCGATTCTGACTTCGGGTCATGTTCTGCTCGAAGACGTGCCCGGCACGGGGAAGACGCTGCTCGCGAAAGCGGTCGCGAAGTCGATCAGCGGCGCATTCAAACGGATTCAATTCACGCCTGACCTCTTGCCGTCGGACTTGACGGGGATCCATTTCTATAATCAGAAGCTGGGTGAATTCGAGTTCCGGCCCGGACCTCTGTTCGCCAATATCGTGCTCGCCGACGAAATCAACCGGGCGACGCCGCGGACGCAGTCCAGCCTGCTGGAATGCATGGAAGAGCGCCAGGTGAGCATCGACGGCACGACGCATGAGCTGGGACGGCCGTTTCTCGTTATCGCGACGCAGAATCCGGTCGAGCAGCAAGGTACCTTCCCGCTGCCGGAGGCGCAGCTCGATCGGTTTCTGTTCAAGCTGAAGATGGGGTACCCGACGACCGAGGAAGGCATCGCCATCATGAAACGCTTCATGGCGAACAGTCCGCTCGAGCATCTGGCACCCGTGGTCGATACGGTTCAGATCGAAGAAGCGAAGCAGCAGTATACGGGCGTTGAAGTCAGCGAAGAGCTGCTCTCCTATATGCTCGCGATCGTGGAAGCGACGCGCAAGCATCCCGATGCGGCGCTGGGCGCGAGTCCGCGAAGCAGCCAGGCGTTCCTGCGCGCCTGCCAGGCTCGTGCCGCCATCCAAGGCAGAAGCCACGTGCTTCCCGACGACGTGAAGGCCATGGCGGTGCCCGTGCTTGCGCACAGAATCTCGCTCAGGAGCGTGCAGCGGATGCGCGCGGACGCGGCGGAGCATATCGTTCAAAGCATTTTGGCGGCCATTCCGGTGCCTGCCGACGCGCCGCTCATCAGCCGCGCCTAGCCGGCGCCATTGCAGAGGGGAGGCCAAACATGGGCATACATTGGTACATCATCAGTGCCGTGATCGTTATCGTATTGCAGCGTTATTTGTTTCGGTATTTCGGCATGCGCAAGGTCGGCTACACCCGTTCGTTCAGCGTTAGCACGTGCTTCGAAGGGGATGACGTCGAGATGGTAGAGAAGCTTGTCAACGACAAATGGCTTCCCGTACCGTGGCTTCGGGTGGAATCGCAGCTGCATGCGGGGCTTCGGTTCCAAAGCGACGCCAACTTCGCCGTCAGCAACGGGGAATATTTTCAAAATCACCGCAGCTTGTTCAGCTTGATGGGCAATAAACAGCTGACGCGGCGCCATGCCGTCCAAGCGAGCCAGCGCGGCTGTTATCGAATCAAGAGCGCCTCGCTCACGTTCGGCGATCTGTTCGGTTTGTTCAGCACCTGGAAATCCGTGCCGCTGCAGGTCGAGCTGCTCGTATATCCGCTGCCTGCGGATCGCGACTTGATCCAGCTGCCTTCCAGGAGCTGGCAAGGGGATATCGCCGTGCGAAGATGGATCGTGGAGGATCCGTTCGCCATCAGCGGCGTTCGCGAATACCGTCCGGGCGACCCGCTTAAAATGATCAACTGGAGCGCGACCGCCCGCACCGGCGGGCTGCAGGTTCACCGTCGCGACTACACCGCGGATTTTCGTCTCATCGTCCTCTTGAACGTTGAGGATCACGCCGGCATGTGGCATGCCGTTAATGACACGACGGTCATCGAGCACGGCATTCGGCTTGCCGCAGGCATATTGCAATTGGCGACCGAGCAGGGACTTGAAACCGCTTTCGCTTGCAACGGACATGAGTTGGATAATCCGGCCAGCATCATGAAGACGGAGCGGGGAGGCGGGCATGAGCATTTGAATTATCTGTTCGGCCAGCTGTCGAAGCTCGTGATCGCCCGCACGCTTCCGTTCGATGCGATGCTGGAACAGCTTGCGCCGGAGTGGGGCGAACGGAGCGACATCGTCGTCATCTCCGCGTTCATGAGCGAACGCATCGGCGACATGATGGCGAAGCTGAGGAAGGACGGTCACGCCGTCGATTGGCTTCCGATTGCGGCAGAGGAGGCGGAAGCGGTATGAATACGCAGCTAAGGCGCATTGGCGGCAGTCTGATCTTGGGCTCCTTGCTTGAGCTCATGCTTTTCTTCCCGATCGTGCTAGGCGCATACGTTCTGAAGCCGCCAGGTACGACGGAGCTCGCGCTCGTCTGCTTGCTGCTGCTTGCCGTCTATTGGATCGGTTACGGCCTGAATGCATGGTTCAAGTTCGTGCATCCTTTTCCGAAAATCCTGTTGAGCCTTATCCTGGCCGCGGCTTGCGGAATCCCTCTTCTGGGCGTGACGGCGGGAAGCATCGTGCTCATGGCAATCGCCGTATTCTTCGTCTATCGCGGCAGCAAGCTTCCGGGATTGCCGCTCGGCGCCCGGTTGACGTCACAGGACTTTATCGTCGGCGTCTTTCTTTATTTCGTCGGTTCACTCGTCGACGCGGTCAACGGTACGTTCGACGGTTACCGCGCGCTCTATCTCCTGGCAGGGATGGCGGCGCTGTTCATCTCGCTATACTTGACGAACCGGAACATGGTCGGACGCGAGACGCTCTCCGGTGCGGCGAGCCCGACGGTCGAGCCTTCCGTCCGTCGCAACAATCGAATCTTCGTCGGGATCGCGATCGGCGTCGCCGTATTGATCTCGCTGGCTTTCCAGCAGCAGCATCTGATCGGCCAAGCGTGGCATGCGTTCGCGGATTGGCTGACCGGTCTGTTCAGCGGCGGCGGAGGCCAGCAGGAACCGCCTCCAGCCCAAGATATGACGCCGCCGACTTCGATGCTGCCGCCGGCGGAAGAATCCAAGAAGCTGCCGGCATGGGCGAATTACATCATGTACGGCATCGTAGCGTTATTCGCGCTCGTCATCTTATTCTTGATCGGCCGGCGGCTGAACCGTCTGCCAGGCTGGCTCGATGAGCTTCGCCGAAAGTTCGCGGGGCTGTTCCAACGGGATCATGCCGCTACGGCGCGCGGCTACGTGGATGAGGTCGAGCGGATCAAGAAGACGGAGCGGTCGCTTCGCCAGCGTTTCGGAAGAAGCAAGGAAGATCGGCTCAAGTGGAAGGATCTGACGGACAATGAAACGCGCATCCGTTACCTGTACAGACGCTGGGTGGGAAATGCAGTCAAGAAGGGCTTCCCGCATCAGCCGCATCTGACGCCGCGGGAAATTCAAGCCGAGTTGAGCGCGAAGGGGCTCGAGACCGTTCCCGGAGCTGCCTCCGACGCGCTCCTGCAGCAGTATCAGCAGGTCCGATACGCGGGCGGGAAGCTGAGCGACGAGCAGGTCCAAGCGTTGGCGGTCAAGCTGGGACAGATCAAGCCGTGACTGTCCGAAGGCCGGCATACATAATTATCCATGGTCGGGGCAAGCTAATTCGGAAGAAACCGATGCACACCGAGGAGGCACGTCCATGAATAACGATCTGTCGGGACAACCAGTCAACAGTCAGCAGCTATCGTATGAGCAGTTTCAGGAGCAGGTGAAATTAAGACAGGAGCAAGAGCAGCTGAAGGCAAAGGAAGCGCTGAAGGGCGCGGGTCTAGACCCCAAGTCGCAGCATTTGCAGTCCATCGCCCAAGCGCTCTACAGCGTCGAGAGCGAGCTGAAGCTGGCGGAAAACCAAATTCAGATGCAGATGGACGCCCAAAGGCGTCAAATCCAGCTGGTTCAACAAAAGATCCATCAAGCGATGGCTCAAGTGCAAGGCTCCTTGCCGAATGCGGGAAGCGGACAGTCAATAACGCAAAACTACATGCAGTAATTGAAATAGGGAACGAAATCATCCTTCTTGCCGCCCCGTCCGGGGTAGGCAGGGAGGATTTTTTTGTCTATTCATCAAATAACCTAACTCGAACATTACACAGACGTTCACGAATGGGTTTTCATGTAATATAATATAACATAAGATAACACGCCAGAGCCGGAAACCATGCACGGCCGCAAGCCGCGCCGCATTCAGACCGTCGATACCGAGGAGGAGAACGCGATGGATATGGCAGCTTTGTTGAACGTTTCCCTCGATCATGCGGAGGGCGGCGCGCCGGTACTGGCGACGGTCGTCCGCGTCAGAGGCCACGCTTATCGGAAAGAGGGCGCATCGATGCTGTTTCTGCCCTGCGGCAGACGATTCGGAAGCATCAGCGGAGGCTGCCTGGAAGAGGATCTTCAGGCGAGAACCGAAGCGATCTCGGCGGCAGGGAAGCATGAATGCATTACCTATAACATGAGATCGCAAGAAGATGCCATATGGGGCGAGGCGATGGGCTGCGGCGGCGAACTGACGATTCTGTTGGAGCCCGTAACCGGCGAACTGCTCCATCTGCTCCGCTTTACGCAGTACCGCTTGGCGCAAGGCTCGGGAGCATTGCTGATACGGGAATGGGACGATGATTCGATTGCCTATACGTTGACCTGCGTTGATGATGCATTACTTGCGGGGGTTCGTGAACCATCGGGCAAGGCAAGCGGAGCGATGGGAAGCGTGCAGTCGAAAGTGAAAGTAGACGCATCGCCGCGGAAAGCTGAAGCGTCTGCGCGGAATAGCGGATATATAGCCGTTCGGATTCTGCCTAAGCCAAGATTGATCTTATTCGGCGATGGCCAGGACGCTAGAGCGGTTGCCGGGTTGGCGGAAGGCATCGGTTTTCGAGTCATCATAGCCGATTGGCGGGAAGGACGGGGAGAAGGCGAGCGCGTAATCGGAACGGCTGCTCGCATTGCAGCTGCGCTGCAGATGCACGGCGGGGATTATTTGCTGCTATGCAGCCATCAGCTGCAGCGTGAACGCGAGCTTCTGGAGCTGGTGCTTCCGCTCGGCCTGCGGTACATCGGGGTGCTCGGGTCGCGGGCGCGGATCGAGCAGCTGTTCGACGGACTCGAACGACCGTCGAACGTCCATGCGCCGGTGGGGATCCCGATCGGAGCGGACGGACCGCAGGAGATTGCGATCAGCATTGCAGCGCAGCTGATCGCGGTTCGCGGCGCAAGGGAGAGCGAAGGGAAGAGGAGGGCGGTGCCTGATGAGAATCGGAGCGATCTATTTGGCGGCCGGTTTCAGCCGGCGGATGGGTGAGGCGAAGCTGCCGCTCGAGCTTGCTCCCGGCATTACGGTCGGCAGCCGCGGACTTCTTGCGCTTCGCGGCTGCGGATTCCAGCCGATCGTAGTCGTGGTCCGTCTTGGAGATCCGCTGCTCTGGCTGTATGACAAAGCAGGGAACTTCGGCAGCCTGCCGAAGTTCCGCATCATCCCCTGCAAGGATGCGCGGGAGGGGATGTCGCGTTCGATCCGTTCGGGCATGGAGGCCCTCTTGCCGGAAGAGTTGGACGCCGTGCTTATCACGCTGGCGGATCAGCCTTTTATATCCGTCATGCAGCTGCAACGATTGATAGCGGTGTACAAGGAAGATCCGATGGTCGATTTCGTCGCCAGCGGGAACGGCAAGATTTCGGCGCCTCCGGTTATTTTCAGCAAGTCCCTTTTTTCGCGGCTGTGCCAGCTCGAGGGGGATGCAGGGGCTCGGGGGATTCTGCAGTCGCCGGATTATCGGGGGAAGGTCGTTCGTTATGCGTCGGAATGGTCGTTCGTAGATGTCGATACGAAGGAGCAGCTTGATAAAGCGAGACTGATCTGGTCGCAGGTGCAAGCGCGAGCAAAGTGAACGAATGTGAACGGGATGTGCGCCATGCATGTCATGTACGTCAAGTACGTCAAGTACGTGTGATATAAGTTTACAGATAGGAATCCAACGGACAGAAAGGTGAGCGCCCATGAGCGTGATTTGGCACCCGCAAGATGCGGCGGAAGCCATCCGGCTGAAAGAAACTTTCGGTGCGGAAGGCCGATTTATTTCCGGAGGCACGTGGCTCTCGGTGCAATGGGAGAACGGCGCGCCGAGACCCGGCCATTTGATTGACGTCTCGGCCATCCCGGCGATGAGAGGCATCGCCGTCCAATCCAAGGCTTTGACGCTGGGCGCGATGACGCCGCTGTCCGTGGCCCGCAGAGATCCGCTGATCGGGAAGTCGTTCCCTCTGCTGCGCGAGGCGGCCAGGAGCATTGCCGCTCCTTCCATTCGGAATCTAGGAACGATCGGGGGAAACATCGCCTGCAAGACGGGCGACTTGCTTCCTGCGCTGCTCGTCTGCGACGCCGAGCTGAATTGGCATGACGGCCATCGTTTAATTACAGAATCGGCGTCCGATTGGCTGAACGGCACTCGCGGCGAAACGAAACCTCCGGACGGCTTGCTGCTCCAGGTCAAGCTGGCATTGAAGGAGACGCCCATGTTCGAAGGAGCAGCGGAACGAGTCATTGAAGGCTATCACAAAATCGGCCGGCGGGAGGCATTCACGCCATCGGTCGTCACCGCGGCATACCGCGCCGTACTATCTCCGGAAGGCGTCGTTCAATCGATTCGTCTCGCGGCCGGCGGCGGACTGATGATTCCCCAGCGGCTTACGGAATCGGAATCGCTGCTGATAGGCCGAATGATGAGTCCAAAGCTGATGGAGCGGCTCTACGAAGTGATTTTGCGGGAAGTGCAGCCAAGGCAGGATGCTTTCGTATCGTGCGAGTACCGCAAGCAAACGACGGCGGCCGTCATGTCCGCCGGCTTGTGGCAAACTTATCGCGAGGCGGCATCCGCTTAGAGGGCTGCAAGCAGCGGTACGTAGATGCCGACCGGCGAAGGAGGGATGAACATGCTGTTAAACCGTCAATCCAGCGGCGAACGCTGGCGCGCCAGACCGGACGGTCCCGGCAAAGTGACCGGTGCGCTTGCCTATCTTACCGACAGGACCGCGCCTGACATGCTCATCGGCCGGGTGCTTCGGAGTCCGCATCCCCATGCGGCAATACTCGCCATTCATGCCGAAAAGGCGCGTGCGCTGCCAGGCGTGCATGCCGTGCTGACGTATCGGGACGTTCCCGGCTTGAACGGTTACGGTATCGCGGTTCAGGATCAGCCGGTGTTATGCGTCGATCGGGTACGGTATGTCGGAGACGCCGTCGCGGCGGTCGCCGCGGATACGGATGCGATCGCGGATCAGGCGCTTAGCCTGATCGAGGTGGAATATCGGCTGCTCCCGATCGTCGAGAGTCCCGCAGCCGCGCTTGCGGACGGTGCGCCGCTGCTGCACGGGGACGGCAACATCCTGCACCGGACCGACTATAAGCGCGGGGATGTCGATGTGGCTTTCGCGTCGTGTACGCACATTGTCGAAGAGGTCTACGATTCTCCGCGGCAGATGCACACCTACATGGAAACGGAAGGCGGCTTGTTCGTTCCCGAGAAGGACGGCCGGCTGACGGTGCATTCGCCGACGCAGCACGGATTCATGGATCGGCTGCAGTTGTCGCGGATTACGGGAATGCCGGAAGAGCGGATTCGCATTCTGTCCAGTCCGATCGGCGGTTCCTTCGGAGGCAAGGATGAGCTTAATGTCCAGCCATACGGCGCGCTGCTCGCGCTGAAGACGAATCGCCCCGTCAAAATCCACAATTCCCGGAAAGAATCGGTCAGGGCCGGCTTGAAGCGGCACCCCATGGTCATCGCCATGAAAACCGGCATCGACGCGAACGGCGCGATTCTCGCTCATCAAGTGAAGATTACGGCAGATACAGGTCCGTACGCGACGCTCGGCGCGGAAGTGCTGAACTTCGCAACGGAGCATGCGCTCGGTCCGTACCGGTACGGCAGCGTTGAAGTGGACAGCGTGTCGGTCTACACGAACAACGGCATGTCCGGCGAATTCCGGGGCTTCGGGGGCAACCAAGCCATCTTCGCGCTGGAGGGGCAGATGGACCGATTGGCTGACGCATGCGGCATGGACCCTTGGGACTTCCGTCTTCGCAATATGCGGGAATCCGATGCGCCCGGCCCGTTCGGGCAGCCGATCGCGCCGACGAATGGCGCCAAGCAAGCGTGGGATGCGCTTGAGGCCTCGTCGTTATGGCAAGAGAGAAGGCAGAACGAGTCGGCGGCAACGGTACTCCGTTCCGAGAGCTCGGGCGGCATGAAGGCGCCGTGGCTCAAAACCGGCATCGGCGCGGCATTTATCATGCACGGCTCCGGTCTCGGCGTCGGCATCCCCGACCCGGGCGGGGGGCGGATCAAGCTGGCGCCGGACGGCAAAATCGAAGTCCAGTTCGGTTATGAGGAATGCGGGCAAGGGCTGCTCGCCTCGCTGGAGCTGATGTTGATCGAGCAGTTCGGATTCGCCCCGGAGGATCTTCGTCTCGTCATCGGCGACACGGATGTCGTACCGAACAGCGGTTCAACGACGGCCTCCAGAGCGACGACGATGATGTGGAAATCGCTGCAGCGGCTGCGGCCTGGATTTCAGAAAGAGCTGCTTGCAGCCGCGGCCGCTTTGCTGGGCCTGCCGGAGGAGCTGCTGCGTCTTGGCCGTGGCGGTATATGGAACAGCCGTGCAATCGGCGAAAATCGCGGCAATCGGGGAAGGGAAGCAGACGTCGAATATGCCGATCTCGCCGCGGCAGCCGGCGACATGGCCGGCATCGACATTTCAGGCATCGCCGATACAGGCAGCGGCAATGCCGCCTGTAAACATGGAGCCGACGTTGATGTGACCGAAGACACCGAAGAGCGGCTGCTGCTCACTTATCGGGCGCTTGCCGGCAAGACTCCGCGGCCGATAGTCGCCGAGACATCTTTCGCTTTTCCCGCCTCGCCCTTCCCGAGAACCGGCGCGCACTATCTGTATACGTTCGCTGCAGTAGCCGTCAAAGCCGAGGTCAACACGCTGACCGGGCGCGTCCGGGTGCTGGAACAGTACCATGCCGTGGCCGCCGGACCGGTCGTGAATCCGCAAGGGTATCTTGGCCAGATCGAGGGCGGCAGCATCATGGCGCTCGGTTACGCGTTGACGGAGGAAGCGCTTATGCAGCAGGGGCAGTACGCAACGTCGAATCTGGACACGTATTTGATCCCGACCATCGCCGATGCGGCAGGGGAGATGGCCATCGAGCCGATCGAAGAATTGCCGGAGGGCGACAATTACGGTCCGCGGGGCATCGGCGAGATCGGTTCCGTCGGACTCGCGCCCGCTATCTTGGCCGCCGTTCACGATGCGACGGGCAAACGGCTGAACAGGCTGCCGATCGATCCGCTCCAGCTTGCCGAGCGGCCTGCGTTTACCTAGAAGGGAGGAAGGACCGATGAAAAAGCAATCCGACCTGCAGCCAGCCCCATCATCCGTCTTTCACTGCACGGTAAACGGCGAAGACGTTCAGCTCCGCCTGCCGGCCGATAAACGGCTGCTGGCGATCATTCGCGAGGATATGGAGCTGACCGGGACGAAGCGATCCTGCGAAATCGGCCGCTGCGGCGCCTGCATGGTACTGATCGACGGCAAGCCGGTCAATGCCTGCCTGACGATGGCGTATCAATGCAGCGGCAAGGCCATTACGACGATCGAGGGGTTGGCGCGGCCGGAATCCCTGCACCCCGTGCAGCAAGCTTTTCTGGATGAAGGCGGCTATCAGTGCGGATATTGCACGCCGGGCATGATCATTTCCGTGACCGCGCTGCTGGAAGACATTCCGAATCCGAGCGAAGGCGAGATCGAGGAGGCGCTCTCCGGCAATCTTTGCCGGTGCACGGGTTACGGCGGTATCGTCCGCGCCGTGAAGCGCGCCATTGACCAAAGGAGGGAACGACCGTGAAACATCGCGAACGACATATCGATCATTTACGCAGAAGCATCGAGGTATCGAGAAAGGCCAGAGCATCGGGGAACACGCCGTTCGGAGCCGTTCTCGTCGATGCCGGGGGCAGCGTCGTGCTGGAGCAGGGCAATATCGAGGTGACGGAGCGCGACTGCACGGGGCACGCCGAAGCCGCATTGATGGCGGCAGCGTCCAAGCGCTTCACCAGAGACGAGCTATGGACTTTCACGATATACACGTCGACGGAGCCCTGCGCGATGTGCGCCGGCGCGATTTATTGGGGCAACGTCGGAACGGTCGTCTACGCGATGGCGGAGGAGCGGCTTTCCTCGATGACCAGCGACGATGCGCGCAACCTCACGCTTCGGCTGCCCTGCAGGGACGTCTTCGGCCGCGGACGCAAGCCAATCGAAGTGATCGGTCCGTTCCCGGAGCTGGAGCTCGAAGCCGAATCCGTGCACGAGGGGTACTGGCGATGAACATCCAATTGTGGCAGTTGAACACGCTCGGCCGGGAGTTGTTCGTCCGTCAGCTCGGTTCCGTATTCGAGCATTCGCCTTGGGTGGCGGAGAACGCATGGAAGCGCCGTCCGTTCCATTCCGTCAGCTGGCTCCTCGAATCGATGATGCAGGCGGTAAAAGAAGCGCCGGAAGAACGGATCCTCGCCCTCCTTCGCGCCCACCCGGATTTGGCCTCGCGCGTCAGCATGACGGCGGATTCGTCCCTGGAACAGCAATCTGCCGGTCTGGACATGTTAACGCCGTATGAATTCGAACGGTTTGCCGAGCTGAATGCCGCATATACGGAAAAGCACGGGTTTCCGTTCATCATCGCCGTTCGCGGGAAGACGAAAGCGGAAATTTTGGACGCGATGGCCGAGCGCCTGAACCATACGAGGCTGCAAGAACGCGGGCAGGCGCTGCTGGAAGTGCAGCGGATTGCCGAGCTGCGGCTGCGAGACCGCATTGAAGAATAACGACGACGAAGGGGATGAGGGCATGCTGCGATTAAACAACGGCCGAACTTTATACTATGGCAAAGGCGACGTGCTGACTTATCGTACTTATGCAGCTCCGCTTGAAGTAAGTCCGATTCCCGAGTCCGCTTTCACGGGAGACGACAATGTCGTGTTCGCGCATAATATTACCTTCGCCGTCAGCAGCGAGCAGCTGATGACATCGTTCAGCGAAGGCGATAACAGCCGCATCGTGGCGACGGACTCGATGAAAAATTTTATTTTGCGCCGCGCGGCGGATTATGAGGGGAGTACGACGGAAGGCTTCCTCGCCTTCATCGGCGAGGCCTTCTTCGAGAAATACGGGCATATGACGGCCATCGAAATCCGCGGCGACCGGATACCGTTCCTATCGCTGCTCGTCCGGGGCCCCGGCGGCCTGCAGGAGAGCGAACTCGTCTATCGCCGTTCTCATAATGATCATGCTTTTGCGGCGATGACGCTGCGGCGCGCGGAGGAAGGCGCCGAGGTCCTGGACCATTGGAGCGGGTTGTCCGACCTGCAGCTGATCAAGGTCAGCGGGAGCTCCTTCTACGGCTTCGTACGGGACGAATATACGACGCTGCCCGAGAGCTATGACCGGCCCTTATATATTTTTCTCAACATTCATTGGCGATATCGCGATGTCGAGGATGCACGGGACAGCGAACGGGGCGGCTACGTCCCGGCCGAACAAATACGCGATCTGGCTCAGCAGGCGTTCCATGCGTATTCGTCGCCGTCGATTCAATATCTGATCACCCGCATCGGGCTGCATATGCTGGACCGATTCCCGCAGCTATCCGAGCTGCGTTTCGAATCCAACAACCGGACCTGGGAAACGATCGTGGACAAAGATGCCGTCACCTCGGCCGGCGTATATACGGAGCCTCGTCCGCCGTTCGGCTTCCAAGGCTTCACGATGACGCGCGAGGACCTGTCCGATCCGCAATTCGGCTTCGACGCCAACGGATTATATCCAGTGCGCGAGGCGAAGGGAGTCGCTCAGTCATGAGCAAGGGCGGCAGAGTGACGACGCATGTGCTGGATACGTCGCGGGGGATTCCCGCTGCGGGACTGCGAATTCGGCTGTTGGTCCATTCTGCGCTTGGCGAAGAACCGATCGTGGTCGCGGATGTAATGACAAACGAGGATGGACGCGTCGATCGGCCGCTGCTCGCGGGTGAAGAATTGCAAGCCGGCGTGCATGAACTTATGTTCGACGTAGGCGGGTATTTCGGCGATCGCGCTTTTCTGGATTGGGTACCGATTCGGTTTACCGTCCATGATCCGGGCGTTCATTACCACGTGCCGCTTCTCGTGGCGCCGTTCGGGTACAGCACGTACCGGGGGAGCTAGGGCGGGATGCGGAGTTAGAGGGAAAAGTAGAGAACGGTGCATCAAATGCAGCAGCGTCAGGATAGTGCGGCTTTACATGCTTCGGGTTGAAATGCTAGAGTATGTCTAAGCATCTGGCCAAGGAGGAGAAGACACCCGTGAGCGACACGCCTTCAACGCACGTACATCCCTTTTATCAGCATGCGGAAGACGCTTTCCGGCTGCTTCCGAGCGCGATCGGGGAGCTCGAGCGGCTGCGTGAAGCATTCCGCAAAGCCGACGAGGATTTCCTCGCCGTCGAGCTGAGAACGATGATTGCCCGGCTGGACGAGGTCCGCGCGCTGCTGGCAGAAGGCCCGCAGGGCTGAAGACTGAAGACATGAAGAGGCATTCCTGATTCGCTTGGGAATGTCTCTTTTTTATTTCATGCCATTAAACATCCTGACGCCGGCGACTGCCGGCTGCTGTCGGCCGCCATTGCAATCTACCAATCGGTCCCGGTAGGAAGGCCCGCTCCATTCGCGCCATTCAATCATAGAATAGAGGAATGGAAGAGTAGAGGAGGCGTCCACCTTTGCCGGTATTGGACACGGGCTTGCTGTTTAATCGGGAGAAGCGGCGTGCTGCCAGCTTGAGTATAAGTCTATTGAACCGGGGCAGGCAGCAGGCGAGAGCGGTCGTTCAGCTGTATACGGTAACGAGCGGCGAAGGAGGCGAGGAGGCGGAGGCAGGGATAGAGACGGGATACGGATCAGTTCGTACGGAAACGCTCGCGAATATTATGCTGGGCGCCGCCGGACGTCCGAGGAGTCAGTATTCGGTTACGCGCGCCGTTCGTTTGCCGGCCCTGTACGGGATTCGAGTGACGGTCAGCGGCATGTGCGCCGGCGAAGTGTCGGCCTCGCTGGCGGAGCTGAGCGATTCCGGCTTCGTCATCGATCAGCGCGTACTGGAACCGCAGTCGTCAAGCACGGACGACCTGCTGCATGCCTATGTCGCCAACCATACCCATCATTCTCTTACGGTCATTCAGACCGATACGAACGCTAGAGTCGCGACGATCAAGCTCCCGGCCGGGTGCAGCCCGCGAATGCTGGATTTTACGCCTGACGGAAGAGAGGTGTACGTGACCTGCCAAGGGGATAAGACCGTCAAAATCATCGATACGCTCACCCATGAGGCGGTTGGCGAGCTGACCTTTCCGGAAGGGGCCGTTCCGTTTGCGCTGGCCTTATCGCCAACGGGCGCCAAAGCTTTCGTGACGACGATGATCCAGGATTACGTCGCCGTGTTCGACACGGATGCCAGGTCGCTCATCAAGCTCCTGCCGCTTCCGAAGGGAAGCGACCCTGCTTCGATCGTGTTCTCGCCGGACGGAAAGAAGGCCTACTGCGGTCTCATAAACCATGCGGCCATTGCGGTTATCGATACGGAATCGCTAGCCATCGAGGCGACCGTCATGCTGCCGGCCGATGCGCATCCCTCCGCGGTCGCGATTACGCCCGATGGCGCGTTCGCATACATTACCGATGTTCGACATGATCGCCTCTATTGCATGCAGACCTCGAAACATGCCTTGGCCGCAACCATCCAGCTCGATGCCGGAAGCGAGCCGCAGCAAGTCATCGTGACGCCGGACGGCGCGCTCGCGTATGTGGTTTGCCGCGGTACGGACGAAATCGCAGCCGTGAATATTACCCGCAACGAAATCCTGACCAAGATCGAGCTGCCTAAAGGAAGCAATGCGAGCGATATCGCAGTCACCGCGGACGGATTGAAAATCTACGTCACCATCCTGACATTCGGCTATGTGGCCGCCATCGAAGTTGCCAGCCAACTGCCGATCGCGATATTGCCGACGGGAAGCTTCCCTTCCGGGATCGCGATTTCGCCGATTTTGCTGCATGGCTGACGCGAACAAGTCCGCCTAATGAAACAAAACCCGCCTAAAGAAACAAAGCCCGCCTACTGAAACAAAACCCGTCCAACAATACAAAGCTATCATAATGAAAAAGCCACGGAGCAAGGCTGATGCTTGCTGCCGTGGCTTTTTTGTTTTCGCTCCAAGTATCATGCTTGCTGCTTTACATCATGCTTTTACATAAATGCCTTTTACATGCTGCCCGCCATAAATGCTGTCGGCGGTTAGCGGCCGAGTGGCAGCCACTTGAGCACTTGCTGGATATGCTCGTCCCAGTACTCCCAGCTGTGGTCGCCTGGCCCTTCCATGTATGTAAGCGGGAGACCCAACTCCTCCGCATGCTTGCGGAAATTGACGTTGTCTTCGTACAAGAAGTCCTCGGTACCGCAAACTTGAAATAAGCTTGGCATCGGCTTGCCGGAATCCTTGAGCTCTTGCGCGGCAAGGAACAGATTGTTCGGCAGCTGCATCGCCAGCTCTTTCGTGCCATAAATCCGTTTGAAGTCTTCGGGCATCCGCCAATCGAGCGTCGAGACGTCGAGCGCGCCGGACAAGCTGGCTGCCGCCGCGAACTGGTCGGGTTTATTGAGCGCCAGCTTGAATGCGCCGTAGCCGCCCATGGACAAGCCGGCGACGAAGTTATCTTCCGGGCGGTCGGACAACGGGAAGAAGGAGCGTGCCAGCGCGGGCAGCTCCTCGCTGATGAACGTCCAATAATCGGCGCCGCCGACCATATTCGAATAGAAGCTGCGATTCGCGGCCGGCATGACGACAGCCAGGCCGAGCGGCGCTGCATACCGTTCAATGGACGTGCGGCGGAGCCAAATGGTATGATCGTCGGACAACCCGTGGAGCAGAAACAGCGTCTTATGCTTCGTTTGCTCCGCCTTCGACGACATGCCGATTTGCGATTGCGCGTTTTGCGGCAGAATAACGTACATCGAGCTGGAAATGCCGAGAGCATCGGAGTAGAAGTCGCATTGGATAAAGGCCATGTCTGGTAGAACCTCCTCGTTAAATGTGCAGCGAACGCGGTGCCGCAGCAATCGGCTGACGGACGCGCCCCTCTCTATTGTACACTTTCGCACTGGAACATAAAGGCATAATTCATGTATTAAAGGAGTGTTCGATTATGAGTACATATACGGTGTCGCGGCAGCCATCCTTCGTTACGGACGAGCTTCTAGGCAAGCTGCGGGAATGGAGCATCAAGGACGTCGTCGTCCTGCGGGACGGCGAACCGTTATGGATCTGGCACGAGAAGGGCGGCGACCGGCTTGGCGCGGTCTATTCCGCCACGAAGAGTTTCGTGTCGGCGCTGATCGGAATCGCGATCGACCGGGGAGATTTGCCAAGCATCGATGAGCCCGCCTCCACTTATTTTCCGGCGCTTGCCGAAGCGGCGGATGAGCGATACGGCCGAATAACGCTGCGGCATCTGCTGACGATGACTTCGGGTCTCGATTGGCCGGATTTCGATAAGCCATACTGGCAGATGAGACGGTGCGACGATTGGATCGGGTTTATTTTAGCCCAGCCGATGGCGCATGAGCCCGGCGGCGCGTTCGCGTACAATTCGGGGGGCTCGCACTTGCTATCGGCGATTCTGGCTCAGGTGACGGGCGGAACGACGTATGCGTATGCGCAAGAGATGCTGTTCGGCAAGCTGGGCTTCAAGAAACCGAGATGGAACAGCTCGCAAGGGATTCACGAAGGCGGAACCGGTTTGCATCTGACGGTCAGCGATATGGCCAAATTCGGCCAATTATACATGCAAGGCGGCGAGTGGGAAGGCAATCGCATCGTCAGCCAAGCATGGGTACGGGCATCGACGACGACGCATCATAAAGGGCTTCAGCATTACGATCCGCCCATCTTCGGTACGTACGGGTACCATTGGTGGGTATCCAATGCGGCGCATAACGGCACGGTGGACTGCTATTTTGCCGAAGGTTACGGCGGGCAATTCATCTTCGTCGTTCCGACGCTCTCGCTGGTCGCCGCGATTCGCAAAGAACCGGAAGGCAAGCCGAGCGCCATGTACGCGAAGCGACTGCTGTTCGAGCACATTGTGCCGTTCTGTTCATAATCCGTTCAAAATCCATTGGTAAGCTTGGTTCAAGGAGCCGAACAAACCGACTTGGATGGACGAAGGAAGGAATGAATCGAATGGATGATTCACGCTATACGCAACAGACCGATCATCGAATAAAGGATAAACAAGAAAACCGCCCGCGCGGATTCGAACAACCCGAGTCCAAAGGCAGCTGGAAGATGTTCCTGAAGCTGCTGCGACGGACGAAGCCGTCCAAGAGCTTGATCATTACCGCGGTCGCCATGAGTCTTGCCGGCACGCTGATCTCGCTCGTGATTCCGCTGTTCACGAAGAAGCTCGTCGACGGTTTCGATATCAGCAGCTTATCGTTTCGGCAAATTGCATCGTTCGGCGGGGTATTCATTCTACAGGCAGTCGTCAGCGGACTATCGATGTACATGCTGAATCTGGCCGGCCAGCGGCTCGTGGCTAATCTTCGGGACCAGCTGTGGAGAAAGCTGCTGAAGCTGCCGGTGTCGTACTACGACAATAACCGGACCGGCGAGACGATCAGCCGCATGACGAACGATACGGGCGTCGTCAAACAGCTCATCGCCGAGAATTTCACGGGATTTCTTACCGGAACGATCTCCGTCGTCGGTTCCATCGTGGTGCTCTTCTATATGGATTGGCAGATGACGACCGTCATGCTGGCGGTCATTCCCGTCGCGGCGCTGTTCATGGTGCCGCTCGGCAGGCAGATGTATCTGGTGTCCAAAGGGCTGCAAGCCGAGACGGCTTCCTTTACATCGACCTTGACGCAGGTGCTCTCCGAGATTCGGCTGGTCAAGTCGATGAATGCCGAACCTCGGGAATACGAGGCGGGCGGGAAAGGCATTGCCGGCTTGTTCCGCTTCGGTCGCCGCGAGGCGAAGATTCAAGCGCTGATAGCGCCGCTCATGTTCTTCGTCATGATGATGCTGCTTGTCGTCATCGTCGGGTATGGCGGGATGCGGGTATCGTCGGGCGCCCTGACGGCCGGCGAACTGGTCGCGTTTATTCTGTATCTGATGCAAATCGTCATGCCGATGTCGCAAATCTCGACCTTCTTCACGCAATTCAAGAAAACGATCGGCGCGACGGAGCGCATCATTCACATTCTGGATTCGCCGGAGGAAAATCACGACGTCGGCAAGCCGGCGGAAGCGGCGGATCAAGCGATTCGCTTCGAGCAGCTGAGCTTCGGCTACAACGACAGCGAGCCGGTGCTCAAAGGATTGAGCTTCGACGTGGCGCCGGGCACGGTATCGGCCATCGTCGGACCAAGCGGCGGCGGCAAAACGACGCTGTTCTCGCTGCTGGAACGGTATTACGAGCCGACCGAAGGAACCATCAAGCTCGGCGCCGACGATATTGAGGCTTTTTCCTTGTCCTCCTGGCGCAAGCAGATCGGTTATGTCTCGCAGGAAAGCCCGCTGATCGCAGGCACGATCCGCGAGAACATTTGCTACGGCATCGACCACGAGGTCAGCCAGGAAACGCTGGAGCGCGCGGCGGAAATGGCGTACGCGCATCTCTTCATCAGCGAGCTTCCGAACGGTTACGAGACGGAGGTCGGAGAACGCGGCATCAAGCTGTCGGGCGGCCAGCGGCAGCGGATCGCGATTGCCAGGGCGCTGCTGCGCGATCCCAAGATTCTGATGCTGGACGAAGCCACGTCGAGTCTGGACAGCAAATCGGAGGTCGTCGTCCAAGAGGCGCTTAAAAATCTGATGGCGGGCAGAACGACGCTCGTGATCGCGCATCGCCTGTCTACGGTCGTGGATGCGGATCAGATCGTCTTCGTGGAGAAGGGCCGCGTAACGGGGAAAGGGACGCATGAAGAGCTGCTCGGCAGCCATGAGATGTACCGCGAGTTCGCGACGCAGCAGCTGCGGCTGCAGGAACAGGATATCGCCGCCGCGGAATCGCATTGATTTTCGAACATTTCGTTCTCACTGATAATTATTATCACCATTGGCTATACTGGTGGTGAGGCGATGAAAACGGGCCGCCTTCCAGGAAAAGGCGGCCCGCAGCTCTGCGTGAGTTTAGATTTTCGGTTCGAACGTCTTGCAGTCCGTCTCTTCGGAATTATGCGCTTCCTTGCCGCGGTTGCTGACCACATAGATCGAGGATGCGTTGCAATTGTTGCCTGCCCCCCAGTACTTGCAGGAGTTTACTTCGCACAGTACGTCTTTTGCCATGGCTGGTTTCACCTCCGTCCTTTTATTTAGGATGGGCGTATTTGCGTGCCTTTTATACCCTTGCGCCGTAGAATTGTTGCCGGATTGCGGGCAAAGCCGCTATCATAGAGAAAACAACGGAGAGCGATGAGCGGGAACCGGGCATTGGCTTATGAGGGGATTATGGGGAAAATTATTCGATGGACCGTGCTGAGCTTGCTCATGGGCGGACTGACCGGAACAGCTTCGGCGGTATTTCTGGCAGGGTTGGACCGATTGACGGATACGAGGCTGGAACATCCGTGGCTGCTGTGGCTGCTCCCGCCGGGCGGGGCGCTCGTCAGCTTGATGTATAAGAAGTACGGCGCGAGTGCCGGCAAAGGCAACAACCTGATCGTGGAGCAAATCCGCCGCGACGACGAAGCTGCCGGAACGTTCGAGCCGGTGCCTGCCATTATGGCGCCGTTCGTGCTGCTGGGAACGTGGGCGACGCATTTGTTCGGCGGTTCAGCTGGCCGGGAAGGAACGGCGGTCCAGATGGGCGGCAGCCTCGGGGACGTTCTGGGCAGGCTGGTTCGTTCCGAGGGCGGCGAAAGACGCATGCTGCTGATCGCCGGCATCAGCGGAGGGTTCGCCTCCGTGTTCGGTACGCCGCTGGCAGGCGCCGTGTTTGCTTTGGAAGTCGTCACGATGGGGAGATGGGTGGCGCTGCGCATGGTCGTGCCTTCCGCCATCGCTGCCTTCACGGGCGATTACGTGACGCGAGCGTGGGGGATCCATCACCTGCATTATGCTTGGGGCGGCATTCCGGCCTTCTCGCTGTTCGTAATGCTGAAGGTGCTGACGGCGGCGCTGGCGTTCGGCCTCATGAGCCTGCTGTTCACGCTCGGCGTACAATATGTCAAACAAGGCATGGGCGCTATCGTCGCGCACGCCGGCTGGAGGAGCTTTATCGGCGGGTTTGTCGTCATCGGTCTTGTCTATGCCGCCGGGACGCGCGACTATTTGGGCCTTAGCCTCCCGCTGCTGCAGCGAGCCTTCGACGAACCGCTGTCGTCGTTCGCCTTTCTATGGAAGACGATCTTCACGGTCGTTACGCTAGGCTCGGGTTATATGGGAGGCGAAGTGACGCCGTTGTTCGTCATCGGAGGAACGCTCGGCAACGCGTTGTCGCCGCTGCTGCAGCTCGGAGTTCCCTTCTTGGCCGGACTTGGCTTGCTTGGCGTGTTCAGCGGCGCGGCCAACGCGCCTGCCGCATGCTTCTGCCTAGGCTTGGAGCTGTTCGGCTTCCACGGGGCGGGCTATATGGCTGTCGTTTGCCTCGTCAGCTTCATGTTTTCCGGTCATGCCGGCATCTACGGTGCGCAGTTGGCAGGCGTCGAGCGTCCGCGATACTTTGTCCGAGTTCCTGGATTAACGCCGATTCGCAGCAGGCGAAGGAAGCAGCGCCGCGAATGACGGGCATGCCGATGTCCGGCGTCCACGCAAATGATCGTTTGGACGATAAACGCAAAGAAGGAGCGCCGTTCGCATGGGAACGGCGCTCCTTCTGATTAAACGAGCATGAGTGCGGGTATGATTAAGGATAAGTTATACGGCTAGGAAACGCGGCGCGCGAAAGCGTAGTGCGACTTCCACCAGCCGGAGTTGATCGTGTCGATCGTAACGCCCGGTTTGCCGTACGTGTGGATGATTTTGCCGCCGCCGATGTAGATGCCGACGTGATGAACGGGTTTATAGAAGAAGACCAGATCGCCCGGCTTCAGATTGGACTTGCTTACGGATTTGCCGACTTTGGATTGGGCCTTGGAAGAACGCGGAAGCTTCACGCCGTGCAGCGCGAATACTTTCTTCGTGAACGAAGAGCAGTCGAAATAACGCGTCGTCGACGTGGAAGCGTCGAATTTGTACGGCTTGCCCAAATATTTTTTGGCGGACGAGATAACGTCCGATGCTTTGGAAGCGAAAATGGCGTGAGCCGGCTGCGCTTGAAGTACTGCCGTGCCGCCCATGAGCAGCGAGAAGCTGACCGATACGCTCAATACTAATTTACCGAATTTGTTTTTCAACATGTGAAGTTCCCCCTTGGTGTAGGTGATTGATTTGTCTTTCGCTTACATGACGGTAGGACTTTTAACCTAGGACAACTATACCACATCTTTTTCTTCCAGCATTTACTTGAAACCTTTTGAATACATGCGTGGTAAGGCTTTCATGCGTTCTATGAGAAATAGATTAGAAAATCCTCATGGCGCGAATATTGACAGCGCTTTACGAATACGATTCATAGATAGACGGTTGAAGGGAGCCGGGATCATGAACGTGTTCTATCTCGCGAGCCTGGCGGTCGTGACGGGCTTGTCCGGCCGTTCGATCTACAGCGCCTACCGGAGACGCCCGGCGATCAGCTGCATGGCGGGCATGATGATTGCGATGACCATCGGGATGATGCAAAGCCTTGCGGCGGGCACGATCGCGGGCATATTGCTCCCGAGCGATCTTGCGGTTCCGACGGCCGGTGCGGTGCTTCTAGGCATCGTATGCGGTTATTTGGCAGGTAAACCGATTAGCACGATGGCGGCACTCGACGGGATGCTCGCGGGGATTATGGGCGGCATGATGGGGGCGATGCTTGGCGTGATGATCGGACGCCATGCCGTTATGACGGTCCTGTTCGTCGACGTTATTTTCGTGTTTATACATATTGTATTGCATCAGCTGATCAACGAAGAAACTGCGGCGCCAAGCGCCGCGGAGAAGACGGAGACCGGCCAAGCCGGGACGGTGCTGCTTCATCCGTACGTGTTCGGACTCGGGATCTTCATATTAGCTGCCGTGTTTCTGTATCAAGGTTGACAGCGCATTGTATACCCCCCTTAGGTATGATATAGTGGAAGCAATAGGGGAGGGCGAAGAGATGGACCACACCTGCCACGACGCGGCGACCGCGGATGAAGGTCATGCGGCGCACCGCACGAGCTCGCACAGCCAGGAGACGAAGAACAAGCTGATTGCCAGGCTGAACCGGATCGAAGGACAAATCCGCGGAATTAAAGGCTTGATTGATAAAGACACGTATTGCGACGACGTGCTGAACCAGATTGCTGCCGCCCAATCGGCGTTGAACAGCGTAGGAAAGCTTCTATTGGAGCATCATATGAACAGCTGCGTGATCGATCGCATACAGCAGGGCGACCATGAGGTCGTGAAGGAATTGATGATTACGATGAACAAGTTGATGAAATAACGAAAAGGCCGGCAGCGTATAGGAGTGCAAGGTCTTTTTTTTGTCTATTGAAATACCCCTATGGGGTATGTTATAGTGGGATTGAGACAGCATATACCCCATGGAGGTATATAGACCGGGAAAGGATTTGACGACGATGACGATGGAAAACACGACCCTTCGCATCAGCGGGATGACTTGCGCGGCTTGTTCGTCCCGAATCGAGAAAGGGCTTAATCGAATAGATGGCGTCGCGAATGCAGCCGTTAATTTGACGATGGAAACCGCGCGGGTGGAATACGACGGCAGCGTTACCGATCCGGCGGCAATGGTGGACCGGATCGAGGCGCTTGGTTACCGGGCGGAGCCGTATACGGAGACCGCTCCGCCAGGGAAGTCGGCAGAGCTGAAGCGGCTTCGCATGCGCTTCTGCATCGCGGCGATTCTGTCCCTGCCGCTGCTTGCGGCGATGGCGGGCCATTTCCCATTCCTTTCGTTCCTGACGCTGCCGGAATGGCTGATGAATCCCTGGTTCCAGCTGGCTTTGGCCACGCCGGTGCAATTCTGGATCGGCGGTCCGTTCTACGTCGGCGCTTATAAAGCGCTGAGGAATCGCAGCGCCAACATGGACGTGCTGGTCGCGATGGGCACGTCGGCCGCTTATTTCTACAGCCTCTACGAGACGGCGGCATCGCTCGGGAACGGCGCGCATAGGTTGGAACTGTATTATGAAACGAGCGCGCTCTTGATTAGCTTCTTGCTGCTCGGCAAGCTGCTGGAGACGCTGGCCAAAGGGCGCACCTCGCAGGCGATCGGGGCATTGATGGGACTCCAGGCCAAGCATGCCACCGTTATCCGCGATGGCCTAGAGCTGAAGCTGGCGCTCGAGGACGTCGCGGCGGGCGATCTCGTTCTCGTCAAGCCCGGGGAGAAAATCCCCGTCGACGGCACGGTCGTCCGCGGCAGCTCTTACGTGGACGAATCCATGCTGACGGGCGAGAGCGTGCCGGTGAGCAAGGAGGCCGAAGACCGCGTCATCGGCGCTACGATGAACGGCAAAGGAGCGCTCACGATTCGCGCGGTCGGCGTCGGCAGGAACTCCGTCCTTGCTCAGATCGTCCGGGTCGTCGAGGAAGCGCAAGGTTCCAAGGCGCCGATTCAGCGAATCGCGGACGTGATTTCGGGAATCTTCGTGCCGATCGTCATCGGCCTTGCGGTCGCGGTGTTTCTGCTCTGGTACTTCGCATTCAGTCCCGGCGTATTCACGGATGCGCTTCGCACGGCGATCGCGGTGCTGGTCATCGCTTGTCCCTGCGCGCTGGGATTGGCTACGCCGACCTCTATCATGGCAGGCTCGGGGCGGGCTGCCGAGCTCGGCATCTTGTTCAAGGGCGGCGAGCATCTCGAGCGCGCCCACGGCTTGGATGTCATCGTGCTGGATAAGACGGGCACGGTGACGGAAGGCAAGCCTCGCCTGACCGACTTGGAACTTGAGCCCGGATTCGAGTCCGAGCAGCTGGTCGGCTGGATCATGGCAGCCGAGAGCAGTTCGGAGCATCCGCTTGCGGAAGCGATCGTGGCCGGACTGCGGGATCGCGGCCATGCGCCGTCCGATGGCTTGCAGCGCTTCGCTGCCGTCCCGGGTTTCGGCATCGAAGCGCATGTCGACGGCCGCGAGATCATCATTGGCACCGGACGCTTTCTGTCCCAGCGCGGGGTCGTTCTAAGCGAAGCCCGGATGCAGCGCCTCGCGGAGCTCGAGGAGAGCGCGAAGACCGTCATGCTGGCTGCGGTCGACGGCAGCATCGCGGCAAGCCTGGCCGTGGCGGATACGATCAAGCCGACATCTCATGCTGCGGTTACCGCATTGAAGGCGCTCGGCTTGGAGGTTATGATGGTAACAGGCGATAATCAGGCGACCGCGCATGCGGTAGCCCGGCAGGCCGGGATCGACCATGTGCTTGCCGAAGTGCTGCCCGAGGGCAAGGCGCAGGAGATCAAGAAGCTCCAGGCGCAGGGCAAGAAGGTCGCCATGGTCGGGGACGGCATCAATGATGCTCCGGCGCTGGCCACGGCGGATATCGGCATCGCCATGGGCACGGGCACCGATATCGCGATGGAAGCAGCCGACATCACGCTGATGCGCGGCGACTTGAACAGCCTTGCCGATGCAATGGACCTGAGCCGCAGGACGATGGCGAATATCAAGCAAAATTTATTTTGGGCGTTGGCGTACAATGCGATCGGCATCCCCATCGCGGCCGCCGGACTGCTGGCGCCATGGGTAGCGGGCGCGGCGATGGCGCTGAGCTCCGTATCGGTCGTGCTCAGCGCGCTGCGGCTGCAGCGGTATCGGCCGCGTTAAGACGGCATTTAGGGATCATACGTTTATTTATAGAAGGAGATGGATGAGGAATGACGAGCGTGATTGAAGTAAAAGGCATGTCGTGCCAGCATTGCGTGAACAGCATCGAAGGCGCTTTGAAGAAGAAGGGCGTATCCGCGAAGGTAGATCTTGCGGCCAATCGCGTCACGGTTAATTATGAAGAGAAGACGATCACGATCGCCCAGATCAAGTCGACGATCGAGGATCAAGGCTTCGACGTCGTATCCTGATTCATGTCCGGAACGAAAGCGAAGCAGGGCTGGGCCAGTTTCAAGGCTAATCCGCAAAAACGGGTTAGCCTTTTCTTGCGCGGTCATGCTATGATTGATGTTTGATTGGAGGCTCTCGAGACGTGAACAATTATCCGTTTGAATTTGACCCGAAAACGCCGTTCATTCAGCAAGCCAGCGACTGGATCGCCGACGTGTTCTATGAGCGGCTCCCCGAGGCGGGCTTCGAGCTGCGGGATGAACAGATTTACATGGCGTTCCAGCTGGAGCGCGCTTACAACGAGAAACGGACGATCTTTGCCGAAGCCGGCGTCGGTACGGGGAAGACGTTCGTCTATTTACTTTATGCCATTAATTATGCGCGGTATACGCGCAAGCCGGCGATTATCGCCTGCGCGGACGAGTCGCTGATCGAGCAGCTGGTCAAGCCGGAAGGCGATATCGCGAAGCTGGCGCGTTACCTGGATTTGACGATTGACGCGCGGCTCGGCAAATCGATGGATCAATACATTTGCCTGAATAAGCTGGACGACGCGCGCGGCGGCACGGAAGATTTGGAAGCTTTCGGAGGCGTCCATGCTTCGCTGCCGGATTTCGTGAATAATCCCGGCACGATGCAGGCTTTTCAGCCTTATGGCAATCGGAAGGACTATCCCCATCTGACGGACGAGCAGTGGAATGCCATATCCTGGGACGTGTTTCAGGATTGCCTCGTCTGCAGCAGGCGCCACCGGTGCGGACAGACGCTCTCGCGGGAGCATTACCGCAAAGCGGCGGATATTATCATCTGCTCGCATGATTTCTATATGGAGCATGTGTGGACGTACGAAGCGCGCAGGCGCGAAGGTCAGCTGCCCCTGCTGCCGGAGCACAGCTCGATCGTCTTCGACGAAGGCCATTTGCTCGAGACGGCCGCGCAGAGCGCCTTGACCTATAAATTCAAGCACAGCGTATTCGAATCGATCATTACGCGCTTGCTGCAGGGCGAAATCCGCGAGACGCTTGCCGTGGTCATCGACGAAGCCATCGAACAGAGCGAGAAGCTGTTCGACATGCTCGCCGCGGGAAGCATTGCCGTCGAAGCGTCCGATCGCAGGGAGGTTCCGCTGACCGACGAACTGCTTCGCGAGCTGGATCGATTCGGCGCGCTGCTGTCCGGGATCGAGGAGGAGCTGGTCTTCGAGAGCGGCATGTTTACGATCGATGCGTACCAGCTCACGATCGTCGAAGAGCATATCGAGATGCTGCAGCTCGCGCTCCGGTTGTTCAAGCAGCCGCAAGGGCTGATCTCTTGGGTGGAGGCCGACAAAGACGGCACGACGCTTGTCATCATGCCGAAGCTGGTCAAAGAAGTGCTGAAAGAGCGCGTGTTCTCCAAGCAGATGCCGGTCGTCTTCTCGTCGGCGACGCTCTCCGTGGACGGTTCGTTCCAGTACACGGCGGACAGCCTCGGCATCGAGGATGCCTTATCCTTCTCGGTCGCATCGCCATACGATTACGAGAACCGAATGAAGGCGGTCGTATCGAGCGAATCCGACCGGGCGTTGAAGCTGGATATGGCGCTGGATCGTCTGCGGCAATCGCGAGGAAGAGCGCTTGTCCTATTCCCGTCCATGGAGGAGCTGCGCTGGTTCCAAGGCGAAATTTCGGGCAAAGCAGGCTTCACGGAATTCCGCTTCTTGTTCGAGGGAACCGCGGAGATCAGCCATCTCATCGCGGAATTCCAGAACGACGAGTCCAGCGTTCTATGCGCGGTCACCTTGTGGGAAGGACTGGATATTCCTGGACCGTCGCTATCGCATGTCCTGATGTGGGCACTGCCGTTTCCTCCGCATGATCCGGTCTTCGCGGCGAGACGCAGGGAATCCGCCGATCCGTTCTGGCAGGTGGACATGCCGTACATGCTGCTTCGTCTTCGCCAAGGAATCGGCCGCCTGATTCGCAAACGCGACGACGAGGGCATCGTGACGATCTTCGGACGCGAGCTGGAGGAAGAAGCCATTCTGGCGCGCGCGAAAGCCGTTCTCCCGGCTGGCGTTACGCCAGAAAGCCTTTTCTGGGCGGCGAATTGACATCTATCTTAGCGGCTCTTACAATTTAAATAGTTTGATAGAAAAGGAAGGGGAATGAGATGACGCAGCCGGTGAAGAAGTCTACGTATAAAAGCCAGCGCAGAGCCGAACAGGAGAAGCTGGAGAAGCAGCGCAAAACGACGAGGAAGCTGATCTGGATCACGGCGGCCGTCGTCGTGCTCGGCATCATCGCGGCCGTTATTTTCACGCCGAGATCCAATCCGACCGATTTCGATTACGCCAAGCTTCCCGTGCTTGGCAAGGCCGACGCGCCTGTCAAAATCGTCGAGTTCGGCGATTACAAATGCCCGTCCTGCCAAGTTTTCAGCCAGCAGGTGAAGCCGCTCTTGGAGAAGGATTACATCGACACGGGGAAGGTCGCGCTTTACTTCAAGGATTTCGCGTTCATCGGACCGGACTCCTTCACGGCCGCCGGGGCGGCGCATTCCGTATTCCATCAGAGCAACGACGCCTTCTGGAAGTATTATGACGCGCTTTACAAGAACCAGCCCGACGAGAAGACGCTGTGGGCGACCTCGGATTATCTCGTGCAGCTGGCGAAGGACAACGACATCGGCGTCGACCTTGATCAGCTGAAGAAGGACATCGACGGCAAGACCTACGAAAAAGATGTGAAGAAGAGCAATTCCGACGCGAACAAAGCGCATGTGCAATCGACGCCGACGCTGTTCATTAACGGCAAGGAATTCACCGGCAGCTTCGCAAGCTACGCGCAGCTGAAGCAAGCGATCGATAAAGAGCTGGCGGCAGGGCAAGCCGAATGACGACGGGATCGCCGATCATGGCGTTTTTCCGCCGGTACGCCCTCTATCTGGCCTGGGTCGTATCCATCGTCGCGGTCGCGAGCAGTTTATATTTAAGCGAAATCATGAAATTCATTCCCTGTAATCTTTGCTGGTATCAACGGATCTTCATGTATCCGATCGTTATTCTGCTCGGCATTGCTTGTTACGCCCAGGACCGCGGTATTATTCGCTACGTGCTGCCCTTGTCCGTCCTCGGCGGCTGCATCTCCTTGTATCATTATTTGGAGCAGCAGATTCCGGCGCTGGCACGGGCGCTGCCTTGCACGGTCGGCGTGCCGTGCAGCGAAGACTACTTGGATTGGTTCGGCGGCTACGTCACGATACCGTTCCTGGCCTTGATCGCGTTCATCCTGATTACCGCGCTCCTCGTGAACGGCTTGAAGAAGGAAGCGGAAGACGGCGAGGAAGAAGAGGAAACCGAGCTGCTTCAGGCGCATTGATGCATCGTTTCATAAGGCTGCCGCAGCGTCTTCCTAGGACGCCGGCAGCTTTTTTTGCGTTTTTTTCCAAAGATGTCGCATGAAGGAACCGATATAAGTAGAAGTAACGTTTAAATATGAAGATTATGAGGACATTCGCCACATGATTTGTTCCTCCCAATCAGTTCTGTTATCATGTATGGATGAACGTTACAATGGGGTAATGGAAGATGACAGTCGCAATTCCGTTGTACAATTAGTGATGGAGGTAGCCGTTAATGACAGCAGACAGCAATCAACACAAGTCGCCCTGGGAGCTCTATTACGGCCCGAACTTGGGTTACATCGAAGAAATGTACGAACGATTCCTGCTCGATCCGAAAGACGTAGATCCCGCCGTAAGAGAATCCTTCGAGAAGTGGGGACCGCCGCCGTCCGCGTCGGCAGGCGCGAACGTGAACGTCAGTCCTCCGCTCAAGGTTACGACGGACGGTTCCAATAGCATTAAGACAGTCGACCCGGCGTATTTGAAGAAAATCGTCGACGCCGGCAAGCTGGTCCGCAACCTTCGCACGTTCGGACATCTCGCTGCAGATAACGATCCCCTCGGCTTGACGCCGCTGCCGGATACCCGCTTGCTGGAGCCGTCGACGTTCAAGCTGACCGACGAAGACCTGGAAGCGATCCCGGCGTCGCTGATTTGGGAAGAAGCGCCCGGCACGATCAGCAACGGCAAGCAAGCCATTAACCATTTGAAGGACGTCTATACGAAGTCGTTCGGCTTCGAATTCGCGCATATTCACGAGCAGGACGAGCGCCTGTGGCTGCGCCGCCAAGTCGAAGTCGGCATGGCCAGCAAGCCGATGAGCGCCAAAGAACGCATCGCGCTGCTTCAGCGCCTGATCGACGTCGAACAATTCGAAACGTTCCTGCACCGCTCTTTCGTCGGACAGAAACGATTCTCGATCGAAGGAACCGATACCTTAGTACCGATGCTGGACGAAGTCGTGAGAGAAGTCGCTCATGACGGCGCACGGCATATTCTGATGGGCATGGCGCACCGTGGGCGTCTGAACGTACT
The DNA here is from genome assembly GCF_009909195.1 of Paenibacillus sacheonensis. Taxonomy (GTDB): domain Bacteria; phylum Bacillota; class Bacilli; order Paenibacillales; family Paenibacillaceae; genus Paenibacillus_Z; species Paenibacillus_Z sacheonensis. Next base: position 216,683 of record NZ_JAAAMU010000002.1, read on the forward strand.
GACGCATGTCCTCGGCAAGTCGTACTCGGCCATCTTCTCCGAATTCCATCATTCGCCGAACAAGGAAAAATCCGAAGGCGCGATGGGCGTCACCATCGGCTGGACCGGGGACGTGAAATATCACCTCGGCGCGCACCGTTCGGTCAAAGAAGGCGAAACGGTCGAGACGCGCATTACGCTCGCGAACAATCCGAGCCACTTGGAATACGTCAATCCGATCGTCGAAGGCTTTACGCGCGCGGCGCAGGACGACCGTTCCAAAGCGGGCTATCCGGTCGCGGACTTCGGCAGCGCGGCGGCGATTCTGATTCACGGGGACGCGGCGTTCGCCGGAGAAGGCATCGTGGCGGAAACGCTCAACTTCAAGAAGCTTCGGGGCTACGAGAACGGCGGCACGATCCATATCATCAGCAACAACCGTCTCGGCTTCACGACCGAGAGCAAGGATTCCCGTTCGACGTACTACGCGAGCGACTTGGCGAAAGGGTATGAAATTCCGATCGTGCACGTCAGCGCCGACGATCCGGAAGCCTGCATCGCCGCGGTTCGCATGGCCTGCGAGTACCGCCAGAAATTCCATAAGGACTTTCTGATCGACATGGTGGGCTACCGCCGTCACGGCCATAACGAAACGGACGATCCGGAGACGACCCAGCCGCTGCTGTACCAGAAGCTTCGCAAGCATCCGGTCGTAAGCCGCATCTACAGCGAGAAGCTGAAAGAGAAAGGCCTGCTGAACGAAGAGCAAGTCGAAGAACTGCGCCAACAGGGGCTCGCGAAACTGCAAGCCGCGCTGGATGAAGTAAAGGGAAATGATAAAAGCTATAAACAACCTAAGGTGGACGATGCCGGCAGCAAACGCCGCAAGAAAGACATCGTGACGGCGGTTCCGCTGAAGAAGCTCTCCGCCATCAACGCCGAGCTGCTGAAGTGGCCGGAAGGTTTCAAGGTGTACGAGAAGCTCGAACGCATCCTGAAGCGCCGCGCCAACACGCTCGAGCCGGGCGGCAAGGTCGACTGGGGCCAAGCGGAGGCGCTCGCGTTCGCGACGATCCTGTCCGACGGCACGCCGATCCGTCTGAGCGGACAAGATTCGGAGCGCGCGACGTTCGCCTTCAGAAACATCGTGCTGCACGACGTGGAAAACAACAGCACGTTCTCGCCGATGCACACGCTGCCGCAGGCGAATGCTTCGTTCGGAGTTTACAACAGCCCGCTCGCCGAGGCATCCGTGCTCGGCTTCGATTATGGCTACAACGTGTTCTCGCCCGAGACGCTCGTCATTTGGGAAGCCCAATACGGAGATTTCGCGAACTGCGCGCAGGTCATCATCGACCAATTCATAACGGCTGGCCGCGTGAAATGGTCGGAGAAATCCGGTCTTGTCATGCTGCTTCCGCACGGCTACGAAGGAAACGGTCCCGAGCACTCCAGCGCGAAGCTCGAGCGGTTCCTGCTCCTCGCGGCAGAAGATAACGTGACGATCGTCAACATGACGTCGGCCGCTCAATACTTCCACTTGCTGCGCCGACAAGCGGCGACCTTGAATACCGAGGAAGCGCGTCCGCTTATCGTCATGGCGCCGAAGAGCTTGATCCGGAACCCGAGCGTCGCATCGGATCCTTCCGAGCTTAGCGAAGGCTCCTTCAAGCTCGTGCTGGAGCAGCCGGGCCTAGGCAAGAAGGCGGACAAGGTGGAACGCCTGATCTTCTGCACGGGCAAAATGGCCATCGATCTCGAAGCCGCGCTCGAACTGAAGGACGGCCAGGCAGCCGACGCATGGGACTGGCTGCATATCGTTCGCGTAGAGCAGCTTTATCCGTTCCCTAAGACGGACGTGGAGCAAATCATCGCGCGTTACCCGAATGTGAAGGAAGTGCTGTGGGTCCAGGAAGAGCCGCAAAACATGGGCGCTTGGAACTACATCGAACCGCGGATCCGCGCGCGCGTTACGGAAGGCACGACGGTGCGTTACATCGGCCGTCCGAAACGCTCCAGCCCGGCGACCGGCTTCCATTACATCCATAACATAGAGCAGCAGCGCATCGTGTCCGTAGCGTTGACTGCGACAAGCAAAGTCAAAGTCCGTTAGATATCCATTAGATCCGGCAAGGAGAGAACAGCGATGAGTGATATTAAAGTACCCGAGATGGGCGAATCGATCGTAGAAGGCACCATTTCCAAATGGCATGTTAAAACCGGCGACAGCGTGAATATCGGCGACGTATTGGCCGAGCTGGAAACGGACAAGGTGAACATCGAAATCAGCGCGGAGCAGGCAGGCACGGTCGAATCCCTGCTGCGCTCCGAAGGCGACACGGTCGCCGTAGGCGAAACGATCGGCGTAATCGGCAGCGGTGCCGGCGCCGCTGCGCCGGCTGCAAGCCAGCCTGCAGCGACCGCGGCTCCCGTGAGCCAGCCGGCTGCCGAAGAACCGGAGATGAAACCGGCAACGCCGGCATCGCCTCCTGTCGCGGCTTCCGCTCCCGCAGCCGACCCGAATGCATCGATCTCCTCGGCAACGCCGGCTGCCCGCAAGCTCGCAAGAGAGCGCGGCATCGACTTGACGCAAGTCCAGTCGCTCGATCCGCTCGGCCGCATCCGTCAATCGGATATCGAATCGCACGGCACGGCGAAGCCGGTCGCGGTAACTGCTCCGGCGCCCGCGACAGCAGCGCCTTCTTCGGCTCCGGCTGCTGCAGAGCCAGGCAAACCGGCAGAACGCCGCAAAATGTCCCGCCGCCGCATCACGATCGCGAAACGTCTCGTCGAAGCGCAGCACACGGCTGCTATGCTGACAACGTTCAACGAAGTCGACATGACGGCGATCCTCGACGTCAGAAAACGCCGGAAGCAGGCGTTCCTCGACAAGCACGAGGTCGGTCTTGGCTTTATGTCCTTCTTCACGAAAGCCGTTATCGGCGCGCTGAAGGCTTTCCCGCTGTTGAATGCGGAAATTCAGGGCGATGAAATCCTCGTGAAGCAATACTACGATATCGGCATCGCGGTTTCCGCGAAGGAAGGTCTCGTCGTTCCGGTCGTTCGCGACGCCGATCGCCTGGGCTTTGCCCAAATCGAGAAGCAAATCGGCGAACTGGCCGGCAAAGCGCGCGCCAATACGCTGTCGCTGAACGATCTGCAGGGCGGAACGTTCACGATCACGAACGGCGGCGTCTTCGGATCGCTGCTGTCCACGCCGATTCTGAATGCCCCGCAGGTCGGCATTCTCGGCATGCACAAAATCCAAATCCGTCCGGTCGCGATCAACGCGACGGAGATGGAGAACCGTCCGATGATGTACATCGCGCTCTCGTACGATCACCGGATCGTAGACGGCTCGGAAGCGGTACGCTTCCTCGTCACGGTCAAGGAACTGCTGGAAGATCCGGAATCCCTCTTGCTGGAAGGCTAAGAAGGACGATTCGAACCTCATGACGACTGAAACCTCACAATTTGACGTCAGGGCATCTGCCCCGTATCGTCAACTTGTGGGGTTTTTATTTAAATATAAGAAAGCATCCGTTTTTGCTATACTATTCTTATATTTCTAAGGATTGCTAAGGGAAGAAACATACCATGCAGCCTGAGGCGGAGTCATCCGGCTCAATCAACGAGAGAAACGGAGGCGGATGAGATGAACGTACGTAAAATGCGCTTGTTTGATTTCGAGAACATCCACTCCAGCGAAGATCGGGACGAATACGAGAAGGATTACGCGCGATTGATCCAATCGCCGGCATTTCGCCGGCTGCAAGGCAAGTCGCAGGTTTTCGGAGCGGGCTCCGGCGACTATTACCGCACGCGATTAACGCATTCGCTGGAAGTATCGCAGATCGCCCGCGAAGTAGCGCGGAAGCTGGTCAAGACGAATCCGTTCCTGGCCAAACGGGAGCACCCGGGCCTTATGATGGACCCCGAGGTCGTGGAATGCGCCTCCCTGGCCCATGATTTGGGCCATCCCCCGTTCGGGCACAAAGGGGAAGAAGTGCTGAACGAAATCTTGCTCGAAGAATGCGGGCTCAAGTACGAAGGCAACGCCCAAAACTTCCGCATCCTGATGTTCTTGGAGAAACGCGCTGGCAGCGACAGCGGTCTCGATCTGACGGCCGCCGTGCTGCTGGCGATCAATAAATACCCGTACTGCCTGGACGATCCCGGACGGCTGAAGGGCGTCTACGGCATGGAATGGGAAGGGATCAGCTCGCTCCGCAATGCGTGGGGCATGCCGGAAGGCTGCGCGACGCTGGAAGCGCAGCTGATGGATCTATGCGACGATATCGCTTACTCGACGCATGATATCGAGGACGGCATCCGCGCCGGCAAAATCCAGATGAATCCGAGCCTGTTCGAGGACGACCGCCTCGTCGCCAACGTCATGCAGGAGATCATCGACGATCCCGGCAATGCCGTCATGCATTGGGAGCAGGTCGACATGAAGCAAATGGTGAAGCAGGCGCTTCTGCATTACTTGCAGCAGTGGGAGAGCATCTACGTGGAATGCGGCCGCGAACCGTCCCGGACGAGACGCGAGATGAAGGCGCGCTGGGTGCGCAAGTTCGTCAGCGGCGTCGGCATCATCGACGATCCGGTTACGGGCTGGAAACGGGTGACCTTTATCCGCGACGGCGTGCAGGATCTCGAGCTTCTGCGGACGATGGAAATATTGAAGAAGCTGGCCTGGGTGACGTTAATCAAGGACTTCCGCGTGCAGCGCTTGCACAAGCGAAGCGAAATCATGATTAAACGGCTCTGGGACAGCTTCAAGGTGCAGGACACCGGCAGGCTGATCATTCCCCCGGATTGGCTCGAAAGCTACGAGAGACAGCGCAGCAAGTGGCCCTGGGAGCGGATGGTGGCCGATTATATCGCCGGTATGACGGATGCCTATGCCGAGAAGGTGTACGCGGAGTTCTATGCCAGCCGTTCCGGTTCGATCTACGAACGCGATTAACGGAGCACAGGCGTAATTAAGAAGACGATCGGCTTAGTCCGGTCGTCTTCTTCGGTACGAAGGAGGGAAGGGGAATGAAGGAGCATGCATCCTCCGAAGGCGGAAGCAGCTGCTCGATCCAACGGGAAGGACACGTTATATCCGTGGAGTCAGACGGGGTACTCGCCGAGATTAACGGCAAGACGCTGCGGATCGCGAAAGAGAAGGTAACGGAGGATGTTCAAGCCGGAGACGCGATCATTTGGACCGGCAAAATTTGGCGCGCTTCAAACGGCGGCGATACGGGTACATCAAACATGAGAAAAGCTTAATGGCCGCGGCACCCTATAAAGGGGCTGCCGATCCGAATCCTTCATAAATAAGGGGAGGATGATGACACTCATGGAAGTATTGGATATGAAACGATGCCTGTTCTGCGAATCGCTCGTACAGGTGAAACATAAAGGCGGCAGCGAATGGTTCATGAACTGCCTCTGCTCGCCAAGCGGCGCTTACGGTTTGAAGGACGACAGCTATGAACCGTTTCGGCAGCTATCGTACGCGGATAAGAGGAGCGTATTCCCGATTCTGTCTGCCTATATACGGGAGATGAGCGACCGCGAGGAGATCGTGGTCATCTCGTTCGACGAGCGGGAAGCGATCCTGCAATCGCCGCTTATTCCGCTGACGACGGAGGAGAAAGGGCTTCGTTTGCTTCGGTATTTGCACCGGCATGCGGACGGTCCGAATGAACCGGTCGTCATCAATCAGTTTTCGCAAAGCTTTAATTTGACCTATTCGTTGAATCTGCAGGAGCTTGTCTATATCGCGGAGAAGCTGAAGGAAGACGGCATGATCGAGCGGATCGGCTCTACGTTCCGGCTGACGGAAAAAGGCTGGCTGGAGGCGGACTCCAACGCGTCGGGCAAGTCGTACAAGCCTTGCTTCGTTCTGCTGCCCGTCGGCGAAGACGGAATGGCGCAGGATTGGACGGAGACGGTCTTCCCGCGGCTGCTGCAGCTCGGTTATGCGCCCAAGCTGTTCAGCTATGGCGGACCGCGCAGCGTGGCGGATACGCCCGTTCAGGAAGCGATGCAGGAGATGCTGAAATGCCAGCTGGTCATCGCCGACATCACGGCTCCCGAAGCCGAGACGTGGATGTATGCCGGCTATGCGATCGGGAACGAAATTCCGGTTGCCTGGACATGCCGTTCCAAATCGTCGGCGGACAGCCAGCCTGCCGGCGTGAGGCCGATCGTTTGGGACGATGCGGAGCAGCTGGCCGGTCAATTGCAGTTTGCGATCGGACGGGAAGCGTAGCAAGAGGTGTTGGATTCGGAGTCTTGAAGCTTGATTGGATAGGAAAGTCAGGAAGAGCAGCAAAGTCAGGAAGAGCAGCAAAGTCAGGATGAGCAGGGAATAGAAGAAATTTGCTCCGTGATCAGGTATTCGTTTATAATGATTTTATGCAATTTAATTAAATGAAATCCACTATGGGCCGATCACGGGAGGAACGAAGCATGAGCATTTACGATTTCAAAGTAACGACGATCGACGGCAAGGAGCAGACGCTTGCCCCGTACGAAGGCAAAATCCTGCTGATCGTCAACACCGCCAGCGCCTGCGGCTTGACGCCGCATTACAAAGGCTTGCAGCAGATTTACGACCAATTCAAGGACGAGGGCGTCGTCGTGCTTGGATTCCCTTGCGATCAGTTCAAAGGGCAGGAGCCCGGCACGAACGAAGAGATCGCGCAATTTTGCGAATTGAACTATTCGGTCACGTTCCCGATGTTCGCCAAGATCGATGTCAAAGGCGAGAATGCCGATCCGCTCTATAAGTATCTCGTCGACGCCGTGCCTGCGCCGTACCACACGGGCGACATCGACTGGAACTTCGCTAAATTCCTGGTCGACTGCAAGGGCAATGTCGTGAAGCAGTATCCTGCGCCAACCGATCCGGCGGCCATCGAGCCGGATTTGCGCAGCTTGATCGAGACGGGCAGCCTCGGCGCGGCGTCGAATACCGTGAACGATTAATCCGCTAACTATCATCGCATGATGAAGAAGCGCAAAAAAGACATCCCCTCTCGGAGGAGATGTCTTTTTGCGTTTGCTTGAATTGCATCTATTCATCCGCAAACTTCAACCCCGCTGTTTCGCCAGCCATTGCTGCCTGTACTGCTGAGGCGTGACGCCTTCCTGCCGTTTAAACGTTTGTCCGAGATGGCTGGCATCGTAGAAGCCGGTCTCTTCGGCGATTCTTCCTAGCGTAAAGTCGGTCTGCCCCAGAAGCATTTTGGCGCGTTCCAGCCGATGCTCGGTCAGAAACTGCATGATCGGCAGGCGGTGAACCGCCTTGAAGGCGCGATTCATGTATTGATGGCTGCGGTTGAGCTCGCGCTCGAGCGTATCCAGCGATAGGGGCTCAGCATAATGCTCGCGTACATACCGAGCGATCTCGCGCGCAAGCCGGATTTGCTGCGGACCGGCGGCAGGGACTTGTTCTTCGGCGCGGGCTGCCGGCTGGACGCGGAGGATCGCTTCCTCGATGATTCGGATGATCTCGCTTTTCTCGATCGGCTTGAGCAGGAAATAGTCGAGCCGGATATCGATTGCCCGCTTGGCGTAAGCGAATTCGTCGAAAGCCGTGACGATCGCGATTATCGCGCCGGGATTCGATTGCTGGATGAGCGCGGCCGCGTCCAAACCGTTCATGCCGGGCATCCGAATATCCATGAATATCAGATCGGGCCTCAGCTCTTCGGCGAGCGGGATTGCCTCGCTTCCGGACGTGGCTCCGCCCGCTACCACTGCCGGAAGCTCGCTGTCCGCGATGATTTTCTCGATGACCTTTCGCTCGATCGGCTCATCGTCGGCGATTAGGATGCGCAGGACCATGAAGATACCTCCGAATTGCGCCGGCAAGGCGCTTTTAGATTAATTGTAACAGAATGGCTTCCGCGGCGGCTTCCTAAAATGTTCAAGCTCCCGACAGGCGCTTCATGAACGGAAAATGCGCTGATTTCGCGAGACAAGATCGAATTCGGCTATATAATAAGGGAAAGGGAGGCGCCTATGGAAGAATACGTGAAACAGTGGGTGGAAGAACTGCATGCGCGCCGGCAGCGGGACGAATCTTCCCGCGGCGGGGGACAAGAGGGGCTGCAGCCTTATTACCGGCTGCTTGATATGTTCATGAAGACGACCGGATTGAACGGCAGCATCCTAAAGCTGAACGGCGAACAGCTGCTGCCGCTCGCCGAATTGCAAACCGGCCATCCCGATTTCTGCAAGCTGATCCAGGAAAGCGAAGTCGGACGCCAACGCTGTTTTGCCTCGGATTGCTTTACGACCCGGGAAGCCATCGCGCAAGAGAAGGCGGTTATCTGCAGATGCCATGCGGGTCTGTACGACAGCGCGATCCCGATCATGCTTCACGGCTCTCACGTCGGCGCCTTCATTACGGGCCAGATGTTGTTCGAGGCTCCGACGGACGAGACCGTGGACGAGATCTTGGAGCTGGTCTCGGATTTGCCTGCCGATCGGGAGGATGTACGCCGCGCGATCGCCGAGGTGCCCGTCGTGCCGGAGACGCAGGTTACGGCGATTACCGCGTTCATGCAGGTGCTTGCCGCTTCCGTCTCCTCGAGCCTGCGCGAGACGGAGGCGGTGCGCCGCGAAGCGGAGCTGAACAGGCTGCTGCGCGACACCGAGCTGAAGATGGTGCAGGCGAAGCTGCAGCCGCATTTTCTATTTAACGTGCTTAATTTAATTGCAGGCCAGGCGATGCTGGAAGACGCGCCGCGAACGAACGACGCCGTCATCAGGCTGTCCCGCCTGCTGCGCGACATGGTCAAATCCCGGCAGCCGGTCGTAACGCTTCGGGACGAGCTTCGGTTTCTCGAGACCTACATGCAGCTGCATTGCCTGCGCTTCGAGGACAGACTGCGTTACGAGGTCGACGTCGCGGATGCGGCGCTGTACGACGCTCCGATTCCGAGCTTGACGCTGCAGCTCCTCGCGGAGAATGCGGTCAAGCACGGCATCGAACCCAAGGATGGCCCGTGCGCAGTCCGCGTGAAGGCATGGCGGGATGGCGCGAACATAAACATTCTTATGGAAGACGACGGTGTCGGCATGCGACCGGAGATCGTCGAAGGCCTGGGGCTCGAGAATGCCGGAAGCGCCGTCCCGCTCTCGGGGATAACGATGCTTTGCCGGCGAATGGCGATCTATTACGGGGATGCGTTCGCGTTCGACATCCTTTCGAGCGAAGGGAAGGGCACGGCGGTAACGCTTGCCTATCCGATCGACGAAGGTTTTCCCGGCTGAGGATGCGCATTCTCCTACATTTGGCGAATTTCTTCCGATGCCGGCTTCGGATGGACTGCGATATAGTGAGGGTGAATAGGATCTTCGACGAAATGGGGATGACCGCGTGACGGAACAGGACAAGGACGCCATCATCGGATTATGGCCGAGAACGAGAAGCAAGCGCGTGTTCCTCCATCGCCCCCTGGACGCGATGCTGGTGGAAGCCAGGCCGGACATGACCGTGCTGCTCAAGGACGCATGGGGGCGGAAGGGAGATTGGCGCGCCGGCTTCGGCTTCGCCTTCGCAGCGGAGGGCGAGCGTCCCGCCATGCTTCCGCACGAGCAGGCCGAACAACGCTTGCCGATCCCGAAGGTACCGGTTTACGAATGCCGAATTCACCAAGGCGGGGCCGAGCATCGACTGACCGCGCTCGTAACCGAAGACCAAGAAGGCAACGGACGCCTTCATCTCTATCTGCGCGTTCGCAACCGGCATCCCAAGCGCATCTTGAAGGGCGACTGGTACTTCATTCGCGCGGAAGGACCGTTCAGCCGTTTCTATGTGCATCCGAACGAGGATTACGTGCCGTATATGTCGTCGGAACGTCTCTGGCCGACGGCCGAAGCGTTGGCGCTCGACACTGCCGACGGATGCTCCGGAGCCTTGCGGAATGCCGAAGGGCGCGCGTCGGCGCGTTATCGGGTCAGCCGGGAGGCGGGGATAGAGGTTATCGCCGACGGTAAGCCATTCCAAGGCGCCGTTCGGATGGGGTTACGGCTTGAACCCGGCGAAAGCGCTGTCATGGAATGGGAAATACCGTATCCGATCCTAGACTCGGGCAAGTCCGCCGCATCGAAAGCTGCAAATGCCGTTCAACCCGGCGACGGGCCGATGCTGGATATGGAAGAGGCGATGGCCCGCTGCCGTCGGATATGGGATGAGGCGATGTCCGGAGGCATGACAATCGCGGTGCCCGATCCGCTCGTGCAGCAGGTGTTCGATACGACGACGATGAATCACTTTCAACTGCTCGCGCAGAAGGACGGCGCTTCGCCGGTACTGCCCGGGCAAGGCGGCTTTAACGATTATTCCGTCGTCTATTCCTGGGAAGCGGTGCATTATATCCGCGCGCTTGACCGGCTCGGCTATGGCGCGACCGTCGAACGCGTGCTCGACTATTTTCTGTCTACCCAGGATGGCAGCGCCGGTCCGGAAGGCGACATCTCGTCCGCGGAAGGTTCGTTCCGGCCGCATATCCATTGGATGTGCGAGACCGGCGTCGTGCTGGGCATGCTGGCCGGCCATTATTGGATGACCCGGGACGCGTCGTGGCTGGCGCGCGTCGCGGAATGCGCCGTTCGCGCCTGCGAATGGGTCACGCGCGAACGGGCGGCGGCCAAAGCCGCAGCCGGAGATTCGCGCCCGAAGCATTACGGTCTTCTGCCTCCGGGACGCGTCCACGATTGGCCGGACAAAGGTTATTTCTTCTTCTCCGATGCGCAGACATGGAGGGGGCTGCACGATATGGCGAGGGCGCTGAACCATATCGGCCGGCCCGAGGGGCAGCGATACCTCGAAGAAGCGGAGGATTATCGCGCGTGCATCCTGCGCGCAGTCGATAACGCGACGCATGTGCTGGCGGACGGCATGAGCTGGGTAGCCAACGAAGTCTACGCCAAGCCGGGCGATCAAGTCGGCGTGTATGCGCTGGACGGACCGATCTCGCTCGTCGATACCGGACTGTGGAGCGTCGATGATCCGCGGCTGGAAGAGCTGGAGCAGCTGCTTCGCGATCGCGGAAGCTTGAACGACCTGTTCGGCAGCAAGCTGCCCGAAATGGAGGACGCGCAGCTGGGGCTGCTGCAGCAGGGCTTCGCGAACGGCCCCGTCGATTTGTACTATGTCAACACCGTCGAGCGCGTCTGGCATCGCATTTGGAGGAAGAGGGGCAGAAGGGAAGACGCGCTGCGCTACTTCTGGAGCATGATGGGCTATTCGACGACGCTGGATACCGGCCACACCCATGAGCGTTATTGCCCGCAGCTGCCTTGGCTGTCGCCTTGGCAGCCGAACGGAAGCGCGAACGGCCGCCTGTTCGACATGATCGCGGACAGCCTGTTCGAAGCTTCGGACGAAGGACTTCATCTGCTGCCATGCGTCCCTGCATCGTGGCTTGAGAGGGGCAAAACGATCGAGGTCGAGCGGGCATCTACGCCATTCGGGCCGGTCGCGTTCCGGGTCGCGCGCGAGTCCGACCGGATCTTGGCGGTCGAATTGGAGGCATCGGAGGAGCTGGGGCTTATTCGGGTAACCGTTCCTGCCGCCGCCGGGACGATCGTGGCTGTCTCTGTCGAGGACGCGGGCGGCAACGTGGCGCACTCGAAGGTCGAGCAGGACGGCGAGACCGTCAGCTTCTCGAATCCGAATCGCCGCGTCCGGATCGCGTTCGAGCTTGGAGGCGATTGAGATGAGCGGCGGGCGCAATCTGACGCAGTTACGCGATCTATTTCATGGGCGAGAACTGGCTTACCGGCTTCTGACCGGCGAATCCGGCGGAAGCATCCTGCTGCTGGAACGGGGAGGGCGCGTGATCTCGCTGCTGACGGGGGACGAAGCCGAGTCGCCGCTCTGGTTCAATGCCGCCGGTCTCGGAGAAGCAGGCTGGAATTGCGGCGGCGATCGGACATGGGTCAGCCCGGAGATCGATTATATGTCTGCCGGCGTTCCGGCCGCGCTGGATCCGGGGACGTACCGCTTCATCGACAGCCCGCCGAACGCGGCAGCGGTGGAGCAATCCGTGCGCCTTCCGTATCGACAGCAAGGGCAGGAAGCTTCGTTCGTCCTTCGCAAAACGTACCGGCCTGCGTCGGATCCGACCCTAGCGGGCACGGCGCTGAGAGGGATAACGGATCCGACGGGCGCTGCTTCGGCTTCCGCGGGAGATCGACGGCGAGTCTCGTTCGTCGGCTATGAATGCGAGACGACGCTTATCGCGTCCAACGATGAAGGCCGGCATGCCGGCAAGACCTCCTTCCCGCGCATCAACCTCTGGAGCATCATGCAGGTCAAGACGGGCGGCGTCGTCGTCATGCCGTCGCTCGGACGGTCCGAACCGATGACGATGTTCGGCGAGCCGCCCGCGGGCAGCGTGCGTTCGGGACGCGAGCGATGCGAAGTGCGTTTCGGAGGCGGCTCCATGTTCAAGCTGTCGTTCCATGTGCGGCAGTGCGGGGGCCGGATCGGATATATACGGCGCGAGGATATCGGCTTGGACAGCCTGATCGTGCGCAGCTTCGGCGTTGATCCCTCCGGACATTATCCGGACTACCCGCCGGACCGCCGCGACTACACGGGCTCCTGCGTTCAGCTCTATGACGACGGCGGAAGGCTCGGCGGCTTCGGAGAGCTGGAGTACCACACGCCTTCGGTCGTATGCCGGAGCGGGGAAACGATCACGGACCGGTCGACGGTCTGGCATTACACGGGCGAGCCGTCCGACATCGCTCGGATCAGCGAGGCGCTGCTCGGACAATCAATCATCTGACGGAGGCGGTTCTAATGAGAATATTAGCCATCGGGGCACACCCCGACGATATCGAAATCTTGTGCGGCGGCACACTCGCGAAGTACGCCGCTCGCGGCGATCGGGTTACGTTGATGATCGCCACGAACGGCAATGTCGGGTCGGCCACGCTGACCCGGGAGGAAATCGCGGCGGTGCGCAAGCGGGAGGCCGAACGTTCGGCGGCCGTTATCGGCGCCGAACTGATTTGGATGGACTTCGACGACGAGTTTTTATTTCACGACCGTCCGACGCGTATGGCATTCATCAACGCGATTCGTCGAGCCAATCCCGATATCATGTTCGTGCATGGGCCGAACGACTATCACCCCGATCACCGCATATGCGGCGAAATCGCCGCCGACTGCCGGATTCCCGTCACCGTGCCGCTCATCGAGACCGAATATCCGCCGATGGACAAGGTGCCGCATGTGTTTCTGATGGACAACATCGGCGGAGTCGGCTTCGAACCCGAAGCCTACGTGGACGTCAGCGATACGATGGACGTGCGCAACCAAATGCTGAAATGCCATGCCAGTCAAGATGCGTGGCTGCAATATGTCTATGGCATCGACTGCATCGAATTTTCGAGCAAGCTGCCGGTCATGCGGGGCATGGCGATCGGCGCCGCGTACGCGGAGGCGTTCCGCAGCCTGCCGATGTATCCCGTGAGCGGCGGGCCTCATCTGCTCCCGTAGAAGCATTCGTTTGCTCATATCAGAGAGAGGGGAAACGGCATGCATATCCATTATTCACTCGAAGCGGCCGTCATTAATGACGCGGACCGTTGGCCGGAATTATCGCGGCTGCTGCGCGATGCGGGAGTCGACACGATATGGCTGTACGGGTATTTCTACGGGAAATTCTGGTCGTCGATGGAGGAGATGAAGCAAGCGCGCGAAACGCTGCAGCGTTGCGGCTTCGAGGTCGGCGTCATTCAGCTGCCTGTCGGTCATCCCGGTAATTCCTTGAATCCCGACGACGATACGCTCGAGCTGCAGTTGCCGATGCACTGGCGGTACCGGATCGACGGCGAAGGGCTGCCGGCGTATTACTGCGCGGACATCGAGGAAGCGATGATCGCCGACAATGCCGAAGCGGCCAGACAACTGCGGGACGCCGGCTTTACGCGCCTGTTCATGGACGATGATCTGCGGCTTGGGAATTGGGGGCAGCGTATCGAAGGCTGCTTCTGCGACGGCTGCCTTCAGGCATTCCGAGAAGCTTATCCGCATGACCGGGATCGGGCGGCATTGCGCGATGCGCTCGATCGCCGTTCGGACGACGCGCTCGTTCGGGCATGGATCGATTTTATAGGTTCGCGCGTAACGAGGCTGATGACGGAGACGCGTCTTCCCGGCATGGAGATGGGAATCATGGTCATGCATCTGGGCGACGAGCGGCATGGAATCGACGTCGCGGCCATTCGGGACCGGATTCCGGAATGCCGATTTCGAGTCGGCGAAGCGCATTTCGGCGACGGCGATTTCGGCGTTCCCGCAGGCAAGGCGAGCGAGCTGTTCGGCGTCTTGTTCCATCTCGGCCAGATGGGAACGGAGCGGGCATACAGCGAAACGACGGTTTTCCCCGCAAGAGCGCTAAGCAGCGCCAATTTTGCCTGCAAAGCGCAAATGGCAGTCGCGGCCGGCGTGCCCGACGTGTTTCACATGAGCGGCACTTGGCTGATCGATGCGGATTATTGGCAAGCCTTCGCGAAACAGCTGCCGACTTTGGAAGGTTTGGAGCGAGATGGCGCCGGCAGGCGGAGCTATCCGGTCCACATCGCGTATGGAACGAAAGGCCGCGGCGAATCGGTTGCGCCGGCGCTTGTGCCGCTGCTTGCCGGATTGCCGGCACGGCCGGTCCGAGGCGGGGATCCGGATTTGCATTCGGATCTGGTTCTGGATTCGGTTTTTGGTCTGGAATCGAATTTGAGTCCGGATTCGGATCTTGAGCTGCAATTGGATCGGGAACTGGACTCGAGGGATACGCGCGGAGTGCTGCTCTTCTTCGGCGAGCAGGAGCTAACGGACGAATGGGAACGCCGGCTTGGCGAGTACGCTTGCGTCGTGTTTGATCAAGCCGCCGCCGAACGCAACCGAACCCGGCTGCCGGTGATCGCGGCGAGCCGGGTTCGGTCATGGCCGTTCAAAGCTGCCGAATCTCCCGAACGTACGGCGAGCATGCTTCGCCAACTGCTGGCGGAGGAAGGCGCCGAATTTCCTTATGTCGCCGAAGGGATCGATACGGCGCTGATATGGACGCCGGAACGCGAAGGCGTATTTCTTCTCAACCTGCGCGAAGAAACAAGCGTCGGTTTACTTGCATGCGGGGAGCGGCGGCAACCGTTCAGCCTGGCGCCGCTCGAAATCACATTCGTGCCATTGGGCTGATAGCCGCAGCTCAGCCATGCCTGCTGGACTGCATTTTGTTCCGCGTAAGCAGCTGTTTGGCAAACGGCGTGTTCCTGGCGTGGAAGAGAATGCCCGCAAGAAGCCATAACAATCCCATGATTAACGCATCCTTGCTAAGAAGCATGAACAACCAGCCGATAATGCCGGCGCCGACGGCCGGAAGCGCAAGGTAGAGCAGCGTCCCCTTCAAGGAGCGGCGCCGCTCTCGTGCGTAATAGTGGCTGATGACGGAAATATTAACGAAGAAGAAGGCGGTCAGCGCGCCGAAATTCACGAATTTGACGGCCATATCCAGCTGGATGACGAGAGCGAGCATGGAGACGATCGCGACCATGAGAATATTAACGACGGGCGTCTTCCACTTCGGATGAACGTAAGCAAAGTAACGCGGAGGCAGTATCGATTCGCGGCCCATCACATACATGAGGCGGGAGACGCTCGATACGGAGGATATGCCCTGCGTGAAGATCGCAAACAGCAGCACGACAATGAATACGGTGCTGAGCGCGGCTCCGCCGACCATCTTGACGATCTCGAGACCTGCGGAATCGATGTTCAGGAACGCGATCGCCTTCGGAAAAACGAGTTGGGTCAGATATGATGGTGTGACATATAAGATGCTGGCGATTATAATAATAAAGCCGATTGCACGAGGGATGTTCTTCTTCGCGTTTTTGGTTTCTTCGGCCATCGTCGTGATGGAATCGAAGCCTAGAAACGAGAAGCAGATCACGGAAGCGCCGGTCAGAATCGTCGAGAAAGGGATGTCCGTTTGCAGCAAAGGCGCCAAAGGGTCGCTGTGCGCCGGCGAATGTCGGACAAGCAGCGCGCAAAACAGCCCGATGAAGCCCATTTGAAGCAGAACGAACCATTTGCTTAAATTCGCCGAGAAGGAAGCGCCTTTGATATTCGCGAGCGTGATCGCCACATTGATCCCGATCATCCAAGCGTAAGCGGGGACGACCGGAAACTGCGCATGCATGTAGATGCCGAAGGTCAAGCATGCAATGATGGGGGAGAACAAATAGTCGAGCAGCAGCGCCCAGCCGACAAGGAAGCCGAGATAAGGGTGGAGAGCTTTTTTGACATAGGTATAGGCAGAGCCCGACGTCGGGTGGGCGATCGACATCAGACCGTAGCTGTACGCGGTGAACATAATGGCGATAAAGGCAGCTAAGTAGGCTTGCGTCAGCATTCCTGACGAAGATTCGTAGGCAATGCCGTAGATCGAGAAATAAATCATCGGCGTCATCCAGGCAAGCCCGAGGAATACGACTTGAAACAGCGTCAGCGTCTGTTGAAGCTTGATCGGTTCTCTCATGCGCAGCAACCCTTTCAATGATGGCTAAAATAAAAAAAGCGCGGGGAGATATCAATGGTTGCTGATATCCTCCCGGGCTTTTATCCCTCCGTGTACACAGCGGCCGCCGTGCGTTTTCTCTCGGACCAGACCGGAAGACAGCAATGCTGCCACCACGGAACCCTAGAAAACGATATGGTAGTTTTTATATGTTTTTCTTGTTAGATAATATAACATGAAGAACAAAAGCGTCAATGCAAAGTTTTATTACACCACGAATTAGGGTTATGGATGGAAAGGATGCTTACAAGTGGCAACGACCGAAGAAGAGAAACCGAAGCTATTACCGACGAAGATCTGGAAATGCAAAAACGCGGAGTGCAAAGCGTGGGTACGCGAGGAATTCGCCGAGAGCGAGCAAAGCTGTCCGATCTGCAAAGGCCCCATGCACCGAAGCATGAGGCATCTGCCGGCCGTACAAAATAAAATTAAACGACAACCCAAAAAACCGAAATCGGAATTCGATATCTAAACCGCACTGGAATTCGATATCTAACCTCATTCGCATATTCAGCCGCCCTTCGGGCGGCTTTTCTTCTGCCGAAAATGCAAAGCATATTCAATAAACCAGTAATACCGTTAATAAAAACCAGGCGCACGATCAATAAATCCCAACAAACCAGCCTTTAACGTCAATAGAGCAGACGCCACAAGTAGAACGTCGCATAAGCTTTCCAGTCCTTCCATTCCGCGGACAGCTCCTTGATCTCGGCGATGGAAGGTTTCGTGTCACGGCCTAGCACCAGCTTCAGGGCATTATGCAGGCCGACGTCTTCGATCGGGAACGCCGCGGGCATGCGCAGGCAGCGCATCAGCACGTAGTTCGCCGTCCAAGGCCCGATGCCGCGAATCCGGGTCAACTCGGCTTGGTCGAGGGCGGCGATGACGTCCGGCTCCGGAAAGGCGAAGTATCGACGGCCTTCCCATTCGACGGAGGCGCCGAATCGCTCCACGAACCGGCGTTTGAGCGTATAAGCGAAGGCAAGGTTGATCTGCTGTCCCATGATTCCCCAGCAAATGGCTTCGAACAATTCGGCGATGCCGACGATGCGGAGCCCGTTGAACTGCCTGACCGGCTCGGCCAACACGGGGTCTTGCAGCGCAAGCGCGAGGAAGGGCTCGAGGTCTCGATCCATATCGAACCAGTCCCGGACGTAATCGGAAATGGCAGCCGACAGCGCGGCGTCCGGCGGTTCCGTAAGGGAGGGAAGCGCAATGGACAGCGAGCCATCCGGCAACGAGGCGACACGGATCAAGATCGGCGGGCCCAGAACGGTTATCAGCTTCGTGACGGTCTCGCCGTCCACGCGATACAAGCATTCGTTGCTCGAACGGGCCAGATAGCCAAGAATATGATGGAAGTCGAACGCCTTCGGGGGCGTCATCGTGATCGTGATTGGATTAGGTGACATGCGAAAACCTCCTGATTCGACTGTAACGAGCGCCGCGATAAACGCGGGCGATGCTCTCCTAGTTGTACCATAAGTAACGGAGCGAGGCTGTCGTAATCTTGCTTTTCCATTCCGGGCGGCTTACATGCGGACCTCGAAGCGGGTATACTTTGCCTTGGAGGTGAGGATGATAGTGACCGACGAGAACTGGAATGCCATCGTGGACTGCGATGCCGAACAGGACGGACGATTCTATTACAGCGTGAGCACGACGGGCATCTTCTGCCGGCCGTCCTGCAAGTCAAGAACGCCGCGGCGCGAGCATGTGCGGATCTTCGCTTCGTCCGCGGAAGCGCTGGGGGCCGGCTTCCGGCCATGCAAGCGCTGCAAGCCGGACGGACTGAAACTGCCGGACGAAGAATGGACGGACGCGGTCGCCGAAGCGATCCGCAAGCAATACGGCGACCGCCTTACGCTGAATGCCTTGGCCGAACAGCAGCATGTCAGCCCTTATCATCTGCAGCGCACGTTCAAACGGCTTCGACGCATATCTCCAGCCGCATATCTGCTTCAAGTCCGGATCGAGGCGGCCAAGACGCTTCTTCGCGCGACGGCGCTTTCGGTTGCCGAGATCGGCGATGAAGTCGGCATTTCGAATCCGGCCCATTTCGCTGCCGTATTTCATAAAGCGGCCGGCGTCACGCCTTCCCAATATAGAAGAGATCATCGGCCCGTCAACGAGCTGGGCGACTCCGGTGCAGCTTCCGATACCCAACAATTCCGAAATGACAAGCTTACCCAAAAAGAAAGCAGGCGAAACCCATGAAGAAAATCTATTGGACGCTTCTAGATCACGAATCGTGGAAGCTGTGCCTGGCGGCTACGGACGCCGGCTTATGTTACGTCGGTTCGCCGAACGCTCCGTTCGCGGAGTTGGAGGCATGGACGAAGAAGCGGTTTCCGGCGTCGGAGCTTATTCAAGCCGATGCGCGCATGGAACGTTACGCCGAGGCGATACGCAATTACCTGCGAGGCAGCCGAAGCGGCTTCGATATCCCGCTCGATATGAACGGAACCGCATTTCAGCAATCCGTATGGCGGGAGCTGCTTCGCATTCCGCATGGGACGACTTGCGCGTATTCGGATATCGCGGATCGCATCGGCAGAACTTCCGCGGTGCGCGCGGTCGGAACGGCAATCGGCGCCAATCCCGTGCTGATCGCGGTTCCCTGTCATCGCGTCGTCGGGAAGAACGGCAAGCTGACCGGCTACCGCGGCGGCATGAAGGCGAAGGAAGCGCTGCTGAAGCTCGAGGGGATCCTCGCCGCCGACTCGTAAGATGGCCCCGATCGGGTTATAATGGAGTCTACGACGATTGGAAGGATGAGGCAAGTTGGTCGAGATCGAGGCATACGAGGTTGAGAAAGTGAAAGATCCGTTCGGCATTTTGACGGGCGAGCGGTATGAATTCAAGCTGGAGATCGAGGTCGCCGAGGACGATGAGCTGTATGTCGAAGGCGGTCTATACATACGGGTGATTTATCGCGTTGACGGCGAGGACGGCAAGATCGTGAGATACGCGCTGCATGAGCGGATCAACGACAAATTCGTGGATGCGGAGCTGGAGGACGAAGAAGAACGCATGCTGGAATCGTTCTGCGGCGAGCATTTCTCCGAGGCGGAAGAATAGAATAAAAGCGTGCGCCCGGTCCTGAATCCGGATCGTTTCGAATGGAGGTTTCATATCGACTTGCCCCGTGTAATAAGGAGTACGGCAAGCGGATATGCGGGCCGAAACAAAGCGAAGAGGCGGTGAATGACATGACAGTCCATTATCTGTTGAACTGTTACAACAATCAAATCCTGGTGAAGCAGGTGGACGGCGAAGCCGATGCCTTCCATGTCAACATCCAAAGCAACAGTAATCCTCTCAGTTTCGGCAATACGTTATATACGGCTTCGAACAAAGACCAGGCCGTACGGATTGCCAACCAGCTTTGCGCCTTCTACTCCATGGCCAGAGCGAACGGGTACCACCTGGAAGGCAGCACTTTCCGCAATGGAAGCAAGTCCGACATTACCGTCGAGCATGTACTCAAGGTGGAGCGCACGAAGGATGAAATGCACAATCTGCTGCAGAGAGCGTAACGTTCATGAATGCGTTTGCAAGAGCAATGGGTTGAGATGGAAACCACACACGCACAGGACCTGCATGCCGAGGTCCTGTTTCTTTGTTTGCCGGGAAATGGAGGAAGCGCTGGCGCCGAAAGTGGACAGGCTTTGCGCTGCCGTTTTATAATGGAGGGTATGGTATCGCGATCCGGCTCCGGCCGAACGAAAGAAACGAGGCTTAAGCGGCATGAAGAAATTCAAGAAATTTTATATCGAAATTACGAGCATTTGCAATTTGGCCTGCTCGTTCTGCCCGCCGACGAATCGTGCGAAAGGCTTTATCGGCATCGAGGATTTCACGAAAACGCTGGACGAAATCAGGCCGCATACGGATCATATTTATTTTCACGTCAAAGGCGAGCCCCTGCTGCATCCCAAAATCGACGTGCTGCTCGACTTGAGCCACGAACGCGGCTTCAAGGTCAACTTGACCTCGAACGGCACGCTGCTTCATAAAGCCGGACCCAAGATCATCGGCAAGCCGGCGCTGCGCCAAATCAATTTCTCGCTGCACAGCTTCGATGGCCATGAAGGTTCCGTAGACAAAGAAGGGTATGTCGGCAGCGTGCTGGCATTTGCCAAAGCGGCCGTCGCGCAGTCGGATATTCTCATCTCCCTGCGCCTGTGGAATCTGACCGAAGACAACGCGACGAACGTCGATCGGCAGCGCAACCAGGTCATTCTCGATCAACTCGAACGGGAATTCGAGCTGGACTTCCGCATACAGGACCGGTTCCAACGGGGGAAAGGGATCAAATTGGCGGATCGCATCTACCTGAACCACGATCACGAATTCAAATGGCCGGACCTGAAAGAGAAGGAAGACGAGGGTCGCGGCTTCTGCCATGGTCTTCGCAACCAGGCCGGCGTTCTCGTGGACGGCACGGTCATTCCATGCTGCTTGGACGGCGAAGGCGTGATCGATTTGGGCAACATTCACCGGACTCCTTTCTCGGAAATCATCGAAGGGGAACGCGCGAATCGCCTGTACGACGGCTTCTCCCGCCGCGAAGTGGTAGAAGAGCTCTGCCGCAAATGCGGGTACAGACAGCGATTCAGCATGTAAGGAAAGAAGGTTTTGTAATCTCTTATGTCTCATTACACCTCTAGATCCAACGAAACGGCGTTTCGCATGAAGGGGGACCGCGGGTTCCGCGTGCCGCTCTTCTACGCGGCTGTCGTTATTCTGCTTACGAAGCTGGCGCTGCTGCGCTATTTTTTATTCGGGGACATCAAGTGGCCAAGGCTTGCCGCCGACGCGTCGGCGCTCCTCGTGCTTGTATGCGCGGTGGAGCTGTTGACGCCGGCCAGAGTCAAGGTCTGGGCTTACGGCGCTTTGAACGTGATCGTCTCGCTGCTGTTATTCTCGTCGGCCGTTTATTTCGAGCATTTCGGTAACGTGCCGACGTATACGGCGCTGTACGAGCTGCATCAAGTGACCAAGATCAAAGACAGCGTCGAGTCCACGATCCAGTGGAGCCATTATTGGTTCTTCCCGGATATCGTTATCGCAATCGGAGTCTGGGTCTATGCCGCCGCTTCATCCAGACGAGGCGGAGGCTACGGCCGTAGAAGAACGGCTTCCGCGTCGCCGATGTACCGCGTCGTGCTGAGCGTTCTGTTGATCGTCGGCATCGTCGTCTCGACGCGGTTCATTCAATTGGGCATGCCGATCGAGAACGAGCTCGTGGAAGCGGAGGACGAAGGGTTCCTGAACTATCAGGTGTCTTCCGCGATCAAGGCGGCAAAGGATAACAGCATCGCGGCCGAGGGCAATACGTCGGAGTTCGTCCAGCAAGCAGTCGATCTGCAGGCGACGTATCCGTATCGGGACAAGCCCGGCAGCGCGCCGGCTTACTTCGGGAACGCGAAAGGAAAGAACGTCATCGTCATCCAGATGGAGGCGTTTCAGAATTTCCCGATCCATCTGAAGCTGGGCGGACAGGAGATTACGCCGGTGCTGAACCGGCTTGCCGGCGGCAGCCTGTACTTTCCGCATATCTTTCAACAAATCGGCCAGGGAAACACGTCGGACGCGGAATTCATGTCCAATACGTCGATCTATCCGACGGCGCAGATCGCCATGTCGACCGGCTACGGCGACCGGAACCTGCCCAGCCTGCCGAGAGCGCTGCAGCAGAACGGCTACGTCGCGGACACGTTCCACGTCAACGATGTGACGTTCTGGGACCGGAACAAGCTTTATGCGGCGCTCAATTTCGACCATTACTACGACAAGCCGTATTATAAGAACGACAAGTTCAACAGTTTCGGCGCCTCCGATGAGGAATTGTATCGCGTCGCCGTCGACAAGCTGAGCGAAGCCGGCAAAAGCAAGCAGCCGTTCTACGGCCAGCTCATTACGGTATCCAGCCACTTCCCGTTCGAGGTGCCGAAGGACCGCATGAAAATGACGCTGCCGGACAATCTGCAAGGCACGCAGCTGGGCAATTATCTCCTGGCGGTCAATTATACGGATTACGCCATCGGCACGTTGATCGACCGGCTGAAGTCGGCGGGACTGTGGGACGATACCGTACTCGTCTTGTACGGGGATCATTTCGGCTTGCAGCCGAACGACAACGATCCTGCGCAGGTCAGCCAAGCGCTCGGCATCCCTTACGACCCGAAGGTATCGCGCTTCAACATTCCGCTGATCATCCACTTGCCGGGCGAACGGCAGGGCAAAGTAGTGGACCGGACGGGCGGTCAGCTGGACATCATGCCGACGGTCGCCAATCTGCTCGGCGTCAAGCTGGCGGATGCGGGCGTCACGGCATTCGGCCATGACCTGCTCAACATCGATCATAATGTCGTCGGATCTCGGTACTATATGCCGACGGGATCGTTTATCAACGACGATGTCCTATTCGTGCCGGGCAAAGGTTTCGACGATGGTACCGCCGTTGATATTCGAACGCTGAAGCCGGTGAAGGATTTGACTCCGTACCGAAAGGATTACGATTATATCTTGAAGCTGATGGAGCTGTCCGACCGTTACGTTCGTTCGCTTCCGAAGCGTTAAAACCATGAGAATCGATAAGTGATGTAATAAAACCTGACATTACTGTTGACATATCGGTGCATGCGCACCTATAATCAGTAGCAATAGCAGGTTTTAACAATTGCATATCGGTTCTCATGTTAGCATTGAGGACAAAAAAGCTATCTAGGGTTCCGTTGGCGGCAGGTAACTGCCCATCAAGTCTGGTCCGAGAGATAGTGTGCGGAAGCTGCTCGTACCCGGTACGAAGGAGCCTGCATAACACGGAAGGATAAAAGCCTGGGAGGTCGCGCTCTCAGGCTTTTTTGTTTTTACCGCGACCATCGAAGGAGGGTTTCCAATGACAAATTTGTGGAGCAAAACCATCGCGCCCGGCGACAAATGGTCCGGCGTGATCGCGAAAGGCCGCCTGCTCACGTTCACGGCGCTGAAGGATGACGCGAATGCGGCCGTCATGCTGTACAACGCTCATGATCTGACGGAGCGCTATAATATGCCGGATACGCTGAAGGCGCAGTATACCGCGCATCTCACCCGCGGCAACGTGCTGATGAGCGATAACGGGCGGGTGCTGGCGAGTATCGTCGAGGACGGCCTCGGCTGGCATGACACGATCAGCGGGCTTACGACGCGCGAAAGCACGGATGCCAAATACGGCGCAACGAATTACCAGACGCTGCGAAATGACTGGCTGCGAAGCGGCTACGAAAATTTTGCCGTCGAGCTCGTGCGCTGCGGCCTGGGCGTCCGCGACCTCGGCCCGGTCGTTAATTTGTTCGCCAAGGTCGCCTGCGACGAAGAAGGCGCGATGGTTTATGACGGCTCGCATTGCAAAGAAGGCAGCACGGTCACGCTTCGCACGGACATGGACGTCCTGATCGTCATCTCCAATACGCCGAACCCCTTGAATCCGAGCACGGTTTACCCGGAGGCGGCAGTCAAGCTCGACGTGTCGCTCGCGCCCGAATTCCGGCCGGAAACGGATTACTGCTATCATTTCCGCGGCGAGAACCGCCGCGCGTTCGAGAATACGGCGGAGTATCATTTGCTGGCTAGACCGTAAGACGCGCCGAAGCGGATCGACATCCGACTTTTATCCGAATAACCCGGAAGAACCCGGCAGCATTCGGCCGCAAACTTAAGATGCAACTGCAGGTTGCGAAAAATTTGAGACTTTGAGGAGGGCATCGCATGAGCGCTTTTATCCGCACGGAAAGCAGCTTGAGGGAAGAAGAAGCGATCGTCGACGAGATCGTATTGGCCGGCGACGGCTGGATGAAGGTGCTGGAACCGGGGCAAGTGCTCCGCATCGTGGACCTGGAAGGCAATCAAGCGGCGGATACGCTGTTCTTCGACGCCGACAGCAAGGAAGACCACTACAGCGCGGTCGCAACCATCGCCGCGCAAGGAAACATCTACCTGACGACGGGCTCCGTTCTCCGCGCGGAATCGGGCAAGCCGCTCGTGAAGATCGTCGCGGATACCTGCGGCAGGCACGATACCGTCGGAGGTTCCTGTTCCGCGCAAAGCAATACGGTGCGCTATTCGCACGACAAGCTTCACATGCACAACTGCCGCGATACGTTCATGCTGCAGCTGGCCAAGCACGACGGCGGCTATTCGAAGCGGGATTTGGCGCCGAACGTCAATTTCTTCATGAACGTGCCGGTCACGCCGGATGGCGGACTTCGTTTCGCGGACGGCGTCTCGGCTCCGGGCTGCTACGTCGAGATGGAATCGATCGCGCGCACGGCGGTGCTGATCAGCAATTGCCCGCAGCTCAACAATCCGTGCAACGCCTATAATCCGACGCCGATCCGCGTCCTGATCTGGAACGCCTAGCTTGACCGGAACTTATAGATGATCGAATAAATAATTCGTTTGCAACGAAAGCCTGGCAACGATACGCCAAACAAGAAGCTTCTAGTATATAGCTTCTAACTGAAGCTTCTTGTTTGGCGCTTAGCATGCGGAACTTCTAAATAGAGATACAGTTAACCGGGAGGGAAAAGCCATGTTCACGAAAGTTCTCATAGCCAACCGCGGCGCGATCGCCGTTCGAATCGAACGTACGCTTCGCAAGCTTGGCATTCAATCCGTTGCCGTGTATACCGGCGCCGACCAGGACAGCCTGCATGTGGACGGGGCCGACGAGGCCGTCCTTATCGGGGCCGGTCCGGCCAAAGAAAGCTACCTCGACGCCGATCGCATACTTCGCACCGCGATCGACGCAGGCGCGCAGGCCATCCATCCGGGCTACGGATTTCTGAGCGAGAACGCTGCGTTCGCCCGCGCTTGCCGCGAGCATGGCATCGTCTTCATCGGCCCGACGCCGGAGCAGATGGAGATGTTCGGCTTGAAGCATTCCGCGCGGGAGATCGCCGAGCGCGCCGGCGTTCCGATGCTGCCGGGCACGGCGCTGATCAGCGAGCTGGACGAAGCGCTGACGGAAGCGGAAGCGATTGGCTATCCCGTGATGCTCAAGAGCACGGCGGGCGGCGGAGGCATCGGCATGCGCGTCTGCCACGACGAGCGCGCGCTGCGCGAAGCGTTCGACGGCGTCCGTCATTTGGCGGAGACGAACTTCAAGAACGGGGGCATCTTCCTCGAGAAATATATCGCGAAGGCACGCCATGTCGAGGTGCAGATCTTCGGCAACCGGTTCGGCGAAGTAGCGGCGCTCGGCGAGCGGGACTGCTCGATACAGCGGCGCAATCAGAAGGTGATCGAGGAGAGTCCCGCCCCGAGCCTGACGGACGGCGTGCGCCAAGAGATGTTCGCATCGGCGAAGCGGCTTGCTGCCGAGGTCGGCTACCGCAGTGCCGGCACGATCGAATATTTGTACGACCCGGAAGCCTGCCGCTTTTACTTCCTCGAGGTGAATACGCGGCTGCAGGTGGAGCATGGCGTAACGGAAGAGGTGCTCGGCGTCGATCTCGTGGAATGGATGGTATTGGAGGCGGCGGACGAACTGCGCGATATCGAATCCCGCGTTGCCCGTCCGGCGGGCCACAGCATCCAAGCGCGTATCTATGCGGAAGACTGCCTGCATCAGTTCCGTCCGAGCGCCGGCAAGCTGGATCAAGTGAAATTCGCGGAGAACGCCCGCGTGGAAACGTGGGTGCGCGACGGAATTACGGTGACGACGCTGTATGATCCGATGCTGGCCAAGATTATCGTAAGAGGCGAGAACCGCGAAGATGCCATCGCCAAACTCGGCGCAGCGCTGGAAGAGACGCGGCTGTACGGCATTACGACCAATCTGCAGTACGTGCGAGCGCTCCTAAGCGAAGAAGCGTTCGTGACCGGCAGCGTATACACGCAGCTGCTGAGCGGATTCGAGCCATCGGAGCATGCCATCGAAGTCGTCGATGGCGGCGTGCAGTCCACGGTGCAGGACTGGCCGGGCCGGACGGGCTATTGGGCTGTCGGCGTTCCGCCGTGCGGACCGATGGACCCGCTGTCGTTCCGCATCGGCAATAAGCTGCTTGGCAATCCGGATGGCGCATCGGGCTTAGAACTGACGCTGCGCGGCGGCGCTTACCGTTTCCGCGGGGAGATGGTGATTTGTTTGACTGGCGCAGACATGGGGGCGCTGCTGGACGACGAAGCGATTGCGACGTATCAGCCGATACGGGTCCGCCAAGGCCAGGTGCTCAGCTTCGGCGAAGCGGCAGTCGGAATGAGAAGCTATTTGCTGGTCGGCGGCGGCTTCGACATGCCGAAGATTCTCGGCAGCTCCGCGACCTTCACGCTCGGCGGCTTCGGCGGCCACGGCGGACGCGCGCTGCGCGCAGGCGACGTGCTTGGGGTGTGCCGAGACGGCCACGTTGGAAGAACGGATGCTTCGGTTTTGCGACTGGCAGCGCCCGATCGGCCCGAACTGACGCGCGAATGGACGATCGGCGTCATTCCCGGCCCTCACTGCACGGAAGAGTATTTGAAGCCCAGCTATCTGGAGGAGCTTGCCGGCACGGCGTTCGAGGTTCATTTCAACAGCTCGCGCACCGGCGTTCGCCTCATCGGTCCGGCGCCTCATTGGGCACGGGAGGACGGGGGTCAGGCTGGACTGCATCCGTCCAACATTCATGACAACGCCTATGCGGTCGGAACGCTGGATTTGACGGGAGACATGCCGATTCTGCTAGGTCCGGACGGTCCCAGCCTCGGCGGCTTCGTTTGCCCGGTAACGACGGCCTCGGCGGAATTTTGGAAGCTGGGTCAGCTGCACGCCGGCGATACGGTGCGGTTCCAACTGTTGACGCTGGAGGAAGCGGATCATCTGCGCCGGCTTCAAGAATCGAACCTGCAGGCCATCGGCGAGGACGCCCGGGAGGCACTGGTTCCGGCCGGACTGCCGGAGCCGCAAACCGGGATCAAGCCGGCCTATCCGCTGCTGCACCAAGAGACGGACAACCGACGCTTCCCGATCACGATCCGCTGCAGCGGCGACGAGAACATTTTAGTGGAATACGGGGAGATGGAACTGGATCTGCTTCTGCGCTTCCAAGTGCACGCCTTGATGGAAGCCATCGTAAGCGACGGCACCATTCCGGTTCAAGATCTGACCCCTGGCATTCGTTCGCTGCAAATCCATATCGATCCGAAAGCGACTACGGTGCAGGCAGCCTGCCGACGTATTCTGGAGCTCGACCAGAATTTGCCGCCGCTCGAAGAGATCGAAGTGCCATCGCGGATCGTGCGTCTTCCGTTGTCGTGGGATGATCCTGCCACGCAGCTGGCGATCGACCGTTATCAGCAGAACGTCCGTCCGGACGCGCCATGGTGTCCGAGCAACCTGGAATTCATCCGACGCGTGAATGGGTTGGACAGCATCGATGACGTGTATCGTATCGTTCACGAAGCCAACTACCTCGTGCTCGGCCTCGGCGACGTGTACTTAGGCGCGCCGGTCGCGACCCCGGTCGATCCGCGCCATCGGCTCGTGACGACGAAGTATAACCCGGCGCGGACGTGGACGCCGGAGAATGCCGTCGGCATCGGCGGCGCGTACATGTGCATTTACGGCATGGAAGGACCTGGCGGCTATCAATTCGTGGGCCGCACGATTCAGATGTGGAATCACTTGAACCGCGAGACGGCGAGCTTTCATTCGGGCAAGCCATGGCTGCTTCGGTTCTTCGATCAGATTCAATTTTATCCGGTCAGCGCCGATGAGCTGCTGCAGCTGAGAGAAGATTTCATGCGCGGACGGTTCGAGGCGGACATTACGGAGACGACGTTCAAGCTGGGCGATTATCTGACCTTCTTGGCATCGATCGAAGAAAGCACGGAAGCCTTCGCGGACGTCCAGCAAGCGGCGTTCCAAGCAGAACGCGAGCGTTGGAAAGAAATGGGCTTGGCCGAATACGTATCCGAGAGCGAAGCGCCGAAGGCCGCGGAAGAAGACGAGCTTCCGGCGGAAGCGGTCGGCGTACGATGCACCATGCCGGGCAGCGTATGGAAGGTGCTGGTGGAGCCGGGCCGCGAGGTGAAGAAGGGCGATACGCTCATCATCGAAGAGAGTATGAAGATGGAGTTCTCCCAGACGGCGCCATGCGACGGCTTCGTTTCTTCCGTCTTCGTGAAGCCGGGCGACGAGGTGCATACGGGGCAGCTGATCGTCAGTCTCGTGAAGGAGAACATAAGAGAGGTGACGATTGCATGACGAATGTCCAATTTCCCGAGAAGCTGACTGCCGCCTGGCTGCGGGAGCGGTATGCAAGCAAGGAACTGACTCCCGGGGCGGTCGTGCACGAGATTATCCGCCGTTCCTTGCGGGACGAAGCGATGAATATTTGGATTACGCCTCCGTCGCTCGAACGGATTGCGCCGTATGTGGATCGTTTAGCCGAGAAGGATCCCGAAAGCTCGCCGCTGTGGGGCATTCCGTTCGCCATCAAGGACAATATCGATTGGGCCGGCGTGCCGACGACCGCGGCCTGTCCGGATTTCGCCTACGTGCCGGAAGCGAGCGCCGTCGTCGTGCGGCGGCTGATCGAGGCAGGGGCGATTCCCATCGGCAAAACAAACCTCGATCAATTCGCCACCGGTCTCGTCGGCACGCGCAGCCCGTACGGCGAAACGCATAACGCGCTGCGGCCGGAGCTCATCAGCGGCGGCTCCAGCTCCGGCTCCGCCGTCGCGGTGGCGCGCGGGCAAGCCGTGTTCGCCCTCGGGACGGACACGGCGGGCTCGGGCCGCGTGCCGGCGGCGTTGAACGGCCTCGTCGGCTACAAGCCGAGCCTCGGCGCATGGCCGACGGAGGGCGTCGTACCGGCTTGCGCCAGCCTCGATTGCGTGACCGTGTTCGCGCACGGCTTGGACGATGCGCTGGCCGTTGACGGAATCGCCCGCGGCTTGGAGCCGACTGATCCGTGGTCGAAGTCGATCCCGCATCCGAAGAAGAACCGTCTGCCGTCCGCGCTCTGCCTGCCGGACGAAACGCCGGTCTTCTTCGGCCCCTATGCGGAGCAGTACCGTGCCGCATGGGAGGAAGCCGTCGCGACGGTCGTGTCGCTCGGCATTCCCGTCATCCCGGTGGGGATGGATTTGTTCGCGGAAGCGGCGTCGATCCTCTATGGCGGCCCTTGGGTGGCCGAGCGCTGGGCGGATCTGGGCGGCTTCGTTGACGGTCATCCCGGCTCGGTATTTCCCGTGACGGAGCAGGTGCTGCGAACGGGAGATTCGCCGGCATACACGGCAGCATCGGTGTTTCAGGCCATGCATAAGCTGCAGGCGTATAAACGGGAAGCAAGCGGGCTGTTGGAGGGCGCGGCGCTGATGCTGCCGACCTGCGGCGGCACGTGGACGCGGGATGACGTTCGCAAGGCGCCGATCGAAACGAACAACGGCATGGGGCTGTATACGAACCATTGCAACCTGCTCGACCTCTGCGCCGTTGCGGTGCAGGCGGGCGAAGCTTCGGATCGGCTGCCGTTCGGCGTGACGTTCTTCGCTTCGGCGCAGAGCGAATCGCTGATCTGCGGGATCGCCGAGGCGTTCTCTTCGGCAAGCGAACAGGCAGAATCTGCCGTATCAAGGGCGTCGAAGCCGGCGCAACCGGATGCGTCCGGGATCGGAACCAAACCCGAAACGACGCTCGTCGCCGTTTGCGGCCTCCATATGCGCGGTTTCCCGCTGGAGAAGCAGATGCTGGCCTGCGGAGCCGTCTTCGTCCGCGAGACGCAGAGCGCGCCGAAGTATCGTCTCGTGAAGCTGCCGACGGTTCCCGCGAAGCCGGGCATGATCCGTCAGGAGCAGGGCGGAGCGCCGATCACGCTGGAGGTCTGGGAGATGCCGCTGCATGCATTCGGCGGCTTCGTCGCAGGCATTCCCGCGCCGCTCGGCATCGGCAAGGTCGAGCTGAGCGACGGCAGCGAAGTGCCGGGCTTCACCTGCGAAGCTTATGCAGCGAGCGGCTCGGAGGATATTACGGCTGCCGGTTCGTGGCGCAATGTTGTGCTTTTATGAGCAACCGTGAATGATCGCAAGCCGCGTCCTGCCAGGGCGCGGCTTGCTTACGTTATGTCGGCGTTCATTTCTCGTCCGCCGGTGCCCCAGAACCGTCTTGACGGAGCTGACGAACTGCCGCTGCTTCGCTCCGCAGACTGGAAGGTGAAGAGAGAGGAGGCGTATAATAGTTGAAAGCCGGAGGTGTATGAGCGTGTTGAAGAAAGGTTTGATCGGACTCGCTATTTTACTTGTGCTCATCGTTGCTCTAGGCTTAGCCGCCATATGGTACGTCCAACCTTCGGAAGAGCTGGATCTCCGATACAGCCCGGTTCCATTGGAGGACCGAGCCGTCGACATGGCGAAGAATCTCAGCACGTCGATGTCGCTCTCGGAGGCGGACGTCAACAATATCGCGAAAGCGTACATCGCGGACAATCCGCAGTACGGCACGAATGTAACGATTACCGGCGCGCGGTTCGGATTCGAGGACGGCCGCATCGCCGCGCATTATAATTTGAAAGTCAAGGATCGGATACCGGTTGGCATTATCGTCTACTACCGCGTGATGTGGAGCGAACCGAATTTAGTGGCCGAGGTGGATGAAGCGAAGCTGAGAAGCAGGCCCTTGCCGAATGATTATTTCGATGACATCGTCATCCCGCTCGGAAGCTACTTGCCGAAGCCGATTCGTATTCAAGCGGTGAAGCTGAGCGGCGATCGTCTGGTCGTGACCGTCAAAAAGCCCACCTTGTCCGACCTCGCTCAATTGTTGAGAAGGGAGCTCGGACTCTAGGCGGGCCGGAAGAACGGATTGCGATTCGCATGAAGCTTGGAAGGTGACCGTTCGCGAGGAACGTGAAGTTAGGCAGGCACAGGCTTAACGCAGCCTTGCGAGCAGCGGGCGAAGCGTTCCGATCAATACGGCCGCGACGGCGGCTTTGGCAAAGTCGCCGATCAGGAACGGATAGCAGCCGAATTTCATGGCATCGCTGAACGACAACTTTGCTTTGAAGGCATACCATGGCACGCCGCCGACGTAAGCCAGCACGACGCTGAACAGCACGAGGCCGATGACCAGCATCGCCATGCCGCCTCGATTCAGCCTGCTCGCGCGGGCGAACAGCCGGTCGCTGACGAAGCCGATCAGCAGCGCGGAAAGCGGGAACATCCATATGTATCCGCCGGAGGGGCCGAAGACGACGCCGAGTCCGCCGCTGCCGCCCAGCAGGGGGAGTCCCGCGGTCGTCAACAGAACCACGATCAGGATGCTGAGGAAGCCGTAATAAGCGCCGAGCAGTCCGCCCGCGAGCATGACGGCGAGCGTCTGGAGCGTAATCGGGATCGCCGAGTACCAGAGCGGGATTCGGACGAAGCTGAAGGCGACGAAGAGGGCGGCGAACAAGGCCGTGAAGACGGCACCCCGAATCCATGAAGCGGAATTCGTGCGCTCGGAGGCCGAGATCGATGTTTGCGTCGTGCCGATTGGCGTAGTTTCCATTGTAAATTCTCCTCTCTAATGTTAACCTTGTTATCTATGAGTGGTTAACAATTAGCATCTTATCACGGGAGTAAACTTTTGGGAAGAGGGAAATGGAATTGGTCGACAACTTACATAGAACGCTTGTCCTGCAAGGCGTCAAGATAGAGAGAAGGCTTGAAACGGGCGAGGAGATGCCGCGGCTGGGCGGCGTTGATTTCGAGCTGAAGCCTGGCGAATGGGTCAACCTTGTCGGCGTCAACGGCAGCGGAAAGTCTTCCTTGGCCCGTCTCTTGGCGGGACTCATGATCGACGGCGTCGAAGGGACTTGGGACCGCGGCTTCGCAGGCACGATCCCTTCCCCCTATGTCATGCAGCAGCCGGATGCCCAGCTGTTCGCCGAGACGCCGCGGGAAGAAATCCGATTCGCGCTCGAATGGCGCGGACTGGCGCCGGAGGCGATTAGAGGGAAATCGGAGGAGATTCTGCGCGAGACCGGTTTGCAAGCCATCGGCGATTTGACCTGGGATCAGCTGTCCGGCGGCCAGCGTCAGCTGACGGCCGTCGCGGCGGCCTCGGCGGCGAAGCTGCCCTTGATCGTTTTCGACGAGGCGACGTCGATGCTCGACGAGCAATCGAGAGAGAGCGTGCGCGGCATCGCGGCGAAGCTGAACCGCGAAGGGACGGCCGTCGTCTGGGTGACGCAGCGTTTGCAAGAGATCGGCGATGCGGAAAGAACGGTCGCCATGTCATCGGGCAGGATCTTCTTCGACGGAAACGGCGGCCAATTTTTATATGGGATGGATTACCCGCAGGCTATTACGGTAGAAGCGCCGCCTTGCTTGGCTTGCGGATTGCGATTGCCGTATGCGTCGAGGCTCGCGCTTCAGCTTGGACGCGAGGGGAGGCTGCAGCCTCCTTTTCCGCGAGCCGCGGAAGCATGGGAATCGATTCTCCCTGTTATTGCCGGAGAAGAGACTGCGCGGCAATCAAACAACGCTGCCCACGAGTCGCGCGCGATGCAACAGACGGAGCAGCGGCGGGTAGGAACGAAAGGCTCGGCGCTCACGATAACGGGCATTCGCCAGACGGAAGCCGGAGCCAGTCAGCTGCCGGACGGTAGGGGGACGGATGGTTCTACCCTTCAATTGCATACAGGCCAAATCACTGTGCTGATGGGCGCGAACGGGGCGGGCAAAACGCATCTGATGGAACGAATCGCGGGTCTGCGGAATGCGGATGGCTTGGCAGTCTATTATGGCGACGAGCCGCTGCAAGTACGCAGGCGAATGTCGATACGGAACAAATTCAAGCCGAACAGCAAAGCGATGCTCGCTTATTCGTACAGCTGCCAGTCCCCGGAAGAACAGTTGTTCCTGCGTTCCGTCCGGGAAGAGCTTCGTTATTCGCTGCGGCCGTATACGGCGTTGACGGAGCAG
This sequence comes from Paenibacillus sacheonensis, assembly GCF_009909195.1. GTDB lineage: Bacteria > Bacillota > Bacilli > Paenibacillales > Paenibacillaceae > Paenibacillus_Z > Paenibacillus_Z sacheonensis. The sequence continues at coordinate 250,204 of NZ_JAAAMU010000002.1, forward strand.
GAACGGACCGCTCGAATCGAAGAAGCGCTGCGCGCGGTCAGCTGGAATTCCGACTGGCTGGAGCGGGATCCGTACGAGATGAGCGGGGGCGAGCGGAGACGAACGGCCCTGGCCTGTTTGTTCGCCCCTCCGGCCGAATGGCTGCTGCTGGATGAGCCGACGGCGGGACTGGACGCAGACGGCCATGAGCTGCTGGCGGCTAAGCTGCGGCAGTGCGCGGCGGGCGGGCAGGGCATTCTGCTGATCTCGCATGAAAGCGACTGGGTTTGCGAGCTGGCGGACCGCTTCCTCCTCCTGCGCGCGGATGGCAGCGTCCGCTCCTGCGACAGCATGGAATTGGTATCCCATCCGCATTGGCTGACGGAGGCGGGAATGGACGTGCCGGATTGGCTGCGGATTGCGCATCGGTCCATCCGTCTGGGGGTTGCTCCGGAGCAGGTATGGGAGCCGGGAATATTGGCGTCCGCGTTAGCGGGTCGTCCGAGGGAACCGCATTCATCAGAACTCCCGGCGATCCCGGCTGCACCAACAGCACATGCAGCTGCCCTTGCAGCTTCAACTCCAACTGCCTTAGACAACGTGCATGCAGACATTGCTAACTTGACTACAACGCATCAAGCAGCTGCCGGAACCGAAGCCGGTGCCGCTTCGGGAGGGCATTCCCTGGAGCCGGAGTCGATGTGGAATCCGGAGACGTTACCTCGCTCATCGCAATTACCCAGCCCGGCAGTTGCGCCTGCACAAGCAAGAACGCCGTTCGCCAAGCGGGCGAATGCGGCACGGCCTTCGCCGATCGCGGCCTTCGACGCGCGGGCGGTTTGGCTGTCGTACATCGTGCTTTCATTGTTCATTCTTCAACTGACGGGCTGGCGGGGCATCCTGCTCTCGCTCGCGTTCGTCGCCGGAGCGATTTATTGGGGACGGATTCCGCTCCGCCGCTGGCGTGGCGCGATCAAGACGATTACGGCGTTCACGATCGTCATCTCCGTGTTCGCCGGGATCGATTGGCAGCTAAGCGGAGACTTCTGGGACGGCCAAGCGGCGATGATTTCCTTGAAATCGCTTATCAGGCCGTGGATCGTTATGCTGCTTGGCTTCGGCCTCCCGATCGCGGTGACGCCGCTTCGGCTGCGGCGCTCGCTCGAGCAGCTGTTCGTCAAGTTCGGCCGCGTGCCGGCATGGGCGACGAAGCTGCTGCTGACGATCACGCTCCTGCTTCGGTTCGTGCCCGTGCTGCTGGCGGAATGGGAACGTTTCTCCCGTATTGCCGCCGCTCGCGGCAAGAAAGCATCGAGTACCTTGCGGAATGCCGCCTCCAGAATCCGGGAAACGGCGCTTCCGTTCATGCTGTCGCTGTTCCGGCTTGGCGATCAAGTCACGGACGCGCTCGAGAGCCGGGGGGTCGGGTCCCGGAATCGCAGAGCCGTGCTCGTAACCGAGCAATGGAAGACGCGAGACGCATTTCTTCTCCTTGCTTGCGTCGCGGGCGGATTGCTGCTCCATGCGATCGAATAGGTTTTTCGTCCGAAATGGGCTATGATAGTACATGATTCAGGAAAGGAGCGTGGAAGGAATATGACGCAGCCGCTGCACCCGCAGCTTGACCGCACTTATATGATCGCTTTTCTAGAACGCCTGCTGGCGACGCCAAGTCCGAGCGGCTATTGCTCGGCGATCATGAAGCTCATCCAGGAAGAAGCCGCGAAGCTCGGCCTGGTCCTCGAGATGACGCCTAAAGGTAACGGCATGATCACGATTCCAGGATCGCATCCGGATCCCCGCGACGTGATCGCGCTGACGGCCCATGTCGACACGCTCGGCGCCATGGTACGCTCCGTCAAGCCGACCGGTACGCTTCGGTTTACGCCGATCGGCGGCTATGCCATGCATACGGTAGAGAGCGAATATTGCCTCGTACATACGCGTGACGGCCGGACTTACGAAGGGACGGTTCTAACCACGAAGCCTTCCGTCCACGTCTATTCCGACGCCCGCGACTTCAAGCGCGAGGAAGCCAATATGGAGATCCGCATCGACGAGCCGGTAAAGTCCAAGGACGACGTGCTCAAGCTCGGCATCGGCGTCGGCGACTATGTGTCGTGGGATCCTCGCACGAAGGTGCTCCCGAACGGTCTGATCAAATCCCGTCATCTCGACGACAAAGCAAGCGTCGCCGCGCTGTTTACGCTGCTCGAGTGGATGAAGCGGGAAGGCAGGACGCCGGAACGCACGGTGAAGATCATCATTTCGACCTACGAGGAAGTCGGCCACGGCAGCTCCTTCATCCCCGCGGACATTACGGAGATGATCGCCGTCGACATGGGCGCGATCGGCGACGATCTCCAGACGACGGAAAACGACGTTTCCATCTGTGCCAAGGATTCTTCCGGGCCTTACGATTACGGCATGACATCGGCGCTCATCTCGCTGGCGAAGCGCGAGGGCATCCCGCACGCGGTCGATATTTATCCTTACTACGGCTCGGACGCCTCGGCTGCCCTTCGGGGCGGCAGCAATATTCGCGCGGCCCTAATCGGACCCGGCGTGCACGCCTCCCACAGCATGGAGCGCACGCACGCGGATGCCGTCGCCAATACGGCGGCGCTGCTCGCGGCCTATCTGTTCGAGGACCGCGCCTGAGACTTGCTGGAAAAATTACAAGTGGACAAGTGCAAAACAGACATTATATGATAAATAGTGGGTGATTCGACATGACGACAGAGAATAACGTATCCAATTCCAATGATACGCAGGAACAAGGAAATGTCTCGGAAGCCGAATTCCGGCAGGTCGTTCAAGCGCTGCACGAGAATGGCTTGAAGGCGCTCCGTTTCAAGTTCGAAGACGAGCAAGTGGATGGACAAGTGTTGAACCACGAGGTTTATGGACCGATTTTCACTTTTAAAGTAGAAACAAGAGACGGCGGCAAATACGCCACGGGCTTCTTCATGCGCGAGCTGCTGCATACGTTCCAAACCAATGAAGATCCCGCGCTGTGGATGTCTTCGTTCTTCTTCGATCTGATGGACGGCAACGAGGGCGCGGACAAGCTGCTGCCTAAGCCTCCGCAGTCGGAAGACGAAGCGAAGGCGTTGATCGATAACGTCATCGTGCCTTACTGCGCTCAGACGGTCCGCAATGAATTCCCGAACGAGCAAGTGTACGTGGATCTGGACCTTCACGAAGAGCACGGACCCGTTCTGGAAGCCGGCTTTACGTCTATTACGGACGGCAACAATATCTGCGCGCTGCCTTTGCATGTGCTGATTGCGCATTTCCTGCTGAACCGCGATCCTGCCGATCCGATCGTGCAGGGATTGTACCGGATTCGCGAGGAACACGGGTTGGAATAGGCGCTGCCTATCAACCGAGTAAACAAGCAGATAAACCAAAGCGGATAACGAATAAAAAGCCTGAGCAATCAGGCTTTTTTCGTTATCCGCTTTTTTGTTATCCGCTTTGCGTTACCCGCCATCTGGTTATCCGCCTATTCGAGAACATGACTATTCAATGACGGCTGCAGGCAGCGGATCGACCGGTATTGTAGCTGCGGCCGTCTGCTTCTCCGCGCGCATATACAGGACGAGGCCGGCGATGATGAACATGCCGCCGATCAGCTGGAAGCCCGTGACCATCTCGCGGAACAGCAGCATGCCGAGGATGCTGGCGCCGACCGGCTCCGCAAGCACCGTCATCGAGATCGTGGTCGGCTTGACGTATTTCAACAACCAATTGAAGATCATATGGCCGAACACGGTCGGCACGATGGCAAGCAGCACGAACACGAGCCATTCTCTGCCGGGATAACCCGTCATCGGGATGCCCATGGCGACGTTATAGACGCAGAAGCACGCCGCCGTAACGCCGAACACGATGAAGCTGTAGAGGAACGAAGACACGCGGCGCATGATTTGCTTGGCGATGAGCATATTGACGGCCACGGCGAGGGCGCCGAGAAACGACAGCGTATCGCCGAAGAATGCGCGCTGCGACAAGCCGATATCGCCCGAACCGATGCCGACAGCCCCCACGAGAGCCGTCAGCATGCCGACGATGGCCCATCTGCCGGGCCGGTCCTTGAACAGGAAATAGGCGCCGACCATGACGAATACCGGTTCCAGGGCAAGCAGAATCGTCGAGCTGGCGATGGAGGTGTACGTGAGCGAAGCCATCCAGAGCAGGAAATGAAGGGCGAGAAAGAAGCCGGCTGCCAGCAGCAGAAGCCAGTCTTTCCGGCTGATCGTATGTAATTCCCGCAGCTGCCTGCCTCCGAAGGGGAGCATGACCAAGAACGTGAAGAGCAGGCGATACATGCCCTGCACGGATACGGGCGCGTCGGAAGAACGGACGAGAATGGGGGCGAAGGAGATCGCCAGCATCCCGATCAGGAGCGGAATGGCCGGAGACAAGGGAGGTTTAGCAGTCCCAGATGATGCTTGCACGATGATGTTCCTTTCTGCGATGGGCTAATAATAGACGTTCGGCATCCCTCATTATGCACGTCCGGGCTTGTCCAGGCAAGAGAGAGGCGCTATTTGGCAGAGCGCCGCCCATAGGATCTTGCAAAGGTCATCATTCGTCTATACGTCGGCGGATCCGAGATGGCGAGCGGGTGAAACTGCGGATGGTTGGAGTTGACTTCCAAAATCCACGTCCTGCCGCTGCGGTCGTAGGCGAAATCTATGCCGATCTCATGCATGCCGGCCCGCTTGCTCCCCAGCCAATTCGCGGTTCGAACCGAAATCCGTTTCAGCCTGCCGTATTTGCGATCGCTGGCCGCGGCCGTCAAGCCTTCGGCGCGGTGAAGACGGCGTATGGTCCACAAGCGTCCGCCTTGACTGTAATTCGTGACGATTTTGCCTTTCCTGGCGATGCGGGCGAACGAGCCGGTAAACGTCCATTTGCCTCGCGGCTTGCGCTGCACCATCATGCGGATATCGTACGGTCTTCCAGCAACCTCGGCGAGCGCGATCGATTTTTGGACGATCATCGTGCCCTTGCCGACGCGCTTCAAATGGCGGTAGAGCGATCCGATCGAAGCGAAATGGCTCGTATACTGCTTGCGTCCTTTAATCTCCGCCAGCCTGTATCCGCCTCGTACGGCCGTCGCTTTGCATACGCCGATGCCGAGCGACCCGACATCGGGCTTGATATATACGCTTCGGTAAGAAGCGAGCATCGTCGATAAATTCGCAGCAGAGAGCAGCATAGTTCGAGGAACGTAACGTTTCAACCTTGCGTTCGACGAGAGCATGGCGCAGACGCGCTTCTTGCCTCGGATCGCCGAGCTTTTGTAGGATTTCTTGGCCATGGCGAATCACCTCATCGTACCCTATGTCCCGGGCGGCGGCGCGAACTGTGCCTTTGGGCAATTTTTTCGCCATAATGTTGTCATTTGTCGCCCGGGAAGAAAACTGTTATGATTTTTCTGAAAACATGGCGGTTCCGAACATGGGGCCTGCCGAAGGAGTGACGAACAGATGGGCGTTCCGACAGGGGTTTGGGTCTCGGCGGCAATCATCGCGGTGATTGTCACGTGGATGACGATTTGGGTGACCAATAAAGCATATTCCCGCAGATGGGAAGACCACGGCATGAAGAAGGACAAGAATGATTCATCGAAGTGAATCGGTTGACATGAAACCGATAGGTGTCCTATACTGAAAAGCGAAACCGAAAGGGTTCGCTTTTTTGTTTGTTGACCGATAGATCAACGCAAGTAGAAAATTCACTTATCTCTTTCGCAGAGGAGCTGCATGAAAATGGAAACTCAGAACACGCTGCCGCCAATTGAGCAGACGCAGCTTTTTAACGCGCCGATCGAGAAAGTATGGGCCGCGATTTCGACTTCCGAGGGGCTGAGCGCCTGGTTCATGCCGAATAATTTCGAGCCGGTCGTCGGCCGCGAATTCAACATCGATGCCGGAGCATTCGGCGTCCAGCCCTGCGTCGTGAATGAAATCGAAGCGCCGAAACGCATCTCGTTCCAATGGGGCAAGGAGTGGACGATTACGATCGTGCTGGAAGACCAAGGCGATAATCGGACGCAATGCACCTTGATCCATGCCGGCTGGCGGGCGGATGGCGTAACGGAATTCAATATGCCGCAAAGCGTCGTGCGCGATACGATGGGCAAGGGCTGGGTCGGCATCGTCGCCAAGCTCGGCTCGTACGTCGAGGCCTGATATGTCGGCGCTGCCGTCCGGCAAGCACGACGTGTTCCAGGCGATCGCGGACCCGACGCGGCGGGAAGTGCTCAAGCTGCTGGTCGACCAAGAGATGCCCGTGAACGTCATCAGCGGCCACTTTCCGATTTCGAGGACCGCGGTATCCAAGCATCTGCGCATCTTGTCGGAGGCCGGGCTCGTCACGGAGCGGAAGGTCGGGCGCGAGACCCGCTACAAGCTGGAAACCCAGCCGTTGCAGGAGCTGCGCAATTGGCTGCACTATTACGAGCGTTATTGGGAGAATAAAATGTCCGCCCTGCAGCGCTTGGTGGAATCGGACAGCAAGAAGGAAGACGAATAACGCATGGCAGGAGACCAAACCCGCGGTTTATAATCGCGGGTTTTTCTGTTACGCTTTAGTCATGAGAGGAGAGATTATCCATGTCGTTATTATCCGCCGCCATTCAATACATCGGGCAAGTCGGCGTCATTATTCGCCGCAACGGCTTCAAGCTTGCCGTCGATCCGTACTTAACGTACTCCGTCGACCGTTTGACGGGACCGCCCGAAGGCTTCTGGACGCGCAATTACGCGCCGCCCGTCGAAGCCTCGGCATTGACAGACTTGAATCTGGTCCTCATCACGCATGAGCATCTGGATCATTTGGATCCGGAGACGCTGCTCCAGATCGCCGATGCTTCGCCGTCCTGCAAGTTCGCCGGACCCGGCGTCTGCGCGGCGATTCTGAAGGAAATCGGCATTGCCGAAGAACGGGTGGAGACGCTTCAATTCGGACAAGCGTACGATTGCGAAGGCGGACTTGCGATTCATCCGATCCCGGCATGGCATGAGACGCGGATGACGGATGACGAGGGAAGGGACCGCTTCCTTGGCTACATGCTGGATTGGGACGGCATTACGATCTATCATGCCGGCGATACGCTCGTCCAAGAGGAGCTGATCGCGATTCTGAAACAATACCGGATCGACGTCGGCATGCTCCCGATCAACGGCAGGGATATCTTCCGTCATCGCCTCGGCATCGATGGCAACATGAACGCGCGGGAAGCGGCCGCACTGGCTGCCGATACGGAGATGGGAGTCGTCGTACCGCTGCATTTCGATCTCTACCCGAACAACAGCGAAGGCATTGCCGGCTTCGTCAGCGAGCTGTATGAACGGCATCGCGGACAACGGTATCATATCTTCCAACCGGGCGAAATCTGGGTCTACGTCAAAACGGACGAGATTTAAGCGCGGTCCGATTCTTTCCAGCCATCTTCGGAAATGCTAGGCCAATAAGGAGGCGTTCGCATGGGCATCCTGGCGTTCGCGAATCTATCCAAAACGCTGCCCGGCGGCAGAACCTTGTTCTCGTCTATTTCCGCCGCGATCGACGAACCGGAATCCGTGGCGCTGCTCGCGCCCTCGGGACATGGCAAAAGCACGCTGCTGCGCATCCTCGCGCTGCTCGATACGGCAAGCGGCGGAGAGGTTCTGCTGGAAAGCAAGGCTTCGAGCGGATGGCATCCGCAGGCTTGGCGCAAGAAGGCGTCTTACGTCGCCCAGCAGTCCGTCATGCTGCCCGGAACGGTAGCGGACAACCTGCATACGTTCAGCCGTCTTCACGAGACGCCGTTCGACGAAGCCGAGGCCACGAGGCTGATGAAGGCGGCAGGCCTCTCGTCGATGGATTGGGCGAAGGAAGCGGAGACGCTGTCGGGAGGCGAGAAGCAGCGCGTCGCGCTCGTCCGATCGCTGCTCGCGAAGCCGTCCGTTCTGCTGCTCGACGAGGTGACCGCTTCTCTCGACGAGCACAGCAAGGAAGCGGTGGAGAAGCTGCTGCTGACCGTCGGCAGCGAGGCCAAGCCGGCGCTCGTCTGGGTGACGCATGATATGGAGCAGGCCAGGCGCGTAAGCACGCGCACTTGGTTCATGGCGGACGGCGCATTCACCGCATGCGAGACGGCATTGTTCTTTCGCCGTCCTCCGACGGAAGCGGCGGAGCGTTTTCTCCAGCGGCAGGCATCGGAGGCGGGGCCGTAATGTCGCTTACCGCGGTCGCGTTTACGCTTCTCTTCGTTGGGATTACGGTGTTCGTCTCCATGCGTCAGAAGCTTGGGCTGGAGCGCGATATCATCATCGGCACGATTCGCGCCGCCGTGCAGCTGATGGCCGTCGGACTCGTGCTGCAGGCTGTATTTCGCACGGAGCATCTCGCCGTGCTGCTGCCGATCATCATCGCGATGATTGCGGTCGCGGCCTGGCATGCGGCGGGGCGCGGCAAAGGCTTGAGCGGCATCGCATGGCGGATCGGCATTGCCATCGCCGCTACCGAGGCGATGATCATGCTGCTGCTGCTTGGCTTACATATCATTGCGAGCACGCCGCAATACGTGATCTCGATCAGCGGGATGACGATCGGCAACGCGATGGTCGTCGCGGGGTTATTCTTGAATCAGATGAAACGCGACGTCGAGTCGTCGCGCGGGGAGATCGAGACGCTGCTTGCGCTCGGCGCAAGCGTGAGGCAAGCAATCCAGCTCTGCATGAAGCGGGCGGTGAAAGCAAGCTTGATTCCGACGATCGACGGCATGAAGACGGTCGGCATCGTTCAACTGCCGGGCATGATGACGGGCATGATCATCGCCGGCGCGGATCCGATGCAGGCGGTTCGCTACCAGATCTTGATCGTATTCGCCTTTACGTCCTCGGCGGCCGTGACGAGCATTATTCTCAGTCTGCTCAGCTATAAGCTGTGGTTTACGGAAGCGATGCAGCTTCGCCGATTGGGTAATGAGTAACAGCACGGACAGGCATCGCCTGTCCGCGTCAATCGAAGGGAGAGAAAGGAACATGAAATATCGCAGACTTGGACGGACGGGACTCGAGGTTTCCGTCATCGGCGTCGGCACATGGCAGTTCGGCGGCGAGTGGGGACAGCAATTCACGCAGGACGAAGCCGATGCGATTCTGGACCGGGCAGCCGAGCTCGGCATTAATCTGATCGATACGGCGGAGTGTTATGGCGATCACCTGTCCGAATCGCTGATCGGCGATTACTTGTCCCGCCGCAAACGCGAGGATTGGATCGTAGCGACGAAGTTCGGCCATCACTTTCATGAACGGTTCACGCGTACCGACAGCTTCTCGGCCGACGATGTCGTGAAGCAGCTGGACGCTTCCCTGCGGGCGCTCAAGACAGACCATGTCGATCTTTATCAATTCCATTCGGGTCCCGATGCGGTGTTCGACAACGATGAGCTCTGGTCCGTCTTGAACGAGCAGGTCAAAGCCGGCAAAATCAAGCACCTGGGCACGTCCATCGGCAGCAACGCCAACGTCCATCAAGTGGATGCGTCTTCGAAGGTCGGCTCCGAGGTCATTCAGGTCGTCTACAACCGGCTCGATCAAGTGCCGGAATCGGACGTGTTCCCGTCCTGCATCCGTCAAGACCTGGGCGTACTGGCACGCGTTCCGCTCGCGAGCGGCTACTTGAGCGGCAAATACAAACCGGATGCGGTATTCGACCAGACCGACGTCCGCCATCGTCATGACCGCGAGAGCACGGTGCAGAAGCTGCAGGAAGTACAGCGCATCGCGGCGGAAGAAGTGCCAGCCGGCGTGGATATGGCAGCTTGGGCGCTGGCATGGTGCTTGAAGCACCCGGCCGTGACGGCCGTCATTCCGGGCTGCAAGAGCCCCGCGCAGGTCAGCTCCAATGCAAGCGTCGCGGCGCTTATTACGGAGCCTCACCCGCAGGACGTGCAGCGGTAACGCGATCGCGATATAGCAAGGAGAAGCCTTGAGCCGAGCTCAAGGCTTTTCTGCCGTTGCACGCGGACGAAGCGAGCCTGCATTCCCGCAAAATAATAATTGCTGACCTGTCGATTCTAGTGGTACGTTAATAGAATCTAAGCCTTTGGAAATCGACGCGGGAGGTCGACAAGGATTCATGACAGTGCTTACACGGGTTCGTTGGCTTGCCATGCTGCTCATTCTGATCGTACTGACTGCCGCCGGCTCGGCCTATGCGGACACGCCGGAGCAGGGTGAATTGAATCAGACGGATCAGACGGATCGGACACCGCCTAATTTGGCTTCCGATTCGGCCATTCTGATCGACGCGAAGACGGGAACGGTGCTCTATGCGCGCAACGCGGAGAAAGAGCAGTTTCCGGCCAGCATTACGAAGATCATTACCGGCATTATTGCCATCGAGAGCGGACTGGACCTGGACAGCATCGTGACGACGTCCAAGGAAGCGCGCAACGAAGACGGAACGCGCATTTATCTGGAGGAAGGCGAGCAGCAGACGCTGATCAACCTGTTATACGGTATGCTGCTGAACTCCGGAAACGATGCTGCCACCGCCATCGCCGAATTCGTCGACGGCTCCAAAGCGGCGTTCGCCGAGCGGATGAACCGGTTTGTGCGGGAGAAAGCCGGAGCGGCGCATACGCATTTCACGAATCCGAGCGGGCTGCCGGATGCCGCGCAATATACGACGGCGCTCGATATGGCGAAGATCTCCAGGTACGCCATGCGGAACGACCTCTTCAGAACGATCGTCGGCACGAAGAAGATGGCATGGGACGGATTAACGTGGAAGACGACGCTGATTAACCATAATGAACTGCTCGGCAACTATGAAGGCGTAACCGGCATCAAGAACGGCTACACCGGCGATTCGGGCTTTACGCTCGTTACCTCGGCGAAGCGGGACGGGCTGGAGCTGATCGGCGTGCTGCTGAAATCCCCGACCAAGTCCGTGCTATACAAGGACATGACGAAGCTGCTCGATTACGGATTCCGGTACTTTGACATGCAGCAGGTGTCGACGGCGAATGCGGCGTATCCGCTGGCCGGCAGCGACGAACCTTCGTTCGCTCCGAAGGAGCCGCTGATGGCCGTCGTGCCAAGAGGCGAGAAGCCGATCATTACCGTCTCTGCCGCGGGCGATGTGCTGGTCCAGACTTCGCTTGGCATCGAAACGGCCGGCCGGCTGCAGCCGGTATCGCCGAATCTAGGCGCTATCGCGAAGTTGTATTCGGAGCAATCGGAATCGGTTGAACGCGCGGCGTCCAAGAGCGCCGGCGGCGCGTCGGAACCCTCGATGGGGAATAAGCTCCGCATCTTCTTCGTTTGGATCGGGCTGCTGTTGTACTTATTCCTGTTCGCCTTCGTTCGCGTCAAGCGCCGAAGACTGGGGCGGGGAAGCAGCTACTAGCTCCTTTGCGATTTTCGCGAATCAAAGAGGTAAATCACTAACCGGCGGCGTATATATATCATGTAACCGTATCCAAAACGAGGAGATGGAAACGATGAAGCTTTCGGTGGAACAGACGGCTGCACAGTGGTACATCAGAGAATTGGAATTGTCGGATGGCGATCATTTGCGCATTTTCGTTAGACTAGGCGGCAGCGGCAGCGTTCAACCCGGTTACTCGCTCGGCATCATGAAGGATATCCCCCGAAACCCGGGCCTGAAGGACGTCGTGGAAGGCATCACGTTCTATATGGAGTCGGATAACTTGTGGTTCTTGGATAACAAGCAGCTGCTCATCCGGTTCAATGCGGCAGAAGACGATATCTCGATGGATATCGAATAATCGAACCCCTAACGCGGAAATGGAGCGAAGCGCTTGCGATTGTATCATTTCAGTGAAAATCCGAATATCCGCACGTTCCGTCCGCGCCAGCTGCCCTATCGGATGAATGAGTCGGCAATGGTGTGGGCGATTAACGAATGGCATGCTTATCATTACTACTTCCCGAGGGACTGCCCTCGGGTTTGTTTTTGGGCAAAGCAAGATACGAGCGATTCCGACCGGGAACGTTTCTTCGGCTTCTCGGGCACGGAGCGGATCGTCGCGGTCGAGAGCGGCTGGCTGGACCGTTTCCGCGACACGCCCGTATACAGGTACGAGTTCGACGCCGGGCAGTTCGAGCTTTATTCGGAGGATGCAGGATACTACATCAGCCGGGAAGAAGCGGCGCCGATCGGCGTTCACCGCATCGACGATTGCCTTGGCGCACTGGCGGAGGCCGGAATAGAGGTTCGGATTACGCCTTCCTTGCAACTGCTTCGGGCTGCGATTCCTTCTTCGACGGTGCAATTCTCGATGATTCGCATGGGCAACGCCAGAACGGCGGAATGACCGTTCCGACGGGATGTACCCGGCTTGCCCCTTGCGGGCATTCCCGACTATAATGAGTCCATGAAGTCGGCAAGGACGTGAGCGTGGATGGATTTTAAGAAATACAAGACATTCCAGGTCGTCGCGGACACGCTAAATTTGACGCGGGCCGCCGATCTGCTCGGTTATTCGCAACCGACGATTACGCTGCAGCTCCAGTCGCTCGAGAGCGAGCTGGGCGTTGCGCTGCTGGGGCGGAGCGGGAAACGAACCTACCTGACCCCCGCAGGCAAGCTCGTCAAGCAATACGTGGATAAGACGCTCGCGCTTATGGAAGAGATGGAGGCCGAGCTGCGCAAGCTCGAGAATCCGCATGGCCTGCTGACCGTCGCGGCGCCCGAATTCTACTGCACGCAGTATCTGTCGCTCATTCTTCATTCGTATATCGTCGAGAATCCCAGCGTCAAGCTGCAGCTGTTCTCATGCGACAGCAACGACGCCATGCGGAAAGTATCCGCGAACGAAGCGGACCTGGCGATCATCGCCGGCCCGTGCGATTCGCCGCAGATGGAGACGATGCCGCTCGGCAAGGAAGATCTCGTCCTCGTCACGACAAGCGAGCTGCTCGCGCAGCATGAGCTGGCGGAGCTGCTGGAAACCTATCCGTTCATAACGTACAAGTCGGGATCCAACATTCAACGCCTCGTGAACGACTGCCTCAAGGAATACGGCATCGCGCCGGACAAATACATCGAATGCGTCTCCGACGAGACGATCAAGCGGACGGTCATGTATCATACCGGCACCGCGCTGCTGGGCGCCGCGCTGGTCGAAGACGAGCTTCGCAAGGGAACGCTGGCCGAGATTCACCGTTTTCCGGGCAAGATCGAGACCAACATGGTCATCCTGCGGAAACGGGCCGCGGAGCAGAATATCCATTCCTTCGCGGAAATCGTCAAGCGGATCTGGAAGGAATGGGATTGACGAAAGTACGATCTCGAAATTGCGGCAACGCAGTACGCAATGCAGCTATCCTCCGGCGGCTTAGGCAGCCGGGGGTTTTTCGGCTTCAACGGAAAAAAGCGGTAACATTGGTTTTCTTAATCGTAACGATTGGATAATTCAATTTTTTCAACAAAAACCGCTATGCTACAATAAGGATAACGGAAAGTCTAGGAAGAGGTGCAGCATATGGATGCGGTGAAGAACAAGAACATCACGATTATCGGCGTACCGCTTCATTATGGCGCAGACCGGAAGGGCGTTGATCTGGGTCCCGATGCGATTCGGGGCGCGAACCTGCATGAACGGTTACAAGCGCTTGGCTATTCGCTCGAGGATCTGGGCGATCTGAACGTACGGAGGAGCTTGCAGCCGCCCGCTCCCGGCGAGAAGCTGAAGTATCTCGGCGAGATCGCCAGAGTGAACCAAGACCTGTGCGAGACGGTCAGCGCGGAGATGGGGAAAGGCAGATTCCCGCTCGTATTGGGCGGCGACCACAGCATCGCGATCGGCACCATCAAGGGCGTCCTGCAGCGGGTCAAGCGGCTGGGCGTTATTTGGTTTGATGCGCACAGCGACGTCAACACGCATCTAACGACGGGCTCGGGCAACATCCACGGGATGTCGCTCGCGGCGGCGCTCGGCTACGGTCATCCCGATCTGATCTCGATCGGCGGCGCCGGCCTTAAGCTGCAGCCGGAGAATGTCGTCATCATCGGCGCGCGGTCGATCGATCCCGGAGAGCGCGAGTTTCTTAAAGCAAAGGGCATTAAAGTTTTCACGATGCACGATATCGACCGTTACGGGATGAAGCAGGTCATGGAGGATGCGATGGACATCGTTTCGAACGGCACGGACGGCGTTCATTTGAGTTTGGACCTGGACGGCATGGACCCTTGGGATGCGCCGGGCGTGGGTACGCCCGTGTCCGGAGGCATGTCGTACCGGGAGAGCCATTTTGCGATGGAGCTGCTGTTCGAACGGAATTTGCTCGTGTCCGCCGAATTCGTGGAGGTTAATCCGATGCTTGACCGGCATAATAAAACGGCCGTCGCGGCCGTGGAATTGATCGGCTCTGCGTTCGGCGAACGGATTCTGTAGACGGCGCGTCCGACGATGAGCGTAGACAACGAGGATGATGACAGAGGGAGTGTGTCCGCATGGCAGAACCATCTAGCTCGTCCCGGCAGATCATCGAACAGACCGAGCGGTTCGGCGCGCATAATTATCATCCGCTGCCGATCGTGATCGCGAAGGCCGAGGGCGTATGGGTCGAGGACCCCGAAGGGAATCGGTTTATGGATATGCTGAGCGCTTACTCCGCGCTCAATCATGGGCATCGCCACCCGCGCATCGTCGCCGCGCTCAAGGAACAGGCGGACAAAGTAACGCTGACCTCGCGCGCGTTCCATAACGAACGTTTGGGCGAATTCTACGAGAAGCTGGCGAAGCTGACGGGCAAAGGCATGATTCTGCCGATGAACACGGGCGCGGAAGCAGTGGAGACGGCGCTGAAGGCGGCACGGCGCTGGGCGTACGGCGTGAAGAAGGTACCAGAGGACCAAGCGGAGATCATCGTCTGCGAAGGGAATTTCCACGGTAGGACGATTACCGTGACGTCGTTCTCGTCCGATGAGGCTTACCGCGCGGGCTTCGGTCCGTTCACGCCAGGCTTCCGCATCATTCCATACGGCGATATCGATGCGTTGAAGGCGGCCATAACGCCGAATACGGCTGCGTTCCTCGTGGAGCCGATTCAGGGCGAAGCCGGAATCGTGCTGCCGCCGGATGGCTTCCTGAAGGCTGCGAGCGAGCTGTGCAAGCAGGAACGCGTACTGCTCGCGGCGGACGAGATTCAAACCGGCTTCGGACGTACCGGCAAGCTGTTCGCAAGCGAGTGGGAGGGCGTCGTGCCCGACATTTATATCATGGGCAAAGCACTGGGCGGAGGCGTATATCCGATTTCGGGAGTGGCGGCGGACGAGGAGATCCTGGGCGTCTTCGAACCCGGCTCGCACGGCTCGACGTTCGGCGGCAATCCGCTGGGCTGCGCGGTCGCGATCGCGGCGCTGGACGTGCTCGAGGACGAAGGGCTGGTTGACCGTTCGCTTGCGCTGGGTACGTATTTCATCGAGCAGCTTCGCGGATTGCAAAGCGCCGCAATCAAGGAAGTTCGCGGTCGCGGCTTGTTTATCGGCGCGGAGCTGACGGTTCAGGCGCGCCCGTATTGCGAGAAGCTGAAGGACCTCGGCATCCTATGCAAGGAAACCCACGAGACGACGATTCGATTCGCGCCTCCGCTCACGATCACGAACGATGAGCTCGATTGGGCATTCGAACGGATCCGACAGTTGTTTGAAACCGACTAAAACCTTGTGGAAGGTGGATCGATCCGATATGGCAGATAAGCATCCAGCAGCGAACGCGGCTAAGCACGTACATCTCGTTCAAGTGCCCTTCGGTCTAGGAGCGGGCAGGCCAGGCAACGAGGCAGGACCGGAATCGATGATGCAGGCAGGTCTGCTTCGGCAGCTGCGCAAGACCGCTTACGAAGTCGCCGGGGAATCGAAAGTAACGGGCTTATTCCAGCGCTCCCATTCGCCGTCCAAGGATGGGCACGTCAGGCATTTGCCCGAGGTCGTGGAGATGGGCGGCCGCGTGGCGGATCTCGTCTCGCAGGCCGTCGGCCGCGGCGAGCTGCCGCTCGTGCTGGGAGGCGATCGCAGCGTCACGATCGGCGCGTTAGCCGGTCTCGCCGGGCAGGCCGGGAAGCGATACGGCGTTATTTACTTCGATGCGCACGCCGGCTTCCATACGGAAGCTAACAGCCCGTCCGGCAGCATCGGGGGCATGTCGCTTGCGGTGGCGCTCGGCTATGCAAAGCTGAGCTTGTCGGAGATGACGGGAGGCGAAGAGAGCCGCGCGATCGACAAGCGCAGCGTCGTGTTGATCGGCGTGCGCGACGTCGAGCCGGAAGAGCGCGAGCTGATATTGGCGGAAGGCATTACGGTATTCACGATGCACGAAATCGACCGGATGGGCGTCGAAGCGGTCATGCGCCGGGCGCTCGAAATCGCGGGCGACGGCACGGACGGCATTCACGTCAGCTTCTCCGCGGATTGCTTGGATCCGCTTGAAGCGCCCGGCGTCGGCATGCAGGTCCCGGGCGGCTTGACCTACCGGGAAGCGCATTTTGCCTGCGAGCTGATCGCGGAATCCGGGCGCGTCTCGTCCATCGACATGGTAGAGGTGAATGCCATGCTGGACGACAGCAGGCGCACGGCACGTCTCGCGATCGGGCTCATCGCATCGCTTCTGGGCAAGCGGATTCTGTAATCGGCCATGCGTGAATACGGTTATGAAGACAGCGGCGAAGACGCAGCAATGAACGATCATGATCAATGAATCAGTCCCGATAACAGCCGCCTTATGTTCCGCCATCCACCGATCGCGAGCTGCGGGCGGCTGTTGCTATTCTCCTCTCGTCCGCAATCGATTCCCGCCCAATATTGAACCTTATTCTAGGTCCCCGCATCTATGTAATCGTATGGCGTTCTCATTGGATGATTGTTCATTTTCTTGAACAAATTGTATAATATATTCAGACAATTTGTTTTCAAGGCACAAATTGCGGGAGGCATTCGATATGGAACTGCTCCTGAAAGGCGTGTTTCAAGCACTCGGCAAAAGCACCTTCGCGCACCGCATGGCAAAGAAATACGGCCTTCGCCTCGGCGCTGCGCGATTCGTTGCAGGCGAAACGATCCGCCAATCGATCGATGCCGTCGGCAGGCTGAACGCGGACGGCAGGATGGCGACGCTCGATCATCTGGGCGAATTCGTCACTAGCGGGGAAGAGGCCGAGCGTTCGGCGGACATGTGTTTGCAGACGCTCGACGCCATCGCGGAGTCGGGCGTGCTGTCGAATCTGTCGCTGAAGCTCTCTTCGCTCGGGCTCGATATCGATCGCGAACTTTGCGCGCGGAACATGAAGCGGATTCTGGATCGCGCGCGCGAGCACGGTAATTTCGTCCGCATCGACATGGAGGATTCGGCGCACTGTCAGCCTGCGCTCGATATTTACCGGTCGCTTCGCCGCGAATACGACAATGTGGGCATCGTCCTGCAAGCGTATTTGTTCCGAACGGAGGAGGACGTGAAGGAGATGCATGCGCTGAAGGCCAATCTACGGCTTGTCAAAGGCGCTTACAAAGAACCGCCCGGCATCGCTTTCGCGTCGAAGAAGGACGTGGACGACAATTTGAAGCGCATCATCTGCCTGCATCTCTTGAACGGCAATTACACAGCAGTCGCGAGTCACGACGAAGCGATCATCGACTATACGAAGCGGCTCGTGAGCGAAGAAGGCATAAGCCGAGAGGCGTTCGAGTTCCAAATGCTGTACGGCATCTGCGAAGACTTGCAAAAGCGGCTCGTCCGGGAGGGTTACCGCGTTCGTATCTATGTACCGTTCGGCATCGATTGGTTCGGTTACTTCATGCGGCGCTTGGCCGAGCGGCCCGCCAACGTTTGGTTCGTCCTGAGAAACCTGCTGAACTAAGCCCCATCCGGGAGAGGAGAATGGCCATGACGACAATTCCTTTCAATGAGATGAAGCCTTACGCGAATGAACCGTTCACCGATTTCAGCCTGGCAGAGAACAAAGCGGCGATGGAAGCTGCCATCGCGAAAGCGAAATCCGAATTCGGCCGCGCCTACCCGCTCAAGATCGGCGGTCAAATGATCGAGACCGAAGCGAAAATCACGTCCATCAATCCGGGCAACGTTACCGAGGTCATCGGCTTGGTCAGCCGTGCGAACCAAGAATTGGCGGAGCAGGCCATGCAGGCGGCTTTGAACGCGTTCGAAACCTGGAGCAAGGTCCCGGCCAGCCAAAGGGCGGGCTATCTGTTCAAGGCGGCGAAGCTGATGCGCGAGCGCAAGCATGAATTCTCCGCGCTGATGCTGCTGGAGTCCGGCAAGAATTACGCGGAGGCTGACGTGGATACGGCGGAGGCCATCGATTTCTTGGAATTCTACGGGCGCGAGATGCTTCGTCTGAGCGCCATCAACGAGACGCAGCCGCTGGCGTCGATCCCGGGCGAGGTCAATCGTTTGACTTATACGCCGCTCGGCGTCGGCGTTATTATTCCGCCGTGGAATTTTCCGCTCGCGATCTGCGTCGGCATGACGGCTGCCGCAGTCGTATCGGGCAATACCGTGCTGCTCAAGCCGGCCTCGACGACGCCGGTCATCGCGCATCAATTCGTCGCGCTGATGGAGGAAGCCGGGCTGCCCGCCGGGGTCATCAACTACATTCCGGGCAGCGGCGCGGAAATCGGAGATTACCTGACGGCGCATCCGAAGACGCGATTCGTCAGCTTCACGGGCTCCAAGGAGGTCGGCCTGCGCATCAATAAGCTCGCCGCGGAGACGGCGCCGGGTCAAATCTGGATCAAGCGCGTCATCGCGGAGATGGGCGGCAAGGACGGGATCGTCGTCGACGAGACGGCCGATCTCGAGGCGGCAGCCGCGGCGATCGTCGCTTCCGCTTTCGGCTTCCAGGGTCAGAAGTGCTCGGCCGGTTCGCGCGCGATTATCGTCCAAGAGGTGTACGACGAGGTCGCCGGATACGTCGTGGCGCTGGCCGAGAAGCTTCAGATCGGCTTGCCGGAGCTGAATTGCGCCGTCGGTCCCGTGATCGATCAAATCTCCTATGCACGCATTCTGGACTATATCGATGTGGGCAGGGAGGAAGGCGCGCTGCTCATAGGCGGTGCCAAAGCCTCGGGGAACGGCTACTACATTCAACCGACCATCTTCGGCGAGGTCGATCCCAAGGCGCGCATCATGCAGGAGGAAATATTCGGACCCGTGCTCGCGCTGGCCAAAGCGAAGGACTGGCGCGATGCGATCGCCATCTTCAACGACACGGAATACGGGTTGACGGGATCGTTCTTCTCCACCGACGAAGACCGGATCGCGGAAGCGTTGGATACGATCCACTGCGGCAACCTGTACGTCAACCGCAAATGCACCGGCGCGCTCGTCGGGGTGCATCCGTTCGGCGGCTTCAACATGTCGGGCACGGACTCCAAAGCCGGCGGACCCGATTACCTGCTGCTGTTCACGCAAGCGAAGCTTACTTCCCGCAAGGTCTAATAGCATGCTGCGGTCCTCTGCCTTCTTCGGGGCAGGGGACCAATGCGTAAGAAGGAACAGGTACGAAGCATGAAGCATGAAGCATGAAGCATGAAGCACGAATCATGAAGCATGGATCATGAAGCATGAATTATGAAGCATGGATCATGAAGCATGCAGTATAAAGCATGAATTATGAACTGCAGGTCCGTCGCGCATGATTATGGCCTTGATTGGCTATGATGGAATCTATCTGGCAATGCCGCCTAACCTGAACCTGATTGCGTCCGAACGGGAAAGGGTACTACATAATCGAAGAGCCGGGCAGCTTTGGTGCCGGTGAGAGGCTTGGACAATAACGGGCGGAACGTACGTCCGGAGGAGAGGCTGTGAGCTTACAATGGCGCAAACGAGCATCATTTTTCGGCTGGAGCTGGACCATAAGAAAGTAAGCTTCGGCGACGTGGCGGCGACGATCAGCAAGGCCGGGGGAGACATTACGTCGATCGACGTCATTCGCCCGGGATCCGATACGTCGACTAGAGACATTACGGTCGATCTTCAGGACAACAAGGAAACAGCCGTCGTCGAGGCGCTTCGGGCGCTTGACGGCATCAAGGTCGTCAACGTATCCGACCGCACGTTCCTCGTCCATCTCGGGGGCAAAATCACCATTCAGCCGACGCTGCCGATCAAGAACCGGGACGACTTGTCCAAAGTGTACACGCCGGGCGTCGCCAAAGTATGCCGAGCGATCGCGGAGGACCCGGGCAAGGCGTATTCGCTGACCATCAAGCGCAATACGGTCGCCGTCGTGACGGACGGAACTGCCGTGCTCGGTCTCGGAGATATCGGACCGCATGCCGCGGCGCCGGTCATGGAGGGGAAGGCGATGCTGTTCAAGCAGCTCGCCGGCGTGGACGCGTTCCCCATCTGTCTCGACACGAAGGACACGGAAGAGATCATCCGGACGATCAAGACGATCAGCCCGATTTTTGGCGGCATTAATTTAGAGGATATCGGCTCTCCGCGCTGCTTCGAGATCGAACGGCGGCTGGCGGCCGAATTGGACATCCCCGTCTTCCACGACGATCAGCACGGCACCGCGGTCGTCACGATCGCCGGCCTGATCAACGCACTCAAGGTCGTCGGCAAGCGGATGGAGAACATTCGCGTCGTCGTGAACGGCATCGGGGCGGCAGGCGTGTCGATCTGCAAAATGCTGCTCGGCGCCGGCGTAAGGCATCTCGTCCCGATCGATCGGGAGGGAGCCCTCGTGCGCGGTCAATCGTACCCGTATCCGATGTGGCAGTGGCTGGCGGAACAGCCGCAGGTCGAAGCCAACGCCGGGACGCTCAAGGAACTCATCGCGGACGCCGACGTCTTCATCGGCGTCTCGCGGGCGCGCGTGCTGAACGAAGAGGACGTCAAAAGGATGAAGCCCGGCGCGATCGTGTTCGCCATGGCGAATCCCGAGCCGGAGATTTCGCCGGAGGAAGCGCTGCCGCATGTGGCCGTCTTCGCGACGGGGAGGAGCGATTACCCGAATCAAATCAACAACGTGCTCGTCTTTCCGGGGTTGTTCCGAGGGGCGTTGGACTGCCGCGCCAGGCATATCAACGAGCCGATGAAGCTTGCGGCCGCGCGCGCCATCGCCTCCGTCGTAACGCCCGACGAACTCAATGAGCTGTACATCATCCCGAGCATTTTTAACGAGAAGGTCGTTACGCTCGTGAGGAAAGCCGTCATCGAAGCCGCAATCCTGACGAATTCCGCGCGCCGGACGCCGCCGGACTTCAGGTAACCGCGCAGCATCAGCATAGCTGCCTCAATCATCGCCATAACGATAACGCAAGATAGAAGAAAGGCCGTCATCCCCATCCGTGAGAAGGGGGTGGCGGCCTTTTCTGCGTGCCAAGAGCCGGATGCTAGCCAGTCGACGGACTATTCGGCACATGGCCTTTCTGATTGCGATTACGGTCCGTGGAGGCTGCGACGTCGTTCTCAGCTTGACTGTCCTTTGCCCGCATGCCCTTCATCTTTCCGGGAATCCCTTGATTCTCATGGCGCCCCATGTCGATCCCTCCTTACGCTGCCTAAATTAACCCGCATGCGATCGATGCAGGCCTCCTTAGACTGCCCTAGGACATGGAGACGGCATGCAATTGGGAGCCAAAACCGCCAAAACGGTCCAAATCGGAGAATCCTTTGTCCCGATCAGCCATGAAACGAAGCGTTTTGACGGCTATGATGGGGATAGTAAGCGTTTTCTCATGGATGAAACGTTCACTGCAGCCATGAAATGACATCCGTTTCATCTCTTGTAAGCCAAAATTGATGGTGGAGGCTGAATATGAACGATACGATCGGCGTTGGAATTTTGGGCTTTGCTCATGGCCATGTCAACGCCTATTGCGAGGAATGGAAGCAGGCGGATCTGGGCGTGCGCGTCGTCGCAGGCTGGGATCACGCTCCGGAAAGGCTTGAAGCTGCCGTCAATGCTTACGGGTTAGAAGGCTGCGACAGCGCGGAGACGCTGCTCGCGCGGGAAGACGTGCAGGCCGTCGTCATCGCCTCGGAAACGTCAAGGCATGCAGACCTGGTACAGCTCGCGGCAGCGGCCGGCAAGGCGATCATCCTGCAGAAGCCGATTGCGCTGACCATGGCCGAAGCGGACAAGATCGTCGCCGCCGTCGAGCGGCACGGCGTGCCGTTCACGCTCGCCTGGCAGATGCGGGTCGACCCGCAGAACGTTCAAATGAAAGCATGGCTGCAGGGCGGCGAGCTTGGCCAAGTGTTCATGGTTCGGCGGCGCCACGGCTTGAACGCCGGGCTGAATGCCGACTTCGCGAACACCTGGCACGTCGATCCGGCCAGCAACCGGGATATTTGGGCGGACGACAGCTCGCATCCCGCCGATTTTATCCATTGGCTGCTGGGAGAGCCGGAGAGCGTAACCGCGGAGCTTGCATCGCTCTTCAATCCGCGTATTCCCAACGATAACGGCATTGCGATTTATAGATATGCGGCTGGACCGATCGCCGAGGTGAGCTGCTCCTTCACTTGCCACGCGATTCAGAACACGACGGAAATCATCGGAGAGCGCGGAACGATCGTTCAGAATTACGGCGACGCTCCGAGCGCGAACGCGCCAAGGCCGGACGCCGGCGCGGGTCTTCGCCGGTTTGACGCGGCGGCGAATGCCTGGGTGGACAGCGATATCGCGTCTCCGCCGAACCATTACGAGCGGATTCGCGGACTGGCCGTGCCGCTGGCTGCCTTCCTGCGAGGAGAACGCGAGCCGCTCGCTACGGCGGAGGAAGGACGTACATCGCTGCGCATGGTGCTGGCAACCTACGTTTCGTCGAGGGAAGGCCGGCGCGTGTCGCTGAACGATCCAGCCGTCAACGACGTCTAGTCGAGATGGGGTTTGAATAACCGCTAGATCCACATAGCTTCGCCAAAATACGTATTCGGGAGTGATACTCGTGGCAGTAAAGATCGGGTTGGTCGGTTTGAACGGAATCGGGAATTTGCATGCAGCCTGCTATCAGGAAGAAGAATTGGCGGATTTGGTCGCCGTTTGCGACGTCGTCAAGGAACGCGCGGACGCGACCGCGGAGAAATACGGCGTGAAGGCGTATTACAGCCTGAAAGACATGATCGAGAACGAGCCCGACATCGAAGTCATCGATATCACGACGGGCGGAATCGATAACGGCAGCTGGCATTTCGAGCCGGCAATGGAAGCCATCAGCTACGGCAAGCACGTGCTCGTCGAGAAGCCGCTCTGCCATGACATCCGCGAAGCGAGAGAGCTGGTCGCTTTCGCCGAGAAGAAGAAAGTGTACCTCGGCTGCAACCTGAACCATTATTTCACCGAGCCGGCGGCGAAAGCGAAGCAGTACGTCGACAACGGCGAGATCGGCGAGCTGGTGTACTGTTTGGCCAAGATGGGCTTTAACGGCGGCGAGGCGAACTACGGCTTGGCCGGCAGCCCGAAAGTGAAAGGCCATCCATACTTCCATATGAAAGCCTTCCTGACGCATCCGTTCAGCGTCATGCGCCACTTCTGCGGCGACATCACGCATATCCAAACGTTCTCCGACCGTCCGGGCTTCCGCCGCAACGCGGGCGACGTGATGGCCTCGATCAACAGCATCCACATGCGTTTCGCCAATGGCGGTGTCGGTTACCTGCTGAGCCAGCGCGGCGATGCCGTATACGGCCTCGGCGGCTGGTGGAGCCTCGAGATGGCGGGCTCCAAGGGCACGTTCTGCATCGAGAACTGCGTGGAGAAAGTGTCGTACTGGAAAGCGGAGAAAGGCGTGCCGGCGATCAGCACGCCGATCGTGCCGGAAGTCACGGACTATGGCACGACGAACTTCGACCGCACGTTCAACAATCGCCTTCACGCGTTCCTGGAAGACGTATCCGCGAAAGTGCCGTTCGAGCAGCTGCGCGCCAACGGCCGCGATGCGCTTGCCGTTCTGGAGTACACGTTCGCGGTCATCGAATCGTACGAACGCGGCGGGGAGCTGGTTCGCCCGAATCCGCTGCCTCCGCTTCACGGCGATCCTATGACCATGAGATAACAAGCCGTCATGAGTTAGCTCT
The DNA here is from genome assembly GCF_009909195.1 of Paenibacillus sacheonensis. GTDB lineage: Bacteria > Bacillota > Bacilli > Paenibacillales > Paenibacillaceae > Paenibacillus_Z > Paenibacillus_Z sacheonensis. Next base: position 274,271 of record NZ_JAAAMU010000002.1, read on the forward strand.
GAGCTGACAAGCGAATTTGCCAATATCACATGCGCGGAGCAAGTCGCAGCCCTGCTATAATACGCGCCTTGCTTCGCCTGAGCGGCCTTGCCGAACTGCTTGCTTTCTACTTTTCCCCCACTTATAGGAGGTTTATCATTCATGATATCATTAGGCGTTAACTCGGTCTTGTTCAAGAACTACGATTTTGCCCAAGCGGCCCGCCTTATCGCGGCCTGCGGTTTCGACGGCGTCGAAATCTCCGCCATCCAAGGCATGTGCGAGCATTTGGATCTCGCCCGCTGGGAGGAGCAGAAGGAAGAACTGCAGGCGATCGCGAAGGAGCATGGCTTGAAATTTCTCTCCATGGAAGTCGCTTCGCTCGCCGACGAGCGTTTGATACCGGCCTTCCAAGCTGCCGCGGCGATCGGCATTCCGGTCATCAACGTCGGCCCCGGCGGCAAGTCGGGCGTCGAAGAAGATTTGGAGCGTTCGATCTCGGAGCTTGCCCGTTTGTCCGACATCGCGGCTTCGTACGGCGTGACGCTGTGCGTGAAAGCGCATGTCGGCAACGCGATTTACAATACGCCCACGACGCTTGCCGCGATGGATAAGATCGCATCGCCTGCGTTCGGCATCGACATGGATCCGAGCCACGTTCACCGCTCCGGCGAGAATGCGGAAGAAGCGCTGCCGGCCGTGCTCAGCCGCGTCAAGCATATCCATATTCGCGATTGCAAAGGCCGTGCGCAAGGTCCGGGACCGATCGAGCTTCAAGCGTGCGGACGCGGCGACATCGATCTGTTCGGCTACTGTGCCGCCATGGTGGAAGGCGGATACGACGGTCCCGTCGTGCTGGAAGTGATCGGCGCATCGCCGGAGCACGGCATCGAGCAAGTTACCGCCGTCGCGGCCGAGTCCTACGGTTACCTCAACGCCTGCCTCAAAAAATTAGGAGCGCGCTAATCGCCGCCAAGGAGGAACTTCCATGTCCGCCAAAAAACCGAATTTGATTTTGTTCGGCATCGACAGCCTGCGCCGCGACCATATGAGCGGTTACGGCTACGGCAAGCTGACGACGCCTTATATCGATCGACTCGCCTCCGAAGGCGTGCTGTTCGAACAGCATTTCAGCCCGAGCATTCCGACGACGCCCGCGTACGCGTCCATGCTGACCGGCCATGACGTGTTCGGAACCGATGTCGTGGCGCTGCGCCACGAAGGTCCGCTCGGCAGCCACGTGAAGACGCTGCCCGAAGTGCTCGAGGAAAACGGCTATAACACGACTTGCGTGGGCTTCACGGGCAACCCGTCGTCCCGCGGCTTCCAGACGTATCTGAATTTCGAATCGTGGCTGCCGGACGAGAAGACGGGCAGAACGCCGAAAGCGGAGAATTTGAACGACGTTGCCGTTCCCGAGCTGGAGAGGCTCGCCGCGGACGATAAGCCGTTCTTCCTGTTCCTGCGCCATATGGACCCGCATTCGCCGTACTTGCCTCCGCAGCCTTTCGACCGGATGTTCTACGGCAAGGACGAGAAGGATCCGTCCAATACATCGATGGAGCCGGTCTATAATTTCAGGCCGTTCGGCGATTTCTTGAAGTCCTGGATCGGGGAAGAAGTAACCGACCAAGAATACGTGACCGCGCAGTACGACGGCTCCGTGGCGTATATGGACATCTGCATGCAGACGATCTTCACCAAGCTGGCGGACATGGGCATCGAGGACGAGACGCTGATCGTCATCACGGCGGATCACGGCGAGACGCTCTACGAGCATGATTGCTTCTTCGATCACCACGGCCTGTACGACAATACGCTCGTCGTGCCGCTGATCTTCAAATTCCCGGGCCGCGTCCCTGCCGGCAAGCGCGTCGAGAGCGTCAGCGTCATCGCCGACATCATGCCGACCGTGCTCAGCCTGCTGGATATCGACAACGGCCAATCGTTCGACGGACGCAATCTGGTGCCGTTCATGAACGGTCAATCCCAACCGTCGGATGAGAAGACCGAGCTGTACATCACGGAATGCACCTGGATGCGCAAGCATGGCTGGCGCACGCCGGAGTGGAAGCTCATCGTCGCGCTGGAGCCGGATTTCCACGGCAAGCCGGAGATCGAGCTGTACAACTTGATCCGCGATCCGGAAGAGAACGTCAACTTGGCCGAGCAAGAGCCGGGCGTCGTGGAATTGCTGCGCGGCCGCATGCTGGACTACATCGCCAAGCGCGAAGGCCAAGTGAACCGGACGAATCCGATCTATACGAACACGAACTGGAACGGCCAGAACCGATTCTTCGAATCGTCGGAGGATGCTTATAATTCGCTTTATATCGGTTCCATCGTCAACGCCCGCTCGCTGCAGGCGAAGGACAAAGCGAAGGAGCAGGAAGCGGAGCAAGAGAAAGAAACGGTCGGCAATGATTAGGGTTGCGGTCGTCGGCGTCAACAATATCGGCAAGATTCACTGCCTGGCTTATAAACGCAATCCCGACACGGAGCTTGTCGCGGTATGCGATCTGATGCCCGAGCGGGCGGAAGCGGCGGGGCGCCTGCACGGCGTCCCCGCTTACGCGGATCTGCGGGAGCTGCTGGCCAGCGAGAACGTCGATGCGGTCATCGTGGCGACGGCCGGCGTTGAGAAGGGCAGCCATCACTACGAGCCGGTCATGATCGCGCTGGAAGCGGGCAAGGCGGTATTCGTCGAGAAGCCGATCTCGAACAACATCGAGGAAGCGCGGCGGATGGTTGCGTTCGCGCGGGAGAAGAACCTTGTGCTTGCCTGCAACCTCAACCACAGGTTTACGCCTGCGGCGTACCGGGCGAAGGAGCTTGTCGACGGTGGCAAGCTCGGCGATCTGCTCTTCCTCAATATGCGGCTCACGATCCAGAATCCGCAGGAGGATACGGAATGGCTGCATATGCGCGCGCTGCATCCGCATTCCATTGACGTCATGCGGTATTTCGCGGGCGACATCAAACGGGTGCAGGCGTTCATGACCAAAGGGCCCGGCCGTACGTCATGGTCGACGGTATCGGTTAACATGGAATTCGCATCCGGCGCGGTCGGCCATCTGACCGGCAGCTACGATATGTCGATGCGTCATCCCATCGAATATTGCGAGGTCGCAGGACATCAAGGCCGGCTCGTCGTAGATAATGTATATGAGAACATGACGTATTATCCGCATCACTCCGACGAGCTTACGGTCGTGCGCAATTCGATCTTCGGAGGGATGAACGGGTTCGACGATACGTTCGGGCAGCGGATCGGCAAATTTATCGAAGAGCTCAAAAACGGCGTGAAACCAGAAGAGATTACCGCATCGGGAGCGGACGCGCTGGCAGCCCAGGAAGTGATCGAGGCGGCCATTCAGTCGCATCGGTCCGGGGGAGCTCCGGTTACAGTCCCTTCGTAGGGATGCTGCGGGAGATGGAGGAGAAATCATAATGAACAACAGTCAGGGCTCGGTACTTTGGTTCACCGGCTTGTCGGGCGCCGGCAAGACGACGACGGCGACTGCCGTCCTTCAGAAGCTGCGCGAGCGAGGGCGCCGCGTGGAACTTCTTGACGGCGACGAGCTGCGGACCGTCATCTGCAAAGGGCTCGGCTTCAGCATGGAAGACCGTTTCGAGAACGTGAGACGGATTGCCTATATCGCCAATCTGCTGTCACGCAACGGCGTCGACGTGCTGATCTCAGCCATTAGTCCGTACCGGGCAATGCGGGAATATGCGAAACAACAAATTCCGGGCTGCGTTGAAATTTTCGTCCATTGTCCGCTGCATGTATGCGAGATGAGGGATGTCAAAGGCTTGTACGCGAAAGCGCGATCCGGGGAGATCAAAAATTTCACCGGCATCTCGGATCCGTACGAGGAACCGCTGCAGCCGGCGGTCACGCTGGATTCGGCCGCCGCTTCGCTTGAAGAGAACGTGCAGGCCGTCTTGACGTACCTGGACCAGAAGATCCACCGCTTCCACCATATGCCCGGGAAGGATGCGATCTAGGATGAAAATCATTCTGATCTCGCTCGATACGCTCCGGGCATCCAGGCTAAGCGGTTACGGATACGGGAAGCGGACCAGTCCGCATATGGACCAGATCGCGCGGGACGGCGTGCTGTTCGAGCGCGCCTACGCGGCGGACATTCCGACGGAGGTAGCCCACACGGGCGTCTTCACGGGCAAAATCGGTCTCACCACGGGCGTCGTCTCCCACGGCTCCGATTTGACGAACCTGCCGAAATCGGTGGAATGGCTGCCGAACCTGCTGCGCAGCGCGGGGTTCACGACGGGAGCGGTCGACAATCTCTACCAGCTCAAGGAATGGTTCGCGCGCGGGTATAACTATTACCTCAACACCGTCGGCGGCAACCGCTGGATCGACGGCAGCAAGATCAACGACATGGCGTTTCCCTGGATCGAACAGCATAAGGACGAATCGTTCTTCCTGTTCCTGCATTACTGGGATGCGCATACGCCGTATTTGCCGCCGGACTCGTACGTTCCCGAATTTTACGATGCGGCGAAAGATCCGTTCGACCCTGCGAACAAGAGCATGGAGCCGGCTTATAACCATACGGCGTATCCGTTCTTCAAGCACCATCATTACGATCTGGTCGGCCAGGTGACCGACACGGACTATTACGATGCGCTTTACGATGCCGAGATTCGTTATTTGGACGATCGCTTGAAGGAGCTCGACGATCATTTGGCGAAGCTGGGCATCCAGGAAGAGACGCTTCTTGTGCTGTTCGGCGATCATGGCGAGAGCCTGACGGAGCATGACATTTACTGGGATCACTGCGGTCTATACGAGCCGACGGTCCATGTGCCGCTTATCCTGCGGTGGCCTGGGCGCCTGCCTGCCGGAAGAAGAGTACCGGGACTGGTTCAGCAGGCCGATATCCTGCCGACGCTGCTCGAAGCCGTCAGACGCGAAGCGCCGGATGGAATCGCGACCGGCAAGCTTGCCGATCCGGCAGGCTTGGATGGCCGAAGCTTATGGAAAGCGATCGAGGGTCGGGCCGACGGCACCCGGGAGACGCTTTACTTGAGCGAATGCGCCTGGCAGGCCGCGCGCGCCATACGGAACGATCGCTACAAGCTGATCGTCACGTACGATTCCGGTCCGTTCCGCAGACCGCCCCGCGAACTGTACGATCTGGCCTCGGATCCGCTCGAAACGGTCAACCTGGCCGAGTTGCGGCCGGATATCGCGGATGCGCTGGAAGGCCAATTGAACGCGTTCGTGGCGGAGAAGCTGGACGGCGATCCCGATCCGATGAAGGAGCAGCTGGCCCGCAGGGGCTTGCCGTTCCGCAGGCGCATCGAACAGATATTGAACGCTGCAGGACTCACGTGGGAGCAGTGGCAGCGCAATCCGGACCGCAAGATTTTCGACAAGGCCACATCGGATGTACAAAGTCATTAACCGAAATTCGCGTTGGAGGCGGTACCGCTAGTCAGATTCAAATCAGGGGTGGACGCGCATGAGAGACATTCTGACCAGCAACAATTACATGAAATCGGAATTTCCGTTCTGGATTACCCGCACGAGCCAAGGCAACATCAACGAGCACGGCCATGAATTCGTGGAGCTGGTCTACGTCGTTCGAGGCAGCGGCTACCATCTGTTCCAAGGGTCGCGCTACGAGCTTCAAGCCGGCGACGTCTTCATCATCAACCCGGGGGAGACGCATGCGTACGAGGTGGAGCCGGGCGGTCAGATGGAGATCGTCAACTGCTTGTTCATGCCTTCGTTCATCCCGGACGCGCTGCTGGCCGAGCTGGAAATCACGGATTCGATGGATTACTTCTACGTGCATCCTTTCCTGACGCATGACATGCGGTTCAATCACCATTTGAATCTGCATGGACAGGACGCATCGCATGTGCTGACGCTGCTCGAGAGCATGATTCGCGAGATCAATGTCCGCCCGTCCGGGCATAAGACGATTATTCGGCTGCAGCTCATCGAGCTGCTCATCCTGCTCTCGCGTTACTACACGCTCATGCAGCAGCAGCGTTCGCATCCTTCGCCGCGGCAGTTGGACCGCGAGCTGACGGCTAGGCGGATTTACGGCTACCTGGAGCGGAATTACGAGAAGAAGATCACGCTGCAATCGTTGTCGACGCTGTTCAACTCCAGCATCCGGCAGCTCAATCGCCTCATGCGCGAAGAATACGACCGCAGCGTCTTCGAGGCGCTCCACGAAGTGCGCATCGAGCGGGCGAAGCATCTGCTGCTGGAGACGGACGAGAAGGTGATCGTCGTGGCCACGATGGTCGGTTACGAGGATCAGTCGTTCTTCAATCGCCTGTTCGTGCGCCATGTCGGGTGCTCGCCCAGCCAATTCCGTTCAACGGGCTAAAGAAAGGGGACCTGTGTCAGTGAGCGATCGAAAGCCCAATATCCTGCTCATCACCGCCGATCAGCTGCGCTACGACTGTATCGGCAGCAGCGGCAAATATCCCGTGCATACGCCTCATCTGGACCGGCTTGCGGAACAAGGTTTCTTGTTCTCGCAAGCCTATTCTCATATTCCGGTCTGCTGTCCGGCAAGGCAGTCGCTGCTGCACGGCCAGCGGCCGGAGACGTTCGGGGCGCTGTGGAATTATAACGCGTTCCTGCCGGTCGGTTACCTGACGCCGGACAAGTACACATGGACGACGGAGCTCGCGCAGCATGGTTACAAATCCGCCTTCCTCGGCAAATGGGGCGTTAATCCGGAGCATGACCCGACCGCATTCGGCTTCGAATCGTATATCGGCGAAGGAGACTATTCGGCATTCCGGAAGAGCCGTTACCCGGAGGTCGCGTATACGAACGGCTTCATGGGCGAGAGGAATCCGATACCGGTGGAAGATTCGGAGACGCATTGGTTTGCCGCGCGCGCGATCGAGTCGATGGAGAAGCTGAATGCCGGCGGGGGACCTTGGCATATGGCGCTGCATTTCTCGGAGCCGCATCTGCCGTGCCGGCCGGCGGGACGCTTCGCGGATATGTACGATCCTGCGGAAGTCCCGGAATGGGACGGCTTCCGCGAGACGTTCCGGAACAAGCCGTATATCCAGCAGCAGCAGCTGTACAGCTGGGGCATTCAGGACTACGGGTGGAAGGACTGGGCGCCTGTCGTCGCCCGCTACTACGGCATCATCAGCCAGCTGGACGAAGCGATCGGCCGGGTGCTGGAAGCGCTGGAGAGGACCGGAGCCGCAGCGGATACGGTCGTTATCTTCACGGCGGACCATGGCGATATGTGCGGCTCCCATCGGATGATGGATAAGCACTATATTCTCTACGACGATGTGGTGCATGTGCCGCTCATGATTCGATTGCCGGAGCATATGCGGAAGGCAGCTGGCGCGGTATCCTCGCAAATGGTCTACAATTTGCTGGATATGGGTCCGACCGTCCTTGAACTGGCCGGGATCGAAGCCAATGCAGATCGGTTTCACGGAAAGTCGCTGCTTCCGCTGCTTGACGGCGCTGCGAAGACTCCGGATGACGAAGCGGAGTGGCGCGATTCTGTCGTTGCTTCGTACAACGGCCAGCAATTCGGCTTGTTCACGCAGCGCATGATTCGCACGTCGGCTTGGAAATACGTGTGGAATCTAACGGATCTGGACGAGCTGTACGATATGGAGAACGATCCTGCCGAGCTGGACAATTTGATCGGACAGCCGGAGCACGCGGAACGAACGAAAGAGCTTCGCAAGCGATTATATGCGCAATTACGGCAGGATAGGGACCCGGCAGTAGCGAACGAATGGACGAAGCGCCAGCTGCTGGCAGGCGGCATAAGCGATACGCGGCTGTAAGGCGAAAGGGCCTGAACGGTCGACGCTGCGCGATCCGCCGCCATTTGCTGGCGAAGCCGAGTCGCACGACGCGAACGCAATTCTTTATGCATGAAGGCCGCCTTGAACAGGCGGCTTTTTTACATGGTGAGGGGGCACTGCGAATCCGCGGATTGGACATCACGTCTAGCTTTTTCCAAACGTTGCTTATATAATGAACTGGCATATGTTAGCTTATATAACACGGAAAGTAGGGGACTGCCATGCTCAGACAGCTGTGGACAAGCAGGAAATCTTGGTCGGGATATGTAATCGTCGTGCTCCTCCTTCACGTACTGGGCTTAATCGGCCTTATTGCCGCTGCCAGGAACGACATGGCCTTCTGGAGCTTGGGCGTGCTGGCGTATACGCTTGGCATGCGGCATGCCTTCGACGTGGACCATATCGCAGCCATCGACAATACGGTGCGCAAGCTCGTGCAGCAGAAGCGCAGTCCGCTCGGCGTCGGTTTCTATTTCTCGCTCGGCCATTCTTCCGTCGTCTTTCTGATGGTGCTCGCCATCGCCTGCTCCGTGAAATGGATCCAAACCGAGATGCCCGCGCTGCAGGAAACCGGCAGTCTGATCGGCACTTCGGTATCCGGCGTCTTTTTGATCTTGATCGGCATCTTGAATTTGATCATTCTCGTCAATCTGTTCCAAATCTTCCGACGGATGCGGGCAGGAGGGCACAGCGACGAAGAGCTGGATCGGCTGCTGGAAGCGAGAGGCTTGTTCGCGCGCTTGTTCAAGCCGTTGTTCCGCTTCATCAATCGCAGCTGGCACGTGTATCCGCTCGGCTTCCTCTTCGGGCTCGGATTCGACACGGCAACGGAGGTCGGGCTTCTCGCGCTGTCCGCCGGAGCCGCGAAGAGCTCGGTATCGGTTCTCGGCATTCTCTCGCTGCCGCTCCTGTTCGCCGCAGGCATGAGCTTGCTCGATACGGCCGATGGCATGTTCATGACGAAGGCCTACCGATGGGCGTTCCATACGCCGCTCCGGAAAATGTATTATAACGTCACCGTCACGACGGTGTCCGTCGTCTCCGCGCTGCTGATCGGCGCCGTGGAACTGATCCAGATCATGTCCGAGCGGCTGCATTGGACAGGGCCAGCCATTCAGTGGGTGAACGGGGTAGAGCTGGGAGATCTCGGGTATATTCTCGTCGGCTTGTTCGTTGCCGCATGGTTGATCTCGTTCTTAATCTGGAAGACGATGAAAATCGACGAACGGACCGAATTATCCGGTTGACGGAGGCTCATGCTTGGCACGCGGGGGTGCGCTTGCTATAATGATGACATTCTAATCGAGGTGATCGTATGGCAAAGAAAGACAGACAGCGCGGAGCGGCGGCTCCATCGAGCGCGCAGCCGAAGGAAGAGAAAGCGGCTACGCTCAAGGATCTGCTGCGTCCAGACGTGCTGGATAAGCTGAAAGCAGCGGCACAGGATCTGAAATCCGCGGAAGAGAAGCGCAAGGAAGACCTCCGGAAGCAGGAAGAGGACGCCCGCAAGGCGGAACAGAAGCGGCTGGACAATGATTTCGAATATTTGCTGAACAACAGCAAAATGGATTGGAAGTCGAATAAGAGCTAAGAACCGATGAGTGGGTTGACTGATTCCGCTATCGGGGATGACGGTCCATTAAACGCCATAAGAGCCCTATTCCGAACGCGGAATGGGGCTTTTTTGCATGCTTGTCCATGCGGCATTTGCAGCCGCCGGCGCAGCTGCAGCGACGAGGATTGCAGCAACGGAATCGGCTTCGAAATCGACATCGAGACAATTGGCCCTTGCTTTTTCAAGGCGACCCTGTGTTATAATGAGGCCAATTGAAAGTATTGGAGGTATCCATTTAGACATCATGTGGACTTAATTCCCTTTCGTTCATGATTTTCGAATAGGACGAACAGAGATGCTTTGCCTGTGCGCGAAGCGGAATTGGTTACGTGTGTCTGGATGAGAATACTCCCGCTGCCAGAGCGCTTATGAAGCGTTCGCTCGCTAAGCCGCTGTTTGCCGTACTCATTGGCGAACCGTCGTTTTGTCGAAGCAGTCGTATTGTCGTCTACCCAATTTCGTTCATTTGCGAGCCGCGGGCACTGCCTGCGGCTCTTTTTGCTGCGCTGCGCGGTTAGGATATCACCATACGGTCGATCTTCGACCGGCCGCCCGGCCAGGCAATGCGCTGCATCGTATTCGATTATCATCGCCCTTGTCGATTAGTTAACTACAAATTGGAGTGGTGATGAATATGACATTGCTTACGATACGAAACGTGAAAAAACAGTTCGGCGATCTTACCGTTCTGGAGAACATCAATATGGATATCGCCGGTGGCGAACGGATCGGCCTCGTCGGCATGAACGGCGCAGGCAAGACGACGCTCGCCGAGCTGATCTTCGGTTCCGCGCAGCCGGACGGCGGCGCCTTGACTTATCATGCGGCGGGACTTCGCATCGGATATCTGCGCCAATCGACTTCTTACTCCGTGCATGCCTTTAGCGGCCTGATGAAGTCGGAGCAATCGGAGGGAGATCAACGGCGTTTCCTGGAAGTATCGAGCCGTCTCGGCCTGCGGGGCGTGAAGGAGTGGGAAGAATCCCGCTTCGCGGGACTCAGCGGCGGGGAGCGCACGAAGCTCGCTATCGCGCATATCTGGGCGTCGAAACCGGATATCCTGTTGCTCGACGAACCGACGAACCATCTGGATTATCAAGGCGTCGACTGGCTGATCGGCGAGCTTCGGAGCTTCGGAGGCACGACGATCATCATCTCCCACGATCGCTATTTCCTGGATGAGGCGGTTGACCGGATCGTCGAGCTTCAGGACGGCAGCTCGGTCGATTACCCGGGCAACTATACGTATTACCGGGAGGAGAAAGCTCGCCGCTACGCCAGTCAGCTTCGCCATTACGAGGAACGGCATAAGTACGAGCGGAAGATCGAAGCCGAGATCAATCGGCTCAAGAATTGGTCCGACAAGGCTCACCGGGATTCCATCAAGACGGCCGCCACGAAAGGGGGCATGAAGGAATTCTACCGCAGCAAGGCCAAGAGCATGGATAAACAAATCAAATCGCGCATCCACCGGCTGGAGAAAATCGACGTCGAAGGCGTGAAGAAGCCGAAGGAAGAGGCAAAGGTCGCGTTCGGTTGGGATCATCCAGGCAAACGGGGACGCCGAATCGTCGAAGCTTCCCGGATCGGCAAGCGATATGGAGCCAGGCAGCTGTTCCGCGACAGCTCCTTCTACGTCCAGCGGGGCGAGAAAGTGGGGCTCATCGGGCCGAACGGCGCAGGCAAGACGACCTTGCTCGAGATGCTCATGCATCGGCAAGCTGCGGATGACGGCGTACTGTGGATCAGTCCGACGGCGCGAATCGCTTATCTGACGCAGGACGTATCGGATCTGCGGGAGGATCAATCCGCGCTGGAACTGCTGCAGCTGACGTTCGAGCTGAGGGACGACATCGGCAAAGCCAGGACGCTGCTTGCGAACATGGGCTTCGACGAGCCGATGCTCGGGAAGCCGATCCGGCAGCTGAGTCTCGGCGAACGAACCCGAATCAAGCTGGCTCAGCTGATCCTGCAGGAGCAGGACGTGCTCATCCTGGACGAACCGACGAATCATTTGGACCTGGCCAGCCGCGAACAGCTCGAGCAGACGCTCGAATCGTACGCAGGGACGCTGATTATCGTGTCGCATGACCGGTACTTGATCGAGAAGCTCTGCGATAAGCTGCTCGTCATCGAAGACGGTACCGTGCGCCGCTGGGAGAACGGGTTCCGGGATTACGCGTTGAAGCAGGCGGCAGACAACGATGATGACGATCGCGAAGTCGTTCATAAAGACGGAGATGAGGACGACGGCGGAGCTAATCGTCCACGTCCGCAGGAGAATGCCGCGAACGCAGAAGGGTCGAAAGCGGGCAAACGCGAGCAGAAGCGGCAGCGGGAAGAAGAACTGCTGCTCGTGACGACGCGAATTGCTTATCTCATCGGCGAATTGAGCCTGGTTAAGCCAACGGACGCAAGATATGCGGCGATCGACGAAGAGCTGAAAGGCGAAATCGCGAAGAAGAAGACGCTGAACTAGCATTGAAGACGCAGCCGTTTTTCGCCTTAATCCGAACAAATGCTTGGCCCGATTTTGAAGAAATTGTAAACGGACGCGCTGCATCGCGAATACGATGTAGCAACCGTTTGCAAACGTGAATGTCGGCGCATTCTCTGCCGCATACTAGCAGAGGGGGACGCCGGCGGAGCATTCGGCGCAAGAAAGGCGGTGTTGGCCGTATGCAGATCGAGTTGACAGCAGCCACTGCGGCAGAAGCCGAAGGGACATTCGATTGGGATATTTATTTGTTGGCAGGCGTCGGATCGTCGCGCACGATCTTCGCCGAATGCATGAAGGAGCTTCAGCGCCGCTATGCGGAATCCGGCTTCTTCCCGCGCATTCGCGAACTTTTTCCTTACGGCGACCATACGCGCAATTTTTATATGCAGCTCCTTAAGGTGCGAAGGGATATATCGCGGCTGCCCAAATCCGCGCAATCCGGAGCGAAAACGGTCGCGAAGCAGATTCGGAAACTGTCTTCCGGCAGGCCGGTCTTGTTCATCGGTCACAGCGGCGGAGGCGTAGCGGCCTATCAGGCGGCGGTCATGCTCAGCAGGGGAGGCATCATCCCGGATTGGCGCGTCATCCAGATCGGTTCGCCGAAGCTGCCGATCCACGGGCAGCATGCGGATAAAGTGCATTTCGTCGTCTCGGTCGACGAGAAGGGCGACTGCACGGATTTCGTAACCAGCCTCGGAAGCTGGGGAGGATTCAGCCTCAGCCGCAGGGGACTGCCGTTCTGGAACCGTTCCAAATACGCGCCGAAACATATTATTCCGGTTCCGATGATCGGCGGCCATAAGCATTATTTCCGCAAGGAAGATCCTTTCGTTCATCCGGAACGGGGCTCTAATCTCGGGATGATTACCGATACGATCTGGGAACGGATCGCGAGGGAGCTCTGCATGGGCGCTTCGCGATTCCTATAGGGGCCGCAGCCTTCGCGCTGCGGCTCTTTAAGTTTTCCTAAAGAAACCATTGCGCGCTGAACGGAGAAGGAAAACGCCGCCCTTCGGACGAATCATTGGGAGCATGGGGTAAAGAAATGAGCGCGCGTCGAGCAGAATCGGGTCATTTGAAAGCGCTGTCAGCAGTGCTAGGATGAAGGTATGGAATCGGAAACGCCATTCCAATCCAAACGATTCAATCCAAACGAAAAGGGGAGGGTTTCAGGGATGAGGAAGTCTTGGTTTACCATGATCGCGCTTTCGCTCATCGTCTCGACAGCGCTTGTCGGCTGCTCGGAGCGTTCCGGAGGCAGCGCCAACAACAATTCCGGAGGCAATGCGGCTTCCAACGAGGACGGCAGCGGCAATGCGCCGAAGACCGACGATACGGCAAATGCGCCCAAGCCGGACAACGGCGAGAAGGTCCGTCTTACGGTATACAGCACGATCGGAGAATTGAAGAACCAGGATATGATGAAATCGATCGCCGCCGACTTTACGAAGGAAAATCCGAACATTCAAGTCGAATTCCAGTTCCCCGGCGCGGAGTACGAGAATATTTTGAAGGTCAAGATGGCCGCGAACGATCTTCCCGACGTGTTCGACACGCATGGCTGGGCCGTCATCCGTTACGACAAATATTTGGCTGACCTGAAGGACGAGACTTGGGCGCCCAATCTGACCGATACGATTAAACCCGTGGTCACGAACAAGAGCGGCAAAGTCGAAGCGCTCGTGCTCAGCGAGGCGAAGGACGGAATCTCCTATAATGCCGGCCTGCTCGAGAAGTACGGCATTACGCCGCCATCCACGTTCGCCGAACTGATGGAAGCAGCCGACAAATTGAAAACGGAAAGCAACGGGGACGTGACGCCTTTCTTCATGTCGGGCATCGACAACGGCATGATCGGCGGCTTCCTTGATCTATACGCGACCTCGCAATACATCAGTCCGTCCGCGAACGATGCGGCGACGCTGCTGGACGGCTCGTTCGATTGGAAGAAATGGACGCCGCTTGCCCAGAAGCTGCTCGACATGCAGAAGAAGGGCTACATCAACAAAGACGTCCTGACCGCGAAATACACCGATATGCCGCAGCGCTTCGCGCAAGGGAAGATCGCCTTCGTCTTCGGCGCTCCCTCATTCGCGGACGAAGTGTATAAGGTGAACAAGGACGTGAAGATCGGCATCATGCCGCTCACCTCGATGGTCGACGGCGATTCGCAGACGTTCTCCGGCGGCGAACGCTATACGATGGGCGCCTGGAAGGACGGCAAGCATCTGGAGGAGTCGAAGAAGCTGATCGCGTTCTTCTCCAAGCCAGAGAACATGTCCAAGATCGCCAATGCCACGAAGCTGCCGCCCGGCCTCAAGGACATTACGTCCGAGCATGAATTCACGAAGTATTACGAGCAATTCAGCGCTGTGCGCGTATTCCCTTACTTCGACCGCGTCTATCTGCCGAACGGCATGTGGGACGTCATGTGCAAGACGGGCACGGCGCTCGTCGCGGGCGACGTCTCGCCGGAGCAGTTCTCCGACAAGATGAAGCAGGAATACGACCGTCTCCGCAATCAATAGTCAGGCCGGGACGGGAAGGGCGCCGCTCTTTCCGTCCCGTCATACCAACTTAGGCTGGGAGGAGAGCGCATGGCGAGAACAACGACAATCGTTCGCAGCACGGACCGCGCCGCCGCGCCGCTGCAGGGACCTGCCCGGAAGCGGAAGCGCAGCACCGCATGGCTCAATCTGCTCTATGTACCGGCGCTGCTGCTGTTCGCGGTGTTCATTTTCTATCCGTTCGTCAAGGGCGTCCAAATCTCGTTCACGAACTGGGACGGCTACAACCAGGATTACAAATGGATCGGCGGTTCGAATTATAAGCGCTTCTTCAACGACCCCGACATGGGCCGCGTCATTCGAAATACGATTATCTACGGCGTAGGCAGCGCCTTCCTTCAGAATTTGATCGGTCTGGCCTACGCGCTGTTCCTGAATATGAATATTCGAACGCGCGGCGTCGTACGAACGGTTATCTACCTGCCCGTCATCATCAGCTCGCTGATCATGGGGTATATCTGGTATTTCTTCTTCCAATACGACGGCGGCGCCATTAACGATATCCTGCTGCTGTTCCAGGACGAACCGTCCAATCTGCTTGGAGACAAGGATTGGAACAGCTGGATCATCACCTTCGTCAATACGTACCAATACCTCGGTATCGCGATGGTGCTGTTCCTGGCCGGCCTGCAGACGATTCCGAAGGATTATTACGAAGCGGCGACGATCGACGGCGCCACGGCCCTCAGCAGGTTCCGGCATATAACGTGGCCGCTCATCGCCCCGTCGCTCACGGTCAGCATGGTGCTGAATCTGATCGGCGGCCTGAAGCTGTTCGACGTCATCGTCGCGATGACGAACAGCGGCCCCGGCTATGCTTCGGCCTCCATGTCGTCCATCATGTACCTGCTGTATTTCGGCAGGGAAGACGCGGGCTATGCGGCCACGATCGGCATTCTGATGTTCGTCATGATTTCCGTCGTCAGCATCTTCGCCTTGTACTTGCTGCGCAGAAGGGAGGTTCACGCGTAATGAGAAATAAACGGTCGGCGTGGCTGACCTCCTTGTCGCTCGTTATTTGCCTGATCCATATCCTCCCATTTTATATTCTGCTGACGACTTCGTTCAAAGCGGCGGATGACTTGAGCTCCAAATGGGTCATGCCGGGGTATCTGTTCCTCGACAATTTCTCCAGCGCCTGGCGCGAAGCGAACATGATGTCGGCGTTCCGCAGCAACCTCATCGTAACGGCGGTCTCCGTCGTGCTGATCATCATCATCGGTTCCATCGCCGCGTATCCGCTCGCCCGCTACCAGACGCGCTGGAACCAATTCGTCTACGCGGTGTTCGTGTCCGCGCTGATCGTGCCGCCGCTCACGATTCTCGTGCCGCTCTATAAATTCATGGTCGACATCGGCGGCATGAATCAATACTGGGGCATTATTCTCTTGTTCGTGACGTTCAACCTGCCGATGACCATCTTCCTGTACACCGGCTTCATCAGCACGATCCCGCGGGAGCTCGACGAGGCCGCGATGATCGACGGCGCCGGACGGTTCGAGCTGTTTTATCGGATCTTGCTGCCGCTCTTGAAGCCGATTACGGCAACGGTCATCATCTTGACCGGCGTCGCCGTATGGAACGATTATCAATTCTCGGTCTTCTTCCTGCAGCATCCGCATACGCGGACGATCACGGTCGCGCTCGCCTCGTTCTTCGGCCAATACAACAGCAATATCGGATGGGTGGCCGCGGGCTCGCTCATGGGCGCGCTGCCGATGATCGTCCTGTACTTGTTCCTGCAGCGGTACTTCATCTCCGGTCTTGCCTCCGGCGCCATCAAAGGATAGGGAAGTGATCCATGAGACAATCCATTCGGCTCAAGCTGACGCTGCTGTTTCTTCTCACCATCATTCTTCCGATTGTTCTCATCGTCGTGGAGCTCCCCGCCTATTACGTCAAATCCATCAAAGAGCAGCAGTCCTCGCTAATGGCGGGGACTTTAGCTGCTCTTACGTCGCATATCGAGACCTATCTCGACGACCTCGACCGAATGACGGTCACCCCGTATTTCTATGACGACGTCATGCGCGCCATGAAGCTGAAATCCACCTACGGCTGGAACCTCTTGACGCCTTTCGAGCAATTCGAGGCGGGGCAGACCTTGTCGACCACGCTTCCGAACGCGCTGCGGAATACCCGCAAAGATATTCTGGGCACGATCCTGCTGCCGATGGACGGCTCCGTCTACGTCTCTTCGTCCAGCAACTTGACCGGGGCGGTGGATCGCTTTCCGTTCACGAAGCAGGACTGGTACATTAAGGCCTTGCGAGCGGACGGCGACGTGGCGTTCATTAGCGTGCACGACCAGAACTACTTGAACGGCGCGCGGGCGAACGTCTTCTCCGTCGCCCGGCTCATCAAGGACCCCGATTCGAGGCGCCCGCTCGGCGTCATCATGGCGGATGCGGACACGGTCGCCATCGAGCGCATGATCGACGGGATCGGTCTATCTAATGGCGCATTGGCCGCGATATTGGACGATAACGGAAAGCTGATCTATGCGAGCGGTCCCGCCGTGAGCGGGCTTCGCGCGCAATTAGCTTCGGGTGCCGGTTACGTCCATGCGCCCGGAGACGACTATCATGTCGTGAGCAAAACGATCGCGAGATCGCAGTGGGGCATCTATGTCATGTTCCCGGAAACGGCCGTGCGCCGGCAGCTCGATCGCGTCTATGACATCGGAATCTGGTTTGCCGCAGGCGGCCTGGTCGTCGCGCTCATTCTGTACACGACCGTCTCCCATTGGATGGTCACGCCGTTCAAGCGGATGATCCAAACGATGAAGCGGGTGCAGCGAGGCGATATGGGGGCGTTCTACCCCGTAAAGGGAAACGACGAGGTCGCGCAGCTGGGAACGAGCTTGAATACGATGATCAGCCGGCTCGGCGAGCTGATCGATCGCGAGTACCGCGCGGTGCTCGGACAGCGGAACGCGGAGTATCACGCGCTGCAATCGCAGATTCAGCCGCATTTTTTGTACAACACGCTGAACGGCTTCATCGGCTTGAACCGGTCGGGCCAGAGCGCGCTGCTGGAACGGGCGATCCTGTCTCTCGGCGGCATGCTCCGTTATACGCTGGACAAGAACGAACGCGCCAGCCTGAAGGACGAGATGGAGTTCGTGGAGAAATACTGCGAGCTGCAGCAGCTGCGGTTCACGGACAAAATGGAATTCGAGATCGATTTCTCCCCGGAAGTTTATCCCATGCTCATACCGAAGCTGCTGCTTCAGCCGCTCGTCGAGAACGCGGTCATTCATGGCATCGAGCCTTGCAAGTCGTCCTGCCTGCTGCGCATTGAAGCGCATGTCGCGCGCTCGAATGATTTTGGAAGGGATGACGATCGCCTGATCATCACGGTATCGGACAACGGCATCGGCTTCGATCCCGGAACCGGCCGCAGCGGCGTAGGCGTGACGAACGTTCGCGAACGGCTGAAGCTGGCCTTCGAGCATGCGTCCTTTTCGATGCGCTCGGTGCCGGGACAAGGGACGGAGGCCGTCATACAAATTCCGTTGAAGGATGTGGATCTCGCATGAAGCTGGTCATAGCCGATGACGAAAATTTAGTCCGGTACGCGATTCGCAGCATGGTCAGCGAGATGGACGCGGCATGGACGGTCGCGGGCGAAGCAACGAACGGCGAAGACTTGCTCGAGCTTCTCGTGGAACAGCAGCCGAACGTAGCCATCGTCGACATCCATATGCCGGGCCTGAACGGGCTGGAAGCGATCCGGCGGGGCAAGGTCTTGTCGCCGATGACGAAATGGTTGATCCTGACCGGATATTCCGATTTTCAGTATGCGCAGGAAGCCGTGAAGCTCGGCGCGTCGGAATATTTGCTCAAGCCGGTCAGTCCCGACGAGTTGGAACGAGCGCTCTATGCGACCTACAAGGATAGCAGAGAGATGCTCCTGCTTCACAACGAGCGGTTCGGCAGCAATTTAACGGCGCTGCTGCATGGTTTGATTGCGGTTCGTCAGGAGGATCGGGAAGGCGTATTCCACCAGGGCAGCTTCATGGGGGCTGTCTTCGAGCAGGACCGGCCGGCGGGAGGACCGGCGCGTGCCGAGGCGCATGCCGCATTCTACCGGCAGTTGACGGCATGCACCGACAGGCATCTGAACTGCGGCATCCATCTGGCGATCGTCACGCTGCCGGGAGGCGAGTTGGCCGCGGTCGGAGCATGGAACGTCAGCATCGGCTGCGAGGGGAGGCGGCAGGTTGCCGGCTTCTTCGAAGACGTGCTGCGGGAAGCCCGGAAAGCAAGCTCGCAGGAGGAATCGGTCACCGTGCTCGCAACGGGGGAATGCCGCGGATTCAAGGAGCTTAATGCGCGGCTGGCGGGGCTGCAGCAGCTGCGCGAGCTGCGGTTCTTCTGCGGATTCGGCGGCGTGATCGAGTATGGCGGCCTGCAGTCTTTGGCGGGCAGGCAGGAGCTGCTGACCCTGGGCCGGAAGCTTACGGCAGCGTTCGAATATTTGCACGAGGGGCGGTATTTAAACTTTCAGAATACGGCCTTGGAGCTGGAGGCGGCTATCAAGAACTGGGAGCGAACGGCGACGGAAGGCGAGAGGCGTTCGTTGTTCCTGTACATCGGGCATGCCGCGCCGGGGATTCGGCTCTCCGATCGGAGCGGAGCGGATGCCGTCGCGCAGGAGCTTCGCTCGTACGGCGAGCGGATGCTGCGCCAGCTCCAATCGAAGGACATCGCGCAAAGCGACGCCGTCTCGCAGATGCTTCAATATATCGACCGCCATTATGCCGAGGAAGTCGCCATCGGTCAAATCGCCGATCTGCTGAATGTGACGCCCAGTTATCTGAGCACGCTGTTTCATAAGAAGACCGGCATGACGTTCATGAAATACTTAACGCGGCTGCGGATGGGGAAGGCGGAGGAGCTGCTGCTCGGAACCCGCCTGTCGATCAAACAAATCGCCGAAGCGGTGGGGTACTTCAGTACGCGGCATTTCACGAAGCTGTTCACGGAGACGTTCGGGAAGTATCCGTCCGATTATCGAAAATCGGTCTAGGACAGTGGCAGCGAGTTCGCTAGAGCAAGAGGCGCGCCGGTTGCGATACATTGGCGGAAAAGCAGCGAATTCGGAGCAAGAACTGCAGTAGGTCCGGCATACACCCAGCGGAGCGGCAGCCGAACCGGCGCAAGAAGCGCTGCCTCATCGATCAAAGTTTACGAAAAAGGGATGGAGCCGTTTCTCGGCTCCATCCCTGTTCGGCGTTAGCGCGGCGATGCCGGTTTCCCGCGCCTTATTTTGGATCGCTTAATCGTCCTGCTGCGTCTGTGGCTGCGGGTCCGGCTTCGGTTCCGGCTGCGGTGCCGCCGGCTTCGGCTTACGCTGCGGCTTTGCCATTTCGGCCTCGAACACCGCTTCGAGCTCCGCCATTTTGCGCGCGTCGTCCGTCGCGATCTTGCCGGTCAGCACATGCTCCACGATGAGCGCCCACGTCGGCGTCACTTTCTGCGCGGCGATGATGCGGATCGCGTTCTTCACCAGCTTGCGCTCCTTGGCGTTGGAGAAGACGTCGACATAGCGTTGAATGCGGTCGAAGTTCAGGTGCGGGAACACCGCCCGGAAGATTTCCGCCGTCATTCTGGCGTCGTCGAGCGCCCGGTGGGCTTGATTGTCGTCGCCGCTGATTCCGAGCTCGGCGAGCGCGTTCTCCACGCTCACGTCGTTCGTGACGCCCTTGTGCTGAATATAGCCTTTCAGCAAGTCGTAATAGTCGACCTCCAGCCAATAGGCATCGTCCAAGCCGTGCATTCGCGTGTCGAAGACGATTCGTTTCATATCTTCGCCGCCCCATGTCACGATCAGCAGCTCTTCGCGCGGTCCGAGCCATGCCAGAAAATCGGCAATGACGGCCGGGAAGCCGGCCGCCGCATCGATGCCTTCCTGCGGGATGCCGGTTTTCTTCTGAATGAAGTCGTTCAGCTTGGCAAAATAGACCGGTTTGACGAGCGAGGTGAACTGGCCGGTCTGACGAAGCTCCGCATCCAGTCGGACCGCGCCGATCTCAATGACCTCCATCGGCAGGTCGCTGGCAAATTTTCTTCCGTTGAATTCGATATCGAGTATGATGTAGTCCACGTTCGTTTCCTCCGCTCAATGATGTCGCTCTCCATTCTAACAGATAACCGCGAGCGTTGTCGCGGTGCAATATGCGGATCGCGTTCGGACGCAGAAGCGTCATTGGATTTTGCCGACGGAATGATAGATAATGAGGGAAATAGAGAGACTAGGGGACTTTGTCTCGGAGGTATTTCGTGGTCACATTTTTACAGCTTAATACGATTTTTCTCAGTATGATCATGGAAGCGATCCCGTTCATACTTCTCGGCGTCATCGTCTCCGGACTGATACAGACGTTCCTGTCGGAGCGCTGGATCGCGCGCGTCATGCCTCGCAACCGGTACGCGGCCTCGCTGCTCGGCTGCGGCGTCGGTTTGTTGTTCCCTGCCTGCGAATGCGGCATCGTGCCCATCACGCGGCGGCTCCTGAAGAAAGGCGTGCCGCTGCATGCCGGCATCGCGTTCATGCTGACCGGTCCGATCATTAATCCGATCGTGCTCTTCGCCACGTATATCGCGTTCGGCAACGACTGGCATATGGTGCTCGTGCGCGGAGGAGCGGCGATCGTCGTCGCTTACGTAACGGCAATCATCCTGTCTTTCCTGTACCCGAAGCTGCCGATGCGGCTGCATGAGGATGCCATGCCGGAGATTGCCGCCGGCGCGGATGCGTCCATGACGGCCGTAAGCCGCATACCGATGCACCGCCGGTTGTACGACGTCATGCTGCATGCGATCGATGAATTTTTCTCGGTCGGCAAATATTTGGTGCTCGGTGCCTTCATCGCCGCTTCGATGCAGACGTTCATTCCGACGTCGTCGCTGATGAAGCTGGGCGGCAATCCCGTGACCGCTTCGCTCGTCATGATCGTGCTCGCGTTCGTCATGTCGCTCTGTTCGGAAGCGGACGCGTTCATCGCCTCGTCGTTTCGCAGCACGTTCTCGATCGGGGCGCTGTCGGCTTTTCTCGTCTTCGGTCCGATGATCGATATCAAGAATACGCTCATGCTGCTCGGCGTCTTCCGCGGCAGGTTCGTGCTCGTGCTGATCGGGCTCGTTGTCGCTAGCACGCTTGGCGTATCGCTGCTTGTGGGGAGGCTGTTCGGATGATCCGACTGTATGTATTGGCCGGCTTCGGCTGTCTGTTCCTGATGATGAACTTGAACGGCAATTTGAACAAATACATCAACACCAAATACGCCTACTTGTCGGAAAGCGCGATCGTGCTGCTGGCCATCTTGTTCGTCTTCGAATTCGTGCGGCTGTACGCGAAGGAGAAGGAAGCAGCCAAGCGCAAGGCGGCACAGGCTGCGGCGGAGCGCATGAACGCCGAGGGCGGCGCGCATGGCGAACCTGAAGACGAGCTTGGCCATGCCCCGAATAACTCTCACGATCACGGTCATGAACATGGTCACCACCGCCATAACGGGCATGATCATCACGGCCATGATCATTATCACGATATAGCGGGCCACGGTCGCGAAGGACACAGCCATCACGGCCACTCCCATGAGCAGCCCGTCCGATGGAAAAGGTATCTCGGCTACGGGATCTTAATTTTCCCGCTGTTGACCGGATTTATCCTGCCCGTGCAAACGCTGGATTCCAGCTTCGTGAAGGCGAAAGGCTTCTCGTTTCCCGATTTCAACGTGTCGGCCGACAATCCGGGCTTCCACCAGTTTCTGAAGCCGGATACGAGCGTCTTCTACGGCAAGCAGGGCTACGCCAAGGTATCCAAGAAGGAACTAAGCGAATTCGAGTCGGCCAAGGACGTGCGGTTGACGGACGCCAATTTCCTGAAAGGGCTGGAGGCGCTCTACAATTATCCGGATGCGTTCCTCGGCCGGACGCTCAGCTTTGACGGATTTATTTATAAAGGCGAACAGGCGAAAGGCAACTCGTATTTCGTCTTCCGATTCGGATTTATCCACTGCGTGGCCGATTCCGGCGTATTCGGGATGCTGGTGACGTTTCCGGAAGGACAATCGTTCGAGAATGATCAGTGGGTCCATGTGACCGGCAAGCTCGGCTCGGAATTCTACCAGCCGTTCAAGCAGACGCTTCCCGTGCTCGAGGTGAAGGAATGGACGGGCATTCCGAAGCCGAAGGATCCTTACGTCTATCGGGCTTGATCGTTCATGCTTCATCGCAGCAGAAAGGCGCAGTGCTCCTCGATCGGAGCGCTGCGCCTTTCTTGTGCGATTTTTCGCGCGAATGCTATTCTTCGTGAGACTCGATGCGAACCGTCGCTTCGTTGGAATACACGGAAGCGTCCGCATAGGCGGTATGAACCGCGAATCGGTAAGCGGCACGGACGCGGAAACGGATTCGATACTGATAAGGATGCAGATCCACCAGAAGTCGATAGGCGATGGTCGCCGTTTCATCCGGCGAAAGTATGCCGACCGGTATGCCGCTTTCTGCGTCGCCCGGCGTCAACCGCCCGTTTACGTACGCGCTGCCCGGTTCAAGCGAGGTTTCGTCAGGGACGAAATCGATCAGCGTGACGTCTGCGGGATAATTGCCGGTATTCGTGATTCGCACCTCGGCGTAGAATGTTCCGCCGGCTTCGACGAGCTGCGGGTTAACGGCCAGGTGAACGGCAATAACGGGCAGGACGAGGCGTACCGTAACGGTATTCGTCGCGAGCGTATCGGTCACGGCCATGCCGTCGGGAAGCCGGAAGCCGTATTCAAGGACGGCTCGGTTGTCGATGGCGGGCTGAAGCGGCTGCAGGACGACGCGCGTCACGATGACGTCGAAGGTGAGCGTATACGTGATGCCGGGCGGAAGCGGACCGAGCGGGATCCCGTTAACCGGGTCGGCGCCGGGGAGGACGCGGCCGTTCAAAGCCGCGGTACCCTGCACGTAAGACGTGCCGTACGGAATCAAGTCTCTGGCGATGATGCTCGTCTCGAGCGAACCGGTATTGGTAATCACGACGGCGTATTTCAACGTGTCGCCAATCGTGGCCAAACCGGGCTCGACGCTGATGATCGCGTCCAAGGCGGGACCCGACACGATGGCCGTAACGGCATTGGACTCCGCCGATTGTTCGAATTGGCCGTAATGGAACGCAAGCCTTGCACGGTTCGTCAGCCGCGTTTGGACCGGGACGTCAAGCACGACGGCGTTGAATCGGATCTGCTTGACGGCTCCGGGCTCGATCGTGCCAAGCGGAATGCCGGTATTCGGCGACACGGAAGGATTGCGTATTCCGCCGATCGTCACGCTTCCGGGGACGAAGCTCGTGCCCGCAGGCAGCGGATCGAGCAGCACGCACTGCCGGAGCGGCTCCGAACCTTCGTTGGATGCCGTAACGCTGTACGTGATCATATCCCCAACGTACGTAACCGCGCTCGAGACGCTTTTGACCAGACTGACCGCAAGCGCGGTCACGGGCACGGATACGACGTTGGACATGACCGACCCGTTAATGACGCGATCATCCAAGGTCCTGAATTCATAGTCCGCGCGGGCTTGGTTCTCGATCCGCCCGGACGGAGGGACGACCGTCAGAATCAGCTGGAAAACGATCGTATAGAACGCGCCCGGATTCACCTCCCCAAGCGGAATGCCGGCACCCGGCGTGATGCCGGGCACGGGCGATCCGTTAACCAGCACGCTGTTCGCGACGAACGACGTACCGGGAGGCGGGCTGTCATATACGGTTACGTTCGCGGCCCGATTGCCGCTGTTGCTGACCGCGATGCGGAACGTTACGGGCAGCGACAGCCCGGCTTGCGCCATATCGGACGATTTGACGATCGCGATGCTCGGGCCGTTGATGACCGTATTGACGATATTGGAATACGAGAAGCTCGTCACCGTACCGGAATGGAAGGTGACGACGGACTGGTTGCGAATCGTCTGCGGCAGGCTTTCGCCCTCGATCATGACACGAGCACCTGGAATTGGACGATGGAGGAGGCGCCGGCGGCGATGGTTCCTACATTAATGCCGCTGTTCGGATTAGCCGTAGGCGCGGGAACGCCGTTTACGCTAACGCTGCCCGCGATGAAGGTGACGCCTGCCGGAACCGGATCGACGACGGTGACGCTATTGACTGGCGAGATGCCGTTGTTCGTAACGACGATGGTGTAGGTAATCGTATCGCCGCTGACGGCATCGATCGCATCGGTCGACTTGACGGCCGTGACGTTCGGCGAAGAGACGGGAATGATGACCGTATTCGAAAGCACGGAACCGGTCAGCGTGCGCCCGTCAGGCGGCGAGAACGAGTAGGTGGCCGTCGCTTGGTTGGCCAGCTGCTGCGGCGACGGCAGCGCGTCGACCGTTACCTGCAGCGTGACGATGACATGGACCGTCGTGCCCGGCGGGACGCTGCCGACCAGGATGCCGGACGTCGGATCGGCGCCGGGCTGCGGCACGCCTCCGACGGTAACGCTGTTCGGCACGAACACGGCGCCGGTCGGCACGGTATCGAATATCGTGACGGTTGCCGCGATATTGCCGGTATTCGTGACGTCCAGCATGTAGGTGATCGTGTCGCCGACGGTGGCATTCGCCGTGCTTGCGCTCTTGAGCACCGCCAGAATCGGATTATACACGGGCGTCGTGACGGCATTGGATGAGCTCGTGCCCGAGAAAGCGCCGGACGTGAAGCTGACCGTAGACGTATTGGTGATCAAGCCGCTGGCCGGGAGAGAGGCGATCGACACATCGAACGACACGGTGACGGATGCCCCCGGAGCAAGCGCGCCGAGCGCGATACCGGAGGCCGGGTTGTCGGCCGGCCGCGGGCTGCCGCCGACGAGGACGCTCCCCGGAACGAAGGACGTGCCTGCAGGCACGATATCCGAGAGCACCGCGCTGTTCACCGTTGCGACGCTGACGTTCGTCACGAGGCTTACATACGTCACGACGTCGCCGATAACGGCATCCGTCGAAGTCGTGCTCTTGAAGACCGTAATGTTCGGCGAGCTGACCGGAACCGTGAGCGTGTTGGACAACGACGTGCCCGAGAATGACCGCGTGTCCGGCAGGGTATATAAATAATTGCCCGTTGCCTGGTTGACCAGCTGCTGCCCCGCGGGCAGCGTATTGATCAGATATTCGAACGTCGTCGTGATGCTGGCTCCGGCCGCGAGCGTGCCGATGCTGAACCCGACCGCCGGGTCGGCTCCGGCCTGCGGGCTGCCGCCGACCACGACGCTGTTCGGGATGAACGACGTTCCATCCGGCGTATTATCCAAGATGGTTACCGCGGCCGGATAATTCCCGCTGTTCGTCGCGACGACCGAGTAGACGATGCTGCCGCCGACGCTGGCGACGCTCGTCAGCGTCGTTTTCGCAAGCGTAATGACCGGCTGGTAGACCGGTGTCGTGACCGTGTTGGAGAAGGTGACGGCCGCGAAGACGCCGGACGTGAAGCTGACCGACGATCGGTTGCTGACCAAGCCGCCTTCCGGAACGGCGGTCACGGTAACGCTGAAGGTCACGGGCACCGTGTCCCCTGCAGGAATGGAGTTGAGCGAGAATCCCGCCGCCGGATTGGCGGCAGGCACGGCAACGCCATTGACCGTGACGCTGCCCGTCAGGAATGCCGTCCCTGGCGGAATCGGATCTGAGAAAATGACATTGTCGACGGGCGCGATGCCGCTGTTCGATACGGCAATGTTGTACGTCAGCGTATCGCCGATTGTCAGCGCGGTGCTTGGCGTGCTCTTGACGACGCCGACATCCGGCGGAGATACCGGGAACGACAGCGTGTTCGAGAGCGACGAGCCGTTCAACGTGCGGCCGTCCGGAAGAATGTACACGAAAGCGGTCGTCGCCTGATTCGAGAGCTGCTGGCCGGCCGGAAGCGAATTGATGACGACGGAGAACGTTGCGGTCGTGGTTGAAGCCGGGTTGATTACGCCGAGCGGTATACCCGTAACGGGATCCGTGCCCGGCTGCGGCGCTCCGTTGACGATCACGCTGTTCGGCACGAAGGAGACGGATGGATCGATCGTATCGGTCAACGTATTGAATGCGGGATAGTTGCCGGTATTCGATACGGCGATCGTGTACGTGACCGTATCGCCGACCGTAGCATTGGTCGTGCTGGCCGTTTTGACCGCGCTGATAACCGGCTGATAGACGGGAATGGATACGCCGTTCGAGAACGTGATGCCCGAGAAGGCGCCCGAGCTGAAGGTGACGGTCGCCTGATTCGTGATCGCTGCCGGCGTCGGAACGGATGTGACGATCAAGGAGAATGTGACCGGCACGCTGCCCCCGCTCGGGATCGTGCCGACGTTGACGCCGAGCGCGGGATTGGCGCCCGGAATGACGACGCCGTTCAAGGTTACGCTGTCCGGCACGAAAGCAGTGCCGGCGGGAATGCCGTCTAAGAAAACGGTATTCGTGACGGGCGCAATCCCGGTATTCGTGATGAGCACGTTATACGGGATGATGTCGCCGATCGACACGGCGGTCGAAGTCGACGACTTGACGGCGCTGACATTCGGCGACGAGACCGGAATCGATAAGGTGTTGGACAGCTGCGTCCGCGTCAGCACCCTTCCGTCCGGCGGCGTAAACGTATAGGAGGCGGACGCCTGGTTCACGAGAAACTGAGGGTTCGGCAAGGAGTTGATGACGACGGAGAACATGACGAATACGGTACTGTCCGGATTAACGGTTCCGACATTGATACCGCCGCCGGGAGTGGCGCCAGGCTGCGGAACGCCGCCGACGATGACGCTGTTCGGCACGAAGGCGGATGTCGGCGGCACCGTATCCGTCAGTATGACGGTTGCCGCGATATTGCCGGTATTGCTTACCGCGATCGTGAACGTCACGGTATCGCCGACGCTGGCGTTGGCCGTGCTTCCCGACTTGACCAAGCCGATGATCGGCTGGATGATCGGCGTCGTGGTCACGTTCGAGGAAGACGTGGCCGAGAAAGCGCCGGACGTGAAGCTGACGGTCGACTGATTAACGATCTGATCGGACACAGGCATTGTTATCATCACCCCATAGGTTACGGTCGCAAAGGCGCCAGGCGCCAAGGAACCGATCAGAATGCCGGCGGTTGCATCCGCCTGTGGTCTTGCAATTCCGTTCACCGTGACGCTGCCGGGAACGAAGGTCGTGCCGGGAATCGAGGGGCCGACGAAAGTGACGTTGTTGACCGTGGCGATGCCGTTGTTCGTCACGACGCCTACATAAGTGATCGTGTCGCCGGTTACGGCGTCGATGGCCGCCGTGCTCAAGACGACGGAGACATTGGGCGCCGAGACGGGAATGGCGACGGTGTTCGAAGAAGCGGAGCCGTTGATGATTCTGCCGTTCGAGAGCGTGTAGGCGAATGCCGCCGCCGCCTGGTTGACGAGCTGCTGCGGATTCGGCAGCGAATCGACGGTGACTTCGAACGTGACGACGGCCGATCCCGCCGCCGGAATCGATGCGATCGGAATGCCTGCAGCAGGATTCGTTCCTGGCAGCGGCGTGCCGTTCACCTGGACCGAGTTCGTCGTGAACGTCGTGCCGGCCGGAATATTGTCCGTCAGGTTGACCGATGCCGCGATATTGCCGGAATTCTGCAGCAGCAGGGTATAGACCACCGTGTCGCCGAGCGTCGCTGCCGTCCGATTCGCGCTCTTCGCCACCGATATTATCGCTTGGAAGACGGGAATGACGATGGTGCCCGAGAATGACGAACCGTTGAATGCACCCGACGTAAAGCTGACCGCGCCGCGATTGCTCAGCGTGCCCGAGGACGGAATCGAGCTCACGATCACCCTGAATGACAGCGTTACGGAAGCCGATGGAGCGATGGACCCGACGGAGACGCCCGCTGCCGGATTGGCGGAAGGCGAAGGCACGCCGTTGATCAATACGCTTCCGGAGACGAATTGCGAGCCGTCCGGTATCGGATCCGAGACGATGACCTGATTGACCGCCTCGATGCCGTTATTGCTCACGACAAGCGTATACGTAATTTCGTCGCCGACGGCGGCAACCGCTTCGCTTGCGCTTTTGGCGACGGTCACGTTCGGCGTGGAAGCCGGAATCGAGACCGTATTCGAGTTGATGCTTCCGCTAAACGGACGGCCGTCCGGGAGCGTATAAGCATATCCGACAGCCGCCTGGTTCACGAGGTTCGGCGGGTTCGGCAGCGACTGCAGCAGAACCGAGAAGGCGACCGTTGCCGAAGCGCCGGCGTTAACCGTCCCGACGGTAATCCCGGTTTGCGGCGTTTGCCCCGGTCTCGGCGAACCGTTGACCGTGATGCTGTTCGCGACATAGGTCGTTCCGGCGGGCAGAGCGTCCGTCAAGGTCAGCGAGGCAGGGAAATTGCCGGTATTCTGGACCGCGAACGTATACGTGATCGTATCGCCGACGGTCGCCTGCGTCAGGCTGGCTGTTTTCTGCGCGGCGATGACCGGCAGAAAAACGGGGACGCTCACGAGATTGGACAACGATACGCCGGTAAACGTCCCCGAGCTGTACGAAGAGGTGGAACGGTTGTCGAGCTGCGCCGGATTGGGCAGCGCGTTCACGAGCACTTGGAATACGACCGTTACCGAGCTGCTTGGCGCGATGGTGCCGACGGAAATGCCCGCAGAAGGAACGGCGCTCGGCTGCGCGACTCCATTGACGGTCACGGACCCGGCGACGAAGCTTGAGCCCGGCGGAATCGCATCCGTAAACACCACGTTCGTCACGGCGGCAACGCCTGAATTGGACAGGACCGACGTGAACGTGACGGTATCCCCGACGGTCGTTGCCGTGCGATTGACGCTTTTCGCCGTAGTGACGTTCGGCAGGCTGACGGGCAGTACCAGCGTGTTGGACGCCGCGCTGCCGTTCAGCGTCCGGCCGTCGGGCGGACTGTACGAGTACGCGGCCGTGGCTTGGTCCGTCAGTTGAGGCGGCGTCGGCAGCGCGTTCACGAGCACCTGAAACGTCACCGTTCGTGAGCCGCCCGCGGGAACGAGCCCGATCGGGACGCCGACTGCCGGATTGGCGCCGGGCTGCACGACGCCATTGACGGTGAAGCTGTTCGGCACGAAGGTACTGCCCGCGGGAATGTTGTCCGTCAGCGTCGTCGTCGCCCCGATGCTGCCGGAGTTCGCGACCAAGATCGTATAGGTGACGGTGGAGCCGACGGATGCATTGGCGGTGTTGGCGCTCTTGGTCATGGTCAGAACGGGAGCGTAAACAGGCGTATTGACGGTATTCGACGGGATGACGCCGGTGATGATATCTCCGCCCGCGACGCTCTGGAACGTAAACGCCGCGTTGGCGGTGTTGGAAATTTGCTGCGAGCTGGGCAGCGAGGTCACGTTGGCCTTGTATGTAAGCGTGACAGAGGTGCCGAAGGCTAACGTACCGATGGCAACGCCAGCCGTAATATTGGCGGTCGGTCTTGGAACGCCGGCGACGACGACGCTTCCGGCGACGAACGCGGAGCCGGACGGCAGCGCATCGCTGACGACGACGCTCGTGGCGCTCGCGTTGCCTGTATTGCTGACGGTGACGGTATACGTGATTTGGTCGCCGATTATGGTGCTCGTCGTGTTCGCGCTCTTGGAAACGGCGATCGTCGGCGAATTGATGTTGATCTGGAGCGCGAGCCCGTTGACGACATACGCATCGCCGGATGTCGTCAGCTGGAGCACCGCGGACGACTGGTTGTTGACGAGCCGGGCGGACACGTCCACGTTGGTGATGTCCCAGCCTTGGCGGCCGCCGATGATATTGGTGCCCGGCGCGCCGTTCACTTGGTTGCGGTTCCCGAAGGTTCCCGTCGTGTCGAGATTGCCCGAATCGTTGTTGATCTGCGAAGCGAAGAAGTTGGCCGCAAAATTGTTCGGACCCGACAGCGCGACGAGCGATGCCGCCGTCGGCCCGAACAGCGCTTGGTCGCCGGTTCGGTTGGCATCTCCTTCCTGGCCGCTTAGCAGCGCCCGGCCGCCTAGCGCGCCGGAAACCGGCGTGGCGAAGCCCGTTATGGTCGTGTTGACGGGACCGGAAGCAGCCTGAATGAGCACGGCGCCCGCTCGCAGCGACATGTTGCGAAACGGCAGGGCCGGGTTGGAATAGATAACCCCGAGCGTCCAGCCCGCATGATTGGCGGTCGGATCGGTAAGGGCGATCGTTCCGACGACGCCGCCTACGTTGTAGGTGCCGGCCCCGCCTTGCTGGATCAGGGTCGTGACGTTCGCGGAACGCGTATAGCCAAGCGCGCCGGAGCCCAGATCGTAGTTGTTGCTCGTCGCGGGGTCGGGACTGATGCTCGAACTGACATTGTTCGGCAGCCTCAGCGTGACGGGGTTATTGATTGCCCCCGTCAGATTGACGCCGGGAACGAGATACGTGCCGCCCCAGATCAACTCGGCGTAGACGACGGTGCTGCCGGCGGGCATCGTCAGAATCGCATTCGCGTTGTTGATCAGGTAATTATTCGTGGTCCCGGCAGGATAGGTCCCGAACTGAAGGGCGGTATTGGTCGTGGAGAATGCGCCAATGCTGTCCTGGGTACCGGGTACGCCCTCCGTCGTAGAGCGGCTGAGTCCGAGCGTATTGCCGGTGAAGGTGATGGCGCCGGTTATATTAACCGTAGCCCGTACTACGAGAGCAATGTTCCTCACCCCCTAAGCGTGTCGATTACCGAATGCACTATAGGAGCATATGCAGAAAAATCGCGGATGAGAAGTTTATGTCTTTTCTTGCAGGCGGCTTCTGATCTGCTGGACGGCGAGGGGCTCCGAATACGAGGTCTGGCATAGTTCTTGCCATGCGCCGAGGCTGAGCTGGCCTTTGACGACGACGAATCGGTAGAGGATCTCGCTCACGACATTCGCTTGCAGCTCCTTCAACATCTCGAGCTCGTCAGGCTCATAGAGCGGGGGGCTATAAGCGGGCTCATAAAATAATTCCATATGCAGCAGCCGGAAATCATAGGGGAGCGCGGGTACGTAATCGTAAGGGGCAAGCGGCGGACAAGCAGCGCCTTC
This sequence comes from Paenibacillus sacheonensis, assembly GCF_009909195.1. Lineage (GTDB taxonomy): Bacteria > Bacillota > Bacilli > Paenibacillales > Paenibacillaceae > Paenibacillus_Z > Paenibacillus_Z sacheonensis. The sequence continues at coordinate 305,845 of NZ_JAAAMU010000002.1, forward strand.
TTCGGGCTGCATGAAACGGTTGGTTAAGTAGCGAGGGGTATGTTCATCGAATCGGTGCTTCAAATAAGGATTGGAGCTGTGGCGGAAATGATGCGCGTACGGACAGAGAAGCGTAAGGATTGCGCCGTGTTTGCTGATCCGGTACAGCTCAGCGAGGGTAAACGCGAGATTATCCACATACGGAAGCATGCGGCAAACCGCGACCGACGTGACGGAATGATCGGGAAACGGAAGCGCTTCGTTCAAGTCGCTGACCAAATTGATACCGGGCAGCGACAGGCGGTCGATGCCGTAATAATCCGGACGTTTAAACGAGCCGCAGCCGATATCGAGTTTCATTGCATTCGCCTCCCTGGGGGATCGACTCCTTTCTTCAGTGTATGGATAGCCGCTGATGGACGATTATACGCTTGCCCATTCTCGCCAAAAACGGTGCCGTTGATCCAATCATCCGCACGACGAAACCCCCTACTACGCTCGAGAGCGGAAATAGGGGGCTAGAAAGATGCTTTCTATTTAACGAAATGCTTCATCTGACGTCCGCGGATGCTTACAGGACCCTGCGGGCGGTTACGAATCTGTGGTCCCACGTGCTGCCTTTGAACGTGGAAATCGTCACGCCGACGCCTACGCGGTAGGTATGAAGCAGCTTGCCGTTGCCGATATACAGGCTGACATGGTTAATGATGCCGTCGCCGTTCGTGTCCGAGAATACGAGATCGCCGGCACGCAGATTGCTCTTGGATACCCTCACGCCGACCTTCGATTGCGACTTGGACGAACGCGGGAGGCTGATGCCGTTCTTCTTGAAGATATATTGGATAAAGGACGAGCAGTCGAAAGCGCTCGTGATGCCGGCTTTCGCACCGAATTTGTACGGCACGCCCATATATTTTTTGCCCGTGGCCGTGATTTTGCTCGCAAGCGAGGTCTTGGACGACGATGCGGACACGGAAGCTGCCTGCGTCTCGTGCGGCGCTAACGTCATCGCTCCGCCCGTGCAAGCGATCGCAAGGCCAAGTGTGAGGGATAGGATTTTATGAGAGATGCGTTTCTTAGGTGTGATCAACTGAATTCCTCCTAGTGGTTGGTTATTTCTGCTTGGACGTCTTCTCGAAAACTACTATATCACGCCTAAACATGCCACCATTTACCAATGTAAGAGGAATTCCTTGCCTACCAAGGGGGAAACGCCGTTTGTTAGAAAATTATGAGAAATACCTCATGAAACAGGGGTTGACAATTAGAAAGCCAACCAGGTTTATCCCTGATTGGCTTTTTATGGGCCTAATGGCCTAATTCATTTACGGTCAATGAGTTTAAAGTCATCATAATGGAAGCCTGGCGCCACGACGCAGGAGACAAGTACGGGTTCATCGCCCAGCGGCTTCGCCTTCTGCCATACGGTTGCGGGAACGAGTGCCTGCGGATGCTGGCCGTTCGCAATGTCGGGACCGATGACGATTTCTTCGGTCGCATGCGGTTGTTCCTCCGTGCCGCCGAGCGTCAGCAGCAGCGGACTTCCGGAATGCCACAGCCACAGCTCATCGGATAATACCGTGTGCCATTCGGAAGCTTCATCGGGGTGAAGCACGAAGTAGATCGACGTGGCCGCAGCCCGCGCACCGGAATAGGAGCCGCCAAGCACGTCGCGCGGAATTTCGAACGATGCCTTCCACAGCTCTTTGTACCAGCCGCCTTCCGGGTGCGGGGCGAGGTCCAATGCTTTTACCCAAGGGGATAATTCTTTCGTCAAGTTGCTCATGCGTTTGTCCAGTCTCCTCATCCAATGCGAATCTCTCTAGCGATCTCTATCTCAATCTCTATAATAGTATCAATGTAGCCGATTTTGCTCTTGAAGTAAACGAAAGAAGCCATGGCAGTTGATTCCTGGGCCACGGCTTCGCAATGGTGTAAACGCAACAATTGTTATTGAATAACCCCGCAGGCGATCCGATCGCCGGAATTGCCGGATGGATCGGTCACGTAGTCGTCGGCTTTATCGTGAATGACGAGGGAGGATCCGCCGTCTTTCAGAAGCGAATTCGGCTGTCCCTTTGCCAGCGTCACGACTTTCGTCTCGAATTCGGCCTTGGCATTGCCGCCGGCGTCCGCCTTCAAATTAGGAAGATCTCCGTTATGGAAGCCCTTCGGATTATTGAAGCCATGCTGCCTGTCGGCGGGATTGAAGTGCGCGCCTGCGGTTTTGAAGTCGGGCACCTCGCATTTGCCGACCTGATGGAAGTGCAGTCCGTGTTCGCCGGGCGTCAGCTTGCTCGCCTCCACGCGGACCATGACGGAATCGTTCTTCTGCGTGAGGGAAGCGGTGCCGATCTCTTCGCCTTTGGTATTGATCAGCTTGACCGTCACCTGCGGCGCTTGCTGCATATGGTGGTCGCTCGCCAGCGCATGAAGCGGGTTTACCGCCGCAATGCCGGCGATCAACGCGCAAGCGGCCGTTCCTTTCCAAAATCGTGCTTGTTTCATATCGGGAATCATCCTCCTGTGTTGAGCTCCGAGTAGTCGTGTTTCCCGTTTATCATTTCCTGCATTGGCGTTCGGCAAACATCTTTTTTTGGCAGACGCTTCCGAACTTGGCGTAATATTGGATTGGTCGGACCTGCAAAGTATGCTACTTTAGTGATGATAGCGCTATCTTTCACTCATCGGGAGGCGAAACAGGTGAACGCAATTCGCATCGGTTTTATTGGAACGGGCGGCATCGCGGGCTGGCACGCCCGTCAGCTGCAGGAACTGCCGGAAGCGGTCATTACGGCGCTCGCGGATACGAGCGAGCAGAACAGGAACAGCTTTATCGAGAAACACGGTCTGAGCGGCGTACATACGTATGCGGATTACCGGGATTTGCTGGACTCCGGGGAAGTGGACGCGGTCATTATCTGTTCGCCGCATACGCTGCATTTCCAGCAGGCCAGCGACGCGCTTCACAAAGGCTTGCATGTCATGATCGAGAAGCCGATGACCTGCTCTTCCGTCGAAGCCGGTCAATTGATTCAGATCGCCGAGGATGCCGGCAAAATCATGCAGGTGTCGTACCAGCGGCATTTTCAACCCGAATATCTGTACATCCGGGATGCGATCGCCCGCGGGGAAATCGGCAAGCTCACGTCGATCACCGCTTCCCTCTACCAGGAATGGCAGGTCGGAACGGTCGGCTCGTGGCGGCAGAATCCCGCATTGTCCGGCGGAGGCTTCCTGATGGATTCCGGCAGCCATATCATCGACGTGCTGCTCTGGACGACGGGCCTTACGCCGATCGAAGTGAAGCCGCAGCTGCAAATGCACGGCACGCCGGTCGAGATCGACACGTTCACTTCCATTCGGTTCGCGGAAGGCGCGGTCGCCGGTCTCAATCTCGTGGGCAATGCGCCATGCTGGCATGAAACGTTCGTCTTCTGCGGCGAGACGGGCGGCATCTTCTTCGATAACGGCAAAATCACGCTTCGCCGCAAGGGACAGGAGCATGTGACGCCGGAGCTTCCTCAAGCGACGACGAACCAGGACAAGAGCTTCGTGGATGCCATCCTTGGCCGGCATGAAGTGCTGGTTCCGGGCGAATTCGCCTTGAAGGTCGTCAAATTATCGGAGATGATCTACGAAGCAGCAGGTTACGCGCCGCTCGCAAGCGTGTAATCCGCACTCCTTCGCGGTTGAACGGCCGGAGGCTCCTTGACGGAGTCTCCGGCTTTTTTGCGTTCGTTTTCGTGCGAAATGATCCTTTCGGAGGACCGCCGCAGAATGGCATTTTGTGTCGATATACAGTAAACTTGGCTGTAAGGAGTGGATGGATGCGATGAAGCCGGTTACCTTTACATTAGAAGAAGCGAATCGCCTGCTGCCTCGGCTGCAGGAAGAATTAATCAAGCTTCAATTGCTGACGCAGCAATTCGAAATGAAATTCGAGCTGTTGGCGCAGCTGAAGGAAAAGCAACGCGAAGGCATGCTGCCGGCGAACGGCGACGGAAAAGACCCGTTCTTCGAGCTGGAAAGCCAGCTGGAATTCATGCGGATGGAAGTAGAGCTCGCTGTCGGCAACTTCGAACGCCAGGGCGTGCTGCTCAAAATGATCAATCCCGGACTGATCGATTTCCCTTCGATTCTCAATGGTGAGGAAATTCTAATCTGTTGGAAGCAAGGAGAGGAGCAAGCGACTCATTATCATGGCTACGATGACGGCTATATGGGCCGCAAACGTTATCCTGACGCGGGTTTGACGAATTGACAGCAGTTGTGAAAAAAGATTGGAAATTTCTCATTTAAGGAGCCTGAGCAATCAGGCTTCTTTTTGTTTCGTCAGAAGAGGCATGTCCGTCGACAAAAGATCATACGTTTCTTACAGAAGCTTTGACATGCTTTTCAGTTGACAGCCTTTACAATCTAACCTATATCGGAAAGGCCCTAAAAATCCTAGGAAGAGGTGTTTCAATGTCTCGGAGTCTCCAGTGGAATGCAGTGGCTTATATGATTGTCGCGGCGCTTCTCGCGTCGTTATTCTTCTCGTTCAATCTGTCCATGAATAGCGTGTCGTCGAATAACCATGCTGCAGACGTTAATTACCCGTCATGGCTCAAAACGAAAACATGGACCGTGCCTGCCGGCGGGTATGCCGCCGAACACCCATTATCCTCGAAATCCGGCTTTCAGCCCGTCACGGTCATACCCAAATCCCCTACGGCTACGGCTGCTTCGGCTGCCTCTTCCAACCCAGCCATTCCCGCGACTAAGATCGTTCCGGTCGTTACCGAGAAGGTCAGCGCGCCTCCCGTTGCGAAAATCATCCCTACATATAAAGTAACTTCGTATTACCTCAATGTCCGCGCCTTGCCGAATGCCGAGTCCAAAATCCTGAAGGCGGTGAAGATGGGCACGCTGCTGAAGGTGAAAGCCCGGAACGAGAACGGCTGGCTGACGCTGGAAGGCGGAGGTTACGTACACGGCGGCTATGCCGTGCCGGTGACAGGCGAACTTGCCGGGAAGCAAGCCGTATCGTCCGCAGCCGGGGCTGCCGCTTCGCTGGCCGCCTCGACCGGCGCCGCGGCGCTCATGGGCTCGGATAAAGCCGCAGCCGCCCCGATCCAAGCGAAGCAAGCCGCGCAAACGAAAGCCGGCGTGACGAAGCTGGCCGTCCATAACGACACCGCAGCCGGATCCGCCGTGAATGAGGCGGGCGATCCACGGAAGCCGACCTCGAAGGTCATGTCCGATTCCGGTCTGACGAAGGGGCATATCGCCGCCTTGTTGAAGGGAACGAAGCTGCAAGGTTTGGGACTCGAGGAGGTCATCCTCGGCGTAGAGAAGCAATATGGCATTAATGCGTTCTTTACGATCGCCGTCATGAAGCTGGAGAGCGGTAACGGCAAGAGCACGCTGTCCCGTACGAAGAACAATCTGTTCGGATTAAACGCCGTCACCGGCAATGCGCGCAAAAAGGCGTTCAGCTTCGCGACCAAGGGGGACAGCATCCGGAAATTCGGACAACTCATCAACGACAATTACGTCGAAAAAGGATTTACGACGATCGAAAAAGTCGCGCGAAAATATTGTCCTGCCAATGGATTATGGGCAGGGCATGTCCGAACGATCATGCGGGGCGACTTCGGGAAGCTGACCTGACGTGATCCAAAATGGGTGCAAAATGCGGTTGACAGGATCTCACTCGTCATGTAATATTTCGAGAAGTGAGCATTTGTAGCAGTTCGAATTTCATTCGTATAGCCTCGCAGCAGGGCGGGGGTTTCTACAGGAAGCCGTAACTTCCTAACTACGAATATGGACGATCCCAGTCGGATTCCATATTTGCGGTTAGGAAGTTTTTTTGCGTCCGCATGACCGGACTGCCAGCTCAAGAGAGGGGTCAATTTATAAATGAAGTATGCAATTGCCGTATTTCTGGGTGCCGTCAGCTACGGCATTTTATCTACGATCGTCGTAAAGGCATACGGCCAAGGTTATCAATTGGGCGAGGTGGTCGGCTCGCAGCTGTTGGTCGGATTCGCATTGTCCTGGCTGCTGGCCTTATTCACGAAAATGCACTCGGCGCGCAAGCGGAATGCGGTACCGCATTCCGCCGGCGGCAATTCGGCCGCCGGAGCAACGATGCGGCCCGGATTAACCTGGAAGCAGCGCCTGCTGCTGATGTCCGCCGGCATGCCGACAGCCTTGACCGGTCTTTTGTATTACCAGTCGCTGCGCTATATCCCGAATTCGCTAGCCATTATCCTCTTGTTCCAATTCACATGGATGGGCGTGCTTATGCACGCGCTCCGGAATCGCAAACGGCCTAGCAATCTGATGCTGGTGACGCTTGCCGTCCTGTTCGGGGGAACGCTGCTCGCGGCCGGCATTCTGGACCAAGGCTTGAGCCATTTCGATGCCCTCGGCGTCGTTCTAGGCCTGCTCGCGGCCGTGAGCTATTCCCTGTTCGTCCTATTCAGCGGAAAGGCCGTGCCTGCCGCGGAGCCCGCGTACCGCAGCGCCTGGATGATTACCGGCGGACTGATTCTCGTCTTCATTCTGTTTCCGCCGGTCTTCCTGTTTAACGGGTTGATTTGGGGTCATTTGCTGTTGTTCGGTTTGCTTCTCGGCCTATTCGGCGCCTTTATCCCGCCGGTGCTGTTCGCCGCAGGCGTTCCGCATATCGGCGAAGGCATGGCCGCCATTCTCGGCGCTTCCGAGTTGCCGGTTGCCGTCATGCTGTCGGCGATCGTTCTGCATGAGCGCGTCAGCACGCTGCAGTGGGTCGGCGTCGTGCTCGTATTGCTCGGCGTCGCGCTGCCGGAGCTCGTCAAGCGGCGCCCGCGTACGAGGGCAAAAGGCTACGTCCACAGCCGCAGGGCGTAATATCGCTTATGCTTCATTTCATTGTCATCCAAATGCCGCCGCGGTATAGTGGAATCATAATGGCAAGCTGGAGAGAATGGAGTGGCTGTGGCAATGACGAACTTTATTGCGCTTATTCGAGGTATCAACGTCGGAGGGAAGAATAAGCTGCCCATGGCGGATTTGAAGCGCGAGCTCGAAGCAAGCGGCTTGGAGCGCGTCCAGACGTACATTCAAAGCGGCAATATCGTGCTTCAATCGGATAAGGATGCACAGCAGCTGAGAGCGGATATCGAAGCTGCAATAACGCGCGTATCGGGCATCGTAACGAAAGTAATGGTCCGCACGGAGTCCGAGCTGAATGCCATCGTCGAGGGCTGTCCCTATGCCGAAGAAGCCAGCGCGGAAGGGAAGAGCGTTCATCTTACCGTATTGCACGAGCCGATTACGGAGAAGCAGCTCGAGAAACTGAATGCCAGTATCTCTGATCGGGACCGATATCATGCGGAAGGCACGGCGCTTTATTGCCACTATGGGCAAAGCGTGTTGGATTCCAAGCTGGCCGGCAGTATCGCCAAGCTCGGAGACGGTACAACGACGCGCAACTGGAACACGGTGCTGAAGCTGCAAGCGATGATCGAGGCGTTGAAATCGTAAACGCGGGCAATTTGCCGGGATTAAGCACGGAGTAATGCTGGCAGCATGCGATCCGCTTGGCGTCAAAACTGGCAAATCTGAAAAATGAAAAGTTATCGCGCGAAGAAGCCTCCCGGCATGCCGGGAGGCTTCTTTGCTGTTCCAATCCGATTATCCGGAAGCGAAGCCGGATATAAGAGCGGTACGTTTGTCGGCACGAGCAGGGCAGAGGGGGATTCCGCCCGGGAGTTCCATTTATGCTTTTATTCCTGCTCTTCGTTCTGTGCGGAGTGGTTCGCCGACTGGTTGTTCTCGAACGCTTCTGCTGCTTCTTCAGCGGAGAACTCCGTGTCTTCCTGACCAGGCACAGGCAGTTTGTTCAACTCCGAAGACTGCACGTCTGCTTTGGAAACTTGATTTTGATTATTCGACATGGGTACACCTCCTTAGCTGATCTTATGGCTGCTTTTGGCAACAAAAGCTATAATGCCCATGCGTAGGCCGGTTTTATACGTCTTCACGATTTCTTCATTTCATCCTGCAGCTGATTACGGCGGCCTGCCCGACGGCTCGGACGGCTGCAGCGGGACCTGCGGCAGTCCTTAAAATCGTGCAGTGCAGTAAAGCTCCGCTGCCGGCCGCGATCGTCCGCTTGGCGGTACGTGAATGCCCCTTTGCTGGTGTAATTTAGCGGATCCGGCCGATTGGCTTTTCACCTCATGAAAGCGTTATACTTAGAATGGAAAGCGATCGGAGAGGAGCATGATAGTTTATGAGAATCGTCATTACAGGTGCAAGCCGTGGATTAGGATACGAGCTTGCGGTCGCCGCGGCTGGCCGAGGACATCAGATTCTCGCCGGCGTTCGCAACAGGCAGGAGGCCGAATCGAGGTTCGATAGACTGGATGCGAAACTTCGTGCATCGATCGAGCTCGTCGAGCTGGACGTGGTCGACGATGCGTCGATCGAAGCTTTTGCTTCGCTGCTCCATGACCGCGAAGCATCCATCGATGCGCTCGTGAACAATGCGGCCATCCTGCGCGGGCGGGATCACGGCATCGAGTCCATGGATCTGCAAGACTTGGCAGCGTCGTTCGATACGAATTTTTTCGGCCCGGTCAAGATGATCCAAGCGCTGCTTCCATTCCTCCGCAAGGCCTCCTTGCCGTCCATCATGAATATTTCGTCCGATGCGGGTTCCTATGCGTCGGCCAGCGGCGGCGATTACCCTTACGGGGTGTCGAAGGCCGCGCTTACCTATCTGTCCGAGAAGCTGCGCAAAGAGCTGGAGCCTCAAGGATTCCAAGTGCTAGCCATCCATCCGGGCTGGATCAGAACCGATATGGGCGGCGATCAGGCGCCTGGCGATCCCGTTCAATCGGCGGAACAGCTGATCGGTCTGCTGGAGCGCGTACGGCCGCTGAAGGTCAAAAAATACGGATTCGTCAGCCCTGCAGGGTTGGAATTGCCAATCTAAAGCAGCCTTTCATGAATGGCAGCCGTGGTTTTCCTGATTAGCTTCAGGGAACCTCGGCTTTTTTTATTTCGAGTCTTCATGGTGCGGGAACTGCGGATATGTCGAACGGGGTTTCATGCGGAAGAGATGCGCTTATATGTAACCATGGCTCAGTCCCAAGCAAGAGAAGCTCGCGGGCCGATCTTGACGCAACCGCGATGTTCGGCTCCGCATCCAGCTCGGAACAGCCATCATGCAAAGTCATGCTAGTCAATAAAAAAGCGTTCCGAGCTGCTGCTCGGAACGCTTTTTCCATGCTGCCGTTATCCCATATCTACCGAATGCGCGACAGGTGCGTTCGCATGATCCGTCTTCGGCCGTCTCAACGTGGCCGCGCATAGGATGCCGAACGCGGCCAATCCGACGAGCACGAGATACGCATCGTGGAACCCATGCGACATCGCATCCGGCATCGGCTTCTCCCCGGCGGATACGTAATGCGACGTGCGGTTCGCGATGATCGTCGTCAGGCCTGCCACCGAGAACGACGTGACCACCTGCTGCGCGGCGCTCGTGAGCGAGGTGACGCGGCTGACGAGATTGCTGGGCGCCGATTGAATCAGATGGGTGTTGAGCGCGAGGAACGACAGCCCCATTCCCATGCCGAGCATCGCGCGAGGCAGGAAGAACTGCCATGCGCTGTCATGCGGGTCGATCTGGGCGATCAGGAACGCGCCGACGCCGACGATGGCGAGACCGGCCAGCACGAGCGGCCTTGCCCCGATACGGTCGTAGAGCCGTCCGCCGATCGGCATGAACACGCCTGCCGCGATCGCTTGCGGCAAGGTCCACATGCCCGCGTCGAATGCGGACATGCCCATCAGCTTCTGCATGAAGAACGGCACGGAGAAGATAATGCCGAACATCACGAACTGCAGCACCCATTGAATCAGAATGCCGCGGGTAAAGAGCGAGGAGCGGAAGACGCGCAGCTCCAGCAGCGGCTCTTTCTTCCGCGTAAGCTCGACGATAATGAAGGCGGCGAGCGCGACGACGCCGACGATGAGACCGATAATCGTTTTGCTCGAAGTCCAGCTCGTCGAGCCCTCGCTAAGACCGTAAGACAATCCCGAGAAGGCCAGCGGCCCCAGAATGATGCCGAGCATGTCCAGCGAGGTCGAGGTTTTCTTCGGCAGCTTCGGGAGAAGCAGCGCGCAGAGAATGACGCCGACGATGCCGACCGGAATGTTGATCAGGAAGATCCATTCCCATTCCACGTAATCGACCAGATAGCCGGAGATGATCGGGCCAAGCGCGGGGGCGAGCAGAATCGGCATGCCCATCAAGCCCATGATCGAACCTGCTTTCTCCGGCGGACTGAACCGGTAGGTCATCGCAAAGGCGATCGGACTCACCATGCCGCCGCCAAGCCCTTGAAGCACCCGGTAAAGGATGAGCTGGTCGACGGTTTGCGCGGTCGCGCACAGAATGGAACCGAGCGTGAACAGAATAAGCGATAGAATGAAAATTTGCTTCGAACCGAACCGGTCCGTCATCCAGCCTGCCAGAGGTATGACGGCAGCCTGCGCCAATGCGTAACCGGTAATGGTCCACTGGACGGTTTCGAGCTTGCTGTGGAAATCGTCGACCAGCTTGGGAACCGCTACGTTCACGGCCGTGCTGTCCAGGATGACCATGAAGATACCGACGATAATGGCGATAAGAGGGCCTGCTAATTGACGCATCGAAGTGTAAGGCAGCTCGGCGGATTTGGAGCGTATGGCGGACATAAAAGCCTCCTAAATTTCTATTTGTTTCCACTTTATAGCTGCGTGATCAGGAAGTCAAAAGAAAAATTCGGCTTGTCAGCCTTGCTTATGGACGCGCTATGTGGCCGACTTGCAAGCTGCATTTTTGAACGTGCTTCCATAGCGTAGCGAGCGGATAGCATACCTTTCGGCACAAAAAAACCAACCGTCTGCGAACAGACAATTGGCCTCGGATTTTCGCGCCTTTCGAATGACGCAGCTTGCAGAATGAATGACCTGCCGAAGCCTGAACCGCAGTCAGGGCTCCAGCTTCGTGTCGACTACCTGAAACGCCTGATTCCAACAGCGCCTGCAGACCGGCTTGTAGTCTTCGTTGCCGCCGATCTGGATCTGCTCGCCGGAGTTGACCGGCTTGCCGTCGCGGAAGCGGATGACCATCGTCGCTTTGCGGTCGCAGTACCAGCAGATCGTTTTGATTTCCTCGATCTTGTCCGCCTGGATCAGCAGGTTATAGCTGCCCTCGAAGAGCTGGTTCTGAAAATCGTTCTTCAGCCCGAATGCCATAACGGGAATATTCAACTCGTCGACGACGCGCGTGAGCGACAGGATATGATGCTTCTTCAAAAACTGCGCTTCGTCGATGAGGATGCAGTAGATCTGCTTGGGACCCGACGAGGACAGATGGGATTTGACGTTCTCGTACAGGTCGGTATCCTCTTCCACCGGTATCGCTTCCCGCTCGAAGCCGACGCGCGAGCCGACCAGCTGCGCCGTGCCTCTGGCGCTGAAGGAAGGGGAGTAGATGAGCACTCGTTTGCCTTGCTCCTCGTAATTGTGGGCGACTTTGATGATCTCGAACGACTTGCCGCTGTTCATTGTGCCGTATTTGTAATAGAGCTGTGCCATGGAACCTCTCCTCAGCATGATGTCTTTCCTTATTGTACAGATTTAATCGCCGCTGGCAAGGCGCCGGGCCAAAAAGAAACAGCCGCCGGAAACCGGCGGCTGTCCTGTAGGCGTTTACAATTTGCCCTTCAGATCCATCAGATATTTGACGACGACACCGAAAGCGCCAATGTAGTAAGCTGTTTCCATAATCCAGTCGGTTTTGTCGAAGACGGTCATGCCGGCAAGCAGGAACAACGGGAATACGAGCATCAGGAGATCCGTGAGATACTTCGTAATCAAGTCGCTCGAAAACGTGCTGTTTTTAAGCGATTGATAGAGACCGAGCAGGAAATTGAGCCCCATGGCTCCGAGCACGACCCACATCGAATACAGCATCCAATCCGTAAGTGCGAATGTCATTTGAAATCACCTCCCCGCCGGGAAGAGTAATTGCATACGGTATCATATGCCGAAGGCTTTCAGGTTGTACTGGGACAACGCTGATTTTGTCGAAAACGGGAAATCGAGGAGCGGTCCGGACAAGTATAACGGGTGTAACGGTTATGGCGGGTATTAAGGCGTAGGGGTCGGTACCCGGTATAACGGCGCCGTCTCGGGAAAATCCTAGATGGATTGAACGGGGAGCGTGTATGATAGATAAGAAAGCTGACGAAAAGGAGCGGGGACATGAACGAGAGCAAGACATTGCAGCAGGCCTTCAACGAATCGGTTTATCCCGTCGGCGGTCACGGGAAACGCAGCGTGAACGTGCTGTTGGAAGCATTCGAGGGGATTAACGGAGATACGGAAAGCGATATATACGGAAACGGACCGCTGATCGAAGAATTCCAGACGGAAATGGCGAGCTATCTGGGCAAGCCGTCGGCGGTATTCTTCCCGAGCGGAACGATGGCGCAGCAGATCGCGCTGCGGATCTGGAGCGATCGGAGCGGGAAGACCAAGGTCGCGTACCATCCGCTCTGCCACTTGGAAATTCACGAACAGAACGGCTTGCGCGAGCTGCACCGGCTGGAACCGGTTCTGCTGGCGGACAAGTCCAGGCTCATTACGCTGCAGGACGTGGAGGCGATGCCGGACGGTATCTCGTGCCTGCTGCTGGAGCTGCCGCAGCGCGAGATCGGGGGCCAGCTTCCGGATTACGGCGAACTTGAAGCGATTGCGGCATATTGCCGCAGCAAAGGAATCAAGCTGCATCTGGACGGGGCCCGGCTCTTTGAAGTGCTGCCCTATTACGGCAAGAGCGCGGCGGAGGTCTGCGCGTTCTTCGACAGCGTCTACGTCTCGTTCTATAAGGGAATCGGCGGCATCGCGGGCGCGATTCTGGCCGGCGATACGGATTTCACGGATGAATCGAAAATATGGAAGAGACGGCACGGCGGCGATCTGATCGGCCTATATCCGTACATTATTCCGGCGGCGCATTACTTCCGGCAGCGGCTGCCGAAGATGGAACAATATTACGAAGACGCCATCCGGCTCGCCGCGATGTATAACGGCTGCACGGGCGCGGCGACGAGACCCGCCGTGCCGGTATCGAATATGTTCCACGTCCATTTGGACGTTTCCAAAGAAACGGCGGAATCCGCGATACGCGGGATTATCCGGGAGACGGGCGTCGGCTTGACGCATAATATCAATGCCGTGTCGGAGCAGAGCTGCAGTTACGAGATCAGCCTCGGCGACCGATACCGGCTCGTCCCGGAAGACAAGCTGCGCGAAGCGTTTCGACTTCTGGACGACGAGCTGCGCAAGGCCAAGGAATAGCGAACGACGCTGTTGAGGCAAGCTGAGCACCCTTGTAAAAACCGCGGTTTCTCTACAAACCGAGCAGTCCGGCGCGGACTGCTCTTTTTGCTGTTCCGTTCTCGCCGCGCTATGCCCGCCTGCCACCTTGGCTCCGCCTGCGACCTGCTGCGTTCCGCCTGTGCTTCGGCAGCGGCAAAGCTTGCGACATGGTCGGAACAGCGCATAAAGATCAACCGCGATTGGCAAAATAAACTATCCGAGCTAGAAAAAGGAGGGGATGCGAAATGACCATGATCCGCCGATTTCTCAAGCTGATGGGCGCGGGCGGCCAAGCTTCCAGCCGAAAGGCGAAGGGCGGCGCAGTGGACCGGCACGCTCCTCTGTCGACCAGCCTCGAACGCAATCTGGCCGATCTGAAGCGCATCTTCACCGAAGCTCCCGATCTCGTCATTCGTACCTTTCCTTATAAGCAGACGGGTCGCCGCGCGGCGCTGGCGTACTTGAACGGTCTATCGGACAAAAATTCGATCAACAACAATATCCTGCATGAATTAATGCAGGTGGACGAAGAGGAAGGGACGCCGGGCATACTTCCCGTGTCGATCGGCAAAGTGGAGACGTGCACGAGCTGGACGCAGCTGGAGTATGCCGTTTTGAACGGGCAAAGCCTGCTGTTGATCGACGGCGCGGACCGCGTCTTCGCCTTGGCGACGCAAGGCTGGCCGCAGCGCGCCATCGCCGATTCGCAGATCGAAGCCTCCCTGAAGGGCGCCCACCAAGCCTTCGTCGAGACGAGCGAATCCAACATCGCGCTGATTCGCCGTCTGCTCGGCACCAGCGAATTGAAAATCAAAGAAATGATCGTCGGCAACCGGGTGCCCTGCAAAGTATCGATCATGTACATGGAGGACTTGACGGAGCCGGAGTTCATAAGCACGATGTCCCAGCGCATCGCGAAGCTCGACACGGATTGCATCCTGAATACGGGCGAATTGGCGGAGATGCTCGAGGATCAGCCCTTTTCCCTGCTGCCGCAGCTCATCACGACGGAGCGGCCCGACACCGCGGCTTCCCAGATTCTCCAGGGCCGGATCTGCGTCGTGGTCGACCGTTCCTCCAGCGTGTTGATCGCGCCCGTCAACTTCGTCGCTTTCTTCCACGGCATCGACGACTACAGCACGCGCTGGCCGATCGCAAGCTTCATGCGGCTGCTGCGCTTCTTCGCCTGCTTCGTTGCCATATTTCTGCCCGGCATTTATATCGCCTGCATCTCGTTCAATTACGAGGTCATCCCGCTCGATCTCATCCTGTCCATCGGCCAATTCCGCGCCGCCGTGCCGTTCCCGCCGTTTATCGAGGCGCTGATCATGGAAATCACGCTTGAGATGCTGCGCGAAGCCGGCGTTCGGCTGCCCGCGCCAGTGGCGCAAACCGTCGGCATCGTCGGCGGCATCGTCATCGGCCAAGCGGCTGTGCAGGCCGGCATCGTCAGCAACCTGATGGTCGTCGTCGTCGCCTCGACGGCGGTCGCTTCGTTCATCATTCCGAACTACGACATGGCGGCCGCGATCCGGCTTATGAGGTTTCCGATCATGATCATGGCGTCGCTGTTCGGCATCATCGGCATTATTTCCTGCTTCATGGTTCTCCTTGCCCGCCTAATTAGCTTGCGCTCGCTCGGAGAGTCGTACGGCGTACCGATCGCGCCGCTGCGAATACGGGATTGGAAGGACGTGTTCCTTCGGCTGCCTCTATGGACGATGGTCAAGCGCCCATCGAGCGTCCGTTCGCTGCAGAAGCGAAGAATGGGCTCGAGCGAACACGGAGGCGAAGAGGGATGAGCATCGACAGATGGAACCCGGCAAGCAAGCAGAATTCGATCACGACGCTGCAGTTCATCCTCACGATCCACAGCATGCAGCTGGGCGTGGCGGCCTTGTCCATGCCAGGAGACCTGGCGCGCATCAGCGGCACGGACGGCTGGATTGCCTTGTTCTTCGGCTGGATGTTCTCCTCCGCGGCGAGCCTGATTATCGTTCAGATCATGAAAGCCTATCCGTCGGGCACGATTATCGAGCTGATGGCTCATTTCTTCGGCAAATGGACCGGCAAACTGACGGCGCTGCTGTTCGGCGTCTACATGAGCATTTTCGCTTATTTGATTCTCGACCGGATGGCCCTTCTTATTCAGAGCTGGATCATGCAGCAATCCAAAACGTATATCCTCATGCTGCTTTTCTTCGTGCCCGCTTATACGATCGTCATCGGCGGCGTTCGCGCGATCGGACGGTATTGCGAGATCGTCGTGCTCCTGTCCCTGTGGATGCTGGGCGCGATGCTGTTTCTGCTCAAGGAAGGCAACTGGCTGCATTTGCTGCCGGTCCTGAAGGAAGGCTGGATGCCGGTCATCCGGACGATCAACACGACGATCATTTCGTTTCTCGGTTTCGAGTCGGTGTTTTTTCTTTATCCGCATTTGGATAACAAGAAGAATGCTTCGTGGGGCGTATTGGCGGCCAATACGTATACGCTGCTCATCTATTTGTTTCTGACGCTCATCTGTTTCCTCGTATACAGTCCCGACCAAATATCCGAATACAACGAAGCGCTGCTGACCGTCGTCAAAATCATCGAATTTCGCTTCATGGAACGATTCGACATCATTATGCTGGCCTGTTATTTGCTCGTCATCTCCAAGACGTGGGTGCCAGCGCTCTATTTCGGCGCGTTTAGCGTGAAGCGGCTGCTGATCGTCGGCAAACCAAAGCGTTATGCGTGGCTGTTCCTGGCCGTTATGTTCGCGATCACGTACGTGTGGGACCCGGATTGGAACGAAAGCCAAAACGCCATGAAATGGTTCAGTCGCTTGGGTCTTGCGGTCGCCTACGTTATGCCCGTGCTGTTATGGGGCGTCTTATCCATCCTGCTTCGGTTCAAGAGGTGGCAGACATGAGAAGGGCGCTCTCATTGCTCCTAGCCGCGGCGCTGCTGACGACGATTTCCGGGTGCAGGGACCGCGTCGATCTGGAGAACGTCACGCTCATGCTTATGATGGGTCTCGATCTGGACGAGAATAATAAATTGGTCATTTATGCTTCCAGCCCGGTCTTCAGCAAAGAGGCGAAGGAGAAGAACGAAGTCACGCAGGTGAACGCGGAGACGCTGCGGGATTCGAGAGGCAAGCTGGAAGCCCGCGTCTCCGCGCTGATCAGCACGGGCAAGCTGCAAAATATTCTCGTCGGAAAGAAACTGCTGCAGCATCCGGGATGGATCAAGCTGCTCGATCTCTTCTACCGCGACTCGAAGACGCGCATCAATGCGAGGCTGATCGCCGTCGACGGTCCCGTCGGGGAGATCATGTACTTTGCCCCGGCGAACAAACGCAGGCTGTCGCTTCACATCGCGAAGCTGGTCGATACGGCGAACGAGCGGAACTTGGTCGAGAAGGCGACCCTCTTCGAATTCAACCGCCAGCTGCTGGAGCGCGGGAAGATGCCCATAATCACCGGTCTTCGCAAGACGAAGCGGGAAGTCGTCGCCGACGAGAGCATCCTGCTGGACAACAGCGGCATGTACGTCGGTTCGCTGGACTTGGAGGAGAACGAGATACTGCAAATTTTGCAGGACGACCAGATTTCAGATCTGTCGCTGACCTTTCTGCTGCCGGAACAAGGTGCCAATAAGGACAAAGCCCTGAACTTAGGCGCGCTCAGCTGCTATGTCGTTGACGTGAAACGGAAGGTTCGTACCGGATATTCCGATGGGCGATTCCGTTTCGATCTCGATTTCCGCCTGCCGATCCGCTTGACGGAGCGACTGTTTTCGTTCGACGTGCAGAAGGATACCGCTCAGTTGGAGAAGCAGATCGACAAGCAGCTGCAGGCGCAGATGAAAGCGGTCGTCGACAAGCTGCAGAAGCATGCCGTGGATCCGATCGGACTTGGGCTGTTCGCGCGCGCTTACCGGTACCGGGACTGGAAGAAGGTTCAGGATCAGTGGGGGGAAGCGTTCAAGAACGCCGATATTCGCATCCGCGTCCGTACCGAGATCATCGATATGGGCGAGATCCGTTGAGGCAAAGTTGTAGAGAAACCTGTGGTTTTTTAAAACTTCAGGTTTCTATTTTTCGTTTCAGGTTCAATTGAAGGCAACGCATATGACGGAGGCAGGGGCTTCAGCAGGAGCGCAGGCTGCCGATCGTTCAACGTGAGTTTGGGCTGAATCCTAACTTTTAACGGTTGTCAGCGCTGCTAATCCCCCAAAAACCCGACTTATTAAACCCTAACGGTTCTGACAGACGTTATTTGGCGTATAGAGGCTGATTTGCAATGTGAAATTGCGAAATAGGCCTCCTGGCAGCCATTAGCGATATAAAGCGGGCATTTTGAGCCGATTAGCCATCCGTGCAACCGTTAGCCGCAGGGTGCTTAGGTTCAGGGTCATTTTCGCAAGCTGCGTTTTCTACGCTTGTCGGGCGATGGAGTCGAGGGACGATAATACCTTGCATCGGCGATCTGCAGTCCTGTAGAGTTCCTTCGTTTTTGATTTTCTCGACTTTCTGAGGCAGCCTTCGGGCTGCCTTTTTCGCCGCTGCCGATCCATGGCGCATTTCCGCAGATTGACGTTGAGTTGTGCCTGCCTTGACGCTATAATATAACGAGTAAATTCTAACAGAAAAGGTGTACTCATGAGCATATTAAACGTAGAGCGACTCAGCCACGGCTTCGGCGACCGTGCGATATTCAACGACGTATCCTTCCGTCTGCTGAAGGGCGAGCATATCGGATTGATCGGCGCGAACGGCGAGGGCAAATCCACCTTCATGAACATCATTACGGGAAAACTGCAGCCGGACGACGGCAAGGTAGAATGGTCGAAGCGCATGCGCGTCGGTTATTTGGACCAGCATGCGGTGCTGCAGCGCGGCATGACGATTCGCGACGTGCTGAAGGGCGCGTTCCAATATTTGTTCGACATGGAGCAAGAGATGAACGACATGTACGGCCGCATGGGCGAAGTGACGCCGGAAGAGCTGGAGCAGATGCTGGAGGACGTCGGTACGATCCAGGACACGCTGACGAACCAGGACTTTTACATGATCGACGCCAAGATCGAAGAGACCGCGCGCGGCCTCGGCTTGACGGACATCGGCCTGGATAAGGACGTGACGGATCTGAGCGGCGGTCAGCGGACGAAGGTCCTGCTGGCGAAGCTGCTGCTCGAGAAGCCGGACATTCTGCTCCTCGACGAGCCGACCAACTATCTCGACGAGACGCACATCACCTGGTTGAAGCGTTACCTGCAGGAATACGAGAATGCGTTCATCTTGATCTCCCACGACATTCCGTTCCTGAACAGCGTCATCAACTTGATTTATCATATGGAAAATCAAGAATTGAACCGCTACGTCGGCGATTACGAGCATTTCCAACAGGTGTACGAGATGAAGAAGCAGCAGCTGGAATCGGCATTCAAACGCCAGCAGCAGGAGATCGCCGACCTGAAGGATTTCGTCGCGCGGAACAAGGCGAGCGTCGCCACGAGAAACATGGCGATGTCCCGTCAGAAGAAGCTCGACAAGATGGACGTCATCGAGCTTGCGAAGGAGAAACCGAAGCCGCAGTTCAGCTTCAAGGAAGGCCGGACGTCCGGCAAGCTGATCTTCGAAACGAACCAGCTGGTCATCGGCTATGAAGAGCCGCTGTCGAGACCGCTCGATCTGCGCATGGAACGCGGACAGAAGATCGCGCTCGTCGGTGCCAACGGCATCGGGAAAACGACGCTGCTGCGCAGCATCCTCGGCGAGATCCAAGCGATCTCCGGAACGGTTCAGCGCGGCGAGCATCAGCAAGTAGGCTACTTCGAGCAGGAAGTGAAGGACGCCAACTATAACACCTGCATCGAGGAAGTCTGGAAGGAATTCCCGTCCTTCACGCAGTTCGAGGTGCGTGCCGCGCTCGCGAGATGCGGTTTGACGACGAAGCATATCGAGAGCAAAATCGCCGTATTAAGCGGCGGCGAGAAAGCGAAAGTCCGCTTGTGCAAGCTGATCAACCGCGAGTCGAACCTGCTCGTATTCGATGAGCCGACCAATCACTTGGACGTCGACGCGAAGGAAGAGCTGAAGCGCGCGCTGCAGGCGTACAAGGGCAGCATTCTGCTGATTTCCCATGAGCCTGAATTTTACCGCGATGTCGTGACCGAGACGTGGAACTGCGAATCGTGGACGACGAAAGTATTTTAACGAACGTAGTTTAAGGCATAAGGTTCGAACGAAAAAGCTGCCAAGCAGAGAGAGGGCGACGCCCTTCTGTTTGGCAGCTTTGCTGCGTTATGGCGCCGAATCGAACGTTCAGCGCCGCGCTCGGCGATAGGCCGAGGGCGTGCAGCCCGCGAGCTGCTTGAACACGCGGTTAAAGCTCTTCAGATCCTTATAGCCGGCCAGCTCGGCGATATCCGCGACGCTTCGGCCGGTCGTCTCGAGCAGCATGCAGCCGTGGCTGATCCGCATATGCTGCACGTATTCGAGGAACGTCCGACCCGTGGCCTGCTTGAACAGACGGCGGAAATGACGAGGGCTGACGCCCGCCGCTTCGGCAGCTTGCTCGAGCGATAAGCCGCTCTCGGTACAGTGCTGATCGAGCCAGCTTATGGCCGTCTGCATCTGGCTGCCGGCGGATTCCGAGCTCGGAACGGAGCCGGGCTTCCGGTCGAACAGCTTGACGTGAAGCAGCATCACCCAGGCGGTAAGGGCCGTTCGGCAGCCGGGCAGCCGCGCATGATATTCCTGGTACATGCTGCGGAAGAGGCCGCCGATCTCTTCGGCCCGATCCTCGAAAGCGAACCAGGCTTTCGAAGCGCCCTCGTCGGACGCGCTCGGAACAGAGAAACCGTGTACCGTTTGCAGCTGTTTCAAGTAATTCGCGTCGACGTCGCAATTGTAGATGACCAGCTTCGGCGCGGGCGGCTGGCCGGACGGCCGGAAGATATGGGAGGTACCGACGGGCAGATAGAAGACGTCGCCGCGTTTCACGCGCACCAGTTCGTCCTCGATATAATGAAAGCCGGTGCCCTCCTCCACGTAGATGATCTCCACGAAGTCATGCGTATGCTGCTCGAAATAGAAGCCCTCCTCCGATCTGGCGACATAGATCGGGAGCTTGTCGGTATAGAGCATTTTGCCTTCCAGCATGCGCCTTGTTTGCCTCACGGACTGCTTCTCCTCCTTCGGGGCCGTTGTCCGGAATCCCCCTTGATTTTGTCCGGAACAGCCCCATTCGTTGACGGTTACCTTCAGTATAATGGTCCCATAACAGAAGTAAAGCCGATGGATCGACATTCGGAAAAGGGAGTGGACCGAAGCATGAAGCACGGAGGGAATGGGGCAGCACCGGAAGCGGCAGCGATCTGGTACGACGAGAGAGGACAAGAGCGGAACGCATATGCCAGATTCAGGCTTTCGTTCGATCTGACGGACAAGCCGGAAGCGGCAGGCTTGCATCTGTTCGCGGATACGACCTATCAGTTGTACGTAAACGGCGAATTCGTTCGGAACGGCGGGATTCGTTTCGATCCCTCGCATCCCGTCTACGACACGCATGATCTGACGGAATGGCTCGTCCCGGGCCGCAACACGATTGCGGTGCAAGTCAACTATGTCGGGCACAAGACGTTTATCACGATGAAATCGCAGGCCGGTTTTAAGGCATGGGGAAGCATCCAATCCACGGGCGGCGACTGCGTGAACGTAACGACGGGAACGGCGAGTTGGAAAGCGGCAGCGGCAAAGGCCTATCGTTATGCAGCCAAGTCGAGTCTGTTCCTGAAGGCAGGCGACAGCTACGATCAGCGGCTGGACGAGCCGGGTTGGACGGATGCGAATTACGATGATTCCGCTTGGGCGGCAGGCGTGACGCTTCGGAACCAGGAGGCATGGGGAACACTGGAACCGCGCAGGATTCCTTACATGTCCGGCGATCCGATCGCCGTGGAGAAGGTGCTGCATGTATTGCCGCTGGAGCCGGTCGAGGATATCTATTCGTTCAGCGTGCCGCTGCCGCATGTCAACGAGATTCATGAACCGGACGCGTCGAGCGCGTTCATGGCGGTCACGACGTGGATCTACGCGCCGGAAGATACCAGGACGACTATGGGCTTGTATTACCAGCGCACATGGCTGAACGGAGAGCGGATACCGGACGGCTTGTACTCGCCGAACAAGAGCATGAGGCTGAATCACCGGATTCGACTCCGACAAGGGTGGAATCACTATTTCGCCGAGACCGGCGCCATGCAGGATATGCATCATCATTATGTCGGACTGCCGAAGCACGCCGGGTTCGTCTTGTCGGCCGATCGTAATCCGGAGACGGGTATCCGATTCAGACGTTCGCCGGTCGTATCGGCAGAGGTTTACGAGCGGCATCTGCGGGATCTGGAAATTCCATACCGACAGGAGGAGCGCTTGGAGGCGGTCGGAGGCTGGATCGAGGTGAGCCGGGATGAAACGGGCGAGAGCCCGACCCTGTCGAGCGGTTGGGACAACTATGGAGAGCCGATCGAGAAATTGGAGCCCGCGCAGCTGACGAATGCTTCGTTTCCGCTGGAGCGCTACCCGCACGGCTTCTCGCTGCTGCTTGACCTCGGGATGACGCGGCTCGTCTCTCCGCGAATCGTCATCGAAGGAGCCGGCGGCGCCGTCGTCGATCTGACGTATGGCGAGCATCTGAACGAGGACGGCAAGCATCTGCGTCATACCCATTGGTATGGCCTGGGAGACCGCGCGTATGGGGATGCGGACGAGGAACGGCTCGAATGGCGGCTGACGCAGCCCAGAGGATTCCGCTTTGTCCAACTCACGGTACGCCATCCGCTGCAGGATGTGAAGCTCAGGGAGCTGGACCTGCGATCGGCCAGCTATCCGGCGGAAGAGAAGGGACGATTCAGCTGCTCCGATCCGCTGCTCGAGCAGATCTGGGCGATGGGCGTTCGCACGGAGGCCGTGAACATGGAGGATGCTTATACGGACTGCGTCACTCGCGAGCGCGGCCAATATATACGGGACACGATTATCCAGTACCACAACAATTTGGCCGTATTCGGGGATCAAGCCTTGATGCGCCGCTGTCTGGAGCTGGTCGGGCAATCGCCGGACGCGACGAACAAGTTCCGGGCGGTCTATCCCAATACGGGCGATTACACGATTTCCGACTTTGCGTTAAATGCCTTGGAAGGATTCGATGCGTATTATGCGCAGACAGGCGACGGCGAGCTGATCGTGGACTACTGGGATGCCATGATGCGCAACCTATCGTGGTTCCACGAGCTGGCGGACGAACGGGAGGATCTGCTGCTGGATGCGGAGTGGGACGTGAAACGCGGGATCAAGGCGCATTACGGCGGCTTTCATGGCGATCTGGCCATCGCGGAGGGCTACATGGCGACGACCGGCATTCACTGCGTGTTCAGCTGCACCTATCTGATCGCGCTGCAAAGCGCGGCCAGGCTCGCCGATGCCATAGGCAAGGAAGCGGACAAGGTCGAGCTAGACCGAAGGATTGCGATTCTCGCATCTTCCATCCAGAACGGCTTCTGGGACGAAGAGAAGGGCTGCTTCGCCGATAATCTGGACCGAACGACGCATTCCGCTCATGCGAGCCTCTTCGCGGCGCGGGCAGGGATACTGATCGCTGAACGGTTGGAACCGGTCAAACGGCATGTACGCCGTTCGCTGCGCTCGTTGTTCGTAAACGGATACGGACCGGAGGATGGCGTCTATGTCTCGCCGAGCTTCTCGTTCTATATCTTCGAAGGGCTGTACGCGCTCGGACTCGCGGACACGGCCGAGCGGATGATGCGCCAAGGCTGGGGCTGGTTCCTGCAGCAGGGCTTGAAGCAGACGCCGGAGTACTTCGACTTGTCGAACAGTTTGTGCCATGCGTGGTCTTCGTGTCCGACGTATTTCTTGTCCCGGCATGTGCTGGGCGTCCAATTGCCGGTTGAAGGTTCGAAGGAAGTCTTGATTCGGGTGCTGACCGGGGACATTACGGAAGCCGAAGGCGCCGTGCCGCTGGCGAACGGACTCGTCGAGGTCAAATGGCATGCTTCCCCGGATGGGAAGCGCGTCTTCGATTACGTTCGGGTGCCCGAGGGTTATCGGGCCGTCGTCGTCTCGTAACGTGCAGCGCCAATCGCTTGGAGTCTAATACGGACATCGTAAACTTCCGCATATGAAAAAGGGGTAGTCCAAAAGCCGTTAGGCTTATGGAACTGCCCCTTTGTTCTTCGTCCGCTTTCTTACAGGGCGTTCAACGGCTCCGGTTTAAACCACAAGTCGCGGAACCGTACCCAGCCCAGCGATTCCAGCGCAATGCCGCGAACGGAAGGATGGAAGGCGGTTTTCAAATGTTTGCGATACAGGAACAGGAGCAAATGCGAGGCACAGAGCTCGCCCTCCATTTCGAGCAGCGCGCGGGTTCGCATCTCTGCGCTCGGAAGGGCGAGGAGGGCGGTGATCCTTCGCTCCAAATCGGCCTGCGTGTCCAGCGATAAATGATGCAGCATGCTCTTGAACAGCTCGATCAGCCGCAGCTCGCGATGCTCGTCCAGCATGACGGCGAACAGCAGCAGGTCCGCGGTCAGCCGCGACTCGCCCTTGAACATCTCGGCGGGAAGGAGCTTAATGTCCAGCCGGATGCCTGCTTGCCTGCACTCATCCCGGACGAGCTCGGCATCGGATTGATATTGAGGAATGGTGGCCAGCACGATCGTCTCGCCCGTATAGCCGGAAGCCTTCAACTTATCCGCCGGAGACGGGGTTGCGGTTACCGCCGATGCAACTGACGCGGCTGACGAAGCCGTACCGTCCGAAGCCGTACCCGCCGAAGCTGCCGCTTGCGTTCCGGCCGTTGCGCGGACCGCCGTATCCGTTCGCTCGAAGCCGCGTGCAGGGAGCGGACGACCGGGCCAGAAGCTTTCCGCTCTCTCGATCACGTCGCCCGACAGCCGCTCGATCAATTTGGTCCGGTCCAACAGCTCGTGCAGCGCTTCGCGGAGCGCGGGCCGGCGCAGAGGACCCTCGCGCAGTTCGTTGACGGTCAGGAATTTGCAGGTCATGCCCGACTGCCGCACCTGCTGCAGCTGCTTCGCCGCGGGCTCCGTCAGCCTGACGTTATGCATCACTTGGAAAGACGGCTTTCCGCCATCCGCGCCGAAGCGAGTCGTTTCCGTCTCCGTCCATACCTCCACTACATCCAGGAAGCCGCGGCCTTGAAAGTACGACTCGAACGCCTCCAGCGTATAGATGCCATGCTCGCTGCCGGCAAGACGGAATGGACCGGTGCCGATCGGACGGCTGCCGAACGAAGCGCTCGTCTGATCCGGCATGTCGGGCACGATCGATGCGCGGTTCGTCGTCAGGAAAGGCAGGAACAGCTCGTTGGGCGCCTTCAGTCGGAACGAAATCGTGCGTTCGTCTTGAATGTGGATCGCTTCCAGATCCCCGTACACCCAATAGAACAATCCTTTGGGCGCGATACGCCGCAGCCGTTCGAAAGTGAATTTGACGTCCGCTGCCGTAAGCTCCCGTCCATGGTGGAACAGGACGCCTTTGCGCAGGAAAAACGTCCATGTCCGCCGCGAATCGTCGACCTCCCACGCATGCGCCAGCTGAGGCAGTACCTCTTCGCCGCCGGGACTCATGCGGACGAGCCCGTCGAACAACTGGTTGACGAGATGCGATTCGCCGGCGAAGTGCATGTCCGCTGGATCCAGGGAACGGATCCGCTGGGGCAGCGGGAAACGCAGCACGTCCAGCCGCCGCTCGCCGCGAACCTCGGAATGAAAGCCGAACCGATCGGACAGCCATGCCTGGAATCGGGAACGCAGTCCGCTTCCGCCTTCGTCCGTTTCCTGGAGGTAAGAGATGGCGCTCTGCAAATCCTGCTTCTCCGCAATCTCCTGCGCTTCCGCCAGCATCATTTCTTCCTTGCCTGCCAAGAACCGGAGAACGGAGCGATTGCCGCGTCCGCGCTTGGACTCCCAGCTCAGCCAAGACTCTCGCTGCATCCGCTGCAGCAGCAGCACCATGTTCCGGTGCGTGCAATCCAGCGCGTCCGCCAGCTCCTGCGTGGTCGTCTCGAGCGGCTCCTGCTCCTTAACATGCTTATAAAGGCTCCGAAGCGCCAGATAATGCCGTCGTATTTTCACCGTATTCTCACTCCCGCTGCACCATCTATATAAAATATGAAATGACGAGAAGTTATCTTTCACTTTTTGTTCTTATTTTATCGGTTAGAATAAAAGGAAGCAAGCGCCAGTATTGGCGCATGAATGGAGCGTGTAAGGATGCGAAATCCGGCACCTTGGCAGCGAAGATACGAGAATATCGCCCTGCTGTCGCTGTTGTTTGGCATCGTTAGCCAATATTTGTTCGTCGGGAACGGGTTTAATTTGTCCGTGCCGTTATTTGTCCTCGCTTTCTATGGACTGTTCTTCTACGCGGTGAAGGGGCGGATCGGCGGGTTCGAGCAATGGCGCGGCCAATCCAGGTCCGGCTGGCTGCTCGGCTTCCCGGTCGTGCTGCTGTCGCTGACGTTCGCGATCTACGCCAATGCGCTGTTTCGCGGCTTGAACGTTGCGATTCTCCCGGCGCTCGTGGCCGCGCAGACCGTGCTGCTGACCCGCAGCAGCGCGAAGCCGTGGTTTCGAACGGGCTTCTACGCCGACGTGCTGTACTTGTCGTTGATCAAACCGTTCGCCTATCTCGGCGTTCCGTTCGGCTTGCTGGCCGATCGTTTCATGCCAAACGGCGAGGGAGACAACCGATCGGCGCCAAGCAAGCTGCGGCGAATCTTGTTCGGACTGCTGCTTGCGGCACCGCTGCTCGGACTCGTTATCGGCCTGCTGGCTTCCGCCGACCGAATCTTCAACGAGCTGGTCTGGCGTATTCCAAGACTGCTGTTTCACTGGAATTTGTTCGACGGTTTTATTCGCATCTTCCTCTGCGCGCTGTTCGCCTGTTATGCGTTCTGTTACTTGTGGGCGATCCTCTTCAATCGCAGCGGAGATCATCGGGAGGAAGCGGCGGCAGGCGAATGGAACGGGCTGTCGGTCTCGGCCTACAGCGCGAAACGAACGCCGTTCGCGTTCGACTCGCTTACGGCCTGCACGCTCTTGATCAGCTTCAACCTCGTCTATCTCTTGTTCGCGGCGATCCAGTTCTCGTATCTGTTCGGCGCATCGAGAGGGCTGCTGCCGTCAGGCGTCGTCTATGCCGAGTATGCAAGGCAGGGCTTCGCCCAATTGATCGTCGTCGCGCTCATTAATTTGATCCTCCTGCTGTGCGGGCTTCATCTGGTCAAGCGGGGAGAGCGAACAGGAGAACGGGTACGCAAACTATCGCTCAGTCTGCTCGTCGGCTGCACGGTGATTATGTTGATTTCGGCCTTCACGCGGCTGTCGCTCTACGAGGAGATGTACGGCTATACGCAGACAAGGCTGCTCGTGCACGGCTTCATGATCTTCCTCTGCTTCATCCTGGCAGCCTCGCTGTTTCGGATATGGAATGCGCATTTCTCGCTGGCGAAGACGTATATCGGACTTGCTATTGCGGCCTATCTCGTCATGAATTATGCTAATCTTGACGCGATGATCGCGGAACGGAATTGCGCCCGGTATGAGAGCAGCGGAAGAATCGACGAGGCCTACTTAATGACGCTGTCCGCGGATGCGCTCCCGGCGCTGCTGAAGCTGGAAGCCAAACACAAGAACGGCGTCGATGGACTCGATATCGTCATCGCGAGCATACGCGAGCAATCGGCGAGCGAGCATGGCTGGCCGGGCTGGAATTGGTCCAAATCCAGAGCCGAACGGGCTAGCGGTCTAGCAGAAGAATGATCGGCCAATAATGAAAACGAAGGGAGCTGACCGGGACATGGCAGCGATCGATAAGATCGACCGGCTATATGCGAAAGCCAGCGAATATTGTCTCTCGTTCCCAGGAACGAGCGAACGCGAGAGCCACGGTTCTTCGGCCTTCTTCATCGACGGGAAGAAAGCGTTCGTGCACTTTCGTAACAACCACCACGGCGACGGAAACATCGGGATCTGGTGCGCGGCTCCCCCGGGCGTCCAGCAGCTGCTGACAGCGGGTAATCCGGACGTTTATTACGTGCCGGCCTATGTGGGGCATCTTGGCTGGGTCGGCGTTCGGCTGGACCGCGCGGACGGCTGGGAAGAAATCGCTGCCGCGATCGGCGATGCCTATGCGGCACGGGCGCCGAAGAAATACCTCGCGCAGCTTGCCGACCGCGTTTAACTTCACGCTGCCTGCGAAGGAAAGCTCATCTTGGCTAACATAACTTGACAGGCACGAGGCTGCTGTTGTATTTTTAGAACCAATCATCAAATGACCGTTATCAAGGACATGCCATTCCGCAATCGCTGCGAACAGAGAGGGAGCCCGCCGGCTGAGAAGCTTCCCGCAGACGCAGATTGGCCCCGCCTTGTAGTCGCTGCAAGGAAATCCGAGTATTTGCAGCCGGGAGATCCCCGTTATCCGAACCAGAGCGCCGAGCGGCAGCATTCGCTGCAATCGGCTGAATTTGGGGTGGTACCACGAGCACGCACTCGTCCCTTAACCAGGGATGGGTGCGTGTTTTTGCTTGTCACGGGATGCGTGAGTTCAAACGAAGAGGAGAATGGATATGCGACAACAATCGTTATTGGCGCCTACGATGCGCGAGACGCCGGCCGATGCGGAGGCCGTCAGCCACCAGCTGCTGGTGAGGGGAGGGTATATCCGCCAGCTGTCCGCGGGGGTTTATTCGTTCCTGCCGCTCGGCAGGCGCGTCCTGCGCAATGCGGAACGGATCGTTCGCGAGGAGATGGAACGGACGGGGGCGCAGGAAGTCTTGCTGCCGGCGCTTCAGCCGGCCGACTTATGGCGCAAGTCGGGCAGGTACGAGGTATACGGTCCGGAGCTGGTTCGCCTGCGCGACCGCGGCGATCGGGAATTCGTGCTCGGGCCAACGCACGAGGAGGTCATCACGGAGCTGGTCGGTCAAGAAATCGCCACGTACCGGAAGCTGCCGGTGACGCTGTTCCAAATCCAGACGAAGTTTCGCGACGAGCGCCGTCCGCGATTCGGGCTGCTGCGCTGCAGGGAGTTCGTCATGAAGGACGCCTACTCGTTCGCGGCAAACTGGGAAGACCTGGATACCGCCTATCGCGCGATGTACGATGCGTATCATCGAATCTTCGAGCGGAGCGGACTTGCGTTCCGTGCGGTGGAAGCCGATGCCGGGGCGATCGGAGGCGAAGGCGGCACGCATGAATTCATGGCCATTGCCGAGTCCGGCGAGGATGATGTCGTGACATGCAGCCACTGCGACTATGCGGCCAATATGGAGAAGGCTGCCGGGCGTCCGGCTGTTCGCGGCAATAATATAGAAGCGGCGGGGGACAATGCAGCGGAAGCCGAGAAATTCCATACGCCGGGCTTGCGCAGCATCGAGGATCTGGTGACGGCACTTGGCATTCGCGGCGGCGAGCTGATCAAGACGCTGATCTATATGGCGGACGGAAAACCCGCCGCGGTGCTCATCCGCGGCGACCGTACGCTTAACGAGACGAAGGTGAAGAACGCGCTTGATGCCGTCGAGCTGGAGCTCGCGGACAGCGAGACGGTTCGGGCAGTTACGGGCGCGAGCACCGGATTTGCCGGTCCGATCGGCCTGCAGGTCCCGCTGCTCGTCGATGAAGAAGTCGCCGTTATGCGGCATGGCGTTGCCGGAGCGAACGAGACGGATTATCATGTCCGGCATGTCGTGCCGGGCAGGGATTTTCCGCTTGAAACCGTCGGGGACTTCCGCAATGTCGCGGAAGACGAAGCGTGTCCGAACTGCGAGGAAGGAAAGCTCCGCTTGATCAGAGGCATCGAGATCGGCCATGTGTTCAAGCTGGGCACGAAATACAGCGAGAAGCTCGGTGCCGCCTTCGTGGACGCCGATGGCGAAAGCCGGCCGATCATCATGGGCTGCTACGGCATCGGAGTGACGCGTCTCCTGTCGGCCGTCATCGAACAGCATCACGACGAGAACGGGATGATCTGGCCGGCCGAGCTGGCGCCTTTCAAGGTGCATGTCATTCCGGTCTCGCATCAAGACGAAGCGCAGATGGCGGCGGCGAACCGGCTGTACGACGAGCTTCGGGAAGCGGGCATCGATACGCTGCTCGACGATCGCGGCGAACGGCTGGGCGTCAAGCTGAAGGACGCCGACTTGATCGGCATCCCGATTCGAATCGTCATCGGCAAAGGAATTGCCGAGGGCGAGGTCGAATGGAAAGCGCGCGGAAGCGAAGGCGCGGCGGAACGCGTGGCCTTGGACCGGATCTGCGCGTCCGTGCGCGATTGGCTTGCCGAACGTCGCCGTTTTTGCTTGACTCCGAAGGGCTGACATTGTATCCTGAATGAAATCAACGGAAGTTTGACGCATGCCATCGCGAGGAATACGGCTTAGCCTGCTCGCTGTACAACTTGAATATGGATTCGCGCATTACGGAGGAGCCTGTCGCCAAGGGCTCCTTTTTTTGTTTTTCGGTCATACGAACGGGAGGGTGGCATGCATGGACAGGACGAGGGGGATAGATGTCGAGATGGGATGACTGCCGTTCGCGGGTAAAACGCAGTCCTTATTCAAATCCTTTAGAGAACAGGTTTTTATTGGAGGGAGCGCGATATGGAGCAGCAGGCATTTTGGGCAATCGGGATTTTTCTAATCATTTATGCGCTGATTATTTCGGAGGAGATCCATCGTACCGTCGCAGCCATGATCGGCGGCTTGCTGATGGTAACGTTCGGAATCGTGAATCAAGAAACGGCACTGCATCATATTGATTTCAACACGCTCGGCTTATTGATCGGCATGATGATGATCGTAAGCATCACGGCGGATACGGGGTTGTTCCGATTCATCGCCATCTGGGCCGCCAAGAAATCCAAGGGCAATCCCGTCCGGATTTTGATTTCGCTGACGTTGATTACGGCAATCGGTTCCGCCTTTCTGGACAATGTGACGACCGTCCTGTTGATGGTGCCCGTCACCTTCAGCATCACGCGCCAACTGCGCGTGCCGCCCGTACCATTCTTGATTACGCAAATCATCGCATCGAACGTGGGCGGTACCGCGACGCTGATCGGAGACCCGCCCAACATCATGATCGGCAGCGCAGTCAAAGAACTTACGTTTATGGCCTTCATCAACAACCTGGCCCCGCTGGCGGCGATCGTCATGGCCGTCTATATCCCGCTGTTCGTCTGGCTGTTTCGGCGCCAAATCCAAACCACGCCCGAACTGACGCGTACCATCATGGAGATGGACGAGAAGTCGCTGATCACGGATAAGAAGCTGCTCCGCAAGAGCTTGAGCGTGCTGGGATTGACGATTCTCGGTTTTTTCCTTCATCAGGCCCTCCATTTGGAGTCCGCTACCGTCGCTTTGGCCGGCGCGTTCGCGCTTCTCCTGCTCACGGGCGAGCATAAGATGGAAACCGCGTTTACGAAGGTGGAATGGACGACGATTTTCTTCTTCGTCGGCTTGTTCGTGCTCGTATCCGGCTTGATCGAAACCGGGGTCATCGCCAAGCTGGCGGCTCAAGCCATGGAACTGACGAACGGCAACGTTATGGCGTCCTCGCTGCTGATCCTATGGTTAAGCGCGATCGCATCGGCGTTTCTGGATAATATCCCGTTCGTCGCCACGATGATTCCGTTGATTCAAGAAATGGGGAATATGGGCGTAAGCGATCTGGAGCCGCTGTGGTGGAGTCTTGCGCTTGGCGCGTGCTTGGGCGGCAACGGGTCCTTGATCGGCGCCAGCGCGAATCTGATCGTGGCCGGCATGTCGGGCAAAGAAGGTCACCCGATTACGTTCATGACGTTTATCAAATATGGATTTCCGCTGATGCTGTTGTCCATCGTATTGTCCAGCGGGTATGTGTATGTTCGCTATCTGATGTAAAGGAAGAGGGGAAGACGCATGAAATTAGCCTATCGCTTCGACGAGCGCCGTATCGAGATTCTGGAGTCGGCCAACGGGACGGACGCCGAATTCGAGATCAACCTTCGCGACCTGGATTTAGAGGACGGCTTGAGAGAAGTGAAGAAGAGGTTCGACGAGAACGATAGTTACACGGACGTGTTGTTTTACGCGTATGAGAATCATCGATTCAAAGTCATCGTACGAAGCGAGTATTACGTCGATTTTATTATGGCGCTGATGGGGAATGGATTGCTGCGGCAGGTGGAGTGGACGGAATAGAACGTCACGGGCAAAGGAAATGCCCAAGGAGAGGTCGAATGGAAGATAGGAGGTAACGAAGGCGCTGCCATGCGAATGGCGCATGACGGCAATTCAGACGAATGGGAGGCGAGAGTCATGAGTCAGGAATGGCGCATGGGAGCAGAACCGTTCAGCGTTACGCTGCACGGCTTAGCGAAGCAGCACCGTCCCGGCGAGGAATACGGGGCGCTGATCATGGAGCTGCTTGGGCAGGTATGGTCGGAGATTCGCGGTCGAGCGCTGCCGAACCTTGGGCGCAATCATGTCATTTATGAGGAAGACGGCTCCGTCTTCGCAGGCGTTGAGCTGGTGACGCAAATCGCAGGCGCGGAAAGCGCCGGCTCCGGTCCCGATCTAATGGCAAAGTCGCTGACCTTGCCGGCATACGCCTATTGCGTGCATCGGGGTCCTTATGGTGAACTCGGCCGCACCTATGACGCGCTGGTCGCGGCCGTTCGGGCGTCCGGGCGTGAATGCCGCCGGCCGCTGCTCGAGATTTACGGACATTGGCAGGAAGACGAGTCGCTTCTGGAAACCGAGATTTATTATTCGCTGCGGTGAGAAGGTGCGCGAACCGCAGCGAACCGCCGCGAACCGCCGCAACCCGCATAACAGGAAAATCGAAAGCCCCGGCCAATGAGGACCGGGGCTGTTTCGCGTTGTTTTCGCTACGCTTCCTTCGGACGGTCGATCGCTTCGGACATCGTTTTATCCGTCAGATGCGCATAGATTTGCGTCGTTTCCGGCGATGCGTGGCCGAGCTGCTCCTGCGTTTTGTAGAGGTCGTTGCGCAAATAGTAGTCGGTCGCGAACGAATGACGCAGCTTGTGCACGGACAGGTACGGCTTGCCGAATCGTTTGGCGTATTTGATCACCATGGCCTGAATCGCGCGCTTCGTCATGCGGGAGCCTTCGTTCTTGCCGTTCGCGATCGCGAGGAACAGCGCTTTCTCCCGTTTTGGCGCCTTGTATTGCGAGTCGCGCAGCGATAGGTAATGCTGCATGTCCCGCAGCGCGTCCTGACGGAAATAGACGGGCGTCTTGAACGTCTCGTCGTTCTTGCCTTTGCGGTATACGTAGAGCAGCTGTTTCTTCAAATCCAAGTCGTCCACGTTCATGTTGACCAGCTCGGATACGCGCAGCCCGGAATTCAGAATGAGACTGACGATGGACGTATCCCGCGTCCGGTTGTTCGCGTAGGAATAGGAGGCTTGCTTATTATTGGCGACTTCCATGCCGTAATCCTCGTTAATGTAGCGAATGAATTCCTCGATTTCCTGCTCCTGCAGCAGCTTGCCTTCGAGCTTCGCGGCCGTATCCTTGGGCTTCGAGGTTCGTTTGACCGATACCTTCGCCATCACGTTGCGCTTCAGCAGCGGATAGAACTCCTCGTCCTCGGCGATTTGGCTCAAATAATGAAAGAGCGAGCGCAGCGACGACAGCTTCCGCGAGATGGTCGTTCGGCTGTTGCTCGACTCCGGACGGGTGGCGAGGAACATGCGGAACGCGTCGATGCTGTCCATATGCAGCTTCTCCAGCTCGTCCAGCTTCACGTCGCGAATCGCAGGTCCTTCGGCAAGCCCTTCGGCCAGAAGCCAGGAGAGGAAGGCGTCATAGTCCCGTACGTATTCCAGCAGGGAAGAAGGAGATAGGTCCGGGAGCTTGAAGTTGATGAATTTCTCGATATACCATGGCATCGTCGGCGTTCTCCGGTCCAGCTCCTGCCGGTCCTTGACCTTCAGAATGTTCATGTCGACATGCACCTCCGTGTAGTCCATTCTAGTGCAGCGGCCGGACAAAGTAAATCCTGGAAAAGAACGCGCGTTCGATCGCAGTAGGCAGCTTGTGGCCGCGTTCGATCGATTTGAAATTGCGGGCGGATGCGGATAATGGAAGTTCGTTGTTGACATCAGGCCTCTTTACTTATATAGTTAGTTACATGAGTAACTAACCAATGTGGTGGTGAAGCGATGGGAAACCAAATCGATGACAGCCGTCCCATCTTCGTGCAGATCGCCGAACGAATCGAGGACGATATTTTGGAAGGCGGACTGCCCGAGGAGTCGCAAGTGCCTTCTACGAATCAATTCGCTTCCTTCTACGGCATTAATCCGGCGACGGCAGCGAAAGGCGTTAATTTGCTGGTGGATCAAGAGATTCTGTATAAGAAGCGAGGGATCGGCATGTTCGTATCATCCGGGGCGAAGGTGAAGCTGATGGAGAAGCGCAAGGAACAGTTTGTCGAACAATACGTCGTGACGATGATGCGGGAAGCGGAGAAGCTCGGGATTACGAGCGAACAGCTGACGGACATGATCCGCGAGAGGGGGAACCGGGCATGAGCGCAATTGTAGAGGCGAAGCGGCTGACGAAGACATACGGGAGCTTCACGGCGGTCAATAATGTAAGCTTTACGATCGAGCCGGACAAAATCTACGGCTTGCTGGGCCGTAACGGCGCAGGGAAGACGACGATCATGCATCTGATTACCGCGCAGCTGTTCGCGTCAAGCGGCGAGCTGCTCGTATTCGGCCAAGAGCCTTACGAGAACGAACGCGTGCTGCGCCAGACCTGCTTTATTAAGGAAAGCCAGAAATATCCGGACACCTTCCGCGTCACGGACGTGCTCGGCACGGCGGCGATGATGTTTCCGAACTGGGACGAAGGGTTCGCGAAGCGGCTGCTGACCGATTTCAATCTGCCGCTCAAACGCCGGATGAAGAAGCTTTCCCGCGGCATGCTGTCGTCCGTCGGCATTATTATCGGGCTTGCCAGCCGGGCGCCGCTCACGATCTTCGACGAGCCATATCTGGGTCTGGACGCCGTCGCGCGGAACATCTTCTATGAGCGGCTGATGGAGGACTACGCGGAATTCCCGCGGACCGTCATTCTCTCGACGCATTTGATCGACGAAGTCAGCAAGCTGCTGGAGCATGTGATCGTCATCGACGGCGGGCAGATCCTGCTGGACGAGGAGGCGGATTCCCTCCGAGGCAGAGCGTATACGGTCACCGGACCTTCGGCGAAGATCGATGCCTACGCGGCCGGCAAGCCGGTCATTCATCAAGAAGCGCTCGGCGGAAGCCGCGCGGTCACGGTGTTCGAACGGCTTGGCGCTACCGATCAGAAGCAGGCCGAGGCGCTCGGACTTCAATTCTCGCCGGTTACGATTCAGCAGCTGATCGTCTGTTTGACGACCCGGTCATCGGAACAGAAGGGGGCTTATCTATGAATTCATCGGTCAAAAGCGTTGTCCGCATGCATATGAAGGATCGTTTGTCTTGGTTCTATCTGCCGTGGTGCATCATGCTCAGCAGCTTCGTCATTAATCTGATTTTAGCCGGGACGATGCAGGAGGAACAGCTCGTAACCGGAGGCTTGGCCTCGATCTTCATCTATATGCTGGTTAGCGGCATCGTATCGGTTCAGCACACGTTTCCGTTCGCGCTCGGCTTCAGCGTCCGCCGCCGCGATTATTATTCCGGATCCATGGTCATGATCGTGGCCGTGAGCCTCTTTACGAGCATCCTGCTCTGTCTGCTGTCTTACATCGAGGACGCATCGGGCGGCTGGGCCGTGGAGCTGTATTTCTTCCATATTCCCTATATCACCGACGGCAACGCGCTTCAACAGCTGGTCGTATTCGCCTCGGTGCTGCTCTTCATGTATCTGCTGGGCTTTGCCATCTCCAGCCTGAATCGCCGCTTCGGCAAGATGGGCTTGTATACGGCGGCGATCGCATCGCTGGTCCTCGGAACGCTGTTCGTCTACGGCGTCATTTACTTGGAATGGTGGAAAGGGATCTTCGATTTCTTCGACGGCCGCTCGGCATTCGAAGTCGGACTGCTGCTGCTTCCCGTATCCATCGTGCTGTCGGGCATTTCTTATGCGCTGCTGCGCAGAAGTACGGTATAATCTTCGGAAATCCTGTCAAATGAGAAAGTTTTAAAATCATTAAAAAACCCCCTTAATCGCTCATGAAGCCCGGGATTCATGTTATGATCAGTCTCCATAATCATGTTTGGAGGGATTCAGGCTTCATGAACAGACACAAACGATTGACCGCCTTATTCGCCGGCATGCTGATCGCGGGAAGCTCCCTGCTTAGCTTTGGCAGCCCTGCAATGGCAGCTTCCCCGACGACGCTCAAATCGGGCAGCCAAGGCGGAGACGTGGCGGACCTGCAGTTCAGACTGCAAACGCTAGGTTATTTCAAAGGCACGATCACGACGACATACGGCCTTATTACGCGGACCGCCGTTACGAAATTCCAGAAGGAGCACGGACTCGCGGCGGACGGGATAGCCGGACCCGCCACCTGGTCTAAGCTGAAGAAGCTGACCGTCAACAAGCCCGAGCTGTCGAAGCTCGCGCGGATCATTTATTCCGAAGCCAGGGGCGAGGTTTATAAAGGACAGGTGGCCGTGGGCGCCGTCGTCATGAACCGTCTTCAGTCGCCGCTCTTCCCGAAGACGTTGACGGATGTCATCATGGCGCCGCTCGCGTTCTCCGCCGTCGCGGACGGACAATATTGGCTGCTGCCGAACAACAGCGCCTTCTTGGCTGCGAAGGATGCTGTCCGCGGCTGGGATCCGACGAAAAACGCGGTTTATTACTACAATCCGACGACGGCGAAATCCAAATGGATTCTGTCCCGCAAAATAACGACAAAGATCGGCAATCACGTGTTTGCGATCTGATCGACAGGTGATTAACCCCATTAACTAAATCCGCCACCGGCGGATTTTTTTTCGTTCAAACGCCCAAATCGACCGCAACTAATTCACGCCGGCCCCCGTCTTAATTAACAGGAGAACGAGAACGCCGCAGCGCGCCGCTCATTTAATGCCATTAAACATACTGCCTTGCTCGTGCGCCCGGCGAAGCTGTCCGTCTCCGGATAGATCTTCGCCACATTCATTCAGAAGAGGAGAGAGAATCATGAAGAAATGGGCAATCGCCTTACTCGTCCTATCTCTGTTTGCGTTCAGCAGCACGGCAGCATTTGCACAAGGCAGCAATAGCGGGAGATCCACGTCCGCCAAACTGAAAAGCCAGCAGGCATCCTGCAACGTGACCGTCATCATGCTTAATCAGGTCCTCCAGAAGACCAAGAGCGAGCAGACGAAGGCGCTGCTTAAGAACCTGATCGCGCAGTTCAAGGCGCAGTGCGTATCCGGCGCGAACCCGAACGATCAGAGCATCAAGAAGGTGACGGACGACAAGAACGCGTTGGCCATACAATTCCTTGGCGGCGATTCGGCGATCAACGTCACGCTCCCGATCATCCTGCCGAGCAAGGGCAAGAACGGTTCGAGCGTCAAGTGGACGTCGAGCAATCCGCAGATCCTCTCGAATGACGGGCTGACGATTCACCGGCCGTCGCAATCCGACGTCGCGGTAGACTTGACCGCTTCGCTGAAGTTCAATAACGCCACGGCGAGCAGAACGTTCCGCGTCGTCGTCAAGGGCGTCTATCCGCAGCTCTCCGACAGCGAGCGCGTCGCGAAGGACAAAGCGGCGCTCGCGATCGGCTTCGGTGGCTCCGACAACGCAGGCAGCGTCACGCAGCCGTTCAAGTCGCTCCCGTCGAAAGGGGCTAACGGCTCCGCGATCAAGTGGACGTCCTCGGCGCCGAACATCATCTCGAATGACGGCCGCAGCGTAAATCGTCCGGGCAACGGCAGCGGGGATGCGTACGTCGTCTTTACGGCGATCATTCAATCCGGTTCCTCCACGGACATCAAGATCTTCCCGGTGACGGTGAAGCAGCAGATGCCGGATCCGCAGCGCGTAGCAGCCGACAAAGCGGCGCTCGCGATCGACTTCGGCGGATCGGATTCGACGGGGCGCGTGACGCGGCCGGTTGACGGGCTGCCTTCCAGAGGCGTGAACGGTTCCAAGATTACCTGGACCTCGAGCACGCCGGGCGTGCTCTCCTCGGACGGCAAGACGATTCACCGTCCGGCTTACGGAAGCGGAGATGCCTTCGTCGTGATGACGGCCATCATCAACAGCGGCTCCGCGACCGACGTGAAGGTGTTCGTCTTGACCGTCAAGCCCGAATTCAACAATCAGGAGAAAGCCGCCGCCGATAAAGCCGATCTTGCCATCTCGTATAAGGGCAGCGATAATGCTTCAAGCGTGACGCAGCCGCTGGGACTGCCGAGCAAAGGGTACTACGGCAGCACGATCGTCTGGTACTCGAGCAATTCGGCCGTGATCTCCAATAACGGCGCGACGCTCCACCGGCCGGCGCACGGAAAAGGCGATGC
The DNA here is from genome assembly GCF_009909195.1 of Paenibacillus sacheonensis. Lineage (GTDB taxonomy): Bacteria > Bacillota > Bacilli > Paenibacillales > Paenibacillaceae > Paenibacillus_Z > Paenibacillus_Z sacheonensis. The sequence continues at coordinate 343,817 of NZ_JAAAMU010000002.1, forward strand.
GGCCGTGACGCTCACCGCGGTCATCAGCAATAATGGATACGGGGATGTCCGTACCTTCAACGTAACGGTCAAGCAGCAATAGCGTTCGGAAAGCCGCCTCTTGGCCGAATCCGACCGGTTCGATATTTATGGTTGTACGGAACGCCCGATAAGCGCTATGATTTAGTCGAGGCAATTCTACCAGCAAGTACATCATATCGGACAGATCGGGTGAAGCAGATGGAGATCAACTATTGTATGTCATGCGGAGCGCCGCTTGAGATTCGCGACGTGGACGGAACGATGCGGAAAGCCTGCACGGCGGACGGCTGCAGCTTCGTGCATTGGGGAAATTACAGCATCGGCGTCGGCGCGCTCGTGCTGCGGGACGAGAAAGTGCTGCTGGTGCGCAGAGCCCAAGAACCGGGCAAAGGCTATTGGACGAATCCGGGCGGTTATATCGAGCAGCTCGAGATGATTCATGATTCGATCAAGCGCGAAGTCAAGGAAGAGACGGCCGTGGATGCGGAAGTTCGGGGAATCGTGGCGCTGCGCGACCTGCCGCGGAACATTCATAACGTCTACATCGCGTTCGCGATGGATTACGTGAGCGGGGAACCGGAACCGGACGGCGTCGAAGTGGATATGGCAGGGTTTTACAGCCTGCAGGAGCTGGAAACGATGAACGTTGCCGGATTTACGCGCTGGTTGATCGACGTCGCCTTGCGTTCGGGAAGCGACGGTTTGACGGAAGATCCGGCGCCGATCGTCAAGATGGACGGACACGGGTTGTTCCGGGTATAAAACGCAAAAGAGCCGGATACGCAAAGGCTGCTGCCTTGCCTATCCGGCTCTTCATGCGTTAGTTGAGCACGCGACGCGCCGTAACGTAATTCTTCTTCCAGTAGCTGGAGCTCAAATCGGAAATTTCGACGCCATCGTTGGCGCTGTGCAGGATTTTATTATTGCCGGCGTAGATGGCCACGTGGCTGATGCTGTACCCGTTCGTTTTGAAGAAGACGAGATCGCCCATGCTGAGATAGCCTTTCGCGACCTTCTGTCCTTTCAACGCTTGGTCAAGCGAAGTACGGGGCAGGGTAATGTTGAAATTGTCGTATACATACTGCGTGAACGAAGAGCAGTCGAATGCGTTCGTCATATAAGGAACTGCACCGTAGAGATAGGGTGTGCCTATGTATTTCTCGCCATAGCTGATCAATTCTTTGGATTTCGCGGTTGCTGCTTCTGCGGTTACAGCCGTTTCGACTACGACGGCTGTCATGCCGATCGAGGCGCAAAGACTCACATTTAGGATGCTTTTGAGTAAACGTTGTTTGGAAACTTTCATGTCTTTCCCTCCAGCTCTTCAAGGTGCCATTTGTCTTTCAACACTATAGCACAGTTGAAACAGGGGGTTTTTGCAGGATGAGGGAAGATAAACAAGGCAACAATGGGCAAATTCGACTTTATGAGAATTACGTGAGAAATTTCTAATTTGTAAAGGCTTGTTTTGTCGAACGGCGTCATTTGGATTCGAAAACCGAACTCTGGTATGATAGTAGAAGCAGTCAAGCGAAAGAAAGGACGTGTCTACGCATGAACGATAACCTGATAGATTCATCCCGCAATTCCAATCCTCAGCTGGCTCGGGCGGCCTTCGCCGGAGGCTGTTTTTGGTGTATGGTAACCCCGTTCGAGGAGCAGCCCGGCATCCATGCCGTCGTCTCCGGTTATATGGGGGGACATACCGTCAATCCGACGTACAAAGAGGTATGCACGGAAACGACGGGGCATGCGGAAGTCGTCCAAATCACGTTCGATCCCGCGATCTATCCGTACGAGAAGCTGCTTGAAACGTACTGGCGCCAGATCGACCCGACGGATGCGGGCGGACAGTTCCACGATCGGGGCGATTCGTATCGCAGCGCGATCTTTACCTACGGCGAAGAACAGCGTGCCGCTGCCGAGCGCTCCAAACAAGAGCTTCAGCAGAGCGGCCGCTTCGATAAACCGATCGTGACGGAGATCGCCCCGGCATCGGAATTTTATCCGGCAGAGGATTACCATCAGGACTACCACCATAAGAATCCCCTTCGCTATAAGATGTACCGCAAAGGCTCGGGCCGCGACGCCTTCATCGCCGAGCATTGGAATACGCGGCAGGACCGCGAAGCCCGCCGTGCGCAGTTGACGCCCGCGCAATTCGAAGTGACGCAGAATAACGGCACGGAAGCGCCGTTCACGGGCGAATACTGGGACTTCAACGGGGAAGGCATCTATGTGGACATCGTCTCGGGCGAACCGCTCTTCAGCTCGACGGACAAATTCGATTCCAACTGCGGCTGGCCGAGCTTCACGAAACCGATCGTGAACGCCAACGTGAAGGAGAAATCCGATTTCACCCATGGCATGATCCGCACGGAGGTGCGCAGCAGGGATGCCGACTCGCATCTTGGCCACGTATTCAACGATGGGCCAGGCCCGACGAAGCTCCGTTATTGCATCAATTCGGCCGCGCTGCGCTTCATCCCGAAAGCCGAGATGGAAGCGCAAGGATACGGTCATCTGCTGTCCTCGCTGTAATCAACGGACGAGTCCCGTGCTTTCGATGATCACGCGCGAGCTGACTTCGAACTTCACTTGCGGATAAACCTCCTGCCAGTGTTTCCAGTCTTGCTCGTTTCCGAAATATTTCGCCAAGTAATGCAGGCCGAACCCGTAAGGGTCGACGCCTGCATTTCTTATTTTGATCAGCAGTTTTTTCGTCGTCCGATTCATTTCCTGTTCTAGCAGGCCTTGGACTTCGGGAATTTTGCTGTTTAACAGGACGACCGCGCTTTGCTCGACTATGCCTGTGATCTTGAACCGAAGCTTGACGGTAGGTACGCGATCCCTCGTAATGCTGACATCCCTGGATACCCGAGAAATATACAAGACGAGCCGTTTGCCTTCGTAGTTGATCGCGATTCCCGAGCGGGAAAACGAATTCGCGCTCAGGTTGTACAGGATCGTTTCGGCTCTGTTGAGGAGAAGTTGTTCTTTCGTTTTGTTCAACAACACCAAATTCTCCACGACGTAGGAATCCCCGTCGAAGCGGATCGTCGGAAAATAGGGATCCATGCCCTTCTCCGAGAAACGCCGGAAGATGTCGAATAAATATTCCGTGACCGTATACGGCGAGACGGTTCCTTCCTTGCCGAAGGTCAAGAAGAACGCGTTGCCGGCGATGCGTTCCGTCGCGGGGTTGGCCTTCAAAATTGCCATCGCCGTCGGCTGCGCTACGGCCGCATAGGAAATCAGCTGGATATCGCGCCGCCGGCTCAGCCAATTAAGCGGCTCTTCCATCGAATGCTTGATTAACGTTTTGCCGAAGAGGAAAATGCGGCATTGACCGAAGTCGAGCTCCTTGTCGACATGCGATTTTAGGTTGCGGACGGCTTCCGCGATACTGGGGGCCGCCAGATGCTCTACTTGGCTTTCCGCCAGGCCTTCTCCGATCTTGGATGCGGGAATGGCGAGACGGAGGGTAACTTCGTACGGCTTTTCCTTGTCTCCGGTCCAATCCACGCCCATCGCGACGACGAAGAATCGTTTATCGAGATCTTTGAAGCCGCATCCGCTCGAACTCGCGAGAAAGCCCAGGATCAGAATACTTGCAGCGATTTTCTTCATTCGGCAGCCTTCCCGATGGCCGCGGACTGCGCTTCCGCCCGCGGCTTGTTTTTCGACTTCGATTTTTTTTGTCGCCATACGAAATACAGCATCATGAATACCGTCAAGATTTCGACGAAAAACCGCGTGATAATCCATACCTCCGATACCCGTTGGTTCTCTTCCGTCGATATGAAATACATGTAGACGAACGCCGCGGCTCCGATTCCGACCGAGAACCAAATATTGATACGGGACGCGGGAGTCTCTTCCACGCTTTTATATCCATTCAGCGTATACCGGATGAAATGGATCGTCGTATGCCAAGTATTCATGACGTAGAGCAGCGAAATGCCGGTAAACATCAGCAGGAAGACGTACAGCACCCGATTAATGAAGCCGTAGTCCAGCGCCATGGAATCGGCCGTCATCGACCAGAGGTAGACGTATTCCTGCACGCCAACGGTACCGTGGAAGCCGATGGGCACGAAAAAGGTCACCGCGAGAAACAAGCTGCTGAACAGGGGCACCACCCATCGAAACTTGAACTTGAAGCCTTCTTCATGCATGCGATTGAACAGCACGAGGCTCATATAGCCCGAGAACAGGAAGGTCGATGCCGCTATGGTTATGAAGGACGGAGCGATTCTGACGTAGCCGGCTACGTAACGAATGGCATCCCAGTTCATGTTTTCGTTCGTGATCGCCTTCAGAAGAAATAGAATGATCAGCGGCGTGATGAGCACCATCGCGATTTCCTGAATGAATTGCACGGTCCGCGTCGACTGGCAGCTGGCCCAGGCCGCCGCGCCGGCGAGCAGGATCAGGTTGACCAGCGGAGGCATGTCCGGATAGAAGAACATTCTCGCCGTCTCGGCGTAGGAGTATAGGACGATGATGCCGGACGGAAGCCAAACGAATAAAGCGGCGGACAGGATGTTCACCTTCGTCAGCCATCGGGGCAGATAGAGATCGCTGATTTCGGGATACCCGAGACCGGGAAAACGCTCGAAGCAGGCCATCGTCACGAGCGACATGACCGAGCTGATCGCGATCGCGACCAGCATGCCGGAGACGGCTCCGTGAAACCGGTCTCTGATGAGCAGGGTAGGGACGAACATCATGATATTGATCATGCCGACGTAGAAGACGTGATAGTAGAAATACCTGATCAAGACGAACGCCCTCCTTTTGCGGCGGCATGATGCCGTTTGGCCTCGTTCTTCGGCACGTACACGGCAAGGTATGGCTGACCGAAGCTGCGCAGACTGCACCAATAGACGATCAGGCTGAAGAACGTTACGACGACGCCGAGCAGGCCGTAGAAGATGGAGACGATGACGAAGACATATTTGATGAACCGTATGGAATAGCCGAAGCCGTTATTCGGGATAACGAAATTCGAAATCGCGACGACGGAGGTGACGATGATCATAATGCTGCTGACGAGACCGGCTTGCTGAATGGATTGGCCGAGAATTAAACCGCCTACGGTCGTGGCCGTGGACCCGATGGACCGGGGCAGTCGTAAGCTAGCCTCGATGAGCGCTTCGATCATGAATAGCATCAGGAATACCTCGATGAACGACGGATAAGGCACGACGACCCGACTGCCGGCAATGGACAGCGTCAATTGAACGCGCAGCACCTCGGGGTTATAGGAGACGATGGCGATATACGTAGCGGGCAGCGTAATCGTCAGTACCATGGCGACGTAGCGCAACATAAGCAGAAACTTGCTCATCCAATGAAATTCGTAATCATCGTCCATCGCATGCATGAAATCGAACATGCGCACGGGTAGGACAAGGCCGAAACGGCTGCCGTCCAGCAGCAGCGCCACTTTGCCGCGCTCGAGCATCGTCGCGATGCGGTCAGGGCGCTCCGTTTGGAGTATAATGGGAAATAGCTTGTGACGTCTTCCGGACAGCTCCTTGAGCAGCAGCCCCGTGGCGCGCAGCGTTTTGACTTTGACTTTGGACAACCGGATGTTGATTTGTTCCAACACGTCGCGATTTACGAGTTCGGCGTCGTAGAGCAGCGTGACGCGGGACTTCGAGGCTTCGCCGAGCACATGCTGCTCCACGCAGAGCGTCGGTTCGTTGTAGCGGAGTCGGACCAAGCTGACGTTCATGTCGAGATCTTCCGTCATCGCGGACTGGGGTCCTTGCAGCGTGGATTCGATCTGAACTTCGTCCGGCCGGTCGAACAGCTTGCGCTGCGCGTCGAAGCGGTAGACGGTATCCTCGATTTTGAACAAGAGCGTGCCCTTCAGCAGCAGATTCGTCCATAGCTGGGGCTCGTCCACTTCGGAAAAGCAAGGATCCGCTTCGATCATGCGATTGAAGACGGGAAGTTCGAAACGATAGGAGAACGGGACGAGCAAGCCGTCTTTGATAAGCGTCGGGTCGCACAACGAAGGGAAGTAACAGACCTCCATTTGGATAATGCCGTTATCCAAGGTGTCGCTGAACAAATCGGACGGATTTTGCAATTCCTTGCGAATTTGTTCGATCATGAAGCCGCCTCCGTTCCCTTGATTTGGGAATTAGGATGCCCGGAAAGCGGTACAATATGCAAATGCTGGATAGGCGGTCCATATCGAAGCGAGAGAGGAGCGGGATGGGAATGAAATTCGTGTTAGCGCCGGACTCATTCAAGGAAAGCATGGCTGCCGGGCGGGTCGCCGCCATTATGCGGGAAGCGATAACGGAGATTGCGCGCGGCAGCGAGGTCGAGATCGTGGAGCTGCCCGTCGGCGATGGCGGTGAAGGAACGTTGGAATTGCTGGTGAATGCGTTAGACGGACGCATGGTGGAAGCGAAAGTCACTGGTCCGCTGGGCGAGCCGGTCTCGGCGCGAATGGGTTTATCCGGCGACGGCAGGACGGCCATCGTGGAGATGGCGCAGGCAAGCGGCTTGCAGCTGGTTCCGGCGGCGGCTCGAAATCCGCTGCTGACGACCACGTACGGAACGGGGGAATTGATTCGGCTTGCCCTGGACAGCGGCGCCGTCGACCGCTTGATCGTGACGATCGGAGGAAGTGCCACGAACGACTGCGGCGCGGGCATGCTGCAAGCGCTTGGCGCCCGTCTGCTGGATAGCGGCGGACTGCCGATTGGACGCGGAGGAGGCGAGCTTCATCGCATTGCGGCCATCGACCTGGCCGGCATGGATTCCCGCTTGAAGTCGATCCGGGTGTCCGTCGCTTGCGACGTGACGAATCCGCTGACCGGTCCGCATGGGGCATCGCATGTATTCGGACCGCAGAAAGGCGCGACGCCGGAGGTGGCGGAGCAATTGGACGCGGCGCTGACGCATTTCGCGGATTGCATCGAGAAGACCGAGGGTCTTCGTCTGCATGATATTCCCGGAGCGGGCGCCGCAGGCGGGCTCGGAGCGGCATTGATGCTGTGCGGCGGCAAGCTCGAGCCGGGCATCGAGCTCGTCTTGAACGCGGTGGGCTTCGATTCGCATGTCAGGGGAGCCGATTATGTCTTGACTGGAGAAGGCCGGATCGACAGCCAGACGCCGGGCGGCAAAGTAATCGCGGGCATCGCGAAGCACGCGAAGCAGGCCGGCGTGCCGGTGCTCGCCTTCGCGGGCAGCCTGCAGCCGGGCTACGAGGAACTGTATGAGGGGGGCTTGCAGGCGGTGTTCGGCATCACGCCGAAGCCGATGACGCTGGAAGAAGCGATGAAGCAGGGCGAGGCGAATTTGCGTCAAACGGTCTCGAACGTGGTGCGGCTGATTGTTGGGCAATCTGGACCTAAGAACAAGACGGAATGAACCGGATCAAATGAACAGCAATGACCCGTCCGCGAGCAATTTAGAGCTCGATGACGAGATCGTAGGACGAAGGCGGACGAACCTGCGCGAAATAGTAAGCCTCGGATGGATCCCAGCGGCGATGCCACGCGATATCTTCGCTGTTCTCGCGTTCGTTATGCCGTCGGTGCCTGATCGCGTCCGGAACCTGGATTAGAATCTTGTAGTCGAGCAGGTCGTTCAACTCGGGCAAGGCGCTGTAGATGCCGTCGAGCAGAATGACAGGCGAAGGCTGAATGATGACGGACTCTGGGGCCAGCTTATCTTCCGTCTCGAACGAATACGGACGGTAGCGGGCTGGCTGGCCGTTCAAGAGCGGCTCCAGCACCTCGCGTCGAAGCCGAATCCAGTCCATGCAGCGGCGGCATTTCTGCTCATCCGGGCATAGGTCCCATTCCTCGTCTGGTACAGCCGCGTCGAAGAAATCGTCGTAATGGATGACGGAGGCTCCGATCAGCGGCGCCGTCATGCGCGTCAGCGTTGACTTTCCGGCGCCGCTTCCGCCGTCGACGGCCGCGATCATTGGACGTTTGAACCGGGATGATGCCGCTAGGACGGAGGCTGCAAGGGCTTTTGCCGCTGCTTGTAAATCAGGGAATAAATGGTTCGTTTCATCTGTCATGGGTATTCCCTCCTTTGGAGCATGCTCCATCTATTCGCGGCTCTCCGCGCATATACCTTCTAAACAAAGGTCGATAAGCAAGGAGCTGTCAGGTATGTATTCGGAGATGGGTAATGAAAGCTTAACCGCGCAACGCGGACGACTCATACGGAAGGAAGGGTGCGCATGCATGGTCCGGGTTATGTAATTCTATGGGTGATTCTGCTGCTGGTGCTGCTCGCTGCCGGCTGGCGGAGAAGATGGTGGCCATTGGCCATTTACGCGCTCGGCTGCCTCATTCTGCTCGTGGAAGTCAACCGCGGCAACGGCGGATGGGAGGACTTGGCCGAATTCGCAACGCTCATCGTGTTCGTGCTTCCGCTGTATCTGATCGGTTCGATTGTTTGGTTGATCCTCTACTTGGTGGAAAGGAAACGCAAATTAAAAAATTAATAAATGTCATTAATGATTAATACCGTGAAGGTTAAGAAAAGGAGTGATTCGCATGGCTATCGTTCAAGTTACGATCGTTCCGCTCGGAACGGAATCGCCGAGCGTCGGCGCCTACGTGGCGTCCATCGTCCACGTCCTGCAGGAAGCCAAGGAGTCCATCCGCTATCAGCTGACGCCGATGAGCACGATTATCGAAGGCGAATTGGACGACTTGCTCGCCGTCGTCCGTCGCATGCACGAGGTGCCGTTCTCGCACGGCGCGATGCGGGTATCGACCTCGATCACCATCGACGACCGGAGAGACAAGAAGGGAACGATGGAACAGAAGATGCGATCGGTAGAAGAGAAACTGCGCTGATGGAGGTGCGAGAATGTCCGGTACGATAGATGGTCTGCCGATGGTCTTGTTCGAAGGGCAGCGGCAAATGGAGGACTGGCTGGAGCAGCATCATGAGGCTTCGGCGGGCATATGGGTGCAAATCGCGAAGAAGGCTTCGGGAATCACATCGATCAGCTATCAAGAGGCGCTCGAGATTGCCCTCTGTTACGGCTGGATCGACAGCCGGAAGGAGAAGCTCAATGACGAGCTGTGGATTCAGCGGTTTACGCCCCGCGGAGCGCGAAGCATATGGTCGAAGGTGAATGTCGAAAAGGCAGAGCGGTTAATCGAGCAGAATCGAATGAAAACCGCGGGCCTGCGCGCGATCGAGACGGCGAAGCAAAATGGCCAATGGGCCAAGGCCTATGCGCCGCAGAGCACCTCCGAATTGCCGGAGGATTTTGCCGATGCGCTGGCCCGGAACGAGAAAGCCGGCGCGTTCTTCGAGGCGCTCGACAAGCAGAATCGGTACGCGATGATTTTCAGGATTCATAATGCGAAGAAGGCGGAAACCCGGATGAAGCGTATTGCGCAGTTCGTGGACATGCTGGAGAAGGGCGAGCGGATCTACCCCAAATGACTGCGCGTGCAGGCATTGTTAGGGTGGACGGTGGAACAACGAACGGCAGAACGGCAGAACAGCAGAACAGCAGAACGGCAGAACAGTAGAACAACAGAACAGCAGAACGGCAGAACTTCAGAACAGCAAAAAACCTTGGAGCCGCAGCTCCAAGGTTTTTGTATGCCCGTTTTTATCAAGACCTAACTCAACATCATACCAGCGCGTTCCGAAACAGTCTATATTTTTATTTCCATTTCCGCTACCATTCTAGTTGCCGGCAATACGATGGATGGGGAGCGATGCGATCGTATGTATCATCGAGGTCATCTTCGACCGCAGGATTTGGAAAGCTTTGCGAAGCAAGCCTTTGGAACCGGGTATCGTCCGGTCAAGACCGAGCGTCTGTACGGCGGTGCCCAGAAGGTCATCTACAAGGTGGACTTCGCAAACGGCTTCGCTTGCCTGCTGTACGTGTGGGATCTGAGCCAGAATTACTTTCAGGAAGAAATCGAGGATGCCGACGCTCCGTCGTGGAATTCGTACGGCGCGAATCTATTCGCCGCCAATCAGGCCTTTCTGAAGCAAAACGGCATTCGCACGGCAGCCCTTTATGCGATGAATCGAGAACGGACGCAATACCCCTTCGATTATGCCTTCGTCGAATTCATTGCAGGTCCGAAGCTGGAAGCTTACTTGGACGATGCTTCTCCTCGGAGCGAGCCGTTGATGGAACAGCTGTCCGATCTCCTGCGGCGCATGCACGGCTTGAGACGCGAGACATACGGACCTGTCGACGGCTGCGAGGATCAGCTTATTCCCTGCCATCGCTACCAGTTGATGAATGCCTTGCGCCAATTGGATTATGCCGCGCAGCATGTTGCTTCTGTCGCCGCTCATCGGGAGCAGCTGATTCAACGCATGCATGACCTGGAGCAGCAGATCAAGCCCCGTCAGAATTATGGGCTCGTACATGGCGAGCTTGGTCCTGACCATCTGTTAGTCAAAAATGATGCGGAGCTCTGCTTGATCGATATCGAAGGCGCGAGTTTCTACGACGTCGAGCATGAGCACGGCTTCTTGCGGCTTCGCTTCGGCAGCTGGTATCGGCATCTGCAGGATGACGCTCTTGACGCGGATCGGCTGGCATTCTATCAGCTGCATCACTATATTTCATGTACCTCCGGAGGTTTGAAGCTGCTGCAGCGCGGTTTCCGCGACGAGGCGCTGGCAAGGAAGATATTCGAACATAATCTTCGCAGCGCCTTGGCCTTCATTGGCCGGTCGTGACTCGGAGGGCGGAGGAAGCGTAACATTGCGTTTGGGCGTGTGCGCCATTCACGCGATCGAAGGCCAGTTTATGCGAGTTTGAAGACCCGAATGGCCTCTGTGCCGTTCGGGTCTTCGCTGTCTGCAGCGAACAAGAATCGCCTGCATAATCTGCCAAATCGAGGGAAAACCAACAGAACGACCCGAGAGGAGGCAAGCGGATGAGTAAATGGTTTCGCGTATTCGCAGGCGAATGGCGGCATTTGGTCCGATCTCCGATGCTGATTGTCACCTTTGCGGCCGTAGCCATGGTGCCGCTGCTGTACAGCGGATTCCTGATCGGCGGTACCTGGGATCCGTACGGGAAACTGGCCAATCTGCCGATCGCGGTAGTGAATCGGGATCAAGGCGCCGACTTCGAGGGCAAGCCGCGCAGTCTTGGCGAGGAATTCGTCAACGAACTGCGTTCCAACGACGAATTCGCCTGGAAGTTCGTGACGGCGGAGGAAGCGGCCAAGGGCATGAAAGGGAATCGTTATTACGGCACCATCACCATCCCGGCCTCGTTCTCCGCGGATGCATCGTCCGTGGAGAGCGAGCATCCCAAGCAGGCGGAAATCATCTTCGAATCCAACAGCTTCAACAACTTCATCGCCGGTCAAATCGGCGAGAATGCGATTAAGGAACTTCGCGGCCGGCTCTCGGAGACATTGACCGAAGCCTATTCCAGAAGCATGCTGTCGCAATTCGAAACCGTCTCCACCGGATTCGCCGATGCTGGGAAGGGTGCGGGCGATCTGAACGCCGGCGCAGTATCGTTAAGCGAAGGCATCCATAAGCTGAAGGTGAACATGGATGCGCTCGCAAGCGGGACGAGCAAGCTTCGTAGCGGAGTCGGCCCCCTCCGGACTGGAGCTTTGCAGCTGCAGGACGGCTCGGCGGAATTAAGCAGCGGCGCGGCCGAATCGTCGCAAGGCGCGAATCGATTGAAGACGGCCGCCGATCAGCTCGCGAAGGCGGCGGATGATACCGCCGCGGGGCTCGATGCCTTATTCGAAAGCTTAACCTCATCCCAGTCCGATGCCGCCAAGTTAACGAAAGATCTGCCCGCAGCGGAGACGAGCCTTCGTAAGCTGGCGGACGAACTTGCCGGCTCGGCTGCGGCAAGCGGCAAAGTAGCGGCAGGCGCAAAAGAGGCCGCGGCGGATCTAACGCGGCTTATAGCCGCGCATCCCGAGCTTGCGGATGATGCGGCCGCTCAACGTCTGCTCGCTGCGAGCAAGGAGATTTCGCAGGGCGCTCAAGCTCTTCAAGCCGATCAGAAGGAACAGACCGCTGTCGGCAAGAAGCTTGCGGACGGAGTCAAAGCTGTGGTTGGCAGTGCCAAGAGCTTAGGCAACGACAAGCCGATAGGCGATCTATTCGGTCCCTTACAAACCGGACAGCAGCGTCTTCTTGCAGGCGTTCACGCGCTCGATTCGCAAGTTGCCCGTCTCGCCGCCGGCAGCGAGCAGCTCCGGGCGGGTGCTGCTCGTCTGGACAGCGGCTTAGGCGGATTGGCCGGCGGAATAGAGAAGCTGACTGCTGGCATCGATGAAACCGCGGTCGTCGCGCGTCAACTGAGCACCGGCGCCGCGAAGCTGGATGCCGAGGCGCCAAGGCTCGCGGACGGCAGCAAGAAGCTGGCGGCCAAGCTGAACGAGGCTGGGGAAGAGACCGCGGCGGTGAAAGCCGATGATACGATCGTCCATCTGCTGGCGGATCCCGTCATGATTCGATCCGTGGACGACCGAAAAGTGAAGATTTATGCGGGCGGCATCGCGCCGTATTTCATCTCGATGTCGCTGTTCGCAGGGGCGCTGGTCTTCACGACGATCTACGCGGCGCGAGGGACGCGGGTCGCCCGCGCCGCGGGAGCCCCTCTGCTGATCGGCAAGCTCTTGGTCTTCGGCTTGATGAGCCTCGTCCAATCGCTTGCGGTGTGCACCCTGCTGGTCGCGGTCTTCGGCTTGCAGGTCCAAAGCATCCCGTTATTCTACCTGTTCACGCTCATGACGGGACTGACTTTCATGATGCTCGTCCAAACGCTGGTCACGTGGCTGGATCAGCCGGGCCGATTCGTCGTCCTGCTCCTCATGATCTTTCAGCTGTCGTCGAGCGCGGGGACGTTCCCGCTCGAGCTGCTGCCCGGCTGGGCGCAGGCGCTGCATCAGTGGCTGCCGATGAGCTACAGCATACGAGGCTTCAGGGACGTGATCTCCAGCGGGGACTTTACGCGCATGTGGCATCAGGTCGGTTATTTGAGCATCTTCTTGGTCATCTCGGTATCGCTCACTTGCGCGTATTTCTTGACCACGGATACCGAATCGGACGATGAGCAGCTACTGCCGGTCAAGATTTGAATGCATGACACGACGGCCCTGGGTTAGCGGTCGGTAGTTGCAGGATGAACACTCCATGGCCTGGCAGCGGAATTCGTTTCCCCCAGGCGATCTTGGAGTGTTTTTTTGCGCCCAATGGCATGCGCCGATCGGCGAGAGTCTCCAAGGACAAGCTTCTATTTTTTCCTAAACTAACGTTAACGTAATCTGAAATTTCTGTTATGATTACGACAGCAGAACGAATATTCAAGGGAAGGAGATGCGGCTGAGCATGACGATTTCGGTGAAATTCACGGTGGAGGAAGCAACAGAGCGGCTCGGCATTACCTCGAGAACGCTCCATTATTACGAGGAGATCGGTTTGCTTCCGGACGTTGCGCGGACCGAGGGCGGACATCGCCTCTACAGCGAAGAGACGCTGGAGCGCTTATCGCACATCTTGCGGCTGAAGCTGGTGCTGGGCGCATCGCTGCAGGAAATTCGCGACATTCTTCAAGCGGAAGAAGAGCTCGAGACGATCAAAGCGAGCTACCGCGGAGAGTCCGACATGGACGAACGCGACCGGCTGCTGGACGAAGCGGCCGACCGGCTGCAGAAGATCATCACCCATATCGACGAGAAGATGGAGAAGCTGCAAGCGATGCGGCTCGGTTTCGACAAGCGGCTTGAACGGGCGCGCCGGCTCAAACAGGAACATCGCGGCTAGGAGGAAGAAAGACGAAATGAACGATTCAAGAAAATGGTGGATATTATCCGTAACGAGCCTCGGCTCCCTATTGTCGGCGCTTAATTTCAGCACGTTGATTATCGCGCTTCCGGATTTGCTGCAAGGCTTGCAAGCGACGCTGCTTCAGGCGATGTGGGTGATGCTGTCCTACATGGTCGCGCAGACGGTCATGGTGCTGATGGCGGGATCATTGGCCGACCGATTCGGACGCAAGCGCATCTATATCGTCGGCATGCTGCTCTTCACCGTCGTCTCGCTGGCGGCCGGATTCGCGGAGAACGCGCCGCTGCTCATTATTTTCCGGATTCTACAGGGGATCGGCGGAGCCATGATCATGGCCAACAGCACGGCGATCGTAGCCGATGCGTTCCCGAAGGAAGAGCTGGGACGCGCGCTCGGCATCAACATCATGGTCGTCGCCGTCGGTCAGATTATCGGACCGGTTCTCGGCGGCTGGCTGACGGAAGCCTTCGGCTGGGAATGGACATTCTGGTTCAACGTACCGTTCGGCATTATCGGCGTCGTATGGGGCTTCAAGGTACTTGGCATGAAAGACGATAAGATCGCGGCGCCGAAGGCGGGCGGTCTCGATCGCGGCGGCGCGATCACGTACGTGCTGTCCATTACGGGACTGTTGATCGCGTTGACCTGGGGACCGATTCAAAGCTGGACCTCGCCGGTCGTATGGGTGTCCGCGCTGTTCTTCGTCGCGCTGTTCCCGCTCTTCCTGCGAATCGAGAAGCGCCACCCGAACGCGCTGCTTCATCTGCCGCTGTTCGCGAACCGGACGTTCTCGTTCGGGATCGTATCGGCAACGTTGAACGCCATTGCCCGCATGGGCGTCATGTTCATGCTGATCTTCTATTTCCAAGGCGCGCTCGAGAAGGATGCGCTCGTCGCCGGCATCATGACGATTCCGCTCGCGGCCGGCATGCTGGTCGTCTCGCCGCTGGCGGGTCTGCTAGGCGATAAATACGGAGAAACGACGCCTGCAACGATCGGGTTGTTCTTGAATATTTTTGGTATGGCAGGGCTGGCGCTCGATACGGGCCTGTCGACGCCGTTCTGGCATTTGGCCGTCTATATGACGATCATCAGCGTCGGTTCCGGCTTGTTCAATTCGCCGAACTCCAGCAGCATCATGAATGCGGCCGGTCCGAAATACCGCGGCGAAGCGTCCGGCATCCGTGCCTTGACGACGAACATGGGCATGATGCTCAGCATCGCTTTCTCGATGCCGATCGTCACGCACAGCATTCCGCATGAAGCCATGCTGGCGATCTTCTCGGGAACGCAGGTCGGCATGGACGACAAGTCGTCGCTGAACGGATTTATCAGCGGCCTGCATGCCGTATTCTGGTTCATGGCGGCTCTGATGGCGCTGGCGACCGTGATGTCTTATCTGCGGTCCAGCCGCGGCTCGCGGCCGGCGGCGGGAGCAACGCTGCCTTACAAATAATCGCAACTTGGATAGCAAGGGGATTTCCTAACCATGCCTGACCGTACTGTAATAAGCAAACTATGGGGCGTATCGCTGCTCTGGGGCGGCAATTACGTTGCGAGCGCTTATCTGCTCCGCGACTTTTCTCCCATCCTGCTGTCGTTCTCGCGACTCGTCGTCATGTCGCTCTTTCTGATCTCGGTCGCGCTCATCAATGGGGCGATGCGGCGCCCGACGAAGCGGGAGTGGCTGCTGCTGCTGTTCGCCGGCATCTCGGGGACGCTGGTCAATCAATTATTCTACTTCACGGGGCTTAAGCATTCCACGGCCGGCAATGCCGCGTTGATCGTGGCGCTGTCGCCGATCGCCACGACCTTATTGTCGCGTATCTTTCTGAAAGAAACGATTACCTGGCTCAAATTCGCGGGGTCGGTTACCGCGCTCGTCGGAGTCGTCTGCATTGTGCTGTACGGAGGGAAATCGCTCGGCATATCGCTCGGAGACGTCTATTTGCTCATTGCCATGCTGGGGCTGTCCGTCAGTCTGCTGTTCATTCGCAAGCTGACGGTCGGCATGACCTCGTACGAGATCACGATTTACTCCACGGTTATCGGGACGATACTGATGTCGCCGACCGTCGGGTTCGAGGCGTTGAACGGCCAGTCGCATTGGAGCCATCAACCGCTCAATTGGCTGCTGCTCATCGGGGTTGCCGTCATCGGCCAGGGCTTGGCAGGGTTCTGGTGGAATCGGGGCATTGCGGTCGTCGGACCGTCCGTCAGCGCGATGTTCATGAATATTCCGCCATTCGTCGCGATCGTCGTCAGCCACTTCGTGCTTGGCGACGAGATTCGGGCGGCGCAGATCGGCGGCGGAGTTCTGATCCTCGCCGGCGTCGCGATCGCCAACTGGAAGCCGCGCGCAAGGCCGCTCGCGCAGAGCGGGCAGTCGGCTGGCTTGACGCAAGCGGAATGATTGATTCGCTTCGCGCAGCATGCTGTATGTATAAGCTTTCGAAAGCAAGCAGGCTGCGAATATAGGCTCGCAGAAACCAGTACGCTGCTGTTACAGGCTAACAGTAACCAGTATTCAGTATGTTGCAGATAGGATCGCAGGAACAAGCTCGTTCAAGAAGGATAAAAGCCGCGTACGCGCGGTTTTTATCCTTTTTTGCGTTCCTATTCGACTTTCCTTCAACATGTCAGATCGCTGAGAATATGGTGAAGGAAGGTGGTGATGATAAATGGATTATGGACTCACGCTGGGGGATTGGGTCGTGTATACCATGTGGGGCGTATTCGGCTTTCTGATTCTCGATTTCGTGATCGCCTTTGCCCGTTCGTTCTGGTCGGGCGCCTTCAATACCACGTTTCTCGATTATTTGAAGGATATCGTCTTCTACGTCGTGCCGCTGAACTTTATTCTATCGATGACAACGATCGATCCAACGCATTATACGTTGATCGTGCTTTATTTCATAGGCGGCGCATCGGTCATGATCAAATACGTTACGGACATCGTTCGCAAATTTCGCACGGATTTAACATAACCCTCTAAAGCTGCATCGCAAGCAAAATGCACCCTGATTTCGTCTAGCGGTTATCCCATGAGGGATCCACGGACGAACTGCAGGGTGCATTTTATATGCTTATGGGCGTGGTTGTCAGCTTGCTAATTGCATGGGGTTCGCCACTAGAGATTGAAACTGCCGTTTTCGCTGGCTTGAACGTGTTTCTCTTCTTCCTTCGGCGCTTGAACGCGTTTGATGAAGAAGCCCAGAACCAGCGCGATAACGCCAATGAAGAGCGCGATGACGAACGCGTTATGCAGACCGGCGACCAAGCCCTCCGCCGGCGTCGCGTTCGGCGTCTTCGTCATGAAATCCTTCGTGCCGGAAGACATGATGCTGATGAACAACGCCGTGCCGATTGCGCCGGCGACCTGCTGCAGCGTGTTCAGAATCGCCGTGCCGTGCGGGTACAGATGGCGCGGCAGTTGATTGAGGCCCGTCGTCTGCGCCGGCATCATAACGAGCGAGATGCCGACGAGCAGAATGATATGCAGCGTGATCACATAACCGGCGGTCGTGTTGACCGAGATATCGGTGAAGAGCCAGACGGAGAGCAGCACCAGAATCAAGCCGGGCACGACGAGCACGCGGGGTCCGTACTTATCGAACAGCTTGCCGGAGATTGGTGCCATGATGCCGTTGATAACGCCGCCGGGCATCAGCGTCAAGCCTGCCTTGAAGGCGGTCATCAGGAGCGCCGTCTGCAGGAACAGCGGCAGCAATATCATCGTCGAGAACAAGGTCATCATCAGGACGAGCATCATGACGGTGACGAGCGAGAACATCGGGTATTTGAACGCTCGAAGGTTCAAGATCGGCTCGCGGACGAGCAGCTGGCGAACGATAAACAGGACGAGGGCGATGCCGCCGACCGTGATCGTCCACACGACTTCGGGATCCGACCACGAGCTTTCGCCGGCTTTGCTGAAGCCGTACACGATGCCGCCAAAGCCGATGGAGGATAGGACGATGGACAGGATATCCACTTTGGGCTTGGTAATGTCGGATACGTTGCGCAGGAATACGGCCGCGAATACGACGGAGAACGCCGCGAGCGGAATGACCAGGAAGAACAGCCAGCGCCAGTCGAGCTGGTCGATGATGAGACCCGCGAGCGTCGGTCCGATCGCCGGTCCGAACATGATGACGAGGCCGATCATGCCCATCGCGCCGCCGCGTTTCTCAGGCGGGTAGATGACGAGGATCGTATTCATCATGACCGGAAGCATGAGCCCGGTTCCGAGTGCCTGCACGACGCGGCCGACGAGCAGCATTTCGAATACGGGAGCGGAGCCGCATATGATGGTGCCGACGAGGAATAGAATCATGGCGGTCAGGAACATTTGCCTCGTGGTGAACCACTGTTGAAGCAGGGCGGTGACCGGCACCAGGACGCCGATGACGAGCATGTATGCCGTGGATAACCATTGAATGGTCGCCGGGGAAATGCTGAATTCCTTCATCAAATCCGGAAAGGCGATGTTGAGCAGCGTCTCGTTCAGAATCGCCACGAACGCGCCGATGATCAGCGCCGCGACGATCGGTCCTCGTTTGATGCGGCTTAAATCCGTTGAAGCGCTGGACGCTTCGCTTGAAACATTCACTTGTTTGCTCCTCCTTAGATTGGCGGGATTTTGGGAAAATCTATGATCTTTTCCATATTAGCATCAACCACTTATTCGAACAACTGTTCGTTTCGTGGAGGATGAATAAAATTCGGATAAATTCTCCAAGGAATATTGCGGGATTGCACGGCTCGCGATATGATGAATTTGTATTATCTACAAATACAAATATTCGGGAGGTTATCAGGATGTCCGAGCGGCATGCGTTATCGGAGGAACAGAAGACCTTTTACAGCGAGAACGGGTTCCTAATCGATTTGGAACCGGTATTCACGCCTGAAGAAATATCGGCATTGAACGTCGGGCTGGGCGAGCTCGTCAAGCTGCTGGAGCCCGGCGAGAAGCATATGGCGATCCGGGAGTGGCATATGTCAAGCAAGTGGCTGTACGACGTCTGCACGCATCCGCGCATTCTCGATTACGTCGAAGGGATTCTCGGTCCGAATTTCTTCATGTGGGGTTCACAGTTCTTCGCGAAAGCGCCTGCGTCCAAAGATACCGTCGCTTGGCATCAGGATGCCTATTACTGGCCGCTGCATCCGCATAACTCGGTGACGGTCTGGCTCGCTTTCACGGACGTGGATGAAGAGAACGGAGCGATGAAGGTCATTCCGAGGAGTCATAAGGCGGGCCTCATCAAGCATCGTACGATTACCGGCGACTCGGTGCTCGCGCTGGAATTGGAGCACGGGACGTTCAACGAGTCGGAGCAGCGTTCGCTCGTGATGAAGGCGGGACAATTGTCCCTGCACGACGACGCGATCGTCCACGGTTCTCCCGCGAACACGTCGAACCGGTGGCGGAACGGGCTGACCATCCGCTACTCGGGCAACGATGTAAAATGCGATCTCTCTCGCTCGCCGAACTTCAAAGCGTACCAGGTACGGGGAACGGACGGCTTCAAGCATAATCCGCAGGGCGAGATTCCGACCGAGACCTTCGCCCGGTTATCGCCGGATTACCATATCTCCAGCACGGATGAAATCAAGAAGTAGCGGATAGATTCGACTGCCACTAGAGCGAACAGCGACTTGTATATCAGAAAGGTAGTGCGTGAAAGGCATGGCTTTATATTTGAAACTGAAGGACGAGATCGTCAGGCTCGTCTTGAACGGCACCTTCAAGAGCGGAAGCCTGCTGCCGACCGAGCATGAGCTGTGCGCTCGCTACGAATTAAGCCGTGTAACGGTGCGCAAGGCGCTGGAAGAGTTGAAGAAGGATGGGCTCCTCGTCAGCGTGCAGGGGCAAGGAACGGCCGTATCGGTCCGGGCAGGGGGATATGCCAGCTCCATGGAAATCATCGCCTTGATCGCGCCCGTGCATAATCCGTTCTTCGCGTCGTTTATGGCGCATTTCGAGGAGGTCGCGGAGACGAATGGCTCGCTCGTGCTGTTCAAGCAGGATTTCAGCGGAAGAGCATTCGCGACGGACGATTTTTTCTACCGGTTGATCAAGAATGGCATACGGAACGTCGTATTCTGGCCGCAGAGCGAGGATATCGATTTCGGCATGCTCCATCGGCTTCGCGCCGTCGGCATGAATATGGTCATCTTCGACCAAATGTTCGAAACCGACGCTGCCGATACGGTCGGAATCGACAGCGGCGATGCCGTGGCCAAGCTGTATGCCTCGCTTCGGACTGCGATCGCCGGCGGAGAGATTGCTTTCCTCGGCTACGAAGGTTTAACCATCCCGAGCGAGCGGCAGCGGGAGCAGGCATTCCGCGCGCTTAACGGAGACGGGGGCATGTTCCGTATCCCGTGGGGCAAGAACGTGGAGGCGGAGACGGCAGCGCTTCTGCGCCGGCTTCAAGAGGAAGGCAAATTGCCCTCGGGGTTCATTTGCTGTAACGGACCGATCGGCCTGGCGGCGGCGGA
Organism: Paenibacillus sacheonensis; assembly: GCF_009909195.1. Taxonomy (GTDB): domain Bacteria; phylum Bacillota; class Bacilli; order Paenibacillales; family Paenibacillaceae; genus Paenibacillus_Z; species Paenibacillus_Z sacheonensis. Next base: position 364,157 of record NZ_JAAAMU010000002.1, read on the forward strand.
ATATATGGCGCAGTCGGGAATCGAAGGCATCCGGCTGGCGGTGATCGATGAGCTGCCCGAGATGGCGAATTATCGCCTTGCCGCCTATCGGCAGCCGATGAAAGAGATGGCGGAGAAGACTTACGAGCGGCTAGCCGCGCAGAATAAGGAAGGTGACGGGTGGCGAGCAGGCCGTTTTCCTGTAAAGGGGAGCTTAATAGACACGCGGCGTGACACGGCTCGGATTGCGCCATAACGACAAAGAAGCCGCGATTCGCGGCTTCTTTGTTTCTGGAAAGGGTTTATACTTATGCTTTATACCGATAAGCACAGCCGAGACTATACCAAAAATATTATACCGGCAGCGGCTGCGAGCGAAGAGGCTTGCCTTCTTTATAGTAGAGTGCCGGATTGAGAATGATGAAGAAGATATGAACGTTCTCGCAGCCGAATTCCGTCAGCATGCGATTCAGCTTGGATGCGATGGCATCGTGAAGTTCCTGGGTGCGTTGAAACATCAAGATTTCGAGCGACCGCGGCGTATTCGTAATGACTTGAATGTCCAGCAGTTCGATCTTGACGATTTCCTTCGGAATGCTGACGAGCGCGGCGAATTCCTCGACGAGCGGCGGCGCGATTTGCTTCAGAAATGCGGCGGAGAATCCTTTAAAACGCAAAAATGGCACATGAATCCCTTCGTTTCGTTAAATTGGGTTACATTGTGATTATAATCACAAGCCGTTGTTTATTCAACCGCCATGGCTTCGGCTGTACCTTCAATTTGAGGAGCTGATCGCCAGCATGCGCGTCATCGCTTGTATTTCCTCGTTCCTTCGCTTTTGCTTACGCGGGAACCTTCTCGTATACTAATACGAGTCAAGCCGCTGCGGAACGGAAGCACGGAGATCGCATGCCGGCCGGCAATTCCGGCTCCAAGGCAAGCAGCATGAACCTTCTCGAATGACAGAGAGAAGAAGAAGGAGGCGGCTTATGAACGACAATATTCGCTTGCGCAATAATGTACATACGATGGGCTCCGGCAAGCAAACGATGATTTTCGCGAACGGTTTCGGCTGCAACCAGAGCGTATGGCGCTTCGTGACGCCTGCCTTTGCCGATGATTTCCGCATTATCCTATTCGATTACGTCGGCTCCGGACCGGACTACGGGTCGTACACCGTTGAACGGTACGGCACGCTGGACGGCTACGTTCAGGACGTTCTCGACGTATGCGCGGCGCTCGACGTGAAGGACGCCGTATTCGTCGGCCATTCGGTCGGGGCGATGATCGGACTGCTGGCCTCGAACAGGAGACCGGCGTTATTCGAGAGGCTGATCATGATCGGTCCATCGCCGAGGTACATGAACGAGCCGCCCGATTATATCGGCGGCTTCGAGCGACAGGATCTGGAAGAGTTGCTGACGTTGATGGAAACGAATTACGATGGCTGGGCCGGTTATCTGGCGCCTGCCATCATGGGCAATCCGGACCGGCCGGCGCTCGCGGGCGAATTGGAAAGCAGCTTCTGCGCGACGGATCCCGCGATCGCGAAACAATTCGCGAGGGCGACGTTCTTCTCGGACAATCGACGCGACCTCCGCGGATCGAAAGTGCCGGCGCTTGTCCTGCAATGCGCGCAGGATATCATTGCACCGCTTGAAGTCGGCGCCTACGTGCATCACCATTTGCCCGGCAGCACGCTCCGATTCATGGATGCGACCGGCCATTGCCCGCATCTGAGCCATCCCGAGGAAACCGTCCGGCTGATCAAAGACTACCTGGAGAACGAAGTCGATGAAATTCGGCAACGAGTGGCGGTCTTTCAAGACGGATGAACGAACGAATGAATGAGAAGGCCCGCGGACGATTGCTGTTGACGGAGGAAGGCATGATTATCGAAGCCGACGCATCTCTGCTCGACCTGCTGGGCTATAATCTGGAAGGCCTTCGCGGATGCCACGTTGAATCGCTATTGACACGATCCAGTTCCGTATTCTTGCACATTCACTTTCAGACGAGAATGAAGCTGGACGGCAAGATCGAAGGCATGCGCATCTACCTGAGAAAATCAGATGGCAGCGGCGTTCCGTGCTTGCTCCATGCGTCGGCGCAGGAGCGGGACGGCCGGATCGTGCATGATTGCGTGCTTGAGCCGGTCGTGGCGCCATGACTATCGGACAGGGAGCGCAATCTTCTATTTATAGCGTTGTTTTCTAACACCGGTACAAACGCCAGCAGCGCGGGTTGCCGGTGTTTTTTGTCTATGGAATAGGGAATATTTATAGCAGGGACTTCAAGTGATTCAGCCCATATCAAAATGGGTGATAAGGGTATAAGCAGCAATTTGGAAGGAGGTTTAAACCGACAGGTGGACAATCCTGTTCAACTCTTGATCGTAGATGATCGACCTGAGCATTTGGCAGCCGTAGAAGCGGCGATCGCAGGCATGCCTTATCGCGCCGTGCGGGCTTATTCGGGGCGGGAAGCGCTTCGATCGCTGCTCGATAATGATTTTGCGGTCATTATCATGGCGGAGAATATGTTGGAGATGGACGGCTTTGAGACCGCCCGCATGATCAAGACGCGGGAACGGTCGAGACATATCCCGATCATTTTCTTGTCCGTGGCCTCGCAGCAGGAGCGCGATGATACGGTTGAATTTTTTGGCGCCGTCGATTATTTGACCCGTCCGATCATTCCTCAGGTTCTGCGCGCGAAAGTCGAAGGCTATATCAGTTTCTACGAGGCCAACCGTTCGCTCAGCAAGCAGAGCGAGCTGCTGAAGCTGCAGACGCATCAGCTGGAGAAGGCCAATCGCGATTTGCTTCAAGCGAAGGAAGCCGCCGAGATCGCCTCTCGCGTGAAGTCGGAGTTCCTGGCCATGATGAGTCACGAAATCCGCACGCCGCTGAACGGCATTATCGGCATGTCCGATTTGCTGCTCACGATGGAGCTGCCGGGCGAGCACGCCGAAATGGTCGAAATTATCCATACGAGCGGCAACGCGCTGCTGAAGGTCATTAATCATATTTTGGATTTCTCGAAACTCGAAGCCGGCAAGCTGGAGCTGGAGGAAGAGCCGTTCTCGCTTCGTCTGTGCTTGGACGAGACGATGGATCTCTTCACGGCGATGGTGCGCAAGCGCAAGCTCGCGACGTCGACTTCGATCGATTCGCGTCTGCCGCCGTATATCATCGGCGATATGACGCGTCTGCGCCAGGTGCTGATCAATCTGATCGGCAATGCCGTGAAATTCACGGAGAAAGGCCGCATCGATGTGGAGGTGCAGCTGCTCGAAGAGCGCAAGGGCAAGCTGATGATCGAATTCTCCATACGGGATACGGGCATCGGAGTGCCGGAGGATCAGTTGAAGGAACTGTTTCAGCCGTTCTTCCAGCTGGACGGCTCATCAAGCCGGCAGTTCGGCGGAACAGGTCTCGGGCTATCGATATGCAAGGCGTTGGTCGAGCTGATGGGAGGCGACATATGGGCCGCGCCGATTCCGGGTCAAGGTGCATTATTTCAATTTACGATCGAAGCCAAATGCGAGGATCCAGCCATACATAGCCAGGAGAAAGACTAAATAGAAGAAAGCAGGGATATCGATGGGAGATACGGATATTATTCCACCTAAACCGGCGGATGCGCTTGATACCGGGCTGCTGCTTAATGCGCTGATGGCGCTCAAGAAAGGCGATTTCACCTACCGGATGCCGTATGATCATACGGGCATCTCCGGCAAAGTGGCGGACACCTACAACGAAATCGTCGACATGATGGAGAGTCTCGTCAACGAGGCGCAATCCGTCGCCAGGGTCGTCGGCAAGGAAGGGAAGCTTAGCCGGCGCTTCGTTCACAAGAATACGGGAGGCTCGTGGGAGACCGCTGTCGAATCGTTGAATGGTCTTGTCATCGATTTGATTCAGCCGACGAGCGAGATGGTGCGAGTCATCAATGCGGTCGCGCAGGGAGATTTGTCGCAGAAGGTAGAGATGGAATTCGAAGGGCGGCCGCTCACCGGCGAGTTTCAGCGGACGGCCAACAATATCAACCGCATGGTGAACCAGCTGAGCACGTTCGCGTCCGAGGTGACGCGGGTGGCGCGAGAGGTCGGCACCGACGGCAAGCTTGGCGGCCAAGCGGACGTCAAGGGCGTATCCGGAACGTGGAAGGACTTGACGGACAGCGTCAATTACATGGCCAGCAACCTGACCGATCAAGTGCGTAACATCGCGGCGGTCACGACCGCCGTCGCGAACGGCGACCTGTCCAAGCAGATTACCGTCAATGCGAAGGGCGAGATCCAGGAGCTCAAGAACACGATCAATACGATGGTGGATCAGCTCTCGACCTTCTCCTCCGAGGTGACGCGGGTTGCCCGCGAGGTCGGCACCGAGGGCAAGCTCGGCGGCCAAGCGGACGTAAAAGGCGTATCCGGCACGTGGCGGGACTTGACCGAAAGCGTCAATTACATGGCGAGCAACCTGACCAATCAGGTGCGGAATATCGCGGTCGTCACGACGGCCGTCGCGAACGGCGACCTGTCGAAGAAAATTACCGCCGACGTGCAAGGCGAAATTCTCGAGCTCAAGAACACGATCAATACGATGGTGGATCAGCTCTCAACTTTCGCCTCGGAAGTGACGCGGATGGCGCGCGAGGTCGGCACGGAAGGGATTCTAGGCGGTCAAGCCGAGGTTAGCGGCGTGGCAGGCACGTGGCGGGATTTGACGGAAAGCGTCAATTATATGGCGAGCAACCTGACCAACCAGGTGCGGAATATCGCGGAAGTGACGACGGCCGTCGCGAAGGGCGACTTGTCCAAGACGATCACCGTCGACGCGAAGGGCGAGATTCTGCAGCTCAAGAGCACGATTAACACGATGGTGGACCAGCTGAGCAACTTTGCATCCGAGGTCACGCGGGTCGCGCGCGAAGTATCCAACGAGGGCATTCTTGGCGGCCAGGCGGACGTCAAGGGCGTATCCGGCACGTGGAAGGACTTGACTGACAGCGTCAACTTCATGGCGAGTACGTTGACCGATCAAGTGCGCAATATCGCGGAAGTGACGACGGCCGTTGCGAAGGGCGATCTCTCCAAGCAAATTACCGTTAACGCCAAAGGCGAAATCATGGAACTGAAGAGCACGATCAACACGATGGTGGATCAGCTCTCGACGTTCTCTTCCGAGGTCACGCGGGTGGCGCGGGAGGTCGGCACGCTCGGCATCCTCGGCGGTCAAGCGCAGGTGCGCGGCGTGGCGGGCACGTGGTACGATCTGACCGAAAGCGTAAACTATATGGCGAGCAACCTGACGAATCAGGTGCGGAACATCGCGGTCGTCACGACGGCCGTCGCGAACGGGGACTTGTCGAAGAAAATCACGGCCGACGTCCAAGGCGAAATTCTCGAGCTCAAGAATACGATCAATACGATGGTGGACCAGCTCTCCACCTTCGCCTCGGAAGTCACGCGGGTTGCCCGCGAGGTCGGTACGGAAGGCAAGCTCGGCGGCCAAGCGCAGGTCAAAGGCGTCGGCGGCACGTGGAAGGATCTGACCGAGGGCGTGAATAACATGGCCCGCAACCTGACGGACCAAGTGCGAAACATCGCGGACGTCACGACGGCCGTCGCCAAGGGGGACCTGTCCAAGAAGATTACCGTTGACGTGAAAGGCGAGATCCTCGAGCTCAAGATTACCATGAACACGATGGTGGATCAGCTCAGCAACTTCGCCTCCGAGGTCACGCGCGTCGCCAGGGAAGTCGGTACGGAAGGCAAGCTCGGCGTGCAGGCCGAAGTGAAGGATGTCTCCGGAACCTGGAAGGACCTTACGGATACCGTCAACTACATGGCGAGCAACCTGACCGTTCAGATGCGGAACATCGCGGGCGTGACGACGGCCGTCGCGAACGGAGACCTGTCGAAGAAAATTACCGTCGACGTGAAGGGCGAGCTGTTCGAGCTGAAGAACACGATCAACACGATGGTGGATCAGCTGAACTCGTTCGCCTCCGAGGTTACCCGGGTCGCGCGGGAGGTCGGCACGGACGGCAAGCTCGGCGGACAGGCGCAGGTTCGCGGCGTCGGCGGAATCTGGAAGGATCTGACCGACAACGTTAACATCATGGCGACCAACCTGACCGATCAGGTGCGCGGCATCGCGAAGGTCGTAACGGCGGTCGCGAACGGGAACATGAAGCAGAAACTGACCGTAGAGGCTAAGGGCGAGATCGCCGAGCTGACCGATACGATCAACAACATGATCGACACGCTCGCGACGTTCGCGGTTCAAGTTACGACCGTCGCGCGGGAAGTCGGCGCGGAGGGCAAGCTTGGCGGTCAGGCGAGCGTGCCGGGCGCGGCGGGCACGTGGCGGGATTTGACTGACAACGTTAACTACATGGCGAGTACGCTGACGACGCAGGTACGCGCGATCACGAATGTCGCGACAGCCGTGACGAAGGGCGACCTGTCGCGGACGATCGACGTGGCCGCCGCCGGAGACGTCGAGACGCTCAAGGACAATATCAACGAAATGATTCGGAATTTGAAGGAAACGACGCGCATCAATACGGAGCAGGATTGGCTGAAGACGAATTTGGCCAAATTCACCCGGCTGCTGCAAGGACAGCGGGATCTGAACGCGGTCTGCCGCATGATCCTGTCGGAGCTTGCGCCGCTCGTCTCCATGCAGCACGGGGTCTTCTATATCAACGAGCAGGCCAACGGGGAGCAAGCGCTTGCGCTCTTCGCCAGCTACGCGTATCAGCAGCGCAAGCACTTGGCGAATGAATTCCGCGCGGGAGAAGGACTGGTCGGCCAATGCTTGATCGAGAAGCAGCGCATTCTGCTTACGAACGTTCCCAATGATTATGTCGTCATCTCCTCCGGACTCGGAGAAGCGACGCCGCTCAATATCGTGCTGCTGCCGATTATTTTCGAGGATCAAGTACTCGCCGTGCTGGAGCTGGCTTCCTTCCGCCGCTTCACTGAGATCGACATCGCGTTCCTCGATCAATTGACGGAATCGATCGGAATCGTCATCAATACCATGCAGGCGAACCAGCGGACGGAGCAGCTGCTCACGCAATCGCAGTCGCTGACGGAAGAGCTGCAGAAGCAGCAGAACGAGCTGAAGAGCACGAACGAGGAGCTGGAGGACAAAGCGAAGCTGCTCGTCATTCAGAAGGCGGAAGTGGAAAGCAAGAACAACGAGGTCGAGCTGGCCAAGCGGTTCCTGGAGGAGAAAGCCGAACAGCTCGCGCTGACGTCCAGGTACAAATCCGAATTCCTCGCGAACATGTCGCATGAGCTACGGACGCCGCTCAATTCGCTGCTGCTCTTGGCCGAACAGCTGGCCGAGAATCCGGATGCGAATCTGACCGATCAGCAGGTGAAATTCGCCAAGACGATCCAGGAGTCCGGACTCGACCTGCTGACGCTGATCAACGATATTCTCGATCTGTCCAAGATCGAATCCGGGACGGTGACGCCGGATTACGGCAATCTGTCCATCGCGGACCTCAGCGGCGGTCTCGATCGGATGTTCCGTCAGATCGTCAACAACAAGAAGCTGGATTTTCGCTTGACGACCGAGCCCGGCGTCCCGTCCGTCATCTCGACGGATTCGAAGCGCCTGCAGCAAATTTTGAAAAACCTGCTCTCGAACGCGTTTAAATTCACCGAGCAGGGGCAGGTCATGCTCCAAATCCGCAAGGCGGATGCCGGCTGGAGCGCGGAGAACGAGGCGCTGAACCGCGCGAAGACGGTGCTCTGCTTCTCCGTCAGCGATACCGGCATCGGCATTCCGGCCGAGAAGCAGCAGATTATCTTCGAGGCGTTCCAGCAGGCGGACGGCAGCACGAACCGCGAATACGGCGGCACGGGACTCGGTCTGACGATATCCAAGGAAATCGCGGAGATGCTCGGCGGCGAGCTGACCTTGTACAGCGTGCCGGGAATCGGCAGCACGTTCAATTTCTACCTGCCGCTGGATGTCGAAACGAGCAGCGAGCAGGCGCCGCGTACCGCTTACGTGCCGGAGGTTATCGACGTCGCGCCGATGGTGCGCACGCGCAGCTTCGCGAGCTATTCCGGCGATTCGGTCATGGACGACCGGGATACGATCAAGCCTGGCGACCGCGTGTTTCTCATCATCGAGGACGACTTGAAATTCAACGAGATCCTGCTTGGCCAGCTTCGGAAGAAGGGCATCAAGGCCGTCATCACGACCAAGGGCTCGGATGCGCTTCATCTTGCCGTTCGCTACAAGCCCGAGGCGATTACGCTGGACCTGCGACTAGGCGATATGGACGGCTGGCTCGTTATCGATCTATTGAAGAACAATCCGGAGGTGCGTCATATTCCGGTCTGCGTGATCTCCGTCGATGAGAATGCGACCGATCTTCTGCGCAAGGGCGTCTCGGACTTCATCTGCAAGCCGGTATCCAGCGAAGAACTGGAGCAAGCATTGGATCGATTAAGCGCCAATGCCCATCGCTCCGTCCGTCAGGTGCTTGTCGCCATGCACGACGAGTCTCGCCGCAGGGAGCTGATCGAGCTGCTCACGGGCAGGGATTTGAAGATCACGGCGGTAGATACGGTTCGCAAAGCGGCGAATCAGCTGAAATCGCGGCAGTTCGACTGCATCGTTGTGGATAATGATCTTCCCGAGCTGTCGATCGGGACCTTCGTCCGCGATATTCTCAAGAACGACAGCCTGAAACAAGTGCCTGTTATTCTGCATGCCAGCCGCAAGCCGACTCCGGCCGAAGCAAGCGAGATCGAGGAGTCGATGAAGCTTGCCGTGCTGAAGCAAGCGAATACGCTGGTGCAGCTGTTGGAAGACACGACGCTGTATCTTCACCGCAAAGCGGAGAATATGGCCGATTCGCCGCAGGAGAAACTAGTCAGGCTGCATGCTTCCGACGAGATGATCGCCTTCAAGAAAGTGCTTGTCGTGGATGACGATATCCGGAACATCTTCGCGCTGACGACGATTCTGGAGCGGCATAACATGCTGGTGCTTCCCGCCGAGAACGGTCATGACGCGATCGTGGCGCTCGAGCAGAACCCCGATATCGACATCGTGCTCATGGATATCATGATGCCGGTCATGGACGGGTACGAGACGACGAGGGCGATTCGGAAGCGCAAGCGCTTCGCGGATCTGCCGATTATCGCGCTGACCGCCAAGGCGATGAAGGGCGACCGGGAGTTATGCCTGGATGCCGGCGCTTCCGACTATATCACGAAGCCGGTCAACAGCGCGCAGCTCGTGGCGATGATTCGCCACTGGCTGGGAAATGCGGTCGTTCCGGCGGGCAGAGGATAAGCGATCGGACAATAGAAAAAGGCAGCCGGGGCCGGCTGCCTTTTCTTCATGCGATCATTCGGGGGGATGACCGCGGCCGTTACTTCTGCGCGTTCTGCTGCGTTTGGCCCGCCGGCGCCTCGGAATACGTTTTCTGGCAGTACATGTTGGAGATGCGCGGGATGGTCACCGTATCGCCGACTTGCAGCGGCTTCTTGTTGTCGGCGAGATGCGGATTCGCCTCTTCCAGAATCGGATAAGGCATGTTGTACGTGTGGCAGATCGATGCCATCGTGTCGCCCGGCTTCACTTGATGCTGCGCGTAAACCATGTCCCCGGCTTGATCGTCCCGGAAGAAAGGGAAGAAGAACGGGGAGAAGAAAAACGTCGGGAATAAGAAACGGCCTGGGAAGAAGGGATGCCCGAACGGGCGAAAGAATGGACGGCCGAAGCCTCCGCCGAAACCGCCGCCTGGAAAGAAACCACGATTCATGAATGTAACCTCCGCAAATGTAATAGTTATCTGTCTATATATGGTATTTACGCGGATGCCTATTGGTGACTGTATATGGGGAGGAGATTCGCTTCACGCGCTCGGCGGCGGGGTATATGTCAATTAATACGAACATGGAATGCGGGTGCAGAGATGGATTATACAATGATTACCGTGAAGCTGGTTACGGGGTTTTTCGGGCTGTGGATCATGACGAAGCTGCTCGGGAAGAAGGAGATTTCCCAATTGACGCCGTTTGATTTCGTCTCGTCGTTGATGCTGAGCGAGCTGGTCGGCAACACGATATACGACCGACAGATTCATTTCATGATGCTCGTCTATTCGCTCGTGCTCTGGATGGTGCTGTCGCTCCTGCTGGAGAAGGTCGTTCAGCTTCTGCCGTGGCTGTCGGTGCCGCTGAGCGGACGTCCGGATATCGTGATCCGACACGGAATGATCGACATGCGCGCGATGAAGCGAAACAGACTGGATATGCATCAGATTGGGATGCTGCTGCGGGAGCAAGGCGTATTCAGCGTTCAAGACGTCGCCTACGCGGTCTTCGAGACGAACGGCAGTCTAAGCGTCATGAAGAGGACCAGCGAAGACATTCCGGCGAAATCGCCGATGGACGACAAACAGAATCCGGGAAATTCGGTCGGCCTGCCTCGGATCGTGATTGAACAGGGTTACGTGCAGCGGGATGAGCTGCGCGAACTCGGCCGCAGCGAAGAATGGCTGGTGTCGCAGCTGCAAGAGCAAGGCGTCGCGCGGATCAAGGATGTCTTCTATGCAGAGTGGACGGAGGGAGTAGGATTGCACGTCCAGTTGAAGTGAGATTTTTTTCCTAGCTTCGTTCCCTTAGGGGAACGGAGCTTATTTGCATGGGCTCATAAGCGGCCAGAGATTGAGAGAGAAGCGGAGAGTTAAAGGCTCCCGGTTCGCTAAGAGCAAGGAAACCACGGCGTCATCGAATTGACTGGAGGTACATTCGGCTGATTTCAATAGATATTATGTTATGTTTTCTACCATTGAGTTGCGGATGTTGAATCGTTTCCAGAGAAATCCACGTAATGTAAATCGAATCGGCCGTTTTGGCGTGGAATTAGGAGTGACAATCGTGATTATTCAAGCTATTATGATACCAAGAAGATTGAATGTTAGATAATCTAACATAATGTTGGGCGAATGCTGCTATCTACTATCTGGAGGAGGGATGCGTATGCGCAGAAAGCCGTGGGATGTCCTGATCAAGGGGGGGAGCGTGGTGCTTGCGGATCGGGTCGAACGGGTTGATATCGGCATAAAGGATGGCGTCATTACGAAGATCGCGCCTATGCTTTCTGGAGAAGATGCGGACCGGATACTGATCGCGGAAGGCAGGCATGTCTTCGCTGGAGTCGTAGACGCGCATGTCCATTTGAACGAACCCGGGCTTGGCGAATGGGAAGGCTTCGTGACCGGTACGGCCGCATTGGCGGCAGGAGGCTGCACGTCATTCATTGATATGCCCTTGAACGGTATACCGCCTACGATAAATACGGCAGCGCTCGAACGTAAGCTCGAAGCGGCAAGGAATAGCGGCGTCCGCGTGGATTACGCGATATGGGGCGGGCTCGTGCCGGGCAACAGCGGCGACTTGGCCGCGCTCTCGGAGGCTGGCGTCGTCGGCTATAAGGCGTTCATGTCCTTCCCGGGAGATACGGGGGACGGATGCTTCGAGAACGTGGACGAGGAGACTCTGCTGGAAGGTATGAAGATTATCGCATCCCTCGGCCATATTTTGGCGCTGCATGCGGAGAACGAACCGATCGTCGCTGCGCTTGCCGCGGAGAAACGAGCTGCAGGCAGGGTCGCGATGAGGGATTATCTCGATTCGCGCCCGCCGCACGCGGAACTTGAGGCCGTGAGACTAGCGATCGACATGGCGTCCGTTACGGGCTGCAAGCTGCATTTTGTCCATATAAGCACGCCTGAGGCGATCGAACTGATCGATGCGGCCAAGCGGGACGGCCTTAATGTGACTGCGGAGACCTGCCCGCATTATTTGGTCTTCACGGATGAAGATGTGATTCGTATCGGGGCCGAAGCAAAATGCTCGCCTCCCATCCGCACGGGGGAAGAACGGGAAGCGCTTTGGCGGCAGCTGGCGGAAGGCAAGATCGATATCGTCGCGTCCGATCATTCGCCGTGCCCGCCGGCCATGAAGAACGTGAAGGACGACGATTATTTCACGGTATGGGGCGGCATCCTCGGCGGACAAAGCACGCTCGAAGCGGTCGTCAGCGAAGGGTGGCTGAAACGCGGAATACCGTTGCCTGTCTTGTCGAGGACGATGTCTGCGGCTCCTGCGGCGCGGTTCGGATTAGAACGGAAAGGATCGATCGCGATCGGGCTTGATGCCGACATCGCGATCGTGGACTTGGATGCCCCGTACGTATTGACGGCTGATCAGTTAAAGTATCGGCACGCTCACAGCGCATACGAAGGGATAAGGTTGGGCTGCCGCGTGGAGACAACGCTGCTCAGAGGCCGAATCGTATACGACCGAACGGCCGGGAAGGGCGGATTAGATACGGAGGCTCCGTCCAGCGGCAGATTGCTGCTGCCGCGCGCAGCTGCAGCACGAACGGAATAAGGGGGACACGCGATGAAGGCAAGCGACTACCGATTGCAAACGACGCAGCTTTTGGCTGGCTTCGCGAGTGTCGGTCAGGAACAAGATGGGGGCGTCACTCGGCTGCTATATGACGCAGCATGGCAGAAAGCCCAGCAAGCCGTCGCATCCACCATGCGCGAGGCCGGGCTTTCAGTATCGATCGACACGGTCGGCAACGTCTTTGGCCGGTTGGAAGGAACGGACGAGGCGGCATCTACGGTGATGACCGGCTCGCATATCGATACGGTGCGCAGCGGCGGGCATTATGACGGCGCGCTGGGCGTGGCGGCAGGCATTGCCGCTCTGGCGAGATTGAAGAAGACGTACGGCCAGCCGCGCCGAACGCTGGAGGTGGCCGCCTTCTGCGAGGAAGAAGGCAGCCGGTTCCCGCTCGCTTATTGGGGTTCCGGCAACGTCACGGGAAGCAAGGACTTCACCGGCAGCTTGGATGCGAAGGATCCGGAAGGCGTCTCGCTTCGAGCCGCCATGCTCGCCGCCGGATACGACCCGGAAGAGCACGGCCTCAGCAAACGTACCGACATCGGCGTATTCGCGGAGCTTCACATCGAGCAAGGCGAAGTGCTGGAGCGGGAAGGCACTCAGATCGGAATCGTCGACGCGATTTTCGGGCAGCGGCGCTACTTCGTCGAAATCGAGGGACGCAGCGGTCATGCGGGCACGACGCCGATGACGATTCGCGCAGACGCGCTTGCTGCCGGAGCGGAGATGATCGGCTGGCTCCGGCAGGCGGCGATCGCGGCGGGAGACGGGCTTGTCGCGACGGTCGGGAAGCTGGACGTTCAGCCGAACCTCGCGAACGTGATCCCGGGCAAGGTGCGCTTGTCGCTGGATATCCGGCACCGGAACGAAACCGTCATTGCTGCGTTCTGCAAGCTCACGCTGGATTCATTCAGCACCATCGCCGAACGGTACGGTACGTCGATCACGATGGAATGCTGGCTGGCCGAGCAGCCTTCGCCGATGAACGAGGTGCTTCAAGCGGAGATCTCGCGGGTCTGCGATGCGCTTGGCTACTCGCACCGGAGGATGAGCAGCGGTGCGGGACATGATGCGGGTCTGTTCGCGGCTTCATGCAGGACGGCCATGATATTCGTACCAAGCCGAGCCGGCATCAGTCACTCGCCGCTGGAATATACGCCGCCGGAGGATATGGAGCGCGGCACACAAGTGTTGACGGCGCTGCTCTACGCCTTAGCGTACGGGGAGGATGAGCGATGAAGAAATATTCGGATTTGTCTCCTTCGCCCCGCATCATCATGACGCCCGGCCCGGTCGAAGTCGATCCGCGCGTGTCCAGGGCTCTGTCCTATCCGATTCTTGGACAATTCGATCCAGAATTCACGGCGATCATGAACGAGACGATGGAAATGCTGAGGGAGCTGTTCCGGACATCCAACCGCTGGGCATATCCGGTCGACGGCACTTCGCGGTCTGGGCTGGAAGCCGTATTGACCGGGCTGATCGAGCCTGGAGAGCGGGTGCTCGTGCCGATATTCGGACGGTTCGGCTACTTGTTGGCCGAAATCGCCGAACGATGCGGGGCGGAGGTGCTCGCCATCGAGACGGAGTGGGGCACCGTCTTCGAACCCGCCGAGGTCGTTGCCGCGATCGACCGGCTGCAGCCGGGCCTGGTGGCGATCGTGCATGGCGAAACGTCGACCGGACGCATGCAGCCGCTGGCGGAAATCGGACGCGCATGCCGTGAACGGGATGTTCTTCTCGTGGTCGATGCGGTCGCGACGATCGGCGGCGCGCCGGTCGAGACGGATGCATGGATGCTCGATGCCGTCATCGGCGGCACGCAGAAATGCTTGTCCGTTCCTTCCGGCATGTCGCCCATTACGTATAACGATCGCGTCGAAGCACGGCTGCTGAAGCGCAAACGGATCGAGAAGGGAATTCGCCCGGAAGGATACGAAGACGCCGACCCGACTTCGTTCATCCGCAGTAATTATTTGGATTTGACGCAGCTGCAGGACTACTGGAGCCCGCTTCGGCTGAACCATCATACGGAGGCGACGGCGATGCTTTACGGTTTGCGCGAAGGGCTGAGGCTGGCGCTTGAGGAAGGCCTCGATGAACGTTTCGCCCGGCATCGGCTGCACGAGCGCGCGCTGACCGCAGGGCTGGAGGCGATGGGGCTGGAGCGCTATGGCGACGATGCCAGCAAAATGCCCATCGTAACCTGCATCCGCATCCCGGACGGCATCGACGGCGAAGCCGTCCGCGGTCAATTGTTGGCGGACTTCGGCATTGAGATCGCCAGTTCTTTCGGCCCGCTGAAAGGGCGTATCTGGCGAATAGGGTCCATGGGCTACAGCTGCCGCAAATCCAACATTCTTCTCGTGCTGGCCGCGCTCGAAGCCGTTCTTCCCCTGCATGGAGCTTTGATCCGCACCGGGAACGCCATTCGAGCAGCGCTTGGAATTTATGCGGAAGAAGCGACGCGACGACAGGCTTAATGCTTTAAAGGGATAGCGTCAAAGCCGCTTGAACCGCATTACGGAACCGCCCTGGAAAGCCGCGATTGATGCGGCTTTTTTTGTATGGCAAGTAGATGAAAGTTCCCTATGAACGCTTGCATGGGACACTATATTCTTCCAAATGATCTGCTATAATGCAAGTAGAAGCAGGTTCGTACTAACATGGGTTATGAAGCATGTCCAATCTTGATTTGGAGGTCGGGAGACATGAGCGAATCGGTGATTTTGAGTCGTGCCAAAGATTTCTTGTACGGCAATGCGCGTTTATTGGACCGGAAGCGATTCGAATTTCATTTTGAAGGCGGACCCGGGGAAGACGTTATCGAGGTTCTCCGTACGTATCAGAATCGCGACGGCGGGTTCGGGAATGCGCTCGAGTGCGATATTCGGTGTCCGTCCAGCCAGCCGGTTCCCACGGAAATGGCGCTGTTGATCATGGACGAGATCGGTCTGTTCGATCGGGATATGATTCGAGGTATCGCAAGCTATGTACGCGATCATACGCTGCCTGGCGGCGGAATCCCGTTCGTCTACCGGAGCGCGGCCGAGTATCCGCATGCGCCCTGGTGGAAGACGGAGGCTGACGATCAGCCGGCCATCAATCCGACGGGCAGGATGATCGGATTGCTCTACAAGCAGCAGGCGTACGCGGATTTCATGGACGAGGAATGGTTTACCCGCAATGTGAACTACATTTGGAACGCGCTGGCGAGCGAGACCCCCGAAGGCTATCATGACGGCGTTCAATGGCTCTCCTTCCTGGAAAATACCCCGGAAACCGACAGGCGGGATTCGCATTGGCCGCTGCTCGACGCTTGGCTGGCGCGGCCCGGCGTCATCGAACGCAACCCGTATGCGAAAGGATATGTGCAGAAGGTGCTTGATTGGTGCCCAAGCCCGGCAAGCTATGCAAGCAAGTTCATAACGGACGACGAACGTTATCGCCATCTGGATATGCTTGCCCTGCAGCAGCAAACGGACGGCGGTTGGCCGATCAGCTGGGAAGCGCTTTCTCCGGGAACCGAGACCGAATGGCGCGGCTGGATTACGGTGGAAAGGCTGCGCACCCTGCGCGCTTACGAAATTATTTGATGTACGATCGTTAGCCTGCGGCCGAGGCTATGGAGAACATGCAGAGGGGGTCAGGAGCATAACCCTAGTCGTATGTTAAGAGAACAATGAAAAACCGTCAGGAGACAGTGCTCCTGGCGGTTTTTCATATGAAGGCGTATGGAATAACAGGACCGAAATAGCGGTATTGTGACGTGAATTGCATCACGTCGATCCTGGCATTGCTGAAGAAGCGATACCGCAATGCAGGATTTTACGCGATTTACGCGATTCACGTCTTGTCCGCGGACCTGAAGCCTTGTTATAGTTTGGAAGTGCGAGAACGCCTCGGGCAGAAGAGGAACGGATCTTGGGAAGGAATGGGCAAATGAACGAGTCGATGATCGATGGATTAGAAACGATGGGGACCGATTGGTTGTCGCCGCAAGGCATGCTGCGCATCTGCGAAGCCGTTCGTTATCCGCGAGAAGCGGCGGAAGCGTTAATCGCGGAGACGGAGCGGCTTACGCAGGATGCGGCAGTCGCCGAAGAGGCGAAAGAGTTCTATCAGGCGTTGTTCGTTGACTGCCACCGTTCGTCCGGCGAAGTGAATCAAGAGCTGCTCGCCATGGGCGAGAAAGGCGAGATGCTGGCTGCCGTCGTCTATGCGGGAGCGATACCCCGTTTATGGGAGCGCTGTCAACAAAGCGGCATTCCGGCCGGCGTGCTGATCGATACCGTGCAGGATATTATCATTTGGATGGAAACGCATCGCAAGCGTACCGGCCGCTGGGGGCTGAGCGAGCTGAATTGGCTGCATCGCCATATGACCGGCGGACTGTTCCGGCTCGGACGGCTTCAGTTTGAGCCCCTTACGAACCCTTATGCCGTACGGGTATTCCGTCATCGGACGACGGGGGAGATCCTTACGCTTGCGGACGCTGGTACTCACTTCCTCGCGGATGGGCAATTAGCTGACAATGCTGAATCGAACATCGATGATTCATGCGAGCAAGAAGACAGCATAGGTAATGGGCTGGACGGCAGCTGGATCTCTTCGTATACGTTCGATGGCAAGCATTACGAAGGGACGCCTCTTTCTCCGCTCGGGCTGGCAAGCCGCGGCATCGTGAGGCTGCCTGCGGATACATGGTCGCTTGCGCTGCAGCAGGGAGACGAGGTTCTGAACGTACATATACCGGAAGGCAGTCCGTTGTCCCGCGAAGCTTGCTCGGAATCGTATGCGAAAGCCGTAAATCTCGCTGCCGCATGCTTCCCGGGGCTAACGTTCCGCGCCTTCGTCTGCCAATCCTGGCTGTTAGCTCCGCAATTCCGGACGCTGCTTCCGGAACGATCGAATATCCGGCAGTTCCAATCCGATTATCGCTTGCTGCCGCTGCGCTCGGATGAAGCGCAGACGCTGGAGCGCGTATTCGGTTACGGCACGACGCGCGAAGCGCTGCAGGACATGAAAGCCGAGACTTCCTTGCAGCATACCGTCCGGGATCATCTGATCTCAGGAGGTCGTATTCAGAATGGGGCCGGGTTTATACTGATGCAGGAGCAGTAAACGTCAAGAGAGCGCGGGAGGGGCTGTCTGTTGAAACGGTTCATGATCGGCCAGTATGGCGGTTTCGACGAAACGAAGTACCGCAGAGATTTCAGGGACGATTTTTACGGGATCGAAGCTTGCCTGTTCGGCACCCAGGAAGATGTACGCCGGTTGATTCAAGAATCGCAGCGGAACGGGTTTCGGATCGGCATTCATTTTCCGCTCCAGGCAGACGGGACGCTTGTTCGGGACGCGTTGTTTCTTGCACGGGACGAGGCGGTTAGAAATCGCGCATTCGAATGGATGGAGCGGGAACTCGAAGCATCGATTCCCGTTCGGCCCGCCTATATCCTGTTCCATTATCCGAAGCCCGTGATTTTGGATGACAGAGTAGACTGGAGCAGCTGGCGCTTCGCCGACCCAAGCGAGTATGTATGGGAAAGTCAGTATTCGATGCAGCAGCTGGAGGCCTCGACCGCGATGCTCTTTGACTGGCTGACCAAGAAGGGCGAGGAATATGCCTTCATACCTGTGTTGGAGTTCGATGGCTTGAACCGGTATATCTACGAAACGGATTTCCTGGAGCGCATGCTGCATCTGTATCCGCGAATCCGCCTCTGCCTGGACACGGGCAGGCTGTACCTGCAAGACAGGATCGACCCGTATTTCGATGCGAGAGCCGTGATCCGGAAATTCGCGAAGTACGCGGAAACCATTCATTTGAAGAACATGCGAATCGCCGGCAAGATCGTGGAGAACCATTATCCCGCGCTGCCGGGCTTGAAGCCGGAGGACGGCTGGGCGCCGGTCGAAGAATATCTGGTCCTGATCAAAAAACGGAATCCGCATGTGAAGATCGTGTTCGAACATCGGTCCGAGCTCGTAAGCGACGAAGAGTTGAACGCCTGTTACGATTGGATCAACCGATTGTTGGATACGCCCTAGAGGAGTTGATAGACGTGACGAATGCGGTCCATTATAAAATGTATACGATGTGCATGGTCGAAAACGGCGATGAGGTGCTGCTGATTAATCGGCCGGACGAACGCGGCTTCCCGGGCTACATCGCTCCCGGCGGCAAGGTCGATTATCCGGAAAGCATCGTGAACGGCGCCATCCGCGAGGTGAGGGAAGAGACGGGACTTATCGTGAAGGATATCGCGTATAAAGGGCTTCACGAATATTGCGAGCCGAATCAGGGACTTCGGTATATGGTGTTCAACTATTTGGCGACCTCGTTCGAGGGCGAATTGCTGGAGCACCCGCCCGAAGGCGAGCTTATCTGGGTGTCGAAGGCGCAGGCGCTCGAATTGCCGATGCAGAGCTGGTTCAAGCAGCGGTTTCCGTTGTTCTTCGAACCCGGCACCTTCGAAATGAGCTTCGTTTGGCACGAAGAGACGGACGAGACGATCGCCGAGACGATTAAATTTTACGATCGCGGCATGCGCAAGGCCGGTTCGGTCGCGGAGGCATAGCCATGACTGTCCGAGCGGTATTCTTTGATTTGTTCGAAACGTTGGTGACCGAGTTCGAGGAGGGCCGAAGGCGTTCCGGACGAGCCTACGATTACAGCCAGCTGCTGGGTTTATCGAATGAAGATTTCAAGCAGGAATGGGCGAAACGTCAGGCGCAGCGGATGAATGGAACGTTCGGAGACTATCCGGAAGTCATTCGCGACATTGTCTCGGGCAGAGGCTTAACGATCGACGAAGAAGCGATTCGATCCTTGCACGAGTCGCGCATGGAAGAGAAGCGCCTGCCTTTTCATCCGATTCGGCCTGCGATTATCAAGCTGTTGAAGGAGCTTCGGAGCAAGCAGCTCAAGATCGGCCTGATCAGCAACTGCACGCGGGAAGAGGTCGCCGAATGGGCGCGCTCCGACCTGTCTTCATACTTCGACGACGCCTTGTTCTCCTATGAGGTGAAATGCGCCAAGCCAGATGAAGCCATCTATCGATTGGCATGCTCGCGATTGAACGTGCGGCCGGATCAATGCCTATTCGTCGGCGACGGCGGATCCCATGAGCTCGAAGGCGCCCGTGCGGCAGGTCTCGCCGTTTATCATGCAGTGTGGTTCAATTCCCATATCGAGAGCGAGTTTCCGAAATTGCGTCAACCGGGCGATTTGCTGGATCGATGGAACGTATTGCGGTAGAATGCCAATAAGAATCCACGAGGCGGGGAGAGCGCTCGCCTTCAACAACCCGAATCAGGAAGGAACCACGTGGCAATGAACATCAAGGAACATGAGACGCAGGTCGCGACGTTCGCGGGCGGCTGCTTCTGGTGCATGGTGAAGCCGTTCGACGAGCTGCCCGGCATCCGTGCCATCGTATCCGGGTATACGGGCGGGCATACCGAGAATCCGACGTACGCGGAGGTCGGCACCGAGACGACAGGTCATTACGAGGCGGTCCAAATCACGTACCAACCGGCTATATTTCCGTATGCGCGGCTGTTGGACATCTACTGGCAGCTGATCGATCCGACGGATAACGGCGGGCAGTTCCAGGATCGGGGGCATTCGTACCGGGCGGCGATCTTCGTGCATAACGAGGAGCAGCGGCAGCAAGCGGAAGAATCCAAGCGAGCGCTGCAGAAGAGCGGACGCTTCAAGAAGAAGATCGTGACGGAGATTCTGGATGCGGGTCCATTCTATCCGGCGGAGGATGAGCATCAGGATTATTATAAAACCCATCGGCGGAACTACAACTTGTACGTGGACGGTTCTGGCAGGGAGGCGTTCGCCGAGCGCAGCTGGAACGACGGCAAGGACAAGGCGCAACTGAAGAGCCAATTGACGGATCTGCAGTACAAGGTTACGCAGTTGAACGAAGACGAGCCTCCGAACCGGAGCGGGAGCGGCGATTGGCAGCAACGACGGACAGGCATCTATGTCGATATTATCAATGGCGATGCGTTGTTCAGCACGTTGGATCAGTTCGATAACGGAACGGGCTGGCCGGCCTTCGCGAAACCGATCGAAGAGGGCATGGTTCGCAAGGAAGCGGACTATGGCGGGGGAGAGGTGCGCACGCTTCTGCGTTCGCGCTTATCGAAGGCGTATTTGGGACGGTTCTTGCAGGACGGGCCGGCAGGAACGCCGCCTTATTATCGCGTCAATGCCGCTGCCTTGCGGTTCGTCCCGCTCGAAGAGCTCGCACAGGGCGGGTATGCCCGGTTTGAGGCGTTATTCAAGGATGAGGAAGCACGCGAGTGCAATTCCGGAAAGCCAAATGAATAGCAGTTCCTGACCCGGCTCGATACGAGCAGCGCTGCGCCGTACCTATCTTACGGGCAATTAACAATGTCGGCATGCACAAAAAAAGCTGTCCTTCGAGAACTCGAGGGGACAGCTTTTCTTATGTAAACGCATGTAATCGGAGCGATCCATTTGTATTCGGACAAGCCTAGAAAACCTTCCTCTCGCTATAGTTTTCCTTCAGCATCTCCACGGCTTCGCGGAACCGCTGACCGTGCACGATTTCGCGCTCGCGCAGGAATTTGAGGCCGTCGTTCAGATCGGGATCGTCGCTGAGATCAATGATATATTGGTACGTGGCGCGCGCCTTCTCTTCAGCCGCGATATCCTCGTAGAGATCCGCGATGGGGTCGCCTTTGCCGGCGATGTAGGAGGCGTTGAACGGAATGCCGCCGGCATTCTCGTAGTAGAGAGCGCTGCCGTGATTCACGTAATGCGGCTCCAAGCCGGCGTCGCGAATTTGGTCCGGCGTCGCGTCCTTGGTCAGCTTGAATACCATCGTCGCGATCATTTCCAAGTGGGAGAATTCCTCCATGGCGATATCCGTCAGCAAGCCGATGACTTTGTCCGGAATCGTATACCGTTGGTTCATGTACCGAAGAGCGGCTGCCAGCTCGCCGTCCGCGCCTCCGTACTGCTCGATCAAATATTTGGCCAGCTTCGGGTTGCAGCTGCTTACTTTAACGGGATACAGAAGCTTCTTCTCGTATACGAACATGCGGCATGCGCCTCCTCAAATATGGGTCTGGCCTACAAGGGCTTACAAGGGTCTACAGCTGCCAGGGCCAAAGGCCTTCTCCCCAGCCTGAAGCTTGTCCGGGCGTAAACGGTTCGTTCGGCGCAAGCGATCCGAACTCTTCCTCCACCTGTTCTTTGAGCGTTACGCGCTGCCCGGCGGTTTCGTTGTATTGCTGCAGCGCTTTCTCATCATCCGGATGGGTATGCAAATACAGTCGCAGCTCGACTAGCGTAAAATCGAGCGCCTGCAGCTGTTCCAATAGGTTCATCGCCTTGACTGTCGGTTGTTTCATGCTCAGTCCTCCTTCTTATTCGCACGCGTCGACGGCGCGAACGGGGATTCATACGGTCCGAATAAAGCGGGCCAGAGGGTACCCTTCTTGAGCGCATCGGCGGGCTTGTACTGTTCCAGTCCGGGCTCTTGCACGCCCAGGTACAAATTAGGCGGCGTCTCGTATGTCTTCTCTTTCAATGGCGGGCAGGGA
The DNA here is from genome assembly GCF_009909195.1 of Paenibacillus sacheonensis. Classification (GTDB taxonomy): domain Bacteria; phylum Bacillota; class Bacilli; order Paenibacillales; family Paenibacillaceae; genus Paenibacillus_Z; species Paenibacillus_Z sacheonensis. The sequence goes on from NZ_JAAAMU010000002.1 coordinate 386,197, forward strand.
TCGTTCTTGCCCGCGTACGGCTTCCAGCTTTTGCGATGCTCGCTCATGTCGTTGACCTCCTAGTCCAAGATTACGAGTTAATAAACGCGAAAAGGAGGTATTGAATCTGAAAAATCATCCGTTGACAGGAAACCAAATGGTTGTATATAATCGAAAACGAAACCAAATGGTTTCTTATTATAGCGAGAAGAGGAGTGCGTTTACTTTGTTTAACGACATTAACTACTGGGCGGTGCTGATGACCGGCGTGCTGTCGCTCGCGCTCGGCTTTCTCTGGATGGCGGTCATTTGGGCCAAGCCGTATCAGAGGGACATGTACGGTGCGCCAGCGTCTTCGGGCCAACCTAGCAATGCTGCGAAAATGCAGTCGTTTATGATTTATATTCTCGTATCCTTCGTCACATCGCTCGCTTATGCCGTTTGCTTGGAGCTCTGGCAGGCGGGCGGACAGACATTCGGCTACGACGGCGACAGCCTGGCAAACGCGTTCTGGTTCACGATGCTGCTCGCCGCGGGATTCACGCTGCCGTTCACGGTCGGCAAGAAGGTATGGCAGTTCAAGAGCTGGCTGGTCGTGGCGGTCGACACTTCCTATGAGGTGATTCGGTTCGCGATGCTGCTGCTGTTCTTCTGGTATTGGACCTAGCAGCAGGAGGAGCAGGAACAACAACCCCCGCGTAAGTTCATCGCGGGGGTTGTTCTGCCTGTTGAAATTGAGCCTGCTAAGCGGGGTAAGGTTCATGTTATAATGGGACGATATGCTCGGATGCTGTCTAGCAGCAACCCCGTTTGCGCCCATACGGTGTGCTGCTTCGTTATTCCTCGTACATCATTTTGCGCGTCATGCCGCCGTCGATAACGAGATTGGTGCCGGTGACGAAGTCGTTTGCGGGGTCGGTCAAATAAAAGCAAGCCCGTGCGATATCATCCGGGTTGCCGACGCGCTGAGCGGGATGCTGCGCGTGATCGATCGGCCGCAAGGCGCCGTAATCGCCCGTCTCGATCCAGCCCGGGCTGATGGCATTGACGCGAATAAGATCCGGTCCAAGGGACACGGCAAGCGCATGCGTTAACGCGACGATCCCGCCCTTGGATGCCGCGTAGGCTTCCGAATTCGGCTCGGACATCAGCGCCCGGGTCGAAGCGAGATTCACGATCGCGCCGCCGCCGCTTGCCCGCATCAGCTTGGCGGCTTCCCGCGCGCACAGAAACGTGCCGCGCAGGTTCGTGTTCAGCACGTAATCCCATTCGTCGACTTCAAGGTCATACGGGGATTTCCAGGCACCGAGCCCGGCATTGTTGATCAGTGCGTCGAGCCGGCCGGCGCTTTCCCGTACCCACGCGAAGCAGGCCGCGATTGCGGCGGGATCGCTTACGTCCAGCACCTGGCTGAATACTCGCTGGCCCCCGCTTCGAAGCCGTTCGGTCGTCTGCGCGAGCGATTCGGCATTCTTGTCCGTCAAAATGACGGTCGCCCCTTTGCTGGCATACGCCCATGCAACCTCCCTGCCGATGCCGGCGCCAGCACCTGTTATCATGACATATTGTTGGTCGACAGCCATGTTTGCTTACTCCTCTTCATCGTGCGATTCTGTCTTCAGGTATACCTGCTGCGGGAGGGTCATGTCAAATCCGCTCGGGAGGCATGACGGTTGAACACGGCTTCGCCGAATGACAACCGAGGGTTTCGACAGCTTCGCATAGGACAAGCTAACCGTATTCGCGTGGGAAATGGCGGCGTTTATTCCGTATACATAGTTGTAATCCATGCATAGCGATCGGAGGGCTTTAACCGTGCAAATCAACATTGGAACGATTCGAGAAATTAACCGTTATCCCATTAAATCCTTCGCCGGCGAGTCGCTGGCTTCTTGCGAGATCGAGTCTTACGGCGTGCAGGGGGACCGCTTCGCGACCTTCTACGATGAGAGCAAAGAAGGCTGGTGGCGTTATATCACGGCCCGCAACATTCCGGCGATGATGACCTATCGGGCCAGCTATAAGGACGGCGACATTACCGTGACGGCGCCGGACGGGCGGCAATTCAGCTGGGACGAGCAATTGCTGGCCGAAATCCAGAGCCAGTCCAAGACGCCGATCGCCATGTCGAACTTTAAGGATCCGCATCCGGAGCCGCAGCACTCGCAGCTGTTGTCCGTCGACGGGGCGAGCATCCTGCTCGTGACGGACGCGTCCTTGCGCAGGCTCGAAGCCATCTCGGGAAAAAGCGTGGACCAGCGCCGGTTCCGGGGCAATTTCGTCGTGACCTTGAACGAAGGCGCTCCGCTTGAGGGCGAGTGGATCGGCCGTCAACTGACGATCGGCGGCGTGCGCCTGCAGGTGGACAGCTTCTGCGAACGGTGCGTCATGATTACGATGGATCCCGATACCTTGGAGAAGGATCCGTCGCTGCTGAAGCAGGTCCATCAACAATTCGAGCTGAACTTCGGCGTGTATGCGTCCGTGATTGCGACGGGACGAATCGAGCTTGGCGACTCCGTGTCTCTGGACGTCGTTCAGTCGTAATGATCGATGAATGCCTGCGCGCTGCGCAGCGGATTCGTATATGTTTTGCCCTGCGGACCCCATTTACGCCTTAAGCGTGAACGGGGTTCTTCGTTATTCCCGGGTCCACGTCTCATCGTGTTTGAAGGCAGAATCATCCGGCATCGCGGCATCTCGCTGCGAAGAAGAGGGAGAGGTCCGATGGATGCGCAATTTGGGTTTGACGGGCAGCGATCGTTCGGACTATAATGATTTTGAATTTAGTTATTTAGTAAATTACTAAATTATAAAACTACTCGATGATTGATAATACGATCAGGAGCAAAGGAATATCGTGTATCCGGAGCGTTTCGATGATCGGATGCAAGAGAGGAGCGGCGATTATGAACGAAGTGCCCAACTATGAGCTTTCGCCGGAGCGCCGATGGACGAACGCCGAGAGGTCGCTCGTCTGGAAGAAACCGGCCTCCCATATCGCAAGCGAGGAAGAACGCCGCATTTGCGGCGAGGTCAAGCGCAATTGGCATCGCGGCGAGATGAAGATCGCTGCCCTATTGCTGGAGGGCGATGCCGGCTCCGGCAAGACCCAGCTCGCCAAAGCGCTGTCGGCGGAATTCGGCCTTCCCTATACGAAGATCACGTGTTTCGCCGATATGGATAAATCCGATATCGTCGGCGCCATACTGCCCGTTATCGCAGCGAATCGAATGGCTCTCCTTGACCAGGAGGACCAAGCTGCCTTGCAGGCACTGTACGCCAGCGACGGCTATGTCGGCGCGAACCGGGTCTTGATGGAAGTGCTCGGCGTCTCGGAAGAGGCGGCCAGCCTGAAGCTGAGACGGCTAATGAAGCTTGCCGCGGAGCAAGCGGGAGGCGATGAGGTCGAATACCGGTTCTACCCGTCCGAGATCGTGAACGCCTATCGCAACGGCTATCTGCTTGAAATTCAAGAGCCGACCGTGATCCGCGACGCGGCGGTGCTGATGGCGCTGAATTCGGCCCTGGAGCCGGACGGCAGCATCAATCTTCCGACCGAGGTCATTCGCAGGCATCCGGACTTTATTGCGGTCATGACGACCAATCGCGGCTATGCCGGGGTGAGGCCGCTGAACGAATCGCTGCGCGACCGGGTGCAGCATGCGGAGAAAATGGATTTGCCCGCCAAGGACGTGATGATCAGCCGGGCAGCCGCCAAGACGGGCTATGCGAATACGCGGGTGATCGAGACGCTGGCTGACGTGATTCTGCTGCTGGACCAGACAGCGAAGACCCTTGCGATCAAGGGCGTCGCAGGCATGCGGTCGCTCCTCTTCTGGACGGATGCCGTCGCCGCAGGCATCGGGGCGAGGGAGTCCCTGTACGTCAAGGTCATGTACAAAATCACGACGGATCCCGAAGAAATCAAGCTGCTGGAGGAAGCGCTGGAGAAGCACGGTTTGTTGGCGAAATTGCAGGCAGCCGAGGCTGAGCTTGCAGCCGAGCATGAATCCCGGCGAGAAGCCGAACTTGATGCGATGCCGGCGGCCGAGTCCGAGGCACGGAATCGACCGGAAACGGAAGCTATCGAAATTAAAACCTGGGGAGCCGTCGACCCCATAGGGCAGAACGGATCGTCCGATAACGAAGAGCAGGGAATCCGGTTGAAGAAAGCAGCCGACAGCGAAGAGGGCAGTTCCGGCGCTGCCGGCGCTTCCGACGAGCGGTCCGATACGGAGAGCGCGGATATCGGCGAAGATGGCGCGCCGCGGTACCATCAGACAAACCCCGAAACGAAGCCGCCGGATGTGCAGATGCAGAAACGAGCATATCGCAAACTGCTCAATCAAGAGGCGCGCGAAGCGGTGTCGGACTCGATGCATAAGAACGTGAAGCTCGTCGTCCACCGACCCGAATGGAATGAAGACGACAAGCGGAATTATGAGCATTTGAGCAACGAGATGATACCGGTCGTGCGAGAAATCGCACGGAAGGCGCTGCCGTTGCTGGAGCAGGAAGCGGAGTCCGAGTATACGAAGCGCCGCGCTTACGGGAGTCGATTTCAAGCGGACAGCGTCGCCTATCGGGATTACGGTTACTTTGCGAAGAAGCGCCTGCCGGCGGATTCGCCTTCGCTCGCGGTCGCGCTGCGGGTGGACGAATCGGCCTCGATGGCGGCGTTCGGGAGATTGGAAGCGGCGAAGCGCGCTGCCGTCGCAGTGTACGAATTTTGCATGCTGTGCGGCATACCCGTCATGATCTGCGGCGATACGGCGGACGTGTCGCGGCTCGAGCAAATGTCGCTTTTCGCCTATGCCGATCTGCTTCGCCCGGACGCTGACGACCCTTACAGGCTGATGGGCATTCGCGCGCGAAGCAATAACCGCGACGGCATGGCGCTTCGGATCATGGGCGAACGATTGGCGAGCGCACCGCAGCAGACGAAGCTGCTGATCAGCATCAGCGACGGGCAGCCCAAAGCGATGGAGGATTACGCCGGCATTCTTGCGGAGCAGGACATGCGCCTAACGATGGCGGAGTTCGAACGGAAAGGCGTGACCTTCCTCGCCGCCGCGATCGGGCAGGACAAGGACGTGATCGGCCGCATCTACGGCCGCGAACGATTTCTGGACATTACGGATCTGAGCGGACTGCCGGCCAAGCTGGTGCAGCTTATCGCGCGGTATTTATGACGTCATATGGCATGCAAGGCGAGACGGCGACGCTGAATATAACAGTCAGGAAGGAAAGATAAAACATGGACAAAGGAAAACGCAAGGAGCTGCTGGAGAACTTCAAGGAAATCAAGACCCTCATGGGCATCATTCAAATCCGGAACAAGGCGAACGGTAAAATCTTCATCGATGCCTACCCCAACTTGAAGAACAAATGGCTGACCCTGCAAATGCAACTGAATACGGGACGTTTCGCGAATGCCCAGCTTCAGAAGGACTGGAAGGAATTCGGCGCCGAGGGGTTCGACTACGAGGTGCTGGAGGAGAAGGATGCCGGCGAGATCGCCGACGTCAAATGGGAAATGAAGCAGCTCGAGAAGAAATGGCGGGAGCGATTGCAGCCCTACGGCGATCAAGGGTATCACAAGCCGGGCGATCGATAAGCGCGTGCCGCGCCGCAATAAACGTATTGAAATAGCGGCTGAAATTGTGGCCGAAATACGAAGGGAGCCGTCCGATGGAGGGCTCCCTTCGTGCTGCTTTGCATCTCGCGCCTGCACGGCTCTTTCTTACAGAACGCGTTCCAGAAACCGCTGCGCTCTCTCGCTTTGCGGGCGTTCGAAGAACTGCGCGGGGGGCGCTTGCTCGATGAGCCTACCGTCGTCGAGGAAATAGATCGTATCCGCCGCCTCGCGGGCGAATTTCATCTCATGCGTGACGATGAGCATCGTCATTCCGGAGGAAGCGAGGCCGCGCAGCACCTCGAGCACTTCTTTGACCATCTCGGGATCGAGCGCGGACGTCGGCTCGTCGAATAGCATGATCTCCGGATCCATCGCCAGACTGCGCGCGATGGCGATCCGCTGCTTCTGTCCGCCGGATAGGCGCGACGGGAACGAATCCGCCTTGTCGGCGAGTCCGACGCGTTCGAGCAGCGCGGCCGCCTTGGCCCGCGCTTCCTCGCGGGACAAGCCCTTTACCTTCATCGGCGCGAACATGATGTTGTCGATGACGGACATATGCGGGAACAGGTTGAAATGCTGGAATACCATGCCGATCCGCTGACGGAACCGGACGATATTCGTCGCGGGGTCCGTGACGACCGTTCCGTCGATCGTAATCCGGCCTTCGGTCGGGGTCTCGAGCAGGTTCAAGCAGCGAAGGAAGGTCGATTTGCCGGAACCGGAAGGTCCGATGACCGCCACGACCTCGCCCCGCTCGACCGTCGTCGTAATGCCGCGAAGCACCTCATGCTTGCCGAATGTTTTCGTTACGTTCTCTACGTTAATCACTGCGGCGCAGCCTCCTTTCGAGCAATCGTGCGAGCGAGGTCAAGATGAGCACGAGCACGTAATAGATCGCGCCGACGAACAGCAGCGGCTCGAGCGCCCGATAATTGGCGGCTTGCACGACGCTGGCGCGGCGCAGCAGGTCGGTAACCCCGATGACCGATACGAGCGACGATTCCTTGATCAGCGCGACGCATTCGTTCACGAGGGCGGGGAGGATGTTCTTCACCGCCTGCGGGAAAATAATGCTGATCATCATCGTGCGGTACGGTATGCCGAGCGCCATAGCCGCCTCGCGCTGACCGCGGTCGACCGCCATAATCCCGCCCCGGATCGTTTCCGACAAATAGGCGGCGGAGTTGAGGCCGAACGCGAGTCCGGCTGCCATCAGCGGCGGAATATCGTAGCCGGTCAGCTGCGGCGTCGCGTAGTAGATCAACACCAGCTGCAGGAGCAGCGGCGTGCCGCGAAATACCGACGTATAGACGGTGGCGAACCAGACGAGCGGCTTGACCGTCGACAGCTTGAACAAGGAGAGGACCGTACCCCAGATGAAGCCGAGCAAAGCGGATACGATCGTAAACAGCAGCGTGACGAAGACGCCGCGCAGAATATAGGAGGTATACCCGTTCAGCGTACTGAAGTCGATCGTATGCTTGCCGGCCGTGACGGCTTCGTGCTTGCCGAACCATTTCTCGACGATAGCCTGCTTCTCGCCGCTGGCGTCCATGTCCTGGAGCGCCTCGTTGAAAGCCGGCGTCAGCGCGGATCCCTTGGGAAAAGCAATCGCGTAGCCTTCCTGCGCGTTCTCCGCCGGAAGCATCGTGATCGCGAGATCCGGGTTGGCCACGATCGCGTCCAGCGCGACGGCGTCTTCGACGATCGCGGCATCGATCCGGTTCGATTTGATTTCTTGAATGAGATCGGGAATGCGATTCAGCTTCTTGATCGTCGCGTCCTTCAGCCCGGCGACGGCATTCTCCTGGGTGGAGCCGAGCTGAACGCCGACGCGCTTGCCATCCAGCTGCTCCAGCGTCTCGTAGGCGTTCTTCTTCTTCGATACGATCGTATTGCGCGCCGCGTAATACGTGTCCGAGAAATCAACGCTTTGTTTCCGTTCGTCCGTAACGGACATGCCGGACATGACGAAATCGACCCGGTTCGTTTGCAGCGCGGCGATCAGACCGTTGAAGTCCATGCCGGTTATCTCGAGCTTGCAGCCCAGCTTGGCCGCGATCGATTTGGCGATATCGATATCGAGCCCGACGATGTCGCCGCCGTTCTTGGCGTCGGTGTTTTCATAGGGCGGATAATCGGGCGAGGTGCCCATGACGAGCGGTTTGCCTGGACAGGCATCGCTGCCGGCTGCCGTGGCCGTTCCAGCCTGCAGGCCAATGCTCTGCAGCCCCGTGCCGGCGAGCGAGGCGACCGCAAGCAGCAGCAATACGGCAAGCATGCTTCGCGCGCAAAGCTTCTTATAAAGGTTCATGACGGGCTCCTTTCTTGGCATAGTCGAATGGCGTATGTAAGGTTTCCATTTTGAATTCGCAACCTTCATGCGCAGCTTGTTTTCTTGACGAGCGTAGAGGCGAATTCCGGCTTAGCGTTGTCGCAGCTCCTTTTTGACCATCGTTAACTATGCCCTATCGCGATAAACCCGGTCAATCCCTCAAATTATGGTAATTATTGCGTCGATCAACCGCTCTCGCAAGGCATATCTGCATCTTGGCCGCATACCATTAGGCGAAGATGCGGGAAAAGAGGGAGGATGGCCGACTATGGCTGTTAATGAGCCGCAGTTGATCGCAATTGCCGCTGCCCATCTGCCTGACGGCGCGGAGTTGGCGATGATCGACGGGCCTTATGCGCGCGCGGCGGTATTCGCGGCGGACTTGAACGGCGACCGGGTGCCGGAGCTTGCCGTGATTTATCGTTTGAACGGCGAGCTCCATTTGCTTGCGCTGGCATTCCGCGGCGGAGCGTGGACAGCGACGCAGACCGTGAAGGGAATCGGCTTCGGCGTCGCGCATATGGCGGCGATTCCGATCATGAGAGCAGGCGTGCCGAATCTGACCGTCGGCTGGCGGATCGACGCGACGCTGTCGAAGCTGTCGGTCTACGAATGGACGAGGGAAGGACTGCGCGATGCGGCGCCGGCCGGCATGAGCTTCAGCTCGTTGGAAGCGATGGATATGCCCGACCATCGCGGGGCGGACGGCAAGACGGAGCTTGCGCTATGGACGCATGCTGGCGCCGGCGCCTATCAGGTCGAGATCATGCGCTGGACGAACGGCGCTTTTCAACCGGCTCCGGATGCCTACCGTTATTATTTTCCGAAAGTGGTGCTTTATTACGATCAACTGACGCGGCAATATCCGGAGCGCTCGATATCGTCCAACTGCCGACAAGGGAGACGATGCTCGCGCTCGAGAGCAGCATTCGTTCCGCTATCGAGCCTTCCCCGGAGCCGAGGGCCGCGGCCTTATATCCGGCTTCGGTCAAGACGACGCGAGGCACGCGCTGGGGTTATGTCGATCGAAGCGGCAGAATGGCGATACCGGTACGCTTCGATGACGCGATGGATTTTCAGCCGAACGGACTTGCGGTCGTCTCCGAGCGGGGCAAATACGGGCTGATCGATTCCACGGCCCAGTATGTCGTCAAGCCGACGTACGATTCGATCGGTCCCTTCTCGGAACGGCGGGCGACCGTCATCGACGGGGAAGGGTTCAAGCTTATCGACGAGGAAGGCAAAGTCGTCACCAAACGCGCGTATCCCTTCATCGCGGCGATGCAGGAAGGCCGGGCGCTCTTCTATGTGACGGGCGACGGAAGCGGCGGAGCGGGAGGCGAGAGCAAGTACGGTTATCTCGACGCCGCGGGCAACGCGATCATCCCGGCGCAATTCGCGGAGGCCAACGACTTCCACGACGGGAAGGCTGTCGTGAAGGTCAAGGATCGCGAGTATGCCCTCATCGGCAAAGACGGCCGCACGATCGAGACGTTCGCTCATGCCTACGTCGGTCCGCTCGGAGACGGAATGCTGGCCTTCCAGGACGATCCCGCCGGCAAATACGGCTACATCAACGAACGCGGCGATATCGTGCTGCAGCCTGCCTATACGTCGGCGTTCCCGTTCCGGAACGGTCGGGCCATCGTGAATACGGCCGAAGATTATCAGTCCCGCTACGGGGTCATCGATAAACGAGGCAAAGCGATCGTTCAGCCCGATTATAACGATATCCGGGATCTGGGAGAGGATCGGCTGGCGCTCGGACGCGCGGTCAATCCCGAACAGCCGTATATCGGTTCCCGCTACGCGATCGCGGACTGGAACGGCAAACGATTGACGGATTTCGTCTACCATGATTTATCCGATTTCAAGAACGGGCTTGCCTCCGTGACGGATGCGACGCAAACGTACTTCATTGACCGGAGCGGCAAGCCCGCGGAGGGTTTTCCCCGCGTGGACGGCAGCGGCACGCTCTCGGTCGAGGAGGGCGGCTTGATCAAGGCTTTTATCGATCAACGGTTGTCGTATCTGGCCCGGGACGGCCGAATCGTCTGGAAGCAGAACACCGTCATCCCGCTGCAGCCGCCATACGCCGTGAAGGAGCTGAAATTCAAGCCGAATCACGATTATCTCGTCTATTATCCGCAGATCGACGGGATGACGGACGAAGCGGCGCAGCGCAAGGTTAACGAAGAGTTGAAGACGATGTCCCAGGTGAAGCCGATTCCCGGCAACGAGCAGCTGGAATATACGTATAGCGGCGATTTCGACGTCTCGTTCTACAAGCAGCAGCTGCTGCAGCTGGAACTGACGGGTTATAATTTCCCGTTCGGCGCCGCGCACGGCATGCCGACGAAGACGTACGCGATCATCCATCTGACGGACGGACGGCTGTTCGAACTGAAGGATCTATTCAAGCCGGGCAGCGACTACGTGAAAGTATTGAGCGACATCATCGCGAAGCAGATCAAGGAAGACCCTCAGTACGACTACGTGTTCCCGGGCGCGTACAAAGGCATCCAGCCCGATCAGCCATTCTTCGTGACGGACAATGCGCTTCACGTGTATTTTCAACCGTACGATATCGGGCCGTATGCCGCAGGTTTCCCGACCTTCACGATTCCGTTCACGCAAGTGGGCAGCATCCTCGATACGGAAGGCGAGTTCTGGCAGTCCTTTCATAAGTAGTGCAAGCCGTCATGGCTGGTCCGCAGCTGTTGGTATGCGTTGACCGCATTACGAGCGAGAACCTTCATTGCCATCGTCCATCTGGTGGTGAAGGTTCTTTGCATTTGCCAAATCATGTCATAACCGGGTACGATAGTCGCAAGCGAAATCAAGCGAACACAAGCGAATCTTAAACGGGCGCATAGAAAGGAATTCCTATGGATTATCAGACAACCGATGAGTGGAAAGAGGCGTTATGGCTGTCCGCCGAAGAAGTTTACGAGGAAGCCTTCCCCGAGCACGGCCGCAAGAACCGCGCTGTCGTTCGCCGCATGTTCGAACGCCGCCTATGCACGCTTCATGTGTGGAGCGACCGCGGAGCAGCGGCTGCCATGGCGCTCACCGCCTATGATGCCCGGACGCAGTGGGTGGTCATCGATTATTTGGCCGTCCGGCGTTCGTCGCGGCGAAACGGGATCGGCAGCCGCTGCTTAGCGGATATGCGAAGCTGGGCCGCTGGCGCGATCGAAGCCTGCCGCGGGCTGATCATCGAAGTCGAAGCCGAGGAAACGGTCGAGAACGCGAACCGCATCCGATTCTGGGAGCAGGCAGGATTTCGGCTGACGGATTACGTGCATGCCTACATCTGGGTTCCCGAAACCTATCGCGCGATGTACCTGCCCTTCGGGGAAGAATGGCAGCAGGAGGATGGCGGCAAGGCATTGTTCAAAGCGATTACGCGTTATCATGAAAAAGCGTATCGGGCGAGATCGCAGCCATGAAACGAACCCGGCATGCTCCGCTTCGGCAGGATGGGGATGGATGATTGTGGCTGTCGCAGGTTCATGTTAAAGTAGAACAGCATATCGGCGTTGGACAAGCAGCAGTAGGATTCTTCGAACGGAGGTGCCGGATTGGACCCGATTCGGACGACGAAAATCGCGCTCAAGCGGCTGTTATTGGATCGGCAGCGACTGCTCGAGCCGCCGATAGAGACTGATTCGCAGGTTGAAGGCAAGGCTCCCGGGGATGGGATGCGGCAATGCGTGCTGGATGTGATCCGGCAGCTGGAGGCCGTGCAGATCGATCCCGTTGCCGCCGTGCGCGCGAACCAACACCTGGCGCTTGCGGCGCGAATTGCCGGCTACGAGCCCGAGGCGCTGAACGCGCTGCTGAGGGACCATGAAGTATTTGAATATATCGCCAACGCAGCATGCATCCTACCTATGGAAGACTATCCGATCTTCGAGCCGATTCGGCAGCGGATGCGGCAGCAAACGCAGGCCTCGATCGAATCACTTCAGCCTGTCATCGGCCAAGTGCTGGAACGGCTGGATCGCGAAGGACCTTTGCCGGCCAAATCATTCGATTCCGAGCAGCGCGTGCACGGGTATTGGGATGACGCCAACGCGACGGCGAAGACGAAAGCAAGCTCGCTCGCGCTCCATCTGCTGACGGACGCAGCGGAGATTCGCATCGTGGGCAGGGAAGGGAATCAGCGGCTGTTCCACACGGCGCTCCGCAGCGTTCCTGCCGAGCTGCTGCGAGCGTCGGAACGAATCGACCCTGCCGAGGCGCTGGACGCCATGCTCCGGAAGTATTTCCGGGCGTTCGGGGTATTCGAACCGAGCGATCCCCGCTTCGGCTGGCAGCGTCTGTCCGCGCAGGAACGGCGCCATGCGGCGGCCCGGCACGTGGAAGCGGGAACGATCGTCCCGGTCGCCGTCGAAGGATTGAAACAACCCTATTACATACTGGCATCGGATCGTGAACGGCTGTCCATGCATGAGACGGAAGCGGCATTGTCGGAAGATAGGCCGATCCGATTCCTGCCGCCGCTCGACAATCTCTTGTGGAGCCGCAAACGGCTGGAGGAGCTGTTCGATTTCACGTACCGCTGGGAAATCTATACGCCTGCGGTCAAGCGTACGTACGGCTACTATGCAATGCCGATTCTGGACGGCGACCGGCTTATCGGCCGCATGGATCCGCGATTGGATACGAAGAAACGCCACTTATCGGTGCAGCTGCTTCAGCTCGAGGCCGGAACGGCGTATAACGATCGCCTCCGGACCCGGATGGAGCTTGCGCTGGACGCATTCGCCCGCACGCATGGGGCAGAGACCGTATCGGTCGAACGTTATGCGATCGAAGATACGGATTAAGAGCAGATGAACAATGGAGGTGAATGCCGCTCGCGGTGCCGGCAGCGCCGCGGCGGTTCATAATGAGCATTCATATTAATGCCAAACAAGGCGATATCGCCGAAACGATCCTTTTGCCCGGCGATCCTTTGCGCGCGCAGTACATCGCGGAGAATTTCCTCGAGGATGCGAGCTGCTACAACCAAGTCAGGGGCATGCTCGGCTTTACGGGCATGTACAAGGGACGGCGTATTTCCGTGCAAGGCACGGGGATGGGCGTTCCTTCGATCTCTATCTACGTGACGGAACTAATTCGCGAGTACGGCGTCAAGCAATTGATCCGCGTCGGCACGTGCGGCGGCATTCAGCAGGACGTCAAAGTCCGCGACGTGGTTCTCGCCATGGCGGCCACGACGGATTCGAACGCCAACCGGCTGCTGTTCCCGGATTTCAATTATGCACCGCACGCGGACTTCGAACTGCTGCAGCGGGCGTATCGAGCAAGCCAGGAACGGAAGCTGAGCGTGAAAGTCGGCAACATCCTGACGGCGGACACGTTCTACCGCGAAAGCATGGAGCCGGTGAAGAAGCTGGCCGAGTACGGCGTGCTTGCGGTGGAGATGGAAAGCTCCGCGCTCTATACGATCGCCGCGCGCCATCAAGCCAAAGCGCTGTCCGTTCTTACGGTAAGCGATCACCTGTTCAGCGGAGAGACGGACACGACGGCCGAGGAGCGCCAGACGACCTTTAACGATATGATCGTCGTTGCGCTCGAAGCGGCGATCCAATCCTCCTAATCCAAACAGGCGAAGGCATGGACGCTGGTAGTTCATGGCTGCGGCTGCATACCGAATCAAATAACTTCAAGACCTTGACGACATTCTTTCTTCAAGGTCTTTTTTTTGCGCCGCGAAAATAAATATAGGATGAGCATACAAATAAAGGGAATTGGTGGACACTGTCGAATGTACAGGCAAAAGGGGGTGATGGCATGGAGGAGATCAACCGCGATTTCCCGACGTATTACGACGGTTATGTCGGCAATGGCGAATCCTTGCGCGAGATCGCCAAGCGGCTCGCTGCCGCGAACGGCGGCCTTACCAAGCCGATACCGGCTCCGATTCGCGCAAAGAGCAGCGGAACCGAAGCAGTCGTGAAGCACCCGATTTATTATGACGGATCCATGGGCTAGTTTTGACACGCATGCCATCGCATATTATGATGATAGAGATTCACGCCTAACCTATACGTATAACCTCAATAATATGGTTTGAGGGTCTCTACCAGGAACCGTAAAATCCTGATTACAAAAAAAGGCTGCTGCTCTTTTTTGTGATCGGGATTTTTTGCGTCCGCTTTACTTGGAAAAATTACGCATACTAAGCTAGGAAAGGTGAGTGCGATGACGGATATCGAAACAGCGTTAAGAAGAAGGATTATGGTCGCCGGGAAGCAAATACCGGCCGATCTCGTCGTAAAAGGAGCGAAGATCGTCAACGTATTTACCGGCGCGCTGATGGATGGCGACGTTGCGATCGCGGACGGCGTTATTGCGGGCATCGGCTCCTACGAAGGCATCGAAACGATCGATGCGGAAAGCCGATATATCGTGCCCGGCTTTATGGACGGGCATGTCCATATCGAAAGCAGCATGCTGGCTCCCCGCGAGTTCGCCAAAGTGCTGCTTCGGCACGGGGTCACGACGGTCGTCACGGATCCGCATGAAATCGTCAATGTCGCGGGAACGGACGGCTTGGATTATATGCTGAGCAGTGCCGAGGGACTGCCGCTCGATATCTTCGTCATGCTGCCTTCCTGCGTGCCGGTCACGCCGTTCGAAAGCAACGGAGCCGTGCTGGAGGCGGAGCGGATGGCGCCTTATTACGCGCATCCGCAGGTGCTGGGTCTCGCCGAGGTCATGAATTATCCGGCAGTGGCGAGCGCGGAGGCATCGATGCTCGGCAAGCTCGCCGGCGCGCAGGCGAAGCGCATCGACGGTCACGCGGCGGGGATAGACCGGGAGAGACTGAACGTCTATCCGGCAGCCGGCATCGTTACCGATCATGAGAGCGTCAGCGCCGATGAAGCCCGGAACCGGCTTGATCTCGGCATGTACCTCATGATCCGGGAAGGAACGGTCGCCAAGAACCTGGAGGCGCTGCTGCCGGTCGTGACGGAGCGCAATGCCAGACGATGCCTGTTCGTTACCGATGACAAGCTGCTCGGCGATCTGATCGACGAAGGCAGCATCGATCATGTCGTGAGGCTTGCGATTCGCCAAGGGCTGGATCCGATAACGGCGATTCAGATGGCGACGATCAACACGGCGGAATGCTTCGAGCTGCGCGGCAGGGGAGCGATCGCGCCAGGCTATCGAGCTGATTTTCTCCTGCTTGACGATCTGGAGCGCGTCGGCATCCACGCCGTATACGTTCAGGGGGAATGCGTCGTCCGGCAGGGCATGATTCAGGAGAAAGCCTTTCCGGAAGAGCCGGCAAGGAAGCATCTTGCCGATACGCTGCCTATGCTCAACGTCAAGCCCGTGCAGCCGGGCGACCTTGCGCTGCCGCTGACTTCTGATAGTTGCAACGTGATTGAAATCATTCCGAATCAGATCGTCACGCGGCATCTCAAGGAATCGGTGGGTAGGCATAACGGCGTATTCCGGCCTTCGATTGCGAAGGACCAGCTGAAGCTGGCCGTCGTCGAGCGGCATCGGGGCACGGGCAATATCGGGCTTGGAATCGTGAAGGGACTCGGACTCCGCAAAGGAGCGATTGCATCTACCGTCTCCCATGATTCCCATAATATCGTGATCGCGGGGACTTCCGACGAAGATATGCTGGCCGCGCTCGAGCATCTCGTCGAGATCCAAGGCGGGCTCGTCGTCGTCAAAGGCGGGAAAGTAGCCGCATCCTTGCCGCTGCCCGTTGCCGGTCTTATGTCCGAACGGGAATACGGGGAGGTATACGCGAATTGCCGCCGGCTCAATGAAGCCCTGGCGGAGATTGGCGCACCGAAGGACTTCGATCCTTTCTTGACGTTGTCCTTCCTGACGCTGCCCGTCATCCCGGCTTTGAAGCTGACGGATCTTGGGCTGTTCGACTTCGAGGCTTTCCGCTTGGTTCCTGTGGAGGCATAAGCGGGAAGCCATTACGTGCATTGCCGGGCATAGCGGAATGTGAAAATACAGGAATTTCACTGCAAAAGGCAGAAAATGCTAGAAATTCGTCGGCATCTATTGCGCCGCGGACAAGCGCATGGTATGATGTTGCTTGTCTTGTAACGCGGAGCCGTGGTGTAGTGGCCCAACATGCCTGCCTGTCACGCAGGAGACCGCGGGTTCGAATCCCGTCGGCTCCGCCATTTAACCTTTATACTTGGATTGAGCAGGAGCTGGCCTCCTGCTCATTTTTGCATCCTAGGGAGGTCCTGTCTATGAGAGGACGATTCGCCCCGACGCCGTCAGGGCCGATGCATATCGGGAACGCGAGTACGGCGCTGCTCGCTTGGTTGCAGACGCGCAGCGCCGATGGGGAATTTTTGATCCGGATCGAGGATGTCGATGCGACGCGTTCCAAGGCCGAGCTGGCCGAGCAGGCGCTTACGGACTTGCGATGGCTCGGTCTGGATTGGGATGAAGGTCCGGATATCGGCGGATCGCGCGGTCCCTATACCCAAAGCGAGCGAACAGCCGCATACGAGGAAGCGCTAACCGCGTTGGATCGGGCCGGCCGATTGTACAGCTGCTTCTGCAGCAGAGCCGAGCTGGCATCCGTCGCGAGCGCGCCGCACGGACTCGGCAGCGAAGGGCCAAGTTATCCCGGCACCTGCTCCTCGCTCACGCCGATGCAGCGAGAAGCGAAGCGGCTTCGCAAGCAGCCTTCGCTTCGTTTTATGCTCGGTTCGCAGCCTGTCGAGTTTCTGGATGCCGTCGCCGGACCGCAAGCTTTCCCGACCGGCGCGGGAGGCGATTTTATCGTGAAGCGGGCCGACGGCATGTTCAGTTACCAGTTGGCGGTCGTCGTCGACGATGCTATGATGGGGGTCACCGACGTGCTGCGCGGCGCCGATCTGCTCGATTCGACCCCGCGCCAGCTTCAGCTGTACGAAGCGCTGGGTCTGCGTCCGCCGCGGTTTGCCCATGTGCCGCTCATGTTCGGCTCCGACGGCAAGCGATTAGCCAAGCGCCACGGAGGATTATCGCTGGCTGCCTTGCGCTCCGCAGGCATCGCGCCCGAGGAAGTAGTCGGCTGGCTGGCCGCCGTCAGCGGGCTGACGCCGACGGCAGAGCCGGTCAGAGCAAGCGAGCTGATTCGCCACTTTCGGATCGAGCAGGTGACGACGGAAAGCATTACGGTTACCGACGGAATGCTGGGGCAGTTAATCGGTTAATGCCGCGCCTTGAACGGACAACCAGACGAAGGATCGCATGGGCGAGAGCGCATGCGCCTAACTAACGATGATGAGGAGCTGTCTATAGATGTTTCATTCCGAAAACTACCAAGGCTCGCGCGAGCAAAATTACGAGCTTGTCATCAGCCAGTTGAAAGCGCTGCTGGACGGCGAGACGGATCGGATCGCCAACCTGGCGAACGCTTCCGCCTTGCTGAACCAATTCATGTCGCGCATTAATTGGGTCGGCTTCTATCTCTATCAAGGCGGAGAACTCGTGCTTGGACCGTTCCAAGGGATGCCGGCCTGCGTGCGAATCCCGTTGTCGCGCGGCGTATGCGGGAAGGCAGCCGCGGATCGGAAGACGGTTCTCGTTCCGAACGTTCACGAGTTCCCGGGGCATATTGCCTGCGATGCCGCCTCGCAGTCGGAAATCGTCATTCCGCTCGTCAAGGACGGCGAATTGCTCGGCGTGCTCGATATCGACAGCCCCGAGCTGGAACGCTTCGATGAGATCGATCAGCGATACTTGGAGCGTTTCGCGCTGCAGCTCGTCGCTGCACTGTAATTTCGAGATCGGCGAAGATAGCTGGGCTCTCTACCAGCAAGATATAGATATCTGCTAGAACGATTTTTGCTAGAATGATATCTGCAAAAACGAAGTCGAAGCAAATAGAACCTTCCGTTCCACGTCCACGTAGGTGCGGAAGGTTCTATTTGCTGCGTGCGGTTCTCTGCGTCACCGCTGGGCCAAGCTCTGCCGATAAGCGCGCGGGGCCATCCCGTATCGCTGTTTGAACAGCTTGGAGAAATGAAATTCGTCATAGAATTGAAGCGCCGACGCGATTTCCTTCAACGCGGCATTCGTCGTTTCGAGTGCCGCCTTGGCGGAGGACAGCTTGAGCTCCTGCATGTAGCGGCTCGGAGACATGCCCGTTCTGGCGCGGAAGCGGGCGAAGAAGACGGTGCGCGACAGTCCGCTCCGGCGGACGAAATCATCGATCGGAACCGGCTGGCCGATATGCTTATGCATTTGAAATAAGATATCGTCCAATTCGGGATGCCGATTCTGCCCGTTGGCGGACCGTTCCCGCGCGAGAAGCAGCAGCAGTTCTTGCGCGGCCAGCTGCGCCGTGTACGCATAGCCGATCGGTTGAAGGATTAAGCTGTCGATCAGCCGTTCGCATAGACGGATCGCTTCCGTCATGTTGGCGGTGAACGCCGGCTGGCCGACGGCCAAGTCAAGCTCCGATGCCATATCCATCGGATCGAAGTGGAAGAAATAAAACTTCCAATCTCCCTCCGCGCATCGATACGAACAAGGCAGGCGGCGCGGAACGATAATATACGTCCCGGCATCGAGGTCATGCGTGCCGCCGGAGCTCGAGAACTGCCCTTTCCCCTCGTACGTGACGAAGATGCCCGGATACTCAAACCCCATAGAATTAGACACCTGATAGGCTTCATTCGCGACAACTTTCCAGATCGACCTGAAACGAAACGCGGCATTCGAGAAGTTCGGGTCCTGCTCATACGGAATATTCATGATCGCCAATTCGATATCCGCCTCCACCGTTTCGTATCTATTGGTACGATTATACATGTTTTCATAACGTCGTTCCATGGAAGGGATGCGCTTTCAGGCATACAATAATAGCATAATCGACGAGAGACTAGGCGAAGGAGTGAACGTGGATGTTGTTGAAAGTAGGCAGCCGCGAGCTGGAGCTGGGCGGACCGCATTTGACGGAACTCAGGGATTCGAACGATTTGCTGCACGACACGGAAGCGCTGAGAACGAGAATTCAAGAGGACGGCTATTTGCTGCTCCGCGGCTTCCACGATCGGGAGCAGGTGCTGAAGGCGAGGCGCGCCGTTCTCGAGAAGATGAATAAACTGGGCAAGCTGGATCGGGACACGATTCTGGAAGAGGGCATCATGGCGGATGGCAGCAAATCGTTGTTTCTGGGCGGCACCAACGAGGACTTGCCCGAGCTGCTGAACGTGTTGAACGGGGATCATATCATGGGCTTCTTCGATCGGCTGTTCGGCGAGCAATCGCTGACGTACCAATATAAATGGCTGCGCGCCGTAGGCAAGGGGGACTACACGGGCGCCCACTACGACATCGTCTACATGGGCCGCGGCACGCATAATCTCTATACGGCGTGGTCTCCGATCGACGATGTCGATTATGCGAAGGGCGGTCTTGCCATCTGCCTCGATTCGCACCGTTTCGAAGAGCTGAAGCAGTCCTACGGATCCAAGGATTCGGATCGGGACGGCATCGGCCATTATACGGATGATCCGCTGGTCATTACGAATAAATACGGCGGACGGTGGGCGACCACGGAATTCCAAGCCGGCGACGTGCTTATCTTCGGGATGTTCCTCATGCATTGCTCGCTGGAGAACACGACGAACCAGTATCGCATCAGCGTGGACACGAGGTACCAATCCTCGCTCGAGAAGATCGACGAACGTTGGAGCGGCAAGAAGCCGCGCGGTCATTTCAAAGACGCCGCAGCTCAATAGGGACAATAAGGATCAGCCTGAATAGGGGATGGAGACTATGGGTTCAAGGATTATGCATCTCATCATTGCGAATCGAATCGCGGAGACGCTGTCGTTGGAAGATCGCGTGCCGTTCTTGATCGGTAGCCTGGCGCCGGATGCCGTTGCGACGAAGAACGAATCCCACTTCTTCAAAGGCGATTTGAAAGACTTTACAAGGCATGTGGACTTTAAAGGGTTTTTGCAGAAGTACCGCGAGCATGCGGGCAATCCGTATGTACTTGGTTACGCTGCGCATCTGATCGCGGACGATATGTGGATGAAAGGCTTTAATCTTGCTTGGCTGAAGAACAGAATGGAAGCGGACCCCGGCTTGTATGCGCAGTACCATCGCGATTTCCGTTCCTTGAACGGCAAGCTGTTGGAGCATTATGGATATAGGGACGAGCTGCGTGCAAGGCTTCGTTACCTACCATCGATCATGGATTTGGAAGAGGTAACGGCCAAGGATGTAGATGCGTTCATTCCTGATGTACTGGGCGATATGGAGTACGGTGCTGCTGATTTGGACGAGAAGCTTAACGTGTTCACGCTGATTCAGATCATCGGTTATATCGAGACGTCCGTGGAAGCGGGCGTCATGCAGCTAAGGCCGCTGCTTACAACGAACTGCCTTCAGATGCGCGACAGCTCTTGAAGAGAGGCAGCCTATCATTCGAGGTACCCCCACTTGCGAGCGTAACGGCTGCAAGTGGTTTTTTGTTGGCGTTAGCCGTGCCCCCCGTGCTATTTCAGTGGCTTCATTTCCCATTGCTTTATGTCCGCCTGCTAATTAAGATAGTTAAATATTATCGCAATTAAATATAAATCCTCATCGGTCTTGATGAGGTAGAGGTCGCGATGTTGAAAAGTACGTCGGAGGAGGTCCAGCAATGGCCGTCGATTCCGATGGAAAGGCAGCATCGCCGAAGCCGCGCGGTGTGCTGACCGTGCCGGCTGGGGTCGTTTCCGAAAGGGACGGAACTGTCATGCCGTCGCATCAAACGCGGTATGTTGTGCTATCTTGTACAGGGATCCGCGTGGGAATCGAAGCCGCCTTGCTAAGCGATGATGCAGGGCGGCTATTTGCGTTCATTCGGCGATTGCGACGAATGCTAAGAAAGATCATTTTAAAGGGGCATACGGAAAGTGAAAGAGAACAGAGCCATGAAAGGGAACGAAACGTTGAAAGCGAACAAGCTGCGCAGAGGCCTGAAATCCCGCCATATGACGATGATTTCGCTCGGCGGATCGATTGGAACGGGGCTGTTTCTAGCCAGCGGCGGAGCCATTCACGATGCCGGTCCAGGCGGCGCGCTGCTAGGTTATTTTCTCATCGGAATCATGGTGTATTTCCTGGTCACCAGTCTGGGGGAAATGGCGACCTATATGCCGGTATCCGGTACGTTCAGTACGTACGCTACCAGATTCGTAGATCCATCGCTCGGCTTCGCGCTTGGATGGAACTATTGGTATAACTGGGCGATTACCATCGCGGCCGAGCTGTCCGCGGCAACGTTGATCATCAAATTTTGGCTGCCGGACAGCCCGTCGTTCTTATGGAGCGCGTTGTTTCTTGCTCTTATGGTCGGCTTGAACTTATTATCCGTGAAAGGCTACGGGGAATCGGAGTATTGGTTCGCCATGATCAAGATCATCACGGTCATCGTGTTCATCGGCATCGGTCTGCTTATGATCGTCGGCATATGGAACGGCGACGCCGCGGGATTCCGGAATTTCACGTCCGGCGACGCGCCGATCTCGGGCGGATGGCTTGCCGTGCTCGGCGTTTGCATGGCGGCCGGCTTTTCCTTCCAAGGCACGGAGCTCGTCGGCATCGCGGCGGGGGAATCGGAGAATCCGCGGGAAAACGTGCCTCGCGCGATCCGTAGCGTCTTCTGGCGCATTCTCTTGTTCTACATTTTGGCGATTTTCGTCGTCGGCCTGCTGATCCCGTTTACCACGGATACGTTGTCGAGCGACAGCGTCGGGGCAAGTCCGTTTACGGTTATCTTCGAGAAAGCCGGTCTCAGCGTCGCCGCTTCGGTTATGAACGCCGTAATCTTGAGCTCGGTGCTGTCGGCAGGCAACTCGGGCATGTATGCATCGACGCGTATGTTGTGGGTATTGGCGAGCGAGGGCAAAGCGCCGAAGCTGTTCGCGAAGCTGAACAAACGCGGCATTCCCGTCCATGCGCTGCTGGCGACTGCCGTGCTGGGCATGCTGGCATTCCTCGCTTCGTTCTTCGGCGACGGCCAAGTCTATATCTGGCTGCTGAACGCATCGGGCATGTCCGGCTTCATCGCGTGGCTTGGCATCGCGATCAGCCATTACCGCTTCCGCAAAGCGTACGTCGCGCAAGGGAACGACGTCGCCGATCTTCCTTATCGTTCCTTATGGTTCCCGTTCGGACCGATCTTGGCAGGCGTCATGTGCATGACCGTCATCATCGGCCAAAGCATCAGCGCCTACTCGGACGGCGAGGTCGACTGGACGCTCTTGTTCGCTTCCTACGTCGGGATTCCGCTGTTCCTGGCGGTGTGGCTGGGCTATAAGTGGAAGCGAAAAACCAAGGTGCTTAAGCTGGAAGAATGCGAGCTGGACCCTTCGGTGGATTAAGAAAGCCGGGGAGTGGAGCTGCTTGTCCATGACCGGCAAGAATGCAGCCAGCGTTCTGGGAAGATCGCTGCTATCGGATGCTAAGAAAACATCCAGCGGCTGGAGAGAACGGGGCTATCGCAGAGACCGCCTGAAGCTTGACTGCGTCACATTCGGCAGAGGAAGGGTAAACAGAACTATGTTTGCCATGAAAGCCGAAGGGAGAGACGGATAATGACTCCACTCACACAGCATCAAAGCGATGAATTGACCGGCTTGCTTCGCAAGGAGCATCGGGAATTGATGAATCATTTTGAGAACGAACGCTCCGAAGGCTCGGGAGCGGTATCGGAAACGGTATCGACCGGAGAGCTTTCCGCCTACGATAATCACCCCGGCGATTTGGGTACGGAGACATTCGAGCGCGAGCGGGATATGGCCATCGACGAGCATCTGAACGAACAGCTGGAGGAAGTCGAGGCGGCTCTTGGCCGGCTGTCCGACGGAAGCTACGGCATCTGCGAGACGTGCGGAGAGCCGATTCCGTTCGAGCGTCTCAAGGCAGTGCCGACGGCTTCGCGCTGCATCGAGCATGCGTCGGACACGCTCTCGGATGAGAGGCCGGTCGAGGAGCAGGTAATGACGCGGCCTCCATCCGGCGCCGGTGCTGGAAGACAGGCGAATGCCGGCCGATTCGATGAAGCGGACGCATGGGAGTCGCTCGAGGAATACGGCAATGCCAGCGGCACGGTGAATACGGGCAACCAAAGCGACGTAGAGAACACGGGCAAAGAAAGCGTGACGATGGAAACGGGCAAGGAATAGTACGAAGAATAAGATAGGATACCAAGGCGGCATCACGCAGATGCCGTCTTTTCTGTATGCCGAGTTTTGTTTCAGTTGATAAGAGGCGGGGACGGAGGGATGATTCGCCATTCGCATGCGCGGGAAGACAAGTTCTCGCAAGCGATGCTATCATAGAAGATAACGGATGCAGGGATGAACAGACGAAACACGAACATTGCACAGCAGAGCGGAACTTGAATGATAGGGCCGTTATGGATCGACTGCAGCAGAGTAATAACGCGGGTAAACGATGCGGAAGGGGTTGGATCGTATTGAAAGAGTTAATGCCATTAACGATTGAATCGCTGCTTAACCGGCTTCAGAAGAATTATGGATCGAATCTACTGCATATTTTGAACGGGCAAGCCATGTACGAACGTATCCATGCTTGGTCGTTAACGGACAGAGGCAGCTTCGTCCCCTTCAATGAAGCCATGTGTTCCCATGCTGCGACCGAAACCATATTCAGCGATGCCTTTAATGCTTTGCGGGCAGCCGGGCATGGAGTCACTCCTGAAGAATATGCGCGAATCACCCTGGTTCCTTTGCAGCCGCTGTTCGAAACTTCACACGACTGCATTGCGTTATGGTTCGGCGACGATATGTTCTGTCAGATCAATCTGTTGACCTTGCTGGCGTATTTGCGGCAGCGTTCCTATACGGGCCGAATCGTTTTCCTGATGATCAAGGAATCGACGACGACCGGTGACATCGCGGAAACGGAGCTGCCCGACTTGGACTACGAAGATTTATACAGGAAGACCCTCATCCAGAGGGAAGCAGTCGAAGTGCCGCAATTCCCCGTCCTATCCGAAGGAATCAAGCGCTATCTGACGTATCGCGCGCAGGATAACGAAATTACCGCGTACATCCGAGCGCATCAAAATCTGCCCCAGAACGAATTATTGCAGCGTCTCTTCCGGGAGTTCGCTCATTACGGTCTCGGCGATACCCAATATTTGAGCCTTATACGCGCCATGGAAACCTAGTAGAGAACGCTGCATAGACGACGATCTCTTTCACAGCCGCAAGACGAATAAGAGGCTGTCCCGAGCTTGCAGCTCTAGGACAGCCTTGCTCGTGCAGGCGGAGGCGCTTCTGCAGCCTTCGTTATTGAACCACGATCGATTTCTGAATGGCCGTCATCGTATTGCTGCCCAAGAGACCGAGGCGCCAGAAGGCTACGCCTTTCAGTCCATAACGTTTGGCGAGGCCGATCTTGTCCGGTACGGTCTGGCCGTTCTCGCTGCCCATGGAGATTCCGAGCACGAGCTTCGTCTTCGGAACATCGACTAGCGCGAGCCGGATCGCTTCGTCCACGCGTTTCATCGGCTCGGGCCCGCTCTCGTACGAATATTCGTACGCCATCAAGATGATCTCGTCCGCGTACGCGGCCAGCTGCTTATAATCATACCCATGATACGAACTGTTCTGCGGGTGAAGCGCGAGCGTCAGCTTCAATTTGGCCGCCTCGGCGCTCTGATCCAGCTTCTTCACGAAGCTCGTGTACGACTCCCGGATCGTCGGCAGGTCTCCGGACAGGCCGAGTCCTTCAAAATCGAGCGTAATGCCGCTGAAATGATTTTGAGCGGCTAACGCTACCAATTGTTCGATTACGCTCGCTTGGAGCGTCTGATCATGGAGCAGCTTGGTCAACTCGCCGTTGCCGTCCATCGCGACCGCCATCAGATTGGGCTTGCCGCCGGCGTCCGCAGCATCCTGAACGATCGTTTCGGGCGTCACGGTTCCTGCCGCTTGAGGCCAGAAGAAGTCTTTGCCTTCCAAGGTCAGATTGCCGGTCTCATCGATGCGCGTCCAGCCGAACGAGACGGCATTGAAGCTTTGAACGAGATTAACCTCTTTGAAGGAGGAGATCGCGTAAAAGGCCTCTGCGTACATCGGTTCGATCGGCGATGTGATGGAAACGGTCTGCGAAGGTCCGTCCCAGCTGGCAGCAGCGCCGAATTGTGCGCCGAAGAAGCTGAGCGGGACGAAGATGGAACCGTTCTTCGCGGCAGGAGCGACGCGGAGAGGCTGAGGCGTCCCGTTGACCGTGGCTTTCTTGTCGTTCTTGCGGAGAACGACCGTCGTCATCGCGCCATCGCGCATTTTGGTGGCGGTAACGGTCTGCGATTTCTCGGACCATACGACCGTAATATTCAACGCCTCGGCGATGGCGCGGAAGGGGACCATCGTCGTTCCTTGGGTCACGAACGGCGCAGACGGGAACGGCAGAGGAAATCCGTCGAGGAGGATGCCGATCGGCTTAGGGGCCGGTACGGCTGCCGCCGAGGTATGGGGGACGCCAGTAACTAGTAAAAGTGCGGCGCTCGCCGTCAATAGGGATGATTTGAGCGATAAACGCATGGTTGGTTTGTTCAACTCCTCAATGTAATGGTAATGGATTGCAGCGTGCATGCAGGAAGAATGGAATGCTTGCTGCTGCGGAAAGCGCAAGGAACTCTATCAGGGCAAAACAAAGTTCTAGTAAACACTACTATAACGCATTGCGTAGGAAGAAGTTGCATAATGGGTGAAATCCTTGCGTTGACGACTTACGATCCTGGGCCTGACGCATCTTAAGCCCTGCAAAATGACTTGCAGAGCTGTCGGACGAGCTATAAGAATGAATAGGAATGAAATCTCGCCTCATTACGCAGGCTAGTCCATATATCGGGGCTTTCGCCTCCCATGTACCAATACGCGTTGCCGGCTAAATCATAAGATTCGCCCATGGCGGCCTTCATGGATAAGGAACGTCCATCTTCGATCCAGATGCGGTGATTTCGAGAACCGTCCGCATATTGGGCCGTGTATTGACCCAACCGATCATCCCATAGTGGTCGGAGCTTCTTGGCGAGCACAACGCTATTCTGCTTATTGATATCGATATCCTGCGACGCGGCCAAAACTTTCCCGTCCATCGTCCAATCGCGCGTATATAGCGGCAAAGCGAGAATGACTTTGTCGGCAGGCGCCTTCAGAAGCAGCGTCTCGATTCCTTGCTTCAGCCAAGGCAGGGAAGAGACGGAGCCTGCTTGCGGATCGCCGCCCCAATGCTCGTCGTACCCCATCAATACGACGTAATCCGTATGGGCCGCGATAGCTTCATAATCGAATACTTCCGTCCAATCCGTCCCTAAGTCCGGCGAGACGTTCACGGTTAAGACGGCTGGGATGGCCTGTAATTCTTGGCGCAACGACGAAACAAAAGCCGTAAAGGAGTTCCGATCCGCGGGCAGCATGTTCTCGAAATCGATATTCAACCCGTCAATGCCGGATTTCTTAACGCGGTCGGCCAATTGACGAACGAACGATTGGCGAGTTGCCGGGTTCGCCAGCATGCCGTGCGTAGCCGCTTGATCAGCGTGATTGCCGACCATCGCCCAGACACGCTTGCCCCGACTATGCGCCCAGCCCAGCAGGGAAAGGTCGGATTGATCTTCGACAATGGCTGATTTTCCAAGATAATACCAGTGCGGGGAGAGCGTATTGATATTCGATTGCAAGACCGTCTGCTCGAATTGCGAAGTCGTTTGACCATATTGCCAGCCGAGCTGTATGTTCTCCGGCGATGCCGAATGCAGCTGATCGGACCATCCCGCATGCGTCCATATGCGATTCATCACGACGGCAGCCTCTTGCCTCGTCATCTGCTCCTGCGGAAGGAAACGGCCGTCATCGCCGTCCATCAAGTCCAATTGGTACAAGCGATAGACAGATGATGCTGCCCACTCGTGAATGCGTTCCTGATCCTCGAACAGACCTTCCGGCAAATCGGATGATAGCTCCGACGACGACTGCTTCAAGGCGCGTGCCAAGATGACAGCCGCTTCTTCGCGCGTGACGGGACGGTTCGGTTGGAATAAAGCGGCCGTCGTACCTTCGGCAAGCTGCAGTTGAACCGCGGGCTGCAGCCATTCATAGTACCAAGCGGACGATTGTACATCGGCGAAGGCCGGAATCGGACTCGCGGCGGGTTGAATGCCCAGCAGCCGTTCGATCATCGTGATGAATTCCGCGCGCGTGACCGATTTATCCGGCTCGAAGCGCCGATAGCCCGTGCCTGTAAGCAGCTGAAGCTTCGTCATGTTCACGATCGCTTCCGTGGCATAATTCGTGCGAATATCGTCATAGGGAAGAAAGGCTGCCGCTGCTGCCCTGGTTGTGAAATACGGGAAAAAGGAACTGACGCAGCCAACGGCCAGCGACAAGAGTAACGCAGCCGCCGTTCGTCTGACGGCATGAGTAAGCTTCATTTCTGGAATCTCGCTTTCCATTCGTAATGTAATAGATTTTCGTAAGTATGATTCATCTATCGTAACCAAACGGAACAAGAATACCTATCCTCAATTATTGGCAGGCAGTAGCGGTAGAAGAGGAACGTACCAATTACCTAAACCAGCCAAAACCACCGAAACCACTGAAGCAACCGAAACCACCGAAACCACCGAAACCACAGAAACCACAGAAACCACAGAAACCACCCATAAAACGTGTATTCCTTAATTTTCAAAAAGGGATGAATCTGGTCAACGAGGTGACTATGGCCCCAGTTTGCAGCATATAAACCCACAGATGACACAAATCCGGCTTCTACGAGGCAAATCGCGAATGATTCCATAATAGATGCAAATTTGCATTTAATTCTATGAGAAATGACTCGCGAAGATGAATAGGTGCAAATATGCACTTATTATCATTCCTATTCTACTTACATCGTGTTTACGGGCAATATAGCTGCATATTTGCACTTATTTTGAAAAATTCGCTAGAATTACGTCGATTAGTTGCATATTTGCACTTACTTTTGTCATGAGGGGGTGGGCATCGTCTTCATTCCGTCCGAATCCGGAAAGGAGAAAGCGGGTTACTTCAAGAAGGAAGTGGAAGGATAGCCTTAGGGTTATCTCATGCCGAATGCAAATCAGAGTGATCAAATAAACGCGGGGCGGCTGCCGATTCTGATTCCGATTTTATAGGTTTCGACAGCTAACGTGAGCGAACACGATTAACGAGAACTGCTTGATCCAGCATTTACCGCACGTTGAATGTGGATTCGGCTGGAGGTTATTTAATCACATTAATAGTCAGTACGAAATATAAGTTTACTTAATTATAGTTATGTAAACTAATGTGATTCCAGAAAGTTCAGACAACTACACGCCATTCCCGCTGCGAATATTCAGAATATTCCCTTGACTTTACGATCCAACTTCTGTATAAATGGATTAATCATCTTAGTGATCCAATGAACGGCGAATTGAATAGGCGAACATAAATGAATGGGACAGTAATTCACGAGGAACAGTCGCAGCGAGCCGGAGGCGGTGGAAGCCGGTACGTGACTCTTGAATGAAGCGGACCCAGGATATGATTGGTTGAACAGAGCCTTCCGGCTTGGAGCCATACGGCGCTCAAGGAAGCGGCTCCCAGTAGGCGAATCCGGTCACGGACCGTTAACAAGTCAAGCGGCTAACGTCATCGGGACGTTGGCACGTAGAGTGGTACCACGGGAAGCCCAACGGCGCTCGTCTCTTCATGGAGACGGGGGCCTTTTTGCATGTCCAAGAGGAGGAAGAGAACATGATTCATCACGAACTGAAGCAAGCGCTGCAAGACATTGCAGCAGCCATGCTCCGCGAAGCCGGGCATGAAGCACCGGCTGACATGGCGATCGTCGTCGAGCATCCGGCAAGTGCACTGCACGGCGAATACAGTACCAACCTGGCAATGAAGCTGGTTCGCATACTCAAGCGCAATCCGCTTGTACTTGCTAACGAGATCAAGGAGAAATTGGCCGGCAATTCGCGGTTGGCGCCGTGGCTGGATAAAATCGAAGTTGCACCCCCGGGCTTCGTCAATTTGCATATTGCTTGGCCGCACTGGATGCGACTTGCGAACAATCGGGACCTCTCGGCCCTAGGCGGTCCCCGCCAAAAAATCATGATCGAGCATACGTCCATCAATCCCAATAAATCCGCGCATATCGGTCATCTGCGGAACTCGTGCATCGGCGATACCTTGGCGAGATTGCTCGCGCGTCTCGGTCATGAAGTCGAGGTTCATAACTACATCGACGACTTGGGCAACCAGCTTGCCGATACGATCGTCGGAATTCTTCGCACCGCGGTCGTGCAAGAGCATGTCCGGTTCGGGGATTTCTGCTGGGACGTGTACGCGGAGATCAACCGTGCGTATAAGGAGCATCCGGAGCTGGTGCAAGAACGCGCCGAGGTCCTGCATCGCTTGGAAGAAGGTAACAACAACATCGCATGGCTGGGGCTGTTGATCGCGGAACGAATCGTCAAGGAACATGTGGAAGACATGCGCCAATTCGGAATCGATTACGATGTCCTAGTGTGGGAAAGCAGCATCGTACGCGAAGGCTTCTGGGCGCAAACCTTCGACAAGCTGAGCAAGACGGAATCGTTCCACATGGAAACGGCCGGGAAATTGGCGGGCTGCTGGGTGCTCAAGCAAACGAACGATGCGGCGGATGCAACGGAACAATCGGAACATCAAGCCGACAAAGTGCTGGTCAGATCCAATGGCATCCTCACCTACACGGCCAAAGATATCGCGTATCACATGTGGAAATTCGGCTTGCTGGACAAAAGCTTCCGCTATCAGCCGTTCGGCGAAAATCTCTGGTCCACGCATACTCAAGGCGTGGAACGCGATATCGGACGCGCGGATGCGGTAATCAACGTCATCGATCATCGCCAGGAGTATCCGCAGCAGATGGTGAAGCAGGCGCTGCAGGCTTTGGGCTACGAGGCGCAGGCCGGACAGCTGCGACACGTCAGCTATGGCGTCGTATCCTTGAGTCCCGCAACGGCCGCACGCCTCGGCGTAGACACTTCCGAAGGTAGAACCTCGTATCCGATGTCCGGCAGGCAAGGGATCGGAATCAAGGTCGCCGATCTCGTCTCGCATATGGAGACCGTCATCGACGCCAAACGTTCGCAGCATGAAGGGCTGGACAGCCGAACGATCGCCGCCGCGTCGATTCGGTACTATTTGCTTAAGTTTCATCTGCACACAGAAGTGGTGTTCGATCTCGACCAGGCAACGGAAGTAACGGGGAATACCGGCGTGTATCTGATGTATGCCTATGCCAGAGCCAGCGCGTTATTGGAGAAAGGCCGTTCGTATGCCAATACGACCTCTGACGACGAATCCGCCGCTGAAGCATCCGAAGACGAAGTCTTCGTTCCTGCGAATCATTCGAACCTGCTCGGCGCCGAAGGGCTGGTACCGCAAGAGTATGCGCTGATGAAGCAGCTGGCTTACTGGCCGGAGATATTGGAGGAAGCGATGAACGAATTGGCCCCGAACGTGTTATGCACGTATGCGTACGAGCTCGCGATGCTGTTCAATCATTTCTACGCGACTTGCACGATTCTAAGGGCTGACGAGGGCTTGCGCAGGTTCCGCCTATGGCTGACCGAACAGGTTCGTGCCACCCTGCACGATGCGTACGGCATTCTTGGGCTGCCGGCGCCGGCTCGGATGTGAATCGCCGCCGGCTCAAATATGTGCCTCCTCGCCGGGAAGAAGTCTTCGATTCCGAAAATGCAACGATGCGGTCGGCCATATGCGGCCATTGAATTAAATGAAAAGCCGCCTAAAGTCTCATCGACTGTCAGGCGGCTCTTTACAGGTACGGTCAAGCAAGATTACAGATGAGATACTTTCGAGAACCGCTGCCGGTACTGCTTCTCCAGTCCGACGGATATCAGATGGAAGCCGAGAATGAACAGAATGTAAGCGGCGAGCGGAATAAACAGCAGCCATTGGTAATAGAACAATTGATCTCGCGCTTGGCCGATTAGCCCGCTCCATTCGTTCGTGCGGCTGTTATATTCCGCTGGGTCAAAGAACATCTTCGTTCCGCCGACGAAAATATTGAAGATCGCCATCTGGCCGAACAACGCCAATGTAAGGACGATTTCCTGCACGAACATAACGGCGAAGCTTTCCTTCAAATGGGGAAACACATGCGTTCGAACGATCGTCCATTGGCCGGCTCCGATCGACTTGGCCGACAGCACGAATTGTTTCTCTCGAATGATCATCGTTTTCTCTTTGATGACGGATGCGACGGAGGGAAGACCCACCAGCGTCAACACGACGACGAGAATGACCGTCATCAATAACGGGGAAGCTGCCGGATTCATGGTGATGCCGATCATGATCATCCATACGATGACGAACACCGGAAAGCCGCTAAGTACGTTCCAAATCGGCAGCCGGCCCATGCGTGACGGTTTGTCGCTGCCGTAATAACCGAGCAGCAAGCCTATGATTCCTCCGATAAACAAGCGCCCGAAGGCGACGGCAATGGCCCCGATGATCGTATATTTCGAACCGGCCAGCATCTTCGCCATCAGATCGTACCCGTATTTATCGGTTCCGAACGGATAGTCGGCGGTCGGCGGAGAAGGAGGGACGGTGAGCGTGCCTTCTCCGTTCTCGTCGACGGAATAGTCGACGCCCAGATGCTCGCTCAGATCATGAGGAGCGGCAAAGCGTCCGAGCAGCGATGCCGCGATGATGAGGAACGTAAGGATCAGTCCGGCGAGCAAGGTTTTGTTCATCGGACGATCACCTTCTCCCAACCGAATATCACCGTTCGGAGCAAGGCGTACATGAGGGCATAGAGGACGAGCAGGGTAAGAATCCCGTTGACCACGAAGCCGTATTGGTAGCCATTGAACGCGAACGCATTGGAGAACAGCATCATGCCGACGCCGTTCAGGTTATAGAGGTATTCGAAGATGAACAAATTTCCGAATAGAATGCCCAGAAACTTGTGCAGGTCGGCTTTGACATAAGGAAGCACGTTAGGCAGGGCGTGATAGAAGATAATGTACGTTTTGCCGAGTCCGCGCGCCTTGGCGAAGCTGATATAATCCTCGGTCAGCGTTTGGTTCATATGCAGCGCGACGTTGCGAATCATGTAATTGGCCGGAATGATAATCGTCGACAGCAGCGGAAGCGCGATCGCGGGGTCATCCGTCGAAGGGCTGGCGACCTTGAATACGACCAGGCCGGTCTCGGAAGCGATGTACACGATCAAGAATTGCAAGAGAATGACGATAACGAAGTCCGGCAGCACGCTCGTCAATTCAAGCGTTCGCTTGAGCCACGGTTTGCGCGCTACGGCAGTACGGACGCCGAGCAAGACGCCTGCCGTCATTCCGACGAAGCCGCCGACAGCCATATACGAGAGCGTGACGGTGAAGCTGCGCCCGATTTGTTCCCAGAACGATAATTCGGTCTTTCCCGATAAATAATGAAAGGAATGCCCGTTCCATAGACCTTGCACGTACTCGCGCAGGCTCGTAAAACCGTTCGCGAAGTGGAGCTGAAGCGCGCCGTCCGCTTGGCCTGCTTGAAGCACTGCGGGAAACATGGCGAAAACGAGCACGAACATCAGTATTCCGGGTACGATCAGCGTGAATTGCGCTACTTTTGACATACGGGTGCTTCCTTTCGATCCAGATTCTAAGATGCTAGACGATCATCTATTCAGTATAGTTGCATGTTTCGCAAATACAAGTCTTGACGGTTTCGGCTCTTATCGAACGGCTGTCCGGACAGCCGACAAACGGGGAATTGACGCGATCGGCCAAGCGTCGTTTTATAAGCTATAAGCGGTGGCGTCCATGCTACAATTAAGCCGATGAACGATCCGAATGCCGAGGAGCGATTAGAGATGACGAACCGATTGAAACGGAGATACGAGCCGGATTACGTGCACGAAGTTCCCGTATTGAAGCATGGGGACACGGATGCCGATATCCAAGGCGCCAGAGAACCGTTTCTATTCCAACATGAAGGTCGATTTTACTTGCATTACGATGGCAACGGAACGCGCGATTGGGGCTGCACGCTCGCCGTCTCCGATGATTTATACCATTGGGATAAGAAGGGCCGCATGCTTCAAGCGGGAGAAGAGGGTGACACGGACCATGGCGGCGCTTGTTATGGACCGACCTTCTTGTTCGACGGCAAATGGTACATGTACTACGTATCGGTGGCCAATACCTCCGGCGCGCCGTGGTTCGTTCCCGCGCTCCCGTACCGCACGGGGCTCGCGACCGCCGATCGGCCGGACGGGCCATGGACGAAGGCAACGACGAATCTATTCACGCTCGGCGCGCCGGGCAGCTGGAATGAAGGATGCATTTGCGCGCCGTATCTCGTTCGCGAGGGGGAGACGTTCTATGCCTTCTACAGCGGCAGCAACATGGGGCCGAACTTCAAGCGCACGATCGGATTATTGACCGCTTCCTCGCCGGAAGGACCCTGGACGGACAGCGAAGGACCGATCCTGCCGCTGGACGAGAATCTGGAGAATCCGAGTCTTTATTACGAGCCGGCATGCGGGCTATGGTTCATGTTTGTGAATCATGTCGGGAACAACGAGGAGGGCGTGGAATTTACCGATGCCGTCTGGGTGTACTGGAGCGAATCGTTGACGGAATGGAACGCGGAGAACAAGGCGGTCGTGCTCGACGCCGCCAATATCCCGTGGGTGAAGCAAGTCGTGGGCTTGCCTGCCTGCCTCGTAGACGGGGACAAGCTCTGGATCGCGTTCGACGCGTCCGACGGCACGATTCACGAGAATTTGCACGGCCACAGCAACCGGGACATCGGATTGAGCTACTTCGATCTGCCGCTGCGTTCGCCGAATGACAAGCAATATTTAGGATAGACAACCCTATCAAAAGCCGTTATGATGAACAGGAAAATCGAATAATGATCCGTAAAGGTGCGGCCTGCATGTTGTGCATGCCGCTTAAAAGGGAAGTCCGGTTAAATGCCGGCGCGGTCCCGCCACTGTAATTGAGGAGCGACTCCACACGGTGCCACTGGTTCGTCTTGAACCGGGAAGGCTGGAGAAGCGATGATTCATGAGCCAGGAGACCTGCCTATACGCGAATGTTTCTTAATTCTTCGGGGGGTGGGAATTGGAAATGATCACCGTTACGCATGCGCGCATGATGAAGCTATGCTTCTGAATGCGATGCTTTTGTGTCGTTTTTTAAGCCGCCCCGGTTAGGGGCGGCTTTTTTGGTTCCAAGCGAGATTTTGCAAACCGTGTGCAAGGACTGGCTCTATCGATAATTGAAAAGAGGATGGCTATGCGTACTCATGTATTCGTAAATCTATCAGGAAAGATCGGCAAGCGATGGTTGTCCGTCTTGCTCGCAGCCGTGCTGCTCCTTTCCGCGTTCGTTCCGGCCGGTGCCGCCTACGCGGATGAAGCCGATTCGACAACCGACCCCTTGCTGCAGCAGGTGGAAGCCGCCATCGAAGGGGCTTCCCAAGCGATCGTGAGCGGCGCGGGCATCGGAGATTGGGAGTCTGCCGGGCTGTCGGCTGCCGGCAGGACGGTCCCAAGTGCATATGTTTCCACGTTATACAAGCAAATGGCTGGCAATCATGGCAGCTTCTACTCGGTTACCGATTACGAGCGAACGGTCATCGGACTGACGGCCACGCATCAGGATGCGACGAAGTTTGCCGGCTACGATCTGGCGGAACGCATCTATGATTATCCGGCGATCGGAACGTTGAACGGCTTGATCTTCGCGCTCATCGCGCTGGACAGCGGCCATTACGCCGTGCCCGATAACGCCCTATGGACGAGGGATAAGCTGATAGCCGCCATCTTGGCGAGGCAAAATCAAGACGGCGGCTTCAACTGGACGCCGTCGGCAAGCGATCCGGACATCACGGGCATGACGCTGACGGCGTTGGCGCCTTACAAGGGCCAGGAGGCCGTTCAGTCCGTCATCGATCGCGCGGTGAATTGGCTGTCGGTCAACCAGCTGGGCAACGGCGGCTATGCTTCCTATAACGTCGATAACAGCGAAAGCGTCTCGCAGGCGATCATCGGGCTGACTGCGCTTGGCCTGGATCCCACGGGAGCCGACTTCACCAAGAACGGCCATCATCTCGTCGAGCGGCTGTTATCCTTCCGGATTGCCGACGGAACGTTCTCGCATAAGCCCGCCGGAGCTTCCAACGGCATCGCGACAGAACAAGCGCTGCAGGCGCTCGCCGCCTTCGACAAGTATAAGAAAGACGGCAGCCGCCTATACGATTACGGCGTCCGCATCCCTTACGGGTGGGCGAGCGATTGGCTGCTCGGAGACGCGAACGGGACGGGCATCTCCGACTGGCAGGTGGTTGGACTGTCGCGGGAGGGCCGCGAGGTTCCCGGCAGCTACTTGAGCGACACGCTCGCCAATACGATCGATATCTTGAACCAATATCCGGAATATGCGTTGGTGACCGATTACGAGCGCAGCACGATTGCCTTATCGGCGCTGCATCTCGATGCGACGGATTACGCGGGCATTGACTTCGTCGAACGCATCTACAACAGCGGCATTATGGAGGATCAAGGCATTAACGGGTTGGATTTCGCCCTGATTGCCTTGGATGCGGGCGATTATGCGACACCCGGCGATGCCAAGTGGAATCGCGACAAGATCATCGCCGCCATTCTGGCGAAGCAGCATGACGACGGCGGATTCTCGCTGAGCACCGGCGCCAGCGATCCCGATCTGACGGCCATGACCTTGACGGCGCTTGCGCCTTACATGGGCCGGAATGAAGTAAAGACGGCCGGAGAGAAAGCCATTCAGTGGTTATCTCTCAAACAGGATGCGCACGGCGGCGGGTACCCGACGGATAACTGGGGGACGATCGTCGACTCCAGCGAAAGCGTCTCGCAAGCCATCATCGCGCTGGCATCGAACGGCATCGATCCGACGAGCGCGCCGTACACCAAGAACGGCATCACGCTGATCGATAAGCTATTCACGTTCATGCAGCCCGACGGCGGCTTCAAGCACGCGGCCGATCCCCAAGCCCCGACCGATGTCATGGCCACCGAGCAGGCGCTGCAAGCGCTGGCGGCTTACGAGATGTTCGTCGATGGCCGAGGACGCCTGTACCAGTTCGGCGCCCCGGTCTCCCTGCAGGTCGAGGGACCGTCAGGCGCGATCGCAGGCGGCGGCGCCTCCGCCGGCATTGCTTTGGACGCGCTGAAGAAGGTGCTTGACGATAAACGGGTCCCCGTCGTCGTTACTGAATCCTCTTACGGCAAATACGTGAGCGCGATCAACGGCATCGCGGCCAGCGGCACCAACGGTTGGATGTTCGACGTCAACCGAGGCGGCGAATGGAGCTTCCCGGGCGTCGGGATGGATGCGTTCGAGCTGCAGCGAGGCGACAAGCTCGTCGTCTATTATGGCGGCTCCGATACGGCGCTCGTTCGCTCCGTGAAGGTCGAACCGGCAGCGCCTAAAGCCGGCGAAGCGTTCAAGGTCACCGTCATGCAGACGGCTTCCGTCTGGAACGGCACGTCCAGCGAAGTCGTTACGGCTCCCGCTTCCGGCGTGCGCGTCGCTATTGGCGGACAGTCCGTCACGACGAACGCGAGCGGCGAAGGCGCGTTCGATTCGGGCATTGGAACAGCCGGCGATTATCGGCTTGAAGTAACCGGTTATCGGGAGGGCAGCGTGCCTAGCCTGGTTCGTTATGCGCAGTCTTTGACGATTGCAGCGAAGACTTCCGACAATGGCGGCGGGAATCCCCCGACTTCTCAGTTCGTAGCGCTGTCCGTGACCGGCGATTCGCGGAAGGGGACGATTCTCGGCAGCAAGCAGGTTGCGCTCCAAACCGGCGATACCGCGTATTCCGTGCTGGCGCGCGAGCTTCCCGGCAAGGTGCGCGATACGGGGGCCGGCGCCACGAAGTACGTGCAAGGCATCGATGGCTTGAGCGAGTTCGATCGCGGACCGGAGAGCGGATGGATGTATGCCGTCAACGGGAGTTTCCCGAACTACAGCGCCGGTATATACGATCTGCAGCCGGGCGACGTCGTGGCATGGCGGTATACGACGAACTTAGGATGCGATCTAGGTGCGCCGGGCGGTAATTGCAGCGCGGCAGGCGGCGGCTCGGCGCCGATCGCCGATCCGGTCACCGTTGTCGACGTGCCTAGCGATCCGAAACAGGATTACGTTCACAAAGTGACGACGGCGGAGCAAAGCAAAGGTCTTCAGTTCAATATTCCGATTGCCGCGCCTAGAGTTATCCTGAACGCCGACGACGTGAAGGACGCTTTACCGCGAGTAACGGCGAACAAAGGAAATCTGTCGCTCGTCATCGACAAGGGAACGAAGCTGCTCTCCGGCAGCGGGAACATCGAATTATTCACGCAGCAGGATCCGGCGGACGCGTCGCTGCAAAAGCTGATCCAAGGAAACTTGATCGGCAGCGACAAGCTGGATGGCATCGGCAATGCATTTATCATGGGCGCGGCGAACGGATCCTTCCTGTTCGACAAACCGCTGACCTATACGATCAAGAATGGCAAAGGCCAATTGGCCGGTTACATCGAGAACGGTACGTTCCATCCGATAACGATTTACGGCTCGGAGGAAGAGGGCGCGCAAGCTGCGAAAGGCAGCGAGCGAATCACGTATGCTTACGTCTCGGGCAATGACCTGATCATTCGTTCGAACCATTTCACGGCTTACGTGACGTACGCCGTCAAGAAGACCGAGCCGGTCGATATCAACAAGCAGTATTCCGATGCCAAGCTAATCGCGTCGTGGGCTTACGGAGCGGTCGGAGACGCGACGGGACGAGGCTTCATTCTAGGCAGTTCCGGGCAATTCCATCCGAAGGCGACGATGACGCGGGCCGAATTCGCCAAGCTGATGGTCGAGGTCCTAGGCTTGAAACAACCGACCGGCCCGTCGAGCAGCTTTGGCGACGTACCATCCGGCACGTGGTTCGCTCCGTACGTGAACGCTGCTTACCAAGCAGGCTTCATCACGGGTTACGACGGCAAGTTTCTTCCTAACGAGACGATCACGCGCGAGCAGATGGCCGCCGTCATCGTCCGGGCATTCGATTTGAAACCGGCCGCATTAACGACGCCGCTCGGCGATATGTCAGCCGTATCCACTTGGGCGCAAGCCGACGTTCGTACGGTCGCGGCGCGTCAAATCATGGAAGGCGCCGACAATCGCTTCAACCCTCGCGATTCCGTTACGCGCGAGATGGCTGTCGTCGTCGCCATGCGGGCATATGCGGTCAAAGGCGACGAACCGAACGGCAGTCAGCCGGGAACAACGGCCCAAGAGGCGCTGCGCCAACAAATCGCGGCCACCGCGGCGTATCAGCTTCGTACCGTCAAGAACCCGTCCGTCGGCACGCTCGGCGGAGAATGGACGGTTCTCGGGCTTGCGCGTTCGGGGACCGCGGTTCCGACTGACTACTATGCGCGCTATTATGCGAATTTATCGAATACGTTACGAGAAAAATCGGGGCAGCTGCATACAGTCAAATTCACGGAATACGATCGCGTCATTCTGGCCTTGTCCGCCATCGGGAAAGGAATCGATAACGCAGCGGGCTATGATTTGGCGAAGCCGCTCGCGGATTTCGATCAGGTGACCAAACAAGGCATCAACGGGCCGATCTTCGCGCTAATTGCGCTCGACAGCAAGCATTACGAGATTCCGGCCGTAGCGGGCGCGAAGACGCCGACGACGCGCGAGCGGCTGATTGACTACATCCTAGGCAAGGAAATCAAAGGCGGCGGTTGGGCACTGGGCGAGAATGCGTCTGCACCCGATGCGGACGTGACCGGCATGGCGATCCAAGCACTCGCGCCTTATGATAGTTCCCGTTCGGATGTTCATGCCGCGATAGAGCGGGCGTTGGCCTGGCTGTCCGGGGCTCAGCAGGCCGACGGCGGATTCGCGAGCCAGAATGCCGTCAACGCGGAAAGCGCCGCGCAGGTGATCGTCGCGTTGACGAGCCTAGGCATTGATCCTGCCCAAGACGAGCGATTCAAGAAGAACGGCCGCACCGCGGTGGATGCGCTGATCAGCTTCGCCGATCAAGGCGGAGGCTTCTACCACGTGAAGCCGGGCGCAGTCGGCAACGGCGGGGCGTCGCCCGGCGAGGTCGATGCCATGGCAACGGATCAAGCGTTCTATGCGCTCGTCGCCTATGACCGTTTGCTCGGCGGCAAAACCTCCCTGTTCGACATGACGGATACGAAATTGCAATCCTAGTCGGTCATTCACCGGGGCAGTTAGTCGCGAGACGCGCTGCAGCAATAAGAGATCCGCAGCTGCGCGAGAAAACATGGCAGCTTAAAGAGAAACCCGCTGCAGCAAAGAGATAAACACTGTAAACAAGGGCGATCCGTCTCGCCCTTGTTTTATATTTGAGAGGGGAACGTAACATGCGTATGACGGCCAGGAAATGGTTCGCGCTAATCGGCATTCTCGCTATTTTAACGGTCTCCTATTTCTGGGGAGGAAGCGGTCACGGCGGGACGGGGAAAATGGCCGATCAAGCCGCCGATTCGCGCGAAGTTCGTGCACCTGCTGCGTCAACAACCGATTCGGGCGGAGCTCCTGCTAGGTCGGACGATTCCGTTTCGTCCACCGCGAATCAGTCGGATAATGCCGCTTCAAAACCGGATCAGCACGCCGTCGAACCGTCTTCGTCAGCACAGCAAGAGACTATGCCGGGAAGCGGAGACAACGGGAAGCAGCCAAGCGCGACTGGGGCGAAGCCGCCGGTAACGCAGGACGCAGCCAAAGGTGCGGCAGTCGGAACGGATCATTCAGCAACGAAAGGCAACTCGGATCCGGCCATGGACAGTTCGAACGCGAACAGCGGCACCAAACCAACCAGCGGCACCAAACCAACCGGCAGTTCGAAACCGCCCGAGGATTCAAAGTCAACCAACGGTTCGAAACCGTCTGGCGATTCAAAGCCAACGAGCGGTTCAACGCCGAATGGAAATTCGAAGCCCGGCAGTACCGACACGAACAAAGACCCGTATGAGACGACTCCCGTCCCGGCGGGCAAACCCAAGCCCGTCGAATGGCAGGACGCCAAGATCGAGAAGACGACGTTCACGGCTACCTTGTCCGTTACATGCTTAACCATCCTCGACCGCCTGGACCAATTCGACAAGGATAAGCTTGAGGTGCTGCCGGATAACGGCGTCATCTATGCAGCGAAGAAGGTTGAGTTCCATGAAGGCGAATCCGTCTTCGACGTTCTCCTCCGAGAGATGAAGAAGAATAAGATTCCGATGGAATTCGAGATGACGCCGATCTACAACAGCAACTATATCGAAGGCATCGACAACATCTACGAATTCGACTGCGGCGAGCTGAGCGGCTGGATGTACAAGGTGAACGACTGGTTCCCGAATTACGGCAGCAGCCGGTACAAGCTGAAGGACGGAGATGTCGTCGACTGGGTATATACATGCGACCTGGGACGCGATGTCGGCGCGGAACCATCGGCTGGAGATGCGGGGACCGACCGATGAGACGGAGCGCATTCGCCGCTTATCATCCGTTCGTCAATTTCGTCTATTTCGCGGCGGTGCTGGCATTCTGCATGCTGTGGATGCATCCGGTCTTTCAAGCGATCTCGCTGCTTGGCGCCGTCGTCAATGCCGTCTTGCTGAACGGCAGGCGCGCCATCCGTTTCCAGCTGCGTTTCATGCTGCCGCTCTTCGTGATCATGGCGGCCGCGAATCCCATGTTCAGTCATGCGGGCGTCACGATTCTGTTCTACATGAAGGACGGGAACCCCGTCACGCTGGAATCGATTCTGTACGGCGCTGCCGCATCGGCGATGTACGTGACCGTGATCGTCTGGTTCTCCTGCTATAACGCGGTGATGACGTCGGATAAATTCATGTATTTGTTCGGACGAATCATGCCCGCGCTGTCGCTGATCTTCGCTATGGTGCTGAGGTTCGTCCCGCGATATATGCATCAGCTCAAGGTCATCTCCGATGCCCAAGCCTGCATCGGCAGGGACTATCGGCAGGGCGGCTGGATTCGCAGAGCCCGCAACGGCATCCGGATGCTGTCGATCATGACGACTTGGGCGCTGGAGAATGCGATCGAGACGGCCGATTCCATGAAATCGCGCGGGTACGGTCTCCCGAACCGAACAAGCTTCTCGATCTTCCGCTTTGACCGGCGGGATCGCAGGCTGTCTGCCTGCATGGCCGGCTTGCTTCTCGTTCTCGTGCTCGGGGCCGCTTCGGGCGCCAACGCGATCCGATATTTTCCGTCCGTGCACGTACAGGCCATGACGGCGTTCAGCGTTCTTGTCTACGCGGCGTACCTGACGCTTTGTTTGCTGCCGGCACTGATTCAGACCTGGGAGGATTGGAAATGGAAATCTATACGATCAAGGAATTGAACTTCGCCTTCCCCGGTCAAGACAAGGCCGCATTAGCGAATATTAACCTGACCATCGAGGAAGGCGAGTTCGTTGCGATATGCGGTCAGTCGGGCTGCGGCAAAAGCACGCTGCTTCGGCAGCTCAAGACCATCCTTACGCCGCATGGCAGACGGAGCGGTACGGTAGCGTATCGCGGATTGCCGCTTGAGGAGGCCGATCGGCGCACGCAGGCCGCGGACATCGGTTTTGTTCTTCAGCAGCCGGATAATGGCATCGTAACGGATAAAGTATGGCATGAGCTGGCTTTCGGCTTGGAGAGTCTGGGCTGCGATCAACGGACGATTCGGCTGCGCGTCGCGGAGACGGCAAGCTTCTTCGGCATTCAAAATTGGTTTCACAAACCCGTGTCGGAGCTGTCAGGGGGACAGAAGCAGCTGCTGAATCTCGCTTCCGTCATGGCGATGCAGCCATCCGTGCTGATCCTCGACGAGCCGACCTCGCAGCTGGATCCGATCGCGGCGGCAGACTTTCTCGCGTCCGTCGGCAAAATCAATCGCGAGCTCGGAACGACGGTCATTCTGACGGAGCATCGGCTGGAAGAAGCGCTGCCGCTAGCCGATCGGGTAATCGTGCTCGACCAAGGAACGATGATCGTGAACGATTCGCCGCGGGAAGCAAGCGCGAAGCTGGCTGCGATGCAGCATGCGATGATCGCCGCCATGCCCACGCCGGTTCAAGTGTATTCGGCCGTAGAACGGGGAGGCGAGCGGCAGGTGCCGATTCCCTTGACGGTCAAGGAAGGCAGGCAGTGGCTCGATCGAATGAAGGGAGATTCCGTAGGCGGTCTAATGATGGAATCGGACGAGAGGGATGGATCCGTTCTTGACCCGTATGCTTCTAACTTCGCTACCGGAAGCGCGAGGCGGGCTGCCATCTGGAATTCGATCTTGAACCGGAAGTCCGATGCCGCTAAAGCCGATTCAGCAGCCGTAGCCTTCCGGGACGTTTGGTTCAAATACGAGCGGGAAGGTCCGGACGTGATCAAGGATTTGTCGTTCGAAGTAAAAAAAGGGCAATTCTGCTGCATCGTCGGCGGGAACGGGACGGGAAAATCCACCGCGCTGTCGCTGATCAGCGGGTTATTGCAGCCCTATCGCGGAAAAGTGACGATCAATGGCCGCAATCCGGCCGCGGCGCGGGCAAGCGAGCTGTTTACGAACGGCCTCGGCGTGCTTCCGCAAAATCCGCAGTCGCTATTCGTGAAGAAGACGGTCGGCCTCGATCTGCGGGAGATGCTGTCCGATACGAAGCTGACAACAGAGCACAAGCGAGCGAAGCTGGATGCCGTCATCCGTTTCGCCGAACTCGAGTCCCTGCTCGGCAAGCACCCGTATGATCTAAGCGGAGGCGAGCAGCAGCGGGCCGCGCTGGCCAAAGTACTGCTGCTCGAGCCGCGGATTCTGCTGCTGGACGAGCCGACGAAAGGGCTGGACGGGTTTTTCAAAGCAAAGCTGGGCCGGTATCTCGAGCGGTTGAACGCGGACGGCGTCACGATTCTCTTAGTCTCGCATGACATCGAGTTCTGCGCGAGGTACGGGCAGATCGGCGCGATGTTCTTCGATGGCGCCATCATTTCTTCGGATTACGTCAAGCCATTCTTTGCGGGCAACGGCTTCTATACGACGGCAGCCAACCGCATGGCACGGCACCGTTGGCCGAACGCCGTAACGGCAGAGGATGTGATCGCGCGATGCAGCAGCAAGAGCCGTTAATCCGGCGAAGATTATCAAGGCGGACGCCCGTCGCAGCCGCGCTCGTTCTCATCGTCATTCCGGCTACGATTCTGTTTGGCTTATTCGTGCTGGACGACCGCAAATATATGTTCGTCAGCGTTCTGATCGTCTTGTACGCGATGATCCCGTTCGCGATGATCTTCGAGCGCCGCAAGCCCCAGGGAAGAGAGATCATCGTGATCGCGGTGCTTGCCGCTATTGCCGTAGCGGGCAGATCCGCTTTCTTCATGCTGCCGGAATTCAAACCGGTCGTCGCCATCGTGATTATCGCGGGCGTATGCTTCGGGGGCGAAGCGGGCTTCATGGTCGGGGCAACGGCGGGCTTCGTCTCGAACTTCTTCTTCGGGCAAGGCCCTTGGACGCCCTGGCAGATGTTCTGCTTTGGACTCATCGGTTTCATCGCCGGAAATCTCTACCGTGCGGGCTGGCTGAGAAGGAGCCGATGGTCGTTATGCATCTTCGGCGGGTTATCGACGCTTATCGTATACGGCGGGATCATGAACCTTGCCTCCGTCATGATGTTCGCCGCCAAGCCCAGCCGGGAAGCCATACTGGCTTCTTATGTTTCCGGCTTCTGGTTCGATTTGGTTCATGCGGCCGCGACCGTTCTATTTCTCTTCTTCCTTGCAAGACCGATGCTGGAGAAGCTGGACCGAATTAAGCTGAAATACGGCATGATGGAGTGAGAATGAAAGCTTAGGCGGCGGCAGACAGACAGACAGCAGAAAGACAGCAGGCAGACAACAGGCAGACAGCAGACAGACAGCAAGCAGACAGCAGACTGGCCGCGGTCGGCTGCGGTAGGCAGTTACGCGTGCAGCGTCTTGAAATAACGATACACCTTCTCCAGTTTCTTGCCCTG
Organism: Paenibacillus sacheonensis; assembly: GCF_009909195.1. Lineage (GTDB taxonomy): Bacteria > Bacillota > Bacilli > Paenibacillales > Paenibacillaceae > Paenibacillus_Z > Paenibacillus_Z sacheonensis. Next base: position 430,286 of record NZ_JAAAMU010000002.1, read on the forward strand.
CATCCCGTTCGGCTGTTCCATTCACCCGAATTCGAAGAACTTCACCTTCTTGATGCCGACGAATCGAAACAATGCTTTGCGCATCAGCGCTTTATGCGCGTTATTCAGCAGGAACAGCGGGTAGAGCGCCGGGCCTTTCATGGTGGACACGCAGACGACGGATTTGTTTTTCAGCAATCCTTCCGGCAGCAGGCCGCCGTTGTCCCGATATGCGAAGCCGGAGGCAAACATTTGGTCGATATACCCAAGGAGCATCGCGGGCGGTCTGCCCCACCAAATGGGGTAGACGAGGACGATCTTGTCGGCCCAGAGCAGTTGTTCCCGGTAGACGGCCAACGCCGGATCGCTGTGCATATCCCTTCTGCGTTTATCCGAATTGAACACGAGCACGGGATTGAAATCCGCCTCGTACAGATCGAGCACCTTCACTTCCGTGACGGCGTCATTCTCGCCGCTGCCCCGAATGACCTGCTGCAGGAAGGCATAGCTTAAGCTCTGGTGATTCGGATGGGTATAAATAATGAGCATGTTCATCGTGTTTAACCACCTTTTAGTTATCATTTGACAATCACTTGACCATGAAACCGTACCATGAGGATAAGTTAGTTGTCAAATGATAATTATTAAAAGATAATTGTTAAATGATAAATAGTTTGTTATCGTATCGGGTAAGAGGTGGTTAGCGGCATGGACAACAAAGAACTTTTCCATCAGGCGGTTTCTTTCATAACAGCCGTTCATCAGGTAACGTTCGACATGACGAAGGATTTTGAGCTCGGGGACATCACGCCGGTCCAGTACGGCATGCTGGAATATATCGCGGTATCCCAGCCGGTGACGCTCAGCGAGATCAGCGAATGCAAGCATATTTCGATGCCGAACACGAGCCGGGAGCTGAAGAAGCTGACCGATCGAGGGCTGTGCGAGAAATTCGATGCCCCCGAAGACAAGCGCAAGCAGTACATCCGGTTGTCCGCAGTCGGACAGTCCTTCATGAACGCGGCGTTCGCGCATATGGAAAAGGAGTTCCAGTATCGGCTTCGGCATTCGACGGAGGCGGATTTGAAGCGAATCGCGGAGGCCATGCAAGTGCTGCAGGAGAGCTTGTTTCAAGAGGGGTTCAAATCAGGCGGAGCATGAATTCGCGGATAACGAAGATCGGCCCGTACCCGGGGTCGCCAGGAGGAATATACGATGGCTAACCAAGAAAGAATCATCCCTTCCGCCGCTTCGATCGCGCCATGGCTTTCGGTGAGCAGCGCGGCGAAGGCGCTCGAATTTTACAAGGCCGCCTTCGGAGCGGCCGAGTTGTACCGGCTGGAGGAAGAAGAAGGACGGCCCCTCATAGCCGAGCTCGCCGTCGGGGGAGCAAGCTTCTGGGTTCAGGAAGATTCAGAATCGCGAGGGGCAGGGGGAAGCGGCGGCGGTCCGGTCCGCATGATTCTGACCGTGAACGACCCGGACGGCATGCATCGGCAGGCTCTCATGGCGGGAGCGAACGAAATCATGCCCGTCGGGGAAGGCCATGGCTGGCGCATCGGACGAATCGCCGACCCTTTCGGTTATCATTGGGAGATCGGCTGCAGGCTCGAGTAGTCGAACAGAATAGGAGAGATGCGCATGACCCAAGTCCAAGCCGTCATATTCGACATGGATGGAACGCTGTTTCAAACGGACAAAATTTTGGAATTGGCACTCGACGATACGTTCGCTTTTTTGAGATCCGAACATGGCTGGTCAGGGGAAACGCCCATTCATACGTATCGCAAGATCATGGGCGTGACGCTGCAAGTCGTCTGGGAAACGTTATTGCCGGGCCGATCGGACGAGCTGCGGAACATTGCCAACGAATTCTTTCACGCGAAATTAATCGCTAACATTCGAAGCGGGAACGGTGCGCTGTATCCGCATGTCTACGAGGTTCTGGATGGCTTGAAGCAAGCCGGCCGCCGCATCTTCATCGCAAGCAACGGGCGGCTCGACTATCTGAGCGCTATCGTCGGCTATTACGGCTTAGAGCGATGGCTAACGGAAACCTTCAGCATTCAGCAGATCGATTCGCAAGACAAGACGGATCTGGTTCGGCATATTATGAACAAATACGGCATCGTCCAAGCCGCTGTCGTCGGCGACAGGCTCTCGGATATCCGGGCCGCCAAGAACAACGGTTTGACGGCTGTCGGCTGCCGGTTTGATTTCGCCCAAGAAGATGAATTGGCGCAAGCGGATGCCGTAATCGACGACTTGCTGGAGCTGAACACGGTATTCAATCTTCGCTAATGGCAGGTTAGATGGTACGCAAGAGCCGCAAGTTGCAACGAAGGGCAGCGATACGCTATAATGGCGCTATTCAGCTTCGTTACATGAAGGAGAGCTAACGATGACAGCCATCTTGTCGAGGCAACTTCATCATCACAAGCAGCGTTAGCACGCCTGTATATTGACAGGGCGGGCTAACGCATCTCGCGTTGGCCTCCCTGCGGCATACGAACGCGCAGGACCTCGAGGTCCTGCGCGTTTTTTATATTTTAAAGGCCGATCAAACCTCGGAAGGGAAATGATGCACATGCAAAATGTCAAAGGGACGTTCGACTACTTCGGTCCGGAGCAGGCGGTCCGCAAGCAGGTTCAGACGACGCTGCAGGAGGTATTCGAGCTGTATGATTTCGACAGCTTGGATTCCACGATCTTGAACGAGCTCGAGCTGTTGACCTCCAAGTACGCGGGCGGCGACGAGATATTGAAGGAAATGTATCAATTGACCGATCAAGGCCGGCGGAAGCTCGGACTGCGCTACGATCTGACCATTCCTTTTGCCAAGATCATTGCCCTGAATCCGGGCATCGAGCTGCCGTTCAGGCGCTACGAGATCGGCAAAGTGTTCCGGGACGGCCCCGTCAAACGGGGCAGGCTTCGCGAATTCCTGCAGTGCGACGCCGATGTCGTCGGCATTGCAGGACCGGAAGCGGAAGCGGAGCTGATGCAGCTGGCCGTAGAAGTCTTCGGACGATTGGCTGTCCCCGTCACGCTGAAATGGAACAACCGCCGTTTTCTCGGCGAGCTGCTCGAAGCGATCGGCGTTCCGGCCGATTTGAAGCTCACCGTCATGCTGACGCTCGATAAAATCGAGAAAATCGGCTGCGCGAACGTGCGAAGAGAACTGCTTGACAAAGGATTGCCCGCCGAGGCGGCGAGCGAATTGATCACGCTCGTCGAACGGGATGATCCCACATTCGAAGCCATCGCGATTCAATACGGACTGCGCGGCGCGCCCGGTGCGCTTGAGGTCATCGCGCTTCAGGAACTGATTCGAACCTTGGGTCTGGATGATATCTGCAGATTCGATCCCTTCTTGTCCCGCGGCTTGTCCTTCTATACGGGTACCGTGTACGAGATCTTCGATGCGACGGGCGTCTTTGCCTCGAGCCTGGGCGGGGGCGGTCGATACGACGATATCATTGGGCAGCTGGTCGGCAGAGAAGATCTTCGTTATCCGACGGTCGGGCTATCATTCGGCATGGAGTCCATCATGGAGCTGCTTGGCGATCGATCCCGGCCTGCCGCGAATCCGACTGCCATGATCATCCCGATCGGGGATACCGTCGGAGAGGTACTTCGAGCCGCATCCGCGCTTCGAAGTCAGGGTATCCGCATCCGAGTGGACATGTCGAAGCGCAAGCTGCGAAAATCGTTGGCGAGCGCCTCATCCAAAGGTATCCGCTACGTCCTATTAATCGGCGAAACCGAAGCTGCGGCGAATAATCTTTTGCTGAAGGACATGGAGGAGCAGACGGAAACCGTGGTCGGAATCGATGAAGCTGTTGCCTTGTTGAAGCGGGAGCGTTGAGCAACAATTCAATCTCCCCATGCGTCTGTAGGACAAAGAAACACGGGGGTGGGCTGCATGGCAAGATCGATCGTAAAGCGATTCCTGCTTAGTTTGCTGATCCTGGCAATCTCGGGCTGCGGGTCGCGGGTCGAGTCGAACAATGACGGTGCCGATAACCCTTCGCATTCAAAACGCGGTACCGGGAGCAGCGCAGGAATAGGAGAAATCGCGCCCATGATCGAAGGAACTGGAACGATTGATGCGTCGTCGGCCCCAGGCGAGGTTCGGAGTTTCCTCGAGGAGCATCAGCTTGCCAATGGCGATATTTACCTGAAAGACGGCAAGATTTATATCAATCTTGTTGAATTAAACGATGAAACGAGCCGTTTGCTGGCGGACCGATATAAGGCCGGTACGTACGCGCTCGTTCATGTCGCCCATTCGATCGAGGAATTGGAAGCTGCGCAGCAGTCGCTGACGGACAATGACCTGTACGACGAACTGAATATGTACGCTTCCTCGCTGGACGTCACCAAGAACAAAATCGTCATCACGATGCCGGAATCGAGCGAGGCGCATGCGAAGCCCGAGATCGAGAAGCTTATCGATCCCGACCTGCTTGCCTACGATATCCAACTCATGAGCGAGAAGCCGGAATACATGGGAACGATCGTCAAGCTCGACGCCTACGCGCACCGCATACTGCTGTTGGTCGATGGGGAAGAGGAACCGAGTATTTTCTTCGGCTTCGACGAACATTCCGAGATGGCGACTGCCGACGGTTCGCCGATAACCTTTGACGATCTTAAGGTTCAGCAGGAAGTTCGCGTATGGTCTACGGGCATGATCAATGATTCCTTGCCGGCCCAAGCAACGGCCAAGAAATTGGAACTGGTCGTTCCGAAAGCGTAAAGTTGCCGTACGAAGAAAGAGACTCATCCTCGGCGTCGCGAAGTCGGCTTTGGCGAAACCCGGAATGACGTATGCCGCTATCGGTAAACAATAACGGGAACCAAGTTATAGTTTCGGAGTACATTGAAACGAAAAGCGTCAATAATCGTTATATAGAATAAAATGAAACCACGGAGGTAGATCGGATGGATATTTTGAAAGGGATCGGGAAATTGGCGGGCGATGTGACGGGTAAAGTGCTGGGAGGTACGGTGCGCGTTGCCGGAGAGCTGGTTCACAGCGATTACATCAAAGAAATCGGCAATGACGTCGAACGAGTAACGGCGAAGACAGGCGAAATCGCAGGCCAGGCGGCGAGCGGCGTATGGGATGTCGGCGCGGGCTTGGTTACGTCGGATAAGCATCAAGCCAAGAGCGGATTGAATGAGCTTGGAGACGTGGTCACGACAACGGTGAAAAGTGCCGGCCAAGGCATCGAATACGTGGTTAACAGCGGAGCCGATTTGGTAACGGGAATCAAGGAACGCGACACGGAACTCATGAAAGACAGCGCCAAGAAGCTGGGGAGAGCGGCTGCGGTCACGATCCTCGCCGTCGGCGTCGTGGATCTTGTCGATGGTCCTGACGGCGCGGATCCGTCAGGCACAGTCTAGAGACACGCTGTGGAACGAACATTGTTGAGCAGATAGTCGCTCATGTGCTGAGGCAGCCAATTCGAGTTGGCTGCCTTTTCTGCGCGAATGAACATCATCCCCCTGTATCCCTAGCACCCATTAATTTTAGAAAATACTGGAACTTTACGCCGTGCCGTGCGTCTAATATTCATGCAGCAGCCTAAATAATGGAGGAGGAGCCGCATGAATAAACGCGTCCTCTATTTCCTGTGTGTCGTGATCGCGTGTTTGATGGCCGCGGGGTGCAAGAAACAGTTACCCGATGAGCCGGTACGACCTACAATAAAGTGGGGAAAACAGGCCGTTACCTATCTCGATGGTCAATCTTGTTGGTACGGCACGAACGAAGAGGAAGGCATATGCGACGATCCTCAGAGTCCGGCTGCTTTCCAGCAGAGCATCAACGCGCAAGCGATTGTCGCAGAAACAGGCGGCATCATCCGAATTACGTTTCCGATCAAGCCGGATGTCTTTACGTTAACGCTTGCTCGGACAGATCGCAGCGAGGAACAGGTAGGCGAGCCCAATCAAAGCCGTTTCCGGCTTCCTCTAAAACCCGGTTATTACAGCTATCGTCTGTCGGCAGTTTGGGACAAGAAAAACACGGCTTCGTATCACTTCGGGATTCATATTAAAGAATAACGGACATGCGGCCGATATCACGACGAATGTAGGCAAGCCACTGGAGGAACGTGAAGATGAGACCGAAATTAGTCTTGATCGAAGGACTGCCGGGGTCGGGGAAAACGACAACCGCTCGATTGGTTCATGAAATTCTTGCGGAAATGAACGTGGCGGCTCAACTGTTCGAAGAAGGGAATCTGGATCACCCTGCCGATTATGACGGCGTGGCCGTATTTACGAACGAGGAATGGCATGCGTTGTTGACTGGCCATGAAGCGTTCAAAGAGGTGTTGGCTCGCCGTGTCGTTAATGACGTTAATCATTATTTCCTCGAATATCGAAAGATGTTCAATGAGCATGGCTTCCATTTCCCCGATGAATTGGTGCATGCCATTTTCAAACACGATGTCTATGAATTGCCGCTCGGTCAGAATCGAAAACAGATCACGGAACGATGGAAGACGTTTGCGGAGAGCGCTTCGCAGGGCTCGGAAACGTACATATTCGAGTGCTGTTTCATCCAGAACCCCGTAACGATGGGGATGATAAAGTTCGGGGCGCCTAGCGAAGACGTAATCGGTTATGTCGCTGAATTGGCTGCTATCGTGGAGCGGCTTAATCCCGTATTGATCTACGTCGACCAGGACGACCTGGATTATTCCTTCAGGAAGGCGGTAGACGAACGTCCAGCGGAATGGTCAACGGGATTCATCGATTACTATACCTTGCAAGGCTATGGACAAGCGCAGGGATACACGGGGTTAGAAGGAACGGTGGAGGTCCTGAAAGCAAGGAGCGAGCTGGAGGACACGATATTTAATGATATTAATATTGCAAAAATAAGAGTGATTAACTCCCTGAATGACAGACAGGCGTATAAGCAGGTTTTAGTGGAGTTGTTAGCCGAGTACTTCAAATGATCCGCAGGACAACGCAGGAAATCTGCGGTCTATCCGATCCTGCGCCTCTATGTGATGGAAGGCAATGATGCGGAGTCCGTCTATCTGAATCTTGGATTCGCGCCGGGCGCGCAGGAGATCCAAACGATGTATCTGCATAGGAATGAATAGACTTGGCAGGATGCTTTGATTAACGGGGGAGATGGAACTGTGGCAGATCATGGGAAATTGGAATATCCTCCATTAGAAACCGAGCGGCTAGAGCTGCGCATTCTGACGCTGCAAGACGCCGAAGCGGTGTTTCAACATTTTGCGGATGAGAAGATTACGCGTTATATGGATATCGAGCCCTGCGCGGACGTGAAGGAAGCGGAAGAGATCATTCGATTTCATCTCGAGGATTCGGGCTGCCGGTGGGGGTTGTACGACAAGATGAACGATGATTTCGTCGGCACATGCGGCTTTCACTGTTTGAGAAACACGAAGGATGACTTTGTTGCAGAGATCGGGTTCGACTTGTCCGCAGCCTATTGGGGAAAGGGCCTTATGAGAGAGGGATTACAAGAAATCATCGGATATGGATTCTCCACGATGGGATTGACCATGATTGATGCGACGGTGCAGCCTGAGAACGCGAGGTCCATTCAACTGCTGAATAAAGTAGGGTTTACGCAAACAGGAGAGCTCCGGGACCAATTGCTCGAATTCTATTTGAAGCCGCCGATAGAAGGGACTTTATGAAAAGAGGACAAACAAAAACCCGTTCTCGAGGCTGTCCAGCCTGGGAACGGGTTATTTTTGCAGAGACCTAAAAATGTCATGGATACATAATAGATTACAAAAAAATTGAACATAAGTCTATACCTTTTTTGGCATCGATTGTATCTTTAGGATGCGACCGCGGCGCAATAACGAATAGGGAGTTGTAACATGGAGCTGAATTGCAGGGAAGCTAACATGGAGCAGGGGATGGAACGCAAGCCGGCGCTTTCCCTCCGGAAAATCACGCTGGACAACCGGCGGGCCATATTTAACCTGGAAGTATCCGAGGATCAGCGCCGCTTCGTCGCTTCCAACCTCTCAAGCGTCGCGTCCTGCTATGTCCTTGCAACCAATGGAGGCCATCCGTTTCCGTTTGCCATCTACGCGGACGAACTGCCGGTCGGATTCGTGATGATTACGTATCGCATCACCGGTTACGAGCTCCCCGCGATCGCGGAAGGCAGCTATTGCATTCTTCGACTGATGATCGACAAGCAGTACCAGTACAGGGGCTATGGCCGGGAAGCGATGAAAGAAATCCTGGCCTTTATCCGAACGTTCCCGGCCGGGCCGGCGGAGTACTGCTGGATTCCTTATAAATCCGAGAATGCGCCCGCCGCAAAGCTATATGAAAGCTTTGGCTTCCGCGATAACGGCGAAATCTGCGAGAATGAGCAAACAACCGTATTACGGCTTTGAGCAATCGTTTATCCTGGAATTCCAGGCCTCACGCTATAAATCTAAGCCATCGGTATCGGATTAGGGTAAACGCAGCCTCCAAAATGTGCTATAATAAGTGCGCAAAATCAATGTTTTGCGCACTTTCGATTCTAGTCGATTATATTCGTGCGGCATGGGCTGGATTTCGACATATTACGCGCGAGGTGGGGACGTTTTTGGCGAGACATCATGAGCTGGACGAAGTGTACGGCGAACAGACGCATGCCTTTCGGATATGGATGAAGCAAGCCGGTTATACGGACTCGACGCAAAAGGAATATCAGCGTGAAGTTTACGGTTATCTGCATGCATTGGATGGACTGGCAGTCGACAAAGCCGCGAAGATGAACGTGATCGCCCATCTCGTCTCCAAGCAGCAGGCCGCGGGAGACCGGGCGAGAAACCGGACGTTGTCCGCGATCCGCGCCTTCTATATCGCGTTGATCGATTTCGAGCTTGCCCAGCGCAACCCTGCGCTCGAGGTGAAGAAATCGAAGACGGAGAAAAACAAGAAGCCGGTTTACCTGGAGGAAGAGGAGCTTGTCGAAAGCTTCTCTTACATCGATGGACGCTACCGCAGCCGGAATATGGCGATCTTCCTGCTGATGAGCTATTGCGGCCTGCGGGTCGGCGAAGTCCATCGGCTTAACCTGGGCGACTTCAAGCGAGCGAAAGGGATGATCGAGGTGTTCGGCAAGGGGCGGAAATGGAACGAAATTCCGGTTCCCGATGCCTTGCTGACCGTGCTGTCAGACGTCGAGCAGGAGAGAATCACGCCGTATCGCGAGAAGGAAGACGCCTTCTTCGTCTCTCAGAAGGGCAGGCGGCTGTCGATTCGGCAGATCCAGAAGATTGCCGCGGAGACGTTCGAGGCGTTCAAGAAACAGAACCCGAAGGTCATGGACATGAAGCTGTCCTGCCACAAGCTCCGGCATACCTTTGCAACGATGCTGCTGAAGAACGGCGTGGACATCCGGGTCGTGAAGGAATTGATGGGTCATGCCTCGATCGAAACGACGATGATCTATACGCATGTCAACGACAGTCAGAAGAAGCAGGCGATGTCGACGATCCGCATTCCATCGCAGGCCATTATCTAGCGAGGGGAAGCAGCTAATCCCTCAATCCTCTTAATGCTTTACAAGCAGCATGGCGATTGTGTAAAATGAATAGGAACTTTTCATAGGAATACCCCGGTGGAGCCTGTCAACGATGGGCTCTTTTTGTCTTTTTTCGGGGAATGATAGACGTAAAGCATAATGGGGAGGTCATCACGGCAGTGGAACAGCAAGCGATTTGGGCCATTATTATCTTCTTGGCGGCCTATGCACTCATGATCTCGGAGAAGATTCATCGTACCATCGTGGCCATGATTGGCGGACTGCTCATCGTCGCAGTCGGGATCGTAGATCAACAAACGGCGATATCGCATATCGACTTCAATACGCTCGGCCTGCTAATCGGCATGATGATCGTCGTCTCCATCACGGCCGATACGGGTTTATTCGCATTCATTGCGGTATGGGCCGCCAAGCGGGCGAAGGGCAAGCCCGTCAGCATTATGATCTTGCTTGCGCTGATTACGGCGGTCGCATCGGCTTTCCTGGATAACGTGACGACGATTCTGCTGATGCTTCCTGTCACCTTCAGCATCACGAGGCAGCTGAGCGTCACTCCCGTGCCTTATTTAATGACGCAAATTATCGCTTCCAACGTCGGAGGCACGGCGACATTGATCGGCGATCCGCCGAATATCATGATCGGGAGCGCCGCGAAGGAGCTGACGTTCGCGGCCTTTATCGCCAATTTGGCGCCGATAGCCGCTATCGTCATGGCCGCTTACGTCCCGCTGTTCATCCTGCTGTTCAGAAAGCAGATTCAGACGACGCCGGAACGAACGCAAACGATCCTGGCGCTTTCTCTGAGCGGTCTAATTACGGATCGCAAGCTGCTAACAAAAAGTTTAATGGTGTTAACCGTAACGATGGCGGGCTTCTTCCTCCATCAGACGCTGCATCTGGAGTCGGCCGTCGTCGCATTGTCCGGCGCGTTCATCCTCCTGCTGCTGACCGGCGAACACCGAATGGAACAGGCGTTCAGCAAAGTGGAATGGACTACGATATTCTTCTTCGTCGGTCTGTTCGTACTCGTGTCCGGACTGGTGGAAACCGGCGTCATAGCCGATCTGGCGGCCAAAGCGATCGACCTTACCGGGGGCAATCCGGTCGCGTCCTCCATGTTGATTCTATGGCTGAGCGCCATCGCATCCGCCTTTATGGACAACATTCCGTTCGTGGCGACCATGATACCGCTGATCCAAGAGATGGGGAACATGGGCGTCCACGACTTGGAGCCGTTATGGTGGAGTCTCGCGCTCGGCGCTTGTCTCGGGGGCAACGGAACCTTGATCGGAGCCAGCGCGAATCTGGTCGCGGCCGGATTGGCCGGCAAGGAAGGCTACCCGATTCGTTTCATGGCTTACATGAAGATTGCGTTTCCGCTGATGCTGCTGTCGATCGTCTTGTCGACCGCGTACATCTATTTGCGCTATCTCATGTAAAGGACGAACGAAGGGGATGGCAGCCCCGCATTTGGCTAGGAACACCCGTTTGAATGCGCTGGTCATTCGATCGGGTGTTTTTGTCATGAACAGATCGTGATCGCGACAACCCGGCTTGGACGCGGAATCTCCTTCCGCGCGATCGAATAATGTAATAAGGGGACGCTTGAAGTCGGAGTGGGACAACGATTGACGGAAGGGCGGAATGTACCTTGGAGAACCCTGTTTATCGCCCGCGACACCATGTACGCTTCGTAACGGCAGCCGCTTTATTCGACGGTCACGATGCATCCATCAATATGATGAGACGGATTCTGCAGGCATCCGGCGTGGAGGTCATCCATCTGGGCCATAACCGTTCCGTCACGGATGTGGCGAGCGCGGCGATTCAGGAGGATGTCCAGGGAATCGCCATCAGCTCGTATCAAGGCGGACATCTCGAATATTTGACCTATCTGTACGATGTGCTGCAGCGGGAAGGCGCGGGACATATCCGGATTTTCGCCGGCGGAGGCGGGGTTATCATTCCTGCGGAAATCAAGGCGCTGCAGGATTACGGCATCGCCAAGATCTTCTCGCCTGACGATGGCCGGGCAACGGGGCTGCAGGGGATGATCAATCATATGATTCAAGCCTGCGATCATCGGACGCCGCGGCAAGCGGAGCAAGATCTGGCGGCATTGTCAGTTGGCAATCAAGGCGCCGTCGCCAGATTGATTTCCCTTGCCGAGGCGAACGCGTCGAAGGAACGACTGGAGGATGCCGAGTCAGCCGTGCTGAAACAGCTGCAGGCAGCTAGTTCGACGGTCCCCGTGCTGGGCATTACCGGTACCGGCGGTGCCGGCAAGAGCTCGCTGACCGATGAGCTGGTACGCCGTTATCTGGCTCATTTTCCCGGCCGGTCGATTGCCATCCTCGCGATCGATCCCACCAAATCGAAAACGGGCGGGGCGCTTCTCGGCGATCGCATTCGCATGAACGCGATTCAACATTCAAGCGTTTACATGCGAAGCATGGCGACCAGAGGCTCCGGATCCGAGATTAGCGAAGCCGTCCGAGACGCCATTACAATCGTCAAGCAGGCCGGGTATGATGGGGTCATCGTGGAAACGAGCGGGATCGGCCAGGGCGATGCGGCGATCGTCGATGTATGCGATATATCGATGTACGTCATGACCGCAGAATTCGGCGCCGCGACGCAGCTGGAGAAGATTGCGATGCTCGATTACGCGGATCTGATCGTCATCAACAAGTTCGAACGCCGAGGGTCGGAAGACGCGCTGCGGGACGTACGCAAGCAATATCAGCGAAGCAGGCAGCAATTCGGCGTCCCGGCCGACCAACTGCCGGTGTTCGGAACGACAGCCAATCAATTCAACGATAACGGAACGACCGTGCTCTTCCATCGGCTCATGAAACTCGTGGAGGAGAAGACCGGCGGAAGCTGGGCTGCGGGGCAGCCTGCGGTAGGGTTGACGTCGGGAAACGATAGCGCGGCGCGGTATGCGGGCATCATTCCATCCGATCGCATCGGCTATCTGGGCGAAATCATTCAGACCGTACGGCGATACCGGTCTTTCGCGCGGGAACAGGCCGATGCCGCCCGCAAGATCGATCAGTTGAAGGGAACGAGGCAATTGATCGCTGCCGACGGCGGGCGGCTTCTCGCCGAGACGGACGCAATCGCTTTCGCGGCGAAGCTCGATACCATGATCGCGGATTACGGGAAGCGGCTCGATCCGGAGTGCCGGAAGCTGCTCGAGGAATGGCCGCTCATCCGGGAGGCTTACGGCAAGGATCAACTGACGGTCCGGCTCCATAAGCGTGAAACGATAACGGAATTGAAGAGAGAGTCCCTGTCAGGAACGCAAGTTCCGCGCGTCAGCCTGCCGAAATTCGAAGAAGCCGGGGAGCTTCTTCGCTGGCTGCTGAACGAGAATCTGCCCGGCTATTACCCCTATACCGCAGGGGTCTTTGCCTTCAAACGAACGGACGAAGCGCCGAAGCGTCAGTTCGCCGGCGAAGGAACGCCTGCCCGGACCAATCGCCGTTTTCACTATCTTAGCCGGAACGATACGGCCAAACGGCTGTCCGTCGCTTTCGACAGCGTGACGCTGTACGGCCAGGATCCGGGCGACCGTCCCGATCTGTATGGGAAGATCGGCAACAGCGGCGTCAACGTGTGCACCTTGGAAGACATGAAGGAACTCTTCGCCGGCTTCGACCTCTGTCATCCGACAGTCAGCGTATCGATGACCATTAACGGCCCGGCGCCGATTATTCTAGCCATGTTCATGCATGCGGCGATCGGCCAGCAGCTCGATCGGTTCGCGGCGATGCATGGACGACCGCCCGGGGACTCCGAATACGCGTCAATAAAAGCCATGGCGCTCCAATCCGTCCGCGGAACCGTGCAAGCGGATATTCTGAAGGAAGACCAAGGGCAGAATACATGCATTTTCGGCACGGAGTTCGCGCTGCGCATGATGGGGGACATCCAGCAGTATTTTATCGATCATCAGGTTCGCCACTATTATTCCGTCAGCATCAGCGGCTACCATATCGCGGAGGCGGGAGCCAATCCGGTCACCCAATTGGCGTTTACACTGGCGAACGGCTTCACCTACGTCGAATATTATTTGTCCCGCGGCATGCGAATCGACGATTTCGCTCCGAACCTGTCGTTCTTCTTCAGCAACGGCCTCGATCCGGAGTACGGCGTCATGGGGCGCGTGGCACGCCGTATATGGGCGATCGTGATGAAGCGCAAGTACGGGGCCAACGAACGGAGTCAGAAGCTCAAATACCATATTCAGACGTCGGGCCGATCGCTGCATGCCCAGGAAATGGACTTCAATGATATCCGCACGACGCTGCAGGCCTTAATGGCGATCTACGATAATTGCAATTCCCTGCATACGAACGCGTACGACGAGGCCGTCACGACGCCGACCGAGAGCTCGGTGCGCAGGGCGATGGCGATTCAGCTCATCATCGATCAGGAGTTCGGCTTCGCGAAGAACGAGAATCCGCTGCAAGGCTCGTTCATCGTGGAGGAGCTGACCGACCTCATGGAAGAGGCGGTGCTCCAAGAGCTGCAGCGATTGCACGACCGCGGCGGCGTCCTCGGCGCGATGGAAACCCGTTACCAGCGGGGCAAAATTCAAGACGAATCGCTGCATTACGAGCTGAAGAAGCATAGCGGCGAGCTGCCGATCGTCGGGGTGAATACGTTCTTGGATCCGACGCCGAGCGAGCGAACGGCGGATATGGAACTGGCCAGATCGACGGAGGAAGAAAAGCAGGAGCAGATTCGTCGGTTGCAGGCGTTCCGATTGAAGCATCAGGACGCGTGCGCGGACGCGCTCGAGCAATTGAAGCAGACGGCCCTGGCCGGCGGCAATCTGTTCGAAGCGTTGATGGAGGCGGTGACGTCGGCGACGCTCGGTCAGATCACGGATGCGCTCTACGACATCGGGGGGCAGTACCGGCGCAATATGTAGACATCCACGAGGAGGGTTGACATGAAACTGTACACGAAGACGGGAGACAGCGGTCAAACGAGCTTGGTTTACGGAAAACGGGTATCGAAGCATTCGCCGATGGTTCATGCATACGGAACCTGCGACGAAGCCAACTCGATGATCGGCTTGGCCATGTCGGCGCTGGGCCCGGGCGAAGAATGGACTTCGTTCCGGCAGGTGATGCATGTCGTGCAGACGAAGCTATTTCATGCCGGAGCGGAATTGGCGACGCCGCCGCTCATGAAGGTGGCATGGCCGCTGACGGAAGCGGACGTGAAGTTTCTGGAGGAGCACATCGACGAGATGGATGCCGCCCTGCCGCCGCTGACGCAATTCGTGCTGCCCGGCGGCCATCCGTGCGGAGCCGCGCTGCATGTGGCCCGGACGATCGTGCGCCGCGCGGAGCGAATGGCCGCTCAGGTGTGGAAGGAGGAGAACATCAATCCGCTCGTGCTCGCGTATCTGAACCGGTTGTCCGACCTCCTGTTCGTGGCCGCCCGCTATGTCAATCATCGGGAAGGATGTTCGGAGCCGGAGCTGCATCAGGACCGGACGTAATGCAATCGGCTTGCGGCATAGAGTCGATTGTTCCTTGGAATCCGCGAGAACGCGGATTCTTTTTGTTGGAGAACTGGTATACTGGCGGAAAGCACTTGACTCTGACATTGATGTCAGCCTTTATACTAAAGCAGTCAACAAGCCGCAAAGGAAGGATTCCCATGAAAATCGGCCAACTGGCCCAAGAGACCGGCGTGAGCGTTCGTTCACTCCGTTATTACGAACAGCAGGGCTTGATATCGCCGCTGCGCCAAGCGAACGGTTATCGGGACTATTCGCCGTTAACCGTTCATACCGTCGATACGATCAAGCTCTACCTGAACCTGGGACTGTCGACCGAGCAAATCGCGGGATTCCTGACCTGCGTCTTGCGGAACAAGGAAGCCTTCTGTACGGAGATTCTGCCGATCTACGAGCGGAAGCTTACGGAGATCGAAGCGCAAATTCAGCAGCTTAACCAGATCCGGGGCAATTTGCTGGATCGTATCGCGGCCGTTCAGTCGGAGCGGGCAGAGGAAGATACGAATAAGGAGTGAGATGGTATGGGAATTCAACATGTCGACAGCGCCGAGCAATTGGCGAATGTGACCCAAGAAGGAATCGTGCTGGTCAATTACGGGGCGACGCACTGCCCGCCTTGCAAGGCACTAGCGCCAATTCTGGAGGAACTGGAAGGCGAGATGTCCACGCAAGTTCGCTTTGCTTATGTCAATTGCGACCGGCTGCCGGATGCCGCAGCTTCGGCCGGCATTATGGGCACGCCGACGGTAATCGTCTACAAGAACGGCGAGCCGATGGACAAACTGGTCGGTCTGCGGCCCAAGCTGACGTACCGACTGGCGGCGGAGAAGCTGATCTAACGAAAGAATCGCCGAATCAGACCAATCTGAAGCGTGCAACGGCTTCATACATCGGCTGCTGATGCATGTGGGTGCGATACAGTACGATCTCATCGGCCGACCACTGGAACGGGCTCGTATGTATGCTCGGTTCATCCGTCCGAATAAGCTCCGGCAGTCGGAACCCTTCCTTCCCCACATAGGTGCGGGCGATGGTAAGGTGGGGGCTGTACGGGCGTTCTTCGGCCCGGAATCCGAGCGGCGCCGTTGCTTCGAGGATCAGTCGCTGCAGTCGGTGGAGCTGCTCCAGCGCGCCTTCGATACCAGCCCAGAGCACGCGCGGCTGCTCCGTCCTGCCGAAGATGCCCATGCCGCGCAGCGATAACCCGAATGGCTGAATGGCCATTGAACCGGCCGCCGCCGTCAATGCTGCCTTCAATTCCGGCAGCAGGATTGGATTCGTATCCCCGAGGAATTGAAGCGTTATATGCAGATCCGCTTCATTCGTCCATTTGCGGAAGGGAAGCTCCTCGCGAATGCGCGTGGACCATGCGCCGATCGCTCGTTTTATGCCGTCCGGAAGCGGGAGGGCTATAAACAAGCGATCGGTTTTCTTCGGTTGCGAATCATCGTGGATCAGTGCGGTCATCGTCCGTTTTCCTCCTTGCAGTTCAAGGTCGCGTGAAGCCCTGGTTAATTCTAAAGTTATGCTCGAATTAATCTAGGTGTATTCTAATTCATTTTAACCGAATCGGCGAACGAGCAGACGCTGACAGGTTACCAGAACGGGTTATTTCTCGCTGGCCGGCCATTGTCCCATACCTGATCCGCAAACCCGACATATGATGAAGCATTAATTTCGTCGGGGAGGCCTGGGGATGAAAGCGGTCGTTACGGGAGGAGCCGGGTTCATCGGTTCCCGGCTTGTGGATGCACTGATCGGGCACGGGGCGGAGGTTCACGTGCTCGATAATCTATCCACGGGCAATAGGGGCAGATTGCACGCGCAAGCCGTTCTGCATCAAGCGGATATCCGCGATCCGGAAGCCAAAGCGATCTTGGCCGGCATTCAACCGGATACGCTGTTTCATCTCGCGGCGCAAGCCGACGTACAGCGGTCCATTCAAGAGCCTGGCTGCGATGCCGGCATCAATATCGCGGGAACGGTTAATATGCTGGATGCATGCCGCGAATCGGGCGTCCGCAAATTCATTTTCGCTTCCACGTCGGCCGTGTACGGGAAACTCGAGCGGATGCCGCTCGCCGTGACGGATCCCGTGCAGCCGATATCGTATTACGGATTATCCAAATTAACGGCCGAGCACTATATCCGTCTGTACCATGCCTTCTATGGATTGAACTATACGATTCTGCGGTATGGCAACGTTTACGGCCCGGGGCAGACGGCCAAAGGGGAGGGCGGCGTCATCGCCATCTTCATGGAACGGCTCAAGAACAACCTAACGCTGCCCATAAACGGCGACGGCGAGCAAACGCGGGATTTCGTCTATGTCGACGATGTTGCGGCAGCCAATATTGCGGCCGTAAAGCTCGGAGACCGGGGGACGTATCATGTCAGCACGGGAAGCCGTACGTCGATCAACCATGTCGTTCGAGAGCTGCAGCGGATCAGGGGCGAAGCCGTTACCGTGCAGTATCGCGATGCCAAGGAAGGAGATATCCGCGACAGCTGCCTCGATAATCGCTTGACGACAGCCGAGCTGGCCTGGCAGCCGGCCGTACCGCTTGAAGAGGGGCTGCTTCTCACCTACAAGTCCTGGCAGCAGCAGACCTAGCGCATCGCTGGCTCAATAAGCCGTCAAATGAAACAGCCTTGTTCCCGGGCCGGGTATCGGACCTGCCGGAAACAAGGCTGTTTCGTTATTCCCCGTGCACCGTGCCCTGCAGCGAGTAGGGTCCATAAATGATGGCTCGCTGCTCCAGAGAGCGAACGGTCAAATAAAACAGCTCGTAGTCGCTTTGCGCGCGCAGCGATATCGTTTCTTTGAATCTGGCTTTGATCATGCAGCTCTCTTGCGTCCAATACACGACGGGACCGTCCTCCGTGCCGCGATGAACAAGCACTTCCATCTCGGCCAGATCCAAGTTCATCGGTTTGCCCCAGCCGATATCGATTTTGAGCGATATGCGGTCGCCCTTTTCTGTTTTCTGCATCAGGAGTCCCGTCAGCACGATCTCCTTCTCCTGAACCGGGAAGGGGGGAAACGTTCCCTCCTTCGCTTCGTTCTTGCCTGTATATTTAACGCTCATTCATCCCGCTCCCTTCATAGAACGTGCAGCATTTGAATAAATTCACCGGCATACTTGGCGGGGTGGAATTCGGTTCGCACATGATACTGCGCTTGAAGCCGGATCACTTCTCTTAACGTCGCATCGTACATGAGCTCGCAGATTTCTTGAATGGCGAGATCGACATTGCCGAGCGGGTATAATTTGCCCGTCGCATTATGAAAGATCGCGCTGGTTACGCCATCCGAATTCGTCGCCAGCACCGGGCAGCGGCAGCTCATGGCTTCCAAGACGCAGTACGGCCCGCCTTCCACTTTGGACGTCGACACCAGCATGCCGCCCGAATCCCCGATCATCGAGAACATCTCTTGCATTTTGGCATTCGGCACGTTGGCATGCAGCGTCAGGCGGCCGCGAAGCACAGGATCGCTCTCAAGCAAGCGCTCGAAGTCTTCCCGCTCGGAGGGGACCGAAAGCGAAGGATCCTCGAACATCCAGAGCCGGATATCCGGCCGAATGACGGCCATTCTCGCGCCGATCGCCAGGAACTCCCGCCAGTTCTTATTGTCCTCGATTCGGCCGATCCAAGCGAGAACCGGATAGGGCAGGCGGGGGAGCTCGCGATACGTAAATGCGTCGGAGTCGAAGCAGTTGTTGATCGTGAAATGCGGGAGATGCGGATACAAGGTTTTGAAGATCGTTCCGATGTGCGGCGTATTCGGATGAAGCAGGGCGGAGGCGTGGCCGTTGATCTCGGGAGCGGCGTTGGTCAGCTCTCTCCATGCGACGTCCATGGGGCCATAGCCTTGAATTTCAAGGATGAATTTGCCCGTGTAACCGAGCAGGCGAAATTTGGGAAAGGTCCTATGATCGGTCGTGACGACGATGAAGTCATACTTCATGTGATCCAGAATATGCTTGATCGCAATGTCGCTGTCCGTGATGAAGACGGACGGATCCGCAGAGTTCTGTATGCCTGCCCCCCATCGATAGTAGAGGCATTGCACGTTGATGCCAGCATCGCGCAGCGCGCGGACGCGCTGCCGGTTCAAGGTTTCCATGCCGCCGCTTGGAACATAGTAGACGAATAATAGATTCAGGTTCGGTCCTCCTCCCGCGGGATCAGTTCATGCGCTCGCAATTGTCGTGCGTGAAGACCGCAACCGTCGCCCCTTGATTCTTCGCGATGATCGTCAAGCTCGTTGCTTTGCTTTGATTCAGATTCGTGACCACCAACAGATCGAATGAAGCGAACCGGGTAAGCAAATTCGTTTGGATATGAACGCTCCCCGGTTTAACCTCGCACAAGGAGAGATACAGGATGCCGCTCGCATCCTTCATTTCGACGAGTACATCGAATGCCTTCTCGCCAACGTTCGCGATCGTCAGATCGACGGAATCGATATACCGGCAGTCAATCATCTCATTAGGCGCCGCGTGCAGCGCGAATACGGCCATGCTCGTTCCCTCCCCGAATAAGTAAAGCGGCTAGTACCAGCTTATGTTGAAAACGCGCGAGCGTACGGGCATATTCATGCCGGACAGACACCCGTTGTGCATCCGGATAGGCGATTGACCATGCAAGAAGCATCCTATCTGCATTTGATAGAACATGAACGGCTGTCCATATATATTGAAAGGATGTGCAAGCAATGAAATTAGCTGCTTTGAAAGGCGAATACGATGCCATCTACAGCCTCGGCCATCTATGTCTGGCCGCGATTCAGATGGAGAAGAACGATCTGCGGCAATTCGCCGGCCCGCTTGACTGGGTCGCTTCGTACAATTTGCCCCAGGTAACGCGGCTGCTGGCCAATCGTTTCGCGGGCTTTCTGGAATACGGCAATCTGAAATTCGTCGGGTACGCGAACGACAAGATTATGATGGTGCAGGATACCGATTACGACATCGTCTCCAATCACGACTTTTACACGCACAACAACTTCCCCCCGCACTATGCGGCTTATCCGGAAATCAAAGCCAAATATGACCGCCGCATCGCGCGGTTTCTGGAGAAAGCGGCATCCAGCAGCAGCATGCTCTTTATTCGGACGGAAGCCACGCAGCAGGAAGCGCTCGAGCTGAAGAAGGTGCTGTCCGGCTTGGTTGCCAAGGATTTCCGCCTGCTGGTCATCAATCATGTCGACGTGCCGGGCATGGTCGAATTGAATTGGGACATCGATAAAGTCGTGGCCGTCCAATTCCCGAACGTCGAGATCTGGGAAGGCAATAACCACTTGTGGACGGGTATTTTCTCGGGCGTTACGATGAGCGATTCGGATTGACGCTGCTTTCGGAACGAAAAGGACGCTGATTTGCCGTTTGTTTCGGCAAACCAGCGTTTTTCGCATGCGGGCCGGCATCGGACGTAAGCCAAAAAGACTGATGGCTGCCCATCAGTCCGGAAGCTACGGTTTCTGTATAAGAATCGATACTTCTTCAACGGTGCACGTTCTCGGATAGCTCGTAATCGCCACCGGCTGATAGGCAGAGAGCGTCGTCATGACCTCGTTCCAATCGAAAAAATGGTTCAAGTGCCCATCTTGGTGCTCCTTCAAGTTAAACGTTGTCGTTCCGAGGCCGTAGAAGAAGTTCACCAGCACGTAGCTCGAGCTGACGCGGTACAGCTCCGAGAACCCGGCTTTCCAATCGTCCAAGTGGTTCAACACGTCCTTGCAGTAGACGAACGGGAATTGATTGTCCTCGAATGGCAGGCGGTTGATATCTCCCTGCAAGAATCGGCCTTCCGGATAAGTGCGGCTGCAGTGCTCCACCATCTGGGCCGTGATATCGACCCCCGTATAATCGATCTGCGGATTCGTACTGACCGCCCCCAAATGATCGACGCCGGGACCGCAGCCCACTTCAAGCATCCGCTGTACTTTCAGAATGGACAGAAGGGAACGGTACAACTGGCGAACGGGCTTGTCGTAGCCTTCGCCCGGCGACTGGAGGAACTCGCCTGGATTTACGCGGCTCCAATAAGAAGTAATATCTTTGATGGTCGTCACTCCTTAAAAAGTAGATAGGAAAGCCAGCACGGTCATATCCGGCACCTTGTAATCGTCCGGCAATGCCGCGAACAGTTGATTCCACACTTGGTAATCGACCCATATATCGGACTCCAGCATCTTCGACGTGAAGATCCGATTATACAAATCGCCTCGCACTTGAAAATTAGGATCCATGCCGCTACAACTCCCTAGTCAGGCTTAGTAATGACGGAGGCATACACTTTGAGCAGCCGTTCGATCATGAGCTCCATCGACCAATGCTTGGACGCCCACGCCTTCGCGTTCGCGCCGAGCTCCTTGCGGTACGGTTCGTTCTCCAGCAGCAGCCTGATCTGCTGGCACAGCGCCGATGAATCGCCAACCGGAGAGATGAGCCCCGTTCGGCCATGTTCCGCCATCTCCGGCAATCCGGCCGCCGAAGAGAGCAGTACGGGAAGTCCCGCAAGCTGAGCTTCCATGACGGAGAAGGGCTGATTGTCCTGGATGCAGGAATGGACGAAGATGTCGGCCTGCTGCAGAAGCGCCGGGACATCATCCCGCTGGCCCAAGAAACGCACGTCGTTCTGCAAGGCATGGCGAGACACCTGCTGTTCCAGCTCGTGGCGCTGCTCGCCGTCGCCTACGATCCAGCACACCCAATCCTGGTTCACGCTTTTAAGCAGGTGTAGCGCGTCGATCAGCACGTGGATGCCTTTCACGTACACGAGTCTTCCAGGGAAGATGATGACCTTCTTGGCTTCCGGCCGAGCGATCGGAGTGCCGAGCCTGGCTCTGCGCCAGAAGGATTCGGCGTCGAGTCCGTACTGGAACGTGGTGATTTGCCGCTCCGAGACATGGAACTGCGAGACCAGCATCTTTCTCTGCCACTCGTTCGCCGTAATCGTCACATCGGAGGAAACCGCTCCATAATGCTCGATCGCATTGAAATAACTCCACTCCGCCGAGCGCTCCGTGATGCCCAGCTGCGGACGCTCCCGAAAATGATCATGAAGCTCCGTCGCCACCGAGCCATGGAGATGCGCCACGAGCGGCGTCCCCTTCGGCTTCACGCGGCTTAAGGCACGCGCAGCGAAAATATCCTGCGTGTGAATGATGTCGTACCGTTCCAGTCCGAAATAAGCCGCGGACAGTTCCATGCAATAACGCTCCAGCTCATACGTGCGGATGATGCCGTGCGGATCGAGGCGGTGGGGAGGAACTTGCAGCGCGTTCACCTTACTGATCAGAAGCGGCAGCAGTTTCTCCTTGGACAGCACAAGTCCCCGGTTCACGAGGTGGTAATTGGAATAATCGGGCCCTTTGCCCATCATGTCCACTTCGTGGCCTCGCGCTTCGAGCTGCTCCTTGAGCTGGCTCATGAATGTCCAGACGCCGCCGACATGAGGCACGAGCCAATAGGTTGCCAGCAAAATTTTCATTGAATCCCTCCGAATCGAGCAGAGTGCGAGCCGCTGCCAACTCACGTCGTCAGTACCGGGGCGCATGGCCTACAATGCTAGCAGTATATGAAAATGCGGTTCGAAGGGACACGGCACCTGGCATGCTAGCCTCCTTCGTACTCCTATCGCGCTCCGTTCATTCTATGAGCGGGAAGATAGAACGCGCCGGCATTCGTATATGAGGCTTTAAAATAGGAACATTTCACAGAGGGAGGATTGTACGATCGCATCTCGAATACCAAAAGAAGATAGGCAACGATCTCCCGTATTGCAAACTATGTTTCGAAGGAGCTGCGTCATGAAACTATCATTCGAGCAAAAAGCATCCATGCTGAAGAACGGGTACATTCATGTGCCCGGCGTCATTCCTAAAGTCATGGTCGACCAAGCCATGCGGCAAATCAATCATTCGGTCGGCGAGGGGATGGATCCCGCCAAGATGCCGACGTACCGTTCGCAATCCTTTTGCCCCGAGCTGCAGGACCTGCCGGTCATCGCGGGACTGTTCAATGATACGCCGGTCAAAGCGCTGGTCGAAGATTTGATCGGGCACGGGGAGGCGAAGCCGGTGGGCAGCGGACAAATCGCGCTTCGTTTCCCTACGCTGCAGGATCCGCCGAAACGTCCCCAGCCTCACCTCGATGGCATGTATACGCCGTTTAACGGCATGGAGGAGGGTACGATCGGAAACTTCACCATGCTGGTCGGCGTGCTGCTCAGCCCGGTGAGAGACGATTATGCGGGTAATTTCACGGTATGGCCGGGAACGCACGCGTTGTATGAATCGTATTTCCGGGAGCATGGACCCGAAGCGCTGCTGAACGGCATGCCTCCGGTCGAGCTGCCGGAACCGATTCAAACCAAGGGAGAGCCGGGCGACGTGTTCTTGGTTCATTATCAGCTGGCGCACGGCGTGGCCACGAATGTGTCGCCGTTAACCCGTTACGCGATCTTCTTCCGCGTCAAGCACTCGGAGCACGAGGCGGACTGGAAAGCGCCGATGAAGGATATTTGGCTGCATTGGCCGGGCATTCGCGAGATTCAGTAAAAGCCTGAACGTCAAGCAGGGGAGCGGGATCGCGAATCCCGCGAATGGACACCTGAGATGGATAAAGCCGTTAAGAAGCTGTCATGCATCCGTTAGGATCTCGACTTGAAAACGGACGCGAAAAAGGACTGTTCCCTCATGGAGGAACAGTCCTTTTTGCAATGCGTGCTCGCACGATGCGAATTCTTCCATGCCATATACCATGCGATTCTATACATACGAGGCGAGGCGGGACAGTGGATCGCCTGACGTGCATTTAGTAGGCATTCACGCCCAGCTTCTTGATGATCGCCTCGATGAAAGCAGGCTCATCGTCCGGCGTGCGGGAAGTGATCCAGTTATCGTCCACGACGACTTGATTGTCGATATAGCGGCCGCCGGCATCGTTCAGCTCGGCATGCAGCTCCGGATAAGCCGTCAGGTTGCGGCCCTGAATGAGCCCGGCTTTCTCCAACAGCTGCGGACCGTGGCAGATCGCGGCAATCGTCTTCTTCCGTTTATCCATGTGCCGGACGAATTCCAGCACCTTCTCATTGCCAATGAGATGGGCAGGGGATTTGCCCCCGGGGATAATCAGCGCTTCGTAATCTTCCGGCTTCGCCTCGTCGATGGAGAGATGCGACGTGTACGCGATCGTACCCTGTTTGCCCTTCAGCTCCGCTCCTTTCTCCAAGCTGATAATGACGCCTTCATTGCCGTTCTTCGTGATTGCATCGTATGGGTTTTTCATTTCCGAATCTTCGAAATCGTTCGCTAGCAGAAAAGCGACTTTATTGGTCATCATTTCCACATCCTTTTCAACTCTGGGTTAAGTTTATCTGCGTTGTAGTACCGGCAGCGTACGATTTATTACCCGAGGCGTTGAATGAGGAATCAGCTCGAGGTGAACGCGATTCATCGATACTTTGCCAGCAGCTCGGAAAGTCTTCTCCGGATCGCGTCTTTTAATTCCGCCGGCTCTCCAAGAACCGCTTCGTCTCCCAGTCCGATGAAGAACTCGGCATAGAACGAAAGTTCGCCGCGTTCCACGTCCCAATCGATCCTGCCGCTTCCGTCTGGTCTCACCTGCATCATCGGAGCGAGCCACAATTCGGTTTCGCATCGCTGGACGCCGGCCGGGCTGAGTTCCGCGCGAAGGCGGACAGGGTCCCGGGGCGCTGCCGCTTCTCGTCTGCTGAGGTTAACGTCTTCCAGATCGAGCGGCTCCGTGCCGGAATCGTCCAGAGCCGCATGACGAATCCGATCGCATCTAAATACGCGAAAGCCCTGGCGCAGGAAGCAGTAGGCCGTGCAATACCAGAAACCATTGTTCGCGTATAGGCTAACCGGCTGTATGCGGCGGCGGCCCAGCCCATCGTCCTTGGCGTCGTATTCGATGGCGAGCACCTGCTGATGTACCGCCGCATCGAGAAGAATGGGGAGATACGGAGCATCGCCGCGTCTTCTCGGGGTAATGAAGTCGACCCGGTTCTTCATGCCGTCGATTCGGTCCCGGACGTCTCCGGGCATATGCAGGTAGAACTTGTGCAGCGCAGAGGCGGATTCCGTTTCGAACGGCAGCGAGGCGTAATGGCGCAGGGCGTGCACCGCAAAGAACATCGCCACGGCTTCTTCCTCCGTGAAGGCGATCGGCGGCAGCACCCGCTCCCTAACGACTTGATAGCCCCCATGCGGTCCGACTTCCGAATAGAGCGGCACGCCAAGCTCGCTCAGCTCCTGCAAATCCCTGAGAATCGTGCGCGTGGAGACGCCGAACTCGTCTGCAAGCTCCTGTACCTTGAACCGCCGCTTCCGGTTGACCGTCATCATCAGTTCCATTAATCTTTTGGACTTGGGCATCCTGGTCAGCCCCTTTGTAAAAGAGTGAACACTCGATCAAGACAGAAATTGTCACTATTATACCTTCGCCTGACAGCCCGGACAACACGGAGTTCGTAAGTTTCGTCCTCCTTGCCTCGATAAGGGAGGAACCGCAATTAGGTGGAGAAAGTACAATAAATGCAGGAATGCGGACATTGTCCGCAGGATTCGGCATGCTCGATAATAAAGCTATATCATACGCCATGCTAATCGAGCTGTTGCCGAAGGAGCGATACAAATGTTATTTACGGAAGAACAGATGAAACAATACAAGGAAACGGGTTATGTGATCCTAGAGGATCTATTCAGCGCCGATGAGATGGATCGGATCCGCGGCATTATCGATGTATACGACCTGGAGGGGGAAGAGGCGCTGAAGGTGGGAAGCAAAGGCTTCAACAACATTCCCAATCAGATTAATTTCACCTGCAATTTGACGCATCGCGACGAGAATTTGACCGCCTTTATCGGCGACCGCCGGTTCGTGGACTTGACGACAGGCGTGCTTGGGCCGGACATTCGCCTGTATTGGGATCAGTCGGTCTACAAACGCCCCGAAGCGAACCGTGATTTCCCGTGGCATCAGGATAATGGCTACGTGCCGACGGAACCGGTCGAATATATGACCTGCTGGCTGGCGCTTGACGACGCGACGATCGAGAACGGCTGCATCTGGGTCCAACCGGGTTCGCATCATCAGGGCTATATCGAGCATGTGAAGACGGATACGGGCTGGCAGTGTTACTTCGGCGAAGACCCGGGCATCCCGGTCCCGCTCCGCAAAGGAAGCATGGCCGTATTCTCCTCGCTGCTGCTGCACCGCAGTACGCCAAACCAAAGCCAGGGTACCCGCAAAGCTTACGTCATTCAATATACCGTCGACGGTACCCGCAATCCCAACACCGGCGTGGTGTTCAACAACGGTCCGCTGATCGCCAAGGACGGCGTGGCCTTGTTGGCGAGATGAGTGCGGTCATCGTTTGCTGCCTTCGGAATTTGCAGGAGAATCGCCACGGCGAGCTGCTTAACGAGCTCGTCGCTGCCGGCCATGACGTATCGCTCGCGCATTGTTTGAATCACTGCATCGGCTGCCGCAAAGGACCGTCGCTCACGATGGACGGCCAATGGATCGGCGCAAGCGATCAAGCCGAGCTGAGGCAGGCAATGGGGTTCGATTCGCAGGAGCGGGCCGATGAAGATGCAGGACACGGCGAGCGGTGAGAATGACGGCGAGGTTGAAGGCAATCATTGAAACTAAGACGATCTATGTTCAGTAGGTGCCGCCGCTGCAGCCTCTTCATCGTTCGGTAAGCGCTCCCGTGGTGCTTCGCACCAAAGTCGCTCTTCCTCGAACATGACGGTGCTTTCGCTCCGTATGGGAGTTTGGGTAACAGCACGGCCTTCGGTTCATGCTTGGACGCTGCTGCCGTAGGTGCCGCCGCTGCAGCCTCGTCATCGTTCGGTAAGCACTCCCGTGGTGCTTCGCACCAAAGTCGCTCTTCCTCGAACATGACGGTGCTTTCGCTCCGTACGGAAGTTTGGGTAACAGCACGGCCTTCGGTTCATGCTTGGACGCTGCTGCCGTAGGTGCTGCCGCTGCAGCCTCTTCATCGTTCGGTAAGCACTCCCGTGGTGCTTCGCACCAAAGTCGCTCTTCCTCGAACATGACGGTGCTTTCGCTCCGTACGGAAGTTTGGGTAACAGCACGACCTTCGGTTCATGCTTGGACGCTGCTGCCGTAAGTGCCGCCGCTGCAGCCTCGTCATCGTTCGGTAAGCGCTCCCGTGGTGCTTCGCACCAAAGTCGCTCTTCCTCGAACATGACGGTGCTTTCGCTCCGTACGGAAGTTTGGGTAACAGCACAACTTTCGGTTCATGCTTGGACGCTGCTGCCGTAGGTGCCGCCGCTGCAGCCTCGTCATCGTTCGGTAAGCGCTCCCGTGGTGCTTCGCACCAAAGTCGCTCTTCCTCGAACATGACGGTGCTTTCGCTCCGTATGGGAGTTATGAATAACCGCAAGCCTCAGCTTGCGGTCGCTTATCGCGATACTGGCGTCGTATGCTTATCCTTTGAGGCTATCGAATAAATAAGTGCAAATATGCACTTATTCGGTGGCAAATTTCTCTTTGATGCGAAATAGATGCAATCGTGCACTTATTTCGGGGGATTATGCCATTCCTCGCTCCGTATGGTAGAAATAAGTGCATATTTGCACTTATACACTTGACTGAAGCCATCTTGGAGCCAATTAAGTGCATAATTGCATTTATTCCTCACGAGGGAACAGTCCGTCGTTCCAATAATCAAAATCACATCACTGCTTGTCTGAACCTTATCAGCCGACGCTGGACTACAGCCGGCAGCCGGCCTATCGAATCGCCGTCCTGCCTGATGCCAAGCGCCAAACCGCAGGCGCTCGATGAAATCCAGGCCAAGCTGAACCGCTCGAGGCAGGCGCTCTTGCAGGTCACCGAGCATGCAGGCGAGGACGTGCTTGTCCGCAAGTTTTATCCGCATCCCGTATTCGGCATGATGGACGGGAAGCGGTGGCTCGATTTTGTCGGTATCACGAACGGAGGCACTTGGCGCAGCTCGAAGAACTGGAAGCACTGGCCGGTTACGTGCAGCAGTCTTAATTCGCATTTCTCGCCCCAAGAGCAAGAGATCACCGTTAATCGGGCGTCTCTTGCTCTTCATTTTGCGCAGTTCGCAAATCACAATTCCGAACCGATATCCCCGTTCCGCACTAAGCTATCACAATTCAAAGCCCCGCCCCCGTCTGCAACTAACAGTTCTTCCGCTCAAATTACGTTCCCCAAACGCTATTCACGGATCGGCCACTGCCAATTCCTACATATTTCCTGACGCTCGGCTGCATAATAAGCGGAAAGAAAGCAGGGAGGCTAGCCAGTGGCGTTGATGAATCGATTTCGTAATAAGCTGCGCGCTAATACGGCCCTGTCCGCATCAAAGGAACGCGACGGGGAGGAAGCCAAGGCGGAGGCGTCCGTAGACGTCGCTTCCCGTATCGCCTACTTGCGCAAGCGGTTCTCGCAAAGCTCCGATGTCGCGTACCACAACTTCGTAACCCCGTCCGGACTCGCTTGCGCGCTCGTCTATATCAAAGGCATGATTGATCTGAAAACGGTAGAGGAGAAAGCGCTGAGCGTGTTGACCTGCCTCGATCCGGACACGCCGAACGAAGATCTCTTCTCGCGTCTGTTCGAGCGCATGCAGCTGCCCATTGCGCTGCAGAGCGTCATCCACCTGCTTAAGGAAGCGGAGAGGTGCGTGCTGGACGGCGAAGCGCTGCTGCTCCTGGAAGGCGAACGCCGCATGCTGTGTTTATCGGTGAGCGTGACTAAGGAACGTTCGATCGACGAGCCTCCGAACGAATCCGTCATCCGTGGACCGCGCGAAGCGTTCGTCGAGAACATCGAAACGAATATTACGTTGCTGCGAAGACGTCTCCGAACGCATCGCTTTACGCTCGACATGATGCACTTCGGCTCGGAAACCCATACCTCCGTGGCCCTGGCGTATCTGTCCGGCGTCTGCAAGCCGGAATTGGTCGCGGAAGCGAAGCAGCGCCTGTCGAATATCGAGATCGACGGTGTTTTGGGCGCCAGCTATCTCGAAGAATTCATAGAGGACAATCCTTATTCGCCTTTTCCCCAGATGCAATATACGGAGCGGCCGGACGTGGTCAGCGCCGCGCTCCTCGAGGGCAGGTTCGCGCTGCTCGTGGACGGGACGCCGATTGCCATCCTGGCTCCGGTCACGCTGTTCATGCTCATGCAGTCGGCGGAAGATTATAATCAACGCTATATCGCGGCGAGCTGGATTCGCATCATTCGATTCATATTTATGTTCATCTCGGTGATGCTCCCCTCGATCTACATTGCCATCACGACCTTTCATCCCGACATCATTCCGGAGCGGCTGCTCATGACCGTCTCGGCGGCCAGGGAGAACGTGCCGTTCCCGGCGCTCTTGGAGGCGTTCATGATGGAGCTCTGTTTCGAGGCGCTCAGGGAGGCTTCACTTCGGATCCCGAAAGCGATCGGACAGGCGGTCTCGATCATCGGCGCGCTGATCATCGGCACGGCGGCCGTCCAAGCAGGCATCGTATCCGCCGCCATGGTCATCATCGTATCCGTTACCGGCATCGCATCCTTTATCATTCCTCACTACGATCTGGGACTCGCGCTCCGTTTGATGCGGTTCCCGATCATGGTGCTCGCGGGAGCGTTCGGCTTATTCGGCATCGCCTGCGGGGTGATCCTGATCTATTTTCACCTTATCGAGCTCCGCTCGTTCGGCGTACCTTACCTCGAACCGCTGGCCCCAAGGCAAGCCGGGGATTTGAAGGACGTGTTCGTCCGGGCGCCATGGTGGGTGATGAAGAAGTACCCGTCTCATGCCGCTTCCGGCAACGGCTTGCGCACCCATGGGCGGGAGTGGGCAGCGCTCAAGGACGAGGAGGAGTGAGCCAAGGTGACAACGCCTCGGATAGTAGGTACGGTTATCCTTCTGGTCGTGCTTGTCTTCGCGACATGCGGATGCTGGACGAGCGCGGAGCTGAACGAGCGCGCGTTTGCCCGCATTATGATTCTGGACAAGTCCGATAGCGGGGTCGAGCTTACGATCGGATTTCCGCTGCCGAATCGCCTCGTGGGAGGAGGCGTGAGCGGGTCGGGATCGATGCCGTCGGAATCGCCGTTCACGCTCGTCTCGAAGGTCGGCCGCGATCTCGGAGAAGCGTATCAGCTCATTCAAGCCGATCTATCGCGGCGCATAACGTTCGGGCAGCTCCGTAACATCCTGATCAGCGACGCTTTCGCGCAGGAAGGTCTCTTGCCGTTAATGGACTTTCTCGCCCGCAACACGGAAATCCACATCAATGCCAATATGATCGTGACCAAAGGGGCTGCCAAGCAGATCGGAAACATACCGCTCACCTTCGAACGGTTTCCGACGGACATCTTGATCGCTTATGCGAAGCATCGTACCATGATGGCGGAATCGGCCAAAAACGTGCTTGCGGCGATCTTGTACGGGGGCGGCGATTTCGTGCTTCCGATCGTTCAGTTCGGTCAAATAGGCGCGAAAACGGAGAAAAACGCGAAACACTGGATGGGCACCGACGGCGCGGCCTTGTTCCGGCAGGGCAAGCTCGTATCGGAGCTGGACACGAAGGAAATGCGGGCGGCGATGTGGCTCTTGGGCAAGCCGGGCGAGTTCGTCACGGTCGTCGACTCTCCTTCGGACGGCAAACCGGTCAGCCTCAAGCTCCTCGGATCGGCATCCAAGATCAAACCTGTCCTGTCCGGAGGGCGAATCCGGTTCATTATTTCGTGCAAAGGGTTAGCGAAGGTGGTCGCCAGCGAATCGACGATCGACGTGACGGACGGACGAGAGATCGACGTTCTGGAGAAGAGCTTGAATAAGGACATGCAGGCGTTGATCGGCCGGACCGTGGCGCGCACGCAGGCCAATCGAACGGATCCGTTCAAGCTTGGGCAGCGAATCCGGTTGCGAAGTCCGAAAACATGGGATCGGCTGAAAGGCGATTGGAGCGATATTTACAAAAACAAAGTAGAAATCGAAGTCCGCACCGATCTCCGAATCAAATGGTACGGCGGCGCGCGGAAGCCGACGTGGAATGCGCAGCTCGGCGGCAAGGAGGCGAAGTCATGATTGCCGTTACGATCGCGTTCGTCTTGATCGCCTATCACGAGAGCCGGTATCTTCGCAGTCACCGTCGCAGCAAACGAACGGTTCGTCTCGTGCTCGGTTTTTTGACTTTCCTGTGGCTCCTTGCTTCGACGGTCGTCCTGCTGCATGGCCGATTCTCGCTGGGGGTCGCCGTCACGGACTTGTTCAAGCCGCTGCAGCAGCTGCTGTTTATCGAAGAATAGAGGAGGGATGACGTTGAAGGCAATTACGCCGCTCCAGATCTATATGATGTCGACCCAGTTTCTGTTCTCGACGGCGATCGGTTTCTTCATCGGTCCGCTTGTGCTGAAGGCCGGATTCATGAGCTGGATCAGCGTTATCCTCGGCAGCGGGATCGGCCTGGCGATGACGTATTTATCCTTTAGGCTGATGCAGCGAAGGCCCGAAGAATTCCTGGCCCATTACGGCATGCACATCGTCGGCAGGTGGCCGCATTATATCATCTTCGCGTGCGTCTTGCTGATCCATCTCTATATGGCGGCTTTCGTGCTCCGCGAACTCAGCGATTTTATCATTCAGATTTATTTGCCCGGAACCCCGGAATGGGCCGTCGTATCGTTATTCGGCCTCTGCATCGCCCGCGGCGTCCGCTCGGGGCCGGTGCACTTCTTTCGCAGCGCGCAAGGGCTGTTCTTGTTCAGCGTCATCTCGGTGTTTACGTTCCCCTTGTTCGTCTCGAGCGAAGTGGATACGGAGAAGCTTATCGCGTTCGTTACCGATTTCCATCCCGGCGGCATTTGGGACGGCACGCTCATCTCAAGCGCGTTGTTCAGCGAGACGGCGTTCATCGTCTATTTGATTCCGTATTTCAGGAACAAGGAGCGGACCTTCCGCATGGTCGCTTGGTCGGCCTTGACCGCCGCCTTCGTGACCATCGCCAATATTGTCGCGACGCTCATGTTGTTCGGGTCCGAGCTTACGGCGAATCTGACCTATCCGACGTTGGAAATGATCCGTTACATCTGGGCAGGCTCTTTCCTGGAGAACCTCGATCCCTTGTTGATCGTCTTCTGGTTGTTCAGCATGCTGCTGAAGATCGGGCTGTTTCTGATGATGGGCACGCTCATTACCGCCCATTTATTCGGACTGAAGGATCACAAACCGTTCTCTTACGGCATGGCCGCCGCCATGATCGTTTTGTCGATCGCGATGTTCGAATCGACGGCGGATATCGAAGAAAGTACGACCCAAAGCCAATCGATCCTGCTGCTGCTCAAGTCGTCCGTTCCACTGCTGTACTTGCTCGTGGATTCGCTGCGCGCCTGGAAGGGGAGAAAGCTCGCCGGTCAAGCCGACTAGCGGGCGAAAGCAGGGACAGGCGAATGCCGCATGTCCAACCTCGCGGTTGTACACGCAAACCAATCGCCTCTATTAAATGCAATTATATTTATCTCGTATCGATAGCTGCCTAGCAACAGAACGGAACTTATGAATAGTTTGAAGTACAACTTAATTGCGAGCGAAGGGAGCATGGAATGAAAGTTCTGATCATCGCGCCGGAGCAGCTGCCCGTGCCGCCGGTTTCGGGCGGTTCCGTCGAAAATTGCATCTACCAAATCGCCAAGCACATCCCGAACGATCACCAAGTCACGATCGTCAGCCTGCTTCGAAAGAATCTGCCTCGCAAATCGGTCTTGAACAATACGACCATATTGAGAGTTTCCGGCGGAACGAAGCAGAACTATCTAGCAAATGCCATTCGGAAAGTGAAAGGGAACGTCTACGATGTCATTCAAATCGACAACCGACCAAGCTTCGCCGGTGCCGTGCGCAAAGCATTTCCGAAAACGCCGATCTCCGTCTTCCTGCACTCCATGACCTTCGTATCCGCCCCGATGACGTCGCTGCGCAAAGCGAACGCCGATCTGAAGCACGCCAACTTGATTATCGGCAACAGCAGGTCGCTGCAGCAATCCTTGGCACGACGCTTTCCGGCCCATGCGGACAAAGTGAAATTCGTGCATCTCGGCGTGGACGGGTCGAAGTTTCAACCTCGAAGCCAGCCAAGCTCCAAGACGTTTCGCCTGCTCTTCGCCGGGAGGCTGATCCCGAGGAAAGGCGTTCCCGTCTTATTCAGCGCATGCCGGATCGCTCGGAAATCCGTGCCTTCCCTGCGCGTATCCGTGGCCGGAGGCACCAGCAAAGCGGCTTATCTCGCGTTCTTGAAGAAGAAGGCGCGCAGCCTGGGCGTCCCCGTTCAATTCAAAGGAAGATTGACCGGCAAGCAAATGCCCGCGTTCTACCGCTCCGGGCACGGTTTCGTCTGTCCGTCGCAAAAGCATGAAGCCTTCGGCTTGGTCAACGTCGAAGCGATGGCGAGCGGCCTTCCCGTCATTGCCTCCCAGATCGGCGGCATTCCGGAAATCGTGCAGCATGAACGCAACGGCCTGCTCGTGCAAGATTACCGGAATCCCTCCGCGTTCGCTGCCCAAATCGTCAAGCTTGCCCAAGATTCAAGTCTGCGCGGCCGGCTGTCCAAGCAGGCCAGAGAAGACGCGCTGAGCCGGTTCAATTGGAAGTCGACCGCCGCGAAATTAATGGAGTATTATCAACAAGCACGGAAGCATGCGGGTAAAGGAGAGAGCGATGTCGCGCTATGTAGGAAGCAAGTGGAGAAAAACCGTCGCTATTCGAAAAAACACTGAATTGGCCTCGTACGTGCCGGATACGCTTAGAATGACGAATACGACGCTGCTCCAGCATTTAAACCGTTATGCCATGGTGTATATCAAGCCGGAATTCGGCATGCACGGCAACGGCGTCATTCGCGTCGAACGCACGGCAGCCGGCTATAAGTACCAGCTGAACAAGAAGGTTCGTTCATTCGGGGACTATGCGGCCCTGTATCGCTCGATCCGGCTTCAAACCGGCGGCAAGAAATATCTGGTGCAGAAGGGCATTCGCCTGCTTGCGCATCGCGGCAGGCAATTCGATATCCGGGTCATGGCTCAATTCGGGCCGAAGCGGGCGTGGGAAACGACGGGCATCATAGGAAGAGTAGCAGCAAAAAACAAGATCGTAACCAATTATCACGGCGGCGGCAAACTTCTGGCTGCGAGCCGGTTATTGGGTCCGCATACGGACGACGTGAAATCCAAGTTAAGCGCGCTGTCTAAGCTCGGCGTTCGTGCGGGAAAGGCGATGCAGAGCTCGTTCCCCGGCGTATACGTGATCGGGCTGGATATCGCCATGGACGAATCGCTGCAGCCCTGGATTCTCGAAGTGAATACGCGTCCTGACCCTTATATTTTCAGGAAGCATCCGGACCCGAACGTTTTCAGGAAAATCATGCGGTATGCCAAGGCATATCCGAAGTCATAAGTAATCCCGAGAGTCCGCCTGTTTACAGGTTGACTCTTTTTCGCATAGCCGTATAAATGGCCATTTCCATGAGGAAAGCCGCGCCGTTCAAACCGGCTGAACTCGTCGCGAGAGTCAAGGCCCGTCGACGCGCAGGGAGACTTGCAGACCGTAACCGTGCATATTCGGAAAATTCGAGAAAAAATCGAAAGCAATTCGGCCGAACCAACGTACATCGAGACGGTGTGGGGCGCCGGCTACCGTTTTAAGGGATAGGGAAAGCCTGATGGCGCATTCAGGCTTTTTTTCTTTGCGCCCATTCGGCTGCGCGAGCTTCGGACGGGCCAGTTAAGAAAATTTTAAGAAACGGTTCACGTCTGGTTGAGAAATGGGCACTAAAGTAGGGATAGACCAATCAAAGATGCCCCTACCCCTACTAGAAAGGAGCGCGCTAAACATGCAGCATCTATTCAACGCCATCGTACTAGGCATCTTGGAGGGACTGACGGAGTTTCTGCCGGTATCCTCCACTGGCATTTGGCAAAACAACCAACCCTTAAGAATTAACGGTGCCTAAAGCAGCTGCGCAGGTTTCGTTCAAGCGAAACTGTAAAAGAAAGGAACGTTATCATGAATATCAAACCACCTTTATCGGCCGGTAAACGGCATGCGGCACGCATGCTCGCGAAAGTACCGGAAATCACGCTGTACTTCTGGATCACGAAGCTATTGACGACTGGAATGGGCGAAGTGGCGTCCGACTACTTGTTCGAGCGATTGAACCCGATCATTTCCGCACCGCTCAGCGTGATGATCTTCATTGCCGCGATGGTGCTGCAATTCAAAGTTCGCCGTTACGTACCGGGTATCTACTGGCTCGTCGTCGTCATGGTCAGCATCTTCGGGACGACGGCTGCGGACGTCGTCCGCGTCGGTCTGGGCATTCCCTATATCGCCTCGACGCTGTTCTTCACGGCGGCGCTCGCGATCATTCTGGGCCTCTGGTTTCGGAAAGAGAAGACGTTGTCCGTACACAGCATATTCACCCGGCGCCGTGAGATCTTCTATTGGCTGACCGTGCTGGCGACCTTCGCGCTCGGCACCGCCGCAGGCGATATGACCGCGACCAATATGCACCTTGGCTACCTGGCTTCCGGCATCATGTTTACCGTGATTTTGGCCGTGCCGGCGATCGGCTTCTGGCTGTTCGGGCTAAAGGAAATCGTGGCTTTCTGGTTCGCGTACATTATGACCCGCCCGGTCGGAGCTTCGTTCGCGGATTGGATGTCGGCGGCGCATACCAGCGGAGGTCTCGAGCTGGGCAAAGGTCCGGTCACGCTCGTCTTGACGATCCTCATCGTAATTTTGGTCGTCTTTCGCGGCGGTTCAGCCGCAAAGAGCGCCGAGTTGCAACCCGATTTGGCAAGCGACATTTAAGTAGAACGTAATCGCAGAGATTGAATGAGTATCGGCTAACGAGGGCGGTGGAATGATCGTGCAGCGCAGATTAATCCTGTGGTTACCGGCCATCCTAATGGTCCTAAGGTTCGGAACAGATGGATGCGGACTATTCACTGCCGCTTGGGGATGATATCGCTGCCGGTATTATGGCTGCATGCCGGGGGTTCCGTGATTGCAGCGGCCGCCGCACATTGCTGATTGGCGCTATACTTGCGGTGCTTCATAAGAGAACGGCAGCGCAGAAGACGTAAAGGAGCTCGCCTGTTTTTAGTCGTAAACAAGTGATTATTCAAGCAGAAGGTGGAGAATGAAGGAGCCGGGGCATGAGATGCCTGGCTCCTTTTTGTTGTTCGCATCTCATGCCGTTAGTCGTGGGCCGAACGCTTGGCTACGGTCATGAAGGGACCGGACCCGTCGACTGCCGTACGACCAGCTTGGAAGGAACGACGATCCGCTGACGCTCCTGGTCCGGATCGCCGATGACGGATACGAGCATCTTCGCCGCTTCGCGCCCGATCGCTCCGCCGTCTTGACTGACGCAGGTCGTGGGCAGGGCGGCCATCGCCGAAATCTCGTGATCGTAGCAGAAGACGGACAAGTCCTCGGGTATGCGAAGTCCCAAGCCATGCGCCGCATCCAGCACCGTAGCGCCGATCGACGCATTGATCGCGAAGACGGCGGTCATATCGGGATTGCGCAGCAGGAACTGCTGGAGCTCCTCGCGGTAGGACGGGTTCGGAATGCCTGTCTGCAGCACCTCGTTCATCCGTTCGACGTCGAAATGCGTTAGCCGAAGCCGATGGTCGATCGGCAGCCGATTCTCGGCATGCGCCTTGTCATAGCCGACGATGCGGTCCTCGATGCTGGACGTGCTGACGTAATCGGTCGTAATGAGACCGATGCGCGTATGGCCGAGTCCGATCAGGTACGAGACCGCGCCGAAAGCGCCTTCAACGTTGTCCGAGCAGAC
This sequence comes from Paenibacillus sacheonensis, assembly GCF_009909195.1. Classification (GTDB taxonomy): domain Bacteria; phylum Bacillota; class Bacilli; order Paenibacillales; family Paenibacillaceae; genus Paenibacillus_Z; species Paenibacillus_Z sacheonensis. The sequence goes on from NZ_JAAAMU010000002.1 coordinate 467,267, forward strand.
GCAGTTCGTCTCCAGGCCTCTCAAATAGCGGTCGACGATGACGAGCGGATACCGGTCCAGCGTCAACCTCAGGATATCTTCGTTGTACGACTCGCCGTCCACGGGGTACACGATGATGCCGACGACGCCGAGCCCGATCATTTCCTTGATCTTGTCTTTCTCCCGCTGCTGCGAGTTATGCGTGCTGGCGAATAAGAGACGGTAGCCGTGTTCCGCAAGCTCGCGCTCGATTCCGCTCAGCAAATGCGCGGTATGGAGATTGGAGAGATGCGGCATGAGATAGGCGACCAATCGCTGCTCCGGACGGACGGACTGCCCGGGCGCGGAAGGAACCGGCTCATCCGGCCGTTCATCGGAGACGAAGGTGCCTTTGCCCTGGATGCGATAGACCAAGCCTTCTGCAAGCAGCGCTTCCAAGGCTTTCTTCACCGTTATCCGGCTGACTCCGAATTGAGCGGACAATTCGTTCTCGGACGGAATAAGGTCGCCCGGCTTCCAGTGCGCTTCTCGCAGGCAATCGTATAGGTAATCCTGAAGCTGCTTGTAGATAGGCACGCGAGGAGAAGGTTTCGGCATATCGACGCCCCTGACTTGGTGGAATCCCGATCGTAAGGCTATGTATTCATGTATATATTGAATGTTCAAGTTTTAATACAAGTGACGCCCGGCATTCCCAAGTTGAATAAATCGAGCCAGACAAGATGACAACTGGCATGATCGAGGCCGAGGGATAATAAGTTGTATAGAAATCATGGCCAGCCGATTGCCGGTTACAAGAAACCGAAGCAAACGTTCGGTTTTTAAAGGAAGCGTTATGTAAGCGCTTCCCGATTAACGATCAATTCAAAGAGAGGGTGCTCGGAAAATGAGAGGGAAGCACAAGTGGAGTCCGGTTTGGATGCTTGTATTGACCATGGCCGTCATTCTTACCGCATGCGGGGGCAATAACGGCGACTCGTCGACGGGGAGCAGCGATGTCAAATTGACGATGTGGCATTGGAAGGTCGCGTTCGATCCCGGCTTCAAGGCCGTGGCCGACGCGTTCAAAGCGAAAACGGGTATTACGGTCGTGACGCAGGCTTTTACGCCGGACGATGCCTACCGCCAGAAGCTGACCGGAGCGGCGTCGGCAGGCGACATGCCGGATCTCTACGCCTACTGGGCGGGACCGCTCGAAGGCGCCTTCGACGGCAAAGCGCTCGAGATGGGACCGGAGCTCGAGAAGGACGCGGAGTGGAAGAACGGCTTCCTGCCTTCGGCGCTGCAAGGCGTGACCGTCAGTCAGGCGAACCTCGATACATGGGCGGCGGACGAGAAGAGCAGCGATTGGAAGAAGGAGCGCAAGGTCGGTCAGATCTACGGCGTGCCGCTTGATGTCGGCGCGTTCTATACGATCTACGGCAATGCCAAGCTGTTGAAGGAAGCGGGTCTGGAAGCCAAAGCGCCGGCGACGATCGAGGATTGGATCGATACGATGAACAAGGTGAAGGAGAAGAGCGACGTGCCGGGACTCGTCTTCAGCGCGAAGACCTTCACCCTGTACGAGAACTGGTTCATGAACTTCGTCGACTATATGAAGAACGGCGAAGAGTCGTTCACGAATTTCATGAATCATGACGAGAAGCTGTCCGATCCGAACCATATCCACGCCATCAAGATCATCGAGGATCTCGCCAAGTCCGGGAACATCCTTCCGGGCTCGGTCTCGCTCGACATCGATCCGGCCGACCAAGCATTCGCGCAGGGCAAAGCCACGTACGATATCGGCGGCACGTTCACGTACGCCAGTCTCGTCGCGATGGGCATGAATCCGGACGATATCATCAGCTTCCGCGTGCCGGCCTATGCCGATTCCAAAGTGCCGGATGCCAAAGTAACGCCGTTCCCGCTCGTCCAGATGGTCGTCACCCAAGGCGGCAAGCATCAGAAGGAAGCGCTGGAGTTCGTGAAGTACCTCACCTCCGAGGAAGGGCAGATCCTGTACGCGAACGGCGCTTTCGACCTCCCGGCGGTCAAGATCAACGATACGAGCAAGCTTAATGGCTCCCTGCAGGCGATGGCGGGCTCTCTCAGCAGCGAGAGCAATTGGTGGTCGGAGAACTCGGCCATCTCGGGCAAGATCGGCCAGCCGGAATGGCAAACGTTCCACGCCGATATGCAGAAGGTGATTCTCGGCAATATGACCGCGGCGGAGGCGGCCGAAGACTTCGATAAGGCGGCCGCGGCCGAGAAGGCCAAGGCGCAGAAATAATCGCCGCGCCAGCGGCGCAATCATCCAAGGGCGAGAGGGAGGAGCTGCCTCCCTTTTCGCTTTCTTCAAGGAGGCATGCGTACCATGAAAAACAGCTTCTCCGCCATGGCGCGCCGGGAGGCGGCTGCCGGTTATCTGCTCGTGGCGCCGGCGATTCTGCTGTTTCTGCTGATCGGCCTGTTCACGGTGCTCTTCTCGATCGGACTGTCCTTCTATCACTTGGGACAGGGCTCGCTGATTACGAGCGCCAAGTTCGCCGGACTCGACAACTTCCAGAACTTCTTGTTCGGCCGCGACCTGAATCTCTCCAGAGCCTTCAAGCAAGCGCTGGTCAACAATCTATGGGTGCTCCTGTCGACGCTCGTCGTCATCCCGATCGCCCTGGCGATCGCCGTCATGCTGCAGCGCATTTCGAAGGGCATTCGTTTGTACCGAACGGTGTTTCTCCTCCCGATGGTGACCTCGTCCGTCGCGATCTACTATGTCTGGCAGGGCATCTATGAACCGGAAGGCACGCTCAACAAGCTGCTCGCCGCAATCGGACTCGATTCGCTCATCGCCGTCAACGGCTGGCTCGGGGAGCTGCACACGGCACTGCCCGCGCTGATCGTCACCGTGATCTGGGGCAGCGTGCCCGGCATGATGATCCTGTATTTCGCGGGCTTGCAGACGGTGGATCCGCATCTCTACGAGGCGGCGGAGATGGATGGAGCCGGCGCCTGGCAGAAAATCTACCGGATCACCTGGCCGATATTGCGTCCGATCACGGTCATCTGTCTCATCATGGGCATGAACGGCGCGCTGCAGATTTTCGATCCGGTGTGGATCATGACCAAGGGCGGACCGGCCAATGCGACGGAGGTCGTCAACGTGCTCGTGTACCAGCAAGCCTTCGTCAATGGCGACATGGGCGTAGCCAATGCGATGGGCTGGTCGATCTTCGTGCTGACGTTCGTGCTGTCCTTAATCAGTCTGCGCATCCTGCGCGACAAGAGCGAGTAGGGGGGCCGCCGATGAAACCGAGCGCGATTCGTAAAATCCCCCTGTATGCCGTGCTTACCGTATGGGGCGCGTTATGTCTCTACCCGCTCCTGTGGATGATCGGCGCATCGCTGAAGGATCCCATGGACGTCATGAGCTCGTACTCGCTGCTGCCGAACGGCGTCTGGCATTGGGATACTTACGTGGACGTATGGAACAAGATGAAGTTCTTCCATTATTTCCTCAACAGCGTGAACGTGACGTTCTTCACGATTCTCGGCATCAACGTGCTCTTCACGATGGCCGGCTTCGCCTTCGCCAAGCTGCGCTTTCCCGGCAGCAACATGCTCTTCCTCGGCTTTCTCGGCATGATGTTCGTTCCGGGCATCACGGTCATGGTGCCGCTTTATCTGACGGAACATTCGCTAGGCCTGCTGAACACGCATCTCGGCCTCATCCTGCCGATGGTCAACGGCAGCGCGCCGATGGCGCTGTTCCTGTTCCGGAATTATTTCCGCACGATTCCGCACGAGCTCTACGAGACGGCCAAGCTGGAAGGAGCCGGCATCCTGCGGATTCTCTACCGAATCTATATTCCGCTGGCGATCCCGGCGATCGCGACCATCACGATCATGAACTTCCTCGGCTCCTGGAACAGTCTCGTGCTCCCGATGGTGCTCTTGAACAGCCAGCATCTCTACACGCTGCCGCTGGCGGTCATGCTGCTCGATACCGGCGTCTTCCGGCAGTGGAACGTGCTCATGGCGGGCTCGCTCATTACGATCGTCCCCGTCATCTTGTGTTTTTTCCTCTTGCAAAAGTATTTCATTCAAGGTCTGACGTCGGGCGCGATCAAATCATAAGCGAAGCAGGTCCGGAAGCCGCGAATATCGCGGCTTTTTTGTGTTTAAGCGCATGGCGCGGATACTGAAGGGATAGCGGAAGAGAGGAGGGGCACAGGATCGCGGACAATCGAAAAAGAGGAATTCGCAAATTACATAGTCCTTACAAGAAGCTTTCGCGCTATGCACAGTGGTCGGCATAGCCGCTGTGAGCGATACTCCAAGCAAAGGGAGGTGACCGCTGCTTCGCACGAACCGCAAGTCAAGATGCGATCGTCTGACATCATGGATCAGTCAGCCATTTGAACCAGAAGAGAGGGAGCTGAGAATTGATGAGAAAAGCTTTGGGAAGAAAGCCGGGGCGGAAGCTGGGCAGCGCGCTGCTCGCGTTCGCGACGCTGCTTCCGTTCGTCCCCGCGCCGGCGGCATACGCGGCGACGGTCAACATTACCGCATACGGAGCAAACGGCGGCGACACGACGGATGACCTGCAGGGTATCACGAACGCCATCGCGGCTGCCGCGAGCGGCGACACGGTTTATTTTCCGGCCGGTACTTACTACATTACGGGCACGATCAACGCCAAGTCCGGCGTGAAGCTGATCGGGCAGAGCAAGGACACGACGATCATCAAGTACAGCGGCACGACGGACAACAACATGATCACGCTCAGCAATACGACGGGCGTCGAAGTCGCCCAGCTGACGCTGGACGGCAACAGCAACACGCATGTCGTCTCCGGCATATGGGGAGAGCCCGGCAGCGGGCATAACATCCATCATAATATCATCAAGGATCTCGTTAAAGCCGACGGCTTCGCTCCGTTCGGCGTCCTGCTCTCCGCCACGGACAATTCGACGATCGCGGACAATACGTTCACGAACATCGGCGTCAACTCCGAATGGGGCGGCGCCATCCGAGCCGGCTGGAATTCGAACGGCACGAAGATCCTGCGCAATACGATCGCGAACACGGGACGCGGCGGCATCTTCGCCAACGATACGTGCAACAACGTCGAAGTGAAGAACAACACGATCACTGGATCCGGCAAGCACGAGCACGGCCTGTCGATCGAACTGCATACCAATTGCAATAACTCCGTCATCGAGGACAATAACGTCGACCATTGGATCAGCGCCGTTCGGTCCAACAATATCGCGGTCAGACGCAATACGGTCCATACGACGGACGGCACCGTGCAGGGGATGGGCCTTGAAGTCATGGTTACGCATGGCGTCACGACCGACAATCTCGTCGACGGCGGGCAGCAAGTAGGCATGCAGCAATCCCCTGGAACGGGCTACCAATACTGGGGCTACAATACCGTTCAAAACATGGTCATGTGGGGCATGCAGCTGCAAGGCGCGGATACGGGCGAAACGGAGCAGTTCCAATACTTCTACAAGAATACGTTCAAGAACGGTCCGATCGGCAACCCTGCGGCCGCCTATCCGGGCTATGACGGCAATGCCGTCCGGATTCACGGCAACTCGCAGAACTTGACGTTCGACAGCAACCAAATCATCAACAACGGCCGTAAAGCGATCGAGATCACGACCGCTACCGGCACGGACCGCCTCAGCTTCATCAACAATGTCATCACGGGCAACGGCGGACCGTCGATCGATCAATATCCGTCCTCGGCGGCGGACCTGGAATGGAGCAACAACACCGTCAGCGGCAACGGCACGAACACGCAGTTGGTCAGCCGCGGCTTCAGCGATCCGAAACCGGTCGCGAACTTCAGCGCGCCGCTCAGCGTGCAGCTGGGGCAGCCGATCACGTTTACGAACTCTTCCACGGATAACGGCACGATCGCCGAAAACCTGTGGGATCTCGGCGAAGGACCGCCGGTGAACACGGTCAGCCCGACCTATACGTACCAGAAAGCGGGCACGTACCGCGTGACGCTCGTCGTCTGGGATAACGGCGGACGCGCGAGCCTCAAGGAGCAAACGGTGAACGTGTTCACGGGCCCGCCGGATACGCAGGCACCGACGGCACCGACGTTGTCTTCACCTTCCAAATCCAATGTAACCGTCGATCTCTCCTGGTCCGGCGCCACGGATAACGTCGGCATCGTCGGCTACGACGTCTATCGCGGCGGTACGCTCGTCGGCTCCACGACCGGCGCGACGACGTACACGGTTACGGGCTTGACGCCTAGTACGGCATACAGCTTCACGGTCAAAGCGAAGGACGCGGCAGGCAACGTCTCCGCGGCAAGCAATACGGTGAGCGTCACGACCGCAGCCGGCGACACGCAGGCGCCGACGGTACCGACGAACCTGGCCACCACAGGCAAGACGGATACGAGCGTCAGTCTGTCCTGGTCAGCCTCATCCGACAATGTGGGCGTGACCGGCTATGACGTCTACTACGGCACGACATTGGCCGGTTCCACGACCGGGCCGAGCGGCACGGCGTTCACGGCGAGCGGGCTGGCACCGAACACCGCGTACACGTTCACGGTCAAGGCGAAGGATGCGTCGAACAACGTCTCCGCCGCCAGCGGCAGCATCACCGTCACGACGGATCCGCTGGCCAACTGGACGCTGTGCGCGGGCGAGAACAATACGTGCAGCTTCACGGGCACGAAGCAAGTACGATTCGGCGCGAACGGCAGCTATTTCTACGGCACGTACACGAACTCCGTCATGTGTTCGACGAACCAGTTTGGCGATCCGGCTCCGGGCTACTATAAGACATGCGAAGTGAACCTGGCCGGCGGCACGGGAGATACGCAAGCACCGAGCGCTCCGTCGAATTTGACGTCCCCGTCGAAGACGACCACGAGCGTGAATCTGTCCTGGACGGCGTCCACCGACAATGTAGCGGTAACCGGCTATAACATCTACAATGGTTCCACGCTGGCAGGAACGGTAGCATCCGGCACGACGTTCTCGGTCACCGGACTGACGGCGAACACGGCCTATACGTTCACGGTCAAGGCGAAAGACGCGGCGGGTAACGTCTCCGCGGCCAGCAATGCCTTGAGCGTCACGACGAGCAGCGCCAGCGACACGCAAGCTCCGACTGCTCCTAGCAGCTTGACGTCGCCGTCGAAGACGGCAACGAGCGTCAATCTCTCGTGGACCGCATCGACCGATAATGTCGGCGTGACGGGATACGACGTATATAACGGCAGCACGCTTGCCGGCACGACGGCCGGCACGACGTTCACGGTAAGCGGCTTGAGCGCGAGCACGGCGTATACCTTCACGGTCAAAGCGAAGGATGCGGCAGGCAACGTGTCGTCGGCCAGCAACGCGCTGAGCGTGACGACCAATGCCAGCAGCGACACGCAAGCTCCGACTGCCCCTAGCAGCTTGACGTCGCCGTCGAAGACGGCAACGAGCGTCAATCTCTCGTGGACTGCGTCAACCGATAACGTCGGCGTCACGGGCTATGACGTGTATAACGGCAGCACGCTTGCCGGCACGACGGCAGGCACGACGTTCACCGTCAGCGGTTTGACGGCAAGCACGGCCTATACGTTCTCGGTCAAAGCGAAGGACGCGGCGGGCAATGTCTCCTCAGCCAGCAATGCGCTGAGCGTGACGACCAGTGCAGCCTCGGGCGGAAGCGGCAGCGTCACGCGCGAGTACTGGACGGGAGTTTCGGGAACGTCGGTGTCCACGATCCCTACGGGAACGACGCCTAGCGGCACGGATACGCTGACGAGTCTCGAAGGTCCGACGAACTGGGCGGATAATTACGGCGACCGCATCCGCGGTTACATCACGCCGACGACGTCCGGCTCGTATACGTTCTATATTGCCGGCGATGACGAAAGCCAGTTCTACCTGAGCACGAACAACAGCCCATCGAACAAATCCATGATCGCGTACGAATACGAATATGCTGGCGTTCGCGAGTGGACGAAGCATACGAATCAGCAGTCCGCCTCCATAACGTTGACGGCCGGACAGCCGTACTACTTCGAAATTCTTCACAAAGAAGGCGGAGGCGGCGACAACCTCGCCGTTGGCTGGACCGGACCGGGCATTTCGACGATTACGGTCATCGGAGGCTCCTACTTGTCCGCTTATTGATTCATCAGCCGGTAACGGCAAAAATGCTCAAGGCGCTTAACGTGGCATGACCGCGTTAAGCGTTTTTTTGCGTTGTGCGCCAACGTCGTCAAGGACGCGATACGTGTTCATGCTCCTGGGTGGGCTTGGCAAGCTGTTGCGGTCATCCGCTTGAATTGTAGTCGGAAAAAAATAAGTGCGATTATGCAACTATTTACAGGCGAAATCGGGATTTGAGTAAAATAGTTGCAACTATGCACCTATTTTATTGAAGTTACGCCGAATGTTCAGTTATTGTTCGAAATAAATGCAGTATTGCACTTATTTCCAATTAAACGGCGATTTGAAAGGAATTAAGTGCAGATTTGCACTTATTTCAAATTGGGAGCTGTAACGATATCCTTCTAATGTCGTTTGCTAGAAGTGCGATTTTGGTATGAAGCACTATTATCAAAAGGCGTCAGCCAAGCACGCCAGTGGAAAAGTCGGAACGTCTTTGTGCTTTACCCCACCGCGCAGGTTTTGCGAATGGGAGCGACTTTGGTGCGAAGCACCACGGGAGCGCCCATTGCAAAACCGGAGCTCTGACCTTGGTGCGAAGCACTGGTGTATTCAGACTAAACAAAGGCAAAGCCGCTAGAAGTGAAAAGTGCAGCTCACGAAAGGGGGAGCAGGGGTAGAGCCCCGGAGGCTCTACCCCGCCGCGCAGGCATTGCGAATGGGAGCGACTTTGGTGCGAAGCACCACGAGAGCGCCCATCGCAAAACCGAAGCTCTCATGCAAAAAGACGTAATGCGAAGCACGCCAGGTGAGGTGGAACGCCCAATGGTTCATGCACTACCCCGCCGCGCAGGTTTTGCGAATGGGAGCGACTTTGGTGCGAAGCACCACGAGAGCGCCCATCGCAAAACCGGAGCCTTGCATGCAAAAAAGACGTAATGCGAAGCACACCAGGGGAGGTGGAGCGCCCAATGGTTCATGCACTACCGCGCCGCGCAGGTTTTGCGAATGGGAGCGACTTTGGTGCGAAGCACCACGAGAGCGCCCATCGCAAAACCGGAGCCCTGCATGCAAAAAGACGTAATGCGAAGCACGCCAGGGGAGGTGGAACGCCCAATGGTTCATGCACTACCCCGCCGCGCAGGTTTTGCGAATGGGAGCGACTTTGGTGCGAAGCACCACGGGAGCACCCATCGCAAAACCGAAGCCTCATTTTCAAACACAGGCAGGATATTCCATCCCCGTTTCGAATAGTTAAACTCGAGTGAACGCGTATCGCGAGAGAGTATCTTGTGCATCGTGTCATCAACGTTCGTTATGCAAGGGCTTTCATCCAAATGCAACGGCAAGCTGCGGCGGAACAAGCACCACTAGTCGGAAGAAGCAAGCTTGAAGGACTACCATGCAGAGCAAGGGAGAGGAATTGACATGTCGAAGTTGACGATTCGCGATGTGAAGGTGATCCTGACGGCGCCGGAGGGCATCAACCTGGTCGTGGTGAAAATCGAAACGTCCGAGCCTGGGCTGTACGGCCTTGGCTGCGCGACGTTTACGCAGCGCTACCTGGCGGTCGCCACGGCGATTGAGCAATATTTGAAGCCGTTCCTGATCGGCAAAGACCCGCATCGCATCGAGGATATTTGGCAATCGGCTATGGTTAGCTCCTATTGGCGCAACGGACCTGTACTGAACAACGCGTTATCTGGCATCGATATGGCGTTATGGGATATTAAAGGCAAGAGCGCCGGACTGCCGGTATTCCAGCTGTTAGGCGGCAAATGCCGGGAAGCGGCGGCGATCTACCGGCATGCCGACGGCCGGGACGAGCAGGAAGTGGAAGACAACGTGCGGCGGCTCATGGAGCAGGGACTCCGGTACATTCGCTGCCAAATGGGCGGGTACGGCGGCCGGAACCATACGCTGCATCAGCCGGAGCATGCGCTGCCGGGGGCGTATTTCGATCCGAATGCTTACATGCGCAGCGTACCGCGAATGTTCGAGCATGTCCGAGGCGCAGTCGGCGTGGAGGTCGAGCTGCTGCATGATATCCATGAGCGGCTCGTGCCGATCGAGGCGGTACGGCTGGCCAAGCAGCTCGAGCCCTATCGGTTGTTCTTCCTGGAGGATCCGCTGGCGCCCGAGCAGCTGGATTGGTTCGAGACGATGCGAAGCCAGACCGCCATTCCGATCGCGATGGGCGAGCTGTTCACGCATCCGAGAGAGTGGACGCCGCTGATCGCGGGCAGACTGATCGACTTCATTCGCTGCCATATCAGCGCGATCGGGGGATTGACGCCGGCGAAGAAGCTCGCCACCCTGTGCGAAGCGTTCAGCGTTCGCACCGCCTGGCACGGACCTGGCGATGTATCGCCGGTCGGACATGCAGCCAATCTGCATCTCGACGTCAGTTCGATCAACTTCGGCATTCAGGAGTGGTACGGCTTCTCCGATCAGATTCAAGAGGTATTCCCCGGCTGCCCGGTGGTCAAGTACGGTTATGCGTACCCGAACGATAAGCCAGGTCTCGGCATCGATATCGACGAGGAGAAGGCTGCCGCGTACCCCTGCAGCAATCGTCTGCCGGAGTGGACCCTAGCGCGCACGCCGGACGGCACATCGGTACGGCCTTAGCTGCATGCCTGACATGAATGGGCTTATGGAATACCGATCAGGCTGCACGTAAATAATTGCGGGAAGAAAGAGGTGTTAAGCATGCTGGACGACAAAGAAAATGCGCTCTATGCAAGGTCTACACGATAAACAACGGCGGTTGTTTGCATAGAGCTGATCAGGCGTGCCGCCAACCTTGTTTGGTGAAGCTGTTTATCATGAGACGTTGCTGCCTTGAAATGCATGCTATTTTAAGGAGTAGATCGATCATGAACTATATAAATGCGGATGTCCTCCTGCCAGAGGACTTATTGAAGGAAGTACAGCGCTATATAAGCGGCGTCATGATTTATGTGCCCAGGCCCGAAGGCGAACGTAAGGGATGGGGCGCAAATTCCGGCAGCAGGACCGAAATCCGGAACAGGAACAGGGAAATACGCCGCGAGTTCGCGGAAGGCGCGGCGATCGCGCAGCTTGCCGAACGATATTTTCTCGCAATCGATACGATCAAGAAGATCGTGTATGCGAAAGCAAAATAGAAAGCACGAAAAAACGTCATCTCGGAGCTGTCCGAGGTGGCGTTTTTGCATGGGCAACCGGTTTCATAGAAACGGGAACGTCCGATTTAAGTGGAAGCAGGGGGAATATAAGCCTAATTCGCTGGACTTCTTGTCGTATCGCGGGCAACTATCATATAATAGTATATAAATATTTTTTAATCTAACGGGTTACTTGATCCAGAAAAGGCGTGTGACGAGGTCGCGCCCTTGCTTGTCGATGTGCTTAAGCAGGAGCGCCCGCATCCTTTTTTGCAAATCTTATGATATAAGGATGGTAAACATGAGCAGCAAAGAAACGAAAACAGACGTCATCTTGATTGGTGCCGGAATCATGAGCGCGACATTGGGGACGATTCTGAAAGAGCTCGTGCCGCAATGGACGATTACGGTGCTGGAGAAGCTCGATCATGCAGGGGAAGAAAGTTCTAACGAATGGAATAACGCCGGGACGGGACATGCGGCACTGTGCGAGCTTAACTACACGGTCGAGAAATCCAATGGCGCTATAGATATCAGCAAAGCGATCAACATCAACGAACAATTTCAGCTGTCGATGCAATTCTGGTCTTATCTCGTAAACCGCAAGCTGATCAAGAATCCGCAGGACTTCATCATGCCGCTTCCTCACATGAGCATGGTCCAAGGGGACAAAGATATCGCGTTCTTGAAGAAGCGTTTCGAAGCGCTGACGGCGAATCCGCTGTTTCAAGGGATGGAATTCTCCGACGACCCCGAGAAGCTGATGGAATGGATTCCGCTCATCATGCAGGATCGTCCAGCCAATGAACACATAGCGGCAACCAAAATCGACACGGGTACGGATGTCAATTTTGGTGCTTTGACGCGCATCCTGTTCGAACACTTGAAGCGCAAGAAGGTCGCGATCCAGTATAACCATACCGTTCAGAACATGAAGCGCACGCGCGACGGATTATGGGAGCTGAAAGTCAGCAATGGAAACGGGACGGTTGAACGCCGAACCGCCAAATTCGTGTTCATCGGCGGCGGCGGCGGAAGCCTGCATCTGCTGCAAAAGTCCGGTATTCCGGAAGGCAAGCATATCGGCGGATTCCCGGTGAGCGGCATCTTCATGTCCTGCAAGAATCCGGAGGTTATCGCGCAGCATCATGCCAAGGTGTACGGCAAGGCGAAGGTCGGGGCTCCGCCAATGTCCGTGCCGCATCTGGACACGCGCTTCATCGACAACAAGAAATCGCTGCTGTTCGGCCCGTTTGCCGGATTCTCGCCGAAGTTTCTCAAGAACGGCTCCATGTTCGACCTCGTCACTTCCGTCAAACCTCATAACCTCGTTACAATGATGGCGGCGGGGGCGAAGAATATGGCGCTCACGAAATACTTAATCGAGCAAGTCATGCTGTCCAAAGAAAAACGCATGGAGGAATTGCGCGAGTTTATCCCGAACGCCAAATCCGAAGATTGGGAATTGGTCGTTGCCGGTCAGCGCGTGCAAGTCATCAAGGATACGGAAGCCGGCGGCAAGGGAACGCTGCAATTCGGAACGGAAGTCATCTGTGCCGCCGACGGCTCGATCGCAGCGCTGCTGGGCGCTTCGCCAGGCGCTTCTACGGCGGTTCACGTCATGCTGGACGTCATCAGCAAATGCTTCCCGCAGCAAATGAAAGGCTGGGAAGCGAAGATCAAAGAAATGATTCCTTCTTACGGCGTATCGCTCATGAAAAATCCGGAGCTGCTGCGAGACATTCATGCGTCCACGTCCGAAGCGCTGGGCTTGCGCGAGCGCCTCGCCGCAGGCGATCGTACGGCGAGCGAAATGCTGATCTAATGCGGAGCTGAATTTGATTTTATTCCGGCTATTATTTATACTATTTCCGATTCATAAGAAATTCAGTCAGGGTTCGCAGCGATGCGAATCCTTTTTACATACAAGGAGGCGTCTCGCATGGGTATAACATTGCATACTGAACTATGCCGTCTATTGAACATCCGTTATCCGTTGTTTCTGGCCGGCATGGCCGGCGGACCAAGCACGGTGGAATTGGTCTCGGCGGTCTCCGAGGCCGGCGGCCTCGGCACGTTGGGCGCTGCTTATATGGAACCGGAGGCGATTCGCGGCGCGGTTCGGCTCATCCGGGAACAAACTTCTCAACCGTTCGGCGTGAATCTGTTCGCGGCGCGGTCGGCGGATGACAATGCCCGCACGCAGCAGGTTCAACAAACGTTGGACGGCATTCGGGAAGAACTGAACTTGGCGCCCGCTGTTCCCGGGGGTTTAAGAACGCCGGAATATTTCGAGAAGCAAGTTGCCGTCCTGCTGGAAGAGAAGGTGCCCGTGATCAGCACGGCGTTCGGCCTCCTTTCTGAATCGATGATGCGGCAGGCGAAAGCCGTCGGCAGCCATGTCGTCGCAATGGTTACGACGGTAAACGAAGCGATCATGGCCGAGCAGGCCGGCTGCGATATGATCGTAGCGCAAGGCAGCGAGGCCGGCGGTCATCGCGGAACCTTCGACGTTGCGGGCGATCGACGGATGGGCGCCAATATCGGAACGATGGCGCTCGTCCCTCAAATCGTCGATCGCGTTCACGTGCCCGTCCTGGCGGCCGGCGGCATCATGGATGGCCGCGGTCTCGCAGCCGCGCTTGCCCTCGGCGCGCAGGGCGTACAGATGGGAACGCGGTTCCTGACCGCGACGGAATCCGGCGCGCACGCGGCGTACCAGGAGCGGCTGCTCGCGAGCAATGAGGAAAGTACCCTGCTGACGAGGGCGTTCTCCGGCCGGCCGGCGCGCGGACTGCGCAATGCGTTCATCGACCGGTGGAACGAAAGCGGCATAGACCCGCTCCCGTTCCCGACGCAGAATACGGCTACGCGCGATATTCGCAACGAAGCGGCGAGGCAGAACAATCCAGATTTTATGTCCTTATGGGCCGGACAAGGAACCAGGCTGCTGACGTCGGGTCAAAGCGCGCGGCAAATCGTGCAGGAAACGATCGATCGGGCGAGCGAGATTCTTCATGGCAAGAAGGATTAAGACAACGGGCAGAAGCGGCGCCTAAGCGTGTGCGAGCGTGTGCCCGATGCATTTCACGCGCTGCACGGTTGCCGTCAAGCTTGAGCCTCCTTTATAATGATTGGAATAAGGGAGGCGGTAAATATGGCAAATCAATTTGCCGGAATAAGAAGCGACTCATGCAAAGCCTATCATTAGGGCGATCTTTGCATGGGGTGATTCGCTGGACGTGATCGCCCGGGAAGATGTGAATCGTTTCTAATAGGGGGCTTTGCGGCTGCTATTATTTTGCAACTTAAAATAAGGAGCTGGAAGCTATGCATCAACCATTCATTAGAAACCATCAGTATAACGAGATTAAGAAGCGGATCGGTCAGCTGCAAAATGCGTGCAACACCGTATCCGATAAGAAAGTCGTCGAAGCGGTTCGCAATGATACCGAAATGATGATCAATGGATTATTTCTCGAAGCGACCGATCAGCAGAAGCAATTGCTCGGAAACCTGGATCAGCTGCATGGCACCGCGGACTTTCAGCGTTATTTGCAAGCCTTGGAGCCTTATGTCATCGAAGAATACGCGCAGGTAACGGATAATCAGCTGAAGAAGCTGTTTCCGAAAATCAAAAAATTGAAGCTTCCCGATCTTGAAGCAGCCGATAGCAGATTCGCGACGTATCTCGGCTGGACCGACATTGCGGTGAATAGACTGTTCATCGTGTACGAGCTCGGCGGAAAGCTTGTCGGCTTCGAAGGGAAATATACGCCGACGAATAAGAAGGGCGTATGCTTCTTGTGCAGCAAGCATACGGAGGTTGCGTTGTTCACGGCGGTGACGAAGTGGAAGCCTGCGGGCGTTTCTTCGGATTATTACCGGGCAATCGGCAATTATATGTGCGTGAACAGCGAGGTTTGCAACCGAAATATCACCTCCGTCGACGTACTGGAGACATTCATTCACGGCGTCTTGGTCGGTCCGTAAGGGCTGCGCCGCCTAGTTATAAGAGAGTTGTTCCGATGGTTCAGAGAGACCGGGGGAGCAGCTCTCTTTTTTCGCGAAGATCGCTTATGAACATAGAACCGGGAGTGAAGCGGCATGTCCAATGATCTCAAGCGTGCCATGGACGATCTCATGATAAGCATTCCAGGGGGAGAAGTCGATCTGAGGGATGATCGCATTCAACGCAAATGGAAAGCGGAGCTAAAGCCGTTTCGCCTAGGCCGGTATCCTGTAACCAGCGTGCTGTACGATGCGGTTAGCGGTCATTCCTCAGGTGATACCTTATGTTATTCCTTAGATCATTCCTTGCTATCGAACGGCGATAATCGAATCCCCGCTGTGAATATCTCTTGGCAGGATGCCATAGCGTTCTGTAATAGACTGTCACGGCTTGTTGGCCTCCAACCGTGTTATTCGACAAGCGATAATGGCGAAACCATCGATTGCGATTGGGATGCCGCCGGTTATCGACTGCCATCAGAAGCAGAATGGCAGTACGCTTGCAAGGCAGGGACGACCGGATATCGATACGGAGAGCTGGATAAGATCGCGTGGTATAGCGGGAATTCCGCTGACCATCTCCATGAAGCAGGTGGTAAGGAACCGAATGTTTGGGGTCTGCATGATATGCTAGGCAACGTTTGGGAATGGTGCTGGGACTTATATGACGAGCATGTATACGGCTCCTATCGTATTTTTCGCGGAGGCAGCTGGGCCGAGGAGGCGAGAGGCTGCGGAGCGACGGTTCGTCGTCGCAGCCATCCGACATTCCGGATCGATGATCTTGGATTCCGCCTTGCTCAGTCTAAGTCATGATTGCCGCTGCTATCGAACAGGTCTGTTGCGCCTGATCATCTCGCAGGAAGAGCATTAAACTGCACGCTGAAGCCCGTATTGCGGGGAAGGCACGGCAGATCTTATATGGCTGTGTCTTTTCATTGCAAGGCGGGGTACTGCGAGCTTGAACGATCCATCATGGATTCCAGGCGAAGGAAGAAAAAAGCTCTCTGCGCCCATACAGGCACAGAGAGCAAGGATTGTTACAACAGACCGGTTAGAGCGCATGGCGGATTCGGAACAAGCCTGGCATGCTCATTCCCGTTCGTCCTTGGATATTCGATTGACGGCAAGCAGCATCAGGAACGACAGCAGGATCATCGCGATGATCCAGGCCCATGCCATCGTCATGCTGCCGCCGTCCGATGCGACGTAGATCGCCGTCGGAATCGTCTGGGTGCGGCCCGGAATGTTGCCCGCGACCATCAGCGTAGCTCCGAATTCGCCGAGTCCTCGGCAGAAGCCTAGAATGTAGCCGGACGTCAGCGAGCGAGCGGACAGCGGGACGGTCACATAGCGGAACACCTGCCACTCGCTGGCTCCCATCGCGCGCGCGGCATTCTCGAGCTCGGAATCGACGCCTTGAATGCCGGTCTTGATCGTCCGGTAAGCAAGCGGGAAAGCCACGACCGCCGCGGCGATCACGGCGGATTCCCATGTGAAGAGGATCGGTCCGCCGAACAACGCCTCGTATGCTTTGCCGATCCAGCTGCGACGCCCGAGCACGACGAGCAGGATGAAGCCGACAACGGTCGGCGGAAGCACAAGCGGGAGCAGCAGGATTGTTTCCAGGATGCTTTTGCCGAAGAAACGCGTTTTGGCCATGCGCCAGGCGATCAACAGCGAGGCAGCGAAGACGAGAACGCTGGCTGCGACGGTTATTTGAATGGAAAGCCCGATGGGTTCCATGAATAGGTTCCAAGACATGCGAGCACTCCTTCATTCAGCGGCGGTTAGGAAAGCCGGAACCCGTATTTGACGAAAACGGCTTCGGCCTCTTTCGTTTGCAGGTACGCGTAGAAGGCGTTCGCTTCCGAGGCGCGTTTCGTCTCCTTCACGACGCCTGCGGGATACAGAATAGGGCTGTGGACGTCGGGATTGATGCGAAGCGCGATTTTGACTTTGCCGGACGTCAGCGCGTCGGTCTTGTAGACGAAGCCTGCGTCGGCGTTGCCGGTCTCTACGTACGTCAGCACTTGGCGGACATCCTTGGCGTACACGAACTTGGATCGGAGGATATTCCAGACGCTGCGCGTCGTCAGCGTTTCTTTGGCATATTGTCCGGCGGGTACGGACTCTGGCTGCCCGATCGCGATCTTCTTGACGGAGCTGCCGGTAAGCTCCTTGACCGTCGTGAATGTCACATGGGAATCGGAAGGCACGACCATGACCAAATCGTTGGACAACAGCGTGGAATGGTTCGCGATGAGATCTTCTTTCACCAGCGTATCCATCTGCTTCGATCCGGCCGAGAAGAAGAGATCCGCCGGAGCGCCTTGTTCGATCTGCTTCTGCAGCGTTCCGGAGGAGCCGTAATTGAATACGAGATCGATCGTCGGGTGCTGCTTCTCGTACGCTTTCTCGATAACGCCGAGGCTGTCCTTCAAGCTGGCTGCCGCGGATACGAGCAGCTCCGTCTTCTTGGCCGCCGCCGTCGCGGATGGAGCGGCGGGAAGCGCGACCGCAGCCGTTAATAGGGCGAGGCTAAGTGCCGCCGTCGTTTTTTTCATCCTTTTGACCTCCTGGCTTCCATGCGTCGTTACATGTCATTTATCGTAACATAACTCTATGAGAATTTGCATCGTTTTGCTAGGAGAAGGAGAAAGGGAAAGGGAAAATATCGGAATGAACCAGTTATACGGGAATGATGGATGACATCAGATAGAGCGTCTACTAAACCAGGGCTGGAGAAAGAGCCGAAGGAAGAGTCAAAAAAACCGATAAAAAGCCCGCATGCAATTATTATGTTCGAAAATCATATCATCCATCATTTGCAATGATTACGTGCTACAAATTCAGCGCTTCGAAACTTCATAAGGCTCGATATGAATGTGCACGTGCGTGATATGGTGCTGATCGTACATTTCCTTCTCGACCTGCTCCGTAATTTCATGGCTCTCCGTTACGTTCAGCAGATGGTGAACCCCGATCGTGACATCGACCAGCTTCATGTTGCCGTGGATGCGGGCTTTGATATCGATGATCTTCTCGACGCCGGGCACGTCGCGGATCGTCCGCTTGATAACCTGCAGCTCCCCGTCGTCGAAGCCGTCCGTCAGCGCATGCGTCGCATCGCTGAAAATCCCCCAAGCCGTCTTGCAGATCATCAAGCCGACGAGCAAAGCCGTCAGTTGATCCAGCCATGGCGCTCCCCATTGCGCCCCTAAAATACCGATGAACGCGCCGGCGCTTACGAGCGCGTCGGACCGATTGTCCTGCGCGGCCGCCATCATCGCTTGACTGTTGATTCGCTTGGCGAGACGAACGTTATATTGGTAGACCATATAGATTGCGCCCGCCGAGAACAGGGCCGTCCATGCGGCGAGACCCCCTTGCGGAACCTCATGACCCGATTGAAACGAGGATGCCGCTTGATAGAGCACCTGAACGCCTACCGCAAACATGATGAACGAAGCGATCATCGCCGATACCGTCTCCGCCCGGAAATGCCCGTAACGATGGTCGCTGTCCGGCGGCTTGCGCGAGATGCGAAGGCCGATCAGCACGGCGATCGACGCGATGATATCCGTCGAATTGTTTAATCCGTCCGCCTGCAGCGCTTCCGAGTTCGTCCAGTAGCCGACGGATAATTTCAACGCCGACAAGAGGAGATACGCCCCGATGCTGACCCATGCGCCGATCTCGCCCTTCTTGATGTCTTCGTACGTGCTTTCCATGCCCAACCTCCATCAACTAACATTCGCTAAGCCATCATACTTGACGAAAACCGTGTGGGTCTAGAGAAACAGTGTTGTCGGCGTCCTCAAAAATCGGCATGGCGCAAAAAAGTTGGACATGTCCAAAATTAAACGGGCTAAGAGGTAAAAAAAAACGCCCGCACAAAAGTCCCATGCAGCAGACTGTACTAGCTGGAAACTTTTTTGGATTTCCTTGCAACTATTTGGAAACGAGGTGCATCATCATTAGGTGGAGAGGTGGGACCTGGGGTTGGATGTCATCGAACGTTTGGCACAACAAGACGAACAAGCGCTGCGCCGGCTGATGGATGCTAACGATTATTCGCACGCATGCGAACAGACCGCCGATTCTTCTTGGATCCCTAGGAGGAAGGCGGTCTGTTCGTCTACGTTTGAGTGTCTGGAAGCCGTTATCGATCAGCTTGCAGACCGCCTGCGGACAACGCGGCATAAAATCACGCTAGGCTGAAGTGGACATGAATTTGGACAGGAGTTCGAGGCGATTTCGCGAATTCATTAACCTAGTAAAACGTAGGACACTATGGTTCTTGAGGAGTGACGATGATGCCGCAGTACAAGCAGGGCAGTTATGGCGGAGAGAGCGTATCGATCGCCAATGATCATGTTCGGGTGGACGTGCATAAGCGATTGACGGGATGGGGCTGGGCGGAGATTTTCACGGCCGATGGCCGGTTCATGGGCGTGCTGGAGCATTTTGGCGAGCTGCTGCTTCGCGACCAGGAGATTCCGATTCGCATGGAATCTTCAACTTGGGAGCGGGACGTATCGGACAGCGGGGAAAGCTTGGTTTTTCAGGTGAAAGCGCTTAATGTGCAGCAGATGCTGCGCGGGACTTCGTTCGACTCCTGGATCCAGTACCCGTTCGACGCCGCGCTCATGGAAGGCGAAGTGAAGCTGACGCTGCTGAAGGATGATCCGGTGCTCCAGCTGGATTTCAAGCTTACGTCCCGTTACAACCTGTTCGCCCGCTATGTCAGGGGGCCTTGGGTGAAGGTAGGAGCCGATTCGTTCGGCGCGCGGAAGACGGATGCGATCTTCCCGGGCATCGAGTGGCTGGAGGGCGAGGAGTGGTCGAGCGGCACCGATTGGTTCAAGGATCCGTGGGCGCTTCGGGCCGCGCCGCACCCGAACAAAGCCGCGATGCCGCTGATGGCGGTCAGCTGCGACGGTTTGGCCGTCGGATTGTCGTGGAACGCCGGGCTGAAGTCGACAAGATGGTTCAACTATCGGACGCACCTGCAGCAGCCGGTCTTTGCCTCGCCGAATTTTATCGATCGCCGGAACAATCATTTGCTCGGGCTGATGGTGCCGGACGCTGCCGGGGAGCATACGGAGAACCAAATCTACGCCGCCGAACCGCTCGAGCTTCATCCGCAGCAAACGGTCGCTTGGAGCGCCGAACTGTTCGTCGTGCCAGGCAGCTCGCTAGATGCGGTGACGTTCTGGATTCGGCGCAATGGCGGATTGCCTGCCCCTTCGGCCCCGCGCTGGCCCTACGAGGAAGCCTTGCATCGCATCGCCGATGCTTACGGCAATCGTTATTGGACGGATGGACAAGGCTTCGGCACGCCGCAGCATGACAAGGGCTACTCGTTGAAGCAGCCGCGGTTTGCGGAAGCCTACCTTGAACGTTATTCGGGCAGCGAGTCGGCCGCTGCGCTCCGGCAGGCCGTTGAGAAGTGCCAAACGCTCGCCGAAAGCGCCGTGTCTGCCTCTGCAGCCGATCCGCTCGAGCGCGGCTTGGCGCTGCTCGCGCATCAACGCGATGACGGATCGTTCCCGTTCGACCCGGATGGCCGTCATTATATGAAGGATGATTTTGTCGTCGCGCGGGCTTTCCTCGAACCGATGGGCCTTGCGGGCGATACGGCGCTCGATCTATGCGTCCTGCCGGCTATCGAGCTGTTCCTCGGCTGGCAGGCGACGGGCGACGAGCGGTTGAAGCAAGGCGCATTGCGCGCCGTCGATTACTGCTTGCCGCTGACGCGGCCGGAGGGCGGGGATTTCTGGGAGACGCCGCTGCACAGCCCCAATCTATTCGCCGCCGGACATGCCGCCATCGCGTACGAGCTTGCTTACCAGGCTGCTGGCGAACAGATTTATAGAGACAAGGCGATCTATTGGCTGCGCGCGCTGCTTCCTTTCACGCATTTATGGGAACCGAACGATAAGCCGATGCTGTACAATACCAAGCCGTGCTTCTGCTCCAGCGACTGGTATTTTGCCAATTGGGTCCGGGACCACGTGCAGTGGGAAGTGCTGGAGACGTTCGCGGAATCATTCCGGCTCGGCATCGATTGGGCTGGGATCGATCCTGCCATCGACTGGAATGTCTATCACGAAGGCATTACGAACGCGGCGCTTCGTTGGATGCTCGACCACCGCGACGAAACGTGGATGCCGCATAATCTGCAGCATACCAAAGGTTATTATGAGCAAGGTCTGTTAGATGATTGTTTTGCCGATACGCATAACGCCGTGACCGGCTTGTATGGCGGCATGGCGATCATGCCTGACGTCATCGCGGTCAATTTGCTCGCTTTGCTCGGGCATCAGCCCTGACCAAGGAGCCGGTTCGCGGATGGGGAAAATACCTCTTCATTTCCTGTTAGGGAACCGACCCGTACGGGGTAAGGAGGGGGAAGGAGTGATGACGATGACCCCGAAACAGGATACAATGGCTGCGAGACAAGACACGGGACAAGGTACCGCGAAACAAGGTACCGCGAGACAACAAGAGACTACGATTCGAATTCCCGGTTTAATCAACGACCTGACGCTTATGCATGTGACCGACTGCCATCTGACGGAATGCGATGAACGGGAAACGGCAGCCATCCGCGAAGCCGCGAGGAATCGCGCCAAAGTGTTTGCCGATCAATTGGACGGCGGCGATACGACGCTGGGCATATTCCAACGTTTCATCGACGATAGCAATGAGCAGCAGGTGGATTTTACCGTATTCACCGGCGATATCATCGATTTTCCATCACAGGCGAATTTGGAAACGATACGGGCCGCATACGACCGCCTGAACTCGCCATTTCTCTATACATTGGGCAATCATGATTGGTATTTCGATGGCAGATTTACGGATGAAGTGCGCGCCGAAGCTTATCCGCAGTTTCGGGATTGGATCTCCACGACGCCGGGCTGCGACGTCCGTACGGTTGGCGGCGTAAAGCTGATCGCCCTCGATAACAGCAATTATCAAGTGACGCGGGAACAATTCGAGACGATCCGGGAAGCGGCAGCGCTCGACGAACCGTATTTGCTGTTCATGCACATTCCGATGTATCTCTCCGGGCTCGTGAAGGACGTCGTCGACAAATGGAAAGCGCCGATTCTGATGGGGGCTTCCGGCTGGGATCCCGAAGTACGCGAAGCGTGGCAGGTACGCCACCAGGACGAGAGCACCGGCGAGTTCTGCAGGTGGCTGGCGAGTCCCGACAGCGGCAATATTCGCGGCATTTTCTGCGGGCATGTCCATCTCAATCATACGGATGCGTTTCGCGAAGGCAGATATCAGTACGTGACTGCATCGGGATATACGAGCACGAGCCGATTGATTCGGTTGATTGCGGATTGAAAATGCAGCATGCGTAAAAAGGTTCGATCGTAAGCGCGTTTGCAAAAGGCAGATGCTAATGCGCCGGCCATCGCGGAATGGACGCGCACCCGTCAAGTCGAACGAAAACGTTCACGCTGTCCGGCGTGCGACTGCCAACTGATGCCAGGGACAGTTTTTTTAATTCATCAGTGGTCATAAACTGACCTCTTAAAATCGAAGGGACCGCCGATTGTAGGCGGTTCCTTTTAGTTCGTATCAGTGCTGGCACCCAAGGCATGAATTAAGACGGTTGATTGGATACATTCTGATATTAAATTGGTTTACATAATAATATTTACGTTAATTTACAATTCGTAAGAGAAGAACTCGAATACGCTTAAGCTAAAGCGGTGCTGAATATATTTCGCGGTGCGACATATGGTTTAGGAGTGAGAAGTAACGTAAGCAGAGGGAGGCGGAATGGAATTGTTGGACGCATTCGTAGCACGCTCGCTGGAGGAAGTAAGATTTTGGTCGCGGATAATGAAAGAACATTCGCTGTTTCTGAGGCTGGGATTTCGTTGCGAAGATACCGTTCTAATTAACGAGGCTAATCATTTTTATGCGACCTTCGAAAATATCGAGTCCCGTGCAAATCGTTTTACGCTGAACGAAGATCCGAACGTGATCAGACGGTTTAATGACGAAGTCCACGTTGCGGTATCGCATATTTGGCTCTTTAAGCGAAAAGTGCTAGGCCTTATCCTGACGTGTCAACTGCCTGGAGCTAACAATTTCCCCTTGCTGGTTGACCATGTGAGCAGAGAGGCCAATTATTTCAGAAATCGATTAATGGAATTAAATACAGGGAGGCTGGAACCGCTTCCAGACGCGATTATTGACGAGAACGTATTTTTCCTGAGAATCATGGCTGATCATGCCAAATTTATAAGCCATTTGTTGGATCCATCGGAAAGAAAGCTGATTGATCAGGCGAACCAGTTTAGCGCGGATTTCGATCAATTACTATTTCAAGCCAGAGATCTGGAATCCATGCGGCCTCAATCGCAAACGGTGCCGCTTCTGGATCAATTTCTGGATCAGAACCGGGTTTCGGTCAAATCGCTGCGTGATTTCAAAAAAACTGCAAGGGATTTAATAGAAGCTTGCCGAATAAAGAGCATCATTCATCCGTTATTAGCTGATCACGTATTTCGAGAGGCCGAACATTTTCTGTTCATCATCGATATGTTCGAGAACAGTTTGACGGGCAAAACCGCGCATCAATAAAGGAAATCTGGATCTGGATCAATTTCAAATATTTCTAGAGAAGCAGCTGACTTGGGAGTTGGCTGCTTTGTTATTATTTAAAAGTGATAACTATTACACAAAACCCGTATTTTATACATATGTCATTCCTGCGTACACTTCGCATATCCAAATAGCAGCAGTTAAGGTAGACTTCTACTAATTTGTCCATAATAGATAAAAAGGGAACCTATCGCGATAACAATTAGAGCTGAATTTTTAGACTTAGATTCGTGCCACATTCCACTTTTATATCTCTGAACTAAAACAACAAGTATTGATATTATGAATAATGAAATCATTAATGCAGCAATAAGCTTCATTCATATCTTCTCCTTTATTTTATTGTAATAAAAACACCACCTCGGTTAGTGTCCCAAGTTGGTGTTTTAACTACAAGTTATGTTGCATGTGCACCAGCAACGGCCCCATACCTGTAATGTTGGACATCCTTAGCAAGGTAATACTATTATCTGAACAACTGCCCTTTTATTGTTCTGAACTAACGTTCCCAGTTAGTTCAAAGATTTGGTCTCCAATTCATCATTCCGTTCATTTCTTTAAGGGTTTCCCGTCCCATTAACTTTATCGCATTTGTCCGAATGACAGGTTTCTCTTCATAAGCTAACCACTCTGCAATTTCTATCGCGGCGAGTGTTTGAACATCATCGTGCTTACTTTGCATCATTATCTCTATAAAATCGAAAATCCGTTTTAACACGGGGCTTTGCCAATCATTTTGAAGAAGTTCTTCCATGGTTGGAACGACAACGAGACCAAAGACCACATATGGCAGGTAGTCATCGAGCCACAAATACATATTTTCAGCGTAGAGTGGCTTTAGTTCAGGTATTGCAATTAAGAGTTCGTCTATAACAGTGGTGTATACCATTCCATTTGCCACGCTCACAATCTCCTTATCTGAACAAACCTGTCGTCAAGCGGACCAAGCTCACAGCAACCAGCTGTCGTTGTATTCTCGTTTCCCGCTAGCTCCACCTACAATCCAATTTTTCACAGGCGTATTTCAGCTATTTCTTCCTTGCTTGTCTGTACTTATATATTGAACACCCTGATACTAAAAGCAGAAATATTGGAATCGCAATGTACTTTCCAACAGATAAAAGAAATTCGCTATAAGTTATCGTGGGGTCATCAAAAAACAATGTCCCTACCGCTAACCATAGTAGGCAAAGTATTGTCCCTACTACCCCAGGGATACCGCAAATAATGCTAACTACCAGCCATACCCAATGACCAAGGTTACCCACTTGACTCCTCCAGACGAATAAGGAAGAGCCATTGCTCTAACTTCTTCAATGATTTCGATTTTCATGAATTCATCGTTTAAATTCCACATGATCGTTCAACTATCCTGCCCGTTAGCATTCCTGTAGATGGATTAATTTCGTCTTTGAAAAAAGAAAAGCGCCTCGGTACGATGGGAGTACGCAACGGGTCATAGCCCTTAAAATCCCATCATCTAGGAGGACGCTCTACTATGAAGTTTAAAGCGCAGGATAAACAAATCAACTCATTGAAAAAATTACCGCTCACCATCTAGTCGTCGGCATCGACATCGCTCAACACATTCACGTCGCACGAGCGGTCAACTTCCGTGGGATCGCACTTGGAAATCCGCTATCCTTCTCGAATGACGAAGATGGCTTTCAAAACCTTTTTCGGTGGATCCATTCGCTACAAGCCGCCCATAGCTTATCTGCAGCCATTGTGGGCATGGAACCAACCGGTCATTACTGGCATAATCTCTCTAACTGGCTCGCAGATCATCAATTTGAAGTTGTTCTCGTTAACCCTCATCTGGTGAAAAAGAATAAGGAAAACCGTGACAACACGCCATCCAAGAGCGACAAAAAGGACGCGCTCGTCATTGCGGACATGGTCAAAAACGGCTACTACTCGTTCATCCGAAACACGCCCGAAGCCTTCGACGAATTACGTATCTATCTCTCCAACCGCGACTCTGTCGTGACGAGACTCGTAAGTGCCAAGAACCAAATCCATCGGTGGGTCAACGTTGTTTTCCCAGAGCTGCGACAAGTCTTCAAGAAGCTTGATGTGCACGGGCTCGTTAGCTACTTTACGCCTCTTTCCCACGCCCGAGGATTTGAGTAAGCTGCAGCCCCAAGACGTCATAGCTGGCTGGAAAACCTTTATGAAACGGCATTCTGGTGAGCGTAGGGCTCGAGCTCCTATCTCGTTCGCTAGTCGATCTGTTGGCTCTAAACAAGCCACACATGCTTACAAGCTTCACTTAAAGCAACTCCTAGATGAATACGACCTTGCATGCCAGCAATTAAAGACGGTTGAGGCGGAGATCATTACCGTATTAGATCGGATCCCTTTTGCGAAATCCATGCTTGCTGTCAAAGGGATTAGCGCCATTTCACTGGCTGGTATTCTTGGTGAAGCAGGAGATCTAAGTGGCTTTGTTCACGGCAATGCCCTGCTGCGTCCCGCCGGTCTAAACCTTGCAGAAGCAAGCTCAGGAAAATGGACCTGACAGATGAAAATTAGCAAACGTGGACGCTCTCGCCTCCGACGGTTTATCTTCATGATGGCCATGAGTTTAGTGGCGAACAATCCGGAATTCAAAGCCATGCATGCGTACAATGTTCAGGTCAAAAAGATGAAGAAGATGAGGTCGCTGATGAAGCTGTGTGGTAAATTAGCTCGTATACTCGTTGGTATGGCTCGAAGCCGGGAAGCCTACAATCCTCATAAAATGATGCCTAATGAGCAAGCCGCTTAAGAGATTCTACCCGTTTCGTCGTACGAGTTTTGGCTTATTCGCGGGATTTCAAAGAAAGCACGGAGTACCGGATACATTAAACCAAAGGGCACCGACCCGTACCGTTAGCAATACCGGACTCCACCCCTTGGACAGGCGTAACGAAGGAATGAGAGGGCATAGACCCGTTGAGACATGGGAGTGAAAACCTCCAGGGGCGGCGTGGAGATTAAGTGCAGTAAATGGAAGGATATGGGGTGATAACCTCCCCCCTCTGTTTCCTCACGCCTTCATGTTGTCCTGGTCTTCTGCGGTGTCCCTCTTACTATCTTTCTGTATTTCTTGCAAGGGTGAAATCCTGCGAATAAGCGAGCATTCGTGAGAAAACTAAATCGTACCGAGGGAGTTTATTCAAATCAACTAAGATATATTGCCTTATTACCCGTGATTTTCGAATATTATTACCATACCATTTACGACGAAATCGTCAAATGCACATACCGTTCCCTGCTTGTACTCATAAAATAAGGTATGTAATGTCAAAGGGGGGTATACGATGGCACGTTTATTAGATGCTAGAACATCTCAAAATAAAAGTTACACTGACCTTGATTCAACGACTATATTGCAAGCAAATACACCGACGCCTATTGGGGTTGTCGGTTTGAATACTATTGGTGCGAGCGGAACCATTCGTGTGCAATTCACAGGAATCGCTGAACTTAGGCTTCCAGATCCCTTAACACCAGATACGGTAATTATCATTATTATTGTACGTGGAACAGATCTGACTGGCATACCAGTCGCTCGTGCTCTTTATGGCACTGGAAACACTGTCTCCCCTATTCAGGTTATCACAATCAATGCTTCCGATTACAATGTTCCTTACCCTCCATCAAATGAACTCATCTATACCTTGTTTCTATTCTGTACGATAGAAGCCACTCGAGTGGGAATGGAAAGTTTCAATGCAATTGCGTTCTCAGATTAAGTGATGAATGAGAGAAGTATAAAAGGATCCACCGCGGTCGGATCCTTTTTGTTTTATTCAATTATCGTTCCCAGTTAGCGAATCACATGTCGTTTATCGGTACATCTGAACAAACCACATCTTAAAACTGTACTTTTCGTAGAAACCAACGATTTTCTGCCATTGCTTACTTGCGGAATACACTGTTGAACGAGTTATCCCATTGCTTTCAGCGGATTGGAGCAGCTTATCAACCATCGCATGCCCGATATTGTGGCTCCGATAATCTGGATGAACGTAAACCTCATCGACCTCAAGGTAACACTCACCTTTTCAATGACAGCCAAACCGTCGCTTTCATGGACTGTTCCTGTTATATATCCTACTACTACAGACTTTATCTCTGCGACCCAGAAATAATCCCCGATATAGTTCCTTAGAATCTCTTCGGTATTTGCTCCCAAACCGTAAGTGATCCCTTCAGTTACCCACAATCCAGACAATTCAGCCGCTCTTGATAAATCACCTTCATTTGCCTTCCTAACATTAACCATTGAACTATCACCGCCTACTTTACAATGTCCAGCTACCATCGTGCGTAGTTGACCTATCGTTCCCAGTTAGTTTAGTCCATTTTCAACTCTATTTTTTCCGATTTTTCTTTTGTCTGCAAAACAAGGGTAACTATTGTATCAGAGGTTGGGGGAGTAGAAGGGGAACCAGTTAGAAACATATAAATACCTTCATCAGGTGGCTGCTTAAAAGTTGTCGTACTGCTCCCAGCAATATTATCGACCAGAATTTTAAAATCACCTTTTGGTTTTGGATCTTTTCCGTTGTAAATTCCAATGGTCCTTGTAAACATTTTTTCCGATCCTTTGTATTTAGCAACATACATTATTGCTCCCCAATTGTCATTGTGACCCTTGAATTCATGGACATTTTCGAGTTTAGAGTCATTTAAATCAGGAACTTTATCTTGCGTTATTCCGCCATAATAATCTTTTTCTTTAGAGCAGCCTGTTAAGAGGATAAGTAATGTAAGAACAATTGCGATTGACTTCATTGTATTCCTCTTTTTCCAAAATTAACTCATATACATTATACGTATAATATTCTGGAAGAATTCGGAAATCCCTACAACCTCTTTCACGTTTTCATTATTCAACTAACCTCCCTCTATGGACAACGGCAGCCGCACCTATCGTCTTCGCGAGGTTCACTAACTTTATGATCAATTAATAATAAAAGCCTGTTCCTGACAATTCGTCAAGACCAGGCTTATTTATGTACTACAGTTTTACAACATTCTCAGCTTGAGGTCCTCGTTGGCCCTTAACAACATTGAACTCAACACGTTGACCTTCGTCCAAAGATTTGTATCCTTCGCCTTGAATGGCTGAAAAATGAACGAACACGTCGTCGCCGAATGCTGAATGACATGAAGCGTTTTCATAACGGACGATATAACACGATACTCCGATCGATACCCCAATCCGCAGGTATTTTCATACCGGATTGTTACGATGGCCCGGCTCTTACCCGCCTATGAATCAGCGCGAACGGGCAAGTCCTCGGGCAGCCATGGGTCTGCAGACTCTCCTTTGGTTTTTTTCTAGTTCCCGGTAACCTGACGGCTGCGCCTCCATCTCCGCTCCGCCGAGTCGTCAACAGCAAAAAAACCACCGTTCCAAGAACGGTGGCCAGAACAATAGTTAATCAGTCCTCGATGCAGCGGACCCGCGTATCGAATTCGCGCTTCCCTTCTTGCAGGGTGATGATTCTCGCCCCGCGCGCAAGCCTGCCGTAGGTGTTGCAGCCGGTCACGCGCCCGTAGCACAGCCGGATGCCATGCCATTCGGCGACGTAATCGTTATCGTGATCATGCCCGGCAAAGGTTCCCATCACGTCGCCCATTTCCAGCATGGCCGTGAACAAGCCGCTGTTCAATTTGGGACAGCAGACGTCCTCGCCCTTGATGCCTTCCGCCCGGCCTTCCTGCCATGCCTGCGCGTATTCCGGGATCGGAATATGGAAGAACGCGAGCGCAGGCAGCGTGCCGCCGTTCTTGTCCTTCAGCGCTTGCGATTCGCGGCAGTACCATTGGACCTGATCGGGATGAATCCAGCCGTAGCCGCCGACGGATTCCGGCGCGTAGTCATTTGAATCGAACAAATAAAGCGCCGCCGCATCCGCATCGTCCGCGGAACCCGCTACGGGAAGCACGTAATTCCCGATGCCATGGATGTCTTCGGGCCCGTCCACGGACAAGTTGCTGCCGTATTCCGTCAAAATTCCGTTCAACCGTTCGCGCGTAATCCCTTTCTCCGAATCGTGATTGCCGTAAATGACGGCGAACGGAATGCCGGATCGCGCGACGCCGCCGACGGCGCGGCGGAACGTCCCTTCTTGGTCCTCGACGTCGAAGCTCGAAATGACGTCGCCCGTCAGGACGATCAAATCCGGCCGCTGCTCCGCGATAATGCGCTCCATGAGCGCAAGCGTCCGAACGTCCTTCTCGGCGTCGATGCCGTCTTTAATATGCATATCGGTAAATTGCACGATCGTAAACGTTCCGTCCGACCGGAAACGCAGCTTGTTTCGTTCCATGTGATCGCCTCTTTCGTCGAATCGATTCATCTGTCGCGGCTCAGACCGACTTTGCCGTTATGAGCCGTTCATCAAATACGCCGCCAATAGGCGGGTCCCCCAGCCTGTCGCTCCCGCGGCAAGCTGGCCCTTGGGCGCAGCGTTATCCTTCGGCCCGTTCATGTCGATATGCGCCCACGACAACGAAGGATGGACGAATTTCCGCAAAAACAACGCCGCCATGATGGCTCCGCCGCCGTCGCCGCTGCTAATATTGGACGCATCCGCATAATCGCTGGACAAGTAGGCTTCGTACTCGTCATGAAGCGGCAGCTGCCAGACTCGCTCGCCGAACGGCTCGCCTGCCTGCCGCAAAGCCTGCACGAGCCCGTCCGCGCCCAAGATGCCGGCGATTTGCTTGCCGAGCGCGCCGACGACGGAGTAAGTGAGAGTCGCCATATCGACGACTTGCTCCGCCCCGAGCCGGTGCGCGTAGAGCAGCGCGTCCGCCAGAATAAGCCGGCCTTCCGAGTCGGTGTTCCCGACTTGAACCGTCAGCCCGTTCGCGTAGCGGATCACTTCGCCGGGCAGCATCGAGCGATCGGACGGGCTGTTCTCGGCCGCAGGCACGAGCACGACGACATTGACGGCCGCGCCGGCCCGCACGATCAAGTCGAGCGCGCCGAGCACGCCCGCGGCCCCGGCCATGTCCATCCGCATATCGCTGATGTCATGGTCGCGCTTCAGGCTGATGCCGCCGGTATCGAACGTAATGCCTTTGCCGATCAAGGCTACAAGCGGCTTCGTCTCGTCGGAGCAGTACTGCAGCTCGAGAAACACGGGCGGATGAAGACTTCCCTTGCCTACGGCGGCTAAACCGGCAAACCCGCGGCGCTCCAGCTCTTCGCCTTCATGGACGGCCATCTGCACGCCTGTATTGGCGAACCGCCGCGCCGTTTGTTCCGCCAGATCGCGGGGACGCAAATAGTTCGGCGGCTCGTTCGTCAGGTCGCGCGCCCACATCGTGCTCTCGGCTCTGAGCCGTCCCAGCCGGATCGCTTCCGCGTGCTCCGCCGTCTGTTCGACCGGGAAGCGCACCAGGATTTCCGGGCGTTCCGTTCGCGTCGACTTGTAGGCATCGAAGACGTACGTGCCGAGCAGCGAGCCTTCTACCCAAGCCTCCATAAAGGCCGGCTGGCTTTCCTCCAACGGTCCGGCGCCCGACAGGGCCGCGAAGGAGACGGCGGCCTCCGAACGCTCGTCCTTATACAGCGCGCGACCCGCATTGCCGGCCGCATCGCGCATAACGGCGACCGTAAAAGCAGCCGTGTCGCCGAGGCCCATCAACAGAAAATCGGGCGATCCGTTTGCCCCGTAGAACCAGGTGACCGCGTGCCGCGCGCCCATGTAAGGCAGCAGCTTCGCCGTTCTAATCGCTTCCAATTCGGAAGGCATGTTCGCCAAGCTTTCCGTGAAGACCGGCACGATCAACGTTCGCGCGGCCGTTTCGGCATGGATTTCGAATTTCATCGGTTTTGACCTCCGCCGGATAAGATACAAGACGCGTTCTCCCAGTTGTCCGTCGTGCTGCCTTCCCGCCCGGCGATGAACCGCTCGAGCGCCATGCGATCCGGCGTTCCCGTGCTGCCGCCGGACTCCGTCACCGACAACGCCCCGCATGCATTGCCGTACAACAAACACGTCTCCGTCTCTTTTCCGGTCAGAAGGCCATAGATGTAGCCCGCATTGAAGGAATCGCCCGCGCCCGTCGTGTCGACGACGGGCACGTTGAAGCCGGAACGGAATTTCGACTGTCCGTTCACGGTCGCGACCGCGCCGGCCGAGCCGAGCTTGACAATGAAATGGTTGCTGTGCGCCGACAATTTGGCAATGATCGCCTTCACGTCCGAACAAGCCGTATAATGCTCGGCCTCCGCCTCGTTCATGAAGAAGACGTCCACTTCGCCCATCAATTCGTAGATTCCCGTGAACCATTCCCCGGTATCGTCCCAGCCGACATCGAGCGAGGTCGTCGCGCCTCGGGCCTTCACGGCCCGAACCGTCTCCATGAATTCCCCATGGTTCTGTCTGCCCCGATAGCCGGTCAAATGCACGTGACGCGCCGAAGCCACGCTTTCCATATCCAGCAGCTTCATGCTCAGCTCCGCATTCGACCCAAGGTAAGTAATGAAGGAACGATCCTGCTCCGGATTGATGGCGATGGAGATGCCTGTGTTGGTGCTGCTGCCGCGAATGAAGCTGGTATCGATTCCATATTGGGCAAAACGGTCGCGAACCTGCTGTCCGAACCCATCCTCGCCGAGAATGCCGTTAAAGGCGAGCTTAAGTCCCAGCTTCGCCAACGCGATGCTGAACAATGCGGCTCCGCCGCCTACATGCATCGTCATATTCTGGACGAGCACTTCTTGCCCAGGCTCCGGCAGCTCGTTGCAGCCGGCAATGACCAAATCGATGTTCGCGTCCCCGATCACAATCGCGTCGTATTTCTTCATGGCTGCCTCACCTCCGTGGCGTAGTGAAAAGCATGACCTGCGGTCGGTAAGGGTTCAAGGTTCTCGCAAGAAAACCGGCTTCCGAATCCATTCCGCCCGCCGGTCGCCTGTCACCGGACTTTCTTGTGACCTATAGATCCCGCGCCCTGCAGCTTTCGCGCGCGACCAAGCGGTGTTCGAGTATGATGTCCCCGGTCGGCACTTCGCCGGACTCGACTTGGTTCAGCAGGGTGCGCATCGTGACTTTGCCCATCTCGTGGATGGGCTGTTCCATGGACGTCAGCGTCGGTCGGGTCAGCTCGGTGAGCTGGCTGCCGTCGAAGCCCATGATCGAAATATCCTCGGGCACGCTAAGCTTGTTGTCGCGGATGCAGTTCATCGCGCCGACGGCCATGTCGTCGCTCACCGCGAACACCGCCGTCGGCGGCTGATTGGTCCGCAGCAGCTCTTTCATCTGCTCGTAGCCGCTCTGCACTTTGTAGTCCCCGAAACGGATATGCTCGTGCACGATTCGAATGCCCCTGTCCGTAAGCGCGTTGCGATAGCCGCTGTAGCGGTTCTGCCCCGACGTGATGTCCCGCATGTCGCCGCCGATAAACCCGATCGCTTCATGCCCAAGCTCGATCAAATACACCGTCGCGTCGTAAGCCGCTTGATAATCGTCGACGATGACGGATACGAATTGCTGGTCCATCGGCTTGACGCTGGAGAAAATAACGGGGATCTTCATCTTATGGATGAAGCCGCGAATCTCTACGTTGATTTTCTCGTGCATGATGATAATGCCTTCCACGCGCATCTCTTGGAACACGTGCAAATACTTGAACTCTTTATCGATGTCTTCGCTGATGTTGCAGACGAGCAGATTATAATCGTTCGCGCTCGCCGCTTCCTCGATGCTGCTCAGAATGGTCGCATAGAAGCTGGAGGTGATGTCGGGAACAATCACGCCGATGAGGTTGGTTTTGTTGCGCACCAAACTACGGGCAATATGGCTTGGAGCGTATCCCAATTCCTCGATCGCGAGATTCACTTTGTGCTTGAGATCGTCCTTGACATATTTCTCGCCGTTTAACACGCGGGAAACGGTCGTAACCGAAACGCCCGCCAGGCGCGCCACGTCTTTTATTTTTGGCTGCACATTACTCACCCTCTTATTTAGGTTTCCAAGCGGATTAAAGGCGGTTCGTCGCGACGCTTCGTTCATTACAAGTTCTTAACACTTCGTCGCGAATAAGGAAATTCCTGTCTGTTCGGCAATTAATCCCCGTCTTCCACGAACAACGGCTGGGAAAAGGCCGCATAACCGCCTTCCAGATACGCCGCGATGCGCACGTAGCCTTCGTCTCCCCGGCAGACGTAGCTCGCCTGGCTGATCCGGCCGGTCGTTTCTTGCAGCACTTCGCCGTCCTTGCCGAAGAACGTCACGTATTTGTACATTTTATCCAGCAGCGCATTCGAGCGGAGGTCGACGACGATCGTGTCGCCTTCCGTGCGAATCGCATCGAATCCATACCCGGTCGAAACATAGAAATTTCCGTTCTTGATCGCTTCGGTAATCGCTTCGTTCGTATTCGCCTCGGCCTGCACCATGTTCCAAGCCCGTTTCTCTTGCCCGTACACATGCGAGTCGTCGTTGCCGAACCCCCAGACCCTGCGCCCCGCGGACAGCAGCGCATCCCATTTGTCGAACGCGATATCGTACTCCGGATTGCCGTCGCCGTTATACACTTCGACGCCGATATAACGCTCCATCTTCATCATGCCGTCCAGCGTCCAATAATTCGAGAAAAAGCGGTTCGGATGAACAAGAACGGCAAACCCGCCGTTATCGATCGTCATATCCGTCAACCGCTGATAATTCGCGATGGTAAATTCGTTGCTGTAACCGTCCAGCAGCGCAAGCGGCGGCGAGACGAGCAGCATATGCGTTTGCCGGCTGCTCACTTCGATCGCGTCGAACACGGTTGGAATTTCCCGCTTGCCTTCGTGCTTCGTTATTTTATCATGATCGGATATGCCCAGAAAATCGTAGCCCCCGTACATCTTGTAAACGGTCTCCAGCGGAAACCAGCCGTCGCTGTTGGTCGTATGGTTGTGAAAGCTCCCCCTCCACCATTTGCCGGTCTCCGTGTAGCTGTTCAAGATTCTCATCCGTCCTTCTTCCTCCCCCGCGTTATTCTTTCATGGAACCGATCATAATGCCTTTGGCGAAATACCGCTGCACGAACGGATAGATGATAATAATCGGCGCGACGACGACGATGATCGTGGCCATCTTGAGCGAATTGCCGGTAATTTGGATTTTGTCGAGCAGCTCGTATTTGGTCGTCCCCGCCGCTTGATTCAGCGTGTCGCGCATCGCTTCCGCGCTCGTCAGCATTTCTTGGAGCAGCGTCGACAAGGGGCGCAGGCTGGCCTTGCGGACGAAGAACGCGCCGGTAAACCAGTCGTTCCAGTGGCCGACGGCATTGAACAAGCCGATAACCGCGATGACCGGCCGGCTGAGCGGCATGATGATGCGCATGAAGATCGCAAAGTCGTTGTAGCCGTCGATGCGGGCGGATTCTTCCAAGCTCGGATGAATCTGCGTGAAGAAGGTGCGGATGATGATCAAATTCCATGCGCTGTACAGACTCGGGATTACGTATACCCAAATGTTGTTCGTCAGATGAATCGACTTCAGCAGCATATAGTACGGGATAATTCCGCCGCCGAACAGCATCGTGAAGAAAATGAGCATCATGAAGAACTTTCCGCCCGGAATCGTCTTGCTCTTCAGCGCGTACGCGGCCATCGCCGTCAAGAACACGCTCGAGATCGTGCCGACGACGGTACGGAAGACGGAAATGCCGAACGCGGAGGCGATGTTGGATGCTTCGAAAACTTTATTGAAGTTTTCAATCGACCAGATGCGGGGCCAGAAATAAATGCCGCCTCTTTCCGCGTCTTTGCCGGGATTGAACGCGAGCGCGAAGATGTTCAGGAAAGGAAGAATAATCGATAAGCACAACAAGACGATCAGCGTATAATTGACGATGCGGATAATGCGTTCACCGGTGCTCACCTTATAAAATTCGTTCACTGCTTGCTCCCTCCTCCTGCCCTCGAATAGACGCCGTTATCGTAAGCGGCCGCCCAAACGGAAAGGCGGTTTATCCGGGTTGCGGATAAAACCGCCTGACCATCCGGCATCGGACTGCTATTCGCGGTCTTTATTCGCGGTTGTTAAGCGCGATTGCCAAGCCTGTTGTTCGGCCGAACCGTCTACAGCTTCACTTTCGTTTTCGGATCGGCATTCTTGTCCGCCAGCAGCTTCAAGTAGTCGTCCAAGCCGGCAGCTTCCATTTGTTTCAAGGCATTGTCCAAAATCTTCTTCGCGGCATCGGGGCTCTTCGCATAGTAGGCTTGGATCAAGCTGTCGTTATAGTTATCGAACGCCGCTTTCAAATCCGTGCCCCGGTCGAACTCTCCGATAAACGCGGTCGGCTGGTACGCATCGGAAACGACGCCTTCCTTGACTTTCTTGTCGAAATCCCAGAACGTCGCGATTTTCTCCACGGCCGGGAACAAGCCCGAGCTTGCGTTGTCGCCATAGTTCTCTTCACCGAAATCGGCCATGTTGTCGTTGTCCGTGCTGCCGAGAATATCGCCCC
The DNA here is from genome assembly GCF_009909195.1 of Paenibacillus sacheonensis. GTDB lineage: Bacteria > Bacillota > Bacilli > Paenibacillales > Paenibacillaceae > Paenibacillus_Z > Paenibacillus_Z sacheonensis. Next base: position 503,649 of record NZ_JAAAMU010000002.1, read on the forward strand.
AGTTGTTGCCGACGCCCCCGAAACCGAGCTTCTTCGCGGCGTTCGGATCTTTCGCTTTCAGATCGATGACTTCTTGCTTCACGATCGGGTTGCCTTTGTCGTCGAGCGTGTAGTCGCGGCCTTCCAAGCCGTATTTCCAAAGCAGCTTGCCTTCGCGGCTTGCGAGGAAGTCGGCGAATTTGACGACCTCTTCCGGTTTCTTCGTCGTTGCCGGAATCGCCCAAGCGGAGTAGCCGGATTTATAAGAAATTTGCATTTGATAAGGGCCGTCTGCTTGGTTGATCGGACCGAGCGGAACGTAATGCATGTCTTGGTTGTATTCTTGGTAGCTGTGCGTATCGGCAATGATCGCCCACGAGCCGTTCAAGGCGCCTTCCGTCGCGCGGCTTTCGTCCATGGTGAAGAACTCCGGATGGATCAGTTTTTCTTTGAGCAGCTTTTGCACGTATTCCACTTTCTTCATCGCATAGTCCGTTTGCGCTTCATGCAGGACTTTGCCGTCCTTCGTTTGTTTGATCCGTTGGTCGTCCGCGCCCCACTCCAGATCGTTGAACAATGCGCCTACTTCCTTGCCGCCCCAATAAGAAGGGCCGATCGGCATAACCGGGCTGCCGTTCTTGTCCGTGAAATTGCCGGCTTTGATCTTCTTGGCAAGCTCGTACAGCTGATCCGTGGACGTGATCGTGCGCGGATCGATGCCGAGCGCGTCAACGATATCTTTGCGGATGTAAGGACCGCCGACGCCTTTCCAGGTAACCTGGCCGCCCGTCCGTTGGATATTCATGTGCGCGAAATAAGCGGAGCCTTGGAACTCGGGACGGAACATGACGCCGAACTTCGTATCGATCGGCAGGTAGTCGTCCTGCAAATATTTGCTGTACACTTTGGAATCTTTGAAGTACGGCGTCAAATCGGTAAACATGCTTTCGCGGGCCGCCTTCAGCACGACGGGCATTTCGGGCCGGCCGCTGTTGTTGAGGTAGAAGGCTACGAAATCCGGCAGATCGTTAGCCGCAAGGCCCGCGATCAAGCCGTCGATGGAATGCTCGGCTTTCATGATTTCGATCTCGAAGTCGATGCCGGTCATTTCTTTGATTTTCGCTTTGATCTCGGGGTTCATTTCTTCCGTGTAGTCGTCGGTTCCCATGAACACAAGCCCTTTGATCTTGCGGTCCGCAATCCATGTTGCCGGCTTTCCTTCGGATGCATTCGTAGCATTGGCATTCGTAGCACCGGAATTGCCGCCCTCGGCGTTCGTGTCTGTTCCGGTGTTGGTGTTGTTATTGCTGGAGCAACCTGTGATCATCATGGCTGCCAGTAAAGGAATCGCTAACAACTTCGTCCATTTTCTGCTCATGCTTTTTCCCCTTTACATGTTTTATGAATACGTCTGTCGACGTTTCCACCATTGATTGGGATGCCGTTCGTTGCGGGTTGGGATGCGTTATTGTGGTAGCGTTACCACAAAGAAGTTTCGGAAACTTTGCGCGAAATCCGGTTGGCGACGACGACCAGGATCAAGCCGATCAAACCTTGAAGCATGCCGACGGCGGTTGCGTATCCGTACTGACCGCCCTGTAAGCCGACGCGAATGATGTACGTATCCAGAATATCGGAGAGCTGCATGTTGCCCGGCGTGCGGAGCAAGTACAGTTGGTCGAAGCCGGCGGACAAAATGTTGCCGAGCGAGAGGATGAACAAGATGACGACTGTCGGCATGATGGACGGGAGCGTGATGTTCCATATCTCCCTGAACTTGCCGGCTCCATCGATCTTGGCCGCTTCGTACATATCGGGATTCACGCCTGAAATCGCTGCCATATAGATGATCGAGTCCCAGCCGATCGACTTCCAGAGATGACTGCCGAACATGATTTGGTAGAAGTATTTCGGATCCATCATGAAGAAGGTGCTTCCGTCGCCGCCCATATTCGTGATGACTTGGTTGAGCAGGCCCGTATCCGGGGCAAGCACCCGTTGGACCAAGCCGACGACGATGACCCAGGACAGAAAATGCGGCAGGTAGAGCACGCTCTGCGAGATGTTTTTGAACCATTTGTTGCGGACCTCGTTGAACATGAGCGCGAGCACGATCGGAAACGGCAAGTAGAGGAACAGCTTCATGCTGCTGATAATGAGCGTATTCTCGATCAGATCCCTGCTTTGGTACGAATTGAAGAAGGTTTTGAAATAGTCGAAACCGACCCAAGGACTTCCGAGAATGCCTTTGTTGAATTTGTATTCCTTGAACGCCAGCAGCAGGCCGCCCATGGGAATATACGAGAACACGATGAAGAATACGAGGCAAGGCAATAGCATGAAGTACAAGTAACGATGCTGAATAATCCTTTTCCGCAGGGCAGTGCCGCTCTTTCTCGCTTTCGGTTGCGGAGTTGTCGTTTGCGCCATGAGTCGGAAATCACCTTCTCTTCGTGGAAATGGTCGTTCGAACCGTTGCCATTTGACCCTCCTCTGGTAACGATTCCAGATTGGTTCAAAAAAATTTACTTTCCCTAAACGAATTGGAAAAGTAAGCACTTTCATGGCAAGATTATAGCAACTCTTCCGGCAGAAAGCTAGACGTTTTTTGAAGCTTCAATAATTTTTAACAATCGCTCCGGTTTACGCGTCGTGATCGCGTCCACGCCCATGGCGAGCAGCCGCTCCATCTCGCTGCGTTCGTTCACGGTATACGCCCACACGAGCAGTCCCGCGGCATGGGCGCGATCGACCACCACTTGGCGGCAGGTCGACGCCTCCATGTTCAACCCCCTATAGCCGCCTAATTGCGCCTCCCGGCAGACGGCGTCCGCAAATTCGTCATAGCGCTGCCGCTGTCCGAGGTGCAATGCGTCCGGCGTATTGAACATCACGTTGATATCCGGGAAGCGCTCCGTCATGGAATCGGTCGTCCCCGTGAAGAAGATTCGATTCTGCGCGCCGAAACGGCGCACGAGCTCGGCGGCGGGTTCGATGGCGGCAGCCGATTTCAAATCCAAATTAAGCAGCATGTTCATCCATTCCGATACGCGCAAGAGCTGCTCTAACGTTACGATTTCGTGTTCGGCATACGCGGGACTAAGCAATGTCCTGACAGCAAGATCATTCAACTGCTCGTAACAGTACTCGCGCAGGTAAGGCGAATCGTCATGCAGCAGGACCGGCGTGCCTCCCCTTGCGACATGGACGTCCACTTCCGCGATTTGCTGCTCCGCTCTCGGCGGCCTCGCGGAACGACGCCAACGTATTGTCGGGGTAAACGCCGCAGCCCGTATGGGCTGCCGTCAATGTTTTGTGCATGCTGAACCCTCTCTTTCGTCGAATGTTCGTTGCCGATGCGGATCGGGTCGGACCGTGCATGAACGGCGGAGGCTTAAGCGGACGCTAGAACGGACCCGTCTAAGCGGCGGTTAGCGGATGAGGGGCGGCTGCTGGCGTTGATCAGCACCCCGTCAAGTAGACAGTCGAAATAAATAAAATCAATTAAGCGGTTGTAGGGGCGTATTTCTTTCTCTTTCTACGAATGACTGACTGGATTCCCTGCATCTTCATCAAGCGATGTATGCGCTTATGGTTCTCTGTTCGGGAATGAGATCAAGTTCTTGTCAATCTCGGTAATGGGATCAAGTTCTTGTCAATTGGTTTTGACAAGAACTTGATCCCATAAATACAAAAAGCCGCGATTTTCGCGGCCATTAATGACATAATGTTCTTGTCATCCGACAATTATTTCGTAGTTCTTTCGTTGGCCAGTGCTCCTCCTTGATTAGATTTGGATACCGCTTTTTTAAGTAATTCACCTGCGCCTTCAAGTAGTCTCATTCTTCCTCGACGCTGCCAAAGACGGTGCGAGGACGCCTCTTCAGTGGATTAAACTCGTTGCCTTTCCGCTCATGGAATGGCTCCCCGTTTTGCCATTTCTTCACCTAAACTTTCAGTTGGGAACAGTTACGGATTCCTTCTTGTTCAGAAATGACCTTGTAACTCGCTGAGCCCTCAACATACGCTTTGACCGCCTTCAGCTTGAATTCATCAGTGTAGGACTGAAATGTTTGTCCCTCTTTAGCCATAAAAATATCCCCTCCAAGTGGCACTCAAACCTCCATGATAACATGAAGGTTTTTTTTGAGTGTCTACTTGAAGGGGATAATACCAATTCCTCAAGCTTTAATTCAGCGCGTTATAAATGGTCGACTTCGATGATCGCATCGGCAAATGCTTCCGGCGCCTCCTGCGGCAAGTTGTGGCCGATACCGCCGCGAACGATCACATGCTTGTACTTACCGGTGAAGTACTTTGCGTAGTCAGCGGCCGCCGGATGGGGAGCGCCATTGGCATCGCCTTCCATGGTGATGGTCGGCACCGTGATTGGCGGCGATTCGGCCAGGCGTGCTTCCAATGCCGCATAGCGGGGTTCGCCCGGAATGAGACCAAGGCGCCATCGGTAATTACTAATCGTGATGGGGACTTGATCCGGATTCTTGAGTGCTTCGGCGCTGCGTTCGAACACGCGGTCATCGAAGTTCCACTTCGGCGATGCATTTTTCCAGATCAGCTTAGCGAAATCATGAAGATTCTTCTGATACCCCTCGCGCCCGCGTTCTGTGGCGAAATAGAATTGGTACCACCATTGCTGTTCGGCCTCCGGCGGCAATGGTCGCTTGCCGGCTTCTTGGCCGCTGATTAGGTAACCACTGACCGCTACTAATCCCTTTACCCGCTCTGGCCATAGGGCTGCCACGATGTCGGCGCTGCGGGCACCCCAGTCATAGCCGCCCAGGATGGCTTTGTCGATTTTCAGAGCATCCATCAGTGCCACGACGTCGGACGCCAAAGCGGCCGGCTCTGCGTTACGTTGGGCATCCGGATCGAGGAAACTTGTGGTGCCGAAGCCGCGAGCGTAGGGAATGATGACGCGGTAGCCGGCTTTCGTTAGCCTCGGCAGGACTTCGAAGTAGCTATGGATGTCGTAGGGCCAGCCATGCAGCAGGATGACGGCTGGTCCCTTCCTCGGTCCCTCATCGACGTAACCCATGTTCAGTCCGCCTGCCTTGATCTGCTTGATCGTTGCAAAAGTCGGTGCTTGCGATGCTGTTTCTAGCTTCGCTAAGATGCCCAATTTTGTTGCGTGGCCTTCGGCGGCCTGACCGTGCGTCGTCGACGGGACTACGGCCTGCACTAGGGAGAAGGCAATCAGGGCGCCTCCCAGGAGACGTTTGTTGATGACATGCTTGTTCATTTGAATTCTCCTATCGCGGTTGAGGTAGTTCGATAATCAGATCTGCGTTAAACGATACACGACTTCCGAATAATTGGAGTTTCGGATGTTAGGGTTCCGTGTTCGTATTTTGCATAAGGCCATCGTCCATTCACGCAGCAACTCGTCGTTGCCGAACGATGAGCGCGCGGACATAGCGGCAACCATCACCCTAATATTGTTGTACTAAATAAATGATCTGATTCAATCATTTCAAAGGCATGTAATATAGCTCCTAGACGAAATCGTACCCGACAGAACACAATCCATACGTTTTTATGAGAATAAAAAACAGCCCCGAAACTTAAAAGTAGAAATACTAACACTTGTCTTATTAGACTTTACATTACTGCATTTTGCAGTACCATAAGTTGGAGAACCCGAATTCATACTGAATACGCAAAATTGTTTTTTTACTTTATAATTATCGCCGTTTCTAACAACGTGATAGTCCACTGGTGGATAATCAAGGTCATCAGCATAATTTAGTTTAACCGAGGCATTGATATCATTTGGAGTAGAAGCGTCAAATGAGATCAAGTTCTTGTCAATCTCGGTAATGGGATCAAGTTCTTGTCATTTGGTTTTGACAAGAACTTGATCCCATAAATACAAAAAGCCGCGTTATTCGCGGCCTTTAATGAGATAATGTTCTTGTCACCCGACAATTTCCGACGACGTTTAACTATGTCGGGAATGTTATCAAGTTCTTGAGGTTCTTTGGACATCGTATCAAAGAGCCATCAACGATTAATTCCACGCCATTTACATAGCTGTCATCAAATCTGACCTAGACCGCCATCTACGAATAACTCGATGCCATTAACATAACTGCTTTCATCAGATGCAAGGAACATCACAGCATTGGCCATCTCTTCAACCGTTCCCACTCTGCCTGATGGAATCATATTTTTGGCTTGTTCAACAACGGCATCGACATGCTCTCCAAATAGGTGATCATAGGCAGGCGTTTGAACCATTCCGGGACTTAGGATGTTTACGCGAATGCCTGTACCTTTCAGATCTAGGATCCAATTGCGAGCCAACTGTCTGATCGCAGCTTTAGATGCTCCATAGACGCTGAAAGCAGCAGAATTTGCCTGAGATCCCGTCATGATAATCGAGCCGATGTTATTTGGAAACAGAGGCAGGGCTTTTTGAACCGTGAACAGGGTTCCTTTCACATTCACGTCAAACGTGCTTCGGTATTGTTCTTCCGTGATTTGACCGAGTGGAAGAAAAGTTCCGACTCCTGCGTTGGCGAACAAGATGTCCAAATGCCCTTTCTCTCGTTTTACCGTCTCGAATAGCTTGTCTAAGTCTTCAAGTTTGGAGATATCGCCTTGTACGCCTGTCACTCGCTCCCCGATTGCACTTATAGCCGCATCCAGTTCGCTTTGTCTGCGTCCGGTAATGAACACATGAGCCCCTTCTGCAACGAATTGTTTCGCTGTCGCAAGGCCAATACCGCTGGTCCCTCCAGTGATTACCGCAACTTTACCTTCAAATTTCTCCATTTATGAAACCTCCATTCATTTATTAAAAAATTAAATTTGAGCAACCCCGCCGTCTACGAATAGCTCAATTCCATTCACGTAACTACTTTCACTTGAAGCAAGGTACATGACGGCATTGGCAATATCTTCAACCGTTCCCACTCGGCCTAGAGGCGTTATGTTTTTCGCATGTTCAAGAACGGCATTCTTATTCTCGCCGAACAAGTAATCATAGGCAGGCGTATTAACGAATCCTGGACTTAGTACATTTACACGAATGCCAGTTCCTTTGAGGTCAAGGATCCAGTTACGAGTCAACTGCCGAATGGCTGCCTTTGATGCTCCGTAGACGCTGAATGCAGGATCACCGATCGAACCCGCAGTAGACCCCGTCAGAATGATGGATCCAACTTTATCCGGAAACAATGCAAGAGCTTTTTGAACAGTGAAAATCGTGCCTTTCACGTTAACATCAAACGTTTTATAATAAATTTCTTCCGTAATTTCACCCAATGGCTGCATATGTCCAAGCCCTGCATTCGCGAAGAGAATATCCAAATGCCCGCTTTGCTTCTTTACCGTCGCATAGAGCTTATCCAGATCTTCCAGATTGGAAATGTCTCCTTGCACGCCGGTTACATTGTTCCCGATTTGTTTTACTGCTTCATCAAGCTCCGCTTGCCTGCGTCCCGTGATATAGACATGAGCACCTTCTTGTGCGAATTGCTTCGCTGCTTGAAGACCGATACCGCTCGTACCACCTGTTACGACTGCTACTTTACCATCTAATTTACCCATGATTATTCCTCCGTGTGATGTTCCAGGTTACATCCATTGACATTGTGCTCACTCTAATCGCAGAGCATCCTCAGCTTTTGAATTCAGGATCTTGGTGCACATTTGCTTCGCTCCAGACCAAAAACATATATTTTCAATTATGGATTGATTCATTGTTCACTCCCTTTCTTACGCATTAACTGTCCAATTTAGCTGATCGCTCAATAAAGCTTTTACCTAAACCTCAGCTACGGCTTAGTTTAATACAAACACGAAATGGTTAGCAGTAAGTTACATTACATTACTCGTATCAATTTTTCGTCGCTGAAGTGACAGCGGAACAGAATTCTCCTGTTGATCGTTGCAGTCATCCCTTCCAACCGTCGGCAATGAGATTAAGTTCTTGTCAATTTCGGAAATGGGATCAAGTTCTTGTCATTTGGTTTTGACAAAAACTTGATCCCATAAATACAAAAAGCCGCGATATTCTGCCTTTAATGACATAATGTTCTTGTCACCCGACATCAAGTTAGTTTCCCTTTCTTGCATTCGAATTTGAGCCGAATTATTGCGGTTCCATCTCTCTTCTCTCCCAGCCGCACGTAATGATCAGCTGCTGTTGAGGTTTGTTGAGCTAACGTTCCTCGAAGGTGAGCTTACGGATGTTTTTTCACACATGTTGTATAAGTCTATAAATGGCCTCAAGTGGCTATACTGGGGGGGGTAAAATGTGCCAATATAAGGAGCGAAAAAATGGGAATTCTGAATGAGGGGAATCCAAAAGACCAACCGCTGCATTACGGCGAAATCTTTCATATTTGGATCTATTCGGCAAAGAAGAAAACGACCATTTCCACCTATCAGCTCTACCTATCGCACGCAGGCGATAATGATTTGAAGCGTTTATTGAACAATCTCGTTAAACAGGCTCGGCAAGCCGCAGAAGAATGTGACGAACTACTCGTCCATAATGGCATAATGCCCCCGCCTTCCCTACCGGAGCGCCCGTCGGTGAGACTGGAAGAAATTCCAGCCGGCGCCCGTTTCTCAGATGTAGAAATCGCGGTCGCAGTTGGCGAGAATCTGGCTGCTGGTCTGGTAGCTTGCAGTCAAATTACCGGGAGTTCGATCCGCATCGACGTCGGCTTGTTGTTCTCGAAGTACTACGCCCTCCATCTTGCATCGTCTGCAGTCGCACTGGGAATAAGCAAAGAGAAAGGCTGGCTCGTTCCTCCTCCACTTCAGATACGTCGGCCGGAACATTAACCAAAGTAGCAATGCAAAAAACGAAATATGGACAGCCCGTCACTCCACGGACTGCCCTCTGTTTGTGTTGCAGCGTTATACGCCTACGGCTTCCGGACGCTTGATTTGAAGTGGCGGCGGTATCAGCCACCCTTTCTCTTTGCTCAGACGCAGCATTGTTACGCCGAGAGCGGCTTTGGTCACATGATATTTGCCGAATAAGGCGCCGACGTCTTCACGAATCGACAGCCCCATCGCCGTACTAGCGGCAACTAGGCCGGCGGCCAGATTTGTCGATAAAATAGCCGCAATCTCCAGATCGGCGAATCTTGCCCCAACTGGAATCTCCTCCAGCTTCGCTTCCGGGCGTTCCGGCGGCTTAGGAGTCGGCGTAATGCCGTTGGCGATCAAAATCTCGTCCAACTCACTGATTTCCAATTGTGCTTGTTGAATGCAGTCTTCCAAGATCGCACGAAGATCCATGTCCCCCGTGTGGAATTTTAGTGCGTTGTAAGAGGAAACGAGGCCTTTTGCCATCGTCGATGCCTCCCAAATTGCGAAAATCTCGCCGTAATGCAATGGTTCGTCTTTTGGGTTGCCACTTAAAACACCCATGCTGTGATCGCTCCTTCAAAGGAATTGTGTCGTGCCCGGATCGCAGCCGAGAACATTTATAATATAACCTGGGAAAGCGCGACTATCCTGCGCAGAACCTTGAAATAATAGGCATACTTATACACCTCTTGAAGTTGTTCTTACCTTATTACCGGCAGCTTCAATGCGTCCTGCAGCAATTGTCGACGCTAAAAAACCAACAAGCGCAAACATGGCATTAAAACAATTAGCTCCTGTTTCAAATTGAATTGCCTAGCTGCCGTTTCTTCTTTCCTGCACTTTATCAGATGAATTCAATCTTGAAACGCCGCCATTCGGCCCTGTAGCCTACAAGAGCGTCTCGGCTCCGTCGATGGAAATCTTCGTGCCGGTAATATGGCTGGACTGGTCGGAAGCGAGGAATAACACCAAATCGGCGACCTGCTCGGGCCGCTTCTCAATCGGTTCAACTGGTGTCGTTATTAAACTATTCTCCCCGTTACTTCAATGGACGGCATCCGATCGTGTGACTGTCGATGCTTTTTCATGGCCAAGCATTCCTTGAATAAAATCTAACGGTGCCCCATTATCTAATAGCGGCATGCATAAGTATGACGAAATTGAGGGTATACGTTTGCCTCGATTGTCCGCGAACTGCCAGCCGCTTTATCGCCCACCTAAGAGTTGGAATGGCCATGCGCTTAACCGGATTAGTGTCTGTTACAAATAAGGCCTTACACGAATCCTTACGGCTTGCCAAGTACTTCTTCAACCATACTTTACACTTTGTTGTGAAGTAATTTTCTCTTTGTTTTGAACCTTTTCCATTTACAATGGCGGAGCAATTCTCCCAATTTAGATCCTCAATGTTTATTTTCTCGACCTCTCCATAGCGTCTCGTTAGCATAGGGAAAGTGGGAACCCTGACCTCATACATACCTATTTAATATGGTAACGTTCAATAATGGATTGATGCGCTTTTGGATGTGCAAGAATAAAATCTCGCGCTTTACTCATTTCGGAAGCTGGTAATTTTCCAGCCAATACATCGGCCATCAGATTAAGGTAGTACCGGGCTTCCACTTGAGTAAATTTCTTGTGACCAATCACTGGATTTCCTTGTCCTTGATTTACCTGGGCATACACCGCTGTACCCCCTACTGCCAACGTCGTCACGACAGCACCCAGAATAAGTGCCTTCCTCAATTCTGTCCACTCCCTTTCTTACAAGATAATATATATGACGTTAGGAATGTAAAATAGTTACAATACTAAAGGTTTGTACGAAACTAATGGTTCACCGGACTATCGTTAACGAATTGAGAGTAGTTGCGCTAAACTGCTTTTAGCTTAATGAAATAAGGAGCAGCTGCCGCGGCGGCAAACTGCTCCTGGATCATTGAACTATAGTTTCCCGTTAGCTGAATCAACTTTCAACGCTTTCCCACATATAAGTGATACGGTTCTCCGCGCAGTCAGTAAAGGCAATTTTCGTTTTTCTCACGACATACGCAGGTTCCCAATATCCAGGCTCGTCTCTTAACTTAAGTCAATGCATGTAAACATCCCTCTAGTTACAATGTAATCATTACTTAAACTTAGGAGGGTTTTCATGGGGTATTCCAAGGATAGGGTTATCGGATCAGCGGGGGTCTTGGTAGATTCTCTTCTTAATTCTGCTTAGTGACTCCGGAGTAATGCCGAGATAACTGGACAATTGATGTTGGGGTACCCGGTCGATGAGAGATGGGCGTTTTATTTGCAGCGTCTTAAAGCGTTCTTCGGGCGAAGAAGCGATAAAAGCAGCAAATTCCTCTTGGACCTGACTAAAGTTCTCCTCGATCATCCTACGGGTCATAGTCTCCAATTGAGGGTGTTTGATGTACATGTCCTTTTCCATATCCAGGTCGCCAACGACCATTGCGGAGTCTTCCATGCACTTGAAAGTGTAATCGGACGACTTGTCTGGTTTGTGATGATTAAAAATGGCGATGGCTTGCTCTTCGGTGTAGAAATTAAATGTGACCTCTCTACCATCCTCATCGATAGCATACTGCCTAACGCAGCCTTTCAAGATGAAATAACATTTTGTGGGGACATCTCCTTGTTTAATAAGAACGGTTCCCTTTTTAAATTCTTCTATACGGATCTGGTCCACAATGACTTGCTGATCTTCCTCGTTAAGGGAAGTCCATCTTGACATGTACTTGTATAAAATGTTTTTCATTACCGCTTCTATTCATCTCCTTCCGTTCAACACATATTCATTATCTAATGTTAGGGAGCCTTTTGTACAGGATCGTTGCAGTTATATTCTACAAATAGCAAACTAAAGAATAGGAGAGAACCCATGAGAGCCATGATCCAAATCTCGTATGGTCCACCTGAAGTGATTGTCCCGCAAGAAATAGCTAAACCGTCGCCAAGAGACAAGGAAATTATCATACGTATCCAGGCAGCGTCAGTAGGACCGTCAGACTGCGCTATTCGCAAGGGCGATCCAGCTATAATTAAATTGATCTACGGATGGTCCAGACCAAAATATGCAATTAGAGGATGCGAATTAGCCGGAGAGATCGAAGCGATCGGTAAAGAAGTAACCCGTTTTAAAGCAGGGGATCGCGTATTGGGGATGAGCGTCAAAACCTTTGGTGCACATGCCGACTACAAGTGCCTTTCCGAAGAGTGCCCCCTAGCGTTAATACCGGACAACATCACCTTTGAAGAAGCCGTCGCCATCTGTGACGGCGGTGCAACCGCGTTGACGTTTCTAAGAGATAAGGCAAAGTTGCGGAAGGGACAAAAGGTGCTGATCAATGGTGCCTCGGGGGCTGTCGGAATCTACGCTGTGCAATTAGCCAAATACTATGACGCTGAAGTAACTGGTGTTTGCTCTGCCGGCAACGAAAGTCTGGTAAGAAAAGCAGGTGCAGATTTCATTATTGATTATACCCAGGAGGATTTCACGAAGTCGGACAAAGCCTATGATGTCGTTTTTGATGCTGTAGGCAAACGTTCCTTCTCGGCATGCAAGCGTGTACTTACGACCAAGGGAATTTATCTGACTACCGTACCCAAGCTGTCTATCATTCTACAGATGATGTGGACTTCCCTGTTTAAGGGTAAACGGGCTGTTTTTGCAACAGCCGGACTTATGCAAAACAAAGAGAACTTGGCGTTTCTCTTGGAACTCGCAAGAAATGGAACGCTGAACGCGGTGATTGATCGTCGTTATCCTTTGGAACTCCTGCCGGATGCCCACAGATATGTAGAGACCGAACGTAAAAAAGGTAACGTGATTATTAAGTTCTAAAGTTAGCCGTGACCTTTTCGCGCAAAAACTTGCCGTTACTAATGCTACGGTTCACCGTTTGAATAATCTTAAACTATCCTGCCATTTCGTATTCAATGGAATCGGCAGCCGATTGTCTGACCGGCTGCCGTTGCGTCTCCATTCAACTATCGTTCCCCGTTAGGATTCCTGTAGAGCGTTAATTTTCACTGATGATACCGACCAATTCCGCAACTGCGTCGGCTCCTAAGATCGCGCGCTCGATCGCCTCGTCGTTATCCAAAGAACCGACTATCACGGATAAACGCTCGTGCCGAAGCTCGAACCGCTTCGGCGATCAGACGTTTTTTTTCGGCCCGCTGCTGACAGCGGGAGCTTGCCGGTTAAATCTCGTGTCAACCAGTTGACCGTAAAGGAACGCGGCCAGATCTGCTCTCTTCAGCTTCATGCCGACCGTAGAATGACCATAGTATCCGACCTTAGAAAACTGCCGGGCCTACCGGTCAAAACTAGAATTCTCGCTAGCCCTGCGGACCTATCTCACATTGTGGGAATGATCATGCTGACCATCGCAAGAAGCAGCTGGCGCCCCAATTGAAATCGGTCCTTCCGATCAGGCACGCTCAGTGCAGAAGCTGCAATGCTGTTTAATACATTGGATTCAGATCTATACAAACTCACAAACTTAACTGCGTCATAGTTGGTTTCGAGCCCACAGGCCACTACGTAGTTGGAATCAACTTCCCAGCATTACTGCACTTTTGATAGAGTTGCTCTTATGGAACCCGGTTTGAGAGCGGCCCCTTATTAGAAACTTTTGGCAGCTTCCTTAGCTTGTGCAATTGCTTTTTCTTTAATAGCTGGCGCTTGCTCTTGTGATTTTAATGCCGTTCCTTCAACAAAAATTGCCTCAATTGATTGAATCCCATAGAACTGTAAAACCTTTTTCAAATAACTGTATCCCATTTCCAGTGGAGATAAAGGACCTTCCGAATAAACAGAACCACTAGCTTGAATGTGTAAGACTTTCTTACCGGTCAACAGACCTTCAGGGCCGTATTCAGTATATCTAAAAGTCTTGCCCGGAATTGAAGTCGCATCAGTGTATGTTTTCAAAACCGGTGGAATCGAGAAATTCCACATCGGGGAAACATATACGTACTTATCAGCAGCCACGAATTGATCAACAATCGCCTCAAGACGAGCCACTTTTGACTTTTCACCATCAGTCAGTTGATCGAAGGATGATCCCGATCGTAGCTTTTCCCAACCTCTTAAAACATCAGCATCAAATTGCGGAATATTCTCTTTGTACAGATCCAAATGAACAACTTCATCTCCTGGATTCGCCTCGCTATACGCTTCAATAAACTCTTTGCCTACCGCGAGGCTGTAGGATGATTGGGGATCGAGAGGGTGAGCGGTAATGTACAATACGATTGCCATGAATTAAAACTTCCCTTCTGTAATCAGCATTTTATACTTCCAAGGATAATCATATTATATATACTTACTTATTTTAAGTAGGCACAATAATGTGGTATAGTATTAAAAAAGATACTGTTTCGGAGGCCTACGTATGAAAAAGAACCCTCTCCAATGTCAATTTGTTGTGGCGTTGGATTCGATCGTCGGCAAATGGAAGCCGATTATTCTTTATCATTTACTTCAAGGTAAAACTTTGCGGTTCAATGAGCTAAGAAGATTGCTGCCCGACATCACTCAAAGGATGCTTACGCTCCATCTGCGTGAATTGGAAGAGGAAGAGATCGTTAAACGAGTCGTCTATCCGCAAATCCCGCCGAAAGTGGAATACTCCATCACGGAATACGGCATGAGCCTGTCTCCGATTTTGGAAACCTTACATCAATGGGGAGTGGCCCATGTTGAGCGAAAGCAGCTCAGTAAGGAGAAAAATGAGCATATAGAAACGGACTAGCGTTCGACATTACGCTAGTCCGTTTCTTCTACTGCGAGTCACAATTTAAACTAAAGTGATTACGAGGCACGTCCGGCACCGCGTACCTTTTAGCTTAACGAGGCTGCCGTACATATTCGCGGCAGCCTCGTTTGTTTCCTTTGTTCAACTATCGTCTCCCGTTAGGATTCCTGTAGGGCGTTAATTTTGCGCTTTGCACAAAAACGAGCGCCTCCGGTACGATGGGTTAGTCACTGGTCATAGCCCTTTAGCCATCATAAGGAGGTCGCTCTATCTTGAAGTTTAAAGCTCAAGCCAACTCCTCGAACGCATTTCAACCCAACACCTTGTCGTCGGCATCGACATCGCCCAGCAAACGCACGTTGCACGTGCCGTCAACTTCCGTGGCATTCTGCTTGGCGCTCCGCTTCACTTCTCCAACGACGATGCCGGCTTCAGCCTACTGCTGCAGTGGATGAAAGATCTGCAGGAAACGTACACACTAAACGACACCATCATCGACATGGAACCAACCGGCCATTATTGGCACAGCCTCGCTGCCTGGCTCAAAGACCGCAAACTCGAGGTCGTGCTGGTAAACCCTCATCTCATCAAAAAGAACAAAGAAAACCGCGACAATTCCCCATCCAAAAGTGACATCAAAGATGCCTTTGTTATCGCCGACATGGTGAAGAACGGCTACTACACCATCATTAAAGAAAACAGTGAAGTGTTCATGGAACTCCGCGTCCTCATGGCGAACCGGGAGACCATTGTCCATCGTCTCGTCAGCGTCAAGAACCAGATTCACCGCTGGGTCGACATTGTCTTCCCCGAGCTGCGGCAGGTTTACAAACACCTCATGGGCTCCAGATCGCTAGCAACCTTGCGTCTCTTTCCTACGCCTGCCGATCTTCAAAAACTCACGTTTCGTCAAGTCGTCGACGGTTGGAAAACGGTCATGAAGCGGCACAGCGGTGAACGAAGAGCTGGTGAACTACTAGCTCTAGCAGCGCGCTCAGTTGGCGCCAAACATGCCAAGAAAGCCTACAAGCTTTATCTACAACAGTTACTTGCCGAATACGATCTGGCTACGGAGCAGCTGCAGGTCATCGAAGGTGAAGTGGCGGCTACTCTGGCCCGGATCCCACTAGCCAAGCCGCTGCTGGCCATCAAGGGCATGAGCATCTTGTCTGCCGCCGGCATTCTGGGTGAAGCTGGCAACCTCAGCGGCTATTCACACGGCAATGCATTGCTGCGACATGCCGCCCTTAATCTCGCTGAAGCGAGTTCAGGCAAATGGAAGGGCCAAATGTCCATCAGCAAACGTGGCCGACCAAGGCTTCGGCATGCCCTCGTGGAGCAGCGTGCAACAGAGCAGTACAAAAAGGAGCGAAAACTCGCCCCTTCTGTTCCCATGCGCTTCGGTTGCCAAACTTGACAGTACGTCCCCTCTTCTATCCGGGTAGCCATTTTTTCCATTGGAGAGATCCTGTAAATAAGCGAGCATTCGTGAGAAAACTACATTTTACCGAGGGAGTTCAACGTAGCGCAGACGTTATTTCTCGCTTGATGCTTCATTAATGCGAATTCTAAGCTGTTCGCGGGAATGGGATCAAGTTCTTGTCAATTTCGGTAATGGGATCAAGTTCTTGTCATTTGGTTTTGACAAGAACTTGATCTCATAAAAAACAAAAAGCCGCAATATTCGCGGCCTTTAATGAGATAATGTTCTTGTCGCCCGGCACCTCTCCCGCGATTTTACGCTGAGCCTTCCTCCAAAAGTTTTACGCCGTATTGAAGCCGAATGACATCCGATGGCGGCGGCGACCTCATGAACCTTATACTGGGGATACCCCAGCATCTCCTTGGCCCTCGACAGCCGGCGCTCGTGAATATAGTCGGACAAATAGGAACCCGTCACTTGGTGAAAGAGTCTGGAAAAATACTTCGGATTGAAATACATTTTGTCTGCAAAGTCAACGACAAATCGTCGCCCAAGTGCTCCTGAATGTACTGTTGAACAAGAAAGATCGCCGCCGCGGACCGTCTCTCCTGCATCCTCTTCCCATCCTCCTTTGGAACTCAAAGAACGGCCTATTCGGTCGTTTTCCTCACAATATCGACCCAGCCGCCGCGTTGGAGGCAATTCCGCAGCGCAAACGACTGCATGATGCCGTCGATTCCTTCCTCGCTCAGTCCGACGAACTGTTTGGCAAACGGAACTTGAAGCTGAACCGGCGCGATGCATTCGCTCAGATAGAACAATAGGGTTCGGTTCAGCTCCTCCGCCGTCGGAGCCCCATCCAGACCGTCGGTTACTTCGTGGAAATGCGTGCCGAGGGCGCGGCATAAGCCGATCCATGCAGTCTCGTCCGAATTGTCCGCGAACGGATTGCAGTTCAGCGCATCAATGGCGCGGCTGACCGGAGCGATGCGCCGCGCCCATTCCGATTCGGGATCGACATAGACGATGCCGGTTTTGCCGAGATCCTTGTAAATGCCGAACGTCCAGGAGTCTCCCTGCTCTTCGGCGATCGAGAGGATATCTTCGAGAAAGCGCAGCCGCGACGCTTCCGAGACCGTCGACGGGAACGTCGCGCTTGTCTCCCCGAACCAGTTGGGCACCCCGTTTTTCCGCATGAAGTCGGTTCGCTCGATATATAACCGACTCAGCGCCTCCCGGTCCCAGTATTGACCGTGTCTGTCCTTCCCGGGATACTCCATATTCCCCATTCCGCAGTCGGAATATAAATGCAAGCTGTATACCGCATTCCCGTCAAACGGCTTTTCGATCCCCTCGAACCGGGACGAGTAGCCGTCGCCTTCGATAAACACGATATGCCGAGTATCCACTTCGCGGATCGCCCGGATCGACTCGCGGTAAAACTCGTTAAGCTGGTCGAGGTTCGGCGTGATCGGCTCGTTCAACAGATCGTAACCGGCAATGACGGGCTCATCGCGATAGCGGCGCGCGATTTCCCGCCATAGCGCGGCAGCGCGCTCCCGATGCGACCGGTGCTCCCAGAAGCCTGCCGTCCCGCTTATGTTATCCGAATGGAAATTCGGATTTTGCCCGCCTTGAGCGGCATGCAGATCAAGAATCAAATAAATGCCGTTATCGCGCGCCCAACCGATGGCTTTGTCAAGCCACGCGAACCCTTCGGACAAGTAGGCGAAAGGCTCGTCATCCTTCTCGAAATGCCGATAGTTGAACGGGATACGGACCAGATTGCACCCCAGGCTCCGGATGAACCGGAAATCGTTCTCGCTGATGAAATGGTTCATAAAACTCGTAAAAAAAAACATCCCGAGCTCCGGTCCGAGCACGCGTTCGACCGCTTGCCGCAAGCCCGATTCGTGCCCCGGCATGCCGATGATGAAGTTCTCCAAATTCAACCAGCTTGCGAACGAAAATCCGCGCAGCCGCACTTCGGAGCCGCGGCTGTCGACGATCCGCCGTCCGTCAACCTTCAGAAAATCCATTCCTGTACACCTCTTCCGTATGTAATCCATGAAACCTGGAGCGATACCGCTTGCTTCCAATTTTCGTTCATTGTAACAAAACGCACCCGCAAGTTATATAAGGCAATGCTCTAAAAAATATGGCATTCCTATGCCTTTACCCATGCAACGAATCCGGCGCTGCAAATTAAAAAGGGCAACCGCCGAATTCGGCAGCTGCCCTACAGCTCAATCGCGTTACTGGAACACCCTCACGTAATCGACATACATGTCGATCTGATCGTTATACTTGGCCAGATCGGTCGGCCAACCGCCGCCAAGCGCAAGATTCAGCATGAAGTAAAGCGGCGTGCACGCTTGGGAGAACGAAGGCTGGCTCCATACCTGAACGTTATCAATGTAGAAATAGATCGTCGTCGGCGTTACCTTCGTGCCGTACGTGTGCCATGTCGAAGCATTATCCCCGTAAGCAAAGTTGGATTCCGAGCAATTGGTCTGATGCGTCTCCGGACTGACTCCCCACCAATGAACGGAGCTGCACGCGCCCGTCGAAGCGTGTCCGTAAGCTTCTACCGTATCCAGCTCCGCGGTAGAGGAGACATGCGAGGGGCCGGTGCTGTTCTTCGACATGAGCCAGAAGGCAGGCCATGCGCCTTTTCCGTTCGGCATCAGAATGCGCGGCTCAAAATATCCGTTCGTGGCGGCGATCCCCGTTCCATCCAATCGGACGGAAGACAACAATCCACCAAAATGCGTACGCCCCCAGCCTTGCGGATCGACATACCCGGTCGGCGTTTTGGTCGAGCGAATGCGCAAGTACTGATTGCCAAGAATGGCGAACGGATTGTATGCCGACGCGGGATCCGCGAATATCGCGTCGCCGAAGTCGGATCCGTTCGGCCAGTCCGGTTTGACTGCGGCATACGTCGTTCCCGCTCCCGTTAGCCGAATACTGACCGCGCACTTGGTTCCCCAATGTCCATTCCCGCCAGCAGCCTCATACCGAAAAAAACTCCTTCTCGAGCATCATGCACAAAGCATGATAGATCGGAAGATGCCACTCTTGAACGACAGGCGTGCTATCGCTGGGCACGCGAATGGTCACGTCGCACAGCTCTTTCATTCTCCCGCCCGTTTTCCCGGTAAGACCGATCGTCTGCACCCCTTTAACCTTCGCGACCTGCAGCGCGCGAATGACATTCGGCGAATTGCCGGAGGTAGTGAGGCCCAGCAGCGTATCGCCGGGCCTTCCATAACCATAGACTTGCTGGGCAAACATCATATCCGGAGCGACATCATTGGAGTAAGCGGTTAATAGCGCAGATGGACTGGCAAGCGAAATGGCAGGCAGCGCCCCTTGCAAATGGCCGGACAGATAAGCCCCCTCTTCCGGAAAAGCCCGCGCAAACAGACCTTGCTCTTCTGCGGAGAGCACTCTCCTCGACATAAAGCCTTTCATTAGCTCGCCTACGATATGTTCGCTGTCGGACGCGCTGCCGCCGTTGCCGCAAATCAGCAGTTTGCCATCCTGCCGGAAGCTCTCCTTGAGCAATTCATAGGCCCGCACAATGTCTTGCCGGCATTCCTCCAGCTCCTGATATTTCTTCATCAACATTCCCATTACATCATCCATCTGCGCGCTCCTATTCCTGCCATTCAAGCAAGTTGGTCTCCACGAAGGGTTGGCGAATATCCTGCGGAACACGAATAGTCTTGATCTCGCACGGTTCAAACGAGACGGTGATGGTCCGATTCCAGCGCGGCAGTCTGATGACCGCTTCTGTTCGAATCTTCGCGGTTTCGTAGCAGCGAATGATCATATCCGCATTGTCTTCCGCCTTCTTGACTGCGCCAACGACGATATTCGCCTTGTCGATCTGCAGCAGCGATTCGGATTGCGGGAGCGAGCCTTCATGGAACGTTTCAAGCAGGATGACCGGAGGCTGATTCAACTCGGTTGCGCGGTGAACAGTCTCTGCCATCTCCCAAGTTCCTTGATGCGGGTATAGGGCATACTTGAACCTATGCAGCCCCTGATCCATAAACGAGTACAAGCCTTCGGGATCCGGAACGGCAGGGGCATGCTGCGCATAGACGGGACTGCGCAATACGGTCAGGCAGATTTCATTGTTATGAATACTGTAGCTGTACTTGGAATCATTCAGAATGCTAAGCCCGTAAACTTTTCCCGTTCCTGGAATCAGCCCGCTCATATCCACCCACGCCTGACCCGGAACCTCTTCGCCATGATGAGGACGCTCGATATGCCCATAAGGGATTTCATACGTGTAGCGCGTATTCGATAGATGAACCGGGAAGGCGAGCTTCAGCATCTTGAACTGCTCTCTCCAGTCGACGGTTACCTGCACGTCGATCTGATCTTGGTCCGGATACATGATGTAATCCTGAATTAGCTTCGAGCTGCCATACTGGCTGGTTACGCGAATCACCGTTTTGACCGGTCCATGCTCGACGCGTCTGACGCTGACTGCTTTGAAGGCTCCGACTTCGTTCGCGTAGCGCGTTACATCATGGCTCCATGTGTCGCTGTGATCGTCAATTACGACCGGACGGGCAGGCGCCTTCATATACTCGAACTGCGCAGCCTTGTCATAGAGACTTGTAATGAAGCCGGTTTCCGGATCGAACTCGATCCGGAAATAGCCGTTCTCCATGGCATAATCATTGGATTTCAACGGGGATGTTAGTTTCTTATCGACCGTAGCGACCGCGTTCGGCGTTAATTTGAACACGGCATAACCTAACGATGGAAGTTCTGCCCAGAAGCTGATCCGGCAGCGACCCAGGGTGGTTGCCAGCGACTGCACCAGCTGATAAGGAATGGAACGACCCGTTTCGTCCAGCAGCGCATACGACTTGTCAAAGCTGGCAAGCTCCAATTCTACATTTACTTTCGTGGTCCAGGTGTTCGGATTGAAGACCACGATCGGCTTCATGCCCTCCACTTGTTCAATCCCTATATTCCAGGCAAGCGACTGTATGGCATAGTTCAAGCCGCGTTCTGCGATCGCAATCGCCTCTCCGTATTCATTGCGGGCATCCTCATAGGCCGGTTCAATGCTCGTTCCCGCAAGAATGTCGTGAAATTGATTGAAGAGCACATTCTTCCAGGCCCGGTCAAGATCGGCCGGATAAGGCTGATCCGTCATCCAGTTGGCAAGCACGGAGAATTTCTCTGCCATGACTAGTAAATTCTCCGCCTTGCGATTCCATTGTTTAATCCCGGCATGCGCGGAGTAACAGCCTACCGCATGCATTTGCAGCTCGTCATGAATCACGGGATAGACAGCGGACGGTTTATCCATGTCCTCGAAGAACAGGTTCGGCGTACTGAACTCAAGCTCCGGCATATCTTCCCTCTCATTCAGCTTGCGGATGCTTTCGATATTCTTCTTCGTCGGGCCTCCGCCATGATTGCCGACGCCGTAGAAGCACATCAGCTCGGATACCGGCTCCTTCAATTCCGTTGCGCAGCGGGCTACGTGCTGCTCCAAGTCTTCCCACCATGTGCAATATTCGAACATGATCCGAAAGGTGAGCACGCGGGAGCCGTCATCCGACTCCCACCAGAATACCCGGCCGGGCAGCCCCTTCTCTTGCGGACTTGGCCGCATGAAGACATAGTAGTCCATCCCGCTCTTCTTGAGGATTTGAGGCAGCATACCGTGATGTCCGAAGCTGTCGACGTTGTAACCGACCTTAGCCGTCACGCCGAACTTCTCCTTGAAGTAACGCTGACCGTACAAGCCTTGGCGGACGAAGGACTCTCCGCTTGGGATGTTGCAATCCGGCTGAATCCACCAGCCGCCTACGAGATGCCACCTGCCTTCGGCAATCCGCGCCTTGATCTCCGCGAACATGCCGGGGTCGTTAAGCTCGACCCACTCGTAGATCGCAGCAGAGCTTGACGTAAAGAGGAAATCGTCGGATTCGTTCATCCTGTCGAGCGCCGAACGGAAAGTCGCCTTCGTCTCTTGAAACCCTTCCTGCCATCTCCACAGCCATACAGGGTCCAAGTGGGCATTGCCGATCATATGAAGCTTGCTGTTCTTCAAGGTAGAAACGTTCAATGTAGATACTCCCTTCCATCCATCCCAATCTATTTTTCCAGCTGGTCTATCATTTCGTTAATAATCTGGCAATTACTACGGCTGCCTGCGCACGGGTGGACGACTCATTCGGGTAGAAGCTGTCGTTATACCCTTCCAGAACGCCCAGGCTTGTTGCCAGTGCAACACCCGCTGATAAAGAAGCAGCTATGAAGGAGCGGTCCTGGTATGCCGACAGATTAGCCTCGACATTCTTCACTTGCTCATACTGCTCGACGGCAATAAGCGCTCTTGCCGCGATTACGGCCATCTCAGCGCGGTCGATCGGCTCGTTAGGCGCGAAGCTGTGCGCCGTCCGGCCTTGAATGATTCCGGATTGCGCAGCAGAAGCAACCGCAGCATAGAACCAATCTGATTTCTTGACATCCGCGAATGCGGAAGCATCAGCCGAAGAGTCCTCGAGATGGAACGCCTTGACGATCATCGCGGCAAACTCTGCGCGGGTCACAAGCGCATTGGGAGCGAATAGGCCTTGGCCTCGCCCTTCAATAATCCCCTTCGCAGCCGCGCCCGCAATTGCATCGCCGGCCCATGCGGATACGCTTGACGTGTCCGTAAATTCGACTCGATGCTCGACAACGACATAGGTAGAGAATGACTTTCTTACCGCTTCAAAGGATTGATCTTCCTTGTTATAGCTTCCGCCCACATATACGAGCTTGCCGTCCACGACTTTGGCTAACGTCAGCAGCTCCGTGTTCAGCCCGTTAACATCGCGGATCGGAAGCTTGACGGCAACCGGATTGGCGAAGCTGAGTTTATGGCCCTTCACATCCAAAAACTCGATCTCATAGACATCGGATGCAGCCTTCACGCCGCTAACGGCAGGCAATTCCGCGGTCGGTTTCTTCGAAAGGACAAGCGACGTTGTATCAGCCAGATCGCTCAGTTGAACGGAAATCGCTACGCCGTTCACGATGATGGCAAGCTTGTCGATACCAGCGTCCTTTGCCTTCCGGATGACCGCAGCGTCGATGACGATCTCTGACCGGTCTGCGTTTTGCTTGCCAAGATCCAGCGTAACGGGAATCTTGGCTTTATCCGCGGCGGAATCGAACTTGGCCAGCGCCGCATTCACTTTGTCCGCATTAAGCTTGACTTCATAAAAGAGATCGGACAATTGCGCCGCCTCCATGCTCAGCTTGGACTTGCCTGCGGAAGTATCCACGAAGCCGGAGACGTCCAGACGGGATAATTGTTGCAAAGCCATCTCTGCCAGCTCGGTAGCATGTCGAAGGAAGAGCTGTTCCTCATGGCCGGGCTCCGGTTGAGGCATCGCTGCCAGCTTCGTGCCGAGCTCATTCAAGGCCTTCGTCACTTGCTCGGCAGTTGGAGCTGCGAGCTGAACGGCCGGCGGCGGAGTAGATGTACTTCCGTTGCCATCTCCATTTCCGTTACCGTTGCCGTTACCGTTGCCATTACCGTCACCGTCTCCATCTCCGCTGCCATCCCCTTCCGCACGGGTAACAACGACGTTGTACGCATAGGTTCCGATTGCCGTATCGCTCGAAGTCAACTGAATTGGAATGAGGTTCGTTCCTTCCTG
Organism: Paenibacillus sacheonensis; assembly: GCF_009909195.1. Taxonomy (GTDB): domain Bacteria; phylum Bacillota; class Bacilli; order Paenibacillales; family Paenibacillaceae; genus Paenibacillus_Z; species Paenibacillus_Z sacheonensis. The sequence continues at coordinate 527,369 of NZ_JAAAMU010000002.1, forward strand.
GAGCTCGACTGCGACCGGATCTGTTCCCGAATGAAGCACGCCGTTAATCTTCACCGCATCATTGGAGTTTGCGGGCACGGCCGTCAAATCAATCGTGTCAACGTCGTGCTCGACCGAAGCCGAATAGGATCTCGTCGAGATGCTGAAGGCTGGAGTCAAGGGAACAGATCCAGCTCCCGCATGGATAGATAGCTGCTTCAGCGTCGGGTTGAGCGTTCCGTTGGCAATAACGATATCGTCGATGTATCCTTTCACGATGCCGGTTCCGTCGTTCCGGTCATAATTAATCAGAATTTTATCGATCGTCTTGTTATTCAGCCATAAACCGATATCGGCCTGAACCAAATTCCAAGCTCCGACGCTGCCTCTGCCATTGGCAGGATGCAAATTCTCCCCTGCATAATCAAAAGCGCCGCTATCCCGCAAATTGCTGCCATCCGACATGACAAAATCAACGGAGGCGAATCGTCCCAATTCGGTTTCCGGATAGAACCAGTAGCTGAGCTTCGTATCCTTGCTCACGGGAATGTTGACGTCATAGGCGAAGAATACGCTGTGCGATTGATCGTTGCTGTTATCGGACCCGGCATATTTCAGCGCTTTCTCGCCGCCGTGGGCGCGTTCGCCCGATGCTTCGAGCACGGGTTGACCGGTACCGTCCTCGCCGGATACGTTGCTTAAATTCTCGAAGCCGCTTACATTCGGCAGCTCCTGTTCGCTTTCCATGCCGGACTGGAACAGGATGCCTTCTTCGGCTGGGGTGCTCTCGATCGGCACTGTGTCTGACAGGAGGATATCGTCGATATAGCCTTCATACTGACCGATATAAGGATCATCCCCGTAGTCAATCATGATTTTGTTGATCGTCTTTCCGATCAGATCCGTTCCAACCGCCAAGCTTCCCAAGTCAACGACCACCTGGTTCCACTGCCCGACGACGCCTCGCTTGTTAGCGGGATGGAAGCCGATTCCGTTCTGATCCTTCTTATTGGCGCCCCGAAGATCGCCGCCGCCTTCAAATGTCATATCGACAACCGCGTTTCGTGCGCTGTCGTTGACCGGGTAGAACCAATAGCTCAGCTTGGTGTCCTTCGTAATGACGACGCTCGCATCGAACGCACCGAGATTCGCGTAAGAATTGCCATTTGCCTTATCATCCCCGGAGTACTTGATCGAGCTATCTCCGGTATGCTTCTTCGCGCTGCTTTTCTCCAGGTTCGCATTCTCGATGTTAGATACGCCATAATCGTAAGTCGTAGGAGCGATGTCGCCCGCTTCCCCGCCATTGCGGAAATGGATTTCGTTCTCCGGTTCGTTGTTGCTGATGAGAAGCTCATCCAACCAGCCCCTAAAAGGTCCGATACCGGCATCATCTTCGTAATCGAGCATAATGGTCTGAATTGTTTTGCCTGACGCGAATGAACCGACATCGACATTGATTTGGCGCCATACCCCGATTTCCCCGCGGGCATTCGAGGCGTGCATGCCAATATCATTCGCATCCTTAGCGCCACCGGTATCTCGCATGACCGAGCCGTCCGTAAAGATAAAGTCGATGACTGCATGACGGGCCAGCTCATTCTCCGGATAGAACCAGTAGCTGAGCTTCGTCTGCTCCGTTACGGGCAGATTGACATTCTTGTACAAGTAATAATTGACGTAAGAAGGTCCGCTGCCGTTGTCCGTTCCGGAGTACATGAGCGATTTATTGCCTTCATGCGGCAGACCGCTGTTGATATTCAAGCTCGGGCTGCCGGAATGGTAGCCCGCTACATCGCGCTGCGCTTCCAATCCGCCATCCGGCTTCTGCTCGCCGTCTTCAAACGCGTTATCGAACAATACGCCTTCTGCCAGGGGAGGCTTTGGCATTTCTCCGTTCGTAATGACGATGTCGTCCATATAGCCGGAGAACTCGCCAGGCCCCAAGTTCGTCTCGAACCCGATCATAATCGTCTTAACCGTTTGACCGGCCAGCTTCTCGCCAATGTTGACTTTCACTTGCGACCATTGGCCTTTGGTACCGCGCGCATTCGTCGGATGCATGCCTATGCCGTCATAATCGGCGGCTCCCGAATCGCGGAGCGAGCCGTTATCGGCCGTAATGAAATCAATCGCCGCGAACCTACCGCGGTCCGAGGTCGGCTTGAACCAATAGCTCAGCTTCGTATCGGCATTGACGGGAATGTTAACGCTGAACGCTTTGAAATAACTGAAGCTCGTTGTGCCTACGGCGCCAGTCACGTTGCCGGAGTATTTCATCGACTTCTCGCCGGAGAAAGCATCTTCGCCCGAAACCTCCAGCAGCGGGTCATCATTGGCGCTCGCAAGGCCCGACACGTTATTCTGATTCTCAAACTCGCCCAGCCACGAAAGCTGCGGGTCGCCTGTATCGAGACCGGAGCGGAACAAGACGCCCTGCTCATCCGGCTGAGCGACCGGAGGCGTTGTAACCAGCGAAATCGGTTCATGCGGAGCCGGCTTCATGGCCGAGTCGTACACCTCGAACTCATAGATGCTCGCTTTGCCCGAGCCATCATCGTCTTGCGTTGGCTTCGTAATATTCAGCTTCAGATATCTGGCTTGAACCGGCGTGTCCAGCGTGCGGTCTGTTCGGTTCTCCGAATTGCCCGACACCGTATCGACCGTGCTCCAATCGTTACCATCGGAGCTGACCTCAAGCTGGAAGTCCTTCGCGTTCAGCGAAGCGTCGTCTTTCACGCCCGCATGCAGAACGACCCAGCGGTCAAACGAAGTCTCGCTGCCCAGGTCCACTTGAAGCCACTGAGGTCCTTCTTCCGAAGCCATCCATTTCTTCCCGAATTTCTCCGTGCCGTCTACCGCATTGCCAGGACGGCCGGCAACCTGATCCGAGGACATGTCGAAGGAGCTGGCTGTCGCCGGCTTATTCATGGCCAGGTTGGCCGTTCCGATATTCCCTGCTTTGTTCCAATCGATCATGTCCCAATATTTATTGATATCCATGTCATAGTTGCCGGAATATAACTGGCTCTCTCCCAGCCAGAACAATCCTAGTAGATTAGGAATCGTCTGCATGTGGGAGAACATCAGCTGAATTTCGCCGTCGGAGGCATCCAGGTTGGCATTTTCGCCGGCAATTTGGTAGCCTTTGGCGGCTGCGAGCCCGCTTAAATACGTGATCGGACTCGGATAATCCGGGTACCAGTTCTCGGGCGCTTCCGCCCAGCTGCACCAAGGAACGATCTCATCGTCGCTAAGCGACGTTTGTTCGGTCATATCGATCTGCGTAGCCCAGTCCAGACCCAGGGAGAAGGAGTTATCTTTCTCGGCCTGCGTGGACCCGTCGAGCCCGTTCGCTACCGCCGATTCAATTTCTCCCGGACGAAGACCGAGGGAAGGATACAGAATGGCCTTCTTCGCGTTAGGGAAATAGTGATGGAATGCCTCAAGCAAGGCGTTCTGATGATTGCCGAGGCTCTCGAAATAAAACTTCAAGAACGCTGCAGCCTTCGTATGATCGGCATCGTCCGGATCGCCGGGCTTCCAGTCTTTGATCAGATCGGGCTTCTTCGCATTGGCGCTAGCCGAGAATGCCCAGTAGGAATTCTTGTGCCCATTGAAGGCAGCATCGGGATAACGAAGCTCATCCCAGCCCAAGCCGCCGACGCGCACGCCGTAGAAATCATCCTTCATATCGCTGAAATTCTCGGCAAGCTGCGCGATATAAGCAACTTGGGCGTTCTTCACGTCATCGTTAAAGACGGCATCCGGGACATTGTTGCCGATGCCGCCAACCCATGTATCGCCATACTGATTGACGAATTTCGTGTCGCCATTCAAGCCGAACACCCAGGCCGGCGCGTATTGAAAGCCTAGCTCGAAGAAGACTTTGATTCCGTTATCGCTGTATCGTTTGATTTTCTTCTTCACGCTGTTCACGTAGGATTGGTCGAATTGGCCTTGTGTCGGTTCGAATTTATCCCAGTATACTTCCAGCATCACGACTGAAATGCCGGCTTTCTTGTAATCCTCGATTTTGCCCAAATTGCCGCTTCCGTTCATGACGCCGTAGAACGGAGCAGCCTCTGAAGCAGGATCGGCCGCTGCCGTTCCGACCGCGGTGAACAATTGAACCGCCACCATCGTTAGCAGGATGAATACGCTCAGTACTTGCTTCCTTATTCTCATAGGCTATCCTCCTCATTTTTGGAGATACCATTTGTCGCATCATTCCGAATTCGTGCGATGCATAAGCTGCGGATGAGACAAGAAGATCAGCCGCTCTCGGTATAATTCGAATACTTCCTTCGGCTGATCTCTGAAGAACGGATTGCTTGCTTATTTGTTTGCTTGGACTACTTTTTCAGGAAAGCATCGATTTGAGCTTGAAGCTCGGTCTGAATCTTCTTCAAAGGCGCTGCGCCTTCGCTCTTGAATGTTTCCCAGTACTTGTCGGGGTCGATGGCGCCGTTGAAAATTCCCGCATAATACTTGCCTTGAATGCTGGAGAATTGAGCGATCTCGTTCTTAACCTTCGTTGCATCGAACGTAAAGCCGGTCAAGATGTCCGCCGTGAAGTTGTTTGCATCTCGGATGAAGCTTTCGTATTTCATCGTTTCTTCGTCCGTCGTATCGATCGTATATTCCATGACCGGATTCCATACGAGGCTGAACGATCCAAGGCCGCCGCCGTTCTGATCCTGGTTAGGCACCAATTGCTTGAAGCGTTTCTCCCCTGTCTCTTCCCAATCCTTGCCTTTCACGCCATGTTCCACCAGCATGTAGTTCCCCTCTTGGTTCGCCCAGTCCAGGAACATCATCGCGCGCTCTTTGTTCTTGCTGACTTTAGGAATGACGACGAAGTTATCTACCATGAAGTTGGAGATGTTCTTGCCGGGCGTCAGATCGAAGAAGCGAACCGCTTCCAATTCCCCGCCGGGAATTGTTTTCCCAAGCTCTTCTTTATTAATGATCGGACCGAATACGTTCTGCGGAGCAGCCATCGTAATGTTCTTCACGATCGTATCTCTGCCGATATTTTTGGATGTCAGTACGTCCTGCGCGATGACTTTATCCGTATACAGCTTGCGAGCGTCCTCGATCTTGCTCCACACTCCCGGCTCCATCTCGTCGAACAGGTTATACGCCTTGCCGTCGTTTCCTTTGTAGTACAGCACGACGCTGCTGTTCAATGCTTGGGTAGGTCTGATATTCAGGCTCGTATCGTCTCTAAGCTGCCAGTTGACCCACGTATAGCTCAAATCGCTCGCGCCAGGTCCGAGCGTCAAGTTCGGATATTTCTCGTGTGCCTTGTACAAATAGTTTTCCAGATCCTCATAAGACTGGACCAGCGGCAGATTCAAGGCTTCGCGAACATCTTTCCGGATATTTACGGAATGTCCTTGAATCGTGAAAATGCTGAGCGGAACGCCCATTGTCTTGCCGTTGAATGTATTCGCATCCCAAATTTGCTGCGAACGCGCCTTCACCACGTTGGGACCGTATTGCTCCAGCAAATCGCTGATATCCGTATAGAAATCGGAGTTAATCATTTGATTCATGTGCAGCCATGGCGCGTCGTACATCAAGTCGGCGTTCTCGCCTGCAGCCAGCATGATCTTGGTCTTCTGATCCAAATCCGGCCAATCGATATACGTAATATCCAATTTGGTGTTCTGCCCGTCTTCCAGGAGCTTCTTCTCCACGGCTTCCTTGACGGACTTGTAGTTTGCCGGCTCTGTTCCGGGCAAGACCAGTTTCAATGTAACCGGCTCCATCGGATCTACCTTATCCGATGCCTTCCCATTGCTTGCAGCAGCGTTGTTCGCAGCTGCATTGTTGCCTGCTTTCGTGTTCGCGTTCTCGTTTGTGTTGGATGAATTATTGCCGCACCCTGTGAAAACAATTGCCATACTTAGTGCACATAGCAACGCTGACACTCTCTTCATGTTAAACCCTCCCCATGATTGATCATTCATTTTCTATATTTCCATTAGCGAATGCTAACAAAAACCGCGTTTAGCCTTTCACCGAGCCCAGGGTTAACCCTTTGACGAAATACTTCTGCACGAAAGGATAAGCGAATACGATAGGTCCGATCGTGACGCATACCATCGCTAATTTCAGTCCTTCCGCGGGCGGAATTAGAACGCCTGTGGAGAATAGCTTGAAGCTTTGACTATTCAGAATTTGCCTTAACAAAATCTGCAGCGGATAAAGATTGGTATTATCAATAAAGAGCAGGCCCAGCCACCAGTCATTCCAATACTGCAAGGAGAAGAACAAGGAGACCGTCGTAATGACCGGCGTAGAGATCGGCCTTATAATCTGGAAGAAAATACGCCATTCATTCGCGCCGTCGACGGTTGCCGACTCATTGATTTCATAAGGCAAGCTGCGGAAATAAGTGACGAAGATGAAAGCGAAGAACGGATTCATGACGTAAGGCAGAATCATGACCATCATGGTGTCCTTCATATGCAGCCAATTCACGATTAATAGATAGAATCCGACCAAACCGCTGCCAAACACCATCGGGAGGTAGGTCATCATCGACAGGAAGTTGCCGAATTTGGCCTTCCGATGCGCGATGACATACGCGAAGGCGGCCGTTACGAATACGCCTAGAATGGTGCCCAACAGCGTGACGGTGACGGTGACGCCATAACTCTTGAAAATTTGGTTGCTCTTGAACAGATATCGGTAGGCTTCCATGCTGTATTCGGAAGGAAACAGGACATAGCCCTTGTTCAGCAGCTTCTCGGATGCGAATGAATCGATGACGACGATCCAGAACGGAACCAGGCAGCCCAAGCCGGCGAGAATAAGAAAGGCATAGACAACGAACATGAACATGCGCTCTGACATGGTATTTTCTCGGATTTTCGCTTCCATCAGAACAACCTCGAATCTTTATCGATTTTGCGTACGATCGCATTGAAGATGACGATCGTCAGTAAACCCATTACGGATTGATAGAGTACGATCGCCGATGACATGCTGAAATCTCCCAGCTGTCTCAGAGCACGATACGAATAGGTGTCAATGACATCCGTCGTCGGATACAGAACTCCGTTATCGCCGATAATGCCGTAGATCATTCCGAAGTCTCCATAGAAGATTTTTCCGATGCCTAGCAGCGTTAGTACAATGATGACCGGGCGAAGCAAAGGAAGCGTGATCTTCGTCACCTGCTGAAACCGCGTCGCTCCGTCGATGCGGGCACTTTCATAATAGTCCCCGGAGATACCGACGATGGACGCGAGGAGAATAATGGATAAGTAACCGGCATTTTTCCACACGGACACCATGGTCAGAATGATCGGCCACACCCATGGGGTTTGATACCAATCCACCGCTTCCCAGCCGAACCAAGCGAACAGCCGGTTAGCAATTCCGTTGGTGCCGTTAAACAGCCCGAAGACCATAAGAGAAACAACAAGCCAGGAAATGAAGTAAGGCAGAAACACGAAGGATTGTACCAGCCTCTTGAAGACGGCTGCCCGGATCTCGTTCAAAAATAGCGCGAACAGCGTCGCAATTGCAATTTGAAAGAATAGAAATAAAGCGTTCAGATACACGGTGTTCCACGTGATTTTTAGCCAGTCGGGGTTGTCGAAGAAGAACCGAAAGTTATCAAATCCGACCCAATCGCTTCCGAACACCCCCTTCTGCAGCTGGAAGCTCTTAAAGGCTAGCAAATGACTGCTGAGCGGCGCATAAGAGAAGACCGCCAGAAAAATAAAACCCGGAATCGCCAATGAATAAAGGTATTTGTTCTTGATTAATTCCTGTAGTACTCGCACTGCATCCTCACCTTTCCAATTCAGTGTCTCGTCGATGTGCAAACTGTATCACCAGCGGCAACCCATTGGAAAGTCCTTATTCTACAAGGAGTATCGGATATGACTTTTGCAAAGAATCGCAAGGAATACTGTCACTTTCAACACCGGATCAGCACCGCTAGTACCTATTAACACCTACAATAAAGGCCAGTAGTCTCGAATAGACTACTGGCCGGCATGATGCATCTGCATCGCCATAACACTAGTTATTTCATCATGTCCCGATACTGCTTTGGCGTTAAGCCTGTCACCTTCTTGAATACGGAGAAAAAGTGGCTTTTCGTCAGGAAGCCGGAGCGATCCATAATCTCGGCTATCGTCTGATCGGAAGAAACCAGCTGCTTCTTGACGAATTCGATTTTGTTCTCAAGGATGTAATCGCTGATGCTGATGTTAGTGATCCCTTTAAACAGCTGTCTCACATAACTCACCGACAAGGATAAGTGATCCGCGATGCCTTCGAGCGACAACAGCGGGTCATGCAAATTGGTATGAATGAATTCCTTGATCTCATTTACGATCTCCTCTTTATGCCCGGTCACCTTAGGTGCGGATATTTCCTCCACGATACGGCCAATCAGCCTCTCCATCCATTCAACGGCCTCATGCAGGGCGTGAAACTGGTCCAGCGTTCTGCTAATTCCGTTAATCTCTTGAATAACGTTCAACCGGCCGAAAGCTTTCGTAATCTCATACACGAACAAGGTGAGCTGCAGCTTGCATTCCGCGTACGAAACCCCAGCCATAACCCGCAGCTGCTGCCGAAGTCTCAGAATGGCCTCTTCCCCTTGTTCGTGCCGGATGGATAATATAATATCCTCTGAAATATTCTCGAAGGATGGAACAGTCCCCACCAGATCCGTGTACTGCTCTTCCGTAAATATCTGATTATCGCCTTTAATAAACTTCAGCATGGTAAGCTCGTAAATATGTTGGTAGAGCTGATGGAAGTCTTCCTCCGCAGTGCCCGGTTGGCTAATGGCAATGGCGGTTGATAGCTTGATGACGGATTCAATATGCGCTTGAATGTCGAATAAGCGCTGCTGCAAGCGTTCGCCGGATTCTTCCTCATCGGCGCCAACCCATATCAGAATATGGTCGCTCCCCATGTCCAAGCATTCGACGGCATAGCCCGAATGACTGAGAATCTCTTCGGCGATATTCCGCATTGCATATTTCAGAAGCTTGCGTGAAAGGAAGTCATATTGCTCGCAGAAGAGCTGGTAGGACTCAATGCGAATGACGGCCAGATACAAGCAGCTTCTGCTGAGCAGCTTCGTCTCAGAACGAAGAAACTCGCTTCCTGCCAATGATAATTCCCCTTGATACAACCATTGTCTGAGCTGTTCCGAGCGAACCAGGTCATGCGTTTCCCGAATCGACGAATGTAGCGACTCCACATTATCGAGCAGCATATCCAGACTCTTATTCATGAAAGAGAATTCGCTGTGCGTCAGTATGTTGGAGAACGATACCGTTCGATTGTCTTTGGGAAGCTTGATTTGCAATTTATCGACCAAGTGCGAGAGCGGACTCAGCGAGCGTCGCGAGCTCCAATAGAACAGCGCGGCGATCAGCGCCAATACCAAACAGGAGAAGACGATGATTTGCTGCTTCAACAGGCTGACCTTTGAAGTCAGCTCGGAGTAATCGACGGCATAATAGATCTGCCAGTCCGATTTGGTTGTCGCTTCGTTAATGACCCAACGGTTGCCCTCTGCCCGAACGTCGAATTGATTCTCGGCGTTCTTCAGATAGGCATCTCCGACTTGCTTGACGAATTGGTCATCGCTCTCCCCCAGCAGCCTCTTGCCATCCGCTGAAAGAATGAATAACGCCACGCCTTTAACCGAGTCGGGACCAAACAGGAAGTTCATGATCATTTGCTCGTCAATCAACAGAACAAGAAAGTTATTCTCGTTCTTCTTCGGCGAGGCCGGAGAAATCATCGCCAAATATTCATTCCCCTCCACCTCGTGATTAAAGACGGTGAGGTATTCCTGTTCCTTCGCCTTCTCCAGAATAATCCGATCGTTGAATGCTGCATAGTCGATCTCGCCTTGTTTGGAATCGATCACCTTCCGAGTCAGCGTATTAATGAGATAGGAACGCGCGATAAACTTCTCGTTGAACATAAAATTATTTTGCGTTCGTATCGCGGCAGTCGTGTTTAAGACGTTGTCGGGATCGCCGTAATACCAATTCTGAATCGTTTGATCATTGTAAATCGTATAGGCGTTATCCTTTAATTTATCGAATATAAACTCCGTATTGTACCGGATATTGTTGACTTTGGACTGGGCCGTCTCGTTGAGCTCCATCATCGTATAACGGGCAAATTGGGAGAATAGCAGAATGACAAACGGAATAAAGACGATGACGAACAAGCAGATAAAAATAAGAAAATTCCGGAAATAGATTCGTTGATACCCCGTCTTGGTCATGTGGATTCCCCTTAATCAAAATCGATGATAAAGCGCTTTCTTAAATTTGTATCACATTGTCTCTCAGCCAACCAGTAAACCATTCATTAAATAAGTAAATAGATGGAAGCTTCGCGAATATCGCATACAAGCCGGCACCGATTGGGAATCGATGCCAGCTGGTTAGATCTTATTAAGGTATAAGGTTGGCGTAATCGCTTAATGTGGCATTAGTACCCGTTCCGAACTGCGACTCGTTCATCCAGAACGTAGCGGTCATATTAAGCGCTCTTGCCTCCTTGTCGATGAATGCCATTTGCGCCGCCGTGTTGTTCCCCGAATTCTCTCCCGCGATCCGTAGTCCTTTCACATTCGCCAGGTAAGCCATATATCTGAGCGGGCTTTCCAGGTTATGCGTGCCGCCTGTTCCAGGCTGCTCGGTCCATGTGCAGTATGGAATGGCCTTTGGATTGGTCAGCGCATTGATCTGTCGCTCCCAGTCCAGTCCCATCTGGAGCTGACCGTTGATTTCAGGCGCTGTGCTCCCGTTAAGCCGGACATTCACGGCCCCTGCCACATCGCCAGGCCGAATGCCCGAGGACGGATAAAGCACGTATAAATAAGCATTCGGATATTTATTGCTGTACGTGCCGATCAACCAATTCGAATAATCGGTAAGCTTCTGGAAGTAGTAATCGATAAATTGTTGAGCTTTTGTCGTATCGGTATCTCCCGGCTTCCACCCGGGAACAGAAGAGCCAGCTTGGGCATTGGCGTCAAAGACCCAGTATGAATTCGTATGCCCGTTAAAGGTCGGATCCGGGTATCTTAATTCATTCCACCCGAGTCCGCCGACCCGAATCGCGTATACATCCGGAAAGTCTTGCTTTACCCTGGCGATATAATTCGCTTGGGCATTTCGCACGTTAGCGTTAAATACGGCATTCGGCACATCATTGCCGATGGTGGAGGAGCTCCATACATCGCCATATTGATTCTTAAACCTCGTATTGCTATCCAGATTGAATACCCAGGCCGGCGGATATTGGAGCCCGACATCCAATGTGATTCTAAAACCCGCATTCTTGTAGGCGTTATAAATCGCTTGCTTGCTGCTGATGTAGCTGGAGTTGAACGAACCCTGCGACTGTTCATACTGATCCCAGCCAAGCTCAAACGTCAAATTGGTAATTCCGGCAGCCTTCTCATCGGTCAGCAGGCTCGTGCTTGAAGGCGTTTTCAACAAGGCATAATCGATTCCCAGCGATGAAATCATCAGATCATCAATATAGCCTCTGAACTGTCCCGTTTCGGGTGCATGATCGTACGCGATCAGAATACGGTCGATTGTTTTGCCGCTTGCCCAGGCTCCTATATTGCTCTTGATTTGGGTCCATTGATTGGCCGTTCCCCGCGGCGCGGAAGGATGCATGGATCCTCCATTCGTATCGACCGCCCCGCTGTCTCTCAGATTCGTGCCGTCCGTATAGATGAGGTCAACGCCGACATATCGGCCCAGATTCTGTTGCGGGTAGATCCAGTACTCCAATGTCGAAGTGGGATCCACGGGAATGTTCACATCGAATACTTTGAAGTACACGCTGGACGCGGACGTGCTGTTATCTTTGCCGGAGTACATGAGCGCTTTCGTGCCCGAATGCGCCGACTCCTGTCGGACTCCGAGCTCCGGCGCTCCGGTGCTGTATGCGCCGACATTGTTAATGCTCTCTGTTGTATCGGTCCAAGTCGGCTGGATCTGCTGTGATTCCACCCCTCCGAAGAAAGCGCCCGGATTGGATGAGGTAATCTGGATATCATCGATTGAGCCCTTAAATTGCCCGGTATCAGCCGCGTGATCATACGCTATGAGTATGCGGTCAACCGTCTTGCCGCTCACCCAAGCGCCGATATTGCTTTTGGTTTGAGACCACTGATTCACGGTTCCCCGAGGCGTATTGGGATGGAGCGCGACGCCGTTCATATCGACCGCACCGCTGTCCCGCAGGTATGTACCGTCCGTAAATACTAAATCCACCGCGACATAGCGGGCTAAATTCTGTTCGGGATAGGTCCAATAGGATAACTTCGAGGTTGCGTCCAACGTAACGTTGACGTCAAACACTTTAAAATAAATAGAGGACTGCGAGGTGCTGTTATCTTTGCCGGAGAAATGAAGCGATCTGCTCCCCATGTAAGCGCGGTCGGTGTCCACGAACAGTTCGGGATTGATTCCCGTGCTGTAACCCGCTACATTGCTCGAGCTCTCGATTGTACTGGACCACGTCGGATAAATGTCCGAGGTTTCAACGCCGCTTGCAAATGTCCCAGCAGCATTAGCAATTCCGAGTGGAAATTGAAACACCGTACACATCATCAACACAACGAGTACTGCAAACGATACCCTCTTTCCGAACCCATCCATTACCATTCCCCCTTATAAAATATCAGTCCTAGCACCTGAATTCGAGATTGAATTCAAATGCATGAGTAAATGTATCATCCCCGTTTGGAAGCGATAAAGTCCTTATTCTAGCTGCTGGTATTCGATCTGACTTTTTGGCAGTAAACTGGAGACTTGACCCAGAAACGAGTTCAGGCAATGGAAGGGCCAGATGTCCCTCAGCAAACGTGGCCGGCCAAGGCTTCGGCATGCCCTATTCATGGCAACCATGGCCCTCATCATGAACGATGAATCGTTTAAACGACAGCAAGAAATAAATGTAAAGACGAAAAGCATGAAGTGCCGATGCGCTCAGTGATGAAGCTTTGCGGCATACTGGCTCGCCTTCTGGTTGCCATGGCACGGAGCGGTGAAGCTTACGAACCGCATCACGCTCTTTTCAAAAGGACACAGAACCGTACCGTTAGGATACCCACCGGATAGGCGTAACGAAGGAATGAAAGGGCATCGACCCGTCGAGAAATGGGAGTGAAAGCCTCCGGAAGTACGTGGAGCAGCGTGCAGCAGCGCAGTACAAAAAGGAGCGAATACTCGCCCCTTCTGTTCCCGCATGCGCTTCGGTTGCCAAACTTGACAGTACGTCCCCTCTTCTTTCCGGGTAGCCATTTGTTCTTGTCATTTGGTTTTGACAAGAACTTGATCCCATAAATACAAAAAGCCGCGATTATCGCGGCCTTTAATGAGTTAATGCTCTTGTCATCCGACAATATCGAAAATCTTTCTCACGAAGCATCCCGTTTAATGAATTATCAATCCGTATAGAAAGGTTTGCCAAACAACAGTTCGAATTCCTCCAGTCAATCCAGTATAGGCATATTTTGTTCACTGGTTTTTTATGTATACTCACCATTCGAGGTGTTGTGAATAGGATGACATGTGCCTACTATCTGCCGACCTTGGAGGAAAGTTATGAATTATGTGAATCCTTATTGGAGAGCTCCTTCTCTTGTTCCCGTCTGGCTCACCACTCCCCAGCAAGCAGCTGAACTAATTAAGGAGTCTGTACAAGGAGAACGAAGTGACGAACTGTTTTATGATCAGTTGATCAAGATGGCTCCGAATGCACAGCAAGCTGCCATCATCGCCTCGATAAGAGACGATGAACGGGGGCATAATCGCATGTTTAGGCAAATGTACCAGGACTTAACCGGCTATCAAGTCACAGGGACATTGAACGAAGATAATCCGATCGTGAACTCGTACATGGACGGCTTGCAGAAAGCGTTCGATGGCGAATTGGCCGCGGTTGAGAAATATAGAAAGATCTGGTTTGGGCTCCCGAACGGTATCTATAAGGATACTTTGTACGGCATTATCGTGGATGAACAGAAGCATGCTGCTAAGTATAACAATTTACTTTTGCGCAATTTAAACACCGGGTTATATCGGGGTATGTCGCAGTCATAGTCGCTCACACCTTCCCACCTCCATGTAGCTCTTGGTGAGATTCCAATCTTTGGGGCTGTCATCATAAAAGGCAACTGGTCTGATTGTCATGAACCTAATGCAAAAGCCCGGACGATCTCAAATCGCCGGGCTTCTTTAATGATGACGTTCTGAATCATTGTCACATCCTTATACTGTCGGCCGGAGGTAACGCCTTCCCGCATTATTTGCATACAATACGTTAGGGAATTTTGTATGTACATCCGGGATCGTAGCGGAAAGGAAATGTCATATGGAAAATTTAAACGAATTATTAAAAACTACTAGAGAAATTCAAATAGCGAAAATTGAATTCATTGCTGCGTCAATTACTGCAATCGGAGACAGTTTATCAGTAGTCGCTGCCGGTCTTGCCCTAGATGCTTTGGAAAACCCGATCGATCAAATGTCGCAAAATCCATCGAATCGTTCAAAACAGTTGGACTCTATTCATCAAAATTTGGATTATTACATTAACGAATTGATACAGATCAGAAATCGCATTTGATCAGGTTTACGCTCTACGCTGCTCTGCCGAATTAACCTGAAGCTGAATGCTCTTGTTGGTGAATCATGGTACAACCCCGGCAGAACAAGAAAAATTCGCTTGTTTCTGGAACACGAGCAAGGGAACCTATTGACGCAAGTATTATTTGCCGACGACTGATAGACAAATTGAAAGGACGACTCGTCGCCTAACGTTGCTTTTTCCAGTCACGGAAGTAACTCATTATCATTTATTGGGGGCCCTCCCAAACGTGTTACAACCCATAATTCGCTCTCACGAGGAAAAAGGTTCAGTAATCGAACAAACTTTTTGACGATACTCGCTAGAAATCTCTTTAGGTGTAACGCAAAACAGCCAGCATCCGGTTTCCCGGTTGCTGGCTGTTTCACTTTAGATGTTGGAACTATCAAGTTCATCCAGCGAGAGGGAATCGCGCTTCGAATACCGTCTGCCACATGTCGCTCATCGCTGAAATCCGTCCGCCATGCGCTTCAATGATGCTCTTGACGATGGCAAGCCCAAGTCCCGTCCCGCCGGTTACTTTGGAACGGGATTGCTCAACCCGATAGAATCGGTCGAATATGAACTGCAGGTCGCTATTCGGAATTGGCTCGCCGTAATTGACGAAACGAACGATCGCTTCCCCCTCTTCTTCGGCAATGGCAATCACAACTTGCTTGCCGTCAGCGCCGTACCGGATCGAATTGGAGAGCAAGTTCTCGAAGCTGCGAACGAGCAAGTCGCCGTCCGCCCAGACTATGACTCGATCCACCTTCGCCGTTATACGAAGAACGACGCCGGCACGCTCCGCAGAGGGAACGAACTCCTCCGCGAGCTGACGGAGGAACCCGACCAAGTCCAATTCAACCGGTCGGATCGGGTAGCCGTTGTTCACACGCGTATATTCGAAGAGATCGTCGATCAGCTTCCTTAAACTCTGTGCCTTCTCGTAAGCGATGTTGACATAATGGCGCAGTTCCGTCTCGTCTCTATACCGGTCTTCCTCGATAACTTCGAGGAACCCGAGAATCGAGGTGAGCGGCGTTCTTAAATCATGCGATACACCGGTGATCAGATCGTTCTTCGATTTCTCGGCGTTTCGCTCCTCCTCGATGGATCGGCTCAGACGGGCAGCCATTTTATTAATGCTATCCGCGACTTCGGCAAGCTCACCATCTCGCACCGGAATCGGACTGTCAAACCGTCCCTCGGCTATTTTGTCCAAGCCATCCCGGATCTCCACCAAATACACCCTGAGTTCGGAAGCCATCCTGTTAATGCCAGCCGCAACTGCACTTAGCTCGTCCGAGGCATTCACTGGCAGCGTTACATCGAGCTGCCCGCTCCTGATTTCATGCAGCGCGACCTCGATTTCTTTCAAGTAACGGGTCAAACCGCGTGCGAACAGGAAGAACATTACGACGAAGACGATAATCCCTGCAGTGATCATGACGGGGTACGAACCGATATGATTAATGATCCAAGGCAGAGGCCAGACGAGGAGATTATAGATGAGAAGCCATTGGAGCAGCTGCCTGCACAAGTAAACCAGAATCAATGAAGCGACCGCGCTTTGGAGCAATAGAAGCAGGAGCTTTACGCGCAGCGAGTAGAACCTTTTCCAATCCATCCGAATCCCTCCAAGGCAATTGCTCTTAGCTGCTCTCCATCTTATAGCCGATCCCCCATACCGTCTTGATGTAGCGGGGATTTCGGGGATCACACTCGAGCTTCTCACGAAGTCTGCGAATATGAACCATGACCGTATTTTTCGATTCCATGTAGGGTTCTTTCCACGCTTCTTCGTATATTTTGTCCATACTGAGCACAATATCCTTATTAACTGCCAGCAGATGAAGAATCGCGAACTCGCGCGGAGTCAGCTTCACTTCCTTCTGATCTACCGTGACAGTATGCGTGGCAACATTAATGACCAGATCCTCAATGACAATTTCGTCCTTACTGACAGCCGTCCGCTTGTCGAACCGGTTGTAGCGGCGAAGCTGGGATTTAACGCGGGCAATCAGCTCCAGTGGATTAAACGGTTTGGTGACATAATCGTCAGCTCCGATACTCAACCCTGCGATCTTATCGATATCCTGGCTTTTCGCCGACAGCATAATGATTGGCATGTCTCTCTCTTCGCGTATTCGCATACACGCCTCGATGCCGTCGAGACGAGGCATCATGACATCAAGGACGATTAAATCCACTTCGTTCTTAGCTAGCAGCTCAAGAGCCTCAAGTCCGTCGGACGCCTTCAATAGCTTATAGCCTTCATTCTTCAAGTAGATTTCCATGAGCTTCAGAATCTCTTTCTCGTCATCGACGATGAGGATCGTTTCTTTCGTGGACATAAGTTCCTCCTGGGACAAATAAACAATTACTTCCAGTTCCCACTATACCATTAAAAGCTTGCTGTACAAATCATGCCTAACTGCCCGATATCCCCAAATTTGTATTCATCAGCTGTGCCCAACTTGTTGTCCGCGCTGCAGTTGAGCTGTTAAGGAACAGGACATCCGTAATTTTTTTGCTTTTCACGATGGCCGCAAGGCTTCCCTTATAAGTGCGAGGATCAATCATATCAATCTCCTCGAAGTGCGGGATTAGGAACGGAATAAATGCATTTGCATAAGAATCTTTCACCACGACTAATCTCTTACCATTCTTGTTAACGGTCAAGATCTGACCTTCCGGGAAATCTCCCCCGAGAAACACCGCGTAAAACCCGTTGCCAGCAGTTGCATAATGAGGATCGACAACCTGGCGACTTGTGCTCTTCTTCGTACGCACAGTATACGTATATCCACCATCCGGCACATAGTAGGTGATTGTGTCTGGATGCGACTTCAGGTTGCTGCTAAGCGTCGCCTTGTAACTGGAGCCTAAGAAACCCGTGATCGTTCCTTTCTTATAATCGCTAAGCGAATCCGGCTTCTCCCCCATCGACTTCATCAATTGCGTGTACGCATAATAAGCGCCGAGAGCTGTCCAATGATGATCGGTACGGAAATAAATATACTCTGACCTGTGCTGCTCAAGTGCGGAGTAGGCGTCTACCCCATTAACCCCTTTGGACAACTGCTTGTAGATCGCGCTGAAAGCATCCTTCTGTGAATCAGACATCTCTCGGTACTTCGAATCATTTAGAAAAGCTGCTGCTGACGGGGCGAGTAAGGCGTATACGCGCACATTCGAATGAACCGATGCCTTGAACTTGTTGATCGCTGCCGCGTACTGCTTGCCTGCTTCGGCAGAATAGTTGAACAGCGTCACGGCTTGGTTGTTCATGATCAGATACTTCACTTTATCCGAGCCGGTTACGGAACTGCTTGCAGCCGTGTTATCTCCGCGTTCGAGAATGCTGACTCCGTTCTTCTCAGGTAGTCCCTTCAATCCCTTCAATCCCGCACCTGCCTGTACAAGCGAAGAACGAAATACAATGTTGTCTGAGAAATAGCTCTCTAATTCACGGGCATACTCGCCCTTGAACAACTTGTTCCATGTAAACGTTGGCGTTTGTGCCAATTTACGCTGCTCCAGTTCAGACAATCCCGCCGAATGGGCGCCAAGCAGATTAAATGCTCCTAGTCCGAATAGAATGAGTAAGAACGTCCCGGCATTGAGGGCGACAAACGATTTCTTATTGATTTTCATATACGTGGTCTCCTATTAAAATCTGTAGTACAAGAAAGGGTTATAGGTGCTGCCAACCAGCAATACTGTGGCAATGGCAAGTGCGGCTGCGTTTCCGATGATTGTCGCCGCGTTCTCGAGCCGCGGGAAGCTGCGTGCGAGTCGTGTTAGCGCGTTCTTCGCGAGCGGCGTGCACCCGATAATGGCGATAACGAACAACAGCAGATTTTCTTTGAAATAGATCCATAGTTCCTGGTTCGCCCACTCGCGTCCATAGAGCCCGAACATCGTTAACAGTGCCTTTGCAGCAGCCTTCAAATCGGTAAAATAGAACCAAACCCAGCCAATCAGCATCACTGCCGTTGCATACAGATGTGCGAAGAACGACGGGAGCTTATCCAGCCATGCACCAAGGAACTGTCGTTCGATATAAATGAGAAAGCCGAAATAAAGTCCCCATATAATGAAGTTCCAGCTCGCCCCATGCCAGAAGCCAGTCAGGAACCAAACGACAAACAGATTGCGTACCATATGCTTGCGATTACCGCCAAGCGGAATGTACACATAGTCGCGGAAGAATCCGCCGAGCGACATGTTCCAGCGCCGCCAGAAGTCACCGGCGGACTTCGAGACGTAGGGATAGTCGAAGTTTTCTCGTAATTCGAACCCGAACATTTTGCCAATACCGATCGCCATATCGGAGTAGCCCGAGAAATCAAAGTAAATCTGCAGCGCGAATAAGCAAACACCGAACCAGATGCCAAGAACAGTTGCATCTTCTGAACCGGGTTGTAACAGTTGAGAAACGGTTTCCCCAAGTAGGTTGGCGAATATCACTTTCTTGCCGAGACCAATTACGAACCGGGTGACACCTTCGCTGAAACTTGCCAGAGATGCTTGAGGACGCTCGATTTGTTTCTCAATGTCACGGTAGCGAATGATTGGACCAGCGACTAAATGCGGGAAGAACGAGACGTAGAGCAAGATATTCTTAGGCGTTGCAGGAGCAGGTATCGTTCCTTTGTACACATCTGTCAAATAGCAGATGATCTCAAACGTGAAGAACGAAACACCGATTGGAAGTGCAATATTGGGCTCAGCAAGCTGGAATGGCAGCACAGCATTCAAGTTTTCTACGAAGAAGCCTACATACTTGAAGAAGCCTAATATGCCGATGTTAACGGCGATCGCCGCGATGTATTGCGCTTTGGCCAACCAGGTCCCTCGTGTCTTGGCTATACCAAGCGCAAACAAATAACCCGTTAAGGCGGCCGATAATAGAAGTACGACCCACACCGGTTCACCCCATGCGTAGAACAAGAAGGAAAAGCCGATCAGCAGCCAGACGCGGAACGCCGGTTTACGACACGCATAATAGAGAACGAGTAAGGCGGGAAGAAACAAATACAGGAAGAACAAGCTGGAAAAGACCATGATGTTTCATTTAACTCCTCTCAATCTTCATCTGAGAAGGAGTGTACCAGCTAAAACTTAACGGGCTTGTGCCGAAAAACTTAACAAATTCTTATCGTTAGCTTAGGATTGGACGAGGCAGGCTGAAAATAGAAAAAGCCGCGAATTACGCGGCTTCCGGATGGGATATTAGGAGGAACTCGTCAGGAAGCTGTTCAGTTCCCAGGCGATTATTTTCATAATATTACACGGAGGACGTCCCTCAGTTCTACAAGATCATCGTGCCCATTGTCTAGCGTTTTCAGCACGCGCAGAAAAAAGCCTGATTCCGATCAGGCTTTCCCTTATCCTTTGAAACGGTACCCGGTTCCCCACACCGTCTCGACATACGCCGGGTTGGCCGAATCGGCTTCGATTTTTTCGCGGATTTTCCGGATATGCACCGTTACCGTTTGAAGATCGCCCTGGGCGTCGATGCCCCAAATTTTTTCAAACAGGTGGTCCTTACTGAATACCCGGTCCGGATGCCTCGCGAGGAAATAAAGCAGGTCGAATTCTTTCGTCGTTAGCACGGTTTCGACTTCGTTCACGAAAACTTTTCTTGTATCCGGATCAATGCGCAGACCCCGAACGTGGATATCGTTCTTCGTTTCCGCGACGCCGACCAGGCGGTCGTATCTCGCGAGATGAGCCTTCACCCTCGCCACGAGTTCGGCGGGTTTGAACGGCTTGGTGATGTAATCGTCCGCGCCTAGGCCAAGCCCTCTGATCACATCGATATCCTCACGTCTAGACGAGACCATCAGTATGGGAATATTCTTCTTTTCCCGAATTTCTTTGCATACTTCGAAGCCGTTCTTGTTGGGCAGCATCAAATCGAGAATAATCAAATCATACAAACCGGATAAGCCCATTTCCAAGCCCGTTTTGCCGTCCATCGCCATCTCGACCTTATAGCCGTTTATCTCCAGATAATCCCGTTGGAGCTCCGAAATGGTCACGTCGTCTTCGATGAGAAGAATGGTTTTCACTGTTCATCAGTCCCCTTCATTATGGGAAGGCTTAACTTGATCGTCGTACCGCTACCAAGCTCGCTGTAAGCCGAGATAATGCCGCCATGCCCGTCCATGATTTGCTTGGCAATGGCCAGGCCGAGTCCGCTCCCGCCCGTATGCGCATTACGCGATTCGTCAGCGCGATAAAAGCGTTCGAAAATATGCGCTAGCGCGTCCTGCTCGATACCGATTCCGTTGTCCGTAATTTCAAGCATGATCTCGGCGCCCTCTCGGTAAGCCGACATATGGATGCTCGACTCGGCTTTGTCCATGTACCTCACGCTGTTCTGGATGATATTGCCCAGCACCCGTTTGAAATGATCTCTGTCCAAAGAAACCCTCGCGCGGGGATCAAGATCGATATCGGCGTGGAACTTTATCTTCCTTTTCTCCAGCTCGAATTGCAGCTCTTCCGTCCAATCGTGAAGGAACGGCACCACGTTTACCGCTTCAAATTGGAATGGCTGCCGGTTTAAGTCCAATTTTGAGTATAAGAATAGCTCTTGAATTAAGTGATCCATCTCATCTGCTTTGATGTCGATGGTACGCAGGTACTTCGCGTTCTTCTCCGGCGTATCGGCGACTCCCTCCATAATACCGTCGATATAACCTCTTATAGCCGTAAGCGGCGTTCTCAGGTCATGCGAGATATTCGCGATTAATTCTCTGCGATTGTTCTCGTACTGCATCTGTACTTGAATGGATTGCTGCAATCGAGAGCGCATCTCTTCGAAAGCGATGACCAATTGGCCGATTTCATCCTTGCCGGCAATCTGAAGCGTAAAATCCAAATTGCCTTCCTTGATCTCTCGAGCCGCGTCTCGCAGCGTTTGAAGCGGTCGAATGATATGTTTGGACATGAGTGACGTTAGGAATACATGCGTCAGCACCAGAATGCAAAGCAGCGCAATGAACAAGGTCGGGAAGTATTTGCGAACGAAATACGTAACGGGATCGATTTTGGAAATAATGAAGATCGTACCTTGCTCTTGATTAAGGTACGCAAAGTCGTATTGCAAATATAAATAATTTACATTTGCGACCTTCTTGACCGGGTACTGACTGAATGTATCTTGCCCTTTGAAGAGAGGCAAGTTCATCGTCAACTCTTGTATTTGCTGAATGCCTGGCGAACGATATAAGATCACACCGTTCAAGCGGACAGCCAGGTAGGCGTTTTTGCTCTGTAACTCTTTTGTCATTTCATTCAAGTAAGCGGGATCCTTCAACAAATCAGGCTGGCGTTGGGCCGATCTTTTGATCTCCTTGGCGATATGTTCCACGTCTTCATGGTCGAACCGGTCCTCTGTGGATTCATAAACTCCTTTTAAATTTTGCAAGTCCCCTTTGAAGAACACGACCATGAGCAGCGAGACCAGCAGGATCGAGACCAGCGGGATGACCAGCATCGCCGCGTAGGACAGTAGCAATTTCATGCGAATGGACATGCTCGGAACACTCCTCGCTTTCACGATTCTTTGCGATCAAACATAAGGCATCCGAGCGAAGAAAACAAGACGAGCCTGGAAAGCATAAAGGCTAATGAATGAAAGCACCAATCCCTGCCGGCATATTCAGAATAAACATAGCCTCTAAACTAGTCATGAACTAGGTCTTAAAATTCTGTTAACTTCAATGGAACCGCACAACTTCAATACAGAATCGATTATAAATGAGGATCGTCACGTTTGATGTTCCTTTTCATTTTCGCTTGCCCTAATTTCCGAATTCCCATGAGCACGATCAATCCGGATAGCGTAATGGCAACGACTTCCCGGACAATAAAGAAGATAGGATGACGGTTGGGCTTTTCCTGTACGTTATGAATCCGGCGGTTCGTCTTCGCTTGGATATAGGTAGCCTGCGAAACTTGAAAGTCGTATCGGCTCGCCTTCGATCCCGTTTGGCCAAGGAGGCTGACTTCGGCTTCGTAATCGCCGGGCTTCAGCTCGGTCATCTTAGGCAGGTAAACATTGAACATCACGTATTTTCCGTAACGTTCTAACAGTCTCCGCCCGCCTCGGACATCTGCATAATAGGCGATAATCGAACCGACAAAATTCCCGAGCACGCCTGCCGTCACCACGCCGGCATAGGACATCAAACCGTTTGCCGCTGCCGCACCTCCGGTCAGCAGAATGACTTCGCTATGTATCGGAATTCAGGCGTCCTAAATTTGGGCTAGTCCTGCTCCGTAATGGTCACGTCGTCCTCGACGAGAAGAATCGTTTTCGTTCTGTTTCTCCTTTCCAGGACATGATGAAAATTCGCTGCGAAACCTCGATGCCGATGCCGTTCACACGAGACGGAATTTGACTCCGCATCTTTCCACTCAGCATAAACAATGCATCTAAACTGATGGTGAACTACTTCTTAAAATTCTCTTAACTGCCGGTTAGGTTAAGAAATGCTGCCCATTTCCACCATTTTCAAGGAAATGCTTGTCCCGACTGCCGAAACCTTGATTCCAATCCGAATGATTAAGCTGAAACAACGAAAAAGAGTCCCATAACGGAACTCCCTCTTCATTATTTCTTAGGATAGGCTTTGGAATATTGCATGATTTTCTTGAATACGCCGGGATCGGGATGTTTCTTGAAGATATAGGGATCCGGACAAGTATTCACTTCCAGAATCCAAGGATGCATCGTTTCGTCCATCGCGATATCGAGCCCGATCACATGAATGCCCGGGAATGCGCTTTGCATCGCCTGCCCCGCTTGTACGCCCAGCTTTGCGAGCGCTAGCAGCTTGGATTCCGGTTGGCTCGAATATGCCTTAAGCAACCGCGTCGCTGAGACGATTTTCCCGCCGCTGTGGTAGTTGGTCACGATTTTGCCCTTCGCCGCTACCCGACCGATGATGCCCGTCGTTTCCCAGGTTCGGCTGGGTGATAATTGGACCATCACTCGGATATCGAATTTACGGCCATCGTGCTCGAGCAAGCGAATTCCCTTCTGCACGAGATAACGTTTGCCGCCGGTTTGCCGCACGAGCGATTGGTACATGGGCCCGTATTGAGCGAAAGTCCGAATGGTCTTGCCAAGCTGGAACCGGTAGCCGCTTTCCAACCGTTCCACGCGCATGACCCCATTGCCGAAGGAACCAAATTCCGGTTTGATGTACACCATTCCGTACCGTTTCAAGCAATCGAATAAGCTCGTTTTGTTCATTCGCTGGGTCTCGGGGACATAGCGTGACAAGGCTCTGGTCTTGGTTAGGGCTGCCGTCTTTCTCCATTTGCTGGCTACATATCGCGTCATCGTCGTCTCCTTTTTAGATCAGATGGTTCTTGTAAATCGCCATCAGCTCGAAGCGGTTTTTCCCGTTACGCCGGCGACGGATAAGCGAAGAGACGGTACGGACTTACGGGCAATTCCGAATGCCCTCAATAGAGTCGGGACACCTTTTCTGGCAATAAGCCTTCACCTTCCGAATCGCGTTCGCCAAATACGTTTGCTTCGACCCGCCGGCTACTCGCAAGATCGTCGTATTGCCGATGATAGCTCCCCTTGGAGTTGTATTACAAACTATTCGATGCCTCCTGTAAGTTGATAGGCTGCTATTTATACGAGCGAAATTTAATAATTGAAAATGGGTACATTCTCGATGGAGGATAAAAGCTCCCAATTGGAGTCATCACCACGATATCCGTCAAGTCGCAAACGTACACGCTGCCTTTCTGGGTCAATTCATACATGACTTGCAGCCGTTTTTGATCGGATAAGGCTTTAACACGCTGGGCAGCAGGCCAATGCCGGCTGCTTGAAAACAGGTTCCCTACCCACTACCTTGCCAAAATGACGGTATCTCCTTTTTCCGTTTCCCCATCCGACCCAATTACGCCATCCATGGAAAGTTAATGAGA
Source organism: Paenibacillus sacheonensis (assembly GCF_009909195.1). GTDB lineage: Bacteria > Bacillota > Bacilli > Paenibacillales > Paenibacillaceae > Paenibacillus_Z > Paenibacillus_Z sacheonensis. Next base: position 551,984 of record NZ_JAAAMU010000002.1, read on the forward strand.
TTTTCGATGCTGAATCAGCGTTCACTAATATAATTATTTACTTATATAATCAACCGTGTATAATACGAATTGAATAACGAAGAAGTTTTGGTATTGAAAGGGGTCTGAACCAATTTGCAAACCATCGAAGAAATGTCCGAATCGCTTAAGCTTCTCTCCGATAAAACCAGATTGACGATTATGGCATTACTTCGCCATAAAGAGATGTGCGTCTGCGACATCGTTGATTTATTGGAAACGACACAACCGAACGTAAGTCAGCATCTGAAAAAATTAAGGACCGGTGGTCTGATCAATGAAGAACGCCGGAGCCAGTGGATTTATTATTCTTTAAATGTGGAAGATAAGCCTCATTTGAAACAAGTTATCGATCAACTTCCATCCATGAAAGAACGAATCGATGCTTTTAAATCACAGGGTTGTACCTAATCTCGGGAGGCACTATGCTGGCTATTGCGTCGATTATTTTTCTCATTACGTTAGTATTTGTTATCTGGCAGCCGAAAGGCCTTAACATCGGCTGGTCCGCTTGTGGAGGCGCCGTCATTGCGTTAATCTTCGGTGTCGTCAGTTTTCAAGATGTATGGGACGTCACCCAAATTGTTTGGAACGCTACACTTGCGTTCGTGGCTGTTATTCTGATTTCGCTCATACTCGATGAGATTGGTTTCTTTGAGTGGGCGGCGCTTCACATGGCTCGTTTCGCCAAGGGGAACGGTAATCTCATGTTCGTCTATGTCATTCTGCTTGGCGCCGCGGTTGCTGCATTCTTCGCAAATGACGGTGCCGCGCTCATCTTGACGCCAATCGTCCTGGCGATGGTCCGGGCGTTGAGGTTTGATGAACGCATGATCCTTCCATTCATCATGGCAAGTGGCTTCATCTCCGATACCGCTTCGCTTCCGCTGGTCGTCAGTAACCTCGTGAATATTGTATCGTCGGACTTCTTCGGCGTAGGATTTGCAGAGTACGCCAGTCGGATGATTGTTCCGACGCTTTTCTCGGTCGCTGCCAGTTTGCTCGTGCTCTTCCTTTTCTACCGAAAAAGCATACCGAAGAATTATGATCTGGCTCAATTGAAGAAACCGGTCGATGCGATAAAGGACATGAGATTATTCAAGATCTCTTGGATTATCCTTGTCGTTCTGCTCATCGCGTATTTAACGAGTGAGTTTATTGAAGTGCCAGTATCCATTTTTGCAGGCGCAGCAGCACTCGTGTTCTTGTTCCTTGCCAGGCGAAGCAGGGAAATTCATACCTGGAAGCTTGTAAGAGGCGCACCCTGGGCTGTGGTTGTCTTCTCTATCGGGATGTATGTTGTCGTTTATGGTCTTCGTAACGTCGGCTTAACGGATGAGCTGGGTAATCTCTTCAAATGGACCGGCGATCAAGGCTTGTTCGTCGGAACCATAGGTTCCGGTTTCATCGCGGCCATTCTCTCCTCCATCATGAACAATATGCCGACCGTCATGATTGATGCGCTAGCCATTCATGGTACAAATCCGACGGGCATCATTCGTGAAGCGTTCATCTACGCGAACGTCATCGGTTCCGATCTGGGTCCTAAGATAACACCGATCGGATCGCTCGCAACCTTACTCTGGCTGCATGTGCTATCCAGCAAAGGCGTGAGGATCTCTTGGGGCACTTACTTCAAGACCGGCATTATTCTAACGGTTCCCGTGTTGTTCATTACGCTATCCGGCCTTTATCTATGGTTAAAAATTGTAGGCTGAATTTCTCGCTAACTAATCCTTCAAGCGCAAAGGGGTAATTCGAAATGAGTAACAAACCACTGGTTTATTTTCTGTGCACGGGTAATTCTTGCCGCAGCCAAATCGCCGATGGCTTCCTGAACGCCCTTGGAAGCGACAAATACGAAGTGAAAAGTGCAGGGCTTGAAGCGCACGGATTGAATCCTCGTGCCGTTCAAGCCATGAAGGAAGCTGGCGTCGATATCAACGGCAATAGCTCCAATGTCATTGATACGGAGACGTTAAACCGCGCAACTTATGTCATTACGCTTTGTGGGCATGCCGACGAACATTGCCCTGTGATCTTGAACAAGAATGTAATCAAATGGCACTGGGGCTTCGAGGATCCTGCAAAAGCGGCTGGGACAGAAGAAGAAATTATGGCCCAATTCCGGGACGTTCGTGACGCCATTAAAGCCCGTATCGAGCAATTTCTGAAAGACGGTGAATAGGCATGTCGGCGTCGGTCAAACGGATGCACGTGGCCGTCAACTGTTCAGAGCTGGAGAAGGCGCTTGCGTTCTGGCGCAACTTCATCGAAAATGTCTTGTCACCCGACACTGAAAGCGAAAAAAAGGCCGGCAGGCATCGCCTGCGGGCCTTTTTTTCGATTCGATAGGACAGGACGACCTGTTACCACGCGTACGCGCGCGGTGCATCCCCGCCCGGGCCGGGGAAAATTTCGTCGAGACGCTTCAACGTCGCTTCGTCCAATTCCAGCTCGACCGCGCGCAGCGTTCGGTTGAACTGCTCGATCGTACGGACGCCCGTAATTGGCGCGGTAACGGCCGGGTTGGACAGCAGCCAGGCCAGCGCGACGATATCCTCGCGCTCCCCAAGATCATCGCACAGCTTGGCGAACGCTTCTAGCTGCGGACGGTGCTTCTCCACCCGCTCGATATCGCCGCTGCGTCTGCTTGCGTCGCCGCGAAGCGCGTTGCCCGCAAGCAGGCCGCCGTCCAACGGGCTCCACGGCATGACGCCAAGACCCAGACTTTGCGACGCCGGCAGCACTTCCAGCTCGGGCAGGCGACAGAGCAGATTGTACTTATGCTGCTCGGATACGAGGCCGATAATACCGCGCGTTTTCGCTTCGCCCTGGGCGACCGCGATATCCCAGCCGGCGAAGTTGCTCGAGCCGACGTAACCGATTTTGCCTTGATGCGCGGCGATTTCGAACGCATGCCACAGCTCGGCCCAGCTCACGTTTCGGTCGATATGGTGCATTTGGTACAGCTCGATATGGTCCGTTTGCAGACGGCGAAGCGAGCCTTCCAGGTGGCGACGGATTTTGTATGCGGACAAACCGGCTTCGCGGTTCGGTCCGTCGTTGTCGTCGTGCATATCATTGTAGACCTTCGTCGCGAGCACGGTGCGTTCGCGGCGGCCTCCGCCTTGTTTGAACCAGCTGCCGATTATTTCTTCGGTGCGGCCCAAGGCGTATTGGTTTGCCGTATCAAAGAAATTGATGCCCGCATCGAGCGCTGCATCCATGATGCGAAACGCTTCCTTCTCCTCCGTATTCCAGCCGAAATTCATCGTGCCAAGGCACAGCCGGCTGACCTTCAGCCCGGACTTTCCTAAATACGTATACTTCATGAATCCCTTCACCGTCCTTTTATAATTGAAAGACGGGCGTTACGTTCGGTTTGACGCATACCCATAGACGATTATACCTTAAACCCTCCATTGTCCAAACTTATGTATCTATGAATAACCGCCGTCTGCGAAAATAGCAAACGCCGCCCGAATACTCCTGTTAAGGAGTTCGAGCGGCTTTTTCTTCGAGAACGTATAGCTGCTTGCGATTATATCGTACAACTTCGATTAAACCGCAGTCCGGAGTTAACCCAAGAACGCGATAGAACGTTTTACTTTTCTCGCAAAGTCAACGGGATTATCGATCGACTCCCAATGGATATACATGAGACGAGGGTTCTCAAACAGCCAGTGATTATGGACTGCCGTTACTTTTATCCCGTTTTTGCGAAGATTGGAAAGCAACCGATTTACCTGGTTTTGGAAGAGCGCCGTTTCCCCTAAACAGAGTGCGCGCCCTGAACTGTCCAATGACTCGAACGAGAACAATTGATAGCGAACCAAAGGAGACGCGGTACGTCTTCCCAATATTGCGGCATTGATCTTTCTGTTTCTAGAGACAAAGCAGACGGGGCCTTTTGTGATTTCATGCTCCGTACCGCCTAAAATAGATGAGAATTGATTGCAAATCCTTATAAAACGCGGGCTAGCTTTCACCGCCATACGAATCATCCTCTCTTGTTTCATAACCTATAGACATTGCTCCGCCATTAACCCAGGAACGCAATGGAGTCTTTGGTTTTTCTAGCAAATACAACAGGATTCATGATGGCTTCCCAGTGCATATACATTAAGCGGGGATTTTCTTTCAGCCAGTGATTATGAATCGCAGTCACTTTGATTCCCCGTTTACGGAGATTCGTGATCAATCGATTAACCTGATTTTGATGCACGGCAGTTTCGCCCAGGCAAAGAGCACGACCCGATCGATCGAGAGATTCAAACGAGAACATTTGCATTTGAACGAGAGGTGATTGCGTTCTCCTCCCCAAGATCGTCTCCCTGAGCTTGGTCATCCGGGTGACAAAACAAACCGGACCTGCCTCTATTTCTGATTCGCCTCCAAGAATTTTTCCGAATTGCATACAGAGTCTTTTGAATTGCGGGCTTACCTTCACTTGTTCGGCCATATTTTTCCTCCTTTAGTCGCGTTCTGGATAATGTATGTTCAAGGCCGGAAATTGGAGTTGGACAAATTACCGGTAACAAAAAAAAACCGCGTCCGCGGACGCGATTATTCCCCGTCAGCTTCGTGCAGTTCATTTATTTTCCTATGTTTTTGATTGATGTTCGCCTTTTTCTTAAGCTGCCGAGCAATCGTATAGCCGATAAGAAAAGCCGCTGCCGAGGTGTTCCCGTCGACAGTAAACGGGATTATGGAAGCATCTGCAACGATTAAATCCTTTACCCCATGAACCTGGCCTCGTCGATCTACAACTCCTCCTCTTGTTAAAGGCGCCATACGCAATGATCCCTGTTGATGGTGGTTATGGTCAAAATTTTCCTTAATGAATGCCTCCAACCGGGAATCGTCCTCAATCTCTTCCAGGGTCGGCGCAACCAATTGATAAGAAGGATCGATTGCTTTCAGCTCCGCCGCGATAGCCTTCATGTAAATTTTGTAACTGTTCTTAACCGATTCTAAATCGTCCGGATTCATCAGAAAACCTTCATCCGCCAAACCTATGGTCAAGGGGTCATTATTCTGGATCTTGATGCTTCCGCGGCTTTTCGGGCGTAACCATAAGATCGCAATAGTCAGCGTTCCTTCGGCAGGTATGCCGATAAGTTGAACGGCCCGTCTGTCGGGATCCTTTCCGGAAGGGTCCGGCAGGAAAGCTCCGCCTGCATATAAGGCATTCGGATCACCTTGAGGCAAGGCCTGATCACCGGGATTCGTCGTGAACGATGCAAAGTTAAGCGTATGGTTTCTTAAGTTCTTTCCGACATTGGAATTATCGAATACGACAGGTATGCCTGCTTGCCGAAGAAGTTTGGCGGGTCCGATGCCGGATAGCATTAATAGCTGAGCGCTGTTGATTCCAGCCGAAAGGATAACCTTCTTCCTGGCGTATGCGCAAAGACGCTCTCCTTCCTTGAGAAGCTCGACTCCGATCGCGCGCGTATGGGAGAAGAGAACGCGGAGCGCGGTTGTCTTAACGAATACCCGCAGCTTCCGTCCTTTCGCGCCACTCCCGTTTGGGAGCATAATATCCGATGATAAGAAAGCGCTAGACGAGCTTTCTCTCGTTCCATCCGGTTTTTGATAGAGCTGCCAGCGCGTAAACGGTCCTAATGGAGTTCGGGGATCATTATAATCGACAATTTCCGGATATCCGGTGGCTCGTTCAATGGCTGCGGTTAATTTGTCGGCCATCGTTGTCGGATTCCTCGGTGCCTGCCGGATGTTGATTCGCCCTCTAAACCCTCGAAACTGCGAATTGTCCGATTGACCGTTATACTTCTCTAATTTTTTGAAGCGAAGTATTGCGCGTCTAGGCGACCATAATGGTCCAAGCAGCTTTTCCCACTCTCTAAAAACAGCCGATGTAGGCCGCACGTATTGTTCCCCGTTAATGGATGAACCTCCGCCCAGAAGCCGCCCCGTCGTCCATTCGAAAGAGCGGTCATCAACCCCTTCTTGAGGTACTCCCTCCCCTTGCCAGAAATACCGAGGGGAAAAGCGCATCTCTAATTCCGAGGCAAACGTGGAATCTCTGATCGCCTTATCCTTGTCGCGATTCTCGCCTGCTTCTATAAGAAGGACCGACGTCTTTTTATCGTCCGATAACGTTTTGGCAATTACCGCTCCAGTCGGTCCCGTTCCGACAACAATATAGTCGAACATTAATTTTTTGCCCAACTTAACACCTCCAATAAGCTTATGTAGCCTATTTCATCTTCAATATACTTGTGCCTGTTTATAAAAAAAATAGACCGTCCAGCGCGGATGGTCTACTCCCTGTTTTTTCGAATAATAGTTCGTCTGGCAATGAGCATCGCGCAAGCATGCGATAGATAAACCTACTCCTCATTCGGAATTTGCAATCCCCTATACATACGCAGCGTACTCTGAAAGGCACGTTCAATGACGATATGAGGCAGCCGGTCAAATATCAGCTGCCGTTTACATTGAAGTAACGGGCAGAATCGCTTACTGATAGATATTGAATCGAACGAATATAGTCACGTTCCGACGGGCTTAGGGGGCTGCATGTGGTCACTCGCTTCCCAGAGTAACCCGGAGCGTCAATTTGGTGTTAGCCGAAGGAAGTTCTGGAAGCAGCCATTGCATTTAAGGCGTTCTCAAAATAGCTATTTACTTCAGCTGTAATTCCCAGAAACTCTTCGACAAGTACATTACTATCCAAGTAAGAAGCATACAGATAATCAACTAAAGCGGAGTCAATCTCACAATAGTTTAATATGGCATTCTTCATCTTAATAATGTCATCTTGCCATGCACCTGTATCTTCTAAAACCAAAGAATATAATGCACGAATTAATCTCTTAGAGTAACCCTTAATATACCTAGTTTTCATTGTGTTATCAGTAGCATTAGAAAGTAAACGATGTATGCGATCCACTTCCTCCTTGGTCTCTGTATTTAAGTCTAAAATGAATTCTGGAGAAATGATTATCGGTGGTACTTTTTCACCAACGTCATGACCATATATGCAAACACAAATTATCTTAACCCAGAAACCCCACTCATTTGGTTTACTTAATACATCGTCAATCGAGCAAATTATCGTATCAATCTTAGTTACTACTGGATATTCTTCCAAAAGCTTGTCTTTAATATTTGACAATCTTTCGTAATCAATATCTTTGGGATTTACGCCTACAATAGTAAAGTCTGCATCTGACTTAAAAGGTGTAGCAGTTCCTTTTGGAATCGAGCCGCACATATAAATGCTATGAATCTTACCTTCAAATTCGGAAAGTATAGTATCTTTATACTTATCAACAAAATCCTTATATTCACTTTGTATTATAATTTTATTTATAACTTTTTCTAATATCATTAGACTCCTCCTAAACTAAGAAAATCTTTCGGCTAACGTCTATTTGCGAACTTCGTTAATTCGTCATGACATAAGTTTATTCGCGGAATCATTCAACTATCCTGCCCAAATGCTTAACGACAAAAGGAGCAGTTGTCGCTGCGACAAACTGCTCCAGGCGAATAGACTATGGATCTAAGCTCGTTCAACTGCAGGAGCGGGCGGCCGGCGCCTCCGCGGGAAGCTCGACCGGGACCTATTTAGGAGGAATCAACGCATCCAGCAATTCCTTCCGATACGCATTAGCTGCCGGATCATATACGCCGAAGCCCGCGCAAAACTCCCAGTAAGACCAGCCGAAGCCGTGTTTCTCTGCTTGTTCGCGCACGAAGCTCGTCCAGCGTGCCCGCGAAGCCATATCAGCATTGCTGTACGCGCCGAATTCGCCAAGCCAGATCGGGCGGTTGTTCTCCTTTACCCAACTTTCCGCTTTATCAAAGGCTTCCACAATCGCATGGGGTCCTGCCGGATTCGTTTCCGTCGGTTGCGTATTGTAAGCGCCGAACCAATCGTTCACCCACTGTACCTGCTTGGCAGCATCGACCGGCTCTACCTTCTGCGCAGGGGGACCCGGCCAAACGACGCCGGCGGTTCCGTTTTCCGGGCCTACCCAATCTGCCCCCTGGTGAGTGAAGAGAAAAGGATCGTAATAATGGAACGAAACGATGACGTTCTGTTCGTTATCCGGAATATCGAGCGACACAAGCGAGGCGTAATTGCTCCAGTTGGCGGAATCGATAATGACGGTATGCCACTGATCCTCGCTCCGAACCGTTTCAAGACCCTTTTTCAGCATTTTATTCCACTTTGACCAGGTCAGAGAACCGTTTGGTTCGTTGGCTAGCTCGTAATACACATTGTTAGGAAGCTCTTTATAGCGGGCCGAGATTTGCCTCCATAACGCCAGGAAACGAGTTTCTTGCTCATTTGCATTCGCATTGAACTCATCGTAATTGTGCATGTCGAGAACGACGTTCAGTCCCTGCTTCAACGCATGGTCGAGAACCCAATCTATACGATCGAAAAACGCGGCTTCAATGGCGTAAGGGGCATTCGTGTCCGCGTGCCCCGACCACTTGATCGGAACGCGGACCGTCTCGAAGCCTGCATCCTTGATCGTCTTGAAGTAGCTTTCTTCTAATGTGACTCCCCATTGCCCTTCTACCGGCGCCTCAAGCGCATTGCCGAGATTGACGCCTCTTCCGAGCTGCTTCGATTGTTTAAATACGTCAAGCGGCGCCGCCTGCGGGTCGCGCTTCGGCAGCTTCGGGTCCGGCGTGGTCAAAGGAACTTCAGCCTGACTTGGAGCCGGGTCGGGAGTCGGTACGGCAGCTGCGCCTTGAGATGGCGCAGTCTTCTCATCTTTGCTTGGCGATTGCGTAACATTCTCCGCTTTGTTAGCTGCCGCCTTTTCTTGGTTTGGCGTGCCGTCCGTGCACCCTGCTGCCCCAAAAAACACGAGCAGCAAGGCAGTGAGCGTAATCATCCGTTTTTGCAACGTCACGGGCCTCCTTCACCCCTCATTATTTAAACCCTGTCGTTAGCGAAGTGAATTCATTCTAAATATTTTTCAAAGATGAAGATCACTTCTCTTGGATTATATCTGCGTCTTAGGTCTTCTCTTCGTAAATGACCGCTTTCGTAGTCATCTACTCGGATTCTCTCCATTTCCTCGAAATTCGGGCCTTTGACTACCAATTCCGTTGGTTTAAATCCGTTTTTTAGGTAAAAAGCTTCTACCTTTGGATCATCCGCTGAACCTACGCCAATTTTATAACAGCTTCTCTTCTTCACCGCTGTTTCAAAGATAAGCAGCATGTTTGTTCCCAGCCCAACTCTGGCATAGTTCTTGGTTTCATCCAGATTAACCGCGATCCCGTTCAAATTCATGACGGAATCGTGTTTCTTAGACAAACTTCCATAGCAAACGCCGACCACTTCATTGCCATCCACCGTTACAATGTACAAGTCAGGATCGCGCTTCACTCGTCGCATAAAATCCTCGATGGTCTCCATGTCCAAATACTCGCATTGAAAGGCATGCGCTTGTTCATAATCCGTTTTTTCGATTAATCGAATCTCTGTTTTCACCAGGCAACTCTCCTAATTGAACCGGCTCTTAGGCCGGGCAGCCGACGCATTTCAGCTATAGATAGCCGCCCGGATGCTTCGCTCGAGCGGCGAGTAGCCGCCTGGTCCTTCTCGCTGCAGCGACAGCCTCTCTTTCAGCGGCGAAGTCCGGTTGCACATGAAACGGACCTTCCCACTGTGGTTCTGCGACGCGGCATGCACGAGGAACGGATGGCACAGAATGACGTCCCCGGCTTCCCCCGTCGTCTCCACAACCTGCAGCCGCGCGCCATCTTCTCCGATATAGGCCTGATCCATGAAATACGCGTTCCGTCCCGCTGCGCTCAGCTGTTCGCCGTCCCGCCCCGTCAGCTTGGCGAAATACGGGTGCTCGGCATGCAGGGCGCGAATGCCTTCCCCCAGCTCGACGCCTTCCGGAAACTGGGCCAAGTGACGCGCGACCGTCTTATGCGAGCCTTCGACGACCAACGTGCCGCCTCCGTGCGGCGCGATATCCGAGAAGAGGCACAGACAGAGCAGCCCTTGCTCCGGCGAGTCGACGTAATGCCGGAAATGAATGCCGTCCCAATGCCAGCCGTTCGTCGGCACGCACCAAGGCTCGCCCTTGCCCACGAAGAAGTTGACCGGCCACCAGCCCCAGCCAGGCAGCTTGTCGCCCTCCGTCTCGCCGGCGACGAAGCGGTGGATCGTACGGCTTGCGCCCGTCAAATCCTCGACGGCGTCGGCGAACAGCGCCGTATTGCAGACGTCGAATGCGGCGTTGCGGTAATTTTCGCGGAGGTTGACCATCGGCTCCTGCCACGTCGAGGGGTCCTCGCGCACGACGCCGGCCTTCTCTTCCAGCTTGCCCCACAGGAACGACTGCGCCTCCAGCGCCGCGTCCCGCGGGATGGCGCCTTTAATATGCACGTAGCCTTTATCAACGAACTGTTCGATCTGTCCTGCCGTCAGCACTCGCAAACTCATGCTTCTATCAGCTCCTATGCTGGAATGGAATTGGAATCACACTTAATAATAACATCGGGTCTCAGATCGCTCCCGGAAGCATCTTCGGCTTTGCGTACCATTCCTTCACGATCCGTTCGGCCTTCTTCCCGTAGATGTCGAAGCCGACGTTCGAGCCGGCCGCTTCGCGCTCGTAGAGCTTCACGCTCCAGTCCCACCAGAAGAAGCCGGCAAACCAAGGCTCCTCCCAGAACACCCGCAAGACCGAGCTGTAGAAGTTCGCCTGCTCCTCCTCGCTGAAGGGCAGCTCCGTTTGCGTGAAATCCCATGGCATCGTCGCGCAGCCGAGGGCGCTGCGGCAGCCGATTTCCATGAAGAGGATCGGCTTGTTGAACGCCGCATGCAGCGCGGCCATCTTCTCCCGAACCGGCAGCCAATTCGCGATCATCGCTTCCTCGCCGTCGCCGGGCTGCTTCGCAACGGGGTAATAAGCGCTCGTGCCGATATAATCGACGCGGTCAAACCATTGGATTCGTTCTTCCGAGCCGTGATTGGCGTTATAGACGATCGGACCGCCGTAGAGCTCGCGAACGCGTTCGATCAAGGCGATCCAATGACCGGCCTTGGATTCGGTCTTCACCATCTCGCAGCCGATGCAGAACATGTCGCAGCCCAGCTCTTCGGCGAGCTCCGCGTAATGGGCGACAAAATTCGAATACGAGCGGAACCACGCGTCCCAGTAAGGCGCGGCTCCCGCTTCCTCCGGAAACCCGATATGCGCCCGCCAGATGCCGTCCGCGGAATTGACCACGGGTTTCAAGCAGACTTTCAGCCCGAGCGCCTTCGCTTCCTTGACGGCGTGCTCGATGTCTCTGTCCGTCATCGTGAATCCGTAATCGAAAGGGATATCCGTCGCATACACGTTCGCTTGATGCGTGTAGAAGGATAACGCCATCCATTCGCTGCCCGTCTCCTTGAGCTTGCGGAGCGAATCGGTCGCATACGGCTGCCTGTACGCGCCGCGTTTGCTGTTCCAGCCGTACGTCATGCCTTTAACGAACATCATGGTCGGATTCTCCTTCTCGCCGTCTGTTAGGGATGATGCAGGGGGTAGCGGATGAGATCGGGCAGCTCGTCGCGCGTCACCGTAAATGGATGCCGATAAACCTTCTTCAGCATCTCCCGTTCGGTGTATTGATCCGATACGACCGTCTCGCGCTCCTCCTGCTTATGCACGAAATTGCCGTACCACGTACAATTCCACAGCCATAGCGCGCCGTCCTCGATCATCCGGTCTGGATCCGGGAGCGGTCCGTTCTCGGACAGCGCGATGATCTTCGCGGCATTCGTGTAGCTCAGCGCCTGCCGGAACCGGTCGACGTTGGATTGATAATTCCGTGCGGGCGAATACACGTCTTCGCCGATGATGTCCACATACGCATCGCCGGGATACCAATCCTTGTGCTGCCCGTTCCAAACCCAGATCAGATTGTGCAGGCCGTGCAGCCGCGTCATCCGGTCGTACATCAGTTTCCAGAGCCGGATGCACGGCTCCGGTCCTTTGGCGCCCCACCAGAACCAGCCGCCTGAAGCTTCGTGGAGCGGCCGCCACAGAACGGGCACGCCGGCTTCCCGGAGCTGCGCCAGCAAACCGGAGATCGCGTCGATATCGCGAAGCAGCAAGGCGTATTCCTCCGAAGACGGATCGTCCATGGCATTGGCGATGTCGAACGTCGTGGCCGTGGTATAGAAGCCGCGATGCCAGCCGTTGTCGGGCGGCTGGTCGACCAGATCCTTCGGCGCGTTCCAGTGCCAGCAGAAGGTGACGATCCCGCCAGCCCGCCACCATTGCAGCGCGAGCGCCGTATCCGTTCCGACGGAGCCGCGCTCCGTGCGGGACGGCGAATCGTTCATGAAATCGAAGCCGCCGACAGCCGGATAATGCCCCGTCTCGCGTTGAATCACGTCCATCTCCGGCGTGGCGTGGACGCCGATCTGCTGTCCGGTCAGCATCCGTTTGCCGTACGCATCGCACAGATAAGCCATCAGCCGCCTCGCGCAATCGTCGGCCTGCGGGTTAATCAGTTTCGGTTCGACCTTCATCCGCTGCGACCAGTCGTTCATTCCGCTTCCTCTCCTTGTCGCCATCGTTATTTTCGCGTAATCGTTACCGCTAAATCCGGCTGCTTCGATGCAGGCGTCTCCACGACGAGCGAGCCGCACTCCCTGCCGCTGCCCCGCGCTTACCCGACGACGCCCGAACGCTCGACGCTCTCGACGAAGAAGCGCTGCACGAAGAGGTACATCACGATCAGCGGGGAAATCGCGAGCAAGATGCCCGTATCGACGATCAGGGAAACTTGATTCGGATCCACCTTGACGTTCTCTCCGCCGGCGAGGCCCATGATGCCAGGTAAGTACTGGTTCGCGTCGGCAGGCAGCGAGGATACCTTGATCGACATCAGGTCGCTCGAGCTGTTGAACAGCGAAGCGTAGAAGATATCGTTGTACTGCCACACGAAGGCAAACAGGATGACGGTAATGAGCGGCGGAACCGCGTTCGGCAGCATGATCGTGAAGAAGGTGCGGATGCCGCCGGCGCCGTCGATGAGCGCCGCCTCTTCGATTTCGCCGGGCATGCTGCGGAAGAACTGCCGGAAAATATAGATGAACAAGCCGGACTTCAAGCCGTTGGCGAGTGCGGCCGTAATCAGCGAAGGGCCGTACGTGTTGAGCATATTGATCCCTTCTTTGCCGGTAGCCAGATGGATGACGCCGAAGAGGTCGAACGAGCGGAAATGGATGTACATCGGCACCATCAGCGTACTGGATGGAATCAAGATCGTCAGCACGACGAGCGTGAACAGAATGTTTTTCCCGGGGAAATGAAACCGGGCAAAGCCATAGCCCGCCAGCGAGCATGAAGCGGCTTGGAGAAGCGTCGTGGATGCCGCGAAGATGAGCGTGTTCTTCAGGAGCGGCCAGTAATTCAGCACGGCCATCGCATACCGCACGTTCTCCATCGTGAAATGCACCGGAATCATGTAGATCGTCGGATTGTAGATATCCGTCTTATCCTTAAAGGCGACCGACAACTGCTGCAGGATCGGATACAGAATGGTGAACGATATCCCGATGATCAGAATGTAACGGAAAAGGAGCCACAGCAGCGATGCCGTCTTGCTGCGCGCCTTTTGCATTTGTATGACGACGGCTTCGTTTTGCAAATCGGGTAGTTTCAATGCTTTCGCCCTCCTATCCCGTCAATTGTAATAGAACACTTTTCTTGACACGAGGATGCCGACGATGATGAGCACGACGCTGATCACCGCGGTATAAATCCAGGACATCGCGGCGCTGAGGCCGAAGTTTTGCGCTTGGAACGCCGTATTGTAAATCGCCGTCGTCACTTGGCTGTTCGTGAACGAATCGATGATCGTATAAATGATATTCGTCAAGATTAACGGGCTGACCATGGGGAACGTAATCTTCCAAAACGTCTCGTACGCCGTCGCGCCTTCCATCTTGGCTACCTCGTACATGGAGACGGGTACCGATTGGAGCGCGGCCAGGAAGATCAGAATCTGCACGCCGGAGCTCTTGATGATTTCATAGATCCGCTCCACGGCGCTGATGATGTACTCGATAAACCACATCGGGAGTCCCGCGTCGGATAACGTGAAGGCGAGCGTCAGGGGGTCGAAGCCGTTCTGCTGCTGCCCCAATTCCTTCGCGATCTCCGAGCTTCCGGTCAATTGAATGAGGCCCGACGTCTGGGCGGCGGCAATGGCGCCGGATGCCAGAATGACCGGCAGGAAGAAGATCGCACGCGCGAACGGGCGTCCGACGAACCGGGTGTTCAGCAGCGTCGCCGTAAATAGGCTGAAGAATAAGATCATCGGCACGTTCCATGCCATCTCGCTCAAGGACTGCGTCAGAATGCGGTTGAAATTCGGATCGACCGACAGCGCGTTCTTGAAGTTGGCCCATCCGATGAAGTCGAGCGTATACCCGCCCCCCGGGGCGATCTTCATGTCGCTGAAGCTGAAATGGATCGATTGAAGCAGCGGCGTCGCGAACAAAAACACGAAGCCCAGCAGCCAAGGCATGATGAACAGGATGCCGAGCAGCGAGCGTTTCTGCGTCAAGGTCAATCGTTTTAAGTTCACGGTTCGTCACCGCCCACGGTAAAATTTTTCGCGCCGATTTGCACGTCTTGCAGGTCTTGCGCGTCTTGCACGGTGACCGGCTGATCCGTATAGTTCACGTAAATCGACGTTCCGTTGCTGTAGCTGACCTTGACGACGCCGGGCTTCAGCTGCGCATGCTCCGTGATCGTCTCGCGCTGCAGCCCGGCAAGCACGCGGTTCAGCTTCCCGTATAAATCCGCTGCGTCCTTCAGCCAATCCGAGTAATGCGTCGAGAACAACGACTCGTACGTCGTCAGCTTCAGCTTGGCAGACGACTCGTACGACCAGAAGAAATGCGGCGCGGCGCCGTATTCCAGCGAACGGAGCAGATGATACGACAGGTCCTGCTCGTCGTCCAGGTTGATCGGCTTGCCGGCGTATTCCTTGAAGCCGTGGAGGACCATCTCGTAAAACGGCACGGCCTCGTCCTCGATGCTGAATGCGCTGGAAGCCATCGGCACGTTCAGCAGCTGGTCGGCGTACTTCAGCGCGTATTGGTTGCCGCCGGTCATCATCACGTTCGGATAGCTCTTCTTGATTTTGCCGAGCTGATCGGCCACGATATTCTTGGCGACGTCCCGGAACACGACGCGGTTGACCCGATAATCGGCCGTCAGCGTATCGCCCATGTCGCGCAGCGCGACCGAATCCATCTTGTACTTCTTATAACTGTCGACAAAGCGGTCCACGAAGTACGGCAGCTTCGCGGGCGACAATAAATAGAAGGAACCCCATTGGGTATTCATCGCGTTCAGCGCGCGGTCGTACGGCTGCAGCAGGGCCTGCTCTCTCGTGACGAAGCGGGCCGCGTCCGAAGCCGGCTTGAAGTCATGGTTCTCGCGCAGCACATGCTGGAACGCGACGTCCGGATATAAGTTCCCGCCCATGTCCTTCAGCTGAGCGGCCAGCTGGGACAGGTCCGATTTGCTTCCCAGCTGGCTGTCGAGCTTGACGGTCTCCGGAATTTTGTGATCGATGCCTTCGTTGAACCAGCCGACGTATCGCATCTGCACGTTGGACACGCCGGCGTCCTTGATCTCTTTGGCGATTTGGCTCGCTTGGTCGATCGTCGTCATGGCCATCAACCCTTTATAAGGCACGCCGAGGAACGATTTGCGTTTGTCCACCGCGCCGAGCAGGTCGACGTAGAACGGCAGCTGCCCTGGCGCTTTCAGCGGCTGCAGCACGCCTGCCTTCACCAGATTTTTCCGGTACAACGCGGCCATGCCCGAATACGACGCCTGGTTGCCGGAGAGGAAGTCGTACCGGAGCTGGATGTCGCCCGCGAAGCGGTCGCCCGTAAGCAGCTGGAATTCGTCAACCTTGTTGCCCTTGTACAGCTCGAGCTCGTCTTCGCCGCGGATGGCGAAGCTGGCGTAGGCGCTATTGTAGGAATTTTTGCGGCCGCTGATGTCCGCGTTAATGCTGGCGATGCCCTCGCCCTTCTCGATCGTGGCGAACCACGCCTCTTCGCCCGCTTTCAGGCCGAACACCGGCAGCCGCGCGGCCTCGGCGATCTGCCCGCGGCGCTTCGAATTATCGTTCTCGTCGTCGCCGTACACCCGCTGCACGTAGACCTCTTCGCCCACTTTGCCATTATTCAGGTTGATCAAGCTGCCGGAACCGTCGGGAACGAGCATATAGCCTTGCTCATCCCGGCCCGCCGCCCCGAAGAAATCGAGCAGCTCGACGGAACGGATCTGATAGCCCTTGCTCTCCTGGATGTCCTTCACCGGAACATGCACGAGCAGCGAATCGCCGGAGAGCCGGTATTCGATCGGAATCGTGAAGTTCGGCTTTGCCTGCGCGCTGCCGGCGGTCGTGCCGTACTCGTCGTTGTCCGCCTTCAAATCCTCCGCCGTATACCCAGCTTTGGTGAAGGCATCGAGCATCCGCTTCAGCACGAGCGCTCTCGATACTTCCGTGTCCAGCCGCTCCAGCACGTCCGGCTTGCCGTCGAGCGGATAATACCGGTTCGATACGTAAGCGGCCGTCTTCTTGTCCAGCTTACCCAGCACCTTCTCCTCGAACCGCTTCTTGCCGATCCGCTTCGGCAGCGCATCGATTCCGAGCGACGTATCCCCGATCGTATACGTAATCCGAACGCCGTTCTCGATCGCCTCCACCTTGAACTGCTTCCGCTGAATGCTGTCCGTATAATTCGTGATCGCACCCAGCGTCCCGATCGAATCGCGATAGTTCAGCGTCACTTGCGCGGCCAAGCGGTCCTTCTCGAATGGCGAGGCTTTCGCATCCGAGCCGATATCCCCTGGATTGCTGTGCCACACCTTGCCGCTCGACCGGTTAAGGACGGCGATTTCGGTCGTATCCGGATTCATGTAGAGCGCGAGCGCATCCGTCTGCGCAACGAGCTTCATGCCCTGGACGGCGTTGCCGGCGTCAGCCATGTACTTCAGTTCGGTCGCCGCGGCAGGCCTCATGTCCGATCGTGCGAAAGCCGCTATCTCGGCGGAAGGAGCCCCCTTCGTGTATAAGCTATAGCCGAATGCCCCTACGCCGACAATCCCGATACAGGCCAGCGCCGCATACCATTTCGTTCGTCTTTTCAAGGGTGCGGCCTCCTTTAAGTCCGGAATATGAGTTCACGGTAAACGTCGTAGATGAACCAGTAGATCTGCGAACCGAGACTGAACGCCAAGGTGGCGATAAAGACGACGAACCCCATGGCGATGACGGTGAGCGCCATCGTCAGCACCGTCTTGGCCGGCGTGTACTGGTGGACGGTCATTATCCCGACGAATAGCAGCACGACGAACCACAGGCTGGAGATGCTGTTCAGGAGATAATAGAACGCCGTCTCCTCCTGCGTCATGAATCGGCTGACGAACGTCATCGGCAGGTTGATGAGCGCGATCGGCAGCAGCGCGTAGCCGGCCGCCATTACGATCTCTTTGAACTTCCCTTCCCCTTCCATGAGCGTCGTGATCGACCAGTTCGCGATGCAGAACAACATGAAAGGAAGAACCGTGAACTCCAAATCGTCCAAACTGTTGAGCGAGCGCGGATCGACCATGTTGACGAGAAAGCCGGCAAATTGCTTTTGCAAAATCGTCGTCAGGATAACGGCGAGCAAGATCAGCAGCGCGACTTTCAATTTGCCCTTGCCTTCGTACTTCATGTCCCAGAATCCGTCGAACGGCCGCACGATAAGATGGAGCGGAAATTTAAGATAATCCTGCTTCACGTTTCACAGCCCTCCTTCGGATGACTTGTCTCGCAACGCGATACGCGATAAACGCGACGACAAGGGTAAGCAAGACGGTCATGAACGTGCCGAACTGCTCCTTCAGCACTTCCCGGCGATAACGCTTGTAAGCGACCGAGTAGTTTTTGCGGCTCATGCCCAGCTTGAAATATTCCATCGCCTTCACGTTGTTCTTCTGCATCAGAAGCGATTTGCCGATGCCGAGATAAGCGATTTCATAGTTCGTGTTCAAGCGAAGCACGTCGCTCCATAGCTGGACGGCGGCGTCGTCGTTGCCGCTATAGTGCTCCGTCGTGGCTCGTTGGACGAGCGTGCCGAACTTCGTCGGACGGAAGATGACGATGTTTTTCTTGCCGCTGTCCAGCACCGCGAGCTTATCGCCGATCTGCTCGACGGCGACGGGCGTATTGAAGACTCCGAGCTGGTTGCCCCGGCCGCCGAAAGCGTACAGCAAATTGCCTTCGTCGTTGTACGTGAACAGCCGCGCGCGGTTGGCGTCGAGCGCGACGTACATGCCGCCGCCCAGTACCTTGATGTCGGTGAACTTGGACGGACCGGAGTTGTTGCCGAACATCCGGAAGCGGATATCGCCCTTGACCGCCCAGTAACCGAGCCGCTTAAGGACGTCGTCGCCGGACGGATTCAGCCGCCTGATCGGCGTGTCGGACGCGATGTCGATCGCGGTCGCATAGACGAAGCCTTTGCGGTCGATGTCGACGTTCGAGAATTCGGTCGGGATGAACAGCTGCATCTGCGCCTTCTGCGCCTTGGTGGACAACGACTTCCAGAGACGGTCCCAGACGGATGGCGAAACGTTGATCGTGCCCACATACCCCATGAACGTGTTCTTGTCGTCGAATTGCATAATGCCTTCGAATACGCCGCGCGCGATAACGAATACGCGATCGGCCGCATCGACGGTGACTTTGAGCGGGACGAACTTGAAATCCGCAGGCAAAATATCCGATTTCGGATTGGCGATGATACGGATCAGCTCGCCCTGCCCGGACAGCACGACGACGCGGCCGTGGTCGGTGTCCGCCACGTATAATTCGTTCTTGTCGGAGACGAACAGCCCCTGCGGAGCCGCGAAACCGTCTTTCTTGCCGTTGTTCGTGAACGTCTTGATGACGCGGTTGACGCGCATGTCCGGATCCAGCACGATGATCCGCGCGTTGCCGGTATCCAGGATATACGTGGTATTGTCCGGCGCAACGTACAGATCGCTCGGCTCTTTGAAGTCGCCGACCCCCAAGCTTTCGCCCGTAATCGCGGCGTCCGGCACGTAGGGAGCTGGCAGCGGCGATGAATCGCCGTAATAATCGTACGTGTAGGCTTCGTACGGCACGGCTGCCGACGCCGCAGGAATGCCGATCGAAGCGGCCAGCGCTATGATGGCCGCCAGCAGCAAAACTCTCTTCAATTGCACGCTTCCACCTCCTTTAGTCCTTCATGCCGGATGTCGTCATCGTTTCGATAATGCGGCTTTGCGAGAAGACGAACAGGGCGATCGGCACGCTCATCAGAATGAGCGCGACGGCCGAGCCGACGCCGGCGCGGGCAATGCCGCCGAAGATGATTTGGTTCGAAGCATAGTGAAGCGTCTTCAGCTGCTCGCTATAAATAAAGCCGTTGCCGTCCGTTCCCCAGAGCATCTGGAAGAGCAGGATGACCAAGGTCAGCCAAGCCGGCTTCACGTTCGGCATGACGATTTGCCAGAAGATCCGGTATTCGTTCGCGCCGTCGATCTTGGCCGACTCCAGCAGCGCATCGGGAATTTGCTCCATGAATTGTTTCATGAGGTACAGTCCCAGCGAGAACGCGAATGCCGGCACGATAACGGCCCAGTACGTATCGATGAAACCGATCCAGGACATGACCATGTAGTTCGGAATCGCCGTTACCTGAGGCGTGAACATCAGAGAGAGCACGACGATGGCGAAGACGAACTTCGATCCGGGAAACTTGTGCTTCGCGAGCGGATATGCCGCGGCCGAAGCCAGCAGCACGTGACCGACAACGCCCATTCCGGTAATGAAGAACGTATTGAAAATGTAACGGGAGAACGGAACCCACGATTGGCCGAGCAGCGTCATCAGATCGATGAAGTTGCTCGTCGTCGGATGCCGAACGAAGAGCGTCGGCGGGAACAGGAAGATTTCGTCGAGCGGCTTGAACGCCGCGTTGATCGCATAGACGAGCGGCAGCGCCATGAAAGCGGCGAAGGCAGCCAGAAACACGAACATCCAGAACGTTCCGGCAAACGAACGGTTTACTTGTTTTTTTCGAATAGGAAGCGCTAACCTCATCGTCTATTCCCCCACCCTCCTGAGAAGTCGCTGCACGACCAGGTTCGTTCCGACCATCAACGTGAACAACACGGTCGCGATCGCGGATGCGTAGCCCATCTCGAATCGGATCGTACCGAAGTCGATCAAGTGCGTGACGATGGTTTCGGCCGCGTAGTTGACGCTCGGGAAGCCGGCCAGGTAGATGGACACGTCCGCGATCGCCAAGGACGAGGTGATCTGGATGACGGCGCCGAACATCAGCTGCGGCTTCATCGAAGGAAGCGTAATGTACCACAGCTCTTGCCAGCGGTTCTTGATCCCATCGACCGCGCCCGCTTCGTACAGCGTTTTGTCCACGGTTTGGAGACCCGCGATGAAGGCGAGGAAGCCCGTTCCGAGACTGAGCCAGAGCTGCACGAGGATGATGATCGGCATAATGTATTTCTCCGTCTTCAGCCACTGGATCGGGTCGAGCAGCACGCCCATCTTGATCAGGAAACCGTTCGCGATGCCGTAACGGTCTCCAGAGAAGATCATCTGCCAGAGGAAGTAGACGTTCCCCGAGATGGAAGGCGCATAGAAGATCAGCGTCATGAACGCGCGAAGCTTCGGGCGAAGATCGTTAATGATCCAGGCGAAGACGAAGCAAGCCATGTAGCTGAGCGGTCCGGTAATGACCGCGAAGAGGATGGTGTTCTTGATTGCGATCAAGAAGACATCGTCTTCCAGGAATAAGCGGGAGTAGTTCTGCCAACCGATGAAGCGCGGAAATTCGAGCATGTTGAAGTACGTAAAGCTGATGACGACGGACATGATGACGGGAAGCACGGTGAAGACGGCAAACAGCAGCATATAGGGCGACATCAGGATATAGGAATGCTTATGCGCCTTGATTTCCTTCCATTTGATCGCCCACCAGCTTGTCGTTTTGACGGCTGGCTTCCTGGCGGCTGCAGTCACTGAAGGCTGAGTCGGTGTACCGATCGTTGACACGTGGATCCCTCCTTATTCCGGCAGGCCGAATTCTTTGCGCTTCGCTTTGATTTCGTCTTGAATGTATTGGGTGTAATCCATGATCGCTTCGCGCGCTTCCGTGTTCTTCTCGACGACCACTTTCAAGAACGCGTTCTGCAAGTGACGTCCGGTGAAGTAGCCGCCCGGCACTTCGGGAACGCCTCTTACGTATTCGAACTGCGCTTTCAGGTTGTCGTAATCGGCGACCGGCCAAGGCAGGCTGTCGAGCGCTTTGATATTCGCCGTCGGATAACGCGCGGAAGCTCCCATGAGCGCTTCCATCTCCCGGCCGAAAGTCGTTTGGGTCTTCTCGCCGGTCCACCACTTCATGAATGCCCAGGACGAGTCCTTGTCCTTCGCGCTGTTCAGCATCAGCGTGCCGTTGCCCGCGCTCGGCGTATCTCTGCGGATGGTGCCGTCCGGCTGCTTCGTGCCCGGAATCGGCGCGAAGCCCCACATGCCGCGGATTTCAGGCGCGAATACGGTGAGCTGGTTGTAGGTGGTGTAATCCACGATTCCGATCGGCATCTCTCCGGTTCGGAAACGGTTCGCGAAGTCGAATTCGCGTTCCAGCTTGTAGTCGCTGTACAGGTCCGTCCAGGTCTTGAACGTTTCGACGCCGATCTTCGAATCCAGGTCGGACTCTTTGCCGCCGCCCCGGTAGAATTGACCTCCGTTCTGCATGAGCAGCGAGCCGTAGATCGGGTTCGGCGGGATGTTCTGGCCCGGTACCGGCACCGATGTCTGCGGAACCGTGATCGGCATGCCGAACTGCATCCGGTTCTTGCTCAGGACGGTGAGCAGCTTATACACGTCGTCCCAGGTTTGCGGCACTTCCAGGCCCAGCTCCGCCAGAACGTCCTTGCGGTAGAAGAGCATGTTGAAGGTTTGCGTCTCCGGCAGCGCGTAGACGCCCTTCTCGTACGTGTACGGAACAAGCGCGCTGTCGCGGAACCGCTTCGCCACTTCCGGATAATCGGCGAATTGCGTCAAGTCGGCAGCCGCATCGCGCATCGCGTAGTTGACCGGAATGTCGTTGCTGATCTGCATCGCGACGTCCGGGCCGCGGCCGGCCAAGGTTGCCGGCAGCAGGGTATTCATTTGCACGAGCTTCAAATTCACGTTGATGCCCGTCTGCGGCGTGAACGTTTCGTCGATCATCGCCTTAAGCGTGTTCGCCTGGTCGCGGCCGCTGCCGATCCAGACGGTTATCGACTTCTGGTTCTTCTCGTCCGAATCGTTGCCGATTTGGTTGTAATCGATCACGAAGGAATACGCGAACGTCGACAGTTCATGCTTCGTCTTCGAGATGAAACCCTCTCCGGACGAGGGGAATTTTCGATCCGGCGACGCAATGTAAATCTCGTCGAGCTGGAGCGGCATTTCAATCGCCTTCTGCAGCCACGTGCCGAGGCCGCCCGCGTTGCTCTTGAATGCGGTAAGGCGACGCGGAATCGTATCGGGATCCTTCACCAATTCTTTCAGCTGCAGCGCCATCGTCTTCAGAAGCGCTTCGGAATCGCTGCTTCCGCCCGACAGCCGTTTCAGTTCGGCGCTGACGGCGGTCAGCCGGTCGCTCTCGGTTTGAAAGGTTTCCAGCATTTTCGGCACTTGTTTGTCCAAGCGGTAATCACGGTATTTATCCGGCGACGCGCCGGTAATCATGATGATTTTGCGATACATGGCATTGAGATTGTACAGGCTCTCTTTGACTTCGCGGATGAGCGGAGCGAATTCGCCGAGCGTATCTTCCATTCGAATGACGTTCTTGCCCTTCTCGAGCCTGAACAGATACGGTTCGCTGCCGCCCATGACGTCGATGCGGTAGCCGTTCTTGTAGCGGAACGGGATTTGTTCGGCTTCCTTGAACGGAACCTCGCCATTAATCAGCAGACGGCGCGTCGCGTACAAGCCGCGAACGAATTCCTGCTTGGATTTCATGGCGATTTTATAGAGACCCGCTTCCGGCGCGTCGACTTCCCACTCGATCCATTGCCCCGGGAGACGCCAGTTATAGCCGCCGATCGTATTGACCCGGATGAGCTTCGGACTGTAAGGCGTAACCGAGGAGGTGGAACGTTCCGTCTGCGGGTACAGCGTCGGCGATGACTTCGCGACGGCCGCTTCGGCTTGAATGGTAATCAGCCGACTGCCCGTCTTCTTCAGTCCGTCCTTCTCGTACTGCTTGAGCGCCTCTTCATATGCGGCGGGCTCTTGCTGATGGAACAGCTTCAACTGTCGAATGACCATCGGCTCCCGCTGCGAGACGAACGTGAGCGTGTGATGGCCGGCGCTCAAGTAGAACTTGAAGGGATCGGCGTAGAAGCCGTCCGAATCCTCGAGCAGCGCTTCGCGCCAAGCCGGCTTCTCGATCTGCTCCGGACGCAGGTCATTGCCCATATTGTCCTGCTTCACATGATTCAGCTCGTTGTCCCACACGCGATCGAATTGCAGATACGACGCTTCCGTGAACGGAACGGCGCCGTCGATTTGCAGCGAACGCTCGATGCTCGAGCTCTTGCCCGCGACCGGGTAATATCGAAGCGCGATGTTGAAGAAGCCCGCTTGCGTCACGTCGATGTCCCAGGATACGCTGCCCTGCTCGCCGGTCTTCAGGGACATGCCGGCTTGGCCTTCATAATCGTCCAGCTTCTCGAAGCCGTCGCCCTCCGTCCTGGCATAGCTTGCGGCATCCAGAACGATCTCCTGATCGGCGAAGCCGGCGTTCTCATGCTTCGACAGATAGGCTGCGTAATTGCCGCGGGCGTCCTGCAGGCTCGACCAGGAGCCTTCGGCGAATGCCGATTGGCTTATCGCGGCAGCCGTGCCGTCATTCCCCGATCGGGTCCAAACGACGAGCAGTACGATCGCAATGATAACGCATGCCAGCGTCGTTCCCCATTTCTTTAGCCGTGTTCTCCCTTTCAATATCAGCCCTCCCAGGCGGCTTGATCGCGGTTCACGCATCCCGCTGACGAAAGCGCACACGCGTCCCATCGTCTTAGTGGCACAAAACAAACCTATATTATTACCAAACATATCATCCTAATGTTCGATATTCGTTATCCATTGTTTTGCTGTTTGTTATCTCGATTTGCAAAGAAAAGGAGGCAGTACCGGCACATCCGGCCTCCCTCCCTTCCATACCAGCAAGTGTCGATCAATTACTTCATTTTATCCAGTGCGGCTTGCGCAGGCGCTTTGTACTTCTCGACCGTAGCGGTAACGGATTGGTTCTTCTTGATGACGTCGTCCATGATCGCGTAAAACGGGTAGTCGGCAATACCTTCTTCAAGCGAGATACGGCCGGTATTGTTGATGTGCTGAAGCGTCATATCGATGTCCTGTTGGTTTTTGAAGAGGGCTTCCAAGCCGTTCTGGCCGAAGTATTCTTCAGTCGAAGGAATGTCTTGCAGCTCTTCGTAAATCTGATACACGACTTGCGGATCTTTTACGCCTTTCGGAATGACCCAGCCGTTTTGAGCCGTGTTGGCATACGTGTATTTACCGTCGCCGCTTGGACCTTGCGGGTTTGGCACGACGCCGATTTCGAATGGCAGACCGCCGACGTTCCAGTCGAAGTTGTTGGACATCGCAACATCGCCGTCTTTAAACGTGTTGATTTCATCCCAGCTGTTTTTATCGCCTTTTTTCACTTTGACGACGTTTTCTTTGTTATACAGCCGGTTGATGAATTCCAACGTTTCGATCATTTTCGGATCCGAGAAGCCGATTGTCAGGTCGTCGTTGACGAACAGCGCGCCGTTCGTTACGCCGAAATCGCGTGCTGCGTTTGGCGCCGAGTTCGCGAAGCCCCAGGTATCGGGCTTGCCGTCATTGTTTGTATCGGTTGTGGCTTGCTTGGCGATTTCAAGGAATTTATCCCAGTTCCATTGGCCGCCCGCGTACAGCTCTTGCGGATCCGGCAAGCCCAGTTTCTTGAACAGATCGCGGTTGTAGAACATGCCTACGGTCGATATGCCTTTACCGCCGAAGAAGTATTCGTCGCCAAGGAGCTGCGGAAGCTTGACCGTGTGTTCTTGTTCGTTGTTGATATCGCTGGTGCCCTGCGTGTATTCGCTGAGCGGAAGGAGTAAGCCTTGTTTGATCGGGGCAAGCGCGCGCTTGAACTCGAGTATGGAGATGTCGGCCATCGGCGTTCCGGAGAGCGCGGCCGTCGTGAACTTATCCATGTATTTATCGAACGGGATGTTGTCGTACTTGATTTTGACGTTGTATTTCTTCTCGACTTCATGCAGTTTATCGAGCGCTTTCTTGGAATCGGCCGTATCGCCCTTCGGCATTCCGTCCCACCATGCGGAGATATGGATTTCGCGCCCGCCAAGGTCGGTCGGAGCGGGGGCGGCATCGTTCGTCGCGGCCGCGTTATTGCCGGTTGCGTCATTGCCGGTCGAAGCATTGTTCGCTGCCGCGTCATTGCCCGTCGCCGTATTGGTCGAAGCTTCGTTGGCAGGCTGATCGTTGGCAGCGTTGCCGCCTGCGTTGTTGCTGCCGCCTCCGCACCCCGTTAACGTAAGCATCGTTGCGGCAAGCAAAATTGTAAGTGCTTTCATATTTTTCATTTGCAAAACAACCTCCCGCTTTTTTTAGTGAGCAATACCAGTTTGCTCCGGCAAGGTCTACCGGTTTCCGAGATGAATGGTTCGTTTCTCTTCTTCGTAACCGTTTTCATTCTTTGTTTTGCGTACCCCCATCACCACCGGTATGCGAAGTGTTAGTTGACTTGCATGTCAATAATAGCATCGGCAGCTAAAATTAGTCAATTCTATTTTTGTGATCCTCACAACATTTTGTAATTATTTAATAAATTTGTTTTTCTTTTGTTATTTCATTAGGGCGGCTTCAATACCCCATTCCGCGACAAAAAGAGCCCCCGCCTCTCATTGAACTCGTTTGCAGCGATTACAAACCAATTGAAAGGCGGAGACTCCCGGAGAACACGTTTTGCTGGAACAGATCTTTTCCATCGATCGATCTTCTTGCGAGCATATAGAGGATTAATCATGTTGTGCAGGGCTTTGCGCGATGGTTACGAAGCGTTCGGATTGTGTGGTTACAGAGCAGCTTGCGCAGCGAGGCTGCTGCACATAACTGGTAGAGGAGTAAAACGACGCGTCAATCGGTCATGCGTTGCAGCCAAACAAGAACAAGTTGGAAGCAACCCAAAAAATTTAGCAAAAATTTAGGTTGGCAGAATGCGCTTGATTCCAGCTTATTGAAGCTCCGCATTCGCTCCTTCTCGCTCGGCTTCCCCGTTTAATAGGTAGGCATAGTTTTCCCGCAGAATAACGTCCGCATAAATCAGTTTTTTCTCATGCGCCGATCCCGGGTTTTGAATGCGCCATAACATTTGATCCACGGCCCGCATGCCGAGCAGCTCTTTATTCACGTTCACCGTCGCGAGAATCGGATGGGAATGGCTGGTGTTGTCGAAGCCGGTCACCGCGCAGCGCGCAGGCACTTCGATTCCCAGATTGCCCAGCTGCTCGATGAGGAACTGCGCATTGACGTCATGCGTGCAAACATAAACTTCCGGCAGGTCGACCGGCCGATATTGCTTGAACAGGAGAAAGATATCCTGCGCTTCGGGCCCGATCAGCATCGGGTCCTGCTGCAGTTCGATCTGGCAGCTCTCCAGCGTAGAACGGAACGCCAGCCAACGATCGAAATAGCTTTGCGCATCCTTGATGTTGCCGACAAACTGGAACTTGCGGTAGCCTTTGCTGATCAGCTTCATCATCAGCTGCTGCATGCTGTTGAAATTATCCGTGAAGATCGTATCGCAAGCGAAGACGGGATCGCTGTGGTCGACCATGACGACCGGAATGTTCATTTGCTTGATTTTGAGCAGCATTTGCGTCGAGACGGTCCCGATCGTAATAATGCCTTGTATCGCCTCCGGATTCAGCAGCTTGAACACGTTATCGTCGGAAGGCTCCGTTATCGTAATAATGTCAAGCCCGCGCTGGCGAAGACGCGAGGACACGCCTTCGAAAACCGGTCCCCAATAAATGTGTTCTCGGTTCTGATACCGCAAGTTCGGGAACATGACCACGATCGTGCCGTCTCGCTTGACCTCTTCGGTTTCTTGCAGCTCGCCCGTGAAGCGCTGCTGCTGTTCGCTGCTCTTGAAGTAACCCAACTGGCCGGCAACGCGCAAAATTTTCTCCCGCGTTTGGGCGCTCACGCCGCTCTTCCCAGATAATGCTCGAGAAACAGCGAACTTGGATACACCCGCTAAATCAGCGATTTCTTGAATTCTCACCTTTGCTCTCATGATGACCCGCCCGTTTCTCGTTTTATTTTTCTGTTATTTTTCTGTTAGTCGTCGTTATGTTCAATCGTTCAGCCCTCCGTCTTGCCCGCAGGCGCAATTGGCCGCAAAACGATATGATCCTCTTCCAGCCGCAGCAATACCTTGTCCGCGTCTTTGGCGCCTACGGCTTCCAAGTAACGCTCGGGCACTTGAATCCGGCCGGAACGGTCCATGACGGCATATTCAATATGGGTATCGAGCTCCCTCTCTTCGCATGACGCGTCCTCCGCTTCGCGCTCGTCCGTTCGACGGATCATCTCCGACGACGTCCGGCCGTCCCGGATCAGCACGACCCGCTGCACCTGCTTGGCCAGATCCAAATCATGCGTCACGATGACGATGGTCAAGCCCATCTCGGCATTCAATTTGCGCAGTAACGCCATGATCTGGTCCGACGTCCGCGTATCCAGCGCGCCCGTCGGCTCATCGGCGAGCAGCAGCTTCGGCCGGTTGGCCAGCGCGATGGCGATGGCCACGCGCTGCTGTTCGCCGCCCGATAGCTGCTGAAGCTTGTGGCCGGTTCGCGAACCGAGTCCGACCGCTTCGAGAAGCTCGATGGCCCTGAGCCGCTTCTTCTTCCGGTCATGCAGCAGCATCGGAATTTCGACATTTTCTCGCGCCGTCAAGTAAGGGACGAGATTTCGCCCTTTATTTTGCCAAATAAACCCGACGGTTTCGCGTTTGTAGACGTTCTGCTCCTTGTCGGTCAGCTTCAGCATATCTTTGCCGGCGATGGTCAATCGGCCCGCCGAAGGGCGGTCCAAGCCGCCCAGCATATTCAGCAGGGTCGATTTGCCGCTGCCTGAATTGCCGATGACCGCGACCATCTCGCCCGGGTTCACCTGCAAATTCAATCCTTGCAGCGCAACGACTTCGACTTCGGCAGTTTTATAGATTTTAACTAGATTTTCGCATGTAATCAATAGCTAATCCTCCCCGAGCTTGACCGCTTGGTGAATTTTCATCCGCTTCAGGAGCCAAGTCAGTATGACAAGCGCCGCGGCAAGCATGAAACAGGTCGAGATGCCGAGCCTGAAGACGTCCGCGTGGTCGGAAATGACTTGGAACGGCGGCACGATCCGGCCGGGATCGAAGGAAAGTTGGAACAACGGCACGTAAATTCGCCCCGCGGCGAATCCGGTCGCGATGCCGATGAAGAAGCCGGCCCCCGTCGTCAGCAGCTGCTCCAGCGTCATCATGCCGAGAAGCTGCTTGAAGGATATCCCCATGGCGCGGTAAATCCCGAACTGCAGCATGCGCCCCTGGAGCGAGAGCAGCCAGAAGAGCATGAAGCCGAGGAAGCTGATCGCAAGCGAAATGATGAAGCCCAGCGTCATGACGCCGTTGATCGCCATCCGGAACGGGTCCATTCGGCTCTCGGATATTTTGCCGATCGTATCCTCGAACTTCTCGAGCTTGATCTGCCGCTTGCCCATCTCGTCAAGCAGCGCCTGCCTGTTCGCGCCGGGCTTCAGCTTCAGCCAGACGTCGTACGGCTCCATGCCGAGCTCGTTCTGAATGGTATCCAAGTGGCCGACGATCAGCATCGGATTCTGTGGCTTCCCGTCTCCTTCCTTAGGTCCGGCGACCGGATTCGGGTTGAATGCCGGAAAATACGGTACAATGCCGTATACGACGAGGCGCGTCGGACGAATCCCTTCCCAGCCGACATCCAGCGTATCGCCGACTTTGGCGCCGTAATAATCGGCTGCGGTTTTCGACAGCAGCACCGCATGGGTATCCGAGGCGATCAAATTCAAATAATCATAAAACCGGTACGGCGTCAGGCTGTCCTTCATCCACGCGGCACTGCCGAAGGCGTCCGTATCGATGCCCACCAGCTTGACCTTGCCGCTCTTCGTGCCCAGCCAGGCTTCCCCTTCTTCTTTCGTATACACCTTCGCGGCCGTATCGACGCCCGGCAGCGATTCGATTAATTCGAACGGCGGCTCCATGTAGTGGATGATGTCCGGCGGCGGCGCCGACTGAACCGGCTGCGTCGCCTGCGGAACCGGCGAGGCGGCCGGCGGCGCATCGTTCTCCCAGTGCTGGCGAAGCACGATGTCGCTGCCGGAGGCGTACCAGATTTGGTCCTCCATGTTCACGTTCAGCGTGCGTGCCGTATTGGCATTATAGATGCCCGTGCCGACGGTCAGAATCAGAAACAGCATGAGCCCGTGGTAGATGCGGTTCCGTCGGATGACCAGCAGCAGCGTCGTGTAATATTGCGGCGCCCACAGCCTGCGGCCCATCCGGTAGAAGAGCGCCACGAACAGCGGATACAGCCGAATCATCAGAAGGCCTAAGCCGAGAATGAACAGCGTCGGGATCGTATAAAGCAGCGGATCGGCGGACAGCGATTTACCGTCAAGCCCCAGCTTGACGAGGTCCGACATCCGTTGGCTGAACACGTAATGACCGTACAATGCCACGGATATCAGCACGATATCGACGCCGTAAAGCTGCCAGATGGGGCGCTTGCCTTCACGCGCCTTTGACCGTTTCTGGTCGACGATCGAATTTTTCGTCGCGACGAAGACCGGGAACAAGTTGAGCACCCAGGCGGCGAGCACCGCGCCGGCCGCGTATTTCCAGCTTTCGGCATCCATTTCCGCCTTCATCGATCCGCGGTCGACGAAGTTCAGGAACGTGCTCGTCGATCCGAGTATGCGCGTAAAGGCAACGCCCAGCCAAGGGCCGATGGCGAAAGCCGCGATGGCGAGCAGCCCGAATTCGGCCGCATACATCAAGACGAGATGGAATCGCGACGCGCCTCGGCTTCGAAGCACGGATATTTCCGACTGCTGACGTTCGACGAGCATGCTCGTCACCATGTAGAAGTAGAACGTGATGAGAATAAACAGCGGCACGTTAAGCGACCAGAGCAGCGTGCGCAGCGTCTTCTCCCGTTCGCTGTATGCCGCCATCGCCTCGCTGCCCGGCACCGACACGGAGGAGCTGACCGAATAGTTGTACGCCCCCATCATGTCCGGCGCCAGGTTCGTCTTCAGCTGCAGGACGTAGGCGGCCGTATCGAGGTCGAATTGCGAATAATCCCCGATCGCCGTCCCGCCGACTTTGCCGATGATGATCGGACGCTTCGCGATGAAATCCTGTTCGAACAGCCGATCCGGCAGAAAGAGCGTGTTCTGGTCGTTCTTCAAATCCTGCATGCCCCAGAACGGATCGTTCAGATCCTTCTCCGCGATGACGGCGACCGGCTTGATGCGGATCGCTTGATCCTTCGCCTTTGGATCCTTAATGTCGTATTCCTGCCCGAGCAGCATGCCGAGCTGTCCGAGCGCGCTGTCCGTGACCATGACCTCGTACGCGCCGTTCGCCTTCTCGGCCGAGGGCAGTTTGCCGTCGATCAGCCGGACATGATCTTCGATGCCGGAGCGCATGGCCAGCTTGGCGCTGCGTTTCACGTTCGGATCGACGCGCGCGGGGTCGGCCGGCGTCAGCCCGAACCGAACCGTCTCGACCAGCTTCTGATCCTGCGTTACATGGAGCAGCGGGCTGCCTGCGACGTGCGCGGACCAATAAGCGTTGAACCGCTTCAGCACGTTCGCCTGCACCTTGGCGTCGTCGGTCTGCATGGTGAACTGCGCGGCGATCATCCCGGGATGATCCCCGGTCTGTTCGTAGCTGCGCTCCAAGTCCTGCACGAGCATATGATGCAGCACCGCGTTTTTATAAATCGGCATGCTTGACGTCAGCGCGATGCATAAGAGCATGCCGCTGAACAAGCAGATGACGAGCCAATAGTTTCTGGCCATCTTTCGCAGTAGCATGATGAGAACGGACATTCCCTCGATTCCCCCCGGTGGCTCACGGAAGAATAATCTTCATTCCTTCCTGGACGCCTTTCACGATCTCGTATTCCGTTGCGGTAGTGAGACCGGTCTCGATATCGATCTCCTTGCGCCGCTCTCCTTCCAATACCTGAACGAACGTACGGCCGAAATACGCGCGGATCGCGCTCTTCGGAAGCACGATGACGTTATCGCGGCGGGCCGCGACGATCGTCGCCTCCGCATGCGAGCCGAACGAAGCGCCTTCGGGAAGTTTGTCCAGCTCGATATAAACGGATTTGCCGTACTCGTCGCGCAGCCGTTCGTCCGCCGTCTCCGGGGCGGAAGCCGGCGTCTGCGTCACCTTGCCTTTGTACGTTTTGTCCTTATACGCGACGTCCGCTTCCATTCCGAGCTTAATATCGGCAAGCGCCGGATTGGCGGTTACTTCGAGGACCAACCGCATGCCGTTCGGCTGCGCGACCGCCGCCAACACCCGCTCCGCGTCGAAATGATCGCCGGGCTGCAAGTCGGTCGAATAGGAGACGATGCCGTCCGTTTTGGCGCGGATGACGCTGCTGTCGGCCTTCGTCTTCGCCTTGTTGTACAGCAGTTCGGCAAGCTCGAAATCCAGCTTGGCGATATGCGCGGCCTCCGCGTCGCCGCCTCTGACCGCGTCGTTAAGTGCTTTCTTCTTGCGTTCGAATTCGATTTGGCGCTCCAGCAGCTCGACGTCGGACCCTTCGTTCTCGAGGGTAACGAGAACGTCGCCTTTCTTAACGGCGCTGCCGGCCCTGACGTCGACCGAATGAATGACGCCCGTGACCTGCTGTTGGTAGTATTCGATCCTTGTCGGCACGAAGGTCGCGGAGCCCGCAACCTGCTTCACGATGCTTCCGCTCTTGGCTTCGATCGTTCGAACCTCGGCCTGCGCCGGCTTGACGAGCGGGGGCTTTAACGGCGCTTGCTCATTCGGCAGCAGGCTGCAGCCTGCCGACGCAGAGCTCGCGATGAGCAGCACGCCGAGCGCAAGCGCCCGGGCTTTATACACGCTTGATACCTTCCGATCCAATTCGTCCATCCTCCAGTGCATGAACCTGATCGACAAGATCCATGATGTGCGGGTCGTGGGTTGTGAGCACGACGCTTACGCCTAAGGTGCCTACCAGTTCACGGAATACTTCAATGATTTGTTTGCCCATGCGGGAATCCAATTCGGCCGTCGGCTCATCCGCCAGGATCAGCTTCGGCTTGTGGGCGATCGCCCTTGCGATCGCGGTCCGCTGCTGCTCGCCGCCGGACAGCTCCTGCGGGCGATGGTGCATGCGCTGCGCCAGCCCGACGAAGGAAAGCGCATCCTCCGCCAGCCGTTTGCGATCGGAAGCCGGAACGCCGGCAATCCGAAGTCCCAGTTCGACGTTCTCGAAAGCGCTCAAGTGCGACACCAAAGCAAACGATTGAAAAATCAGCCCGATTTCTTTTTTTCTCATCTCGTTTTTCTGCTGTTCGCTCATTCGCCTTCCGTCTCTGTCGCCGTAGAAGATCGAGCCTTCGCTCGGAGCGTCCAGCGCGCCCATAATATTAAGCAAGGTCGTCTTGCCCGAGCCGGACCGCCCCTTCAATGCAATCAAGGAACCCGTGCCGACGCTGAGCGAGGCGCCTCTTAAAGCGAAAACTTGTGTTTCCCCTCTTCCGAAAACGCGCGTCACGTTGCGGACATCCAGAATCGGAGCCCGTGAAGCCTCTAATCCACGCAAAACCAATCCCCCTTCTTCAAGCGGCATCGTTTCTGGTAAGCGCTTACATTTCCACACATCTACTATAACAAACTGTTAGTAATTAGTAAATTATTTGTTTTGCAATTTTAGTTATTTTGTTATGAATAATTTTAGGATGACCCTAATATTCCAGTGAGCAATTCTACATAAAGCAAAGTCGGCCTTCTACGCACGTGCAAAAAGCCCAGGAATTTCATCCCGGGCCTGCGCTTGACCTTTATGCGGCTTCCTAAAGAATTGCCAGCCTGTTCCACCGCTTTCTGCTGACTTTCGAATTCGTGCGAAAATGGATATGCCGCCGTCCGCTTTCATTCTCCCTCAATCCAAAGCAGGGGATTGATCGATCCAAAGGATGAATTGCAGCACGCAAATACGGCATTAAATCGATGAGGTGTAACAGACTCCTTGCTTGTTATTTCTTTCTGGCCAAAAAAAGGGCCGCGCAACGGGAGGCCGCTGAAGAACTTAAGTTTTTTATGGAATATGGATCAATGACAAATAAAAGGCGGCTTTCAATCCGTTAGTTGGATTGAAAGCCGCCCTTTTCATGTTCCATCCTTCACATTCTTAGTCCGTTAGTTTCAAGATCCGTTTCAA
>NZ_JAAAMU010000020.1 GCF_009909195.1 Paenibacillus sacheonensis
CTGCCAGAAAACCAATTTCCCCATTTGATACTTCTTCGAGAATAGCAAGTTTCTCCAAAGCACTATACTTTCCTAGAGACATAAAAAACTCCCCTAACGATAACAGGTTTTATTATTTCACCTGTCTACCGTATGGGGAGCATATCATTTCAGTCCTTCGCTGCTGCTGTTTCGTTACGCGATCAATCTCCAACTTTATTCGCGCGGCGCATCCGCGGCCTTCAACGTCCGCTTACCCGCCAATCATTCTGAAATCGATCGCTCTCGGCGGCGGAAACCGCTCGGCCGCCTCTTCGAGCAGCCGCGGCGTCAGCCCGATCTTCCTCTCGCGGGCCAGCTTCTTGGCGTTGTAGCCGTACCAGAGGTCGATAATGAGCACTTCGCCCTCGCGGATGACGGCGAACTCCGTCTCGAACAGCCGCTCCATGTAAGCATCGTTGTCCATCTCCAAGGCGACCGCGCCCACGATGATCCGTATGCGGTCGCTCTCGGCGAATGACGCCGGCAGCGATTCGTACACGCGCCAGGCTCGCTCGAACCGGTTGGCCTGAATGAGCCATTTCAAATACTCTTCGGCGAACGCCCTGTCGGGAAAACCGTTCGCGATCTCGTAAGCCTTCTCCATATACAGCAGCGCAATGTCCGTTTCTTCCCTCAACCGCATGGCCTCCGCCAAGTTCCGGTACGCCCAAGCAGAAGGCTGCGCAGCCAGCGAGGCATCCCACGCGGCAATCGCCTCGTCCTCCCTGCCCTGCTCGAAGAGCATGACTCCGTGATGCAGCAGCGCGGTCCATGTTCTCCGATCGGGCTCCGCACCTTCCCGCAGACTCGCTTCAAGCAGCCGCTGCCATTCCGCCTGCACCATCCAGGACGGCGGCGCCTCGTCGACCGGATGCGCCGGTACATAACCTTCCCGCAGCAGCGCCAACCACGGATCTTGGGCCGGTCCGAGCGTCGTTTCGGCGAACACGAAGCCGTCCGGCATCCCCCGGCCTTCCTCCTGTTCCCGCCGCAGCCGCTCCAGCGCGCCCCAGCCGGAGCCCGCGTGCAGGGCTGTCGACGGCGCCGCCGATGCATAAGACTGCAGCCGCTCGTGAACGGCGTACACCTGCTCGTCGCTGAGCTTGTCTTCGATGTACCGGCCAACATAGGCGTTGGCTGTCTCCCAGCTGTCCTGGCAAGCCCGCTCCGTCTCCATATCGCTCATGCCGATGAGCTGCGTGAAATCCCAGACGGCCTGCGCCGGCATCTCGATATCGTGGAGCTGGGTCGGCGCCATGCCGCCCTGCACTTCGATGTAGTCACCCTCGCCCGGCTTCGCCAGGAAGTCGCACCAGCGTCTGCCGCCGGCATGGCTGCCCCAGCAGAACATTTTGCGGTACCGAAGCCTGGAAGTCGAGCGTTCATAGAACAATCTCCCATCCTCGTAGGCCACCGCTTCCCACGGAGCGCGTTCGGCGGCGGGCGTTTGGAAGAAATATTCGCTCGAATACGGGAATCCCTGCGGATAAGAGACATCGGCGCCAGGCACGGAAGGCAGCTCGGGCAGCCGGTCGAAGCCGTAGCCTTGGTTCGCGGGGTCGATGTAGATGACGTCGCCGGTCGAAGCGAACACGCGGGCGCGCTCGGTTTCCTCCACGGCGATGTTCGTCCACCAATACATCGGAACCGGCCGGTCGTTGTCGTTGACGATCCGCACGTAGATTTGCAATTGCTCGGCGCCTGGCGGCAGATGAAAATCGATGTGCCAGCACAGGTTCTTGCATCGCTCGTATTCGTAGAGGCGAAGAAACTCGTTCCCTTCGGCATCCGTCATCGCGGCGGCATGAACAGGCGAGCACGTCGTGAACGTATGCCCGACATGCCCGATATTCCATTCGATCCCGCCGGAGAACCACGCGTTCAGAATGGCCAGATTCGCAGGTTGGAACACCGGATTTTTATAGAGAATCTCCCTGTCTGCCCGCTTATCCCTGAGGGAATACAGCCTCCCGCCATAATCCGGAAGGAAGACCGCCCGCAGCGCGTCGTTCTCCAGCACGATCGTCTTGAGCGGGATCATGCTCCGCCCTCTCGAATAGCGATCCTGCATCCGATACGGCAGGAACCGCTC
Source organism: Paenibacillus sacheonensis (assembly GCF_009909195.1). Taxonomy (GTDB): domain Bacteria; phylum Bacillota; class Bacilli; order Paenibacillales; family Paenibacillaceae; genus Paenibacillus_Z; species Paenibacillus_Z sacheonensis. The sequence goes on from NZ_JAAAMU010000020.1 coordinate 2,114, forward strand.
GCCCGCGTTCTCGCCCATTCCTTTCATTCGCTCCGCCGTCAGGCTTCCGTTATCGGAGACCTCGCGGTGCGGGTTCCTGTTCCGGAACATCGGCAGCGGATTCTCGCCTTCCAATTCCGCCCCTTCGATCATGAGCGTTGCCGTCGTGACTTTCATGGTCCGCATCCTCTCCAGATGTTGTTATCCCTTAACCGCGCCGACGGTCAGCCCTGCGATAATCCGCTTGGACACGAACAGGTACACGGCGAAGCTCGGCAGGAACACGACCATGCAAGCCGCGAATATGCCGCCGTAATTGCCCGTGTTGGCGAATCCGTACACGATGGACTGCAGGGAAAGCGCCAGCGTGCGCGCGCTCGAATCGTTGGCGAAGATCAGCGCATAGAAGTACTCATTCCACACGCCGAGGAAATTAAAGATCGATAACGTGACGATGCCGGGCTGCGCGACGGGCAGAATGATCGAGACGAACGTCCGGATCGGCCCGCACCCGTCCATCGCCGCGGATTCCTCGAACTCCTTCGGAATGGAAGAGAAGAAGCCCGTCAGGAAGAACACCCCGAACGGCACGTTCGTGCAGATGTACACGATCACCAGCGTCACGACGGACCCCGTCAGCTTCAGCGCGACGAAGACCGAAAACAGCGGAATCGTGATGAGAATGCTCGGAATCGCGAGCGCCGACATGAACATCGTGCTCGCGAGCGCGCGGCCTCTGAACCGGGCACGGCCCAGTATGTAAGCGGCCGGTGCCGCCACCGCGATGATGCCGATGCAGGAGACGACCGTGTAGACGACGCTGTTGGCGAAATACCGGCCCATTCCCTGGTCCTTGAACAAGCCGCTGTAGTTGGACCAATGAATGCCGCTGCCAAGCAGCGAATTCGTGAAGATGTCCCTTGTCGTGCTGAGGGAGGCCAGAATCACCCACCCGAATAAAATAATCGTGAAGATCAGCCACGCATAAAGCGGTATATAGGCCGGCAGCAAGCTGCCGATCCGTTTCGCCGTTCTGCTTCGCATACTACCACCTCCTCAGTATTCCAGCCGGTCTTTCGGGAATAGACGGCTAATCAGCGCGGATGCGATCAAGGTCGCAAGCGTAATCAGGATGCCGACGCTCGCGCCGGATCCGACGTTGAATGCATCCTCCACATATACGTTATTGCCGCGGCCGAACACCTTCTGATACATGTAGAAGGCAGGCGTCACCGTATGCGGATCGTCCAGTCCGAACGTCGCCGACCAGACGAAGAAGTTAAACGCCGTGATCGTCCATAGCACCAGCGTCGTGCGGAAGACATCCCGAAGCAGCGGCAGCGTGATCGCGAAGAACTTGACCCGCTGGCTCGCTCCCTCGAGCGTTGCGGCCTCGTAATAATCCCCGGGAATCCGGTTAATGCCGGCATTCAGGATCAGCATGAAATATCCGATCGAGCCGAAGCTGAACGCGATGATCATGGAGAAATAAATATGCTCGTTGTCCGTCCACTGTATATCAGCAAGCGCCGTTAATCCGAGACGTCTAAATACCGTCGTCAGCAAGCCGTAACTCGAATTGAAAATATACTGCAGCCACACCACCGACAAGACGACGGCCGACACCGTGTTGGGCAGGAAAATGACCGAGCGCCAGAAGTGCGTGCCGCGGACCTTCGAGGCGAGGATAACCGCGTACAGGAAGGCAAAGGCGAAGATCAGCACCCCGCCGATGGCCCAGATGCCGAGCACGTTTTTCATGGAGGAGACGAAATAAGGGCTGTGCATCAAATCCTTATAGTTGAGCAGGCCGACATAGTGCCATTCCGCGAATTGGCTGGAGAGCGAAGGAATATCGTAGAAGCTCATCGCCAGCGTCCGCAGCGTCGGATAGAGGAAAATAACGAGATAGATCAGCACCGCCGGCAGCAGGAAAAGCGCGATAATCGATTTGTTCATTTTCATGACGTCACCTCCGAAACGAATCCACCATGCTGCGTCGATCGGACATCGGGGCACGGTGCTTCAAGAAGCCGCCGCGCCCCGTCCGAATCCTTTATTTGCCGGCGTAGAATTTCTTCGCTTCCGCCGCCATCTTGGTTACGTAGGCGTCCGGCGCGAGCTTGCCCGTCGCCAGCTCCATGAAGACCGGAATGACCGTCCCCGTCGAGAAGTCCCCGCCGTTATCGATGCCGAAGCCCCATGGCATGTTGGACTTCGCGTTCTGGAACGCTACCTTCGCTTCCTCGAGCGGCGCCGGCCAGGTCGAATCGACGGTCGCCGGGATCGCCACGGCTTGAGACGCCATGCCTTCCTGCGCTTTCTTGCCGACCAGATACTTCAAGAGCTCGAACGCGGCCGGCACGTTCTTGCTGTTCTTATTGATCAACAGCCCTTGCGCGCCGAACGACAGCCCTTGCCGGCCGCCCTTGCCGTTGCCGTTCGAAACGTCCGGGAATTGGAAGGAGCCCCATTGGAAGTCCGGCCCTGCCGTCGCGGCGATCTCGTTCGGCAGCCAGGTGCCGTTCAGGTACATCGCCGTCTTGCCGAGCGCGAGGTCCTGCTGGCCGGCGGGATATTTGTTGCCCGCGATTTTCTTGGAGAAGTAGCCCTTCTCCTCAAGCAGCTTCATGTCGTTCGCGAATTGGCTGACGATCGGATCCTTCCACAGCTCGCCGGTCGTATCCTTGACGAGGCCGTCCGTCCAATCGCTGCCCATCGCGCTTCCGAAGTAGCCGCCGATGAAGAGATCGCGGTACGCGTCGTCGAACGTGATCGGCTCGATGCCGGCCTGCTTGAGCAGCTCGCAGTCCGCCAGGAACTCTTCCCAGGTTGCCGGAACCGCGGTAATGCCGACCTTCTGGAACAGCGCCTTGTTATAGAAGAACAAGACCGCATACGGCTGCTGCGGGATCGCGTAATAGCCTTCGTCCAGGCCCGCCGGCACGGCAAGGGATTTGACCCAACCGAGCAGGGACGGAATGATGGAATCCTTCACCGTCTTGCCGTCGCTGCCGATACCCTGCTGCGCGAGCAGGTCGTCGAGCTTCAGCACGTGATCCTTCAGATTGGACAGCGCCGAGCCGGGATCCTGTTCGAACACGTCGATCGTCTCGCCGCTCTCGAGCGCCGGCTTGATCAGCTTGTTGATGTCGCGTCCGTTGTACTTCACTTCCACGTCCACGTCCGGATTGGCCGCCTCGAAATCGGCTACGGCCTCGTCGATGACTTTCGCCTGCGGCTCGGTGTTGCTCCACATCGACCAGAAGACGACCTTGCCCGACAGCTTGGCCGCGTCCGTCGTGCCGGACGCGCCTGCATCGTTCGCTGCGGCATCGTTTGCCGCGGCGTTGTCGTTCGCCCCCGCGTTACCGTTCGCCCCCGCGTTACCGTTCGCTGCCGCTCCGTTCGCCGCCGCGTTCGAATTGGCCGAATGCTCCTTATCGTTCGACGAGCCGCAGCCCGCCAATGCCGTAACCGCCAGCATCGTGGACACCAATGCGGTCGCGAATGCCCTGCTCCCCTTGTTCATGTTCCATTCCCCCTATGGTCGGTAATCGCCTACAAGTGTGAGTATAGGGAATTCACGGCGCCCAAAGTATGTCTCCCCGTTAGGAAAACATGGACGCAGATTAGGAGTGCGCGCGGAAGCGATTCAACCGAAAAGAAAGATGATATAATCACCCTACATAGACTTGAACGCTCCGAACCGTTATAATTCCTGCCCGCCAGAGAGGTGTTGCCGCGTGACGCTGCTGAAGAAATTGCGCATTAAAACTCAGATTATGATCGCGGTCGGCGGCATGCTCGTCATCATGCTCATCATCATCTACTCGCTCTACGCCCAGACCTCCCGCATCGTCATCCACAACAACAACCAATATTCGGAAGAGACGATCCGCAAATTCCAGGTCTCCCTCTCGCAGAAGACGGACGAGATCGCCCAGATCATGCTGAATCTCGGCTTCGACCCTTTTGTCCAAAAATTCCTCGTCCAGCACGATCCGAGCCTCTCGTACGAGATGACCAAGGAGCTGGACCGCAAGATTATCTCGCTCAAGGCCGGCCGGAAAGGCATCGAGGACATCGTCCTGATCGGGGCAAGCGGCACGAAGTACAGCCTGAACGGCGGCATCTCCTACGTGCAGCGTCTCGAAGCCGGCATTCTCGGCAGCAAGTCCTCCTTCGTCAGCGGCCTGGAGAAATTCAGCTACAGCAGCAGCCTGCAGAACAGCATGGTGTTCGCGCAGAACATCTATGCCATCGATATCGGCGGCGTCGCGGGCGGCAGCCGGATCGGTTATATCGCCGTTATCGCCAACGTGGACGCCATGTTCTTCGACGCCGACAAGACGAATGCCGAGCCTGGCGTAGGCTTCTTCCTGATCGACCGTTACGGCAAAGTGTTCCCGGACACCCATTCGCCCGACATCGCAAGAAGCATTCGCGCGATGAGCAGCGATCCGGACGGCGAGCGGAAGCGAACGGATTACGTCGGCGGGGTCAAGGGGGCGATTCAGATTCAGAAGCTGGACCCCATTCAGGCTTCCGTGCTCAGCTTCGTGCCGGAGGAAGCGCTGCTGGCGGAGCTTAGCGCCGTGCGCACCCGGAGCATCCTGATCGTGGTGCTGGCGCTGGCCTTGATGGCGATTCCTTTCGCGGTCATCATCAACAACATCCTGCAGCCGATCCAAATTCTCGTGAAGTTCATTAACGGCATCAAATCCGGCCGGATCAAGGATCTCAAAATGACGCTGCAGCTCGAAGGCAACGTCGAGATGGAGGTCGTCGCCGAGAAGCTGAACGGGATGCTGGGCGAGATCGATGCCTTGACCCACAAGCTCGTCGAGACGACCACCCACCTGCTCGAAGCGGAGATCGAGAAGGAGAAAGCCGCCAGCGCTTATCTGCGCAGCCAGATCAATCCCCATTTTCTGTACAACACGCTGGAGTCGATCAAGGGCGTCGCGCTCGAAGTCGAAGCTCCTCAGATCGTGGATATGACCAAAGCGCTCGGCAAGCTGTTCCATTACAGCATCAAGGGTTCCGGCTACGTCACGCTGGACCAGGAGCTGAACGCGGTCAAATCCTACGTCTTCCTGCAGTTGATCCGCTTCGAGGGAAGGTTCGACGTCCGGTACGATTTCACGGAGGAGGCGCTTCGGGCGCCGGTCATGAAGATGATCCTGCAGCCGCTCGTCGAGAATGCCATCTTCCACGGCCTGGAGCCGAAGACGACCAAGGGCCTGCTGACGATCAGCGGCCGGGTCGCCGGCGATCGCGCGTCCACGCTCGTCATTCGAATCGAGGACGACGGCATCGGCGTGGAGGCCGATCTGCTGCGGGACATTCAGAACCGGCTGCGCGAGGAGCCGTCCTCGCTAAGCCAAGGCGGCCACAATCTCTCCCGCAACGACAGCATCGGGCTGCAGAACGTGAACAATCGGCTGCGGTTGACCTACGGTTCGGGCTATGGCTTGACGTTCGAGAGCGAAGCCGGCTCCGGAACCCGCATTACGCTCAAGATGCCCGGCGACATTCGACAACCTGGAGGGAACGGCGATGTACAACGTGCTGCTAGTGGATGACGAGAACCTGGTAATCAAGAGCTTGGAGGCCGGCGTGGACTGGAGCCGATCGGGCTTCCGCGTCGCGGGCAAAGCCAACAACGGCGCGAAAGCGCTTCAATTGGTGGCGGACCTGAAGCCGCATATCGTGTTCACCGATATCCGCATGCCGGGCATGTCGGGCCTGGAGCTCATCAAGAGCATCAAGACGCTGGACCCCGATATTCAAATCGTCGTCATCAGCGGCTACGCCGAGTTCGCCTATGTCCAGAAGTCGCTGAATTACGGCGTGCTCGGCTATTGCCTGAAGCCGTTCGACGACTACGAGATCGAGACGCTGCTGCGGACCGCAGCCAAAACCATCGGCGAAATCAAGCTGAAGCGCGAAAGCCATCTGCTCGAGTTGATGGATGACCAGCCGACCGAGACGTCGCGGGACGCCTTCCTGCAGATTTTGTCCGATGCCGGGCTGCTCGCGGACACCGTTCACGTCGCCGTAGCCATCGGCAAGGGACGGTTGACGTTTCCCGCTGGAACGAAGACGATCAGCTTCCATCTGGGAAGCGCGCGCTGCGGTTATTTCGTGCAATATCCGGACGGCGGCCCTGCGGCGGACCTCCTGGGAGCGCCGGTTCCCGAGGGCATTCTCGGCATCGGCATCGTTCGCTCGGAACGGGACATGGGCGCGATGATCCGGACGATCGAGCAAGCGACCGCAAGGGCGTGGGACTTCTTCATTCAAGGCCGTAACGATTGCTACGGGGAGCGCGAGGAATGCGGGGACGGCGATTCGGGGGAAGAAAAGGCGAACGGGCTCGTCCGCAGCCTCGAACAAGCGATCTCGAAGAAGAACGCCGCGCTGCTGCTTACGCTCCTCGGCGACATGCTGCTGCCGGCGAACAAACGCTGCCTGCGCATCCATCACGCGCTCAAAATCTATAATATCGTCTACTTCCACGTCTCCTACGGACGGGTGAATTCGCCGGAGGACGATTATATTTTCAGCAAGGAGCAGCTCTTCCATCTCTACCGCGGCTTCGACGCGATGATCGGGAGCCTGATCGAGCTGCTTCGGGATACCGGCGGCTCCTCCCCGATTCGGGAGGAGAACCGGACCGAGCACGCCAATCTCAAGGAAATCGTGAAGCACATCCAGGAGCAGTATCGCACCGATATTTCCATCCAAAGCATCTCGAAACGGTTCTTCATGAACGCCAACTATCTGAGCCAGCTGTTCAAACGGGAAATGAAGGTCACGTTCACCGATTATTTGACTAAGGTCCGCATCCAGCAAGCCAAGGTCCTGCTGCGGGATTCGGGGCTGTCGATTGGCGAGGTGGCGGAGCATGTCGGCTTCCGGGATTACTTCTACTTTATCCGGACGTTCAAGAAGCATGCCCGGCTCACGCCGCGGCAGTACCGGCTCCAGGAGAAATCGGATTCCGGCGGCGCCGCGCCGGTACGCGAGGCGGAGGAACGATGATGGACGACGACATGAAGCTATTGAAGCCAGCGCATGGGGATCAGCCTGCGATAAGCGGGAAACGAGTGACCCATTGGGACCGCATGAAACGAATGGCGCGCAGGGCGCGAATGAACGGCATGCAGCGCCGAGCCGCCGCGTTGGCGGCGCTTACCACCGTGATCGCCCTGATCGCCGGCTGCCAGAGCGCCCTTCCCGCCGCTTCCATCCCGCCGCGTTCCGGTCCGTTGTCGGAGCATATGGATATCTCGGTCGCCCTATGGGATCTCGCCGAGAACATGACGGCCGACGACCCGCTCGTGCACCAGATGGAGCAGAAGCTCAATATTACGATCAAACCGGTTCCCATTACGACCGAGAACTATATGCAGCAGTTTCAGATCTGGGCCTCGACGGGGCAGCTGCCCGATATCTTCTCCAGCGACGCCATCAACTCCCGGTACTACAACGACTGGCGGGATCGCGGCGCCATCCGGGCGCTTCCGGACGATCTGTCCGCCTATCCCAATCTGAAGGCGTATCTGGCCACCTCGGAGACCGCGAAGCTGAAGGACGACGGCAAGCTGTATTTCATCCCGCGCAAGACGTACGACAGCACCGATTACAACGTGCTCGACAGGCTCGTCATCTACCGCTGGGACCTCGCGCAGCAGGCCGGCATCGCCAAGGAGCCCGAGACCTGGGAGGAATTCCGGGCCATGCTCGCGGCGATCGTCGCCAAGGATCCCGAACGCAAGCGGATCACGGGGCTGACGAGCGTCAACAATCTGCTGCTCGGCGGATTGTTCTGGCTGTACAGTTCGCCCGCGGCGACGAGCGACGGCAGCGGCAGCGACTTCAAGTGGATCAAGGAAGACGGGAAATTCATTCCCGCCGTCTTCTCCAAGCATGCCGTCGACTCGCTCCGGCTGCTGCGGGACTTCTACGCGGACGGGCTGATCGATCCGGATCTGCCCGCCACCCGAGGCGAGATGGGCCGGGATAAATTCGCCCAAGGCAAGGCCGCCGCGCTTCTGATCGCCGGTTCGATTCAAAGCGTCGACATCAACATTTATCAAGAGCGATGGCTTAAGCTTCATCCGGGCGATAGCCGTTTCTACGACAACGTCAAAGTGCTGAAGCCGCTCCCCGCGGTGGATGGCAACCGGTATCACGCCGTATTCAAGCCGTTCTGGTCGGAGAGCTACATCTCCGCCAAGGTCAGCGACAAGAAGATGGCGCGGATTCTGCAATTGTACGATTACATGAACTCGCCCGAGTTCAAGGATATGCGCCATTACGGACTGAAGGACGTCGACTACGCGGAAACCGCCGACGGGACGAAGAAGATGGTCGACCCCGGCGTCAGCCTGCTGACGAAATACAAGTATTTCTCGAGCCTCGCGAACCTGCTCGATTGGGACGGCATGTTCAAGCTGAATCCGGCCAACGTCAGCATTACTCCCGAAGGGCAGGCCGCCCAGCACGAATTGCTCGACTACTCCATGCAGATGACCAAGAAGCAGGACTACGACGGCCGTCTCACGGACCTGTCCACGCCGACGAAGGACAGCTTCACGATCTTCGACAGCGACGACATGATCCGGGTCATGATCAGCAAGCTGCCGGTCGAGACCATCTGGCAGGAGATCGTGGACGGCTACAAAGCGAAGGGGCTGGACAAAATGATCGAGGAAGTGAACGCGAAGGCGAAGGAATTGGGCATCGAGTAGGCGCGTTCCGTAAGCGTAATGGTGCGTGGTGTTGCGTGGTGGTTCGTGTGATGTTCTGCGTGGTGTTGCGTGGTGGTTCGTGTGATGTTCTGCGTGGTGTTGCGTGAGGGTTCGTGTGATGTTCTGCGTGGTGTTTCGTCGTGATGTTCTGCGTGGTGTACGTGATGGTGCAGCCGGTCTTCAACATAAGTGTGGACTGATATCTAACGGTTGCCAGCGGTGCTATTCGACTTCAATTACAGCTAACAATATTCTAACGGTTATACGAGACGCTATTGGGCCAGTAGGAGCTGATTTACACGGGGAAATCTCGGAATAAGCTTCCTGGCAGACGTTAGCGGTCGAAAAGGGCAATTTGGAGCCTATTAGCCGCTCGTGCAATCGTTAGCTGTTTTCAAGTAGGTTTTGCGCTGGCATGCTTACTATATTTACTTGTATCGTCGGCAATACGTCTTCTTCGCCAAGCAGGCTTAATTGAACACAGGAAAGGCTGTCGAGACATTCTCGACAGCCTTTCCCTGTATGAGCCGATGCAGGCCCATGAATATCATGATAATGCAGTCATTCGGCTAACGGCTTCTTCTGCCTGCAACCAGGTTGTAGATCAGCGCGATCAGCGCGATGACGAGGAGAATGTGAATCAATCCGCCCGCAATATGAAAACTAAAACCAAGAAGCCACAGTATCATCAGGATTACGAATACGCCCCAAAGCATGTGCATGTCCCCCTTCGTGTTATCCTATTCATGGGTTGTTATTACCACGATCAGCGATTATTAATCATGGAAAATATTAACATCAAGAATAGGCACATCTTGACAGTCAGTCTCGCATCAAGAACCGGACTGGCCGTTGCCCGGTTAGGCGCCGCGCATGCAAAAAAACCGAATGAACCCGCCTCGCATGCCTGCGGTTCATTCGGTTTTCTTTAAGGATGGGATTACGCTCGGTTCGTTTGCTGCGCTTTACTCGTTCTTCTTTACGATCGGCAGCGGATTACTTCGCTTTGATCTCTTCAAGCGGCTGAGCATGACCGTATTTCGGATACTCGCGGCCTACCGGCGCTGCCCATTTGACTGCATTGTCGATGACCTTGCGCACGTTCGCATCGCGGTAGGTCGGGTACGTCTCGTGACCCGGGCGGAAGTAGAACACTTTGCCGGAGCCGCGCGTGAAGCAGCAGCCGCTGCGGAACACTTCGCCGCCTTCGAACCAGCTCACCATGACGAGCTCGTCCGGCTGCGGAATGTCGAAGTGCTCGCCGTACATCTCTTCTTTCGGCAGCTCGAAGTATTCGCCGAGGCCGGCCGCGATCGGATGTGCCGGATTCACGATCCAGATGCGCTCTTTCTCGTCGGCTTCGCGCCATTTCAGGTCGCAGCCCGTGCCCATCAGCTTCTTGAAGATCTTCGAGAAGTGACCGGAGTGCAGGACGATCAAGCCCATGCCGTGCAGCACGCGTTGCTGTACGCGCTCGACGATCTCGTCGCTCACTTCGTGATGCGCCAGATGTCCCCACCAGATCAGAACGTCGGTGTCGTTCAGCACTTCTTCCGTCAAGCCGTGTTCCGGCTCGTCGAGCGTCGCGAAGCGCACTTTGCCTTGTACGTTCAGTCCCTCGGCAATCGCGGCGTGCATGCCTTGCGGATAGATTTCGCCCACCTTCGGGTTCAATTTCTCGTGTCGGTATTCGTTCCAAATCGTGACGTTGATCGCCTGCTGTGTCATGTTCGTTTCGATCCTCCTGTAAGGGTGTTCAATTTAGCTTTTATTATAAGGAACGCGTCGCTTGGGATCGATTGCAGATCGCGGGTTTTTTTTACGGTATCCTGTCATCCCGCGTCCAAGACCTCCGATTCATGCTACACTGGATTTACGCCATCGCATACTGATAGAATCCAAGGAGCCGCATGATGACAGCCGAAATCCACCATGAGCACGTTGCGTACCAGAATCCGTTTCTCGCCATCAAGATCTGGCGGATCGATTCCGACCGGGAGGACGACAGGGCACTCCGCCTGAGCAAGCAAACCGGCCGGAAACCGCTGTATCCCATCTGGAATTATCATGACGAAATCGAATTCCTGCTCATCCTCCGCGGCGAGATGACCGCTTATTACGGGGATGAGCAGCTGCCGCTCCGCAAAGGCGACGTCGCCTTGTTCGGCTCGGCCGAGCCCCATGCCACCGTGCAGACGAAGGACAGCCCGCTCAGCTATCTCGTCTTTCAATTGAACCTGCGCACGTACTGGGACCACAGCACGATAAACAACATGATGCATTTTGCGGAGATTATCCGGCCGCTCAGCGCGCTGAATTATATCTTCCGCGAGAACCGGGAAGCCCGCGCGGGGATCGCCTCGCTGATTCGCGATATTTACAAGGAGATGAACGATCGGCAGATCGGCTGCGAGCTGGCGGTCTCTTCCCGCATCAAGATGATTCTGCTGCTGCTCCTGCGGGGAGACAGCCGCAAGCTGCTCCATTACCATGATCATCTGCTGTACGACAGACTTCGTCCCGCTATCCATTACGTGGAGGAGCGCTTGAGCGAGAAGCTGTCCGTCGAAGCCGTCAGCGGCCTGCTGAACATGAGCCCGGCGCATTTCATGAAATCGTTCAAGAAGGCGCTGGGCATGACGTTCACGTCATTCGTCGTCTTCAAGCGCATCAAGCGCGCGGAGCAGCTGCTGCTGACGAGCGACATCAGCATCGCGGACGCCGCAGCCCTGGTCGGCATGTCGAACCTGGGGCATTTCTATCAGCTGTTCAACCGTCTGAACGGCTGCTCGCCGAAGCAGTTCCGCGACCGGCTGCGGGCGGATGCCGCGGTGCGGGCGTAAGGCGTTTAGAGACGAGGCAAGTCAGCGTTTCGAATTTCTCCGCAGTCATTGCAGGACCCGCATGATTCCGTCTGTATCCAACGCATCGTCGTCCAAGCCAAAGGGCGGGGCTGCGGGAAAGAAGCGCTGAAGCTCGCGCTGCGCTGGCTGTTCGATACCCGGTCCGCCCATCGCGTATGGCTCGACGTCAAAGCGTTCAACGAACGGGCCCGCCATGTCTACGCGTCCCTCGGATTCGTCTACGAAGGCACCCTTCGCGAACGTCTTCGAGTCGGGGACCGATATGAGTCGCTCATCCTTATGTCAATGTTATGGAAGGAATACGATGCTATTTGGGGATATGCCATTTCGCCGCGGGAGAGTGAGTAGGATGAACGAGTCGGTTCTGGATTTCTATGACGAGCTAACGGAAGATTACCATCTCTTATTCGCGGATTGGAAGCGTGCGGTTACATGGCAAGGGGACGTGTTAAGCCGCATTATCGAGGCGAGACTCGGAGGGGCGCGCGAAGCCGCGGCACTCTCGCTTCTGGACTGTTCCTGCGGGATCGGCACGCAAGCGATCGGGCTGGCTCAGCATGGCTTCAGAGTAACTGGAACGGATTTAAGTCCGGTATCCATAGCGCGGGCGAGGCGGGAAGCCGCGTCTTTTGGCGTTGACATTCCTTTCGGCATGGCTGATTTTCGTACGTTGGCGCAAGATGTCGCCGGCGAGTTCGACGTCGTTCTCTCGGCGGATAATGCCGTCCCCCACCTGCTGACGGATGAAGATCTGGCACTCGCCGCGCGCAATATGCATGCCAAGGTTACAGCCGGCGGACTGCTCCTGCTCACGATGAGAGATTACGATATGCTGGCGCAAGAGAAGCCCGGCGCTTCCCAGCCTCGCACGTTCGATAACGGGAAACGGATCGTGTTTCAAGTATGGGATTGGGCGGACGACGCGAAGACGTACCGGGTCAATCATTTTATCCTGCAGGAAACCGACGGGCACTGGAGCACCAAGCACAGCCAAACCCGGTACAGAGCTTTATTGCGGGATGAATTGAGCCATGCGCTGCGCACCGTCGGGTTCTCGGAGATCGAGTGGCTGATGCCTGAGGAAAGCGGTTATTACCAGCCGGTGGTGACGGCACGGAAATTGTGAGTTGGAACGTGAGGGGTGCGGGTGGAGGACCAAGTCGTGCCGACCTGCACAGGGGCGAAGTACACTGAGGTGTCGAAGTGCGCCACGGCGTGGGCACGGACGCGCTTCCTCAAGCGAGGAAGCGGAAGGGTTGCCGGCGTACACGGGTCACGGCGTTGCACGGGGCACGATTGGGATAGGCCGGGGCACGGCGTTTGCACGGGCGGTGCGCGAGCGAGCTCAAGGCGTGCCGCCTGGCCGTCGCGTCCTGCTCCCGCCTTGCTAACGCACCTCAGCAAGCTTATTCAGCGAGAAATGGCCCTTTCGCAAAGCTAACGATTCTCACAAGCGTTATTCCTTCGAAATAGGGGGAAATAACGGACTTTATCGTACAATAGCGCGTCTGAGATTCGTTAGAAAAATCAAACGCCTGAATGGAGCTCATTAGCGATTGTGACATGCGTTAGCGTTACGCAGCCTTGGTTCGCCCTTGTTCATTTTGCTCGCTTTTATTGCCTAGATCGCCTTGATCGCCTAGGTCACTTTGATCACCTGAACTGCCTAGGTCGACTTGGCTAGCCCACAACGCTATTCGTTCCTACTGTGAGGCTGCCAGCTTTTGAAAGGAGTCCCTATACTAGCCATGACTACCCTTCCCAGCCTCATTCTTACTTTGCCCATTATCTTAGTCATCATTTTCTTGGCCAACTGGTTCGCCTTATGGTTTAAACCCGTACTTATGGTGCTGTTAGGCATTCAGCTAACGCTCACGGGGATATTTATGTTGGGCTTATGGTTCGTCCTTAATCACGATGCGGAATACCATCATTACGGCGCATTGGCATACTTTGCTGGCGTATTCTCGCTGTTAGGCTTGTTATTAAGCTGTTCTTTTGCGCTCAGGAGGCATTAGCCAGGGGCTGCTTAGGCTATCTAATCATTCATGCCATTAACCGAGGGAGACAAGCCATGGAATCACACGCCGTTACGCTGGAGGGGGAGCGCGTCCGCCTGCTTCCGCTCCGCCTTGACCATGCAGAGCCATTGTTCAACGCCATTGACCGCCCCGAAGTGTGGAGCTATCTGCCCTGCCGGATGGAGGGCTTGGAGGACATGACGACACATGTCCGCGAAGCGCTGGATGGCCGGGAACGAGGAACGGACCTGCCCTTTGCCGTGCTGGATAAAGCGTCGAATCAACTTGTCGGGATGACCAGAGTGCTCGGCATTTCAACCGAAGACCGCAGCGCAGAGATCGGCTGGACATGGTATTCTTCCAAAGTTTGGCGCACGCGGGTGAATACGGAATGCAAATATTTGCTCCTGAGGTATTGTTTCGAAGCATTACATACCATCCGCGTTCAATTCAGAGCGGATCTGCGCAACACGCGTTCCAACGAAGCCATCTTAAGAATCGGCGCCAAGCAGGAAGGCATATTCCGAAAAAACAAGATTTTGTATAACGGACATATCCGCGACAGCGTTTTTTACAGTATTCTGGAAGAAGAGTGGCCGGAAGTGCAGCAGCGATTGCAACAGCTGCTCACCAGTAGACACGGAGCTGGTCCCATTGGTTGAACGCGCCGAGAACCGGGAGCCGGTTGAGACTATCGTCGGCAAACGCAGTGCCCCCGGGGCAGCAGCTCCGTCTCTCGACGTTTACTCTAACAAAAGCCCGGCGCAGCGAAGAATGTCTTCGCCCGCCAGGCTTTTTTCAGCTTGCTGTCAATTCGTGACTTCAAACTCGTACAGTATCGGCGTGTCCGTCCCGCCGGTGTAGTAAATGCGCGCCTTCGTGCCCGTCACCGCAGGGAACGTCGCCGCCGTCGGCGCGCCAGGCCCGCCGATCGTCGTGCCGGCGTAGGCCGTCGCCCAGCTTGAACCGTTCCAATATTCGATGCGGTAGCCCGTCGTCCGGCTGCCGTATTCCGCCAGGGCGACCCGGTTGAACGTGGTGCTCGCGCCGAAATTCACTTCCGCCCACTGCCCGCTGTACGCGGAGCCAAGAGCCGCCTGCCAATCGGTGGCGAGATTGCCGTCGAACGCTTTATCCGCCGTCTGCGCGGCATCCCAGTTCGAGGAGCTGGCATAGGTCTTGCCCGCGGCGAGATTGACGTATTGGCGGTTGATCTCGAATTCATAGAGAATCGGCGTGAAGCTGCCTCCGGTGTAGTAAATTCTCGCCTTCGTGCCTTTCACGGTAGGGAACGTCACCGTCGTAGGAGACGCCGCGCCGCCGATCGTCGTGCCGGTATAAGCCGTCGCCCAGCTTGCGCCGTTCCAGTATTCGATGCGGTACCCGGTGGTACGGCCGCCGTACTCGGACAGCTTCACTTGATTGAAGCTCGTGTTCGCGCCGAAATCCACCTGCACCCACTGCCCGTTATAGGCCGAGCCCGAAGCGGCCTGCCAATTGGTAGCGGCATTGCTGTCGAACGCCTTGGCCGCCGTTTGGGCGGCGTCCCAGTTTGAAGAGCTGCTGTATGCATCGCGGTCGAGCGCGAGGTTCGACGGATTGGCGGACGGCCGCAGCACGTTCTTGATCGCGTCGAGCCGTGCCGTGCCGTCGTACAGCGTCGGCGCGATCCAGCCGCCTTCGTCGTACTCGTTCCACGCGTACATGATGACCGCGTTCGCTTCCGCCGTCGACGCGTTGCTGCCCACCCAGCTCAGCGCGTTCGTCAGGTTCGCCGCGATCTCCGAAGGCGCCGCGGTCTGGACCCAGTCGTTCGGTCCGACCGTCGTCCAGCTTACGGGATGGTCGTACCGCGGACGCGTGTCGATGCCCGTCGTCACCCATGGAATGACCTTCCTGCCCGTCGCCTTATGGTTGTTCCAGTTGGACTGGTCTTGCGTCATCAAGCCCGAATACGCTCCGCCGCCGCCGGCCCACGTAATGTAGGCGCTGATCGCGTCCGCCCCGATCGAGGACGCCGCGCTCGACGCTCCGGACGAATTATCGGACATGACGACGATGTACGGACTCGCAAGCCCCGCCGCGGCCGCCTTGTTCCGGATCGAAGTCATGTCCGCTGCGCTGTAACCGCCCGTTCCTCCGAAGATATACAGCAGCGGCCGGCCGCCGAGCACCTTCTGGTAATTGGTCTCCGCGAATTTGCTCACCAGCCAGTCGAATTTCGTGGACGGCAGGTCGCCCGTTCCAAGAATGTACGTGTATTTCACGTCGTTCTTATGCGTGCTGGCATCATACAGGTTTCTGGCCGTGTCCATGCCGCTGCCATCCGGATAATAACAGAACGCCCAATAATCGATGCCCGCGTACTTCGCGAAGGCGATGTCCTGATCCATCAAGCTCTGCGTAAGCTGCCGCGCGTTGACGGAATTCGTCCCCGTCTCCACCCCGAAGAACGGCAGTCGAAAATGATACTTGTTCGGTCCCAGCGTCTGCTCCACCTGCAACCCGACCTGCGGCGCGCCCACGCCGTCCGTGTTCGTCGTGCCCACCCAGGCATCCCAGCGAATGGCGCCCACCAGCGTGTGATTCGGATTGTCGGCATACGCGCGCTGAACCTGCGTCAGCGACTGGGCCGGCAGCAAGCCCGCCGCGACCACCAGCACCATGGCGGCCGACGCCAGCCATTTAATTGATCTCATGACCTGCACTCCCTCTCGTATAAGGTTTTGCCCTTCATAATGAAGCCGAGTTCTCGATCGAATCCCCCTTTGCTTGGAATGACCTCCGCTTGCACGAAGAGTATAGCGCCTTCATTGGAAGAATGGGATTGCCTCGGTTTACCGTTTCGATGCTGCGTTTTACCGGTCTCTGAAATCATAGAGGACAATACGTGCCGATTCTGCTAGGATTATAGTTATCCGTCCAAAATAAGGAAAAAATAATCCACCAATGTTTGAGGAGACCGTGACCTGCCGATGAAGCTGTGGCTGCTTGATTACCATCCCGCTTACGCGAATATACAATTCGAACAATTCGAGGATTTCGAAAGATTGACCTTTGCCGGCCACCCGTTAGCGAACGCATGGATTCCTCCGAGAATGACGGGCACGCTGGGCGATCAGCCGTCCGATTTTCTGAAATGCCACAATGGCGCGCTTCTCTTGACGCAGAAAGCGAAAGCCTTGTTCGAGCGGCATCTGCAACCAGGGGAAGTCGAATTTCTGCCGGTGCCCCACGGGAGCGAAACCCTTTATTTTGCCCATGTGCTGAATCTCGTCTCGTGCATCGATGCCGCCAACAGCAAGTTGAAATGCCTGTCCAACGGCATGTTGAGCGAATACGAGCGATATGCGTTTCACGCGAGCCTGGTCGAGCCGCACCGCATGCTCAGAGTCCGATTTCACGAGGGCGACCGGCTCGTTCAATATCCGTTTGTCGGCGATGTCCTGCATGAAGCCATTACGAATTCGGACCTTACCGGCTATCAGTTAATTGAAATGTGGGATTCCGACTACAGCTGGCAGCAGCATGAAGCCGACTATCAAGCCATGATCGACGCCGTGACGGACTCGCTGACGATGACATTCGACTATTCGACCGCCGTGAATCATTGCGAGCAGAGGGGCATCGACGTCTACAGCGGCAAGTGGGCCATGCGCCACGACCCGGATAACGGTCTGCAGCTCGGCGATCTGATGCAGGACGGCACCTACAACTGGATCGATCCGTATTTTATTCCGCCGATCCTGCTGAGCCTGACCTGGGGGATCATAGACCCGCTGCCGGAGAAGCCTGCACTGCTGGACAAAATCGACGGCGTCTTCGCCGGTCGGAAGAAATCGTAAAAATAGCCAACGCCACAATAACAAATCAACCCTCTATACCGAACTAAAAGAACCAAAAAAGCTATTCCCGGCCTATAAGATCGTCGGAAATAGCTTTTTCTCATTCTCGTCTCTACAAAGCCACGGATATTAAACGCTTCGGTGCCAGCGCGTTACGCCTTTGCAATCGACGCCATGCAGATCTGCGAGGAGATGTCCCAGCTGTATTTGCCGCGGCTGCCTTCGTACAGGATGACGAACGCATCCTCCGTCTCGATCAGCGCCGGGAACCAGATCGCGCCGCCGTCCTCCTGCCCCATCGCGCCGCAGCCGAAGATCGGATTGCCGGGATGGCGCTCCCAGTTCAGCAGATCCGTCGAACGGGCAAGGCCGAAGAAATCCGGCTCGTCCGCAAGGTACGAGCTGCCGCCGTACATCATATAGAAATGATCTCCGTCCTGCATCAGCCGTGCCGTTACGATGGACAGCGCATCCCAACTGCCCGCTTCGCCGACGAAAATCGGCTTGTCCGATACGGATTCGAAATGAATCCCGTCCCTCGAGCGCGACAGATACAAACGGTAGCCGTTATCCGCCAACAGCTGATAGATCATATAGATAGAGCCGTCCTTCACGATGGCTGCGGGAGCGCGGCCCTCCATAATGTTGCCGACCTTCTCGAAATGCACGCCGTCTTCGCTGACCGCGAGTCCGACGCAGTCCGGACCCGCTCCGATCGCGGAATAGTACGCGTAGACGCGGCCGCCAAACGCAACCACCGAAGGATCAAGCACGTCCTTGCCGTCGAATTCATCCGGACCGCCGACGTCCACGATCGGCTCGCCGTCGTTCAGATCGCGCAGCTCGATCGTGTTCCGCGTCACGCGGACGATCTCGGCTACGCCCAGACGGTCATGGCGCTGTCCGTCCGTGCCGGGTTGAATGCCGTTGCCGCGATAATAGAGCAGCTGGCGGCCGCCGAAGGTCAACGTATCCGGGTTCGCGACCCAGACGCTCCGCCAGGTATCGCCGCTTGCCGGGATGACGGGATTATGCTCGGAGTGGTGCCAGGACAGGCAATTTTGCCGATAGTTGCTTTGGAATAGCTGCCATAGTTTCTCGCTCATGCGTTCATTCCTCCTGGTATTCGTCTCTAGGTCCCACTATAGCGCTGAGTGAAGAACCGAACAAGCAATGATCCAAACGATCGCTTGGACTTTTGAAACCAGTTTATCTTCAGCTGGCAGCCTCGGGATCGGGATGCCCTAACGTCGGCGAACGAATTGACACGGCCGCTTACTGAGGTTAAGATAGGAGCGCTTATTTTACTACGGCCCGTATCGGCTTGAAGGAATGAAACGTTCGCAGGAAAGAAGGAATCGAAGATGCCGCTGAACGAATTGATGATCCAAATTCCGCCGCTGCCCCATTTTCTGACTGCGGGACAGGACGTATTTCCGCCCGGGAGCCAGCATGTCGAGCGGCAGCAGATCGGCGTCTTCGATCTGATCGTCGTGACCGGCGGCGCGCTGCATATAGGAGAGGCCGGCACGAATAAGCGGGTCGGGCCCGGACAAGCGCTCATTCTGCGGCCGGATCTGCACCATTACCCGACGAAGCCTTGCGAGGCGGAGACGCATTTCTATTGGGTTCATTTTCGAATCGGATCTCCGTGGACCGAATCGATTGGAGCAAGCGGGTCGAGCGGATCAGACTCGGCGAGTGGATCGAGCCCCGTGAGCGGACTGCACGGATCGGCTGGCGGACGCTTCGCGAGCCGGGTCGACACGGATAAGAACGAGGAAGAAGGTCTAGCCGACCACGTGCAGTCAAGCGATTTCGGCCACCAATACGAGCTGCGTCTGCCGCGGTATGCAGCCTTGGCAAATCCACAGGAGACGTATGCCGACATGGACGGCTTGCTTGCGTTGAGCGCGCGTGCGGACTTGGCCGGCAGTTGGCGGCAGCAAACGATCTTTCACCGGCTGCTGTTCCGCCTGTGCAAGGAAGCGCAGGGGGAACATACGGAGTCCGCGGTGACCAAGCTCGCGGAGCGTACGGCCTCGTGGCTGAAGGCCAACTACCGGCAGTCGGTTACGAACGAGCGGCTGCGGGAGGAGCTGAACTATCATCCGATCTATATTACGCGATGTATGCGCGCCGTCTATGACCGCACGCCGAACGAGTTCTTGAACGAATACCGGCTGGAGCAAGCGAAGCTGCTGCTGCTTACGACGGATAAGCCCGTAACGGATATTGCAGCGGCCGTCGGCTTCGAGGACCCGGCTTATTTTGCCCGCCGATTCGCGGCTTCCGTCTCGCTGAGCCCCTCGGCCTATCGAAAGCAGTTCGAGGTACGGGGTTGAACGAGCGACTACACGAAGGAAAATTATCCAATTGCACACAAAAGTAATCAAGCACTATGTCCATGTAACAAAAGCAGCTGAACACTGGATCAGCGGGAAATATCGTGATAAATCAGGGATTCGTACGGCGTTCGCTGCTGCTTAATGACTCGTAATCCCCACGATCAGCTTAAATGCTATCCGGTTCTTTCTTGCTCGCTTGAAACCTTCTCTCATATCGAGCACCCATACCGTTTGGTGAATCCAGATACGAATATACAGGGAATGGAACCGGACTGGCCTGACGATTCCTTCCTCTTCAATCTCCGTGCCATCGGCCAGTTCGGTTTCCGTCCGCACCAGCCATCGATTGCCGATGCCGAATTCGATATACTTCAGAACAATCACTCCTTGGGACTGTTTCAAGAATCGGTAGACCATGATGGGGTGCTCGCGCCCGATACTCTCCCCGGTAATTTTCGGCCAATCAACCGGACAATCAACCGACTCGCTCGACCCCGCCGATCTGGCCCCAATATGGATATTTCGATTCGTTCCCTGCAGGTTCGTTGCGAACCCTGCCAGACAAGAGAGTCCCCGTATAAAAAACGCATCGGGACCCTGACAGCGTTGCGGTCCGCGAGGACCAATGCCTGATAAATTTTAACTAGAGCAGCGAATTAAACCGGGCTCAAGGAAACTGTCCGTTCAAAATAAGTGCAAATCTGCACTTATTTCCGGTCAGCAGCGCGGGTAGGACGAAATAAGTGCGCTGGTGCACTTATTTCAACGATTTATCGCTGAAAATGCTCGATCTCGGCCGAATAGTTGCATATTTGCACTTATTTACCTATTTCGGGTGAAATTCAAAAAAATAAGTGCATATTTGCACTTATTTTTCTATGCAGGAATCATCTGTGGGAGCGAAACGCGTGTGAGCAGCCGAAGCGAAGCATATGTGGACAGTCGGGGCAGGGCGTACAGCGCGTAGCCCGTGCGCACAGCCGGGCGGGGCGTACAGCGCGTAGCCCGTGCGCACAGCCGGGCGGGGCGTACAGCGCGTAGCCCGTGCGCACAGCCGGGCGGGGCGCGCAGCGCGTAGCCCGTGCGAGCAGCCGGCCTGCCCGATGCAAGCCGAGGCTGCATGCGGGCATTCGAGCTCATAGGATCATGGCAAAACAAAAACAAGGCGGCCAACAAATCCAATGTTGACCGCCTTTTGCCTTATGCCTCATGCCTTCGTCCTATGCCGCAGCTTAAACCACTATAGTCAATTCGCTGCCGACGGCGCGAATCTCCACGCCGCCCGCAGCCTTGCCGCCTAAATCCGAGATTACTTCAGGCGGGTGGTTATGTTCTAATTCCACCTTATACGGATAGCCATTGAAGGCGTACCGGATCGCATTCGCCTCCAGCTCCATCTGCGGCAGCTCGGGGGTATCGCCCCATGCCAGCTGCATGCCCCAGCCCGTCCAATTCGCGGAGAATGCGATGCTGCGCTCCGAGCAGCGAATTTGCAGTGTCCGCTCCCCTTCCAACCGAATCCGAATCGCAAGCTCGCCGCTCACGGACTCGTCCGTCTCCATCGCCTGCACGACAACCGGCACAGCCTTGCCGGCGGCATCATAACTGACTGGACGGAGGCCGGCTGACGTCAGCTTATCGCTCCAGCGCGCACTGTCAACGACCGGCAGCGTATCGTAGTGGCTGTTTTTATCCAGGCACACAGCGTTCATATAACGCTCTTCGTACCGTTCGTCGAACAAATGAATGTCGCGAATCCAGAGCTCGCCGTCATTATTCAAGAGATTGAGCCGGTAAAAGCGGTTGTAATACCAGACCGATTGCCGTCCCTCATGCCGCCAATCCGTCAGCGCGACCAGCGAGGAGGCCGGCGTGACGGGATATTGGGCTCTGAACCACTCCCCGGATTCCGCGAGCGTTTCCACCTTCAATACGCCTTCCGCCCTCTTGCTCGCAAGCAGTTCGACCTGCTGGATCAAACCGTCCTTCATCAAGTCCCAGCCGAAGGAGTTCTCCTGGCCGACCTGCGCGTAACCGAAGGAAACCTGTTCCTTGCGGAAATTGACGTCGAAGAACCATCGGACCCATTCGGGAATGCCGCCTCCGCCTTCGTCGCCCGAGTACACGGGTTCAAGCGTAATGACGCTCTGCCCGTTGCCGCCCAGCTGCGCATCGTATTGATAAATCGGATCGCTGCCGAGCATGCGGAACACGGGAACCGGAATTTGGCCTTCCTCGGTCTGCGCCGGCATGAATCCGTTCAAGCGGCTCGGATAATAGGCTTGATTGTAGTAACCGCCCCACAGCGTGTAGCCGTCCGTTCCCCATTGATCCTTGCAGTTGCAGGAAGCCACGATGCGATACCGATCGGATAGATAGCCCAATAAATGCGCATCCATGAACCACGATCCGACCGATCGCGGATAATAGCCGAAGATCGCGCGGAAATCCTCCATCAGCACGTCCGCGAGCCGCTCCCGCTCCTCCGGCGTATATCCGACGGAGAAGGCGATATGCGCATGCCAATCCCAGGCGTAGCGGCCTCTCCACGGAATGCCCGCTTTCTCCGCCAGCGGCTGCACGACTTCGAACCAAACGCCGATCTCCTGCGCCGCATCGGCTTCGCGTTTCAGCAAATCCGTAAACGCCGGGTTGATCAACGCATCGTACTGAAGCAGCCAGCTCGCCGGCAGGCCGTGCTTCTGCACGAGCGCCAGCTGCTCTTGGACCGGTTCGAGTAGATTGATCGGCTCTCTTGGCTCTACGCCGCGAATGAAGTTAATGATATTGACGTTATTGGGATAGACAGCTGCATTCATCGTGTACGCTCCGTTTCTGATTTCCCAAGATGCTTGTCCATGTGATAGGCATAGATTCGAGTTTCATCATCATTCAAAGAATAGCCCTTCCCGATGTAGACCCATTGATTTCTCTCATAATAACCGATCAGATCCGTACAGAGATACAGACTGGAGTAACCTTTTTCCCATGTCTCTTGTATGGCATGATGCTGCAGTAGCTCGCCGATCTTCCTGCCCCGGGCATCGGGATTCACGTACAGGCAGGCAAACCAAGGACTCAAGTCCTGCCTGCTGTTCAGTTCGCTTCGGAGCAAGGCATACGAGCCGACGATGCGGTTCCCTTCGACAGCGGCAAAGAACCTCGCTCGCGGCTTTATTACGATCAGCGGCATAAGGCTGCCGGGTCGGCCGAAATTAAGGTAATCCCTGCAGCCGTTTCAAATTATCGTCATGTACGATAGCGTACGTTTTAAGATCCTCGAATTTCCCTTTGACGAGAAGATGCTTTCTCAGGATCCCCTCGAATGCCATGCCGCACTTCTCCATTACTCTCGCGGAACCCGTATTCGGGACCAGACAGCGCGCTTCGACCCGCACCAATCGCAGAACGTCGAAGGCGTACGCAAGGACACGCGCGACGACTTCGCTCATGATCCCCTTATTCCAATCGTGGCGAGATAACGCATAGGCGACCTCTGCCCGGGCATGCTTCGGATCGACATAAACGAATCCGACCGTACCGATGATCGTACCGGTTTCTTTATCTTCGATTCCCCACGGGGCCAGCCGCTGATCCGCATACAACTGGAGAATATGATGGACGAATCCCTCCGTATCCGCCTGCGTGATATGCGCATGCCAGCTCGTATAGCGGGCTACTTCGTTGTCCGAGCAATACTTATAAATCGCGGGCACGTCGGCGGAAGTGATTTTTCTTAGCCTGACCCGATCCGTCTCGAGAACGGGGTTACCGGAGATTGGAGATTCCATCGTCATCCTCACGCTCCTTATCGTTTATCCGTGCGCTGCCGGCCCGCTCAAGCTCATAGACCATTAACTCTTCATTAACGTAGGTATTCGCATCCAACTTCATGGCATGAATCTCTAAGCCGTAGGTTCGAAATCCCAGTGATTGATAGAGCCGTTTGGCTGGGAGATTGGTATCTACCACGTACAAGTGGATTCGTTCAAGTCCGGGTACTCGATGGGCGCTTTGCAAGAGCTCCATTAACAATCGTTTCCCAACGCCTTGTCCCTGGCAGCTCTCCTCCACGTACATCCCCCACACCATTCCTTTATGCCGCATCTTGCGCGGGGTCTCCTGCCTGAAGCCAACCATGCCGATCAACTCGCCCGACTCCGTAAAAGCACCCACGATGAAGTTATCGTCCGCTGCGGAAAATTTCTCCCGAATGTTCACGATCGGCGTATCCTTCGCGTCCTCGTACGAAGCTCCGAACGACTGCGGAAATTGCTTCAGCGCTTGCAATCGCAGGCGCCAATAAGCAGCTATATCTTGAACCTGCAATCTTCTAATGTTCATCTCGTCACCTGCTTGCATGGGCTTGGGATTGGATATAATCGTTCAGTTCCTGCCTCGTCGCCGGATGTAAAATGATGCTATCCGACTTCAGTATGCGTTCCAGCAAACCCGACGCTTTGACTTTGCGTCCCCATTTTCGCGAGAAGGATCGCCAGTCGCAGACCATTTCAATGATATATTTCCGGGGCATCGGCAGCGCTTCCCTCGTCTGTTTATTGACGACCCAGTGCTCCCAATGGTGCTTGTTGCGGTTCTGATGGCGCAGCCACGCGTATTGCCAGCGCAATTCGGTCTGCTCGTCCTTGCGATCGGCATAAAACTTGAGCGCATAAGGGACAAACTCTTCGGGATGAAATTTGGACAGATCGTGCACGATTCCCTGAAGGTACAGCCCCTCTCGCCAGCATTCGACGAGCACGTTAAGCTTGTGGTCCGCGACGTATAGAAAATAACGCCAGCAGGCTGCGATGCTGCTTCGATTACCGATAAGAATCCCACCTCACAGATCGTCTAGTCCGCTTTCACATGGTACGCATTCATCTCGCGATCCGCCAGAATCTCCAAACAGTTGAGCTGATAGCCGTATGCGCAGCCGCCATCGATGCCGATCTTCCCGTCCCCGAACCAGACCCCGGCAGATCCGTGAATATCGATCGTCTTGGTGTGTCCGAATATCACAGGCTTATCGACCGCCGTACTCGCGCTGATGAACGGTTCCTTAATGTACAAGAAGTCCCGGGCCGACTGCTCTTTCCAGGTGATATAGCTCGGATTCAAGCCCGCATGTACGTAGATAAAGTCTTCATCTTCATAGTAATAGGGCAGCTGCTCCAGGAAGGCAGCATGATGGCGGTACCCCCGAGGACGGTTTCCCTAAACTGCGGCAGGCTCGCATCCTCCGATGCATAACTCGACAACGTTGCTTGTCCTCCGTGCTCATAGAACTTCGATTCCGCTTCCTGCTTCTTGCCTCGCACGACATCGGCGAACCGTTCGTCATGATTTCCTTGAATCGCAATGGCCCCGTCTTCGATCACCATATGCAAGACTTGTTCGACAACCTCTCTGCTTTGCGGGCCTCGATCGACGAAGTCACCCAAGAGAATGAGCTGATCCGAGCTCGGATGATAGTTAACCCGGTCAAGCAATTGATTGAAGGCTTGATAGCAGCCATGGATATCGCTGATGACTAGCCGTCTCTTCATCGTGCATCCCCTCCCTCTAGCGCCAATCAGTCGCAATAACGTAACCGGACAAGTCCGTGCCGAACTCAACGATCTTTGTTTAGGGATTGCAATAGTTTATCTTCGGATATGCCTTTAGTTACGTCGTCCAGTTCAGGCGAAGCAAACCAGTCCGGTTTCAGCGTGCTGCCGCCTGTATATTTAACCACATGAATGACGGCAAATGCCGGCATATAGATGTTGTGGATTGTGATGGGCTTTACGTCGATGGTCCCGCCCTTCGACAAGTACGTAAACGCTGCTTGGCCCCTGTCGTTAAGCTCCGCATATACAATCCACCCGCGCTCGACAATGTACAGTTCATGCACTTGTTTATGATAATGGCTATTTTCCCAGGCTCCCTTATCCGATCCCTCTGTTCTTATATACGAGCTCCCATCCTCGTTAACCAAGCGGAATCGCCTCTGACCGTTATCCATTTCGTTATGGGCCACGTCAGTCCCCAAAGATCGGGCTTCTTCCGGCGTAATCGTCCTCCTGCTTCCTCCGACGCCGCTCACTCGCCAGCCTCGAACGCATACGCGGCGCGCAGCGGCTTGGACAGCTGGCCGTTCTCCCAAGGAAGCAGCAGATCCGCCATATGGCGCTGCCATGTCTCGTTGGCCGGCGTCGCTGCGATGCCTCGCATGGCTTCCTCGTGGTTCTCGACCTGCATATGCGCGAACAGCGTGCCGTCTCCCATGTGGAAGATATGATACTGCTTGATGCCGTACCGGGCGAAAGCGGCTTCGAGCTCAGGGTCGATGTTGTCGTGCCGCCTGATATACTCCTCGATGTTGGCAGGGTCGATGCGAAGCGCGAACGAGATATGTTCCATGATAGAATTCCTCCCCGGAATGGTGGATTGAGCTGTCGAACTTCTGACTTCCGAAGCGAATCAGCCCAGGCCTTCTCTTACGATGCGAAGCAGCTGCTCGCGATGCTCCGGATGACAAGCGATGATGTACGGTTCTTCCCGCATCCCCGTGAATGGATTTCCCTCGAAATCGATGACGACGCCTCCGGCTTCCCGGACCATGAGCAGCCCCGAATACAGATCGTCCCCTTCGGAGTTGTACAAAATAATGCCGTCGATATCGCCTTTGGCCAGCATGCACCACTGCAAAGTGGGCGCCCATAATCGCATCATCCGTTTGAAACGCAGGTCGATGAACTGCCTTAATCGAACGGCCCGTTCGTCGTTCCGCACGGCATGCCCTTGAATCCAGCCGACGTTCCCCTTCAATAGATGAGGGCTGCTTCTCATCGCCATCGGCTTTCCGTTACAGAACGCGCCTTCGCCAATGGCGGACACGAACAATCGATCGGTCATCGGTTCGTAGATAACGCCGAGTACCGCTTCTCGCTTATACATTAACGTGATCGATACCGTAAACACCGGCAGCCCGATCGCATAGTTATTCGTCCCGTCCAGCGGATCGATTAACCACAGCCAGTCGCTCTCGTTCCCCAAGCTGCCTGCCTCTTCGCTATGAATTTGATGGTCGGGGAAGGCGGGACGGATGTGCCGCAGGAGATGCGCTTCGGCTAAATGGTCGACTTCCGTGACGATGTCGCCGAAATCGCCTTTTGCCTCCAGTTGCCCAATTTGATCGAATCTCTCTCTAGCGATGGCGCCTGCTTGCCGAATGATGCGCTCCGATAATTCCTTGGCCTGTTGAATGATGCGAGTATCCATAGGACACCTCCATGTACGTGGATTTTAGCAGCGTCGGGATGGAAGTAATTGCTGCGATTGCATGGATTGCCTGATTGCTGGGAGATTGCGACCCCTATGATCGCTTGTGATTGCCTGCCTACTGTAGTTCTTGAGGAAGCTCCAACCGCATATAAACGCTTCGTTCTTGGAACCCCAGCGACTTCCAAAACGCATAGCCGCTTTCATTCCCGCGCAGCACCTCGATGTCGATATGGGGCGAATCGAGATACGCGAGCAGCTTGGCAAATGCCAGCCTCCCATAGCCGTTTCTCCTGCTATCCCTGCAAATGAAAAACTGCCTAACGTACAGCGGATCCCTCCGGTGATCGACCAGCGCATAGCCTCTGAGCCGTTCATCCTCGACAAAGGTGTACGCAGCGTAGCCTATCTCCATAAATTGCCTCATACGATCCTGCAATTGCTCGATGCTCATCGGATTATCGTGCTTCTCGTCTTCGATCAGCTGCTTATTGAGCAGGGCGAGCACATGCACGTCCTCCCCCGTACAGGCATGAATCCGGATGTCGCTCATCCTATCGCCGCCTCTGCGATTTGCTTCAACTGCTCGTTGCGATGCTCTAAGAATCGTTGCATATAACGCCGGAGCACCGCGCGTTCGGCCATCCAGCCCAAGAACCCCAGCGGAGCCTCGAACTGCAGCGTATCCGTCATTATGGTCTTGCGATCTTGCTCCACGAATTCGTGCAAATGCCTTAGTCTCTTGAACGCACCCTTCTGCATTTCGTCCGTAAACCGAAACGGTTGTTCAAACGCCGTAATCTTCGATGTCAGCCGTTGCCGAATCCCAAAATGGGTCGCTTCGAAGGTGACCGTTTGCCCGGAACCGATCGGTCCCGAAGTAACGCCCCCTACGGCCTTTTCTTTCGTATGCTTCCATACAATTCGGGTATGGACATCGATATCCCTCGCCAAACTAAAACAGAGGTCGATCGGAGCTTCGATCTCGATTCGCGTCGTCACGGTAACCACCAGGGCGCCACCTTTCCTTGCCAGCCTCTTCTACTAGCAGTATCCCATGGCATACTAGAAATTTCCATACCGGGCTTTCGGAATCTTATGAATTTCTTCACGTGCGTCTTCGTCCACGCCTTAAATGAAACACCCGGAAGACCTCTCAAAAAAACAAACGAAATCATAACTTTACGGCATCGCCGCTTCTCGTCCGGTTCACTAAGATTAAGAGGCGAAGGTCATCTTCCGTATCGGAAGAGAACGGAGCCATATTCGGCCGTTCGGCGCTCCCGCCATCGGACCGCCGGAATCCAGCGTAGGAGGGTTGATTGATATGACGAACAAGCAAGCCTACGAAGACACGCTTGCCCACGTAAATACGCACTCGAGCCCGACGGAGCTCCGTATTACCGATATCCGCTTCACCGACATCGTCGGTGCCCCGTTTCACAGCAGCTTGATCAAAATCCATACCAACCAAGGACTGGTTGGCTTTGGGGAAGTACGCGACGGAGCGGACAAGGTCTACGCGCAAATCGCCAAAAGCCGGCTGCTGGGAGAGAACCCCTGCAGCATCGACAAGCTGTTTCGCCGCATCAAGCAGTTCGGCGGCCATGCCCGTCAAGGGGGCGGCGTGAGCGGGATCGAGATCGCCCTGTGGGATCTGGCGGGCAAAGCGTACGGCATGCCCGTCTACCAGATGCTTGGCGGCCGATTTCGCGATAAGATCCGCATGTACTGCGATACGGACGTCGTCGACAAGGCCACCGGCACGGCGATGGGCGAAGCGCTCAAGAAACGGATGGACGACGGCTTTACCTTTCTCAAGATGGACCTCGGCATCGGGCAGCTGATTCATCTTCCCGGAACGCTCAGCGCGCCTCTCGGCTTTCTCGAAGAAATGCGGGAGAAGTCCAGAAATCGGTACAACCAGAACTTCGACGGCATGACGGACGACCAGATTCGGGAAATCGGCAACCGCCATTACGACATTTACAATATCCCGCATCCGTTCACCGGCATCCACGTCACGGAAACGGGACTGGATATGCTGGAGCAATACGTGGCGGACGTTCGCGCGGTGATCGGCTATCAGGTGCCGCTCGCCATCGACCATTTCGGCCATATCGGCCTCGAGGATTGCATCAAGCTCGGCCGCCGCATCGATAAATTCAACCTGGCCTGGATGGAAGACATGATTCCATGGCAGTATACGGAGCAGTACGCGAGATTGGCGCGCGCGGTAACGACGCCGATCTGTACCGGCGAGGATATCTATTTGAAGGAAAATTTCCGGCCGCTTCTCGAGGCCGGCGGCGTCTCCGTCATCCATCCCGACGTGCTGACGGCTGGCGGCATGCTGGAGACGAAGAAGATCGGCGATATGGCGCAGGATTACGGCGTCGCGATGGCCATTCATATGGCGGAGAGTCCGATCGCCTGCCTGGCGGCCGCGCATGTCGCCGCAGCCACGGAGAACTTCCTCGCGCTCGAGTACCACTCCTGCGAGGTCGATTGGTGGGATGACATCGTCATCGGGGGCAAGCTGCCGAAGAAGCTGGTGCAGAACGGATTCATTACGATGACGGACGCGCCCGGACTCGGGATCGACGACTTGAACGACGAGGTCCTCGCGCAGCATCTGCACCCGGATATTCCGGAGCTGTGGGCGTCGACGGACGAGTGGAACAAGCACCATTCCAATGACCGGCTCTGGAGCTGAGCAAACAAGCGAAACGGCAATCGACGAATAAAGCAGCATCCCCTGCCGCTCCCCTCAATCGCGGCTTCGGCAAATATCCCCCTCCGCTCAACTTGGGTTGAACGAAGGGGGATATTTTCGCGTCGCTGCTCTTGCTCTCCCGCGCCGGCGCCTAGTCAAAAAAAGCCGTCCCGTCAGCCGGTTATCCTGACTGCCGGGACGGCCTGCCGCGCTTTAGCCTGCGGCGGCGGCTTCCATCAGCCCAATAATATACCCGATGCCGTAGAGTCTGCCGAGCAGCTCATAGCCCGGATTGTCGTTATTCTCCCCGGCCATCGTCGGCACGTGATCCGGTCGCGCGGGCCCTGAGTACCCCACCTCGTAATACGTTCTCATCGCTTCCAGCATGTTCGTCTTCCCGTCGTCATGGAAGGTTTCCTCGAACTTCTCCGGCGTGCCGCGCACGTCTCGGAAATGGACGAAGAACAGTTTATCCTGCTTGGCGAAATCGCGGATGACCGCCTTGATGTCGTCCCCGGCCGTAGCGAGCGTTCCTTGGCATAGCGTAATGCCGTTGTACGCGCTCGGCACCAGATCGATCGCGCGCTGCAGCGCGGCCGCGCTCCGCAGGATGCGGGAGACGCCGCGGATCGGCGTAATCGGCGGGTCGTCCGGATGCAGCGCCAGCCTTACCTTGGCC
The DNA here is from genome assembly GCF_009909195.1 of Paenibacillus sacheonensis. Classification (GTDB taxonomy): domain Bacteria; phylum Bacillota; class Bacilli; order Paenibacillales; family Paenibacillaceae; genus Paenibacillus_Z; species Paenibacillus_Z sacheonensis. The sequence goes on from NZ_JAAAMU010000020.1 coordinate 32,594, forward strand.
TCCTCCGCGACCGGCACGATCCGTTCCATGAAATACTGCAGGTTCTCCCAGAGCTGCTCCTCCGTCACGATGCCCGCCTCCGTCAGCGGAGCGTCCTTCATGAGGCTGTGATCGTAGCTGGAGACCAGCGCGCCTCCCCTCGTGCTCGTCGTCGTCGACGTGCGGAACCAGTTGAACTGGGCCATGAAATTGTAGCAGAGCACCGGGATCCCGGCCGCCCCCATATTGATCAGGAACTTCTGGAAGACTTCGATCTCTTCCTCGCGTCCCGGCGTGCCAAGCTTGATGTGATTGCTCGGCGGCATCGATTCGATGACCGACAGCGTCAGCCCATGGTCCGCGTACCGCTGCTTCATCCGAATCAGCGGCATCAGGTCCCACGGCTTCTCGGTCTTCTCCTCCCAAGGCAAGCCTCCGACGGCGTAATTCACGTTCATCTGCTTCGCGAGCTGCCACAACCGGGACGGCTGGGAAGAGAAAAATTCCGCAAGCTGCATGAATGCTGGCTCCTCTCGTAGGGCATCGTTCTATCGTTTAACCATCTCCGGCCCGTCGGCCGCGCCCGGCTTCGGCGCGCTTTTAGGATCCGGCTTTCGCCGCCAGCTCCGTGCCCATCTTATTGATTTTGTCGTAGGCGTCTTCAATGGATTGCTGCCCGTAGGTGACGGCCTGCATCTCTTTATTGTACGTGTCTACCCATTCCGAGAAGCCGGCCGCGGCCGAATAGAACGGCAGCGCCTTCTCGACCGACAGGTCGTAGATTTCTTTGCCCAGCTTATCCTTCTCCGCGAGCGTCGGCTCCAGGTCCTTGTAGATGACCGGATTGATCGGAATGCCGCGCGTCAGCCCGAGCGTCTTGCCGGCTTCCTTGTCCGTGATGAACCAGCGCAGGAACCGTTTGGCCTCGTCCTTGTGCTTGGAATTGGCGCTGACGCTCAGGAAGATGGTCGATTGCGCCCAGCCGCCGCCGGAAGGACCCGTCGGCATGTTCACGACGCCTACCTTGCCGGGCATCAGCTGCTCCAGCGCGCTTACCGAACCGGTCGTCGCCCCCCGCGTCATGACCACGCCGGATGCCATCGGATCGGCTTGCGGGTCGTTCTCGAGGAAAGCGGCGCCTTTTTCCGCCGGCGGAACGATCTTGGCTTTGCGGAACTCCTCGTACGTCTTATAGAAGGTCATGAACAGGTCCTTGTCGAGCGTGAATTTCTTGCCCCCGTCGGACATGACCGGATCCTTGCCCATGGAGGTCTGGTAGAAGTTGAAACCGTCCCAGGCCGTGGTGTCCCCGATCGGGTACTTGCCCTCCGGCAGCTTCGCGCGGGCGTCCCTCGCCCATTGAAAGAACTCGTCGTACGTCCAATTTTGCTTCGGAAGCGGAATGCCGTACTGCTCCAGCTCCGTTTTGTTGAAGGCGATGCCCGAGGCGTTCTGGCTGAGCGGAATGCCGTACAGCTTGCCGCCGATCTTCAAGTTGTCCACGACATTCGGATCCACGATTCCGTCGAGGTCGATATCGGACAAATCCTCAAGCTGCCCTCTGGCGACGTACTCCTGAATGTACGCGGCATCCATTTGCAGCACGTCCGGGATCGACTTGGAAGCCGCCAGCGTCGGCAGCTTCTGCCAATACGCGTCCCAAGCCATGAATTCCGGCTTGAAGGTCACGCCCGCGTTCTGCTTCGCGTAGAGCGCGAGCGCGTTCTTGGTCGCTTCGTGGCGTTCGTCGGTGCCCCACCACATCATGCCGAGCGTGACCGAATCCGCGGCCTTCGTCTCGCCGCCTTCGTTGGTGCCGGCGGCGTTCCCGCCGTCGTTGCCGTTACCGTTCCCTCCTCCGTTGCTGCTGCAGGCCGTCGCCGCAAGCAGCAGCGTCAGACCCGTCAATACTAGAGCCGATGGCTTTTTTCCGCGCATAACTCGCAATCCCCTCTCGAATTCGATTCGTGATTCGCTATCCTTTCAGTCCGGTCGTGGCGATTCCTTCGACGAAGTACTTCTGGGCGAACAGAAAGATAATGACGGAAGGCGTGATGGACAGCAAGGACATCGCTAGCAGCTGACCCCATTGAATGTCGAACTGATCGATGAACATGCGCAGCGCAAGCCCTACGGTAAACTTGTCGATGGAGCTGATGTACAGGACCTGCGCGAAGAAATCGTCCCAGCTCCAGATGAAGGTGAAGATCGCGACCGTGACGAGCGCGGGCTTGATCAGCGGCAGGATAATCCGAAAGAAAATGCCGTACACGGACGTGCCGTCGATCTTGGCCGCTTCGTCCAGATCGCGCGGAATGCCGCGGATGAATTGCACGAGCAGGAAAATGAAGAAGGCGCCGCCGCCGAAGAAGTGCGGCAGCACCAGCGGCACGTAGCTGTCGACCCAGCCGAGCTTGTTGAACAGAATATACTGCGGCACCACGATCACCTGGCCGGGCAGCATCATCGTGAGCAGCAAGATCGAGAACCAGACGCCCCGAAGCTTGAACTGGAGCCGGCTGAACCCGTACGCCACGAGCGCCGCCGTGAACACGCCGCCAGTTACGTTTCCGAGCTCCATCAGGAGCGTGTTGCCGAAGAAATGCGCGAAGGTGTAGTCGCCGGAGAAATGCCAGCCCTTGCTGTAATTCTCCCACATCGGCGTCGAAGGCCAGATCGTAGGCAGCCCCAGCTCGACCGTCTTCTTCAAGGAAGCGCCGACCCACCAGATAACCGGGTACAGCATCAGGAGCGAGAAGACGGTCAAGAACAAATGGTTGGACAATTTGCCCCGCATCGAACTCATTTGGCTTTCCCCCCATCCGACTCGTAGAATACCCAGTAGCGCGAAGCCAGGAAATTAAGGACGGTCAGCGCGGCCACGATGCCGAGCAGAATCCAGGCGAGCGCGGACGCGTAACCCATTTGGTAATGCTTGAACGCCTTGTCGTAGAGGAACAACGCATAGACGTACGTCGAATTGATCGGGCCGCCCTTGGTGATGATGAAGGCCGAGGTGAAAGTTTGGAACGAGCCGATGATGCCTAGCACCAGATTGAAGAACATGACGGGCGAGAGCATGGGAAGCGTAATGCGGATGAATTTTCGGAAGCGCCCGGCTCCGTCCACCGAGGCGGATTCGTACAGCTCTTGCGGAATTTGTTTGAGCCCTGCCAGGAAGATAACCATGGTCGAGCCGAACTGCCACGTATTGAGCAGAATCAGCGTCCCAAGCGCGGTATCGGGATTCGTGATCCAGCCGACGCCTTGAATGCCGAACCAGGCCAGCACTTGGTTCACGTACCCGTCCAGGCCGAACATGTTGCGCCAAAGCGCGGCCACCGCGATGCTCCCTCCGATCAGCGACGGAAAGTAGATCGCCGTCCGGTAGAGGTTCATTCCCCGAATGTTCTTGGAGAGCGCGATCGCGACCATCAGCGAGAAGAACAGCTTCAGCGGAACCGAGATCAGCACGAAGACGAACGTTACGCTGAGCGATTTGGTGAAGGTCGCGTCATCGGTGAAGATGTTGGCGTAGTTGGACGTTCCCGTCCAAACGGGCGTCTCCAGCAGCGAATAGTCCGTGAAGGACAAGTAGAAGGACTGCGCGATGGGCCATAGCGTCAGCAGAAAAAATCCGAGCAGCCACGGGGAAATGAACAGATAGCCGGCTAAATTGGTTTCTCCCTTGTTCTTGCGCTTTCTGCCGGGAGCCTTTACCGCCTCCGCGTAGCCTGCCTGCGATAACGGTGCAGCAGTACCCATGTATCTCCTCCTCTGGGCGTTGTCATAATCCTGCGTATTTGACACTTCTTTACTCTACCGAAAGCGGTTACATGGGGAAAGGCGATGAAATTATGAAATGGTCGGATTATTTTAAGAAAGTGCCGCTTTGGGATTCGCACCGTTCCAAGCCGGCTGAATAGGGGGGAAATAATTATGCGGCGGCCGGAAAAGGCCTTAAGAATGTCGCATCGACAAATGTCCGCCCGTCCCTAACAATAGACTCGAGAGCCGGCCGCATCAGGCCGATGAACGACGAACCCCCACTATACTTTGCGAAAGAGGTGCACCGCATGAAATTCGACAATTCCGAAGATATCGTTCAGCTTACGCCGCAATGGCAAGGAGAACGGTTCCCGAACGGCCGCCCGAAGGTACCGGAGGACGTGCTGCGCCGCATGCGCAAGATCACCCTGGAGGAGGCCTGGGGTCCGCTCTGGAACAGGGGTTACGCCTTTCAATTCGAGGGGGATCTCAAAATCGTCCATCCCGACAACATCATGGTCGGCCGGGCAGTTACGGCCGTCTTGGTCCCCAAACGCCCCGATCTGCACGAGACGCTGCTGAACTACGGTCATGAGCAGGAAGGCCGCAAGGGCTTCTTCAACCAGTGGGTGATCGATTCGCTCGTGGAGGACGACGTAGCCGTCATCGATATGTTCGACAAGGTTCATCTGGGCACGTACGTGGGCGGCAATCTGTCCACCGCGATATCGACCCGTACCAAACGGGGGGGCGCGGTCATTTGGGGCGGCATACGGGATAATCAACAGGTGGCCGAGATCGAGAACATCAATATTTATTACCGGGGAAGCGATCCGACCGCCATCGCGGACGTCACGATGGTGGGCATGAACGTGCCGACGCGCATCGGCCGGGCGATCTGCCTTCCCGGCGACGTCGTGCTCGGCACCCCTTCCGGCGTCATCTTCATCCCGCCCCACCTCGCGGAGCTCACGGTCGCGCAGGCGGAGAAATCCCAGGTTCGGGACATCTTCGGCTTCGTCCGCCTCAAGGAAGGCGCGTACTCCACGGCCCAGATCGATGCCGCATGGAATTCGGCCTTATGGAACGACTTCGCTGCCTGGTTCCGCAGCGACCCGTCCGCGAAGGAGTATCAGCATCTAACATGGGAGAAAGAACTCGAGGACGCGGCAAGGCTGGACGATGGCGGCGATCATCGTCATGACGTGCGTCTGTAATCGCGACAAGGAAAAGGACCTTGGATGAACGGCTCGGCCGCTTCCAAGGTCCCTTTTGCTTGGCCTTATTTACCGACGGATTCCCGATAGTCCGTCGGGGACAAGCCAACCTTCCGTTTGAAAATTTGACTGAAGTACCGCGGGTCTTGATACCCCACCTGCTCGGCGACCTCGTAATTTTTGTAATGCGTGCTGCACAGCAGCTTTTTGGCGTTCTCGATCCGGATATGGGTCAAATGCTCGATGAAGGTTCTGCCGGTATTCAGCTTAAAGAGCAGGCTCAAGTAAGTTGGCGTCATATAGACCTTCCGCGCCGCGCTTTGCAGCGACACCGCCTGGTATTCCTGCTCCATGTGATGAATGGCCTTCTTGATGATGCTGCGATGGCTTTCCTTCTGATCGGGCAGCATGGCGCCTCTCACGCCGACGAAGAAATGGCTGACGTACGCCTTGATCTCCTCCAGCGTCTCCATCTTGACGATCGACATGACCTCGCATTTATTGCAAGCGCTGTCATAATTGACGCCCGCAAGCAGCTTCTTCTCGGAACCGATCAGCAGGCGGGCCGTCAATTCGTACATCGCCTGAATGTCGATCGGTCCTTGCTCGAGCAAGGCTTGATAGAAGGCTTCGACGGCCTCTTCGATGTCGGCATCCGTGTCGGCCGCCTTCAAGGCATCATGAAGCTCTTTCTCCATGTCCGCCGGGTAGTCGCCTGGCGTCTCGTACGGAGGAAGCTCGCTGTAATGAATGATTTTACCCGTTCCTCGGTAAAATTTGTTTTGCAGCGCGCGGGCGGCTTGCTCGTAGGATTGATGGACGTCGCGAAGACGGCTGCAGGGCTTGCCGACGCCGATGTTGACCGGCTGGCCGAAGCGCTGGCCCAGCATGCCTTGAACGGCCTCCAAATGTCCGGCGGATGCCCACGAGAACAGCAGGCCGATCCGATTCTGGTCATCCATGAACACGATGCTGCCGCGCATGGCCCGCTGCTGCAAATAATCGCGTATCTCCTCGGTGCGAGGGATGCGCTCGTGCTCGTCGGCGCTGGAGGAATCCGGCTCCAGAAGCGCCAGCGCCGGATAAGTAAAGTAGGGATTCAAATTCAGGCAGGACAAGCCTTCTTTCACATTCTCGATATTCTGCGTGCGTCCCAGAACAAGATCCTGAAGAAAGCGGTCTCTCATCCAGGTCAGGATGACATCGTCTTCGTACAGCAGCCCTTCACGAAGCATAGTCGATTTCCCCTTTATGAAAGGATGGTTGCCAGCATGCATGCCGCCAGCTTGTCCGGGGAAATTGCATCTGCGCTTCCCTTCAAGAGCTTTCCCCGGATTGATTCCTACCCCGCCGCTATTCCAAATCGATGAGCTTATAAGCGTGCATGTGCTCGATAAACGCGGCCTCGGCCGCGTCCGCATCGCCCGAGCGCAGCGCGTCGATAAGAAGGAGATGCCATTCGGCCAGCACCTCGGTCGTATAATGGCGATTGGAGAAGGCCATGAACCGCATGACTTTAGTGCGCATATGATTCCACAGCTCCAGAATGGCGTGATTGTCGCAGCGCTTGTAGAAGAACGCATGGAAATCCATGTCCAGCTCCAGAATGCGCAGCATTTCTTTTTGCTTGTTGGCGATCTCCATCTCTCCGATGATGCCGTGGAGGTAACCATAGTCCTCTTCCGTCAACAGCGGCATCGACTGCCGGACGGCGAACCCTTCGATAATTTCGCGGAGGATGAAGATATCCTTGATTTCCTTCGCGGTGATCGTGGAGACGACCGAACCTTTATTCGGAATGCCGGTGATCAAGCCCTCCTGCTTCAACCGTTCCAATGCCTCGCGCACGGGGGCTTGACTAATCTGGTATTTCCCCGCGATCTCCATGACGATCAGGCGGGTGCCCGGCTGGAGAATGCCGGCGAGAATGTCCTTCTTCAAGCCCGCATACACATGTTCGCTGATCGATTGGTTCGGATAATTCACCTGATTGCTGCTCATGGCGTTCACTGCTCCTTTCAACATTATTGATTATCGATAATCGATAATGTTGTGCGTAGCTCTTATTATAGGGATTGTTTCCGGGCTCCACAACCGTTTTTATTGTAGAAATTCGTCGCCTTCTGTAAACGCGAAAAAACCGATTCGGGATACGCAGCGGTTCCGTTATGCGCGGTCAGCGCGGATAGATGCGTGCCGAGACTAGCTCTCCTTCAGCAAACCGGTATCAACCGTCCCGAATCGCGAGATGGATCCCCGTTCCCCGGTATCGGCTGCATACTTTTTCCTTTCAAGCTTCTATAATGAGAGCGACAAGAATCGCGAAGGGAATGATCGTCCATGGTGAGCGGAACGGAAACAACGGTCCTGACGGGGACTGCGGCAGGCATGAAGCTGGAGTGGGACATTGCGAAGGACGAGGCGCGGCTGCTGACTTCAGGCCCGGATGCCGGCGGCCGGACGGTCTGGACAGGCAGTCTGCTGCCCGCATTCGAACTTGAAGCCGACGGAACGAATCTGTACGTGAAAGCGACGGCGGCCATCGCCGTACTCGGGGAGAACGGGGATTGGCAAATCGCGCTCGACTTCGGCGAGCACGGATCGGGAGTCCTGACCTGCGATTTGCCCGCATGGGGGTTTCGCGTCAAGCATCTGGAGCTCGGCTGGCTTCGCATCCCGCGCATCGTCTCGATGCAGTTCGGTACCCGGCCGCTGACGCCGGCCGAATGCCGCCGTACGCCGTCCGCCGCCTGCGTCCATTGGCCGGACTGGGCCGCGGAAGGCTACTGCGTTCCTGCAGCGGGCTCCTCGCCGACCCATTCGTTCTGGCGCTCGTGGGACATGGGGAACGCGCGGCTGCCGCTCGGCAGCTTCGGCGATGCCATGGGCACGCCGTACGCTGCGGCCTTCCCGCGCCCGCTCTACGCCGCGGCGATGGGCGGCCGGCACGGCTGGCTGGCCTTCGGCCCCGGCGAGGTGCCGGATGCGCCGCTTACGCTGCAGCTTCGATCCTCGACAGCCAGCATGCATTACGCTTACCGCGAGGATCTGTGGGGACCGGGAACAGCAGCCAAGCGCGTCTGGGCCGAACCGCTGAGGCTCGCTTGGGGCGGCACCGGCTATGATGCGCTCGGCGCGCTCTTCGACAGCTTCGGCCCGTTCGAGACGAAGTCTCCTCGGCATCTCCGTTCCTTCCTCTGCACATGGGGCGATTTCAAGGAAGGACGATTCGACCTGAAACGATTCGTGCAGCGGGTGTCCGGCGCCACGCCGGCGGACATGGTCATTCTGGACGATTCGTGGGAGACGTTCGTCGGCAGCGCCGAACCGGATTACGCGCTCTTCCCGGACTTCGACAACGATCTGGCGAATATACGGGAGCATGGATTCGAGCTTGCGTTCTGGCAGAGCGTCGGCTGGACGGACGATCCCGCGGCTCAGGGATTGACGAAGGACGATCTGCTGTGCGGCCCGGACGGCGAACCGCGCGAGTGGCGCTGGTCCGGCAGCCCGTTCGGCGGCAAGTTCCACTATCTGCTCGATCCGAGCTCCGAGCGGACGAGAAGGCTGGTCACCGCGCGCACGGAACGCTTGGTGAAACGCTGGAAGCCCGCGGCGCTGAAGCTCGACTTCGGCTACGGCTTCCCGGGGCCGGATGCGGCCGTTCCCCGCGATCCGGCCTTTCGCGGCGAGCGGCTGGCCTACTCGCTGCTGAAGCTGGTTCACGACGCCGCCAAATCCGTCGATCCGAACGTGACCATCATCTACTACGGCATTCATCCGCTCATGCGCGCCGTCTCCGACTTGGTCAGCATCGACGATCTGGGAGACGCCGGAGACAGCGCGGCGCACGAGATTGCCGGCCATAACCAGCGTTGCCTGTGGGCTTCGCTCGCGGCGAGGCACGGCATGGCGGTCAATACGTCGACCGGCTATTACTGGAAAGCGCTCGGCTCGATTCTGCTCGATACGGCCGTCGTCGGCGTCAACGGGCTGACGCTCGGAGAAACCGACAACGACGGCCATCGCATGGAAGCCGCCGACCGTAACCGCTGGACGGCGCTGCAGAGCTGGCATCGGCGCACCTGCGGCTGGAAGCCGCTGTGGCTCGACGCCGATCCCGGCAGCCTCAAGGGCGAGCCGTGCCTCGTCTCGTGGGGGCGGCTGGAGGCCGAACCGGTTGGCGCTCATCCACATAGCGCTGGACTGAATGCGGTTACTCCAGTTGACGCTACTCAGAAAGTAATTCGTCCGGAGGGCGCCGGGCCGGACGCCCGACTAGACGGCAGCGCGGCATCCCGGCTTACGGCGCTTGCCCTTCGCTGCGAGGGCGAGACTGCCGTCAGCTATCCCGTCGCGGGTTCGGTCTCGTTCACCGGCCGCTGGGCCCTCATCGCGCAGGACGACCGCGACCTCGCGGATTCGGCCAGGGTCGCCTGCATTCCGTTCGCGGCCGGCGAGCTGCGGCTGGATCGTCCGTTCAGCCGGGTGCATGTCTATGCGGCGGAAGGCGGCAAGCTGAGGCTCGAGCGCACAATCGCCGCCGCCGACCTGCCGGAACGGAAGCTGATCGCAACGGAAAGCGAGCTCGATTCGATTGCCGGTTTCCTGATCGAGGAATAAGCGAGGAGGTCCGGTAACCTGACAGCAAGACAAAAAGAGCTGTCCACGGCAGCCACTTCATGCGGCCTACCGCGAACAGCTCTTTCGATTCTAATCAACCAATGACATGCATTTAAGACCGATACAGCCCCCGGTCCTCCGCCTCGCGATGCCATACCTGCATAAATCCCGGTTCGCGGTTATCCCACGCATAATACGGGATCAGCTCGCACGGCGCGCCCTCCGCGGTGCGGCCGTGCAGCACGGTTACGCCGCCGAGCAGCTCGCCGCGGTGTTGAACGGCAAACGCCGCCTGCGCGTCCAGCGCGAAGGCATCGCAGCCAAGCTCGGCATTGCCGGCCTGCTCGGCGCAGTACACTACCGGCCCGCGCTGAATGGCGATTCGTCCCCGATTCGCTTCCACCTCATGACGGGAACGGACCGCCTCGACGGGCATATCCAGCTCCAGCTCGATGGTATCGCCCGGTGCCCACTGCCGCTTCAGGACGAGATAACCCTTCTGCGCCAACGCCTCGACACCGCCGACCGCCTGCCCTTGCACGGCTGCCCGATAGCCCTTGCACCAGCCCGGCAGACGCAAGCGCACGGCGAATTCCCCGGCTTGCTCCGGCGTAACCGCGAGCGTGATGCGTCCGTTCCACGGGTAAGCCGTGGACTGGACAATCCGCACCTTACGACCGCCGTTCAGCTCGACGGTCGTCTCGCTGCCCATATATTGATTGACCGTGATTCCGTCCTCCGCCTTGGCATACGCATACTGGCCGATCGATGGCAGGAAACGCGCCAGGTTCGTCGGACAGCAAGAGGTATGGAACCATTCGACCCGATGGTGCTCGCCCTTGGACGCCAGCGGATTGACGTAGAAGAACCGGTCGCCGGACAAGGAGATGCCCGACAGCGCGCCGTTGAACAATTCCCGTTCCACGATATCCGCGTACTTCCCGTCGCCGTGGAGCAGGTTCATCCGGTGATTCCAGAACGCCATCGCGATCGCGGCGCAGGTCTCGCAGTAGGCCGATTCGTTCGGCAAATCATAATCATGCGTGAACCCTTCGTTGTGCACGGACGGCCCGATGCCGCCGGTCACGTACATGTTTCGCTCCACCGTGTGCGCCCATACGCGGTCCAGCGCATCCAGATAAGCGGGATCCCCGGAGGCAAGCACGACGTCGGCCATCGCCGTGTACAGATACATCGCGCGGACCGCATGCCCTTTCACTTCATGAATATCGCGGACCGGAACGTCGTCCTGGCAGTATGCCGGACCCCAGTCCGGCTTATCCCAGATCGCGCCGACGCCGTGGCCATGGCCGCGTTCTTCCAGCAGCCAGAGCGCCAGCTTCCAGTAGCGTTCTTCTCCGGTCGCGCGGAACAGCTTCACGAGCGCCAGCTCGATCTCTTCATGCCCCTCGGCCCAGTGGCGCTTGCCCGGTCCGAACAAGGCATCGTAATGGTCGGCCATGCGGCAGGCCACGTCCAGCAGCCGGCGTTTGCCGGTCGCTTGATAATACGCGACCGCGGCCTCGATCAGATGACCGCCGTTGTACATCTCGTGCTTCTCCATATCGGTCCATTTCAGGTCAGGCGCTTCCACCGTGTAATACGTCGACAGATAGCCGTCGCTCTCCTGGGCCGCTTCGATCAAGCCGATAATCCGATCGACCTCCGCCTCGAGCTTCGGATCGCGGTCCGTCATCAGCGAGTAAGCGGCGCCTTCCAGCACCTTATACACGTCGGAATCGTTATAGTACATGCCCTCGTATTTGCCTTCGGCCAAGCCGCCCGCCAGCGCGAAATTCGCGATCCGGTTCGTCTCCTCGCATTTGCGCAGGCAGACGTCGATCGTGACGTTCTTCAGCGCCTCCAGCCGCGGACGCCAGAAAGCATCATCGATACGCACGGCGGAGAAGGGAACGCCCTGCCAGCCCTTCACCGTATTCTCTACCTTCGACATGCTTGCATGCCTCCTTATCTAGTCGTCGTCCATGAACAGACGAATGCCGCATTCCCCGACCTTTCGAGGAAGCTGGCGAATGCTGCATTCTCCGACCTCCGTCGGCGAACGCAAACCAATCGTCTTTTCCTTTATCCTTTCAAGCCCGTCAGCGTAATTCCTTCCAAGAAGTAACGCTGCCCGACCAGGAATACGACGACGCACGGCAGAACGACGGTTGCGGAAGCCGCCATGAGCAGGTCCCACTGCGCGGTGTAGCTGCCCTGGAACATCTGCAGGCCGAGCGCGAGCGTGAACCGGCTGTCGCTCTTCAAGTAAATGAGCGGTCCCATGAAGTCGTTCCACGAGCCGAGAAACGTAAACAGCGCGACCACGATGACAGCGGAGCGGCTAAGCGGCAATAGAATGCGCCAATAGATCTGAAAATAATTCGCCCCGTCCACGAAGGCCGCCTCGTCGAAGTCCTGCGGAATCGTCAAGTAAAACTGGCGGAGCAGGAAGATGTTGAAGATCCCGCCGCCAAAATACGCAGGCACGATCAGCGGATAGAACGTATCGTAGAAGCCGAGCTCTTTCCAGCCGATAAAGCTCGGAATGAGCGTCACGGCCGCCGGCAGCATCATCCCCGTCATGAGCACGGCGAAGATCATATCGCGTCCCTTCCAGCGAATCCGCGAGAAGCCGAACGCCGCGACCGTACTCGAGACGACCGTGCCGAGCAGCACGCTGAAGACGATGATGATCGTATTCGTGAAGAACGTGCCGAACGGCAGCACCGTCAGGGCTTTCTTGAAATTCTCGAAATGGAACGGCTTCGGAATCCATTCCGGCGGCATGATGAAGATTTGGGACAAGTCCATCACGGAGCTGCGCAGCAGCCAGACGAACGGCACGATGAACATCACGGACACGATAAGCAGGGCGACATACCCTGCGGTTAGCTTCAGCCTGGACTCTCTCATGATCGATCCCCCTCGTAATGCACCCAGGATTTCGACGTCTTGAAGACGATAAAGGTGAAGATGAGAATAATGACGAACAGGATCCAAGCCAGCGCGGAAGCGTAGCCCATCTCCGTATCGCGGAACGCGGTCCGCCACAGATAGAAGACGAAGAACATGCTTTTGTTATTCGGTCCGCCCTGCGTCAGGATATACGCCTCGCTGAACACCTGGAAGGAACCGATGATCGTCATGATCGTATTGAAGAAAATCGTCGGCGTCACCATCGGAATGGTAATATGCCGCAGCTTATGGTACCAGCCGCCGCCGTCGACGTCGATCGCCTCGTAATATTGCTTCGGAATGCCGGACAGTCCGGCCAGGAAAATAATGACCGTGCCGCCGATCCCCCACAGCGTCGTGAGGACGATGGACGGAATAACGCTCTTCTCCCCGAACAGCCAGCTGCTCGTCGGCAGATGAAGCCAATCCAGCACCGTGTTGACGAGCCCGAGATCCGGGTTCAGCAGCCACAGCCATATCATCGACGAAGCGACCGCCGGCACGATGCTCGGCAGATAAATAATCGTCCGGAACATGGAACGGCCCTTCACGTTCATATTCAGCAGAAGCGCCAGGAGGAACGAGATGATAATGACCGCCGGCACGCGCAGGACGACGAAATAGAACGTTGCGCCTAGCGATTGGTAGAACAGCTCGTCTTTCCCCGAGAACAGCTTCGCGTAATTGTCGAATCCGATAAAAGTCGTCTGGTCCTTAAACACGTTATAATCCGTCAAGCTGAGATAGAAGCTCGCAACCATGGGACCCAAGGTATATATCAGAAAGCCGAGTATCGCCGGCGACGTGAACAGCAGGCCGTAAAACAACGCCTTCCGCTCTCTCTTGCTCGTGGTGCCTTTCTTGCGGGCGCGGGCGGTTTGCCCGTCAACAGCCGAAATCCCCATGCCAAACCCCTCCTGTCTATGGAAAAGGCAGCGCTCCATGCCGGAGCGCTGCCCCCGATAGCGGCCGTCCGCGGCTGCGGACGGCCATGCCTGACTCCGCCGGCGGCATCCTGGCGTCCTGCGCCTAGCCGGCGGACGCGAGCGAACGATCTACTTCACGTCGCGGCGGCCTTGTACTTGCTCCTGCGCTTTCGCGGCGACCGCATCCAGCGCTTCCTTGGCCGACTGCTTGCCAAGCCATACTTTATCCATGGCGGGATTGATGACATCCATGATCTTGTTGAAGTTCTTCACGTACGACGTCGGCGTCGCGTGACTGTGGTTCAGCAGCATGTCGATGACCGCGCCTTTGTAGCCGGACGGACGGGATGGCAGGTTTTGCGTCCATTTCGCCAGTTTGTCCGCATCCGTGTACCAATCCTTATGGGACGGCATCCAAGTGCCGGCCGTGATCACGTCCAGCGAAGCATCCGGATCGATCAGCGCCTTGAGCAGCTCCCACGATTCCTGCGGGTGCTTGGTCGACTTGAAGATCGAGAACATGCCTGCCACGATGGTCGTTACCGGCTGTTTCAACACCGGCATCGGCGCCACGTTGTAATTGAATTTGGACTGCGCGAGGCTCGCGGTTGCCCATTGCCCGTCGAAAGCCATGGCGACCTTCTTCGTCTGCAGCGCGACGTTCGTACCCGGGATGTTCTTCGATTGCAGCGGGGACGGCGCGACATGGTACACGTTGATCAGATCGGCCATCTTCTGGAGCGCCTCGACCGCTTCCGGCTGGTTAAGCGCCAGCGTCTTGCCGTCGGCAGAGAGGAAATCCCCGCCGTTCGAATAGATAAAGTTGCTGTAGACGCCCCACCACGTCGGCAGGTTGATGCCGAATTGCTTGATGCTCTTCGGATCGAAGCCTTCTTCGGTCGCGTTGCGGCCTTTATTGTCGATCGTCAGACGCTTCGCCACGTCTACGAATTGATCCCATTTCCACGCCTGGGCAGGGTCTGCCGGCGGCGGCTCGATGCCCGCGGCCTTGAACACGTCTTCGTTATAGTACAGCACGAACGTTTCCGGACCCGGTCCGATCCCGATCACGTTGCCGGGCTCCGCGGAGTACGTAATGTTCGGCACCAGCGCGTCGGGCGTGACTTCCGTATCCGCGCTCAGGTAATCCTGCAAGTTGACGAACTTGCCTTGCTCGGCAAGCGGATACGCGATCGTAGCCGATTCCATCATGGCCACGTCCGGCTCGTCGTTGCCGGCCACCATCGTCGTCAGTTTCGTATCGTAATCGGCGCTGATCGCCTGAAATTCCACGTTAATGTTCGGATGCGCCTTCTCGAACTTCTCGATGGCGAATTTGTAAGCCGCGACTTCGTCCGGCGCGCCCCAGCCCGTAAGCCGAAGCTTGATCTTCTCTCCGCTGCCCGCGTCGGCCGACCCTGCGTTCTCGTCCGCGCCTGCGCCGTTGCTTCCGGCGGCATTCGTATTCGCATTAGAATTTGCATTGGCATTCGTGTTGCCGCTGTCCGACTTCGTGCAGCCCGACAAGATAGCGATACTCGAAAGCATGACGACCAAGAGCACGGAAACGAATTTCCATTGTTTTCTTACCATGAATAGCGAGCCCCTCTCTGCGTTCATCCTCATTGGCTCATAGCTGCAGTCTATGATGATCTTATTGTAAGAGAACGGTAACGCTTTCAAAACCCGAGCATTTTTAGAATGGTGGACTATTATTGGGTCTTGTGCGGAAGATGGATTCTCACGCTCGTTCCTTCGCCCGGCACGGACTGGATGGAGATGCCGTATTCATCCCCGTAAGCCATTCGAATGCGCGAGATTGTATTCTTGATGCCGACGGATGCGGATTCCTTGTATAGGATCGCGTCGATGCCGTCCTTGCTGATGCCGCGGCCGTTGTCGCGAATCTCGAAATACCGGCTTGTTCCTTCCGTCCAGCCGCGAATCTCGATAAGGCCGCCTTGCTCCAGGCTGCTGAAGCCGTGAAGGATGGCATTTTCCACGAACGGCTGAAACAGCAGCCTCGGCAGCTTTTCTTCATAGAGCGCGGATTCGATATCGTACGCAACGACGAATTTCCCCTCGAAGCGGACGGCCATAATGTAGAAATAATTGCGCATCCATTCCAGTTCCTCCGAGAGATGCACCGCGCCCCAGTCTTTACGGGACGTATAATGCAGCATATTGGACAAGCAGACGAGCATGTGGCTGAGCTCCTTCTGATTGTTCTCGATCGCGGTCCAGTTCATGATATTGAGCGTGTTGTACAGGAAATGCGGATTCATCTGCATGTTGAGCGCATGAATCTCCGCTTCCTTCTCCTTCAGCTTGATCTCGTAATTCTCTTTGACCAGCAGGTGGATACGGTCGTTCATCCGATTGAACCGCTGCGACAGCAGGCCGAACTCGTCGTTGCGGGCGACCTCGACGCGGGTCTGGAAATCCCCTTCGCCCACGGACCGCATCGCGCTCATCAGCTTCTTGATGGGACCGGTCATTCTGGCGAGGATGAAATACGCGAACAACAGCGCAACGATGATCAAAGCCAGCGCGCTGACGATCGTCGACGTGCGGATGACGGGAACGAGGTTGCTCACGAGCGCCGACTGCGGCGTAATGACGATCGACATCCAGCCCGTCACCTCCGAGCGGTCGAAGCAGACGATCTGGTTCTCCCCGCCGAGCTTCAAACGCCGCGTTCCGCTCTTTTGCTTGCTTAGCGCATCGAGCCAGGCTTGCTCGTAACGCTTGGTGATCTGCGCTTTGTCGCTCGAGGCCACGACGATATTATCGGGGTCCAGGACCATGTAGGACGACCCCGTCGGGATGCTCTTCTCGAACAGCTGATCGAGCACCGTGGATTTGTAGCTGATCGTCAGCACCGGACGCTCCACGTTCGGCTTGAGCTTCACCATCGTGCTGTCTTCCATGTGGGAAAAGTTCAGCAGCCGGGTCGCGGAGAACAAATACCGGTAATCGATCGCCCCCTCCGTCAACCAAGGCTGATCGAACATGCGGATGAAGTCGTACGTCGGATACCAGACCATCTTGCCCGCCGCCTTCACGGCCTCCTTGTACACCTGCGACTGCGTCGGATCGCCCTGGGGCATGGCCCGCGACAAGCCGAAGCTGAGATACGACGTCCACAGCTGGGCGTTGTAAACGTCCTCGTCTTGGGAGAAATATTTGCTTAGAATCGCGGATACCTGGCGGTCGGCCGCGATCAGCTCCTCTTCGCGGGACGGATTAAGCTTGTTGAAGATGTTAAATAGATCCTTGTCCACGAACAGCGCGCGGCTGTTCTGATCCGCGATGCCGAGCTTCGTGTCGATCACGTCGTTGTTCTTCTGGACGACGGCATAGACGTTCTTCTGCGCCTGTTCGGTGACGACGTTCAGGCTCGTCCGATAGAACAGCGTGCTCAGTATGAAGAGCGGCAGCGCGATCAGCGTCAGGTAGCTGAGCAGCAGCCTCATCCGGAATGTCATGGCGCCTCCTCGTTCCCGGCGTTCGGCCGCGCCGTATGTTTATAAGCTTCCGGAGACAGTCCGACCTGCCGTTTGAACATCCGCGTAAAATACTTCGTGTCCCGGTAGCCGCACTGATCCGCGATTTCGTATATTTTCAGCCGGCCTGCGGCGAGCAGCTCCTTGGCCCGCCGCATGCGCGCTTCGGTCACGTGTTCGGAGAACGAGCGGCCCGTCCGGCTTTTGATTAACGTGCTGAAATACGACGCGTTGAAGTGAAACTGCACCGCCGCCATCTCCAGCGTAATGTCCGCCTGGTAGTTCGCCTGGATCCAGCTCAAGCAGGTGTCCACGACGAACTCGCCGCGGCCCTGCTTGCGCTCGGCGAGCGAACGCTGCACGGCGTTCAGGCACTCCAGCAGCAGCTCCATCAGCGCGCTGCTGCTCGGGCACGCTGCAATATCCGATGCAGCCGCGCCGGTGAGAACGTTTCCAACCTGCGGGTCGACGATATCCCGGGTGCGGCTCTTGATCTTCATCAGCATGAGCGCCGCATGATCCTTCATGAGCTTGGGCTCGGCATGTCCCTGCGCCGCGAGCTCCCGGAAGGCACGGCGGCACAGCGCCTCGGCCGCTGCCGGCGTCGGTTCCTGAAGCGCCTCGAACAGCTCTTCCCCGTCGAGGCTGAAGGCCGCGCTTGCCGACTGCGGAATAAGCGCTTCGCCGAAGACGACTCCCTGCCATTCGTCATGGAAGGCGAAGCCGAGGGCAGTCCGGGCTTGCCGGTACAGGGAAGGGATGTCGGCATACTCGCCGCTGCCCATGCCTTCTTCTCCAGACGTCGGCATGGACCCAATGCCATGGCGGATGATGCCATGCTGCCGCCAGGCATCCGTTATCGCGAGCAGCGCGCCGCGGAGCTCCTCCTGCCGCAGCGGCTTCGCAAGCTTCAGCGCGGTGACCAGCCGCATCGCTTGGTTCGGCTCCGTCTGCAGCGGAAACACGCAGGCCTGTCCGAATGCCGAGGCCAGCCGGCTCAGCTCTTCCGTCAGCGCCTGAAGCGGCATCGACTGCGAATCCGCTTCCTTATCGCTATCGCCGCTGTTGCGCGGCTTCGAGATCATCTCGGTCGGACGCTGCGGCTGCCGGTTGATCTCTGTCACGATCAGGACATCGACTTCCCGCAGCAGCTCCCAATCGTACAGTCCTGCCCGCTCTTCGGCCGGCAGCTCGCCGGCCAGCCACTGATGAAGCAGCCGGCTTCGGTAGGCAGGCGAAGCCAGCTGCAGCCGCTGCAGCATCTCGGCGGACGCTTCCCGCTCCTGCAATTCGGCCGCGAGCTGCTGCTCCAGCCGCTCCAGCAGCGCATCCACCTTGCCGGTATCCACCGGCTTCAGCAAATAATCATAGGCACCGTGGCGAACCGCGGTCTGGGCGTATTCGAACAGATTGTACGCCGATACCATGACGACCTTCGTTCTCAGCTCTTCCTCTTCCAGCCGCTTCAGGAAAGTCAGCCCGTCCATGTTCGGCATCTGAATATCGCTCAGCACCACGTCGGGCAGCTCCGCGCGCACGCTCGCAAGCGCGGTTTCCCCGTCCTTCGCCGTCGTGACGCGCGCATCCGGGCGCATCGTCCGGAGCATGTGAACCATCCCTCTTACATGCCGGGGTTCATCGTCTACGATGAGAATGTTCATCCCGATCTCCTTTCAGCCTGTCTGACCTCTTGTTTTCTTCATACAGTACTACGTCTGCCGGGCGTTGGATAGGGAATTTTTCAATAGGATTTATTTCCCACTGTCGCTAAAACGGCCTTCTAAGTGGCTCATGCCGATGGAATGCATAATTCGCGGCGCGTTCCACATACTACCATTTTGACTGGAACTTATCATGAACGGGCCGGCGGGAACCGGCCCATCGGGGGGAGTCGCCGTGCGATTCAAAGACGTTTTCTCCATCATCGGGCCGCCGATGATCGGGCCGTCAAGCTCGCATACCGCCGGCGCGGCGCGCATCGGGCGTGCGGCGCGGCAGCTGTTCGGGCCGCTTCCGAAGCGGGCGGACGTCATTTTCTACGGCTCGTTCGCCGCGACGTACGAGGGACACGGCACCTACGCCGCCATTGTCGGCGGCCTGCTGGATATGGCGACGGACGACGTCCGCCTGCCGGATTCACTCGCGATTGCGGAGCAGTCGGGGATGCAGGCGGACGCCATTACGGGAAAAGGGCTGTTCCCCCATCCCAACACCGCCGAGCTGCATCTGTACGCGGACGCAGGCGATGAAAAGCCGGCGTTTACATTGGTTGGCACTTCCATCGGCGGCGGCAATATCGAGATCGTCGACATCGACGGCTTCAAGGTGAAAATGACCGGCAATTATCCGACGCTCGTCATCCAGAACGCCGACGCGCCCGGCATGATCGCCATCGTGGCGCGGCTGCTGCAGCAGCACGGCATCAACATCGGCACCATGTCCGTCGACCGCAAGAGCCGCAGCGGCGAGGCGATGATGGTCTTGGAGACGGACGAGGATTTCCCGCCGACGCTGCGAGGCGAGCTCGCCGCCTATGACGAGATCCATTCCGTTCGTTTCGTTCATATCACGTGAGAGGAGCGCGATTCCATGCATTTCCGAACGCTGCGGCAGCTCGCCGAGCAAGCGGAAGCCGCCGGATTGTCCATCGGCCGGTACATGCTGCAGGAACAAGCCGGGGAGTCCGGCAAGACGCCCGCAGAGGAATTCCAGCAGATGGCGACATACTACGGGATCATGAAGGATGCCGTCCGCCGCGGCTTAACGGAGGACACGACGTCCCGCAGCGGGCTCACCGGCCAGGATGCGAAGCGGATTCTGGCTTATCGCGGCGGAGCTGCGACGCCTAGCGTAGAAGTGCCGCCTATTGCAGGGGCGGCGCCTGGCGCGGATGCCTCGCCCGGCGCGAAGGCGACGCTCGGCGCGGGATCGCCCCCCCATGCGGAAGCGCCGCTTGGCGCGGAAGTGCCGCCCGGCGGGCACACGCTGCTCGGCGACGAGGCAAGCCTCGCGATGAGCTACGCGCTAGCCGTCTCCGAGGTCAACGCCTCGATGGGCCGCATCATCGCGACGCCGACCGCCGGCTCCTGCGGCATCATTCCCGGCGTCTTCGTCAGCTGCCAGGAGCGGTTCGGCTGGAGCGACGAGGACATGACGCACGGTCTCTTCGCGGCGGGTGCCATCGGCTACGTCATCGCCAACAATTCGTTCGTCTCCGGCGCGGAAGGCGGCTGCCAGGCGGAGGTCGGCTCCGCGATCGGCATGGCCGCGGGCGCACTGGCGGACATGCGCGGCGCGAAGCCGACGCAGGCCATTCACGCCGTCGGCCTGGCGCTCAAGAATTCGCTCGGCCTCGTCTGCGATCCCGTCGGCGGCCTGGTGGAAGTGCCCTGCATCGTCCGCAACGGCTTCGGCGCCGTCACCGCGCTGGCCGCGGCCGACATGGCGCTCGCCGGCGTGCGCAGCGTCATCCCTTCCGACGAAGTCGTCCAGGTCATGCTCGAGGTGGGCACCGCCATGCCGGACACGCTGCGCGAGACCGCCAGAGGCGGGCTGGCCCAGACGCCGACGGGGCAGCAGATCATGAAGGATTTGCGGAAGAAGAAGTAGCGGGGCAGCGCCGCACTTCCTTGCCTTCTTCCCTTCTTCCCCGCCACCGCTGCTTTCCTGACCGCACTTGCGACATGAATGTTCCAGCATTGTCTCCCTCAACGCAAGAAAAAGGCGCCCCCTCCGCAGCCGGAGAAGAGCGCCTCTTCTTATCCCTTAATAGAAACCGTCATACCCGCCGTACCCGTAGCCGTCGTAGCCGCCATACCCGAAGCCGTCAAATCCGGTGAACAAGCCAATCGCCAGCAAATCAAAGAGTACCAAGGGGAGAAGCGCCTTCGTCTTGACCGTCTTCCCTTTTTCCTGCACAAGCACCACGCGATTGCCCGAAATTTGCGCCAATGTCCCCGTCACAACCGTTCCGTCCTTCTTGACCGCGTAGATCTTCTTGCCTGTATACTTCGCAAGCTCTTTTTTGCTGATCGCCATCCGCCATTCCTCCCATTTGGGTACCTTTGAATCTAGTACTCTATTAATCTATTCCGGCACGCAGGAGGGTGACTGGGATTTCATAGAATCGGGCGGATCGAAAAAAGGCGCTCCCGAAGGAACGCCCAAACCGAAGTGCAAACTGAGCAAGCTGCCGAACAAGCATCCGAGCAGGCTTCCGAACAAGCTGTCGAGCAAGCATCCGAGCAGGCTTCCGAACAAGCTGTCGAGCAAGAGGAAACCCGGATTGCGAGCAAGCTGCCAAATGGCTTGCGTCGGCTCCCGGCCTCCCGCGTATACACTCGGAATCGAAAAGCTGCGTCACGGCAGCTTTTTCAGTACCAATCCGCCCAAATGCCCTGGATTGCTGCAAAACGGCAGCTTTTGAGCATCCTATGCTGGCGTGCAGCCCGAAAATCATGCCAAAATGCAGCTTTTCAAGCTTTCCCCGTTCAACATGCGCTGAAATGCTGCAAATCAGCAGCTTTCCGAGCAGTCTAGAAGAAATCCGTCAAATACGGCGTTCGCTGCGGGATGGCCGCCTCCAAGCGGTTCACCTGTTCCTGCGAGCCTTGCAGACGCCCGATGCGCGCCATGAAGCCCGCTCGCTGATACCCCATAAGAAGAGCCGCCAGCGTTTGGATCGTACAGCTCAGCATGCCATCCTCCTGCACTTCGCCTTCGCCAAGCTTCGTGACCGCAGCAGGTTCCCCGCTAGCCGTGAATTCCAGCCGGTAGGTCCCTTGATTCCAATCCGCATGCTTGTCCGTCACCTGCAGCTGGATCGGTTCGGCCTCAGCGTCTACCGCAAAAGCGTACTGCTTCAGAAACGCTTCGACATCGACGATTCGCGCCGAGAAATAAGGGACCCGCTCCTGCTTGAACCGGGGATCCTGCGTCAGGAACGGAAGCTGATCGTCCACGGGCGCTTTAACCTCCACCTTCGCGATCATGGAGTCGTGATCGGCAATGAATTTCCACAGCCCTCTTCGC
Source organism: Paenibacillus sacheonensis (assembly GCF_009909195.1). Taxonomy (GTDB): domain Bacteria; phylum Bacillota; class Bacilli; order Paenibacillales; family Paenibacillaceae; genus Paenibacillus_Z; species Paenibacillus_Z sacheonensis. Next base: position 54,602 of record NZ_JAAAMU010000020.1, read on the forward strand.
GCTTCCTCGTCGAGGAACACCAATTCATGCAGCGTCGCAACCCGATTGCTCACGTGGTAATAGACATACCCCCGAGGTTCTCCCTGCGGGTTCGCGTAGATCGCCGCCGTGCCCTTCTTGCGCAGCGTATTCGTCGTCCACCATGCCTCGTCGCGATCTATCATTCCGTTGAATTGCTTCGCGTACTCCGCATAGATTGCGTTCAGCAGCTTTCCATCCTTCGCCGCGCGCCTGACCGTGCTGCCTTCCGCCGCCTCGAACTTGGGCAGCTTGTCGACGGGAATCTCGTAGTGGAGTTGATCGACGAACGCCTCCCAGCCGTATTTCCGATAGAATTCAAACTTGAACGGCGACAGCAAAGACACCGTCTGCCCCCGATCCCGCATCGTCTTGAGCGATTGACCGAGCAGCCGCGCAACCATTCCCCCGCGCCGGTACTCCGGCCAGGTGGCAACGCCGCCGATGCCTCCCATCGCGAAACGTCGTCCGTTCACCCAGATATGCAGCGGAATCAGCTGGAGCTTGGCAGCCAATTTGCCGTCCGCGAAATAGCCCCACACTTGATTCTCGTCGGTTCGGCCGATCTGCTCGTTCCTGTCTTCCTCCTTCAGCTCATACTGAAACGCGAACTCGGACAACGCGAAGCTATCCGCCAGCTCGTCCCGATGCAGCGTACGTAATTCGTTCATGCGTATCCCTCATTTCATGCAAGTTAATTGAGATTCGGGCCAGTCCTGCCCGCCCTGGCATGCCTAGTTCGGAGACCGGCCTTCTCGTAAGCGTGACTGTTCGGCTAGAAGGAATACGTCAGGCCTCGATGACGTTCCAGCCAGACCGAAAATTGTTCCTTGGATTGCACGCCTTCGAACACGGCTTCATAGATATCCACGCTGAAGAAGCGTTTCCGGTAATCCGCATGCCGGTACAGCTCGTTCTTCAAAGCGAGGATGACGGGCCGGTTGCCGTCATGAAGCCGGGCCTGCAGCAGCGCGAACGCCTCTTCCTTCCGCTTGTACTGCTCCGAATCGATCGCCCACACGTCGATCTTCCACGCTTGACCGAACAGCTTGGCATACGTTCCCCAATACAATCCCTTCGGCAAATGGGCCGACTCGCCGTTCGACTCGTTCCTGTAGCTCATCTTAGACGGCTGCAAGCATTCGGAGATCGCCTTGCCTAATTCGAAGAACCAGGACGTACTGCGGTCCTCCGTCACCAAATACATATCCAGGTCCCGCCATGTCATCAGATCCAAGGCATAGCTGCCTTGCACGACAGGCTGTCCGTATGCAGCCATTGCAGCCATAAGACCGTGCTCGTTCAGAATCCGATCGGCCTCATGGCGAATAGCTTCGCTTAACGTCCTGTCGGACATTGCGGCTTCCTCCTTTTTCGAACCGTCGTCCAACGGTCGATTCACGGTCGGCTATTCGCCCGCCAACGGCCGGGACGCGGCAACGCAGATCGTGCGGAACTCATTGCCGAAATTCGTCGTCGGATCGCCCGGCCGGTTCGGGCGGCACGCGCAGTAATAGTGGTACAGCACGCCCTCGTGCCTGACGACGCTCGGCTTATGCGCATGAGTCGCGTCGATCTCGCCCGCTTCGCCGCTGCGCAGAATCGGCTCCTCGAGCTTCGTCCATGACGTCAAATCGTCCGACAGCGCAAGGCCTTCCTGCGCATGCCGGCCGTCAAACCCGAAGAAATACATCAGCCAGCGATCCCCGTCCTTCACGACGCACGGGTCGCTCACGAAGCGAGAATCCCAGCGGCCTTCGGTCACGCGCAGAACCGGATTCGCGGCGGAGCGCGTCCAATCGGTCAGGTTGTCCGACACGGCGTACCCGGTCTGCTCGATCCAGTCATCCTCGGCGTCGGGCATATTCTTTGCATTATAGAACATATAGAATTTTCCTTCATGCTCGATGATGCACTCCTTGTACAGGCCGCCGCGTTCCCATGCCTCGCCGTCCTCCGGCGTCAGAATCGGCTCCGGCAGTCGGTTCCACGTGAGCAGATCCTCGTCCTGCGTCCAAGCCAGTCCGATCCGCGCCGGTCCGGCCTCGTAACCGTCGTCCGGATACGCATGATAGACGAGCCAGTAACGGTCGTTCCACTTCTTCAGCTTCGGCACGCCGTCCAGGTCGTTCTCGCGCAGCAGCCAGCAGCCTGCCGCATTGCGGCTGTCCCATCCGCTGCCTTCGCCGCGCTTTAGAATGACGCCGTACGGCGTCCAGTCGATCAGATTGTCGCTCGTCGCAAGCGCCGTTTGGTAGGCGACGCCGTTGAAGCCGACGTGCAGCATGAAGAACTTGTCTTGATGGCGAAACACGAACGGGCAATCCACCGCGAGCTCGTCGTAAGCGCCCGGCACGCCCGAACCCGTCAGCACGGGACGATCCAATTTATACGGCGTCAAATACTTTTCGATCCCCTGGGTAATCATGTTCTTCCTTCACTCCGATCCGGAAAGATTGTCCGACTGCCAACCGCGCAATTCGGCAAGCGCTGTCCATGCATCGCGTATTCAAGCATCCCAAGCGCCTTCTGTACGAGTTCGGCATCGCTCCCCCCATCCCTGCTTCGTAGGCTCCCGCGTCCGATCCGTTCAACCTGAAATCCACCCGGCCGTAAGTCCGGTCGTTCACGCCAAGACAGAAGTCCTTTTGCGATTTTCTTCGGCCATGATAAAATGCACGGTAACGGATCGGCGATTGAAATCCTGCACGACGAAGGAGATTTTCGAGATGGAAGCAGAACGGATCAGGCAGCAAATACAGTTCATACGCGAGATCGACGAGCTGAAGCACGTGCTGCGCCAATCGTACCTGATGAACGGCTCGCGGCGCGAGAACGACGCCGAGCATACGTGGCATATCGCCGTCATGGCTCTATTGCTTCAGGAGCATGCCGCGGATCAAACGCTGGACGTGAAGAAGGTCGTTCACCTGCTGCTCATTCATGACTTGGTCGAGATCGATACGGGCGATACGTTCGCCTACGACACCAAGGGCTACGAGGATAAATGGGAACGCGAATTAGCGGCGGCCAAACGGATCTTCGGACTGCTGCCGGCGGACCAGCGGGAGGCGTGGATGGCGTTGTGGATCGAGTTCGAGGAAGGGCAGACGGCAGAAGCCCGGTATGCCGCGGCGATCGATCGGCTTCACCCGGTGCTGCACAACTTCTATACCGAGGGCAAGGCATGGAAAGCGCACCACGTATCGGTGGCGGCCGTCAAGAAGAGAATGGCCGTCATTGCCGAAGCCGCCCCCGCCTTGGGACGTTTCGTGGATGAACTGCTGGAAGAGGCGGTAGCCAAAGGATATTTACTGCCGTAGGGTTGCCGCGGCTTACCAGGAATGTTAAAATTCAATTAAGGACACTTTTCGTCCCTACGGGACATTTCATGTCCCTATTGGGTCAAATTCAAAATAAGCGAGGGATATGCGATGAACCCCTTATTCAAGCAGCTTGAATTTATCCGTCAGTTGACGATCCGTGCCGTGGAAGGACGGCCTGAGAGCGCGCTGAATGCCGTTCCGAATGGCTTCAATAACAATGTCAGTTGGAATTTGGGGCATATTTACTACGTTCAGGAGAGGTTTGCTTTTCATTTTGCCGGCGAGCCCATGCTGTTGCCCGACAACTTCGAGCGCATGTTCGCAAGTGGCACCAAACCTGCCGATTGGAACGGGGAGGCTCCCTCGTCCGAGACGTTGATTAAGCTGCTTGCGGATCAGCAGGTACGCATTCAACGGTCGCTGCAAGACCGTTTATACGAAGAAGTAAAAGCCCCTTACACGACAAAGAACGGGTTAACTTTACGCACCGTTCACGAATTTCTGAGCTATACCCTCTATCACGAAGGGATGCATTATAATGCGATCGGCCTGCTGCTGCGTTTCGCGAACAGGGAAGCCGAAGGAAAAGCTTAATCCGCTGTAAACGCCGAACGAAACAGGCAAAGCCTGAGCTTCGTTCGGCTTTCTGCTTTTCCATGAGGTATAATCAGGCTATCGCTGCTAATAGCAACAACTCAGCCCCTTACGCACAATAGGTACATGCGTCATTATCAGAGGAGGTTCGAAAAGGATGGATTTGGAACTCGAAGGACGTAACGTCATCGTGACGGCAGCCAGCAAAGGGCTCGGAAAAGCAGCCGCGCTGCGCATCTCGCAGGAGGGAGCCAACGTGGTCGTTTGCGGCCGAAACGCGGAAACGATCGAAGCGGCGGCAGCCGACATCCGATCGGCGACCGGCGGCGACGTGCTTGCCGTGCGGGCCGACCTCTCCTCTGCCTCGGACATCGAATCGCTCGTCGCGGCGAGCGTGGACCGATTCGGCCGCATCGACGGGCTCGTGTGCAGCGCGGGCGGCCCGCCCTCCGGACCGTTCGCGTCGATAACGGACGAGCAATGGGAGTCGGCGTTCCAATTGAACGTGATGAGCGTCGTGCGCCTGATCCGGCGGACGCTGCCTCATTTTCCCGCGGAGGGCGGACGGATCGTCTACGTCTCCTCGACGTCGATCAAGCAGCCGATCCCGGGCCTCGTGCTCAGCAACGCGCTGCGCCTCGGCGTGCAGGGGCTGATCAAGACGCTCGCCGACGAATACGCGCCGCGGAACATCCTGATTAACTCCGCCGCGCCGGGCCGTTTCGATACGGACCGCATCCGGACGCTGGACAAGGCGCGTGCCGCAAGCACGGACATCTCGTACGAGGAGCAGGTTGCAAGGTCCGAGCGCGAAATCGGAATCGGACGCTACGGCCAGCCGGAAGAATTCGCCCGCTACGTGGCATTCTTGGTCTCGCCCGCGAATAGCTACGTAACCGGGCAGAGCTTGATGGTGGACGGCGGGTTGGTACGGGGCATTTAGCCGTGTTTGGCCTTGGAGAGTTTGCTTCGAGGACTTGCGGCGAAGAGATATACCTGTGAATCGTTGGATCCCGCACCTATTGCCGCTCACGGCTCATCAGGCCTGCCTGGAAATCGAAAATAGGTGCAATTCTGCAACTATTCCCGCCAATTAAGCCCGGAATTAGAAATAGGTGCAATTCTGCAACTATTTCGCTGATTTCGAGTCAGTCTAGCACTTGAGCGGATGAATAGTTGCACGATTGCACTTATTTCGTTTTGACGTGGTTTTCGCTCGAAAATAAGTGCAGATTTGCACCTATTTCGAGAGGGTCGGACTGTTGATTTGTTCGAGTCCCGCTCGGGCAGCTCTCCATCCTCAACAGCAACAGCCCCGAAAGAGCCTATCGGCTCCTTCGGGGCTTCTCGCGTGCAGCGTTCCATCTCCCGCGCTGCGTATGGTCAATCTCTGCTGCTACGCCAGCACCGGCTCTTCCGCCTTCTCCTTCACCGCGTAACGAAACGCATACTCGCCCGATCCGACGGTCAGGAGAACGCCGCCTTCGGTGTCCGCCGCCGTAAGCACGCCGTCGGCAGCTGCAGCAGCATTGCCGCTTTCCTGAAGCTCGGCCAGCGAGATGCCTTCCAAGATCACGTCGGCCGTCGCGTTCGCCGGAATGGCGATGCGCACGACCGTCTCCCCGCCTTCCTGCTTCCAGCCCGATTCGATTCGGCCGTACGGCGATTCCAGCGCCGCGCGCGCATGCGTCAGCGCGCCGTCCGCAAAACGAGGGCGAATGCGGACTTTTTTGTATGCCGCCTGCGCTTCATCCATATCGAGCCCGGCCACGCAGCGATACATCCACTCGCCGACCGCGCCGTAAGCGTAGTGGTTGTAGGAGTTCATGTCGTCGCTCCAGAACGAGCCGTCCGGCTTGATGCCGTCCCAGTGCTCCCAGATCGTCGTCGCGCCTTTCGATACGGAGTACAGCCACGATGGATACGTCTCCTGCATGAGCAGCTTCACCGCCGTCGCGTGATAGCCGTTATCCGACAGCGCGAAGCACAGATACGGCGTGCCGACGAAGCCCGTCGTCAGGTGATGGCCGTTCTCCGCAACCATCTGGTTCAGCTCGCGCGCGATCCGCTTCTTGGCGTCGCCTTCGACGAGCCCGAACACGAGCGCCAGCACATGCGCGGTCTGCGTCGGGGCGGCCAGCCGGCCGTTCGGCGTCAAGAATTCGCGGCGGAATTCCGCCTTGATCCGTTCGTACAGCTCGCCGTACGCGCGAACGTCCGCCGCCTTGCCGAGCACGACCGCGGTTTCCCGCAGCAGGCGCGCCGAGTAAGCGAAGTAAGCCGTTGCGATTAAGTCCCGCGGTGTCGCGCCGATATAGCTGTTTTCCTTGGCATCGAGCCCCAGCCAGTCGCCGAAGTGGAAGCCGGTGTTCCACAAGTGCTCGTTCTTGCCTTGGCCGCGAATATATTCGACCCATGCGCGCATGCTCTCGTACTGCTCCGACAGCAAGCGAACGTCGCCATAGCAGAGGTAGATCGTCCACGGGCAGATCACCGCTGCGTCTCCCCAGGCGGCCGACGTCGGAATATCCTCGTCCGCGGGCGGCAATCCGGAGGAGCTGAGCGCATTCGGGATGACGAACGGCACGCTGCCGTTCGGACGCTGATCGGCCTTTAAGTCCCGCAGCCATTTGGTGAAGAACGAGGCGACGTCATAGTTGAACGCGGCCGTCCGAACGAATACTTGCGCGTCTCCCGTCCAGCCGAGACGCTCGTCGCGCTGCGGGCAGTCCGTAGGCAAATCGACGAAATTCCCCCGCTGCCCCCACCGGATATTATGCTGGAGCCGATTCACCATGTCGCTCGAACAGTCGAACTCGCCCGTCGGCATCATGTCGGAATGAATGACTTCGCCAATCACGGCCGTCAGCAGTCCGTCCGCAGCCCCTTCCGGAAGTCCTTCGAAGCTCAAATACTGAAATCCCATGAACGTGAAGGTCGGAGCGTACGTTTCGCCCGGGATGCCTGCCGCCGTATACACGATCGTTTGCTTCGCCGTACGCAGATTGCCGATGTAGAAATTACCGTCCTTATCCAGCACCTCCGCATGCCGGATCGTGATCGTCGTACCCGCAGGCACATCCAGCGAGAGCCGAATACGGCCGACCATGTTCTGTCCCATATCTAGCACGGTCTCGCCTCTCGGGGTAAGGATGAGGCTCTTCGGCTTGATGACCTCCGTCACGCGAATCGGCTGATGCTCCTGCGCCTTCAGCTGCGTCACGGGCAGATCGATCGTTTCCGTACCGCTCCAGGCCGAATCGTCGAACTCCGCCGTGCTCCAGCCGCTCTGTTCCATACTCGCGTCGTACGTCTCGCCGTCGTAAATGTCCGACAGCCGGATCGGACCTTCGGCCGCTCTCCACGACGCGTCGCTGCCCACGACCTCCTCCGTGCCGTCCGCATAGACGACATGCAGCTGCAGCAGCAGCGCGCGGCGGTCGCCGTAGTGATTGACTTTGTTCGCTTCCCAGCCCAGCCGGCCTTTGTACCAGCCGTTGCCCAGTATGGCGCCGATGCCGTTCGAGCCCCCGGCGGCCAGCAGGCTCGTCACGTCGTACGTCTGGTACTGCTGGCGGTAACGGTAGCTGGTCCAGCCGGGCGAGAGCAGCTCGTCGCCGACCTTCTCCCCGTTCAGGTACAGCTCGTACACGCCAGCGGCCGTCGCATACACGCGCGCGGAAACCACGCCGGATCGAACCGCAAACCGCTTGGCCAGCAAGAACGCCGGCGCTGCCTGCGGATCAATCGCCGATGCAGCCGGCGTGATCCACTGGGCCTGCCACTCATCCGGGGAGAAGAACGCCGTTTCCCACCAGACGGAGTCGCTCCAATCCGACTCGCGGCCGAAGTTGTCCCGCACCTGAACCCGCGCCTTGTAGCGCGTCCGAGATCGCAGTGCCGGTCCGGCATATACGATCTGGATCGAAGCGTCCGCCAGCACGCGGCCGGAATCCCACAACGGCGCCGAATAATCCCCGTCCGCCTCCGCGACTTGAAGCCGGTAGGCTTCCTGAACCGTGCCTCTGCGATCCGACCCCAGCTGCCAGCCGAACCGCGGCGCCCGGACGTCCGTCCCGAGCAGCTCCGTACGGTACTCGCTAGTAAGCGACGTAACGGTTATCCCCCTCATCTTGCACGCTCCATTCTATTGAGAATTGATGTCTTGTATCGTTCCGTTCCCTCAGTATAAGATGGAAGCACGAATTATTTTCAGGGCAAAACAGACTTCTATTCAGGGTTAATCAGACATTCGCGCAAAGGGGGAATCCGCCATGACGCTCCGCCGTCCGATCCTCCTCTATACCGGGGAAACGTTCTTCGATCCCGCTTTGCCGGTCTACGTCAATCGGGTAGCGGAGAATTATGAGCTTACGGAGCATCGGCATGACTTTCTGGAGATCAGCTTCGTCGGCGAGGGGGCGGGCACGCATCATATCGGCGAAGAAGGGTTCCCTGTCGCGCAAGGCGACATATTCTTCCTGCCTGTAGGCGTATCCCATGTGTTCCGGCCTTCCGCTGCCGCTCCCAAGCATCCTCTCATCGTCTACAATTGCGTCATCGCGCCGGAGGCCGCGCTTCGTCTCGTCGGGGCCGTGCCGGGCGGCGCGGTGCTGCGGCCTTTGCTGGAGTCGCAGCAGTACCGCCGGTTCCGCGATTCGAACGGGGATTTCCACTGGATGTTCCAGCGGCTTCACGACGAGTACCAGACAGACCGCCCCGGCCGCGAAGCCGCGCTCTATCAAGGCGTTCTGGGCCTGCTGCTCTACCTGTTCCGAATGGATAGCCGAAGCGATGCCTCAGGCGCGGCCGTCCTCGTTCCCGACGGCGTCGAGGCGGTCATTGCGGCCGTGCACGGCCGCTTCGAGCAGGAGCTGCCCGCCAAGCAGATGGCCGCCATCGCCGGCGTCGGCGAACGCCAGCTGCATCGCATGTTCAAGAAGCATGCCGGCATGCCGCTGAAAGCCTATCATCAGAACGTCCGCATTCGCGAAGCCTGCCGCCTGCTGCGGGATACCGACCGCAAAATCAGCGATATCGCTTCGGCCGTCGGCTATCAGGATATCACCTATTTCAACGAGCTGTTCAAGAGGAAGAATGGGGTATCTCCGCGGGAGTACCGCAGCCGGGCGGAGAGTTAGCGGACGGCATCGCCTCCTGCAGGGCAGGAACGAATGACTCTCCCCGTCCGCAAGATCCGATAGCTTCCGCCGCAAGATTCGATATTGTTTCCCTCCTCCACCCGGCATACACTGAAGCGAGACAGCGGCCGTGCCCGAGTTGTCTTCGGCTGCTCCCGCTGCCATTATCTCCGTTCATAAGGAAGGGCGTCGACCATGAACAAGAAGCATGAACAGATGCAGATGATTTTCAAAACTCACGGGCAAAAGCTCGGCCAAGCCTACCTGGGCACGACCGGAGCGGGCGCAGCCGCGCTGGAGCCGCTTGCCCTCGCGCCGGTGCAGCTCGGCGTTCGCCCTCGTACGTTCGGGCGCTACGCGGCGCTGAACGACGGCTATTCGAGCGTCACGGAAGGACTCGTGCTGCACGAGATCGTCGACCGCGCGGACGGATTCAGGCTGCTGTACCGCCATCCGGAGCACCATATCGCCGTTACCGTCGCCTATGAGTGGGTATCCGGCGCTTCGGCGTATCGCCAAAACGTAAGCGTTACCAACGAAGGCAGCGAGCCGATCGCGCTCGATCACGTGTCTTCCCTCTTCGTGCAGGGAATGGGCGCGGAGGGCATCCGCGATTGGAACGATCCCGCCAAGATCCGCGTCCACTACTGCCTCCAAACCTGGGAAGGCGAAGGACAGTGGCGCAGCGCCGGCCTCGAGGAGCTTGGCGTATTTCCGGTGGCGGTGCATCCGGACTTCGCGGCCGTGCATTTCTCGTCCGTCGGCACGTGGAGCACGGGGCGCTTCGTGCCGATGATCGTCATCGAGGACGTGGAATGCGGACAGGTCTGGTACGGCCAGATCGAAACCTCCTCGCATTGGCATATGGAAATCGGCCGGAGAAGCCTCGGCGGCACGAGCCAAGCCGGCAGCTTATACGTGCAGCTCGACGCCGCAAGCGAACGCCATGGCGGCTGGTGGAAATCGCTGGCCCCCGGCGAGACATTCCAGGCGCCGACGGCCGCCTTCGGCTGCGCCAAAGGCGGCTTCCAAGAAGCTATCCGGGAGCTGACGCGGTACCGCCGAACGCTTCTTCGGGAGTTGCCTACGCCAGGCAGCGCGTATCCCGTTATTTTCAACGACTACATGAACTGCCTATGGGGCAATCCCACAGAGGAATCGCTGGTCCCGCTCATCGAGGCGGCTTCGCGGGCCGGCGCGGAAGTATTCATGATCGATGCGGGCTGGTTCGGCTCGCGAACGGCGAACTGGGGCCAAGGGCTCGGCGACTGGAACCCGAGCGGCGACCGGTTCGGGCAGGAAGGACTGCCGGGTATCCTCGGCCTGATTCGCGCCAAGGGCATGCTCCCCGGACTGTGGCTCGAGATCGAGGTATGCGGCGAAGAGGCGGGGCTCTTCAGCAAGCCCGACGACTGGTTCCTCCTCCGCGGCGGCCGGCGGATCGGCGCTTCGGACCGCGTCTACTTGGACTACCGGAACCCCGACGTTCGTGCGTACGTTCACGGCGTTATCGACCGGCTGGCGGCCATGGGCGTCCGCTATATCAAGAACGACTACAACCAATGCGTCAGCACCGGCGTCGATGAACCAAGCGGGTCGGAAGCAGCCGGTCTGCTCGATTACGTAGACGCGTTTTATCAGTTCATGGACGAGGTTCGCGAGCGGCATCCGAACGTCATTTGGGAGAATTGCGGTTCGGGCGCCATGCGGCAGGACTACGGGATCCTTCAGCGCTTCGACGTGCAAAGCACCTCCGACCAGGAAATCTATTGGAAGTACCCGGCTATCGTATCGGGAGCGCTCGCGACGCTGGCTCCCGAGCATGCCGGCGTCTGGGCGTATCCGATGCCCGTGCTGTTCCCGGACAGGGAGCAGGCGGATGCCGCGCTCGAGCGCGACGCCGCTCGGATGCAGGACGGCGAGCAAACGGTCTTTAACATGGTGAACGGCCTGCTCGCGAACCTGTACATGTCCGGAAGAATCGATCGCGCGGACGAGCGCAACTTCGCGCTGGTGCAGGAAGGGATCGCGCTCTTCAAGGAGCTGCGCGGCTTCATCCGGCAGTCTTCCGGCATATGGCCGACCGGCATGATGCGCATCGGGGACAAGCAGGCTTTCGGCAGCGCGGGATTGTGGAACGAGGAGCAGGGCAGGGCCGTCATCGCCGTATGGCGCCTGGACAGCGGAGACGAGTGCTTGACGCTGCCGCTCGCCTTCCTGCGGGGACGCGAGGCGCAGGCGCGCCAGATCTATCCTTCCGCGGCGCATGCGGATAAACAGGCCGGGGCAAGCCTGAACGAATCGCAGGGCACGCTGACCGTCCGGCTCGAGGGGCGGTTTACGGCGCGGTTGTTCGAGGTGTTGGTGTAGAACGGGATTTTGTTAAGAGCGTTAAAGAGCGGCAATTCCGGAGCATTCCGGATTGCCGCTTTTCCGTGCAGAGCCGCTTCTATTCCGTCAGCATGCCATATGCCCGGACTGGCGCGCCGTCGCGTCCGACAAGCTTGAGCGGCGCGGCGGAGAAGAAGAAGGTCTCGGCATTGATCTGGCGCAACCCCTGCAAGCCCTCCACGATGACGATCTCGGCTCCGAGCAGCACTTTATGGACGGGATCGTAGTCCGTCGGGTTCGGCGTCGGGACGTCCATGCCGATCATGCCGATCCTGCGCGCCGCCAGCCACTCGGCCAGTTCGATCGTCATATACGGGAAATCCGAGAAGTAGTGCTTGGCCGGGAACTGGCTGCACCAGTCCGTGCGATAGATGACCTTGGCGCCCTCCGTGATGCGGGATGCGTACGCCTCGAAATCGTCGACGGTGATGGGCTCTCTCGGCTTCTTATGCGACAGATCGATCAGGAGCGCTTCCCCGACGCACTGCGCGAGCGTTAATTGCTCCACCGTCCTGCCGTTGTCGAGGAAATGGAACGGCGCGTCGAGATGCGTCCCTTGGTGCGAGCTCATCGAAAACTGCGTAATGTTGTACCCGATGGATTCGGTCGTATTGTGCACGATTACGGCGCATTTCGGATCCCAGGCAAACGTCGGCGCGCCGTGGTAGATCTCCAGCGATAAGTCGATCATTCTGACAGGCATGGGCTTCGATCCTCTCGGTTTGGATTGACGAAGAAAGGCTGCCGCCGGCAGGTTCATTCACGGCGGCAGGCATGCGAAGATCATGGAATGGCGCGAATCGTTCAGGCAATCAGAAGGAATTCGCGGGCTCCCGGCGTCATGGGGTCAGGAAAATCTTCGCGGATGCGCTGCGTCCCTCGACCAGCTCGCGGAAGGCGTTCGGCGCTTCGGCCAGCGGACGCGCCTCGGTCCAGCCGGCTATATCGATGCGGCCCTGCTTCAAGAGCTCGATTGCCTGCTCGAAGTCCGCCGGCGAATACGTATACGACCCGACGAGCGCGATCTCCCGGCGCACGAGGTCGTTCACGTCCAGATGGGAGCGATCCTGGCCAAGGCCGACCATCACGATCGTGCCGCCGGATCGGACGGCCGCGAGCGCGCCTTCCCGGGTCGCCTGCACCCCCGCGCAGTCGATGACGCAGGACACCCCGTCCGGGAACGTCCGCTTGTACGCCTGCTTGAAGTCCCTGGCATCGATCGCCGCGGCGCCCCATTGCTCGGCGAGCCGCAGCCTGCCCGGCTGGATGTCGGCGATCGCGATCCTGCCTGCTCCCATCTGCCGCGCCGCCTGCAGGCACAGCAATCCGATCGGCCCCGCCCCGTAGATCAGCAGGTCTTCCAGCGAACGCATGCCCAGCTTTACGGCATGAACGGCCACGGCGAGCGGTTCAGCCAAGGAGGCCAGCCGCGCATCCATCGTATCGGGAAGCTTGTGCACGTTGGCGGCCGGGACCGCGACGCAGTCGGCGAACGCACCCGGACGGTGGATGCCTACGATCTGCCGCGAGAGACATATATTCGTCCTGCCTGCCGAGCAGTTGGTACAGGTGCCGCATGCGATCAGCGGGTTGACGACAACCTTGTCCCCAGCGGCCAAACCGACAACCTGCGCCCCCAGCGATTCAACGCGTCCGGCGAATTCATGCCCCATCACGAGCGGCGGCTTCCGAATGCCGCTATGGCCGAGGTATCCCTCCAGCTCGCTGCCGCAGACGCCGACGCTCTCAACCCGGATCAACACTTCATGAGCTCCGCATGCCGGCACCGCCATTTCCTCGATCTCCACGATCTGCGGACCTTTGTAGACCAGCGCTTGCATAAGCCTTCCTCCTCTGTTGATTGCGGCTACGCGATCGGCCGCGGCTCTACTTGATTGACGATATGAAGCGGCCGGCCGCCTTCGAACAAGCGCGCAATCTCAAGCGCGGCATACTTCTGAAGCAGCAGCAGGGAATCCTCCGAATACCAGGCGCAATGGCTGGTCACAAGACACTGATCCAGCTGCAGCAGCGGACTGTCGGGCAAGATCGGCTCGACCTCCAGCACGTCCAGCGCCGCGCCCGCGATCATGCCTTCCTGAAGCGCCTCCGCCAGATCGTCCGCGTTCACGATGCCGCCGCGCGACGTGTTCACCAGGTAAGCTTCGGGCTTCATGCGAGCGAACGCATCGCGATTGATAGCATGACGGGTCTTCTCGGTCAGCGGAAGATGAGGCGACAGAATATCGCTTTGGCCCAGCAGCCCTTCCCAATCCACGCGCTCGACGCCATGCTCGGCGAATACATGCTCCGGCACATACGGATCGTAAGCAATCGTCTTCATGCCGAAGGCTTGCGCCCGCCGGATGACGGCACGGGCGATATTGCCGAAGCCGGCGGTGCCGAGCACGCGGCCGGCCAAACCCATGATCGGGCGGCATGGAGCGATTTCCCATACGCCGTGCCTCACTTGGGACACAACCTGCGGAATCTTGCGCACGACGCCAAGCATCAGCGCGAGCGTGTGATCCGCGACCTCCTGCACCGCATAATCCGGCACGTTGACGACGGGAATGCCCCGCCGCTTCGCGGCTTCGAGATCGACGTTGTCGACGCCGATTCCATAGCGGACGATAATCTTGCAGCGGCTCAGTCCTTCGATGACCTCAGCCGTGATCGGCGCCCACTGGGTCAGAATCGCGTCGGCGTCGGCGCAGAACGCTGCCGTCTCCTCTGGCGTCCTGCACTGACCGACGCGAAAATCGAATCCCATCGGCCGCAATATGGCTTCCTCCTGCCGCAGATCCGGAAAAGCATGATCCGTCACGGCTGCGGTCCATCGGTTGCTCGTACTCATATGGCCAAATACCCCCCGTCGATGACCAAGTCTTCTCCCGTCATGAACGACGCGTCGTCCGAAGCCGCGAATGCGACCGCACCCGCAACTTCTTCCGCCAAGCCCTGCCGCCCCAAAATATGAAGGCGGGATACCCGGCGATCTTCTTCCTCCGCGTCGATGCCGAGCTGCCGGCAGCTGTTCTCGAAGGCTTCCGTCCGAATGTAGCCGGGGCAAACGCTGTTCACGCGTATGCGATGCGGGCTCAGCTCGATCGCCCAGCATTTCGTCAGCGCGCGGATGGCGAATTTGGTCGCGTTGTACGTAGCGAAATTCGGCTGTCCGATGAAACCGCTTACAGAAGACATGTTAACAATGGCGCCCCGGCCGACCTTCTTCATCAGCGGTACGCAATGCTGCGTCACGAGCGACGTGCCGACGACATTGACCCCGAGCGTCTCGTTCCAATCCTGCGCGCTGGCTTCCAGCCCCTTGAACACGAAGCGGGCCGCGTTGTTGACCAGAAGATCGACGCGCGCGGAGTGCGCTTCGATCTTCCGGAAGACATCGCGCAGCGTCTCCTCGTCCCGTATATCCACCAGCTCGAAATGCACGGCGCCGCCCGTCTTGCCTTCAATGGCGCGGGCGGTCTCCTCTCCCAAGGGATTGAGATCCAGCATCCACACCTCGCAGCCCTCTTCGCTCAGCCGCTCGGAGATGGCCTTGCCGAGCCCTTGCGCGCCGCCGGTCACGACGGCGATTTTGCCTGCTAATCCTCGCATGCGATCACCTCGAATGGGATTCATTACTCCCCCATTATAGAAACGCATATTGGTTACGTCAATATATCCAATTTTTACTTCAGCGTCACCAGTTTAGGTTCGACTCTCCGAATCGACGCCTCCGATTGCCGCTGCTCCATCACATCAAGAATAAGCTCGGCCGCGGCGATGCCCATCTCTACCGGAGACTGGTCGACGTATGCCTCCGGCATGACGCATTCCGCGGCAAAGCTCGGCTCGTCGCAGCTGACGATCGTCATCTGCCTCCCCCGCTGCCGGCACGCCCTGCCCACGAACTGGGCGATATGCGCATCGACGGTGGCGATCGCTTCCAGATCGGGATGGCTGTCGAGAAAGTCGAAAATTTCCGCCGGAACCGGCTGATGATGCAGCTGGTTCATGCCCGTCACGATGGCAGGAGATACGGACAGCGACAGGCTCAAATGCACGAGCGGTATTCCCTCCGCCATCGCCGCCGACTGGAATCCGAACAGCCGCTCCTTGACCCCGGCCGTATAATCCGCGGGATAGCTCACGTAACCGACCTTGCGTTTGCCTGCGCGAATCAAGTACTCGCCCATCATGTACCCCACTTTCTCCGTATCGCAATGAACCGCATGGACCTTGTAGTCGCGAAAATACTTCTCCACGAAAACGATCGGAAACTTCTCCAGCAGCAGCCGCAGCAGGGCGTCGTGAATGAAATCGCTGCGGCTCGCGACGATAATCAGCCCGTCGACCGGCAGTTCGAGCAGCTGCTGCAGCGTCGATTGCTCTTCCCCGTTCTGTTCGTCCACCCGCTTGAAGACGAGATGGCAGTCTCGCCGGCTGAGCTCGTATTCCACGCCGGAGACGAGCAGGGACTGATAACGGAACTCCATCCAGGGCATGATCATCCCGACTCTCCGGGGCTTTCCGGACCGCGCTTCCGCACGCAGCGCGCCGGCCGCCGCTACGATGGCCGCCCTTGCTTCGCTTCCAACTGCAGCAGCGCCAATACCGGAAGCGTAAGCGTTCTGCGCCGCTTGCGCAGGCGCCTCTTGATCCGAGACGAACGTTCCTTTGCCGCGGTGGCGGAACAAATACCCTTCGGCGACCAGTCCGATAATGGCATTCTTCGCCGTGATTCGGCTGACGTTGAACAGGTCCGCCAGCTTCCTCTCCGGCGGCACCTGATCGCCCGGCCGGAGCGCGCCGGTCTGGATCTGCTCCAGCACGTACTGTTGAATTTGGCTGTATAACGGAATTTGAGCTTTCACGAAACGGAACCTCCCGAATGATAACGGCATTAAATAATGGATATATTGAGTATAGTATATTGGATATAAACTGACAAACGATCCATGATCCCCCGCGATCATCCCCGACGTCGCCGCCCGCGACGAGAAACGCTTCTTAACGGAAGTCGGTCCGGTGCTTTCGGCTTGCTTTTGGCTTGCTTTTGGCTTGCTTTTGGCTTGCTTTTGGCTTGCTTTTGGCTTGCTTTTGATATGGCTATCAGCTTGCATTCCACTTACGTTCGCCTTGGGTTCTTCTTGCTTTCCGTCGTAGGACACTCTATCAATTGGGCCGTTTGCATAGTCTTTTGGAAGAACACAGCCGTACAAGCCTTCATAGAATGAGGTAGCTACACATTCAAAACTATGAGGGGGAATAACGATGAGCATCGTTAATTATGTCACCAACAGCGGTTTCGAATCCGGTCTCACGGGCTGGACCTACTCCGGCGCGACGCTCAACACGACCTACAGCCATACAGGTTCGAATTCCGCCCAAGTTGCCGCCGGAACATCCGGCTCTTATATCTACAAGTTCGTCAGCGTGCCGGACAGCAACAGCTTCGAGTTGATGGTCGCTTTGTCCAAGAACGGTACCGGTCTTGGGCCGTCCGTTATTGTCTGCGTATTCTATTACACGACAGGCTTCGTCTATCAGAACACGGGACTCATAGCTGCGATTCCTTCCCGGCTGCCGGATGGCACGGCGAACAACTGGAAAACGGCTTATTTCAACGTAGAACCTGCTTTCTCGGGCGCAACCATGGCGCAAATCTTCATAATGAACAATTCGCTGGCGAATTCGGTAGACTTGTTCGTCGATGATGTCCAACTGCTTAACGCCGCTTTAGATCTTGGCTAATGATTGGCACCAGCTGGCCGGTAACAGGTCCGTGCACGCGAAAAAGGGAAGCAACAGGCGCGTCCTGTTCTTCCCTTTTCTATTGCCTGATCAGCAAGGCTAGCGGGTTTGGGGTTGCTTTGCCGCTAGGTTGCGATCTTACTGTCAATCGTCAGCATCGGTTCGCCAAGCTGCCCGCGCTCCTGCTCCTCGAGCATACGCTTCGCCACCCGATAACAGTCGTCGACTTGTTTGTTCCCGACGTATTTCATCGCGCTGAAGCTGAGCGCGCCGGCGACCGCCGTGCCGATGACGGGTACGAACTTCGTCGTGCTCTTGGTCACGATGCGGGCGGCGGCTTTCTTCAGCAGCGCGAAGACCAATCTGCGCGTTACCGCATGGCCGATCAGCTGGCTGCCGACCGACGTGATCATGCTGTAAACGACGGCCTTGCGCCGCGTGTCCAGACCATCCAGCTGCTCCTCCGAGAGACCGAACCGTTTATTGATATCCGGAATGAGACGCATCAGCATGCCGACGTCCGCCAGCATGTCCGTGCCCGGAATCGGCACCATGGCCGCCGTCCCCGACAGCATCGCCCTTCTGGTGACCAGCTTTTTGCATGACTTGCGAACCTGCTCCAGCTCTTGCATCGTCCGTGGAAGCATTGCGATTCCCCCTTCGACCTGTCGGCGGATGTCGTTCTCTCGTTCCGAGGCGGCGCGCTTCATGCCTGCTCGAAAGAGATTCCCTATATCCCCGTACGATATTTACGTTCGCTGGAGGAATCTTGTTTCGTCTGATCCTTCCGCTTCTCGTCCTGCTGCCCGATCGTCAGATCCTCCACCGGAATCGGGTCCACCGTCCGTTCGCTCTTGAAGCGGTCGAACAAGCTCTCCTTGTCGGTCGGAATCCCTTCCGGATTGTCGCGTTTCCCCTGCTGGCGAATCGATTTCCCGTTCCGTTCGAACTCGTTCATGCCTATCACCCCGTCAAGTATGTCGTACTCTTATTTACCTGTTCGGGACGAACATCAAACAAACGGGCCTTGATTCGGAAGCGGAGGCCACCGTTTATCATCGTGGCTTCCTTGCGGATTTACGGCATATCTATTGCCATCCATGCGTATTCCTTATCCTTAAATATGCTTCTTCCAGCTATTTTTTCAAAAACGTTTCGATCGCAGGCGCCAGCTCCTCCGGCTCGACAGGCGTCTCGAACCTAGCTGCCGGGCGGCCATCGCGGCCGATAAGAAGCTTCGTGAAATTCCACTTGATGCAGTTGCCGCCGTACAGCTCCGGGTACTTCGTCTGCACGAACGAATCCATCCACCGCCCGTTCTCGGTCGACAGATCGAAGCCTTCGAACGGCAGCTCCCCGGTCAGGTAAGCGAACAACGGATGCGCGCGCGGACCGGTTACTTCCGTCTTCGCCGCAAACGGGAACGTGATCCCGAAGGTGTCCTCGCAATACGCGCGCAGCTCCGCGTCGCTGTCCGGCTCCTTGGCGTTGAATTGGTTGCAAGGGAAGCCGAGCAGTTCAAAACCTTGCTCCCGATAGGTATCGTACAACCTCTGAAGACCTGCGAAATGCTTGGAATAGCCGCAGCGGCTGGCCGTATTGACGATGAGCAGCACCTTGCCGCGATAATCGGACAATGGGATTATGCCGTGATCCGCGCTTTCGACCTCATACGAATAAATGGACATGTACTCTGCCTCCTCGATCGGGTCTTGTATCCGAAATGTGATACTCATCTTAAGCCCGGCAGCCGCGGCGGGTCTAATATCGGTTTCAAATAGACGCTATAGCCTGCGCCAATATTACGGCTGCGGCCGCTTTCCGCGTATGCAAAAAGGCCGCATTTCTTGCCCCGAAGGGGGAATGCGGCCTTGGTCATTGCTATTGGTTACTGTTATTGCTGTTGGCTATTTCAGTTGGTTATTGCTATTACTTATGCAATTGCTATTGTTATTGGTTGGCTATTCGCTATTCGACAATCCCGTAGCCGGCACCTTGCATCCTACTCCAAATTCGCATGCCGAAGCTTCATCGACTCCGCGGTCAAATCAAGCTTCTCCATCAGACGCAGCACGAGCGAGTCGAGGAAAAGCAGCAGCGCCTGCTCGAACAGCGACCCCATCGGCTGGACCGAGATGGATTTCGCCTCGTGGTCGGCCAGCGCCTTCGTCGCTCCGGGAATCCGTACGACGGCATCCGCCAGTTTGCCAATCCGCGATGAAGGCTCGACCGTCACGAGCGCCACCGAAGCTCCTAGCTGCTTCGCCTTCTCTGCCATCGCCGCCAGGCTGCCCGTCTCTCCGGATCCCGAACCGATGACGAGCAGATCGCCGGCGCCCAGAGCGGGCGTTACTGCCTCGCCTACCACATACGCGGGCAGACCTAGATGCATCAGCCGCATGGCGAACGCGCGGGTCATGAAGCCGGAGCGCCCCGCGCCCGCCGTATAGATTCTCCGCGCGCCGAGCAGCAGTTCCATGAATGCTTCGGCCTGCTCCTCCGAAATACCGTTCAAGGCCGCAGTCAGCTCCTCCAGCAGCATCGTCGTATACGTCGGAATCGTCCCCATGGCCGGTTACCCTTGCGCGATCAGCTCGCGAATGCCGGACGCCGCCGCACGGCGGTCTTCCTGGCCGGTAATGCCGCCGCCTACGATGATGAGATCAGGCTTTGCGTCGATTACCTGCTGCAGCGTATTCAGCTTGATGCCGCCCGCGATCGCGACCTTCGCATGTTTGACGACGCGCTTGATCGTCTGCAGATCGGCGAACGAGTTTTGGCCGACAGCCTGCAGATCGTAGCCCGTATGTACGCAGATATAGTCCACGCCGAGCGCATCGATTTCCTTGGCCCGCGTCTCGATGTCCTGGACGTTGATCATGTCGACCATGATCTGACGGTTCGTTTTGCGGGCTTCGCTTACGGCCCCCGCGATCGTGCGGTCATTGGAAGCGCCCAGCACCGTAATGATGTCCGCGCCGGCCTCGGCCGCTTTCATCACTTCATAGTCGCCCGCATCCATGATTTTAAGATCGGCCAGCACCGTCAAAGACGGAAAAGCCTCCTTGATCTCCTTTACGGCGCGCAGTCCTTCGTTAATGACGACCGGCGTTCCGATTTCCACGATATCGATAAACGACTCGACTTCCTTCACCAGCGCCTTCGCGCCCGGAATGTCCACCAAGTCCAAAGCCAATTGAAGTTTCATTATTTTATCCGCTCCTTCTCCATGTTTGCATGCATTTCCGGTTCGGTGCTAGTATAGCCCCATGCCTGCAAGAAGGGTAGTACGCACTTTTTTCTTATCTAGTGCTTAAAAGTATACCGTGAACTATAATGAGGGTCGGAGGAGGTTGCGATCATGGGACATCTGGATGAAAAATCGTTCAACTGCGAGAAGGAACTGACGCTGTCCGTCATCGGCGGCAAATGGAAAATGCTGATTCTCTGGCATCTCGGCAAAGAAGGCACCAAGCGTTTCGGCGAGCTGAAGACGCTGATCCCGGACATTACGCAGCGCATGCTCGTCAGCCAGCTGCGCGAGCTGGAGGACGACCTCATCGTGCACCGGAACGTCTATCCCGTCGTGCCGCCTAAAGTCGAATACTCGTTGACCGAGCTTGGGACGAGCCTTATGCCGATTCTCGAGGCGATGTACAGCTGGGGCAAAACCTATATGGAAACGGTCGTCAAAGATAAAGTGGAGATCAAGGGTGACTTTACGCTGTAGAACGGCTGCATACGCAAATACGGAAAATACGCAAAACAAGTCGGCCCGGCAGTCAATGACTGCCGGGCCTTCTTATCGAGGAAAGATATCTACCCCGTTACTGCTTCACCAGCTGCCACTGCTGATTATTCCCGCCATGATCCGTATACTGAATGATCGCGGCCCCGTCCGCGGTCGATTCCGAGCTTACGTCCATTAGCTTATTGCTGTTCTTGTTGAAGAGCTTCACGTACCCGCCGCCGGCATCGGTTATTTTCCACTGCTGATTCGCGCCGCCATTGTCCGAATACTGGATGATCTGCATCCCGTCGTTCTGCGAGGCATTATTGACGTCCGCGAGCTGCCCGCTGCCGCGGTTCTTCAGCTTGTAATAGCCGCTCCCCGCATCGACGAACTGCCATTGCTGGCTGTAATTGCTGCCTCCCGTATTCTGTACGAGCGCTGCTCCTAGCGCCGTCGAGCTGCCCGTCACATCGAGAAGCTTGCCGCTGTTGCGGTTGACGATTTTGTAATACGCCGACGTGTCGATCGGCTGCTGCGGCGTATAGTTCGCGCCCGAAATGACGAACGTGGCCGTGGACTGCGCCGGAATCGTACGTTGGAACGTTTTGTTGGTCAGCGTCAGCCCCGAGATCGGCGCCAAATTATCGCTCGTGGACGTGACCGTCTGGTAGCCAGTCACCGACCCCGTGATGGAGGAGAACGCCGACAGATCATAGGTCACCGTATTGGAGCTGCTGGAATCGTTCAACGTGACGATGACGAGGTTCTTGGATACCGTGTCGTACGCGGCGATGGAGTTGCCGTCTCCGATGTCGATGATCTTGTAGCCTGGGCGGATGAACTTGCTCCACTGCGCCAGCGCGTAGTATTTCTTATTGGTCACCGCCGTGAAATTCGAGCTCGGATCGTTCAGGTCGTTCACGTCCATCAGTCCCCAGCCGCCGCCGTCGACCGCCTGCCAGTAGACCCAGCCCGTATTCTTCATGTAGCGCAGGTCGTACACGATGGAGCGTGCCATCTCCATGCCGGAGGCGTCGCCGTCGCCGTGCTCGGACATCCAGATGTTCTTGCCGGCCGCCGCCGTATTGAAACCGACCCGATCGCTGCCGCCGTACGTATGCACGTTGTACTGCCAGATCGCGTTCTTGGTCGTCGCGGAGAAGCTGTTGATCGTGTCGCGCCCGTCATCGATACTCGTCTCGTCCGAAGCGCTTACCTTGGTCGGCGAGCCTTGCGTCGTGAGCAGATTCGCGACTTTCTGGATGATGATCTCCTGCTTGTTCCGGTCAAAATGCGCCCCCTCCTGCCGGTTGCCGTACGTCCACCAGTTCGCGTTCGGCTCGTTCAGCGGCTCCAGCGTCCGGAAGGTCACGCCCCAGTAATCCTTGAAATGCTTGTTCACCGTCACGAGATAGTCCGCGAAGGCATCGTACATATCGTCCCGCAAATTGTTCGCTGCGCCATAATTCCCCGTCACGCTGCCGCTCTGCGTCATCCACCACGGCGGCGAATTCGAGAACGACTCCGCAATGAACTCGCTAGAAGAGATCCGCGACTTCGCCGCCTGCAGGAACCAGCGCTGGTTGGCGTCCGCCGTCCAATCGTAGGTGCCCTGCGTCGGCTGAAAACCGGGCACGCGCGCCCGCAGCTCCATGTTATTGGGATACGCGGGATTCTCGCCGCCCCCGATGTTGTACCGCACGATGTTCATGTTCAGCCCGCTGCTGGCGAACAGCTTATCCGCGTAGCTGTTGCGAACCGCATCCGGCGCGCCGCCGATCCGATTGGCGAACCAGGCGAGCGACGTCCCCCAGCCTTCGAAGGTTTGGAATTGCGTGCCGGGGTTCACCACCGCCGTGTAGTTGCTTGCGTGCGCGGACGGCGCGAACAGCGAATTGCCTCCGACGAAGGCGATTAGCGCAGCCGTGACCGCTGTTTTCTTTCCGATTCTTAACCGCATGAATTCACCGTTCCTCTCTTAGCTTAAATACGTTGCCAATACTATGCGGCACCCCTCCTATCCGGATAAAAAATGCAGACGGATTTTGTTTCATTCGACGCCAACCGGCGCAACGTTAGGAACGGCGCGGCTTTCGCTCCCTATGGGCGCCCCAATTCGGAGTGAAACCCATTACATAAATCCGCAGGAGCCTCCCCCTCGCGCGGCCCGCTTCCTCCGCTCCGTGATACCAATAAATGCAAGCGTTTCCCGATTCATTCATGCAAACTTAAAAAAAGCCCCCGCGGGCGGAGACCATGCACAATCAAGCAGCAGTCGACAATCCCCGCCGTAGGCCAACCGGGGACGGCAATTTCGACTCTACTACCTCTTCCAAAAACTGCTCTACCGCACAATTTCGAGCTAACCCAAACTCTTCCACCACCAAAAGCTGCTCTACTGCACAATTTCGAGCTAACTCCGGCTCTCCCGACTCCAAAAGCTGCTCTACTGCACAATTTCGAGCTAACTCCGGCTCTTCTACCTCCAAAAGCTGCTCTACCGCACAATTTCGAGCTAACTCCGGCTCTTCTACCTCCAAAAGCTGCTCTACCGCACAATTGCAGGCTAACTTCCCCTCTACTACTTCCAAAAGCTGCTCTCCTGCACAATTTCGAGCTAACTCCGGCTCTCCCGACTCCAAAAGCTGCTCTACTGCACAATTTCTAGCTAACTTCACCTCTCTTACCTCCAAAAGCTGCTCTACTGCACAATTTCGAGCTAACCCAAACTCTTCCACCACCAAAAGCTGCTCTACTGCACAATTGCGGGCTAACTCCGGCTCTTCCACCTTCAAAAGCTGCACCATTGCACAATTTCGGGCTAACTCCGGCTCTACTACTTCCAAAAGCTGCTCTACTGCACAATTTCAAGCTAACTCCGGCTCTCCCGACTCCAAAAGCTGCTCTACCGCACAATTTCGGGCTAACTTCCCCTCATCTCTTCTACGACAAAAAAAGAACGAAGCAGCCTTACCTGCTCCGTTCTTCCGCTTCCCAGCCAGCCAGAATTGCCAGCTCGCGCGAGCCAGCGCCATCATCCAGCGGCGCAACTCGCATCCATTGTTCGCTTCTCGGCGCACCTCGCATCCATGTCGTTCTCGGCGCGTTCAGCTTCCCGCCGCGGCACCCTGCGGCGCCTGCGCATCCAGCGACGCGCCGGCCGGCGCTTCCGCCGCCTCGCCGCTCAAGCTCACCGTACGCTTCTCCGCATTCGAGCGGATGACGGCATCCAACACCTCTTGATTGCGGTAGCCGTCCATGAAATCCGGCAGCCCATCGGTCGCGGCGCCGTCCAGCATGGCCAGGAAATCCCCGTATTGCGTCACCTTGCAGCGTGCCGGGACGTCGAGAACCGTCCGCGCGAGCTGTCCCGGCGCCTCCTCGCGGATCCAGATCAGCTGGTCGGGGTTCAGCGTCGAGGCGTGAAGCGTTCCCGCGTCGCCGTAGACCGACACCTCGTGCTGGTTGCCGGAACCGATCGCGTTGCGCGAGGAGTGGAAGATACCGACCTCCCCGCCCGCCATACGCGCTTGGAAGCTGACGAAGTCGTCGACTTCGATCTTCACCATCCCGCCGGTCGCCGGATCCGGACGCTCGGGAATGAGCGTCTGCAGCTGCGCCGAGAGCTCGGCGAATTCCCCGAACAGAAACCGGGCCAAGTCGATCATATGCGATCCCAGGTCGCCGAGCGTACCGGTCCCGGTGATGTCCTTGTTGAACCGCCAAATATACGGCGTTCCCCGGGACGCGGATCCCCAGTCCTGCAAATATTGGACCGAGAAGCTCCGCACGGCGCCCAGCTTCCCTTCCCGCAGCAGCTCCCGCGCGTAGCGGAACGCCGGCGTATACCGGTAGCTGAAGCCGATCATGCCCGCAACCGGCTGCTGCTCATACAACGCGAGCAGAGGCGGGGCTTCTTCGAAGACGCGGGTAAACGGCTTCTCGCCGAGGAACGGCTTGCCGGCCTCCAGGCATGCCCGCATAATATCCGCGTGGACATGGTTCGGCGTCACGGATAAAATCGCGTCGACGTCCGGATCGGCGATCAACCGCGCAAAGTCCGCATACCGCCGTTCCGCCGGAATGCCGAGCTGATCGCCGACGGCCGACAGTGCCGATTCGTTCACGTCGCTCACCGCCACCACGTCGAATCGCCCTTCGGCGGCAATCCACCGAATATGCGACTGCACCATGCCGCCGAGCCCGATCAAGCCAATACGAAATTTGTTCATTGTTGTCCCTCTCCCTTCGTGACCTGCCTGCCGGCTGCCAGCTTCTCCAGCGGCTGCGCGTTGCCCCGGTACGGACGTTCCCGCTTCACGGGACGCGCCCAGTTCGCCGCATTGACGATGACGCGCTGAATGTCCTTGTGCCAATACGTCGGATACGTCTCGTGCCCCGGGCGGAAATAAAAGACTTTGCCGCCGCCCCTCGCATACGCGCAGCCGCTGCGGAACACCTCCCCGCCCTCGAACCAGCTGGCGAACACCAGCTCATCCGGCGCCGGGATATCGAAATGCTCGCCGTACATTTCCTCGCGCTCCAGCTCGATGAATTCCCCAATGCCCGCCGCAATCGGATGCGCGGGCGCGACCACCCACAGACGCTCCTTCTCGTCCGCCTCGCGCCACTTCAAGGCGCAGCTCGTGCCCATGAGCGCTTGGAAAATTTTCGAATAATGCCCCGAGTGAAGCACGATGAGACCCATGCCGTCCAAGACGCGCCGCTGTACCTTCGCCACGATATCGTCCCTTACTTCGCCGTGCGCCAAGTGTCCCCACCAGATCAGCACATCCGTCGTATCCAGCACCTCGTCCGTCAGTCCGTGCTCCGGCTCATCCAGCGTCGCCGTCCCGGCAAGCATGCCCGCTTCGGTCAGGAAGCCAGCGATCGCGGCATGAATCCCGTCCGGGTAAATTTCGCTTACTTTCGGATTCTGCTTCTCATGGCGGTTCTCGTTCCAAACGGTCACCCGCAAGGCCGGGGCCGTAACTCCGCTTGCCTCATTCGCGCTTGCCGCAGCTCCCGGTGTCTCGCTCGTCGCTGTCTTATTCATAATCTTCGTCCTCCCCGTCTCCCGATGATGCTAGTCGGAACTGCCCGTCACGCGCATGCCCATGCCGCATCGTCCCATAAATCTGCCCCGCAGAAAGTCTGCGGGGCAGCAGGCATGCCTATTTCAATTCTTGGTAACGCGCGAAGGCGTCGTTGTAGATTTTGACCAGCTTCTCGAGGCCCATTTCGTTCAGCTTCTTGACGTAGCCGTCCCACTCTTCGGCGATGCCGCCTTTGGTGATCCACTTGGCGCGGGTGCTCGCGATGTAGCTGTCGATATCCGTCGTAAGCGTCGGTAGGTCCGCGTATTCCTCGGAGGTGTACATGACGTCCGGGAACGGCTCCGTCACGAATTCCTTGCCCAGGTTGTCGAGCTGCAGCTTCAGGCCGTCGCCGCTGGTCGGATCAAGCTTGATGTTCTTCTCGAACTCGGGGCTCGCGTATTTCGGTCCGAAGTCGCGCAGCGAACCGTCCCAGTACCAAGCGTCCGCGCTCGTGCCGTCCGGTGGATCCATCAGCGTATACGTGCCGTCGCTTTCTTTCTTGATCGTCGTGCCGATCGCGCCCCAGAAGTTCTGGATGCTCGCTTCGCCCGTATAGAACTGGTCCGCCCAGCGGGCAGTCACGTCCGGATATTTGTTCGTCGTCGTGATCAGCACTTCGTTGCGGCGGTAGCTCATGCCGTTCGGTTCGCCGAGCTGGTACTTCTTGCCGTCCGGGCCGGCGATCGGCGCGATGGCCTCGTACTCCTTGCTCCATGGACCGAACACGGCGTCCGGCGTCCATTGGTACGTGAAGCCGATCAGCGACGCATCCGGATTTTGGCGTTTCGCCGTCAGCATCGTGTTGTCCTGCGTGAACGTTTCTTTGTCGATCAAGCCTTCGGCATACAGCTTATGCGCCCATTCCATGCCGGCCTTGTACGCTTCGGACGTCGGGAAGTACTCGGTCTTGCCGTCCTTGACGACCATATGGTTCGCGCGGAGATCCGTGATGCCGAACGGCGCGAGGAAGTTCATGTCCAGATCGCCCGAATCGCTGTACGGAATTTCGTCCGCTTTGCCGTTGCCGTTCGGATCCTGCTCCTTGAACGCTTTCAGCACGGTGTACAGCTCGTCGATCGTCGTCGGCTCCTTCAGTCCCAGCTTATCCAGCCACTGCTTGTTGATGACCGGCTGCACGGAAGATACCGGACGGGACGGCAGACGCGCGGGCATCGAGTAAATCTTGCCATCCGGGAACGTGCTCAGCTTCTTCAGCTCCGGCGACTCCGCCATGGCGGCCTTCAGGTTCGGCATGTCTTTCTCGATGTACTCGTCCAGCGGACGGAAGATGCCCAGGTTGTTGACGATATCGGCATTCGTGAACGCGATGTCGCCGATAATGACGTCCGGCAGCTTGCCGCTCGCCAGCATGACGGATTTCTGATCGCCCCAATCATTGGACGAGACGACCTGCCAGTTGATCTTGACGTTCGTCTGTTTCTCGAGCTCCTGCAGCCAGGCATTCTTCGTGAACGTATCGCCCATGCTTCCCCACCGGATCGTCAGCACGTTCAGGGTGATCGGCTGATCGACGATCGGAAGTCCTTCTTGGTGGAAATTGCTGTCCTCCGTCTTGCTGCCGCCGTTCGCCGAGCCTGTATTGCCGCCTGCATTGCCGTTATCGCTGTTGTTGCCGCAGCCTGCCAATACGGTCGTGCCGAGCACGGACACCAAGGCCAGGCTGGACAGCATGCGGAATGTGCCGCGCTTCGATGCGTTTGCCATTTCTTTGAATCCCCCTATGAATGAATTGGTTAGATTGCGTTCCCTTGCCTTCATTCCTTGACCATCGCGCAGGACCTTATTCCTTCACCGCGCCGATCATCACCCCCTTGTTAAAATACTTCTGCACGAACGGGTAGAAGCAGATGATCGGCAGCGTGGAGACGATGATCACGGAGTAGCGAAGCAAATTGGCCAGCCGCAGCGCGATCTGCGCTGCTTCCCCGGTACCCAGGGCGTTCTGCATTTGGTTCGTGATCAGAATATCCCGGAGGATGAGCTGCAGCGGGAACAGGTTCTTATCCTGCAAGTAGATCAGCGCGTTGAAATACGCATTCCACTGGCCCACCGCGAACCACAGCGCCAGCACGGAGATGACCGCCTTGGACAGCGGCAGGACGACCTGCACGTAGAAACGCAGATTGCCGCAGCCGTCGATTTGCGCCGCTTCCCACAACTCGGCCGGGATGCTCGTACGGAAGAACGTGCGGGCTACGATAATGTCGAACACCGCGACCGAGAACGGCAGCACCATGACGAGAAAGGTATCGTACAGATGAAAATCGCGAATGGTCAGAAACGTCGGAATCAGTCCGCCGTTAAAAAACATCGTGAAGATGAAGAATAGGGAAAGCGCCTTGCGGCCGACCAGATCCCGCCGCGACAGCGCGTACCCGGCCGAGATGTTGACGGCCAGTCCGATCGCGGTACCGACCACCGTGTACAGGATCGTATTGCGATAGCCGACCCATATATTGCTGTGCTTCAGCAATTCCTTGTACCCGTCGAGCGTGAAGCCGCTCGGAAGCAGCCACACCTTGCCGTTCCCGACCGCGGACGGATCGCTGAAGGACGCGATGACGATAAAATAAAGCGGGTATACCACAATCAATAGCACGAAGGCGGCCCAAATGTACAGCAGCGTCTCCAGCGCCTTGTCGCTTGAAACCGGTTTTCCGGACTGCCGCACGGTTATTTTCGTTGATGCGTCCATCTCGTTCGTGCCCCCCTCCCGTTTACCAGAGACTGTGCTCGGAATATTTTCTGGATACCCAGTTGACCAGCAGCAGCAGCGCGAAATTAATGACCGTGTTGAACAGATTGATCGCCGCCGAGAAGCTGTACTGCGAGCTGATGAGGCCGATCTTGTACACGTACGTCGAGATGACCTCGCTGCCGGAGATGTTCAGGTTGTTTTGCATGAGATACACTTTCTCGAAACCGACGCCGAGCAGCCCGCCGACCCGCAGGATGAGCAGCGTAATCGCCGTCGGAATCAGCATCGGAATGTCAATGTAACGGACCTTATGCCAGCGCCCCGCCCCGTCTACCGTCGCCGCCTCGTACAAGCTCGGATCGACCGAGGACAGCGCCGCGATGTAGATGATGCTGTCCCAGCCCATGTGCTGCCAGACGTCCGACCAGACGTAGACGCTGCTGAACAGCCCCGCGGAGCCCATCAGATTAGGCGCCTCGGCGCCGAACAAGCGGTAAATGCTGCCGATCAGCCCGTTGCCGGGCGAGAGCAGCATCATCATCAAGCCGACGACCACCACCGTGGAGATGAAATGCGGCATGTACGTCACCGTCTGGAAGACCCGTTTGAACTTGCCTGCCCGCAGCTGGTTCACCAGGAGCGCGAACAAGATCGGAATCGGAAACGTCGCGAAGCTGTACAGACTAATGATGAGCGTGTTCTTGATCGTGACGGAGAATTGGTAGGAGTGAAAATATTTCTCGAAATACTTGAAGCCCGCCCACGGACTGCCCATGATACCCGCTACGGGATTGAAATCCTTGAACGCGATGATGACGCCGTACATCGGCTTATACGTGAAGCACAGCAGCAGCACGACGGCCGGCAGCAGCAGGACGTATAACCCCCAGTTCCGGCTGATCCGCGCGTATGTCCGCTGCAGATTTCCGCTTGGTTGCGTGTTGATCAATGCGTGAAGCCCCCTTTTGCGCTATGAACGAGCATGCCGCTTCGTTCCGATGTCCTCAGTATACGCGGGGCATCCTGTTACCCGCTGGACCTCATTCGGACGCAAAACGGACTTTTCCGCGGACGGCGAGGCAGCATCCGGACCTCCGCGGACGAATACGCGGGCGTTCGCATTCGAATCCAGACTTTTTGCCTGCACATTCCGGACATTCGGCATTTGGCGGCGGTTTCCGGCTTGTATTTTAGGCCATCGGCATTATAATAGTCAGACGAAGCTAGTGGAATTCGGCGGCTCCAGGCCGGCTGAGAGGGGAAGCTCGGGGGCATTATGGCACGACAAACGGAGGACAAGCTGCAACCGATCCAGCATTATGTCAGAATCATCCTGATTATCTCGTTCTCCGCGCTGATCTTGGATTTCATCCTCAGCTTCGCGTCGATTACGATCGTCAAGCAGCAATCGGCCCGGGATTTGCGGGATACGGCGTATCTCTACATCAACCGGATCAACAGCGACTTCTCGTACATCAACCACTTCATGGGCTGGACGCTGGCCAACGACGAGAACGTCACGATCATGAATGCGCATACGCCAGACGAGGCGGAATTTCTGAAAGCGAACCGGACGCTGTACCGGCGGTTCGTCGAGCTGCAGAAAGGCCACGGCGAACAGTACAACTTCTTCCTCTACTTCGATAAGAAGAATTACTTGCAGAACATCGCCCCCATGGGCATGACGTATATGGAATACCAAGCGCTGCAGGAGCAGGTCGGCCTCTACATCAAGGACAAAGTGTATTACGAGAAGCTCTACTCCTGGTGGTCGACCGTCCAGCTGGCGGGCAAATCCTACATCATGAACATCGTGCCTTACCATGACAGCTATCTGATCTGCCTGATCTCGGCGGACGATCTGATCCGGCCGCTGCGCCAGACCAATCTGGGCGAGAAGGGGTACGCCTCCCTCACGAGCGAGGACGGCGAGCGCATCACCAATCCGATCTCGAACAAAGGCAAGCTGCTGGATCTTCGACCGAAGCATCCGCTGCTGCCGAATCTGCTCCAAGCCAAGACGACGGTAACGGGCGACTTCACGAACGCGTCCTTCAACGTGCAGCTCGTCATCCAATTCGGCGCCTTCGAGAAAATCATGATCGCCCAGCTGCTTATCGTGCTCTTGGCCGTCATCATCGCCTCCAGCCTGTGCTTCCTGCTGCTCTACTTCAAGAACAACGTGCTGCAGCCGATCAAGAGCTTCTCCTACAACTTGAACCTGTGGACCGCGGAAGGCGAACCGATCGACATCCAGAGCAGCAAGATCGTCGAGCTGGAGAAGGCGAACAAGCAATTCCGCACGCTCGTGAAGCAGATCAAGGCTTACAAGATCGACATCTACGAACGGGAGATCGAGAAGCAGCGGATTCAGCTGGATTATATGAAGCTGCAGATCAAACCGCATTTCTTCCTGAACTGCCTGACGACCATTCACAGCATGGCGCAAATGGGCATGGACGAGGAGATCCAGCAGATGGCGTTGTCCACGTCGGCTTATTTCCGGTATATTTTTCAGCATGGCCAGAACTTCGTACGCCTCGAGGACGAGCTCGAGCATGTGCGGATCTATCTCGAGATTCAGAAGAACCGTTACCGCAACTCCTTCGTTTATCGCATCTCGCAGGACGAGCGGACGCTTGGCGCGCCGATACCGCCGCTCGTGCTGCAGACGTTCGTCGAGAACGCCATCAAGTACGCGGTGTCGCGCGAGAACGAGGCGCTGATCGCGATCGACGTGACTCGCGAGATGCGAGGGGATGCGGAAGTGACCGCGATCCGCATCGCCGACACCGGCCCCGGCTTCGCGACGGACATTCTGGCGAAGCTGCAGCAGCGGGAACCGCTCGATCAGGCGGGCGGGACGCAGATCGGCATCATGAACACCGTGCAGCGGTTGGATTATTTATACGACGAACAAGCCGCCGTTCGCTTCGCCAACGGGGAGAACGGCGGCGCCTGCATTATCCTGTATTTGCCGGAGCCCCCGGCGGACCAGACCGGGAAAGGAGTGTAGCGACCGATGAACGTACTGCTCGTGGATGACGATTACTTCGTCGTGACCGCATTGGAGAAGAAGATCGACTGGGCCTCCCTGGACATCGAGAACGTGCATACCGCCAACAATGTCGCTCAGGCGCGCGAGATTCTGAAGCACCATGATATTCAGATTCTCGTCTCCGATATCGAAATGCCGCAGGGCAGCGGCCTCGAGCTGCTGGCTTGGATTCGCGAGGAGCAATACAACGTGCAGGCCATCTTCCTGACGAACTACGCCGATTTCAATTATGCGCAGAAGGCGATCGAACTCAGGAGCTTCGAGTATTTCCTCAAGCCGATCCAGTTCGATAAGCTGATGCTTATTATTCGCAAAGCCGTCGAACGCGCGAAGGAGCAGCAGCAGAACGACCGGGCGATCCAGGAGGGTCGTTATTGGCAGCGGAATCAAGCGAAGATTCTGGAGCATTTCTGGCGGAAGCTGATCAGCGGCAGCGCCTCCTCTCCCATCAAGCCTGCCGAGATCGCCGGCGCCGTCGACGAGCAGCATCTCGGCTATGCCATGGACGACACCGTGCAGCCCGTGCTGTTCAGCCTCTTCCCCCATGACGGCAGTATGGGGAGGGACGAGAAGAATCTGTTCGATTTCGCGCTGCTGAACGTCCTGTACGAGCTGTTCGGCGACGAGGCGTTTACCGTGGAGACGGTTTTGGAATATCGGACGCATCAGTGGATCGCCGTGCTGCGATGGAACCGGACTCCCGATGACGGAACGCTGGCTGATCTGTGCGCATCGTTCATCGATGAAGCATGCCGCTCGCTGAAGAGCGATGCCTGCTGCATCGTCGCCCTCTCCGGCACGCTCGAGGACGTAAGCGCGATTCTCCGACAGCTGCTTCAGCTGAACGAGGAGCTGGTCAAGCGCCGCGGAGGCGTGTTCTTCGCGGGGCAGTACCGCCGTCCGGCCGAGGGTCACTACGCCCCGCCGGATCTGGCTCGCCTCGAGGAGCTGCTGGATCAAGGCCGATCGGCCGAGTTTCTGGAGGAGACGACGCGGTATTTGGACGAACGCTCGCGGCGGCCCGAATTCACCACCTCCGTGCTCAGCCTGTTCCGGCTCGACATGATGCAGCTCGTCTATGCCTTCCTCAAGTCGAAGGGCATCCAGGCGCATCAGCTGTACACCGGCAGGGCGAACGAGCAGCTGCTGGCTCATTCGCTGCATTCCTGCGAAGATATGGAGGCCTACTTGAGAAGCTTGGTGAATACGGCCATGGAGTACCGCAGGTTCGCGGAGCAGCCCAAGTCCGTCGCGGACGAGATCAAACAATACATTCATGCCCACTGCGGCGAAGATCTGACGCGCAACAGCCTCGCCGACGTCGTCTACCTCCATCCGGACTATCTGGCCCGCTTGTTCAAGAAGGAGACCGGCGTCTCGCTAGGCACCTACATCATTCAAGCGCGGATCGCGGCCGCCAAGCAGCAGCTCCGCACGACGGACCTGTCGGTCTTCTCCGTGGCCAAGAAGGTCGGCTATGCCAACTATTCGTATTTCGCCAAGGTGTTCAAACAGGAGACGGGCGTGACGCCGAACGAGTTTAAGCAATCGAAGTAGCGGCCGTGACGCGCCGGCCTTGTCTCGAACCCGCCTGTCGCGCGGCGGCGTTGAATGGACATACTAAAGGCTCCCCTCGGAGCAGCGGTCATCGGAATTCGCCTGACTGCGCCGAGGGGAGCCTATTCGGTTTGGTTTGGGGCTGCGATGGGGCGCGTTCGTTACATGGCATCCCCGCTCGCTATCGGATGGGACTGCTGCTGTGCCTGCTCTTCGCGCCTATTGTTCTTGAATCGTGATCAGGTCGGCGTTCGCGTCCCACGCGACCTGCGCGCCCAGCGATTCGCTGATGAAGCGCAGCGGGGGATACGTCGTGCCGTTCTCGATGAAAGGCGTCTGCTTCAGCGTAATCTTCGCGCCGTTCAGCATCAGCGCGCCGGTTTGAAAGTTCATCGTAATCGTCGTCGCGGCGCTGCCGGCAGGCTGGCCCGCGGGCCGCTTGATCGCCGCGATTTTCAAATTGAAGTCCCAGGTCACCGCCGCGCCGAGCTTCTCGAATACGGAGCGCAGGGGAATAAACGCTTGGTCGCTGCGAATAATAACGCCGTTCATTAACGCGACGCGCTCGCCGTTGACGGTTACGGTCACGGCTTTCTGAACGGGCACCGGGACGTCGTGCGAGAACTCGTAATCCCCATAGCCGAGCTCCGCCTGCTTGTTGATGCCCCAACCCCACAAGGATCCGTCGGCCTTCTGCATGATCAAGTGCCGCATGCCGGGCTCCAAGCGGACCATCCCGGTCGCCATCTTTCGGAAGACCGGATTGGCCGGCATCGTTTCGCGGTCGATCGACGTCCCCGTTACGGTACCGTCCGCGGTCAAGACGATGAGCGAACGCTCGACGATGGCGACGTCCCGTGCATCTTTGACCGTCGTTAGTTCCGTCGGAACCGGGTGCTCGTACGTAACCGTGCCGTCGGTCATGCCCGTCAAGGTTTCTCCCCAGAACCATACATGCCCCAGCTTATCGACCGCAAGATTGGACCTGTCGTTCGTCGCGATCCGGACGATGCCGGCCAGCTCTCGCATCTTGGTGGCGATCAGCCGCGGCGAAGCTCCTGCAGCGGATGCCCCCGCCGATTCGGGCGCCGACATCGCCCATACCGACCCGTCATTCTTCAAGGCGAGATTGCCCGCGATATCGACGACGTGATCCATGCCTGCGACGGACTCTAAGCCTGACAGCATGTTATCCTCCGACGGGGCGCTGCCCCACAAGGTGCCGTCCTTCTTCAGAAATAACAAATAACGCTTGTACTCCGGACGCTCGTAGTAACCGCTGACTTTCTCCACGTTATCGATTCCGTCCACTGCTATCGTCGCATCCGGAACCACGAAGCCCGTATCCCGGGGGATAACCGCCACGTCGCCGCTCTCTTCCACGGCAATGATGTAATTCCATTCATCCTGAACCGAGGACAGCCGCTCGACCCCCTTCACGGGATCTACGCGAAACCCGGTGGAAATCGGGAGCCAGTTCCATACGCTTCCGTCCTTTTTCATGACTAAATTCCCTGGAAAGGCAGCCTCTACATCGGATAAGGCCTGAATTTGCGTCGGTACCGGGCGGTTGTTTCCCCACACCCAATACGTGCCGTCCGCGCGAATGAGCGAGGCGGAATCGAAGTCCGCGATCTTGGAGGCGGTCGCTGCCTCCGCGGCAGACGGGCCGGCGACGAAGACCGAAGATGCGATCGTACAGATCGCCATTAGCAATAAATAGTAACGTTTTCTCATCATAGGGTCGCTCCTTTATTCCTTTACGGAATGAGATGACGGTGCTTGTCAGCCACTGTTATAACGCGCCGAATTTGGGAATAGTTGCAAGCTGTCGTCAGGCCTCCCGTTCATTGTGCTTGGCAAGGCGAGAGAAGGCTGATTATATCGGTGCACATGTTCATTCATGGCTCGCAAATCGATCACTACGAAAATAAGCATCGATAAGCACTTAGGACCTGAGAATTCGCTCTCCACGAAAAATAAGTGCAATTATGCACTTAATAATTAAAAATTGGTCCTCCGCAAAAAAATAAGTGCAGTTAAGCATCTATTCCGCACGCTTACCCTCCAATATCGCTTTTGCAGGCTAAATAAGTGCTTGTTTGCACTTATTTAATGATTGGAAGCTTAAATGGTATAAATTAGTTGCATAATTGCACTTATCTTATCTACAAGTGTTTTTGCGAGACGGGATATCCCTCTTCGAACACTACCCGCGAAGTGCAGCTGCGGCAATGCCGAGTTTGCCGAACCGCGCATGTGCTACCGCCGTTCCCCGCATCAAATAGTTAGCTCGAACGCCAAGGGATGGCATTTCAAAAATAAGTGAGGCCGTACACGCAGCTGCCGCTATCCTCCGCGCCGGATAGTCTGGTACATACGCCGAGGAGAGACCCTCGCTCATGCGGATGCGTCCCGCTGTGTCCGTCTTTTTTCACCAGACTTTCACAGCTGCTCGTCCGGTCCGCGGCCATTGCGAGACCTTCGCCCATGCCGATGCGTCCGGCTGTGTCCGCCTGTGTTCGCCTGTGTTCGCCAGACTATCACAGCTGCTAGTGCGGTCCGCGGCGGTTGCGAGACGCTTGCCGATGCCGAGGCAATCGGCCGCGTTCGCAAGTCCGCCTGCCCTCAAGGATGCCCGCGGCCGTCGCACCTTGCTCCGCAATAAAAAGAGGCCGCCGGTTTTTCGGCGACCTACACATTCCAATCCCTGCGGCGATGCGCGCCGCTAGAACCGATCCTCCCTCATACCGTTTCGCCCCGTCTGCGGAGCACGGCGTACAGCATGATGCAGCAGACCGAGCAAAGGAGGGCCATGCCGGCAATGAAGACATACCCCGCCTGCAGGCCGATGAGCTGACCGGGAGCCGAACCCCCTTCGCTATCGTCGAACATGCCGCGGACGAACTCGATGATATACCCGATGAAGAGATTGCCCAGCACGCTGGCGATGCCCATCAACGTTACGGTGAACGTGATCGCCGTATCCGTCCCGCGCGGATATCGCTTCGCGACCATCGCCATGACGGTCGGATAGATCGGCGCGATGCCGGCGCCGGCGATCGCGAACAGAATCGCGCCCGACTCCCCGATCAGCACCGCAGCCAGGCTGCAAAGCCCGGAGAAAGCGGAGAAGATCATCACCGACAGCGTATAGCCGATCCGGTCCGTTACGGGGCCGAGGAACAGCCGCGCCAGCGTGAAGAAGAGGAAGAAGACGGACAGCATGCCGGACGCATCGCCCATGCTCCAGCCGTACGCTTTTTCCAGAAAATTAACCAGCCAGCTGCCTACCGCAAGCTCCGAGATGACGCCGAACGAGAGGATCGCGACGATCAGCCAGGCGATTGGATCGCGCAGCAGCGCATGGTACGATGCCTGAGCCTCCGACGTCTGCAGCTCCTCCTCCGGAAACTTGCCCCACAGCGAGGGGAGAATCGGCAGCACGGCAAGCGACAGCATGATCAGATACATGCCGCGCCAGCCCAATTCGCCGCCGCCCGGCGCATGCCAGCCCATCATGGACGCGGCGATGAGCGGCGCGACGATGGAACTGAGCCCGTAGAAGAAATGCGCCACGTTCATCATCGTCCCCGTGTTGCGGGTGAAGATCCGCGCGGCCATGATGGCAAGCCCGATCTCCAGCATGCCGTTCCCGATGTACATGAGGAAATAAGAGGCCGACAGCGCGCCGTACCCGGAAGCGACGTGCATCAGAACACCGGAGATCGCCATCGATCCGAATGCCGCGACTCCCGTCCATTTGATGCCGATCCGTCTGGACAAAGCAGACGTGAACGAGCAGGCAACGAGATAGCCGAGCGAATTAAGTGCCAGCAGCAGGCCGAGCTGTCCCTCGTCCAGATGAAAATCCGCCTGCATGCGGGGAATGGCCGGCCCCTTGATATTCTCGGAGAAGCCGAAGACGAGGAAGCCGCCGAAGACGACGAGCAGCAAGAGCATGTCGTTGAGCGAAAGTTTGATTTTGCGCATCGTTAGTTTAGCCTCGTTAAATTGAATTTGGGCCCCCGGACCGTTCCGGGAGCCCTCTTCATATTCCATTCATTGGTCGGTTTTGTCAATGCAGGCAGCTATTCGAACGTGATTCGCCTGGCGAGCTCGACGACCATTCGCGCCTCGTTCGCGCTGTGAAGCCGCTGCCCGAAGGCGGTCAGGTTCGAGAAGGAAACATCCTCGATGAGATGCGCCTCGTCGAAGCCGCGGATGATGGAGACCGGGAATGGTCCGTCCACGATATGAATGCTGTTGAAGCGGATATCGCGGACGTATCCACGCTCGGCGTCCTTCGAATATTTGGAATGCAGCACTTTGATATCGACCAGCTTTTCCTGCGAGTCTTCGATACGAATATTGTCGTACCGTACGTTCCGGACGACGGCCCGGTCTCCGTTATGAATCGTGAACGTGCCGCCGGACTGCCAGCCTTCGAATTCGCTGCGGATGATGTCGCAGTCCTCGAAGACGATATGCTCGATCGTCTCGCACCGGGTTTCGTAGCCGATCTCGATGGCGTTGCCCCATGCGGCGTTCCACAGGACGCAGCCCGAGACATGTACGTTCCGGACGTCCTTGCAGCCCGCCGGGTGTTGATAATCGACGGCTTTGACCGCAATGCAGTCGTCGTTGGCCCGGATGAAGCAGCCGCTCACCGTCACGTCCTCGCTGCCGACGATGTCGATGCCGTCGCCCGTGCCTTCGAACGTGATGATGTTAAGGCCGTTAATCTTGACGTCGCGGCAGGCGATCGGAATCACATGCCAGCTGTCGCCATCCAGTACCGTAATGCCCTCCAGCGTAACGCGCTCGCAGGCAACGAACTTCATCATGTTGCGCCGTGCATCCTCCGAAATTCTTGTGCCTCTCCATCCGGAGCCGTCAAGAACGCCCCTGCCCCGAACCGTAATGCCGGATGCGCCTTCCGCCGTGATCGTCCCGCGGACGACCGCGCCTTCCTCGATGTATACCGTTTCGTTCGGGCGCAGCGCGATTTCCCCGGCATCATGGACCCTCCCGCCGCCAAAATACCGAACGAGCGGGTCGTTCGCGTCCGGCTTGTCCGAGTCCTCTACCTGCACGAAGAGCAGCAGCGGGCGGTTCGTATTGCCGTCCAGCTCCACGCTCAGCCTGTGGCCGGCCCTGACGCCGAACCGGAGCCTGCCGCCGGCTGCGGCAGGCGTGATGCCCGCGCTCAGCGGACGAACGACAGCGCTATCGAACGAGGCGGCCGCTTCCACCTCGATGCTAAGCTCCGGACGGTCTGCCGGGCAGACGATAATCGCGAAGCTCGTTCCTTCGCCGTAATGAACGAGCGTTTCGCTGCCATCCGCATAGACGCGGTAGTCGGCCGAACGCTTCCAATCCTTCGTATGCATCGCATTCGGAAGCAACGCGTTCGAATGGTTCGTGTTTGATTGCGTCATGTTCGATTGCACCGTGTTCGATTGCTCCATGTTCGATTGCGTTGTATCAGATTGCGTCGTGTTCGTACGGTCATTCAGGCTGCTCATTAGGCTCACTTCCTTCTTAGTCGATCTGTTCCGCTTCAGAGAGGCAGCGCCTCATCGTACCGAATCGGCAGGATGCCGAGCCTCTCGCAGCAGGCGAGCACGTCCGCATGCGTAAAGAGCAGGCGCTCGGCGATCCGGTCCGCCACGACCCGTACGGACGGATAGTCCGGCGAGCCCAGCAGGCGCATCTCCGCGTCGTCGCCGCCGGGATGGCCGACGATCAGATACTGGCCGGGCGTGGCATTCTCCAGCCGCGCGACGAGCGCGGCGACAGGGTCGCGCCGCTGCAGCTCCTCGCTGTCCGCGCTTGCCGCTTGGGGCAGCTGCCGGCTGTACCGTTTGTAGCTGCGGATGCCTTCGCGCTCGCACCACCGGTCGAACGGCTCCTCGATCTGCGGCATCGCCCATTCGAACACCATATGCGTATCCGCGTAGCCGATCTCGAATCCGAGGCCTCTGACCCGGTCAAGCTGCGCTTGCAGCTCGGTCAGCACTTCCTCTATAGCCGGGGGATGCTGGAGGAATGCCTGCGGCGAAGGCTTGAAGAAGCCGCTGTCCGGTTCCGCCAGCGATGGAACATTGCGAGCCGGCGAGACGGGGCCCCAGCGGACGCCGCTCCATTCCGCGTTCAAGGTGGCATGGATGCCGAAGCAGACGTCTTTCCTGCCAGCCAGTAATTCCGCCGCGTGCGCGATGCTCGGCCCGACGGCCATGAGCGAGACGTTGCGGACGATGCCATGCTCGACCGTCTCCAGAATGGCGCGGTCCGCGGTCCGGGCGCTGCCGGCATCATCGGCTCTCGTAATGAGCCGTATCCTATCGTGCGTCGGATTCATTTTCGGATCCTCCCTATACATACATGGATGGGTTGATATGAGAATGAGACTGCGAGTGCCTTGTCATCGCCACGGCTGCCTATTATGGGAATCTATTGCGGCTAGGCTGTCGCGGCAGCTTGGGTCTGTCCAAGGTAGGTCCCTCCCAATTATACGGCGGTCATTCCGCCGAAAGGGAGAGAAAGCTGTCCGATGCGGGGGGATTCCCGTCCGCAGCTTTGGGGCGCCAACGCTATTGCCGAACGCGCTCTTCGCCAATCCGAAACCTCCCGCAACAAACCGCCGAGTTAGCTGCGCCCAAAACAACCCTTGACGCCGCAATCGGCGAGCGATATGCTCAAATCGATTTTTACGATTACCGGTTATGCATTCGAGAGGAGCTGCAAGCATGCCCCATTATTCATGCCGTAAAATAAACGCCGATCTGCAAATCGACGGAGATCTCGACAAAGCCGAGTGGCAGCTGGCCGAGCGGGTACAGCTGACGGACGCGGCGACGGGAGCGTCCCCGATTCAACGTACCGAAGCGAAGCTGCTTTGGAACGACCGCTACCTCTACGTCGCCTTCGAATGCCAGGACGACTACGTGCGCGCGACGATGCAGGGATTCAACGACAAGCTGTACGAGGAAGAAGTCGTCGAGATCTTCATCGACGATGACGGCGACCCCCGCACGTATATCGAGATCGAGCTGAATCCGCTGAACGCCTGTCTTCACTATTCCGTTCACAACCCGCTGCGCGGCCGAATCCTGACGTATGCCAGAACGGAAATGAACCTCGTCACGGCCGTGCGTCACGACACGGAACGTTCGGCGTGGACGGCGGAGTTGGCCATCCCGTTAACGGAATTCGTCACCGCGCAGCACTGCCCGCCCCTCCCCGGGGACGAATGGCGGTTCAACCTGTACCGGATCGACCGGCCGCGCGACGGCTCGATCGAGTTCTCCGCCTGGTCGCCGCCCGGCGAGCCTCAATTCCACAAACCGCTGTCGTTCGGCGGGCTGCGGTTTACGGAGGAATAGGAATTGCTCGGAAACGAAGCTGCAATATAGGGGCGACTAACGCCTTGTATGAGAAGAGGACCGAAGCGAGGACTGTCTCGTCTGCGGTCCTCTTCATCTTGCGGTAGCTTGAAACGCTATAGAATAGCGTCCGGCAGCGGCAACCGCACATTTCAATCGGCCTTTATGCATGGCTAACACTCGCCAGTTCATCTCACACCAACCATGGTCACCTTGCTCATCTTTGTTGGATTACCTTGAGTCATTGAAGAAACTTGCACAATCTGCAAACAAATCATCCCATAATTTGCTATAAAATCGGGATTTATGCATGAAATGCAACAATCCGATCAAATACGGGCAAGAAAGCCCACTTTTCGCAAAAATTTATGTATTTCGTACAACAAAACCCCTTCAACGTCGCAATCCATACTGGAATTGTTGTAGAACGTACATAAAACTCACATAGCGAGCCCCTCGCAGCCCTCCGCAGTAAGCAGTAGTAGTCCGCAGCAATCCTCGCAGTCCTCTTCAGTCCTCTTCAGTCCTCATAAATCCTTGGTTGTCCTCAGCATCCCGGGCCACAATTTTACATTCCGCAAATGCACCTGCCGATGGCAGCATTGCGTGTTGATCAACTAATTCGCACGCATAAAAAAAGCCTCCGAGCATGTTTGCTCGGAAGCTGTTTGCTCGGATGCTTTTTTGCTCGGAAGCTGTTTGCTCGGAAGCCTTGATCCAAGTTTAAAACCTTAAGCCTTAGCCAAATACGCAGCAACCTCGGCCAACCGCGAAGCATAGCCCCATTCGTTGTCGTACCAGGCCGCGATGGACAGAAGCCCGCCCTGCACTTGGGTAAGCGGCAGGTCGATGATCGAGGAATGCGAATCGCCGACGATCCGCGAAGAAGCCCATTCGCCTTCGAGAACATCCAACACGCCCTTCAGTTCGCCTTCTTTGGCGGCTGCCCGGAACATGTCATTGATCTCCTGCACGGAAGTCGGCTTCTCCGTGATCAGGTTCAGCTCGGCGATACTGCCGGTGCGTGTCGGAATGCGGTATGCTCTGCCCGTAATCTGCAGGTCGTTCCAGATAAACTTCAGCGCCTTGGCCGCGCCCGACGAGGAAGGAATAATATTCTCGGCGGCTGCCCATGAATCCCGGCGGTCCCTCATCGGCTGATCCGTCAGCGACTGGGTATTGGTATAGGAATGGATCGTGGAGAAGAGGCCGTACTGGATGCCGAAATTCTCCCTCACCAGTTTGACGACCGGCGCCAATGCATTGGTGGTGCAGCTTGCCATGCTGATAATCCGGTGCTTCTCGGGGTCGAAGCTGTCCAGGTTAATTCCTTTCAGCAGGACCGCATCGCAGTCGTCCAGCGACTTGCTCGGTCCGCTGACCAGCACGCGCTTCGCGCCGCGGTCGAGATGAACCTGCGCGACTCCGCGGGTGACGGCTCTGCCCGTGCAATCGATGACGAGCTCTACGCCGAGCGCGCCCCAGTCCGGTACTTCGCTCGACGAGTTGATGTAGCGAATCTCGCGTCCGCCGATGACCATCGCGCCCTCCCGGGAAGCAACGTCCTCATGCCAACGCTTATAGTTGGTATCCACCTCGAACAATGCGGCCAACGTGGCCTCGTCCTTGATATCCGAAATGGAATAAGGCACGAAAAGCTCCTCTTGCAACGCGACGCGCAGCAGCTGCCTGCCGATGCGTCCAAATCCGAAAATCGCGATGTTTCCCATACTTTCAGCCTCC
Organism: Paenibacillus sacheonensis; assembly: GCF_009909195.1. GTDB lineage: Bacteria > Bacillota > Bacilli > Paenibacillales > Paenibacillaceae > Paenibacillus_Z > Paenibacillus_Z sacheonensis. Next base: position 97,126 of record NZ_JAAAMU010000020.1, read on the forward strand.
TAAGCAAATGAAGTGACGACGGGGATAGTGTACGCCACTTTTGGAGGCAAGTCTACTGGTATATTCCATATTTATCCATTTATAACCGATAAAGTTTACGTAAACGTTACCAATGCTTTCCGCACGACAAGATTAGCGAACGTCGCCGAGCCGAACTGGGCAAATAATCGCAGATGGCCGCCCTCCCCTTCGATTCTGGAGATCAGCGTCCGGCTGCCGCCCACGCATAGGTCGATCCAGCCCTTCTTGACGACCGCTTCGACAGAGAAGGTCTCCGTCAAACCGGACACCCGATAAATCGACGACGATTCGTCCTCCTGCAGCGAACGCGCATGAATGCGATGGACGCCGGCCTCGCGGGCCGACGGCTCGAACCGGACATCATAACCGTCCGCGAAGTCGTCCGACCCGGAGACGGAGAAGCCGACGTACATATTCGGATAATGCGGCGTGACGTCGAAGGTCAGCACGTAATCCGGCCCGAACGCCCCGATACCGCGAGAGAGGAAGCCATTGAAGTCCTCCAGCGTTACGGCTTCATATGTTTGCTCCGGCCCGGCCGTTTCTCTCAGCTCCGGCACGAATGCCAGTCCAAGCGTTCCGTTCGGATGCTGTACCAGCTCGCGGAATACAAGCTCTCCGGCGTACACGCCGGGCGACGACAGGAAGCCCGCGGCGATGCGCCTGCCCTCCGGGAACGGTGCCGTCTTGGGCACGCGCCACTGCACGCAGTCGAGCACGTCCATCTCCGGGCGCAGCCAAGGCCCTTCCATCGTGCGGGCATAGCGGTAGCGGGCCAGCCCGTCGTTGCTGAAGAGAAGATAATGCCAGCCGTTCCATTCGAAGAAATCCGAGCATTCCGGCTCGTCGTGATAGCCGGGAACGATGAACGGCCCCGCTTCCTCCCAGTCGGTCAGGTTGCCAGACACGAGGTGCACGAGGCAGCCCTTCGGCTTTATCCGATCCGCAAGGCTCGTCGTAACGAGCATATGGTAGGTTCCGTGAGCATCTTCAAACACATGCGGGTCCCGCACGGAAGCAAGCGTGTAGCGATCCGGCAGCTTGATGTCGGCTTCGGTCTTCTCGAACCGGATACCGTCTTCGCTGACCGCGTAGGTGAGGCGAGCCGGAGAACCGTCGACCGCGCGAACGGCGTAGAATGCATAATAGAGGCCGTCCTTCAGAAATACGGAACCGGTGCAAATCGAGCCTTCGCCTGGATCCGTAATGCCGACCGCGATGGGATGATGCTCCCAATTCCGAAAATCCTTCGTCGCGATCTGCGCCCATTGATGCGCGCCGAGACCCCATTTGCTGGCATGCCCGCGGCGGTCGTAGAGATAATAGAGCCGGAACGTCGTTCCGTCGAAATACGGCATGCAGTCGCCGACGCCCGTATTGAATCCGCGCGGCCGCCAATATTGCACGGTAGCCGGTTCCTCGCCCAAGTACCGGTCCACTAGATCCGCCCTGCCCTCCTCAGGCTTGACTGCTTCCTTCCAGAGGGCAGCGCTGACGGCACCCTTCAGATGCACCGCAGCCCCGTCGAGGTTGACTGCGCCCATCGGCCAGTCCTCGTCCACGAGGATGCCGTCCACGTATAACCGTACCGCGCAGCCGGCATATTGCAGCAGTACCCGGTGCTCGCCGTCTCCAAGCCGCGCCCACGGAATAGACAGCGAAAGCGGCTGCTCCCTGGCATCCGTATAGATCTCCGCGATCAAGGATAGCGCTTTCATATCAGTCGTAGTTCCGACGTAGATACGTACGCCGGGAACGGCCGACGACGATCCGATGACGACCAGTTCGCCTTCCGGCACGCCGGCGGTTTCGAACGCTGCCGAAAATTGCTGCACGCGTCCCCAGTCGAGCGTTAAGGCCTCTTCGCCCTGCCGGGCGATAAGCGCTGGCGCCGTTTGCGATTGTCGGCTTAGCTGCGATGGCTCGCTTGCCTTCGATGGTTGGCTCATGACAACGACACTCCGTTCTTCTTCGATTATTGGCCCAGCAGCGGGGGAAAAGATATACAGATCATAGTAGATCAAGTATAGAAAAGCAATGCATCGCGGCCCGCCCGCACAAGATCGCGGAACAACGGCCGGAGACCGAAAAAGGCCCCGCTCCCTATCGGGAGCAAGGCCTTTCATCAGCTGCGCCGTTCGCGCCTGTCGGTTCGGTTCGCCCAGGCCGGCGCCCTCGGATCCGTCTCCAGCCAGACTCCCCTTGATCGGGAACAGCCGGTCTTCCGGACGCTACTTGAACGCCGACTTCAACACGGACACCGTCAGCAGCAGGCCTGGCAGGGCGAATCCCATCGTAAGCGCGTAGAACGGCCAAATCTCGGCCGCGAACACTCTGAAATACACGATATTCGGGTAGACGACGATGGAGAGCACGCAGAGAATGATGCCGCTCGGCACGATTAACGGCCGGTACGTGCGCATGCGGAACAGCTGGGCCATCCCCAGCATCGAGGCATAGAAGCAAATGGCCAGCTTGTAGAATATCGTCAGAAACCAAATGACCGCCACGAGAACCTCGATCCGCTGCAGAAACTCGCCGACTTGGATCTTCTTGGCCAGCGTATAGCTCGGGAACGTATGGCGGGCCGTGAAGTCCCAGCCGAGGACGAACACGCAGAACATCGTCACGACGACGATGACCAGACCGCCAAGCACCGCGCCTTTCATGAAAGCCGGGCGAATCTTGTTCGGACGATTGACGTAAGGGAAGATCATAAGGAAGACGACGAGCTCCAAGTAGGGGATGCTGAGCACCGACAGGCTGCCATGGATGATGCCTTTCGCGCCGGTTTCGAATACGGGCTCAATGCGGTCGAATTGAATCTGCGGGATCAGAAATACGATGAGCACGACGATCAACAGGACAATGCATGGCAGGAAAATCTCCGACGAGCGCGCGATCACTTCCAAGCCCAGCCCCACGCCGATGACGATGGCCAGCAGGAACAAGGTATGCACCACTTGAATCGGCGTCTCCGGCATGACGATCGTCGTAATAAAGTCGCCTACGTTTCGAAGCACCAAAGCCGATAACAGAAAAAAATACCCCAGGAAGAGCACGGCCGCAAGCTTGCCCAGCCATCGCCCGAGGATCGTCTCCGAATACTGGATCAGCGACTGACCCGGGTATCTCGAGCCGAGTGCGTGATAGAGGAGCAGGAGCAGCATGCCGCCCGCAACCCCGGCGATGGCGGCGAGCCAGCCGTCCTGCTTGGCGATGGAGGTCAGCGCGGACGGCACGATCAGGATGCTGCTCCCCAATGAAAACAACAGCGTCAGCACCGAAAATTGCCGCGGGTTGATTTTGCCTTTCTCGATCTCGCCCATCGTCGGTACGTCCTTCTTTCGCGGGATTAATTCAGAGCGGATAGAACGATTCTGCTCATCGGCTTGTAGATGGCGGTCAGCCAGTTCAACGGGTCGGGGATCGGCAGATGCAGCTCTTCGGCGACGCTGAGCAGCACGCCTACCGCCAGCAGGATCATGAACAGCCACAGCTCCTTGAACTGCTTGGCGCGCCTGAGCCGCGGATATTCGTACACCACGGCAATAACGGAGAGAACCAGCACGATCCATGCCACCTTATTCTTCCTCCTCCATTCGTTCCAGGAAGGACTCGACGACCGAACCGGTGCGCCTGATATCGGCTTTGACGGTGATATGCACGGGAAGCCGGACGAACTCGTCCGTCCAATGGTCCTTGAGACGATTCCAGAGTCTGTAATCCGCCCGGTGAACGGCATCTCCGAATCCGAAGATATCCGCTTTGTACCCCTTGGCCCGCGCGATTGCCGATTCCATGGTCGCCTTGATTTCGCCGTTCAATTCTTTCTCCAGCAGCGCGATCGCTTCGTTCGTGCCTAGATCCATGGCGCACTCCACCTCCCCGACATTCCCTTCCGCTCTGACGGTCACTTGAATTTCAGGCTTTCCGTTCACGATTTTCGCTTTGATTTTGTGGCTGGCGTGAATCAACTCAACAGCCAGATCGTCGCCTTTCGGACACGGAAGACGGATGATCGTGCTGCTGATGTTCCCCCGGATATAATTGTAGCCTTTGCTTTGCCTGGCATTCAGCCACCCGGCGAGCTTGTCTTTGCGGAACACGGCAAGGCTCTCGTACTTGAGCATCGTTCCCGGACTCGCGCTGCTCAGATTGGCCCTGGACTCGCCCTCCTTGACGTCGCCGATGATTCGAATGCCGGAGAGCACGGGATCCTTGCCTTGGTCGACCAAATCATAGATCAGCTGGTGCAGGTCGACCTTGGCCGTCACGCCCCAGCTTTTCTGGGAGGCCTTGAGCGAGGAGAACATTTTGTCGGTCGGGAGCTTCTCGAGCGGCGTCAAGATCTTCAACACGTCGCTCGCGGATCCGCCCTTGGCTACGATGATGTAGAAATCCGTCCGCAATTCGTGGTCGCGGGAGAGGGAGTCCAGCACCTTTCCGATGCCTTCCCGCGCCAAATCCTCCCCGATGACGAGGATGCGCAAATGGGACGAGTAGATCTTTCTGGGCGTCGTCGTGGTCATCGCCCGGACCGATTCAAATATCGTGCGTCCCTTGGATTTCTGCACCGTAATGACGGGCACCCGTCCGCCGCCGCTGTTCGAAGCGGAAATCTCCGTCGCGTTGATCAGCTGAACCGACACGTTGTACTGTTCGCTGTCCTTATCGAAGCCGAAGGCCGTCGCGATGGAGATCTCGTTGAGCTCCTTGCGGTTCCAACAGCCGGTCAACGCCGCGGCCGTCAGGATAAGAAGCACGGACAGCAGCCATTTGCGCAGCAGCATGACTTGATCATCGCCTTTCCGAATCTGTGAACTGCTTCTATGGTGCGGGCTTGCGCGGAGGGCGCTTCTTTTGCCGTTTCCGGTTATTCGGGACTGATCATGTGCTGGCGCGTCAGGAACGTCCATTGGGGCAGGCGGAAGATGTTGTCCTTCTGATCCTGCAGGATGAACGGCGCGAATGGCGCCATATACGGAACGCCGAACGAACGCAGGCTGCATAAATGGAGCACCATGATAATAGTGCCGACCAGGATGCCGTACAGCCCGAAGGTCGCGGCAAGCATCATGAACAGAAAGCGAATCATCCGAATGGATATGCCCATGTTGTACGAAGGAATCACGAAATTCGAGATTGCCGTAATGGAAACGACGATGACCATCGCCGGACCGACCAGGCCCGCGTCGACCGCCGCTTGGCCGATGACGAGCGCCCCGACGATCGAGACGGCCTGTCCGACCGTCCGAGGCATGCGAACGCCGGCTTCCCGGAGGATCTCGAACGTGATCTCCATCAGAACGGCTTCGATGAACGCGGGGAACGGAATGCCCTCCCGCTGCGCCACGATGTTGATCAAGAGCGAAGTCGGAATCATCTCCTGGTGGAACGTCGTGATCGCGATATACGCGGCAGGTCCGAACAGCGCGATGAACGTGCAGACGTAACGGAGCATCCGAAGCAGCGTCCCGATGTCCGCGCGTTGATAGTAGTCTTCCGCCGTTTGCAGAAAATGGGTAAATAAGGCCGGCACGAGCAGCACGAAGGGGGTTCCGTCCACGATAATGGCCACGCGTCCCTCCAAGAGACCGCCGGCGACCGTATCGGGGCGTTCCGTGTTGTAGACCGTCGGGAACGGCGTATACGTCTCGTCTTGGATCAATTCCTCGATATAGCCGCTCTCCAGAATCGCATCGATATCGATGCGGTCCAGACGGAGGCGGACTTCTTCCACGACCTTGTCGTCCACGATCCCGTCGATGTACATAATCGCTACGTCCGTGTGCGTAACCGAGCCGATCTGCCTCGTTTCCAGCCACAGGCGCGGATCTTTGATCTTGCGCCGGATCAAGGCGGTATTCGTGCGCAAGGCTTCGGAGAATCCTTCCCTCGGTCCCCTCACGACCGATTGGGACGTCGGCTCCGTCACGCCCCTGTCCTTCCAATCGCTCGTGCTGGCCGCGATGCCCTCCCGAAAGCCGTCCAGCAAAACGACGGTATCGCCCGATAAGACGGCATGGCAAAGCCCGTCGAAATCAAGCACCCGCTTGAGCTCGCCGATCTTGAGCATGTACGACCAGATCAGCTGCAAGGGCTCCTTGTCGTCGGAGAGCTCGAGGAATGCCTGCGTATCGCCGCTGTCCGCAAGCAGCGACTCCAGCAAATCCTTCACGCTGGCCAATCCGTCGATATAGACGATCGCCGCGGCATGGGGCTGCCGATTCGTTATGACCGTGAAGCTGCGAATGATAAGATCCGTGCTATTCCCCAGCTTGGCTCTCACGATGCGCAGCGTATCCTCTAACTCGGATTTCAATTCGTACGTAGTCGTCGTCTCGTCGTTCTGCTGCAAGGCTGCCACCCCGTACGTTTACTTTTTACCATTATTTCCATGGAAAAGGAGTTTCAACCGTTCCCGAACAGCGATCCGCTTGCGTATCAACGCAAAAAAAGCCGCCGGATTGCGTGACCGGCAGCCTTTTGGAAACGTTCTGCTAACATTCTAGATTCGTATGAATGCCATCATCATCGGGGAGCTATTGCGCCCATTCGCCGAGCAAGTACCCGCTCCGCTACTCCGCCAACCGGATGACGAACTCCGCGTCGTTCGAATCGGGCCTATACGCGCCGGCGCGTTCGCGGAAGTCGAAGACGATGCCCGACAAGTCGTCCGGCAGCGGGGGCGATACCACGTAGCAGGACGAAGAACTCCCGCCATGGCTCCCTCCGCTTTCGAAACGGCAGTCGTAGCCCTCGCCGACGCAGAGCTCGAAGTGAAGACGCGACCGATCCGCCGAGGACAAAGTCTCTTCAATGCTGTCCCATTCGATATGGAGCGTCACGACGCTGGCATTGGCATACTGCCGGACGGCGTTGACGGCGTAGAACATGCCGCCATGCTCGGCCGAGCGAAGGACGGGAATATGCTTGCGGAACCCCGTCGGCACCGCCTGCGGCTTGAAATGCCGCTCCGTTCCGAGGACGCCGAATACCGCTTTCAGATAATCCTCGAAGAGACCGTGCTCTTCGGCCCATTTCGCAATGTACGCGAACGGCGGGTAGCCCGGATCATCGCGCGCGATATCCTTCCGCTGCCCCAGCAGCTCGCAGATCCGTTCGTCGATCGGATAGATTCGCTCATCGTAGTGTTCCGCAGGACGCTCGAAAGGCATTCGTTTCATCCGTTACGCCTCCTTCCTTCATCTTTGCTTCATCGTTGCTCCTTCGCCCCGATGCGTCAAATCGCGATTGCCGGCCGCATGCGCTTCTCGATCGTCGACTTGATATCGCGCACGAGCTGAACGGATGCCTCGATCTCGACCTTCCGCGTCGATACGCTCTCTACGCTGCAGCCGAGCGGAATGCCTTTCTCCAGCCCGAAGTCGAAGATCTCCTCGAAAATCTTGTGCGACAGCGTAATGGACTTGTCCAAGACGTCGTTGGAATATTTCAGATCGTTCTCCAGCCACTTCGGAATGCTGATGCCGAGCCACTTCATGAAGTCGAGGGTCTTGGCGGAGCCGCAGGGCGCGAGATTGATCAAGATCGGCACCATGTCGATCTCGTGATCCCGGCAGTAGTAATAGTAGTCCGACAGAAAATCCTTCGCCGCCTCGACGTTGTACGCCGCCTGCGAGATGAAGAACCCGCAGCCGCGCCTGATTTTGTCCGCGATGCGAATATGCTCGTCATGCTTCTTGGCATGCCGCTCGGGAATGACCACGCCGCCGAACGCCAGCTTCGGATTGATCCGCCTGCTCAGCTCATAGGCCGACGGCAGGTCAAGGTTGACCGCCTGCTTGCTGGAAGAAGCCCCGACGAAGACGGAGAAACGGTCCTGTCCGGGATCCGCCTGCAGCCATTCCGCCAGCTCGGACTCCGAATGCCCGCCCACGCAGCGGTAGATGATCTTGGGTACGTTTAACCGGCTTAAATATTCGCTGCTGTAGGCCATGGGCTCGACCGTCCGAAGATAAGGGAAGGGCCTGTCCAGATCGACGCGGTCGCTTTCCTCCTGCACGTCGTACAAGATCAAGCCGTCGATCGGCAGTCCCTCCAGCCGCTCGCATTGCCGCTGCGCGATCTCGGCGATCTTATCGGGCGAATGGGATTCCTTCGGCGGCGTCATGCCGTAGGTTATAATACCGGTTTCCCGGTTGCGTATTTTCTCGCTCAGCATTGCTTGCGTCACATCCTTGCTGTGTTGTCATTAGTCTATCTCTACTATACAACTCCGGGAGGAATACTTGCCACCTTCGTATGAATTCGACCACAGCATGGGTAAATCCTTCGTGCATGAAACAATCCAAGGGCAAAGAGGCCGCCGGCGTCCGGCGGCCCTTGCGTCAGTCCGATGCAGCCGCGCTTCGGCATCCCCCTGTAAACCACATCACTCTTTTAACCACGCCGGCCCGTCAACGTTATCCCCTAAGGCGGTCAGTCTGCCCCGCCCTCGAACGGCCGGCCGTTCACATACACGGACCCGCCCGTATCGCCGATGATCGCGATGACGCGGTCCCCTCGGAATTTGATGCCCGCGATGCTCCCGTCCCGAATGTCGATTTCGTTGCCCCGAAAGCGAAACGCCGCATGAAGCTTCGCATCCCAGCGTCCCGTTAATGTCAAGACGGCCGTATCTTCCCCTTCATAGGCCGTCTTGCAGTACATTCCTTCCGGCAAGTCCAGCTCCCGATAGGCCGCCAACCGATCCAGCACCTCGTCGAATGCCGCGGTCAACGGCAGCTCGAACGCGAAGTATTCGACGCTCCCTTTCCGAACCCCCAATACGCGTCCGCCGGCTTCCATGATCGGCTCGCCGTCCTGCAAGGTCAGCGGATAGCATCGCATCGGGATCCGCTTGTCCGTAAACCACATATCCCAAGCCACGTATTCATGCTCGCCCTCGTAAGGTATGCCTGCCATGTACGGAACAACCCGCGCCCCCGTCAATTGCTCGAATTCTTCGCGGATATCCCGGCCCTCCGTCGTACAATTCGCAGGCGGTCCCATGAAGATCACCTTGCCGCCTTCAGCGGCATACGACTGCAGCGCGTTCCAAGCCGCTTCCGGCAGCATGACCGGCCAAGGAACGAGCAGCGTGTCGTACTTGCCGTACGCCGTCTCGAACGAAGGAGCGACATCGACTTCGATATGCCGCAGCAGCAGCTTATCGAGCAGCGCCTTCATGCTCATCCGATGATAATGCATATTCTCGTCGTTCATCCCCGCAACGGATTCCCATAGATACAGCATGGCGACCTTCGGCCTGCTGACCGCCCGGCCGATGAAGCGCTGGAATTCCTTCTCCAGCCGCGTGCACGCTTCCGTCAGCGGCCATGTCCGATGCTCCGGATAGCCGGGGCCGAATTCGCCCGATCGCCCGTACGTATGCGCGATCCAGCGGACGCCGCGCACGGCGAGCAGGCGATGGTACGCGTCCATCTTCTCCGGCGTCGGGTAGCGGTCCCAGCACATATTGTACGGAATGCCCGTCGACGAATATTTGGCGATCGATTCGGCAAGCAGCGTCATGGACGTCATCGTGCGCTCCGCGTCGTACTGGGCATCTACGAAGCCTCCGCTCAGATTATCCGTTAGCCGGAAATAGTCGAGGTTCCCCGCCCACAGATCACCCGAATTGCCCTCGCCCCACCACGTATGGTGGAAGCCGGCGAACAAGCCCGTCCCGTGCGTGCGCGCGAACGCCTCGCGGGCATGCTTCTGCAGCGCGTAGGTCAGCTCCATCGTCAGATTGTAGTAGTCGAAGCGAACCTTGCCCGCTCCGCCTTCTACGTCTTCATGAAGCAGCAGCGGCAGCTTGTCCGTCAGCTCGTAGCCGTACCGCGCGCGGAAGGCCGCCAGGAAATGCGGCCCCGCGTGATAGACGTCCTTCGCCCGCGTGCCCGTGCCGAACTCGTCCATCGCGAAACCCGCGACGGGCAGCCCCGCGAAGACCGCCGCCTGACGGTCCAGCTCCGCGTACGCGGACGGCGAGTCGAAGTCCAGGACGTCCACGCCGTACTCCGCGTACAGTAACAGCTCGCCGTCCCCGGGACAGGCTGCGCACGTCCCGACGACGCGCGGCAGCGCGTCCAGCTCGAGCCGCCAGTCCAGCTCCCCGGTGACGTCCGCGAACCGGATCATGCGTGTTTCTTCGCCGTTCCGCTCGACGAGAAACGCCTGCCGGAGCCCGATCAGCCTCGGCCGCGTCGCCCCGGAGCCGCCGAACCCCGGCTCCTCGATCATCGCCTCGAAGCGTCCGCCGGAGACGACCGCGGCATGCTCGACCAGCCAGCGCTGGCGCTCCTCCGGCCGGTCCTTCACGCCCTGCTGTCCCGGGCTCGGGACGATCTGGACGACCTTCAGCCCAAGTGCGTCCGCCTCCCGCGCAGCCGCCTCGAACGCTCCATAGCCCTGCGGATCGAACGCGTCGTATAAGCAGTTTCGGAACTCTATGCAGACCGTATCGAAGCCTTTCTCGCGAATATCGGCGACGGACCTGCGGATTCGCCCGTGGTCCAGCACCGTATCCGTATCGAGCAGCAGCATGATCGGCGCCTCGTATGTCATCTTCATCTCTCCCCTTCTTAGGCGGACATAGGAAAAGGCAGGCTACTTTCCCGGACGGGGAACGCCTGCCTTTCTTGCCTAGTCCCTGTATTACCGCATTACTGTATTACTGTATTGCTCGCCATGTCGATGCCTCTGCGGTTTGCCCGACTTACGCCTTGCCCGCGATGAACTTGTCGACTTGCGCCTGCTTGTCGGCCAGGATTTTGTCCAAGCCGGCTTTTTTCAGATCCGACAGGAATTGCTCGTATTTCTTGTCCGTGTCGCCGCCGTATAGGCCCGCCGCGAAGACGTCTTTGTACTGGGCGATGACGGCCGCGCAGTTCGCCGCTTCGGTCTTGATGTTGGAATCGTCGTAGACGAAGCCGAGGAGGACGGAGGCCGTCGCGCTTTCGTTCAATTTCTTCGTTTGCTCCCATACGTCGTCAGGGCTTGCTACCGGAATCAAGCCGTTAAACTGGTTGCCGAACATCCAGTCCGAGCCCGGCGAATATTTGGAATCCTTGATGTTCTCGTACTTGTTGTCGCCCACCTTCGTGTAGTGCGTGCCTTCGATGCCGTGGCAGAGCAGGTTGTACAGGTCTTTATCCGTATTGATCAGCTCGAGGAACATGGCCGCGCGCTCCGGATTTTTGGACGTGGCGGACACGGCCGTCATCGTCGCGGTGACGTTATTGGTCGTCAGCGTCGGGCTGCCTACGCCGTGCATGACGACTTCCTTCATGCTGTTGGACTGCGCTTCTGCCTGCTCGGCGCCCGGCGCGACGCTCGTGACGGCGCCGAACATTTTGGAACGGTCCCAGTTCGCGGCTGTCAACACGTCCTTCGGAATGACGCCCGCGGTTTGCAGCTCTTTAGCAAGCTCGATCGTTTCCTTGTACTCCGGCGTATCGTATTCGTTGAACACCTTCGGATTCGCCTCCGAGGACACGATCGCTCCCGGCGTATCCGAGCCGCCCACGCTTTCCCAGCCCTTCATTTCCTTGATGCGGTCGAGCCAATCGGCCTTCCACGTCATCCGGTCCGTCCGGTCGGCCGGCTCGCCGGCTTTGACCTTCAGCAGGTAATCGGAGAAGTCCTTGAGCGTCTCGATCTTGGTATAGTCGACGTTGTATTTATCCGTGAACTCCTTGTTGTACCAGAAGCCGAACTGGCGCGCAAAGATCTGCTGGTTAATCGACGCGTAGAGCTTGCCGTTCACCTTCGCCGCGTTCCACAGCTCCGGCTTCAACGACGCGTAAAGGTTCGGCGCGTACTTCGGCAGGATGTCCGTCAGGTCCGCGTAGGCGCCGTTCGTCGCGTTGGCATTGTAGTTCAATACCCATGGCGCCGTGAAAGCGAGGTCGAATTCTTCCTGCGTATTGATCATGACTTTCATTTTTTGCTCGTAGTTTTCGAACGGAATCGGATACAGCTCGATTTCGGCGTTGATTTTTTCCTTCAGGATCTTGTTCATCGCATCCTGCACCGCTTGTTGGTCCGGCTGCGGCGCGGCAGGGTAGTAATACTTCAACGTGACAGGCTCCAGATCCGCCGTTGTATTCGCAGGCGCATTGCTCGTATCGCCGGATGCGGAATCCGCATTGCCCGAGCCTGCGTTAGCGTTGGCGTTGGCATTTGCGTTCGTGTTTGCGTTGTCGTTCCCGTTGCTGCCGCAGGCGCTGAGGAGCATCGAGGACATCGCGGCCAGCATCACCGGGGCGACCACCCATTTCTTTGCTTTTTTCATTTGCTGAACTCTCCCTTTTTTATCATGTTGTCATGCTATGCATAAGGCGCATTTCCATCATCAGAAATGTCCATTATACCATGCCTTGCATCCTTCCTCGGATGCCAGCCCCGGATCAGCCCTTGATCGCGCCGACGGTCAGCCCTTTGATGAAGTACTTCTGCAGGTAGGTGAACAGGAACACCATCGGCAGGGTCGCGATGACCATCATGGCGAACATGATCGAATCCGACGGCACGGAGTTCGGGTCGATCGCCTGCACGCTGCCTGGCATGACGTTGCCCTTCTTGATGAAATTGACCGCGGAGACGATGTTGTTCAGCACCAGCTGAATCGGATACTTCTTCGTCTCGTCGATGAAGAGAATCGGCGCGAACGCCTCGTTCCAGTAGCCGAGCGCCGAGATCAGCGCCAGCGTCGCCATGGCCGGCTTCGACAGCGGCAGGATGATGCGGAAGAACGTGCCCCAGTCGGAGGAGCCGTCGATCTTGGCCGCTTCGGTCAGCGCGGGCGGAATGTCCTGGAACAGCACCCGCAGCAGGAAGATATTAAAGGGCAGCGCGAGGGCCGGCACGATGATCGCCGTCAGCGTGTTTTTCCATTCCAGGTATTTCACGATCAGAATGTAGAGCGGCACCAGGCCGCCGTTGAAGATCATCGTCAGGAAGATGAAACCCGAGACGATGCCCCTGTAGCGAAAATCCCTGCGGGACAACGGGTAGGCGACGAGCGCCGTAATGAATAGATTGACCACGGTGCCGACGACCGTAATGATCAGGGAATTCCGGTAGCCGTTGATAATGTCGGTCGGCACCTTGAACAGGTAGACGTAGGCATCCAGGGAGAAATGCCGGGGAATCAAGGAATACCCGAAGGACGCGAGGTCCTTGGTATCCGTTATGGAAATCATGATCGTCATCACGAGCGGAAAGAGCGAGATGAAGCAGATGACGGTCAGGATGGCGTTGACGATAAAGGCGTAGGCTTTCGGCTGCGGCATGCGATTACTCCTCTCCGGTGCGGCTTGTCTAGAACAAGCTGTAGTCTTTGTTGACGCTCTTGGCGACTTTGTTCGTGCATAGGATCAATACGAGGCCGACGACGGATTGGAAAAGTCCGATCGCCGCGCTCATCGAGAAATCGCCGTTCTTGGCCAGCGCCCGGTATACGTACGTGTCGATGACGTCGGTGACGGGGTAGAGCTGGCTCTGGTTCTGCGGCACGAAGTAGAACAGGCCGAAGTCCGCGCGGATGATGTTGCCGAGCGCCAGAATCGTGAGCACGGAGATCATCGGGATCAGGAACGGCAGCATGACGCGCCAGATCGTCTGGAGCCGGCTCGCGCCGTCGATCTCGGCGGCTTCGAACAGCTCGCGGTCGATGTTCATGAGCACCGAATAGTAGATCAGGCTGCCGAAGCCGGCGCCTTTCCATACGGACACGACCGTGAGGATCCAGATCCAGGAGCTCGGATTCGCGTAGAAGTTGATCTCCATGCCGAACACGCGGTGGAGCAGATCTGTCAGCAGGCCCGACGTCGGGCTCAGCAGCGAGGTCAGCATCAGTCCGACCAGCACCCAGGAGAAGAAGTACGGGATGAAGAGGACCGTTTGGTACGCCTTCAGCCTCGTCCGGTTGACGACCTCGTAGAGCAGGAAGGCCAGCGCCACGTTGACTACCGTGCCGATCAGGATCATCAGCAGGTTCAGTCCAATCGTATTGCGCAGGACGGTCCATGCCGCCTGGGACTTGAAGAAGAATTCGAAGTTATCGAGACCGTTCCACGGGCTGTGGAAGATGCCCTTCGACGGCACGAATCGTTTGAAGGCGATAATGACGCCCACGATCGGGATGTACGAGAAGATGAAAATTTTCAGCAAGGCGGGAAGCGTCATCAGCAGCATCTCGCCGTTCTGTTTCAGGTGTTTGAATCGCCCGCTTCTGGATGTCATTGCGTGATCCCTCGTTTCTATGAGCTGCATGGCGCCGGACGGTTCGCCGGGCCACAACGCAAGCATAGCCCCGCCGGAGCGGGGCCGTATACTTCAAATTCCCGCAAAACCACTTCAATAACGCCGAAACGAACGCAAAAATCGGGATATCAAAGTGCGATATCCCGATTTTGAAGTGAATCATGCGGATGTGTCTGACTGCCGCTGCGCGGCCGCGACTTCCGCGCAGCGCCTCATCCCGGCTACTTGTTGAGGTTGCGGTACTCGCTCGGCGTAATGCCGCTGTGCTTCTTGAACAGGCTGTAGAAATAATTGGTGTTGCTGAACCCGGTCCGGACCGCGATCTCCTGGATGGACTCGTCCGTGTTCGCGAGCAGCTCCTTGGCCTTGTCGAGCCGCACCTTGTTGATATGCTCGCTCAGAGATTCGCCCGTGGCGCTCTTGAACAGCTTGCGCAAGTACTCCGCGCTGATGTCGAAGCGCTGCGCGATTTCGTCCGGATTGATGCCCGGCTTGGCGTACTCCTGCTCGACAAGCGCGAGGATCTCGCTTAGACGCTGGCTCGTCCGGTCGGTCTTCTTGTCCTGCAGGTGCTGGATTTCCGCCATCAGGGCGTCGCCGAGCATGACGAGCTCGTCCGCGAGTACGCCTAGGCTCTCGTAGCGCGACAGATGCTGCGCGATATCGAAGAAATGGTCCATCTTGACGAGCGACGGGTTGCCGTTCTTCCGGTCAAGCCCCTCCTTCAGCGAAATCGCGATCTGCAGGACGGTCAGCTGCAGGTACGCGAACGGATACAGGCGCGCGCCGTCCAGCAGCCCCCGGATCTGCATGATCGCCTCCTCCCGCTTGCCCAGGAGCAGCAGGCTGGTCAAACGATCGACCTCGGCTTCGGGCACCTTGAAGGCTTCCTTGTTCAGCTCCCGCAGCCGCGAGACGTACAAGACGGAACCGGGTCCGTCGAAGATGCGGTAATTCATGGCGTCGGCGCATTCCGCCACGCTGTACGGGATCTCGGATACGTCCTCGAGGATGTCGCCGGCGGCTGCCGACAGCTTCAGCCGCAGCACGCGTTCGGCCTGCTCCAGGATGCTCCGGATCAGGTCCGCCGCCGCGGCCGAGGAGGACTCGAAGTCGTCGAACTTCCCGTTCAGCAGCAGGGCGATCCGATGCTCCCCGAGCGCGAACGCTTCCCCCCGGAAGGGGGAAGCCGCGGCGAGCTCGTTCATCAGGTTAATCAGGCCGTAGGCGAACAGCTCCTTGTCCCGCGACGTGTACGGCGCGTCCTGCTCTCGGAACCGGTCGATTCGGACGAGGACGAGCTCGAAGCTGTCCTCCGTCCGGAACGGGATGCCGTGCGCGTCGAACTGCGCCTGCGTCGCCGCGCCTCGGCCGTCCGGCTCGGTCAGCCTTCGCAGGAAGGCCTGCTTCGCCTCGTAGCGCTTGTTTTTGTCGGACGTGAACCGCCGCTCCAGTTCGGCCACGTATTTGCGAAACGCGCCGAACAGGTTGTTCGCGATCAGGTAGGCGATCAGCAGGAAGAGCAAGACGACGCCGATGACGATCAGCGACGTCGCCAGCAGGTCGCTCTTGATCCGGTCCGTAATCTGTCCGTACGGTGTGATGCGGATGTATTTCCAATCGAGCACGTCGGAGGTCGCATAGGAGATCAGCACCTTCCGGCCGTCCAGCTTGCCGATCCAGTAGCCGCTGGCCGCCCGGTTCGTCCCGCCGAAGATCGCCCCGAACGCGGGATTCCGGTCGACCCTGTCCAGGTACCGGTACGTTTCGTTGCCCAGAATCACCTCGCCGCTCGCATCCGTGACGATGACTTCCTTGCTGATGGACGAATCCATCGATCGGATCGTGTCCTTCAGCCAGTTGTTCGAGAGGTTCAAGATAATCGCGTTCGGGATGACCTCCGGGTTGCCCTCGTAGTACACGAACGTGTAGACGTCTTCCGTCCGGTTCGTTTCCTTCTTGAACGCCTCGTAGGTCGGCATGCTCCTGGCGATCGGCGCGAGCTTTTTAACTTTGCCGTTCAGCCGGTTCACGATGTCCTGGTCGGGAAATTCATCGGCGCGGTAGACCAGGCGGTTATAGTAGAACGCGTTCGCCTTGCGGTTATAGATGTAAATGTTGGTTTCGTACGGCATATTGATGTTGACCGCTTGAATTTGGCGCTGCAGCTCGTTGATTTCGATTTGATCCATGTTCTCGTAGTTCAGCAGCTTGAGCGCCGCCGGGTTCGTGTTGTACTGCATGAGCGTGTACCGAGCATTGTCGAACATGAGATTCGTGCTGTATTTGATTAGCGAGAGCTGATCTTTGGTGTAGGTTTGAATGATTCTTGACGCGGTGTTGTTGAAGTTGTAATAAAGCGCGGTGGATAGAATGAGACCGATCGATACGATAACGACGGCGATCGATGCATAGACTTTCGCGTAGCCGCTCTGGAATCTGAGGTGCTTGGTAACCATTGGGACCCCCCGATGTAGATGTGCCTTCCCCAAAATGTACCATATCTCCCCTCCGAAAGTAATGGAGAATCCTGTAAAAGATTGTCACGCCTCGCCGCTGAATGCCGCCGTTCGACAACAGCCGCAGCGTGACAGGCGGGGCCACGGATCGATGCCATGCAATAGGCCGCACGACGAAGAAGCGGAAGCGCGATTCGCGCTTCCGCTTGGTTAACGCCGGTTAACCCTGCCCCTGTTCTTGCAGCTTCGCGTTCACCCATTCGCGCTTGGCCAGCAGCCATTCCGCATCCCGCGGATAGCAGCTGAAGCTGATGGGCCGATCAAGCCCTTCCTCCAAGCCCGATAGCACGAAGTCCCTGCCGTAACGTTCCTCCAGCAATCGGAGCGCCCGCAAGTCCTGCAGCGCCTCGCGAAGCACCTCCAGCCGAATCGACTCGACGGGCTTGCCGTCTCCCGGATAGACGAGGAAGGCATCGCCGGAAGGAAAGGCATGCACGGCGTCCGTAACCCGGTAAGGGTCGATTTCGCTGCGGGAATGTTGGGAGTACCAGAAGTTATAGCCCCATTGGAGGAAACCCGTCAGATTGAACTTGTACAGCTGAATGCCCAGGATCCGGTTGCGCGCCGAGGGCATGCTGAAGAATCGATTGGCCACCTGCTTGTATTGGCCGCAGCAATAATAGGTCCACAGCGGCTCGACGCCATGCGCCAGAAACGGCTCGATATGGTCGCTCGCCGGAATCGGATTCTTGACCAGCCCCTTCTCATAGAATGCGTAATCCGAGAGCGCATCGATGACCGGGAAACCCTGAAGCAGTTCCTCTACCATCCCGCTTGCGCTGGCGTAGGAATCCAAATGGTCGATCGAAGGCTCGTCGGAGATATGGAAGTAGCTGCATCGTTCCAAGCCGTTCGCTTTGATCCAGCCCGTCAGTTCGGGCAGAAACTGGCCGATGAACGCGCGGTATTCCTCGCCGCCGGCATCCGTCTCCCAGCCGAAGATTCGCTTGGTCGTCCCGTCTTCGACAACGGCCATGATTTTGGGTGCATGCTGGGCGCCCCATTGGGTGAAGAGATGCGAAAATTCGAAATACGCGATTCCCTGCCGCCGGCAGAGCTCCACCCATCTGCTCAGCCGATCGAAGCCGAACCGGTACGCGCCGTCGCCGATGCGATGCACGTCCACGAGCTGGACGGTCGGGCGCTCCCCGCCGACCTGCGTATCCAGCGGCGGCGTGAAGAGCGGCGTCAGCAGCATGTTAATGCCGTGCTTGGCGGCCGTCCGGGCGTAGCTCTCGATGAGGCTCCAATGCGCTTCGCTGAACACGTCGACCCTGTAATACGTCGCCAAGCAGTCCGTATGAAACCACTCGGTATGAATCAGCTGCTGCTCCGGCAGCGACATCGGAAGAAGGTCGAGCTCGAAGCGTTCTTCGCCCAGATGCTCGCCGTTCGCCGTCTCGAAACGGATCCGAATCCCGAACCGTCCCGGCGCAGGGGCTTCGCCCGGCTCCACCGTCACCCAGACGGAGCGCCACTGCCCGGGCAGTGCCGTCCATCCTTCCGCGGCAGAGGGCTCCAGGAGCGGATCCGGGTACAGCCCCGGCGAGGTGCGCAGCACATGCTCGTCATGATCGGCGTACACGGGCATCTCGGAAGGCACCAGTCCCACCGAACGCAGCGTAATCTCCGCATCGATATCGGATTCGGCGCTGACGCGCATGCCTTTCAGCAACCGGTTCGAGCGATACGCCACCTGAAAGGAGGCCGTCTCGTTCGCCAGCGCGCTCGCTTGGCGATAGGCCCGCTCGGTTAATTCCTCGTCTGCGAATACTTTGGCCAGCGAGCTGATGCATCGCAGCTCGAGTTTCACGTGATCATTCCCCATGATTTTTATTCCTCCCTATGCTATGGATGAAGACAGCCCGGAAAATCGCAAAGTCAGGGCACGTCGTGCCCTGACTGATGATGAAGCGCGCGCTTCTGCGCATGCGACTGCGCGCGAACGTACTGCGGACCTCGGCCGGCTCTCTCCGGATTTAGCCGTTGACCGCTACCCAGTCGCCGGCGAGTCCCGCGGATGCGATCTCCGCCTCGATGATCCGAATCGTTTCCTGCGTGCTTCTCGGCGTAGCCGCCGCGAGCGGCTGGTTCGCCAGCAACGTTTCCACGAAATATTTGATCTCCAGATAGTACCCTTGTTCCGGCGAAAGCTCGGGAGCGAATCCCGCCGCGCCGTTCGGGTTCACCTTCACGTCTCCGCCGCGGAACAGGACATTGCCCTGCTCGAAGTTGACCCGGTACGTCATCTCGAAGCCGAAGTCGCCCTGCAGCGTCCAGTCGACCTGCGCATTGACGACTTTGCCGTCCGCATACCGGAAGTTCGTCGATACGACGTCGTAGCCGGAGCCTGGAATCAGGTTGCTCGCTTGACAGGAAACCGCCTCCGGTTTCCCGAACAGCCAGTTGATGACGTCGGTGTCGTGCACATGCATATCCAACAAGGCGCCGCCGCTCTTCTTGCCTTCCAGCAGCCAAGGACCCCAAGTCGGCGTTCCGCCGCCGCGGAAGAACGAAGCGCTGGTGACCTCGCCGTACGTCTTCTTCTCGACAAGCTCCTTCAAATACACGTATGCCGGCCAGAAGCGGAGGCATTGCCCGATCAACAGCTGCTTGCCGTTCGCTTCGGCCGCTCCGATCATCTCCTCGCACTCTTCCGCGTTCATCGCCATCGGCTTCTCGCACAGCACGTGGAGACCTGCCTGCAGGCAGCGTACCGTTACTTCCTTGTGCAGATAGGTCGGAAGCGCGATATCGACGGCATCCAGCTCTTCCTGCTCCAGCATCTCCTCGACGGAAGCGTATTTCTTGAAGCGTCCGAAATCGACCTCATCCTCGGAGGTCGTCTCGATATTGCCCCCTGCCGCCCGGCCTTCCAGCTTCTCAGGATCGATGTCGCAGACGGCCGCCAATCGAATCGGCAAGCCTTCCTTTTCCAAGCGGAGATAGTTTTCCATATGGGTCCTGCCCATGAATCCGAGTCCGATCAAGCCGATTTTCAACATGGCTTCAGTTCCTCCCTAGAATCGCGCTCATCGAAGCGGACGTGTTGGTGATGATTTGTTTGGCATGGTGGGTATAGGGCGGGATCATTTCCCCGATCACGAAGTCGTCATAGCCGATTTCCTCCAGCGCCTTGACGACCTCCGGATAGTTCACGTCCCCGGCCAACAGGTCGACGAAGCCGGACAGGCCACCGCTCTCGCGGCGGTAATCCTTGAAGTGGACCTTCTTGATGCGTCGGTTCAAGATCCGAATCCAATGCTCCGGATAGCCCGCGTGCACGACATTGCCGACATCGAAGTAAGCGCCGACGTAGTCCGAGCCCGCCGCATCGATGAATTGGCGCATCTCCAGCGGCGACAGCAGGAATTTGTTCCACACGTTCTCGATGCCGATCGCGACCTTCGCGGCCTCCGCGTCTTCGGCCAGTTTCGTAATCGCTTCCAATGCAAGGTCGTAGGCGCGGTCATAAGGCACCACTTCGCTGCCGGGAATGAAGTCGACGCCAACGGCTCCAGGGATGACGAGAATCGTATCCACACCCAATATCGCCGCGGCTTCCAGCTGCTTCTTGACGATATCCTGCGCCTTCCGGCGATTATCCTCGTTCGCGCTGGTCATGGAGTAGCTCCAATACAAGCCGCTGGCAAGGCTCGTCAATGCGATTCCGGCATCCTCCGCCTGCTTGCGAATGTCCCCGATCTCCTGTTCGCTGCTCTCCAGGCTTAACGGTCCGGTCTCGTTCAAGGAGAGCTCGATGCCCTCGAAGCCTGCGTCTTTGGCGATCGCGATCGCTTCCGCAATGCTCGTCTGTTCGGAAAACGACCAAATATTGATTCCTTTTTTCATCCCATTCCGCCTCCTGTTCATGGTTCTATTATAGAAGCCGGGAGGCGGGCGGGATTTAGCAATTCAGCCGGAGTTTTTGCACTGCGTCTATGCTAAGATGGAAGATGTCGGACAGGCGGGGATCATGCATCCGCCGCCTTCCAATGCGAACGAAAGGATGACCGCCATGGAATTCACGCCGCTTGCGCTAGGCGAATCCATCTCGATACCGAAGCTCTATTCCTTTCATTATTTCGAATATGCCAAAGGCTTCGTGTTCGAGGGCGAGGAGCATGATTTCTGGGAGTTTCTCTACGTGGACAAGGGCGAGGTCGAGGTCCGCGCGGACGATCGGACGATCAAGCTTTCGCAGGGCGAAATGATCTTTCATAAACCCGGCGAATTTCACACCGTTCGGGTCGCGCAGGAGCACAAGCCCCCGAACCTGATCGTCATTTCATTCGAATGCCGCTCGCCGGACATGGTTCGATTCGAGGACAAAGTAATCGCTCTGGGCAAACGGGAACGGGAGCTGCTCGCGCTTCTTCTTCAAGAAGGGTTCCGCACGTTCAGCCCTGCGTTCGACGATCCGCGGGTTCATCGGCTGTCGCCGCATCCGGAAGCGCCTTATGCCGGCCAGCAGGTGATGCGATCCTATTTGGAGCTGCTACTCATATTCCTGCTCCGCGGCGAAGGGCCGGCCGTGCCGGAATCGCCCAGGCTGACCTCGATGCATCAAGACAACGCCGAGATGCTCGCGGAGGAGCGAATTTTGGCTTATATGCAGGCGCATTTGGCGGACAACCTTACGCTTGACCAGCTGTGCCGTGCGATGCACCTCGGGAAAACCCGGCTGAAGGAAATCTTCCAAACCCGCATCGGAACGGGGGCGATGGAATACTTCAAGCAGCTCAAGATCACGGAAGCCAAGTCGCTCATTCGCGAGCAGCAGTACAACCTTACAGAGATCGCCGCCAAGCTCGGATATGCGAGCATTCATTATTTCTCCCGCGACTTCAAGCGCTCGACCGGCATGTCCCCTTCGGATTACGCCCGCTCGGTCAAAGCGCGCGCGGAAAGCCGCGACTAGTTGATGCTCGAACACGCCAAAAAGGCCTACGAGTCGGTCCGCTATGCGGAAACCACGCCAACTCGCAGGCCTCTTTTCTTCGTTTCCGCTCCTCCTAAACCTAGTTCGATTAATTTCTTCGTCTAAAGTCATTCTTTCGACAAAGCCGTTCTCCTTCGGCGCTCTTGATTGGCATCGTTAAGTATCCGGTTAAGCGGCGTCGGCCAGCGCAGCGCTCTTTTTCCGCCCGTACACGGCGCGGGAGAGCAGGACGCTGATTTCATACAGCAGCACGAGCGGGATGAAGACCATCAAATGCGAGATCAGCTCGGGCGGCGAAATCAGGCTCGCGACGACGACGAGCACCAAGTAGGCGTAACGCCGCATCTTGCGCAGCCCCTTCGGCGTCAGCACGCCGATTTTCGTCAGAAACATCACGACGACCGGCAGCTCGAAAGCCGCAGCGAGCGGAATGACGATATTGCACATAAAGCCGAAATACTGCGCGACGCCGTAGGTTTCGACCAGATGCATGCTATGCGTGATTTTAGAGGTGAAGGCGAAGCTCATCGGAAAGACGACGAAATAACCGAAGGCGAGCCCGGTCAGGAAGCATATAACGCTGTACGGCACGTACCGCAGCGCCGCCGAGCGCTCTTCGGGATGAAGCCCCATCTTCACGAAGCCCCACAATTGATACAAAATAAACGGCAGCGAGACCGTGAGCGAGATTACGACCGCAATCGTCATGTACATGCGAATGCCGTCCCAAGGCGAGAATACGTTCCACGTCATCTCCGAGCCAGGCGGTACGCTTTTCAGATACCGCAGCACCTTCGGCGACAAATACAGCCCGCCGCCCATCGACGCGAGGAAGACGGCAAGGATGCGCCAGATTCGGCTTCGCAGCTCGCTCAGATGCGACAAGAACGTCATCGTTTCTTCGCTGACCCTCATTCGCAGCACAACCTTCCGGGCTTCCTCAGCTCGAACGTATGGAATCCGTCCCTCAGCTTGTCGTTGATTTCCTTCAGCCTCTCCACATCCTCGAACGAATACTTGCGCGCGCCGCCTTTCGATCTGACCGGGAATACCAACTGCCGCTCCTCATAATACCGGATCTGCCTTTCCGTCAAACCAGTCAAGTCGCAAACGATTCCGATGCCCATCACTTTGTCCTTCATCGTCTAACGGCCTCCCCACGTAGGTGTAGTCGTCGCTCAGCACTTCCATTGACTGATGTTATGAAACTTAACACGCATCTCTTGAGTTGGATGATAACAGCACTTCCTGTAATGTTCAATGGGCCTGAAATCCCGGTCTATATCGTATGCAAGGTTAATAGGCTGTCCTATTAGCGGTATAAACGCCCATTTTATAGGGGTTTTAGCCTAATAAACGTTAGTTGAAATATTTTATTTATCACCTATATTAATTTCATTTATGTAAGATTATCTAACAAATTATTGGCCCGTCATAAAAATTCCGTGCTACATTTGCTCTCAGAGTCGGACAGATGATCTATTAAAGGAGCTGAAGCGCATGGAAACGAAAGAAACGCCAAACGAATGGTCGCGCAGACAATTTCTGACGACCGTCGGAAAGATCGGCGGCGCCGCTGCCGTATTCAGCGTCATGGGCACGATGGGCTTGTTCTCACCCGAAACGATGAAAGCCGCCGAGTACGAGCCTCCTTCCAGCTGGGATTTGAAAGGCACGAACCGCTCCGGCAAACGCATCGTCATTCTCGGCGCGGGTCTCGCCGGCCTAACGGCCGCATACGAGCTCGGCAAAGCCGGGTACGACTGCACCATCCTCGAAGCCCGTGCCCGCTCGGGCGGACGCAACTGGTCGGTGCGCCGCGGCACGACGGTGACGGAGGTCGGCGGACAAAAGCAGGTCGCGCGTTTCGATGACGGCCACTATCTGAACGCCGGCTGCATGCGCATCCCGCAATTCCACGTCACCATGGAATACTGCCGGGAATTCGGAATCCAGATGGAGCCGTTCAACAACGTGAACGAGAGCGCGTACTACTATAACGAAAATGTCGGCGGCCCCCTGTCCGATACCCCCGTGCGCAAACGTGCCGCGAAGGCCGACGCCAGGGGATACATTAACGAACTGCTGGCGAAAGCCGTCAATCAGCCGGGCCTCGACCTGCCGATTACGCCGGAGGAGAAGGCAAAGGTCGTCGCCTACCTTCGCTCCGAAGGCAACCTCGACGCCGACTTGTTCTACAAAGGCTCATCGCGCGGCGGTTACAAGGATGAACCCGGCTCCAGGCTCGATGCCGGCGTGGTCCGCGACCCGTTCGATATGAAAGCCATTATTAACTCCGGTTTTGCCAACTACTTCAGCAGCGAGTACGAGTATGACCAACAAATGATGATGTTCCATCCCGTCGGCGGCATCGACGCCATTCCGAAGGCATTCGAGAAGCGGCTCGGCAACCGGATCAAGCACAATATGGAGGTCACGGAGATTAAGCATGTCGGCGAGAAGGTGCAGGTCTCGTACAAAGATCTGCTCAGCGGCGAAGCCCAGCAAATCGAGGGCGACTTCTGCATCTGTACGATCCCGCTGTCCGTCCTGAAGACGATCAAGCACGACCTGTCGCCGGAGATGACCAAGGCGATCAACAATACGAGTTACGCCAATGCCGGAAAAATCGGCCTCCAGTTCAAGCGCCGCTTCTGGGAGGAGGACGATCTCATCTTCGGCGGCAACACGCTGACGAACATGGATATCTCCTCCATCTACTACCCGCCGACGAATTATTTCGCCAAGAAAGGCGTGCTGCTCGGCTACTATGCATTCGGCGCCAAGGCGGACAAATTAGGCGCGCTCTCCTTCCAGGAGCGCGAAGCGATGGCTCTGGCCCAAGGCGCCAAGATCCATCCGCAATATTACCGCGAGTTCGAATCTTCGTTCTCCGTCAATTGGAAAAATATCAAATACAACATGGGAAGCTGGGTGTCCTACTCGGGAGAAGACCGCAAGACCAACTATCCCGTGCTCTGCCGTCCCGATCGCCGCGTCTACCTCGCCGGCGAGCATATCAGTTACATTACCGCCTGGATGGCCGGCGCCATCGAATCCGCAAGGTCCGTCGTCACCGACATTCACGAGCGCGTCATGAAAGCCTAGCTATTGACAGCATCAAAACTCGACCGTCAACGCTCAGCCTTATTCGACGGCAACCGCCGGCAGCAAGCTCTTCGACGACAACCGGCGACCTGCAGAGCAATTGTCGGCAATCGCCGGGAATCGTCGGGTTTTAACGGAAAACAACAGCATCCAGCGGTATTCGCCTGCATTTGCGCCATTTCTTTCTCACGGCCGCGCCTCCGAGCGCCCCGCCGAACGTTAACAGACCAATCAGGAGGGGAAGAACCATGCATCTGAACCGTAAATTAAAAATCGCCCTTGGCGTCGTCGTGATTTCCAGCCTGGCAGCCACGGCGAGCGTATACGCCGCGATTACGCCGAACAAATATCCGCTGGCTCCGATTCACGAGCCTGAATTTTACGGAAGTCCTTCGTCCTCCATCGCGAGCGCCGTCGCCATGCCCGGCGATGTCGCCACGTTCGAGACGAGCGGCACGACCCCGTCCGTCATTAACAAGGATGGCAAAACGGTTTACGAACGCTATGGCGATACGGAAACGCAAGGGCTCAGCGTATTGAAAAACATCGAGAAGCAGCTTAAAGAGCAAGGCCTCTCCCTGAAAGACGTCACGTACCTGCGCGTTTACGTGGCGCCCGACGCCGAGAAAGGTGGCAAGTTCGACTTCGATGGCTGGTTCAAAGCGTATGCGAAATACTTCAATACGACAGACAACCCGACCAAGACCGCCCGTTCCACCGTCGGCGTCGCCGGCCTCGTCAGCGCCGACTGGCTGATCGAGATCGAAGCCGTAGCCGCCTATCCGAGCAATCACAATCAAGATTAATGCGCTTCGCGCAGCGCAAATGAAACACCGCCGCCCTTCAGGCTGTTCTTGCCCCATGCCAACCACACCTAATCGAATGGAGATGATCGCATGCTGCAAAACATTGGCTTTCCCGGTCTGATGATGATTATGGTCGTCGTGCTTATTATTTTCGGTCCTTCCAAGCTGCCTGAGCTCGGCCGCGCAGTCGGCCGTACGCTGCATGAATTCAAAGCCTCCGCCAAGGAGCTCGTCTCCGATAACAAAGAAGAGGTGACGGACAGCAAGTCTTAGCTGCCGATGCCGGAATAACGCGCTATGCAGCAGCCCCCGCAAGAAACAAGAAGGCCGTCCCCGAAGCTGCATTTATCAGCTTCGGGGACGGCCTTCTCCTACATCAATCAAGACAGGCGTCAATAATCATTCATCTCAAACCTAGACTCCCACTCGCGGCGCAACGTACAAAAAACCTTCCCGAGCGGTGCAAATAACGCATCGCGCGAGAAGGATGATCGGCTTATGGTGCGGTCAAGAGGACTCGAACCTCCACGTCATTGCTGACACTAGAACCTGAATCTAGCGCGTCTGCCAATTCCGCCATGACCGCATAAGAAGAAGAATAAAAGTGAGCCATGTAGGACTCGAACCTACGACACCCTGATTAAAAGTCAGGTGCTCTACCAACTGAGCTAATGGCTCATAAATGGCTGGGGATCTAGGATTCGAACCTAGGGATGACGGAGTCAAAGTCCGTTGCCTTACCGCTTGGCTAATCCCCAACAAGAATGTATGCTCTGCAGACTAAGCTGAAACTCCGCTTGAGCGCGTAAATTAAATGGCGGAGCCGACGGGATTCGAACCCGCGGTCTCCTGCGTGACAGGCAGGCATGTTAGGCCTCTACACCACGGCTCCACACTGTAGCTCTCGGCCAGACGCCAAGAAAATTTGGTTGCGGGGGCAGGATTTGAACCTGCGGCCTTCGGGTTATGAGCCCGACGAGCTACCGGGCTGCTCCACCCCGCGTCATTAAGAACTAGCTATGCAATTCCTTCTCGGCCAGATGCCAAGACCAAGAAAATTTGGTTGCGGGGGCAGGATTTGAACCTGCGGCCTTCGGGTTATGAGCCCGACGAGCTACCGGGCTGCTCCACCCCGCGTCATCAAGAACTAGCTATGCAATTCCTTCTCGGCCAGATGCCAAGAAAATTTGGTTGCGGGGGCAGGATTTGAACCTGCGGCCTTCGGGTTATGAGCCCGACGAGCTACCGGGCTGCTCCACCCCGCGTCGTTAACTACTATATAGATGGTGGAGGCTGACGGGATCGAACCGCCGACCCTCTGCTTGTAAGGCAGATACTCTCCCAGCTGAGCTAAGCCTCCATACTGGTGACCCGTAGGGGACTCGAACCCCTGTTACCTCCGTGAAAGGGAGGTGTCTTAACCACTTGACCAACGGGCCTTTATCATTAAGGGTCTCCCAAAAAGAATTCGGAATACCACGTAATCGCCGTTTCACGTTTAGAAACGAATATGGCGGAGAGCGAGGGATTCGAACCCTCGATACGCGGTTAGCGTATACACGATTTCCAATCGTGCTCCTTCGACCACTCGGACAGCTCTCCATATGGCTCCCCGAACAGGACTCGAACCTGTGACAACTCGATTAACAGTCGAGTGCTCTACCAACTGAGCTATCAGGGAATAAATCATGGCTGTAATACGCTCTTGCAAGCAATGCTTACGGCCATTAAAAAACCCACTGCAAAGTGGGCATGTCCTCAACTTACGCTGAAGAATACAACTCAAAAACTGAATATGAATTCATGCCTTCGCAAACTTTAGCTGGTTAACTTTTATTAGGATAAGCCCTCGACCGATTAGTATTCGTCAGCTCCACGCATTGCTGCGCTTCCACCTCGAACCTATCAACCTCGTCGTCTTCAAGGGGTCTTACATACTGGGAAATCTCATCTTGAGGGGGGCTTCACGCTTAGATGCTTTCAGC
>NZ_JAAAMU010000021.1 GCF_009909195.1 Paenibacillus sacheonensis
CTGCCAGAAAACCAATTTCCCCATTTGATACTTCTTCGAGAATAGCAAGTTTCTCCAAAGCACTATACTTTCCTAGAGACATAAAAAACTCCCCTAACGATAACAGGTTTTATTATTTCACCTGTCTACCGTATGGGGAGCATATCAGACTTCCTTGGGCTGCTGCTGTTTCTTTTCGAGCGGTCGGCACATCACGGTAGCAATCGGGTCGCCGCTGGCGAGACAGCTATCTTTTTCGAACGCCGGGCCGGCTGTTTGTTCCCCGGTAGGCTTCGAGCCGCAGATCAGTGCAACCTTTTGCGATTGGGTGCGTCAATGCTTGCATAAGGTAAATCCAGGCAGATGTCGAACTTCGGTAAACGCCTTCTGCCCGCAAAAGCGGATGAGCGGGGACTGCGGTCACACGATCACGCATTCGAGAGGAGCATTCATAGATGATACAACTACGCAAACGTTCGCTCGTCGTAGCCGTGGCAGCCTGTCTCCTGTTGTTCTCGGCGGCGAGCGGAGCAGCCGCGAGTGCGGAGACGAGCAAAGAGGCGAGCGCGCCGGCTGCCAGCGGCACGGCGTTCAAGCAAATCCTGGCCGGCACTTATTATTCCGTCGCCCTGCGCGCCGACGGCACGGTATGGACCTGGGGTCGGAATTTATGGGGCGAGCTCGGCGTGCTGAAGGAGAATGCCGTCACCGCTATCGCGGCGCCTGTCCGTCTGCCGAATTTGTCGGGAATGACCGCGATTTCGACGAACGGTACCGGCATGCAGGTCGGGCTCAAGAAGGACGGCACCGTCTGGGAATGGGGGTCGATCGCGGGCTCGAAGTCATCGCCTCGAGACTCGGAGCTGCCGAAACAAGTGGCAGGGCTTGCGAACGTGAAGGCCGCGGCGGCATTCGGCGCCGGAGGCGGCATCGCGCTGCAAGGGGACGGCAAGCTGTTCGCGTGGACGCATGACGCCGCTGCCGGCGGGCTTCAGCTAAGACAAGTGCCCGGCGCATACGATTGGACGGATATGACATCCGGAGGGAATATCGTCACCGCGTTGGATGCGCAGGGCAGCGTCTGGGGAATTCGGGCCAATCAGGATGCGGACGGCGGCACGTCCGTTCCGACGCCATTTCGCATGACGGGTTTGCCGGCGATGAAGCAAGTATCGGGCGGAGGTTCCCTCCAATATGGCAAGCTGTACGGCGTCGATCGTAAGGGGAGCGCGTGGAGCTGGGAGTTGAATCCGAAGTCGTTAACCGCCGGTGCCGGAACTGCGCCAGCGACCCTGCCGGTCAAAGCGGTGCAAATGCATCAAGAGCTGAGGGTGAAAGAAATTCAGGGAGGCTTCTACGGGATCCTGCTGACCGAGAACGGAGAAGTTTGCGCGCTCGACAAAGGCACGACCGGCAAGTCCGGGACGGTTGGCACGCTCTCCGGTATCGTCTCGATCGCGGCCGGTTACCATCATAATCTAGCGTTGGACGACAAGGGGCGGATATGGGGCTGGGGAGGCGACAAATGGTACGAGAGCGGCAGCCTGACGTCGTCCCGGGACGGCATGCTGTATGCGCCGACGCCGATCCAGCCGGCGATCAGCGTCTACGTGAACGGCCGGCTGCTCGTATCGCCGTTTCCGGCCAGGATCGACAACGGCAGCGTCTCGGTGCCCATGAAGGCGGCGCTGCAGGCGCTGGGCGGCACCTTTGCCAGCAATCCGGCGGATAACACGACGAAGTTTGCGTATAAACAAAAGACGGCCGTGCTGCACCCGGACGGCAGCGGGGTCAGGGTGAACGACACGCAGGAGGTCTCGCTTCCCGCCATTAAGCGCGGATTCTCCGGCGTGACCATGATTCCCGCCTTTCTGCTGAAGCTCCTCGGCGTTCAAGCGACATGGGACGCGAAGCTCGGGGAACTGCGGCTGGACGGGAACCCATGAACGCGATGATGGCAATAAACGCAGCAATGATGGCAAAGAACGCAATGAACGCACTGGGCGGATCTCATACATGAACGGGACGGTTAGCATGCCAAGAGAAGCGTTAAGCAATTATATAGCCAATATGCAGCTGCAGCTGTCGGAAGCGGCGTATTTTCATTGCACGGCGAGCTGGCACCACATGGACGTATTGTCGGATTTCAATCGGCTCTATTATTTTCTGGGCGAGGGCGGCTATCTCCGTATCGGCCAGGAAGAGCTGTACCCGAAACGCGGTCAGCTGGTCGTGCTGCCGGCCGGCACGATGCTGTCGGTGCAGACGATGGAGGGCAGGGAGTTCGCCAAGTATTTCTGCCATTTTCAAGCCAAAAGCGGCGACCAGGAGCTGTTCCAGCTGCTGGATACGCCGAGCTGCGTGGATGCGGCGGATCCGGAGGCGACGGCGCGGACGTTCGGCGAACTGATTCGCCACTACCGCGGCGGCGAGCTGACGTCGATGCTGCGCGCGAAGCTGCTGCTCCAAGAGCTGTTGTGCCAGTTCATCGAGCGGGGCGGACAGACGAAGCTGCGGCAGCCGGTGGGCGGGCATGTCGATAAGGTCAGCCGGGTGCTTGCGTATATCGACCACCATTTGGCGGATGGCGTCACGCTGGAGCAGCTGGCGGAGCTGGCGCATTTTCATCCGAACTATTTTATCCGTTTCTTCAAGTCGGCGACGGGCCGTTCGCCCGTGCAGTACATGAACCAGCGGCGGATGGAGAAGGCGAAGTCCTGGATGGCCGCGACCGATATATCCGTCTCGGAAGCAGCCGAGCGGGTCGGCAGCTCGCTCTATCAATTCTCCAAAATGTTCAAACAGTACACGGGCGCCAGTCCCAGCGAATACCGTAAAATGATGCGAATGCAGCAGACGCGGGAGCTGCAGGAGGAGCGGGGGCTGAAGGGTTAGCCGATGGCTGGCATGGGTGGAGAGAAATGCGCTGCGCAGCTGCAGTACATAATCTGACGGGAACAACTTCACGGAGTAGAGCGCTAAGCTCGGCTTATTTACTACATAAAAAACAGCACAAAAGGGAGCTGTCCCGGAAGCAATTGCTTCGGGGCAGTTCCCTTTGTTCTTCACTGCGGGGGGAATGCGCCTTAGATCCCCATGCGCGTCAATGCTCCCTCGAACGAGACGTCGACGTTGTCGTCGCCGGTCACGTAGCGCCACAGCTTGGCGCGCTGCATATGATCGAGCCGGTCCTCGTTGCCCTGCCAGCGCTGGTAGCCCTGTCCGATAATGCGGCGAACCTCGGGGCTGTCGTAGCCTTCCAGATTAAAGAGGCCGCGCTGCTCCTGCCCCGGACGGAGACGAAGCTTGAAGACGTACCGCGTGCGGTCCGTGGCGTTCGGCTGCGCGCAGTGCCAGATGCCATGATGGAGAATGGCGAGCGTGCCCGCTTTGCCGGCAAGCTGCCGCTGTCCGATGATGTTTTTGTAGCGGGCGAGGCTGAACGTGTTGATTTTACGCAAATGCGAGCCGGGAAGGATGAGGGTCGGGCCCATCTCCGGCGGCGCGTCATGGGAGAAATAGAAGAGCTGGATGTCGAAGGCATGCGGCCGGACGTCGATGATGGAGTCTCCATGCCAGTCCTGGGCCACGGGATAGCGGTCCGGCACGATGTGGAGGAACGAATGGTCGTAAACCGGCCGAAGGCCGACGAGGCTTTGGATGATGCCCTGCACCTCCGGCAGCTCGAATACGTCGCGGATCGCCGCCGACGTCTCCCAGAACGTATGGCCTTGGCCGTTGGTACGTTGTTCCTCGTGGACTTTCTCGTTCAGATGCCGAGGCACGAACGCGTCGAGCAGCAGGAAACCGTCCGTCACGAACCGGGCCATCTGTTCCGCGCTCAGCAGATGCCGGGTATCGGCAGGGGTCATGTTCAAATTACTCATGCGATCGCCACCTTTCTCTCGAGCACGTATTCATAAGGCAAATGACCGGTGTCGTGTTCTTGTCCGGCTGGATAGTGGGGCAGCACGGGGACCTGCAGGACGTTCCATCCGTCGCGCATGGCATGCAGCACCGAAGCGTACGGAGGCACCGAGGCGTCTCCGGTATTCATCTGCAGGGCGTCCGCCGGCGCGGCGCCGTCGTACAGCGACCAGGCAATGACCGGCGACTTGAGATCCGGCGTCGTTAGATTCAGGAACAGGATTTGCTGTCTGGTTTCGTTCAAGCGAAGGAGCCTCCTCTGTTAAGCGGCGTTGGCACCGCGTGCATGCCCTCATTTTATCGGGAAGCGCCGTCGCTTGGGATATGCCGAATTAAGAACGATTTGTGTAAAATTAAGGTTATTATCGTAGGGTGTAACCTTTTACGCTTCGTTGTCGTCTACATAGCAACAAACAACGGAGAGGGGTGCCGGCATGCGTTTTTTTCAAAAGGCTGCGATGGTGATTGCACTGACTATGCTGGGAGGTGCGACGACGGTATTGGCGGACAGCATGGGCGGGCATACCTCTTATATCGGGAACAATCTGGACAATCCCGTTCACGTGCCGGATGCGCAAGCGGCGTGGTCGCAGGCGATGGATAAGCCCGCTGCCGACTACATGATGGGCGAGGGGACGGCCGTGACGGACGGGGAGCGGGTCTTCTTCCTGCAGAACGGCAAACTGGCCGCGGTCCAGGCGAGCACGGGCAAGAAGCTGTGGGCGTACGGAGGGAATCTGAAGGCTCCGCTGCTGGCGGACGGCGGACGGGTGTATGCGATGTCCGATGACGGCAGGCCGGTGTCGGTGAACGCCAAGACAGGCAGCAAGCTGTGGGCGTCCAAGACGACGGTGAAGGATGCGCGCAAGCTGTATTCGGACGGCGGACGGTTGTACGTGCAGAGCGCCGGCGTAACGGCCTTCCGGATCTCGGACGGCAACTACTCGTGGAAGCAGGGAGACTATTACGGCGACCTGGTGTTCAAAGGGAACTACATGCTGGCGGCGAGTGTCGTGTCGGGCGCGTACAGCTACGACGTGCTTCATGCCGTCGACTGCCGGACAGGCAAGCAGGCGTGGGAGCTGGCGAACGAAAGCCTGCCCATCGACATTCGCGGCGGCATCCTCCTCTCTGAGCGGCAAGGGACGATATTCAATCATGTGCTGCTGACGACGCTGGATTCCATCGATCTCGCAACGGGCAAAATCGTCAAGACGCGCGTGTACAATCCGGAACGCGTGGACGTCGCGAAGATCGACTTCTACGGCCCGGGGCAGGCTTGGGTTCAGGGGGACGACGTCTTTATCGCTTACGGGAATACCGTTTATCGTTATTCCCTCTTGGAAGACCCGGCCACGGCCAAGCGCGACAGCTATACGGCGCAGCAAGGCGTCGATCTGCGCTATGCGGCTGGCCCCTATGACGGACGGGTGTTCTATTCGAACGGAGACGGCGTCTACGGCGTGAAGATGGTAAACAAGTCCCCCGTCTTTTACAATGGCGGCATGTCCAACCCCGTGGCCCGCTTCGATCTGATCGGACACGGGATGTACGTCGCCCAAACCGACGGCAGGCTGATCGCGATGGATTTGATTACGGCAGAGCCGGTCGTGCGGCTGAATACGGGCGCGCGCGTATTCGGACCGACGTTGAAGATAGGCGCCATGATCGTCGTGCAGGCCCAAGGCAAGCTGATCGCGTTCAAGGAGCCGGCGCGGCTGGCGTTGAAATAAGCGGTACAGGATGAAATAAGCGGTACAGAGGGTGCGTCGTCCAACCTTGGGCGGCGCATTCGTCATTCTATCCGGATGCTTCCGAGGCCGTGGCCGAATGCCTGGAATAAACGATTGCGCTCTTTTCAAATGGCGGTTAATTGTTTAAAATAATATTGTGTAAAATTAAAATGAGGTGATTCGTGATGAGTGTTTATGATTTCACTGTCCACACGTCCCGAGGCGAGCAGAAGCCGCTGTCCGATTACCGAGGCAAGGTGCTGCTGATCGTGAACACCGCGACGAAGTGCGGTCTCGCTCCGCAGTTCAAGGGGCTCGAGCAGCTGCATCAGAAATACAAGGATGAAGGCCTTGCCGTGCTTGGCTTCCCATGCAATCAATTCCGGGAGCAGGAGCCGGTCAAGGACAGCGAGATGCAGGAAACCTGCCAAATTAATTTCGGCGTCACCTTTCCTTTGCTGGGCAAAATCGACGTTAACGGGCCGGATGCCGACCCGCTGTACAAGTATTTGAAGAAGGAAGCATCGGGCTTCCTGAGCTCCTCCATCAAGTGGAACTTCACCAAGTTTCTCGTGGATGCGGAAGGCCGCGTCGTGAAGCGGTTCTCGCCGACGACCAAGCCGAACAAGATCGAAGGGCAGATCCGGAAACTGCTCGAAGGCGCGAAGACCGAAACGCCGGTTGGATAAGGCGGGACCAACCGAGCAAGAAGCTAGGCGTCAGCGGATAATCGCATGCAAGCAGCGGATCGAGTTACAGGGAATAACGCCGTTAATCGAGGTTACAGGGAATAAAGCAAAGCGAAGAACCCTGGAGACTGCTTTTTCGAAGCAGTCTCCA
Organism: Paenibacillus sacheonensis; assembly: GCF_009909195.1. Taxonomy (GTDB): domain Bacteria; phylum Bacillota; class Bacilli; order Paenibacillales; family Paenibacillaceae; genus Paenibacillus_Z; species Paenibacillus_Z sacheonensis. Next base: position 6,480 of record NZ_JAAAMU010000021.1, read on the forward strand.
GGGTTCTTTTTGGGTTGTTCGAGGGGGATGGGGCGCTGCGTTCTCGAAACGTCCTCACTCATCAAGTTGCCCGCGTGGTTCCTCCTCCACAATTCGCTCCCCGTGCGTGTAGACATTCATCTCATGTCCCCGAATGAAGCCGACGCAGGTGATGCCGAGATCGTCCGCGAGCTTCAGGGCGAGATCCGTCGGCGCGGACTTGGAGAGGAGGATGCCGACGCCGATTTTGGCGGCTTTCAGCACGACCTCGGAGGACAGGCGGCCGCTGAAGGCGATGATTTTGTCCGTCACGGCCAGGCGCTGGCCGAGGGCAAAGCCGAACAGCTTGTCGAGCGCGTTGTGCCGGCCGATGTCCGTACGCACGGCGATCAGCTCCGTCGCGGTGCAGAGCGCGGCGTTGTGCACGCCGCCCGTCAGCCGGAAGTCGCCGGAGCTGCGCTGCAGTAGACGCATGAGCGCCATGCACTGCGACGGCGTCACCGTCATGCGGCTCATCGACGTCCGGGCCGTGCGGGCATCGCTGCGAAAATAAAACTGCCGGCTCTTCCCGCAGCACGAGCCGATGAACCGCTTCGCGTAATCGTCCTTCCCGGTCGACTGCGGCCGATGCAGCTCCGCGTAGATGTAGCCGCGCTCCTCGTCGATCCGCAGCTCCTTCAAGTCGCGGGCTTCCCGGATGACGCCCTCCGAAGCCAGGAAACCGACCGCCAGCTCCGTCAGATCCGTCGGCGAGCAGACGATGGTCGCGAATTCCTCGCCGTCGAGCTCCACGGTCAGCGGATATTCGGACGCGATGTCGTCCTCGCGCAGGGAAGCGGCGCCGTCCGTATATTTACGAATCGGCCAGGTTGTCGTCACGTGGGGCAGCATGCTGATCTCCTCCTTGATGAACGTCTTCGTTTCGCTCTGGCGCATACCGGAAGGCTGCTCTTCCAGTCTGCCTCTCACTCATTTCACGATGGAATGGTCCTCGTCTTCCGACTCGAGGTCCAGCTCCGCGATCCGCTTCTCCACGTAACGGGAATCCTTCAGCGCATGGAACGTGTCCGCGCGCTCCATCACGACTGCCGTATTGTATTCCGGAATGCCGGCATGGGGTTCGTAGACCTTCTTCGGCAGCAGCGCGTTGCATTCCGGCCAGTACAGCTCCAAGTTGCCGGTGGCGATGGAAGCGAACCGCGCCCTGCCGTGGAACGTGCCGCAGCTATTGTAGAGCACGACCGCGTCGCCTTCCTTGATGTCGTGCTTCGCGCCGTCGTTCGGATGCATCAGCACGTCGTAGCGGTCGGCCGCATTGAACGGATCCTTGTCGCTGTAGATCATGGAGTTGAACTGTTTCCCGCGCCGGGAGGTGATATAGAAATGGCCTTCCGGCTTGCGCAGCTCCGGCAGCTCGATCGGCAGCAGGCGGCCGCGTCCGTCCTTCGTCGGACAGACGCCGCCCTCGCAGAGCCAGGCGCCGCCCCATTGGAACACGTCCCCCTTGCTCTTCAAATGCTGGATGCCGTCGTAATTCGGCGCGGCTAGGGCAATCTCCGCGCGCAGCGCATAGGCGCTCTTGAACGTAACCGCCTTGGCGCGGTCCGGGTAAACCCGCATGGCCAGGTCGCAGTAGATCTGCCATTCCGCGCGGGCTTCCCCGATGCGCGGCCCCTCGATCTCCGGCGAGAAATAGACCATTCGCTCGGTCGAGGTGGACGTACCGCCGCCGGGCTGTTCATAGCGCGTCATGGCGGGAAGCACGATGACGGCTTCCCGGGCGTCGGCGAGCGTCGACGTGTTCAAGACGATGTCCTGGTGGACGCGAACGTCGACGGATTCCAAGCAGGTACGGACGAAGTCCGGATCCGGCATCGTCTCCAGGAAATTGCCGCCGGAGGTGTAGAACAGCTTCAGCTTCCGCTCATGGTCATCCGGCAGCACCGCATTCTCCAGCGTGACGCCCACGATGTCGCCCTGCCACTTCGGCAGCCGGAAGCCCCAGATGCCCTCGATGCGAGGAATGTCCATCCCTTTGAACTCTCCGCCCGGCAGGCTGAACGGATCGGCGCCCATCTCGCCGGAGCCCTGCACGCCGCTGTGTCCGCGAATCGGCATGAGGCCGCAGTGCTCGCGGCCGAGGAAGCCGCGCAGCAGGGCCAGGTTCGCGACCTGCGAGATGTTGTCCGTGCCGAAGCGGTGCTGCGTCAAGCCCATGCTCCAGACGAAGACGCCCGACTTCGAGGCGGCGAGCAGCTCGGCGAATTCGGTCATCCGCGCGCGGGATAAGCCGGAGGAGCGCTCCAGCTGCGCCCAATCCTGCCGCAGCACATGCGCGCGGAGCGCTTCGTAGCCGCCGGCATGCTCGCGCACGAAGGCATGATCGATCGCGGAGCCCGGCTGTGCCGCTTCCATGTCGAACCAGTGCTTCATGACGCCGTGCATGAAGGCGATATCGCCGCCGATGTTGACCTGGTAGAAATCGTCGGCGATCCGCGTGCCGAACAAGGCCGACTCCGCAATGGAAGGTACCCAGTAGCCGTCCATCGCCGGCTCGCGGTACGGGTTGATGACGATGATGCGCGTTCCCTTGCGCTTGGCGGCATACATGTATTTGGTCGAGACCGGCTGGTTGTTCGCGGCGACGCTGCCCCAGAAGACGAGCACGTCCGTGCCGATCCAATCCTTGTAGCTGCAGCTCGAGGCGCCGATGCCGACGGACTGCTTCAGCGCCGTCTTGGACGGGGAATGGCAAATGCGGGACGCGTTGTCGATATTGTTCGTGCCCAGGAAGCGGGCAACCTTGGCCGCGGCATAATACGATTCGTTCGTGATGCCCCGCGCCGTCAGGTAAAAGGCCAGCTGCTTCGGATCGATGGCCCGGATGCGCGCCGCGATCATATCCAGCGCCTCGTCCCAGGACAGCCGGCTGAACGAGCGCTCGCCCTTGCGACGAATGAGCGGGTACGGCAGGCGGCCGAGCTTCCGCAGCGCCGCGCTGTCCATCCGGCGCAGCTCGTCGATATCCGCGTGCAGCACCGCGGGCTTGATGGCCGGCATCGTGTTCAGGCGCAGCAGGTTCAGGCGCGTCGTGCACACATGCGGTCCGGCGAGCGTCTGGTCGTAGAGCCCGGATACGCCGAGCGCGCAGCCGTCGCATACGCCCTGCGTCAGGATGCGGTAGGCGTAAGGCAGATTATCGCGATTCTCCGCCATCACCTTCAGCGTGTCGCGGATATGGTGCGGCTTTACTTTGCCGAGTCCGAACGGCATCTTGCTCACCCAAAGCTTGGGATCCGGACGGGAGGGCAGCTTGATCGGCCCCGTATGCTTCGTTTTCCCCATGGAACGTACCTCCTCCGATTCGCGGGACGCCTGCGGCTGGCGGACCGAGAGAAACAAAAAACCGCGCCGAGGCGGATTTTTCTTCCCCATGAAATCGGATGCGGCCCCTGTTTAGGGAAGCCGGCATTTCATAAGCCAAGAAAAAGTCGTCTCGTACGCGGTTAGTCTCTCGCAGGTTCGCTGCCAAGCGCCAACACGTTCAAACCATCAGCGGCTGCTGCCGAATTTGCGCTCGATATCTTGATCGAACACGAAGATCGACATGCCGAAATCTTTATCGATATCAATATCCACGAACAGCTCGACATACTGCGCGCCGACCAGTGCTTCCATCTCGAGCGGAGGGTGGCTGCGGTAAATTTCCTTTACCCATTGCGTGCGCGCTTCGCGCAGCATCTGCTTGCCGTCGTTCGCCGTCGCGATAAATTTCTCCACCGGCGACAGATTGCCTTCCATCTCGCAGATCGCCCAGTTCCTGCAGAACGTCGTCGTAATGCGGCCGGGCCCTTTGCCCATATGCCGCTTGCGGTAAGCTTTGACCAAATTGCTGAATTCCGCCTCGACCTTGTTCATGCCCTACACCTCGTTTGACCGCAGAACCGGTGACAGGAGCGCTGTTCCGTATCGTGCGGGATTGCCTGCAAGCCTAGCACATCTCATGGCCTTCTTCATTTCATCTTAGCAAGAAAGCGCAACCATGGCAATGAGGAGGCGCCAAGTATACGGCAAGGATAGGCGCTGCGGTTGATTTATGATACGATTTGGGCAAAAGAGAGATGTCTAGGGGGATTACGCAACATGCACGCACTGAACTCACTATCCAACGCCTTGCTCAGCATGCTGACGCGCAAGCCCTGCACGGGCTACGAGCTGACGAAGCTGCTGCAGTTATTCTGGCAGGCGCAGCACAGCCAGATCTATCCGCTGCTCGGAAAGCTGGAGCAAGGGGGCCTGGTCACGTTCGAGCTGATCTGCCAAACCGGGAAGCCGGACAAGAAGGTGTACAGCATCACGGACGCAGGCACGGCCAAGCTGCAGCAGTGGATTCGAGAGCAGCCCCCGATGGAATATCAGGAGCGCGATGAGTTTCTTATTAAAGTGTACGCCATCGGCGTCATGGAGCCGGAGACGGCGAGAAGGCTCTTCCTGGAGAGGCGGGATGCGCTGCTCGCGCGGCTTACCCGCCTGGAGGCTCAAATCAAGCTGATGGACGAAGAGGAAGGCATCCCCGTAACCGATCTGGCTTCCAGGCAGTTCGGGCGCTACCTGCTCTACCAGCGCAAGGTGCGCATCATCAAGGAAGAGATGGAGTGGGTCGACTGGTCGCTGCCCTTGTTCAAATCTTCCGTAACCATAGATTGAATCGCCCGGGCTGCCCTAGGAGGACGCCGATTTTTTTATATTGTATTTCCGCCTGGAATCCTGCACACTGAGGTCGAACGACAGAAGAGACCATGATTGGAATGGGGAACCGATAATCAATGAAGCAGGAACGCAAATGGATGTACTATATCGGATTGGCGGTCTGCGCCGCGATCTGGGGAGCGAATTTCGGCGTATCGCGCAAAGGAATGGAGACGTTCGATCCCGAGTTATTCGCTTTTTTGCGCTTCTCGCTGGCGCTGCCGTTCTTCTTCCTGATATTGAAGCTGAAGGAGGGCCGGATCGGGCTCCCGTTCAAGATGGTGCCGCGGCTCGCCCTGATGGGATTGTTCGGCATAACCGGGCTTGAAATCATGGTCATGTATTCCATTAAATATACGACGCTTGCGAATGCGTCGCTGCTCAACGTCGCGCCTTGGCCGATCTTCGCCGCGCTGTTCGGTCCGTTCTTCCTGCGCGAGCGGATCACGTCCCGTCTGGCGATCGGCGGGATCGCCGCCATGGTCGGCGTATGCTTCATTATCTTGGGCGGAGGGGCAGGCTTGGACGTCTCTTCGGACAATATGGTCGGGAACGTGCTGGCGTTTGCCGTGAGCATCATCGGAGCTTTGTTCAATCTGGCCTGCATGCCGCTCATGCGGCAATACTCCCCCTTGTTCGTCAGTACGTGGTACACCGTCTTCGGGGTGGCGTTCATGCTGCCGCTCACGATTCCGTCCTGGGGCAAAGTGGATTGGAGCGCGCTCGGCGGAGACGAATATACGGCCATTGCATTCAACGTGCTCGTCTGCACCGTCTTTGCCATTACCGCGTGGAACGCGAGCATGCTTCGGATCGGGGCGACGCGCGCGAACTTCTTCCGGTATCTCGTGCCGGCGTTCGCCGTAGCGGCGGGTTACTTGTTCTTCGATGAATCGATCAGCGCCTGGCAACTGGCCGGCGGCGTATTCATGGCGGCGGGCCTGGCGTGGATCAGCATGGAACGGGGAGACGGGACGACGATTTTGCAGAAGCCCGTGTAAAGCCTTATATAGAAAAAGACCGCAGAAATTGGACGACCCCCGCTTCATCCCGAAGCGGGGGTCTATTTGTGTAAGCGGGGCCTAGCGCCGGTATTCTTGCAGCACTGCCCTGTATAATAAGCGTAACCGCCAATGTCTTCCTGCGTTCATGTTACATCATGCACGAAAGCAACGAAAGCCCTAACCTCTCTATCGTCCTTGCGGTTCCTCGACCGCGCCAGTGTGAATCCGTGTTCCTTCAAGCAGCCGTGTTTAAAAGGAATAACTGTGGTGATTCATGGAGGGTAAATCACAATCAATCTGAGGAAAAAACTAGAGGTTACACTCGATATAACTACAGAGTATACACGTTTAATTGTAACCTGTCAAGTTACAGTTCCTTTAACGCGGCGCGACGTCAAAATGACATTTGTCATACGAAACGCATTACATTCATGCATACCGACCCGCGGCCCTGCCAAGTAAAATGTAAATAGAAGTCAGACGACAGGAGTGAACGGCATGAAAGCGGCGATTCAGTTAAACGGTGTAAGCAAGATCTATAAGGATAAGAAGGCCGTCGACAACTTGACGTTGTCCATCGCGGAAGGCACGGTAGTCGCGCTGCTCGGCCCGAACGGAGCGGGCAAGACGACGACGGTATCCATGATTCTCGGCCTGCACAAGCCGACGAAAGGAACCGTGAAGCTGCTCGGCGGCGACCCCGGCGATGCCCGCGTCCGCGACCGCATCGGCGCGATGCTGCAGGACGTGAGCGTCATCGAAGGATTGAAGGTCGGCGAGAGCATCAACCTGTTCCGCAGCTATTATGAGCGTCCGCTGGACCTGGATTACTTATTGAAGGTATCCAATCTGGAGTCCGAGAAGAACAAAATGGCATCGTCGCTTTCCGGCGGGCAGCAGCGCCGCCTCAACTTCGCGCTGGCGCTTGCGGGCGATCCCGAAGTCATCTTCCTCGACGAGCCGACGGTCGGCATGGACGTCACGTCCCGCCAGCTGTTCTGGGAAACGGTGCGCGCGATGGCCGGCAAGGGAAGGACGATCGTGCTGACGACCCACTACCTGGACGAAGCGGACAGCGTGGCCGATCGCATCGTCGTCATCAACAACGGCAAGATCATCGCCGACGGCACGCCGGGCGAGATCAAGTCCGAGACGACGGGACGCATGGTCACGTTCGTGGCGGGGCCGACGGTGACGACGGACGCGCTGCACAGGCTGCCGGGCGTCACCGACGTGGAGTGGAGCGGACGCCAGGTGAAAGTGTTCAGCAACGATACCGATGCGCTCATCAAGGCGCTCGTACTAGAAAACTTCGACATGCGCGATATCGAAATCTCGACCGGCGGCCTGGAAGACGCGTTCCAAGCGCTCGTTCAGCAAGCGAATTAAGCAAGGCGGATAAACCGCATATACCATTATGAATTAGGGGATGAATACACAAATGAATCAAACGATGCTTCGGGCAACGATCGCCCAATGCAAAGCGGAATTGCTGCGGACGATCCGCAATCGGCGGTTTGTCATATTTTCGGTCATCATGCCGGTACTCTTTTTCTTCCTGTTCTCCAGCGCGGTCGGCGGCGAGAAGGTCGAAGGCGTGGATTTCACGTCCTACTATTTGATGTCCATGACCTGTTACGGCATTATCGGCGCAAGCTTCACGACCTTCAGCCAGCGGCTGTCCCGAGAGCGTTCCCAAGGCTGGATCCGGCTGCTCAAGATTACGCCGCTCCCTTCCTGGGCGTACATCGTATCCAAGATCGGCGCGCAGGCGGTCATTAACCTCTTCATCGTCGTCATGATGTTCCTGATCGGCGGCATCGGCAAACATATCGATCTGCCCGTCTCCACTTGGTTGTCGTGCGGCGCATGGATCTGGGTCGGCGGCATGTCCTTCATGGCGCTCGGCACGTTGTTCGGCTCGATGCGCAATGCGGATGCGGTGCAGGTCATCGGCATGATCGTGTACATGGGGATGTCCGTCCTCGGCGGCTTGTGGATGCCGATCTCGACGATGTCGTCGACGATGCAGGATATCGCCAAAGCGCTGCCGACGTACCGGCTTGGCCAAGGCGCCTGGAATATGCTCGGGGGAGGCGCGCTCGATTGGACCGGCGTCGGAATCCTGGCTGCTTACGTGATCGTGTTCATGGTATTATCATCCTATATCATGAAAAAGCAGGAAGCGGTGTAACTCCATGCGCAAATGGAACAGGCGGTCCGCTCAGGGACCGCCTCTCGTTTTTTCGTTGGTTTGGCTGGTTTATCTTGCCTTTCCGCTCACGGCTTTATTGGAGCTTCCGACGCTTCAGCTGATCGAGGGGCTGCTCGTCATGGTCGTGTTCATCGTGCTCTACGTGAGCGGGTACGTGCTGCAGCGTGCGCGGCTGGCCGCGGTAATCGGACTGCTGGTCATCGTGCTTGCGTTCTGCCTCACCTTCGACGCCAGCGGGATCTATATGACCTTCTATGCGGCGCCGCTTATCGGCCTGCTGAAGCGACGCTGGGAGATGTATGCCGGCTACGGCGCGATGTTGGGGCTGATGGTTTTCGACGTCGTATATTATCGTATATATGACGACCACGAGCTGCTCGTGCAGCTATTCCCCGCCATGGTCGTCATGCTGATCATCCCGGTCGGCATGCAGCTGGGCCAGCGGTCGAAAGAAATCCGGAAGAAGCTGACGCTGGCGAACGAAGAGATCGCGCGGCTGTCCAAGAACGAGGAGCGGCAGCGCATCTCGCGGGATCTGCATGACACGCTGGGCCATACGCTGTCGCTCATTACGCTGAAGAGCGAATTGGCCGAGAAGCTGATCGCCAAGCATCCGGAGCGCGCCGTGCAGGAGGTCAAGGATATCCAGGCGACGTCGCGCGCCGCGCTTAAGCAGGTGCGGGAGCTCGTGTCGGGCATGAACGCGGTCACGGTTCGTCTGGAGGTCGACCACGCCAAGCAGATTCTGGCCGCTGCCGGCATCGTGCTGGAGCAGCGGGGCGATCTTGACGGCGCGATCCCTTCGCCGCTGATCGATAATATACTCGGCATGTGCCTGCGGGAGTCGGTCACGAACGTCGTGAAGCACAGTCAGGCTCGATCGTGTACGGTGGGGCTGCGGCGCGATCCGGGCAGCCTTCGGCTCACGGTCGAGGATAACGGCATCGGCCTCGCGAAGTCGGAACAGGCCGCGGCAGGGAGCTGCAACGGCATGAAGGGCATGCGCGACCGGCTGAAGTTAATCGAAGGCGAGATGAAGGCCGAGACGGCGGAGTCCGGGCAAGGAACGCGGATCGTATTTACGGTGCCGATCGTGCACAAAGCAGGGAAAACCGAGTAGGAGTATACCCTTGTGAATATGAATTGGGGACGGAGCGGAGAAGGAGGGGGAGCGATGAAAGTCGTCGTGGCGGAAGATCAGGGGATGCTGCGGGGCGCGCTGAGCGCATTGCTCGATTTGGAAGACGATATCGAAGTCGTGGCTCAGGCGGCCGACGGGCTTCAGGCGCTGGACTGCATTCAACGATTACAGCCGGATATTTGCGTGATGGATATCGAAATGCCTCATATGAGCGGACTGGACGTCGCGGAGAAGCTCAAAGAGATGAATCATGCATGCAAGGTCGTTATTCTGACGACCTTCTCGCGCTCGGGGTATTTTCAACGCGCGCTCAAGGCCGGCGCACGCGGCTTCCTGCTCAAGGATTCGCCGATCGATGAGCTGGGCGCCGCATTGCGGACCGTTTACAAAGGCGGCAGGGCCGTCAGTCCGGAGCTGGCGCTGTCGCTCTTCGACAGCGAGAATCCGCTGTCCGAGCGGGAACGCGAGGTGCTGCGGCTGGCGGCCGAAGGACTCTCCGCGGGCGACATCGCCGGCAGGCTCTACTTGTCGGCGGGCACGGTGCGCAACTACTTGTCCGAGGCGATTCAGAAACTGGAGGCCAAGAACCGGATCGATGCGATCAGCATTGCGGAGAAGAGCGGCTGGCTTTAAGGAGAGAGGAACAGTGGCGGGCGTTCTGAACATTCTAAAATACTAGGCATGCAGTCTCCTATGGCCCAACCTCGAAACATCCGGATTTCCGGTCGTTTCGAGGTTTTTTTGCATGCAGCCAAGCAACTTTCGACTGCGCGGAGCGTCATATACGGGGATGGCAAATGGTTCAAGTTCTTGTAAAAAGTGTACATGAATATGTTAAACTACTATTTTGAAATAGCTTCCTAGAATCAAGCTTAATTTGAAGAATCATAGGATTAAGGCTGCATTAACGAGCGCCAGTCGGGAGGGTCACGGAACAAGATGCGGAAATCAAGGATTGCACTAGTCGTAGTTATGGCGTTGCTGGCAGGTCAGATAAGTTGGATAACGAGGCCGGCCGAGGCGGCGGCGATGGGGGCGCCCAGCGCGTGGGCCAAACAGGAGATCGATGCGGCGATCTCGAGCGGATTGATTCCCCACGGATTGACGAACAGCTATCAATTAGCGCTGACGCGGCAGGAATTCAGCGATATGGCGGTGCAGCTGTACGAAGTGCTGACCGACGAGAAGGCAGGGCTGCCGGCCAACGATCCGTTCAAGGATACGAGCAGCCCGGCCGTACTGAAGGCTTACGCGCTCGGCATCGTGAAAGGAACCGGGGCAGGCACCTTCTCTCCCAAAGCGACGATCACCCGGGAGCAGCTGGCGGTCATGCTTTATAACACGCTTGCGGCGTCCGGCTTCGGAGACGAGCTCTCCGCCGGCAGAGGCAAGATTCCCGTCTTCGCCGACGCGAATAAGCTGGCCGCTTGGTCGGCCGAGGCCGTCGGTTTGCTGACCGCGAACGGTTTGATGAAGGGCGACGGAACGGGTACATACGCAAGATTTCTGCCGAAGGCGACGACGACGCGGGAGCAGTCGATCGTGCTCGTCTATCGGATTTTCGAACAGTTCGGCCGCTACTTCGTCCGGAACGAATCGGATCTGATCAGCGCTGCGCTCCAGGCCAAACCGGTCGTCATCAAGGATGAGCGGGCGAGGAAGGTGGACGAGCAGGCGCGCGCCATATTGGCGGCGATCATTCAGCCCAGCATGACGGATTTCGAGCGCGAGCTGGCCATTCATGATTACATCGTGCTCCACACCGCCTATGATTACGCCAATTTCCAGCGGGGGACGGTTCCGGCCGATTCTTATACGATGTACGGCCTCCTTACGAACGGTATCGCGGTGTGCCAGGGCTATGCGTATACGGCGCAGCTGCTGCTGCGGATGGCCGGCATCGAAGCCTATTACGTCAGAGGCTCGGCCAATGACGGACCGCATGCATGGAACAAAGTGAAGATCGGGGACGCCTATTACAACTTGGACGTGACGTGGGATGATCCCGTGCCGGACCAAGAGGGCAGGCTCGCTTACGGGTATTTCAACGTTACGGACGAGGAGCTTCGGCGCGATCATATATGGACCGACAAGCTGCCGCAGGCGACCGCGCGCACGTTCAATTACCATACGGTTAACGGCTTGACCGTGGACAGCCCCGCCGCATTGGAAGCCATGGTCGACGCTGCGATCAGAGCCGGCGTGACCTCGCTTTCGCTGAAGCGTACCTATAAGGACGCTGCGGGGAAGGACGCATGGGACGATTTGATCGCGCACTATCCGAACACGCGCATCGTCATTTCGACGGACAGCAGCCAGGTCTTGAATTTCGCGTTCACGTATCTAAGCGAAGAGGAGCCGGCGCCGGCCGATGCGGTCCAACCGGGTATCTGAGTCCTTTGCCCTTCCGTCCTACTTTGCGTCGGCGAATTCCAACATGCTAAACTATCTACAATAATCATGCCAAAATGAATCGAAAAGACGGAGTGCCTGGATTATGATACGAATTTTAGCCGTAACGGACGACCATCAAGTTCTGCAATTGTCTTCGCTGGGCGAATTGGCCGGCCATAAGGTCAGATGGTACTGGGCGGATTTCAGCTCGCCCTCGTCCGAGGAAGCGAAGCTGCTGGACAGTTATTTTCATTTTCATCCGCTTGCGATCGAGGATTGCCTGTTTTATTTGCAGCGTCCTAAGATGGATCATTACGACGACGTGCATTTCCTCGTCGTGCATGCCATGTCCCAAGACACGCTGCAGGCGCAGGAGGTCGACTTGTTCATCGGACCGAACTATCTGGTCAGTTATCATCTGCACCCGCGCCATGAGCTGGATCGTGCCTGGGAGAAGGTTCTTCACAAGCCGCACAAGGAGGCGCATGGCTGCCTGCATGCCGCCTACACGGTCATCGACGAGCTGGTCGATGAATATTTTCCTGCCGCCCAGGCGATCGAGGATCAGATCTTGGAATTCGAGACCGGTCCGCAGGAGCAGGGCATCCAGCAGAAGCTCGCCCAAGTGTTCGAGATCCGCAACAAGCTGCTGAAGCTGCGCAAGACGGTCGTTCCGATGCGGGAACTGCTTTATCGCGTGCTCAATACGCAGCGGATCGAGGACCTGCGCCATTTTCATCTCTTTTTTACCGATATCTACGATCATCTGCTGAAGCTGTCCGAAATCATCGATTCCAACCGGGAGATGACCTCCGATCTTCGCGATCATTACATGTCGCTCAGCGGCAATCGAATGAATACGATTATGAAGACGCTGACTGTCATTACGGTCATTTTCATGCCGCTGACGTTTATCGCTGGCATCTACGGCATGAATTTCAGTTATATGCCCGAGCTGACGTGGCACGGCGGGTACTTCGGCGTGCTGTTCGTCATGGCGGCGCTGGCCGTCTTGATGTATGCCTGGTTTAAAGTGAAAGGCTGGTTCGATTAACGGCTGCCGCTGCCGATCCGAGTTCGGATTGGCGAATTGACCGCTGCATAACATCGCCTCCGTTCGGGGAACGTACTCCTAGATAGTCTTGAGGAGGCGATGGCAGATGGCAAGACGCAGTCGGAGGAAACATCTCGTTGCAGGCGCGGGTGCCGCGATGAGCGCGTTCAAGGCGGAAGTGATGCGGCGGGAAGGATTCGTCGTCAATCCCGGCCGGCCGGACGACGTGAAATTCGAAGTGGCGCAGTCGCTCGGCATTCCGCTGGAACACGGCTATAACGGCAATGCTTCCACGGAGTCGATGGGTCAGATCGGAGGGCAGATCGGCGGCGCAATGGTCAAGGAACTCGTGCGGATGGCGCAGGAGAAGCTGGCGAACGGCAGCGGCCGCTAGGAATAGCCGTGCGCTCGCGGGAAGCGGCGCTGTGTTTCGCTTAAAATGAACGTTGACCATCTGCGGCCCTCGCAGGTGGTTTTTTGCGTTTTCATCTGATTTTCAGATTCGTTTCAGTTCGGTTTCAGAATCGCGGGTTACACTTAGCCTATCTAATTCAATGGGGGTTGTTTGCCTATGCCCGCGGCTATTCTTGTCATCGAGGACGATCACTACATTCAGGAGCTTATCGCGGAGTTTCTGCGAGCCCAGCCGTATGAAGTCGACGTAGCGGGGGACGGGCTGGAAGGCTGGCAGAAGTTCCAGGCCGGTACATACGATCTCGTCATTCTCGATTTAATGCTGCCTACGATGGACGGCTATTCGGTGTGCAGGCGGATTCGCGAGAAAGGGAACACGCCGGTTATCGTACTGACCGCGCTCGCCGAGGAGAAGGACCAGCTGAGGGCGTTCGAGGAAGAGGCGGACGATTATATTACGAAGCCGTTTTCGTTTCACGTGCTGATGAAGCGCGTGGAAGCGGTACTGCGGCGCTCGCGCGGCGCGCTTGCCGGGGAGCAGCTGTGGGGCGGCCGGCTGCGGTTGGATGCGGATGCGTACAAGGTTTTCGTCGACGGCAAGATCGTGGAGACGACGACGAAGGAGTTCGACATTCTGCACACGCTCATTCATAACGCCGGCCGGATCATGACGCGCGACATGCTGCTGGACAAGGTCTGGGGCTACGATTATTACGGGGATTCCCGGATCGTGGACGCGCATATCAAGAACATTCGCAAGAAGCTCGGCATTTCCATTATCCGCACGGTTAAAGGGGTCGGCTACTCGCTCGAGTCGGAGCTCGCGGGGGTAGGCGGATGATCCGGCGCAGGGGCATTCGCTTCAAGATCTTTCTCGTTACGACGGCGCTGCTCGTCGTCTCGTCCCTACTCATCTATCTGACGCTCTATTTCATGCTTCCGGGCTATTATAAGACGATCAAGCAGTCCCGGCTGGAGAGCGGGATGAGCGAGCTGGTGCACGGCGTAGACGGGCTGCCGGCGGAACAGGCGCTGCCGCTGATCGCCCAGTTCGGGCAGGAGCATAACGCCGCCATGATGCTGCGCGATAAGGACGGGGGCGGCTATTACATCCCGCCGAATTTTCGTTCCTTCAAGGGTTGGTTATCCGAAGGCGCGGCAGCGGGCGATTATCCGCTGCTGCGCAAGCAAATGGAAACCGGCCGGTTCGTGGACGGGCGTGACGGCGCGTTGGTCCGCGGCATGTCGAAGGCAGGCGGCAATCAGCGGGATATTCTGAGCTCGGAGCGGAAGATCTCGTTCGCCGAGAGCGATGAATCGTTCACGCTGTACGTGGATGCGCCGCTGCAGCCGATCGGGGAAGCGGCGGGCGTCATCCTGCTCTTCCTGCCGTATATGCTCATTCCGATTCTGTTGATCGCGATCGGCGGCGCGTTTATCTACGCCCGGTTGATCGCCCGGCCGCTGTTGTCGCTGAATGGCGTAGCGCATCGGCTGGCGCGGCTGGACTTCACGGCGACGGAGCCCGCGCTGAAGTCGCGCGACGAGCTCGGCGAGCTGTCGCTCAGCTTGAGCAAGCTGGCGGTTAATTTGCAGTCGACGATGGGCGAGCTGCAGGGCGCCAACGCGCAGCTGAAGAGCGACATCGAGCGGGAGCGCGAGCAGGAGGCCAAGCGGCGCGAGTTCGTGGCGACGATCTCGCATGAGCTGAAGACGCCGATTACGGCGGTCAGCGGCCAGCTCGAGGCGATGATCGGCAATGTCGGTCCGTTCCGCGACCGCGACACGTATCTGCGCAAGTCCTATACGATCATGCAGGATATGGACAAGCTGGTGCACGAGATTTTGGAGCTGTCGAAGCTGGAGAGCCGCGACTTCCGGCCGCTCATGCGGAAGGTGGATCTGACGGAGCTCGTTCGGGAAGCCATGAACAACATGAGCTATCTCGCCGGCGTCAAACATATGGAGCTCGCCTGCGAGCTGCCCGAAGAGGCGATGATCGTCGCCGACGAGCGGCTGATCGCGAAGGCCGTATCGAATATTATTACGAATGCGGTGCAGTACTCGGGCGACGGCGAGCGGGTGTACGTACGTCTTGCGGAAGAACGCCTGGGCAACGAGGGCGCGGAGCGGATCGGGCTTGTGCCGGAGCGGGCGTCCGTGGGTACAGGCGCCGCATTCGACGGCTCGGAGCCGGATGGCGTAACGTATACTGGCGTGAAGCCGGCTGGCCGTGACGGCGGGTTGGCGGCGGACGAGGGGATGGAAGAACCGCTGCTGCGGTATAGGCTCGAGGTGCTGAACACCGGCGTGCAGCTGGATGAGTCGAAGCTGCCCCGCTTGTTCGAACCGTTCTTCCGCGAGGAGCAGTCGCGCAGCCGTTCGACGGGCGGCAGCGGGCTCGGGCTGTATATCGTGAGCAAGGTGCTGGATGCCCATGGCGCCAAGTACCGGATCGGGAACACGCCGGAGGGCGTGCGGTTCAGCGTGCTGCTGCGGGGAGCGGCGTGAGTGCCGGGGGGAGAGAATTGCGCACGGCGTGAGTGCCGAGCTAGAGAATTCCCGCAAAAGGAAAGCTCCGCCTGAGGGCGGACTGGCCTCTCTAAAGCTGCCTAGCAGGCACGAATTCCGCGCTGTAGAGGTTTGCAGGGTTGGAAAAGCTGCCTTTAGCTTTCGCTGAATTCGCTCATAGGAATGCCCCTTGTAGTAGAATGGTTTACGACAAGAAACATTCTAGCGTAAATTGGAATAAGAGGGAGTTTTACTCCATGAATTCCAGCCGATTGCCGAAGGGATCATTCAGGAAGAAACGGCGGACGCCTTCGGTATCCCTGGCATCGTCCAGCGTTATGGCGATGCCGCGTCCTTCGAGATGCCGGATGAGCCCGTCGAGGCTGCTTACGATAAAAGCCGGATGCGCCTTCGTCGCCGGAACGAAGTCCCGCTGCACGCCGACGTGGACCTGCTGCGCGCCGCATTGGAACCACGCTCCGCCTCGCTGCAGAAGCGGCTCCGGCTTCGGAATTTCCGGCCAACCCAGCATGGTGCCGAAGAATTCCCGGGCTGCCGGCTCGCAGCCCTCCGGAGCGGCAAGCTGCACATGGTCGATTCCGATGAATGAGAAGCTCATTGGCGTTACCTCCCTGTTAAATTGCATTCTAGTTTCATTATACGAAACTAGGTTTCACTAAAATTAATTATACGCCTCTCCATGTTCGCTAATCTACTCCGACTTTTATAGTGAAAATGCTCAAAGCCCGGTGCTTCTGCACCGGGCTCTTCGACGAATCACTTCAACCAGCATCAAGCCAAAGCCGCCATCACCCAACCATCGTCAAGCCAGCTTCAAGCGAATCACGTTCCAAGAAGCCTTGCCGAGCATGGCTTGAACGGTGCTGCCGTCCGCTGCGGCATTGCCGCCGGCATGCGGGGCGACGCGATTCGGCGCATCCTCGGTGTTGGCCGCTTTGAGATCGTCGCTTTCCAGTACGATGTGCTCCAGCACGCGGAACTCGCCGAAGCTCCGGAGGTCGATATCCAGCGGCAGCGATTCGCCGAGATGGCGGTTGACGGCAAAGACGACCACCTCGCCGGCTGCTTCATGATGCACCGCGACGGCGTCGAGATACGGAACGTCGGTGTAGTCCTTTGCGTCGTATTTCGGCGAGGTCACGAGCGGCACCAGTACCGTTCCGCGGCCGAAGATGCTGGCATGCATATACGGATAATAGATCGTCTGCTTCCACGCACCGCCGCCATTGGACGTCATGATCGGCGCAATGACGTTCACGAGCTGCGCCATGCAGGCCATCCGCACCCGGTCCGCGCGTTTCAAGAGGCTGATCAGCATGCTTCCGACGAGCAGCGCGTCCTCGTGGTTGTAGACGTCCTCGAGCTGCGGAGGGGCGATCGACCATGGCTCGATGCGGGAATCGGCGTCGTTGGAATGGTACCAGACGTTCCACTCGTCGAAGGAGAGGTGAATCCGTTTCTTGCTCCGTTTCTTCGCCTGCATATAATCGCAGGTCGCGATGACGGTATGGATGAAGCTGTCCATGCCCATGGACTGGGCCAGGAAGTTCGCCGTATCTTTATCGCGGTTGCCATAATACTGGTGCAGCGACAAGAAATCGACCTCGTCGTAGCAATGGTCGAGCACCGTGCGCTCCCATTCCGGGAACGTGGACATATGGAGGCTGGAGCTGCCGCAGGCGACCAGCTCGATGGAAGGGTCGACCCAGCGCATGACCTTGGCGGTCTCGGCGGCGATCCGGCCGTACTCCGCGGCGGTTTTGGCGCCGATTTGCCAAGGGCCGTCCATTTCGTTGCCGAGGCACCAGGTTTTGATGCCGTGGGGCTGCGTATACCCATGCTGCGCACGGAGATCGCTCCAGTAGGAGCCGGACGGATGATTGCTGTATTCCACGAGCTGGCGGGCTTCTTCGGGTCCGCGCGTTCCCAGGTTGACCGCCATCATCGGCGCCGTATTCGCTTTGCGGCACCAGTCGACGAACTCGTTCAGGCCGATTAAGTTCGGCTCCACGGTGCGCCATGCCAGATCGAGCCGCTTCGGACGCAGCTCGACCGGTCCGACGCCGTCCTCCCAATTGTAGCCGGAGACGAAGTTGCCGCCGGGATACCGAACGATCGGCACGTCGATGCCCTTGACCAGCTCCAGCACGTCGCCCCGGAAGCCCTGCTCGTCGGCCGAAGGATGCTCCGGCTCATAGATGCCGCCGTAAACCGCGCGTCCCAGATGCTCGATGAACGAGCCGTATATCCGCTTATCGACCTCGCCGATCGTAAAATCCTTATCCACGATCATTTTCGCTTTCATTGACATCATCGTTCACCTCGTAGTTAAATTAACATTGTTATTAATTAATTAACATAACAGCGATTACAACCCTATTAAACCGTATCTCCGCGGCCGCGTGCAAGCTTTTCTTTCTGATGGGATTGAATTAATATAATGGTTAACCAACTTGAACGGAAAACGGAGTGAAGAGGATGATACGCGCGAATTTGGATCGGCAATGGCTTCCGCTTTACGAAGCGCTCGCGAGCGACGTGCGCCTGCGCATCCTGGAGCTGCTGTCCGGGCAGCCGATGAACGTGAAGGAGCTTGCGGCGGCGCTCGGTCTCAGCAGCGCGATCGTGACGATGCATACGAAGAAGCTGGAGAAGGGCGGCTTGATTCAGACGAAGCTTGTCCGCCGCGGCGGCGGCACGCACAAGATCTGTTCGCTGGCCGTCAGCGGAGTGGAGCTTACCATCCCGCAGGTGGCGATAGAGAGGCGGGAGTACCAGGAGGTTTCCTTGCCTGTCGGCCACTATACGGATTTCGAGGTATTTCCGACCTGCGGGCTCGCTTCGACGGAGCGGATCATCGGGCAGTTCGACGACCCCCGGTATTTCATGGAGCCGGAACGCATGCATGCGCAGATCCTCTGGTTCGGCAAAGGATACGTGGAGTATCGGATCCCCAATTACGTGCTTGCCGGCCAGACGCTGGAGGAGATCGAGATCTCGCTCGAGATCGGCTCGGAAGCGCCCGGCGTTCGGGCGGACTGGCCATCGGATATCCATTTCTATCTGAATGACACGCTGCTCGGCGTATGGACGAGTCCCGGCGATTCCGGCGAAGGCCGGGGAAGGCTTACGCCGTCCTGGTGGACCGTCAATCAATACGGCTGGCTGAAGGTCATCCGCATCACGGGCGCGGGTACCTTTATCGACGGCCAGCGCTTGTCCGGCGTGACGCTGCAGGATATCGTCATGTCCCGCAACGACTGGACGCTCCGTCTTGCCGTGCCCGAGCATGCCGAACATGTCGGCGGCTTGACCATCTATGGCGAAGGCTTCGGCAATTACAACCAATCCATCCTCTTTCGAACCTATCGAAACACGGGAAACTAGCGGGTGGGAATATGAAAATGATAGAAAACGAACGCTATCTCTATCCGGCAGCCTCGCATGAAGACGAACAGCAGTTATTCGGCATGGAGATGCGTGCCTTATTCGGCCTGGAAGCAGATTCCGGTTGTGTGATTATCGGTAAAAACGTCGATCCCAGCCGAAGCCCGTTCCTTCGCGGCAGGCTGAAGGTGCTGTTGACGGGGGACACGCCCGCGGACATCGCCGGCCAAGCGGGAAACGCCGTCCGACTGGACGGCGCAACCTTCAAAATAACGTTCGTCTGCGGCGATCTGGATTACGAGCGGCAGCTGGCCGTCGAGAAAGAGATCGGCTGGGCGATCCAAGGGAAAGCGGAGATGCGCAGGCCTGACCGTCTGTTCGGCGCCGCCTACGTACGGGGGCGGTATTGGTTCGGCGAATATACGGCCAGCGAGCCGCTCTGGCTGAAGCATAACGCCAAGCCGCAGCCGTATTCCACGGCGCTTGGCACGCGGCTCGCGCGGGCGGCGACGAACATTGCGGTACCCGTTATCGATGAAGGCATGCGCGTCATCGACCCCTGCTGCGGTATCGGCACGGTGCTGATCGAGGCGATGTCGATGGGCATCGATATCGTCGGGTATGATCTGAACCCGCTTGCCTTGAAGGGAGCGCGCGTCAATCTAGCGCATTTCGGCATGCCGGACGTCGTGCGGCGCGCGGACATGACGACGCTTGAGCCCGGGGAAGAAGGGCCTTACGACGCGGCGATTCTCGACTTGCCGTATAATCTGTGCTCCGTGCTGCCGGACGAGGAACGCCTCGCGATGCTTCGCAGCGCCCGCCGCTTGGCGCGCAGAATCGTCATTGTCACGACGGAGACGATCGACGAGGCCATCGCGGAGGCCGGCCTGCGCATCGCGGACCGGTGCGTCGTGCGCAAAGGGAAGTTCGAGCGGCACATTCTTTGCTGCGAGGGGCTGTGAGCCTGGATGTGAAGCAGCGCCGTCCCGGCCGCGCATGGCAATGAAAGCCGAAAATCGGCGCCGCGAACGCCCAATTTGGCTTTTCCGGTGAGCGATGCTTAACGAGAAATGTAGAATTACGCGATATCCTGCGAAAACCCGGGCCATTTCCAAGCAATGCCTTGTCGATTTCTTGGGACAGCAGTAAACTGGAACTAGACCATCATTGCTGTTACTTACTGGCACCATAACGGGCAGGAGGATCACAACGTGTACAAATTGCTGATCGTAGATGACGAGAAAGAGATTCGCGAAGGCCTTGCCTCGTGGGCCTGGAATAATGTCGATATCGAGGTGGCAGGCATGTGCTCGCATGGATTGGAAGCGCTTCAATTCGTTGAGGAGCATCCTGTGGACCTCGTCGTCACGGATATTCGCATGCCGTTCATGGACGGCATCGAGCTGATGAATGCATTGAATGTACGCTATCCGTTCATCCGCGTCGTTATTCTTTCCGGCTATAGCGATTTTGAATATGCGCAGAAAGCGCTGCAGTTCGGCGCGATCGATTATTTGCTCAAGCCGCTTCAATTCCAAATGCTGCACGATACGTTTACCCGGGCAGTGGGACGACTCCGCGAAGAGAAACAGGCGGAATTCCGCGTGTCGGTTCTGAAGCGCAAGGCGGAAATGCTCACGCGGGTGCTGCGCGTCGATTTTCTGCGCCGCTTATTTCAGGAGCGCCTCTCGGAGGTTGACCTGGAGCAGGGCTGTTCGGACGGCGAGGTGCTGCTGGAGGGAGAGCGCTACTCGGTCGCCGTGTTCCGGCCGGAGCGTTTGGCCGCGCCGGGAGTCGCCATCGGAGACAGGGAGAGGAAGCTGCTCGTCTTCTCGATCGACAATATTCTGACCGACCTCTGGGAAGGCAAGGAGCTTGGCTACCATTGGGTGAACGGGCAGACGGGCGATGCGTACGTGCTGTCCATGAAGCCGGATGCGGAAGCGCATTTTGCCGAGCTGCTGCCGCAGTGGCGCAAATATAGAGGGTTATTCAAGTCGGCTTTCTCCGGAGGCATCGGCCATCCGGTAGGATCGCCTGGCGATATTTTCTTATCCGCCCAGACGGCATTAGGCGCGCTGGCCGCCGGCACGGAAGCGGGCACGCTTGCGATCGGTCGGCATGACGCCTTGCCGAGCCGCGCGATCCCGGCCGTTCTCGCGAGCAAGGAACAGAACGCTGCTGCGGCTGTTGCCGAGAGCGTCCGCGAATCGGCCGAGGAGCCGGTCAGCATGCTCTTAGTGCAGGCTAAGCAGTATATTCGCGAGCATTTCGACCGCAGTTTGACCTTGAAAGAGGTCGCGGACCAAGTGCATATCTCCGGGAGCCATCTATTCGCGCTGTTCAAGAATTCGGGACAGACCTTCCTCAGCTATCTCACTTCCATCCGTCTGCAGCGGGCCATGGAGCTGCTCGGCGGCACGAATCTCAAAATCTATGAAATCGTCGAACAGGTCGGTTATTCCGATCCGGCGTACTTTACGGAAGTGTTCAAGAAATACACCGGCAAGACCCCGCATGAATATCGCAGCAAAACGAGGTAACCCCGGAGGGAGACGGCATGCTTAGACGGTTCGGACCGACGCCGAGGCGGATTGTTATTCTCTCGGCGGCGCTTACCCTGATTACGCAGCTTGCGCTGGCCTATATCGGGTTGACCTACATGAACACCATCGACAAGTCGCTGCACGAGAAACGCTCGCAGGATATTCTGTACCAATTCCAGCAAAACGTGCTCGTTCAATTGAACGATATCGATAATTTGATGCTGCTCCTCCAAACGCCGGAGTTCAGCGACTACTACAAGAATCTCATGCGGCTTCGCGACGAGGACGTCGCGGCTTTGGGCATGCGGCAGCTGCAAGAGAAATTCAATACGCTGGCTCTCTCGACCGAATCGGTGCAGGCGGTTTATTTTTTGTCGAAAAACTCCGTTCAGCGCTCCCTGGTGCAGAAAATCCAATCCGCTTCGTTCACGGACCTGCCGCTGCTGGATCAAGACCGGCTGCATTATTCCAGGCTGGACAAGCTGATATTGCCCGACCGCGAGCAGCTGACGAAGTATTCGAAGGCGGACTTTGCCAAGTACTTCAAGACCGACAACCCGATGCTGGAGAAAGCGGACATCAAGCAGCTGAAGGCGTTCATGGCGGAAATCCAGGACCGGCTCGTCTTCTCGAACGGCAACGAGAACGGCGTGCTTACGATGATCGTGCTGAGCGACCGTTTCTTTCAGCAGGCCATCCCCGACAAGTCGCCGGACGGCACCTATTATTCCGTCATCGGCAAGGACAATCGCCTGCTGTGGACGACGGCGCCTTCGAATCCGCTCAAGCTGACCGAACAGAACGATTCTCCCGGCGACAAGGAACGGAAGCCGTCCGCCTCGTACAACAATGCGATCAAGGAGCTGCTCCCGTTCAAGCTGAGCATCGTGTACACGGATAAGGCGGCCGGGGCCAGCATGCTCCGCGACGAGCGCATCTACCAGATGGCGGTCCTGTCGCTTCTCACGCTGCTCTTCACCGTGCTGTTCAGCTATTTCTATTTGAAGCAGGTGTTCAAGCCGTTCCGCATGATTTCCAAACAGATCAAGAACTTCACCCTCAGCAGCGAGTGGCTGCTGAACTCCCTTCCGGAAGGGCTGATCAAGAAGGGCTTTCACGCCGTGTCCATGCGCAACAAGATCATTCTTGTCTTGATTTTGGCCGTCGGCATCCCGGCCGTGGCGGACGGGATCCTGTACAGCTGGATATCGAAGCACGACATTCAGCGCGAGGTGAAGGCGTCCGTCGACGTGACGGGGAGTTTCTCCGAGGTCAGCATCCGCAACCGGCTGCAGTTTACGGAAACGATCCTGAAGGAAATATCCGCGAGCCGGCAGCTGCAGGATTACGTCACGAACAATTACACGACGCCGCTGCTGATGGGCGGGCTTACGACGAATCTGCTCATGTTTCCGGGGCTTAACGATATCTCGTATTTCGTCCTGCTCGACGAGAACGGGAACTGTATCTATTCGTCCATCTTCTCCAATAACAAGAGCGCGTTCAATACCGACAAGGCCTTCTTGACGGATCGTTCCGAGCCGTACTGGATTACGAATTACAATAACGTCTTTAATCCGTTGTCGATGGCGCTCGTGAAGCGGCTGGATGGACCGGGAATTAACGGGGAGGCCACGTTTCTCCTCATGGTTCCGAAGCAGTCGATCTTCGAAAATATCGATTCGGGATTGATTAATACGTCGTACGTCATCTCCGACGCCAAGGGTCATCCGATCTACGAGTCGCGCCTGCGCACCATCAGCGAGGCCCCCGGCCAGCACTATTTCGCCAGCAGCATTCCGAACACGGACTGGAAACTGACGATCGGCTTCGTCTTCAATGACGTGCTCGAGAAGAACCGCGAATATCAGGAGCAATTCCTGCTCTTCACGTCCATCGTGCTGCTGCTGTCCGTCGTGGTGGCGGTCGCGATCGCGATACAACTGGTCAAGCCGATTCACCGGCTGAAGGAGACGATGCTTCGGGTCGGCGAAGGCGATCTGTCCTTGCGCTTGGATGACTTCGACCATACCGAGATCGGCGGTATCGTGCGCAGCTACAACCGGATGATCGATCAGCTGGACCGGGTCATGCGGGAAGAGAACGAGCTGATCGCCATGAAGACGAGGGCGGAGCTCGATATGCTGCAGGCGCAGATCAATCCGCATTTTCTGTACAACACGCTGGAAGTCATCAACATGCGCAGCATGAAGAGCGGCAATCTCGAGGTGAGCGCCATCGTCGGCGCGCTGGCGGACTTGTTCCGCTACAGCATCGCCAAAGGTTCGGATATCGTGGAGCTGGAGAAAGAGCTGGCGCATGTCGCCAATTACGTGACCATTCAGCAGATTCGCTTCGGCCACAGCTTCGAGGTGAATTACGAGGTGCCGGACGAGCTGCGTGGCAAGCCGATCGTGCGGTTCGTGCTCCAGCCGATCATCGAGAATGCGATCAAGCATGGCTTCCAAGGGTGGGAAGAGGGCGGTCTCATCGTCGTCTCGGCATCGGAAGAGAACGGTTATCTGAAGGTGAGAATCGCCGATAACGGGATCGGCATGGACCGAGAAACGCTGGAGCATCTGAGAACCGACCTGCAGCGGGAATACGGCAAAGAGCAGAGCGACGAGAACGGGATCGGGCTGCGCAACGTCTATCAGCGGCTCAGGCTGATTTACAAGGAACAGATGGCCATGACGATCGAGAGCAGCGAGATGAGAGGGACGACGATTACGCTGACCGTACCTTCGCAAAGTCCTTAGGAAATACCATACAAATCGGAAGATCGCCGTATTATACGCTTCAAGCCCCTGTGCTATCCTGAATGCGAGTTCGGTATCCGGGAGGGGGTGTCCGCGAATCGAGGTACCATTGTAAACCCATTCTTGCGAAGAGGAGATGGAAATTGCAATGCGATTAAGCGGAAAGAAAGCGATGGTGAAATTGCTGTTGATTGCGCTGCTCTTGTCCGTGCTGCCGATTGCTTACGGCGTAGCGGAGGCATCGCCGCTGCCGACCGGCTGGTCGAACGCCGACATCGGCACGACGGGGGTAGCGGGAAGCTCGGATTACAACACGACGAACGGAACGTTTACGGTGAAAGGCGCCGGCAGCGACGTGTGGGGCAAGAACGATTCGTTCCAATTCGCCTCCACGGCGATGAGCGGCGACGGCAGCATCGTTGCCAAGGTCGCAACGATGCAGTATACGCAAGCGTGGGCCAAGACCGGCATCATGATTCGGAATAACAACACCACGGGCTCCGTCCAGTTCTCGCTATTCTCGACGATGAACGGGCTGCTCATGGTGTACCGGAACGCGGCGGGCACGGATGCCCAAGGCGTGCAGGTAGGCGGCGTATTCTCGCCGGTCTGGCTGAAGATCACGCGCGCGGGCAACGTGTTCACGGGTTTCTATTCGACGAACGGCACGAGTTGGACGCAGATCGGCACCCCGCAGACGATCGCGATGGGCACCAGTACGCTCAAAGGGCTGGCCGTAACCTCGACGGATACGACGCAGCTGAACACGTCCACCTTTACGGACGTTGACGGCACGACGACGACGCCTCCGCCGACGGGTACGACGTATTACAAGCTTCCGAGCCGCTGGCTGTCGACCCAATATCTCTACGACGGCGGCACGCGGGTGAATTACGGGACGGGCAGCGGCGATGCGTACCTCTGGAGCCTCGAGGACGCGTCCGGCGGCTACTACCGGATCAAGAACAAGTCGACCGGCAAATACATGGAGATCAGCGGCGGCGCGGCGCAGGTCGTCTGCTCCGACATCGCGTCGACCAATACGACGAGCCATTGGGCGATCAACGTAATCTCCGGGTCGTTCGTATCGATCAAGAACCGCTCCAACAACGGGTATCTCAACGTCGAGGATCAGTTCGGCTATCCGACGGCCAACCGCACGACGGCGCCGGACAACAACAATTGGTGGTCGGAGCAGTGGAAGCTCCAATATGACAGCGGCCCGACGCCTCCGGCGTTCTATCCGCAGAATCTGGTCTCCGTCTCTTCGCCGGCTTACGGCGCCAACGTCAGCGGCAATACCACGGTCAACATCGTGGCGCCGGGACTTACGACCGCGACCGCGAAGAGCTGGCTTCCCGGCGGCACGTACGGCTCCGACAGCACGGTCGCGACGGTGACGCTGGACGCTTCGGGCCGCGGCTCGTTCGTCTTCCCGGCGAACAGCTATCCGCACGGTCCGATATCGGTGCGCATCACGGGCACGAACGGCAGCGTGTCGGATACGAGCTATCTGCAGCTGTACAATATGGGCGGCGTGACCTGGAACGAAGGCATGCCGTCGACGGCGCCGGCGCAAGCGAGCGGCATGTCGCTCGTGTTCTCGGACGACTTCAACGCGATGCCTTCGATCTCGAGCAACGGCAGCGGCGCGACGTATGCCGCGCATAAGCCGGGCGGAGGCGACTTCGGACTCATTCCGTTCGCCGACCCGACGGGCACGGGCAATCCGTTCTCGCAAGTCGGGACGTACCTGCGTATCCGAGCGGACGCGAACAAGAACACGGCAGGCTTGATCTCCTCGCTCAAGCTCGACGGCACGGGCATCACCGCCCAAGCGCCGGCTTACTTCGAAGCGCGCCTGATCGGTCCTTCCGCGCCGGGCAGCTGGCCGGCGTTCTGGCTCATGACGAAGAACACGTACCAAGGGCTGTCCGTGCCGGCGGATGAGCTGGACACGATCGAAGCTTACGGCGGCGGGGGAGCGGGCAATCCGAACCAGGATTACGGCTACTGGACGTCCTCGCATAC
Organism: Paenibacillus sacheonensis; assembly: GCF_009909195.1. Taxonomy (GTDB): domain Bacteria; phylum Bacillota; class Bacilli; order Paenibacillales; family Paenibacillaceae; genus Paenibacillus_Z; species Paenibacillus_Z sacheonensis. The sequence goes on from NZ_JAAAMU010000021.1 coordinate 32,688, forward strand.
GTGGAATTACACCAGCACGGTTACGGGCGGCATCTATCAGCAGCAGCCGATGAACACGATCGGCGGAGGCGGCGGCTGGGCCATGACGCCGCATGTGTACGGAACGAAGATCACGCTGACCGATACGATCTATTATCTGGACGGCATCGAGGTGGGCCGCCATCCGACGACGGATCTCTCCAAGACGCAGCCTATGTTCTTCATGTTGAACCTGGCTGCCGGCGGCAACGGCTGGCCGATGGACCTGTCCCGCTACAACGGCACGATCGATATGTACGTCGACTACGTCAGGGTTTACAAGCAATAGCGCTAAGCTGCCGGCAGGCTAGCAAGATCTGCCGGCAGCTTTTTTTGGCCGATTCCGGGCGATTCTACCGGCGATCGTCGTCCGGAACACCATACGATTACCCCGTAAAATTGGAGGATCATCGTATACAAACGCTTACATTTTGCATGGTATCCTTAGTTCAGCAACAAATTATCAAGAGCTTCTCCAAGGGGGATAAGAAGTTGAGAAAATGGTCTATTATGCTGACGGCGGTTACGGCCGCTGCGGTAGTGCTATCAGGCTGCGGAAACAACAACAACGGAGGCGGGAATACCGCCGAGAACAATGGCGCCAATGCACCGGCAGCGAATAACGGCGCGAACGCGCCCGCCAACGATGCAGGAACGGACAATGGCGGAGACAAGCCGGCGAGCGGGGAAGTCGTCACCATTCGAACGAGCATCTCCGACGGCGAGCTGTCCAAAGAGCAAATCGCCGAGTTCGAGAAAGAGCATCCGAACATCAAGATCCAAATCGATGCGGTCGACGCGACGAAATTGGCTGCGCAGCTCGCTACGGGCGACGCGCCCGACGTTATCCGCCTGTCCGGCGTATTCGATCTTCCGGGCTACGTCATCAAAGGCATCGCGCTTGACCTGACCGACCGCATGAACACGAGCACCGTCATCAAACAGGACGACCTGCTTCCGATCTCGAACGTCTACCGTTTCGACGGCAAGACGGTCGGCACGGGCCCGGTATACGGTTTGCCGAAAGACTGGTCCAACGACTATGCCATCTTCTATAACAAGAAATTGTTCGACGCTGCCGGCGTACCGGTACCGGATGCCTCCAAGCCTCTGACGTGGCCTGAAGTCATGGACTTGGCCAAGAAGCTGACGATCAAGGACGGCGACAAAATCAAGCAATACGGTCTGGCCGCCAACGAATGGGGCAAGACGGAGCCGAACTTCAACAACCTGCTCCAATACCTGCTTAGCGCGGGCGTGAACATCAGCTCGGACGACAACAGCTCCGTCGACTTCAACAAACCGGAAGTCAAAGATTACATCAACATGTGGGTAGACGCCGTGAAGAGCAACGTCGGACCGAACTCGGTCAACAATGACCAAACATCCGGCGGCGACCTCTTCTTCAAGGATCAAGTGGCCATGATCATCGACGGCTACTGGTACAGCGGCGCGATCCGCAGCAACGAAGGCGCGAAAACGCATTTGGCCGACTACGGCATGCTGCCGACGCCGATCGCTCCGAACGGAGCGCGCGTAGCGCCTACGGGCGGCGCGACAGGCGCGATCATCAACAAAGCCAGCAAACATCCGGACGAAGCATGGACGTTCTATGAATGGTTCTTCGGCGGCAAGCCTGCCGACGATCGCGCTTCGACAGGCTGGGGCCTGCCGGCGTTCAAGAGCAAAATGGAACTGCTGCCAAAGGAATCCGACTTCGACAAGCAAGTGAACACGGTGCTCCAAGACGAGCAAAACTACACGGGCCAATACCTGAACGTGAACCCGTACCTCGCGGGCGGCGGCTGGGCAATCTTCGATAAATACGTCCAACCGCTCTACTTCGGCAAATCGAATATCGACGAAGCGGTCGCCGGCATGACCAAAGACGCGAACGTCGCGATCCAAGAAGCGAAAGACGCAGTCGACAGCCAATAAAGTCTTCGACAACCAGTCAAGTCTACCGGGGAGGGTTCCCAGCAGAACTCTCCCCTTCTTTGTCCATAAAGGAGTGGAAAAATGAAGGAGAAGACGAAGCGTACAATTGCGTTTTATTCGATGATATCGCCGTGGTTCGTCGTGTTTATACTGTTCGGTTTGTTTCCGATGCTGTACGGGCTCTATCTGAGCTTCACCAATTACTACGGATTCAACATCAAGCATTTGAAGTGGACCGGGTTTCATAATTACCACAAGGTTTTCACGGATTCGGATGCGATGTATTCTCTGGGCAGAACGCTGTACGTAACGGCTATCAACGTGCCGCTGAGCGTGTTGATCGGCCTCGGGCTTGCGATGCTGCTGAACAAGCAGGTGAAGGGCGTAGGCGTGTATCGGACGCTTTTCTATCTGCCGTCCATCGTGCCGCCATTGGCCAGCGTCATCATGTGGAAATTTATTTTCTCCAGCAACAACGGCATTTTCAACGGTATTTTGGATCGGCTCGGTTTGCCGACGGTGAACTGGCTCGGTTACGACTATGCCACGCCATCCTTGCTTATCATGCTTTTGTGGGGAGCCGGCGGCGGCATCATCATTAATTTGGCAGGGTTGAAAGGCATTCCGCGCGATCTTTATGAAGCCGCTTCCATCGACGGCGCGACGCCGTTTAAGCGGACGATCTACTTAACGATGCCGCTCATGACGCCGGTAATCTTCTTTAATGTCATCAACGGTATCATCGGTTCCTTGCAAATCTTGATGCAGCCGATCCTGCTGAACGGCACGGAGCTGCTCTCTCGTCCGATTCAACCGAACTATTTGTACGCCGTACACGCCTTCCAGCAAGTTTTCGCGTTCCAACGGTTTGCTTACGGCATGGCGCTGCTCTGGATTCTGTTCCTGGCTATTCTTATCTTGTCTATTATCGTCTTCACGACGAGTAAATATTGGGTTCACTACGAAACGGATCAGGAGTGATGAATGCCGTGAATACTTCAAACCCAACCCAAAAGGGAAGCTTTCCGTTATACGCGGCGCTGATCTTGTTTTCCATCGTCTTCATGTTCCCGTTGTATCTGGCGCTGGCCAACGCGTTCAGTAATTGGAATACGTCGCCGGGCTTGGTGCCTTCGGGCTTCAAACCGGAAAACTTCAAGTATGCGACGACGATGATCGACTTCTGGCACTTCGGCAAAAACACCGTCATTCTATGCCTCATCCCGCTTTGCACGTCCACGTTGACAAGCGGTCTCGTCGGGTACGCCTTCGCGCGGATCAGCGTTCCGGGACGCAACGTGCTCTTCATGATCGTGCTGTCGACGATGATGCTGCCCGGTATGGTCACGCAAATTCCGCAGTACATTTTGTTTCATAAATACGGCCTGCTGGATACCTTCTGGCCATGGGTGTTCTGGGGAATCGGCGGCAACGCGTTCTTCATCTTCCTCTATCGCCAATTCTTCGCCGGGATTCCGAAGGAGCTGGAGGATGCGGCCAAGATCGATGGCTGCTCCATCTTCCGGACGTATTGGAACATCTTCCTGCCGATGTCGGCGCCGGTTATCGCGACCGTCTCGATCATGACGTTCACGGGCGCGTGGAACGACTTCATGGGGCCGTTCATGTTCCTGAAGCAGGACCACTATCCGCTTGCCACCGCGCTCAGCACGATCAGCTATACGGCCGAAGGCACGAAGCTTATCATCCAACCGGTTGCTACGGCGGCTGCGATTCTGCTCATGATTCCGGTATTGCTCACGTTCTTCTTCGGACAGCGTTATATCGTCGAAGGGATCGTAACGACGGGCGTGAAAGGCTAGGCCGGGCATACGGCCGTACAAGGCGTGCACCGGGCAACCGGTGCACGCCTTGCGGTTCGGCGAGATGCCGGCCGGCCGCATGTCCGAAAGTGAAAATCGGGAAAATGTACTCTGGTCAATCATGAATCTTGCTTCCATAATGACCATGTATTGATCGATCTTGAGAACGAATGGTTCGTCAAAACCGCGAATACGGAAGGGATGATTACGGCATGATCGCAATCGAGCGTTACTGGGAAAATCCGGAGAAGCTGAACGTCAATCGCGAAGCTCCTCGGGCTTATTACGTTCCCTATCGGGACATTGCTTCGGCGAAGCGCCGCAAGCGGGGACAATCCCCTTTCTATCGGACCTTGAACGGCAATTGGAAATTTCAATATCGGGCATCGGTGCAGAACGTCGAGGAGCGTTTCTGGGAAGAAAACGCGGACGTCGCCGCCTGGGACGACCTCATCGTCCCTTCCTGCTGGCAGACGAACGGTTACGACCAGATGCATTACACGAACGTGGCCTATCCGATACCGTGCGATCCGCCCTATGTGCCGGACCAAAACCCCGCGGGCCTGTATGTCCGCGAGTTCCAGCTCGGAGACGATTGGAACGGCAAGGAGCAATATGCCGTATTCGAAGGCGTCAACTCCTGCTTCTATGTATGGGTGAACGGAGAATTCGTCGGGTACAGTCAAGGCAGCCGCGTGCCGGCGGAGTTTCTCATTACGCCGCATGTGCGTCCCGGCCGCAACCGGATGGCGGTCATGGTGTTGAAGTGGTGCGACGGCACGTATATCGAGGACCAGGATTTATGGCGGTACAGCGGTATTTTCCGGGATGTATATCTGCTTGCCCGGGACAAAGCGCATATCCGCGACGTATTCAACCGTCAATCGTTCGAAGACGGCTTTGGCCGCGCTTCGCTTGAGGTCGAGATCGCGGCAGCGGGCGATATCCGCGCGAAAGCGGAGCTTCGCGATGCCGGCGGCAGCCTGATTGCCGAAGGGTCGGCCGATATCGAGGGTCAAGGCACGATTAAGCTGCACGTGGACAAGCCGCTGCTGTGGACCGCGGAGACGCCGTACCTTTACGATCTGACGCTCCATTGCGGCGAGGAAATCCTGCTGTTCCCGGTCGGCTTCAAGACGGTCACGACGGATGGAGGCGTATTCCGAATCAATGGGCAGGCGGTGAAGCTGAAGGGCGTCAACCGTCACGACTCTCACCCGAGCCTCGGCCAAACGATTCCGGTCGCGCACATGATCGAGGATCTGAACTTGATGAAGCGGCACAACGTGAATACGATCCGCACCTCCCATTATCCGAACGATCCGCGTTTCTTGGAGCTGTGCAATGAATACGGCTTCTATGTCGTCGACGAAGCCGACCTGGAATGCCACGGCATCGGCATGGCGGAGGATTGGAAGGACGGCGCGTTCCATCGCTTATCCAACGATCCGGCATGGAAGGCCGCGTTCGTGGAGCGCGCTTCGCGGATGGTGGAGCGGGACAAGAACCAGCCATGCGTCGTCATGTGGTCGATGGGCAACGAATCCGGATACGGGCCTAACCATATTGCGATGGCGGAATGGACGCGGAATCGCGACGGCTCGCGCCCGGTTCATTATGAGGGGGCGACCGCGGGGTATAAGGGCAGCGAAGACACCGGCAGCCTCGACGTGGAGAGCCGGATGTACGCGTCGCTGCAGGACATGGAGCGGTACGGGCAGGATCCTGCCCAGATCAAGCCGGTATTCCTGTGCGAATACAGCCATGCCATGGGGAATGGACCTGGCGATCTGGAGGATTACTGGGCTATCATCTACCGCTACCCGAACCTGATGGGCGGCTGCGTCTGGGAATGGTGCGATCACGGCATTCCGCAAACCGCGGAGAACGGGCAGTCATATTTTGCCTATGGCGGCGATTTCGGAGACAAGCCGAACGACGGCAACTTCTGCATCGACGGCCTTGTCTCGCCGGACCGCCAACCGCACACCGGGCTCTTGGAGCTTAAGAAAGTCATCGCTCCCGTTCGCTTCGAGGCGGAGGATGCGGCGCGCGGCTTGGTGAAAGTGACGAATCTGCAGGACTTCATCGGCCTGTCACGGTTCTCGCTGCATTGGAAGCTGGAGCGCGACGGCGAGCTGCTGCGCCAAGGCTGGTTCGACGGGCTGGAAGCCGCGCCGCATGCCTCGCAAGTAATCGAGCTGCCTTGCGGCTGGGACGAGTCGGCCGACGGCCCATGCGATCTGACGCTCTCCTGCCGATTGAACCGCGAGACGGCGTGGGCGGAAGCCGGTTATGAGGTGACGTTCGAGCAATTCCGGCTCGGCACGAAGCCCGCTGCTGCCGGCGCCGATGCTGCGCCTGCAGGAACGCAGGCAGCCGCAAGCGGGGCGGCGGCGCTGATGGTCGAGGAAGAAGGAAGCTTGCTGAAGCTGAGCGGCCTAGATTTCAACCATGTCTTCGATCTGCGTCAAGGAACGTTCGCCGCGATTACGAAGAACGGCGTAAAGCTGATCTCGGAGCCGCTTCGTTTCCAAATCTGGCGTGCGCCGACGGACAACGATCGCGGCATCCGCACGGCTTGGGAGAACGAAGGCTTCCAGCGCGCGGAGATGAAGGTGTACGATTCGGCCTGGGAGCGCGGGGCTGACGGCACCGCCGTCATTCGCGTCCGCTTCTCGCTGGGCGGTTATATTCGGACGCCGATTCTGCAGGGCGAAGCCCGATGGACCGTGGATCCGGAAGGCGTCATTCGCCTGCGCGCCGACATGCAAGTGAAGGAAAGCGCGACCCATCTGCCGCGCTTCGGGCTGGAACTCGTCATGCCCGCGGGCAGCGAGGCGGTGGAATACTTGGGCAACGGGCCCCATGAAAACTATATCGACAAGCGCCGCAGCGTCCGTCGCGGCAAATATCGGACGACCGTGGACGGCATGTTCGAGTCGTACGTGAAGCCCCAGGAGAACGGTTCGCGCTACGGCACGGAGTGGGCGACCGTCACCAACGCCCTCGGCATGGGGCTGCGCCTGGAAGCGGCCGATACGTTCTCGTTCCAAGCGTCGCACTTTACGGCGCGGGACTTGACCGAAGCGACTCACACGCATAAGCTTCGGCCGCGGCGGGAAACGATCGTGAACGCGGACTACCGCATGGGCGGCATCGGTTCGAACTCATGCGGACCGGAGCTGAATGAACGTTACCGCTTCGACGAGAAGTCGTTCGCGTTCGAGCTGACCGTTCGTCCGGTGTTCGCGGAGGACGAATAAGAGCAGGGAACAAGCGTGTTCGGCGAGAAAGTTCGAAGCGAGCTTTCGACGGCAAGAGATCCCGGCAAGAGAGGACAAATAGATTGCCGGACAGAATAGTCTGAATAGGGCCATCTCCGAAGCGTTTGCCGCTTCACGGAGATGGCCCTGTTTTGAATGCAAATCGTGGGGGTGTGCATATAGCAACTAAATGCTCCGATCGGCGCCTCAATGCCTAACGGTTATACGAGTCGTTAATCTGCTCAAAATGACTATTTTCGGCAAAGAGATCAGCCTAGCGCCGCCCGCACAGCTCCGATAGCTCGGCAAGCTCGCGCAGCTCGTCCGGGAGGAGCGCGAAGGTCATCGCGCGCACGTTCTCTTCCGCGTGATGCGGCTTGGAAGCGCCGGGGATGGCGAAGACCGTCTCGCCGTTAGCATGGATCAGCCAGTTCAGCGCGACCTGGCTTGGCGATGCGCCGTATTTGCCGGCCAGGTCATCCAGGCGGTCGATCAAAGGCTGCGTCCGCTGGAGGCTCGCGGGCTTGAAGCTGCCGGACAGCCTGCGCGGTCCGGCAATGCCTTTAATCAGCTCCGGATTCTTATGGAACTTGCCGCTCAGCAATCCCTGCTCGAGCGGCGAATAGGCGATGATGGCAACGCCGAGCTCCTTGGCCGTGTCCAAAATGCCATTGCGCTCGATGCGCCGGTCCAACAGGCTGTATTTGACCTGGTTGGACGTCAGCCGAAGACCGCGCGCGCAGCGCCTTGTCCGCTTCGCGCATCTTCGCGGCAGAGAAATTGCTGACGCCGACGTTGCGGATGAGGCCGGCTTTCGCCAGCTTCGCCATCTCGTTCATTTCGGCGCTCGCGGAGGAGAAGGAGTACGGCTGATGCACCTGGTACAGATCGATCGGCCAGCCCTTCAGCCGGCGAAGACGCTCATCGATCGTCCGCGGAATGCTGCGCGCGGTCCGCATGACCGGCCACCATTTGGTCGCGACGCGGACGCTGCGGGGAGAAGCTCCGGCTTCGTTCAGCGCGTCGGCGAGCGCTTCCTCGGATCGGCCGCCGCCGTATACTTCCGCGGTATCGAACCAATTGATGCCGCCGGCCAGGCTGATGCGCACGATCGAGACGATATCGGCATCGTTCAGGACCGGCCAAAGTTTGCCGACGAGCCCGCTGCCCTTGCTGAACTGCCAGCAGCCGAGACCGAGGGGGGACAGCTCCAGATCCGAGCCGCCCATTCGCCTTAATGCTGCTCGTTCCGGGGCATTCGCCTGCGGATTATCCGCTTTATTCCAAGTCAGCTCCGTCTGGCCCGTTCGCCCCTGCTGCGCCGCGTCGGTTTGATCCTCCGGTTCGAACTGTTCCGTGTGCTCCATGTCCGAATCTCCCTCTTTCCTCCATAGCTTCTTGCCGCCGCGCGCGGCGCGCTGAATGCCTTCATCTCCGGCCGGGCATGCGAATCCGAATCGTCCATTCGGCGAGGCCGCCGTTTAACGCGAGAATCCGATGGCCAGCTCAAGCGCCAGCTGTCCGCCGGCCTCCAGTTCAGGCAGCTCGTCCCGCGTGTTCAACGCGCTGTTCAACGCCATCCATGGCTCCACGCATACGAACGGCGAACCGTTCACCTGCCAGAGCACCACGTATCTGAACGCGTCGCTGTAGGACAAGGTGATCGTGCCGCCTTCCGGTCCCGGGAAAGCAATGCGGCGTGCCGATGCGTCGAGAAGCGCAACGGATTCCTTGAGACCCTCAAGCGAGATGCTGCCTTCGATCGGTTTGACGGCATTGTCGTTGTAGTCGAGGTATTTCGTCGCATCGGTGTCATAGACGAGGTTCTTGCTCTCTGCGCGGAAGTACGGGTGGAAGCCCGCGTAGAAAGGCATGCTGCGAATCGACAGGTTGCGGTAGGATTGGCGAATCCGCAGCTCGCCGTCGACCAGCGCGTAGGTGAAGAGCAGCTCGAACGCAAACGGATATTCCGCCAAAGTGCTGTCGGTATTGCGCAGGCGAACGGTCAGCGACGCTTCGCCGTCCTCGGAGACGGATACGACTTCCCACGGACGATTGCGCGCGACGCCATGATTCCGCATCGCGTACGTTTCGCCTTTCCATTCATACTGTCCGTCGACCAACTGGCCGCAAATCGGAAACAGGACGGGATTGCCACCCCGAATGTTCGTTTGCGGGTCGACGAACGTCGCCCGGTCGAAGTAGAACAGCTCTTCGCCATGCAGCTTGCAGCTGATCGCAATGGCACCGCGCTCCGGACAGATCGTGACGGAGGAGCTTGTCTCCGCATCCTTCAGGGTATATAGAGGAAAAACATCCTCATGCTGCTTGACTTCATATCGTTGGTGATTCATTGCGATTCGCCTCCATTAATTCGACTGAGATGAGAAAATCATACCATATTGTGCGGTTCCGACTAAAGTGCCGGCGCAGCATGATGATTTTTTAATCCACTATATTGCAATGATGAATAGCTGGTGATATAGTATAGCTAACGGAGCGGAGAGCTCCAAATTTTTTAACCAGCTATTCAACTATGATGAATACTCAACGATAACTAATAGGGGCGCTGCGAATGAATGTGCAATTTAAGAAAGGCGTGCTCGACCTGTGCGTGCTTGCCCTGACCGCTTGGGAGGACCGGTACGGCTACGAGCTCGCAGTGACGATGTCGTCGAAATTCGAAGTGGCGGTCGGCAGTGTCTATCCCCTGCTGAACCGTTTGACGGTGGAGGGCTACTTCTCCACGTACCTCCAGGAATCGAGCGGGGGGCCGCCGCGCAAATATTACAAGTTGACGCCGCAAGGCCATGCCCATCTCATGGAGCTGATTCGCGAATGGCGGACGTTCTCCGTCGCGGTTGACGAACTCATTAAGGAAGGTGTAGAGCGATGATCAGAGAGCAGTATTTGGGTCACCTGTGGGAGCTGCTGGCGCCCGTCCCGGAGAAGCTGCGCCGGGAATGGATGTACGATTACGAAGAGCATTTTCGCGTGGCGGCCGAGCTTGGACGCAGCGAAGAGGAGGCGGCGAGCGAGCTTGGCGATCCGAGATTGATCGCGAAGGAGCTGCTGCTGAATTACCGGGTCGATCAGGCGGGCATCAAGAGCGGCAGCATTACGCTCGTGTCCCGCGCGGTGTTCGCGGCCGTCAGCCTCGGATTTTTCAATTTGATATTCGTACTTGGCCCGTTCGTCGCTATACTTGGCGTGCTGATCGCGCTCTGGGCTTCTGCAGTCGCAGTAGCGCTCTCGTCGCTCATGGTCATGTACGAAGGCCTATTCGGTTCCGCCGTCACCGGCGTGCAGGCGTCGTTCATCGCGCTGGCGCTGATCGGACTCGGCATGCTGATGGGGGCGGGCGTGCACTGGCTGACGCGGGCCTTCGCCAAGCTGACGCTGCAGTACTTGAAATTCAATACTAAAGTGATAAGGGTGAAAAAGGGATGAGAAACTGGGTTATCGTCGGCCTCATTCTGTTCGTGATCGGACTGATCGGCGCCGGGGGGACGCTCGCTTATAACGGGGATTTCTCCTTCGGCACGGAGAAGGTCGAGAAGCAGCAATCGATCGCGGCGGACGGCATTCGCAACATCGACGTCAAGACCGGCAGCGTCGACTTGACGATCGTGCCCGGAGAGGGCAATGAAGTGAAAGCGAGCCTGACGGGCCGCGCGAGCAAGAAGTATTTGAACAAATTGGACATTATACTCAAGAAGGACGGCGACACGCTCAAGGTCAGCTTCAAGGAGCATTTCGGCTTTCAATTCGGTCTTAACATCATGAACGTCGACCTGAAGCTGGAAGTGCCGCAGCAGCAATACGGCAAGCTGAAGCTGGACTCCGGCAGCGGCGACAATGCGATCGCGGCGCTCAAGACGGATACCTTGGAGCTGGACGGCGGATCCGGAGACGTGGACATCAATGGACTGCGGAGCGGATCGATCACCGTAACGATCGGCAGCGGCAACATCGCCCTCCATGACGTAACCGCCGAGGACAATGTAATGCTCAAAGCCGGATCGGGCGACATGTCGGCGCAAGGGCTCACGGCGAAACGCCTGGATGTGGCCGTAAGCAGCGGAGACGTAGAGCTTGCGGACGCCGAGGCCGAGCTGTCGGTTAAGACCGGCAGCGGCGATATCTCGGTGGAAGGGAAGAAGCTGGATCATCCGGCCTCGCTCAAGACCGGCAGCGGAGACGTGGAAATCATGACAGACGAGCAGCCGGAAGACGTCGAGATCACGCACGACAGCGGATCCGGCAATCTCGACAACGATTGGGACGGAGCCAAGAGCTCCACGGACGATGACGATGTCCGCCATCTCCTGTTCGGCAGCGGTTCGGTGCACATTGACGTCCATACGGGCTCCGGAGATCTTGACGTCGGCAATCGGTAAGTTCAACAGGAAGGCTTTGCAATGCCGCCCCGGCTTGCAAAGCCTTTTTTTGCGACCTCAGCACTACATTTTAATTGCCGCAATGCCGATATTTTTAGAGGAAGAAGCATTCTTCGCCGGAATGGCGGAACCATTTCCCGCATTATGACGCCAACCATTTTACGCGGCCGGCAAGCGGCATGTTCACCACGAATCAAGTCAACTAGGCAGGATCGATTACATGATGGATGAGGGGGAGAATTCAGGTTATGCAGGTACAACGCAGCATCATGGGCCCGATATTGGCCGTCGTTCTTCCGATTGCCCTGTTCGAATGGTTTCGTTCGGACCAAGCTGCCGATATGACGCTGAAAGCGCCGCAGGGCCATTTTATTTTCGTTACCTTGGTGGCGGCGCTGGCTACGGTCGTGGCGGTCGCCGTCGGCATCACGGGGCAGCGGCTGCGGAACATCAAGGTCGGCTTCATGTCGCTTGCTTATATGTCCCTGGCGGGCGTCTTCCTGCTGCACGGTTTGACGACGCCGGGCTTCGTCATTCATTCCGGCAATATGCCGGCCATGTTCGCTCAGCTCAGCATTCTGTTGACCTCCCTGTGGCTGTGCTTGTCGTCCGTATCCTCGGACTATTGGCTGATCAGGCGCTTATCCGAATGGCGACAATGGCTGCTGCCGGCTTGGGTGCTGCTGCTGGCGCTGCTTGGCGCGTATACGTTCTGGATGCCGCATGAGATGGGCATGCTGCCGATAAACAGCAACCCTTACAAATGGGTAGCGGTCGGCATTACATGCACGGCTTGCCTATGGACGATGTACCGTTATTGGCAGTCTTACCAGCATGCCGGATTCCCGCTGCAGCGCGCCATCGTGTACAGCGTGAGTCTCATTCTTGCGGCTCAATATATTATTGTTGAAGGCACTTCCTGGCATCTGAGCTGGTGGCTGTACCATCTGCTGCTGCTGGGCTCCATGCTGGTCATGCTCGTCGGACTGATCCGGCAGTACTTTTCTCGGGGTTCCTTCAGCTCGTCGCTGCGCGTGTTGTTTCAATCCGATCCCCGCGCTTGGCTGGAGGCGTGCAAGACGCCGAGCGTGAAGGCGCTCATCATGGCGACGGAGGCGCGGGACGCCTACACCGCCGGACACAACAACCGGGTGGCGCTCTACGCGCTTCGCCTCGGCGAAGAGATGAAGCTGACCAAGGACGAGCTGCGCGCCATCGCCCAGGGCGGCGTCGTCCACGACGTGGGCAAGCTGAAGGTGCCGGACGCGATTCTGAACAAAGCCGGCAAACTGACGCAGGAAGAACGGCTCATTATCGAACGGCATCCCATCTCGGGCTACGACATGTGCAAGCAGCTCGGATTTCTGGGCGATGAGCTGTCCGTCATCCGTTCCCATCACGAGAAATGGGACGGCACCGGCTACCCCGACCGCCTGAGCGGAGAGACGATTCCGCTGCTCGCGCGCGTGACGGCGGTCGCGGACGTCTATGATGCGCTCACGTCCTCGCGTTCCTACCGGCAAGCCATGTCGCATGAGGAAGCGATGGCGATCATTGTCGAAGGCAGCGGCGTTCATTTCTGTCCGGCATGCGTGAAGGCCTGGCAGCGCCTTGCCGCCGTGGATGCGGAGTTCTTCGCCGAGATTGCCGCAAGCAGCCGTTCGCTCCGATTGGTGCATCGCGCGGTGCAGTAGCAAGGGAATAACGGTAACAACGAGTTCGTTTCAAGACGCTAACTAGACCGTAACAAGGCATTATCAGGCATTCAAGACAGTAACTAGGCACTGGCAAGGCAGTAACTAGGCACTGGCAAGGCAGTAACGAGAAGATGACAGGGCAAAAACAAGGACGTATCGCAACTGCGATGCCGGCAGCCGGCCGTCCTGCGTATCAACGCTTTAATGCTGAATCCCATGAATCGTGCAACGCTGTAATGCTTAATCCCGTAAATCGGGCACCGCTGTAATGCTGAATCCCATAAACCGGGGAACGCTTTAACGCACTAAACCGCGGAGACGCAAGTTTCCGCGGTTTTGCCGATTCAGCGATTATTTTGCTTTTCAGGGCCAAATATCCTGGGGCGAAACCTGTAACGCATTTGCGATGAGCAGTGCCGTTTGACGTTGGGGGCGATTGATTTTGCCGTTGCGGAGCTTGGAGATCGTTTGCATCGATATGCCGGTTTCGGACGATAGCTGCTGGGCTGACATATAACGGCGCGCCATCAGCACCTTCAAGGTAACGGAGGAATCGACGGGGGCCGACCCGGGGCCGACGGCCGGTTGAATATGCGACACGACGAAGGCGATGTTCTTCAGACTGCCGTCCCCGTGGTAGAAAGGCCGGTACGTGACATGCACTTCCAATTGGCCGGTGCCGGTTAAATCCTTGGTGCGGACCACGATCTGGTCGGTGCTGCGGTTCTGAACGGTCTGCCTCAGCCGGGAGAAAATGCGTTCCCGTTCGTCTTCCTGCACGTAGTCGTTAATGAAGGCTTCCACGGGGAACAGGGGATCGAAGACGGGCGCCGGGTAGTATTTGAAGTAACGTTCGATAATGAACCTGTCGTTCAGGATGCCGGATATCAGCACTTCGCGGGTTTCGCTCATGCGGTCGATCCAGCATTTGGCGCTGATGTCCTCGACCGTCAGCAGGAAGGCGGCATCGCCGGCATCGCCCAGCGCCTCGCAGGTCAGCCGAAGGCGCAGCGGATCGTCGCCGGCCAAGTGCTTCAGCAGGGAGGTCTCGTGCTGATGGAGCGACAAGAGCGTGCTTCGGTCCCACTCGGAGAACAGCCGGTCCGGCGGTAAACCTTCCAGCATGTCGCCTGAGAAGCCGACCAGTCTGGAGAAAGCTTTATTCGCGAGATTAAAGCGGCAATCGTCGTCTTGTCCGACGACGACAACGGCCAGCGGCGTCTTTAAGTTCTGAAAAACAACGGTAGAAAGCGTCATGCGGCGTTCCCCTCGCAATCTATTGCTAGTAGCTTATAGAACAGTATAAGAGCGGGACTCCTACTTTTCAACCAGAAACGTCGAATAAAAGCCGCGGCAGCGAAGGTAATTTGGATATTTAGACCCGCAGGAGGGTTAATTTTGGTTAAATTCTCGCTTCGAACGAAAGCGCTGGTTCTGATTTTGTTGGTCACCGCGGGCGCGCAGTCCATTGTCGGCTACGGCAACTACTCCGCCGCCAAAAGCACGATCATCGATACGATGATCGATAAAGCCAGCACGAAAGTGCAGAATACGGCCGACAAGCTGGCGTCTTGGATCGCTACCCGCCGTGCCGAGGCGGAGGTCATGAGCCGCACCGATCAGGTGCGGTTCGGCTCCGAAGCGGAGCGGCTCGCGTATTTTCGCAACGAGCTCGAACGTTCCGGCTCCCCGTTCGTCACGATCGGGTTCGCCGATCCGGCCGGCCGCGCGGAGCTGAGCAGCGGAGACGTCATTCATATCGCGGACGAGCCGTCCTTCGACGCGGCGATGAAAGGCAAGGTCGAGGTGACCGATCCGTTCGTTCGCGAGGAAGGCGGCCCCAGCATCATCGTCATCCAGGTACCCGTCTATGGAAAGGACAACGAGATCGTCGGCGTTCTGGATGCCGTTATGTCCGCGGAGCGTATATTCACGGAGCAATTGCATGTCCGCATCGGGGAGAGCGACGGCGTGTTCCTGTACAACGACGGGTCGTCGACGATCGTGAAGGACGGCCTGCTGGAAGCATCGGATGCGGTGTTGTCCCCGGACTTGCCTCCGTCGACGCTGGAACAATTGCATACGAAGCTGAGCGGCTCTGCCAGATTAAAAGGGGCATCCGGCGAATCCTTCCTCTTCTACGGGGCGGTGGAAGGGACGGACTGGCATATCGCCCTGAACGTGCCGCTGCGCGAGATCGAAGCGCCGCTGTCCGGAATCAAGCGGCAATCGATGCTGTCTATCGCCGTCGCGGAGGCGGTTCTGACCCTGCTGTTCTTCCTGTTCTCGCAGCCGATCATTTCGCGCATCAAGCGGATTCTCAGCGTGACGGAAGCGGCAGCGGCCGGGCGCTTCGACGTCAACAACGTGTCCGACGAAGGCGGGGACGAGCTGTCCCAGCTCTCGAGCTCCGTGAATCAGATGAAGCTCCACCTGAGCGGGATGTTCGGCCGGATGGACGCCATGATCAACCAAAATCAATTCATGTTCATCGTGCTGGACAGCGATTACCGCGTCACCTACTTCAGCAAAACGGCGGAACGGCTGCTCGGCTACACGGCGGAGGAGATGCTGCATAAGGCGACGGCGCTGACCTTCATCGACCCGCAGGACATCGCCGCGGAAGCGAAGCGGCTCAGCGGCAAATACGGCCGGCTGGTTCCGGCGGACATTACGGTGTTCGAACTGCTGCGCAAGGAGCAGTTTACCTATGAACGCGAGTGGAATTATATCCGCAAGGACGGCACGCGATTTCCCGTCTCCCACAGCTCGAATGGCATGCGGGACCGGGAAGGGCGGTTTATCGGCGTTGCCGGCATTGCCCGCGACATCACGCAGCAGAAGCAAGCCGAGAATGTCCGCAACCGGCAGTTGAAAGTCATGGGCGCGGCCAAGGATTTGATCGCTACGTTCGACGAGCAGGGCCGGCTGCTGTACATCAACGAAGCGGGCAGGATGCTGCTCGGCATGAAGACGAAAGACACGAACGAGGTCCCGAAGCGTACGATCGCCGAGCTGCTGGACGGCAGCGAGGATGCGCGCGCCTTCGGCTATCAGGAGAAAGAAGCGCTGCTGCGCAGTCTGCAGGGGGCCTTCATCCCCGTGTCCAAGATCTTGGTCGTTCACCATGACGATCTTTCCGGGGAAGTGTTCTACTCCTGCATCGCCAGGGATATCTCCGAAGCGAAGCGGGTGCAGCTCGAACTGGAGCAGGCCAAGCGGGAAGCGGAAAGCGCGAATGTCGCGAAGAGCCACTTCCTGGCGCAGATCAGTCACGAGATCCGGACGCCGCTTGCCGGCATCATCGGCCTGACGGGGCTGATGCAGAAGACGGAGCTGACGCCGCTGCAGACGGACTATTTGCACAAGACGCGGGATTCGTCCGAGGCGCTGCTTGCGATCATCAACGATATTTTGGACTTCTCGAAGGCCGAAGCAGGCCGGATCGAGCTCAATGAAGTACCGTTCGATCCCTATGGTCTCATTCAGCGGCTGACGGAACTGCTCGGCGTCTTCGTCGGCGGCAAGGAGCAATTCCATTTTATCGCCGAGACGCCGAAGCTGCTGCCGGAATTGCTGCTTGGCGATTGGCTCCGCATCGAGCAGATTTTGCTCAATCTCTGTATCAATGCCATTAAGTTTACGGACAGCGGTTATGTCCGGCTGCGGCTGCAGGCGCTGCCAGGCACGGAGGGAGACGGAAGCCGGGCCCGAATTGCGTTCACCGTCGAGGATACGGGAATCGGCATGACCGAGGAGCAGCAGAGCAGGCTGTTCGAGCCGTTCGTGCAGGCGAATGCGGAAACGAACCGCAAATACGGCGGCACGGGCCTCGGCCTGGTCATCGTCAAGCGATTGGTCGAATTAATGGGCGGTACCATTCATGTGGGAAGCGCAATCGGCCAAGGAAGCACGTTCTCCTTTACGCTCGATATGGCTGTCGCCGAGCCGCCGCGTCCGGACCGGTTCGTCATTGAATCGGGCAGCGAATGTTCCGTGTGGGTCGTGGAAAACCATCCGCTTATGGGGGAGCATCTTTGTTCCGTCCTCGAGGACAGCGGGCTGATGCCGATGACGCTTCGGTCCTGGAAGTCCGCTCGTGAGCGGCTTGTCCGGTCCGGTATCGGCGTGCGGCCGTTCGCCATGCTGCTGGATTTCGAGATGCCGGATATGTACGCGGAAGAAACCTGGTATGCGATGCACGAGACGGCGAAGGAAGCAGGCGTTAAGACGGTTGCTCTCACGACCGCCTATGGGCGCGAGGAACTTCTGAAACTTCCCGCGGAGAACCGCCCGGATACGATTCTCGTCAAGCCCGTCACGCGCGTCGGTTTGTATCGATCGCTAATGACCTTGTTTGACCGGACGGACCCCGAGGCCGCGGCGGGATCGGAGGAGGCGGTGTCCGCGGCGGCCATGCCCGAACGGCTGAACGGTACGGTTCTGCTTGCCGAGGACAACGTCATCAATCAGCTCGTGGCGGTCGAACAGCTGCGGGAATGGGGGCTCGGCGTCGATGTCGCGGAAAACGGGAACGACGTGCTTCGCATGCTGACCGCCAAGCGCTACGATCTGATCCTGATGGATATCCATATGCCGGAAATGGACGGCGACGAAGCGGCCCGCATCATCCGCCTGGATTCCAAGTACGACCGCATTCCGATCGTCGGGCTGACGGCGAATATCATGCAGGAGGACCACGACCGCTACATGCAGCTGGGCATGAACGACGTCTTGACGAAGCCGGTCGATCCCGCCATGCTGATGCGGGCGATAGTCAAATGGCTCCGGTACGGCAAGGAGCCGCGCATCGATACGGCGAAGAGCAAGCCCGGCGAGACGACCAAGGGCAGGCAGAAGGGTCTGGAGGCGGCCGGCACGGTCTACGTGCCGGTTCCCGAAGAAGGCGAGGATTGGCTTGAGCAGGGCATACCTGGCTTGCGGCTGGACGAAGCGCTGCAGCGGGTGAACGGCAAAAGGGATATTTTGCTCCATATGCTGAAGCTCTTCGTCAACGATTACCGAACCTTCGGGGAGCGTTTGCAGGAAGCGCTGCAGGCTGGCGATTATGCGGCCGCCCGCCGGATGGCGCATACGTTGAAGGGCGTTGCGGGCAATTTGTCCGCGGACGCGTTGTACGCAGCCGCCTGGCAGCTGGAGCGACTGTTGAAGGCGGCGGGCGAGGATCGGTCCGGGCCGGACACGTCGGCTGCGGCGGCCGAGGCCGCGGAAGCGCTGCAGCTGCTCTTGGAAGCCATCAAGGCGATTCCGGCCGTTTCTGACATGATCTCCTAACATTTTTCTAACATTCTATTGTTGGGTAGTTCCACCTATTGTATATTTAAGTCAAAAGAACGCGCACGGCTGGGTTCTCCGCGTTTCCGTTGAATCCGATGAATTCCTTCAAGAGGTGAAGTTCTGTCATGTACAAGCTCTTAGTTATCGAAGACGATGTAATGATGAGCGATATGCTTTCCATGTACATGTCCGGCGAGGGATATGAAATCAAACAGGCGGAGAATGGCGAGAAAGGCCTGCAATTAGTAGAACAGTTCGTTCCGGATGTCTTGCTGCTCGACCTTATGCTTCCCGATTGGGACGGGATAGAGCTCTGCGCGCGGATTCGCGAGAATTCCTCCGTGCCGATCATGATCGTCTCCACGAAATCGGAGGTTTCGGAACGCGTGCAGGCGCTGCGCGCAGGAGCGGATGATTATTTATGCAAGCCGTTCAGCATGCACGAGCTCAGCGCGCGCGTAGAAGCGCTCATTCGCAGATCCCGCATCATGCAGGCAAGCGCGGCCGAGAGCATTCAGCCGGAAGGCGGGATTGCGGCCCAGAAGGAAATCAAGCTGGATGCCGAGCGCAGGCTGCTGCTCGTGCGCGGCGCTTTCGTCGAGACGACGTTCTCCGAATTCGAAATCATGAAGCTGTTCCTGAGCCATCCCGGCAAAGTATTCAGCCGCGAGGACCTCATCAACGCGATCCGCGGGTATGACTCGTTCGTCACCGACCGCGCCATCGATGTGCACATCGTCAATCTGCGCCGCAAAGTGGAGAAGAATCCGAAGGAACCCCATCACATCCGTACCGTATGGGGCGTTGGCTACAAATACGCGCCGGAGGACGTGCCCGCGCCGCAGTAATTCATAGGATACGGATCAGCGCGCTCCCGGCAAACGCATCGTTTGCGAGAGCGCGCTTTTTTGGCGCCGCGCCGGCTGCGACCGCTTCCTTCGAAACTAACATGCACCTTACAGATCTCTGCTTCTTTCCTAATCGTTTTATGGGACAATTTACCTACTGAAAGGTATGAATCCAATCGATTTAAGGCGGTGCAGCATCGTTAATGAAAAAAACAGCATGCCGTTCGGCAGCACGGACAGGAAGCTCCCCACGGAAGGAAACGATGCCCCGCGAAGAAGTGTACGATTTCCTGACGGGGCTGCCCGGACGCAGAGCGGCCTTCGCGATGCTGGCGAGGACGGTGACGCTGGCGAGACGAACGGGCCGGACCGTGCTTGCGGCGCTTGTTGACATCGATCGCTTCTATCTCGTTAATGAGACGAAGGGGACGGCGTTCGGCGACGAAGCGCTTCGGCAGCTCGCGGCAAGAGTCCGGGATCCGAAGCCGTGGTCCTGCCAGGCCCATCGGTTCGGAGGGAATGCGTTCCTGCTGTTCGGACTGGCGGACGGCGGGAGCGGCAAGGATAAGAACGAGACGTGGATCAAGGAGCTGAAACAGTCGATCGAAGAGGCGCTGCCCGTAAGGGGCCAGAACCAGTACCTCAGCTGCAGCATCGGCGTCAGCCGTTTTCCGGAGCATGGCGAGACGGCGGAGCTGCTCGTACGGCATGCGGACACGGCGCTTCGGGAAGCGAAGACGGCAGGCGGCAACCGCATCATGGTCTACGCGGAGGACGGCACGGCGCGGATCAGCCGCCTGGAGAAGCTGCGCTGCTCGCTCCGGACCGTGTTATCCGACCATGCGCTTTCGCTGTATTATCAGCCTTTATATGAAGCATCCGGGGCGCTCCGAGGCTTCGAGGCGCTGCTCCGCTGGCGGCATCCCGAGCTGGGAGAGGTGTCGCCTGCCGAATTTATTCCGCTTGCGGAGGAGAGTGGCATGATCGTGAAGATCGGCGAATGGGTGCTTGAGGAAGCCTGCGGCATGCTTCGCCGCGTGCAGGCCAAAGGAATGGGCCAGGTCACGATGTCCGTGAATATATCGCCGCTGCAGCTTCGCGTGCCCGAGTTCGCCGACGTGCTGCAGCGCATTCTTAGGCAGACGGAGGCAAAGCCGGAGTGCCTGGAGCTGGAGATTACGGAAAGCAAAATGATCGACGTCGACAGCGAAAATACGATCATGCATCAACTCCGGGGCATGGGCGTGCGCATCGCGCTGGATGATTTCGGCGTCGGCTACGCGTCGCTGACCTATCTGCGGAAGCTGCCCCTGCATACGCTTAAGCTGGACCGTTCCTTCATCCGCTGCATCGGCGAGAAGAGCGCGGAGCAGGCGATCGTGCGGTCCATGATCGCGCTTGTCCATCAACTCGGGCTTGAGGTCGTGGCCGAAGGCGTGGAGACGGAAGCGCAGCTTCGGCTTCTTCGCGAATGGGACTGCGATTATTATCAGGGGTATTTATTGTCGCAGCCGATGGCAGAGCAAACGGTGGGGGTTCCGCTGTTGTACGCGGCGCGCGATCTGTTCCAGGCAGCCCGTGAGGACAGGGCTGCCGTGTTGTAGGGAGATGAGGGAGGGAGGGAGGTCCAGGCTGATCAGCCTGCCCTCCGCTTAAGAAAGGCAGCCTGCATATCGCGCGACCCTCGGCTGGAGCTGCCGGGCCGGAACGATATGCAGGCTGCCTGAACGGGCAAGATTGGGATAGAATAGGACGTAGAAGCCTTGCGCTCGCTGCTTCAGCAGACCTCCAGGTACAGCTTCGTGCCGTCGCTGTACTGAAGAATAGCCACGTCGCGGATCATCTCGACGGACTTGATCCGCTTCCACTTCTTGCGGAAATCAAAGTTGTATTCCATTTCCTGCAATTTATTTTGGAGCAGCTCCATGTAGGACAACTGCTCGGAAGGGTAATGGACCGGGACGGACCGATTTTTGAAGGTGATCACTTTGGTCATTCGAATAGTACCTCCATTTCTTGATAGTGCCAGTGTACCAGTTGAATTTTAGTCCCTTATAAAATGAACGTGAGCCGTCTGTTTGATTTGCTTACCCTTTTCTAACATGTTCGAAAACCGCAAGGCCAGGCAGGGATTTAAGGATAGTATGCGCTAGAATCAAATGGAATTATCCGCCTCTGCTTCAAATTCGCTTAAAGCGGGTAATGTCCCGGAGATATAAGGCGGGAGGATTACGAGTTGACATTTGAATTCGCAAAATCTTTATTCGCCAACATCAGTCTGCTGATTGCGTTGGCTTATATGTTCGATCTAGGGTACCGTTACCTGTTTCAATATGCGCCGGGCCGCGTCAAATACGCGATTACGGTTGCTTTCTTCATCATCGGCGGATGGCTGGCCATGGCGTTCGGACTGCGCGTGGACGGCCTGCTCGTGCTGGATTTGCGGTTTATGCCGCTGATTATCGCCGTGCTCGTCTTTCCGAGTCTCCCAGCCATTGCGCTGATCGGCTTCGGCATCGGAGTCGGGCGATTGTTCATGGGCATGGATGCCGCCGCGGTGCTGGCCGGCGTTAATATGACCGTACTCGGTCTTATTTGTACGTGGTTATGCGCTTGGATGCGCAAGAAGCCGTGGAGCTTCCTGAACAAGAGCCTGGTGACGCTCGCGTCGGTGAACGTGATCTTCGCGTTGAACGCGACGGCCGTCGTGGCGATTGCAGGGCATATGTCCGTTCGAACGTTCTGGATGGACTACAGCATCTACTCCTTCCCTCTGCGGCTGGTGCTGAGCGGTCTGCTGATTTTCACCATTCGCGATTTTCAGAAGGAACAGCAGCGCGTGGACGAACTCCGCAAAATGAACATGCTATTGCGGCGGCAGACGCGCGAGCTGCGTGCGGCCAAGCGCGAGGTGGAGCAGAAGGCGCGCGAGCTCATGCTGGCCAACAAATACAAATCGGAGTTTCTGGCGAATATGTCGCATGAACTGAAGACGCCGCTCAACAGCATCATCATGCTGTCGCAGCTGATGAAGGAAAGCGAGGAAGAACGAAGCGGCTTCCCGGAGGAAGTCCAGTATGCGGAGCTGATAAACGGGGCGGGGAACGACCTGCTCCAACTGATCAACGACATCCTGGATCTATCCAAGGTAGAAGCCGGCAAGATGGATATCTTCGTGGAGCAGCACTCCACCTCCGAGCTGGTCCAAACGCTGTATCAACAGTTCCTTCCCGTGGCTTCCCAGAAGAACCTGACGTTCGAGACGGAGATCGCGCCGCAGGTGCCGGAGGCCATCTATACCGATGCGCTGCGGATCAATCAGATTTTGCGCAATTTGCTCGCAAATGCATTCAAATTCACGGAGACCGGCGGAGTCCGACTCGTGGTCAAAGCAGAGGGCGGCGTACCGATCGAACCCGCCGCGCTGAAGAAGCGCCGGCTGCGCAACTGGAATCCCGCGGCATGGGGCCGGCCGGCCGTAAGAATGATCACGCCGATCCGGGTATCGTTCTCCATCGTGGATACGGGAATCGGGATCGAGCCGGAGAAGCAGCAGCTGATCTTCGAAGCCTTCCGCCAAGAGGACGGTTCGATCAACCGCAAGTACGGCGGAACCGGACTGGGTCTTTCGATCAGCCTTCAGCTTGCGCGCCTGCTCGGCGGGACGCTCTCGCTGGAGAGCCAGAAGGGCGAGGGCAGCAAGTTTACGCTGCGGATTCCGGTGACGGCCCAAGCTGCCAGCGAGCCGGAAGGGGGCGTCGACGGCGGCGGAAGCGCCGCTGCCGGCAGCATTCCTGCTGGAGCTGTTCCGGTTGAATCAGGTTCGCCGCGGAAGGATGCGTGAGGGAGTTTAGCCCGAATTTTAAAAAAGGCATTGACTCCAACCTCACAATGCAGTATATTATAAAAGTCGCCTCGGCGACATTGGAGCTAGACAAGCTGGTGTAGCTCAGGGGTAGAGCAACGCACTCGTAATGCGTAGGCCGGGGGTTCAATTCCCTTCACCAGCACCATTTATACCAATAACCGCGCGGTTTCCGGAGATTTCGGGAATCGCGCTTTTTGATTTTTTTGGCACCGTTCAGGACTGCGTTGGTTAAGTATGGCGCACCCGAAAGATGAGCATTTTCGACCCGCGGTTGAGTTGCGCCCGTTATTCGGCATGCTTGACTTGAATGCAGGAACGTTTGCGGTATATGCTAGGCATAGCGGTTAGAGTCAGGTCGAAGTCAGGAAGGTTGGTTTACCGGTTTACGACATCGCTTGGGGAGGAATATCGGTGTATACCATCAACGAAGTTGCGGAGCTATGCGATTTGTCGGCGCACACGATTCGTTATTACGATAAGGAAGGCCTGCTTCCGTTCATCACGCGCACCAAGAACGGCAACCGGGAGTTCTCGGAACAGAGTTTGGAGCTGATCCGGCTCATCTGCTGCTTGAAGAATACGGGCATGCCAATCAAAGATATCAAGCAGTATATCGATCTGCTCATGGAGGGGACGCACACCTCCGACGTGCGCAGGCGCGTGATGGTCGATCATCGCAAGGAAGTGCTTCGGCAGATGAACGAGCTGAAGAAGAATTTGAATCTGATCGATCTGAAAATCAGTCATTACGACAGCAAACATACGCATTGATGCCAGACCAGGCGAGGCGGAGCGGACGCTCCCCGGCCTGGTTTTTTGACGATGGAATTACCGGTTTGACTTGGAGTCTTCTCGAAGTGATACATTACTAGTACCACCTGATGCAGTGCCGGTGGCATCCTACTTACAGAGGAGAGTTACCATGGAACAACAACCGAAAATCGCGTTGATTACCGGAGGAAGCCGGGGATTGGGGAGAAATGCAGCCCTTGCCCTGGCCCATAGAGGCAACGACGTCATCGTCACTTACCATAGCCAGCAGGCTCAGGCAGAGTCCCTCGTGCAGGAGGTACGGGCCTTGGGGCGGAAAGCGGCCGCGATCCGGCTGGATGCCGGACAAACGGCTTCGTTTGATGCTTTCAAGGACGAGCTGTTGACGGTACTCCGGGATAACTGGCAGCGGGAAAATTTCGATTATCTCATTAACAATGCGGGTTTCGGGTTCTACGCTTCGATCGCGGAGACGACGGAAGCGCAATTCGATGAACTGATGAACGTGCACGTCAAGGGCGTTTTCTTCCTGACGCAGAAGCTGATGCCCCACCTGGCGGACCATGGCGCGATCATCAATGTTTCCTCCGGCTTGACGCGATTCACGATCCCGGGCAGCGCTGCCTATGCCGCGATGAAGGGCGCCGTAGAAGTACTGACGAGATATATGGCCAAGGAACTCGGCGCGAGAGGCATTCGCGTCAACACGATTGCCCCGGGAGCCATTGCGACCGAGTTCGGCGGCGGCAGGCTGAAGAGCAGCGAAGAGATGCAAGCGTTCATCTCCGGTCAAACCGCGCTCGGCAGAACCGGCCAGGCCGACGATATCGGCGGCGTCATCGCGGCGCTCTGCGCGAACGAGATGGGATGGGTCAACGCGCAGCGAATCGAGGCTTCGGGCGGCATGTTCCTGTAAGCAGACGCATGTTGCGCATGCCGGGCGCTTGCCGGGCGAGGCGGCTGCCTACGCGCCAATCCTGGCCGACAGCTTGGGTATTTGATGTTGGAATCCTGTCTTATACAAGGATGTCTCTCCTCACATAGAGTATCTTAGCTCTCTAAGAAGGAGGAATTCAGGTGTCCGCTAAAGTTCAGGTGAAGAATGTCAAAGCCGTTCGTACTGGCAAATCCCGCAAAGCACGCGTATCACATGAAAGCTTAGGAGGTGCCCGTTCCGGCGGCTGCTGCAACAATCGCCGCGACGGTGCCGTCGAAGGCATTCAAGAGGCAGGCGCAGATCTGAGCGATCTGTTCGGTCAATTGAAAAACCCTATGGTCGCCGCGAAGCTTGTTCGCGCGATCCGCTGCAGAAACCGCAAAGTCATCGAGGAATTGATTGGCGCCAACTGCAACGTTGTCTGTTTCTTCCATCAAGGCCGTTTCGCCTGCGTTCGTATCGCGTGCGTATTCGGCAACTGCTGCGACGTCCGTATCAGCTTCGACATTTGCGTCTCCATGGGCAATTGCCACAACGTCTGATGACTCTTCGCGAATTGTTTTAAACGCTTGTCGGCCGTCCTCGCTTCTTAGTGAGGGCGGCTTGTTGTATGTATGGGCAGGTAACCGGCAAGAACCCGGACGGAGCAGGCGTGCCGCCTACCCGTTCGGGTTCTTTTTTGCTGCCGTTAATATGCTGATAAGGCAAGGACTATCGATTGCCCCTGGTTTGATCCTCGCGCAGCCAGGCATTGGCCAGCAGCAGCGCGCCCCGGGCGGCCGCCGTATCCGACAGATCGTTCAGCATGACGAAGTCGTGGATGATGCCTTGAAAGCGCGCTGCCGTGACGCGGACGCCGGCTTCCCGAAGCTTCGCGGCGTAGGCTTCGCCCTCGTCGCGCAGCACGTCGGCTTCGCCCGTGATGATCAGTGCCGGCGGCAGGTCTTTCAGCTGCTCCTTCGACGCCCGCAGCGGCGATGCGGTTACCTCGGCACGCTCTTTCGGGTCGGCGGCGTATTGATCCCAGAACCACTGCATGCCCTCCCGGCTCAGGAAATAGCCCTCCGCGAACTGCTCGTACGACTCCGTGTCGAAGGCCGCATCCGTCACCGGATAGAACAGCAGCTGCTTGGCGATTCGCGGACCGCCCCGCTCCTTGGCCATCAGCGTCACGGCGGCGGTCATGTTGCCGCCGACGCTGTCGCCGGCCACGGTCAGCCGGGAAACATCGGCGCCAAGCTCCTCGCCGTTCTCGGCGGCCCATTTGACGACCGCGTAGATTTCCTCGATCGCGGTCGGATATTTATTTTCCGGCGACAGGCTGTACTCGGGGAAGACGACGATGGAGCCGGAACCGACGGCAAGCTCGCGGACCAGCCGGTCATGTGTGTGCGCGTTGCCGAACACCCAGCCGGCCCCGTGGATATAGACGATTAAGCCCGGCGTCCCGGTGATCTCCTTCGGCGTGACGATCGTGACCGGCACTTCGCCTTTGGGACCGCCGGGCACGCTTCGTATCGCGAGCCTGGCGGCCGGCTTCGTCACCGGTCCGGACTGCACCTTGTTCACTTGCTCGCGGCCCTTCTCGGGCCCAAGCTCATACAGGAACGGCGGCTTGGACGTCTTCTCTACGAACTGCTGCGCTTCTTGCTCCAGCACGACTTTGCTCGTTGATGTTTTGCTTTGCATACGCAGAACTCCTTCCGAGAATGAAGTTGCATGACTGTTTCCTTACTTACACGCCCGGGGACGAAACCGAAACCGCCGCGCAGCGGTACTCCGTCATGGAGCTGCAGTTGTCCGGACTTCGGGCGGCGGGCGGCTGCCGGGTATCCGAACCGTTGGCGGGCGCGCGGCATAAGCTGATCATATAGCTTGGAAAGGGAGGGACAGGTATGCCGATCATTCCGAATTTCCCGCAGCAGCTGCTCGAAGAGCATATGCACTGGCATCATGCAAACCACTATGACGATCCTTCGCAGCTGCCGCCGGGCTACGGACAGAACTTCTTGAATTTTCACCGCCAATTCATCAACAAGGTATATCAATGGTACAGCGAGCAAGGTTATGATCCGCGGCAGATTGCCGGGTGGCAGGGCGTACCGGAACCTATCCGGAATACGTCATGCTATAACCGCGCAGCCGAGGCGCGCGTGTTGAATAATCCGCGGTCGTTCGCGACGGCGGACCAGCTGGGGCTGTTCATCGAGGGCTCGAACCTCCATGGCTGCATCCATCAAGAAGCGGCCAGAATCTACGGAGAGTCCGCGCTCAACGACTTCGACGAAGCGCCGCGTACCACGATGTTTTACAACATTCACGGCATGATCGACGAATGGTACAAGAATTGGGAGCGGGCTGCGGGCATCGCGAGAGGAACCGCGAACAAGTCGTCCGCCGGCGGATCGCGGGGGAGAAGCGCCGGTGCGTCGCGGACGCGAGGCGCCGCGAGAGCAGGCGTGAAAGCAGGCACGAAAGCGAAGCGGAGTGCCTCGGTTCCGCAGCCGCATAAACCGTCGATAAGCGGGGCAGCGCAAAGAGGGCCGCTGCGCAGCGGCCCTCAAAACATGCCGGGTCTGCCGCTTATACATGAAGCAGCAAGGCACGGAACGTCTCCGAATAATAAGAAGCCGGGCGGGGGACGAAACCGGAAGCCGTAACCAGCGCCTCGGCGCCGGCAGGCACGCCGTCCTCGCCGAGACGAAAGCCCGTGCAGCGCACCTGCTCCAGCCGGCCCTCGAACAGCGCGATCATCGCTTCAAGCTCGGCCTCGTAGACGCCGGACACTTCCTCCCGCTGGAGGGTCAGCGAGGTAAGCGGCCCGGGATAGACGAAGCCGTATATATCGCTGATCTCCCTGTCTAGGAACGCCGTCCCTTGCGCGATGCCGGCTATTTCCTTGCTGGCTTCGCCGAGGTACAGAAGCGACTCGAACGGGATCGCGGCGCCGAGTTCTTCCTCGATCTCTCTCGCCGCGTCCCGCATCGATTCGCCGGCGGTTAGATGGCCGGCGGCGGTAATGTCGAAGTGTCCCGGGAACGTGTCCTTATCCGGGGACCGCTGCTGGAACAGGACAAGCTTGCGCCCGTCCTCGCGGCGCGCCAGCCAGCAGTGGATGGACCGGTGCCACAGCCCCCGGGCATGCACCTCGCTCCGAGGCGCCGTGCCGAGCCAGGCGCCGTTCTCGTCATAGTAGTCGAAGCGCTCCTCGGCCTCTTGCGGTCCGCCGTTTGAACCGTTCCCCGTCTCGTCGCTCATAGGCTAGGACAAGCCTCCCTCAAGCTCCGACTCCGCATCCGTCTCGAGATGGGAGGTGCAGTGGGAGCAGCGCGTCGCCTTGACCGGAATTTTGGACAAACAATAGGGGCAGTTCTTGTCCGTCGGCTCCGACGGGGCGGCCGGATCCGGCTGGCCGAGGCGGCGCAGCGCGTTTGCCCCTTTGACGATCATGAAGATACAGAAGGCGACGATCGTGAAATCAAGCAGAACGTTCAGAAAGTTACCGTATGCAATGACGGCCGCGGATTGCTCCTTCGCGTGAGTCAAGGTGTCCGGATTTTTGTCGCTGGATAAATTGATGAACCGATCAACTAAATTAACTCTGCCGAGCAGGATGCTGATCGGCGGCATGATGATGTCGTTGACGAGCGAGGTGACGATTTTGCCGAAGGCGCCGCCGATGATAACCCCGACCGCGAGGTCGAGCACGTTGCCGCGGACGGCGAATTCTTTGAACTCTTTTAAAATTTTAACCATGTTATGATTCCTCTCCTTCCCGTACTATATTATATCCGACGAGAAGGCTACTTCAACTATGAAGTGCGGCAGCCGTCGAGGATTGGAAGGCTTTGTCGCGAAAAAAAGGATTTTTTGGAAAAATGTCGAAATGGATGGGGACTATCAATCGACCCTAAGCGGGGAAAACGGAGAATCGCGATGATTGAACCTTTGTTTGGCGATCAATGGATCATGCTCGTGCTCGCGCTGGCCATCCAGTTGTTCGCGTCCATTACCATCTACAGCATGATCGGACATCTCAAGCTGAAGCGCGCCAAGCAGCATTTTTGGCTGCTGAGCGGGGCGCTCGTTTACGCCCTCGGCCTTTGGGTAAGCCATCTCATCATCGTATTGTCATCCAACTACATGATGGTGATCGATTGGACGATTCTCGTCAAGCTGTTCGGCATCATGGCCAGCACGTACGGCTCGTTCCGCCTGCTGGGATCGCGCACGCCGTATGCCGTTCGTCTCCTCGGAAGCAGTACGCTCATGGCATTCGGGGCGAACCTCGTCGTCTACCTGT
This sequence comes from Paenibacillus sacheonensis, assembly GCF_009909195.1. Classification (GTDB taxonomy): domain Bacteria; phylum Bacillota; class Bacilli; order Paenibacillales; family Paenibacillaceae; genus Paenibacillus_Z; species Paenibacillus_Z sacheonensis. The sequence continues at coordinate 61,855 of NZ_JAAAMU010000021.1, forward strand.
TCCTGCTGAGCAGCGAGATGGAGTCGTTCCGCTTCGATCCCGGCTTTGCCTGCATTGCATTCCTCTTCAGCATGATCGGGAACGCCGGTTCCTTCTATTTGTTCGAACGCAGGAGAGGCTCGGTCCTTCTCCCCGGCCTGCTGCTCGGCGTATCCGGCATTATTATGCAGCTGTTCGGGCTAGGGACGATTACGGATATCGACAGCGGCGTCGTACTGACCGCCGATCGGCTGAACGACTATATGCAGCTGCTGTCCATCGTGCTGGGGCTGGCCACGATCGCGATCTTCGCCTTCAGTCTCGTCGCCCGGTACGTGGACCGCAGGTACGCCTCGATGAACGAGCGGTACAAGCTGCTGGTGGAGAACTCCATCGACATGATCGCGGTCATTCAAGACGGACGCTGGGACTATATTAACCGTTCGGGTCTGCGGATGTTCGAGGCCGCGAGCGAGCGGGACTTGGTCGGCCGAAGCATCTACCAGCATTTGCGGCCGAAGGACCACGCGGCGATGCAGCAGCTGCTGCAGGGCTCTCGGAAGAAGGAGCGCCATACGCCCGTCGAGATGGAATGGTTCACGCTGCAGGGAGGAATCCTTCATACGGAAGTAATCGAGACGAGCACGAAGCTGTCGGGCAAGCCGGTCATTCAGATCATCATCCGCGATATCTCGGAGCGGAAGAAGAACGAGGAACTGCTCATCAACTCCGAGAAGCTCTATGTCGCCGGGCAGCTGGCCGCCGGCATCGCGCACGAAATCCGCAACCCGCTGACGTCGCTGAAAGGTTTTCTGCAGCTGATCGTCTCGGGCAGGAGCAGTAAAAATTACTACGATATCATGAAATCGGAGCTAACCCGCATCGAGTCAATCGTGAGCGAGCTGCTCATGCTGTCCAAGCCGCAGATTTATGATCTTACGCACCAAGACATCCGGCTCATCATGTCGGATACCGTCACGCTGCTGGATGCGCAGGCGATCCTGCACAATATCGCCATCGAGACGAATCTGGGCGAGGAGCCGTTATGGGTGTTCGGCGTGGAGAATCAGCTGAAGCAGGTGTTCATCAACGTCATCAAGAATGCCATCGAGGTGATGATGGACGGCGGCGTGATCAAGGTCGCTTGCCTGCGGGACGAGAAAGGCCGCAACGTCGTGCGCATCGCGGACCGCGGGCCGGGCATCTCGCAGGAGCAGCTGTCCAAGATCGGCCAGCCTTTCTATACCACGAAGGAGAAAGGGACGGGACTCGGGCTGATGGTGACGTATAAAATCGTCGATAACCACCAGGGCAGCGTCGAGGTGAGCAGCTGCCTCGGGGAAGGCACGACGTTCGATATCGTGCTGCCGTACGACGCGCCGAAGGGCGCGGAAGAATCGGAGCGCGGCAAGGTTGTTCCGATTCACCGCTACCGCGAGGATAACGAGAGCGCCTCCTAAAGCCTAAAGCCAAGGCAAGCACAGCCGGCCGGTTACCGCAGCACTTCGATGCGGTTGCCGGCCGCTTCCGCGTACAGCGGCAGCTCGCCCGCGGGCTCGCCGTCCCCGTAGACCGCGATTGCGGGCTTCGCCGGATCTCCGGCCATGTCTTCGACGGCGACAGCTTGCCCGCTGAACAGCGCCACGTAAGGCAGACGGGTGTGCTTGCCCGACAAAATCAACGGGAACAAACGGAGGAGCTGCAGCGGCGTGCACGAATGGACGACGCAGACGTTCAGCATGCCGTCGTCCGGCTTGGCGTCCGGACAGATGCGAAGTCCGCCGCCGTAGGCGGAAGCGTTGCACACGGCGGCCATCCAGCCTTGCCGGAAACAATGGGTCTCCCCATCCACGGTCACGGCGATCGGCCGCGGGCGGAAGGTCAGCAGCACCTGGATCAGCCCGATGACGTAGGCGAACGACCCGGCGCCGATCAGATTGCACAGCTTCTTGTAGACCGACCGATTGACGGCCGCGGCGATAGCGGAATCGAAGCCTGCTGCGAGCGCGGTCAGCACGGGGCGATAGCCGATATCGGATTTCGGATCGCGCATGGCGATGATATCCGCGGGATAGGCCCGTCCCTGCAGCACGATCCGAAGCGCGTCCAGCGGACGCTTCGGAATGCCGAACGCTCTGGCCGTATCATTGCCTGATCCGGCCGGGATAATGCCGAGCGGTACGCCGCTGTCGCATACCGCAGGCAGAATGCCGTGAATGGTACCGTCCCCGCCAATTATTGTAATCGCTTTCAATCTTTGCCTTGGCGCTTCGTCCTGCACGATTCCGTTATGCTCCCGAAGCAGGCGGGTAATAGCTCTACGGGCGGTTTCCGGCGTCTCGCTCAGCACGGCGGCATAATCGACGTCCAGCCGTTTCAGCTCTGCTTCGACCTTACGCCATGCCTTTAACCCTCGGCCGCCGCCGGACTTCCCGTTAATTGCGAATAACCACATCTCGGACCCCTCTTTTCTCTATGGGTCTCATTATAATGGGGAACGGAAGGCGTGAAAACTTCTTTTTGCGCGGGGGGATGGTCTATAATAGCGGAAGGAGGCGAGAGAAGAAGATGCCTGAACCATTAAAAGCGATGTACGACCTGCCGTTCCTCCGGCAGTTTGCGGCGCGCGTCGCATCCGTATGGCCCGCCTTCCCCGAGGAGCGGTTCGTCACGCTGACGACCGGCGACGGCTGGGAAGCGCTGGAGCTGAAGGGCCGCATGAGGCGCATTACGACCTCGCTGGGGGACGCGCTGCCCCCGAGCTATCCCGAGGCGCTTGAGGTCCTGCTGGCCGTCAGCGGCCAATGCAGCGGATTTCCTTATTTGTTTTTCCCGGATTTCGTCGAGGTGTATGGTCTCGCGGATTGGGAGCGGTCGATGGACGCGCTGGAGGCATTCACGGTACAGTCCTCTGCGGAGTTCGCCATCCGGCCGTTCATCCTGCAAGATCCCGAGCGGACGATGGCACGCATGACGGAATGGTCGCAACATGGGAACGAGCATGTGCGGCGGCTGTCGAGCGAAGGCTGCCGGCCGCGGCTTCCGTGGGCGCCAGCGCTGCCGATGTTCAAGCGCGATCCGTCGCCGATCCTGCCGATTCTGGAGCAGCTGAAGGCGGACCCGTCGCTGTATGTACGCAAAAGCGTGGCCAATAACTTGAACGACATCGCCAAAGATAACCCGGAGGTCGTCAAAACGATCGCCGGCCGGTGGATCGGCCAGCATGCCTACACGGACTGGATCGTCCGGCGCGGCTGCCGCTCGCTGGTCGGCGCTGCCGACCCCGAGGCGCTGGCGCTGTTCGGATACGAAGGCGAGGCAGCTGCGGATTTCGTCGCCGCTGCGGAGATCGACGCGCTTCATCCCGAAGCGTTCATCGGCGGCATCAGCGAGCTGAGCTACCGGCTGCGGTTGAAGGACGGTGCCGGAGAGGCGATCCGGTTAAGGCTGGAGCTGGGCGTCGATTACGTGAAGTCCAGCGGCAAAACGTCGCAGAAGCGCTTCCTGCTCGGCGATAAGCGCGTCTTGCCCGGAGCCGGCGTCCAAGGGGCGAAGAAGCTCGATTGGAAGGACCTGTCGACCCGCAAGCATTACGAAGGCTTGCATCGGCTGACGCTGCTGGTCAACGGCGCTGCCGTCGCGGAAACTTCCGTTCAGGTGAACGCGAGCGCAGCGGGCGGTTCGCAGGAAACGGGAGCCCAGGCGGAGATCGTCGAAGCCGAGGCCGGCGCAGGGAGCGATGGTGCATGACGATTGGCGCACGGGTCATTAAGACTGGCCTTGCCGTGGCGCTGGCCGTATACATAAGCACGCTTTTTGCATTTCCGTCGCCGATTATCGCGGCCGTGGCCTCGATATTCACCATTCAGCCGTCCATCTCCCGCTCCTGGCAGCAGGTGGTGGACCAGGTTCAGACGAACGTGCTCGGCGCCTTGCTGGCGCTGGCCGCGGTTCGCTTGTTCGGCCAGACGCCGATCGCGCTTGGCATGGTCTGCATCATCGTCATTCTTATCTGTATCCGGCTGCGGATGGAGAGCAACGTCGGGCTGACGCTCGTCACGGTCGTCGCCATCATGGAAGCGAACAATCAGCAGGGCTGGCTGTTCGCGCTCGACCGGCTGCTCATGGTGTTGACGGGCATGGGCGCGGCCTTCGCGGTCAATATCCTCATCTTCCCGCCGCGGCCGCGCAAGCTGTTCATGGATCAGATTCACGAAGCGCATGCCCAGCTGTCCCTGCTGCTGCGCATGGCCATCTCCAACGAAATGAAGGAGAACGTCCACCGCGACGAGAAGGAGAAGCTGCAGGGCACGCTGCGCAAGCTGGACGAAGCCCATCGGCTGTTCGAGGAAGAGAGGCCGCTGCTGCGCGGCCGCAAGCAGGCCGGGGCGCGCCAGCTCATCCTCTCGCGCCATCTCATCAAGGCGCTGCATCAAGGCGTGGATCTGCTGGAGGCGGTCGAGGAACACTACTTTGCCGTGACCGGTGCCGAAGCGTGGGCGAAGCGTTTCGATCAGCAGATCGAGGAGCTTGCCAAATACCATGAGCATATTTTGCTCAAGCTGGCGGGCAAGATGAAGGCCAACGCTGCCATCGAACCCGAGGAAGAGCGCGAGGGCAGGCTTATCAACCAGCTCAGCGAGTACTTGCATCAAAATCCCGATGAATACAAACGTCTCGTCTTCGTCGCGTCGACGATGCTGGAGTACGCCTTCCATCTTCGCCGGCTGGACCGCGTAACCGATCAGGTGCAGCAGCGGCGGGAGACGGAAGCGGCGAACGTGAACTGAACGAAGGAGCGTCCTTTTGCCTAGCCGGCAAGGGGCGCTTTTTTGCGTTTTAGACACAAGCTGCGGAGGAGCCGGCTTTTAGTGTACAGCAGGGTTGAATCGGTTGGAAAAGCTGCAGCGGCGCAGCTTATAGTGTACAGCAGGGTAAAAATCGGGTGGAAAAGCTGCAGCAGCTCAGCTTTTAGGTGCTCAGCAGAGCTGAATGGGTTGGAAAAGCTGCAGAGGAGCAGCTTTTTGCGTACGGCAGGGCTAATTCGGCCGGAAAAGCTGCAGCAGCGCAGCTTTTAGGCGCTCAACAGGGCTGAATGGGTTGGAAAAGCTGCAGAGGAGCAGCTTTTTGCGTACGGCAGGGCTAATTCGGCCGCAAAAGCCGCAGCAGCGCAGCTATTAGGCCTCAGCAGGGCTGAATGGGTTGGAAAAGCTGCAGAGGAGCAGCTTTCCAGTCCAACGCACGCAGGCGCGAAAAAACGCAAAAACCCGCTCGACCGCCGCTCCATGCGAAGCGTCGGCCAAACGGGTCCTGAACTGCCGTCGGTCAGTTGTCTTCCTTCGTGTCGTCCGGATGACGGCGCGGATGCTGCAGATGCGCTTCAAGCGCGGTCGTATCCTTCTTCGGCACGAGCCGGGAGTCGGTCTTGCCCTCGTGATGGTTATCGAAATCAAGCTGCACGAGATCCCATTCCGTCGTGCCCAGCTGCGGATCTGCGGGGAAAACGTCGCCGCGGTTCAGCTTCTCCTCGCGTCCCCATTCGTTCTTGTAAACGCCATCCACCTCGACAGGTTCGCCGGAGAGGGGCTCCATTTCGAAATGCTCTTGTTTTTCGCTCATAACGTTCTCCTCCTGATGGGTTCGAAGCGCTGCCGGCTATTGGCCATGCTTCGGCACTGCGGCGCGGTCGGCCTCGGACTGAGCTTGGCTCGCCGCTGCCTTTCCTTTGCCGGCACGATCCGCTTTGGATTGCGCCCGGCTTGCGTCTCGCTGCAAATGGGAAGGGTGTTCGCCTGACATGATGATCGTCCTCCTAACCTGCGATAAGTCATGAGAATCCTCCATCAGTGTGCCACCAGGCCGTCCAAACTATGTGCGCGGCCGGACGTTCTGTTTCCTGTTCCGCATGATTTTCTTGCTTATGTACGATACGCTCCCCAACCCTGATTAAACGAGCCGCAGCCCGCAGCTTGGACAGTAGGCATTCTCGTGCGTCACGGTATCGCCGCAGGCCGGACAAGGCTCGGCGAAGGATTCGCCATGCTGCTCTGCGAGCCGTTTGCGATGAGCGGCTTCTTCTTCCTCGGCTGCAGCGGCCTCCTGCCGGTTAGAGCTGCCGTTGAACAAGACCTCCACGAACTGCCGCAGCTGGGAAGCATTGGCGGAATCGTCGGAGGCGAGCTTAAGAATATAGATCATGGCGCCGACGAGCATGCCGGCTCCGGCCAGGACGATCGTCGTTGCAATCGCATTCATCATGGCGGCGAACATCCTCCTCCGTGCGCAGGGATCAGGTTTGATACCGGCTCTCCATTTTTTTGCCTCCGAACCACATGACGGCCAGCAGAACGAGCGCCAACAAGATCCGCCAAGGCTGCTCCGTCAAATCGCCGATGTTGAAGCTGAGCAGCGAGACGGTGAAGATCATGACGGCCTTGCCCATCAGGATCGCGAGCACGAACGAGCGAAGCGAAATGCCGCTTAAGCCGGAAATGACATTAATGAGCGCTGATGGGGAGAAAGGGAAGCAGGCAAATAGGAAAATCGGCGTAAAGCCTTTCCGCTCGATGTAGCCGAGCAGCTTCGCCGCCTTCGGAAATCTGCGCCGCAGCCAGCCGCCGAAGTGGCCGCCGAGCTTGCGGGAGAGCCAGAACAGCAGCAGGGATCCGCTGCAGACGCCGATCCAGGAGTAGAGCGATCCCAGGAACAGCCCGTATATATTGGCATTGGCCGCCACGAAGACGAGCAGCGGCAGCACGGGGATGAACGATTCCGCGAACGGAAGCAGAATGCCCGGCAGCGGGCCGAACGCGGAATAGCTCTCCAGCGTCTTCTGTAAATGCTCCAAATCCATGCCCTTGATCTGTCGGAGCCAGGTTTCGATTAGATTCAACTCTCACACGTCCTTCTTGTTCAAGACCGGTAACCGGGCATTTGATCGTCCTATGCACGGAGCTGCAGCTACGGCTGAACTTCTCTTTGCGGAAATACGGCATGCCATAGGCTGGCGAACCGGCCAAGCCGAAACGCGGCCCGCCGCCGCGGCGGGCATAGGCGGAAGGATGTCCTTCTCATTATATGCAAAGCTGGAACATAAATCCAAGGCGATGGCGCGGGCCGGGTCCAGCTGATGATGGCAAGCAACATTTTCCACTTGTTTACAGTCTAATAAGGTAATAAGAATACCCTTCAGTCAGAGGTGATCATGTGATGAAATGGCATACGGCCGCTATGGGCGCCGCTGTCCTTGTCTTGCTCGCAGGCTACACGGGAGAAGCCTCCACGAGCCATCGGGCTGCCCCGCCGCCGAGAACGATTGCGATCGTGCATGACGGAGAAGCGGACATGAAGATCTACGGCAGCATCGAACAGGTCGAAGCCGACGCAACGACCATTATCGAAGCGAAGTTAATCGGCGAGAAACCGGCCAAGCGTTACGTGACAGGTGCGGACGGAACGGTATTGGATAGTTACGCGGTTTCCAAGGTTCAGGTCGCAAAAGTTTATAAAGGAAAATTCAAAGCGGGCGATATCGTCGAAGTAGCAGAACCGGGCTATAGGCAGGGCGACCGTTACACGACCCATGAAGGGTACAAGGCGATGGATGCCGGAGGCCGATATCTATTGTTTACCCACACTTCCAATAAAGGCATCGAAGCGATCGTGGGACTGGATCAAGGGAAGTTCGATCTGAACATCACGGAACCGCAGCGGCAAGAACAGCCGGGCAAGATGACGGAGGCTCAATTCGCGGCGGCGGATTATGTCGGCGATAACGTAAAGCATTTTAACCTCCTGAAGACGGAGGCGTTGGCTAAATATCTATGAATGTACGGTTCGCAAGCCAAGCCGGCGCTCAAGATTGGCGAACGGAGGTCCTTCTCGTTATAGGCAGGCCTGTGCAGAAGTCCAAGGCAACCGTGACGGCGGAATCCCGAAAACGGAATTTCCGTGCCCGGATCGCATGCTGCATGCGCAGGACGGGATCATGAAGGAGTTGGACGATCTCCTGCGTAAGCTGCTCCGGCGTCTCGGTGATTCGGGCCGCGCCCTTGCCCTCAAGGAAGCGCGCATTGTTGCGTTCCTGGCCGGGAACCGGCCGATAGACGAAGATCGGCAGATCAAGCGAGAGCGATTCGGCGAGCGTGACGCCGCCTGATTTGGTGACGATGCAGGCGGCCTGGGCCATCAGCTCGTGCATGGCTTCGACGTAGCCGAAGACGCGCAGCCTTCCTTCGGCACCCGCTTCGCCGAACTGCTCCGGCAGGGAGGAAGCCAGCGCTGCATTGCGTCCGCAGACGACGGCGACGGTAAGATCAGGATACCCAAATAATGGGGAAATCATAGCCGAGACGCCGGAAACGGTTGCTTGCGCTCCCGCCATTACCAGCACGACCGGGCTGCCGATGCGAAAGCCGAACCGTGCGCATTGTTCCGGATCGACGGAAGCGCTGCGAAAACCGCGGCGGATCGGAATGCCGCTGACGCAAATGCGCCTGCCCGAAATGCCGAGCGCGTGGAGTTCCTTCTTCATGTCTTCGGTGGGTACGTAATAGCGATCGATATCGGGATGCACCCAGCGGCGGTGAAGATCGAAGTCCGTCACGACGGTACAGGTCGGAATGCGGAGGCCGGTGCGTTTCTTAAGAGCGGGCATGGCGAGGAGGGGAAAGGTATGGATGACGGCGTCCGGACGTTCCCGCTCCAGAATCCGGCGAAGCCGGCCGCGGCCGAAGGAATGAAGCCATATCGCGAAGACGGAGTCGTGCTTCATCGGCTTGGTCCGATCGTACAGCCAGCCGTACAGGCCGGGAATCAAGGAATAGCTTCTCATATATACCCGTCTGGTCACCGCGTTAATCCAGGGATGAGCTTCGGCAAGCAGGTCCACGAGCAGCGGTTCTCCCAGCCCGCGGTCTACGATGGCTTCGCTTATGGCGCGCGCGGCCTGCAAATGCCCGTCGCCGTAAGAGGCATACAAAATCATGATTTTCATCGCGAAAAACACCTCCTCACGGAAGCATAGCGCGGGAATGTCACAGGGCCGTCAGCAAGTTGTGAAGTGATTGTAAGGGGACGAGGAGTTGCCTCGAGATGAGGCAGAATGGATTGCCTAGAAAAGGAGATGTGGTGCGCGGGTTGTACTTCACGCTCCGCGGAATGGCGAGCATGCAGTGCACAAGGTGCACCTCCTGCTTCGAATATCGCAGAAAAGCGAGACTGTTGTGCACAAGATGCACCCCATGCTCCGAATATCATAAAATGGCGAGCATGCAGTGCACCAGGTGCACCTCATGCTCCTATTCAAGAATATACGACAATGTCGTTCACCGTCTTAAACCTCGGCTCAAACCTTGCCCTAAGACTTCCAGAAGGCCCAGCCCGCCAGCTTGCTAGATCAATATGTTAAACAGCACCGGGTGCTTGTTCAGCTCCACGAAGCTAAGTCCCTTCAGGTTCATGCGCTCCACCAGCGGTTCGTAATCCTGCGGATTTTTCAGCTCGATGCCGACCAGGGCCGGACCGTTGTCCTTGTTGTGCTTCTTCGTATACTCGAAACGGGTAATATCGTCGTCCGGTCCCAGCACCTCGTCGAGAAACTCGCGCAGCGCGCCTGCGCGCTGCGGGAAGCTGACCATGAAATAATGCTTCAGCCCCTCGAACACCAGCGACCGTTCCTTGATTTCCTGCATCCGGTCGACGTCATTATTGCCGCCGCTCACGATGCAGACGACCGTCTTGCCCGCGATCTGCTCGCGGTACAGATCAAGCGCGGCGATCGGCAGCGCGCCGGCCGGCTCCGCCACGATGGCGTTCTCGTTGTAGAGGTCGAGCATCGTCGTGCACGCTTTGCCTTCCGGGACAAGCACGATATCGTCCAGCAGCTCGCGGCACATGCGGAACGTCAAGTCGCCGACGCGCTTCACCGCCGCGCCGTCGACGAACTTGTCGATCGTCTCGAGCGCGATCACTTCGCCGGCATCGAGCGATACCCGCATCGATGGCGCGCCCTCGGGCTCCACGCCGATCAATCTCGTCGACGGAGACACCGCTTTGACGTAAGCGGCAACGCCTGCCGCAAGCCCGCCGCCGCCGATCGTGACGAACACGAAATCCGGCGCCGTCTCGATCGCCTCCATGATCTCTTTGCCGATCGTGCCGTTGCCGGCGATGATCTTCGGATCGTCGAACGGATGGATGAACGCCAGGTCCTCCTTGCGGCTCGCTTCGACCGCCTCCCGGAAAGCATCGTCGAACGTATCGCCGGTCAGGACGACTTCCACGTTAGGGCCGCCGAAGAAGGCCACTTGGTTCACCTTCTGGCGCGGCGTCGTGCTCGGCATGAAGATTTTGCCCGGAATCCCGAGCGTCTGGCAGGAGTATGCGACGCCCTGCGCGTGGTTGCCCGCACTCGCGCAGACGACGCCGCGCATCAGACGCTCCTCCGGCAGCGATTTGATCAGATGGTACGCGCCGCGCAGCTTGAAGGAGCGGACGACCTGCAGGTCCTCGCGCTTCAGCAGGACATTGCAGCCGTAACGTTCCGACAGCACGCGGTTCTGCTGCAGGGGCGTGCGCGCCGATACTTCCTTCACATGCATTTGAGCCTGCGCGATTTCCGTCAAGCCCACCGTCAGCGCTTCATAATTTTTCTCGTTCCCCATCGCGTTCCAGCTCCTGTTCTCCGATAAGTTCAACTATCGCGATATGCAAAAAAGTCCCGTCCCTGTAAGGGACGAGACGACTCTCGCGATACCACCCTAGTTCCGCTCCGCGGGCTGCCAAGCTGCCTCGCCAAGAACGACTCTCTGCCGCGTACCAACATACGCGCTCCGTGTAACGGCGGATACCGTCCATGCTTACTGCGCGATCGGAAACGTAAGCTCCGACGGTTCGGCGTGGCTTCTCAGGGAGGATGCGTCGTTCGCGGGCAAACGTCGGCTTTCAGCGGGCGCCGACTCTCTGGGGATTGCCTGATGCATAACGCGCGTGTTCCCATCAACGAGGTTGAATGTTCGGTTGACTATTATCTTTGTTATACTCCTGCGCACCTGGAATGTCAACGCTTCGTTGTCCGCGTGCTGCCGATCAACTCTCCTGTGCGTCATCCATGTTAGCCGCTGCCTTGAAAGGCGCCATGTCCACCTCGGGGTAGGACAGGTCGAGGCCGTCAAGCGCGGATTCCACGATGCGCAGCACCAGATAGTCCCGGAACCACCGGTTGTTCGCGGGTACGATATACCATGGGCTGCGCTTGGTCGAGGTTGCTTTGAACGCCTGCTCGTACGCCTTCGCGTAGTCCTTCCAGTACCGCCGCTCCTCGAGGTCGTTCGGGTCGAATTTCCACAGCTTCTCGGGGTTTTCCATCCGCTCTTTGATTTTGCCGAGCTGGAATTCCGGCGAGATGTGCAGGAAAATCTTGACGATCGTAATGCCGCTGTCGCTCAGCATTTTCTCGAAATGGCTAATATGCTTCAGCCGCTTGGACGCTTCCTTGCCGTCGATCAGATCATGGACCCGCGTAATGAGCACGTCCTCGTAATACGACCGGTTGAACGCGACGATGGCGCCCTTGGCCGGGGCGACCCGATGCGTCCGCCATAGAAAATCATGCGCCGATTCGTCCGTCGTCGGCTTCTTGAAGCTTTCCGCCCGGAATCCCTGGGGGTTGAGGCCGGCGAGCACCTTTTTGATCACGCCGTCCTTGCCGCTGCAGTCCATGCCTTGGAACAAAATAAGCAGACCGTTCGTTTTGCCCGCATAGAGTTTCTCCTGATGCTCCTTCAGCTTGTCCTTCAGCTCGTCGAACGCTTCGGCGATCTCTTCTTTGCCCTTGATGCCCGCCGTATCCTCCGGATCGAAATCCGCCAGAGACATACTTCGTTTCTCGTTCAGCCGATACTTATCCAGCATGATGAAGCCTCCTTATGACGCATGCGCTCTTGGAATAGGAATCACTAACCGGTTAGCATGGCTTCCGAAACGCGGATTATTCACGGCTCGTTCCTGCGGAGCGCGATGAAAAATACGGCGTCATCTGCCGCAACTGATGTGTTACTATGAATTATACTAGAAATCATTTTGCCGCGCTTAGCCGAAAGGGGAATTGCATTGGAAACGACCGTGCTGCTCGTTCGTCATGCCGAATCGTCCGTCCATCTCGGCGAAGAACGTACGCGAGGACTGACGGCGCAGGGGCTGGAGGACGTGCGCCGGCTGACTGCCGGGCTTCGGCAAACGCATATCGATGCCGTGATTTCCAGCCCGTATGCGCGTGCGGTCTTGACCGTGCAGGGGATCGCCGATGATCGCGGCTTGCCGGTGCTGGCCGTAGAGGAATGGCGGGAGAGGCGGCTGCACGGCGAAGACGTTTCATTGCCGAAGGAAGCGTTCCTGGCTGCGATCGGGCGGTCGTTCGCCGACCCGGACGAGGCGCTGCCAGGCGGAGAATCGTTGCGCGAGGCGCAGGCAAGGGGCTTGCTGGCCTTGCGGGAGCTGCTGCGGGAATATCGCGGAGGTACGATTGCCGTCGGCACGCATGGTAACTTGATGGTCATGCTGCTGCGGGCATTCGACGCGCGGTATGATTACGCGTTCTGGCAGCGGTTGTCGATGCCTGACGTATACCGGCTGACCTTCGGCGAAGACAAGCTTATGGGAGTGGAGCGACAATGGAATTGACGTACCGTGAAATGACGATCGACGATTACGAGGCCAGCTATGCGCTGTGGGCGGCTACGGAGGGCATGGTGCTGAGCAGCTCGGACTCCAGGGAAGAGATCGCGCGCTTTCTGGCGCGCAATCCGGGCTGCAGCTTCGTCTGCGGCGAGGGAGACCGCCTGCTCGGCACGCTGCTCGCCGGGCATGACGGCAGGCGCGGCTTCCTGTACCATGTGGCCGTCGCGCCGAACCAGCGCGGTCGCGGGATCGGCGGCAGCCTCGTGAGGCTCGGGCTGGCCAAGCTGCGCGAGGCGGGGATCGAGAAGTGCCATCTGTTCGTTCTCGCGAGCAACGACGTCGGCAGAGGCTTCTGGGCAAGGTCGGGCTGGGAGGAGCGGGACGGCATCTTGCTGTTCTCGCGGGATACGTAGGAATCGGGCAGGGACGTCCGGGCCGGAAATAGGCCCAGTGGAGGGAAGACGCGGGATGACGATCATGATCAGACGGCTCACGGATTGGGAAGCGTATGACTGGACGGACATGATCGCGGAGAGCATGAGCGAAGGCTACCGGCATGTCGGGCGGCTCGCCTTGGATTACGAGGCGGGCGCGAATCGGTTTGACCGTGCCGGAGAGGCGCTGTTCGCGGCCGAAATCGACGGCGAGCTGGCAGGCGCGGGCGGTCTCAGCCGAATCGAACGGGCGGGCCTTCCTGCGATCGGACGGGTCCGGCGCGTTTACGTCATGCCCCGGTTCCGGAGATTCGGCGTCGGAAGCGCGCTGATGCGCGAAGTCGTGGCATTGGCGAGTTTGCATTACGAGGAGCTTGTCCTTCGCACGGATAATCCGGCGGCGGACGCGCTTTATGCATCGTTCGGCTTTCGGAAAGCAAAAGATCGCGAAGACGCGACGCATGTACTGCGATTAGAGGGTAATAAACCATAACCGGGAGGATGATTCAGATGGGACAAATTCAACATATGGTGATTTTTAACTTGAAGCACGAGGCAGGTTCGGAAGCGGCGGCTGCCTTCCTGCGCGACGGCGAGCGTCTGCTGACCTCGATTCCGGTCGTGAAGAACTTCAGCGTATTCAAGCAAGTGAGCCCGAAGAACGACTATGATTACGGCTTCTCGATGCAATTCGCCGACCAGGCGGAATACGAGGCTTACAATGCGCATCCGGTGCACGTGGATTTCGTGCAAACCCGTTGGGAAGTCGAGGTATCGCGCTTTTTGGAAATCGATTTTGAAAATTACGGCGCTTAAGCCGGCGGAGTTGTCAGCCGCCTAATTCCGTGGACCGGAGAGGAGACTGCCGATGACTTTGTTATCGCGTTCGTTTGAAGCTTCCGTGGCGATCCGAGCCGAGATCGGATACAAGCTGTTCGTACCGGATCATTACGACGGAAGCCGGCCGTGGCCGATCATCGTCTTCCTGCACGGGATCAAGAAACGCGGCTCGGACATCGGCCTGCTGGACAATTACGGCCTGCTCAAGTCCGCGGCGGGCACGAGAGAATTTCCGTTTCTCGTCCTGGCTCCGCAATGCCCGGCGCATTCGTATTGGCCCGCGGTGCGGCATGAAGTACTGGCCCTGCTCGACGGCACGATGAGCGAATACAATGTCGACCCCGCCGCCGTTTATTTGACGGGCTTCAGCATGGGCGGCAACGGGGCTTCGGAGCTGTTCCGGTGGCTGCTCAGCCACAAGCGTTCGAGTTGAGCGGCGGGGACTGCAGCCGGGGAGAGGGACGCCGCGTTCAAGGAGCGGAAAACGGTTGGAAAAGCGGCAGGACCGGCTGCGAAACCGCAATAAGCAAGCCGACATCAGTCTCAACGTAAAGCGAGTGAAGCGAAAATGAAAGTCGGAAGCATCAATCATCTGCTCTTTTCCGTGTCGGACTTGGAGCGCTCTATCGTTTTCTACCGGGAGGCGTTCGGGGCGAAGCTGCTGGTCCGGGGCCGCGGCCTCGCGTATTTCGACCTGCATGGGCTGTGGCTGGCGCTGAACGAGGAGAACGACATCCCGCGGAACGAGATCCGGCAGTCGTATACCCATACGGCGTTTACGGTAGAGGACGAGGACTTCGACGATGCCGTTGGCCGTCTGAAGGCAATCGGCGCCTCGATCCTCCCGGGCCGCGAGCGGGATGAACGGGACAGGCGGTCCGTCTATTTCGCGGATCCCGACGGGCATAAGTTCGAATTCCACACCGGTTCGCTGGAAGACAGGTTGTCCTACTATAAGGCCGAGAAGCCGCATATGATCTTCTATGAGGAGTAAGCTTCATGCGTAGAAGGGAGCGGCGGCCATGCGCCATACGGAGGACGAGCGTCGGAGCTTGACGGAGCCAAAGGGGCCGAAGAAACCTTCCCTAGGTCTCATCCTGGCCCTATTGGCCGTCATCGCGCTGATAATCGGTTCGAGCTTTGCGCTGGCGCATGCCGTGGTCGGCGAAGCGTTTCGCAGGCTTGGGGGATGAGGAAGGCCGGATGGGGCAGCGAGGCAGGGCGACAGCTGCGAGGAAACAGAGGCAAGGAAACAAAGGCAAGGCGACAGCTGAAAGGGAACAAATGCGAGGAAAGCAAGGCAAGGAAACAAATTCAAAGGTTATACATGCAAGGAATAAATACAAAGAAATAAGTGCAAGGATAGCAGACCGCAGATAGCAAATAGCAGATCGCAGGTAGCAGGTAACAGATAGCAGATAGCAGAACAATTACCGTGGCCGGCCGTAACAAGCCCCGGCGTCCTTGATCGGCTTTGCCGTAGAGGTCGCGGGGCTTTTGACGTTTACCAAAACAAAAAAATTGACTTCGACCGTACTCGAAGCGGTAGACTATCCTTTAAGCTCAAAGCATGAATAAAGGATTGGATTTGAAGAATAGGAGATTAGCTTAATCATGACGATCAAGAAAGAACAAAAAGTACTTGGACTTGCGCTGCTGCTCGGTTTATTTTCGACGATGGGTCCCTTCACCATCGATATGTATTTGCCGGCGTTCCCGGAAATCGTCAAGCAGTTCGATACGACGGCTTCGCTGGTGCAGCTTAGCTTGACCGCCTGCTTGCTCGGGCTCGGCATCGGCCAGCTCGTCATGGGTTCGCTGAGCGACGTCTACGGCAGGCGCAATCCGCTGCTGATTTCGATGGCCATGTACGTCGTCGCATCGTTAGCCTGCGCGCTGTCGCCCCATATCGGGCTGCTGATTGCATTCCGATTCGTGCAAGGCTTCGCCGCTTCCGCGGGCATCGTGATTTCGCGGGCGATCGCACGCGACCTGTACAGCGGTCACGAGCTGACGAAATTTTTCTCGATGCTGCTGCTCGTCGGGAATTTGGGGCCGCTCGTCGCGCCGATCAGCGGCAGCGGGGTGCTGGCCGTCACGACCTGGACCGGCGTGTTTATCGCGCTGTCGCTGCTTGGCCTCTACTTATGGGCGATGACCAAATGGAAGCTGCGGGAGACGCTGCCGGCCGAACGCCGCAAACCGAGCAATTTCATGGAGCAGCTGGGCAACTATGGCTCGCTCTTGCGGGACCGCCAGTTTGTGGGCTACATGCTGGCTCAGGGCATTATGATCGCGGGAGTGTTCGCTTACGTGTCGGGCACGCCCTTTATCTATCAAAATATTTACGGCGTATCGCCTGCGGTATTCTCGATTTTATTCGCGTCGAACGGCGTGAGCTTGATCATCGGTTCGACGCTGGTCGGCAAGATGGCGCATCGCGTATCCGAGCACACGTTTTTGTTGATCGGCCTGTTAATGGCTTGTTTGGCGGGAGCCGTCGTCTTGTTCGTGGCGATCATCCATGGACCGCTTTTTGCTTTGGTCATTCCGTTGTTTTTCTTCGTGGCGTCGCTCGGCGTTACGTCGACGGCGGCATTTCCGCTTGCGATGGAGACCCAAGGCCATATGGCGGGCAGCGCCGCGGCCCTGCTTGGGGTCATTCCCTTCCTGCTCGGAGCGATCGTCTCTCCGCTGGTCGGGATCGCGGGCGAAGACACCGCCGTTCCGATGGGCATCATCTTGTTAGGCACGAGCGTTGCGGCGATGCTATCTTATTTCTTCCTGGTAAAGAAAGCGGCCGGCAAGCCGAACGAGGATCGGGAACTAGCGAAGAACGTGAGCTGATTTCAAACCAAATCCAAAGGGCGGGACCGCTGTTAAGCATTCACCGTCTAACGGTTGTACGGAGGCCTAATCGGCTCAAAAAGCCCATTTTATATCGCTAATGGTTGTCAGGAGGCTTATTGCGCGATTTGTGCGTGCAAATCGGCCTCTGCACGATAATTAACGTCTGTCACAATCGTTAGGATTTATTTAGCCGTGTTTTTGGGGGATTAGCAGCGCTGACAAGCGTTAGAAGTTAGGAATCGGCCGAAACTCATGTTGAACGACCGGCAGCCTTAGCCGATTGCTGACGTACCTGTCGCCGTCGTATACGTTGCCCTAAATTAAAACTGAAACGAAAGAGAGAAACCCGCCGTTTAAACAAACGCGGGTTTCTCTGCAATCCGAGAAGCGGTCCGGGAGTTCATCTTCCTCCTGGACCGCTTCTTTTTAATTATTGGGGTTCCTAAGCGTTTTGACCATCTCCGCTATGCATCAGCCGGTCTTATTGAACAAAGTCCGGAACCGCTGGGTCAGCAGCGGCACGACCTCGAACAAGTCCCCGACGATTCCGTAATCGGCCACGCCGAATATGGGCGCTTCGGGGTCCTTGTTGATCGCGACGATAACGCGGGATTGGCTCATGCCGGCAAGATGCTGGATGGCGCCGCTGATGCCGCAGGCGATGTAGAGCTTCGGCGTGACGGTTTTGCCGGTCTGGCCGATTTGGAGCGCATAATCGCAGTAGCCGGCGTCGCATGCGCCGCGCGAGGCGCCGACCGCGCCGCCGAGCACCTCGGCCAGCGCGGCCAGCGGCGCGAAGCCTTCCGGGCTGCGCACGCCCCTGCCGCCGGCGACGATGACGTCCGCCTCGGCCAGGTCGACCGTGCCGCCGGCTTTGCGCGCGATGCCGCGGACGACGGTCCATAGCGGCGGCGCTTGGTAAGGTAGCGCCGCGATCCAGCCTTCGCCGCCGGGAGCGACCGGCTCCGCGACGGGCAGGTTATTGGGGCGCACGGTGATGACCTGCGGCGCCCCGGGAAGGAACCGCCTCTGCTCGAACGCCTTGCCGGCGTAGAGCGGGCGGGTTAACAGCGCGGCCGCGCCGCCATCGCCGCCGGGCTCGATGGCGGTCACGTCCGCGACGTGGCCGCCGCCGATGCCGGCGGCCACGCGGGGCGCGAGCTCGCGCCCCGCCGCGGTGTGGCCGAGCACGATGATGCTCGGCTGCGCCGCGGCAACGGCGGCGCCGATGGCGGCGGCGTACGCCTCCGGCGCAAAGCCGGCCAGGGCGGGGTCGTCGACGACGTGGACGACCCCCGCCCCCCGGGCGGCGAGCTCGGCGGCGGCTTCCTGCAGCGCCGCCCCGGGCCCGCCGCCGACGAGGACGGCGTGCACGCTGCCGCCGTCCCCGGCCAGCAGCCGCGCGGCGCCGAGCGCCTCCAGCGCCACGCGGCGCAGCTTGCCATCCAGGCACTCGGCATACACGAGTGCCTTCACGGTTGTATCGGTCATGGTTCCTTGACCTCCTCTCTCAAAACAGCTTCGCTTCGCGCTGCAGCAGCTCCGCGAGCTGCTCGGCCTGCTCCGCAGGCGCGCCGCTCAGCTTGCGGCCGGCCGCGCGAGCCGGCGGCGGCAGAAGCGACGCGCGCTCCGTCCGCGGCGCGAGCGCTGCCGCGTCGAGGCCGAGCTCCGCGGCGCCGAGCTGGCGGAGCGGCTTGCGCTTCGCTTTCATGATGCCCGGCAGCGACGGGTAGCGCGGCTCGTTCAGCCCTTGCTGCGCCGTGATCAGGGCGGGGAGGGGAATCGCGACCGTCTCCACGCCCCATTCCGTGTCCCGCTCGGCGACGGCGATCCTGCCGTCGCCGCCGCCCCAAGAGGCTCGGCTCGCGGCCTGGCCGCCAGCCGCGCCTCCGCCATCCTCCACCGACAGCTTCAACACCGCCGACGCGCTTGGCAGTCCGAGCCGCTCCGCGACCTGCAGCGCGATGCTGCCCGCGCCCCGGTCCACGGCAAACAGCCCCGCCAGCACCAGGTCCGGCTTCAGCTCCCGCACCGCGGTTGCGAGTACGGCCGCGACGGCGCTGCCGTCGTCCGGAAGCCCATCCTGCGCGATCAGCACGGCTTCGTCGGCGCCCATGGCAAGCGCGGTGCGCAGCGTCTCCGTCGCGCGGTCCGTTCCGCAGGAGACGACCGTGACGCTTCCGCCGTGCGCCTCGCGCAATCGCAGCGCTTCCTCCAGCGCGTATTCGTCGTACGGATTCATAATGAACTTGACGCCGTCCTCGGCGACGGCGCCGTTCGCGAGCTCGATTTTTTCTTCCGTATCGAAGGTTTGTTTGATCAATACCACCAGCTGCATGGGGTCCTCTGCACCTCCCGATCGTTCTGTTCCTGCTTGCGGCAGTCATACCGTCCCACGGCCGCCGAATACGATAAAAGAAGCCATCCGCTAGCCGCCGCCGCCCCTGTTACCTTATGAACTTGGCCTTCGAAATAGACCCCGGCGGAAAGCCGGAACGATGCTCGCGCGACATGTTGCCGACCGCCGGGACATATACTGAAAAACACTCCGCGTTTCCGTGGGAAGGAGGGAGCATAGTGGAGGGATTGAGTGCGCATACGCTGGTTTTGTCGCTGCGATGGTTCTTTTTTGCGCTTTTGACGCTGACGGCATTGGCCTGCTTCTACGCCGTGGTCCGCAGACGGGTGGGTTACGTGCTGCTGGGCAGGACGGAGCAGCGAAAACCGCCGCCTCCGTTCGATTCGGGAGATCCCGAGAACGACCACCGCGACGAGATGCTCCAGATTACTTCGTTCACGGCGACCGAGCTCGCCGCGCGCGCTTCGCCATGGTTTGAAAGGCTGGCCGCCTGGAGCCTGCAGGTATTCGGCCACCGCAAGCTGTTGAAGGATCTTCGCAGCGGTCTTATGCATGTCGTCCTGTTCTACGGCTTCATCGTGCTGCAATTCGGCGCGGCGGATATCGTGTGGAAAGGGCTTACCGGCTCCGCGCTGCCCTATCCGGCTTATCGCAGGTTCGTGCTGACCCAGGAAATTACGGTTTCGCTCGTGCTCCTGGCGATTCTCTACGGGGCCTTTCGGCGCTACGTCGAGCAATTGAGGCGGCTGAAACGCGGCTGGAAGCCGTCGGTCGTGCTGTGGTTGATCGGCGGCCTGATGGTGACGGTTCTTCTGACGCAGGCCTTCGACCGGCTGCATGAAAGGGCGGCGTCCGGCTCCTCGGCATCGCTCTATGACAGCCACGCCCCGGTCTCCTCGGCACTGGCGGAGGGTTTCAAAGCTATCGGGCTTTCCGCGGGTGCCGGCAACGTGCTCTACGAAGTGTTTTGGTGGCTGCATCTGGCGGTGCTGCTCGGTTTTCTCGTGTATGTGCCGCAATCCAAACATTTTCATATCTTCACGGCGCCGGTGAACTTGTGGCTTCGCCGCCGTTCTCCGCCGGGCAGGCTGGCACCGCTCGATCTCGAGGATGAAGAGGCGGAATCGTTCGGGGTCGGAACGGTGGAGCATTTTACGCCCAAACAACTCCTTGACCTCTATGCCTGCGTCGAATGCGGCCGCTGCACGAACGTTTGTCCGGCCTCGAGCACGGGCAAGCTGCTGTCGCCGATGCATCTGATCGTCAAGCTGCGCGATCATCTGACCGAGAAAGGCGCCGCGATTACCTCGAAATCCCCTTGGGTGCCGGCTTGGGGCGGCAACGTCCAGTCGAGCGCGCACGTGATGTCCGGCGTGATGCCTTTGTGGACCGGAGGCTCCGCGGCGGCGCGGACGGATATCGAGCCGACGATGACGGCGCAAAAGCAGGCTTGGCACGTGCAAGCGGATACGTCCGTGGCGGACGTGGCGCTGGTCGGAGACGTCATGACGGAGGCGGAGCTGTGGTCGTGCACGACCTGCCGGAACTGCGAGGATCAATGTCCGGTCGGCAACGAGCATGTGGATAAAATCATCGACATGCGCCGGTACCTCGTCCTGACGGAGGGCCGCGTGCCGGCCGAAGCCCAGCGCGCCATGCAAAATATCGAGCGGCAGGGAAACCCGTGGGGTCTGCCCCGCGCCGAACGGGCGGCATGGCTCGCGGCTTATGAAGCGGCGGTGCCGGATGCGCCTCCCGTGCGCACGATGCGGGAAGCCGCAGGTAACGGCGAGCAGCCCGAGCTGCTGCTCTGGGCCGGCACGATGGGCGCGTACGATCAGCGCAGCCGCAAGGTGCTGTTCGCGGTGGTGCGGCTGCTGCAGCAGGCGGGCATCCCGTTCGCGGTGCTCGGCGGCGAGGAGCGGAATTCCGGGGATACCGCGCGCCGCTTGGGCAACGAGCTGCTCTTTCAAACGTTGTGCGCCGAAAACGTCGCGACGCTGCAGCGCTACGGCATTCGCCGCGTCGTCACCATCTGTCCGCATACGTTCAATGCGCTGAAGAACGAGTATGTCGACTTCGGCCTTGAGCCATCCGTGGCGGTCGAGCATCATACGACGCTGCTTGCCCGGCTGCTCGCGAACGGCTCGCTGGTGCCCGCGCATCCGGTCAACGAGCGTGTCGTGTATCACGATTCATGCTACTTGGGCCGCTATAACGGCATCTACGACGCGCCGCGCGCGCTGCTGCGCGCCATCCCCGGCGTGGAGCTGCTGGAGATGGAGCGGAACCGTTCGAACGGCCTGTGCTGCGGCGCCGGGGGCGGACTCATGTGGATGGAAGAGCGCGGGGGCGCTCGGGTAAACGAAGTCCGCGCCGCGCAGGCGCTCGGTACGTCCCCGACGGTCATCGGCTCCGCCTGCCCGTACTGTCTGACGATGATGGAAGACGGCATCAAGCTGCACGATGCCGAGGGCGGGGTCCGTGCCCGCGACGTCGCGGAGCTGCTGGCCGAAAGCGTATTCGGCGGTCGGTAGCCGGCGGTCCGGCGTGGCGCGCAGGCGGAAATATCAACCGATGTGACGGTAAATTCGGAGCAAGAGGTGCGCCCCGTGCACTTCTGCGATCTAACAATGCACTTTATCACCACCGGCTGACGCGTCTCCTCACCGGACGGCTAGCCGATACTCGCCGCCTAGGCGGCAAAAAACCACAGCAAAGGAGGGAGCGGTGTGGGAGATCGATCGACGCCGACGACGATACGCCGTGCGGCTGTCATAGGATCGGGGGTGATGGGGGCAGGAATTGCCGCCCATCTCGCCAACGCGGGCATGCAGGTGCTGCTGCTGGATGTGCCGCCGGCCGCGCTGACGGAACAAGAAGAGCGGGCGGGGGCCTCGCTGCAGGACCGGGCGATCCGCAACCGGCTGGCCGCGGCGAGCATCGCCAGGCTGGCGAAGCAGGAACCGCCGGCGCTGTACGCGGCTTCCTTTGCCCAGCGCATCACGCCTGGAAACTTAGAGGATGACCTCGGCAAGCTTGGCGAGGCGGATTGGATCATCGAAGCCGTCGTCGAGCGGCTGGACATCAAACGCAGCGTGTTCGAGCGCATCGAATCCGTGCTGAGGGCGGGCACGCTCGTCTCGTCCAACACGTCGGGCCTGTCCGTGGCGGCGATGACAGAGGGACGCGGACAGCGGTTCCGGGAACAGTTTGCGGTGACGCATTTTTTCAATCCGCCTCGTCACATGAAGCTGGTCGAGATCGTGCCCGGCGCGGATACGTCCCCCGAGACGGCGGCGCGGCTGACCGCGGCATGCGAGAAGCAGCTCGGCAAAGGCGTCGTCCTCGCGAAGGATACGCCGAACTTCATCGCCAATCGGATCGGCACGTACGGCATGCTGACGACGATCGAGGCGATGCGCAGCTTCGGGCTCGGCATCGACGAGGTGGACGCGCTGACGGGTCCCGCCATGGGCCGGCCGAAGACCGCGACCTTCCGCATGCTGGACCTGGTCGGACTGGATACGCTGCTGCACGTCGTGGACAACGTGAGGGAACGAAGCGGGGACGCCGCCGAGCGCGCGGCTTTCGCAAGACCGCCGGAGCTGGAAGCGCTCGTGGCCAAGGGCTGGATCGGCGAGAAGGCGGGCGGCGGCTTCTATCGCAAAATCAAACGTCCCGGCGGCGGCAGCGACATCGAGACGCTCCAGCTGGACACGATGACCTACGCGCCGAGGCGCAGCGTCAACTCGCCGGTCATCGAAGCGGCCAAACAGGCCAAAGGCGCCGTCGCCAAGGTCAAAGCGCTGCTGTTCACGGACGCGAATGATCGATACGCGCAGTTCGCCTGGCAGACGATCAAGACGGTGCTGCTCTATTCGGCCCGGCAGCTGGGCGTCGTCGCGGATACCGTCTCGGACATCGACCGCGCGATGGTATGGGGCTTCAACTGGGAGCTGGGTCCGTTCGAGCTGTGGGACGCGATCGGGCTGGAGCGATCCGTGCAGCGGATGCGTTCGGAAGGCGACGATATCCCGGCATGGGTGGAAGACTGGCTCGCCGTCGGCAGCCGGAGCTTTTATAAACAGGAAGGCTTGCAGCGCTTCTACGTCAGCGATGGCGCTTATCGGCGGCAGGAGGAAGAACCGGACGTCATTTCGCTGAAAGCGCTCAAGGATGGCGGCCGCGTCGTGCTCGGCAACAACGGCGCTTCGCTGCTCGACTTGGGCGACGAGGTGGCCGGACTGGTTTTTCATTCGCCGAACAACGCGATCGGCGGGGACATTCTGACCGCCATCCGGCAGAGCGCGGAGGAGGTCAGCCGCAACTGGCGCGGGCTCGTCATTGCCAACGAAGGCCGCCATTTCTGCGTGGGCGCGAATCTGCTGATGCTCCTGCTCGAAGCCCAGAACGGCGATTTCGACGAGATCGACGACATTATCTCCCTCTTTCAAAACAGCATGCTAACGCTGAAGCGGCTGGACCGTCCCGTCGTGGCGGCGCCGCATCGGATGACCTTGGGCGGAGGCGTCGAAGCCTGCCTGCCGGCGGACCGGATCGTCTTCTCCGCGGAGACGTATTTCGGTCTCGTCGAAACGGGCGTCGGCTTGATTCCGGCCGGAGGCGGCTGCAAGGAAGCGGCCGCGCTTGCCGATGACCGGACCGGCTCGTCGGGCGACCTGCAGCCGCAGGTCAACGCGCTGTTCGAGACGATCGCGATGGGCAAAACGTCCACGAGCGGGTACGATGTCGCCCGCATCGGGTTCATGCGGCCGCATGACCGCGTCGTTATCCGCGGCGAGGCGCGCACGGCGGAGGCGAAGCGGACCGTTCTGGCCATGGACCGCGAAGGCTATACCCCGCCGTCGTCTGCGCGGCGGATCCGCGTTGCGGGCCGCGAGGGCCGCGCCGTCCTGCAGCTGGCGGTCGAAAACATGCGTCTCGGCGGCTTGGCAAGTCCGCACGATGCGCTAATCGGGCGCAAGCTGGCGCATGTGCTCGCTGGCGGAGACGCGGCGCCGGGAGCGGAAGTGAGCGAGCAGTATTTGCTCGATCTGGAACGCGAGGCGTTCCTCAGCCTCTGCGGCGAACCGCTGACGCAGGCGCGCATGCGGCATATGCTGTCGACCGGCAAGCCGCTGCGCAACTGAGGCGGTTTGAAGCAATTGCCGCTGGCTCGGCTTGGCGCAAGAAAATGCCTCGCCAGCGGAGAGAGAACTACCATTTCATCCGCTAAAGGAGGGAACCCACCATGACCGCGACCAAAAACCCGCGGGATGCCGTGATCGTATCGGCCGTGCGCACCGCCGTGGGCAAAGCGAAGAAGGGCAGCCTCGCGGACACGCGCGCGGAGGATCTGGGCCGCGCCGTGCTGCGCGCGGCCGTCGACCGCGTGCCCGGGCTGGACTATGCCGATGTCGAGGACGTCGTCATCGGCTGCGCGATGCCCGAGGGCGAGCAGGGGTTGAATTTCGCCCGCATCATGACGCTGTATGCGGGCTTTCCGGTGACGACCCCGGCCGTCACCGTTAACCGGTTCTGCGCGTCGGGGCTGCAGGCGATCGCCTACGCCGCGGAGCGCATTCGGCTCGGCGAGGCGGATATCGTGCTCGCCGGCGGCGTCGAAAGCATGAGCCATGTCCCGATGACCGGCTTCAAGCTTTCGCCGCATCCCGGCATTGCGGACCGCATGCCGGAGGTTTACATGGGCATGGGCCACACGGCCGAGGAGGTGGCCCGGCGCTATGGCATCGGCCGCGAAGCGCAGGATGCGTTTGCCGCCGAGAGCCATCGCAAAGCGGCGCAGGCGATCGGCGCGGGCCGTTTCCGCGACGAGATCGTCCCGCTTCATGTCCAGCGGGAGGGCGTCGGCGACGACGGAAGGCCGTGGGCGAAGCCGTTTACGTTCGACCAGGACGAGGGCGTGCGCGCGGACACGACGGCGGAGGTGCTGGCGAAGCTGAAGCCTTCCTTTGCCCGGGAAGGTACCGTGACGGCAGGCAATGCATCGCAGATGAGCGACGGCGCCGCGGCGGTCATCGTCATGAGCCGGGAGCGGGCGGAGCGGCTTGGCATCAAGCCGCTGGCGCATTTCCGCGCTTACAGCGTGGCGGGCGTGGCGCCGGAGGTGATGGGCATCGGCCCGATCGAGGCGATTCCCAAGGCGCTCGGCCGTGCGGGATTGGCGCTGGAGCAGGTGGACGTTTTTGAACTGAACGAGGCGTTCGCGGCTCAGTGTCTGCCGATTATCCGCGAGCTCGGCATCGATCCGGCCATCGTCAACGTCAACGGCGGCGCGATCGCGCTGGGTCATCCGCTCGGCTGCACGGGCACCAAGCTTTCGGTGTCGCTGATTCACGAGCTGCGGCGCCGAGGCGGAGGCACGGGCATCGTCTCCATGTGCGTCGGCGGCGGCATGGGGGCTGCGGGCGTGTTCACGGCCGAAGCGTAAAGGCGGCATGCGGCGTTTGCGCAGCGAGCTGCTCGTCCGGCGCAACTGGTCCAGCCGGAACCGGCAGCTGGCCCATCCAGCGCTGATTGCCGCGAGCGAGCCGTCGGTCCTGTGCCACCACCTAGCGCCGCCGGCATTCCATATACGCATCCCTAGGTCATTGCAGTGTTTCCCTGTTGCATCGCCTGCTTGAATGAGAAAGGAGGCAATGGTATGGCTCAAAACAATGGTTGGGGCGGCCGTTTCGTCGTCGAGGACATGGCGCCGGAGGACATCGTCACGCCGGAGGACTTCACCGACGAACAGGTGATGATCGGCGCGGCGGCGCGCGCTTTTCTCGAAGGCGAGATTCGCCCCCGCGATGCCGAGATCGAAGCGCTGGATTACAAGCTGACGGTGGAGCTCATGCGCAAGGCCGGCGAGCTCGGCCTGCTTGGCGCCGACGTGCCGGAAGCGTACGGCGGGCTCGGGCTCGACAAGGTCAGCTCGACGCTGCTGGCCGAGACGCTGGCCGAGGCGTCGTCCTTCGCGCTGTCCGTCGGCGCCCATGTCGGCATCGGCACGCTGCCGATCGTCTTCTTCGGGACGCCGGAGCAGAAGGCGAAGTACCTGCCCGATCTGGCCGCCGGCACGAAGATCGCGGCTTATTGCCTAACGGAGCCGTCGTCTGGATCCGACGCGCTGGGCGCCAAGACGAAAGCGCGGCTGAACGCCGAGGGCACGCATTACGTGCTGAACGGCTCCAAGCTCTATATTACGAATTCCGGCTTTGCCGACGTGTTCATCGTGTACGCGAAAGTGAACGGGGATCATTTTACCGCCTTCATCGTGGAACGGGGCTTGCCGGGCTTCAGCATCGGGCCGGAGGAGCACAAGATGGGCATCAAAGGCTCCTCGACCTGTCCGATCTTCTTCGACGACACGCCCGTGCCGGTCGAAAACGTGCTCGGCGAAGTGGGCAAAGGCCATCTTATCGCGTTCAACATCCTGAATATCGGACGCTTCAAGCTCGCCGCGGCCTGCGTCGGCGGGGCGAAGGAGACGGTCGGGCTGGCTGCCAAGTATGCCAACGGACGGAAGCAGTTCGGCCGTCCCATCGCGTCGTTTCCGCTTATCGGGGCGAAGCTGGCGGATATGAATATCGCGGCCTTCGTGACGGAGAGCATGGTGTACCGCACGGCCGGCTGGATCGACGAGACGCTGAAGAACGCCGAAGCCGAAGGGGGAGGCGCCGCGAGCGAAGCCGGAGCCAGGGCGGCGAAGGCGATTTCCGAATATGCCTTGGAATGTTCCATCAACAAGGTGTTCGCGACGGAAGCGTTGGATTACGCGGCGGACGAAGCGGTGCAGATCCATGGCGGCTACGGCTACATCAAGGAGTATAAAGTCGAGCGGATCTACCGCGATTCCCGCATCAACCGGATCTTCGAGGGCACGAACGAAATCAACCGGATGCTCATTCCCGGCACGCTGATGAAAAAGGCGCTCAAAGGCGAGCTGCCCCTGCTGCGCAAAGCGCGCGCCCTGCAGGCGGAGCTGCTGCAGCCGATGCCCCTGCCCTCGTTCGACGAACCGCTAAGCAAGGAAACGTACCGGATCGCGCAGGCCAAACGGACCTTCCTGGCCGTCGGCGGCCTGGCTGTGCAAAAGTACGGGCTGGCGCTCGAGCAGCAGCAGGAGGTGCTCGTCCTGCTGGCGGACATGATGATCCAAACGTTCGCGATGGAAAGCGCCTCTCTCCGCACGCGCAAAATGCTGCGCAAAGCCGGAGCCGACCCTGCCGCGGCGACCCGTGCCCGCAATGCCGTCGAGATGACGGTCGTCTTCGTGCAGGAGGCGATGGAACGCGTTGAACGGTATGCGAAAACGGCGCTGGCCGCCGTGGAAACGGGCGACGCGCTGCAGACGCAGCTCGCCGTGCTCAAGAAGCTGATGCGGGCGCCGCTCGACGATACCATCATGCTGAAACGGAGCATCGCGGCCCGTGTGATTCGCAGCCAGCAGTATACGTTGTAGGTGCTGCGCTTAGACGCGTAATCGGAGAGGCTTACTTCGCGGAGTGGAGATCGTTTATTGCTTATTGCTGATTCCTATTTCAGATACAAAGTGCTTGTCGCTGATTGCTCTTATCGCTTATCGCTGGTCGCTTATCGCTGGTCGCTTATCGCTGGTCGCTTATCGCTGGTCGCTTATCGCTGATTGCTTATCGCTGATCGCTATCGCTGATCGCTATCGCTGATCGCTATCGCTGATCGCTATCGCTGATCGCTATCGCTGATCTCTATCGCTATCGCTGATCGCTATCGCTGATCGCTATCGCTGATCGCTGATCGCTGATCGCTGATTGCTGATCGTTGATCGCTTGCTGATACAAAGCAAATATCGTCCTGAAGCCGGAAGAAACCTCAGCGCCAAAAAAGCTAACGCTTGTACGAGTCGCTAATTGGCTCCAATTGCCCATTTTTTAAATGTAACGGTTGCCATAGAGCTTAATGGGCGTTTTTTTCGTGAAATCGGGCCATATGCGGCCCATAACGCCGCTCACAAGCGTTAGAGTTTCCAGCGCCTTCTTTTTCGCGGATTAGCGACGCTGGCAACCGTTAGACTTTGGTGCAATTCGTGCTGCGTGCCCGGCGCGGGGAGCAGGCTTAGGGATTGGCGCGGTGCCAGGCCGATCATAAGATCCGCCGGAATTGGCGGAACTATTGCAAGCACTGATGCCTGCTTTGAGCCGCTCTTGAATTGAGTTTGCTTGCGAGGATGTCGAACCGAACAAGTTTCGCAAGAAGTTTCGCAAAAAAGCCTACGCTTCCGATGTGAATTTTGATCGCAAGGAAGCTAACTCGAAGATGCTTCGCAATAACTCAGCCTATGCTTCCGAAGTAATTTTTGCTGCGAGGAAGCCATACCGAAGAAGCAACGCAAAAAAGCTTATGCTTCCGAAGTGAGTTTTTGCTCGCTAAGAAGCTACACGAAGATGCTTCCCAAAAACTCTTAGGAGGCAGGGAAAATGACCCAACCATCTTCCCCCTGGCTTCGCTCTTATCCGTCCGAGGTCTCGCCCTCGGTGGAGATTCCGGACCTCGCCATCGGCGATTTGCTGCTCCAGACCGCCGCCAGATATCCTTCTCACGAGGCCTTGTTCTTCTTCGGCAAACGGATTGCTTACAAGGAGCTGCTCGCGTCGGCCCAGCGCATGGCGGCGGGGCTTCAGGCCGCTGGCATCGGCAGAGGGGACCGCGTCGCGATCATGCTGCCGAACTGCCCGCAGACGGTCATCGCGTACTTCGGCGTCCTGCTTGCGGGCGCCGTCGTCGTCATGACGAACCCGCTCTACGTGGAGCGCGAGCTGGAGCACCAGCTGAAGGACAGCGGCGCCGTCGCCATCGTGACGCTGGATCTGCTGTATCCCCGTCTCGCGCGTGTGCGCGGCGAAGCGCCGGAGTCCGGACCCGTCCCGCAGCTGCGTAAGGTCATCGTGACCGCCATTCCGGACGGACTGCCTTTTCCCAAAAATCTGCTCTACCCGATCAAGCAGCGCCGCGCAGGACCGCTTCCGGACATTCCGTACGGCGCAAACGGCGTGACGCGGTATGCCTCGTTCATGGCAAAGGCCGCCAGGCTGCCGGCCGAAGTCCAAATCGATCCGGAGAAGGATATCGCGCTGCTCCAATATACGGGGGGCACGACCGGCATCGCCAAAGGCGTCATGCTGACGCATCGCAGCCTGATTGCGAACGCGGCGCAATGCACGGCGTGGTTCTATCGGCTGCAGGAAGGCAAGGAGCGGTTTCTCGCGGCGCTGCCTTTGTTTCATGTGTTCGGTTTGACGGTTATCATGAACTTATCTGTCCTCATAGCGGGCACTATCGTGCTGCTCCCCCGTTTCGAGATCGAGGCGGTGCTGAAAGCGATCCGCGACGAGAAGCCGAGCGTCTTCCCCGGAGCGCCGACGATGTACGTCGCGCTGCTCAATCACCCCGACGTGAAGAAATACGATCTGTCGTCGATCAACGTATGCATCAGCGGCTCCGCTCCGCTGCCGATCGAGGTGCAGACGCAGTTCGAAGCCCTGACGGGCGGCCGGCTGATCGAAGGCTACGGCCTGACGGAAGCGGCGCCCGTGACGCATGCCAATCCGCTGTGGACGCGGCGCAAGATCGGCACGATCGGACTGCCGCTGCCCGGCACGCAGGCCAAGGTCGTTGCTTTGGACACCGGCGAGGAGCTGCCGCCCGGCGAGATCGGAGAGCTGCTCGTTCAAGGTCCGCAGGTGATGCAGGGCTACTGGAACAAGCCGGAGGCGACGGCTGCGTCGCTGCAGGACGGCTGGCTGCGGACCGGCGACCTGGCGCAGATCGATGCGGACGGATTTTTCACGATCGTGGACCGAATCAAGGACATTATCATCGCCGGCGGCTTCAACATCTACCCCCGCGAGGTGGAAGAAGTGCTGTATGAGCATCCCGGCGTCAGGGATGCGGCCGTTATCGGCGTGAAGGATGCGTACCGCGGGGAGACGGTCAAGGCGTTTATCGTGCTGCGCAAGGACGTGAACGTCTCGGCCGTGCAGCTTGACCGCTGGTGCAGGGAACGGCTGGCGGTGTTCAAGGTGCCGCATCAATATGAATTCCGCGCGGATCTTCCGATGACGATGATCGGCAAAGTGCTGCGACGCAAGCTGCAGGAGGAAGAGGAACAAGCCGCGGCCGGCGGCGATGAGGGCGGTGAGGCATGAACGACAGCGGGAATGAACGGCCGCGGGATGCCCGCAAGAAGCTGGAAGCGCTGGAAGCGGCGGCTCGGCCGACCTTTTGGGGCTTTCTTGGCTGCGAGCTGGCGTCCGCGGACGGGGACAAGGCGGTTATCGCGCTGCAGGTCCGGCCGGAGCATCTGAATTTGGCGGGCATCGTGCACGGCGGCGTGCTGGCCTCGCTGCTCGACAATGCCATGGGGCTTGTCGCCATTCTCGCATGTCCGGGAGAACGAACGGTCACGACCGGGCTGAACGTGCATTATTTGCAGTCCTCCTCGGAGGGGAGGCTGACCTGCGAAGCGGAGCTGATCCACCGCACGAGAAGAACACTTACATTAGAGGCACGAGTTGCCGATAATAAAGGAGAGCTTCTTGTATGGGGAAGCGGAACGTTTCGCAGGGTAACTTGATTGTAACATGTTACATTTCTGTAGCGGGCTGTCCGTCGCATTGAAAGCGCTATTCCTTTCCTCTATAATTAGCCTATATATGGAAATTATCCGGAGCGAAGGGGGGGCGCATCAGTGGTTAGCCCTTGGATAACGACTGCGGTCATCCTGTTCGGGATTATCGTTGCGATTGCAGGCGTCATTGCGTACTTGCGCATGTACAAGAAGAGCGCATGGTCGGCTGCGACGACGCGTCCGCAGGAGATGGATTTGCCCGGTGCGGATTCGGCAGAAAATGACAAAATTTGATGCTTTTATAAATAAACATTCGTGTTCGCTTTTCTATCTGGGTTGAAAATGTTATAATTGATTGATAAGTTAGAAAATTCAATACGGAGTCTCCTTCACACTTTCAGACTCACCTTCATTCACGTGGATCGTTCAACATGCTGTAATCGTAAATTGTTAGAACCACCAACCGATGCTAGGGAGGGGATTTCATGGCGAAACGCAGCCATAATGAAGTCAAAGAAAGCCTCGTGGAGCTCACGCGTATTTTTCAACCGAAGGACTCGCGCAAGTTTGTCAGAGATTATATCCGCAAGTACAGGATCATGGGCGGATATGAAGAAGAGCTGACGCTTCTGGTCGAGCATGAGATGGGGAGACTTCGTTCCTCCGTAAGTTAATCGAACGTATACAAGCCTTGCCCGGTACGATAGGGACAAGGCTTTTTTGTTGCTCTCCGGTCAATCTACGCCGGCCATGCCGAATGCATGTGGAGGGATGCGCATGATTCAATACAAGACGCGGGAAGAGATCGAACGGATGCGAAAGGCAGGACGCATCGTCGCTGCCTGTCACCGCGAAATCGGCAAAAGGCTGAAGCCGGGCGCGACGACGCTGGAGATCGATCGTTTCGCGGAAGCCTACATGGTCAACTGCGGTGCCAAGCCCGCGCAGAAAGGCTATAAAGGTTATCCGTATGCGACCTGCGCCTCTGCCTGCGACGTCGTCTGCCACGGATTTCCGCGTGACGTG
Organism: Paenibacillus sacheonensis; assembly: GCF_009909195.1. Taxonomy (GTDB): domain Bacteria; phylum Bacillota; class Bacilli; order Paenibacillales; family Paenibacillaceae; genus Paenibacillus_Z; species Paenibacillus_Z sacheonensis. The sequence goes on from NZ_JAAAMU010000021.1 coordinate 93,635, forward strand.
CCGCTTCGGGAAGGCGAGATCGTGACCATCGACATGGTCGTCGAGCTTGACGGCTGGATGGCGGATTCCGCCTGGACGTACGCGGTCGGGCGGGTGGATCGCGAGATGGTTCGGTTAATGAACGCGGCGAAGACCGCGCTGTACCAAGGCATCGCGCAGGCAGCGGCGGGCAATCGGCTTGGGGATATCGGCCATGCCGTGCAGGCCGTCGCCAAGCGCGAGCAATACGGCATCGTAGAGGCTTTCATCGGTCATGGCATCGGACGCCGGATTCACGAGGATCCCCAGGTCCATCATACGGGCAAGGCGGGTACCGGCAGGAAGTTGAGAGAGGGCATGGTCATCACGATCGAGCCGATCTTCGTGACGGGCAGGCCCCATATCTCGATTGACGCGGACGGCTGGACGGCCCGCACGCTCGACGGCTCCTGGGGCGCCCAATTCGAGCATACCGTTGCGGTGACGAGCGGCGGGCCGATTATTTTGACCTGAGCACTGCGGTGCTTTTACTTCATTTTGCCGACATTGTTGATTCTCGTCTTGACCTTGCAGTGCACTTCGATTCGCGGATACCGTTCTCCCCAGTTCGTTTTCTTCCACGCCGGATAGCCCATATGGTTGCGCACGTAGCTGCCGATGCCGATGCTATCTGCTCCTGCCTGCTGTAGTTTCTTCACCAGCAGCTCGGCCTGCGCGGCCATGTATGCCGATATTTTTTGCTCCAGCTTCTTCAGGTCCCGCGGCTTGCCCAGCTTGAGATCGCCGCCGATATATTCCGATACGGTCGCGTTCAAATGCATGTCAATGGCGACTTTCATTTTGTCGCCGGCACCTGTCACTTTGATGCTGCGGCTGCTGACGAGCGACGTCAGCACGACCGCCTCCGTTGATTTTTCCTTCTTCCGCAGGCGGATGCCGAGCTCGCCCTGCTTGAATCCGCCATGCAGGCAGGCGAAGATCATCGCGTCCTTCTCCGGTATGCGGCCGACGTAACGGTCGTCCTTGAACAAGGCGATGCCGTCGATCACGATATTCTCTCCGGCTCGCCGGATCATCGGCGCGACGGGATCGATGCCGTCGTCATAATAGTCGCGCACGAATTCATACAGCGTGGCCTTCGGAATGGAATGCGAGTCGGACTCTTTCCCGAGCAGCCGCTCGATATACAAGTCCGTCCGCGGATGCTGGCTGTAGCGCTGGTTCAGCAGCTGTTCCGCATCGCCGTTCACGACCGCGATTTTCATGAGCGGCGATATGGCCGGATCGCGGGTTTGGGTATCCAAATGATCGCCGATGCCGGCCTGAACGAAGGATTTGCCGAGCAGCGTGACGCGAAGCTGGCCGCTGACCAGCTGCAGGCTCGTTTGCCTGGACATTTGAATGCGCGCCTGCTTGCTCGTAGGCGCCGACGTGCGAAGCACTTCCCGCTCCTGGTTCGATTCCGCCTCCACTCTCGGAATGGCGACGGCTATTTTCAACTCCCCGTTTGGCAGCAGATCGTAACTCGTCGTTTGGATGAGGCCGACCTGTTCCAGGATGCGCTGATCGCCGCAGCCGCCAAGCAGGAGCGACCCGGCAAAGATCAAGAGGAGCGGCAGCCGCATGTACCGGGAAGAGAAGTTACGCATGGGCTGTCTTTCCCTTCTCTTTGCGGATCATCAGCAGCGCGAGCAGAAACAAGGGCAGACCGAACGAAATGCAGATTTCGGCGATGCCGAGCCATGTCAGCCATACATTGACATCCGCCAGCGTGTCCGGTATCAGTCCGACGAAGAACGTGCCGGCGACGAGCGCGAGTCCCCGGTACTCGGGCTTGACCCGCGTAAATAACCGGCCGCTTGCTTCGCTCGCGGACCAATAATACATGGACATGGTCGATAGCATCGTGAAAAGCAGCAGGCCGTACAGCATGTTTTCGATGCGTTCGATGAACGGGAACTTGACAAAGGCAAACATGTCGATCAGCGGAAACTGCATATGCTGCAGCTCGCCGAATCCGAAGAACCCGAAGACCAGGAGGCAGATATACATGTAGCTGGCGAATACGAGCAGATTCGCCCAAATGGCCATTTTCATCAGCTTGGCAGAGCGCTCGACGTAACCGAACAGAAGCATGACAAGCTCGAAGCCCAGAAAGGCCGTGTAGATGCCCGTCATGCCCATCGGACTGAAGTCTCCTTCGTGAAAGAAGAAAGGTGTCATCCGTTTCCAGCTGAATTCATGAAAGAGCAAGCACGAGAACGGATACATCCATACCGTCAGATAGAAAAACACCGTGCTCGCTTTGGACATCGTATAGACGCCCTTGACGCACAGGAGCATGGCGAGCAAATCGATGACGAGCTTGAACCAGACCGGATTGGTCGTCGGAAAGGCGATCATTTGAAAGATAAATACATATTCGATCGCCACGAGGCAGGCGAGCATGCTCCAAACCGCCGTCAGCGCAAGGTACAGCGGGGCAAGCAGCGCCTTGGGCAGCCGCTGCTCCATGATCTCGAAGATGGACTTTCCTTGTCCCATGCGATAAATAAGGCCGATGAGCAGCAAATTCACCGTTACGGCGATGCAATAGGCAGGCAGCGCCAGCCAGCCGTTCAGCCCGAACGTTTGCGCCAGCATCTGGCCGAGCGAAATAATGACAACGCCTGTCTGCGTCATGTAGATCAGGATCAACACGTGGAAGGAAGAAAGTTTTTCTTTGACCGTGGGCAATGCCGCTCGCCTCCTATTCTTTCGGTTTCATGCGGACCGGGTTCGGGCTCTTGGCCTGCGACGGGCGTTTGCCCAGCAGCTTGAACGGAGCGCGAATGAAAATATCCATCCAATCGCCGGGTTTATGGGGAGCCACCGGCGTCAAATAGGAAGAGCCGAGACTGGTTAGATGGCTGAGATGGATAACCAGGAAGGCGATGCCGACCGTAATGCCGAGATTGCCCCAGATGCCCGCCAAAACAATAAGGCCGAAGCGGATCAGGCGGATGGAGGCGCTCATGATGAAGCTTGGCATGACGAAGGAAGCGATCGCCGAGGAGGCAACCACGATGATGAGAATATTGCTCGTAAAGCCGGCTTGCACGGCCGCTTGGCCGATGACGATGCCGCCGACGATGCCGATGGTCTGTCCGATCTTCGTGGGCAGGCGGGCGCCGGCTTCGCGCAGCAGCTCGATGACCGTCTCCATGAGCAGCGCCTCGTACACGGGCGGGAACGGAACCCGGCTTCTCGATTCCGACAGCGTCAGCAGCAGTTTTTGCGGAATCATCTCGTAGTGGAAGGTAGTGACGGAAACATAGATGCCCGTAAACAGAATGGTGATGATAAACGCGATGAAACGCAGGATCCTGGTCGCCGTTCCGAGCGACCAGCGCTGGTAATAGTCGTCGGAAGAAATGAAGAATTCGAACAGCGAAGTCGGCGCGCTGAAGGCGAATGGACTTCCGTCCATGACGCCGACCACCCGCCCGCCGGCAAGCTTGGAGGCAATGGCATCCGGTCGCTCCGTCGTGTAGAACTGCGGGAAAATGGAAGCCGGCTTATCGTCTACCAATTGGACAAGCATGTTCGTATCGTGTACGGCATCGATTTCAATCTCCCGAATCCGGCGAATCAGCTCTTGGACGTAGTCCATATTGACGATGTCCGCGACATAGAGCACGTAAACGTCCGTTTTGGAAACTTCGCCGACCTGCAGCCTGATACACTTGAGGTGGGAGCTTCTTATTCTCCGGCGGATGAGGGAGAGCGTCGAATTCGCCGGCTCGGAGAACGCCTCGTGCGGACCTGTAATCGTCGTTTCCGTCTCCGATTGGCTGATGGCTCTGCCCTTCGGGTCGTACATATCGATGATATAGGCTTGGCCGCCATGGAACAGCGCCGCGCTGCCGGATAGGATCGCGACGACGATCTCCTTGTTCTCGCTCTTTATCGTGAAGGTCAGCCGCGCCAGCGCGGACGCCATTTCGTTCTCGGTGACGGACAGAAGCGGTGACAGCACTTCGCGGGAGAGCTTGCCGGCATCGATCATATGGTCGAAATAGAGCAGATCGACGTTCAGCTCGGGATAAGCAATATGCTTGAAATCCGCGCAGTCGTCGAATTGTTGAAGGATATGGGTCAGTTGCTGCCCTTGTTCCATAAGCACACCCTATGTCTTCGGAAGTTAGTATGCTTCCATCCTTTCCCAAGGCGCGTGATTTATACGGAATTCCAGTTATTTGCCGATAGCAAAGAGCCGCGCGGAGGGCGCGGCGGCGTTCGATTCTTGGTCAAGGAGCGGAGCGGCGGGATAGCGCGGCGGAGGTTCGGTACTGGCGGGGAGTGACGCCGGTCTTCTTCTTGAACAGGCGGTTGAAGAACTTCGCGTTCAAGTAGCCGGACCGTGCGGCGATATCGCTGATGCGGTCCGCGGTCCCGAGCAGCAGCCGGCAGCTGAGATCGATGCGGGCGCTCTGCACGTAGTCCAGGAAGGTGACGCCGGCCGCTTTCTTGAAGCTGCGCTGGAACTGGCGCTCGCCGATGCCGAGCTTCGCCGCCATGTCCGCTGCCCGCAGCTCCTCGGCGCAGTTGGTGTCGATATAAGCCAGCAGCTCTTGCATGGAGGAAGCGGCAAACCCGTCGGCGTCCGCTTCGATCGGCTGCTCGACCTCCTCGCTGCAGCGGCGGTAGAGCAGGACGAGCAGTTCCGCGGTCAAGGCGCACAGCGCTGCGATGAATCCCGGCCGTCGCGAGGAGAATTCGCCGTGAAGCCGGTGGAAGAGGCGCTGGGCTTCCTCGCCGCGGTCGTGAATTCGGAACCACGCTTTGCCCGTGCGCCGTTCCTGGAAGAAGGCGGCGAGCTCGGGCTCGGCTTGAACGGCCAGCAGAAGCTTGTCCAGCTGCTCGGCCGTAATGATGCAGTTGTACAGGGCGAGCGGCTGTCCTTTGGCCGACGGGCGGAAGACATGGGAGATGCCGATCGGAATGAAGAACAGATCGCCGCGCGCGACGGCCATCTGGTCCGTGTCGAGATAATGATAGCCGGAGCCTTCGGCAACGAGGCAAATTTCAATGAAATCATGCGCGTGCATGCGCAGCTCGAACGATTCGCGGGCGCGATTGACGAAGACCGGCACCGGATTATCGATCAGCGAGGCGTAAGGCAGCAGCCGTTCTCCCCGGAAGGAAGGCTCGGGATTCAGGGCGTTGGACGGCGTCGCCGAATCCATCGGCTCGTTCGTTGATTCTCTCATGCGGCCAGATCTCCTCTCTTTGTAGGTTATTATAGCGAATTCGGCTGACGGGCACATGATTATGGCCGAAGTGGTCATAATAACCAAAACAAGAGGAGGTTTTTACCAATGTGCCAAGCGATTTCTATTACGGCCGCTTCATCCGAGCTGACGGAACGTTTCGAGCTCGACAATGTCCTGTTCCATACGTCGGGCCGGTACGAGATTCAACCGACGGAATCGATTTCCGCCATCATTCACCGCAAGGACGAGCGCGTTCTGGACGAATTCCGCTGGGGAATGGTGCCCTATTGGGCCAAGGATTCCGTGCAAATGGACAGCATGAAGCTGTTCGAGAAGCCGATCTACGAGCGGATCGCGAACAAACAGCGCTGCATCATCCCTTGCAATGGCTTCTATGTCTCGCGCACCGAAGGCAAAGAAGAGAAGAAGTTCAAAATCACCATGCGGAGCGGCACGTTCGCCGTGGCCGGTCTCTACGACGTGTTCCGCGCCGCTTCCGGCGAGGAAATGCGCACCTGCACGATGCTTATGACCAAGGCGAACGGCCTGATCGCGCAGTACCAGCCCCAGATGCCGGCCATCCTGGAGCAGGAGGACATCTCCGATTGGCTGACGCGCGGGGCCCGTACGCCGTTCGAACTGAAGAACATGCTGCGCATGATGGAATCGGTTCGCATGATCGCCATTCCGGTGACGCCCTCCGGCGAAGCGGACGTGGAGTTCGAATCGCCTCGGACGGAGTACGTCTAGGGAGTCTGTCAGACTAACCATAATCGCTCCCGACTGGAAGGGTCACGCTTATCGTCTCGTCGAGTAGACCGCCAAAAGCCTCTAAGCCGCTCTGCGGGTTGGAGGCTTTTTCGTGCGCATGGATTTTCTTGCAGGAGCCGAGCGCGGGCCGAAATTGTGCCGTACTGCAGCTTTTGGGGTTCGATGCGTCGCCTCCGGGCCGAAATTGTGCTGTATGGCAGCTTTTGAGGCTGGATGCGCTGCCTCCGGGCCGTAATTGTGCAGCATTGCAGCTTTTGAAGGCGGAGAAGTACGCCGCGAAAACGTTTATTCCCGATCCGACCGTTCGGCAATCAGATCGGAGGGCAGCTGCTCGATGATTCGCTTGAAAGTTCGGTTGAAAAACGACGGGTCGCTGTAGCCGAGATGCTCCGAGATGTCCCGCGCGGTGAGCTGCGAGTGGCGCAGCATGTAGACGGCGGTCTTCATCCGCCGGCGGTGCACGTATTCGCTGATCGTCATGCCCGTCACGCTGCGAAACAGGGAAGCGGCATAGTTGGGGCTGACGCCGATGCAGCCGCCGAGCTCGTTTTTGGTGATTTTGCCGCGGTAATGGTCCTCGATGTAGCGCTTCATGACTTCGATGTGGTGAATGGAAGACGGCGCCTTCTCGCCTTCGTCGTATTCTCTGCTGATGGTCACGATCAGCTCCGTCAGCAGAGCGCCGCACATGACGGAGAAATAACGGTCGCGAGCCGTCCATTGCTCGACGATGTAGAGCAGCTTCTCCAGCAGCAGCTCCGGCATATGCGTGACCCAGCGAAGTGGCGCTCGCCGGGCGAGGAGCGGAAGCAGCCTGGCCGCCGCGGAATCCGCGGGACTGAAACGCACGACGACGCTCTCGCGTATGCTGCCGGCATCCCGCATTTCGGCGGCGGGCACGCCTGCGGGAATGAGCAGCAGGTCGTTCTTGTGCAGCTGCGACGCCTGCCCGGCGAGGCGGTAGGTCGTCTGGCCGAAGCGGATCCAGACGAGCGTGAAGCTGTCGCTCCCGAGCGGCGATTGTTCGTTCTTCAGGATGCCGCGCTCCTGGCGGATGTCGAAGATGTCGAACATGGACCATCGCCTCCTATCTCGTTCATCGTACTATGATACAATCACTGTACTATAGTACATCGCACTGGCGCAATTGTTCATTTACAATGAAAGAAGCGATGAAAATAGGAACCTAGGAGTGAACGTTATGAAAAAGACAGCGATCGTTTGTACGATGGGACCTGCTTGCATGTCGCCCGACATGTTGGAAAATATGCTGCTTGCCGGCATGAATATAGCAAGACTGAACTTGGCGCACGGAGAACTGCAAGATCATAAGGAACGCATCGAGCTCGTTCGCGCGGCGGCGAAGAAGCTGGACCTGCCCGTCTCCATCATGCTGGATATCAAAGGACCGGAAATCCGCACGGGATTGCTCGAGGAGCCTTCGTATATGCTGAAGGCCGGCGAGTTCCTGACGCTGACGACGGAGCAGCTCATGGGCACGGAGAAACGCATCTCGGTCTCGTACGATCTCGGCCGCGACGTCTCCATCGGCTCGCGCATCATGATCGATGACGGTTTGATCGAACTGCAGGTCGTCCGCATCGAAGGATCCGACGTCGTATGCGTCATCCAAAACGGCGGTATCATCAAATCCCGCAAAGGTGTTAACCTGCCGGGTATCCGCACGAGCCTGCCGGGCGTGACGGAGAAGGATAAGCTGCATATCGCTTTCGGCATCGAGAACAACGTCGAGATTATCGCGATGTCGTTCGTTCGCCGCGCCGAAGACGTGCTCGAAGTCAAAGCGATGCTGGCCGACAAGGGCGCCAGCCATATCGAAGTGATGTCGAAGATCGAGAACCAAGAAGGCATGGACGAGCTGCAAGCGATCGTGGAAGCATCGGACGGCATCATGGTTGCCCGGGGCGATCTCGGCGTCGAGATTCCGATCGAGGACGTGCCGCTGGCGCAGAAGCAAATGATCAGCGCATGCAACCGTGCGGGCAAATTCGTCGTCACGGCGACGCAAATGCTCGAATCCATGCAAAGCAATCCGCGTCCGACGCGCGCCGAAGCATGCGACGTCGCGAATGCGGTATGGGACGGCTCCGACGCCGTCATGCTTTCGGGCGAGACGGCTGCCGGCAAATATCCGCTCGAAGCCGTGCGCACGATGGCGGCGCTCGCGATTCGAGCGGAGCAGGCGATGGGCGAAGGCGCAGTCGCAAAGAAAGATTTGATCGGAGCGTAGCCTTCGTTTAAAGTGAATAGATAAGGTGAAACGGTTGACGTCGCCCTTGTGGCGGCGTCTTTCGTTTCATTCCGGAGAAATTCAGCATGCGGGACGAAGCGAGCGAGATGAAGCTCGACCTGTGCTTGAATATGGACAAAACGCGGCGGCGTGAGGCGTTTTGCGATTTACTAACGTTAGGCGGGAGCTAGGATGCACGTATTGACGGTTGATCATATTGCCAAGAGTTACGGCGAAAAGGTATTGTTTCAGGATGTGTCGTTCGGCGTGGAGACCGGCGACAAGATCGGCATCATCGGCGTCAACGGCACGGGGAAGTCGACGTTTCTTCAAGTAGTAGCCGGCATAGAGCCCCCGGATGCGGGGTCTATCCTCGTGGCGGGGGGCACGACGGTGCGGATGCTGTCCCAGGATCCGCGCTTCGACCCCGAGGAGACGGTGTTGGAGCATGTGCTCGGCGGCGACTCCGCCCAGATGCAGGCGGTGCGCGCTTATACGGACGCACTCCGGCAGTTAGAGCTGAACCCGGGGGATGCGGCGCTGCAGGAACGTCTCGTCCGCGCCAACCAGCGGATGGACGAGCTGGATGCCTGGAGCATCGAGAGCGATGCCAAGATCGCGCTGACGAAGCTCGGCATTCTGAATTTCGACGCGAAGCTCGGCGTGCTGTCCGGCGGACAGCGCAAGCGCGCAGCGATGGCGGCGGCGCTGATCCAGCCGGCCGACGTGCTGCTGCTGGACGAACCGACGAACCATATCGACAACGAGTCCGTCGCATGGCTGGAGGGCATGCTGCAGAAGCGCAAGGGCGCGCTGCTCATGATTACGCATGACCGGTATTTCCTGGACCGCGTCACCAACCGGACGCTCGAGCTCGACAAGGGACGGGCTTACTTCTACTCGGCCAACTACAGCCGGTTCCTGGAGCTGAAGCTGGAGCGCGAGGAGCGGGAAGCGGCTTCCGAATCCAAGCGTCAAAACCTGCTGCGCAACGAGCTCGCCTGGATGCGCCGCGGCGCGCAGGCGCGCTCGACGAAGCAGCAGGCGCGCATTCAGCGGTTCGAGTCGCTCAGCGCGGCAGGGCCGGACAGAGCAGCCGGCAAGCTGGAGATGTCCGTCGCGTCGTCGCGTCTCGGGAAGAAGATTCTCGAGATCGAGGGGCTGCGCAAATCGTTCGAGGGCCGCGACGTGATCGCGAATTTCAGCTATATCGCGGTGCCGGAGGACCGCGTCGGCATCGTCGGACGCAACGGCCTCGGCAAGTCGACGCTGCTAAAGCTGATCGCCGGCAAGCTCGCGCCCGATGCGGGCACCGTCGATCTCGGACCGACGGTCAAGCTCGGCGTGTTCTCGCAGGAGCGCGAGGAGATGGACGAGACGCTCCGGGCCATCGATTATATCCGCGAAATCGCGGAACAGGTCATGACCGGCGACGGCTCGACGATTACCGCGGGACAGATGCTGGAACGTTTCCTGTTCCCGCCCGCGCAGCAATGGACGCCGATCGCGAAGCTCTCCGGCGGCGAGAAACGCCGACTGCAGCTGCTTCGCGTCCTGATGGAGGCGCCCAACGTGCTGCTGCTCGATGAGCCGACGAATGATCTCGATATTCTGACGTTGACGGTGCTGGAGGATTATTTGGACGATTTCCCGGGCGTCGTCTTCACGGTATCCCATGATCGGTACTTCCTGGATCGGACGGCGGAACGGATCTTCGCCTTCGAAGGCAATGGCGTCATCGAGCAGCATGTCGGCAATTTCACGGACTATCAGGCCTATGCGGCGGCCCATGGCGTGCGTTCGTCGGCGGCTGGAGAAGGCGTCTCGGCTGATCGCAAAGCCGCGGCTCCGGCATCGACGGCGAAGGCCGAGGCTTCGCAGGAGCCGGCCAAGCCGACGAAGATGACGTACAACGAGCAGAAGGAATTCGATACGATCGATGCCGACATCGAGCGGGCGGAAACGGCGCTGCAGAAGGTGCAGGAGCGAATGGAGGCATCGGCCAGCGATTCCGGCCTGCTGCAGGAGCTGCTCGCGGAGCAGGCCCAGCTGGAGACGAAGCTGGAGGAGCTGATGGACCGCTGGGCGTATCTGAACGAGCTGGCGGAACAGATCGCGGCCAACAAGAAGAAGTAAAGACAGTCGTAATAGCAGTCCTAATAGCTGAAATTAGCTGAAATAGAAGCCGCGACTGAACGGAAATACAAAAGAAAATACAAGCGGAATGACAAACGGAAAGGGCTGCCATCGGGCAGCCCTTTCCGTTTGTCGATGCGGCATATACGCGCGCGGCAGGCGATTATGGATAGACGATCGTCGCGCTGTAGTTCGTGGTGTCGTAGCTGTGCTCGCCGTTGCCGTCGAGGAGGAAGTAAAGCACGTCGCCCGCATTCACGGCCGTATTGAAATTAAACGCATAGCCCGTCGTGTTCGTGCCCGCGATGAACTGCCAGCCCGACGCCGGCCAGACCTGCGTGCCGTTCTTCATGATTTTGACGTTGACGCCGTTGCCGTTCGCGGCGGTAGACGCTTTGGCCGCCGACCCGCTGACGTTGACGGTGCCGCTCGCAGGCGCCGTCCAGGCGCGGGCGGCCATCGCTGCGTTATTGGGATGCATCCAGCCCGCGGCGACGATCGCGTCGCTGCCGCTCCACCAATTGTTGGCGGCGCTCCATGTCATGTTGGAATACGTCGTTCCGTTGGCCGTGTATTTGTACGACCACTGGTTCGCGCCCTGCGTGCTGCCGAATCCCGCAACGGAATCGTACGAAGCCCCGCCGCCGTTCGTTATTCGTATATAGTCGATGTTCGCCGTGCCGCTTACCGTGAGCGGGTCGAGCCGGATCTGCTTGATCGTGCCGCTCCAGCCCGCGACCGTGCTCATGTCCACGACGTAGTCGACGTACCCGCTGTTCGGGGTGATCGTGAACGCCTTGGACTTGGGCTCGCTCCAACTGGTGTCCGACGTCGTCGTGAAATACACCTGGGCCGTCGTGCCGCCCGTGTTGTTCTTCATCCGAACGCGAACGTAGCGATTGACGGACGGATTCGTTATGGCTAAATTATCGGGCGAGTGAAGGAACGGATCCCCGCCGCTCGAGGTGACCGTGAGGTCGCCGCCGGCGACGCTGCCCGTGGCCTGGTTGACCATGGACCAGCCTTCCAGGTTCCCGCCGGTATTGAAATTCCAATTCTTGACGCTGACGTAGGCGATCGGCGTCGCCGACGCTTCCGCGGAAGGCTGGCTCTCCCCGCTCGCATTAACGGCGGTGACGACGTAGTAGTATGCCGTGCCGTTCGTAACGGCGGTGTCGGTATACGACGCGGAGGTCACGCTGCCCGCCGTCGATACGGTCGCGTACGGGCCGCCCGGCGCGGTCGCCCGTTTGACGTTGTAGCTCGCGGCGCCGCCGATCGGAGACCAGCTCAAGCTTGCTTGCCCGCTGCCGCCCGAGGCCGCGAGGTTCATCGGCGCGGCCGGCAGGCCGGGCGCTTCGGTGTACACGTAGGCGAGGCGTCCGTCCGGCGCGGCGTCGCCGTTGACGTAGAAGTCCATGGCGTCGCCGTCCGTCTGCATGTTGTCCGACCATTTGAAGCGAAGCGTAATCGGCGTCGTCAGGCTCGAGAGGCCGAGCGCGCTGCGCGGAATCGCGAGGTGCAGCTCGCTGCCGCTCGCCTTGTAGCTGACGGTGCCAGCGGGCGTCCAGCTCCAGCCGCCGGTGCTCTGCTCCAGCGCCGCCGTCGTCGCCGTCGTGCCGGTGCGGTTTACGATGTAGTCGAAACCGTTCCAGCCGTTCTTGGGATTGCCGTCCGCGTCGATCAGCAGCCGCATCCATTTGGCGCCGGTATACGCGGTGAGCGGATCCTTGGTTTTGGCGTAGAAGTATACGTTGCTGTTGTCGCGCGCCACCTTCATCGTATCCAGGTCGTTGCGCCCGGTGTTGTTCGTCAGCGTAAGCGTGCCCCAGCCGGGGTTGCTGCGCGCGACGGTATCGCCCGTATAATCCCGGTATTCCGGCGTGACGTTCGTCCACTGGCTGAAGTCCGTGTTGATCGTAATCGTCTTGCCCGCGCTTGGCGCCGGCTGGGCCGACATGCCCTTGAATTTGCGGATATAGCCGATCATCTGCAAATAATAATCGTCGCCGTACCCGCCGCTCATGGGCTCGATATCACGGCTGAATTCCTGCGTCGCCAGATCGACGAACTGGATCGGCCGGCTCGCGTTGCCGGGCTGCCGCTGCGCGACCCATTCGTTCCAGCCGGTGATGAACACGATCTGCGGATCCTGTGCGAGCGCGAAGTCCCACTGTTCCGCGATGTTGTACCCGTAATTGGTCGCGCCCGGCGTAAAGTCGTTCGCTCCGTTATGGAAGCTGCGGCCCCAGTTGTTGCCGTAGCCGTACATCGGCGTGTCGCTCATGCTGATCGTCGAGGCATGCTGGGCGACGGAGACGTTGATGACTTCCTTCTCGCCGAGATTGTTATAGAAGACGCGCTGCGGCCGCTGGAATTCGATCCAAGGAAATCCGTTGGTCTTCTGGCCTTCGTTGGGCCATTGGTTCAACCGGAACGTGAAAAAGTTCTGGATCGTGGAGGAAACCTGCGTCGGATCGCCGATGATGAGCGGCTTGCCTTTCCAATTGAACCACAGGTTGGGGTAACGGTTCGGCGCGTAAACGTCGTTGTAGATCGAGGTGATGGTTGTTCCGGAGCTGGAGTTGGTGTAGAAAGCAATCTTCGGTACCTTGAAGCCTTTGGCCTGCTGCTCGTCGAGAATCTGGAACAGCTTATCGTATACCGTCTTGTACGTGAACGCGTTGGTCGCATCGAATACGAGGAAGTCGATCCCGGCATCCGTCAACAGCTGCACGTGCTTGCGCAGCACCCAGGCGTCGTCGGACAAATAGTAGTCGTAGAGCGGTTTGCCCCAGAAATGCCAGCCCTGCTCCGGACCCCACGGCGGCATGCTGGCGCTGGCGGCGGCGTTCGGATTATTCGCGAGAATGCTCGTGATATCGAAGGGACCGCTCGTGCCGTGCGTGCCCATCCATAAGAAATAAAAGATGCCGACGTATTTGCCGCTCGTCTCCGCGCGCACTTGACCGTCGCGCGGCAGTTCGCGGCCGAGCGCGTCGGCGCCGGCCAGGTTGCCGTTCGCGACAGGCGTGGCTCCCGCAAGCGTGGGCCCGCCCGGAAAGCCCTGCGGCAGCAGGCCGACGATCAAGGACAGCGCAAGCATGAGCATGAGCGAGGACGGAATCAGCGGCCGCCGCCAAACGATGAATCGGAAGATGTTCATTACGTTTTCCTCCTTTTAAGATAGGTTGTAATCAAGGAAATGCAAGGCAAGAAAGAATTCGTTAATCGGGGTTGTCGCGTCACCGCCTTCGTTTTACAAAGTAAGCGTTTACATAACTGATTTTAACAGTACGCGCCGACGTTCCGCAAGCTCGAAAATCGGGCGAGCAAGAGCGCATGTCGGCGCGGGAGAGAATCCGCAGGTCGGGTCATGCAGGGCGTCGCGGGGCCGGGGCGCCTACCGGATCGGTCATGCCGATTCGGCCGGTGTCCGGCGCGCTGGCTCGACGGGTATCGCGGTCGTGCTCTCTCCGGGCAGCTCTGCCGGCTGTACATCCTCGAGATGCGCCGGTTGCGTATCCCGCGCGATGGCCCGATCCAGCAGTTTGCGCTTCCGCCAGCGGAAGAAGACGAGGATGCCGCGCACGTATTCGTCGGTTATCATGCAGCAGTAGATCGCCACGAGTCCCCAGCCCAGATGGAGGCCGAACCAATATGACATGCCTGCCGCCACGCCCCACATGGAGAACAGGGCGATGATCATCGGATAGCGCGTGTCGCCGACTGCATTGAGGCCGGCGTTGAACGCCATGTTCAGCATTTTTCCCGGCTGCAGGAGCATGTTCAGGGCGAGCAGCGCGATGCCCATGCGGATGATCTCGGGATCCTCGGTGAAGAAGCCGAGGAAGGTTCTTCCCAGCAGGACGAGCAGTCCCGCATTGACGGTTACGATGGCCAGCCCGATGAACAGCGCCTTGTATGCGCTGGCGTAGGCTTCCTTCCACTTCTTCGCGCCGAAGAGATGGGCAATCTGAATCTGAACGCCCATGGCGATGGCATAGCCGAGCATGAAGCAGAACGATTCCAGCGTGTTCATGTACGTCCGGGCAGCAAGCTCTTTGGCGCCAAGAATAGCCAGGAACATGAAGATGACCATCTGCGAAAGCATCCAGCAGGACGAGCTGACGCCGAGCGGCCAGCCGATGCGAAGCACCTCCTTGAAGAGCCTGCGGCTGCGCAGCTTGAGATCCGCGAAGCCGATTCTGCGCTCGAAAGCATGGATGAACATGTAGGCGAGAACGAGCATCGTGATTACGCGGCAGGAGAACGTCGAGATCGCGACGCCCTTCAAGCCCAACTGCGGGAAGCCGAAGGCTCCGAATATGAAACCGTAGTTCAGCAGCACATGCAGCATATTGATGCCCACCGCCGTCAGCATCGGTCCGCGCGTGTTGCCCGTATTGCGGATGACCGTACTGAACGCGGCTGCCAAGGCAAACGGCGCGATCCCGCAGCCCGCAATGGACATATACGTCCGTCCGAGAGGAAGAAGTTCTTCCGGCATCTGGATGATTCGTGCGATTTGGTCCGGGAACAGGAAGAGAACGGCGCTGATAACAAGCCCGATGCAGATGGCGAATTTCGCCGCGATGATGCTGATCGTGCGGGCCTCCTCGGGCTTGCGCGAGCCCAGCTTCTGCGCGACGAGGATGCCGGCGCCGCCCGTGATCGTCACGAACAGCGTGTTCACCCCGTTGAAGAGCTGATTGGACAGTCCCACGACCGCGACGGCGTCATCGGATACGCGGCTCACCATGAGCGTATCCACGGTGCCGAGCAGCGTGGCGAGAAAGAGTTCGATGAAGATCGGCCATGACAATGACCATAGTGAGTACGATTGAAATGCGGTTTTATCGTTCGCGGATGCGCCCATCTCGACTGTCTGCCTCCTAGCTGCCTAATCGCGCGGCACGCTTCATGCGTTCGCGCGGGACGCGGCATGCGCCCTCGTTTCACTTTCAAATTATAGATGGTATACTGAACGCAATGTATGAGGGTATCAACCGAAACTTTCAAATTTGAAACCTCCGTGCCTCGGTGGAACGGGAGTCGCGGCAAAGGAAGGTCTTTCGATGAACAGACTTCAATTCACGGTCCCCCCGCTGCCGCATTACATGCTTTGCGGGCTGTCGTCGTACGGACCCGGAGGGCGGCATGTCAGCCGCCGGAACGTCGGGGTGTTCGACCTGCTGGTCGTTCGGGAGGGTTGTCTCTATGTGGGGGAGGAGGAGCAGACCTACGAGATCGGGGAGGGCTGCGCGCTTATTCTCCGGCCGGACAGCCATCACTACGGTACCAAAGGCTGCGACGTCCATACGTCCTATTACTGGCTGCACTTTCAGACGACGGGAAGCTGGACTCTGACGGATGACGAGCTGCCTCGCTCCGGGCCGGAGCCGTACGACGAGAAGCGCATGCAAGCGTTGTGGTCCTATGCGACCCATACGTTTCAGATTCAGGTTCCCCAATTCGTCCGGCTGCTTCATCCGGGCAAGGTCGACGAGCTGATCGACCAGCTCATACAGCTGAACCACAGCTTCTATTCCGGCAGCGCCAAGTGGAATCAGCAGGCGCTCTTCCAGGAGGTGCTGCGCCAGCTGTCGGCTTCGATGGCGCCGGCAGAATCTGCGCCGGCGGCGGCTTGCGCGGATCAGGCGGCCGCGTATATGCGGAAGCATTACCGGGAGTCGATCACCGCGCAGGAGCTGGGCGAGCGATTGAATTTTCATCCTGTCTATATCGCCCGCTGCATGCAGCGCTATTACGGCTGCGCGCCGATGGAGTATCTGATGCACCATCGGATCGAGCAGGCGAAGCTGCTGCTGCTTCAGACGGATCATACGATCGCCCGAATCGCGGAAGAGGTGGGCTTCAATCAGGCGGCTTATTTCACTTCCTGCTTCACCAAGGCGGAAGGAATCTCCCCGCGTAAATACCGGCAGCGGTTCTCGTACGGTTGAGCGCCAGTCCATACCATATCAATTCGGCAGGTGATGAATATGAAAGATGACGTCTATTTGTATAATCACGCGCGTTGGGAAGCGCTGGCGCAGGCGAATGCCTTGTTCACGCGACCGAGATTGGATCTGGACCGCGAGTCGGCTCGGGATTATTTGGCGTTGGATCGGCTAGGAATAGCTGGAGAGTTAACGGGGAAAAAGGTTCTTTGTTTGGCAAGCGGCGGCGGGCAGCAGTCCGCTGCATTCGGGTTGTTGGGGGCCGTCGTAACCGTGTTCGATATTTCTGCTTCCCAATTGGAACGAGATCGGGCTGCCGCGGAGCATTATGGATATGAAGCGAGCTTAGTTCAAGGCGACATGCGCGATTTATCCTGCTTCGACAACGATTCGTTCGATATCGTCTGGCATCCCTATTCCCTTACTTTCGTACCGGATGCGCGCGACGTATTTCGGGAAGTATCCCGGATCGTCAAAACGGGCGGGATCTACCACCTCATGTGCGCGAACCCGTTCTTCGCCGGATTAACGCACCAGGCTTGGAATGGAGAAGGGTACCTGCTGAATCTCCCTTATGAAGACGGAACGATAACGTCCTATCCCGATCAAGAGTGGGTATATGACCAGTCCCGGGCCAAGATTCAAGAGCCGGTCGAGTACAGGCAGACCTTGAGCCGGATCATGAATGGATTGATACGGGAAGGATTTATTCTAACCTATATCGATGAAATCAAAGGCAATGATCCCGAGGCGTTACCGGGCAGCTGGGGTCATTTTACCGATGTCGCGCCGCCATGGCTGGAGTACACCTGGCTCTATCTTCCGAATGTTCTGAAGAACGCGGGGACGGCGGGATAGGGTATCCACTGCGAACATACCGATCGTGAGCGAAAGTCATGGCAAAGCCGGGACAAACAGAAGACCTTGAGGATGATTCCTCAAGGTCTTCGATAAGTTTATTCCGTTCGTCGCAAGCGCTCAAGAAGCGATCCTTATTTCCCGTTGAACGCTTTGAGCATCCACGTATGCTTCTCGATCGATTTATGAATGGCCAGCAGCAGGTCGCCCGTCGTTTCGTCTCCGGCTTCTTCCGCGGCTTCCATGCCTTCCTTTAGCTCGGCAGCGACATTCGTGAAGTCCTCGATCAAGGTTTCCACCATTTGCGGAGCGGTTTCCTTGCCCGTTGCTTCTTTGACGCTGGAATATTCCAAATGCTCGGCCATCGTGGCATAAGGAGCGCCGCCGATCGTCAGCAAACGCTCGGCGATGTCGTCGACATGCAGCGTCGCTTCTTCGTAGAGCTCTTGGAATTTCACGTGGAGCGTGAAGAATTGGCTGCCTTTCACATACCAGTGATAGTTGTGAAGCTTCACGTAAAGTACGCTCCACGTTGAGATTTGTTTGTTCAGAACGGTTTGTAGTTTTTTGGTCGGCATGATCGACAACTCCCTTTTAATAAGATAGATTACTTACGCTTTCGGCGTCTGCTTTCGTCTCGGCCGATATTGGCTTGTTCGCCAGGGATACCCATCTATTTTGCCGAAGCGAGCGCCGAAATAACCACGGCATTTGAAGCTGGCGCTCCCGGCAGCCTAATCGGACGTCCGGCAAGCAGGCGGACCGTACCCGGCACAAGCAAAGACGGCCGTTAGCCCGAAGAACCCCAACCTACGAGTATCATTTCCATAGGCGGTTTCCCTTCCTTTCATTAAACAAGCTGATTGGACTTGAAACTAATTAATAACAACTACTAAATTAAAATTATTATAAATAAGCTCCAATGTCAAGCGGCATTGCTTGTATTCTTTTGTCATGTTACGGTAGCATCATTAGGATGGAGGCGCGCGGGAATGAAGATGGTTGTGTTCGGTGCGGGAGGCAGAACAGGACGTCTGGTCGTGCAGCAGGCTTTGGAGCAGGGACATGTCGTAACGGCGTTCCTGCGTGCTTCGCATCGTTGGGATTTCGCTCATGCCGGCCTGCGTCTCGTCCGGGGAGACGCAAGCGACGGAGAAGCGGCCGCCGCCGCCATTGCCGGGCAGGATGCCGTTATTTCCTGCCTTGGCGCGCGGCGCTGGGAACGAGTCGCGCAGCTCTCCCGGTCGGCGGAGCATATCATCGCGGGCATGCAGCGTCATGGCGTGGCCCGAATCAGCTACTTGGCTTGCGCCGGTATCTACGGCGAAATCCCCGGTCTCTCCGGGATCGCGGCCCGGCTGCTGCAGCGCCGCGTGCTTGCGGACCATCGCCGCGCGGCGGACGCGCTGGCGGCGAGCGGCCTTGATTGGACGATCGCCCGGCCGATCCGATTCTCGGGGTGGCGGCTAAGAGGCGATTATTTGGAGGCGCGGCAGGGCATTCCGAGCGGGAAGTCCCGGATCTCGCGGGCGGATACGGCGCATTTTCTGCTGCGGGCATTGAAGGATCCGCTCTACAGCCATCAGTCGATCGGACTGAGCTATTAACGCGCATGACGGAAGCAAGGCTGGCGCATAAACAAGCGCCGCCGTATAAATCGAGGCAAACTGGCCGAAACAGAAGAGAGGGCACATCTATTATGGATAGGACACAGAAGCGGGTTCGTAAGGCCATCATACCGGCAGGCGGGCTCGGCACGCGTTTTCTGCCGGCTACGAAAGCACAGCCGAAGGAAATGCTGCCGATCATCGACAAGCCGGCGATTCAATATATCGTCGAGGAAGCGGTCGCTTCCGGGATCGAGAGCATTATGATCGTGACGGGACGCAACAAGCGGGCGATCGAGGACCATTTCGACAAGTCGTACGAACTGGAAGCGGAGCTGGAGGCGCATGGCAAAGCGGAGATGCTGGAGCTGGTGAGAAGCATCTCGCATTTGGCGGAGATCGTCTATACCCGGCAGGGCGCGCCGCTTGGGCTTGGCCATGCGGTGCTGTGCGCTCGCCGTTTCGTGGGCGACGAGCCGTTCGCGGTGCTGCTCGGCGACGATATTTTGCAAGGCGGGAGGCCTGCGACCGCGCAGATGATCGAACTGTACCAGGAGCGGCAGTCGTCGGTCGTGGCCGTGATGGAGGTGCCGTGGGATCAGACGCATAAGTACGGCATCGTCGACCTGCGCGACAGCGGCGACGGCAGCGTGCGCGGATTCGTGGAGAAGCCGTCCCCCGGCGAAGCGCCTTCCAATATGGCCATTGTCGGCCGTTATGTATTGGAGCCGGGCATTTTCGATCTGCTCGAGCATGCCAAGCCCGGCAAAGGCGGAGAGATCCAGCTGACGGACAGCCTGCAGCGGCTTCATCAGACGAACCCGATGACCGCGTTTCGGTTCGAAGGCCAGCGTTACGACGTCGGGGACAAGCTGGGATTCGTTCAAGCGACGATCGATCTTGCGCTTCGCCGCGGCGATCTGGCGGATGACGTACGACAATATATGATCGAGCGCTTAAAACAGGATTAAGCCGATGAGGGCGGCATGAAATCACCGCGTCCTCGTCGGCAGAAGGCGAGGATATTCGGTTGATGAAGAAACGAAAGCAGCAATACCGCCGGATCTTGATCACGGCAGCGGTGCTGGTGGCTTTAGGCGCCGCGACGGGGTACTGGATGAGCGGCTACGCGGACATCGATTTGCCGGCAAGTACCGTGGCTTCGGATAAGCCCGTGGAGCATGAGCATGCGGAATCGGCTGCCGGCTCGAATGGCGAGTCGAACGATCGGTCGGCGTCCAAGGGACATGGTTCCATGGATCCCGGTGCAGTGGACGATGATATGGACATGGAAAGTAATATGGACATGGACAGTAATATGGACATGGACAGTGCTATGGATATGGACAGCAATGCGAGCATGGACAGCAGTAAGGATAAGGACAGCGTGGAATGGACATGGCCGGCTGGCGTGCCGGAAGCCGGCAAGACCGGCAAGCTGCGCATCGCGGTGACGAATGCCGCCGGAGAACCCGAAGCGGCGCTGCAGGTCAATCACGAGAAGCTGCTGCATCTCATTCTCGTCAGCCAAGGACTCTCGACGTTCATGCATCTGCATCCCGCGGAGACAGATCAACCGGGCGTGTTCGAAGTGCCGGTGGCTTTTCCGTCGCCGGGGAGATATAAGCTTATCGCGGATTTCAAGCCGCGCGGCGGCGACCAGCAATGGCAGAGCGCCTGGGTGCAGGCGGGCGGAGCGGGAACGCGGCAGTCCGAGCCGGCGTTGACGGAGGACAAGAAGCTGGAGCACAGCGCCGGCGGCATGTCGGTCGGATTATCGTTCGGCGGAGCGCCGAAGGCCGGCGAAGCGGCGGAGTTGACATTTACATTCGCCGAGGGCGAAGCGGGCGGAGAGCCGGTTCGCGATCTTCAGCCGTATCTTGGCGCTGCCGGGCATGTCGTTATTATGGATGCCGAAGCCGAACGATACTTGCATGTGCATGCCATGGATCAAGCAGGCGGCCCGACGGCAAAGTTTCATGCTGTGTTTCCTGAGAAGGGCTTGTACAAAATATGGGGCCAGTTTCAGCGGAACGGCCGCGTCGTCACGGTTCCTTTCGTCGTGGAGGTTGGCTAACCGCGAAGAGCGAAGCTGTAAGCAAAAGCGCTTGCGCGCAGCAGAAGGCTTGGAATGAAGAAGCGGCAGCTTGGATGAGCTTGAACTGCACCCCGTCAAGTAGACAGTACAAATAAATAAAGTCAATTAGGCGGCCTTAGTCCTGTACTCCATCGGACTGAGGCCGTTTAGTTTTGCTTGTAATCGTTCATGGTTGTAGAAGTGGATGTAAGCCTGAATATCTCTGTG
>NZ_JAAAMU010000022.1 GCF_009909195.1 Paenibacillus sacheonensis
TGCGTATGGGCTAACCATCATTTCCTGCTGTTGTTGAATCATCTCGTCACCCGCACTCTCTCATGTTGCTTTAATTATAAAGAAAAAAAGGAGCAAGCTCCTCAAAAATGGAGAGCTTACTCCTTCTTTCACTTTTTCAGCGGCCTCCGCAACGGCGGCCCTTTTTTTATCTGCTTTTTGTTACCGGGTACTACCTCTGTCGTTTCTGTATTTCGTGCATTCCGAGAATGACAGTAATCCATTCATAGCTGTCAACGCTGCGCGTGAAGTTATCCAGGCAATACGCCGACGAATCAAACCAGCTGCTGACCTTAGCGAAGGAAGCCGCAAGCGCGCCGTTCTCATCGGTGATTTCGTATTCCTGGGAAAATGCCGGCGATAGGAGTTCATATACGCCCCGCTCAAATGCTTCATATTCGTACTTCTTGGAAAAAAAAGACATTTGTGCACGAAGCACTCCCACCTCTTCGCCGGACGGTTCCGTGATCGACCATTTGTTCGACAGAAGCGGGAAACTGCCGCTATAGACTGGGTTACCGTTGCCGTCATAAATGTCCAGACCTGAACCAAACATGCTGCGCAGATCGACTTCGCCGACTCGCTGGTTCTCCTCGTTCAAAATCTCCGTCTGCCCTGCATTAAAGAAATTATCGCGGAAATACAACTTCAAAGATACCGCCTCCTCTACGGCTCCATACGATGCGGCTTTCCAAAAAGTTTCAGCGTGCAGTCAGATCCCGTTTCTGCTTAGCGAGATGCCGCTGCCGTAACCTCTTTGTATTCTAGGTCGCCGGTTGCTGCTCCATCCTTCGAGAGGATCTCCGACTTCAATGTCTTCAATATTCCTGCGAATTTATCACCTCCGGCACAAAAGCCGCGATTATAGCGACTTGTAAAGAGGTCATGTCTCAAGCCCGCACGGATTCGATAACAAGCGGAGACAAGGCCTTCGTCCGGTCGATATAGATAAATGCATCATAGCGCTTGGACAGGCAAGTCGGAACGTAATTCCCCCTCTCGCTTTCGGGATGATACACGACGCCGATCGCGCGGTGACCCCGAATGGCTTCGTCTAATGCAGGGTCGTTCGCGGGGAAAAGAAGAAGCTTATCTTCCGGACCGAGCCGGTGAAGCAGCTCCTCCCAGCTTCCGCGCATCGCGCGCGGAACCGTCATCTCTTGGGCGGGCGCTCCCCACGAGGTTCCGGCGATAACGGTTCCTTCATACGTGCCGAACCCGACGGCGTATACGTCATCCCCGTAATTCTCTCTCAGCAGCTGGCCCACGTTGACCATGCCCTCGTCTCTCATGTCCGTCGCCCTGGCATCGCCAATATGCGTATTATGCTCCCACACGATCGTTCGTGCGCTCTCCCCATGGAAGGCCATCAACTTCTCAAGAACTTGGACCATATGGCGATCCCGGACGTTCCAGGATTCGGCATCGTAACGAATCATCGTGCGGTAATAATTCTCCGCATTATGGATGGCCAAGGCGTTTAACTCTGCGCTTAGCGCATGCTCCCGGTCTTGCATGGGCGTGACCTTCCACTTGTCTTGAAGCCGTCGCAGCAAATCAATGACCTCTTCCTCACAGCCCTCGCCATACAACGACGACGCCACGCCATAGCTTTGCTCGTCGCCGCCGTGCGGCTCGAAACATTCGAACGCGCGCTTGGCAGCCTCTAACTCCTCGCCGCCTCTTGATTCGAAGTATCGAAGCAGCTCGTTCAAGGACTCCCACAGGCTGTACAGGTCGATTCCGTAGAAGCCGACCTTCTCTTCCTCCGGTTTCCCGGCATTAGAGCTTCTCAGCCATTCCGCGAATTCGGCGATTTCTTGGTTGGCCCACATCCAGGTCGGCCAGCGGGCAAAATCGTTCAGGGCTTCCCGCGCATGGGTTCCGGCATGTCCCTTAATATAGCGATTCAGGGCATAGCATGAAGGCCAATCTCCTTCCACGGCGATAAACGTATATCCTTTTTCCTCGATGAGACGCTTCGATAAAGCCGCCCGGTGCGTATAAAATTCAGAGGTGCCATGCGAAGCCTCGCCGAGCAGCGCGAATCTGGCCCTGCCTGCTCGTTCGATCAGTTCGCTTGCGTCGAGCGGCCCTGAATACGTTTGTGCGATTTTGCGGATGTCCTTCATATACTCGTTCTCGTTCATCTTTCTCACCTCGGAAGGATAGTAGTAGTTGGCCTATACAATAGGCATAGGTTAGCTTATCCATAAATTCGGAGGGTATCCGATCGCGTATAGAAAAACCGGATCATGGGCATCGTCGAGGAGCGAGTTTCCAATGAAAATAAAGTCTTAGTCTCGAATCGTTCAGTTCGTGTACCTTGGTTTGTGCATTTGCCTTCAGCTTCCTTCAGATTCCGCCTCGCGGCGGACACCCTTACTCTTGGCTAACGGTAGGCATTCGCCACTCCCCGTTCGGGACTTTCACCCTTGAGATGACGCCCATGCTGGGCAATTCTTGTCCTATTACGGCTATTTGTTATTCTTGCATGGTAGGGACTTTAGTAGTGACTTTAGAACCCCAAGTAAGCAGAGCCATAATGCCTTTACTAAATCCCATTACCTTGTTCATCTGCGTATCAAATTCAATTACGTATTTCAAGCTATCATTTTCGATGTTTATTAAGTAATAGGAAGCCTTCCCCTCGGCAAATACAGCCGTTTCCTTAATGTCTTTTGGATTTAAACCTTCCTTTTCTTGAAGAAACTTATTTACGTTTTCAGAATCGGAATGGGAGGTCATCTCTTTGGAGTTACCGGCACTCACGTCTCCAATTTGCGATTGATTTGAGATTTTTAGCACATCGCCGGTTCTCGCGTTTAGTACAAGCTCGTATCTTTCATTATCTGGGAAGGTAATGGTTAGATAAAATAAACCTTCAGGTACTTCTTTAAGCTTCGCTTCGGCATCTTGCTTTACGTCGGGACGAATATCATGTTCGACGAGCACTCTAAGCGCATTCAGCTCAACCGTGGTCAATTCAAATTGGACATCGTCTTCAGAAATCTGTTTATCGAAATATTTTTTGACTGCATTCAAGCCAAGCGACTTGGTCGTTTGCAACGAAAGAATCTCTCCTGCTTTTAAGGGTTGGCTGCTTTCGTCGACGCCGCTATATTTTTTTACCATGACAACATTTTTTGGGACAGCTTCGAAGAAAGAGGAGCAGCCACTCGTTATGAGCAAGAGCGCAGCAGAAGCGAGAATTAATGCAAATCTGTTCATCTCGTCCCCCCTCCCGTACCGAACGTAAGCGAGAATGTTGTTCCGCGGTTTGGTTGGCTTCTTACGCCGATAGCGGCGTGATGCAAGCGAGCGATGCTATTGCATATGGAAAGGCCTAGTCCAGCCCCGTGATTTCCTCTTGTTCGTGCTTTATCCGTCATGTAGAAAGGCTCGAAAATTCGGTCCAGATGCTCGCTTGCGATACCAATCCCTTCATCCTCGATTTCAAGCACGTAATCTCCGTCTTGGCGGAATGCCCGGATTGTTATACATTGATTCTCTGTTGATGCCTTAATCGAATTGTCGACGAAGTTAAAAATTAGAACTTTTATCAGATCCTTCTCCAGTTTCAAGCGTGCATGTTCACAATATAGGCGTAATGTCATCCGTTTCTCGCTTGCTCTCAATTCCAGAGCAGGCTTGATCTCGGCAAGTATGGCGCAGAAATCCAATTCCTCCAATGGGAATTCGGTTCCCTCAAGCATGATCAAATCCATCAGCTTAAATGAGAGGGATTCCAAACGCTTCCCCTCTGACAGAATGACTTCTAATCCTTCAAGAAGCTGGGAAGGGTCTGTTTTTGCCGTTCGGAGAAAATTCGCATATCCGATAATGGAAGTTAGAGGCGTTTTTAATTCATGCGTGAAATTATCGATGAACAATTGCTTCTCCCGATTTAGGCGTTCCAGATCTGTAATCTTATCCTCTACGACCGATGCCATAACGTTGAAATTATGCGCTAATACGCCGATTTCGTCTTTCGTCATTGTCTCGGCCCGTTCGGAAAAACCTCCCGCGGCGATACGTTGTGCGGTACGATTAAGCCGGTAAATAGGGATCGTCAGTCTTTTGCTGACAAAAAACATGAGAAGCATGTAGGCTGAACAAGCAATGATATTAACCTTCAGATAGAAACTGTATTGATCCGCACGCTCCCGATAAACGGAAGAAATATCCTTCATATAAGTAAACGTATACTTTTTCTGGTTGATCTCCACCAGATTGGCTGTGAACAGAATCGTCCGTTCGCCGATATCCCGCAAAATATACTTAATTTCATCTTCCTTCAGCTGTTCCAATTCGCTTCGTTCTAGAGGCATCTCGAAATCCGTATTGTTGTCGATCGTTTTTCCTTTATCGTTGGTGATCGTCATGTAGACGCCTTGGTCCCCGACCTTTCCGACGAATCCTTTGGCGATATTGGCGAGCACGTTCTCCGCATACTCGTCGGAATCATAAATAAGAACGATAGGTATAATTGCGTCCACGCTCGAATGAATGTTCATGTTCTGGCTTAACGCGTTATTGATTTCGCGGGTCAGCATTTTGCTATGATTTCGTTCAACCACAATGAGAGAAGTCGCGTTAAAAATAAGGATAAATACCACGATCGAATACGAAAAAATTTTTAGCCAAAACTTCATGGCTAATCCTCCAGCCGGTAACCGATTTTGAAAATCGTTTTGATCCGGTCCTGAAATCCAAGCTTTTTGCGAAGCGATTTAATGTGCATATCGACAGTCCTTGTATCGCCATAATAATCGAAGCCCCATACTTTATCGAGAAACTGCTCCCGCGAAAGCGCGATATTTTTGTTTTTGAGTAGAACGACAAGCAGATCAAACTCTTTAGGCGTCAGCTCCACGGGTTCGCCTCTTAAAGTAATTAATCGCTTGTCCGGATACACGCAAACCTCATCGATGTTAATCTGCGCTTCTTCCTTGCCGTATCTGCGAAGGACGGTTTCAATGCGCGCAAGCAGCTCGATTCCCTCAAATGGTTTCACCATATAATCGTCAGCGCCTAATTTAAGTCCGTTCACCTTATCAAATACCGCGTTTTTTGCGGTCAGGAAAATAACGGGTATGTTTTTAGGCCTTATTTTCTCCATCAGGGCAAAGCCGTCAAGCTTAGGAATCATGACATCCAAGAGAACGAGATCGAACCTTTCCCGTTCCATGGCCTCAAGCGCTGCTATTCCGTCATAGACCTGCACCGTTTGATAGAGAACAAGAGCCAGATTCATTTTAATGATGTTGGAAATGTTGGGATCGTCCTCGACGATCAGTATTTTTTTGTCCACGCCGGTTTCCCCGCTTATCATTTATATAGGTGATCTCATTGTAATCTTCAAATATTAAAAAAAACTGAGATAATCCTATCAAGATATCTTCCAAATATCTCCATACAACTAACCGATCGTGTCAGCGATTAATTCCGCGTAAGATTCCGCTCCGTTCGTTTGCAGATGAACACCGTCTTTTGTGAACCAATCCGATTTTCCTTCGCTAAACGCATGCCAATCGATCAATTTCACATTCGAATGTTCGTCTGCCGCTTTGGCCAGCGTCTTGTTAACCGTATCCTGCCATTCTCTTGGAACACGCGTATTAACAAGATACACTTGCTTGTCGTCTCCGATCGCAGCCAAGAGCGCATCTAATTTATTTGAAGTAAACGGTCCATTTGTGCCCAACTCGATCACAACGGCATGCCCCAGCTTGTTTTCTGACTTCAGTGCATTAACTACATCAATCGCATCCGATAATTGCCGGCTGACTTTGCCATCCACAACGATGCCGGGGATAAGCTTTTCCAAATCCGCCTTTACTCCTACCATTACCGAATCACCAATCGCGGTCACTCCAACGGCCCCCTGCTTTTCCGGCGCAATGCTTGGCGTTGTATCGGGAGTCTCGCCAGGCGTAAGGCTCGGTGTAAGATCCGATGTCGATCCAGGATCATTTGCAGCAGCCTCAGTGGTTGGTTCAGTGGAATCCGCCGGTTGTTTGTTCGCTGCTCCCTCACATGCTGCGCAAATTAAAACAATCATAAAGATAGCCGACAATGTTATTGTACGAATACCCTTCTTCATCTTGGATTTCATGCCTTTTTTCTCCTTTTCTTTAAACTTGAAGAGCTTACCGTTACGTATCGGCTTCTCGAGGTAACGATAAGACAATGCCGATAAGATAAAAATGATCGTTAATTGAATTACTTGATAAAGAAAACCTTGCTCTTCATAAGAGTTTTTCGTGCTCATTAGCACATGTACCGGATAATGCCATAAATAGATCCCGTAGGAACGAACCCCAATCCAGCGTAGCGGCTTCCAGGACAAAAGCTTGCCCATCCTGCTGAACGGGCTTGCCGCGGCGATAATGACCAGTCCGGAGGTGACGGACAAGACAAGCAAACCACCTCTGTACAACGAATCGTCATATTTGTCCGTGCTCGCGATCATCATTAGCAAAATACAAAACCCTACGGCACCGAAGGCATCCAGTGTAACGCTCCCCTTACGGAGGGGCACGGCCAGCTTGCGGCTTGGAATAACAATGGCGAATCCTGCACCGATCAATAACCCAAACGCACGCGTATCCGTTCCGTAGTAGACCCTGCTTGGATCACTTCCCGGCTCATACATAATTGCCATTGCCGTGAACGAAACAACCGCAACAGCCAGAGTCGCTACTGCCAGCTTACCTCGCGTTGGGAAGGGAATGAGACAAATCATTCCCCACAAGAACAATGGCCAAAGCAGGTAAAACTGCTCTTCCACCGCCAATGACCATAGGTGTCCTATCGGTGACAAGGGCCCAAAGCTTTCGAAATATGAAACTTGCCGGAAGATCAGATACCAGTTGCTAGTGTAGCTTAGTGCCGACATCAGCTCCCCGCGAATATCGGATAATCTTCCGGGCTGGGTAATCGTCAGATATACAGTTACGACAAGCAGCATAAGCAGCATGGCTGGAAGCAGCCTAAGGGACCGCCTGGTCCAGAACTGACGGATATTAATCCTTCCAGTGCTCCTTTTCTCTTCCATAAGCAAATCGGTAATCAGGTAACCGGATAAGACGAAAAAAACTCGACGCCCAATAGCCCCCCTGAGGCAATGGACCAACCGAAATGATAAGCGATAACCGCGAGTACGGCGATGGCACGCAAACCGTCCAGGCCAGGCATGTATCGGGTTGTCGTTTGCGGCATATTATTCCCCTCCGTCCCCTGCATTGCACCGAGATTTGTATTAACTCGGCTTGCCTATTTTCATTAACGTGTTTTTCCAGCAGTTTTCCACAAGTTTATGAACCTTCTCTTCGCCTCTAATAGCTAGAACCGAGGCTCCATTCACTGTCTTGCCTTCGAGCAAATCCATCGGTGGCACTCGCGCAGAACCAGCCTTTTGGGATTTTTAAAACTAAGGGATACCAGTTTAACTCCTTCACCGTGTCCTTCAATGAGGCCGAGCAGAGACTGGTATTCAATAATCCGATACCTGATCTAACCTAAAATGAAAATTCAGGAAGACGTTAATAATCCAGTTGGACCATTTATATCTAGTTGATTTGCTGCGTACAATAAGTTCCTCCTTATCTTCCTCGTGCAAATACAGTATAGGACGGGGATATATTCACAATAAGGAGGAGTTGTATAGAAGTTGTAAAGTCAGTAAATTAAAACGGAAGCTGCCGCAGTTACGCAATTCATGCTGACTGATGACCGGCCCTTCGGCGGCGGGGGAAGCAGAGACGCGAACATGAGGCGGACTTTATCTCGGCGGTTACGCAGCATCAGCTTGCTTAAAATAGCCATCCGGGTATTGCGTTAACCGCAATTCCGCTGCCCGACGAGGAACCGAATCGTATCAGGGTAAAAAAAATGAACGTTGCGGTAATCGTCGTCGACGATGCCGTAGATGGTATGATTTATCCGATGCAACCAGTTCAATGGGTACAATGAGCAATGCAGTTTTTTCTGATACGTCACTTTTCGATGCTGGGTATATAGTTTATAAGTAAGCGTCAAACAGCCCACACCATGCAAGCACGGTGTGGGCTGTTTGACGCTTACGTTTATCGGCATCCGCAAAGCTTCCTATCTGGGTTCAACTTTTTTATCCTTTACAAAAGGATCATAGGAATTATGCGACAAGACTAATCAAATTGCCGTCAGGGTCCTTCACAATCGCATATCGTTCTCCCCAAGGCATGTCGCGCGGCTCGAGATATCCACCTTGTCCAAGCACCGTCAATTGTCGATACACCTCGTCCAGCGCCTCTCGGCTGTCTAACTGGAAGGCGAGCTCGATCCGATATCCGACTGGCGTTTCCCAGCCTTCAAACACGCCCTTTACCGAGTCTATGGTGTCGAAGGCAAAACGGAGTCCGTTTTGCTCCACTTCTACATGGTGCCCTACATTGGCGCTGACTGGAATAGTTAACCCCAGCATACGGTAGAATTTCAAAGCCTTCTCCATCTGTTCTACGTAAATACCGACTCGCTTTAACTGAACCGTCATGCTTTGCAGCTCCCATCATTGTGTGTTATTTTCATCCCCATTGTACCGATGTTCTCGAAGACCCAATAGTAAAAAACGGACTTCCTCACCCCAACTTTGTCAGATGTTTGAGAGGCAATCCGTAATAACGCGTAAAGGTACTGGAAAAGTGCGAATGATCGTAATAACCGTATTGAAGCGCGAGATCCGTCAAGCTGGGATAATCTCCTCTGCACAGCTCCTGCAGTACGCTCTGAAAGCGGACGATGCCCATCATCTCCTTCGGGCTCAGTCCAAGTTCTCTTTCAAAAGCCCTTCGCAGATGTCTTTCGCTGAAGTTAACCTTATCCGCCAGCTTCGTTACGGATAGGATTCCTTTGTAGTCGTATATATACCGCATGCTCTGGTGCACCAATGTGGGAGCCGGAGCATCGGCGTCTTTCAGTATGCTGCACAATCGTTGCTCGACAGTCTCAATAATGTCCGGGTTTGTCTTGGCAGCCTGCAGCTTTTCGACCCAATCCAACGCCTCACTTCCCCAAATGTCTTCCAGAAAAACACGGTGCGTCATAAACGCCGACAGGGGCGCATTTAGAATCGAGTGAGCAGACTCCGAATACAATCGTATGCCGCATACCGAGCGTGCTTCGGCAAACTGCAACACTTCGAACTGTGTCGTTAGCCCTACAACATAGGCGGCACGCCGACTTGAAGAAGCGAGCAGATCCACGACGATATCCACACAGCCATCCGGGATGACTCGATGACCTGGATTGCCCGGCACCGGCAGGAAATCCACGATCCAATAGGCAGTCACATGAGACTCCAAGCGGCGGCTCGGTGCATACTCCTGGAGACGATGCGAGGAGCGGTGTAATTGCGGCTGCAGCTGGGGAGCGTGTATTGGCCGATAGGGGGGAGACATCTTGTCCGCTCCAGACGGAAATATTGGCATGCCCGGCCGCATTGCAGCTTGTTGGTCTATATTTGCTATGTTCATGTTTACTCCTCCCTTTCTTCGCCTTACGGAAATTATCCCTAGCTGTAAATATATGTATCAACCTTTAAGGGGAGTCCCTATGCATCTATCGGGAGGTACGCGGAGGATGGACTTCTTCATCTCCAACAGCTCCTTGCTGAGTATGATCTGGCTACGGAGCAGCTGCAGGTTATCGAAGGTGAAGTGGCGGCTGCTCTGGCCCGGAACTCACCAGCCGCGCCGCTGATGGCGATCAAGGGCATAGACCCGTACCGTTTGGATAACCAGCCTTCACCCATCGGATAGCGTAACGAAGGAATGAAAGGGCATCGTCCCGTCGAGAAATGGGAGAGAAAGCCTCCGGAGTGACGTGGAGCAGCGTGCAGCAGAGCAGTACAAAAAAGGAGCGAAAACTCGCCCCTTCTGTTCCGTATGCGCTTCGGTTGCTCAACTTGACGGTCATCCCTCCTCTATCCGGATAGCCATTTTTCCATTGGAGAGATCCTGCGAATAAACGACCATTTTGTTCGATAGTTCTTCAGAAGTACTTTTTCTACAGGGTTGTCGCGGTCTTAACGGACAATATCCAATGAGCAATATCTTCTACAACGGCAGAGTCCACTGTTTGCGGGATATTATATTCTTGCCAAATATCTTTCAGTGTCCCGTATATCGATTTCATGAATAGATGGTTCAAGCCGGGATATAGCTTAAAAGAAGCGTTTTTATTGTCTCTTAACATCTCGCGGAATCGGTCAAAATCTTTTTCGACCGACACCTGCACATCTTGATCGCCCTGAATCACGAAAGTCGTTTTTTTACTCTGAGCGAAATAATCACGAACAGGATGCTGCTTCATCTCTTTAAGATACCAGCCGTAAACAGAAGCAAATAATGGGGTTTGCTGCGCCATCTCTTCTGTCATTTTATCAATGGCGTCGAACTTATCCTGTAGTTCTTTGACCTGCTTTAAGGCGATTTCTTGCTGAGCTTCTTCAAGCTGCTTGATGGAGTCTTCGTTTTGATTGAGGATCACTTCTTCAAGCGTTCTGGCGGTACCGGCTAAGAGTACGAGCCCTGCTAGATCGCCGCCTTCGGCGTCGATTCGGGGAGCGAGCATCCCGCCTTGACTGTGTCCAATCAAAAATACGCGATTTGCATCAACGCGAGGGTCTTTTTTCAACAAATGGATCGCCTTAATAGCGTCCTCGATTATTTCTTCTTTTACTGTAAGTTTGCCGCCAAGTTCAGCTATGACTTCTTTGCCATAGGTATGCGTGCGTTTATCATAGCGCAACGAACCAATTCCTTTGCTCGCTAGCCCCTCTGCCAAATCTCGAAATAATTTATTGGCACCGATGGTTTCATCTTTGTCCAAGGGTCCTGAACCATGAACGAATACCGCTGCCGGGATATTTTCGTTGGAGTCATCCGGCAATGTTAAAAGTCCTTCGAGTGGATAGGCAGGGTTTGCCACGACCGTAACTTGTTCTATCATTTTTTTACCTCCCTTAAGAATTCACATTCCATTTGCCCTGTTATTCTCGCTTTTTCACAATAGTAAATTGAAATATCGGAAGCAAACTGCCTGTTAGCGCAGCAAGGAGAACTGTTTGTCGAAGCCGCAAAAGCAGGTTACATCCTTAGTTTCCCTTAGGCGATTTAATAAGTTTTATTTTGAGATCGCCACAACGGATTGCAATCATCCCCGGTTCATGTAAAAAATGCTGTTTCCGAATACTTATAATCGTTATGTGATTGAATGCAGAATTTGATATCCGATCAATCCTAAAACAATAACAGGAACCAAAGCCAGTAAAGAAGAGACACGTTCCTTGTTCGAACGTTCTAATACCACAAGGAGAATAAGACCGAAAATGATTTTAACTGCTCCAACAGGTAACATATGACCATAGTCATCAATGTGTAAATATAAATCCAATCCTTCGGTGATAAACACTCCGCCAATCAGGGCGCTGCCGTATTTATGTTTCCTACCTTGATCCTGCCCCCACAAATAACCGGCCATTCCAAAAATCAAACCGCCCAAAATGGCCGCTCCCGTCCAAACTAGAATATAAAAGATCGAGTGAGCGATATCTTGGATCATCATGGCGTAACCGTAATAGCCTATTATCATACCGCAAAGGGATAGGGTGCTTGCTACGGCCGACTTTAATTTCGAAGGCCCCCATCCTCCTACAAAAAAAGCTGGAATCAGCCAAACAGTTCCTGAATTGGCAAGGGAACCCCAGTTTCCTGGAAGCACTCCTTGTCCTAACACCGTAAGTACTCCTACAATGATTCCGACTCCAACCGAAAATAACATATGCGTCCTAAAACCCAAGCTACTCAGCCAACCAATAATTTTCATCAGTCTCCCATTTATCTTTATCATGACACAGAATCCTTTACATGATAGGACGATTGGAATCGCGAAGATGTTTCGATTATTCCATTAAACTGCCCTTGGCTCAACGAATGAAGCTTCTAAAAAGCCGAACGCTTGAGCACAAGCTTGATACAGTCAACGAAAAAATAAACTTCTATACTTTCTGAACTGAATAGTTCGGGCTCTAACCATGCCTAGGTAAGGGAGAATAAACTTATGGCTTTTCTCAAAATAGTAATGAGATAATGTTTTTGTCACCCGACAACTATTTAATGTCATTACTTTTAGTTTAGTGTCATACACCATATAACTCTATTTTCGTTTTGTTTTTTCTAAGTTCCCTTTCTTTGATTCTTTGGGCAGTAAAAAAAGCAATTCGGATTTGATCCGAATTGCTTTTTTTCTGTAGAAGTTGCGCTATTTTGCAATTCTCTATCTTTAATAAGATTCATTTTTTAATAAGGTCAAGGCAGCTGATCGAATGACCGGCTGCCGTCGAGTCCTCACTTCACTATCGTCCCGACCTCCGCATTACGAGTGCTATACGTCCGCTGTCACCCCTTAACCGCTCCGTCCGTAATCCCCTGAATAACCCATCGCTGGAAGAACGCGAAGATCACGACGATCGGAATCGACGACAGGATCAACGACGCGAGAATGAGCGCCCAATCGCGGCTGTATTTGCCGAAAAACATGTTGATCGTCAGGACGAGCGTATATTTGCGGTAATCGTTAAGCAGCAGCACCGGCAGCAGGAAGTCGTTCCACAGCCAAAGCAGGTTCAGCACGATGATTGTAAACGTAATCGGCACGAGCAGCGGGAAGATGATCAGGAAGAAGCCCTTCCATTCGCCGCAGCCGTCCATGCTCGCCGATTCGTCCAACTCCCGGGGAATGCCTTTTACGAAGCCGTGGTAGAGGAAGATCGCCATGCTGACGCCAAGGCCCGCGCAGACGACGCCGAGACCGAACGGAGAGCCTTGCAGCCCGAGGTTCCGCGCCATCTTGGTCAGCGTCACCATGATCGTCTGGAACGGAATGAGCATGGAGGCGACGAACAGCATGAAGATCCAATTGCTGAGCCGGCCCCGCGTGCGGGACAGCTTATACCCGGCCAAGGAACTGCAGACGACGATGCCGACGATGCCCGTCACGGTGACGATGATCGTATTCAAGCCGCTGTGCAGCATGTTCGCTTTCTTGAACGCTTCCATGTAATTGTCGAACCTGAACGTAGCCGGCAAGCCCAAGACGGAGCTGTACACTTCGCCCTCCGTCTTGAACGAATTGACGATAGCCATGTAGATCGGGAAAAGGAAATAAACCGCCAGCAAAGCGAGCACGAGCCATGCAAGCGCGGAATAAAGGCGTCTGCTCATGCTTCCACCTCGCGTTTCTTCATGACCGTCACTTGAATCATGGTGATGACGAAGATAATCAGAAACAGGATGATCGCTTTGGCGCTGGCATAGCCGTACCGGTTGTTGCCTTGGAACGCTTCTTCGAAGATGTTCATCGTAAT
Source organism: Paenibacillus sacheonensis (assembly GCF_009909195.1). GTDB lineage: Bacteria > Bacillota > Bacilli > Paenibacillales > Paenibacillaceae > Paenibacillus_Z > Paenibacillus_Z sacheonensis. The sequence continues at coordinate 13,427 of NZ_JAAAMU010000022.1, forward strand.
CGGCTGCGTGCCCCGTCCGGGACCTCCGCCGGTCAAGGCATAGATGAGGTCATAGACTTTGAACGAGCTGTTCAAGGTCAGGAAAATACAGATCGTCAGCGCGTGCGCGATCAGCGGCAGCGTGATGTAGCGCAGCATATGGAAAGGCGTCGCTCCGTCGATGATGGCCGCTTCCTTCAGGTGTTGGGGGATGCCCTGAATGGCCGACATGTAGATCAGCATCAGCGTGCCGACGCCGCCCCAGAGCGAGACGAGCAGGATCGACCAGAACGAGACGCTCGGATCGCCCAGCCAGGACAAATCCAGAAACTTAAAGGCAGCATGCTCGGACAGCGCCGGAAGCACCTTCGAGAAGACGAACACCCACATGAACGTGCTGATGATGACGCTGAGCATGTTCGGCATGAAGAAGATCGTCCGGAACAGCCCTTTGGCCCGCTTGCGGGATTCGATAAGCATCGCCAGCAGCAACGCCACCACGTTCTGGAAGACGACGGCGAAGAACACGTATTTGGCGGTAAACCAAATTGCCGTGCGGAAGTTGCGATCATCCCGGAGCGCCTCGACGAAATTGCGAATGCCGACGAAGTCGTAGGTCTTGTTCAGGCCGTTCCAGTCCGTAAAGCTGTAGTATGAGCCCTGCAGCATCGGGATGATCAGAAAGATGAGGTAGAGCACGAGTGCGGGCAGGACGAACAACAGCAGCGAGAAGGCCGCTTTGTAGCGTCGGGTCATGTATGCGTTCACTCCTTAGGGACCTCCCCCGTTTCCGCGCCCACTCCCGGGGGCGGCGGAAACCGGGTAGGCTTGTTGTGATCCGATTTCGGGTTATTTGGCGGCCGCGTTGGCTTCCTTCCACGCTTTGTCCAAAGCCTTGATGACGTCGTCTTTGGACAGCTTCTTGTCGAAGTAGGATTGCAGCGCTTTGCCGGACTCGTCTTTCACCGCGGAAGGAATCGCAGGGTCCCTGTAAGACTGGCCGTTGTTCACGTATACCGATGCGTCTTCTACCCAAGGATACGGTTTGAAGGTGTGGTTTTTGGAAACCGGGTTGAATTTCAGGCTTTGGTACAGGTCGTTCGACGACTGGTCATCCAAGATGAAGTTGAGCAGATCGGTCGCGACGTCCTTGTTCTTGCTGTTCGGCGGTACGGACAGGGCTGTGGACACCGATACGTTGATGCGCAGCGAAGCCGGGTCGTCGTTGATCGGCAGCGGCGCGACGCCGAATTCCATCTTGTCGTTCATTTTCAGGATGCTGTCCGCGTCCCACGTGCCCTGCACCCACATCGCCGCTTTGCCGTTCGCGAAGTCGGCCGCGCCGTCGTCGTTGCCCTTCTCGAACGCGCGGTCCGTGCCGTTCGCGTTGACGAGGTCGATGATGTCGAACATTTCCTTGATGTCGGCGAAGCTGCCTTGGTCGCTGTTCATTTTGTCCATGAAATCCTTATGGCTGCTGTTCACGAGCCCGCCGACCGTCAGCGGCAGGAACAATTGCGGAATCCAGCTTTCCTTGTAGCTCAGCAGGAACGGCGTGACTTTGTTGTCTTTCAGCTTCTGCACGACCGCTTTCATCTCGGTGAGCGTGTTAGGCGGCGTGATGCCGAGATCGCTGAAGATCTTCTTGTTGTACAGGTAACCCCACGAGAGGCTTTCCATCGGCACCGCGACGACTTTGCCGTCCATGGAAACGAGGTCCTTGATGCCGTCGATCAGCTTGCCCGCGAGCGGCTGTTCGGACAGGTCGGTCAGGTAACCGGCCTTGTAGAAGGTCGGCATGTCGTTGCCGGCATGCAGGCTGAATACGTCCGGAACGTCGCCGGTGGCGAGACGGGTTTTCAAGATTTGCGGAGCGTTGTCCGCGCCCGGATATTCGGAGTTGAAGGTGACTTCGATGTTCTTCTCGGCTTTCTCTTTCTCGGCGAATTTCTCGAAGTAGCCGTCGAACTGCTCGCGGAAGCGGTCCAGGCCGCCCAGGAAGATCTTGAGCTCGACTTTCTTCGGCGCCGCCGCCGGCTGGTTGTCCGCCGCGTTGTTCGCAGGCGCGTTGTTTGAGGGCGCGTTGTTCGCTGCCGCGTTGCTTCCCGAACCGCCCGCGTTCGCGTTAGTGTTCCCATTGCCTCCGCCGGACGAACAAGCGGTTGTCAGTCCCAGCACCGTAACCGCTGCCAAAATCGAAATTGATTTCTTCATTTCAAGTCCCCCCTATGTCATGGTAACGCTTACGTAATGAGTATAACGGGGAGGGTACGCGCTTGGCATTGGACCGCATTTGCGTGTTGTTATGGACGATATTGATATTTGGTGGCGCTTCCTTAGCGCTCCTCCGCCGCTTCCGTCCTTGCCTGCGCGGGCGTGATACCCGTGATTTTCTTGAAAACGCGGTGAAAATACGTCAAATCGGAATAGCCCACCGCTTCCGCCGCGCTCTTGATCGACGCGGAAGCCTGCAGCAGCCGGTTCGCCTCCTCGACCCGTCTCGCGATAATGTAATCCATGACTGTCGTTCCCGTGACGCCCTTGAACGTCCGCGACAGATGCTCCTTGCTGACGAAGTAAAGGCTCGCGATCGACTCCAGCGTGATCGGTTCCGCGTACGCGCGGTCGATGAACTGCCGGATATGCTCGATGTCTATCCGGCCCTTGCTTCGGCGCAGCTGGATCGTGCCTTCCAGCACGCTGACGTACGAAGAGCGAAGCATCCCGATCCACTGCTCCAGCGGGGTGAAGTCCGTCACGAAGAACGCCCCGGCTTGCGCCGGCAGCGCCGACGAAGAATCGATGCCGGCCTTCGCCATCAGTTCGTCCAACAGCAGCATGAAATGCTTGTAAAGCAGATGGTTCAACCCCGGGGCCGCGTTCGCCTGCGACCGCAGGAGCGTCTCCAGCGCATCGAACGACTCGCGGACGGCCTCGGCCTGCAGCTCCTGGAACTGCCGGGAGAGCTGGTCCTTGAATTCGGTCACGGCGCTCATGACGTCCTTGGCCATCGGCTGCGCGGCATGAAGCCCTCTCGCGGTCCGAAGCTCCGACGCGGCCTTCTCCAGCGCACGGTTCAGCTCCTCCGCCTGAACGGGCTTCAGGATATATTCATCGACCCGCGACTGGATCGCCTGCTTCGTATACGCGAAATCATCGAAGCCGCTGATAACGATCTTGCGAATGAAGGGATACTCCTCCGTCAGCTTGCGCAGCAGCTCCACGCCGTCCATGCCGCGCATGCGCATGTCCGTGATGACGATATCCGGACGGATCTCGTCGATGATCCGCAGGCCGCTCAGACCTTCCTCCGCTTCCTCGACCTGCACGATCCCGAAGCGCTCCCAGTCCGCGAGCCGCTTGATGCTGTCGCGCGTCCAAAATTCATCGTCGATGATGACCGCCTTCATTCCGTTTCCCCCTTCTCTTGGGCGGGAATCAACAGTTTGACCGTCGTTCCCTCGTTCACCCCGCTCGAGACGAACAGCCCGTACTCCTCGCCGAATAACAGCTTGATTCTCGCGTTGACGTTGCTCATGCCCATGCCTTCCCCGTTCTCCTGCGCTTCCGTCTCTTGGCTCAGCCGCCGGCGAACCTCGGCCAGGCGCGCTTCTCCGATGCCCGCTCCGTTGTCCGCGATATCAATCTCGATCTCGTCGAGCACCTTCTCGACCCGGATGGCGATCCGCCACGCGTCCATCTTGCCTTCGAGACCGTGGAAGAAGCAGTTCTCCACGATCGGCTGCAGCGAGAACTTCGGGATCCGGCAGGCGAGGCAATCCTCGTCCGCTTCGATCCGCACCTCGATCATGTTCTGGAACCGCAGCTTCTGAATTTGAAGATAGTTTCGGACATGCTCCAGTTCGTCGGCCACCGTCACCAGATCCGACTTCATCCGGATCGCGTAGCGGAACAAATCGCTGATCGCCCGGACGTGGTCGTTGATCTCGGGCACGTTGCGGGACAGCGCGATGCCACCGATCGCCTGCAGGGCGTTATGCAGGAAGTGCGGATTGATCTGCGCCTGCATCGCTTTCACCTGCGCCGTGCGCTTCTCGATCTTCGCCTTGTACTCCGTCTGGATCAGCTCCTTGATCCGGCCAAGCATGGAATTGAACCGCCGCTCCAGCGTCCCGATCTCGTCGCTGCGAGGCTCGCGGATGTCCACGTCGAAGTTCTGGATCTCGACCGCCTTCATCGACTTCGTCAGCCGGACGATCGGCCTCGTCGTGACGAAGGCGATAAGCACCGACGCCGCGATGGCCACGAACGCGAATGCGACCGCGGTGAACAGGCTGAAATTCAGCGTCGAGGACGCGCCTTCGGTGACGTACTGGATCGGAATGAACTTCACGATCGAGACCTGGCCCGAAACGCTCGGCTGGTAGAACAAGAAGCCCCGCTTCGATTCCGTGTAGCCAGGGCCGGATGGGCCGGCTAGCGCCGACTTCAGCATCTCCCGGTCGGTGGCGATGGTCGGGGAATACGGATTGTACATGACGTTGCCGTCCGCATCCGCCACGAATACTTCGCTGTTGGATTCCGAGCGGACCATATCGAGCACGCTGTTCATCATTTTCCACCGGACCTCGAGCGTGACGCCGCCGAGCACCTCCCGGTCCGCGAACCGGTTCATGCTGCGGACGATGGAGAACGTGTTCTTCCCGTTGTTGAGCAGCAGGTTCAAGCTCTCGTGCGTCCGCCCGATGGCGCCCCAGTCGGCATGCGGGGTATCCAGGTGCTCCGTCGTGATGCCCGCATCCTTGTCGACGACGTACAGCCGGTTCTGCGATTTCAAATACAGTGCGATCTGCGCGATATTTTTATTGTTGGCGCTATAGAGCGACTTCAGCTTGTCGATCGTGTACGTATTGACGAATGCGGCCGTGCCCTCGCTTTGGACCGCGCCGCCGTTCGCGTTCGGAAACAGCGTGCCGTCAAGGAGAAGCGAGTAGGACACGGCCTGCAGCTGATCGAATTTTTCGTCGAAATATTTGGCCGCCCATTCCATCCGGGATTCGTTCGAGCGGATCACCTCGGACGCGAGCGATTGCTTCGTCGTCTTCGTCGCGAACAGCGTGACCAGCGACAGCGGCAGCACGGCGATCAGCACCATGAGCAGCATGAGCTTGTACCGCAGGCTTAGCTGGAACGGACGGACGATGCCCCGCAGAACCTTACTTGCCAATATAAGCCCCATCGTCATCCCCGTTTCGTGTAGAATTGCATCTACCAGCAAGTGTGACGCCTATCGGTGCAAGTTGTCAACGCTTCCATTCTGGCTTGAAATAATAAAGTAGCTGAATAGATTGAATTCGTGCGGTGTGCCGAAATGGAAATCTAAGTTCTGAATAATGGCTTTGCAAAAAAAAACGGCGCATATTACCGCCTCCCTAAATGAAAACATAAACCCTAAGCCAGAACAAAAAGGAGCAGCTGCCGTCAGCAAACCGCTCGGCGTACGGCATATGACAATAAGAGTATTATACTTACTTGCATAGATGTTCTTGTCGACGACAGCATGGCGGAAGATTCGATTGAACGCAAAAAGTTCCGTCCCATTACGAGACGGAATCGTTCGATCTACCGGCCATACCTGCTATTCCTTCTTCGGTCGCTGCATGTCGGCAGGCTCTCCGGTCAATGTGTCGGATACGTCCGACTGCTTCTCATTTAAGAAGAAGCTCGTTTCTTCATGCGCCTCCAAATCCTCATACGAGGTATTCGGGTCTCCGTCCGTTTCGGTTTCCACATTTCTACTATCGCGGGTCACAAAGATGGCCTCCTCCGTAATGCTTTAATTCACGAATGCAGCTTGCGTTACTGCCCGTAATAACGTCAGAAACGTTCCATGAGCGTCTCGTTAATCCCGTAGATAAGGTAGCGGCAGCTTGTCCTCCGTGTCAGACTGCCCCTTATTAGACAACGATATACCTCCGGAACACGAGCTTTCCCAGGTAGGGAAACAGTTACTCTAAACTGCCCATTAACGCGAGGGAGTTGATAAAATCACGGGTATTGGGGATTCTACATACATAGATACCCAAGTAGAGCAGTAAAGTTAATTTGGCCAATAAGCTGTTCTTCATTGCAATGAAGCATGGTTTTTCTTAAACCTTCGTCATCTTGAATATTGAAGAAAGAGGTGTTGAAATGAACGGCATTAACGATAAACATGATGAAGAACAACATTGGAAGTCCGGGAAGGACCTGGCGCAAATAAAGCAGAAGTTGACGCCGATACAGCATGAAGTGACCCAAAATAACGGCACGGAGCCGGCATTTCATAACGAATATTGGGATCATAATCAAGTAGGGATCTATGTGGACGTTGTTTCAGGAGAGCCCCTCTTCAGTTCGCTGGATAAATTCGATTCGGGCTGTGGATGGCCCAGCTTTACCAAACCGATCGGAGAATCTCGCCTGACGGAAAAGATGGATCAACGCCATGGCATGATTCGTACCGAGGTGAGGAGCCAGGAAGGGGATTCCCATTTGGGCCATGTCTTTGCCGACGGACCGCAGGATAAAGGCGGGTTGCGTTATTGCATTAACTCGGCAGCGCTCCGCTTTATTCCGAAGGAGGACATGAAGAAGGAAGGATACGGGGAATACCTTCACTGGCTTGATCATGATTCCTCGGAGTACTGAGTTTTAATGAGATCCGCGGTTGATTCCCCAAAACCACCTTTTCATCAAGGTGGTTTTCTTTTATAAATCAACATTAGGATTTAAGATAGCCTAATGAAAAAAGGAGCACTCGTCGCATCGATTGCGGTACTACTAATGTCCAAAGGTTTTTTCCTGGTCTATTGTCTGATATACAGTCGCTTGCTTATTGTTTTACCGCTGACCGATGCTCGGACTGACCATGATACAGATCACTATATAGCCCCTGTTTGCCTAACAGCTCTTCATGAGGCCCCTGCTCCACCAGACATCCTTCCTTAAGCACCAGAATGCGGTCAGCCTCGCGGATCGTGTTCAGCCTGTGGGCAATGACGAAGCTCGTTCGCCCCTCCATCAACCGCTTCAAGCCCTCCTGGATTTTGATCTCGGAAACGGTGTCGATGCTGCTCGTCGCCTCGTCCAGCACGAGAATGGCCGGATCCTTCAGAATGGCGCGCGCGATGGCAATTAGCTGCCGCTGTCCCTGACTGATGCCGCTGCCATCGGCAATCAGCACCCGGTCATATCCGCCGGACAGCCGCATAATGAATGAATGGGCATTGGCGAGTTTAGCGGCTTCTTCCACCTGGCTATCGGTGGCATCGAGCTTGCCATACCGTATATTGTCGCGGATCGTTCCTTCAAACAGAAAGGAATCCTGCAGCACGAATGCCATATGGGAGCGGAGGCTTTCCCGCCGAATCGTCCGGATATCCCGCCCGTCCAGCGTGATCGTCCCCTCACTCGTATCATAGAAACGGGAGAGCAGTTGAATAAGCGACGTCTTGCCGGCCCCGGTAGGACCGATGATCGCTATCGTTTCGCCAGGCTTCGCCTTAAAGCTGATCTCCTTAAGCGTATTTCTTCCCTCCTCGTAAGCGAAGGACACCTTATGGAAGACGACCGCACCTTGTACAGCATCAAGCGTAAGCGCTGCACGCTCATCCGCGTCTTCTTCCTGTTCATCCAATACTTCGAACACCCGCTCTGCCCCGGCAATAGCGGACAAGAGCGTATTCCATTGGTTCGCCAAATCATTAAGAGGCCTTGTAAACTGCCGGGCATACTCGACAAAAACGATAATAACCCCAACGGTTATCGCCCCCCGGATGGCCAAAATGCCGCCGACACAGGCAATAATCGCAAAGCTCAGATTGTTGAGACCGTTCATCAGCTTTGGAATGAAGCCCGATATTGTCTGCGCCCAGAATCCCGAATGCTTGATGCGCACATTGCGTTCATGGAACGCTTGGATAACCCGCTCTTCCTGGGAGAACGCTTTGATAATCCGCTGACCGGACAGCGTTTCTTCCACAAATCCATTCAATTCTCCCAAATTCCGCTGCCGCTCCCTGAAAAGCGCGCCTGTCCGCCGCGTAATCCACCGCATGCCGAGCGCCATCAGCGGAACCACCACAAAGGTGAGCAGCGTAAGCAGCGGACTGAGCAGCAGCATGACAACGACCGTGCCCGCCAGCATCAGCACGCTGGACAACAGCTGGATCGCCGAGCTGTTGAGCGTAGAGCTCACGCTGTCGATATCGTTGGTCATGCGGCTCATGAGATCGCCCTGCCGGTTTCTCCCGAAGAACGGGATCGGAAGGCGGTGCAGCTGCGCGAAGAGATCGGTGCGCATCCTCAGCACGGTTTCCTGGGCGATCTGGATCATCCAGATATTTTGCAGCCAGCCCACAATGGACTGAAGCACGTAGACACAGGTCAATCCGAGCAGAAACAGCAGCCATGGCCTGCCGCCCGGTCCCTCCAGATAATCGTCAATCGCCATTCCGATCAGATACGGACCGAGCAGCGTGAGCCCGCAGCTTACAATAACCAGCAGCATGACCAGCGACAGCCTGCCTCTCCGGCGGGACAGATAATGCCATATCCGTCTGAGCGTTCCCTGCCAGTCCTTAGCCTTGGCTTTGGCCCGCCTGTCCGCTGGAGAAGCGTCGGGATCGGCATCTTTCACGCGCGGCCCGGGATACCGGAAGGGTTCACGTAAAGCTTCCCACATGCGCTACCCCCTCCTTCCCGAACTGGGATTCATAAATACGCCGGTACAAGTAGTCGCTGGCCAACAGCTGCCCGTGGCTTCCCTGCGCAATGAGACTGCCCTCGTCCAGCAGCAGAATCAAATCCGCCCCAATCGTGGAGCTGATCTTCTGCGTAATCAAGAGCGTCGTGCAGGACATACCCTTGAGCGCCTGCAACAATGCCGCTTCCGTTTGGACGTCAAGAGCGCTGGTGCTGTCATCCAGCAACAGAATAGCCGGCTTGCGGATCAAGGCGCGGGCGATGGACAGCCTTTGCTTTTGCCCCCCGGAGAGATTGATGCCCTTCTGTCCAAGGAGGGTATCGTACTGATCCGGCAGCTTCTCGATCGTCTCGTGAATTTGCGCCAGCCTGGCCGCTTCCATCACCTGCTCCATGCTGGCATCCTCCAGGCCCCAAGCGATATTATCGCGTATAGTGCCCGAGAACAGCAGTACCTCCTGGGACACATAGCCGATGGAGCGGTGCAAATATGCCATATCCAGCTCGCGGACATTCCGTCCGTCGATGCGGATGATCCCGGCGGTTTCCTCATACAGGCGCAGAACAAGCTGCATCAGCGAGGATTTCCCCGAGCCGGTAGCCCCCAGGATCGCCACGGTATCCCCCGGACGGACCTTAAAGCAAATATCAACCAGCACGCGAGTTTCTGAGTGCGGGTATTGGAAGGAAACATTTTCGAACTCTATGCCCCCTTCACACTGCCCTTCGGTATTCCGGCCCGGCCTGACCGGCGCTTCGCTGTCCGTGCTGAGTGCTTCATCAACCCGCTGGGCAGACGCACGGGCTCTGGAGAAGGCCGCCACGATCATGGAGAAGGCCGACAGGGCACCCGCCGTGCGGAGCGAATAATTCACGATCGCCACCACCTCGCCCGCAGTCGCTTTCCCCATGCTTATTTGCTTATGCCCAAACCACAGCACGGCAATAATTCCTGCGTTCATGATCAGCAGAATAAAAGGCATCGTAATCTCCGTCAGACGTAAAGCGGAAACCGTGCTCCCCATGAGTTCCTGGCTCAGCCGTGCAAAACGGCCCGCTTCTTCCTTACGCCGGACAAACACACGAATCAGCCGCATGCCGCTCAGATTCTCCTGCATCACGCGGTTCAGCGTATCCAGTTTCATTTGAACCCTTTTGAATAAAACGGAAGCTCTCTTCATGATCCAAATGACGAATACGAGCAGTGCGGGAACGGTCAGGGTAAGCAGGAATCCCAGCTGCACATGTACGACAAGCGCCATAATGATGCTCCCGATGACAACAAGCGGCATGCGCAGCATAAACCGTAATCCCATGAATACCGTATCCTGAAGCTGCGTAACATCATTTGTTAACCGAGTGATGAGGGATGAGGTGGCAAAGCGATTGAAAACCGGATAAGCGAATCCCTGCACCTTGGTGTAAAGGGCCTCCCGTACATCGAACGCAAACCCCTGACTGGCATGCGAGGCAAAAAAAGAGCTCAGAATACCGGCGATGAATGCGGCAACCGAGCCCCCTACCAATATTCCGCCCCACAGCAGCACCACCGACGTATCCTTTTGCGAAATACCTTCATCAATAATGACCGAAATCAGATAAGGCTGAATCAGCTCCACCGCCAGCTCGACCAGCACCATAACGACAGCCATGCCGGCTGCAATTCGGTATTTCCCTAAAAAACGCAAAATATTGGTCATGCCTGTGTTCCTCCGCCAAGTTATGAACTTTTTACCTTTGCACGCCGTTTTTCCAACGTCATTCCACCATCGCCTCGTTGTCAGCTTCCTCTGAGCGGCCAGTCCCTGCATTCGTTTCTTTCGTTCATTATAAACAAGTTATATGCCTTATGGCGATTGGCAAATCGATAAACTTGCGGTCGATAGTAATATTAAAAGCCGCTTTCAGACGGCCGGAGGGGAATTATTACTTTGTACAAACGTATGAGGAACAGTTTCGCCGCATCGGAGTCACGCAAAAAACGGTATAAGCGCTCCATTCTCTGCACTATGTCTGTTTCGCTTATATTTCCATATCCGTGCTAGAGTTGATTAGAACTGTGCCCTCTAACCAGGCAATAATCTACTGCACTATGAACGCCGAGAGCGTCTTATTGGTTGTGATTGCTTTTATGAAAAACCCTGAAGAAGCGCTCTTAAGGTCCATGCGGGGTGTAGGCAATACCGTTTTTATGGTTTTTGCCTCCACTCTTATGGTGCTTATGGTTTTTGGACCGGATTTAGCAGCCAGAATGAGATTTTCTTATTTTTTGTATGTAAGAACCATACGCACGAGATACCGTGTTGACCATCAAGTGCATTCTAATGTGAGTAGAAATACTGAACAATGACATAATATACATGTCAACAAAAGAGAGACATTGCCATTCCAATGCGGATATGAGACTCCTAGACATGGAGTTCGAGGATGACCGATATGCAGCTTGGTTCTAGTCCTCCTTTGTGCGGCTACGGCAGTTATCTCGATCAGATTGAGGAGGTTTAACATGCATCAACGCGCTGTACTCGCTGGGGGATGCTTCTGGGGAATGCAGGACTTGATCCGCAAGCTTCCCGGCGTCGTCTCGACTCGCGTCGGCTATACTGGCGGCGACATTCCGAACGCGACCTATCGCAACCATGGCACTCATGCGGAGGGGATCGAAATCGTCTTCGATACAGCGGAGACGAGCTACCGGCGCATCCTGGAGTATTTCTTTCAAATCCACGATCCTACGACGCGGAACCGTCAGGGCAACGATATCGGCACAAGCTACCGTTCGGCGATCTACTATACGAGCGACGAGCAGAGAAAGGTGGCGGAGGAGACGATCGCCGACGTGAACGCGTCGGATCTGTGGCCGGGCAAGGTCGTCACCGAAGTGACGCCTGTCGGCGACTTCTGGGAAGCAGAGCCGGAGCACCAGGACTATCTGGAACACTATCCGAGCGGCTACACCTGCCACTTCCCGCGCCCCAACTGGGTCCTTCCCAGGCGGGAGGCCGGTGACGCCCCCGTCAAGTAGACAACAATGAAATAAGAGCTCAAAGCAGCCTTAGTTTGGTACTCCACCGGACTAAGGTTGTTTAATTAACTTCTAAAACTGCTTATGGGTGTTAAAGTGTAAATGCACCAATGAACCTCATCGATGAGCTGCTTCTGAAAAATCCTCCCTCGGCTGTACATTTATCTTCATCTGTTCATCTTCGATATATCATCGAACATATATCCCTTGACCAGTAAAAGATTCCTCACGAAACGAACAAGTTCTTCTCAATTTCGGTAATGGGATCAAGTTCTTGTCAATGAATGTCGACAAGAACTTCATCCATAAAAGTTGGTGGCTTTGGTTGCTTACGCGTTCGGCGCCGGCGCGGGAAGGCCAAGGGCGCGAAGTCCGCATGGCCTCGAGGCACCGGAGATCAATCCAGCACGGTCACGACGAAGTTGTCGAACACGGCCGTTTGCTCGAATGTGCGAAGGCCCGCGTAACCGGATGTCAAGCCGGCATCGGTAACGGCGAGCTTCCGGATGCCGTTGACGTATCCGCTGATCGAGCCGCCGCGCAGCTCGAGGCGCAGCTGGTACCAGGCTCCCGGGCTGGCTATCAGCCCAGCCTCGCCGAGCTTCGTCCAGCTGCCGTTTATTTTCTTGTACAGCTGGACTTTGTTTTGCCCGTAATTGATGCGCAGGGTGTAGTAGCTGGAGAAATCGGCGCTCGCCCGCGCGATCAGTCCCGACGAGGAGTCCGCGTCTGTGCGGTCGTACGCCTTGACGGAGGCCGTCACGGCGACGTCGGCGTAGGCGTCCCCTGCTCTCGTTTCCGCGATTCCGCGCGCGGACTGCTTGAGCGTCTGCGAGAGAAGCGTTTTGGCGACGTCGACCGCTGGGGACCAGGCGCCGCCGGAGGCGGTCCAGCCGTCCGTGCCGGTCCCTTGGAAGCGATCGCCGTACGCGACCGGTTCGAGCATGACCGCATCGGCCCGCGTCACGTTGCCGGAACCCGCGACGGTGCCTGCCGTCAGCTTCACGTATTGGTCGGCCCCCGCCGCGAAATATGGGGTGTCGATCAAGCGCCACTGCCCCGTGATCGTGGTTTGGTTGACGGCGGGGATCGTGTCGGTCACGCCGTTGTGCCGCACCGCGTACGCGACGCTCTGCGATGACGTTTGATGATACGGATAACGCACATAAACGTTGTAATAGCCGGGTTCGCCAACCTCTAGCGTCCATGTCGCCGTGCTTCCCGCCGAGTTGCTGTAACGGGAGCCGCCGCCGTAGCTGCCGGACAGCGTGCTGTCCCCCCATGTTCCCGTCTCCGCATAACCGCTGCCGCCGTTATCGGCGACGATCGCTTCCTGCGGCTTTATCGGCCCGATCACGTTGGAATACGGCGAATAGCCGCCATCGGGGCTCTTCGCCTTCACCCGGTAGTAGTAGCTGGTTCCCGGAAGCGCGGACGCATCGTCCGCGATCGGCACGGAAGCATTGTAGTCGTCCGGCGCCGTTACGTCGTCCGTCACGTCGGCGGTAACGACGCTCCACGGGCCGGACGGCGAAGCCGCGCGTTCGAGGTCATACGCCGCCGAGGTCGAGGCGCCTAACCAGGAGAGCGCGTGCACGGAATCGGCCGGGAACAGAATCGGCGCAGTCGGCACAGTCCATGCCGGGACCGGTATGCCTTTGATGGCATACGCATACTGACGGAGCTGATTGAAGATCGCCGTTTCGTTCGCCCAGTTGCCGCTCGGGAAGCCGGGATAGCGCAAGTACGACCAGTCGCCGACCGGCGGCCAATGCCATCCGCCCATTTTATGGTGGGACATGCTGCCCCAGACCATCGCGCCGGCCGTGCCGTTGCTTTGTACGGTTTGCAGCAGCCGCTCGTTGACCTCCGGCGTGAAATCGCCGAATTCCCCGATGAAGAGCGGCTTCTTGCCCTGGGTCGTCGTTCGCCATTCGTTCAGCTTGGCGATGGGATCCGAATAATTGTGGTATAGATAGATATGCGGATCAATAAAATCAATATTAGGGTCGTTCAGCGCATTGGCCCTGATTCCTTGAGCGCGTACATATCCGCCGTCGCCGACGAGGTGATTGGCATCCAGGCTTTTGACATAAGCGGCCATTTCGCTCGTCCAGGCGTCGGTGGACCGCAGTTCGTTGCCAAGCTGCCAAGCCAGAATGGCTTTATCGTTCTTGTACGGCACCTGCGTATACGTGTTGACTCGGTTCAGGACGAACCGGATGAAATCCTTGAAGTCCTGCCGGATGACCGGATCGGTCCAGAAATCATCGGCGCTTTTGCCGCGGAAAGCCGCCCAATCCGGCGTGCCGCCGACATAGTTGTAGCTGTCCACAAAAGGTACGATCAGCCGGACGCCGTACGCGTTCGCCAGCTGAAGCATTTTGTCGAACAGCTTAAAGGCGCTCTCGTCGTACAAGCCGGGTCCCATGACGTGGCGGAAGGCTCCCGGTGGGTCGCCGGCCATTCTCACCTCGAATGGATACAGACGGATGACGTCGATGCCCGAACGGCTCGCTGCCCGAATCTCATCCTCGATTTCGGCCGGATCGGCCCATGCCCGTTCCAGGAACGGAGCGTTCGTGCCGATGAAACGATACTCGGCGCCGCCGTCCATGAGTTTATCGCCAGATCGCGTAATATAATTCTCGGCGCCTCCCCAGGCCCTGTCCGCGTTACTTGACGACAGGCAGACGGCGAGCACGATAACGAAAAAAGCGCAGTACCCGTTTCAATCCTTTATTCATGTGCATACCCCTCCAGTTGTAAGCGCTTTATATTTTGCGCGGCATCGTTCCGCGCTGATCGTCCGAACTGCCGCATCCCTCCCCCTTTCGAGATCCAAAGCCGAAGCGTCCGCACCCTATGGTATGCGCTTCCATTAACGATATATGCTGGATGGGGCGAATAAATGAACGGCGAATGTCCCGAGTACGGTTGGCGAATCTGGCGCTTGGGGAAATACGAGTCAATTGAAGAGATAGCGAGTAATCAGGGGGAGCGGGTCAATAGCGATTAAAAGCGTTTTATTTGCGATGGCGCAGCCAATAGCGGCTACCGTTTCTTTTTGCCTTTTCAGCTAGCGTCCTCCGTTAGGGTTCAATAGTTATTTGACCAGTCCGTAGAAGTACCAGGCACACCAAATTGCTAATGCAAACCAAATAACAATGATGAAAGTGCCTGCGATCCAATTCTTAGGCTTTCCAAATTTTATTTGCTCCTCTGCCTTTGCTCGGAATTCTTCAAGCACTTCTTTAGGGAAAAGTCGAAGTGCTATGTAAACACCTAATGGCACAATAATTAAATCATCTAGGTATCCAAGAATCGGTATAAAGTCCGGGATCAAATCCACGGGACTAAACGCATATGCAACTACACAAATGGCAGCTATTTTCGTGAACAAAGGTATTCGCGGGTCACGATATGCAAAATACATGACCATCAAGTTTGATTTTAGTTTCTTCGCCATAGTCTTCAATCTATTAAATAATGATTGCTTTTTAACATTCGCTTTAGCGTCCATTGACAAACATCCTTTTGAGAGTCTAAATAATACCGTCCTTTATTCGGTTTCTTCATTGATGAATCCTACCCGTCCCTCGGTTTTAATAGTTTATCTCTGCGGAGCAGCTGCGGTTACCTCCCTTTTCTCCTGATAGAACGTAAGCATGAAACATACGGCAAACAAGGCTGGCGCATGCGCCAGCCTTCGAACCGCTTAATTACATGGGCTAATATAAAGGATTAGAATACGTTTAGAACACCCTTCGGGCCGTCACGAACCGGTCCTTCCACTGCCCGTCGAAATCCTCGATATGGACCCCCAGCTTGTCCGAATAGGTATGCAGAATTTTGCCGTCCCCGGCATAGATTCCGACGTGGCCGATATCGAGACCCCTCGCGCTGAAAAAGAGCAGGTCGCCCTTCCGCAGTTCTGCGAGCTTGACTTCTTGGCCCTCCTTTGCCTGCTCGTACGAGATGCGCGGGAGATCGATTCCGAGCACTTCCCCGAACACGCGTTTCACGAACGAAGAGCAATCGAAGGCATCGGTTTGATCGGTAGCCGCGCCGAAATGATAATGCGTCCCGATGAAGGACGCCCCATACTCGATAAGCTCGTCCGCCTGCTGCATCCTCAATTCCGGACTCGCATAATTCGAATACTTGAGCTTGGCCGACATGAACCCGATCTTCCCGTCCTCCGTCTGCACCTCGAGCCACTTCGCGTTGAGGGCGCGGATGACGTGGATCCGCTGTCCTTTCGCGAGCATCCGGACGACGGAGGCATCCGTTTCCGAACCCGGTTCGGTTCTCAGGTTAACGCCGTATGTAATTTCGGTTTCGAGCGTATGTATGGACGATATGCTGATGGACCGGTCGTATGCGTGCCATTGAACGACGTTACCCAGCAATTCGCTGACGAACCGCAGCGGTACCATGGAGAAGCCATTGATTAATTTCCCGGGATTAGCAAGCGCCAGCTCTTCCCCGTTCTTGTAGGCCAGCTTGTCACCCAACCGGTAAGTAATCAGCGTATTGTCTTTTGTCGCGGTAATCGTTTGCGCCTGCTCGTCCCAGTTTACCTTTGCCCCTTCCGCCTCGAAAATCGGGCGCACGGGCACGAAGCTGACTCCGTGCTCGATCACGGGCGGCGCGGCAAACGCCAGCGAACGGCCATCCAGCAGCAAGGATGGCGGCTGTGCCGCTTCCGCATGGGCGCGATGGGCTTGGACCGTCGTCGTCGTCGTCAGCATCAGCAACGCTAAGGCTGCGCATTTGATTGTACTTTGTTGCATCTATTGGACACCCTTTCCAAGCGAGATACTCTATAGACGCGATTCGATTCGATTTGTTCTGACTTTTGGAAGGATGGTCGATTTTTCCAGTCCCCGGCAGCTTATTTTTTATCTCTTATCTCCCGAAGAATAGCTTCAATTCCTTCCATCTTCCTTAACGTTTGACCTCCATTTTTGGAAATGGAATCAAGTTTTTGTCATTTGGTTTTGACAGGAACTTGATCCCATAAATAACACGATTTTCGCGGCTTTTTATGACCGACAGAAGTCAACAACGCATTGATTTAACGCAGCATGTTGTCCGGATATCAATGCAAAGAACCCCGTCAGCGAATGACGGGATTCTTGCTATCTTATCCAATGATGCTGTTTCAGCCTGCCATCATTCATTCACAATCCGTTAAATGCATCGTCGGTTTGATAAATTTTCGCCGTTAATCTCGGGAGCTCGGCGATATCGAAGGACGGCTCATACCGGTTGACCAGCTCCACGTTCTGCTGAACCTCATGCGGCCAGCGCATGCCGACATTGATGACGCCCACCCTTGAATCGGACAGGACGAATTTCAGGCATACTTCATACGGATCCGCCGCTTCGATCCATCTCGGTTCCAGCTGTCCGAGCAGCCTTTGCAGGATACCGGATGTCATGGGCCTCATGACTGCAACCCCGATACCCTTATCCTTGGCTTGGTCTAACAGATGCAGCGAAGCGGACTGATATATGAGGCTGTAGTTGACCTGAACGAGGCTGAACATCCCCGTATCCATCAAATCCAGCGCCGAATAAGCGTCCTCCGTCGTGAGGCCAAGCCAGCGTACCTTTCCTTGTTCCCTAAGGGTCAGCAGCGCGTCTAGCGGGCCTTCGTTCAAAATATGCTTCGTATCCGTACCGGAATACGTGCCGCCATGAAATTGAATGACATCGACATGGTCGCATTGCAATCGCTTCAGGCTCTCCTCGACACTCCGGATGACAGCCGCCTTGTCTTGACCGTGCGCCGTCACCTTCGTTGCCAGGAAGCATTCATCCCGCCGGGTTCGCATGACTTCGCCGATGATCGACTCGCTGTGGCCGTTCCCATAGCTCGGGGCCGTATCGACATAATTGATGCCCGCATCCAATGCGGCATGGATCGTGCTTATCGCCGTCTGCCTTCCCTCCATGCCGTAGGGGTCCCACCCTCTAGCCTTGTTAACCCCTGCAAATACATAACCGCCGACTGCAATCCGGCTCACGTTAAGCCCTGTTTTCCCCAAGACCGAATATTTCACAAGCCTGCCCTCCCCTACATGTGCACGACGATTTTACCGGATTCTACCGTGACGGGATACGTTTCCAATTCCCCGGTTTCGCCGGCTTCCTCAGCTTCAACCGTCACATCGTAGGTTTTGACCAGACATTTGTGCGGGTCGAAGATCGACTTGCCATTCGTAATATCAAACTCCCAACCGTGCCACGGGCAGATCAGGATCTCGCCCTCCCGGCCGTAGACGTATTCGCCGGGCCGCGATGGCAGCGTCATGCCGGTTACGGTACCGACGCAAAGCGGCGCACCTTGATGCGGGCAGCTGTTCTTGAGTGCGTAATACGTATTGTTCACATTAAATACGCCGATCGGGCGCCCTTCTACGACCATCGTTCTTCTTGTTCCCGCCGGAAATTCGGCGACTGCTCCGATAACATGCTTTCCCATGTCAAGCGCCTCCTTGATCTAGAGCTTATAGAATTCAAGCGCATTTTCAAAAAAAATACGACGGCGCAGTGCTTCCGGCAGCTTAGGAAATGCGCGGGTCGGGGAGTCGAAATCCCAGTGCGGATAATCGCTGGAAAACATAAGTAAATGCTCGGCGTCCATCATGTCGAAGATTTGCAGCAGGTGGTCGTCCTTGTCCGGTCTTTCCAGGGGCTGCGACGTAATCCGCACATGATCGCGCAAATATTCGGTCGGCCGGCGTTTCAACCAGGGGACCTCGGAGCGAAGCGCCTTGTATTCCGCATCAAGCCGCCACATTAAGGGAGCTAGCCAAGAGACGCCGCCTTCGACAAGGACGATCTTGAAGCCCGGAAACCGCTCGAATACGCCTTCCGTCATAAAACTCACCAGATGAGACTGAAAACCAAGCGACAAACAAGTATGCCATTCAATGTAATGGGTCGGGTACCCCGGAGACGGCTGCGTGTTGATTCCCATTCCATCGGTACCGGGATGAATGGCGAAGGGCAGCCCGAATTTCTCGCAAGCCTCATAGATCGGATAGTACTCCCGCTGCCCGAACGGGGATCGGGCGCCGGAATCAGTCATCACCTGCACGAAATGCGGATGTCCCGCCCAACGCTCGATTTCGCGCGCGGCAGCCAGCGGATCCTGCGTGTTTACGGTGATCGAACCTTTGAATACGCCATCATGATTGTATTTGCTCAACCACGTGTCCGCAAGCCAGTCGTTATAGGCAGCTGCGATTGCCGTGCCGAAATCGGGATCGGGGTGCAGATTGCAGAAAGCGCGCGGCATGAGTATCGCATACGCATGGCCGTATTCGTCAATGAGCTGTTTCCGGAGGAAGTCCGGGTCGGAGCCCGATGAACCTCCCTGCGGCGGTCTTGCGTCCACGCGGTCTCCCTGCACGGGATTTCCGAAAAAGCCGCGTCCGCCACCGTTATAGCGGTCCCGCCAAGGCTTCTTCATGTAGGAGCGGATTTCCTCCGTGCTTCTGGGGTAAGGGTGCACGTCGCAGTCGATGAGTCCTGTCCGAATTGTCTTCTGTTCGACCTTCGTATCCGTCTGCTGCTCCATCTTTCCGTTCGCCTCCATTATGTTATGATCGCTTATTCATAAAATAATTGTCATGGCCGGGAACTATGATATCCGCAATCCGCGCGATGCCGTCAATGGACTTTACTGCCGCTTCCGGATCGGTCGTATTAAAGTAATAATCGCGCGCCAGATAAAAGTCCTTGGTCATTGCCGCATCTCCGGCCACGACCACCGTCAACCCCTCGCACGCAAAGACAAGCGAGCCATGTCCCTTGGAATGTCCGGGCGTAGGCAAAATTTCAATTCCGGGCATCAAGCTTCGATCCACCGGAATCAATTTCGTCAATAAGAGGGACTCGGGACTTTCCGCCGGAACTTGCCCGCGGCAATGTTCGATTTCACGCTCGGGCATGAACCACTTTGCATGCGGAAAAGCTTCGATGCCGTAGCGGTGATCGCCATGAAAATGCGTAAGAAACACATCCGTGATTTGCTCCGCCTTCAAGCCTGTACGCTGGTCCAAGACCTGGAGCATTTCTTCAGGCGGGCAGCTCGGATCCACGATGATGGTTCTTCCGTTCGTTCTGATCAAAGTGCAGGTACAGCGGGGGGAACGGTATCCCTTATCGGACGATTCGCCCCAGAATTTGTTTCGGCTTAAGTAGCCGATCGTCAATACGTCCCACTTGATTGGTCCATCGAAGCCTTGACCGTCTATCGCATCCATTTTCCTCAGCTCCCGGAGATCGGTCTTCTTCTAAAATACGGCCTGCAGCTCGCCACCTGGTTGAATGTTCATCAATTGCATGCTTCACATCGACTGTTCGTCACGCTCGAGAAAGCGCTTTAAGTTCTATGCACCCCGGACTTTGTCATCGCATTCAATCAGGGGCATCGCTCCTTTCGCAATTCTATTCATTTAGTATACAAGAAACGGGAGAATTCCTTAAGAAGTGAAATGTTTGTCAGTTACTTACCTTTAGGTTACTAAGGAAGTCATGAATCCGTCTTTATTTATCGTAGTTATCATGTGACGTTAAACCATTGTCCAAACTAAGCTTCCTGTTAGCATAATGAAAAAGAGCAGCTGCCGGCGGCAAACTGCTCGATAGTCCGTTCAACTAACGTCTCCTGTTAGTTTAATAAAGCGCGTCATTTAGCTTCTGGCAATTCCCTCCGGCCGACCATATAAAACGGCAATGAGCAGGCATGCGTACAGTCAAGCGGTTAGTCGCCTACATAGTATGAGGTACACTTGCATGTAAAATCATAACTATCTTTTGCCAGGAGCGATGAGATGGCCTATTCGGGAAATAAAGGATCCATGAGGCAACCGCCGCAGTCTCCTCCACCAACATTCATCCCGCCGAAACCTCTAGTTTCTTATATCGTCGACTGTTTGTACCAGTACACCTATGTTTGGCTTAGGTCTGGCGAAAACTTCTGGTTTTATCCGACATCTGTCGACATGGACGGTGTTGCAGGGTTTAGATGGAGCGGATCATATTGGTACTTCTATGGTATCGATCCGCGATTCATTGATGCCTCATCATGTCCTCCGATTCCTACCCTTTTCTGAGCATTAAAAACAGAGTGCCGGTGGTTCTGTTCACACCGCACTTTTTTAGTGATATTTAGGACAAGGCTGGGGTTCATGTTTGGTACGAGCGTAAACTGCTGCCCGTTAATTCAATGAACAACGGCAGCCGATCGAATGACCGGCTGTCGTTGAATATTCATTCAACTATAGTTTTCTTGTGTCAAAAGAATTCGCTGGCGTAAGTCAACGTAATTCAAACTGTGGGGCGTGGTGGCGTCGATGCTCAAGACTGTACCGCCAATGGCGAGCGGCGTAAGATTTCCGTGTAAGAGTCGTTCTTTGTTTTCGTCTTGTTGAATCCATTCCAGATCACGATGACCGATGTGTCGTTCTCTTGTCCCTATACGAGCAAGAAAACGCTCCAAGAGCACTTGTCCATCCACGTTGCACATGATTTGAAATGGCTCAAAATCGTAAGCCTCTTTCAAACTAAGAAACTCTGCGCTTCTTAGTTCCGGTCGACCAAAAAAACCTTCGATTATGACAGACTTTCCGGCTGATAGCAATGAACTTGCGACTGAGTATAAGAGGGTAAACGTTGCAGGTGCTATCAACGGCGGACACCCATTCTCTTGACATGCTAAGGCATCGTACAGGGTCTCATATAGTCCGTCTCGGGAGAATACGGGTAATCGAAGGTCATTCGAAAGTCGCTTTGCTAACGTTGTCTTTCCTGAGCCAGGCAGTCCATTGACAATAACTAACAACGGTTTCTCCATAATAGCAGCATTGCCTCCTATATTCGTCATTCTCGCTCTGCAACCGGGAAAGGAGCCCCGAGAGGCCCCCTTGCTTCCGAATGCGATTTCAAACTTCAGCCTTTGATGCCCGAAAGCGTTACGCCCTCGATGATATACCGCTGCCCGACGATATAGACGAGGAGCACCGGAATAAGCGCGATCGACGCGCCCGCCATCATCAGGGTCCAATCCGTCGCGTACATGCCCCGGTACAGGTTGAGCATCATCGGAACGGTGAACTTATCCGGGCTGTTGAGGAAAATCAACGGATTAAAGAAGTTGTTCCACATGCCGAGGAAGGTGAATATCCCCAGCGCCGATAATGCCGGCTTGATCAGAGGCAGCATAATCCGCAAGTAAATCGTCCAGCGGTTGGCCCCGTCCACGATTGCCGCCTCTTCCATCTCCTTGGGAATGCCTTTGAAGAACTGGCGGAGCAGAAACACCCCGAAGGCATTCAGCAAAGCAGAGGGAACGATGATCGACAGATGGGAATCCAGCCAGCCGATGTTCTTCATAATGAGATACAGCGGAATAATCGTAACCTGTCCGGGAACCATCATGGTGGCCAGAAACATCAGAAACAGCGGCTCTCGCATGGGAAAACGGATCTTTGCGAACGCATAAGCGGCCATGGAACAGGTTAGCAGCTGCGACAGAACGACGATCACATTAATATAGAAGCTGTTGAAGTACGCCCGGCCAAACGGCAGCGCCGTCAGAGAGTCCTTGAAGTTGGACCAGACGAAGGGGCTTGGAATCCACTTCGGCGGCACGATGAATACCTGCGATAAATCCTTCAGCGCGCTAAGCACCATCCAGACGAAAGGGAGTGCCATTACGCAAGCCCCGAGAATCAGCACAAGATGGAGAGCCAGGGTGGAAATACGGAAGCCTTTGAGCTGCATATCGCTGCTCCTCCTTACCGAATCTATTAGTCCTCGTAATGCACCCAGCGTTTGGATATGCCCATTTGCACCAGTGTCAGCGACAAAATGATCAGAAACAGGATTACCGCCGCCGCCGTACTTTTGCCAAATGTAAAATCTACAAACGCGGTCTCGTAAATATGGTACACAATGGTATAGCTTGCCTTGGCCGGTCCTCCCGAGGTCATGACGAAGGACTGGTCGAATACCTGAAAGGAACCGATGATCGACATGATGGTGACAAAAAAGGTAGTCGGCGAAATCAAAGGAATGGTAATATGGCGCAGCTGCTGCCACTTGCTTGCTCCGTCAATCTGGGAAGCTTCGTAATAGCTTGCCGATATGCCCTGCAGACCCGCAAGAAACAGCACCATATTGCCGCCAAGCCCCATCCAGATGCTGAGCATGGCGATGGACGGCATGACAAAACGCGTATCCGTCAGCCACATCGGCCCTTTGATCCCGAACCATTCCTTCAAATACAGGTTGATGAGTCCGAAATCCGCGTTGAACAACCACATGAATACGACGGCTACCGCAACCGACATCGTGATGTTCGGCATGAAATAGATCAGCCGGTAAATCACCTTCCCTCTTACCCGGTTGAGTCCGATCGCGACGAGCATAGCCAGCAGAATGCCGGTCGGCACCGTCAGCAGGGTGTAATAAAGCGTATTGACAATGGCGGTCCGGAATTCCTCATCCTTGAATTGGGAGATAAAGTTATCCAATCCGGCAAATGACCGCTTTCCGAAGCCGTCCCAATTCATCAAACTCAGCGCAAATGCCATCACGAGCGGAAGCAGCGAGAAACAGAGCAGCCCGACGAATTGCGGGAAAATGAAGAAGTATCCCCAGAAGCGGTCCGCTGTCTTATTGTTCAAGGGCTGCCGTCGCGGGCCGATTTCCGGGCTGATGGCGCCTGCTGCCCGTGTTTGCCTGGTATTCACATCCATCGTCATCCCAACTTTCTTTTGCTGGCCTTATTTCTTCTTGTACTCGTCGATTTTTTTGTTGGCAAGATCCTGAATTTCCTGCATGGCCGTATTCAGATCCTCATTTTTGAGCCATAGCGCTTCAAAGCGAGAGTTAATGTCCGCGCTGAGTCCGGGAATGCCGGCTTCGGCAGGCGTCAGCGCATAGCCGACTTCCCGGGCATCGAGAAACAGCTTCGCATGCTCCGGCAGATTGCCTTCCAACACCACATCGTCCGCTCCTTTGACGGACGGAACAGCGTTGCCGCCGCCCTGCAGGCGATAGATCTGGCCTTCTTTACTGACGAACTCCGTCAGGAACTTGTAGGAGGCTTCTTTTTGCTTGGAAGCTTTATTCAATACCATATAAGCAGTGGGGATACCGGCTGGCTCTATTTTGTTGCCTGTATTGGTCGGCCAGGTTACCACGTCATATTCGAGAGTGGCATTTTTCTTGAACAGCGGGAGGTACCAGCGTCCGGCGCCGACGAATCCGACCTGATTGGACATGAACATGGCATCGCCGCCTTGACCTTTGGGAAGCGTACCCGAGAAAGTAATGTTTTTGGCCTTCACATTGTCATAGAGGAACTGGAAGGCTTCCTTTGCTTTGGGATCGGAGTTGCCGACATAGGCTCCGGACTCGTCATATACTTTACCGCCGTTTGCGGTTACCCAGCTGTGGGTGCTGTTCCAGGAATTATCCAGCACATAGCCGTATTTGCCGGTTGTGCGGATTTTCTCCGTCATCAGCTTGAATGCGTCCCACGTCCATTCGCCCTTCTCCTGAAGGTCTGCAGGCATATCCGTGACCCCCGCATCCTTCAGCACCTTCTTGTTGTACCAGAGAACCATGGGATTACAGTCCACCATGATGCCATAAATTTTGCTGTCGCGCTGCGCTGCGCCCCACAGTCCTTCATAGTAATCCTCCTTCTTCAGCGTGCTGCCCGACACTTCCATCAAGGGCGTTAGCTCTTCAATGCTGCCATTCTCAATCAGCTTCACGATGAAGGCATCGCCCGCATAAAAGATATCCGGCGCTTTGCCGCCCGTGAGCTGTGTGAGGATTTTTTGATCGTATTCGCCGGGAATCGGAATGAGCTCGGCTTCGATATCGGGATGCTTGGCGTTAAAATCCTTGGTAAATTCCTGAAATCTTGTCAATTCGCCAGGATTCCCCCATGTCGCCCAGGTAATTTTCACTTTCTCCCCTTTGGGCGGCGATGTATCTCCCCCTTCGGTCTGGCCTTCATTATTGCCTGACGAACAAGCCTGCAGCAGAATCGATAGCGTAAGAACAAGAGCCAGCAGCGACCATTTTTGCTTTTTCATTCGAATTCCTCCTTTAAATTGTCCACCCATGCCGCCACCTCTACTAATGGAAGCGCTTTTATTATAAAATGCGAGATTTTTCAAGAAAACGGCTTTTGTTCCGATAGTGTGTCTTGTTTTCCGCTGTTTGCTTCTCCTCCCGGTTTATGGGGCTGTCCGTGATATTCACCCGGCGAGAGGCCGACAATTTTCTTGAATTGCTTGCTGAAGTGCTTGACGTCGTTGAAACCCGACTGTTCCGCGACCTCATAGACCCTCAGCGTCGACTCCGCCAGCAGCTCCTTGGCCCTGTTGACCCGCAGCGCAATCAGATAATCGATAAAGTTCTTCCCCGTCACCTTCTTGAACATTTCGCTGAAATAATTCCGGCTGACATTGACTTCATCCGCCACCTGCTGAAGGGAAATCGCCTCGGTAAAACGCTCCGTGATGAACTGCACCGCCTGCATCACGATTCGCCCGTGAAGCGTGGTGTCCGGAATTCCGGAGTCGTCCGGTACCGGCATGCTGCTAAAGCACGCCTCCACATGCTTCGCAATATCTGCCGCAAAATCAAGCTTGCTAAGCTTGCGGATATGATGCACCATCGCCGTATTGTAATGCTTGCTTAACGTGAGCAGGCTGAGCATCTGCTCGGCTTCAACGATGACCTGCTGCTTCGTCTTGAATCGGCGGCTCCAATAACCGGTGATCCGCTTCAGTTGGAGCAAGGCTTCGGAATGATTCTCCGCAACCAGCGCTTCCTTGAGCAGATGCAGCATATCGCCATGATCGGGAAGAGACTGGGATGCTGGCTGAGGCCTTTCCTCCGCCATCACGATGCTTCCCGGACCGTAAAAGAATGTATCCTCGAGCGCCTGCTGCGCTTCTGCAAAAGCAGCCTGAAGTTCCCGCAAATCCCCATGCAGCCGGCTGATCCCTGCCGCATACGCATCATCGGCCAGCTCCCCGTTCCGAACGGCTTGACCGACAACCTCCTCCGCCCGCCCCGCCGACAATACCCGTTCAGGAATAACCGCTAGCAGCAGATCCGGGTGGATTGCGGCGGCGGCGGGAGCTTCCAGTCTTTCGTATAAAAAGGTCTTCATGGATTCGATCGCCCGTCCCAGCCGGACTTCAGACTCCAGAGAATGCGCCTTGATGCCATGAACCCGAAGAACGGCCATGCCGTAACGATGCGGAATATCCGTTAGATTCGCGATCAGCGAAGCGCTGGCCTCCTCATTGCCGCGAACGGCCTGAATGAACAGCTTCTCCAGCTCTTCCTGCTGCTCGGCAACCTGTTTGTCCCGATACTTCTCGAGCAGCTCCCGGTTCGCCTGCTCCTCCCGGAGCTTCACCCGCATCTGGTCCAGAATCGTCTTGAGCGAATCGGCGTTCAACGTCGGTTTCAGGATATAATCGGACGCGCCCAGCCTGATCCCTTCCCGCACATAATCGAAATCGCTATGGCAGCTGAGCAGCAGAACCTTGACCCAGGGACACAGCTCCCGCGCCCGGCGCGTCAGCTCCAGTCCGTCCATCACCGGCATGGCGATATCCGTAATCAGAATATCGACCTCCCCGTTCTCGAGCCACTTCATCGCACGCATGCCGTTTGCGGCTTCGCCCACCAGCCGGTAGCCGTTTCCCTCCCAATCGAACGTTGCGCGAAGTCCGGCCCTGGCCATGAATTCATCGTCAACGAGCAGCACTCTGCACATAGTGGTCCTCCTTTCTCCGCGAGAACGTAATCAGCACCGAAGTGCCTTCCCCTTCTGCGCTGGCCACTTTCACCCCGTAGGCATTACCGTAATACAGCTTGATCGTTTGATCCACATGCCGCAGCCCGATGCTCGTCATCCCTTTCGTCATACGCTCCTTGCTGCTGATCAGCAGCCGGCCGATCAGCTCTTTGTCCATGCCGACTCCGTCATCCTTGATCCGGATAAGCAGATCCTCTCCCAGCTGCTGCACCTGGATGGCGATCGTCCCCTTCTCTTCCTTGGGAGCAATTCCGTGGAAGATGGCGTTCTCCACGATCGGCTGCAGCAGCATGCGGGGGATCGGAACGTCGAGCAGCTCTTCCGGACAGTCGGTATACAGCTCAATCTTGTTCTCGTAGCGGTATTCCTGGATAATCATATATTTCTCCAGGAGCTCAAGCTCGCCGCCGATGGTGCCGAATACGCCTCCCCGTTCCAGGCTCCCTTCCAGCAGCTGAACAAGCGTCGTAACGGCACTATCCACATCATTCGTGCGGTTGAGCTTGGCCATCCAGCGAATGGAGTTCAGCGTATTGTATAAGAAATGGGGATTGATCTGGTAGCGCAGCGCGCGGATTTCAGCCTTCTTCTTCTCCGATTCCTCTTTCGAGATACGCTCGATCAAGAGCGCGATCTGCCCGATCATTTTGTTGAAGCTGCGCCCCAGCTGACCGATTTCGTTTCGTCCGATGTGACCGCTTCGGACCGTCAAATCCCCGGCTTCGCCCTTCTTCATCAGCCGGCTGAGGTTGACGAGCGGATTGCCGATTTTGCGAATTCCGAATACCCCCATGCCGACCGCAAGCACGATGGAGCCCAAAGCGATCCAGAGCGTAAAATTGCGGATGCTAGCGGAGTCTGCGGTCAGCTCCTTCAGCGGAACGACACCGACTACATGCCAGCCGTTATCCAGTTTCTCGGGAATAACCAGCGTTTTCTTCTTATCGCTATCGCTCTGCCGCATCTTCTCCGGCAGCTCGATCCTTGAGGCTTGTCCGTATTCCGCCGGGTCGGGGTGATAGAAATATCGGTTCTCGTCATTGGTCACATAGATATAGCCGGTATCTCCGAACTGCACGCGATCAAGCTCGTCAATGAGCAGATCGGCCATGATTTCATAGAACATCACGCCGATGATTTCCCCCGTCTCCCAGCTGCGGATGGCGCGGCCCAACCCGAATACGGGAAAGCCCGTTTCCGTTTTCTTCAGGTACGAGGTTTGCGAAATTCCGAACCATACCGTATTGCCGTTCGCCTTCAGAATGGCTTCATACCAGTCCGAATCCCATTGATCGGGGACGGACATCAGAGAATCCCCGCTGAACACGGAGTTGTTGCGCTTTACATCGAAGATGTAGATGTCGAGAATTTCCGTGGAATTGATCATAATGGATGTGAGCAGCTCTTTGCTGTTCTTCACCATCTCATTGAGTTCGTAAGGAGTGGTCTCCGACTTTTGCTCCAATACCGCCTGAATGAGCTTGCTGTTCAGCACCATCATGGAAGAGTCGTCAAGCTTCTTGAAGAACAGATTCAGTTTGTCGCTGACCTGCGTGATGGTAAGGGACGCGACCTTGCTGACTTGTTCCTCCACGATAGCCGAAGATTTGTTATAGGACAGGAAGCCCATCACAAGTACTGGAAGCGTCATGCCGATAAAACAAAACAAAAACAGCTGATTAACGATCGAATGCAGATGCCGAAACCGCATGAGGATTTATCCTTTCCTGCAAATTTGATTATCCGTTTACAGCTCTGAAACTTTACCTCCCTTCTGTGATAGCAATGGTGATGGCGGCAAAATAAATCCCCTCACCGCCTCATTGCTAAGGATTGACCCCTTAAATTCGCCAATAGCTGGATTTCCCCCTTCTTTGTTTTCCATTTTCAGTAAAACAGGATGAACAAGCTTCGCCGCTCTGAAGGGGTAAAACCCCTATCCATTCCGGGGAAAATTCATAAAAAGCAATCAAAGGCGAAACGCAAAATATCAATTGGGCGAGAAAATATCAGAGTGGTTAAAGTTTTGAGGATTATCGCGGGAGACGGAGCAAGAAGCAATTCAGTTCCATTGAAGAAGAGAATGCTCGCTTAAAAGCGCAGGTTGAATACCAAAAAAAGCGCAATCCAAATCTGTACGGGGAGGGAAGCTGGCTATGCAAGCCCGGTTCGATTATTCCAGATCGGCTATTCACCGTTTACGGCCGTATTTTGGCTATTCTCGCTATGCATATGGGAATATTACCTTTTGTGGAATTTGCTATTCCGCTAGACGGCCCTACGTTATTACTTCAAGCTCCTTAAGTGAAAATGCAGCCCTTATCCGTTTAGATAAGGGCTGCATTTCGTTTAGCGATGCGAATCGCATTCGCGGGATTGAGTTCCTGTTAGAACGCTGCGGCAACCTCGGCCGTTTCCTTCAAGCCCTTCTCGATAATGTCCTTCGCGCGATCCGCATATTGCGCGTGACCTTCGATAACGACGACCTCCGGCTGATGGATTCCCCAGAATCGAAGGATCGCTTTCATGTAATTTTGAGCCATTTCGAGCGCCTGCATCGCTTCCGACGAATAATCGCCGCCGCGAGCGCTGAGCAGAACGACTTTTTTATCGCCGACCAAGCCTACCGGGCCTTCCGATGTGTACTTGAATGTTTTCCCAGCCTGCGAGAGATAAGAAACATAGTTGATCAACGGAGCCGGAACCGTGAAATTCCATAGCGGGAACGCGAACACGATTTTATCCGAGTTGAGGAACTGACTCATATAGGTATTGGCGGTATCCGCCGCGATTTTCTCGCCGTCCGTCGCATCGATTCCTTTTGACTCTTTATAAAGCCCCGTTAATACGTCATTTCCGAAATAAGGAAGGTTCTTCTCGAACAAGTTCAATTCCGTGATCGTATCGTTCGGGTTCGCTTCTTGATAGCTGGTTAGAAACCGATGATACATTTGGTTGCTGATCGCTACGTCAGACGGGCGATCGTTGGATTTTACGAATAATACGTTTGCCATTTCATCTGCCTCCGAAGGGTGTTGGTATCCGGCGGAGCTTGCGGCATGCGGCCTTTCCGGACAGGCCGATCCAGCACTTCCGCCAGTAATAAGTCCTTTGTTTGGACACTGTAAGGAGTGCCTGCATGAATTATACGTTCGAATCCGTTCGGCGGGAAGACGTTACATTTTTATGGACTAAGTCACTTTTATGTAACCATGGCCGGAGCATAAAGAAAGCTGCCTCGATGCGCGGGCGCCGAGACAGCCTATATGAAAAAAAAAAGGTGCGCCGTCAGGAAAGCGTGGCGGCTTCGCTGCTTCGTTTGCGCTTCAAGTGCTCCTCGTGCTTTTTCCCCCATTGATGCATCAGTTCGAGAATCGGCTCCAGACTCTGTCCGGCTTCGGTAAGCGAATAGTCCACTCGAGGCGGAACGCTGGGATACACGACGCGCTGAATGATATCTTGATTCTCCAGATCCCGCAAATGCGAGATCAGCATTTTTTTCGTAATGCCCGGGATGTTTCTTTGCAGCTCGCTGAACCGCTTGGTGCCATGAAACAATACATAGAGAATGGACGTTTTCCATTTTCCGAAAAGCACGTCCAGCGCCGGGTCAACCGCGCAAGCTTCGTCGTATGGATTCGCAGTCATCCTTAACTCCTTCGCAGGTAAATTGTGATTTTTTTCCTTATCGGGTATTTCCATACTCTGTATTTCGCTTCATGATATGTCCACATATCCATTTCGAGAAGAAGGCGCAAGAGCGTGACTTTTCCTCCAAATGAAACCTTAGGCCATAGATCGTATCTATCGCAAATCTAAAATATATGAATTACGCATATGAGCCATTTTCGTATTATAGTGTACCTATCAGATAAGGGATGTGAAAATTGAAGGAGAGATTCATATGGAATACGTTTATAAAAAAGCGCACATTTTTTGGGATGACGTCATTGAATCGGTTGTCATTCGGTGGCATTCCTTTGCAAAAGGGACCGAGCTCCGCGAACCTTTGGATAAATTGATCGAATTGGCCGTCATTAAGAAGGCAAAGAAGGCTTTATTCGATAACAGCCACATCTTGGTCTT
The DNA here is from genome assembly GCF_009909195.1 of Paenibacillus sacheonensis. Lineage (GTDB taxonomy): Bacteria > Bacillota > Bacilli > Paenibacillales > Paenibacillaceae > Paenibacillus_Z > Paenibacillus_Z sacheonensis. The sequence goes on from NZ_JAAAMU010000022.1 coordinate 44,101, forward strand.
GGATTCGGACATGAAATGGTTGTCCGACGAGTGGCTCCCCAGGCTGTTGAATGCCGGCATTCTTTACACGGCTACCGTCAATTCAAAGAATTCGGCTGCCGACCGCGAGTTGAACAGAGAAGCGATTAAGAAAGATACAGCGAAATTGCTGCACTACGAATTCGAAGGTGTTCACAACGCAATCGTATGGTTATCTGAAATAGCTGCATAATCATCGAGGCAAGAACGATACATACGGCGGTTTATTAAGACTAACAAAGCTCAGAATATAAGAAGGCTTGAGCCCTTTCGCTTCCCAATACGAAGTGCGGAGGGCATTGTTTATGTGGAGGAACGTTTCCCATGCTCATGCTCCTCTTCCGGAATCGGCCATTACGAAGCAAGCCCATTCTCTTACGCCAAGTGACCACCTAAACCGTCGCCGGCATTCTCGCTGCAGGCGGCACGTTTTTTATTCGTTATCGATACTCACGACGATTTTGCCGATTGTCTTGTTGCCCATGGCCCGATGAGCTTCTTCAATTTGATCGAACCGAAATATCTGTTCGTTCAATATCGGTTTTAATGCTCCTTGCTCATACAGAGCCGCGATTTCACGAAGAATTTCACCATGATGCGAACGTCCTTTTCCCGTCAGCAGAGGCATCAGCGTAAACACCCCCGAATAGGTTCCTGCCCGAAAAGATAAAGGCGCTAAGCTATGTGTCCCCCAGCCCAGAATACTTACTACGTGCCCTGTATATCGTTTCACGGCTTGGAAAGACGCATCCAACGTCGAGCCGCCGACATTATCCAGCACAACGTCGAAGCCATCCCCGTTCGTATAAGACTGTACATAGTCTTCAACCGAAGAGTCCGCGTAATCTATAGGCGTCGCGCCCAGTTTCTTGATGACGTTTCGACTCGCCTTAGACCCTGTCGAGAATACGTTCGCCCCCCGCGCCTTCGCGAGTTGGATGCCGATATGGCCAACTCCGCCTGCACCGCCGTGAATGAGCACGTCATGACCTGGAAGAACGTTGGCTTGATCGATCAGTGCTTCCCATGCCGTAATTGCGATCAACGGCAATGCCGCGGCTTCTCGCATGGACATGCTCTTCGGCATTATTGCGAGCAAATCCGGGTCTACTGCTGCATATTCCGATAACGAGCCCTGGATTCCCCCTATGCCGCCAGTCAAACCGAACACCGCATCGCCGGGTTTGAATCCGGTGACCTCGGATCCTACCTCTTCTACTATCCCGGCCATGTCCAGTCCCAAAATCGCGGGAGGCACCGTCCTTGTATGGGGGGCTGAGCCGTCCCGCGTTTTTAAATCGAGCGGATTTACTCCGCTCGCTTTGATCTTAACGAGCACCTCATTATTTTCCGGAACAGGACGGAGCGTTTCCTGGAATCTGAGCGGGGCTTTAAATTGCTCCAATATCGCGGCTTTCATCATCACTTGTTTCATACGTGCTTGTTCTCTCCCTTTTGTAGTAAAATGACTGCCCACGCTCTTGCAATGCAGATAGAATGCAGTTGTGAGGCAGCTTGAACGGGATTGGTAATGAGCTGTGAAGGAAACCGGACATAAATAAGATTCCCAGCGGAACGTTCAGATAAAACAAGGATACCGATTATTGCGGATCCGCGTTATCCACTTTTTGGGCGATGCCGGTTTCGTTAGCTTTGACAATCGTATCCGCCAGCCGATGGCGTTTAACGGCATGCGCGAAATCAGGCGTTATGTTCGTGCCCTCGCGCAGATCCTTCGCGAAGCTCGCGTATACGTAACCGACGTTACCGAATTTAGCCGGGCTTTCCGGAATATCTTTGACGATATCGGTGTACCGGTCTGGCACTTCCATTTCGGACAACGACGTTTGTTCGCCGGCTCCCCCGAATAGTTTAAGGGCCGTATTCTGAATATTGCCGTTATTTTCGGCGATAATGACCAGTTGTCCCTTGCTTCCGTTGATTTCCCAACGCAAGTCGACGTCTCTCGATGTTTCGCCGCGATATACGACGGTGGCAAGCGCTCCGCCGGTAAGCGTGCCCGTAATCGCCAAGTGGGTCGGCGCCGTTACTTTCACGGTCGACTCGTCTTCCAGCACCTTTGCTTCGGGGAAACGAATGGCGAACTTCGCGGCAACGTTCTCGAAATCGCCGAGCACGTAGTTCAAACCGTCTATCGCGTGCAGCGTCGGCGAGCTCAATAAAGTCGCGCCTTTGGTTACATCGTACGTATAAGCGAATTTCTTAGGCGTAACCGGACCCCAGATCAGAGATGTACCGTTCATCGTCGTGGACATGACCTCGCCGATGTAACCTTCCCTGATCAGGTCGCGGGCATATTGAATCGCCGGAGAAAATCTCGCTTGCATACCGACCATGGTACGAACGCCTTTTGCCTTCGCTCGAGCTGCTAACTCCTGCGCTTCATCCGTCGTTACGCCTAACGGCCATTCGCTGAAAACCATTTTGCCGGCTTCGATCGCGGCGAGGGCGATATCATAATGAGTATCCACGTTCGTGGCGATAACGATAAGATCCACGTTTGGATCATGAATCATGTCGTTATAGTTGTCATAACCGGCTACGCCGAATTCCTTGGCCGCCGCATCGGCTGAATCGCGTCTGCTGGTGCTTACGGCTCTCAATTCGTAGTCCGGCAAATTTTGAATGGCTGGCAAGTGGGCAAATACGGCCCAACCTGGATTTGCAGAACTTGCACCGACGACGCCTACCCCGATTTTTTTGTTCTCTTGTTGATTCGACATGATTTCTTCCTCCTCAAGTGATTTACTTGCTATCGTTCCCGCTTACCTCCGCTTTATTGACCCGATTTTGCTAAAGGGGTAACATGAAGTCAAGCAATCGGACTAACTTTTCGCATAACCGGACCATGATCCGGATGCCACTTAATATAACCGGAACGTGGTCCGGTCGTCAATAGCATTTCTTTAACGGAGGGAAATCGATATGCTGGAACGCACGCTGCGCAAGGATGCGCAGGAACGCAGGCAAATTATTCTGGAAAAGGCTGCCCAACTGTTCGGTCAATATGGGGTCGAAAACGTCAGCATGCGTCAGATCGCAAGAGAAGCTGGCGTTGGACAAGGAACCTTGTACCGCAGCTATACGAACAAAGGCGAACTGTGCTGGGACTTGATCGGCGAAAGCTGTATTCAAAATAAGGATATTATGGAGCGTTATCTTCTAGAGCATTCTTCTGCTTCACTTAAAGAACGGTTGAAAACCGTGCTGTCTTATCATTTGGAGTCGCTGGAAACCCATTCCCCGCTCCTGGCTGCCATGCAAAATAATTACAATGCCGAAGAGGAATCGCGGGCTTCTGTCTACAAGGAGCATTATGAATCCATTCATGCCATCCTTGTAAGATTGCTAAGGGAATACAAGGAATCGAATGCATCCTCGCGGATAGATCCTGTCTTTAGCGCGGATGCCATTATGTCTACGATGGCGCCGGAAGTGTATTTGTTCCTAAAAGAACAACGGCATTACACATCCGAGGAAATAAAAGATCGGCTTTTCAACACTTATGTCGAACCGCTTATTCTGTAAAGATCGTTAAAAAGGGACGGTGCGGGTGAACATCCTGCATCGTCCTCTATTTATTCGCGACACAGTCTAATTATTTTCTGCTGCGCAGGCCGTATGTTTAAACCCTCTGTTTCTGTTTCGCAACCTCTCGCCGGACGATAGGAGCCACTTGACCAGCCAGCAGCTCGATGGCTTTCGCCACCTTGGCATAAGGCATGTTCCCGATGTCCAATTGCAGAATATGGCGGCTGTGGCCGAACAGCTCGTACTGCCGCAGGATCTTTTCGGCGACTTCCTGAGGACTGCCTACGGGGATGGCCATTGCGGGACCGACCATTCCCTCGAAATCGGAACGGGAGATAGGCGCCGCGCCTCCGGATCGCTTCCCGAGGAAGTGACCCATGTAGCTTTCGTAATGCGGGTAAAATTCATCCTTGGCCTGCTGCGAAGTCTCCGCCACATAACCATGACTGGTGACGGCAACCTGCAGCTTCGAAGCATCGTGTCCGGCCTCGATGCCGGATTGGCGGTACAAGTCGACAAGCGGCTTGGCCCGTTCGGGAGAACCTCCCAGAATCGCGAGAGCCATTCCCAAGCCGAGCCGTCCTGCATAAACGGCGCTTTGCGGCGTCCCGCCGACTCCGACCCATAGAGGGAGCTCTCGCTGATGGGGACGCGGGGCTATCTCCGAGTCGTGGATCATACTGCGAAATTGGCCGCTCCAAGTGATCCGTTCGCTCTCGCGAAGCTTCATTAGCAAGTTCAGCTTCTCCGAGAACAACTGGCCGTAATCTTCTAATTTGTAGCCGAACAGAGGAAAGGAATCCACGAATGCGCCTCTCCCCGCGATAATTTCGGCCCGTCCTTCGGACAGCAAATCGAGCGTGACAAAATCTTCGAACAATCGAACGGGATCGACGGTGCTGAGCACTGTCGTGGCGCTGGTCAAACGGATGCGTTCCGTGGCCCGGGCGATCGCCGCGAGCACGACGGCATTCGACGATACGGCGAAGTCCAAGGTGTGATGCTCCCCGATCCCAAAGATGTCTAGCCCTGCTTGATCGGCCAAGATTGCGGCATCAATGATTTCCTTCAATCGCTGCTTATGGTTCACTTGGACGCCATGCCGGTTAGGAACGGTATCGCCGAACGTGTACAATCCGAATTCGAATGCCGGTTTCTCTTTTTTAGCGGTTACGATCGATTGCTTCTCTTGCATTGCCATGTGATACCCTCATTTCTTTTAACGGTTACGCCTGGAAAGAGCTATGCGTGTCCATTGTTTCTGTGACCGGCCGACTTAGCCGGCTCAAGACAGCAGGGTTGACAAGCTCTTTGTCGGCATCGTAAATCTTACGGTTTTATGGAGACCGTCTCCTTATTCAGCAGTATATTGGCGCACTGCCGTCACGATTTGTCGGGCGACGATCCCGATGTTGCGTTTCTAGATGATAAGTTGCGGGCTGTCGTCCGATCGTGATGCGCTCCTATTTAAATGACTTCGCGTTGTCAGTTGACTAGTCAAGTTATGGGGTAAAAAAAATTTACTCCTGAGGCACGCTTTTATTCGTACTATGCTTTTGCAGCCGCGTGACGAGCTCGTACAACGTTCGCTGTTCTTCTTCCGTCAACGTTTCGTCGAAGAACGAGGTTTGGAACGCCAGCTGCGCGGGGAAAGCTTGCGCCATAACAGCCTCCGCCCTGGTTGTTAAACGGATCGTTTTGGTCTTCCAACCTTGCTTGCGTTCGATATAACCGTCCTTCTCCAATCTGGCCAGCATTCGAGATATGCCACCCTCCGTCACCGTGAGCTTGCCGGCCAGCTCCAGCTGGTTCAGCGGCTGAAAGGTTCTCACCTGTACGAGGACATCGAACTGCGCGGTCGTTAATCCGAATCGTTTCAGAAAATCGTTCGTCATCTGGTGGCTGCGGTTCGTGAAACGGACTAGGCGGAGCCAGATCAAGGATCCCAGCGTGTGGTTGTCGCTCATTCAGACCCTCCCTTCTATCATGCGATAAAATCACTTTACTACTCAACTGATACGAATTCAAGATTTCGAATGAGGTAATTTTTTCTATTCAAACATCCAAGCCCCCCGACCACTACCCAGATGCGAATAGAGGTTTCTTGAACGGATCGTCTGCGTCTCCGGCTTTAAGCTGTCAAATAACTGAAGCCCTAAGGTATGACCGCATTAGAAATCCGTTCATTGGGGCCTCCATGTGTAATAATAAATAATTGAAAGAAACTCCACACCAAATAATTGATTTTCTCGCTATTTGGCCGCTCGCCGCGCAGTGTCGGGAAAGCCAATCGTTTAATCGGCGTCTTATCTGCAACAAAGTCAACGATCACATAACTTTACCCCTGGAAGAGTTCAATCGCCATATCAGCGCTAAAACCGAGGTCCCGATACACGCTTTCACCCATTTTGCTCGCTTGCAGCACCGCAAGCCTTCCGCCAGCTGCTTGTCCTTGGCGCACGGCATGAGCAGTCATTGCGCTTCCGAAGCCTTTGCGCCGGTAAGCTTCGCGTACAGCCACGTTATAAATGCCTATTGTATCCCCTTGTTGGACCGCAGTCACCGCTGATACAGGCTGACCGTCCAGGAAGCCGATATAATGCCGGAATACGGCGTTCTCTCCGAAAGCGGCCGCTTCGCAGATCCGCACGAAGATGTTGCCGGCTTCTCCGATTAAATCAAACACGGGCGGCACGATATCCTGGAACCAATCCATCTCCGATCGATTTTGGATAGGTTTGATGACAAAGCCGGGAATATCTGGAGCATCATGCCTCCAATCGGTAAGGGAAAGCGACATGCCAGACATGTCGCCGACCTTTTTAAGCCCGTTCGCCGCTAAGCCGAACGTCAAATCCGCGACGTCTGCGTCATGAGACCAGGTCAGCCAAGTAAAAGGGACGTTGTTCGTACGGTAACTGTTCGCAATTCTTGCGATGTCGATTAATGTGTCTTCAGTCAATCCCCCTTGATAGGCTATGACCCGATTGTACATGGAATGAACGATATCCGATTCATACCGAAACACCCGTGACGTCCGTTTCAGGATAATGCGGGGACAGAAAATGCTCATTTGTTCCATCGTGTACATCATGTTTTCCTTAATCTTTTCTGGAATTCTTGTCATGGTCCGGCCTCGCTTACGTATGGATTGATGTATTCTTTGTTCCAGTTTAACAGAAATAAAATCAGCAAGCTAAACGGGGCAGCCAGAAGTCCTGGACTGTCCCGGTTCATGTAATGATATGAAGTGCAGCTTTCGGGTTCTAAATGTTAACGGGAGTACTGAACATTGGGGGTCCAATAATTAACGTATCATTCTGCTCGGCAAGACGCCCGATTTCCTCCATTGAATGACGGCCGATTTCAGGAAAGAAATCGTCTATACCGCCTGGTACGAAGGTGAAAAGGATTCGCCCCCTATTGGACCCGACGTTTGCCCATGTATGAGGTACTCCGCGAGGAACTACTACGCTCGTTCCAGGGGGAGCTTCAAATTCCTCGTCACCCAATTGGAAACGGAAAGTTCCTTCAAGAATCTCGAAGATCTCTTCCCTTTCTTGATGAATATGCTTCGGTGGCCCAATCAAAGCCGGTACACGCGCTTCAATGACGGTTATCGCTCCGCCGACTTGATTGCTGTGAATGCGAATGGTCATTTGTTCGCCTGGCATCGTGTCGAACCATTCGAGATCCTTGGCGAAAGCGACAACTGCCCCGGTTACGGCCTTATTTGTTTGTTCCATCTGTCATTTCTCCTTTCTGTATGCTGTCTTTCTGCATGGACGCTTGTCTTTTATATTGTGAATTTTAAATTTGTCAGCTGTTCGCTAAGGCTCCAGAGCCGATCGGCCGACTCAGAATCAACCGCATATGGCATCACGCCGGAATCCGTTAAGGTCGATTCGTTGTCCAAATAGAAGTCCGATTCAGCGTCATGCCCCAGAGGAGCGATATCACAGTTCTCACAGTAGACGCCGCCCATATCGTTAAGCTGCGGACTCGTCGCGCACCATATGCTGGTGGCAGCCCCTTGTCCTATCGTTTTGAGATTTTTCGCGGGGTCGAGAACAGGCCGTCCGTGCTCGTCAATGACACCGGCCGCTCGAAGTTCCTCCTCCGAAAGATGTTTTTCGAGACCTGTGCCGACAATGCTGCCCGGATGAAGGGAGAAAGCCCGAACGCCGTCGGCCTGACCGCGTTTATCCAGTGCGACAGCGAAGAGAATGTTGGCCGTCTTGGACTGGCCGTAAGCTGCCCAACGATCGTATTCTCGTCGATCGAAGTTGGGATCCTCGAATACGACAGGCGAAAAGTGATGCCCCCAAGACGAAACCGACACCACCCTTGCGCCATTAGCCTTGCGCAGCGCTGGCCATAGCTTTGCAACAAGCTGGAAATGGCCCAAGTGGTTCGTCGCGAAATGCGATTCATATCCCCTCGAATCGCGGGACAGCGGAGATGCCATGATGCCTGCGCTGTTCACCAGGATATGCAGTGCTTGCCCGGTGGCAAGAAACTTGTCCGCAAAGGCATTAATCGAAGCAGAGTCCATCAGGTCCATCACTTCAATGTCAACGCCGTCGATGTTTGCAAGAGCCTTCACCGCTTTATTGTAGTCACGCGTTGGTACGGTAACTTTGGCGCCAGCCGAACGTAGCACGCGTACGGTTTCAAGACCGAGCCCGGAATAACCTCCGGTAACGATCGCATTTTTGCCGGAAAGATCAATCCCCTGAATAACGTCTTCGGCTGTTACAGAAGCTTCAAAACCGGAGCCGATCGGTGTTTGCATGGTTGTCATCATAAAGTTCTCCTTTTGAAGGTTAATATAATAAATGGCTTACCGTGCGGCTGCTATCCGTTTCAGAACGATAGCCGCAAAGTCCAGTTCATTCCATCGTCAAACTATACGGGGACTTTTTATTTGTGCGTGATCATCATAGTTAGACTCCTTATTTGATATTTAGACAAATGACGTTTAATGTCTATGTGCATATATTATACGACTAGACAAAGTTTGTAAAGTGTATAAAATTGCCCGTTCAACGACATAAAGAGCAGCTGCCGCGGCGGCAAACTGCTCTTGGATCATCGAACTCTAGTTCTCCGTTAGTTAATTGAAGTTCAGTTGGTCATTTTCTGGCTTGCTGCCTTTCATTAATGCGCTTTCCGGGCTTTTCGGGAATGAGATCAATTTCCTGCCGGATATTTAATTGATCAATAAAACAGCAGCAGGTCTTGGACTTTGTTTCTCATCCAAGGCCTGCTCTGTTTTTAGGATTTATTTGCTCAACATAATGACGGTACGCAGCTCCTGCTTCGTTGGAAAAATGGCGTTCTTATTTGCGCTCACTTCAGCTCCACTAACCTGAAGTCGGAGCAAATACCTCAAGCCTCCATAACGAGTACCCGTAAGCCGAACCCCGCTTCAGACCCAGCATCCGTACATATCTTGCGCTCTTGGCTGAGAACGAGATATCGTCGATCCCCCCGTCCCCGGAAGCGGTCGCGAATACATCCGTCCAGGTCTTGGCATCATTCGAGACTTGAATCTTGTAGGCTTTCGCATAGGCTGCCTCCCAGCTCAGATATACCCGGTTCACCGTCTTGACCGCGCCGAGATCGGCATAGATCCATTCGTTGTCGGTATAGTTCGAGCCCCAGCGCGTCGCCCCGTCGCCGTCGACCGCGTTAGCGGGCGCAAGCGTTGCAGCATGGGTCGAGCTGGCGGCGACTGAAGTACCGGCGGCGAGGTTAATGCCGTACAGATGGATGTTTTCCAATCCCGCGTGAGCCATCTTCATGATGCTGACCATATCCGTGTATGGCTGATCCTGCTGATTGACGAGTCCGATATTGTAGCTTTCTCCGTCCACGCGTCCGGTGACGGCCTGATCGAAATAGGCATACCAGCCTGAGCCGACGAACAGCGGATTCCGTGCCTGGCTTTCCGCGAATGCCCGGTAGGCCGCTCCCCGCTCAACGGTACTGGTCGTCTTCGTAGGGGCGCTGATATATGACAATCCGCGGTCGGACGAGCCGAAGGAATGCTCGAGATTGAGCAGCGGCTTCCCGAAAGCCTCGTATTCGTCCATCCAGCTGCCATCCCTCGTATAACTGTCCACCGAGAAGGCATCGACATACGGCATCGCCCCCCGATCCCAATCCAAGCTCGTTCGCCAAGTCGGGACGATCGTGGAGCCGAGAAACAAATGATTCGGGTCATTCCGCTTCAGAATGTCGCGGATCATCGCGTAATACGTCTCGGATGCCAAGGTGATAAAGCCGGATACGTCCGCAGCGGATACCTGGGTGATGGCGATCGGAGTGTCCTTGAGCGCGTTGAACGATACGGCGTTCATGCCGAGCAGCATATTGACGTTATCGAGACTGCCGTGCCGCGAGGCATAATAATCGACGAAGGCGCTCTTCGCCGGAGAATCCGCCCCGTACATCAGCAGCTCTTTCACGATATCGGTTGTCCAGCCGGCTTCGTTATCGTAGGTGTAGCCGATTAGCCACTTGCTGGTGCGCGCGTTTTGCAGCTGCGCCTTTAGCGCACTCTCGATGGTCGGCGCGGTCTGAGGATCGAACACGTCGTACGACCATAGGATTCTTCGCAAGTTAGCAGGGTCCTGCAGCACCTGAACGTACGGAAAAGCGATGCCCTTCGGCTTGGTCCACTTGCTGAAGCCGTTGAACCCCCACTGAATCAGGCGTTTTCGCGTGATATCCCCCCATTTTGCCTCGTAATCGCTGCCGTACTTCTTCATTACATTCGAGACGATGAAGTTGACGTACTCGCCGTTCTCGTCCTTGGTATAAGCCGGCGCGTAGAGCGTCCGGTCGGGCAGCTGCTCGAAAATATGCCTCGGCGTGCCGTCCGGCTTCTGCGTCGGCGTCTTGTAGCCGGCTTCCCATAAACTTGCGGCATCCACCCCCTTCAATAAAAAAGGATACCCGTCCGGCGTAATGAACCACCATTTGCCGTTGACCTGCTGCAGCCTGAAATAGCCGGTACTCTCGTATTTCCCAATCCGCTTGATGCCGCCGTAGGGATCGTAGATGGCCGGGTCATATGCGACGTCCGCCAAGGCCGCGGCTTCGTCCGTATAGTTCTGACGCAGCTGCGCGTCGGAGGTGATTTTCCCCGGCCAATCATCGTTCATCCATTGGCCGTAACGGTCCGCCAGCAAGGCGTCCTTGTTCAGCTCGGCCTTTAGCTGCTCCGCGGTGAACGAGGGCTTCGGATTTTGCCCCGGCGTGCCGCTGCCTTGCGTGATTTCAACTTCCGTCAGAGGGATATGCTGAAAGGCTTGCGTACGCGTGATGTCCAGCACGATGAACCTGGCCGTTACCCCCGCCATCGCAACGTTGACCGCATAGTTCAGCTCCGTGCCTTGTCTGATATGCCTGGTTGCGACGTAATAACCCGTCGCCGCTTCCGGGCGGTATTTGACGGTCATATCTTTGAAGCCCCAGTATTTGTTCGGTGAATTCATCACCACACGCAATTGATCAAGGGGATAGTCCCTGAGCAAGTCGATCACCACATGCACCGTCATCGGCGATTTCGCTTTCCCCATCCAAACTGCATAGGCGGCTGTGCCGTCGTACAATACGCCTTTCGCCGCCGCCATCAGACCGGTCGATAGCAGATCCGGCGAATTGCCTCCATCCGGAGAGACGCTATAGACATAATTGCCCGTTTTGAGCAACGTTCCTTCACCTCGAGCATGATCAAATGGAATAAATGCCGCCAAGGCGGTCATTGCCATTAGGATCGCCAACACGATTCTTGTGTACGTCATTGCCCAGTTCTTCATCCGTTTCAACCTCCTTTCTTCCTGTATCGTCCCCTGCAGCGGATATGCTTAGAATTATTTAACATAATTTACCTTAAATCAGAAAAGGGTACCCCGGACCCAACGCTGCTTGAGTCCGAGGTACCCCAATGGCTAGGATGGCATGCGAGACGCGGAACCTTCCTTACCTAATTATCCACGTCCGCGAACTTCCACTCGCTGCCAACGGGGCGATCCCATAATACAAAAAGGCCGCGATTTTCGCGGCCTTCACTGAGATCATGTTATTGTCACCCGACAATTTTTGTCGGATGACATCCTAGTATACACGAAAAAGAGCGCCGCAAGGACGCCCGGTATAAAGACTATAAGATGAATTCTTCAAACACCCGCGACCGGAGCATGCCGCTCCGAGTCAGTTGCGGGTTTTGATGAGCCGTTTGAGATGCACAGCGAACCTGGCTTCTTTGTAGGTAATCTTGCCCTGAACGTTCCGCAGTACATGCTTGTGGTCCTCTTCTTGGCCAAGCACATTTATGGTATCGCACGGTCACCGGTTTGTATCGTGATTTTGCCTGTGTCATCCACTTGTGCAAGATAGATCTCATCGAGATCCACGCCATTTTCGGATAACTGTTTGCTGAGCCATATCCGATTGAATCCCGAACGGCGAAGCGTGTCTTCGATAACGAAACCGTCCATGACTACGCTTTGCGGCTCACGTTCAGGCTGTACCGTTAAGCCAAGCGTTTTAGCAGTGAGCGGCTGCTGTTCTTTCGTAAGCAGAAACGTGATTTCGCCGTTGGCTTCCATTACTGCATACTCCACATCGGCGAGCTGTTGAATACTGTTGCTGCGCATTTGCATCATGAACTCGTCGAGCGTTACGCGAACCTTCTTCATATTTTTCTTGATTAAAGTCCCCTTCTCAACCAACACTGTGCCTTTACCATCTACGATGCCTCGAACCCATCTGCTCCAAAGCGTTGCGTACTCTATGAGTACCGCTACAAAAACCCATGTAGATAACGCAAGTACACCCAGATACCATTTTTGATCGCTATCCAGCGCGATGTATGCCGAGATATTACCGAGAGAAGCACCCGTAATGTATTCAAACAGGGACAGCTGCGAAACTTGCCGTTTGCCGAGTATCTTCGTCATAATGAACAGTATGGATACGGCAGATAGCGTGCGTAGCATGATTTCAATCCACGTTGGCAAAAGAAGACACCCCTTTCTTCATGGGTAAAATGCCCATATTGTCTGTTCACTATGCAAAATTCAATAAATTGCATGCTGGTTAGGAAACATACTAGCATGCTGTGCGAACTCAACATTTTTTTAGAGCCTCATGACCTGCCTTCAATATTCAATTCCTTGTCTTATGTCGGGAATGAGAGCAAGTTCCTTGTCAATTTCGGAAGTGGGAGCAGGAACAAGTTCTTGTCACTTGGTTTTGATAAGAACTTGACTTCATACATAAAAAAGCCGCGAGTTTCGCGGCTCCTAATGAAATAATGTTCTTATCACCCGACAACTATCGATAGAGGACAAGAAGTTGATCGCATTTTCTCACAAAAAACGATGCCCGCTTCTATCGGATTCCGAAACCTCCAATATTACTTATTCAACCGCCGTCCTTTACTTCGCCGGTCTCGACCTGCTGCAGATACTTATGCCCGGCATTCAACACTTCAATAATACGGTCGACATCATACACGCTGCCACGCCACGTGCCGCCGCTTGCCGCTTGCAGTGCCGCCCAGAGCCGGGTGTCGTCGGGTAGTCGAGGATCCGGCTTCAGTTCCGGATGAGAATCACGCATGGCAAGAATGATGGCTCCTTCCTCTGGATTGAATCGTTCCTCGTCTTGTCCGATAAAGTTGAGACTCCCTTCAAGTCGATGGAGATCGATCTTCACTTCGATCAGATCGCCGTCACGAAGCTTGCCGATTGGCCCTCCCGCAAGCGCTTCCGGACCGATATGCCCGATGCACGCTCCCGTAGACACGCCGGAAAACCGCGCATCGGTGAGTAAAGTAACATATTTGCCAAATGGCAGGTACTTTAGCGAAGAAGTCAGTTGGTACGTCTCTTCCATGCCGGTACCGGACGGTCCTCTGCCGATGAGTACCATGATGTCCCCTTCAACGATATGTCCGTCTTTGATCGCTTTGACCGCCGATTTCTCCGTCGTGAACACCTTCGCGCGTCCGGTATGACGGTACACGCCGTCTTCGCCGACAACTTCAGGGTCAATCGCCGTTGATTTGATGACAGAGCCTTCCGGAGCAATATTGCCTACCGGGAATGTCACCGTCGATGAAAGCCCGCGGCTCTTCGCCTTGGCAGGACTCATGATAACGTCATCGGGGTTGATTCCGTCAGTTTCCTTGAGATGCCGCCGAATGTGATGGCGACGCTCCGACGACTCCCACCAATCGAGCAGGACGCCGAGGTTTTCACCCGCGACGGTCTTTACCGATTCGTCAAGCAGCCCCAGCTTTCGTAAGTGCAGCATGACCTCGGGTACGCCGCCGGCCATGAACACGCGTACCGTAGGATGATATTCCGGTCCATTCGGCAGCACGCTGACGAGGCGAGGAACGGCTTTATTGATGCGATTCCAATCCGCCACATCGGGCACATGGCATTTCGCCGCATGGGCAACTGCCGGAATATGCAGCAGCAGGTTTGTCGAGCCGCCGAATGCCGCATGCACGACCATTGCATTCTGGATCGCCGCATCCGTCAATATATCGCTCATTCGAATACCTTTGGACTGCATCCAATATATCGATCTTGCGGATTGTCTGGCTATATTTTTCCATAGCTCCTGTCCAGAGGGGGCCAACGCGGAATGAGGCAGCGACATGCCCAGCGCTTCGGCAACGACCTGAGCGGTTGCCGCCGTCCCAAGGAACTGGCAGCCGCCGCCTGGCGTCGCACACGTGCGGCAGCCCATATCCGCCGCTTCCTGCAGCGAAATTTGGCCTTGCGCGTAACGGGCTCCGATCGTCTGAATCTTGGCTGCATCCTCCCCGTTCGTCGGCGGCAGCGTCACGCCGCCGGGAACGATAATGCCCGGTAAATCTTGGATTCCCGCCAACGCAATCATCGTGGCGGGAAGTCCCTTGTCGCACGTGGCGATGCCGATTACCCCGCTGCGCGTCGGCAAGGAACGAACAAGGCGCCGATACACCATGGCGGCGTCGTTCCGGTACGGAAGCGAATCGAACATGCCGACCGTCCCTTGCGAGCGGCCGTCGCAGGGATCGCTGATGTAGCCTGCGAAAGGAACGCCGCCGAGCTTCGTTATTTCCAGCGCTGCTTCCTTCGTCAACAGGCCAACTTCCCAGTGTCCCGTATGATACCCGAGCGCGATCGGCGTGCCGTCTTCGGCCCTCAGTCCGCCTTGCGTGCTAAGGATGAGCACCTGCTTGCCGTTCAACCGGTCCGGCTTCCACCCCATTCCGACATTCTGGCTTAAACCGAACAAATCGCCGCTCGGCCACTGAATCAGCATGTCGCTCGTCAGAGGAAGCGAGCCCTCCGGACCCGCCGCATGGGTTTGCAGGTTGTAACTTTCCGGATCTTCCTGCCCCATGATATACGTTAATGCGTCACTCATCGCTTATACCACCTCTTGCGTCTCATTATCTCCAGCAAACAATGGTCTCGCCGGATAAGGCATCCGACTGCGGACCGCATAAAAACAGAATGATATCGGACATTTCCTCCGGCTGTGCGATCTGCTGCAAGCGCGAGAGATTCTCTTGGCCGGAAACCGTGCGGGTAGCGAGGAATCGAGCCGTATAGGTCGCCGTTGGCGAAATGCAATTGACGTTGACGTCGAACGGGCGAAGCTGCTCCGCCAAGCTGCGGGTGTATTGGGAAATGCCCATCTTCGCCGCGGCGTAAATAATGCCTTCCCGTACCGGGACATGTCCGGCGACCGAACCGACATTGACGATTTTGCCTGAACGGCGCTCGCGCATATGCAGACCCGCGAACTTACATGCATACATCGTGGAGAGCAGATTGCGTTCCACGACCGAGCGGATGTCGTCCACGGAGATATCGAGCGCGTCGTTCGGGTCCGGGCGCGGCGTGTTCAGGCCGATGTCGCCGCCGGCGTTATTGATTAAAATATCGAGTGATCCGAGTGTCTCGATCGATTGATCGATCAACGCCTTCACCTGCTCCGGATCGGACATATCCGCCGCGAGGAAACGGCTCTTAACCCCGTATTGCGCCGCAATCTCGGCCGCCACCGCGCTGCCAGAAGCCGCCTCGTCAAAGCGAGCCGCGGCCTCTTCATTAATATCGTGAATAATGACATTCGCGCCCGCGCGAGCTAAATCAATCGCGTATTGTTTGCCAAGACCTCTGCTGGAACCGGTCACAAGCGCATTTTTACCGCGTAAGTCCATGGTCACCATCGGAATCACCTCTTGGAATAGTTAATTCGGCGGGTTAGCCGAATCCATGACTTCCTTTAACGCAATGCAGCGGCGGATACGTACACGAATCGCTCGAACCGGGCCAGTACATGGCTCTTCTGCATCGGATGACGATCGTATAGATAGTCGACAAAATAACCCGGGTGTTCTGAATTTCCTGCGAACATATCGTAATGAAGCGGGATGACGGTATCGAAGCCGGCTGCGACCGAGAGCTCTGCCGCTTCTCTATAATTCATGTTGCCTACGATATTCATCGCATTGCGGAACGGGTCGCGCCCGTTGATCGGCACCATGCCGAGGTCAATCGATTCGGCTTGCAGCGCTTCGATCAGTCCGGGATATACGGTCGTGTCTCCGGCGTGATACATCGTAACGCCGTTGAGTTCCACGACGTAACCGACGAATCGGTGGTCCAACTCATCGTCGTATTCCAACTCTTCATGGGCGGAGGGCAGCGGCTTGATTCGGAATCCCGGCCCATTCCACCACTCGTTCGTTCGCGCCGAGATCAATTTCTCCGATCGGACCCCGAACTGCAGCATCGATTCCCGGCAATATCCAGGTGCCATATAAACCGGATGGCTGTGGGCTTCCGCCAAAGCGGAAATGGTGTCCGGATCCATATGATCCATATGATCATGGGTAATTAAAACATACTGAGCGTTCGTCATCTGACCAGGCTTCAGCGGCGGCTCAAATGCCCGATATGCCGATGGAGTCAAATACGGATCGATGTAAATGACCGTATCCCCTCCTTTGACCACGACGCTGCACTGACCGAGAAACCAAATCGCGATCATACCGAACGGTACACGGGTATTGTCTATTTCTTGGATCAGTGCTTCTCCGAGACGGTCGTATCGTTTATCCGTCATAAGCCGATCCCTCCATTGACGTGCAGCTCGGTGCCAGTCACTTGGCTCGATTCATCGGACAATAAGAAGACCGCTCCGTACGCGATATCTTCAGGGGTTTGCATGCGGCCGGAAGGGATAACCGATGCCGCCTTCTTCTGCAAATCGTCTGGACTTATGCCCATGTCCTGATGAAGCTCAATTTCTCCTTCAGAGGCAACCCAACCGACGGTAACCCAGTTCGAACGAATATGGCTGCTTCCGTAATGGCCTGCGATGTGGCGGTTTAAGGTGCGCATGGCTCCTTTGGAACACGCGTAAGCGGCTAATTCTTTCCCGCCTTTGTAGCCGTTCGTCGAGCCGATATGGACGATGGAACCTCCTCCGCTTTCCAGCATCGCTTGAATCGCGTACATGGAACAGAAGAATGAGCCTTTCATATTGACGGCAAAAATCGCATCAAACATTTCCTCGGACGTATCCACCATCGAGCCTCTTGGGAAAATGCCGGCGTTGTTTACAAGACCGTCGACTCTGCCGAACCTGTTGACCGTTTCATCGATCAACTGCTTGCATGCCGCTTCCCGGCTGATGTCCCCTTTGACAAACAACGCCTCTGCGCCGTGGACATCCATGATCTCCCGTACGACTTTGGCACCGTCCCGTTCATTCCTTCCCCCCACCACGACCGAAGCCCCCTCTTGGGCGCACATCAAAGCGATCCCCTTGCCGATCCCCTTCGTTCCGCCCGTTATGACAATCACTTTGCCATTAAGCCGGCCTCCCATGTCGATCCCTCCTTACCGTGCATTCTAGTTCTGTCAATCCACTATCCTCGAAGTTCCGATATGGATACCCAGCGCCCTGTCCGAGCTGATTTCTCAACGGCTTCCAGCACCATTTGATTGTTATGGCCGTCCTCGAAATTAGGCGTCGGATTTGTGCCGCTCGCAATGCCGTTCATCAATTCAGCGAACAGATTGATAAATGTATGCTCATAGCCGATGATATGGGCAGGCGGCCAATACGCGCCCGCATAGGGATGAATGTCCTCTTGGCAATTAATGGAGCGGAATCCTTGCGAACCAATCTCATCTTCCGCCGAATAATATTCCAGCGTGTTCATCTGCTCCATATCCCACCGGATCGAGCCTTTCGTACCGTTGATCTCGAAGCGGTTTCCGTTGCGGTTGCCGCCGGCAAAACGCGTAGCCTCAAATACTCCGACAGCCCCGTTTTCGAAGCGGGCCATAAATATGGACGCATCGTCTACGTCGACTTTGCCGAGTTCTCCTCCCTTCACGCTGGCGCTTAAGCCGCCGCTCATTTCTCCGATCGGACGTTCCTTGATGAAGGTTTCCATCATGCCGTTCACTTCCTTGAACTCGCCTACCAGAAACCGGGCAAGATCAAGCGAATGGGCGGCAAGGTCCCCAAGCGCGCCAGAACCGCAAACTTCTTTTTTCAAACGCCACACGAGCGGGAAGTTCGGGTCTATGATCCAGTCTTGCAAGTAATTCGCCCTAATGTGATAGATGCTGCCTAGTTTTCCTTCATCGATCAGCTTCTTCGCATATTGAATGGCCGGTACAAAGCGGTAATTATGGCAAATCATATGAATGACTCCGGCTTTGTTAACCGCCTCCAGCATTTCTTTGGCTTCCTCCACGCTCATCGCAAGCGGCTTCTCGCAGAGGATATGCTTGCCGGCCTTAGCAGCGGCTATGGCAATTTCCGCATGGGCATTATTCGGGGCGCCGATATCGATCAAATCAATATCGTCTCGTTCGATCAGCTTGCGCCAGTCGGTTTCGTACGATGCCCAACCCAGCTTCTGAGCCGCCGCCTTCACGCCTTCCTCGTCTCGTCCGCAAATCGCCTGCATCACCGGAACGCCATCGCAGTCGAAAAAGAACGGCACGTCCCTGTAGGCGTGGGAATGAGCCTTGCCCATGAATTTATAGCCAATCATGCCGATCCGGATTTGTTTTTTGCTCATCGTTCGATCTCCTCCTTGATTTTCATCGTAATCGAAGTCCACTGGGCTTGGGGAACCACATCAACGACTGCTTTAATGGTCATTTTGCCAAAATCGATAGCCGGTACATCCTCGATGTCCAATCGGTTCGTTTGGAGAAGGCCCAGCATGCCGGGATAATGGCTCTCGATGGCGCGAAGGCGATCGATGGCGGTCGTAAAATCGTCATACGACGCATTGACGGAGCCGATGATGCATTTATTTTTCATGACCATTTCCTGATACGTCAAATCGCTTGGCAAATCCAGTCGGCCGCTGCCGGGCGTAACGCCGAGAAGCGCGAGAATTCCATTATGGTTCAATAAGGGAATCGCCTCGAAGCCGAGAGGCGCGTATCCGCTGCATTCCCAGATCATGTCGAACTTTTTGCCTAATTGTTTCGCGTATGCGGTTATGCCGGACAAGAATGTTTCTTGTTCGGAGGATACAGCTTCCTGGTAAATGGCACCGACGGAGCGGATGATAGCCGCGTTCATGCTTACAGCGTCCGATTTGGACCAAACGTACGTGTCGAGGCCGAGAACTCTGCAGGTCATCGCCGCCAAAATGCCCAAAGGCCCGGAGCCTGTAACAAGCACCGTCCGAGGCTGCCATATCATTCGCTGCTGAATCTGCAACGTTTGGGTATATACTTTTTCCACGATGCTTTGCGGTTCGATTAATACCCCATACGGCAAGCACTCGTCAGGAACTTTAACGACATATTTCGCATTCTCTACGACATACTCGCACAGATACCCGTCTGCACGATTTATGCCCCGTTCCACATAACGGCCGGTTTGGCAAAAGTCCTGCTGTCCGTTGCGGCAATTAACGCAATCTTCTTCGCCGCACGGTCTTCTTACGAGGGACGTAACAAGATCGCCGCAGGTTAGTCCGGACTTGGATCCGGCTCTCGTAACGACGCCTAACAGCTCGTGACCGATCACCATTTCAAATTTGCCTTCGGGGTATTTAGCATAGTTGTCTACGATGATTTCCCGGTCCGTTCCGTCTAGTCCGACGCATAACACCTGAATCAATACGTCCTCCGGGCTGGTCAATTCCGGTTTCGGAATATTCACGAGCGATACTGTCGCCTGACTCTCTCCGCCGCTGATTGTGATCGCTTTCAAAATCATCGCTCCTTAGCCGAATATTCTGAAATTTTCTTTCGGATGAAGATGACGGATTTGGTTGGCCGACGATCTATAGTTGTCCGTTTATCCGTCAGCCAACGCTCTGCATCGCTGCCAAAAAGACTGCCGTCTGGCAGCCTTTTTTGGCATGGAGCGATTGAAGGATTAGTAAAGAAAAGCCTAGCATTCCTTCACTTGATCGATCGAAACAGCTGAAGGATCCATAGGAAGCGCTCACAAAACCGCTAAAACAGATTATCCTTTCGGTTGTTTTAGGTCTTCATAACTTACAAAGGCTACCTTCATCATATTATTGGAATTGCTCAATGTAAAGAATCGTACTGGAAAATAAATGCTATCGTTTCTTCCTAGCAAATTCTTAGCTTCCCGCAGATTCGCCAGCCTGCAACGAAGTCCCCCCCTTCTCTTTCCCCTTTCCTTGTGCTTTAGTTACAGAGCCTCTCTCCTTCAATTCACCCAACTGGGGAAATGACCATACACTACACGGTAATCAATTCCTGGGGAGTGAGTGAAATGATCAAATTGAGCTTGGAAACAGCCAAATACTTAATTGCAATCGCAGAACAGAAAGCTCGGCAAATGGGCTTGTCAAGCGACATTGCAATTGTCGATGAAGGCGCGAACCTAATCGCTTTTCATCGCATGGACAACGCGAAAATAGCTGGAATCGAAATTTCACAAAATAAGGCTTGGACAAGCGTAGCCATGCAGATGCCGACATCCAATCTGGCACAAACGGCACAACCCGGCTCTCCTTCGTTTGGCATTAATACAACCAACCAAGGTAAATTGGTCATTTTGGGTGGAGGCATCCCCTTCGTGAGCGATCATAAAATTATCGGCGGCATCGGAGTAAGCGGAGGCACGAGCGCCCAGGACATCGAAGTAGCCAATGCTGCCGTTGTAGCCTTCGCGAATATGCCTGCTGCCGGAGAATCGTCCATGTCTAGCGCTCGCAATGAATTTCTTCCATTTTCTAAAAGGTAATTGAATAGAATCTCGCGTCGTTTGGCTTTTTCGAACGACGCCAGTAGATCTCTCGCTTCAATTGACGGATCGTGAATCCAATCATTGACGAAAAATGGCGCGTTGCAGTCAAGCAACACGCCATAAGCATATTAGAATACCTCTATCTTCCCGTTCAATTAACTCGGTGCTATAATTACCCTCCCCAGCCTCCCCAAATTCTCAAGTAAATCTTAAATCTTAATTTTAAGAAACCTTTTTGGAATAGTTCACGTCTAAGGGTACGCAACAGGAAGAAACTACTCCATGAGGTGAATAAAAATGAAGAAACCGTTTAAGATGATCGCCCTGTCCACCACCGCTGCAGCTCTGATGTTCGGATTTGCCGGACCACAAATCACATCCGCGGCATCCTTAAAGGATTATGGTCAAGTGCAAGGGAACAGCCATATGGCTGCAATGCTTCAGAGTAACCTGATCGCAGGAAACAATGCGTCGCAAGTAGATCTTTTGCTCGATTCATTGGGTTTGAACCTGAACTCGCTGCTTCATTCGTCCTGGTACGCTCAGTATTCTCATAACAGCGTCTCATGGTACGAAAATGTGATTGCCGGCTTCAACAATCCGCATCGCCAGCTGACGCGCGAACAATTCACTTACCGGCTCATAAGCAATATGGAAGCACGAGGCAAGCTGCCATTGATTAAACCGGTTGTCGTCAAGTTTACAGACTTCGATCGAGTTTCTCCCGCATATGCCGCTTCGATTCAACGTGCCTTATCGTATAATATCGTACAATTGGATGCTAACGGAAAATTCAATCCGAAATCCATTATTTCAAATGCCGAGGCAAAATCAGAGATCCAAAATGCGCAAAACTATTTGAAAGCCCACTCTTCGCCCGTCGACACAGGCAAGAAGCTCACTGGCGTGCAAGCCGTTCAGTTGATTAAGCAAGTCGTCGGTCCGGATGCGGCTCTGCAAATTAAAATCGATCCAACCGCTGCCGTAACCCGCGAGTCATTCACGTATCTGTTGGTGCATACGCTCCAATCGAGCGGTCAACTACCGATGATTAATGTCGTCCCGGTCAACATAAAAGATGAATCTGCAATGGATGTCTCCAAATCGGGGGCGATTCAAACGGCACTGGCTCTTGGCTTCCTCAGTTTGGACCAAGCTGGTAACTTTCAACCGAATGCCAAGCTGACCCTTTCCGAGGCTGCCGCGATTTCAGCAAAAGCGACATCCTACTTAAAGAGTCATCCGGCATCGCCCGTCGGCGGCGCGACGATCACGGCGGAACAAGCTATTCAGTTGATCAAGCAAGCCGCCGGCTCGAATCTGCAAATCAAAATCAATCCGAACACCGTCATGAATCGTCAGTCGTTCACGTACCTGCTGGTACACACGCTCCAAACGAGCGGGAAACTACCGAAGTTCAATTTGATTCCGGCAGAGATCAAGGACGACTTCAAGATCGATATCTTGAGCGAAGGTGCCATCCAGACTGCATTAGCCTTGAAAATCGTTCAATTGGACCCAACAGGCCTGTTTAATCCGGATGGCGAGATCACCCTCAAGGACGCGACGGCCATGGTCAACCGCGCGATTGAAGTTGTAAAAATGTACGCCACGCCAAAAGCATTAAGCTAATCCCATCGTTATGATATCTTTGATTTTGTAACTTTGCGAATTTATGTATACGCCATTTCCCCTTCCGGTAGGAATGGCATCGTGATTAGGTCAACCATTCTTTCTGGTTGGCCTATTCATATGGCCGTTTTGCGATGGAAGTGTTGTACAAGCCTTTCAGAGGCGGCATGAACAGCATGGGAAGCGAGAGTTTCTCTTAGGATTTCTACATCGTAGGTTTGATACACAAAATAACGGATAGGCATAGCGCCTTCCGCTGCATCCTTTCCGTTGCTAGAATCCGTAAACGCGACAAAAAAAGGATTTTATTAATGCTGAAATCGTGTAGCTCGCTTCTTCAAGGACAAAATGCCCGCCACATAATAAAACAAGCTCGACGCAGGTCAGTTCCCGCGCGAGCGCGTATGCCCCCTCCAACGTGAAAATAAAATCGTTTCTGCCCCAGGCAATCAAGGTGGGAGGCTGGTAGCTTCGCAGGTACTGCTGCCACTCGGGATATTGTTCCACATTATGCCGGTAATCGTAACCAAGTGCCAACTGAACGGCTGCATTCCCCGGCCGATCAAGAAAATACTGATCCATTACGTACCCGTCCGGACTAATTAGAAACGGATTGCACGCTCCGAAAGCATACTGCTTCTTCGTGAATTCAACATCGACGAGCGCGGCAAACGCTGTCTTGTTCTCGGGACTAGGATCCGCCCAAAGCGCCTTGAACAAATCAAACGGTTGGCCAAGCCCTGCCGCATGCGCTACAGCGTTCTGAATTACGAAGCCCAAGACCCGCTCCGGATGCCGAACGGCAATTCGAAACCCGACAGGACCGCCGTAATCATGGCAATACAAAATATATCGAGGAATGCAAAGACGTTGAATCAATTGTTCGATAATCAAGGAAAGATGCTCGAACGTATACGAGAATTGATCCACTGATGGCATGCTGCTGTTCCCATAACCAGGATAGTCAGGTGCAATTACATAATAGCGATCAGCCAATAGCGGTATTAATTCCCGAAACATGTGAGAAGAGCTCGGAAAACCATGAAGAAGGATTATAGCTGGATTTCTCGGATTACCAGCTTCCCGAAAGAAGACTTCAATCCCATCCATGTTCATTTTCTTATACTGTACCGCGATGGACATCCGTAATACGCCCCCTTGCAAGGTCGACCGTCTTCCTATAAGTATGAACGATTCGTTCAGATAAGACCCTGAACGATCTCCATTGAAATCGGGATGCAAGCGTCCATGACATTGGTTATTTCCGACTCCCGGTAATGAAGTTGAGAACGATAGTCCCGTCACGGGGACCTTACTTCTCCCGGCTACTTTATCCAGGTCATCACGGCCAGGACCAGCGGGAAAAGGACGCAAGGGAGCTGCAGCACATAAAACGAGGCAAAAAAACCTGTTCAAATTAATGAACAGGTTGCCTAATAGACTCTGAAAGATCAAAGTATGATCACCTCGTAGTGTCCTCCGAAACGCGATCTCCCGCTCTCGTGCCGGCAGCAATTGATGTCTGCTAACGTATTGGAGTGGTTGAGGGGGTCAACACGTTTCTCCCATGGCTGCGTAACGAAGAATGGTCTGTCGCAGTTTTTCTTTACTTTGTAGGCCTATCATTGTTTCCACTTGATAACCATCCTTAAATAGCATTAAAGTAGGTGTGCTCATAACACCATATTCTGCAGCAAGCTCTATTTCCTGTTCAATATCAACTTTTACAACGGTGGCTTGATGTCTTATCTCCTCGGCTAACTCCTCGTCAACCGGAAGCTGTTTTTGACAAGATTCACATTCGAGGCCAAAAAAGTCCACGAGTGTAATGCCTTGATCTATTTGCGCTTGGAAATTTTCTTTTGTTAATGAAATTACCTCCATCTTATCTCCTCCTCTTAACTGTCTGCATGCATCTTAAACTATCTCTAATTCATCGCTTTTATACAGTCTAATTGCGCTTCATTTATGTTTTAAAAAACAAAACAGAGGAATATTATAGCGCGTTTTCAACTGAACCCAAATTCAAACAAATTCTACATGAGATAATTAGAAGGCAAGTAACGAATTTCGCGGCTGCTTCCTAATCTTAAAATCCGTTCAGTTTCGTTGTATTGAATGTCGCCATCACCTGTGTAAAACCACGTTTTCTGCTCACGCCCGTCATAAAGCACTTCAAAAATAAATATATTCAGTTCTTGCTTCCACTTAAGCAGCTCCGCAACATCCTTATCCAACCCCTCAGGAAGATGAGCGATAATGAGCGTTGTCCCCATATCAAGCTTCTTTATTTCAAATCGAACTTGCTGATTAGCGTCTGAATCTACGAATGTTCGTCCGCCTACGGCATGTTTGATTACTAATCTGGCCATCCTCTTTCCTCCTCAGGGCAAGTCGATAAGCATAAAGAACGTTTCTTCCGTATCTCGATCCCCTTCAAGCTGTAAAAACGTTTCGTTTTCGATGCGTGCGGAATCCCTTCTATTCAGTAACGTCACTGCATCGCTCTCGTCCGTTACGTTTAGCGATCCTTCAATCACGAACAAAAACACTCGTCTTCCCGGTTGTTGGTTGAAGGCTATGCCTGAGCCTGCTTTCAACTTACTGAGATATACCGTCATATCTTGATGTAGCTTAGCGACTGAATGTTCGACCGCATTACTGGATGCGATCGGCAGCAAGCGGCCTGAGAGCGCATCCGAATCAAAGCTCGTCGTCTCGTAGGAAGGAGTAAGCCCTCTTTGCTCAGGTTCGAACCAAAGCTGAAGTAAGGTAACATCGTCGGTTTCAGATGGATTATGTTCGGTATGCACCACTCCAGTACCGGCCGACATACGTTGTACGCCACCAAAATTCGTTATCATCACGTTGCCCAAACTATCCTCGTGCCGGAGATCTCCCTGAAGGACAATGGATAAAATCTCCATGTCGCTATGAGGATGCGCACCAAACCCCCGTTTTGGCGAAATGGTATCGTCGTTCAAGACGCGCATCGGTCCAAAAGACGTATTCTCTTCTTCGAAATAATTCCCGAACGAAAAGCTATGGCTTCCTCTCAGCCAGCCAAGGTCGAATGAATGTCTAGACGCTGCCGGATATACGTTCATCATTTTATAGTCTCCTTAGACGTTGCTATCAAAGCCGAATAACAATCTTATTACCGCTGCAAAACCGGATTAAAGGGGGATAGTTCCTTTTGTCCCCACTGCAAATCCATATGATTATTCAACTGAACGATAGTATGGATTTCAAATCTGACTAGTCGGCTTGCACCCCCGTAAAGGAAGGTTACCCGCACGCTGCCTTCCCGGTCCTTATACGACATAACCGCGAATTGCTGTGCTTTGAGAAAATGCATAACGCATTCGAAAATCGGTTGCCGATCATTTTTGCGTTCTGCTCGGCAATCCAGCTTTCACCTGTTAAATGTTGAAAAATCCGCTCGCCCACATGAAACACGTTCACCTTGGTACACCTCCGTTTTGAAGAGACGATGCAAACGAACTTGCAGGAAGAAAATCAGGCAGGGAGCTTTTACAGACTCCTCTGCCTGAACGAACGGTTAGCGCTTATTGAATATGGCTTAAACGTGCAAAGGCTGCCTAGGGTTCAACGTTAGATTTGAGCCATTCCGCCATCTACGAACAATTCCACGCCATTTACATAGCTGCTCTCCTCGGAGGCCAGGAACATTACGGCATTGGCGATTTCATCCGTCTTACCCACGCGGCTCATCGGAACGGTATTTTTTGCAGACTCTAGAACTTGATCCAGCGCTTCGCCAAATAGATCATCGTAAGCCGGCGTATAGACCATGCCTGGGCTTAAAACATTGATTCTTATTCCGGTGCCCTTCATGTCCATAATCCAGTTCCTCGCCATCTGTCGAAGAGCTGCCTTGCTTCCGCCATAAACGCTAAACCCTGCGTCTCCGATCGTGCCAGCCGTAGAGCCGGTCAAGATGATCGAGCCGGTCTGATTCGGAAACAGCGGCAACGCCTTTTGGATGGTAAACAGCGTACCCTTTACATTCACGTCAAAGGTGGTCCGGTACTGCTCTTCCGTAATCTGACCCAAAGGCAGAATGCTGCCAAGCCCAGCGTTCGCGAAGAGAATATCCAAATGTCCTTTCTCTTGCTTTACCGTTTCATAGAGCTTGTCCAAATCATTGAGGTTAGATATGTCGCCCTGAACGCCGGTAACCCGCTCCCCAATCAATTTCAATGCTGCGTCCAGTTCGCTTTGCCTGCGGCCGGTGATGAATACATGTGCCCCTTCCGCAACGAACCGTTGTGCCGTCGTAAGTCCAATACCGCTAGTACCTCCGGTGACGACTGCTACCTTGCCTTCAAATTTCCCCATGTTATGTCTCGCTCCCTTGGAATATTTTATAGGATTGCATCGTTTAAAAGTTTATAACGCTCACTTACACGTTCGTTATTTGGCTTCCCCATTCAGCCTTCGGTTCCAGCCAACTGATGTTTCTATCCACAATTAAATCGCCCAGCGTTCCTTCGTAATTCTTACGGTACGGTTTTATAAGTTCTTCCGCCAGCCAGCTATCTCTCGTGCCTTGCCATGTTTCGTAAATAATCAGATCATCCGGCTGATCCAAATCATCGGAAACAATAGCGCTGATGAATGCTTTCTCGGAAGACATTTCTTCGATTAGGAATGACAACTCCTTGCGGAATTCTTCTTTTTTCCCCGGTTTTGCTTTGAACCGAATATTTAGTTGGACGAGTTGATTGGACATGTTTATTCCTCCTAGTTTGTTTTGAATCGTATAATATTTCCGTGATTCCTTCTTGGCGTACGGATTAACGATGGTCATGCTTGACGCCATCCCGCGGCTCCGAAAGGATGAATCAATCATAATCCTAGAGGAATAATTCTTCCGTAATATAAATCACCTAAACGAGCTTATTCAGGTATTCCCGGATTTGGGTCGGCGTTTTTGCGAATTTGCTATGCAAATGGTCCAATTTCTGTCCATTCTTAAACACGAGCAAGCTCGGAATTCCTCGAACGTCGTATTTTTCCGCAAGCCTATCAAATTGCTCCGAGTCGACGGCGAAGAAGGATTTGTCATTATGCTCGCTCACGATATCTCCGATAAAACGATCTAAATTCTTGCAATCCGGACACCAGGTGGCGTCAAATTTCATAATGGTATAGTTATCTTGATCGATTTGTTCTTGAAACTGTGCTTGGTTTTCGATTCTATTCATTGCGTATCCCTCCTTGTTATGCGGCCATCTTAGCTCAGCATGCAGCGCTTAATCTGTAATCTATATTACGAATGGAAAAGTGTCATAAGTTTAAACGGTAAAGTAATGAAAACCGGTCTGGATAGGCGTAAGGAACCGGCAAGTCAGGTTTGGCAATTTCCTTGAATCCATTTTTCTCATAGAAACGATGCGACCTCAGAGCAATAGCCGGCGTATCTAAAATTACCGTCCGTATTCCATGGGATTTCGCATAATGGACTAATTCATTGAATAATCCAACCGAATAACCCTTGCCCCGGTAATCCTTGTAAATAAAAAACTTCTTCAAGACGTAAGTGTCATTTGTGAGCTGCTGCAATCCGATGGATCCGATTACTTCATTCGCCTCGTTCAAAGCCACCCAAAAGTTTCCTCCGTTTGCTAAGTAATGCGTTGGAATGTCTAGAATATCGGACTGTTCGTCAATGTTGATATTCAATTCAAATTCAGAATTTTGAACGTGCAGGATTAAATCGACGATTTCTTTCTTATAACGCTCTTCATATGTTTTAAACATTCCCCAGTCTCTCCGCTGATATCCCGCCAGTTCGGCGCATTTTTGTTTTGAAGATCACATCTTAAATAAAGTCGTTTAACGACTCGCTTTCCCCGTATCAATCGTAACGGCGTCCTTCCTATCCAAAGCTTCAAAAGTTTTTCTGTTACATTCATCATAAACGACCATTATTTCCTCTTCTGTAATCCGGATTACAAAGCCTTTTTGTGAAACACATTACAGATGGAATGAACGCCTGCGGCTAAGATAGAGAGCAGACAAGAAAGGAGCGATGAGGTAGCTGTGTTGCGAAACAAACTGCGTAACACATTGAAACACTTTAATGCTGCTCAATAGAAGTCAGCCATCGTTTGAAGAAGCCATTCAAAACAAAAATCATTGGAGGATTATAGTATGTCGACTTTCTTGGATGTTATGGGACCACGCATCAAGCTATTGACGGATCTAGCGAAAAACCGAGATTACAGCCTCATGGAGGCAGAAGTTCCACCAGGCGTTGTCGTTCCCGTTCATAGTCACGATGATCGCGAAACGTTTGTTGTTCTCTCAGGCGAACTTGAAGCCTTCACGCACGACAGCTGGCAAACCGTTCGAGCCGGCGAAACGGTCGACATTCCGGGGGACGTTAAGCATGCTTGGCGAAATGCCACGAACGAAACCGTGACCTTGGTCGTCGCTTCGACGGCGAAAATGGGAGACTTCTTCGTAGAAATCGGCCGTCCGTCGGATTCCGTTCCACCGGGTCCTCCTTCTCCGGAAGTGTTGAACCATTTTGTGCAAGTAGCCATCGCGTATGGGTACTGGCTAGGAACGCCCGACGACAATGCATCGATTGGCATTAAATTAGGTTAAACAATGAAGTCATAAGCCTCTGGCGAAGACAACTTTCTCCGAAAATAAAAGCGACCGAGCAGGATTGCCTCCTGCTCAGTCGCTTTTTCGATTTTCAACGATGGCCGAATTGAAAAGCATCTCCAATAGTTCTAGATGTACGTGTTGTCTTCTTTACGAGTATGTTAACTCGAGAATTTCCGCTGCTTTCACTTGTGATATTGAAATCGTTTTCCTTCCAGTTTGAATCACGTTGTCCTTCGCAAGGCTCTTCAAGATTATAGAGACTGCCTCGCGAGTGGCACCCACCATATTGGCAACGTCCTGGTGCGTCATAGGCAAGTCGATCCTTACTTTTCCCTCTTCCTCGATTCCGAAACGTTCGGAAAGTTTGAGTAACAGATGGACTATGCGTTCTCGGACATCGCCAAGGGCTAACTTCTCAAGCATCTCATCCTTATCCTTAAGAATTTTGCTCAATTCCGCCAACATTTTCATGGCGAGCAGCGGCCGTTCAGCCAGGAAATTTTCAAAATCTTGTTTAGACACCGAACAAAGCAACGTTTCATCCATTGTTTCGATGTAAAAACCTTTCGTTCCGAAAGAAAACGTATCGATTTCCCCGAAAACATTTCCTTTGCCCAAAATCACCACAGTGAATTGCTTTCCTTCCGAAGTCGTTTTATACAAGCGAACCTTTCCTTCTTTTATGAAATACAATCCGTCCCGGGCATTATCTGGCTTCTGTATAATATTTCCTTTCGGAATCGCATTAAAATGCGTCATCGGCGATATATGGTCCAGTTCAATTAAATCATCAGGCGTCAGCGCATCAAAAATGCTCATTTTTGATAAATAGTATCGTTTATCTAACATTTGCTCGCGATCGCCTCCTGAATTCCGCACGGTCCAACCTTATTAGCCCAACTATACATTGCTTTAGCTTTTTCCAAAACACGAATCATTAAACAATCTAAAATGAAGCCGCGTATCTTGCAAGACATGCGAAGGCAAGTCGCCATCCATGATCGCTTGTTGAAACCTTTTACTACGCGCAGCATGGGCAAAAAAGTGCATGATGCTATTGCGCAGCACAGATTGTATCTTTAAGATGCAATGGAATTTATGGATAAGGCAATGCTTGGCCTCCGGGGAACTTACTTTATGGAGGATAAATTCTAGCCGCATGATAAACGAGGTACACAATAGGAGTCTTCCTTAAAGGATGGCTCTTTTGTTTTGCTTTCTTCCACTCTTATTCGCTCAGCCGACTCCGCGTTGTTCCGATTAGTCGGCGCAAGATACCCCTTTAAAAATCGCCAGCGTTTGTTTTTTCAATGGCCTCATTGTCTTACGCATACGTCAATTCGAATTTTTCGGCTTCATTCCTCTTCATCAATTCTGTTGAATCGGCAGAAAATACGCGCATCGATTCTTTCAATCGAGCAACTACTAACCTATCAGTCTATTTATTTTTCGTAGATTTGAGTGGATGTTTTTCCATGAAACTAAGCTATTGTCCTTACGCGGCAGCCTCTTTTTCCAAAAATAGATGAGTGTCTCCTAGACCAATAGGTTATCGTACATCCCTTTCCAATGCGATTGACGTACGATGATTTGTAACTAATTAGGAGGTGCTCAATTGAATTGTTCAAAAAAAAGATGTCATAAAAAGATTGTTGTCGTATGTAAACCCAAGAAAAAAAGAAAGAATATTATCATTAAAAAGAAAATCGTTAAAGTAGCATGCCCAGCCCCTAACGTAAACGTAACACCGGTGCCAGGCCCTCAAGGCCCTCAAGGTCCACTAGGTCCCCAAGGTCCTCAAGGAGCCCAGGGGCTGCAAGGTCCACTTGGTCCCCAAGGCCCTCAAGGTATACAAGGCGCGACCGGTCCTCAAGGCCCCGCTGGCGGCATGGCCGACTTTGCCTTTTTTTGCAGCACCGTAGAACAAAACGTGACGGCCGCCCCGGTTCCGGGAGGGCAAGGAGGAGCCGTTACTTTCAATGATTCGCTGATTAACGCGACAGCGGTAACGTTTGCTCCGCCGTCCAACATTATTATCAACGAGACCGGTACTTACAATATAAGCTGGGAAGTGTTTCCTACGGCCGGGGATAGCGCTTTCGGGTTGTTTTTCGACCCTGCCGGACCCGCTCCGGCCACGCTCGTTCCTTGCAGTAATTACGGTTCCGGCGCTGGAAATAATCCTTACCAAGGCCAGGTAATCGCGAACTTGTCAGCCGGAGGCATTCTGACGTTGAACAGAATCGATAACATGGGGACGCAAGTTTTGCAAAACGCTATCGGCGGTGGCACGCCGACTGTTAGCGCTTCTGTCGTCATCGAAAAATTAGCGTAGAAAAACTTGATCCAGCGTCCGCGCGTTCTTAAGCGTCACGATTCGGGAAGCAGTCGCTCTCGCTAAGCAGAATGAAGCTCGCAGCCGTATTTGCAAAACGAATGAACGAATAAGCCAGTCAGATCGACTTTGATCTGATTGGCTTTTTTCGTAACTTCGGCTAAGACTACGGCTCTCTTAACATCCTCACGGCAGACCAAGTAAAATTCGAATTTTCCTCTCTCGGCGGTATCGAGCTTCTCTAATAAACCTTCTAGGAATATAGGCTTTCTTGTTGAATACTATAGATCTGGAGTTCTTCCTTCCTCTCGGTGTTTGGCGGCAGTCCTTAACACGTTGAGATTTGGGGGCACTCCTTTTTTTCAACTTTCGATTACGTTAATACGGAGGTGAGGAGCGCAAAAACGGTTTTGCTTGCAATCGAAGCCGAGCTTAAGTCATCGGAACGATGAATTCAAACATGAGGAGGTATTGATTTTATGGTTATCGCAAGCAATCGCACCCATTTCGCTTATAGGGCAGCGGCATTAACGATTTTTCTTTTAGCGGCGACTTACCTCTTATTCTCGCAATCGGCGTCAGCCAACAACACGACCTATTACGTCAACAATAAATCAGGCTCGAACTGCAGCGACTCCGGATCGGGCACTTCGACCGGACAACCTTTCTGTTCGTTTACTCCGATCAACAATATCGGAACGTTCGGCCAAGGCGACCAAATCCTGCTCGCCCGGGGAGCGACATGGAATCAGCAGATGGTCGTGCAAGGAACGGGCGCATCGAACAACTGGATTAAAATCGGCGCCTACGGATCCGGCGCGAGGCCGATCATTTCCCGTAACGGAAGCGAATCCGACCGGGCGATCCGGGTGACGAACCCGGATTATTGGAAATTCGAGGATCTCGAGCTCAGCAACGCGGGGACGGGACTTCTGATCGGCTATACGACTTCCGGCCATCAAGGACTCGAATTCCGAAACATCTACGTTCACCACATCAAAGGAATCCATCAAGGATCGGGAAGCGGAATCGACAATAGCGGCGGCGACTATATTTGGAACTCCGCGGGCATCGAGATCACGCTTAAGCACGGATACGCGGAATTTCCGTGGAACAACACCGTAATCAATAATATTTTATTCGATTACATTCAGGGCGACAATAACCTGGACTCGATATCCATCGACTTTTACGGCGGCGGTTATACTTACGTAACGTCTGACGTCCAGCGCCATGATGCCGCGACCAACGTCGTCATGAACCATCTTGACCTCCGGGATAACGACCAAGGCGGCGGGATGACGGGATGCGACGACTCCCTCGCTCTTAAAGGGGTTTACGGCTTTACGATCATGAACTCCATCTTGGATGAAGGGGGCAAGTGTCCTTCGGCCACGGGTACGGCTTCCGTCATCATGATTTTCACCAAGGACGGCAACTTTTACAACAATCAATTCTCGAACGTACCGAATACCGGCTCGCCGGACCAAGTCGCGGTCGATTACGAGCACAGCAACGTAAACATCAACATGAACAATAACTATTTCGGCAATCACACGGGCGCAGGGCCATCCATTCTCGCTTTTCTTTCCACAATCGGGGGCTCCATCGCGAATCACTTGGACAATTTGCATATCGACGGCAACGTCATGGTGGATAACGGCGCTTCCATTCGCAACGCGGGCAGCGGGGTAACGCCGAACGGGCGGATCGGGGATAATCTCTATTCGGATTCCACGTTCCTGTTGACCGAAAGCGGCAGCAGCTATGGCGGAATGACCGTTACGAACAACAAGTTCATTTCCAAATTCAACATCTATCCTTCGATCATCCAATTCGGCGGCACTCAGGGCGCCAATAACTGGTCCTACCAATCGTATAACGGCTCTTCCTGGTCGAACCTCTCATATTACGACACGACGGCCAAAGCTTGGCAGACCAATTCTTCGACGGCCGTTCCGAACGTCAAGCAGTTCGAACAGACGCCGGGCGCAAGCGGTAAAATCGCCCGCGCATGGACGGCTTCCGCTTCGGGCTCGATCAGCATCCGCGGACGTTTAATGAAATCGGATTATTCCGGCGGAGACGGCATCGTCGCGCGCATTACGAAGAACGGCACGCGCATCTGGCCTTCCGGCGGCGATCAATCGATTTCCTATAATGACAAGAACGGCGTCGAGCAAGTGCTGGACAACGTTTCCGTCGCATCTGGCGACGTGATCCGTTTCGAGGTCGACGGGGCGGCCAACAACACGGCGGATATGGTCAGCTGGGCTCCGGCCGTTGCCTATACTTCGTTCGGTGGTATCGCCGGAGCGCCTACGGGCCTGACGGCGAGCGCCGGCAATGCGCAAATCAATCTGAGCTGGACGGCAAGCGCCGGCGCGGCGAGCTACACGGTCAAGCGCGGAACGTCTCCCGGAATCTACGGTACTACGGTGGCGACTGGCGTAACATCCACGAGCTACACGGATACGGGCCTTATGAACGGGACGACTTACTATTACGTCGTAACAGCCGTAAATAGCAGCGGGGAAAGCGGTAATTCCTCCCCGGCGTCGGCTGCTCCGTCATCCACCGCGTCTTCTTACGCCGTCGAATGGAATTTCGATACGGCCAGCAACTTCGAAGGCTGGAGTCTCGCTAACGACGTATCGGGCTCTGTATCGGGCGGTGCATTCCACGTCAATCAGATCGGCGGCGATCCTTACGTGATATCGCCGAACAATCTCGGCGTCTCGGCCAGCAACGGCCACATTTACCTTAGAATGCAGAACAATTCGAACGCGACATGGGGAGAAATCTTCTTCACGACGACGGGCGATCCGAATTTCTCGCAAGGAAAATCGCGTACGTATACAATTTCCGCCTATAGCGGTTACACCGTATACGACGTTGATATGAGCGCCGTATCGGGCTGGACGGGCACGATTAAGCAAATCCGTCTCGATATCGCCGGAAACGCGGACAGCATCGATTACGATTATGTGAGGATGGGAGGATCGGGCGGCGATGGCGGCAGCGCTCCGAGCGCTCCGACGGGCTTATCGGCAACGCCGGGAAACGCGCAAGTTTCATTGAGTTGGACGTCAAGTTCCGGCGCTGCAAGCTATAACATTAAAAGAGGAACGACTCTCGGCACTTACGGGACGACCGTCGCTACCGGCGTCACTTCAACGAGTTATACGAATACGGGATTAACGAACGGAACGACCTATTATTACGTCGTCACAGCAGTCAACGGCAGCGGAGAAAGCGGTAATTCCGGCAATGCTTCGGCAACGCCGACTTCCGGAAGCAGCTATGCCGTTGAATGGAACTTCGACGGATCGGGTCTGGAGGGCTGGAGCCTTGCCCACGACGTGTCCGGTTCGGTATCCTCGGGCTCGTTCCACATCACGATGACGGGCGCGGATCCTTACGTCATTTCCCCGGATAGCCTCGGGGTGCCGGCCAGCAACGGTCACGTCTATATCCGGATGCAGAACAATACGAGCTGCGCTTATGGCGAGCTGTTCTTCGTCACGAACGGCGATACGAGCTATAGCGCAGGCAAAGCGCTCGTGTTCCCGATCAACGCCAACAGCGGCTATACGGTGTACGATGTGGATATGAGCGGTGTATCCGGTTGGTCCGGCACGATCAAGCAGCTCCGCCTCGACATCGTAGGCAACTCCGGCACGGTCGACGTGGACTACGTCAAAATGGGAGGCTCGGGCGGAGGCGGCAGCGTGCCAAGCGCTCCGACGGGTCTTTCGGCAGCAGCCGGCAATGCTCAAGTAACGTTAAGCTGGGCGGCAAGCGCCGGCGCAACCAGCTATACGATCAAACGGGGAACGACATCCGGAACGTACGGCACGACGGTGGCCACGGGAGTGACGTCCACAAGCTACACGAACACGGGCCTGACGAACGGGACGACCTATTATTATGTGATAACGGCGGTCAATAGCTACGGCGAGAGCGGCAATTCCGGCGGAGCATCCGCCTCGCCGACTTCCGGCAGCAGCTATGCGGCGGAGTGGAACTTCAACGTGACGAGCGATTCGGAAGGCTGGACGAACGGAACGGACGCTTCGACGACCGTATCGAGCGGCTCCTTGCATATCACGTCGACCGGAACGGATCCCGGCGTCTATTCCGCGAATAATTTGGGGATTGCCGCCAGCGGCAACGGGCATGTCTATGTCCGAATGAAGAATGCTTCGAGCGCCGCGGGATGCCAATTGTACTTCATCACGAACTCGGACACGAGTTGGGGCGAGAATAAGGTTCTTAACCTCGGCGTAACGGCGAACAGCGATTATACCGTATACGATTTCAATATGACGGGCGTCGCCAATTGGAACGGGACGATCAAGCAATTCCGTTTCGATCCGGGTAATGCTACGGGGACATACGATGTCGATTACATTCGCGTAGGCCCTTGATCTGCCAAGCTTTCCGATGCATCATAAGGACTGCCCTGAATGCACTTAACCTGGACACCATACGGCACCATACCTTAAAGCTCTTTCATCTATTCAAAAGCAAAAGCCACTCCTCGGAGTGGCTTTCTTCTTTCTTTGACCGGTTGAGAGCTGTTGTATGAAGAAAATACTGAAAAAGTATAGAGTGAAAAATCCGGTTAACGAATACCTGCCTCTGCCAGTTTCTCGTCCAGCTTCGCCTTCTGACGCAAATGATGCCTGCTGTGCATGCCGACCATCTCAAACCAATCACGGGCTTTGAGCCAGCCAAACCAGCCATGGCGCACCTTGCAAGCCGGATTCGCTTCATCTACATAGCCCGCCCAGTAAGCCAACTTCTCAAGCACCTGCTCCAGGCCGGCTATGATTTCATCCTTAGTTTCGGGGTTTCGGGTCTCGTTGACCGGTTGGTCAAGTTTCACGCGGATATTGGGCCACTCTCTTGCGGCAAGCGCCTTCGTTCCGTCCTCCGTCTTGCCTTCAGGTACTTCGTGCGTTCCCTTGGCGCATGTTTCAGCATGTCCGATGTACTCTTTCGCCACTTCGATCACGTGGATATACATTTGCCCGACCGACCACACGTCTTCATTGCATTTATAACGCAATTGCTCGATTGAATATCTGTCTAGATTCCGTATGTATTGCTCGATAATAGCCGAAGAATCGTTTAACACCCAATTTCGCTCCCCGCTAATTTCAATTCATTACATTTAGCTTAACGAATGCTTCCTTTCGTCAGGATCGTCGAACGAATGAGATGGGATACTCTTTAACGCCGAAGACGAACGAGCTTCGAATCGGCACCAAGTCGCTTCCTTCTGACAGCCGGATATGATCGAACCTCTCCGTCAGCATTTGGAGCGCGATCTTGCCCTCCAATCGAGCGAGCGGCGCACCCAGGCAGAAATGAATCCCGAAGCCGAAGGACATATGTGGATTTGGCGTTCGGCGAGGATCGAAACGATCGGGTGCGGCAAAGACCGATTCGTCACGGTTCGCCGCTCCCACCCAAGCAATAATCTGGTCGCCCGTAATGAATCGCTGCGAGCCGACCTCGACTTCCATAGTCGCGGTCCTTCCTATCGCAATAATCGGCGGGTAATACCGAAGCGTCTCTTCAATGAAGCCGGGGATTGATTCTGGACTCCGGTTCAGCTCGTCCTGCAACTGGGGCTGCTCGCACAGAACGCGCATTCCATTCGCAATCAGATTGGTCGTCGTTTCGTTGCCGGCGGCCAGCAGCAGCACGCAAAAACTGATGACATCCTGTTCCGTCAGCTGCTCCCCGTCAATTTTGGCAGCGAGCAAGGCAGAGATCAGATCATCCTTCGGCATTCTAGAGCGGACCCGAATCAGCTGCCCGAAATATTGGGCGAGCTCCTGCACCGCCTCCGAACGCTTCCGCATGATCGCCTCGTATGCTTCGGCAGACTCGTCCTCGGCGCTTTCGACGAGAATGTCGGACCAGCGTTTGAAATGAGCCCGGTCCTCTGCCGGCGTTCCGAGCAGCTCGGCGATGACGATGACCGGCAGCGGAGTGGCGAAATCGCCCACCAGATTCATTGCCGCTCCGTCCACGCCATCCAGCAGATCCGCGGAAATCTCTTCAATACGCGGCCCCAGCCCCTGAATCGCTTTTGGCGTAAACGCCTTGTTGACGAGATCGCGCAGCTGCTTATGCTTCGGCGGATCGATGAACAGCAGATTTTGGCCTCCCGCGGCTCCTCTAACGGACGAAAATGTTTTGGGATCCTTCAGGATGCGCTGGACATCTCCATACGAGAAGACGTCCCAGCAATTTCGAACGCTATCGTACCGGACAGGGGTCTGCTGTCTTAGCTCCGACAATAGGCCGAAAGGAAACAATCGCTTCCCGATCGTGTTAAGTTCCGGCATGATCAGCATGTTTGCATATTTCTCGTTATTCAAGATGCATCCTCCTTCGCTTCACTATCGTTACCATACTCGTTTCGACTACAGTCAGGTCTCGCTTCATATAATCGTAGCGCAATCGAGTAGCATCGGCGACTGGCTTAAGATCGATTTACTGTTTTAAGTTTCCTTCGTCATGGTATTATGATGCAGGTGAAAGCGTTGTTTGCCGTTTCCAGTCACAAAGCTCGATTCATAAGACTCTCACGTCAGACAAGTGTCTCTAGGCACCTGTTAACACGCCTATATTTTTTAAAATTTTTGTTTAAAAAGGACTTCATTCCTATTCATTCGCGACCGATATAAAGGATAACGATTCATTCGCGCGACTATAGTCATGAAATATCAGGAAAGAAGGGTTACCTTTATGAGAATCATTCATCGCAAACCGATCGACGCCCCTTTGTTTAAAGCAGGTATTAGGACTCACTCTTCGTTTTTCGCCGCAACGGCAACCATCGAGAACGGATCGACAAGGCGCAGAGGGAAATTCACGACCGGCTTGATTAATGGTTCGCTTTTGGTCGCACCATTCTGGCTTTTGGTCGCTTGGTTGATTTTTCACAACTAAGCCGACATTCCCCGATAGCGATAAGCTTGGGCTGCCAGACCCATCCATCGGATGCCTCAGCATGTTGCGGATGCCTCGCCACGGGCGGCGTCTCCTGTGAATACCTATCGGCGAGTAACCGCTGGGGCCAAACTCAACTAAATAATAACCTCCAACTCCGTTCTGATGAATGGAGTTTTTTTCGTCTTGTTTTAGCCTCTCCCGCTTTCTTTACTAGACGTACGCGCCATCGCCGGCGCAACGCATGACAGCGGGCTGGCGAAAAAGAGCCGCCTCCTTGTCGGATGCGGCTCCTGGATCATTTTGGGTTAAAATCGTAATAAAATTTCGGCCGTTCGCCCAACAGCACCTTGTAGATCTCGTCGTTCGTCTGCATGACGCCGGTCAGGAACGGCTTGTACGGCCGGTCGGCGACGTTCAGGACGCCGGAATTGTAATGTTCCGCCCAATCGCCGATGCCCTGCCAATACCGGCCCGTCGCGGCTTGATCGACGTAATTGAACCAGTGCGCGCCGACCACGTATCCGAGGCTCGCCACGCCTTCCACGTAATTGCGATAACGCATGCCCCGCTCGAACTGGTTCGCGGCCGCGTTCGGCAGCAGCGGCGCCAGCCCCTGCTCCCCGGTGCCGTAGCCGAATTCGCTGATCAGAACCGGTTTGCCGCCGGACTTCGCGTGGACCTCGTTCAGCAGGTCGGTTTCGATTTTGTAGGAGTAGTAGTTGATGCTGATCGCGTCCGAATACTTGCCTTCCACCTCCGCCAGCACGTCGCGGAACTTCGCATTGTGGAACGACGTCGTGATCCACCGGTCCCCGAGCAGGAGATGATGCGGATCGTACTTGCGGTAGACGCGCGAGACCGTGCCGTAGAACGTGTCGAGGTAGAACCGGAAGAACTGGTCCATGTCCTTCCAGGACGCCGACGTCGAGACCGGAAGCGCCGCGTCCCGCAGCTCCGCGAACGATTTGAAGCTCGTGCCCCAACTCGCGTTGAACGCATCGATCTTCTGATACTTGTCCTGGAGCAGCTTGACGAGGCGGGCTTTGATCGCCGCCGAGCCCTTCAGCTTCGGCACGACGTCGTAAAACTTGTGATAATCGTACTCGTTGCCCATGAAATATCCGATCAGCATCGGATCGTTCTTGTTCGGCGCGACCGCCTTCGCGAACGCCTGGTCGATCTTCGTCTCGGCGCCGGGCGCGAAGATGTCGAAGATCGAGATGCCGCCGAGCTTGGCCCAATCCATGTC
The DNA here is from genome assembly GCF_009909195.1 of Paenibacillus sacheonensis. GTDB lineage: Bacteria > Bacillota > Bacilli > Paenibacillales > Paenibacillaceae > Paenibacillus_Z > Paenibacillus_Z sacheonensis. The sequence continues at coordinate 83,805 of NZ_JAAAMU010000022.1, forward strand.
GAGCGGGAGCATCCGCACGTAAGGGAAGCCGTTCGCCTTGGCGTACTGCTCTGGCGAGTAGCCGCCGGCGCTGTTGAAGCCCCAGTGGCGCAGCCGCTGAACCGCTTCCGCGTAGAAGGCCGCGTCGGTCGGAAACGCGCCTGTTTTCCGGTACTTGTTCGCCATGTAGAACGAGAAGCTGCCGGAATCGGACGGCACGAACGCCGGGCGGTACGCGCCGTCGTAAAGCGGCAGCCATTCGAATTGCTCCTCGCGGCCCGCGACCTTCGTGTACGTCTCGTTCGTTTGAATGCCGTTCATGCCGAGGCTGAAGAAGACGTCGCCGGTAGGCGTCGTCATCACCGTGCGGCCGCCGGCCTGCCGGATCGCGAAATATCCGGTGCCTTTGAGGCCGTACTTGGCCGCGCTTCCTGCCAGGCCGCCGTAACGGTCCAAGCCGGCCGGAGCTTGCAGGCCGCCGTAGTAGGCGGCGTCCGCGGACGCATCCGCCTTCAGCGCCTGGTCGCTCGTCACCTTCTCCGGGAAATTCGCCGCGGCTACCTGCCCGAACGCGTCGACCGCGAAATCGGTTCGGCCGTTCAGCTTGTACGTCCTGACGGGACTCGGCACCTTGCCGTCCTTGACCGCGTACGCGTCCAGAACGGCATAGTCCGTCAGCCGGACCGGACCGGTATAAGGCTTATACGGCGAAGCGCCGTTCAGCCGATAATAAATCGGCGCGCCTTGCGAGAGCGTGGACAACTCGACCTGCAGCCCGTCCGCTCCGCGGGAGGTCTTGGCTGACACCGTCGCCGTGGCGCGGTTGATCAGCACCTTGGCGAGCTGCGGCGACCAGGCTTTGGCGGCGCCCCGAAGCTCGACTTTCAGATAGCGCGTCTTCGCCGGCAGCGCGAACGATTCTTCGGCGTATTGCTGCCAGCTGCCCGACGAGACGCCGACCGGGAACGACGAGGCGGCGACTTCCTTGTAGGTCTTGCCGTCCGCCGACGCGAAGTACCGGTTCTTCTCCAGGGCGATGCCGGTGAAGTAGTAGCTGGACGTCTGGAAGGACGTCATGTCGTAGCCGGTATGATACACGACGCTCCCCGGCGCAGTCGTCGAGCGCGTCGCGCGTTTCCCGTCGCCGCCGAAGTATTCGGGGCTGTTCGCAGCCACATAGACATTCGATCGGTCGTGCAGCTGCTTCAAATCGTCGAGCGGATCGTTCAGGCCGGCTTTCGCCAAACTCCCGGGAATGTCCTTCATCGCCAGGTCGATCAGCGCTGCCGCCTCCTGGCGGTTCATGGCTGCCTGCGGGCGGTACGTCCAGGTCCCTGTGCTCTGCGCGGCGTCCACGCCGTGCCAGCCGTTGGCGATCGCGGCGCCGACGCCCTCCGCCGCCCAGGCGTCCGGCTTGTCGCTCACGGCGGGCGCGGCCGAGAGCTTCAAGCCGAGCTTCTTGGCGTAGCGCCATACCATCGCGGCGGCTTCCTCGCGCTTCACCGGCTGGTTCGGCGAGAATGCCGAGGCGGACGTGCCCTTCACGATGCCTGCCTTGTAAGCGGCGCGCACGTACGGCGCGGCCCAATGGCCGGCGAGGTCCTTGAACGGCAGCGAGCCGCCGGAATCCTGCAGCCGGAACGCTTCCGCGGCCAGCTTGGCGAACTGCCCCCGGGTCAACGTGCTTTCCGGGGCGAACTGGCCGGGCGCGACGCCGTCGACGACGCCGAGCGCCGTCAATTCGTCGATGTACGCATAGTACGGACTCTCTTCGGACACGTCCTTGAACGCGGACGCGTCCGCACGGGAAGCAGCTCCGGACAACCCGGCGAGCGCGAGAAGCGACGCCGTGGCTAAGATCATGTTCTTGTTCATGTCGTCTCCTTTCGAGCTGGATAACCGTTCCAATTCATAACGTTCGCAGCCGCCGAAAGGTTTCGGTCGTTTGCAAGGTTAAGGTTTGCTCATGATAGAAGCCGATCATGCCCTTTCCGGCTTGATCGGCTTTGTAGTCATGCGATTGCGGCATCCTGCCCAGAACGTTATCCTCCGTTCTCGTGAATCGCATCTAGGCCCGCATTGACGGTTTTCATGATTTGGACCATGTCCGTATAAGGCTGATCCTGCTGATTGACGAGACCGAGATTGAAATTTTCGTTGTCTCTCCGCCCGGTAACGGCTTGATCGTAATACGAAAACCAGCCCGAACCGACGAATAACGGATTGGCCGCCTGGCCTTCCACGAAGGCTTCGAACGCGCTCCCTCGCTCCTTGGTTCCGGACACGCTGGTCGAACCGTTGACCGGAGACAGGCCGTGCTGCGACGAACTGAACGTAAATTCCAAGTTGAGCAGCGGTTTGTTGAACGATGCATACCTGGCGATCCAGCTTGGATCGTTCGAATAGTTGTCGACGGAGAACGCATCCACGACGCCCATCGCCGCGGAATCCCAGTCGAGGCTGGTCCTCCAGGTCGGTACGATCGAGGAGCCCAGAAACAGATGGTTGGGATCGTACTTTTTAATAATCCGTTTCACCGTCGAGAAGTACGTGCTGGAAGCGAGCCGGATGTAGTCCGACACGATCTCGGCCGGTACGTTCGCGATGTCGATGGACGTCGCCTTCAAGTCGTCGAACGATTCGACGCTCGTTCCGAGTATCCCGTTGACGGCGATAATGTCCTGATTGTACTTGGCGGCGACTTGGTCGACGAATGCTTGTTTCGCCGCGGAGTCCGCTCCATAGGTCAAGACGGTCTTGACGATATCGGCGTTCCAGCCCGCTTCGTTGTCGTACGTATAACCGATCAGCCACCGGTCGTTTCTCACTTCTTTCAGCCGCGGCGCGATCGCTGCTTCGATGATAGACGGCGCTTGCGGGTCGAACACGTCATAGGTCCATTGAATGCGCTTTAGATCCATCGGATCCTGAAGCAGCTCGAGATACGGAAAATCGCGGATGAATCTCGGTTTGCTCCACTTGCTGAAGGCATTGAATCCCCAATCGATCAGCCGTTTTTTCGTGATGCTCTCCCACTTCGCCTCGAAGTTGCTGCCGTATTTTTTCATGATGTTCGCGACGAGGAAGCTGACTCTTTCCCCATTGATATCGCTGGCATAGGCCGGAGCATACGCGGCGGGATCGGGAAGCTCCTGGAATACGTTTCTTGGCGTGCCGTCCGCTTTTTTATACGGCGTCCCGTAGCCCCACTCCCAAATGCTTGCGGCATCGACGCCTTTCAGGAAAAATTTGTACCCGTCCGGCGTAATGAACCACCATTTTCCGTCGATTTGCTGCAGCCTGAAATAACCGGTTTCTTTGTAATGCCCGCCGTTCTTGATCCCGCCGTACGGGTCGTACTTCGACTTGTTCAACTTTACGTCCTGCAGCGCTCCGGCTTCCGCCGCGTATTCCTGCCGCAGCTGATTGTCGGACGCGACCTTGCCGTCCCACGTTTCGTAGACCCATTGTCCGTACTTATCCGCCATCAGGGCATCCTTCTTCAACTCGAGTTGCATTTGCTCGACCGTATAGGCTGCGCTTTGTACCGTCCCCTCTTCTCCCGTTCCCTTATAAATTCGAACTTCCGTCAACGGGATATGCTGATAGGCATGCGCGCGCTTCATGTCGATGACGATAAACCGGGCTGTCTTGTTGTCCATCGGCAGATTGACCGAGTTGTTCAGAGAGGTTCCGCTCGCCACGTACTTGCCGGCGATATAATAATAATCCATCGTCGCTTCGCTGCGGTACTTGACCGTCAGTTCTTTGAATCCCCAATAACTGTTCGGCGCGTTCAAGACGACGTTGATGGCATCGATGGGGTAATCCTTCAGCAAGTCGATGACGACTTGAACGGTTCCGGCGGCAGTCGCGCTTCCCATCCACCCGGCGTAGGTGGTCGTCAATCCGTCCATGATGACGCCGTTCTCCGAAGATACGAGTCCGGCGGCTCCATTATCCGGGAGTTGCCCCGCATTGGGAGCAAGGCTGTAGTAGTAGTTGCCTGTTTTCAGCGGCACGCTTTCCGCATGCGCATGTTCCCGGTGTACCGCAATGGCCGGCATCAACAAGACGAGCGCCATGATCAAGCTTCCAATCCAACCCGCTTTCCGTTTCTTCCTGTCTCGCATCGCTGTCTCCCCCTTAGAGGTTGTCGTTCCTTTCTATCCTTTGACCGCTCCGATCGTCATGTCTTTAATGAAATACCGCTGCAAGAATGGGTACAGGAAGATGATCGGTCCGATCGTAATGACGACCGACGACAGCTGTACGCCCGTCGCGGAGACAGGCGTGTTCGCGTTCGTGTTCAGGTAGTCCAGATTCTGCGAATTGGAAATGATTCTGCGGAGCATCATCTGCAGCGGATGGCGGTGCGGGTCGTCGATGAACATCAGCGCGTTAAACCAGTCATTCCAGTACGTAAGCGCATAGAACAGCGCGATCGTGGCAATCACGGGCATCGAGATCGGCCATATGATTCGGAAAAAAATGCGGAGCTCGTGCGCCCCGTCCACCGTCGCCGCTTCATTCAGTTCAAAAGGCAGCGTGCGGAAGTACGAGGTCATGAGGAACGAATTGAACGCGGAGAACAGCAACGGCAGCAGCATGGCGAGCAGCGAATCCCGAAGGTCCAGCCAGTTGGAGATGAGCAGGTAATAACCCACCAGCCCCGGAGGGAACAGCATCGTGAAATAAATGTAGAAGGACAGCACATAACGGTATTTGACGTGCGGATGGGCGGCCGCGTAAGCGAACATGGACGTAAGGAGCACGGCCCCGGCGGTACCGGCGACGGTAATGAAAACGGATACAAAACCGCTTTCGTAAACTTGGCTGCCCTGCAGCAGGAACCGGTACGCATCGAGCGAGAACTCCGTCGGGAACATGCGGAACCCTTGAACGATTTGGCTTTCCGCCGTAAACGAACCGATATAGACCAGCCAGAACGGAATGAAACAGAACAAGGCAAACGCGCCGACAAAAACATAAGCGGCCGCCGAAACGGCAAGCTGGGACCTATCCCTCAGCTTCGGCGGCTTGATCGGCTTCAAATGCGTTGAATTCTCCGCCATAGGCGAACCTCCTTTGCCTGAACTAAAACAGCTTCGAATCGTTGTCGACCCGGCGGACGACCCCATTAAAGAACAGAATCGTCGCGAATCCCATGACGGATTGAAACAGCGCGACGGCGGCGGCATTGCTGTAGCTGTTCATATTCGTCGACCGGAGCGAGCGGTACGTATACGTATCGATGACGTCCGTCGAATGGAAGAGCAGCGAGTTATCGCCGATAATGCCGTAAATCAAACCGAAATCGCCGTAAAAGATACGCCCCAGGCCCAGCAGCGTCAGCACGATGATCGTTGGCCGCAGGAGCGGAAGCGTAATGTAGCGGATTTGCTGCCATCGTTTGGCGCCGTCGATTCTGGCGCTTTCGTAGTACTCCTCGGAGAAGCCGGTCAAGGCCGCCAAGTAGATGATCGAGCCCCATCCGGCGCCTTTCCAGACGAATATGATCGTCAGCAGGCAAGGCCAAACGGCCGGCGACTGAAACCAGTTAACCGGCTCATTGCCGAATTGGACCAAAATCCGATTGATCATCCCGTCTTGGCCGTTGAAGAAGTTGATGACCATCAGGTTCACGACCACGATGGAAATGAAATGCGGCAGGATGACAAGCGATTGCGTCACCTTCTTGAAATAAGCGCGGCGGATTTCGTTCAGGAGCAGCGCAATGCACAAGGAACAGATCGTGCCGGCTGCAATGAAGAGAAGATTAATATAGACCGTGTTGATCGTTACGCCCAGCCAGTCAGGGCCCGTGAAAAAAAACGCGAGATTGTCGAGTCCGATCCATTTGCTGCCCCAAAGCCCCTTTCCGGGAACAAACTGCTTAAAGGCCAATAGATGGGCGGACATCGGCACGTAGGAGAAAATAAAGACGTAGACGACAACGGGAAGCGACATGGCGTAAAGCCATTTGTTTTTCCGGAGCTCTCGCCAAATTCCCATGGTTGGTTCCCGCCTTCCGTTAAGGATGTACCTGATAAGCTCGAGGCCTGCAATTCCTTTAGGGGAACCGAAGGCCGCCGGCCCAATGGATGTCGTTGCGGATGAAAAGTGCTGCTACTTCTTGCTTGCCAAATAAGCGTCGAGTTGTTTCTGAAACGCAGCCTGCACCTTTTTGACGTTGTCGTATGCCGCTTTTTTAAACATCGCGATCCCTTCGCTCGGCTCCGTCACGCCCATCACGATCGGGTCGTAGAACTCCTTTCCCGCATTGCTCAGCTGCGCCACCTCGTTGGCGACCGGGCTCGGATCGAAGGTAAAGCCCGCCAGCGCGTCAGGCGTAAAATAGCTCGGATCCCGCTCCCACTTGTTCAGCGCGACGACATCCTCCGACAAGCTGGCATCGATGCGATCCAGCTTCGGATTCCAGCCCCAAGCGAACGGGATGCCCGCATACGGATTCGCTTGAACCGGCTTATACAGCCCTTCGCCCGCCTCTTCCCAGTTCTTGCCCTTTATTCCGTAGGCCAATAGATCGTAATTGTCCCTCTGATTCAGCCAATTCAGAAACTGCACGGCCCGGGCTTTGTTTTTGCTTACGACCGGAACCGCGATGAAATTTCCCGCTTTATAGGTCGAATTCAGCTTCATGTCCGGACTGTACAGCGTGAACGCCTCCGCGGCCGCACCCGGAACCGACTTTTCCAGCGAGGTGCGGGTACTGAGATTGACCCCGAAGTCATTGAAGGTGGATACCGCCGCTTTGCCTTTCGTGAACTCCGAATTGCGCAGCGTAAGCGCGTCTTTGGCCAATATGCCGTCCTTGTAAAGCTTGCGGTTCTGTTCGAACGTTTTCATGATGAGCGGGTCCATGTCGTCGAAGATATTATAGACTTTGCCGTCATTCCCTTTCGTGTACAAGCCGGGGTAATTGAGCACCGTCGCCAGATTGGCCGCCGGATCGAGCATCCCTGCCAGCTTTAAGCCGATATGCTCGGCGCCGTTGGGGATGAACGGCGTCAACCCCGGCTCCTTCTGTTTCACCGCATACATGAAGTCGATCAGCTCGTCATAGCTGGCGATCGGTTTGACGCCAAGCTTCTCCCGAATATCTTTGCGGATGACGAACGTCCATGGACGGATGAAGTTCACCTCCAGCGGTACCGCGTACTGCTTGCCGTTCACCTTGTTGGCTTCCATCAGCTCCGTCGAGCGTACGGCCTTAATGTCAGGACCGTACTGATCGATCAAGTCGTCCAACGGCTCGTATAGGCCGGCGGCGATATTTTGCACCGGGTTGTTATCCCAGATCAGATCATAGTCCTCCGCGGAGGAAAGCGCGACCTGACGCTTCTGGAGGACATCGGCCCATGGGATGAAAACGACGTTCAGCGTCACGTTAAGCGAATCGGCCATACGATTCTGCATCTCCGTCTTCACTTCATCCCAGTTCGCGGGCGGATCTCCGGGAAACATGATTTTGAGCGTAACCGGTTTTAACGTTGCGTCCTCGGAAGCCGGCAGGTTGGATTTACCGTTCTCGGCAGGCGGCGCCGACCCTCCCGAACTGCAGGCGGACAAAACAACCGCGAGCGCGAACGATGCTAGCAAGGGACCTTTTCTAAAGAATCGCATGGATTAATCCCTCCCGATATGATTCGCCCGGCAGCGGATGCGGCACGGCGCATCAACGACATGATCCGCTTGCCGGGCTGCTGTGATCGATCATACCCGGCTGCACGGCATTGCGGATAGTGCGGTTTTCATCAAACGGTACGGAAGTTGACAATGCGGGCGATAGCGATTTTACGGATGCGTTCGATATGCATCGCTTCATGCTACTTCTTCGCTTTCTCCAGCCGGTATTGGCCCGGCGTTATGCCGGTGGCCCGCTTGAACAACGAGAAAAACGTGCTTTTCGTCTGAAAGCCGGACTGCTCCGTAATATCCGCTATCGTCCAATCGGTCGTCGTCAGCAGATTCATCGCGTATTTGATCCGCTGGTCCGTTATATAATCGGATAACGATTGCGGATGATGGGCTTTGAATATTTGCCGGGCGTAGTTGACCGATATGTTCACGTGTTCTGCCACGTCCTCTACGGATAACATCGGGTCGTGCAGATGAATGCGCACGTAGGCCATCATTTCGGCGAAGCACTCTTCCTTACGGGCCGAACCGCTATGCTGACGCTGCCGATTCATCATCTGCAGAAGTTCTTGAAGCAGCCACGTCTTCACTTCGCCTAGGGTGGAAAACCGGTCAAGGAAAACATGAATGCTCTTCATCCCTTGAAACGTCTTGCCGTTTTTAAAGCTTTTCATGATTGAATAAATGATATGGGTCAGCTGCAGCTTGCATTCATCATAGCTGAGTCCGTGCATCTGCCGGGTGAGACTGTCCAGATCGGCCTCCAACGCGGCCGCGTCCCCCAACCGTACGGCATGTATGGCTTGCGTCAGCAGCCGTTCATCCGGTTCGTTTCCTTCGCCGGGCCGATACCGGTCCAGGTCGGCCATGGTGAATACCCGGTCCTCGTCGCACAGGAAACCCAACAGGGTCAGTTCGTAGACATGCTCGTAGGCCGGCTGAAGCTCGGCCCCTGCACCAAGCACGGAGCTGACCGCCGCCTGCAGCTCCAGCTTCAGCCAGCGCCTGATTTGAAAGCGAACGTCTTTCAACGCGTCCAGGATGCGGGCTTCCTCCTCGCCCGAAGCAGATGCCGAGATAAGCGCTACGATATGATCGGAACCGAAATCGACCGTTTCCGCGGCAAATCCGTGATTGTTCAGTACCTCCGTCATCATGTTCCCGAGTGCGTAACGCAGCAGCTTGCGAGACGTGAAATCGTAATATTCCGTAAACCGCCCGTACGATTCCAGACGGATTACCGCGATGCGGAACAGCCCCGTACGAAGAATCGCGGTCTGCTCGCGAATAAACCGCTCGACGGGTCCGGAACCGGAAGCTTGCGAGCTGTGGATCCACTGCCGGATCAGATCGTCTTTAATCAAGGCTTTGCTGCTCTTCAATGACAAGTCCTGCTGCTCGAGCCTGTCGACCAGACGATCGAAGCCGAAGTCAAGCCAGTCGATCTCGCTGCCGGCGTTCTTCGGATCGGAGATCGTCTCCTTGGACCCTAGCTTGGATTGAAGCCGCGCCGTCAAGTCGCTTATCGGCTTCAAACGGCGATACGATTGCCAGAACAGAAACAACAGCAGCGCAAGGACAAGGACGACGGAAGAGGCGATAATATCCACCCGGATACGATCGATTTGGGCTTGCCATGACGAGTAGAGCGATAATTGGTACACCCGCCACCCTTCGACCGGCAGCGATGCCGTCTGGACCGACCAGGTCCCTTCCCCGGAAGCCCACTCCCAAGAGGCCGAGACGGATGCGGGCTTGTCTGCGTTCGCCAGCTCCGACGCCAATTCCGCATCCGCGTTGCCGAGCATGAACGCCTCGTTCGGGCCTTCTACGATCATTTTGTTGTTCGGATCATCCTCGGAGATTTGCAGCATATGCTCATTCAGCAGCGGCTTGCTGAACAGAATCGACACGTATCCGCTGTAATTTCGGTTCTGATCGACTGCCGGCACGATAAGCGCGAGATACGATTCGCCCTGAACGCCGTGATCGAAAAATTGCAGGTATGGCGTCGTGCCTTTGTTTTTTATCGCGTGCAACATGGAAGGGTCGTAGAAATCCTGCGGCGTATAGAGGCTCGTTTCGGAGGAGGAGTAAATTTGGTTGATATTGAAGTTGAACATGCAGATGCTTTGGATGAACGGTTCGCTGCTCACGAATTCCCGCACGCTCGTGGCCGCTTTGTACAACGTCAACGGGGAGTAGTCGTCTTGGTTCATGTTCAGCCAGAGCGCGATATTTTCTTCCGAATAAACCCTTAGCGCAAACTGGCGTAATTTCTGCAGCGTGAATTCCGACGTTTGCACGGCCTGCTGTAATTTGTCCTGATTGGAGGCATGGATTTCCTCCATTGCGCTTTGCACGAACAGACGGCTTAAGTACATCGTAAACACTAAGGTAAGCAGGCATACGGCTATGGACGAGTATAAAAATAGACTGGCATACATCTTCCTCGGCTTCATCCGACTCCACATTCGCCTCCCCCCTTCCCGCATTCCGTTCGTTATGATTCGGATCGGTACTCGACTTGTCCAGTATAAAATTTTATTCCTCGCCTACGGCTTCTATTACAGACCGCGCTTAGGGTCAAACGGCGTCTCGGATCATAGCCGAAAGCCGCGGAATATGCAGCTTCATTCATTTGCCCGTCCTTTAGATTTTTATTTACCGTCGAACGAATTTCATATTATAATACATAGTATACAAGTCGGATTTGAGGGAGTTTGAGTTTATGTCACTCTTAAGTAAATTAACGCAAGAAAAATGCCCGCTCTGCGGCGAGACCCTATCCACTGATAAATCGAACTCGTTTATTTCCCATATCGTAAAGTCCTGTCCAAATGAACATTACGAAAAGGAATTTATTCCTGCATTAGAGGGATATATCGAGCATTACAAGGCTTCTATAAAGTAATACTTGTTGAACAGCATGCGATTTGAATTCAAAAAAATCATTAGCCTGATTGGCTAATGATTTTTTCATCTCTCGAACGAATTTAGCGGCTTTTGACCAGCAGCTCCACCGCTTGTTTGACCAGTTTGCTGGTATCTCCGCCGGCTTCTTTTTCTTCCGTAATGCACTTCTCCAGGTTTACTGCAACGATGTAGGCGATCGCTTTATCCGCTGCGCTTCGGACGGCGGATAACTGGGCGACGACATCCTTACAATGTTGTTCCTCCTCCATCATTTTCAAAACCCCGCGTATCTGCCCTTCAACGCGCTTTAATCTTCTTTTTACATCTTCATCGTATTGCATGAGATAACCTCCAGATCCGAGTACAGGTATAGGTATGATATCCGAGATACCTTAAATAAACAAATTCACTTTTGCATCCGTGGCATCACCCAAATATGCAGCGACGCCTGCGTATTCGATGCCTTCCATTAATTCTTCCTTTTGCAAACCGAGCAAGTCCATTGTCATGGTGCACGCCACTAATTTGACCCCCTGCTCTTTAGCCAATTCAATGAGTTCCGGGAGTGACAGCGCATGATGCTTCTTCATGACATGCTTGATCATTTTAGGTCCCATTCCGCCGAAATTCATTTTCGAGAGACCCAGTTTATTGGCCCCGCGAGGCATCATTTTAGCAAACATGTTTTCCAGGAATCCTTTTTTTACCGCTACGTGTTCATCTTTGCGAAGCGCGTTCAGCCCCCAAAATGTAAAGAATAACGTTACTTCTTGGTCAAATGCCGCCGCGCCGTTAGCGATAATGAATGCTGCAATAGCCTTATCTAATTCTCCGCTAAACAGAACAATCGTCGTTTTTTCTATGTTATCCTTCAAGATTTCCCGTCCCTTCTTCATTTTACATATACCAGTATGGGTATTCAATGTTTTCAAAAAAAATTGCATGTTAGGCTTTTTTAATCCAGAACTTGTATACGCCGTTTTCCTCCGCAGTGCTTAATAATTCATGTCCTGTGCTTTTAGCCCAAGCCGTAAGATCGTTTTTGGCACCTTTATCCGTCGCGTGCACTTCTAATACTTGACCTGATCGAAGTTCATCCATCGACTTTTTTGTTTTTACGATCGGCATCGGACAAGCCATGCCTTTAGCATCCACTATTTTATCGCTGTTCATTGTTTCTCCTCCTTATTTATCGTGAACGGCACAGCGGTTAGGACCCATTTCCATTTCTCGTTGTTCTTCTTTATTCGGCGTTATTTCTCCCCTATTGGCTTTGCGAATTTCTTGGTATGAATGCGGTTGAGGCGGCAGGCTTTCGGTTACCGTTCGACGGAATTCGCTCTCGTCTTCAATATTCAGTCCCGGATTTTCGCTGAATAGGGTTCCTAAGCGGCCGGATACGAGTCCGCCTTCGCCAAGTTCGGTAATTTTACCGAAATGAGCAGGAAGTACAATCAATTCTTCGGAAAGTTCTTTATAGCGGCCGTACAGGGTGTCACGAAGATCTCCTGCCCAATCTTCCGCTATTCCGGCCAAATCGGGACGGCCAATCGACTCGATGAAGAGAATATCTCCAGTCAAGATATACGTATTGTCTATAATGAAGGACGTCGATCCGATGGTGTGTCCCGGCGTGTAGATAGGCTGTACCTTAATGGTTTCTTGACCGACCGTGATGTCTTTACCTTCCGCTAGTTCCTCATACGCGAACGTTACTTCCTGTGCGTCTTTTGGCGGCAAATGATAAGAAGCGGCGTACATCTGAGCCAGTGCCCTGCCGCCAGAGATGTGATCGGCGTGAAGATGCGTATCGATCGTGTGGACTAGCTTTACGCTATTTTCTTGCATGAATTGCTCATATTGATCAATCATGCGGCTCGTATCGATAATGGCTGCTTCCCCGTTCGAGAGCACCATATACGACAAGCAGCCTTTTCCGATACGAACGAATTGATAAAGCTCGCCTCCGCCGGATAGATCGGATACCTTAACGGGTTCAAGGTGCTCGCTCCATGATTTCATGCCGCCTTCCAGGTAAGAAACATGGTTTAATCCAGCCTCGGCGAGTTGTTCCGCGACAAAAATGGACGAGCCCTCTTTAGCGCAAACCACGACAATTTCTTTATCGGCCGGGATTTTATCCAGAGCGGGACGCATGTCATCCAATAAATCAAAATAGGGAATGTTGATGATCTCTACGCTGTTGCCTTCAATTTTCCAATCACTGAAATCCGACTCATTCCGAACATCCAAGATGAATAAATCTTCGTGGTTAAGAATCCTTTTCGTTACTTCTTTGGCGGATACTTTTTGCGTCCTCCTAGCTGTCATTTTCATCCTCCTCATTTATTTCGTCCTTTTCGATTTCTCCTGTCCATTCATTCATGCCTTGAACGGCATTTATCACTTTAATGAAGCCGTTCTCCGCCAAATAGTGGCATGCCAAATCACTGCGGTTGCCGCTGCGGCAAACCAGAACGTATTCCTGACTTGGATCAAGCTCATTGATACGCTCTTCAAGGTCGCCTAATGGAATAGACTCCGCTCCAGGTATCCGACAGAAAGCATACTCGGCAGGTTCTCGCACATCTACGATAGTTAACTTTTCACCGTCTGAAAGTTTTTTTCGGAGTTCTTCATTGTCAATCGTATGCGGAAATTTGCGTTCTTCTTTGGTTTCTGTTGGATCCGATTTACGGATGTAATGCCGGAATACGCCGTTTTCTTCCTTCAATCCGATATATTGGTGGCCGGTGCGCTTCGCCCAGCTTTGTAGATCAGCCACAGAACCGCTGTCGGTTGCGCGTACTTCCAACACTTCGCCTGTTTTCATCTCTTCCATTGCTTTCTTGGTACGAATCACAGGGAGCGGACATGCCAGTCTTTCGCATTCCAATGTTCGGTTGACCTTCAAAGTAGTCATTCAAATATCCTCCTCGAATTAGTTACCGTATTGCAATTCGCCGGACCATTCCGACATTCCGCCGGTCATGTTCACGACGTTGTAACCTAAACCAGATAAATATTCACATGCTTTTTCGCTTCGCTTGACGCTGCGACAAACCACAATGGTTTCTTGTTTTGCATCAAGAACATTTAGTGCTCTGTTTATTTGACCCAGCGGTATGTGCGTGGCCCCTGGAATGCGTCCGGATTCCCATTCATCGGGCTCGCGAACGTCCAGTATGCGTACCTTTTCATTCCCTTTGATCCTTTCAAGAACCGTAGTCGGAAGCTGTTCTTTATATGTTTTTGTGCTCATTTTGATCCTCCTAGAATAATAGGGATATCCAAATTTTTATGACGGTAGCAGTGATCAATCCAGCCAAGATCCATTGAAGAATCTTTGTATTGATATGCTTACTTATTTTTGCGCCGATTGGAGCAGCTATGGTGCTTGCAATAATCAGAACTAAGGATGGCAACAATAACGTATGTCCGCCCATTAGTTTTCCTGTCGTTGACCCGATTGAAGAAATAAATGTAATGGCGAGCGAAGAAGCAATAGCGACCCTTGTTGGGATTTTGAGTACGACAAGCATGACGGGGACCGTTATAAATGCGCCGGCTGCCCCTACAATGCCAGAAACAGAACCGATGATTAGAGCTAAAGCAATGGCTAGAGGTTTTTTAAATGTCACTTGGTTTACGTCTTGTGCGTCAATCCCTTTTTTCGGCAGAAACATCATGACAGATGCAATCAGAGCTAATATGGCATATACGATATTGATTACGGAACTTGGCAGTGTGTTCGAAACAAAGCTTCCTAAGAAGCTTCCAGCGATGATGGGAATGCCCATGTAAACAACTAAGGTTTTATCGACGAGCCCTCGCTTTCGGAAAACGAGCATTCCCATGAAACTCGCGAAGAATACTTGTACTGCACTGATTGCTGTTACTTCCTGCACGGTAAAAGCCGTAAATCCGAGAGCTGACGGAATAAAGAGCAGCATCGGGTAGTTAATAATCGAGCCGCCGATCCCCACCATCCCGGAAATGAATGAGCCCAAGAAGCCAATGACGAATAGGGTCATAATCCATGCCAAATCCATGGGGCTCCTGCCTTTCTAATTTAAAATCCTACACAGCTCCCTCATACCCCATGGGGTATAATTTCGAGCAAAAAAATTCTGCTCCGGATTCGAGCAAAGACCTTGCGTACCCCCTTTTCAACTAATACATATACCCGTAGGGGTATGCCAATAATATAATAAACTTTTGCTTTTAAGTCAACACTAACACGATGGGAAAGTCATACATTCCGAAAGGACGATGATAGTTGTGTACCTTAAAATAAGCCTTAAAATAAAGATCGCCTTCGTAATTTATAGCCTTCTTCTCCTTTTTGCCGTTACGGGAGTTGATGCTCGCAATCCCGACCTCGACCTTGGAAACAAGCATGCGCTGCTCGATAATTTGAAAACGGGCGGGTTCATTATTTATTTTCGGCATGGAGAAGCAACGATTGGCCAAGATCAACCGAATCTTAACCTCAATGATTGCCAAACGCAGCGAAATCTGAGTCATCTTGGCAAGGAACAAGCGCAGGCAATCGGAGACGCTTTTAGGAAAAAGCCCTTTCCCATTCAATGGCCGGTCGTATCGGACCCCTATTGTCGAGCAAAGGATACGGCTGAGATTATTTTCGGCAAAAAAAACGTAACCATTGAACCCCAGTTAGCCGCCATTGAAAAATTAAAAGTAGAAGGTCTTCCGAACGTTGAGAAACAACAAATATTATCGGATTTAACGAAACGATTCGAAACGCCACCTGCTCGCGGTTCAAATACAGTCATCGTTGCTCATACCTTCCCGCCTGATGTGGCTCTTGGCGAGATTCCAAACCTGGGAGCTGTCATCATAAAGCCAAAAGGATTCGGCAACGGGTATGAAGTCTTGGGGAGAATTACGCCCGAAGAGTTAATCAGATGGTCGGAAACCTAATAAAAAACCCGGACGATCTCAATCGCCGGGCTGCGGATCAGGAAAGGATCATGAGGTCACGAATGGCATCGGTTTTATCGCTCTTGCAAGGTCTGATTTGCACGATTCGCCGACTTATCCAGCAAATAAACGAGACCGCCGACGGCGAGGGCTGCCGCGGCGGCAAGGAAAGCCGAGCCTCCGGCATGCAGCCAGAGCACCGGAACCCAAAGTACGCCGAGCGTGCGGTGCACGGTCCGCATCCATTTGTTTCGGATCTTATGGATGAAATAACCGTAACCGGCCAAAGCGAGCAAAATCGCAAAGCCAGCAAGACCCGTATAAATATGCTCATCGTTTATTTTCGTAAATAAGAAATAGGTGCCATGGACCGCAATCAGAATGACGGTTCCCCAGCCAAGCAGCTTATGGAGCGAATAAAGCAGCTTTCCAGCCTGCCTTACAAGCTTCGACGGCGACTTCCGCTTTTTCTTAAACCAAAACCAGGAGAAGCCTGCTGCTCCCGCAAATATAGCTATTGTGCCGAAAGTCGAAAAATAACCATCTAGTGCGCCTCCTTCTCCTCTTTCCGGCCGCTGTCCCCCGCCGGGAGGCATTCTACCGTTATCGCCTCGTGGAAATTGCGAGTGGAGCTCTCCCCTGGAAGGAGCGTAAACGTAATAGCAGACGACAAGAATTACCGCTGCAAGGAGTGCAATGGCCGCAGGAATCCAAACTTTTTTGCTTTTGCTCATGTCAGTCACCTCTAAAAAGTGGATATAGTTTCATTTTCGGCTTCTCTAAAAAAAGCTCGACATAAAGTTACCTTGAGTGATGGCGGTTTCTTTATGTCAAGCTATCTTAATGAACTAATCGTTCTTCGTTTTCTTGCGCTTCCCCGCTATCCATTGGGTACATATCCCCAAAGAGACGAATCCAACGACCAACAAGAGGATCCAGCCAATCAGAGGGATACTCGAAAACGCGGTCAACATGCTCGCGCCGATAAGCACTTTTACCCAATCGGGCATTCGTTCCGAGCCCTTGATCATATCGCCGATCCGATAACTAATGACGGTCATTCCCATAGCCAATGCGACGAGCAGCGCCAGCAGTATCAGCACCAGAATCGGAATGCCTATCACGGTAACAAGCAGCAATGCGCTTAACGCCGCAATAACCAAGCCGCTTAGAAAACCGGCATATAAGAGCCTGCCGAGGGACTCATGCTGATACCGTTCCGTAAAAGCGATGATTTTCTTCTTGCCGAGGACCCTGATCAGGACCGGTACAAGAACCATTAGCAGGTTCCCGGCCAGCTGCAGCACCCATAGGCTCAGCACCAGCCCGCCGCCGATCAGAAAACTGTTTTGCGTCGCGTTATCCAGCGAAATGTCATAGATATCGTCCCCCAAAGCAGCGCCCGGATCTTGGTCGACCTTCCCTCCGATCACGACGATCACGCCGGTAACCCTAGCCGTACTGCCCAGATGGAGGTTGCCGTTGATGACGACGACAATGCCCTGCACCTGTCCGAGGATATCGGCATCGCCGCCGACGACGTACACGTCGTCAACGCTCTGGCCTGCAGGTACAGTGGTGTTCTGATGTTCAAAAAGACTCTTCGCCGATGCCATGCCGGGTATGAGCAGCATGAACAGCATGAATAAGCAACCGGCATAGGATAGTTTTTTCAATGCGATCCTCCCTTTCAACTCGCCGAGGTTCGAAGCAGACGTTTGAGTGAAACGAAAGAGGCCACAAGGATGAATAAGGAGAGGACGATCGTCCCCCCGGTTAAGGCGGGTACGCTGAGAATGAAATGCGAACTTGCATAGATCAGCGTAACCACCAATTTAGACCATCCATGTATAAGTTTACCGATGATCGCTCCCGTTAACAGATAAAACAGGCCAAGCGTCAACAAACCTAATAGAAGAGCCACAATCCGCCCATTGCACGCGAATTGTCGTTTTTCTTCCGCTCCAATGGATTGCATGACCCTTGCTTCGAGATCGAAGGGTGCTTCGATCAGGCTGAAAGTCTGCACGAGGTCATCATTGTTGCCAGCCAAGTCTTCCAGCAGCGCCTGACAGGACGCGCACGTCTCCAGATGAGCTTCGATTTCCCTTCTCTCATCTGGAGTCAGCTCGTCATCGAGGTAGGCCGACAACTGTTCCTCTGGATGTTTGGTCATTCCCAGTCAGTCCTCCCTTCTTAATTCTTTCCGTAAGTTAATCCTGGCTGCAAACAGCCTTGACTTCACCGTTCCAAGAGGAACATCGATCATTTCCGCGATTTCTTCATAATTATAGCCTTGGATTTCATGTAACAATAGAACTTCCCGATGACCCACCGAGAGTCTGCTAAGCCCTTCTTCCATGGATAACTTCTCCAACGGGTCGGCTGCATGTTGATCCGCTATCCGCCCGTTCTGTTCTTCACTCATTTCTTGAATGGGCGCATTCATGCGTTTCTTTAATCGGTCTTTGCAGAGATTGCCCGCAATTCGAAGGAGCCAAGAAGAAAACGCATACTCGTTATCCAAACTTGATAAGGAGTAATAAGCTTTAATAAATGCCTCTTGCGAGACGTCTTCCGCATCCATTCGATCGCCTAACATCCCTACCGCATATCGATAAACATGGCCTTTAAAACGTTGGACTAAGTCCGCAAAAGCTTCCCGATCGCCACGTTTGGCTCGATGAATGATATGCTTCAGTTCCTCATCCACCACTCGCTCACTCAACTCCTACCGGAACGGAACCAGGAGAATTCACGTCAATTCGCTACTAGCATTGCTCCATTGTCTTGAAGCTTCCTCAGAACTTCAAGCAAAATGACGTTCAAAGTTATCCATACGCCGCCGAAAACGTAACCGGCTGTCACATCGCTTGGAAACTGCACGCCGGAATAAATACGGCTAATGCCGACCAGCAGGCAAACGAGGATATGGCTGTCGTGTCTAAGCAATAAAAAGGCCGTGAATCCGCATACCGTGATCGAAGTAAGCGTTTCTTCGCTCGGAAACGTATTGATGAGCTGGATACCGGCTGCCACCGGCCCAGGACGGTGAAAAAGCATTCGCAACTCATCATCAAGCACTTCCCCGCCGAGTACGCAAAATCCTGTATCATCCCGAGCATTAGCGAGACGAACAGCGCAGTCCGTAGCCATATTGTTCGAGCCATGTTGTCCAATCCCACAAGGATACCCCTCCTCTTCCTGTAGTTGTAGTTTCAACCTAAAATAATCCATTCATCCGGTTTACCGCATCCGCGTTCCGTACAGCCTTGCCTTGCATCCATTCGTAAATAATCGGAATCACGACAAAGCTGTTGAGCGTGGACGTGATCATGCCGCCGATGACCACAATGCCGAGCACCTGCGAAATGACGGTATCGGAGCTGTGCGATAACGCCAGCGGGATTAAAGTCAGAACGGTTGTCCCTGCTGTCATGAATATCGGACGAACCCTGGAGAGACTGCCTTGCATGACGGCATCCCGAAGTCCCATGCCTTCTTTGCGATTTCGTTCGATTTTATCGATCAGGACAATTCCGTTCGTTACCACAATCCCCGTTAGCATCAACACGCCGATGAATGCGGCGAGGTTCCATTGGCCGTGAATGGCGTACAAGGCGAGTACGACGCCGGACAAAGCAAGCGGAATGCTGATCAATACGGCAAACGGTGCTTTCCAGCCTTTAAATACAAAACTTGTGATGAGCAGCACAAGCAGTAAGGAAATAAGGACCGCGATCGAAATTTCGATAATCATTTGCGTCACTTGTTGGGTAATGCCGCCAAGCGAATACGTGACTCCGTTCGGGAGCTTCATCTCTTTTAAGGACTGAGAGACTTCTTTCGACACTTTGCTCATGTCGCTTGAAGTAATCTGAACTTGCACGACGGAGAATGGCTGACCGTCCCGTTCTTGAATAGAAGACACGGCGTCGCTCTTATGAATCGATGCGAATTGGTCCAGACGATAAGTCTCGCCGGCACTTCCGGTTACCGTTTCGGCAGCCATCGAGTCCAATACTTGCTCTGGCGTATACACGAGAACCGAATTATCGTTCGTAACGCCTGACTTGACGGAATCGATATACACATCGACCGGGATCGTACCCGTGGACGTTGAGATGTCAAAGTCTTTCACTTTGGACGTGTAACGCGCCAACAGTTTATTGATATCATCAGGATTAATGCCAGCCTGCAGCACCTTTGCTTTATCGATCGTGATCGCATATTTCGGTACGCCGTTCGTCAGATCCGTTTTCCCTGTCACGCTCAGACCTGGAATGGGAACCAGCTTCGTGCGGACTTGCTGAGCCGTGTTTTCCAGCGTGGTTTGATCGGCGCCGGTCAACATGATATTGATGGTGGAATCATCGCCGGCGATGTTCTGATTCGTTACCGTAATCGCCGAATTATGGGCCACTTGATTCAAATCGGCTTGCAATGCCGGAATGATCGTATTGACATCCTTCTTGTTCTTTAACTGGATGGACAGATTCGCCACGTTCGGCTGTTGAATGAACCCTCCTCCTTGGTCGAAGACGTCGTCTGCCGTTGGCGTGAAGGTTGATCCAAACGTCGCTGAGTAGGAAGCGATCTTCGCATTATTATGCAAGACGCCCTCCACGTTCTTGACTTCTTTGTCCACTTCGGACAACGGCGTTCCTTTCGGGAGCTCTACTTTGACGGCGACCTGACCGCTTGCCGTGCTTGGCAGAAGGCTGAACGGAAGCTGCGTTGCGAATGCCCCCGCGGCTATAAACAGCAGCAGCGAGATGCTGATCACGGTTTTCTTGTGCTTCAATGCGGATAGAAGAAGCGGCTTCATGAGCGGTTCGAGCGTGACCGCTTCCGCCTTCGAATCTCTCCATCCCATATAAGCGAATGCAGGTATCACTAACATGGCAACGAGGAAGGATACGCCTAATGCAATAACGACCGACCAGGCAAAGCCGGAGTAAGACGCACCGATGATTCCGCCGACTAACGCAATCGGTACATATACGGCTACCGTCGTTGCCGTAGAAGCGAAGATGGCCGGCAGCATCTCGACCACCGAAGAAGACAAAACGCCTAACACCGGTTTACCTTTGTTCTCCTGAACGCGTCTATACATGTTATCCAAAATCACGATCGCATCGTCGACGATACGTCCCATGGCGACGATAAGTCCGGATACGGTCAAGATGTTCAGCGTAACGCCCATGGATTTCAAGATCGCTGTCGTAGCAAGCAGCGAAATCGGCAGCGTAATGGCAATCAATAGCGTAGAGCGTACATTTCTGAAGAAGAACAGCACGCAGAGCACGGAGAATAGGCAGCCCAATAAGCCTTCACGAACTAGGCCCATTAATGAACCGTTCAGATCCTGCGCGCGGTCCGTTTGAAGCGACATCGCGACATCGCCGCTTTGAACGGCCGATATGCCGGAAACGCGCTCTTTTACGTGTTTGGCGACATCCGTGATCGTTGCCGTCGGCGTCTTGATCACATTGATCATCACGCTTGCTTTGCCGTTCGTTCTGGAGACGGTTTTCACATCGGTTAACGATTGGGAAACCGAAGCAACGGCCGACAAGGGGATGCTGCTGCCGTCTTTGTTCTTAATGGAAAGATGGTTCAGTTGCTGCTCCGTGAGATCCCATCCTTCTACCCGGATCGGGAACGAAGCTTTCACGTTGGCAATGCTCCCTTGCAGGCTCGGTACGTCTGCCGTTATGGATTTATTGAAATCGTCCAGCGTCAAGTTGTGCGCAGCGAGATCTTTCATGCGCAGGACGACAACATAACCTCGGTTTGCCCCGCCGACGGTTTGGACATCCGAGACGCCGGGTACGGATTTCAATTGCTTGACGATGTCGGTTTGCAAGGTGGATTGCAGCGTCAGATCGTCTACCTTGTTGTTATTTGCCGTTAGGCTATAACTCAATACCGGAAACGTGCTCGACGTGAGTCGGGTTACCGCAGGTTTGTTGACTCCATCGGGCAATGCGGCATCGTTCAAGGCCTGTTTAAGCGCGCTCTCCGCTTTGTTCATATCGTAATCCATGGGGTAGTAGATATTCATCAAGACCCCGCCGTCGTAGGAGGTTGTTTCCAGGTTGGTTATTCCGTTCGTTTGACGGATGGCGTCCTCGAGAGGCGCCGTAATATCCTTCTTTATTTGATCCGCTTGGTAGGATGAAGCACGCAGCGACACCATTAAGGTAGTGTTATTGATGCCAGGCAGGTAGTCTCTCTGCATTTGTAAGGCCGAGACCGCCCCCCATCCCAATATAAGCACGACGCATACTAAAATGATGGTCGATCTTTGCATGACTGATTCGATAATTCGTTTCATGATTGAAGTCTCCTCTCCTGTCTATATAGGGAAAGACTTCGTTCTGGGCAGGATTGTTCATCGACGCTTCAAAATAAATTTTGGGAATACTGCCTTGAGTGCCTACCATCTCCGGTACGATGGGTTAGTCACGGGTCATAGACCTTTTGAGCAGCGTGCAACAAAATAAAAAAAGGAGCGAATACTCGCCCCTTCCGTTCCCGCATGCGCTTCGGTCGCCGAACGAATTCTTCATCATCGACCATAATCCGACTGATGATTGCGCTGCTTCATCCGGATAGATTTCAAGGCCGTATACGAACGTATAACGAGCTCCGCACAGGACATAATGATACAAAAAGTTACAGGAAAAGGCTGGATTTTACATGTTCGATATCCCTAAAATATGGGAGGAGTTTAGGGAATCCTCTGATTTCGTTTATCTGCGCCAATCCAATCATGTCGATCATTATTTGATCTGTTTTCTCAAATCCATAACGGATATAAACGTTCTTAATGAACAAATTCTTGACTTTATCAGCAAAAACGCAGGCCTTCTCTTCGACGAGTTATTCGAAGAGCTGCCTATCGCAGAAAAAGAGCTCTCCTCCGACTGGGATGAGATACGAAACAAATTGCTTCTCGGATACGTAGCCATTCAACAGGCCCCGACTGCCGAAACCATCCTGTTAAATGCGTCCTCATCGAAAGGACGTACGGTATCCAAACCCGAAATCGAATTCAATGTCGAGGGTTCTAAAGAAGCCCTTGTCGAATCTTTGGATATCAATCTGAATTTGATTCGCAAGCGGCTGCCTGTCGCTTCGTTGCGAATAAAAGAACTCCATGTCGGGGATGTCTCCAAGTCGCGAGTGGCGATTTGTTACATCGAAGACATCACGAATGAACAATACATACAAACCTGTCTGCAGCGGATCGGGGACATACAGTTCGATACGGTTACGGATATCACCGTCATCCAACAAATTATGGAAGACAATTCGAATTCGATCTTTCCGCAGATGCTTGGGACGGAACGAACGGATCGGATCGTATGGGGTTTGACTTTGGGGCAGGTTTGTATTGTAGTTGACGGGTCACCGAATGCGATTTTGGGCCCCGTCACATTCCAGCATTTCTTCGCCTCGTACGAGGATTATTATCTGCCCTGGCTAATAGGATCCATTATTCGCATGATCCGCTTTACTTCCGTGATGTTCTCCATTTTAGCCTCGTCCGTATATGTCGCCGTTTTGACGTATCATGGCCATGGAATATCAAATGCATTTTTACCGACGATTATTGCTTCCCGAATCAATGTTCCTTTTCCTCCTGTGGTTGAGGTTCTCATCATGGAATTGGCCATTGAGCTTCTGAGAGAAGCCGGAGCGAGATTGCCGTCCAAAATTGGGCAAACAATCGGAATTGTTGGAGGCATCGTACTCGGAACCGCAGCCGTTCAAGCTTCGCTGACAAGCAACTTCTTGTTGATCATCGTCGCTTTGTCCGCCATGGCTTCTTTTACGACGCCTGTATTTCGAATGAGCAATACGATACGGATCCTTCGATTTCCGTTTATACTCTTTGCTCAACTATGGGGTTTGCTCGGAATTTTCATGTGCAGCATCATCGTCGTCACTCATCTGCTGCGTCTTACTTCGCTAGGGATGCCTTATCTTGTTCCGTTTTACCCGCTGCGATTGAAGAGTTTAACGGATACGATCATCCGCCCACCCTATTCCAAATTTCATCAGCGGCCAGGGTTCTATCGGACTAAGAATCCGGCCAGGTTTGATAAACGAAAGTCAAACTTGAAAAATGACATTGACGAGTAATGACGGGTATTGGCTCAGGAGGGAAGGATAGTGACTTCGCACATACATGAACGCAAAACCGTCTCTCCTTATCTCACTTTCGTTATCGTTCACGCCATGCTATTCGGAATCGACTTTTTGTTCCTTGTCATTAAGCCGATCCAAATGGCTGGCCAAGATGCCTGGACTGGCGTCTTGCTTTGCTCAGTCGGCATCCATATTGTCATTGTTATGATGTACAGCATCCTTAACCGCCATCGGACGGATCTGATGCATATTCATATCCGCCTGTTCGGTCAAGGGATCGGCATGATGCTCAATATGATTTTTACAGTCTATTTTCTATTCGTAAGCGTCTATCAAGTGCGGTTATTCATTGAAGTGATCCAAGTTTGGGTGTTTCCGGAATTGAAAACCTGGTCACTGGCACTGGTCCTGCTGCTCATCGCTTACTATATTATTTCTGGCGGTTTTCGCGTTATCGTTGGCATTTGCATGTTTAGCCTTATTAACACGCTCTTTTTTGTAACGATATTTTTCATGATTCCTTATTTTCATTTCAACAACTTATTGCCCGCCATGAGTCACTCGCCCCATGATATTTTCGGAGCAACGAAGGATTTGACCACTTCCTATATGGGAATAGAAACGCTCCTCTTTTGCTACCCGTTTATCAAAACACCGGAAAAGTCACAAAAGTGGGCGCATTGGGGAGTTTTATCCATGACTCTCATTTATGTTGTGGAAGTAATCTTCACGATAATAACGTTCAAAACGGAACAGTTGTCGGATGAATTATGGCCGGGATTGACGAAATATAAATTCATCCAGTTCCCTTTCGTTGAACGATTTGAATTTATCGGATCGTCAGCCACCATACTGCGACTGTTCCCCGTCATTTGTTTATCTATATGGGTCTCCAACCGTATCATGAAGTTTACGTTTGCTATTAGGCAACGAAAGGTTCTCCCGTTTATGTTAGGTTTAGTTTTTATCGCAACCTGTTTAATTCCGAATCGCGTAGGAGTTGACCTCGTTCACTCCTGGATCAGGCAGTCAGGGATTAGCGTGATCTTTGGATATATCCCTGCTCTCTTCCTATTCGATATCAGCAGAACAAAGGTGAAGAAAACGAAGTGAAACGGACCTTTTGCACGGTGTTGATGATCGGCCTGTTATTGTCGGCTTGCGCCAAACAACAAATTTTGGACAAGATCAACCTGTTTATTGTCGCCTCATTCGACGAAATATCGAGAGATCAACTGGAAATCACATTAGTGGTTCCTCGGTTTCAAGCGGGCAAGCCCGAGGCCGTGTCCGATGAATTGTATTCGAAAATAGGCAACACGAGCACCGGAATTCGCGAATCCTTGCGTGCGCAAATGGACAAGCCATTGCAGCCCGGAAAGCTTTCCGTTGTCTTATTTGGCAGCGACAAAGCCTCGAGCGGGATAGAAAAGGAGTTGGACGTCCTGTTGCGCAATGCCTTTTTCTCGCGCGGGATGTACTTGGCCGTGGTGGACGGAAGGGCCAAAAACGTATTGGAAGCAAACTTTAATAAAAAGCAAGAAAAGGGAATTTTTCTTTACCATGTCCTTGATGCAAACACGAAAAACGGCACCCTGCCTAGCCAGAATCTGCATGAATTCGAATATGCGCTTGTAGGTAAAGGCCTAGACCCTTATCTGCCTCTTATTCGAAACGATCATGGTCGCGTCGTTGTTTCCGGCACCGCGTTATTCAAAAATGACAAGTTCGTCGCAACCCTGGACTCCAGCCAATCGAGGCTTATGAAACTGCTGTTGGAGAACGTGAATGAAGGTATCTTTGAAGTTAAACTTGACAGCGGAGCATTCTTGGCGATCGAGAATGTCGGTTCCACTGTGAAATATCATATGAAAAATGAAGCCATCCTGATTAGCCTAAACATGAACTGCAAAATAAGAGAAGCAGAGAGATATTCGACTTCAGACGAGCATCTCCGTTCCCTAAAAAAACAATTCAAGGAGCAGCTCCATCAAGAAGAGACGGAACTCATAAAAACGTTTCAAAAGAAGGCGATCGACCCTCTAGGTTTAGGCGACTTCGCAAGAAGCCGAAATCGACACTGGAAGGAAGAAGACTGGATGCGCCAATATCCGACGATGAAAGTGGATGTAGACGTTCACGTCAATATCATGGAAAGCGGGATCAAACTGTAAATTGAGCGCAGCCTGTTGCTCGATCTCCTAAGATACCATCTCCCAGATCCATTAGCTCTATCTATCGTTTTCATAGAAACAATTGGATTGATCTATGTAACTCATGAACTTACAATGATTGGGCAAGACATCATTCATTGTGGGGGGTTAACTTTATGCCGAATACCGTTGCAAATATCGTTATACCTGATAGTCAGCTGGCGACTCAAGCAGCGGAATTGCTGCGTGATCATGGAGATGAGTTACTGTGGAATCATTCCAATCGCGTTTTCCTTTTTGGAGCCATTCAAGGGCAACAGGTTGGCCTGAAATTCGACGCTGAGCTGCTATATATCAGTGCATTGTTTCACGATTTGGGATTAACCAAGAAGTTTAGCAGCCCCGACAAGCGCTTCGAGGTTGACGGAGCGAACGCTGCCCGTGATTTTCTGCGGTCGCAAGGCGTACCGCAGGAATCGATTCGCCTTGTTTGGGACGCGATCGCGTTTCACACGACGATCGGGATCGCTCAGTACAAGGAGCCAGAGGTTGCGTTGATTTATTCCGGTGTGGGGTACGACGTCATGGGAGAGAATTTCGAAGCGCTTTCGGCGGAGGTACGGGAACAGGTCATTGCCGCATTCCCTCGTAACAACTTCAAACAAAAGATCCTGCATGCGTTCCTGGAAGGATTCAAGCATAAGCCGGAAACGACATTTGGAAACATCAAGTCCGATGTATGCGAACTTTTGCTGCCAGGATACAAACGCCCTAGTTTTTGCGACTGCGTACTTCATAACCACTGGGACGAATAGCCAGAGCTCAACAGCTGCTTACCCGTTCCCTTACAACATGCAGATAGCGCGAACAACGGCAGCTGATCGTTTGATGATATGCTCCCCATACGGTAGACAGGTGAAATAATAAAACCTGTTATCGTTAGGGGAGTTTTTTATGTCTCTAGGAAAGTATAGTGCTTTGGAGAAACTTGCTATTCTCGAAGAAGTATCAAATGGGGAAATTGGTTTTCTGGCAG
>NZ_JAAAMU010000023.1 GCF_009909195.1 Paenibacillus sacheonensis
GGCGTCCGCCAGCTTGGCGGCGCCCGCCGCCGTGCTCTTGGCGCCGGCGGCCAGCTCGGCGCCGCTCTTGTTCGCGGCTGCGAGCTGCGCGTGCAGCGCGGCCAGCCCTTGCAGCAGGGCGTCCTGCCCCTGCTGCAGCTGCGCCCCGCCGGCGGCCAGCTTCGCGCTGCCGCCGGAGAGCTCGGCCGCGCCCGCGGATACCGCGCGGGCGGCGCCGAGCAGCCCTTGCAGCGCGCTGTCCTGCGCTGCGTCAGGCACTGCGGCAGCGTAAGCGTCCAGCGCCGCCGACAGCTTTGCGGCTGCGCCGGCGAGATCGGCGCTGCCCTGCTGCGCCGATGCGAGCCCTTCGGCCAGCTTCGCGCCGGCCGAGGCGGCTTTATCCGCGCCGCCGCTGAGCTGTCCGCCAGCGGCCGACAGCTTGCCGAGCCCGGCGGAGAGCTTCGCCGCGCCATCGCTGACCGCGGCCGTTCCGGCCTTCAATTGTCCGGCGCCGCCATCCAGCGCCTCCACTCCGCCGGCAAGCTGCCGCGTGCTGCTTGCCAGCTTCGCGGCGCCGTCGCGGATCTGCTCCGCACCTGCTTCCGCGCTCTTCGCGCCGTCCGCCAGCTTGCCCGCGCCGTCGCTTGCCTGCGCGATGCCGCCGGCAGCCTCGTCGATGCTGCCGAATAACGCTTTCGCATAAGCTTTGGTCACCTGCTGCGAAAGCTCCTTCTGCAGCTTCTCGATCGCGGAGGAGCCGATCTTCGCCGCCAAATAATTCTCGCTGTCGTTCGTGAGGTAACGAAGCGCCGCCGGATGGGGTTCCTTGTCCAGCAGCGTCGTCGCCTGCTGCGAGAATTCGGACGGGATTTCAATCACATAGTAATAGTCCCCTTGCGCCAACCCTTTCTCCGCTTGCTTCGCATCGACGAATGTCCATTTGAACGTGTGACTGTCCTTCAATTGGTCGACCAAATCTTCCCCCACGGCGAGCGGCTTTCCATCAAAATCCGCACCGGCGTCCGCGTTCACGACCGCTACCGGCATCCGATCGAGCTTGCCGTAAGGATCCCAGAACGCCCCGACCAGCATGCCGCTGTACATAATCGGAATGAACAAAATCCCCAAAATCGGGATGAGCAGCTTCGGATTGCGTACGATTCGTTTCATTTCCTTGCCAAATAACGATAGTCCCAGCATGTTATTGCGCCTCCATTTACCTTCATTCGTATGCCGACTGAACGATTGACCGAATTGTACTTTTGGTCATTTTGGAACAAAAAAGATGCAGCCCTCGCTGCACGTCTTGCAATTCGGTTAGTCGACTTCAATTCCATACACGAAGCTTCTGCCTCATCAACTTTAACGAACCGCCAGCCCATCACGCAGCAGCTCGCCGAAATAGCCAGCCGCTTCTTTACGCGACAACGGTTTATGCTGCTTGCTCCACTCCAAGCTCAATGCCAAGTACAGCCGAAGCATAACGAACGCCGTCAGCTGGGGGTTCGCGCCGCGCAGTTCGCCCTTGTCGATTCCATAAGAGACCTCCTGCTGAATAAAAGCCAAAATCCCCTGCTCCAGCCGGGCAATGCCGTCCTTGGCCATCGGCGTGCCGATGTCCCGCACTTCCTGCGAAAGCTTCACGATCAGCTCATGCTTCTCGCGGAAAAGCAGCAGCTCGTGCAGCGCCTCCGATAAATTGTCGAAGAACGGCCGGTCATGGTCGATCGTCCGTTCCGCCACCTCGCGAAGCTCCTTGGAGAGCTGGCCGATGATTTCGCTGAACAGCTCTTCCTTCGTGGCGAAAAACGTATAGATGGTTCCTTTGCCGACTGCGGCGATTTTGGACACCAGCTCCATCGTCGTCGCCTTATAGCCGAACATCGCAAACGATTTGCTCGCCGCCTCCACGATCTGCGCCCTGCGATCGACCGGTTTCTTCGCTGCCGCCATCGCCGCAGCCTCCTTTCGCTACCTCATCTATTGGAGAGCTTACCATGAACTGACCAAAATTTCAATCCGGTCATTCGGTCAATAAAAAACGAAGCAGTTGTATGGAGGAGGCCAATCCCCTCCATTTCATGCAAGCAGAAATTGAACGTCATACCTGAAGACAGCATTCGTGTCTCGCTCAACAGTAAATTTAACGAAACACGCAAACCTTATTCGGGTTTTTTTGACCGATTTGAATTCTAACGAAACCTACAATCGCTATTCACCGCAAACGGTCCCTTTTTCAGGCTATTTCGCATGAATAACGATATCTAGTTGCGTTAGATTCCCAACGCACGCTGAAAGGCTCCAATAGCGTTTCCTCGTTTCGTTAGAAAATGGTCCGTGCCGTAACCCGACTTTGGTTCGAAGCACCACAGGCACTCATCGGCATTGCCGGCATTGGAGCGCCCAACTGCCTCTCCCCCTCTAGCGCAAAGACAGCCACGCCTTTTACCAGAGGGCTGGAGCGCGAGGCGCAACACTCTTCTAACCTCAAGCGAAGCGCAGCCACACCCTTCAGCCAGAGGGCCGAAGCGCAAGCGCCGGCATACCGAAGGAGAGCAACTTTGGTGCGAAGCACCACGGGAGCACTAATCGGCATTGCCGGCTCTGAAGCGCAGCTGCCTCCTCGCCTCAAGCGCAAAGCGCGACCAATCTTCTAATCTGCGGCGAAGCGCGGCCAAGCCCTTCAGCCAGAGGGCCGAAGCGCAAGCGCCGGCATGCCGAAGGAGAGCGACTTTGGTGCGAAGCACCACGGGAGTGCTCATCGGCATTGCCGGCTCTGGAGCGCAGCTGCATCCCCGCCTCAAACGCAAAGCGCGACCATGCTCTTCTAATCTGCAGCGAAGCGCGGCGACGCCCTTCAGCCAGAGGGCCGAAGCGCAAGCGTCGGCATGCCGAAGGAGAGCGACTTTGGTGCGAAGCACCACGGGAGCGCTCATCGGCATTGCCGGCACTGGAGCGCAGCTGCCCCTCTTCTCGGCACTGCCGGCTCTGAAGCGCAGCTGCCTCTCCGCGTCAAGCGCGAAGCGCAACCATCAATATTCCTTCTCCAGCGTCCGCAGCGCATCAATTCCACGCTCTGCCCAGCGCTTCAGCCGGTCCAGCGACTCGATTTCCACCGCCAGCGCGCGAGCCCGGGATTCCTTATAGTCCGGCACGTCGCCGTGGAAAGGCTCGATATCGCCGAGCAGTACGTTCGTTTTCTCCGTATAGCTGAGTGCTCTGCGCTCGTGAAACATCGCGACGTCCGGATTATACGGATTGTGCAAATCGCCCTGTTCGGGATGCTTGAGCACGGCCAGTGTCTTGACCAATGCGCGCGCGCCATTTATTTCCATCAACTCGCCTGCATAACGACCTGTTTTGTTCGTGAACGCTACTAGCGTACCTGGTTCATAATTCCGCTTCTGCTGCTCCTGCATCTTCATCGCTCCATTCATTCGCTGCTTACGCAATCGGGGCGGCACCGGTTCAATGCGCTCCGCGGCCCGCCCTCCCAAATATGATGTAAATCCGATCGCTCATGGGCTCAAACGCCCATGATTTAGGATAATTTAAAGCCTCAATCATACGCAAGTCTTAATTCCGTCCTTGTGCTTGCCGTCTGCCCGTCGTAATATGAGAAGAGAGTATTACGGCTATACTGATCAGGTAAGAGAAGCAGGTGAGAAAATGCATAAAAAACGAGTGTTGCTGCTTTCCGAAGGTTTCGGTTCCGGACATACCCAGGCTGCTTACGCGCTGGCCGTCGGTCTGCGTTCGCTCGATTCTTCGATTCAAACCCGCGTGATCGAGCTGGGCAATTTTCTGAACCCCGTGCTCGGTCCGCTTATCGTGTCCGCCTATCGCAAAACGGTAACGAAACAGCCGAAGCTGCTCGGCAAATTTTATCGCCGCAAATATGAGAAATCCTTGAACCGCTTCACGCAGCTTGCGCTTCACCGTTTATTTTATACCAATACTTCGCAGGTGATCACACAGCTGAAGCCCGATCTGATCGTATGCACGCATCCCGTTCCGAATGCCGTCGTATCCCGCTTGAAGCGGCTCGGCCTGCGGACGCCGCTTTATACGCTGATTACGGACTACGACGCGCACGGCACATGGACAAGCTCCGAGGTGACCAAGTACCTCGTGTCCACGAACGAGGTCAAGAAGAAACTGACGGACCGCGGGACGTCCGCGAGCCGGATCCAAGTGACGGGCATTCCGGTTCACCCGAACTTCTGGCAGACGCACGACAAATCGGAGCTGCAGGCGCAGTTCGACTTGAAGCCGATGCCGACGGTCCTTATTATGGGCGGCGGCTGGGGGATTATGTACAGCGACGACCTGCTCAGCTATATGACGCGCTGGCGCGACCGCGTGCAGCTCATCTACTGCGTCGGCAATAACGAGAAGGTACGGGAGCGGATGCTCGCCGATCCCAATTACCAGCACCCCAACATCAAGGTGCTCGGGTTTACGAAAGAAATCAACAAGCTGATGGACGTGTCCGACCTGCTCATTACGAAGCCCGGCGGCATGACCTGCACGGAAGGCCTCAGCAAAGGCATCCCGATGTTGTTTTACGAGCCGATCCCGGGACAAGAGGAAGTCAATTGCGAGTACTTCGTCGCAAGCGGGTTCGGAGAGATGCTGGAATCGACGGAGACGATCGATAAATGGTTCGAGCTGATGCAGGAGCCGTACTCGTCCGTGAAATTCCGCAACGATCTCCTGACCAAACGCAATCAGCACTATAATCCGATGGAATGTTCGCGCGCCGTTCTGCAGCTGATGCAGTAACGGCTTTTTTTTGCCATTTATTCTCCTTTATTCTCCTTGTATTCTCCTTCGATGGTTGCTACCCGCGGCTTAGCCGCTTTATTCCCGTCCGATTCGGAATCCGATTCGGTGTCCGAGACTACGCGCCCGCGCCTCTCCTGCTTGAACCGAACGAGGCATTGTTTGCAAACGCACGCCTTGCCGAGCAGCTCCGCGGGAATCTCCGCGAAGACCGATTTCGGAAACTTCTCCTTGGCGCACCAGCAGTCCAGGCTGCCCGCGCAAGCGTTGCGATTCCCGCAAACGGGACACTGCGACGTATCTGCCTGCGAAGTCATGACGTTACCTCCCCTTTCCCGGCTCCGGCATCTGCCATCCCATCTTCCGCGGCGTTAGGCATCGACATCTTGCCCTCAGCGACGCTGATTTCAGACCGTTCATCAATCGCAGCGCCTAACCCTGTCAAATTATCATCCGCCGTGCTGCGTTTGGACGCTTCGTCTTCCGCCGTCCTGCTTTCGGACGTTTCATCTTCCGCCGTATTCTGTTCAGACGTTTCATCGTCGGGCACAGCGAAGAGCTCCCGCGCGGTCTTCATGAACAGCTTGACCGCCAGCGACGCATCCTTCATCGACGGCACCGCCAGCATGATTTCCCGCACGGGCATCGGCTCGATCGCACGCATTCGGACGTTGGGCGGCAGATGCGACATGGCCATGGAGGAATCGGACACAATAGCAATACCGAGTCCCTCCTGCACCATGCTCACGGCGGTATTGATGTTGTGGGATTGGAACTTCGTGCGGAGCCGGGCGTCGGATTGGGCGAACAGCTCGACGAGCGGCACTTCGTAGCCGCCCCTGCACAAGATGAGCGGCGCATCGTCCAGGTCCCGGATGGCGATAATCTCCTGCCGCAGCAGCGGGTGATCCTCCCTCAGCAGCAGATACAGCTTATCCGTCAGAAACGGAACGGTCTCGAGCTCCCCGCTCGGCGGGATGATCCACCCTACGTCGACGACCCGTGATTCGAGCCATGAGCGGATATCGTCGATCGTGCCCTCGTGCAGCGTGAACGTGATGCCCGGATACCGCTCGCCGATTACTCTCAGAATGGCCGGCAGGTAACGCGCGGATACGGCCGGGAAGGTGCCGATGCGAACCGTGCCGACCTCGAAGCCCTTCTCGGACTTAATCTCCTGCTTGATCTTCTCGTAGCCGTTCAGGATGCTGCGGCAATGAACGAGCAGACGCTTGCCGACGTCCGTCAGCAGCACGCCGTTCTTGCGGTCGCGGATGAGCAAGGTCACGTCCAGTTCGGCTTCCAGCGCGGCGATGGCCCGGCTTACCGCAGGCTGGGTCATGTTCAGCTCCTGGCCGGCCTTCGTAAAGCTTCCGGACTCGGCGATTTGCACGAATAACGACAATTGGGATTGATTCATATCGAAATGGTTATCCCCCCTATAAGAAACATTCATTTTATTTATTCTCGTCAGGAGTATAACATGGGTACCAGACCTAAACCAACTGGAGATGAAGAACGATGCAGCCATTATCACGACAACAAACCATCCTCTATCTGGCCTTCCTGGTCCTCGTCTGGGGCGCCAACTGGCCATTATCCAAATACGCGCTCGACTTCACGCCGCCGCTGCTGTTCGCGGGGCTTCGCACCCTGATCGGCGGGCTGCTGCTCGTGCTCGTCGCCCTGCCGCATGCCAAGCGCATTCGCTGGAAAGAAACATGGCCGATTTATCTGATCTCTTCCGTGCTCAATATTATGCTGTACTACGGTCTTCAAACCGTCGGCTTGCTGTATTTGCCCGCAGGGCTGTTCTCGGCCATCGTGTTCCTGCAGCCCGTACTGCTAGGGGTACTTTCTTGGCTGTGGCTGGGCGAGAAGATGTTTCCACTGCGCGTCATCGGCCTGCTGCTCGGCTTTGCGGGCGTTGCGGTCATCAGCGTCAGCGGCGGGATGGGTCAGTTCTCACTGCCCGGCGTGCTGCTCGCGCTCGGCAGCGCCGTATGCTGGGCATTCGGAACCGTGTATATGAAGAAGATGTCCGCAAAAGCCGATACGACCTGGGTCGTCGCGCTCCAAATTACGATCGGCGGCATCGTCCTTCTGCTTTCGGGCTCCGTCTCCGAAAGCTGGGCGGCGATCGATTGGCAGCCGTCGTTCATCTTGGACTTGCTGTTTATCGCCATCTTCGTCATCGGGCTCGGCTGGCTCGCTTACTTTAAGCTCGTCGGCTCCGGCGAAGCGGCCAAGGTCGGCTCGTATACGTTCCTGATCCCGCTCGTCGCGCTGTTGATCAGCGTCCTGTTCATGAACGAATCGATAAGCATCAAATTATTGGCGGGCCTTGTCCTGATTGTCGGCAGCATCCTGCTCGTCAATGCCAAGTCAAAGTCGCAAAGAGCGTCCGGCAAAGCCGCCGCGGTGCGGCTGAAAGAACGTCCGCATCCTTGATGCGTATATTCGTTCCTCCATGCATGCAAAAACCTTCAACACGGGCCCTTGGCCCGGTGTTGAAGGTTTTTATGTTATCCGCTATTTAAAAATCCGCTATCTAAGGTATCTCCCTGCAAATTACAGGGCACTTCCGCCGAACAGGAACCGGTATTCCCAGTGGCCGGAGATGATGCTTGTCCGCACGCCGCCCGACTCCTTAGAGTATGTATGAAGAATTTGACCGTTGCCGAGGTAAATGCCGACATGAGAGATGTCCGCCGTTGCTTTGTTGATGCCGGCGTAGTCGGAAGCCTTCGTGCCCTTGTAGTCCATGAAGAACATCAGATCGCCGCGCTTCAGCTGGTGCCAGTCCGTCTTTACGCTGCCAAGATTGCGGACATACTTGCCCTGCCCGCCGGAATCGGAAGGCAAGATGAGGCTCGCGCCTTCACGGAAGGCAGTACGGGTGAAGTCCGAGCAGTCGAAGGTCTTCGTCGTGTTGCGGTCGGACCCGAATTCGTACGGCGTGCCTAAGTACTTCATGCCCGCGGCGATGACGCGCTCAACCGCCTGGCTGGTGTCGCCGGAATTGCCTCCGCTCGAACCGCCGTTCGAGCCGCCCGAGGTATTGCCGCTCGTCTTGATGTACTGGCTGTCCGAGCTGACGTAGCCTTTCGTTCCGTTGGACGCCGTGACGGCATACCAGTAGCTGTTCGGCTGTCCCGTTATGGTCACCGTCTCGCCTTTGGACAGATAACGGATTCTTGCGCTGTCGGTCGACGGTCCCGTGCGGAACGATACCGATGCGACGATCGTGGCGTTGCCGGTTACCGCTCCGGAGCCGCCGTTCGACGCGCCTCCCGTGATGATATCGACGTATTTGTCGTCGGACGATATGTATCCGATCGAACCGTTCGAACTTTGAACCTTATACCAATACGCATTCACCTTCTCCAAGATCACGACTTGCTCGCCTGGCTTCAAATACTTGTACACGGCCGACGATGTGGATGGAAGGCTGCGGAAGCTTACGCTGGACTGAATTTGCCCGACGGTTGCGGACGCGGTCGAAGCGGATACGGCTGCCGGAAGCAGCAGCGAAGCGCCAAGAACCAGGGACAATAACATGGATGTACGCTTGTTCATACTCTCTCCCTTTCATGTTCGAGTGGTTTTGAATAGCTGCACGACTCGTTGCTGTCTCCATTGTACGGAACCCTCCCAAAGGACCATATCGTTCAACCGTCTCATTTGTCGAATCTCTCCGTAGTTAATTTGAACCATGAGCGGGATCTGTTTCCATCAAAAAAGACGTCCCATATGAGGACGCCTGTACGTAAAACATGTGTAACCGCTGCGATTAGCCTGTTTCATGATTCGCTCTTCAGAGGTCCTAAGAACGCGGCTTAAGCCCTACTTTTCCCCTGTGGTTGGCGAAACATGTAAATAATGGTAAATGCTTAATCACGTCTACTTCTGTTCATATCCCGGAAACATACTGTGCAGCTGCTCTTCGGACTGGCATTTCTTCATGAGGCTCATCAGCGTATCGTACCGGTTCGGGGAATCGATGACGGTCTGGTAATCGGTCTTGCCGATCGACGAGAAAATAGCCACATCACCTGTATGGTAGTACAGGTATAAGGATGCCTCATCCTCATTGTACGAGCAGAATGCAATTTGCTTGGACTCCACGGGTACCAGCATGGTTAACGCCTCCCACATGTCAAAATTCGCAAGGACATTATTATATCTATCCCACTTTTACCCATTTCAGCACCGTATGAATCAGCTTTTGCCCATTTTGATCACGATGAAGCGTTTACTTGCCGCCGGCGGTGTATAACGGCCATTTCCGGCCATACAATGGAAGTACACCTTACATGGAAGGATGACGCAGCATGGGAAGCAAAGCACGGAAGGTCGTCATCGTGGGCGTTGGGTACGTAGGATCGACTTGTGCTTATTCCTTGATCAACCAAGCCGTCTGCGACGAGATTATGCTCGTGGACCGCACGCCGGAGCGCGCCTATGCCCAGGCGCTGGATCTATCGCACTGCATGGAGTTCGTGCATGCCCGGACGAAGATCACCACGGGTACGCTGGACCAATGCGGCGACGCGGACATCGTCGTGCTGAGCGTCGGTATCCGGCCGAAGAACATTCAGAGCCGGCTCGAGGTGCTGGAGTCGGCTTACGATATTCACAAGCCGTTGATCGGACCTATCATGGCAAGCGGATTTGACGGCATCTTCCTCGTCGCCTCCAATCCCGTAGACATCGTCACCCATATGGTCTGGCGCTTGTCCGGCCTGCCGCGCAGCCAAGTGTTCGGCACCGGCACCTCGATCGATTCCTCGCGTTTGAAGACGCTGCTGTCCTACTATCTCGCCGTGGATCCGCGCAGCGTCAGCGGCTACGTGCTCGGCGAGCACGGAGACTCCCAGTTCCCGGTCTGGTCGCATGTCACGGTGGGCGGCAAGCCCTTGCTCGACATCATCAAGCAGCATCCCGCCCGCTTCGGCCATCTGAAGCTGGACGAGATCGCCCGCCAAACGATGGAGAGCGGACTGGAAATCTACAAGCTGAAGGGCTCGACCTACTTCGGGATCGGCAATGCGCTGGCCTATATTATCCGCTCGATCTTGAATGACGAGCATAGAATCATCGCCGTGTCCGCCGTGCTGGATGGCGAATACGGCTTCTCGGATCTCTGCCTCGGCGTACCTGCCATCATTGCCCGCTGCGGCATGAAGGAGATCGTGGAGCTGAATCTGACGCCGGCCGAGCAGGAACAGCTGGCTCGCTCCGGCGCCGTCATTCAGCAGGCCATCAACAGTCTGCCGCTTGCGCCGTAGTTGTATCTGAACAGCAAAAAAACAGTCCCGGCCCACGCATTGCGGCAGCGTGCGGCCAGAACTGTTCGTCTGAATATCTAGTCATGATTGCGCTTTAACAGGCTGTTGTACGGCTGATAACAGCGTGAAGACGAAGCTGTTAATAAGTCGCCTCGGCAGCCGTACTGTTCAAGCCCCCGCCGCAGGATACGCAGAACTTCGCGTTCAGCTCGTTCTCCGTGTGGCATTGGTTGCAGATGACGACGATTTCGCCGACCGTATTCTCGGCCCTCGGCTCCTCGGCGAGCGCCGCTCCGCAGTCCGGACAGAACTTGGCATCCAGCGCGACGACCTTGCCGCAGGTACATGTCTTCTCGTTGCGCGTCATCTTGATCCGTTCTTCAAGCATCCGAATCTCGG
Source organism: Paenibacillus sacheonensis (assembly GCF_009909195.1). Taxonomy (GTDB): domain Bacteria; phylum Bacillota; class Bacilli; order Paenibacillales; family Paenibacillaceae; genus Paenibacillus_Z; species Paenibacillus_Z sacheonensis. The sequence continues at coordinate 10,455 of NZ_JAAAMU010000023.1, forward strand.
CTTGCAGTTCGTCCGCCTGACGGCAGCAATCGATCACTTCCTGCTCGTTGGCAGCGATGTTGCCCGCTTGATGGCCGCGGTAGACCGCCGTCCCGATTTGGACGCACAGCTTCTCGATGTCTTTCTCTTTACCGGAAATTTGCGCTTTCAGCTTCGTGATCTCGACGGTTTGCTGCGCTTTCTTCGCTGCATCCGACGCCCCCTGTTTGACTTTATCGAAAAAGGACATAATAAATCGACTCCTTCATAATTTCGTCTAGCTTTGTCGCTTTCGCTTATTTTACCATAACCGCCCTGCCGAATCACTTCTATTCGCGTCAGATTGGCCGGAAATATTCAGCCGCGCTCTCTTCCTATCGTATGAGAACGGCGATAGCGCAAGAACTACAAAAAGACCGTACTCGCGGGGAGTACGGTCTGCCGTTCTTCTCTTATTCCGCCGGATACATACGCTCGCGGAGCGCTTTGACTTCGGCGCTCTCGAGGTACTCGTCATACGACATCATCCGGTCGATAATGCCGTTCGGCGTAATCTCGATGATGCGGTTCGCGATCGTCTGCACGAACTGATGGTCATGCGACGTGAAGATGAGCGTACCGTCGAAATCGATCAAGCCGTTGTTGAGCGCGGTGATCGATTCCAAATCCAAGTGGTTCGTCGGTTCGTCCATGAGGAGCACGTTGGAACCGGACAGCATCATCTTGGACAGCATGCAGCGCACTTTCTCGCCTCCGGAGAGGACGCTCGCTTTCTTCAGCGCTTCGTCGCCGGAGAAGAGCATCCGGCCGAGGAAACCGCGGATGAAGCTCTCGTCTTGATCCTTGGAATATTGGCGCAGCCAATCGACGAGATTCAGTTCGATACCGTCGAAATACTGGGAGTTGTCTTTGGGGAAATACGCCTGGGTCGTCGTGACGCCCCACGAGTACGTACCCGCGTCCGCTTCCGTCTCGCCCATCAGCACCTGCATGAGCAGCGTCTTCGGCAGCGTGTTCGGTCCGACGAGAGCGACTTTGTCGCCTTTGTTGAGCGCCAGCGTCAGGTTGTCGATCAACACGGTGCCGTCGATGGATTTCGTCAACCCTTCGGTCAGCAGTAATTGCTTGCCTGCTTCGCGTTCCGGCTTGAAGTTGATGAACGGATATTTGCGGTTCGACGGACGAATGTCGTCGAGCGAGATTTTGTCGAGCAGCTTCTTCCGGGAAGTCGCCTGCTTGGACTTGGATTTGTTGGCGCTGAAGCGCTGGATGAACGCTTGCAGCTCCTTGATCTTGTCTTCCTTCTTCTTGTTGTTGTCGCGCATGAGCGTCAGCGCCAGCTGGCTGGACTCGTACCAGAAATCGTAGTTGCCGACGTACATCTGGATCTTGCCGAAATCGATATCCGCGATATGCGTGCACACTTGGTTCAAGAAGTGCCGGTCATGGGATACGACGATAACGGTGCCTTCATAACCGCCGAGGAAGTTCTCGAGCCACTCGATCGATTGCATGTCGAGATGGTTGGTAGGCTCATCGAGGAGCAGGATCTGCGGATTGCCGAACAACGCTTGCGCGAGAAGGACGCGGACTTTCTCGTTGCCGGACAATTCCGCCATCCGCTTATCGTGCATATCCGGCGTTATGCCTAGACCGTTCAGCATGCCTGCCGCTTCGGATTCCGCTTCCCAGCCGTTCATGTCGGCGAATTCCGCTTCAAGCTCGCCAGCGCGCATGCCGTCTTCGTCGGTGAATTCGGCCTTCGCGTAGATAGCGTCCTTCTCCTTCATGACTTCGTACAGCTTCTTGTAACCCATGATAACCGTCTCGAGCACGAGGTTCTCGTCGTACTCGTAATGGTTCTGCTTCAGAACCGCGAAACGCTCGCCCGGCGTCATATGCACTTCGCCGCTCGTTTGCTCCACTTCGCCGGACAGAATCTTCAGGAACGTCGATTTGCCGGCGCCGTTCGCGCCGATCAAGCCGTAACAGTTGCCTGGCGTAAACTTAATATTAACATCTTCGAATAACGCGCGTTTGCCGTATCGAAGCGTGATGCCGCTTGTACTGATCATGTTCAGGTATCCCGTCCTTCGCTAATAATGTTACTCATCACACCATTATAGCACATATGCGCGGGGCGATGCTTACTTGTTTAGGTGACTTGACTCAGGCGTTTGCTCAGCTGCCACGTCTCGCCATGGGGCATAATTCGTACGGTGTCGTCCGTCAGCTGAAGCCGGCGCATCTCCGCTTCCAACCGGTCGAGCGCTTCCCGCGGCGTATCGTCAGCCAGCTTGTAAGAACCGTAATGCATCGGAACGAAGTGGCGCGCGCCCGTATCGCGGAAGGCCTGAAGCGCCTCTTCCGGCGTCACGTGCTGCGCGCTCATGAACCATTCCGGATCATAGGCGCCGATCGGCATGAGGGCAACGTCGATATTCGCGAAACGGCTGCCGACTTCCTTGAAGCCCTCGAAATACCCGCTGTCCCCCGCAAAATAAACGGTAGGCGCGTCCTTGCTCTCCACCACGAAGCCGCCCCAGCGGGACGAATTCGTATCGACGAGCGTGCGCCTCGTCCAGTGCTGCGCCGGAACGAAGTTGAACGTGACGCCGCGAACGACGGCCGACTGCCACCAGTCCAGCTCGATGATGGACGAGAAGCCTTTGCGCCGCAGCTTGTCGGCCAGGCCGACGGGAACGATGAGCATCTTGCTGCCGGTCAGCTGTTTGAGCGAAGCGATGTTGAGATGATCGTAATGCGAATGCGATATCAGAATCACGTCGATCGGAGGCACGTCCGCTATGTTGATCCCCGGCGCCGACAGACGCCTGTGGAAAGCCAGCTTCTCGGCCCAGATCGGATCCGTGATGATGTTCAGTCCGCCCAGTTGAATGAAGAACGTGGAATGGCCGACCCAGGTCAGCGTCGGGTCGCTTGTGTTGCCGTGCAGGAATACGAGGTCCGGCTCGACGACCGGAATTCGGAAGGAATAATCCTTGGCCTTCATTTTTCCGCCGCGCGACCTCCGCCATTGTCTGACTTCGCGAAACGTTTTGGGTACGGCCGTCGGATTGGAATTCGAATATCGCATTTCTCTCAACATCTCCCGTATATATGCTGGCGTCCTGGCGCCCGCGCCGCGCGGCGTAACCGCGCCTCCTCGCTCCCCGGAACCGGACTGCTCTCTTGTACTTCAAAGATACCAAGGTTAATTCTATTAATCAAACCGCGGAAAGCGCTATAATCGGGCGGATTGTGAACGGGAGGCGACACATTCGCGGGCAGAGAGGGAATGCAGGGTGAATAGCGCAAAAAACGAGAAGACCGTCCTTCCGCCGGGAGCTGCGGGAGAACGGCCTTAATCGGTCTAGCGATGAAAAAATAGGTCAAGCCTGTACGCGCGGAATGAGAGGGTAGCGTTAGCGGAATCGCGTTAGCGGTGTCCCGTTTGCGGAATCGCGTTAGCGGAGTCGATGGGATCCCCGTTCGACTCGGGTCGTCAATTCCCTTAGATAAGCTTGCATTAATTGGCCGGCATCCTATTCCGAGTAGATGTGGCTGGACAACGTGCTCACCAAGAAAAACGCTGGTGACAATCGCAAAGCCATACTCCCCGACTCGAAGTGCATCACCCGCGGGTTTGAGATTGGCAGCGCGAATGGTTTACACTAGGGGGACAGCAATAATTCCGATAATAGAAGAAGTCTGCATGCGCGGACATGGAGGTATAACAATATGAAATTGATTGGTATAGAACCTACGCCAAGCCCGAATTCGATGAAGCTGAACGTGGACGAGAAGCTGGCGCCCGGCATACGGTCGAGCTACACGCCGGCCGACGCGGCCGGCGCGCCTGAGCCGCTACGCAGTCTGCTTGCCATCGACGGCGTGCGCGGCTTGTTCCGCACGGCGGATTTCATTGCGCTCGACCGGAAGCCGGGGGCGGACTGGGAGCGCATCCTGACCGCGGCGCGGCAGCTGCTGCAAAGCGACGAGGCCGGCGGCGCCGGCAGCGGCGGCGGGCCGGGCTCGGCCGACGCCTTCGGCGAAGCGCACGCGTTCGTGCAGCTGTATCGGGGAATCCCGATGCAGGTACGCGTGCGCACGCCGGGCGGCGAGTCCCGCGCCGCCATGCCCGCGGCGTTCACGGACGCGGTCACCCGCGCGGCGGCCGCTTCGATGATCCGCGAGCGGAGGCTCGAGGAGCTCGGCGTCCGGTACGGCGAGCCGGACGAGATCGCCGCGGAGCTCGTGCGCGAGCTGGAAGCCGCTTATCCGCTGGAGCGGCTGGACGCCCTCGTCGAAGCGGCGCTCGCGCTCGGCTCCGCCGCGGGCGAGGAAGCTGCGGCCGCGCCTGCCGTGCGGCCTGCGCCGCTGACCGCGGAGCAGCTCGCGGAGCGCCTGGCGGACCCGGACTGGTCGGTCCGCTACGAGGCGCTCGACCGCACGGCGCCGGAGCCGGCGATGCTGCCGTCCCTCGCGCGGGCGATCGCCGACGACAACGCCTCCATCCGGCGGCTCGCCGTCGTCTACCTCGGCGAGCTGCGCCTGCCGGAGACGATGCCTCTGCTCTTCGCGGCGCTGAAGGACGCGTCGGCATCCGTCCGGCGCACCGCCGGCGACACGCTGTCCGATCTCGGCGACCCCGCCGCGACCGGACCGATGATCCAAGCGCTGCGCGACCGCAACAAGCTGGTCCGCTGGCGCGCCGCGCGCTTCCTCTATGAGGCGGGCGACGACACCGCCGTGGAAGCGCTGGAACAAGCCGCGGCCGACCCGGAATACGAGGTCAGCCTGCAGGCGCGCATCGCGCTCGAGCGCATCCAGCGCGGCGAAGAAGCTGCCGGCTCCGTCTGGCAGCAGATGACGCGCAGCCGCGAGAGCGGCGGTGACGCCGGAGGGCTATGAGGCGGAGCTTGCCGTGAAAGTGGCGCAGACGCCGGGGCGTTTAAGGCGGCACTTTCCGTGGAAGCGTCGTTTAAGCGTAGCACTCCCCTGGGCCGAACCAAAAGCTGCACCACAGCGCTTTTCATGCTTTTGGCTGCCGTAAACCTCGAAAAAGCTGCCACACGGCAGCTTTTTTGCTTCACTAGGACGCCGACGCCGGCCAAAAGCTGCAGAATAGCAGCTTTCCACCCTTTCCAGCACCCAAATACTCCGAAAAGCTGCCAACCGGCAGCTTTTTCGCTTTACTAAGACGCCGACGCTGGCCAAAAGCTGCAGAACAGCAGCTTTCCACCCTTTCCACCGCTCAAATACTCCGCAAAGCTGCCACACGGCAGCTTTTTTGCTTCACTAGGACGCCGACGCCGGCCAAATGCTGCAGAATAGCAGCTTTCCACCCTTCCACCGCCCAAATACTCCAAAAAGCTGCAGAACAGCAGCTTTCCACCCTTTCCACCGCTCAAATACTCCGCAAAGCTGCCACACGGCAGCATTTTCGCTTTACTAAGACGCCGCCTTGCCTCTCCCGGTGGCTGCTCAACAGCAGCTTTCACGCTCCCCACAGACGTAACACGCCGATATCTGCCAACCGATGCACATCGGCAGCTTTACCACTATAGCAAGCTGCTCTCCGGACCAAAGTTACACAACACGATGTGGTTCCAGCTCGCCATGCAACCCAATATCGTCCACGCTCGCGAACATAAACCTTTCTCCCTGCAGCCTAACGATCGTGAGAGAGGCTAATCGGCTCAAAGTGGCCATTTCTTTTAGCTAACGATTGTCAGGAAGCTTATTGCGGGAATTTCCCGTATCAAATAGCTCCTCTACGTATAATAAGGTCTGTCACAAACGTTAGCGTTTTATAAGCTGCCTTATCCGTAGAATAGCGGCGATGACAATCGTTAGGTTTCCGTCTGCATTCACATTGCTTGTTCAACGGCTTTCGAAGCCTGGGACGCTAGTTTGAAAACGATGCATAGTTGGGTATTGACCGCCGCTTGCCTAAAGCGCATCTAATATGGATTTCTGATATGCCTTCGGCATGGCAGGCGAAACATTCGCTGAAACGCTTCGCAATGGCTCGCTTCAGAATCTGCAAACCTCCATCTTTCCCTCGGAATCGCACCTCGGCGAAAGACACCTACAATGAGCACTGCACTGAGCACTGCACTGAATACCACAAAAAAGAGCTTTGGCCCCCTTGCTGCGGTAAGGTCCAAAGCTCTTGCTCATGATTTGCATACTTGCTGCTGGCAAGCATGTTCACTTATTCAATTGACTATGCTGGGTACTAGATAGCGAGCTAATTAGTTGCTGGTCTCGTCGTTTACTAGTTAAAGGTTACTACTTGTTACTTGTTACTTGTTACTTGTTACTTGTTACTTGTTACTTGTTACTTGTTACTTGTTACTTGTTACTTATTACTTGTTACTTGTTACTTGTTACTTGCCACTTGTTACTTGCCACTTGCCACTTGCTACTTGCTAATTGCTACTTGCTACTTGCTACCTGCTAATTGCTACCTGCTAATTGCTAATTGCTACTTGCTACCTGCTAGCTATTAACTCCACAACCTCTCTAGACTTCCACACTGCCCAGCGGACAGGTCAACACGATATCCGCATGCGTGCACGCATGGACGCTTCCGTCCGGCAGCACGACGGTCGACGGAATGCCGCCCGGAACCTTCGCTTGTAGCGTGAAGCTGCCCTCCTTGATCTCCCAACGAACGCTCACTTCGCCTTGCGGCGTCGGCACGGCGCCCTCTGCCCATGTCTGCCCGGCCGGCTTGGGCTCGATACGGAGCGCAGCAAAGCCCGGCTGCTCCGGCTTCACGCCGAGCGTCTCCGCCGGATACTCATACAGCGGGAGCGCGCTCCAGGCATGGCAGTCGCTGCGCTGCTGCACAGGGTCTTCCACCCACGCGGTAAGACCAAGGCCGATCTGATCCTTCCACGGCTGCCACAGCTGCTCGGTCCGGCCGTAAAGTCCCGCCTTGGACAACGCGCGGAACAGGAAGTGGCTCATCGAGAAGGATGCCGCCGGCAGATCCGTGCGCGCCAGCATCCGCTCGAGCAGCTCCCGCGCTTCCGCGCCTTCGACAGCGCCGGAGAGCACCGCCCAGATCTGGGCATGCTGGCTGAACATCGCAGCAGCCGGGCCGTCGCGGAACAAGCCGCTTGCCTCGTCGTAGCAGGCTGCGCGAACCTTGTCGTTCACGGCCTGCGCGCGCTGCCGATATTCTGCCGCCGTATCCCGGCGGCCCGCCGCTTCGTTCAGTTCGGCTCCCTGCTGCAGCGACATCGCGTACATCAGATTGTAAACGGTCAACGCGCCCGATCTTCTTGCCGGCGGAGCGCCTGCCGTCTCGTTCCATGCCTCGACCCAGTCCACGAACGCCCAATACGGCTCTGGAATGTAGCCGACCAGCCCGTCCTCGATTCGCCGTTCGAACCAGCCGAGCACGGCGTCAACCGTCGATAAATATCTGCGGACGAGCGCCTGGTCGCCAAAATGCGCATAATGGTCGCGGACCATTTGAATCCAGAACAGCGCGAATCCCGGGATAATCTGCCGATCCACGGACGGGTAGCGGCTTTGCAGCATGCCAGACGGAATGAGCGAGCTGTGGAAATCATGAATGGTTTTGCGGGCAAGCCGGTCGTCGCCGCTGACGGCATACGTGAACAACGCCTGCGATTTGGCGTCCATGACGTACTGCATTTGTTCATAATACGGCGTATCCTCGTACGAGTCCTGCATGCAGCCGCGCAGCGTATTCAAGCTGATATCCCACATGGCGTCCGTCTGCGGATCGGAGGAGCGAACGCGTCCCAGCTCCTGCAGCGGGTAGCCTGTCAGTCGATAACCGAGATTCGCAATCGTCAGCGGCGTCTCTCCTGCCTGCACATCGACGCGAACGAAACGGAATGCCCGGCGGCCCATCGGCTCGTACGTTTCCGGCTTGTCCGCGCTGCCCCAGCCCGCCGGGAAGTATCGGTCGCTATTGCCGCGAAGCGCCTTGCCTGCCGGATCGTCGCGGACGGTGCGCCGTTTGCCTCCATGCAGCTCGGGCTGTTCATACTCGTAGGCTTCGGAATAGAGTAAGTCCACGCTGCCTCCTTCTCCGTCCAATACGCTCAGCTGCACATAGCCTGTCGTTAGCAAACCTGCGTCCAGCTCCAGCCAAGTCGACTCGCCAGGCTGCAGCGTAAGCGGGAATAACCCATCGATTCCGTTTACCGCTGCCTTATTCCCCGCATCCAGCTTGTCCGCATTAGCCGCCATTCCAGCCCTGCAGATCACGCGCTTGAACGAGCTAGACGTCTCCGAAAGCGCCGGGATCGGACGCGGCTTCAACTGCCAGGGGAGGAGCTGCCCGTAGAAACGGTCGAGCGGATCGATCGGCCTGCCGCACACGCCCCATGACGCATCGTCAAAGTCGGGAAGGCGCCAATCTGCCGGAATCAGGCTGCTTCGAACCTCTTCCGTTCCCCCGACGAACAACGTGTGCGATTCTCGCCCGATGCCGACCGCCTCGTTGGCTGCGAGGCGCCAGCTGCTGTTCGTGTCCAGCGTGTCGAGCACCGTACCGCTTTCGTCCCGCAGCGCGCCCTGCAGCCACAGACCCCCAGCATCCGCGCGCCATTCGGACATCGGTCCGCCCTCCGACGGGCCTCCGACCAAGAGTCGCGGATAATGAACGACCTCCACGGCAATGACGTTCCGGCCTTCCTGCAGGTAGGGCGCAAGATTTACCGTATCGTAATATTGGCTCCAAGCGTCGCCCTTGCACGGCCCCCGAAGTACGAAATGCCCGTTCACGTACAACCGGTATTTGCTGTCGGCGGTCACTTCGACCGTCAGTTCCGCGTCGGCGGGATTCTCCGCGAGGAACGTTTTTCTGAAAAACGTTCTGTGCTGCTTCCTCTCCAAAACCTTGCCGTCGTTATCCGGCCAGATCCAGGCCGCCGTCCATGTATGCTGATGCTCCATCGCAATCATCCCTTCGCGTATAAGCTTGTAAACGCTTGACATTCTCATTATAGAGGGATAAAACGATAAGATGAGGGAGTATCGAATCAGGTTCGAGGCATATCGAGTCAACTCATACGGAGGCGAGACCGATGGCAGAAAAAAACCAGTATACGCATGCGAAGTTCATTCGTCCGGAAGAGCAAATCCGCATTCATCGCTTGAATAATGGTCTATATGGATCCGTCAGCCTGCACGGGCATGATTTTTTCGAGCTGCTCTACATCCGTTCCGGCAAGGCGGTGCACCGGCTGAACGACAAGTCTTTTCGCGCCGGAGCGGGGGACGTATTCGTAATCCAGGCGGGAGACACCCATGCCTTCGAGCCGATTACGCCGCATTTTGAGTGGATCGATTGCCTGATCATGCCGGGCTTCGTCGACTACGACGTGAGTTCGCTGCTCTCCAGCCGCAAGTATTATGCCAGCGACGGCATGGAAATCGAATATCTCATGCAAGCAATGCTGCGCGAATACGAGGAAAAGAAACCGGCTTACCTGATCAAGCTGAGGGGCTACCTGCTCGCGCTGTTGGCGGAGCTTGGCCGGCAAGGCGAGCAAGAAAAGGAACGCGACTACGTCAGTCGCAAAAAAACGCGGCTGCTGCAGGAGGCGGTCGAATACGTCCACCTGCAATACCGCGATAAAATCAAGCTGGACGATGCGGCCGCGAAGCTCGGCATCAGCCGCAGTTCGCTCAGCCGGCTGTTCCGCGAGCAGCTGCATGACAGCTTCGCCGGCTTCGTCAATGCGTACCGGCTGGAGCGCGGCAGCCTGCTGCTTCGGTCGGGCGATGCGCCGATTCGGGATATCGCGCTGGAATGCGGCTTCGCCGACGGAAAGCATTTTCGCACCCAGTTCCGCCGGCGATTCGGCATGACGCCCGGCGAATACAGGCGGGCCGCCCCGGCAGGCGCCGCCGTGCTGGTCTAGAGCGATTTCCATTGATGATCCCGCTTCATCTCGGCGTCCGTCTTCAGGAAATAATTCTCGCCCGCAATGCCCGGACGGTCGGGAACGGGATCATCCCACGTCGCATCCATGTGATACCATTCGCCGTCGATGCGGACGAGATTCCAGACATGACTGCCGGAGGCCACGGTGCCCTCCACGATTTTGGATTCCAACCCGGCATAGGACATCATCCGATGGGCCAGCAGCGTATAGCCCTGGCATACCGCGGAACCCGACATTAAGGCATCGTAAGCCGTATAGCGCTCCAAGCTGGTGTCGTATGCGACATGCGTGACGATCCAGTCGTGGATCGCTCGCGTTTTCTGCCGATCGGTGGCCGCGCCTTTCAAGATGGCCGGCAGCGTTTGGCGGATTCGCTCGTCGACCGCCGCCGTCTCCAAGGCGGATTCGCGATACGTCACCGACAGCTTGATTTTGGCGGATGAGCCCCATGTCCGTATGGTGTAGAGATACGACTCTACGTTATAGGCGGTGTAATCGTCTTCGGCGAACGCCTCCTTGAGCAGCGAACCGATCCGCTCGGACAGCTCTTCGCGGTTCCCGCCGTATTCGAAGCCGATATCGGTCTGCCGCTCTGCCAGCTTGCCGGCAATGGAAGCGCGCAGCTGCTCCAGCGTCAGATCGGGCGGAGACAGCGAAAAAGAAGCGGAGCGTCCGCCGTCGAATCCAAGTACGGCATACACGACCAACGCCGCGAACCCAATCACGAACAACCATCGCTTCATTCGCTTCCCCCGCCTTCCGCATCCCTGATTTACCTCTATTATAACCAGTATATGGAATGCTTGAACATGTTAGTCCTGCCGATGTCCCGGCCGATGCCGGTCAGATTCGGCGGGCCATACGCCAAAGAAGCCGACCATTTAGGTCGGCTTCCATCCCTGATTGCCGGTTAGATTGATAACAGAAGTCTGCCGCAGCGATCTTAACGCTGTCTGAACGTACCGTCCGGTCCGGCGCCGATCACGGGCGTATCGTCGTATACTTCGCCGGTATTGGCATCTACCTCTCGCGAATCGCGCATGACGCCTCGGCTCGAATCCGCACGATAGCCGGATCCGTTGTTCGACGCCGCATCGACGAGGTCATCCCGGTCTTCGCCATCCATGCTGACGTACATATCCGAATTCAAGGTGCCGTACCGGCGGAAAACATCCTGCGCCAAATTCCGCTGCGTGCCAACCGCTTCGACCAGCACGAGCAGCTTATGATCGTTGACGTAATCGTTGTAGCGCTCCGCGTCTTCCTTCGGAATGCCAAGACCGATCAAGCCGCCGACCAGGCCGCCCGCTCCGGCGCCGACGGCCATGCCCGTGATGGTGGCGACGATCGGCCCCGCCGCCAGCAGCGGCCCGATGCCCGGAATCGCCAGCAGCCCCAGCCCCGCAAGCAGGCCGGTCACGCCGCCCAGCACGCCGCCCGTGGCTGCGCCTGCAGCGGCAGCTTCCGGCGCATTCGTTCCCGTTTCCTCATGAATGGATTTCATCTCGTCCTTGCTCCGGCTGATGACCGATATCTGGTCCGATGTGTATCCGATGGATTTCAAATCCTCGATCGCCGAGATTACCGCTTGTTCCGTTTCAAACACGCCTACGACATGCCGATAGCTGTTTAATGGTTTTGTCATGATCCTTCGCCTCCCGAGTATGAGTTGAGTCGTGAATCTTGCAAGCTCATACTCTATATACCCAAGAATCGAAGATTGAATAGACGAATTTCGTTATTCGCTTGAAAATGATGAACGGCTATCGACTGCTCGGCTGTTTTTCACCATTCCAACACGACGCCCAAGCAAGGGCTGCCCTTAGCCGTTATTAACTGCCAGGCCTTCGCGGCATCGCCGGCCGGAAACCGGTGAGTAATAAGCGATTCCGTCCGCAGCCAGCCCTCGGCGATGCCGCGGATCGTCTCGTCCATGCGCGGCGTGCTCCAACCGGACGGCGAATGCAGCGTAATCTCCTGCTCGCGCAGCGTCTGAATATCGATGGCCCCGTTCTCGCCAAGATAGCCGGCCGAGACGAGATGGCTGTCATGCTTCATCAGCGGCTGCAGGCGGCGGAACGTATCTAGGCTTCCGACCGTGTCGACGACGATCCCGACGGAAGCTCCGGCGCCGCGAAGCTCGGCTGCAGGATCAACGCTGCGCCCGTTCAGCGCAACCGCATAACCGCCGGCTTCCGCCAGCCGCAGCCGCTCTTCCCGGTGACCCAGGATATAGACGGCTGCGCCGCGCGCATGCAGCGTCTGGGCGGCCCACTGGCCGACGAGGCCATCGCCGATTACGACGGCGCTCTCGCCGCGCTGCACCGGCGGACGGCTGCCGCAGTTGTAGCCGACCTGCGTCAAGACGGCGCCGGAGAACGCAATCGGAGAGACGCCTTCCGGCAGCTTCCAAACCTGGCCGCCGTCCGTCACGGCCGGATTGACATGGCCGGCAAAATCGAAATGCATCCCCTTGATCCAGCTTACGGTTGCAAATACCCGGTCGCCGGGCTTAATATGCGTGACGGCGCTGCCGACCTGTACCGCCCTGCCGACCTTCTGGTAGCCCGCCGCTATCGGGAACGGCCACGGATCGCCGGGCCTGTACGGCACCTCGCCGGATATACGCTCCCCGCGCAGGAAAGACGACTCCGTGCCGATGCTGATCCATGAATATTCAACCTCGACGACGACGTCGCGCTCGCCGGGTTCCGGTATCTCTACCTCCCTGAACAAGACTTGATTACGGTCATCGAATACGACGGCTTGTGCTTTCATCTGGGTTTCTCCTCCTTATTCGAACGCCGCGCGTTCGATTAATCGGCCATCTCCTGCGGATCGAAGCAGATCTTGACCGCTCCCTGCGCCTTGAGCACGTCTACGGCCTCCGTGTAATCGCTGAACGACATTTGTCGAGACTGCAGGCATTCCGTATTAAACGACGGACGGGTCAGCAGATCCAGCAGCAGTTCGCGGTACCGGTCATTCATGAGTCGTCCCCTGAACGATTCCAGTTTAAGGCCGCCTCCCCAGAACGAGTCGCGGAACGTCAAGCTGCCGCGAAGCACGCCGAAAATAACGACATGCTCTTTCGTCCGATCAAGCACGTTTTGCACGGACGCTGCAGCCCCGACGCAATCGTAACCCAGATCGAAACGCCGGTCGCCGAGCTCGTCTGCATGGACGGCCGTTCCGATTCCGAGCGCGTTCACCGCGTCGACCCGCTCCTGGCTGACATCGATGGCCGTTACATGCGCTCCCCATGCCGCAGCGACCTGCATGGCCAGCAAGCCTGCGGGTCCGAGGCCAGCGATCAGCATGCTTTTGCCCCTCAGGTCCGCGAACTGATCAAGTCCGAACACGATGCATTTCAGAAGTTCCGTCGACACGGCCCTACGGTCGCTTACGGAATCCGGCAGCTTCAGCAAATCCCGCTCCCTGTATGCCAAATATTGCGCGTACGCGCCCTGCCCCGGGAATAAATGCTCCAGCGCCGCAACCCTGTCGCCCGGCTGGATGCCTTGCACGGAAGCGCCTACCGCCTCGACGACGCCGACCGCTTCATGTCCGGGGAAGCCGGGGGGCAGCGGATAAGCCGGACCGCGTGTCGCGTCGAACATATCCTTGCCGCCCAGCATCGCGATGTCCCAGCGGGGACATGTCGCTACGAGATGAATCCGGACCAGCACCTGGTCGTCCGCAATAGCCGGAATCGGCACCTCGACGATTCTGTGTTCGCCGACGCCGTCAATTTGCAATGCTTTCATGACCTGCTCATCTCCTTGGATTCCGCGTTCTGTAACGTGCCGCGGATAATACCCTAAGAATAAGCGCTTTCAACGCTTCAGTCTTTGCACTCTATTGTCCGTCTGCTGCAGTAACTGATTATTTGGCCGTATACAGCACTGCAATTGCGTAGTATCATTTGCACATCATTGACATTACGACTTCGGGAGGGAACGGCATGAGGCTGAGAAGCAATGGATTCGCCGAGTCGGTCGGCCGAATCGGCGATCGCGCGGGGGGCGTGCACCCTTATTGCGAGCTGCTCTGCATCCTGGAAGGAGAGGCGGATCTCGAATGGTCCGGCGTCACCTACAAGGCCGATGGAATCGCCTTGTTCGTTATTCTGCCGAACTCGCCGCATCAGCTCGTTCAGCGCTCGCATTCGCTTCGCTACTGGTATGCGGAGTTTCATACGGAAGATACGGATCCGCTCCCTGCGGTGGATGTCATCTATAAATGGAATGGCCTGCAAGGTGCCATCGATTGGACCGCCGCGCCTTATCCCGCGCTGACGGCAGCTTTCGGTGCCGTCGGCATGCTGATGCAGGCCGAAGATGCGCTGCCCTGGGACAGGTTCGAGGACGCGCTGCTGTCCGACCTGCGCAAGCTGCTCATCCTGATCGGCAGCGGAGCCGCGGCGCGCCAGCCCGCTCCTTCCCGTTCTTCTGGCGAGGCGCTTGCCGCGGAAGTCCTTCGCTTCCTGGAGTCGGTCTTCCCGCAGCCGATTACCCTGCAGACCATTGCGGACTACACCCACTACGACCCTTCTTACCTGGTTCGCTTGTTCAAACAGCAGACCGGCAAAACGCCGTTCGCCTATCTGAACGAGCTGCGGTTGAACGCCGCCGCGGAATACCTGCTTCACTCGGAGATGAGCGTGCAGCAGGTTTCTCAGGCCTGCGGCTTCCAGAGCATCCACTATTTCAGCCGGTCATTTAAACAGCGCTTCGGCTCGGCGCCGAGCGAATGGCGGCGGGACAGGCGGGGGCAAGAGCCGGCGTTAGGCGACAGGTAATAAGCGATATTAATAGTGAGAGCGCTGATACTCAGTAAGAAAAGACAGATGCGGCGGGGGTGAATTCGGGTATAGATACGCCGATCGCGAAGTCGGTTATGGCTGCGCCGATCGCGGAGTCGGGTACAGAATTCGCCAAGACGGAGTCGGGCGGGTGCGCCGGGGAGGAAGCGCATGCGCCGAAGGCCGGTCTGTGTCGTCGTACCCCAGGCAGCCGCTGCCCGGCATTTGCCTCTCCCCTCCGGCTGTCCCCGAGGGCCGATGTCCTTCCATGGCATTCATACAGACAACTTCCCTCCTCTCGACATAGGATATACAGAATCGAACGAGAGAGGAGTGAACGAGATGAGCTACATGAACCCTATGAATGCTGTCAGCCCAGCGAACACTATGAACCCGATGGATCATTTCTGTCCAGACTGCCCTACACAAACCGTCTATGATCCACCAGTCACTTTATATGAAGATTACTATCACCCGCAATTGGTGAACGTCGTGCAAGCCGTTGAGGTCGTCAAACAACATCACTGCTGCCCGGTTTACCATAAATCCTGCGTTTACACCGAAAAAGACGTCATGGTCCGCGTTTCCAGCAAACGCGCAAAAACATCCTCCAAAAAACCAGCTTCCCGCACTCGCACGCGCAGCAAAAAACGCTAATCTTTGCCTAATCCCCAAAATCGCAGCCCAGCCGTTCTACTAGACTCGCGCGTATACGCAGCTTGTTCATGAGGAATAACCCGGCGCCTTGAGCGCCGGGTTATTCTTTGCTTCGTTTGCCGAAATTCGGTCGTTATCGGTACGAGCCGTATGACCGGCCATTGCCTGACGGAGGGCAGCTCCAAACAGGCTATTTCTAGTAAACTTCTCTCATCAGTACGCCTAACGATTTGCTTTTGCCTGTCTGCTGGACTACAATCTTGGCACAGGGCGACAACCCGGCTTCACAGGCAATCGAATAGGTTTCATTCAATCGAATCGGAGGGAATTTCAATGACAATTCAGCAACATAACGCTGCCGCTTCCGGCACGTACGCAATCGGCGGCGAGCTTACAGTCAACCGCCTGGGCTACGGTACGATGCAGCTGACGGGACCTGGCGTATGGGGCGATCCGAAGGATCCGGACGAAGCCATCCGCGTTCTGCAGCGGACAGCCGAGCTCGGCGTGAATTTCATCGACACGGCCGATTCCTATGGTCCGTTTACCGCGGATTTGCTGCTCCGCAAAGCCCTTCATCCGTACAACGAAGATCTCGTCATCGCGACCAAAGCAGGCCTGAGCCGTTCCGGCCCGAACGACTGGCGGCCTCTGGGCCGTCCGGAATATTTGCGCCAGCAGGCAGAGCTGAACCTTCGCCATCTCGGACTGGAGCGTATCGACCTGTTCCAATTGCACCGCATCGATCCGAAAGTTCCGCTCGCGGAGCAGCTCGGCGAGCTTGCCCTGCTCCAGCAGGAAGGCAAGATCCGCCACATCGGACTAAGCCAAGTAAGCGTGGCGGAGCTGATTGCCGCAAGCGAGATCGCCAAGATCGCTTCCGTCCAAAATTTGTACAACCTCTCCGACCGCAAGTCCGAGGACGTGCTGAACTACGCGGAAGCGCATGATATCGCGTTCATCCCGTGGTTCCCGCTCGCAACCGGCGCATTGGCCAAAGAAGGCGGCCCGCTCGATGCGATCGCGAAGAAATACGAGGCCAAGCCGTCCCAAATCGCACTCGCCTGGCTGCTGAAACGCTCCAAGGTCATGCTGCCGATTCCGGGCACCTCGAGCGTCGCGCATGTCGAGGAAAATATCGCGGCTGCAGGCATTTCGCTCAGCGACGAAGATTTCGCCGAGTTGTCCGCGCTCGCCAAATAATCCGAGGCCTTCATCGGCTTGCAGCTGCCTGTTTGTCTGCTTTCTCCTATAAGATCATTTCCTATAGAAAAAGGGCGTACGGGTTCATTCACCCGTATGCCTTTTCTATTCTTAGCTTTTCAGACGCCCAAACGCATTTCATGCTGAAATGCTGCCCAAGCGACTGCTCCTGCTGCCACGTTCATTTTGCAACAGCGGCGGTCAGTCCTCCGTCTCCAACGCCTGCCAGCCCAGCGACCACACCGGCGAATCCGGGCTGAACCGGAATTGCCCGCGCTCGGCTTCCTCCAACAACGGCGCCGTCGACAAGGTATGTTCATCAAAGCGCCCGCCGAGAAAGGCGCGCCACTCCTCCCAAGCAATCGGAACTTTCCCGTACGTATCCCCGCCGCGGAAGCCGCTTACCGTCGGAGCCCCGCCGTCCGCGCGATAGAACAGGTTGAAGTCCGCCTCCTTCAGCCGCTCGTCCCCCCAGTTAATGAAATGATACAGCTGCTCGCAGGAATCGATGACGACATTGCGCCGCACGGTCAAATCCCGATTCGGTTCGCCGGCCATTTCCTGCGTCCCGATCGCCGCTTTTGCGCCGTTGCGGACGAGCAGATTGTTCTCGATGACATTATCGACCCCTTTCGCGAAAATCACGAACCAAAGCGAGCCTTTACCGGAGCCATATAAATCATGGACCACGTTGCGGGATACGAGGAAGCCGTCCGCGGCGTCATCCAAATAAATGCCGTACCCGACGGAGAAATAAATACCGCTGTCGTGAAACCGATTGCCGACGATCCGGTTCCCAAGCCCGGCCCCCCACGCCTCGAACATCCCGCCGTCCTGGCTGTCCTTCATCACATCCGAAATGTCGTTGCGGACAATCCGATTATTTCGCGCATGGAGCAAATCCCAATGATTCTCCCATGTAACATCCGTCCCGTAATAAGCCTGCTCCATCGCTTTGTACCGAAGCCCTTTGAGCGAGATGCCGTACCGCGGCATGCCGCTGATGACGTTGCCGTCGATCGTGCAGTTTCCGCTCTGATACAGTTGGATACCCGAACCATGGCCGATCAACTCGCCTCCGGCACGCACCGTATTGCCGGCCATCGCATGCCCGCGGTTAACGTCGGATTCCGCCACGCTCTCGAATTCGCCCTCGCCCGGCGCAAAGCCGATCGCATAGATGCCGTTGAAGCCAAGATGCTCGATGGCGTTATTCACGATTCGGATATCCTTGCAGCGACCGTTCAGGACGATGCCGCTCAGACCCGAATGACGCAAAACGCAATCCGCGATCGTAACCTGCTCCGCGTTCTCCAGTCGGATGAGCCCTTCTCTTGCTTCCATGCGCTCCCGATTGGATTCCGGCATCCGATACGAAGGAAGGAAATCCGACATCTCCACCGTGAGCCCGCGGAATTCCAAATGTCGGACGATACCGTTTGCCGCTCCTGTATCATCTATCAAGCCTGCCAACCCTGCTTCTTCCTCCGAACCTGCCCGTTCCCGTTGGCCATCGCCGCCAGCGATATCGATGACCCGCTTCATCAGAGGCAGCACGATATCCTGCTTCTCGATGGGCAGCGAACGCGGCATGTAATAGAGGTAACCCTCCCGCTCGTCCCGGTAAAATTCCCCGCCCTCCGTCAGCAGCTCCCTCGCCCCTTGCAGCCTATAGCGCGAGCCTTTATCGATGCCCCAAGGCGCCGGATCATAAAAGGATACCGTATCCTTATCCCAATCGACGGCAGCGACCGGCTTCGTCTCCGAGAACCAGTTCCACTCGCCCTCGCCTGGCCAAATGAACACCTTCAACCCCTTGTTCGCAGCATTCGCAATCGTCGGCACGTCGCCGCGCTTGAACCGGAATCCGCGTCCGCCGCCGCTGCCGCCTTCGCCTTTGCCCTCTACCGCGAAATACCCCTGCTTCGGGCTTCGCGCCTCGAAGGCTCTCTCCCCGTTCTCGAACAGCGTATAGCCAAAGGAACGGAGCGCTTCCGCGCCGATAAAGCTGCGATAGACGCCGTCGCCCGCAGGTTCCCAATCCGTCAGCCTTCGTCCGCCGCAGATGACCGGCGCGCTGCCCGGGAGCGCGCGATAAGCCGTGCGTCCCTCGTTCCCCGCACCGGAATCTTCGGCCGTGAACGTAAGCGGCTCGTTTAACATGTAGCGGCCTTCTCCGATCCACACGTTAACAGGACCGTTATATCCCGAGGATCGCTGTTCCCTGACGGCGTCCCGCGCCTGCGCGATGCTTTTCCATGGCCGCAGCTGCGAGCCGTTCGCGATCGTATCCCCTTGTATAGGACTTACATAATATTCCAATAGAGAATTAGTGCTTTCCATGTCCGTCTGCTCCCTTCTTTGTCTATAAAAGCATGCCAAAGTCCCGCCTCGGAGCCAACTGCGCGATTTGACCAGCACTGCTGCAAGGGCTGTGAATTTCATCAATCGCTGCGCAGGGATTCGCAAATATCATAGTGGAAAAGCAAGCCCGCGTATGTAATGCTTAGTGTAATCCGATTTATTCGTTCGAGGGGGACACAGATAGAATGAGAATGCTGCATTTCTACAAATCCAAGCGCTACTTGCTACGCATGCTGCTTTCCATATCGATCCTGCTCGTCATGCTCCTGTCGCTCTCCTCGGCCGTTATTCATTACAGCGCGGAACACCGCGTTCTGCAGATGCAGCAGGAAGCGAACCGCAAAGTCATGAACCAAATCAACCACAACTTGACCTTCATGCAGGAGATCATCAACAATATTGCGTTGTCGCTTTATAACGACGAGCGATTCTATTTTCCGCTGATGTCCACCACGGAGCAGGAAGACATCGATCTCATCTACTCCGTCAATCTATTGAACAAAGCGATGGATTCCCAATCGTTCCTGCATTCCATTCTCGTGTATAACGGGCACAGCGACAAGAGCTACGCGCTGGGGCCGCTCGCGGACCGCATGGAGCAAAGCTATATGACCGGCCGGCTCGTCGACATGATCAAGAAGCCGGATAAGCTTCCGCAGCTGCAGCTCATTCCGATGAACTTCAGCGGCCGTGCGAATGCGGTCGATTTCTTCTCCGTCATTATCTATGAATCGTTCACGAGCATGAACGACCGCGAAAGCGCGATCGTGCTGAACGTCAAGCCCGAATGGGTATTCGACAACCTTGCGGTCGTAAACGGCTTCTCCGCCCCGAATGAATCCAGCATCTTTCTAATGGACAACGATGGCCGCTTCATTCTCTCCGGGGACGAGAAAAACCTGCCCGAACTGAACGATCTCAGCTATGCGCTGAAGAACGATCAATCCAGCCACGACGAGAGCTTCGGTTTCTTCTCGCACAAATTCGATCACCAAGGCAAGACGATCGTCAGCTATCTGCAAATGGGCGTATCCGGATGGAAGGTTATCAGCGTGCAGCCTTATAACGCCGTGCTTGGCGGCATCTCTCAAATGCGAGAAACGTTCACGATCGTCATCATCAGTTTCCTGCTGCTTGCCGTGGCCGTCTCGTTCGCGCTCGCGCACAAGCTGTACCGCCCGATCGAAGCGCTGCTCTCCCGCGTTACCCGGCATGGCGGCGTCTCCAACGAGGATGCGCGCGAACCGATCCGCGACGAATTCGCGTATGTCGGCAACGTCTATGGCCGGATGGCAGAGAAGCTGGTCGTCGTGACCGACGAGAAAGAGAAGCAGAAGGAAATCGTTCGCCATTCCTACCTGCGAAGCATACTTACCGGCAGCTCTTCCTTCAGCCGCCATCAACTGGAGACCTGCATCGCGAAATACGAGATGAAGCTGGATCCGGCCGGACCGTTCCTGGTCGTCGTCGTCAAGATCGACGATTACGCAGCGGTCCTCTCGCGCACGAGCGAGTCCGAGCGCCAGCTGTACGCGTTTGCCACCGCAAATATTGCCGGGGAAATATTAGCGCCGCTAAAGATCTCCTGCGAGATGATCGACGCGCGAAGCGACCATCTCGTCCTGCTGCTCAGCGGCGGCGCGCTCGGCTCGGAGCTCTTGGAGCTTCCTAACCTGCTGCAGCAGCTGCAGGATATCGTGCAGCAGTATTACAAGATTTCGCTGTCGCTCTCGTTCAGCGAAATCGAACGCTCCCATGAAGCCATTACCGAGCAGTATACGGATGCGCTGCATTATGCCATGTATAAGATCTTGTTCGGCAGACGGTCCATCATCACGCCGGATCTCGTGCGAGCGAATGTGGCGCATACCGAGAACAACGGCTCGTCGGAAGCAGAGAAAAAGCTGACCGAAGCCATCAAGACCAACGATCTCAACGCCATGGAAGCCTGCGTGAAGCTGCTGCTTGCTCCGCTGCATGAATGTCATTATGACCGGATCATTCATGGCGTGCTGCATGTGGTCGACGTCATTAAGACGACGATTCGCGAGATCAATCAGAACCGGATCTCTGCGCTCCCCATCGACCTCAGCGCGCTTAGCAGACAGGTTTTGGATCAAGAAACGCTTTCCGATATCTCAGCCTTGCTCCAATCCACCTTGCTCGACATTCACGAGAAGCGCCGCGGGGCTGATCAGGACACGAACTCCGCGCTGATCGACGCGATCAAGGATATCATCGAGACGCAGTATGCGGACATGAATCTCAGCCTGCAAGGCATCTCCGCCACGCTCAAGATGACGTCCGCTTACGTCGGACGCATGTTCAAGCAAAGCGAGCTCGTGTCCGTCAGCGAATATTTGAACGAGGTCCGTTTGACCCGGGCGCGCGAATACTTGGAGACGAAGAGCTTCAGCATCAAGGAGATCATGGAGCTCGTCGGCTACGTTAACGAAAGCACGTTCTTCAAACTCTTCAAGAAGAAATACGGCGTCACGCCGAAGGAATACCGCCTCAAGAGCAACATCGGCTGAGGAGGATAGGATTGCGTTATATTCTGGTGTACCTGTTTCATGGTTTTTCTTGAATGCAAGGGCCTTCCGGCGACTGGATCCGGAAGGCCTTTTGCGTTTGTCCTTGGCTCAGCCCCCGGGCAGGGGAAGGCGGCAGCCGGCAAGCAACCTCCGGCAGTGCTTGCCTTTTGAACGGGCGATCGCAGGGCTGGCATCGGCGGGCTGCCGCCGGCTTGGCCGATTTTGTCGAAGTTTCGGATACGCCGGCCGCGCCAAATGCACCGATAGTTGCACATTTTGCATAATAACAGCCTAATTTCCTAGGCCAACTCTGGGATTTATGTATGTTGTGCAATTTTTTCTTGCTACAATCGACTCTCAGCAACTCTTTAAGAGCCTAGTGTTGTATTTCATGCAAGAAATCGCCTCTAATACCCACTAAATCCCAAAATTATTGTATAGAAAACAATTTTCAACGCGCACTTACGAAAGTAATGCTCTCGTTCATCGGGGCAATGTTCTCACTCGCGTGCTGCTAGACAACACGCCACAACATGCCATACGCCTCCACTGTCATTCGCGCGTTATCCCCTCGTTCTTCTCTCTTCAATCCCCGTCCAACTCGCACTGCTTCCTGCATCAATCAAACAAGAACGTGCCGCGCACAACCCCATTTCTAGGGACGCGCCGGAGAAAATCCTGCATCTACCCCAATACGGGACCATTGAATCACCTATTCTTCGCATTCTCAACAGTCAATCGCAAAAATCATAGTTATTCGCAGACGAATTTGACGTTTGCACAGTTGTCGCCACAGCCGTAAGGGTGCCATGATGGGTTCACGGACACCGTCCAGTATTTCCCCGGAGGTAAAGGCATGAT
Source organism: Paenibacillus sacheonensis (assembly GCF_009909195.1). GTDB lineage: Bacteria > Bacillota > Bacilli > Paenibacillales > Paenibacillaceae > Paenibacillus_Z > Paenibacillus_Z sacheonensis. The sequence goes on from NZ_JAAAMU010000023.1 coordinate 32,801, forward strand.
CAAACAACGCAAACCACGATCGGAATGGTACTACCTGAAGAAAAACTCGGAGCTGCTCCTGCTGCTGCTGCCGGGCGCGCTGCTCATCCTCGTATTCGCTTACCTGCCGATGTTCGGAGTCGTCCTTGCCTTCAAGGATTTCCGGTACGACTTGGGATTCTGGGACAGCCCATGGGTCGGCTTCCACAATTTCGAATTTTTCTTCGTCTCGGATACGGCTGCTCTCATCACCCGCAACACGGTCGCGTACGGTCTGACGTACATGATCCTCACGACGGTAATCGCCCTTCTGTTCGCCATTCTAATGAACGAGATGAGAAAACGCTGGCTGCGAATCCACCAGACGGCGCTGTTCATTCCGTACTGCCTGTCCTGGGTCGTCGTCGGCTACCTCGCGCTAGCGCTGCTCGACACCCAGAACGGCTACTTGAACAAAGTGCTGGAAGCCCTCGGCTTCCAGACGCATATGTGGTATCTGGAAACCGCCCCTTGGCCGTACATTCTGATTTCCGCTTATCTATGGAAGAACATCGGCTTCTCCACGCTCGTCTACTTCGCGGGCATCATGGGCATCAACCAGGAGTATTACGAAGCCGCTAAGATCGATGGCGCGTCCCGCTGGCAGATGGCGACGAAGATCACGCTGCCGCTGCTCTCGAACTTGATCACGGTTTTGCTCATTTTGAGCATCGGCCATATTTTCGTCGGCGATTTCGGCTTGCATTATTTCATCCCGAACGACTCCGGAATGACGATTCCGACGACCGACATCATCGACACCTACGTGTACCGGGCGCTCCGGGTCAACGGCGATATCGGCATGTCGACCGCCATCGGCTTGTACCAGTCCGCCGTCGGACTCGTGCTCGTCATCGCAGCCAATTTCGTGGTCCGCAAAATCAACGACGAGAACTCGCTTTTCTAGAAAGGAGCACCGCCATCATGAACACCACGCCGCAAGCGCTGTCGGCCAAATCTCGATCCGTCAGGGAAACCGGTACGCATAAGGAACCTTTTTCCCTCGTCAACCTGCTGTCCCATATTATGTTTACTTGCATTACGCTCGCCATGATCCTTCCGTTCATTCTCGTTATCGCCATATCCTTTACCAAGGAATCGTCGATCGTCGAACACGGCTACCAATTCTTCCCGAGCGAATATTCGCTCAAAGCCTACCAGTATATATTCGAGGCGCCGACCATCCTGCTCCGCGCCTACGGCATTACGATTATGACGACGGTCATCGGCACGCTGCTGTCGCTGCTCGTCACGGCCATGCTCGGCTACGTCACGTCGCGCCGCGATTTCCGCTACCGGGGGCCGACCTCCTTCTTCATCTTTTTCACGATGCTGTTCAACGGGGGACTCGTACCCTCTTACATTCTTATCAAACAATACCTGCATTTGGACAACACGATCTGGAGCATGATTCTGCCGTTTCTCGTATCGCCGTTCTACATCCTGGTCATGAAGGGCTTTATGAGCAAAGTGCCGTTCGAAATCATCGAGTCCGCCAAAATGGACGGCGCTCGGGAAATCCGCATCTTCTTCACGATCGTCCTGCCGCTGTCGACGCCAGCGCTCGCGACGCTCGGGCTGTTCCTCTCCTTCGGCTTCTGGAACGCCTGGTTTCCGGCCCTGCTGTACATCGATAACGAGAAGCTCATTCCGATCCAACTCCTGCTTGTCCGCATGCTGCAGAAGCTGGAATTCCTGACGAGCGGCAGCGACTTCTCGAGCCAATTCGGCATCGACGTCAGCAAGTTCCCTTCTCTATCCGCCCGTATGGCGATGGCGATCCTGGCCGGGGGCCCGATGGTCTGCATCTTCCCGTTCTTCCAGAAGTATTTCGTCAAAGGCTTGACCGTCGGCTCGCTGAAAGGCTAGAGCCGCGAACGTCTCTTGTTTTCATATCTAATGCCGGCCCATAGGAATAAAGGGGGGTTACGTTGAACTAGTATCTCAGCCGGCATTAGCGTTGAAATAGATAAATAATTTCATTGAACCATTACCAAGGAGGTCTATCCATGAAAGTTTGGAAACGTTCTATGGCCCCGCTCGTGCTGGCCAGCCTGATGATTATGCTTTTGGTAAGCGCTTGCGGCAATAACAACAACGGCGGCAATACCGCAAACGGCGAGAATACGCCGGCACCGGCCAACAACGCGAATAAAGACGCGAACGCAGCCGCGACGAACGACGCCAACGAACCCGCGAACGAGCCCGCCAAGGCAGAAGAACCGCCTGCGGAATTGACGTACTACTATATCGTATACGAAATGCCTGCCGATCAGCAGGCGGTCGAAGATGCGATCAACGCTTACATCAAACCGAAGATCAATGCCACGATCAAGCTGAAGCCCGTTATGGAAGCCGGCTATAAAGATAAAATCAACACGATGCTGGCCGCCAACGAAAGCTTCGATCTCCTGTGGACGTCCAACTGGGGCGGCGGCGACTACGACAACAAAGTGGCCAAAGGCGCACTCCTGCCTCTCGACGACCTGATCGCCAATACGCCTGCTCTGAAAGACGCTATTCCGCAAGTCGCTTGGGACGACACCCGCGTCGACGGTAAAATCTACGGCATGCCGAACATGCAAATCGCGGCGAAAGCCGAAGGCTTCGCGATCCAAAAACGTTTCATCGATAAATACAACATCGACGTCAACAGCATCAAAACGCAAATGGACATCGAGCCCGTTCTAAAAACGATCCACGAGAACGAGCCGGACATCATTCCGATCGCGAACACCTCCAATATGTTCGACTTTGGCCGTCAATACGGCTATGCATCGCAAGGCTATAAGATCGGCGATCCTGAATACAAAATCGTCGATACGATCGACAAACCGGAATACAAAACGTTCCTGGACATGGTGCGCAGATGGTATACATCCGGCTACATCTACAAAGATGCCGCAACGATGAAAGACGACCAAATGGTCGCGCTTCTGAACACGGGCAAAGTCGCCGTGGAATGGAACACGACCATGAAACCGGGCGGCGAAGCCGACGACAAGAAACGCTTCGGCAACAACGACGTCGTCTACGTCCGCGTCTCCGAGCCGGAATTCACGGGCGTCCGCGCTACGATGAACTCCATCAGCCGCACGTCTAAGAACCCGGAGAAAGCACTGGAATTCCTGCAGTTGACGGCTACCGATCCGGAACTCTTCAACCTCATTACGTTCGGCATCAAGGACAAACACTACACGATGATCGGCGACAACACGATCAAGATCAACCAAGACGGCGGTTACAAAGGCGACCAAGGCTGGGTATTCGGCAACGTCTTGATCGGCTACCTCAAGGAAGGTCAAGCGCCGGATACATGGGAGCGCACGAAACAATTGAACGAAACGGCCAAACGCCCAGAAGTCACGGGCTTCAACTTCAACATCGAGCCGTACAAGACGGAATCCGTCAACATCTTCGCCGTCTCCGAGCAGTACGGCAAGGCGCTGAACACCGGCTCCGTCGATCCCGCCAAAGTACTGCCGAAATACCAAGCGGCGCTGAAAAAAGCCGGCATCGAGAAACAAACGGCAGAGAACCAAAAGCAGCTTGACGAGTGGCTCAAAGCAAACGGCAAGAAATAAGCCGGCGCGCATAAACGAACACCAACAAGGCCCTTCAATTCCACGTTCCATGTGGGATTGAGGGGCCTTTATCTTGGACATCTACTGAAATAGCTCTCTTCTATTGCTCTCTTCTATTGCTCTCTTCTATTGCTCTCTTCTATTGCTCTCTTCTATTGCTCTCTTCTATTGCCCACTTCTATTGCCCTGCACGCCGATCGTAGACGTCCGCGCTGATTCGACCAACAAGAAAAGCGGCCCCTCGGGGGACCGCCTCTCCGGTATGCCGACTCGCCTAGCTGCCGCTCGTCAACGAATAGTCGTCGAAGAAGAACGTGCCGCGCATGTCTTTGAAGTACGTATAAATCCGAACCTTGGCCGTATTGGCCGGCGCCGTGTACGTGCCATGCACGTTGACGAAACCGGAGGTCGTCGTGCCGTTGTACGTCGTAATCGTGTTATCGGCGAGCTGGCTGCCGGAAGCGTCGTAGAACTGCACTTTGAACTGCAGCGTGCTGCCGGTATTGGCCGTGATGTTCACGTAGCCGTCGAACGTATACGACGTGCCTGCCGTCGCGTTGACGTCCTGGTACCAGCCGAACCAAGGCCCGGTATCGCCATTGATGCGGATCGAAGCGGAGCCCGAGCGGTAGGTCGTCGTGTTGCGGGATACGTAATAATCCTGCTCGTAGGTCCAGGAGGCCGGACGGTTGCTGCCGTTATCCGTCTCGAAGCCTGCGTTGGTCAGCAGATTGCTGCCGCCCGAAGCCGCGTTCGTCGTCACGTTCAGCGCGCTGCTGGCTGCCGAGACGTTGCCCGCCGCATCCTTTGCTTTGACCGTGAAGCTGTATGCCGTGCTGGCCGTCAGCCCAGTCGCTTGAAATGTCGTCGCGCCTGTCGTTGAGCCGGCAAGCGTCGTGCCCCGGTAGATGTCGTAGCCCGTCACGCCAACATTGTCCGTCGAGGCCGTCCACGATAAGTCAACCGTCGTCGATGTCTTCGCCGGCGAAGCCAAGCCCGTCGGTGCCGACGGTGCCGTCGTGTCCGCCGCGGCGTTCGTCGTCACGTTCAGCGCGGAGCTGGCCGACGAGACGTTGCCCGCCGCATCCTTCGCTTTGACCGTGAAGCTGTACGCCGTATTCGCCGTCAGGCCCGTTGCTTGGTACGTCGTCGCGCCCGTCGTGGAGCCGGCAAGCGTCGTGCCCCGGTAGATGTCGTAGCCCGTCACGCCAACGTTGTCCGTCGAAGCCGTCCAGGACAAGTCAACCGTCGTCGATGTCTTCGCCGGCGAAGCCAAGCCCGTCGGTGCCGACGGTGCCGTCGTGTCCGCCGCGGCGTTCGTTGTCACGTTCAGCGCGGAGCTGGCCGACGAGACGTTGCCCGCCGCATCCTTCGCTTTGACCGTGAAGCTGTACGCCGTGCCGGCCGTCAGTCCCGTCGCTTGGAACGTCGTCGCGCCAGTCGTGGAGCCGGCAAGCGTCGTGCCCCGGTAGATGTCGTAGCCCGTCACGCCAACGTTGTCCGTCGAAGCCGTCCAGGACAAATCAACCGTCGTCGATGTCTTCGCCGGCGAAGCCAAGCCCGTCGGCGCCGAAGGAGCCGTCGTATCCGTCGTGCCGCCGCTGCCGTCCGTCGTCAGCGAGAAGTCGTCGAAATACAACGAGCCGCGCAGATCCTTCAAGTAGATATAGACGCGTGCCTTCGCCGTGTTTGCAGGTGCCGTACGGGTACCGTTGACATTGGCGAAACCGGTATTGTTGCCGGTCTGCGTCGAGAGCAGATTGTCCTGCAGCACGTTATTGGAAGCATCCAGGAAGCGCAGACGGAATTCGATCGTCGCGCCGTTGTTGGCCGACGAATTGAAGTAGCCGTCGAACGTGTAAGCCGTTCCCGCCGTCGCCGCCGCATCCTGATAGAAGCCGAGCCACGGGCCGCTGTCGCCCGACATCTTCATCGAAGCCGTGCCGCTGCGTTTCACCGCCGTGTCGCGGTAGCAGAAATAATCGTTCTCGCAAGCCCAAGCATCCGGTTTGCCGCTGCTGTTGCTCGTATCGAAGCCGGGGTTCTGCAGCTTGTTGACCGGGATCGGCGCAAGCGTCGTCACGCTGATCGTGCCGCTGGCCGCCGACGTATTGCTGCGCGCATCCCTTGCTTTTACATAATAGGAATAGGTCGTCAGCGCCGTGAGCCCCGTATCCGTGTACGTCGTCGAGGTGCCACTGACGGTGCCGGCAAGCGTGCCGTTGCGGTAAATATCGTATGCCGTCACGCCTACGTTGTCCGTCGATGCCGTCCAGGACAGGTTGACCGAGATATCCAGCTTGGAAGGCGAGGTCAGTCCCGAGGGCGCTGTCGGCGCCGTCGTATCCGGCGCGTTGGTCGTTACGTTCAGCGTGCTGCTGGCCGCGGAGACGTTCCCCGCATTGTCCTTCGCTTTGACCGTGAAGCCGTACGCCGTGCTGGCCGTCAGTCCGGTTGCGGTATACGTCGTCGCGCCGCCGGTCGAGCCGATCTTCGTGGAGCCGCGATAGACGTCGTAATCCGTGACGCGGACATTGTCCGTCGCCGGCGACCACGACAGATTGACCGTCGTATCCGTCTTCGAAGGCGACGTCAGGTTGGTCGGTGCCGTCGGCGCCGTCGTATCCGGCGCGTTGCAGCCTTCGCATTCGATTTTGACCGCGATGTCGCGGCTGAAAGCCGGCACGTTGTTCAAGACGAGATTGCCGCCCGTCGCCTGAATGCTTGTCGTCGCGCCGTACGTGCCCGTATACGTGTTGTAGTAGGAGACGTTATAGAAATTGTTCGGCATCGGAAGCGTGAAGCTCATGCCGCTGACGGTTCTCGGACTCGTCACCGTATGGTTGGCCTGCGTATCGTTGATCCACAGGTACGCGCGGGAATTGTCCTTGAAGCCGCCGACTTTCGTGCTGTTCGACTGCAGGCCGTAGTCCACGAACGGCATGCTGATGAGGTGATCCTCCTCCGGCTGCACGAAATTGGCGAGCTGCGTGTAGATCGTCTTGAAATTCGCCGGCAGCGCGAAGCCGGTTTCGAAAATCCACCACAGGCTGCCGCCCGCCGCTCCGGCCCGGAAGATCGGACCCCACAGCGAGTTATGCATATATTCGTCGATGGTCGGATCCGTCGTCTGATCCGTATCCGCCTTGCCGACCTCGCCGATAAAAGCCGGCTTATTCGGCGCCAGCGCATGGAGGTTGTCGATCTGCTGCTCCCACGCGTCCACGACGCCCGCGCTGGAGTCGTACCGGTGCACGTTCGTCGCGCTGAGCGTCGTCAGCGTCTCCCACGACTGCTGCCCGGAGCCGGCATGGTCCTTCCACGCGAAGCTCGTCGTCGTCGGGTGATGGTAGAAGTCGAGGCTCTTCCAGTAGTTATCCATCGTCGCATGCCAGCTGGCTCGGATGGCCGGCGTCGTGTCGACGCGATTATCGGATTCGTTCCAGTATTCCAGCATGCCGAGGCCGCGGCTGTAACCGAAGCGCGCGAACATATACCGAAGCAGCTTCTTCTGGTAGGCAATCGCCGTCCCATTCGTCCAGAAATCGGCATTGTTCTCGGAGTACGTGGACGGGCCGCCGTTCGCTTGATTGTAAGCGTTTACGTTCCATTGGTAGTACATGTCGCCGAAGCTGTTCATCGTCAGCATGATGTACACGCCGTTGGCCGCCGCGGTGTCCAGCATCTGATCCATGCGGGCCTGATTATCCAGCTGGTATTTGCCGATGCCTTGATAAGGGATCGTCAGTCCTGCTTCGTTGGCGGTAATGGGGCCCCACTCCGCCGCGAAGCTGCTCCACCAGCAGGAGTACCAGACGCGCAGAAAGTTCATCTTGGCCGGCTTCAAATTCGGGATTTCCGTGGTGACCGCGACAGGGTCGGACGTATTGTTCCAGGCGAAGTTGGTGCCGAGCAGCGTCAGCTGGGAGCCGAAGCTGTCCGCGAACCGGTCGCCCTGCGCCGTCATGAAGCCGCGGTTGTTCCCGGGTCCGCCCGCCGTAAACGTATACGCCGAAGACGTCCCCGTTCCGCTCGCGTCCGTAACGCTCAAGACGACGCTGTGAACGCCCGATTGCCTAGGGGAATAACGCACCGCCCATTTGGGCGAAGAGTCGGACTTGTAGAAGCCCGGAACGGTCTCGACGGCGCCCGATGGCGTCGTGAACGTCGCATTGACGCTGACCTCGTCCGGATTGAAGGGGTTCGTGTACGTGGAGCTTAAGTTAAACGCGATTTCGAACTTGTCGTACATCGCCGGCGTCGTCGTATTCATCGTGACGCCGCTGAACGTCGTCGCGGCCGAGACTTGATGATTAGCCAGAGGCAGACTGCCCAAGGCCAGCAGGAAGCTCATGATCATAATAAATAGCGGCTTGTGCATGATTCCCGTTCTGCGCATGAATGTTCACTACTCCTTTTTCGTTTGGATAGCGTGACAGTCCATCGAGTCCAATCTGGGTTGCCGTTCTTTTTTGCTGCTTCTTCGCACCTGTCCGTGCCGTCTCCTCATACGCCTCCCTTCTTGGTCGTGGTTCCCATTCTCATCGATTAGGGACGGATTCACAACCTAATAAAGCTGAGATGTTCACCCCTTAAACTAGTGATGCGTCGGTTAATGGCCGGAATCGCGATGATTTATGCCTCCCCGCGCGCAAACAGAGCGCGGCCGCCCGCCTGCAGCGAACGACCGCGCTCTGTTTAACCTTCGAGCTTGCCAAGCCTTCTTCTACTCCCGATACCGATAGCTGACGAAAGCGAGCCGGCGGCTGTCTGGCGACCACGATTTCACGTTGATCGTCCCTTGCCCTCCGAATAGCCGCGCCAGGCTCCGGGATTCCCCTCCGACGCTCGGCATCAGCCTGAGCTCGACCTGCTTGTTCGGCGGATGGTCGCCAGGTTCCACGTCGCCCTTGCGGTAGGCAATGTAAGCGATGCTGCGGCCGTCCGGCGACACATGCGGAAACCAGCTGTTGCTTTCGTCGAACGTCATCTGCGTCTGCCCGCTGCCGTCCGCGTTCATGCGCCACACCTGCATCAGCCCGCTGCGCGTGGAATTGAACCAGATCGACCGGCCGTCGGGCGAATATTCCGGTCCGTCGTCGAGTCCCGGCGTATCCGTAAGCTGGGTTTCTACGCCGCCCTCCGCCGGAATCGCGTAGATATCATACTGTCCGTTCCGCGCGGCACAGTAAGCCAGCGTCCTGCCGTCCGGCGACCAGCCGTGCAGGTAGCTCGGCGCCATCGGCGTAATCAGCGTCGGGGTTCCGCCGGCAAGCGGCAGGACGTAGATGCGCGATTGACCGTCCTCCTGCGTATGGTGACTGACCGCGATGCGCGAATTGTCCGGCGACAGGACATGGTCATTGTTGCAATGAATCGCGAAGCCCGTGTCGATAATCGTGGACTCGCTTGTCGCAAGATCGAACGAATAGAGGCGTCCCCCGCTGTTATAGACCAGCCGGTTCCCGTCGTTCGTCCAGTTGGGAGCCTCGATCAGATGATCGAATTCGGCCAGCGTCTCGCGTTCGCCCGTCTCGATGTCGACCGTCTCCAGAGTGCTGATGACCGCGCGCGGCGTCGGGGTAATTTCTGCTTGCGTCGTAGGCATAAGTCCGTTTGTTCCTCCTCATGAATTGCTAGGCTTCGTCACCCTTATATTCTAATAGATCGCCCGGCTGACAATCCAGTGCCTTGCAGATCGCTTCCAACGTCGATAATCGGACCGCTTTGGCCTTGCCGTTCTTCAAGATCGATAGGTTCGCCATCGTAATGCCGATCCGTTCCGATAGCTCCGTTACGCTCATTTTCCGTTTGGCCAGCATCACGTCAATATTGATTATAATCGCCATGTTCTTCACCTCAGACCGTCAAATCGTTTTCGGATTTTATATCGATCGCTTCTTGCAGGAGCCTTTGAAGTACGGCAGCGAAGAAGGCGATCACGAGCGAAGCGAAAATCAGCAGCATCCCGACGACGATGACGCCTGGGGAATCGTCTCTCTCCGCGAACAGGTAGAAGAGCGGCATGCCGAGCACGAATATAATGCTGCAGGCGATCGCGCAGGATTTGATATTCTTCAGCGAGCGAACGGATAAGTCCGAGAAGGCGACGTTCTTATCGATGTAGCTCAGCAGCCGAAACGATTGAAACAGCGCCAAGTAGAAAGGAATCGCCGACGCGTACAGATCGATGTAGATAAGCACCCTCAAATAACCATGGCCCGGATACAATTCTACCGCATAATCCGCGATCTGAGGAACCAAAAATATGCACAGGGCCAGAATCGGAATGCCTAGCAAAATCAGTGTTGCCTTCAAAAAAAGCGTTGTCCCTCGTTCCATGAAACTCCCTCGCTTATCAATGATTTTAACCTAACATTATCATAATACTTATCGTTTTACAATATATAATTAGCGAATTTAAATACATAATTGTTGTTACAATTGAACCAAAAAAAAAAAAAGATACCCCCGCGTCACCATCGTCCATGACTTTTGGGATACCCAAGAATATGCATGTTGCTTTCGAAACCACGCGGCGTCATCATGCTTGAAGGAAATTCCCCCAATTGCCGTCCAGCACCTCCGCCTCGTGCATGCTGATCTGGAATTGCAGCTTGCTCAGCTGCTTCCGCCCGATCATTCCCTGACGGTACTGTTCCTGCAGCGATTCGCGTTCCGCCCGCAGCGACAGCATGCGCAGCATCTGTACCTGCTCCTCGACGATGTCATCCGGATTCGGCTCCGCAAGCCGGTTGTTCAGCACGTTGATCATCTGCCGGTAATGCCCGCATACCCGGTTCAGGACCGTGTCTCCGCAGTCCTGGCTGACCTGCAGCTTGTCGAGCGCGTAGGCGGCCGTCGCGATCCGCATCCGGATGAACGACTTGCGATCCTTCAGCTTCAGCGCGTCGAACGATCTGCGTTTGGCCGGGTAGAAGAACGTCACGACCCGGTTCACCAGCGAATAGAGCAGCAGGTAGAAAATATGAAATCGATTCGAAACGACCATCTCGATATTCCGGAAAATATTATCCAGGACGGCGGCCTCCTGCTCTTTGATCTCTCCCCGCTCCTGCAGCAGCTGCACGCATCTGCGCTCCTCGGCGATGCCGAGCTGACGCAAATGCATCTCCTCCGTGCGGGATTGGCGCGACTGCATCTCGTACTGCGTCCGCTTGATGTCCGACAGGCGCTGATCGTTGTCCGAGATCACGATCGCGGCCGAGCGCGCGTTGCCGTCGTCGATGGCCAGCCGGACGGCCTGATTCGCCGCTTTGATCGCTTCCTTCTGCACCCGAAGCTCCAGCTCCCGATTCATCGCCTCGTCGTCATCGGCCGCATCCGCAAGCAGCGGCAGCGCGACGCTGGAGATAATGAGCGACACCATGATGACGCCTGCCGCGAGGAAGAGCATGAGATCCCGCCCCGGGAACGGCTCGCCGCTGCCCAATACGAGCGGAATCGTGAACGCGCCCGCAAGCGTAATGGCGCCCCGTACGCCGGACATCGACGTCAGAATGATCGCCTTCCAATCCTGTCTCCGTTTCCCGATCGATTCGAACAGCCAGGCCGACAACGTCAGCCACGCGAAGCGCAGGGCGATCAGCAGCAGGTAGATCAGCAGGACATCGATGATGGCGCTGAGATTATTGTAGGACTGGCTGCTGAAGATGCTGTGAAGAATATCCGGAATTTGCAGGCCGAGCAGGACGAACACCAGTCCATTCATAATGAACAAAATGACGTTCCACGTAATTTCGGATACGAATTTCTGCTCGATGGTCGTAAAGCCGGGACGATCCTGCTCGATCGCATGCATGATGCCGCCGGCGACCGCTGCCAGGATGCCCGACAAGCCGAAATGCTCCGCGACGTAGAACAGGATGAACGGCGTCACGATTTGGATAAGCACGTGTACCGACGCGTCCTCGATGCCGAATCTGCGAAGCGCCATTCTCGCCCAAATAATCGCAAGCGCCAGCACCGCGCCGATCAGCAGGCCGCCGATCGAGATGACAAGGAAGCTCCAGGATGCGTTCCAAACGGAGAACGTCCCCGTCACCGCCGCGGCGATGGCGAATTTGAACGCGACGAGGCCCGAGGCGTCATTCATCAGCGACTCCCCTTCCAGCAAGCGATGAATGTTCGACGGCAGCCGGACCCTTGACGCGATGGCGCCTACGGCCACCGCGTCCGTCGGCGACAGAATCGCGGCCAGCGCGAACGCCGCCGCGAGCGGAATGGCGGGAATCAGCGCGTGAATGAAATAGCCGCCGACGATGACGGTGACGAACACGAGACCGACGGCCAGCAGCAGGATCGGCAGCTTCAGCTTCCACAGCTCGTCGCGCGGGGTCCGCTTCCCGTCATTGAACAGCAGCGGGGCGATGAACAGGATGAAGAACAGCTCCGGCTCCAAAGAAATTTTGCCATGCCATGGCAAATAGACGACGGCGGCCCCGAGCGCGATCTGAACGACCGGCAGCGGGACGTAAGGCAGCATGCGCTGCACTACCTGCGAGAAGGCAAGCACCAGCAGCAAGATCAGTACGATTAGAAATAATTCCATAGGATCCTCTCCGGCAACCGATTTTTCGTACATAGGGACTTTTCGATTGTTAGACATGGTTTCCCATTCATGCCCACGTCAACAGGATACCCCGTTCGCGAATGGTCAAAACTGCCATCCGGCTTGGAGATATATTCCATGACCCCGATTCGCCCTTCGAGATTTTAAAGCCGCACTCGGGAGCGTCCGTACCCGCCGCGAAAAAAGGCGCCGTCCGAATGGACGACGCCCGCTTTCTGATGGAAACTCGTTGCAATCGCTCAGCAGCTCTTGCCGTTATCCGGCTGCATCGGCTTGTTCCCACTCTCTTCCGACAGCCTCTCGCCGTATTGCTCGAGTCGGCCCGGATGCGATTCGGGACCTCTTCGCTTCGGCTTGTTGTTTCTGCCCGTCATGCGCTCACCTCCATCTTCACTAAGATGAGCGGAGCGGAATATTTTCATGCACGCGACTTGGCCGCCCTAAGCTTACGGCTAAGCTTATGGCTAAGCTTTCGCCTTCTGCTTGTCGTACGCTTTCTGGTAGATTTCCAAATATTTATTCAAATTCAAGCCGTCGAAGCCCTTCACGTAGCTGTCCCATTCCGAATCCGTCAGTTTCTTGGACCCCGTTACGAACTGCGCCATGTTGGAGCGGACATATTCGTTGATCTGCGTGCGCAGCATGATCGCTTCGTTCGCTTCGCTCTCGTCCATGAAAATCGTCAGCGGGAATGTCTCTTCCGGCTGCTTGTTCTCGTAATTTTTGGCCGTTTCGGTGAAGAGGCGGAACTCGTAGCCCTGCTGCGAGAACATATCCGCCGGCGCCGTCCATGATTCGCGGATCGCGCGCGTCCGTCTCGTAATGCCCATTTGGTCCCAGTTATCGTTGAACGTCGTGCTCAGATTCCAATATTCCGGCTTCAAGGTGTACTTGGACTGATTGCCGTGCACGTCCTTCTCGCCCGGCTGCGCTTTCGTCCAGTATTTGCCTTCCAGCCCGTATTCGTTCATGATCGCGAATTCTTCGGAATACATGTAATCCGCCATCTTGATCGCCGCGATCGCCTGCTCCTCCGTGGCTTTGTTGGTAATGGCGAATTGCCCGTTGCCGTAAGCCTTGTAGTAGCCGGCATAGGCCACGCCCCCAGGACCAGTGAGCGGCGCTACCGTCACGTATTCCTTATGGCGATTCTGCCCTTCGGCCAAGCTGAAGTACATGCCGATATGACCGGCCGTTACGCTGCCGCTGACGTTATCGCCTTCCCGGTTGCCGACCTGCGCCATTTGGTCGTTATTTTGCGTGAACGCTTCTTTATCGATGAGGCCTTCGCCGAACAGCTTGTTGATATACGTCAGCCCGTCCCGCCATTCCGGCTGGTTCGCCGCGAGCTGTACCTTGCCGTCCTTCATGAAGAAGAAATCCTCGTTATTATCGTAGATAAATGAATTCATCAGAAAATCGGACGGAATGCCGTGCCACGTATTGAACGCGCCGGACAGCGGGATCTCGTCCGCCTTGCCGTTCCCGTTCGGGTCCTTGGTCTTGAACGCCTTCAGCACTTCGTAATACTCGTCGGTCGTCGTCGGCATCTTCAAATCCAGCTTATCCAGCCACGTCTTGTCGATCCACAGCTTCTGCGAATACCAGCAGTGGAAACAGTCGTTGATATGCGGAAGCGCATAGATGTTGCCGTCGGGCGCGGTGATGGCCGCCTGCAAGTCCTTGTCCTCGGCGAACGCGCGCTTGATCTCGTTGCCGTATTTGTCGATCAAGTCGTTCAGCGGCTGCAGGATGCCCTGCTTGCCGTAGGAGATTTGCTCGGCTTGCGTGAAGTCGCCGGACAGGAAGACGGAAGGATAATCGCCGCTCGCCATGATCAGCTTCTTCTTGTCCGCGGCGTTGGCGCTCGGCGTCGCGTCGAATTTGAATTTGATATTCAGCTTGCTCTCGACGGCCTTCGTGACGTCGTTGGTGTTGATGTCTTCGATGCGCGGGGATACGCTGATGTAGGTATCCAGCGTGACCGCCTTCCCGCTGCTGCCGGCGTCGCCGTCGTTCTCTCCTGCGTTCGACCCCGCGTCATTCTTGCCCCCGCCGTTGCTGCAGCCGGTTACGACCAACGCGACCGCCAGAATCAAGCCAAGCCATTTCATGCTCCTCTTCATCTTCAATCGAGACGCCTCCTTGTACAATTCATCGTATCATTCGAACTTGCAGCCCATCGTCATGCAATCGTTCTCGGCCTCCTGCGGCACCACCCCCATGCCAGCGCAAGCGCCGTCAACCCTTCAGCGAGCCGATCATGATGCCTTGGACGAAATACTTCTGCACGAACGGATAGATCGCGAGCACCGGCACCGTGGCCACGACGATGAGCGAGAATTTGAGCAAATCCCGCAGACCCTGCATAGCCGCCATTTTGTTCGCGTCCACCATCATGCTGGAGTCGATGGAATTCAGAATGAGAATGTTCCGCAGAATAATCTGAAGCGGGAACAGGTTCTGCGACTTTAGGAAAATCAACGCCTCGAAGTAGGCGTTCCACTGACTGACGGCATACATGAGTACGAGCACCGCCAGTATCGGCTTGGATAAGGGGAGCACGACGCGCCATAGAAATCCGAGATCGCTGCAGCCGTCCAGCTCGGCCGCTTCGCCCAGCTCCTTCGGGATGCTCGACTGGAAGAAGGTTCTGGCGATGATGACCTGCCAGACCGCCATCGCGCTCGGCAGGAGCATCGCCCACCGCGTATCGAGGAGATGCAAGTTCTTCACCGTGAGGTAGTACGGAATCAGTCCTCCGCTGAACATCATCGTCACCACCAGCAAGCCCATCAGGACGCCCCGGCCGTAGAACGTCGATCGCGAGAGCGGGTACGCCATCATAACGGTCAGGCTGACGTTGATCAACACGCCGAAGACGGTGTAGAACAAGGAGTTGCCGTAGCCTGTCATGATCTGGGGATTGGAAAAGATCGCCCGGTAGCCCGCCAGGCTGAAGTCTACCGGCAGCAGCCATACCTTGCCGCTGATCACGGCCTGCGGCGAGCTGAACGAGGAGCTGAGTATATAGAGCAGCGGGTAAATGACGACCAGCAGTACCGCGGCCAGGAAAACGTACACCAGCGTCAGGAAGATTTTGTCGCCAAAGGATTCTCGAATTGCATTCGTGCGTGTCATCGGTGAACGCCCCCTACCATAAGCTGCTCTCGGATATGCGTCTTGCCGCATAATTGACGCCGATCAAAAGGATGAGATTGATGACGGAATTAAACAGATCGACGGCGGCCGAGAAGCTGAAGTTGGCGCCGAGCAGGCCGATCTTGTACACGTACGTCGATATCACTTCCGAAGTGCTCGTATTCAGCGGATTCTGCATGAGGTAGATTTTCTCGAAGCCGACGTTCATGATCTGGCCGACGTTCAGTATGAGCAGCACGGTCGCGGCGGGCATGATGCCCGGAATATCGATGTGCCATACCTTCCGCAGCCGGGAAGCCCCGTCCACCTTCGCGGCTTCATAGAGATCGACGTTGATGCCGGAGAGCGCCGCCAAATAGATTACCGCGCCGTACCCGATCCCCTGCCAGACGTTCGACCAGACGAAGATACTGCTGAAATAGTGGGGGATGCCCATGAAATTGACCGATTCCATGCCGAACGCGTTCAGCAAATGATCGACGAAGCCGAGCCTTGGCGACAGGAACAGGATGATCATGGATACCATGACGATCGTCGAGATGAAATACGGGGCGAAGGTGACCATCTGCACCGTTCGCTTGAAGCGCATGCTGCGAACTTCATTGAGCGCGAGAGCCAGCAGGATCGGAGCCGGAAAGCCGATGATGAGCGAGTAGATGCTGATGACCAGCGTGTTCTTGATCAGCATCCAGAAGTTCGGGGATTGGAAGAAGGTCGTGAAATGCTTCATCCCCGCCCAATCGCTGCCCGTGATGCCTCGCACCGGACTGAAATCCCGGAACGCGATCTGCGCGCCGTACATCGGAATGTACTTGAAAATAACGAGGTACGCGATCGGCAGCAGCACGAGCAGGTACAGCTGCCAGTGCCGCTTGATTCGCTTCCCCCTGTCCCTCAGCATGAGCGAGCTGCCTCGGACGGGCGACTGGGCATTCTTCTTGGCGAGTAGTCCCGTAGTGGACGGCATGTCGTCTCTCACTTCCTTTCGATCGGTGTCTGCCTTATTTCTTGGATCAATCAGAATGCTCCATGAGAAGTTTTGGCTTCGAGCGGCAGCCACCCTGATTGAATCTCACGATAATGGAACGGGCGCGAATGGACAACGGCCACTAATCCGCGGCTGGATCATTTTTCCGCGCCCGCGCCGCGCTTGGGCTGGCGGCGATCGGCGCGCAATTTTCGGCTGGCGCGCAGCTTTCCGCGGCGGCGGTTTTAGGCGGCGGGCGCGGGGGCGCCGGGCCGCTAGTCGCGGGAGGCGGAGGCGCTTGGCGCGGAGGCGATCGGCGCGGAGGCGCGGGGATGCTAGCCGCGGAGTCGCTAGTCGCGGGAAGGCGGAGGCTGGAGCAAAGCCGTGGAGGCATTTGGCGCGGGGGGCGTTTGGCACTGAGGCGCTAGAAGCGAAGGCGCTTAGTGCGGGAAGGCGATGGTGTTCGGCGCCGAGGCGCGGGGGCGCTTGGTGCGAACCGCTAGACGCGGAAACGGATGTAGTTGCCGTGGAGCCGCTTAGCTGCTTGTAGCCGGGTCCCGGGGGCCGCTGGGCGAGGAGCCGTAGGTGCGGGCGTCATCACAATGAACTCCACCTGCGCTAACGCAACTCAGCGACCTTATTTAAGGCTTTTGAGCCTCTCCAGCAATCTAACGAAACTCAGAAACGTTATTTGGCTAAAACCAGGGTGAACGAGGCGTTTTTTGACTAAATAACGATACTGACACTCGTTACAATTTTGAAACGCCCAAAAACAAGCAAATAACGCTTCATAGTATCGTTAGCACGGATGAGCACTGAAAACCGTGTGCCGCTTCCTGCCATTGTCGCTTAAACGTCACGATACGCCGCCGCTGCCTCCCGTCGCCGCTTGCACGCGCGACACCGTCGCGAGGCACCGTAAAAGGCGCACATAACGATACCTAGTTTCGTTAGGCGTGCACGCTAGCGATTTCGTGCACGCAGACGTTGGCGAGTACCAAGCCCGCCAACGGAGTTCGTCACCTCTGCCGTCCGCTGCCACCATCCTGCGCCGCCCCTGCCTTCCCCGCGTTAACGCAAAAAAGGCCTCGTGCAGGCAAGCGCGCTTCTGCTGCCTGTGCGAGGCCTTTACGCCATCACCAAACCCAAGCAGCTCGCCGGCGCATCTTTCGGCCGCTGCTCCTGCCGCTTCTTACATCGCGTTTCTCTTTCGGTAATCGACGGGAGATAAACCTTCCACCTTGCGAAATACCCTGCGAAACGTCGCCGCGCTGACATACCCTACCCGCTCGCCGACCTCCTGAATGGAGTCCGGATGCTCCAGCAGTTGCTTCTTCGCGGCCATGATGCGCAGCTGGGTCAGGTAGTCCAGGAAATTCTCGCCGAATTCCTCTTTGAACAGCTGGCTGATATATTTGGCGTTTAAGCCGAATTTGTCGCCGAGGAATTCAAGCGACAGCTCCGGATTCGCATAGTGGAGCCCGATATAGGACCTGATCTCCTGCAGCAGCTGGTGATGCTGGCGGCTGCCGTGCAGCCGTTCCATCTGTGCGGCGAATCGCGCCAACGTGCCGGCGCATAGACGCTGCAGCTCCTCAAGCGTATCGAACTCCTCGATGATCTGCCGAAGCGACGGCGCTGTCTCGTTCACCCAATACTCATAGTATTCTTTCGAAGCTTCCGACAGCTGAACGTCCATATGCGCGGCGAAATACCGGCACAGCTCCGCGATTTCGCTCTTCGTCAGGCGACAGGCGCGCATGCCCGCGAAGAAATGATCGCAGCTTTCCTGCCAGGCTTCTTCGTGAAGCCGAAGCTGCCGAATCAGGAGATGAATCGCCTGAAGATGCTTGTTCGTCGCCTTTTCCGTCTGCTGCATCGCCGTATCCGGTCCGCCGATGACGCGGTTGTGGCCAAGCGTCGCTTTGTACGACAGCGCTTTCTGTGCCTGCTTGTGGGATTCGCCGGCCGCCCCCGCTCCGGCCTCCTCCGTCTCTCCGAGTCCGATCGTCACGGAGAATGCCAGATGCCGGCTGACCCAGTCGGTGATATGAGCCGCGGTCTCCGCAGCGGTATCCTCGGCCGCGCCGTTCATGAACAGAATGCCGGTCATCTGCAGCGGCGACGTCCATTCCAGCCAGACTTGAACATCGGGCTGCGCGGTGAACAGCTCGTGGGACGCGCTGCTGACGACGAACTTGAACAAGGACTGGTCGCGGAGCTTGTATTGGTTGAACATCTGCTCCGGGTGGTCGATCTCGAGCACGAAGACCCGCAGCCGGTCATGCGGCGGCAGCAAGGAGGGCTCCAGCCATTCCGTCTGCTCCCCTGCGGTCAACAGCAGCTCGCGGAAGAGCGACTTCTGCTTACGGGCCGCCGTCTCGCGGGCTTCCTTCCGGAACAGCTCCGTCTGCTCGGCGAAATTGTTGATGGCCGTCTCGATAAACGTGAACTCATCAACCGCCAGTCTTCCGAGCGTAGGCTTGCCCGTGCCGAATTGATCTTGAATGCGAAAGACGAGGTCCGCGATCGGTTTATAGTTCTTGCGCGTCACGTACACGATCGAAGCGCCGCCGGCCACGAAGCTGAGCAGCCCGAGCACCAGCCATACGCTCGACAGGCTGGAGATCAGCTCGCCCGTCCGGCCGTTCGTGATGCCGCTCTCCGCTGTCCAGCCGGTATATCTCGAAGTCTGGCTGGCCAGAACTTTTCGTTTGCCGGCGCCGCCGTCCTGCTTGAACAAGGGCTGGCCTTCATTGTCATACAGCTGGACGAAGGACTGCCCCGGCTCGTACATCTCGCGCATCATCATGCGCAGCGATGCCAGGCTAATGTTAACGACGATCATGCCGTCCTTGCTGCTGCTGAACGACACGTTATGGACGAGACTGATGACATCCTTCGGTTTCTGGGACTCGAATTCGCCGTACGTGCGAAAAGCGCTCCATGTGGAAATATAGGTCGCTTTGGCACGCTGCTGGCTCCGGATGAAGTCGATGTCCGCAAACTGATCCATTGACTTCGTATTGCCGTTAAACACGATGCCGTCCTTGTAGCGAACCAGATAATACGAATCGATCATCGGCATCGCCTGCTTCATTAATTGCATTTGATTGACGATCTGGTAATTGAGATACACGTTATCCTTGCCGCGTTCCTGAAAGAAATCGGAGAGCAGTTTATTGGATACGAAATCCCGTATCAGCATATTGTCGAGCGAACGCAGGCTGATGTCCACGGATTGAAGCAGCTGATTCACGAAGACTTCGCTGGATTCCTTCGTGTTGCGGTTGTTTTGCTGGACGAGCGTCTGGAAGAAGACGAAGAAGAGGAAGGAGAAGAGGAGACAGAAGATTGGCAGATAGGACCAGATCATTTTGTGCATCCAAGTTCGATTCAAGCGTCATCATTCCTTTTGGGAGGTTAAGATCTGAACGCATGGAGGGTGCTCTACATGAATGTAAACGCATTCATTACTCTCTATTATAAACCGGGCCGGAAGAAGTTGTCTGCCTTAAAAGTTATTATTTTCCATCCTTATAAATTAGAGCCGGTCGGACGAAAAAAGAAACCCGCCGAGTAAAGCGGGTTCCTAGCGATTCACGGATGCGGTCCTATATAAGTTACATATGGGTCAGTCAGTCTTCGAATGCCTTGGCTGGATATCCGGCTCCGAACGGCGCGTCGGGACGCTCGAATTCTCCCGCCAAGTAGCGGCGTACGGGGGTCGTGCGCGCCAGGTAGTCCTTGTCGTTCGCGAACCGATCGGAGAACCGGACCCATGGCGGACTGTAAATATAATGCATGGTATAGCGGTCGTAATCGCCGTCGTGGGCAAAGGTGCGATGCCATACGGCATTGTGGAACAGCAGCACGGAACCCGCAGGCGCGCAGATGACCTGTCCGATCGGCACATCGCCCTTCTCGCGGCGAATATCCGCCGGGAGCGGAACCTGCGCCCGATGGCTGCCCGGAATCATCTCCATATTGCCCATTCGCGGCAGCGATTGGTCGGTTAAGAGATACGAAGCGCGAAGCTGCAGCAGCGGGATCGGATACGACAGCTGCTTGAAATCATAGGCGCCCGAGCCGTCCTGATGCCAGCCGCCGAAGCCGCCGAACGCCGGCTGCTTCGTGCACCAGGCGGACTGCAGAATGAACCGGACGCCATATAGCGCCCGCACCTTCGGCAGCACGGCAGGATGATCGATCAAATCCTCGAGCACCTGCTCCGTCTCGAAGCCGCGTCCGACCTGGGCCCAGCCGGTCGTGCCCTCTTGCTCATGAAGACGCGTCGCGGCTTCCAGGCAGGCCTTCGTTTGCTCGGCCGACAATACGCCCGGAATCACGAGATATCCCCATGATTCAAACATAAAACGATCCAGCTCGGTAAATGCGCCGGGCTCGGAAATGGCATTCAATCCTTGGAATGGTTCAGCGGTCATGAGGACAACCTCCCGAATTGGATGAACGAGCAGTCCGCGATTACAGCTGCCGCAGCTGCTCCCATAAATATGCGATCTACCAAAATCTATCATACCTTTCGCCTGGAGGCTAGTCTCCAAACGTCCCTGCTGCGATGGTCGCAGAGGAGCTTATGGGGGAGTAGTCCCTGGCTGTGCAAACTCACCTGCGGTATACGCAATTCAAAAAGAGACCGCAGCTTTCGCCGCAGCCTCTCTTGTCGACATTGCCTCTCTTATTTCCTCTAGTTCGGTCAGCCGTTAGACAAGACGAGATCATCCACATAGATCGTGCCGTTCACGTCAAGGGTTTGGATCACGACCCGTACGCTTGCCGTATTGGCCGGCGCCGCGTAGCTGCCGTGAACGTTCGTCCAGCCGCTCGGCGTTGCGGCGTTGAAGCTGCCAGCCGTATTGCTCGAGAGGACTTGGCCGCCGCCGTCAAGAAACTCGACAAGAAAATTAATATGGGATCCGGTAATCGCCGGAATGTTTACATAACCGTTCAGTACATATTGCAGCCCGGCGGTACCCGTAACCGTCTGCTGCGTGCCGAGCCATGCGCCCGAATCGGTTTCGATTTTGAGCGACGCGTCTCCCGAACGCTTCACGACCGTATCCCTTGCAATGAACCATGCTTTATCCGACGTCCACTCGGTCGGTTTGCCAGAGCCGTTATCCGTCTCGAAGCCCGGATTGAGCAGCAGATTGACGGCCGGAGCCGGTTCGGAAATATCGCAATGCTTCTCTACGCCGACGACAGGATCGCCGAAGACGGCATTGGTGCATGAGACGCCACCGGTGAACGTCCCCGTCGCATAGGTTCCGTTCGCGCCATAGCGGACCGTCTTCGTCCCCGTGAAGCTGCATGCGCCGCCTTCGGTCGCGCAGAAGGTCCATGTCCCTGCGGCATTCGGCTCCGTCGTCACGCTGAGCGAGCCGCTCGCAGGCGATACGTTGCCGGAGGCATCCCGCGCCTTGACGGTGAAGCCGTAAGCCGTACCCGGCGTTAGACCGGTGACCGTATAATTCGTTTGGCCCGTCGTGGATCCGGCCAAGGAATCGCCGTTATAAATGTCGTATGCCGTTACTCCGACATTATCCGTCGAAGCCGTCCAAGCCAGACTCACGCTCGTGGACGTCTTGGCAGGCGAGGTCAAGCTGCCGGGCGCCGTCGGCGCCGCCGAATCTCCGCCTCCCGTCCCCGTCGTCGTTACCGTGACCGCCGTGCTGGCCGGCGATGCATTGCCGGCGGCGTCCTTCGCCTTCACCGTGTAGGTGTAGGCGGTACCTGCCGCAAGACCGGTATCCGTAAACGCATTCCACCCCGAGGAACCGACCAGCGCGCCATTGCGGTAGACATCATAGCCCGTCACGCCGTAATTATCCGTCGATTCGTTCCAAGAGAGATCGATCGTCGAAGCGGTTTTGCCGGTCGAAGCGACTCCCGCCGGAGTCGAAGGCGCCTGCGTATCGGCCGCTGCCTTGGCAAGCGAGAAATCGTCCAGATGAAGCGTCATATCCAGCGTGGCGAAATGGATATAGGCTCTCGCGAAAGCCGTTCCGGCCGGAGCCGTCGTCTTGCCGTTGACGTTGACCCAGCCGTTCGTCGTCCCCGTCAGCGCGGCGAAGGTTTGCTCTCCGATCGCGTTCTTGTCGGCATTCAGGAATTTCAGCATCACTCTGACCGTCGTTGCCGCATTGCGGCCGATGTTGACATAGCCGTCCAGCGCATAGGCTTGACCCGGCACAGCCGGAATATCCTGCCCCGTGCCGAACCATGCGTTCGTGTTTCCATCCACCTTCATCGACGAGGCGCCGCTGCGGGCGACCGACGTATCCCGCGTGCAATAATAAAATTGCTCGCAAGGCCAGTTCGCCAGTCTACCCGTGCCGTCGTCGATTTCGAAGCCCGGATTCGCCAGGAAATTGGCATTCGGGGCAAAGGTCGTTACCACCGCCGTGCCTGCGGCGGATACGTTATTCCGGGCATCCTTGGCCTTGACCGAATACGCGTACGCGGTCGACGGCGTCAGCCCGGTATCCGTATAGGATAATGCGCTTGTCGTCGAGCCGATCAGCGCCGCGCCCCTATAAATATCGTAGCCCGTGACCGAGACATTGTCGGTCGACGCCTCCCAGGAAAGCGAAACCGCGGTATCGCTCTTGCCGGATACGATTACGTTCGCGGGAGCCGTCGGCGCGACGGCGTCCAGCGGGTTGGTCGATACGACATACGAGACGGCGGACGACGTGTTGCCCGCGGCGTCCTTCGCGGCGATCGTATACGTATACGACGTATTGGCCGCAAGGCCGCTGTCCGTAAACCCGGTCTTGCCGTTGTTTGTTGCCGCTACGGTCCCGTTACGGGAGATAACGTAACCCGCGACGCCTAAATTATCGAACGAAGGATCCCAGCCCAGGCTGACCGTCGCATCCGTCTTCCCGGTAACGACGACGTTGGCGGGCTGCGTCGGCGCTTGGGCATCCGCCGCGGCGCTGCCCTGCCGCACGACCTTCACCGCGATGTCGCGCGCGAAAGACGGAATGGCAAGCACGAGATTGCCGCCCGAAGCAGCGGCCGTTGCCGTCGACATCGTCGCGCCGGATACGGTATCGACGAAACGAATGTCGTAGGTGCCGTTATTCATGGACGGCAGCGTGAAGCTCATGCCGCTTACGGTTCTCGGCGTACCGACATCGTAGGTCGCCTGCGTATCGTTCACCCACAGCAGCGCCCGATCCGCGTTCTTGAACGCTCCGACCTTGGCGTCGTTGCTCTGCAGGCCGTAATCGACATGTGGCATGGAAGGCAAATAATACTCTTCCGGTTTGATGAAACCGGCGAACGCGTTGTAAAATTCCTTGTACACCGGCGGCAGGTTAAATCCGCTTAAGACAGGGTCCTGATCCTCGACCCACAGTAGATTCGCGCCGGCGGCTCCCGCCCGGAACACCGGTCCCCAGATTCCGTCATGGACGAAACGCTTCGTCAGCGGAGCGCCGAGCGTCCCGGCGCCGGGCCCGGTATAGCCGACCTCGCCGATGAAGGTCGGCCGATTGCCGTAGTTGGCCAGCGAATACTTAATATTGGATTCCCAAATGTCCATCCCGTTCTTCGAATCGATGTAGAAGTGATGATTGACGGCATTCAGCGTCGTAAGCGGTCCCCACGAGGTCTGATTGAAGCCGAGCTGGTCCATCCAGGCGAAGCTTGTCGTCGTAGGATGATGATAGAAGTCGAGGCTTTTCCAATACGTGTCAACGGCTTCATGCCAGTATGGTTTATTCGCGTAGTCGTTGACGTGATTATCCGCTTCGTTCCAATATTCCAGCATGCCGAGCGAAGTACTGTAACCCCAGCGTGCGAAAATATAGCGCAGCAGCTTCTTCTGGTACGCGATGGCGGTCGGGTTCGTCCAAAAGTCCGTGTTGTTGTCCGACCACGAGGACGGACCGCCGTTGGCCGTGTTGTACGCATGGTACGCCCAATCGTAGAAGAAGTCCCCGAAGCTGTTCAGCGTCAGCATAATATACAGGCCGTTGTCCCTGGCCGTCTCCATGAGCGTATCCATGCGCGCCGAATTCTCCAGCTGATAGCGGCCGATTCCCTGGTACGTCATGCCGATTCCATTCTGATAGGTCGTCACCGGCCCGTATTCGGGCGCGTAATTGGCCCACCAGCAATTCAGCCAGACGCGCATGACGTTCATCTGCGCCGCTTTGTACTGCGGCATCGCCGATAGAATCTCGTTCGGCGAAGACCAGGCGTAGTTCGTGCCGAGCAAGGTGATCTGTTTGCCGAGACTGTCCGTGAAGCGAGAGCCGGCGGCCGCCATGAATCCTCGGCTTCCCGCCGCGGCGGGACCTGCCGTAAACGCGGACGCGGACGATTGACCCGTCCCGTTCGCATCCGTCACTTTCAAATAGGCGCTGTACGAGCCCTGCAAGCGGGGAGAATAACGCACCGCCCATTTGGGCGAGGAATCGGAGCGATAGAACGCGGGCACGACCTCCGTCTGCCCGCCCGGCGTCAGGAAGTACGCCCTGACGTCCGCTTCGTCCGGATTGAACGGGTTATCGTACGTCGTGCTCAGATCGAAGGTCAGCTCGTATTTCCCGTAGACGGCAGGAGCCGCCGTGTTGGCGGAGACGTTCGCGAACGTCGTCGACGCTGCCGAAACCTCCGAGGTCCCGAACACCATGGATCCGGTAATGGTGCCGCTGACGATTATCGCAGCAAGCAAGAAGCGGAATAATTTGCGTACCGCAGAATGGCTGAACAAAATCATAATCCCCCTTTTAGTTGATTTTCGATTGATCCTATGGGTTGCCGATCATGTTGTTATCCGTCGGTTCTACTCCTTCACGCTCCCAAGCACGATACCCGACATGAAGTACCGCTGCAGGAACGGATACACGCAGAAGATCGGCAGCGCGCCCAGGAAGATTTGCGCCGCGCGAACGGCCCGGTCGTTCAAGCTTTGGAGATAAGTCGCGTCGTCAATGTTGGCGATCTTCGAAATATCCAGGTTCACGACGATCGTCTGCAAGTAACTGGCCAGCGGGTAATGGATCGAATCGTTCATATAAATAATGCCGGCGAACCATTCGTTCCAATGTCCGACGATCGTGAACAAGCCCACCGTCGCGATCGAAGGCGTCGACAATGGCAGGATGACCTTCCACAGCAGCTTCCAATGTCCGCAGCCGTCGATGAACGAGGCCTCCATCAATTCCTTGGGCAGCGCCCGGAAGAAATTCAGCATGAGAATCACGTTGAAGATCGGCACGGCACCCGGCAGCACGAGCGCCCACAAGGTGTCGAGCATGCCCAGGTTCTTCACGATGAGATAAGTCGGAACGAGTCCGCCGGAGAACAGCATCGTAAAGACGAAGACCCAAGCATAGAGCGTCCGCAGGCGGAAATGCGACGATTCCTTGGACAACGGATACGCGACGAGCACGGTGAGCACCATGTTGATCAGCAAGCCCAGCCCGACCCGCTGGATGGACACCCAGATGGATAAGAGGAACGCTTTCTTTTGGGCGACGAAGTGGTACGCCTTGGTCGAGAACTCGACCGGCCAGAAAGTAACTTTATCCGCTTGAATCGCATCGTTGGAGCTGAACGACAGCGCGAGAACGTTAATCAACGGCAGAATACATACCAGCGCTACGAGCGTAAGCAGGCAGTATATGCCAACATAAACCGTTCGTTGTAAAGCCGACTTGTGCTGGACCATGACAGCATTCTCCTATCCGCAGGCTAGAAAATACGATAGTTGGCAAATCTGTACGCGATGATATAAGACAGCGAGATCAGCAGGAACGAAATAATGGATTTGAATAGGCCGACGGCCGTCGCGACGCTTAACTGCGCGTTCACGAACGCGAGCCGATACACGTACGTATCCAGAATATCGCCCGTCTCGTAGACGGAAGGATTGTACATATTGAAAATTTGATCGAATCCCGCATTGAGGATATTGCCGATGGCAAGCGTCATCATGAGGACAATGACGGGGAACATGCCGGGAATCGTAATATGCAGCGTTTGCTTCCAACGATTCGCGCCGTCGATGACGGCCGCTTCGTACAGCATCGGATTAATCGACGTCAAGGCGGCCAGATAGATGATCGTGCCGAACCCGAATTCCTTCCATACGTCGGTCGTCACCATGACATACGGAAACCAGCTTTGGTCGCCGAGGAAAAAGATCGGTTTGGCGCCGAACAAGAAGCCCAGGCCTTGATTCAGAATCCCGCTGCTCGGAGACAGGATATCGATGAGGATGCCGCTAAGAATGACCCAGGACAAGAAATGCGGCAAATAGATGACCGTTTGAATGGCGCGTTTGAAAAACTGCTTGCGGATTTCATTGAGCAGGATGGCCGTCGTGATCGGAACGACCAGCCCTGCGACGATCTTCATGAAAGAGATAAAGAGCGTATTCGCGACGACGGCCCGTGTTTGCGGCAGTCCGTAGACATACTTGAAATGCTCCAAGCCGACCCAATGCGAGCCGAACATCCCTTTGGTCGGAATAAAGTCCTGAAAGGCAATGATCAGCCCCGCCATCGGCGCATAGCTGAAGATCAGCACGAACAGGAGTCCCGGCAGGATCATGAGGTGAAGCGGCCGTTCCAATCGCCAATTCTTCTTGCCCATTGCTGCTCCTCCTCATAAGAAAGGGATAGAGAGCCCTCTATCCCCGGCTGACTTTAACCCGTATTATTTCAATCTGCCGCTTTCCGCGATTTCCTTCAAAATATCCTGTCCGCCCTGCTTATTCCATTCCGCGACGAAGGCCGTGTCGAAATCGTCCAATGGCCGCGTTCCGTTGATGATCTCCGTGAACACTTTGATCTCCAAGTCTCTTAGGATCGGCCCCTTGCTGACCATCGAGAGCGTCGGCTGGCCGAGGTACTCGCTCGTGACCGGCGGGGAATTCTTATCGTAGTCGTTGGTGATCGAGTAAGCGCCGCCCGGGCCGAAGAGCGCGTTCCAGAACCACATTTCCATGTTGCCGGCCTGGTACTCTTTAATGCCTTTGTAATAAACCATGGCGGAAGGCGTCAGCTTGGACTCGTCGCCCGTCTTGAGCGCGTCCTGGATCAGATCGTTGTCCGTCTGGTTCGTATTGCTGAAGCCGGGTCCGACGATCGGAGACAAGCCGAACACTTGGTAGTTTTTGTCCCCTTCCTTAACCTGGTGATACGCTTCGTCCTTGTTCGGTCCGCTGACCTTCTCATGGAAGTAGTTGAGGATCTTCATCGCCGCTTCCGGATGCTTGGAATTCTTGTTGACCACGATGAAGCTCGTCGGAACGTCGCCCCGTCCTGTCGGATGAACCGGCTGGTCATCGGAGGAGACGATCGGATACGGCTTCCAATCGACCTTCGGATCTTCTTTCTTCATGTTGTTGATCGGCCAGGTTCCGACCCAGAACTCGCCGTACGACATCCCGACTTTGCTCGTGGTTGCCAGATCGCCGGCTTTGCTCGGGTCGAGCACGCTGAATTCCTTGTTGATCGCGCCCGCCGCGTAGAGATCGCGCAGGTGGCCCAGAGCGGTTTTGACTTCCGGCAGCGTATCGCCAAGGATCGGCTTGCCGTCCGCGTCCTTGCGAATAATGAGCTCGGTGCCCGAGGCGTTCGCCGGATTAAAGGCATACGCATGATAGCCGTTCAGGTACCCGTCGATCCCTGCCCAGCCGCCGAACAAGTCCTTCATCAGGTTGAGGCCGATCGTATCGTTCTTGCCGTTCTGATCGGGATCGTCCTTCGTGAAGGCCAAGGCGATTTTGTTGACGTCGTCCATCGTCTTCGGCGGCTCCAGGCCCAGGTTCTTCAACCAGTCCGCGCGAATCCAGATCATCTGCGCCGCGCCCGGCATCCCGCCGTTGAGCGGCAGCGCCATGAGCTTGCCGTCGAACGTGGCGCCCTGCAGCTTGATGCCGCCGAACTCTTCGAACGACTGCTTCGTCACGTCCGACGCGTATTTCTCGTAGATCTCCGTCAAATCGGCCGCTTGCCCCGCATCGACGATCTGTTGGAGCTGCTTGCTGTCGACTTGATAGAAGTCCGGCATGTCCCCGGAGATCATGGATACCGTGATTTTGTTGTTGTATTGTTTATTGTTCACTTTCCATTTGTTGACGACGTTAATGCCCAGGATCGACGAGAAGTCTTTCGTCCAGAGATTGTCATCGAGCGATTCTCCCTTGCGGTACTCTTCCACGTCTGGAAGCGAGCGAACGGTGGTCATCGTGATCGGCGGATCGTATTTGCCGAACGGCCCCTCTTCCATGCCCGAAGCCGGCTTGTTCGCGTTCGCGTCCGCGCCCGCGTTGCCGGAAACCGCCGGCGTATCTGATTTGCTGCCGGTATTGCCCGTATTTCCGGTATTGCCATTGCTGCCGTTGTTGCCGTTCGAGCATGCCGATGCCAACAACAACGTGGTCAGAATACCGACTGTCAGCGTCTTGACTGGTTTCTTCCGCATTCGATCGTGAACCTCCCTTATATAGATAAAGCGCTTTCTTTCAATTCCAATTATAAGAGCCCGCCGAATGGCCACGATACAGGATTCTCATAACTTCCCTTATCTTCCCATGTCTACTTTTGCATGTCCCGGAATTCCTGCGGCGTAAACGTGGTCGCATTTTTGAAGAAGCGCGTAAAGTAGGAAGAGGTGTCGTATCCGATCTCCGAGCCGACCTCGTGGATTTTCATGGCCGAATGGGTCAGCAGCTGCTTGGCGCGGGCGATCTTGATCTCGCCGATATAATCCGAGATGGTCTGCCCGGTTTGCTGCTTGTACAAGCGCGACAGATAGAACGGCGCCAGATGCACCACTTGCGCCAGCCTTTCCAATGAAAGATCCTTCGAGAGGTGATCGCCGATATACGATCGCACGAGCCGGACCACTTCATTCGTAATTTGCGCATTCTCGTCCTTGCCCTGCTCGAATAATTTCTCGGCCAGCTTGCGGAAGTAGGCGGACATGTCCCGCAGGGAGGCATGCTCCTGGAAGGATAACAGCGGATTGACGTTGATCTCGCTCGATACCCGCTGCAGCAGGTCCCTCTCGTTCAGGTACGCGATAAAGATCGCCGTGAGCGAATAGAAGATCTCCAGCGCGGCGCCCGACTGAACCGAGGGCTGGTCGACGGTCTCGTGCATGATCTCGTCGTACAGCGCATAGAACTTATCCGGTTCCTTGCGTTCCAAATACTGGCCCAGCAGATGGATCCGTTTCACTTTCGTTCGCTCCTGCCGGCTTTCCCCCGACAATAAATGCTGGTCGGAGAGGATCATTTCGTTCCCCAGCCCCAAGCCCCGGCTGAAGAGCAGCGAGATCCGCTCGAATCTCGCGGGAATTGCATCCCATCCATAGGCTTGGCTGCTCACCACGAACGAACAGGACAAGGACAGATAGCTGGCGCAGGCGGATTGGATCGACTCCATCGTTTCGAGCAAATATCGGCAGGCATGCCCGGCATCCATGGCGTCCCCGTTATCCGCATTCGACCTCCGCAGCTGTACGAGCCACAGCATCCGGTCGGACGCATAGGGAAGATGCACGATATGGTAGCTGTGCGAGACGAACTCTTCGAAAATATTGTTCACGGAATACGTATACAGCGTCTTGTCCTTCTGCTGGATGCCATTGCGCCAGTAATCGATGCGGCCGGCAACCAGGAATACAGGCTGGTCCGCCTGCAGCGGAATATGAAGGGCGGCGAATTGCTGCCGGCGCGAGGCTTCCGTCGACTGTTCTCCGGACAGCAGCTCCAGCAGATATTCCTTGCGAAGGAGCGGTTGGGCCGCGGATACCTGCTTCTCGGCGTTCGCGATCAACTGCTCGACCTGCAGCTGTTCGTTGATCTGGTGAATCGCTTTCTCTACGACGGCGATGATGGCTTCGTCGCCCTCGGTCTTCAGTACATAGTCCAGCGCGCCTCCGCGCAACGAGGCTTGCACATAGCCGAAATCAATATAGCCGCTCAAGAAAACCGTCCGACAATCCGGCCACAGCCGATGGACGCTGCGGTTAAGCTCGATGCCGTTCAAGCCGGGCATCTCGATGTCCGTGAGCAGGATGTCGATGCGCATCCGCCGGGCGATCTCGTACGCTTCTTCCCCGTCGTAGGCACGGTATACTTCCAAAGGAAACGCGCCGTAAGCCTGGAAGAGATCGAAGAGGCCTTCAACAATGATAGGTTCGTCGTCAACGATCAATAGCCGGTACATCTTCATCCTCCTTGTCATGATTCGAATGCGGCATCGCATTTGAATGTGGATTTGAATTCGAATGCGGATTGGCCAGCGCGGCTTCCATGCAGATCTTCACCTGTAGCCCTCCCATCGGTCCCCGAGCGACCTCGATGCCCGCCGTATCGCCGAACATGATCTGAAGCCTGCGATGGATGTTCAACAAGCCGGTTAGCTCGAGGGGCGGGTGCTCACGATCCGACAGATCCCGCTGCAGCCGTGCCAGATCTTCGTCCCGCAGCGATTCGCCGTTATCCTCGACGGTCATGAAGAGACGCTTGCCGTCCTGCTTGAAATCGATGGCGATCCGGCAATTCGCGCGCTTCTTCTCGAGGCCGTGCTTATACGCATTCTCGATGACGGGCTGCACGATCAGCCGAGGCACGGTCACCTGCCGCCAGCTGTCCGGAAGCGGCGCGAAATCGACGTCGATGCGATTAAAGAACCGGATATTTTGAATTTCGACATAGGTCTGGGCATGCTTGATCTCGCTCTCCAGCTCCACCTGATCGGCGCCGCTTCGCGTAATGTACTGAAAATACTCCCCAAGATACTGGCAGAACCGGATCAGCGTATCGATCTGTCCCGCCTTCGCCAAGCGGTACAGGATGAAATACGTGTTGTACAGAAAATGCGGGTTGATCTGCGATTGCAGCTGCTTCAGCTCCGAGGCCTGCGCCCTGGTCTTCTGCTCGACCACCTCATGGAACATGACCTTCAGCCTGTCGACCATCGCGTTGTAGTGGTGCATCAAATCGGTAAATTCGTCTCGGCTGCGCGGCATGCGGATATGCTCCCACTGCCCCTCCTCCAGCTTGCGGAAGTTGCGGATCAATTTATTGAGCGGCCGGTGAATCATGCGATAGATCCAAGACGAATAAATCAGGATGATGACGATGGATAAGAGAGACAACAGCCACAGCAGCTCTTTGTAATTGTCGATCTTGCCGAACAGCTGCTCCTGCGGCACGTAGACGACCAGATAGCTGTCCAATTCCTCCGAGTATTTGTACGAGACCAAAAATGGCTTGCCGTCCATCCTCAGACTTACCGTCCCCTCCGATGCGTCGGCGGCCTGGCGGGCTAAGTAATCCTTCACGTAGGGCAGCTGAGGCTCATCGCCGAGATTATCCACCACCCAGCCCTGCCGCAGATTAATGAACATGGCGCCCGAGTTCTCGTAATCGGTAAAATGATCGAGCGCGTCCCGCAGCGTCGTTAGATTCAGTTCCAATTGAATGGCGAAGGAAGGCGGGACCTTCTTCGCCGAAGTCGGGAACGGCAGGCTCAGAAACAGCCGGTCCTTCCAAGAGATGAACGCGCGGTTCGGCGAACTGTAATTGGGAGCGATGGCTTCATACTCATCTGACAAGCGGTTGTCCGTTATGGAAGCTTCCGTCGAAATCGTCCGGTTCTGCGTCAGCATGTGAGCCTCGACGGACTTGATATAGATGCTGGAGGCTTTGATCATCTGGAGCTTGTTCTCGAGCGCCAGCACGGATTCCGACCATTCGTTGATCTTCATGAATTGGCCCACGAACGTTAAGTGGCTCAGGTTCTTATCGACCGCCAGTTGGTCCAGCAGCCCCAGCATATGCGCCTTCTCCGTTTCCAGCGAGTTCACGTAAAATTTCACCCGGGATTGAAGCGAATCGGATACCTCGCTCCGAACGCTGGTCTCCCCTTGTTTATTGATGATCAGACCGATGCCGTACAATGGCGTTACGAGCAGCAGAAAAGCGACGACCAGCTTCGGAAATATCGTATACATCCATTTGGCGTCCTTGATTCTCGGCATGCGGCACCTCGCTTAAGTTGATGAGTAGGTATTCCATAAACGCCCTTGTTTCCCCTTTTTCTGACAAACTCGAGAATGAGCCCGAATCGATGCCGTAAGCCCGCATGCGTTCGGCGGACGTTATCCCGGCATGTAACCGTTCAAACGGAGCCGCCTCGAACAATCGGAAGAAGCCGTACCCGTCAGCTAGCGGGTACGGCTTCTTCGCGGTACGCCTCGTCCGCTGGCGCTGGAGGACATTGCATGCAGGCATCGAATCTCTACAGACAGGCCTTACAAATCAAGGAGGAATGGATATGAACCGCGTTGACCTGCTTCTGAACGTGTTGGATTCGACTTACGATCGAGAAAATTGGTTTGCTCCGCTGAAAGACGCGATCGGAGGCATCACGGCGGAACAAGCAAGCTGGAGGCCAGACGGAGAAGCAGCCAAATCGATCTGGGAGAACGTGAACCATCTCATTTATTATAAAGAAAGGCTGGTCGCCGGCATGGAAGGCTGCGAATGGACGCACAGTCCCGTCGGCGACGAAACCTTCTATCTGACGGAACCGTCAAACGATGATGAAGCATGGGCGAAAGTCGTTGCTCGCGCCGATCGCGTCCAGCTTCGTTTGAGACAGCTGCTAAGCGATACTACTGCCGAAGCGCTGGCTGCCAACGCGCTCGAGAGCAATCTGCTGGACATCTTCCTGCACGATGCTTATCATACGGGCCAAATCATTCAAACCCGCAAAATGCAGGGCGCCTGGCCGGCTCATCGTTAATCGTCGGGCGATCGCGCGGGGGGAACGTACCTCTATGGAAACAGGCAGCCGACTATGGTCGGCTGCCTGTTGTTGCGTTTCCGCAGAGATGCGGGAACCGCATTGGATTGAACCGTTTCAGTCCGTTCGCCTGATTCCGTTAGGCGTTAAGGACCGTGAAGCTGTACGTCCCGCTGCCCAGCACGGCCATCGTCGCCCGATCGTCAGCCTCGACCGATACGACGCCGTCCACTTCGTCGATCGGCACGCCGTTCTCCGAGATGGCATGCCGTCCGGCGAAGAAACGAACGCTCGCGTTCGTATTGCTCGGTACCGTCAGCGTATGGGTATATCCGTCCGCCGTTCGCTCCCAGGCGGAAGCCAGTTCGCCGTATACCGTGCTTACCTTGCCTTCGGCGAAGCTCAAGCCTTCGGCCATGAACGGGCGAACCGTAAACCGGCGGTATGCGGGCTCATCCGGTTTGATGCCGGCCAGGTCGCCCATGAACCAATCGACGATCGTGCCGAACATGTAGTGATTGCGCGACCGCGCATTCAGCTCCCACATCTCCCACAGCGAATTCGCCCCGTTCTCGAACCAGAAGCCCCAGCCCGGATAGGTACGGTTGTCCGCGACCCGGAAGGCCAGCTCGCCGAAGCCGTGCGCGGTCAACAGCGGCAGCAGGAACTTGGTTCCCAGGATGCCCGTATTCAGATGGCCATCCCGCGTGACGGCGACATCCTCCACCAGATTGGCGAGTACGGCAGGCACGTCGGAATTTTCCGTAATGCCGAAGGCCAGCGGCAGTATCGACGATACCTGCCTGTAACCTGCGTCGCGATCCGTTTCGTAGATGCCGGGTTCAGGACGGAAGCAAACGCGATTGATCGCATCCCGGATCGCTTCCGCATGCCCGTCGTATCGCTCCGCATCCCGCTCCTCGCCGATGATGCGGGCGATATCCGCCATCGTCCGAAGAATGCGGTACACGTAAGCCGACGAAGTGACCTGCGCCCCCTCCGGCGGCGTCCACTCCTTCGACCATGGCGGCACCCAGTCCCCGAGCACGCTCGAAGACAGCCCGTCTTCGGTCAGCGTCAGGATCTCGGCTTCGGCGTACGCGCGCATGCCGGCGTAGTGACGGCGCAGCAAGCGTTCGTCGCCGGAATGCCGATAGATCGCCATCGGCACGAATACGCGGGAGCACTGCCATTCGGGCGAGTGCATCTGACCCCAGCCCGGGGACGGGACGATCAGCGGGAAGAAGCCATCTTCGCCCTGGCTGTCGGCGAGATCCGTCGACCATTTCTCCCAGAACGTCTGGATGTCGGCGAATAGGAACGTCGATTCCGACAGCAGCTGCGCGTCGCCCGTCCAGCCGTTCTTCTCGTACACCGGGGTGTCCGTGGGAATGCCGTGCGCGTTGTTCATGAAGGTCGTGACCGTCGCTTTGTAGATGTCGTTGAACAAGTCGCTGGAGCTGCGGAAGCCTCCCGTAAGCTCCAGGTCCGTCCGAATCGCCAGCGCCGTCACGCCGTCCGCGGATGGAACGCCCGGCCAGCCTTCGAGCTCAACGTAACGGAAGCCCTTGTAGCTGAATGACGGCGACCAGGTTTCTTCCCCGTCTCCGCTTAGAATATAGGTATCGGTCTGAATCCGGTCGTGAATGTAATCCTGCTGCACGTTCACCGCGCCGTTATCCGCCAGCGTCTCCCCGTAAGAGATGCGAACGGTCGTGCCTGCCGGACCCTGGACCCGAATACGGACGTTGCCTGCCAGCATGCGGCCGAAATCGACGATGTCGTGATTCGCTTCGTTCTTCGCGATCGAGACGGGCCGAATCTCTTCGATGACCCGGATCGGAGGCATCGTCTGCGCCTGCAGCTGCCTGGCGTCGCGCGGAATCGTCTCGACCGAATGCCAGCCGGCGGCGTCGAAGCCGTGTCGATTCCAGCCTGTCAGCTCCAGCCGGGCATCGTACGTCTCCCCGCAGTAGAGAGAATCGGACAAGGTCGGACCGACGTTCGCCCGCCAGCCGTCATCGCTGACGAGGCTGAACGTGCCGCCATCCTCATATTCGACGTTCAGCTGAAGGAGCAGCTTGGGTTCGCCGTTCCACGGCGCCTTCTCCCATTCCCAGACGTTCGGCGTCTTGATGCCGTAGAAGCCCCGTCCGAGCTCCGCTCCCAAGCAATGCTCGCCGACGGCAAGCAGCTCCGTCACGTCATGAGTCGCGTACAGGGATCGCTTGCTATAGTCCGTCAGCGCCGGATCCAGCAAACGGTCGCCGATCTTGCGCCCGTTCAGCGACAACTCGGCGTAACCCAGCGCGCTGACGTAGAGACGCGCCTTCGCGACGGCGCGATCGATGCGGAATTCGGTACGCAGCAGCGGTGCCGGCGCTTCGCGCTTGTCCCCTGCGGGTTCGCCGGCATAACCGATCCAACCGCCCTGCCAGTCCTCGGAAAGCAGCAGCCCCATTTCCCACTGGGCCGTCTCGCTCCACTCGCTCTCAGTCCACGATTCGTCCCATACCTTGACCTTCCAATAATAACGGCAGCCCGTGAGAAGCGGCTCGCCGGCGTAGATAACCGGGCCGATGCCGGCATGGCTCGTCCGTCCGCTGTCCCAGGCCTCGCCGGCGCCTTGCTCGACCGACTCCGGCGTGCGTCCGACGACGATGCGGCAGGCAGATTGGTTCCAGCCCCGGACGCCTGCGGCGACCTTCCAGGAAAAACGGGGCGCCCGCTCGTCGATGCCGAGCGGATTATTGCGATACTCGACGCGCAAATCGTAGATGTGCATCATGAAGCGGAATCCTCCTTGTTTGTTCGCGGCTTGCTCTGAATGCGATTACATATTGACCTCCTTACATTCGCTGTCTCCGCTGCCCGTCCCTGCCTTAAGCCATGCAAAAAAGCCCCGTCCCCAAGTCTAGAACGACTTTGGGGACGGCTTCGGGGACGGCTTCGGGGACGACTTTGAGTGCGACTTTGAGTGCGACTTTGAGTGAGACTTTGAGTGCGACTTTGAGGACTCGTTTGGTGACTGACTTTGGTGACTACTTGGGAACGACTTTGGGGACGGCCTTATGCCTGCCTGCACCGCTACTTCGCGTGCGGCTTTAATGTAAACGCGAACGACAGATTTCCGTTCGACGGGATGCGGTATTCCGGATGCACCGGCGCGCCCCAGCTGTCGTCGCCGCCGACGCCCATTTGACAGCCGGCTACGGTGACGACCGTATAGTGCGCATCCGGCAGCTCCCAGGCATGCGCCGCGTGCTCGAGCTCGAAGGCCGTATACGGCGAGATGTTGCATTCCACGGGGTTAAGCGAAGCGTCGATCGTCATCCCCAGCCCTTGCGGATTGCTCAGCGTCACGCGCCTTACGCCCGTACGATTGCCCGATTCCTGCGGCACGAGATAGCGGGAAGGAAGCTCCTTCACGCGGCGCTCGAACATGCCGAGACGCGCGCCATGCTTGCGGTCCGCGTAATTCTCTTCCGGCCCCATCGCATACCAGTTCGTATGCTCGTAATCCGCGCTCGTCTTGAACGAGACGGCGAGGATCGGCAGCTCCGGCAAGCCGGCAGCGCCGGTATAGTCGGTACGAACCCGAACGCTTCCGTCGGCGTAGACGGTATAGGCGATCTCTACCTTCACGCCCGGACAAGTACGGAATTCGTACGCGAAGACGACGGTCGCCGCATGTTCTTCTTGGCGCAGCTCGATGCCGGTGCAATTGCGGGCCAAGCTGGCCGCGTACCATACGCCTGCTTCGTAGCCGAGCGAGTACCCTTTGTCGTTGTCCGTCGTTGCCCGCCAGAACAGCGGAGCCGGAGGTACCGCGATCATCTCGCGGCCGCCGTAGCGCAGCGATACGAGCGACTTCGCCTGCTTGGAGAACAGGACCGCCCAGCCGTCGCCGTTCACGCCGATGTTCACGTCGCCTTCGACGACGCGCAGCGTGCCGCTCGGGACAGTCGGTTCCGCAGACGACTCGATCCGGAATACCTCTTGTCCGAATGCGATCTCGTGTCCGGCCGAGGCCCACGGCGTTCCCTGCTTCAAGACCAAACAAGTCTCGATGGCGTATTCGCCTGGCGCCAAGTTACCTTCAGGAAGCGTGAGCGGCACGAAAGCTTCCGATTGCGCAGGCACGTCCGCATCGGTACGACCGCGGTAGATTTCCCGTCCGCCTAGGAGCAGACGATAGACCAGCGACAGATGTTCCGTTCCCGCGAACAAGCTCTCGTTCACGATCTTTACGCCTTCCCGGTTCGGGAAAAGCTTATAGTCCTGATACAGGAACTTCACTTCCTGCATCTTCGGCGTAACTTCGCGATCGGCATAGACGATGCCGTTGCCGCAGAAGCTGTAGTCCGTCGGACGGTCATCGAAATCCCCGCCGTAAGCGAGATATTCCTGCCCGAAGCGATTCTTCTTCATGAGCGATTGATCGATAAAGTCCCAGATGAAGCCGCCTTGATACATCGGATACTTATTCTCCAGCTCCGTGTATTTGTGCATGCCGCCGACGGAATTGCCCATCGCGTGCATGTATTCGCAGCTGATGTACGGCTTCTCGGGCGATTCGTTCAAGTACGCCTCGATGTCCGCAGGCTTCGCGTACATCCGGCTTTCCATGTCGCTCGTGTCGTTGTACGCCCGATTGTGGAAGACGCCCTCGTAATGGACGAGACGGCTCGGATCGGCCAGACGGAAATAGTTCGATACGTTCAGGATGACTTCCCCTGCATACGCTTCGTTCCCGCAAGACCAGATGATGATCGACGGATGGTTCTTATCCCGCTCCAACATCGAGATCGCGCGGTCCATAACGATCGGTTCCCACTCCGGCAGATTGCCCGGCACGTTCCACGACGGTTCCACGGCGCCCATTTTCTGCCACGACCCATGCGATTCCAGGTTCATCTCGTCGATGACGTAGAGGCCGTATTCGTCGCACAGCTCGTACCATAACGTCTGGTTCGGATAGTGGGACGTGCGGACCGCATTGATATTGTTCTGCTTCATGATCGCAATATCACGCAGCATGTCCGCCTCGCCGATCGCGCGGCCGGTGCGGCAGTTGAACTCGTGGCGATTCACGCCCTTGAACACGATCCGCTTGCCGTTCAGGCACATCACCTTGTCGATCATCTCGAAGCGGCGGAAGCCGACCTGCTGCACGATGGCTTCAATCAGTTCCCCCTGCTCGCCGATGATCGAGATGGCCAGCTTGTACAAATAAGGCTGCTCCGCGCTCCAAAGTTGTACTGGTCCGGCTTCGAGCGCGATATCAAGCTCGCTGCCGATCACATCATGCAGGCCAGCAGCGACAGTCCGTCCCTCTGCGTCCAACAGCTCGAATCGCGCGGCGGACTTAGGGCCCGTCCCGCCGATGCTTTTCTGTCCGCCCGAACCCAAACGCAGTCCGACCTTCACCGTACCTTGCGCGTACTTGTCGTCCAACTCGCCGCGAACGGACAGATCCCAGACGTGAAGCTTCGGCACCGTATAGAGGTAGACCTCGCGGAAGATCCCCGAGAACCGCCAGAAATCCTGATCCTCCAGCCAGCTGCCGGTGCTCCGCTGATACACCTCGACCGCCAGCTTGTTCGCCCCCGGCCGAACGTATGGCGATAGATCGAATTCCGCCGGCGTAAAGCTGTCTTCGCTGTAACCGACGAATGCGCCGTTCAGCCATACATAGAAGGCCGATTCGACGCCTTGGAACGAAATATAGACCGGCCAGTCCGTCATCGTGGCAGGCAGGTCGAAGGTTTTCACATAACTCCCGACGGGATTATGCTCCGGAATATGGGGAGGTCTCACGTCTTCAAGGCCGTCCCAGGGGTACATCGTATTCACGTATTGCGGACTGCCGAAGCCCTGTAATTGGATGTGGCCCGGCACTTGGATATCGCTCCACCCGTCGCAGGCGAAAGACTCCTCGTAAAATGCCGCCGGCCGCGCCTGCGCGTTCAAGGCATAGTGGAATTTCCAGCTTCCGTTCAGACTCTGGCGCATGTCCATCGGCGCACTGGCTTTGGCCGCTTCCACGGTCCGGTAGTACCGGTGATCGGAATGGGCGTCCAGCCGATTCACGCGGAATACGGCCGGATCGCTGAGCCATTCGATGCTCGGCGATTTCGTTGTCATGATGTTAACGCTCCTTTTGCTGCTTCTTGAGGTGAAAAAGTGACCGGAGGTCGAATGGAGGTGGAAAAGCGTCAGCGTTCGCCTTTGTAGTCAGATTTCTACCTATAGTTACTTATATAATCGAGGAAATCTGAACTACAACAGCGATTGGAGCCCCATTCGACCGCAGGTCATGCCCTTTTTCCCCGATTATTTTATCGATCCCACCATACCGGCGACGAAATGCTTCTGCATCAAGAAGAACACGAGCGCCGTCGGCAGCGTCGAGATCAAGACCGCCGTCATAATGATACCGTAATCCGGCGAATAGCTGGAGCCTAAATTCGAAATCAGCAGCGGAATCGTCCGTTTCTCCGGCGACTGCAGCACGACGAGCGGCCACAAATAGTTGTTCCAGCTGGACATGAACGTGATGATCGCGCCGGCCGCGTAGCTCGTTCGCATCGTCGGCACGAAGATTCGGAAGAACAAGCCGAGCTCCGACAAGCCGTCGATACGGCCGGCCTCGAGCATATCCTTCGGGAACATCTTCGAGCTTTGCCGGAAGTAGAAGATAAGAAACGCCGTCGTGAAGGTCGGCAGGATAACCGAAGCCGCCGTATCCACGCCGATCACGGGCAGGACGCCCGAGAATTTGGCGAACATCTGGAAAAGCGGCACCATGATCGCCGCGAACGGAATCATCATCGACAGGAGCAGGATATTGAACACGATATCCTTCGCCTTGCTGCGGTAAATTTCGAAGCCGTAGCCGGCGAGCGACGCGATGAGGAGCGCAAGAATCGTCGTCGTCACCGAGATCTTCGCCGAGTTCCACATGGCTTGGCCAAGCTCGACCTGCTCCGTCAGATGGCGGAAATTATCGAGCAAATGCGATCCGGGCATCAATCTGCCGTTGGAGACGTCGATCGACTTGTTCGTCGCGCTGGAGATGATCCACAGGAACGGGAAGATCGAGACGCCGGCCGCAATGATCAGGAAGATATAGATGGGAGATCGTTTGAACATCTTCATTTACTATCACCTGCCGCTTTGAACTGAATGAAGGAAAGCAGAATTATCAAGACGACGATCGAATACGACACGGTCGCGGCATAGCCGAAATCCGGCGTGTATTTGAACGAAAGGTTATAGATATATTGGGAGATGGACATCGTCGCGTTGCCCGGTCCGCCCTTGGTAATGTTCACGACCTCATCGAACAACTGCAGCGTGCCGATGGTGGATGTGATGGACGTGAACAGAATGATCGGTTTCAGCAAAGGCACGGTAATCTTGAAAAATTGCCTGATCGGCGAAGCGCCGTCGATGCGGGCCGCCTCGTAAATCGAATTATCGATGTTCTGCAAAGCCGACAAATAGAAAATCATGTTGTAGCCCGTCCAGCGCCAAGTAATCGCGATAATAATCGTTATTTTCGCCCAGAAGGGGTCCGTGATCCATTGGATCGGGTCGTGAATGAGATGCAGGTTGAGGAAAAGCTTGTTGATCAGTCCGTCGTTGCCGAACAAATATTTGAACACGACCGAATACGCAACCAGCGAGGTGACGCAAGGCAGGAAGATCGCCGTCCGGAAGAAGCCTTTAAACTTCAGTTTGCTGTCGTTCAGCAGGACGGATATAAACAAGGCCAGCACGATCATGACCGGCACCTGGATAATCAGGAACAGGAACGTG
Organism: Paenibacillus sacheonensis; assembly: GCF_009909195.1. Taxonomy (GTDB): domain Bacteria; phylum Bacillota; class Bacilli; order Paenibacillales; family Paenibacillaceae; genus Paenibacillus_Z; species Paenibacillus_Z sacheonensis. Next base: position 73,757 of record NZ_JAAAMU010000023.1, read on the forward strand.
TTCTTCAGCGCGGTCTTGAATACTTTATCGCTGAACAGCCGCTCGTAATTATCGAAGCCCGTGTAATGAATCTGTGCGCCCGTCCCCGTCTTGAACGAGAGAAGAAGCGCTTGGATCATCGGGTAGAAATAAAAGGCGCAGATCAATAGTACCGCTATGGAAATAAACAGCCAGCCCGTCCATCTGGGTTGCAGTCGGCTGCGCGCGACAGATGCGTTTCTCAATTCACTCCACTCCTCTCTTTATCCGCAAGCAGACTGATGCAAGCATACCGTCCTCCAGGGACGGTATGCTTGCACGGGAGACTGCTATTTAAGCTGGGACTCCGCTTGGGATTGCGCGTTCGCAAGCACCTTGTCCAGGTCCGAGCCGCTCATGTAGTTCTGCACTTCGGGAACCAGGATATCCTCGATCGCGTACGTGTGCATGCCGTAGTTGACTTGCGGAATCTTCTGCGTCCAAGCCGCGAAGTCGGCAACCGTTTTTTGGCCGCCGAAGAACTCGTCCGCCGCTTTATACGCTTCGCCTTCCGCCGCGGTCTTCAACGTGCCGATGACGCCGATTTGCTTAACCATCTTCTGATACAGCTCGACGTCGGAACCCATCGTTTTCGCGAGGAATTCGGCTGCCGCTTCTTTGCCGTCGATATTAAGGACATACCACGAGCTGCCGCCCAGGTTGGATGCGTTGACGGAGCTTGCCGTGTTTTTCAGCTTCGGCATCGGAACGACGGCCCATTTGCCGGATTGGCTCGCTTCGGCCTTCACGGAAGGCGAAATCCAGTTGCCCGTCGGAACCGATGCGACGTCGCCGCTGTTGAAGCCGGCCAGGAATTGGCTCCAGTCGGACGTGACTTTGACGATATCGGCCGTCATCAGCTTCTTGTACGTCGTGAGCGCATCCTTCAGCGCCGCGTTATCCTTCAGATCCGGCGTCGTGCCGTCGGACTTCAGGTACCACGAGCCTGCGGATTGAATCATCATGCGGATGAGGCCCAGATCGTTCGGGTCCTGCGTCAGCATGAATTTGCCGGTTTTCGCTTTTACCGCTTTGCCGATCTCGATGAACTTGTCCCAGTCCACGTTCGTAATGTCCGCTACGGAATAGCCCGCGTCTTTCAAGTAATCCGTACGAACGTAGAGACCCGTTACGCCGGAATCGAAAGGCACGCCGTACTGAACGCCGTCAAGGCTCGTGGAGGCGATTTTGTAATCCGCGAAGTCGCTCGACTTGATCAGATCGGACATTTTGTAGAAGCTGTCCGGGTAAGCCTTCAGGAAGCTTTGCGCCCGATAGTCTTCGATCAGGACGACGTTCGGCAGGCCGCTTGTCGTGCCCGAGTTCAGGCCGGTGTTCAGCTTCTGAATGATATCCGCTTGCGCGTATTCGATGATATTTACCTTGACGTCCGGATTCTCGGTCGCATAAGCATCCTTGGCCAGCTTCATGGCCGCGATGTTGAAGTTCGGATCCCATGCCCAGACCGTCACTTCTTTGCTGCCGCCCGCGGTATTGCCGTTATTGCCGGCGGTGTCGTTCGCGTTGTTCGATTTACTGCCGCATGCGGTCAGTACGAGTACCGCCGCGATCATGATAAACATCAGCTTTTTCAACGTTAAATCCCCCTTGTTCGTGATGCGAAAGCGTTTGCTTGCTTTGCGTAACCAAAGCTTATCATTCCCTTTAACCCGCACGTTATGACGAATTTGAGATAGATTGGTCTTATTCTTGCGAGTTTCGGAAGGGAGCAAACGAGGGAGCTGGTACTTTTTCTTGGTTTGGTATTATCTTTGGCTTTGGCTTACCATTAAAATCCGACTTAGCCATGGCATTCTTTTCTGCCACGGCCCTTGGAAAGATTTGGATCGGCCCTTGCATTAGCGTTAGATCCAGCACTGCCTTTCGTTTTAGCTTCGTTTAGCCTTGGCCTCCGTTTTTTTTGCATTGGCCTTCGCTGCGACCTCAGCCGGCCGGTGGTTCCTCGACGCGAAACGGCAGCCGGACCGTCACCCGCGTTCCTTCTCCGGGGCGGCTCTGAATGGTCGTACCGAAATCCTTGCCGTAGAGGAGCAGAATGCGGGCATGCACGTTGCGGATTCCGATGCCGGTGAACAGATGGCGGTTGCGGTTCGAATCCGGCAGCTTGTCCTCTTCGCCATCGAGGTCCATGCCGTCGCCATTGTCTACGACCTCGCAGCGCAGCGTATCGCCTTCGCGCGAGATGATGACATAGATATAGCCGGCACTTCTCTCCTTGAAGCCGTGAAAGAAGGCATTTTCCATGAAAGGCTGCAGAATCAGCTTCGGAAGCCGGGCCTCCAGGCAATCCGGCGAGATGAAATAATCGACCGCGATGCCGGTTCCGTAGCGAACCTGGTTGATGAACGCGTAATGCTTCAGATTGAGGACCTCCTGCTCGACGGAGATCGTCTCCTCGACGTTGCTGATGGAGTTCTGCAGCAGCGATATCAACGCATGCATCGTCTCCGTCGCTTTCGCATTATCGCCGCGCTGCACGAGGAAATTAACGGATGCGAGCGTATTGTACAGGAAATGCGGATTGATCTGCCGCTGCAGCGCGGCAAGCTCGGCATTGCGCTGCTCCCGCTGCGTCGCGACGAGCTGCAAGATATAATTGTTCAGCTCGTCGAGCATATAGTTAAAGGCCGTTCCGAGCTCCCTCGTCTCGTAGCTGCCGGTGATGGCGATGTAATTATGGAAGTTGCGCTTCGTTACGCTCGACATTTGCCTGACAAGCATGCGCAGCGACCGGGTCAGCCTGCGGGTAATGAGGAACAACGCCAGCAGCGCCGCCGATATGATCGCCGCGCAAATCAAGGTGATCCACGTCACCGGCAGCATCTTATTGATCAGCTTCTTATCGACGAGATTCACGATGTAGAAGTCGCAGGCAGGCAGGTACTCCGACAGCATGAGCACGTCGGCCGTCTCGTTCTTGATCGAGCTCGACTTCAGCTGCTTCTTCTCGATCTCCTCCGCGCGCGCGAGCATATCCCCGGAACGCTGCCCGATCAGCCCCTGGCGGTTGCTGGAGATGATCAGCCCCGTCCGGTCCATGATGATGACGTCGTTGCCCGTGCTCGTGAAATTCGAATAGAATTGCTGAAAGTCATGCTCCCGAATCATAAAATACAGCTGCCCGTACATCTCCTTCGTGGAACGGGACAAGAGCGCGCGCGTCGCCACGATAAGCGGATCGCCCGCCGTTCCCTTCTCGTCGCGGAGAAAATGATAGGAGAGTCTCGGCGCTTCGTTCACCGTCAACGCGGTAATCGCATTGCTTTGCAGGCTCGCTGCGGAGGAAAGCCAGTAATTGCGGTCGCTGAAATAACTCCGATCTCCCATTCCGAGAACGACGGTCCCGACATCGCTAAGATCCAAGCCGTTCAGAATATGCTTCATCTGCTCTTTCATCTTGTAGTAAGCTTGCACGTCGGCCAGCGAGCCGCCGCTCGTCTCCGTCAGGAAGTTCTTGATCGTCCCGCTCTGCATGACATCATTGGATGCCGTGACGACGGAGTAGTTGAACGTCTCGAAGTTCCGTTTGATTTGTTGGATGATTTTGGAATTCGTAATGCTGAACGTGTTCAGGAACAGATTCTGCGATACTTTCACCGTCATCCAGGACGTCGTGGCGGCGACGGCGATGGTGCTTATGACCATCACGACGAAGATTTTGCCGAACAAGCTGGACTGCGTTCCTTGCCTCCATGCGAGCTTCATCTGGCGTCCCTTCCATCCTGCGCGTTCCGCCGATACTGGCTTGGGGAGATTCCTTTCAGCTTGCGGAATACTTTCGTAAAATAGCTGTGATCCGAATAGCCCACCTGGCTGCTGACTTCGGATATCGTCATATCGCCGTTTCGCAACAGCTCGCACGCTTTCTCGATTCGCACGCGATTGACGTGTTCGCTGAAGCCCTCCTTATTATGGGAGGCGAAATAATTGGATAGATAAGACGGGTTAAAGTGAAAATGGGCCGCCATGTCGGCGAGGCTCAGCGGCTCGGCATAATGCTCCTGAATATATGTCAGCAGCTTGTGCATCGACTGGCTTCCGGAAGGCCGGCTGCGATCCGCGACGCAAGCCTCGGCTTCTTCCAAAAACCGCAGCAGAACGCCCTCCGCCTCGTCGACATGCTTCGCCTCATGGATGCTTCGGAAGTAATCGTATTTTCGTTCATCCAGCTTGGCGGCCGGGTATTCAAACCGCAGCAGCGCGAGGATAATCGCGAAGACCTGATGACCGAGGAAGGATTTGCATTCCTGGATGCTCATGCGCGGCGTGGCGGGCAGCGCGGCCAGGAACAGCCGCAGGCGGCCGAACGCATGGGCAAACGACTGCTCGTTCAACTCCCGGTTGAAGGCCGTCACATCGAAAGGAACCGGCTCGCCGTCGTACCCGGTCTCGCTCTCGGTCTCCATGAACATGCGTCCATGGGGGTGGAAAAACCGGCTTTCCAGCAGCTTGGGCACTTCGGCATGATAGGCTTTAGTTAATTCGGTTATCTGGCGAAAGGTCGGGCTGAGCGCGGCGAACAGCGGCATGTCATGCGTCTCGAGCTCCTCCCCCAGCTGTTTGACAAGCGCTATTAACGGAGCTTCATAGGACTCGTCGAAATTGAGCAGCAGCCGGACAAGTCCGTCGTCCTGCGGAAGTTCGGAAGAGAAGACGACCGGCGCGCCCTTCGGGAGCGAGCGCAGCCTGGATTCGGCCCAGCCGAGCATCTGCGCGGCATGCATGGGCAATGGAGAAGCCGGCGCTTGCGAGGCGGTCACTGACGTGTCGGGTAATAGCGAACCGGAGATCGGCATGGACGATGCAGGCCCAAGCCGGTCTCGCCGCCCGCTCGTCTCCTCTCGCTCGAGCGCGAGCAGCGCGTAGGAAGCGTACGGAAACCGTTCCTTGCTGACGGCTTCGTCTTCTTCGTTCAGGGCATAGCCTGCGATCAGCTTATCGAGTACGGCTCGAAGCGATCTCTCGCACGCGTTCGAGTTGCCTAAGCCTTGCAACGACGGTATGCCGGCGGCGATTTTCTTCAAAATCGCCAGCAGATGGCCGGCATCCAGCTTTGGCTTGAGGATATAATCCGCCGCGCCGCTTTGGAACGTCGAACGAACGTATTCGAATTCGCTGAAGCTGCTCAGCACGACGATCTCGATGTCCGGATAACCCGCCTTAATATGGCGGGACAGCTCTTCGCCGTCCATGACCGGCATGACGATGTCCGTAATGACGATATGCGGCTGCAGCGATTGGATCAGGGCCAAAGCCTCCTTGCCGTTAGCCGCTTCGCCGACGACCATGAACCCTTCGCTCTCCCAATCGAACAGATGCTTGATGCCCTGCCGGGCTAACAGCTCATCGTCGACGATGAGCACCTTGCAATAGGACTGAACCATGATTGCTCTTCCTTTCTCCTGCCTGAATATACCGGTATCCTCTAAATTATCACTTTTTGCACCTGATGTTAAACCTCGCGCGGCCGAGGGATCCTGTACGGCCCGGCTGCGGACGAAAAGAAAGAACCTTCGCTTCCACGTGGAATGTGGGAGCGAAGGTTCTTGGTGCCGGCGTACGAGAGCGTGGCCGGTTGCTGCGCGAGAACGCGGCCGGCTGCTGCGCGAGAGCGCGGCCGGTTGCTGCGACGGAGCGCGGCCGGTCGCTGCGCGAGAACTTGACCGGTTGCTGCGCGAGAGCGCGGCCGGTTGCTGCGCGAGAGCGTGGCCGGTTGCTGCGCCGGAGCGTGGCCGGTTGCTGCGCGAGAGTGCGGCCGGTTGCTGCGCCGGGGCACGGCCGGTTGCTGCGCCGAACTATGTCGGATGCGGCTGCCGGTCGCAATCGGCTGGGTTGTGCGAGTGCCGCTCAAACTGTGCCGATTGGCGGCTGTTTGTTGCGAATTCCGGTTGCGTTCGGCAGCGTGGCAGGCTGTCAATCCGTGCGCCCGCCGAAAGGTCAACGCCAACCGTTCGGCACGCCTGCAATGGTCCGAAATTAAACCAACGCGATCCAACTCCGTCGTCCCTCGGGCCGCCGAAACGCTAACGAACGTGACAACGCCTATTTCCTCGAAAATGGCTTGTTTAGAACTCTAACGAGCGTCAGAAGCGCTATTCACGCCGCGAAGAGCAATTAGTGGCGCTCGGGGCGCCAATAGCATGCGTGAGAATCGTTACGATTTTAAAATGTCCCTTTTGGGACCAAATAGCGATACACAGTTGCGTTAGCACGTGGGTTGACTGAGTTTTGACAAGGTAGTTTGCTTGCATGAGCCGTCTTCCGCCAAAGTTGCGCACGAGGTACGCCTCTTTGACCGCATGGGCCGTCTTCCCACCAATGCAGTGCACGGGGTGCACCTCTTTGCCCGCATCAACATACGCCCGAGCCGGCTAACCTGCCCCTGTTAACCCTCGACGCTCTTCAGCGTAACCTCGACAACCGTGTCGCGCTCGTCCGGCAGCGGCCATGAGAAATGCTCCGGCGAAGCGAAGTTGATGAACGCATCGTTCGGATACATCTTGGCGTTCCACGGTCTGGTCGAGCTGACCTCCGAACCGTCCGCAAGCAATCTCGCGTAACGCACTTTATCCGCCAGGCCGACCAGATTGACCGGGCCCACGCTGTCCTCGAATACATGCGCGAACAGCTTGTTGCCTTTCTGCGTATAGCGGCCCCATTCCGGCTTGGGGAAATCGGCTTGGCCGCATCCGTAGATGCTGTCGCCGTTTTGCGTCATCCAGTCGCCGACCTGCTCCAGCACCTCGAGCGTTTTGCGCGGCATTTCGCCCTTGGCGTCAGGCCCGACGTTGAGCAGCAGATTCCCGTTCTTGCTGACGCACTCGACTAATTTGCGAATGACGGTCTTCGCCGACTTGTAGGTGCGGTCCGTGGATGCGTAGCCCCAGTTGTTATTCAGCGTCATGCAGGCTTCCCATGGAATCGAATTGCCGGCTGCGTCCGTCACGCCATTCGGCGGAATGATCTGTTCCGGCGAAGCAAAATCGCCGGCGTACGGGCTTGGGTTGTTCGTGTAGATCGACCCGCCTTCTTCGCCGCTCGCCTCCAGTCGATTATCGATAATCAAATGCGGCTGAATCGATCGGATCATCTCCATGAGTTCCGTCGCGCGCCAAGCTTCGCCTTTCAAATTTTCATACGAGAAGTCGAACCACATGATGTCCAGCTTGCCGTAGTTCGTCAGCAGCTCGCGCACTTGTCCGTGCATGTAGTCGAGATAATGCTCGAAACGAGCCGGATCCCGGCGATAATTCTCGTTGGCGCGCATCGGATGAATAAGATCGCCGAATGCCGGATAATCCGGGTGATGCCAGTCCAGCAAGGAGTAGTAGAGGCCTACCTTCAACCCTTCCGCGCGGAAAGCGTCTACGAATTCACGAACGAGGTCGCGGCCCGATTGCGTATTCGTCGACTTATAGTCCGTCAGCTTGCTGTCGAACAAGCAAAATCCGTCATGATGCTTCGCGGTCAAGACCGCGTATTTCATCCCTGCCGCTTTGGCCGTTCTGGCCCATTCTCTCGCGTCGTAACGATCGGGATTAAATTCGTCGAAGTAGACTTGATAGTCTTCGCTGCTGATATGCTCGACGCTCCGGACCCATTCGCCGCGAGCCGGGATCGCGTACAATCCCCAATGGATGAACATCCCAAACCGATCCTCCAGAAACCACTTGGTGCGCTCTTTCCTGCATTCGATCTCGTTTCCGCTCATCTTGTCAGCTCCTTAGACTCTTCTCAATTGCCCATTTTAGACTCTTCTCAATTGCCCATTATAGTATCACTTGTACGTATAAGCAATGTATTTTCTAGACAGTTGTACGTATAAGTAGAACGAAGCTTTGGATCTCCTTATAATCATGTCCGACTTGAGCACTCCCATTTACAGGACCGCGGTCCGCTCCGATGAATGATTCGCGTGGGATTGGGGGAGTTTACCTGGCGATTAAAGTCAGCCATGTATTCCTTTGGTCACAATATCGTAAAACGTTGCCCATTGTGCATCATTGCCCAATGGGCAATAATATAAGAGTGAAAGCTTCAAGTACCGTGCAGTCCATGCAATCCGATTCACAGGTTTTATATGTCATAGAAGAAAAGGTGAACGCAGAAGCGCCGACAATGGACAAACAAAGCTTGCGTGACAAGAAACGGGAAGCGACCGCGCACGCCCTCGCCGATGCGGCGTTCGAGCTTGCGCAAGAGCGCAGCTTGGACGGCTTCGTCGTCGACGATATCGCGCAGAGAGCCGGCTATTCCAGACGGACGTTCGCCAATCACTTCTCCTGCAAGGAAGAAGCGGTAGCAACGGCGGCCGTCAGCTTCAAAGGCTCCGAAGAGGTACGAATTTGGATCGACGAGCAGCGGGAGAACGTTTCTCCGCTCGATATTTTATACCGGCTCCTGAAGCTCCAGCTGACGGGAGAGCATCTCTTGAAATTGCGTCAGCTCGTAGAGCTGTCCAAGCAGAGCAAGGCGCTCGAGCCTTACATTCTGAGCGCGTTCCGGCGTTTGCAAATTGCGGCCCAGGAAACGTTGAACGAATTCTCTCCCGAGCGTTACCCTGCCGGATACACCCATCTTCTCGCCGGCATGATCTACGGCGCCGTCATGCCGGTGCTCGACGGCAGCCTGAACGTGCTGCTTCCTGGCCAGCGGGCAGCGGACGGCGGCAATGCCGAACCGTTCGATCGCTACCTGGACACCATGTTCGGCTATTTGCGCAACGGCTTCTAGCCGCAGCCCGCATTATTTTCATAAACGAAGGAGACTCATCCTCATGTCGACATTCCTGTACAAAATCGGCAAGTCCGCATACGCCAAGCCTTGGTATTTTATCGTCAGCTGGGTCGTGATTCTTGGGGTCGTCGGGGCGCTGATCGGCGCGAACGGCATTCATACCGGCTCCGAAATGAAAATCGAAGGCACGGAATCGCAGAAGGTGCTGGATCAGCTGGCCCAAGAGCTGCCGCAGGCTTCGGGGGGACAGGCAAGCGTCGTCTTCGCGGCGCCGAAAGGCGAACGGCTGGACACGCCGGATCGCCTAGCCGCTATCAGCAAAGCCGTCAATGACGTCTATCACCTCGAATACGTCATCAATCCTGCCGAGCTGGCCGCGGAAGCCGGCGCTTCGGCGGGAGATGCCGCTCAAGTCAGCGGCGATGCGGCTTCGCCCAACAACGCGGCTGCGGGAGACACCGGCGACGCGAAGGACGCCCAAGCTTCGCAAGCGGCAGCAGGCGCAGCCCCTCCCTACGGCCCGATGATGGAGAACGGCGCACCCGTGCCCGGCGTGATGCTCGCGTCCGACGGCAGCGTTGCTTTGTTCCAGTTCCAATTCACCGTGCAGCAGATGTCGCTGCCCGAGACGGTGCCGGATGCCGTGATGACGGCCGTAAACAACGTCGAGCAGACCGGCGTTAAGGCGCTGCCGAGCGATTCGCTGTCGACCAAGCCCGCCATGGGCTCGACGGAAGCCATCGGTCTGGTCGTCGCCGCCGTCGTGCTCTTCATCACGCTCGGCTCCGTCGTCGCGGCGGGACTTCCGCTCCTGACCGCGCTCTTGGGCGTCGGCATCAGCGTCGGCGGCGCTTACGCCTTCTCCAAATTCATCCCGATGACCGACATTACGCCGGCACTGGCCCTCATGGTCGGCCTTGCCGTCGGCATCGACTACTCGCTGTTCATCGTGAACCGGCAGCGCCGGATGATGCTCGATCAAGGGCTGAGCGCGCGCGAAGCCGTGAGCAGAGCGATCGGGACTGCCGGCAGCGCCGTCTTCTTCGCAGGCTTGACGGTCATCATCGCCCTGTGCGGCATGCTGGTCATCGGCATTCAATTTCTGTCCGCGATGGCGCTGGTTGCCGCTGCCGCCGTGTTCGTCAACGTGCTGATCGCGCTGACGCTGCTGCCGGCCCTGCTTGGCCTGGTGGGTGAACGCATCTGCTCCAAGAAGGCCCGCGCCAAGATCGCTTCGACGACCCATGCAGCACGACGCGGTTTCGCTCACCGATGGGTAACGGGCGTCGTCAAATCCCGTATCGCGATCGTCATCGGCGTTATCGTCATCCTCGGAGCGGCGGCTACCCCCGTCCTCGAGATGGAGATGGGCATCCCTTCGGGCGAGACGGCCAACCTGGACACGCCGTCCAGGCAAAGCTACGACGCGATCTCCGCCGGCTTCGGCGAAGGCTTCAACGCAACGCTGCTTCTGGTCGCCGAGCCTGCCCGCGCGGACGGCAAGGTCAGTCCGGAGATGCTGGGCGGCATTACCCAAGAGCTTCAAAAGCACGAGAACGTCGCGCTGGTGACCCCGATGGGCGTGAACAAAACCGGCGATATGGCCATAATCAGCCTCATTCCGAAAACCGGTCCGACCGACCAGGCGACTAAAAACCTCGTACACGATCTTCGCGCAGCCGACTCTGACTTGGCGAAGACGTACAACGTCAAGCTCGGCGTGACCGGATTCACCGCGATCAACATCGACATGTCTTCCAAGCTGGCGGACGTATTTCCGCTCTACGTCGTCGTGATCGTCATTCTATCGATTATCATTTTGCTGCTCGTATTCCGCTCGATCATCGTGCCGCTCAAGGCCACGGTCGGCTTCCTGCTCAGCGTGCTCGCCACGTTCGGCATCACCACCGCCGTGTACCAATGGGGCTGGCTCCATTCGCTCTTCGGCTTCGATACCGGCGGACCGCTGCTCAGCTTCATGCCGATCATGGTAACCGGCATTCTGTACGGCTTGGCGATGGATTACCAGGTCTTCCTGGTCAGCTCCATGCGCGAGTCTTACGTTCACGGCCATCGCGGCAAGGAAAGCGTCGTTCACGGGTACGACCAAGCGAGCCGCGTCGTCGTCGCCGCAGCCGTGATCATGGTATCGGTCTTCGCCGGATTTATCTTCGCGCCGGATGTCATGATCAAGCAAATCGGCTTCGCGCTCGCCGTCGGCATCCTGATCGACGCGTTCATCGTCCGCATGACGCTGGTTCCGGCCGTCATGGCGCTCTTCGGCGATAAAGCCTGGTGGCTGCCGAAATGGCTGGATCGCCTGCTGCCGAATCTCGACGTCGAGGGCGACAAGCTCCTGGCGCAGCTGAATGCGCGGGAAGCAAGCGAGATGCCGGCAAAACGCCGCCGGCAAGCTTAACGACCAGCCTGCCGCTAATACGAAGCAAGCCTGACTAGAATGCAGACAGAACAAAGGGGCGGTTCCCAAGTCAAACGACTTGGGGAACCGCCCCTTCATGTTGATAGAACAAGGAACACTTCTTGCTCAGAGAGATTCTACAACCCAAGGCCGGTTACGAGTCCGATGACTTGGGAACGGCCCTCTCCGCATGTCGAGAAAATCCAACTCGCGGAACTCTATTGTGCTGCTGATTACCGATGTAAACCATTTCCCGCAACGCTTGCGAAAATGAAAAACATAAACAGCTGCGGCTAACGGTTGTACGGATCGCTAATTGGCAAAAAATTGCCGTTTTGAACTGCTAACCGTTGCCAGGAGGCTTATTGCGAGAGTTTCCTATGCAAATCAGCTCCTATCTGCCACATAGGACCATGACGGTCCGACCAACGATAACGGCGACCAATTCGCGATGGAAGACTACCATGTCTTGTCCATGGACGACGTGAATTCGGCTTGCGACGACCACGGCGAAGCGCTTCATATCCGGAACATACCCTGGGCGTCGAAGCAAATGTGGGCGCCCGATGCCGCATTCAAGAACGATACGTACTATTTGTTGAATAAGCAGTTAGCTACATGACTCGCCCAGCCGCCTCCGCGGACAACAAGACGCCTGCCGGCGACGATTATCGCTGGCAGGCGTCTTTGCTCACGCCGCAAACGGACAGCGCGCTTGAACGAATGGAAAATAAACCGAGGACGAGTTTCCTTAGGGAAACTTTTTGTTGTCAAGGAAACACTTTTGAAGTAAGATAACACTTAAGCAAGAGATGGCCATCTCTTTTTTTACCCCGAAAGTTTCCTTAGGTAAACTTAATTTCTCTAAGGAAAAATAGTTGTCCTGTGCAAAAACGCGAATCAGCTGCAGCGAGCATTGCGCAAAAAAACGCTACGGACGAGGAGAATGAAACGATGGAATTCCCGGCAAACGCAAGATCCGGCAGGAGGCTTCGACGGTTATTCGCGCTGATCTGCTTAGGCTGCTTGAGCATCGTGACCGCGTGCGGAAATACCGGAGCGCAGGAAGACGGGCACGCTGTCAAAGTGACCGCCACGATCGGCATGATCGCGGATGTCGTCCGGCAGATCGGCGGAGAGCACGTGGAAGTAACGGGACTAATGAAAGCAGGCGTAGACCCCCACTTGTACAAAGCCTCGCAAGGGGATATCAGGAAGCTGGATAAGGCGGATATCATCTTCTACAACGGACTGCATCTCGAAGGGAAAATGGTCGAGATCTTCGAGAAAATGGCCAAAGAGAAAACGACCGTCGCCGTGTCGGACAACATCGACCGCGCCGCGCTGCGAACCGGCGCCGAGAACGGAATGGCGAACACCGAGTACGATCCCCATATCTGGTTTAACGTGCAGCATTGGATGACCGCGGCGGAATCGATTCGGGACACCCTCGTCGGCCACGATCCGGAGCATGCCGCCGATTACCGCCGGAACGCGGAAGCCTATCTCGAGCAATTGCAGCAGCTGCATGACGACGTAACCAAGCGCCTGAACGCCCTTCCGGAGGAGAGCCGCATCCTGGTGACGGCACATGACGCATTCGGTTATTTCGGCGATGCCTATCGGCTGCAAGTCAAGGCGCTGCAAGGCATGAGCACCGCTTCCGAGGCCGGGACGAAAGACGTCACGGATCTGCGGGATTACCTGGTGGACAACAAGATCAAAGCGGTCTTTATCGAATCCAGCGTTCCCCGCAAGGCCATCGACGCCGTCATTCAAGGCGCGAAACAAAAAGGCCACGACGTCGTCATCGGCGGCCAGCTGTTCTCCGATGCCATGGGCGAAGAAGGCACGCCAGAAGGCACCTATATCGGGATGGTCCGGCACAACGTAGATACGATCGCGGCCGCGCTCAAATAAAGACGAAGGGAAGTGTGATCATGCCTGTACATCCGCTGACGATTCAAAACATGACGGTCGCTTACGAGAAGAAGCCCGTGCTGCGGGATATCTCCTTTCAGGTGCCGGAAGGCAAGCTGATCGGCATCGTCGGTCCGAACGGCGCCGGCAAGTCGACGCTGATCAAAGCCGCGCTGGAGTTGATTCCGAAGCTGTCCGGCGATGCAGCCATCTACGGAAAGCCCTATGCGGAGCAGCGCAAGCTGGTCGGATACGTGCCTCAGCGGGAATCCGTCGACTGGGACTTCCCCACGAACGCGCTCGATGTCGTGGCGATGGGACGTTACGGTCATCTGGGCTGGTTCAAGCGCCCCGGCGGCGTGGAGAAAAAATTGGCCATGGCGTGCCTGGCCAAGGTCGGCATGAGCGAATTCGCCGGTCGGCAGATCAGCCAGCTGTCCGGCGGCCAGCAGCAGCGCATCTTCCTGGCGCGCGCATTGGCGCAGGACGCCAAGCTTTATTTCATGGATGAGCCGTTCGTCGGCGTCGATGCGGCTACGGAGAAAGCGATCATCACCCTGCTGAACGAGCTCAAGATGCAGGGCAAGACCGTGCTGGTCGTCCATCATGACCTCGCGACGGTGCAAGAATATTTCGATTGGCTGATGCTGCTCAACGTAGAGCTCATCGCCTTCGGACCTACGGAGCAGACGTTCACGGCCGACAAGCTGCAGCAAGCATACGGCGGGAAATTAACGATGTTGGATCGAGACGGCCAATCGGCTTTGATCACGAGCGGGAGGTAGGGACGATGTCGGATTGGATGACCGTATTCGCGGACCCCAACGTGCAGTGGATCCTGTTCGGCTGCATGCTGCTCGGATTAAGTAGCGGCGTGATCGGCAGCTTCGCCTATTTGCGCAAGCAATCGTTGATGGGCGACGCCCTGGCGCATGCCGCGCTTCCCGGCGTCTGCATCGCTTTCATGCTGAGCGGATCCAAGTCGATCGCGCTCTTCCTGATCGGCGCCGCCGTCGCCGGCACTGCCGCGACCTTCGGCATCGGCTATATTACGCGCCACACGAGAATCAAACAAGACGCCGCCCTGGCCATCGTGCTCTCTACCTTCTTCGGCCTCGGCATCGTTCTGCTTACGCAAATCCAGCATAGCGGCAACGGCAATCAGAGCGGCCTGGATAAGTTCCTCTTCGGCCAAGCGGCTACGATGATGCAGAACGACGTATGGATCATGGCCATCATTTCCCTCGTTCTGATCGGCATCAGCACGCTGTTGTTCAAGGAATTCAAGCTGCTCAGCTTCGATCCCGGATTTGCCCGCGGCATCGGTTATCCCGTCGCATTCCTGGATCAGCTGATCATGTTTCTCCTGGTCGTTGCGGTCGTAGCCGGCATTCAAGCCGTAGGCGTCGTGCTAATGGCCGCCCTCCTGATCACGCCCGCGGTGTCCGCCAGATATTGGACGGAGAGGCTCGGGTTCATGGTCGCGCTCTCCGGAATGTTCGGCGCGCTTAGCGGCCTGGCGGGTACGTTCATCAGTTCGACCGGCAATAATCTGCCGACCGGCCCCCTGATCGTGCTTGTCGCGACTGCCGTCTTCTTCTTCTCCGTCCTGGCCGCCCCGCGGCGGGGCATTCTCTCCAAGCTGCTGCTGCGCGCATCGGCCCGCAGCCAAGCGAGACAGGAACAAGTCATTCTTCAAGCGGTTCGAAGGGAGCAGGATCGATGAGTACGTTATGGATCATTCTAACCGGCGCGCTCGTGGCCAGCACATGCGGCATCGTCGGTTGTTTCCTCGTCCTGCGCAGAATGGCCATGATCGGCGATGCGATCAGCCATTCCGTGCTGCCGGGCATCGTCATCGCTTTTCTGATCAGCGGATCGCGGGACTCCCTCTTCATGCTGCTCGGCGCGGCGGTCCTTGGCCTCGTTACGGTATTCCTCATCCAGCTGTTCCATCAGAGCGGGGTTCAGTCGGATGCTTCGATCGGCGTCGTGTTCACCGCGCTCTTCGCGGTCGGCGTCGTTCTCGTCAGCATGTATACCAAGCATATCGATCTCGATCTCGACTGCGTGCTCTATGGAGAAATCGCTTATGTGCCTTGGAATACGATCCAGCTGGCCGGAATCGACATCGGGCCGAAGGCGGTATGGGGCGTCGGCCTGGCGCTGCTTCTTACCATCCTTCTGATCTCCGTCTTCTACAAGCAGTTCAAGCTCTGCTCCTTCGATCCCGCCTTGGCCGCGGCCGTGGGCATACCGGTGGCGCTCTTCCACTACTTGCTCATGGGGCTCGTATCCGTCAGCACCGTCGCTTCGTTCGAGAGCGTCGGCGCGATTCTGGTCGTCGGCATGCTGGTCGTTCCTCCGGCTGCGGCTTACCTGCTCACGGAACGGCTGAGCCGGATGATCGTTTACAGCGTCGTCATCGGCTGCTTCAGTTCCGTGCTCGGTTATTATGCGGCCCACCTCCTGGATGCTTCGATCGCGGGCTGCATGATCAGCGTCGCCGGCGTCATCTTCCTGCTCGCCCTTCTCTTCTCGCCGGGACACGGCATCGTATTCCGCAAATGGAATCGGAGGCAGCAGCTGAGCTCGTGACAGCCGGCTAAGCTCCGGCACCAGCACAAATACACCTCAATGACCTTAACAAAGTCATTGAGGTGTTTGTCTATCCATTTCGATTCGCTCGGCGCCGCGCCCGCACGTTGTTCGCTGCGCTCGCGTTTCTCGGCTTCATGCCGTCCGGCAAGGGCAGAAGGTCGAACGAGCGGTCGACATGCGGCTTGAAGTCCTGCGTTCGGATGATCGATGCTCCTTTGGATGCGAGCAGCTGCTGCTCCGAGATCCGCCACGTATGCGATTTTCGGTTCGCGCGGCGGCAGCCGGCGAAGTTGTAAGACGATGCCGTGTATACTTTGAAGCCCTTCTTGAGGCAGGCTCGAACGAAGCGCGCGTCGGATCCGGCAACCACCTTCGTCGAGAAGGCGACCTTCTTGAACACCCGCTTGCGGAACATGATCGTGGGTCCCGCGATACGCCTGCACCGGCTGTACGGCTTTACGGCCGTCTTGCGCAGCAGCAGGAGAGAACGGTGAGGGAAGAAGAAATAAGTGGAACGCTTGCCGACGATATCCGCGTTCCTCTTATGGAATACAAGCATGGATTCATCGAGATAGTGAGGCGAGTAGTAGTCATCGTCATCGAATTTGGCGATATACGGATACTTGGCGCGGGCCACCGCGTAATTCAGGCACGCGCCCAGATTCCTGCGCTCGTCGACGCGATAGACGCGGACGTTGGCGTGCTGCTTTGCCAGCTCCAGGTAAGGCTGCATGGCGATGGCGTTGTCGTTGAGAATCACGATGAGCTCCTTGACCGGCCACTGCTGGCGCGCGTAATTGTCGAACAAGTTGCCCATTAGGTCTTTCCGAATCGTCGAGGTAATAATCGTTACGCCTGCCTCTGTGCTCGCGGACATCGTCCGTGCCCCCTATGTGAAGGATCCTCTAGTTGACATAAGGCCTGTAATTCTTCGTCCTGCGAACAAGCCTGCACTGCGACATGTAGCGGAGCGTGGATTTCTTCTGCGTATGGCTGCTCCAGTTCTTTCTTCGAATGCATACATAGTGACGCTTGGATACGGAATAGACGCGGAAGCCTCTGCGGACGCAGCGGCCGAGCCAGCCGGAATCGGTGCCGTTCTTCTTGAATTCGGGGAACGGGACGCGCTTCCAGACCGATTTCTTGAAGACCAGCGTGCCGCCCTTGACGCTGCGCCTGTAGCTCCATTCCCGGCCGCGGCGGAACACCATGAGCGCCTGCTTCGACTTGAAGTAGAGATAGGCGGTATGCTTGCCGACGATGGACGCCCAGCCCTGCTTGATCGCCCGCGCGGTCTCGCTCAGAAACTTGGGCCCGTAATAATCGTCGTCGTCGAACTTGGCGATCAGGCCGTCCTCGGCCAGATTGATGGCGTAATTCAAGCACTTGCCGAGCATGTATTTCTGGGGAAGCTGGTAGACGCGCACCTCGTTCTCCGGATATTGGCTCGCCCGCTGCCGATAGAGCTCGATATCCATCTTGTCGTTGTTCAGGACGATGATCATTTGTTTATCCTGCCAGAGCTGCCGGTCGTAATTCTCGAATACGTTGTCGATGCAGGAGGATCTCATCGTACAGGCGATCACGGTGATCATCTTAGCCCCCATCTCCGGTCGGCGCCGACTGAAGCTTGGCTTTGCGCCGGTTCCATAAAGTATTCTTTTTGATTTTGTACAAGTTCTTGTTGATGACCCTCTTGTACAGCTTCAGGAACGAATCCGTCATGACGACGTCGGAGTAACGGGTTCTGGCATAACGCCTCAATGCGCGGGCCGACGGCAGCCGTTTGCGGTTTCTGACCTTCGCCGCCATGCCTGTCGTGGTCTTGCATAAGAGCCGCGGCATGCCGCGAAGCACCTCGGCCACGCCGCCCTTGTTGAAGCCGAGCACCGGCGTGCCGCTCGCCATCGATTCCACGAGGACGAGCCCGAACGGTTCATCCCAGGTCGACGTGAACAGGACGCAGCTGGCATTGGCGAGCAGCTCGTGCTTGCGGTCTCCGCCCACGGGACCGACGTAGCGGATTCGTTTCCCCAGATGCGGTTTGATTTTGGCGTTATAGTATTTCTTGTCGTTCAGCGTGCCGGCGATGATGAGCCGTCTGCCCGTCTTCTTGGCCACCTTGATGGCCAGGTGCACGCCCTTCTCCTTGATCAATCTGCCCAGGAAGAGCAGGTATTTCCGCTTGGCGGTTTTGAACGTGTAGTCGTCCATGCGGATCCCGTTGTAGACCGCGTAGCCTTTTCGTTTCCCGTATTTGCGCAGGATGAACTTGCTGACGTATACGCGAATCTGCACGTTCGACTTGATTCCTTTGGAATGGGACTGGCAGATGGTCGGAATCGGCGGATTCGCTTTGGCGACGATGCCGTAATGATCGTGAATGATATCCACGCCTTCCGGCATGTTTTTTATAATGAAGTCGAGCTGTTTTTTCGGATCATCCGATTCGTATTCGAACGTTCGGGTCGCATTCGAGGTCGAGCCCTTCTTGGCGAACAGAAACACCTCATGCCCCCGCTTGACCAATTCCTCCGTCAAATAGTGAACGTCACGCTGCGTACCCCCGTAATTCTTCGGCGGGACGGGAATCGTATTCGTCGAGATTTGCGCAATTCTCAAATGTCCCACAGCTCCTTAGGTCAGTGTCCTCTATAGGCATTTCTTTGTAGGATATGAATGGACTCCTGTGCAGGGCACGGCGCTTTCATCAAATTCAGCACTAATATTACCCGCGCGTAGCATATGGCCTATACCAAGTGAAAGCCATTTTCATAGAATAATAGCAGTTGATCAAGAGGGGAGAGAGGCTGTTGAAGGGATTGATTCTCTGTGCAGGGAAAGGAAGCCGTTTATATCCGTTTACCTACAGTCGGCCGAAGACGCTTATACCTGTCGCAAATACACCTCTGCTGCAATTATCGATCGTGAAATTAATGGAGCTCGGCATAGATCAAGTCGGCATTGTCATTCATCCATCTCAGGAAGCGGGCATTCGGGGCCAATTCGGAGAGGGCGAGGCGCTTGGCATTTCGATCTCGTACATCTATCAGCATGAAGCCAAAGGTATCGCTCATGCGGTCAAGCAAGCGCAGGCGTACATCGCGGACGAAGCGTTCTTGCTGCTTCTGGGGGATAATTTGATTTCCTCCTCGTTATCCGCGCTGAAAGGCGACATCGAGCTTGGCGGGGTACAAGCATCCCTGCTGCTCGCGGAAGTCGCGGCTCCGCAGGATTACGGCATTGCGGAAATTCAGGACGAGCGCATCGTCGGTCTCGAAGAGAAGCCGGCGAAGCCCAAGTCCAACCTGGCGGTGCTTGGCGCGTATGCGTTCACGAAGGCTATTTTCGCCGCGATCGACGAGATTCGGCCTTCCAAGCGGGGCGAGTACGAAATTACGGATGCGATTCAGCGGTTGATCGAGAAGGGGCAGCAAGTCGCCTATCGCGTGACCGATCAGTTGAACATCGACGTCGGCACGATGGACCGGTGGTTGAAGGCCAATCAGAAATTGCTGGGCGCGGATGCGTCGATGAGTCGGATACACGAGTCCGCCGTGCTGGAGCGATGCACGATCGTGGAGCCGGTATCGATCGATAAGGACTGCGTGCTGAAAGATTCCCAGGTCGGCCCGTACGTGTCGGTGGGCGCGGGATCCATGCTGGAAAACTGTCTGATCGAGAACAGCATTATTTTAAACGGGGTCCATGCACAAAACCTTCCCTTCCCGTTGAAAAATGTCATCATCGGCGAGCATTCCATCGTCACCGGTGTGCACAAAGATGAAGGAGTGAATGAACCTTGAACATTTTGATAATCGGTACGGGTTACGTTGGAGCCACGACCGCCATGGTTTTTGCCGAATCGGGTTGGCAGGTCACGGGACTGGATATCGATGCCGGCAAAATCGAACGGCTGAGGCAGGGACGCCTGCATTTCCACGAGCCCGGCCTTGAAGAGCTGATCGCCAAGCATGTGCGCAGCGGCCGCTTGCTCTTCACGACGGACAAAAAGACCGCGATCGCCGAGCACGACGTCATTTATATTTGCGTCGGAACGCCCTCGCGGCCGGACGGCAACGCGGACCTGCGCTATATTCAGCAAGCGGCCGAGGATATCGGCTTCTTCATGAACGGCTACAAGCTGGTCGTCACCAAGAGCACCGTCCCCGTAGGAACGCAGGAGCAGATCAAATCATGGATCGAAGCCGCGCAGCAACAGCCCTATCGCTTCGATGTCGCTTCCAATCCCGAATTCTTGAGGGAAGGCAAAGCCGTGGAGGATGCCCTGCGGCCGGACCGCATCGTCATCGGCACGGACAGCGCGAGGGCGACGGAGCAGCTTCAGCTGCTGTACAAGTCGTTTCATTGCCCTTGGATCATCACGAAGCCGCGGACCGCGGAGCTGATCAAGTACGCATCCAATGCTTTTCTCGCCACGAAAATCTCGTATATGAACGAGCTTGCGCG
This sequence comes from Paenibacillus sacheonensis, assembly GCF_009909195.1. Classification (GTDB taxonomy): domain Bacteria; phylum Bacillota; class Bacilli; order Paenibacillales; family Paenibacillaceae; genus Paenibacillus_Z; species Paenibacillus_Z sacheonensis. Next base: position 93,942 of record NZ_JAAAMU010000023.1, read on the forward strand.
ATTATGCGACGAACTGGAAGTCAACGTCAACGAGGTCGCGGACGGGATGGGACTGGATCCGCGGATCGGCCCAAGCTTCCTTCAAGCCGGTCTGGGTTACGGAGGCTCCTGCTTTCCGAAGGACGTCTCGGAGCTGGTCATGACCGCGAGGAAGCACGAAGTGCATCTTCGCATCCTGGACCAAGTGATGGACGTCAACCGCATGCAGTTCGCTTATTTGCTCGATAAGGCAAGGACGCGGCTTGGGGAATTGAAGGACAAGAACATCGCGGTGCTGGGACTGGCGTTCAAACCGGATACGGACGACATACGGGAAGCGCCTGCGCTCCGGATGATCCGCGAGCTGCTGCTCGAACAGGCCCGTGTCAGGTTATTCGATCCTGTCGCGAAATTGCCGGCTCATCCATTCTATGAGACGGTGGCCGTATGCGCCTCGGCGGAAGAAGCCCTGCTGAACGCGGACGCGGTCATCCTCTGCACCGAATGGACGGCGTTCGGGCAGCTGAACTGGGAGAACGCGAAGCCGCTCCTCGGGCAGCCCAATTTCTTCGACGGGCGCAATATGATGGACGCCCAGCGGATGCGGGGCATGGGTTATTACTATCAGGGCATCGGTACGGATCATTGAGCGCAGCGGATGTTTTCCGGCGATCAATTTCCTCCACGTCACAGATCCAAAAACAGCCTTGGCCGCTTTGCGGCCAAGGCTGTTCCATGTAGAGATTCCGCTGCTTCTTAAGAGAGTTAAGCAAGGCGGCGGAAACCTCCAATCGTTCAACGTGAATTCGGACTGAGGTCTAACGGTTGTCAGCGCTACTATTTCTCGAAAAATACGGCTAAATAAATGCTAACGATTCTGACAGACGTTATTGGGCATAGAGGCGCTGATTTACACGGGAAAATCTCGCAATAAGCCTCCTGACAACCGTTAGCCATATAGGAGAGGCATTTGGGGCCGATTAGTGATCCCTACAACCGTTAGCCGCAAGCGTTTATGTTTTAGGCTTATTTTTCGCAAACATGACTGTAATCTTTGCGTCGGCGATCGGCAACCCTATACAGCAGCTCATTTCAATAGCCTGCCGCTTCGTACAATTCCGCAGGCTGCGACTGCACGAACGGCGACCAATCGCCCGTCGTATACAGCTGAAGCTGATGCATGGCCCGCGTGCATGCCGTGTAGAGCAGCTTCCGTTCGTTATCCCGTCCGTAAGCTTCCGGCGAAGCATCGTAGATCAAGACGGCATCGAACTCGACGCCCTTGGCGAGATACACGGGAATGACCATCACGCCCTTCTCGAATTCCGGCGTCTCCTTCGTAATGAGCCGCAGCTCCTCGCATCCATAGGCCCGCAGCGATTCATGCGCATCCCGGCTGTCGGCCGCGGTCTTCGTGATGACGGCGATCGAATCAAAGCCCTCGGCCTTGAGCGCCGAGATGTCCGCGACGATCTGCGCATCTCGCTGCTCCCCGTCGTCCAGCTTCGAGAGCAGCGGCTTGCGGCCTCTGCGTTCAAACGCTTGAATCTCTTCCCCGCCGGGCAGCATCGCTCTCGTGAATTCAACGATCTCTTTGGTGGAACGATAACTCCGTACCAGGCGGATCAGGCTCGTATCGGCTTCGCCGAACAGACGAATCAGCGGCGAATCCGCGGCGTCCAGGCTTGTCGCCTGCATGTAGATGGCTTGCCCGAAATCGCCGAGCACCGTCATGCGGGCACGCGGAAACAGCTTTTTGAGATATTCGTACTGAAATGCCGAATAATCTTGGCCTTCGTCTATGAAGACATATTTGATTTCCGTGTTCATGCGTACGCCTTCGACCAGTTCCTTCACGTACAAATACGGCGTCGCATCCTCGTAGAACAGCTCGTTCCGGTTCAGCATTTCCTTCGTTTGCTCGCAAATCTTGGCCCACAGCGGCGGAAGGCCGGCTCCGTTCGTCCGTTCCCGGTAAGCGGCTTCGCCCTCGAACAGTTGGCCGTATAAGGCTTTGACGTCCACGAACGCGAATTTCTTCACGCTCTTTCTCAGCGGCTTGAACAGACCCTGCACGATCTTCCGGCGGAGCAGTTCTTCTTCCTTCAAGCCGTAGTCGAAGTCGCCTTCATCTGCCCGGCGCTTCTTGTTGATTCGCTCGCGAGCCGAGACGTACGTCTCGGCCAGGTCGAAGAGCTCCTTCTCTTGGTGCAGCATGCCGAAGGCTTCCACGTACTGATCCGTGTCGAGATAGTTCAGCTCTTCCTCTACCCAATCCGCTTCCCGTTCCTTGCGTTCCAGCAGCGTCAATTCGTTCAGCAGCCACTCCTGCAAGAGAATGACGCGATTGATCAGCGGCAGGGAACGGTCATAACCATAGAATTCGGATCTCATCCGCTCCGCGGTAATCACCTCGCGGTCACGCATCCGAATACCGGTGAACTGCATGCCTTCGCGTCCCAGCCACAGGCCATAGTTCTGCAAAGCCTGCAGGAAAGCCTCGGAGGATTTGTACGCGATGCCTTGAAGCCGCGCCTCGTACCCCGGCGTTCCTTGGGCGGTCAGTACGTATTCGATCTGATCGAACGGATCCTCCGGCCGCAGCGAGGCGCCCAGCCAATAGTCGAGAAATTCTTGATACGTCGTCTGCTGCATATTCTCTTCGCCGAGCTCAGGCAGGACCGTGGAGATATAGCTGGCGAACATCGGATTCGGCGAGAAGAGCACGATCTGGTCGGCCCTGATGGACTGCCGGTGTTTGTACAGCAAGTAGGCCACCCGCTGCAAGGCCGCGGAAGTCTTGCCGCTGCCGGCCGCCCCCTGCACGATTAACATGCGGCTTTTGTCATCGCGGATAATGGCGTTCTGTTCCTTCTGGATGGTAGCCACGATGCTCTTCATCTGCGAATCCGCGCCTTTGCCGAGCACCTGCTGCAGCAGCTCGTCTCCGATCGTTTCGCTCGCGTCGAACATGTTGTTGATTTGTCCGTTTTGAATCTGATACTGCCGTTTGAGCTCCATCGTTCCTTCAATCCGTCCAGTCGGCGTGACATAAGACGCAGGCCCGGGCGAATAATCGTAATACAAGCTCGCGATCGGCGTACGCCAGTCGTAGATCAAGAAGCTCAATCCGTCTTCGTCGATGAAGGAGGATACGCCGATGTAGATCTGCTCGCTGAGGCTCAGCCCATCCTCCTGAAAATCGATACGCCCGAAATAAGGAGACGGGAGCAGACGGGTCATGTTTCGCCATTTCTCCGTCAACAGCTTATGTCCGCGCTCGCGTTCGGCCAACAGCGCCGACTGCTGATTAATATTATGAAAGGTTTCCTCGAAATCCTCGTCCGTCGCCGTATTGATCGTCACTTCTTCCCAGAAGCGCCTGCGGATGTCCGTCGCCTGATCGTGCAGCCCGGCAACCTCCGGCTCCAGTTCGGCGATTCTCGCCTCCAGCTTGTTCCTGACCAGCTCGAGCCGCTCTTGTTCCTGCTGCCATTGCTTGTTTTCCATCTGTTCTGAACACACTCCTTTTTCCGAATTTGCGGGGTAAAAAAGAGCATTGACAATTCAAAGTTCCAGGTGTACAATTAAAGTAGGAAAAGAACTGAGTACGCCTATATTTTAAAATGTCAGTAGCGCTAATGATTATATCATAGCGTTATTTTTCGTTCAATCGTTTTTTGTGCCCCTTTTTATAGCAGCCTTATGGAATTCGCTTGGGGCTTCTTCACCCATACGATCGTTAAAGCAAAACCCGGAAGCGGCGCACTTATCGAAGTGTCCCGCCTCCGGTTTTTGGTTTCTATAGGCTGATGGCAGCACGCAGCTGATATGGAGCTGGGAGATTTGGACGATGCACCGGGCGCTTCCCCATTAACTCGTCAGCTTCAAACAGTCGCGAATACGCGAACCGCAGCATTCCCCCATTATTTTCCGCGATACGGTCTCGTTCATTCTCGTACTTCCGACTTTATCCTATCCGATTGGCGTCCGGTCGCGCGCTCGCTTTTCTACCGAAGCCGCTGTATTGCGCTTGAATCCGATCTTCCGGGCGGCGGTCGACGGTGTACAGGACGAGCAGGAAAAACCATTCCAGCGGCTTCATCGCCAAGTAGACGACATCCGCCGCCAACTGCGAGCGAATATGCCGGCTTACCGGATATCCCCAGCTGTCGTATAGTCGTCGAATCATCCGGTGGCTTGCAGGCATGTGCTGTTCCAGCACGTTCTCGAACGCATTCGCGATGAGCAGCTGACGGTTCACCGTGATGGGTTCGCCATGCCGGATTCCCGCCCGAAGCGGCTTGACGAGGCGGCGGTGTCCCCGAGCGGCGACGGTGCACAAATAATGGCCGTCTCCCGCCACCATTTCCGGCGGCGGCGCGGGCAGCCTCGACAAATGGAAGCTGCTCGTCTCCAGAAACGCCCGCATGACGCCATCCGGCCGCTGCCGAACAAGACCAGTATCATCTGCACGACCAGCTGGACAGGAAACATCAGCGCGAACCACAGCGCCGGAAATCTCCGGCTGCGCTTGACGATGAAGCGATGCAGCGGCCGCTGCCAGTCGGGCATCGTCTCCGCCTCCTCCATGTTTCCGAACGCCTTCCATACGTCAAGCGAACGCTTGAGCTGCGCCAGGTAAAGCAGGCTGGTCGTCAAGCTTCCGGTTTGAAGAAGCAGCACGGAGAAGATCTCATTGAATTCAAGATCGGAAATGCCGGTATGCATAAAATAGACGACCGTTAATGAAATGCCTACACCAGAAAAACGTTGCAGCACGTGTAGACGATCGGAGAAAGCCGACTATGATGGATTCTTAGCAGCCAGTAGGAAAAGAAGCCGAGCAGCCAGTCTGCGCAAAGCACGGCACTGTGCTTGCCGGACAAAGAAGCATAAGCATAGAGCGGCTCTCCGTTGTCCGAGTATCTTTGCAAAGGCGAACCGCCCGGCACCCCTTTCATATCGGCCAAGAAGCCGATGAGCACCAGAAACGAAGCAATTCCGAACAGCACGACGTCCACGAACCGAGCTGCCGTCAATTCTTCGCCTCGTTCGCGTTCTCCTGGCTTTCGCGCGAACGCAAACACGGCCCGAACGAGGGCGAAGAACGCCAAGAGAAGAAATGGAGAATAAAATAGCAGCATGCAGTCGATCCTCCTTCCGTTTCCATACGGCACAGCTCGCGCTACTAGCGCGCGTTACGCTGCACATGGGCCGCCGATTAACAGCCGACCCTTTATGGAGTCCATGATACGTGGAAGGGACAGCCCGAAAAAGAGAAAGATCATCGACTGCAATTTCCTATTATTGTCTTCTGGGAATGTTACGGATTAGAAGATCTCATTTATCCAAAATAGCAGCCGCCTGGGACAAGTAATAACGTCCTGGACCGCTGCTGTTTTGTTGTATAACGCCATGGATGGACATCGCTTGATTCGCCAATTCGCCATGCCACCTAGATGTAAGTCAGCGCAATGCCGCCAAGCGCAGACACGGCGACGACGACCCATGGCGGCAGCTTCCACGCGACCAGCAGCCCGAAAGCGATCAGCGCCAGGGCGAAATCGGATCCGGTATGGATGGCGCTCGTCCAGACGGGATCGTAGAGCGCCGCCGTCAGTATGCCGACGACGCCGGCGTTAATGCCCGAGAGCGCCGACCGAAAGGCCGGCTTCGAGCGGATGACGTTCCAGAACGGCAGCGCCCCCGCGACAAGCAAGAAAGCCGGCAGGAAGATCGCGGCTACCGCGAGCAGGCCGCCGGCGATGCCGTTCGGAGCAGGCCCGGACACGAAGCCGAGGTACGCGGCGAGCGTGAATAACGGGCCGGGCACCGCCTGTGCCGCGCCGTACCCGGCAAGGAATTGGCCGTCGGTCATCCAGCCCGCCGGCACGACGCTCTGCTGCAGCAGCGGCAGTACCACGTGGCCGCCTCCGAAGACGAGCGCGCCCGCGCGATAGAAGCTGTCGAACAGCGCGAGCCCGTGGCCCGCGACAGCAGTCCGCAGCAGCGGGAGCGCCAGCAGCAGTACGCCGAACGCCGCGAGGAAATACGCGCCGGTCCGGCGGCTGATCGTGGACGGCAGCGGCTCTGACAGTTGAGCGTCGTTCGCGCGCAGGCAGCGCCAGCCGAGCAGACCCGACGCCGCGATAATCCCCGCCTGGACGAAAGGCGAAGGAACGAGCAGCGCCGCGACGGCGGAGGCAATCGCGATGGCGGCCGTCGCTTTCCCATTCGCCAGCTTTGCCGCCATGCCCCAAACGGCCTGCGCGACGACGGCGACAGCGGCGATCATAAGCCCGTGCAGCCAGCCGGCGTCAGTGACATCCAATCCTTGCAGCACGTAAGCGAAAGCGAGCAGGAGGACGACGGACGGCAGCGTAAAGCCGACCCATGCGAGCAGCCCGCCGAGCAGGCCCGCTCGTCCGATACCGATGGCAATGCCTACCTGGCTGCTCGCCGGTCCGGGGAGGAACTGGCAGAGCGCGACCAGATCCGCGTAGCTCTCCTCCGTCAGCCACCGGCGCCGCTTCACGTATTCCTCGCGAAAATACGCCAAATGCGCGATCGGGCCGCCGAAAGACGTCAGCCCGAGGCGGAAGGATACCTTCAGTACCTCCAACAACCGATTCATATCTTCCGTCTCCTTCCGAGTTGATAAAAGCAAAACTCAGCCTTGATTATCGCAAGTGTTTGTTCGCTCCGTGTTAAGGAGACGGAAATCTTCGAAAAATCGCGTCCGAACCGAAACTAACGATGAACGAATCCCAGCGGAATGGTATAATAACTTTTCTGCGCATGACCGTTTTTACTTGCGAAGTTAAGAAATAATTAAGATTTCGCACCAACATCATTTAAGCAAATTACGGTATGATCTATCTGGCCGTGAAAGATAAAAAAGGGGATAGCGATGCGTAAATTAGAACGAGTGAAAGCATTTTTCTTATATGTCGTTTTCCTTTGTTACATCCTGTTACTAATTAAAATCTTGTTCTTATCGAGAGTTTCGTTCGCGGAGCTGTTCGATCGCCACAGGACGGCAGTCAGGTCGGTCAATCTCATCCCTTTTTGCAGCATAAGCGAATTCTTATCCGGCAGCTCTAGGAATTTAAAGGATTTCGCATTCGCGAACGTGGTCGGCAATATCCTTATTTTCTTCCCCCTTGGCGTATATTCGTCTGTGTTGAGTAACCATACACGCGTAAGAAGCCATCTCTTGCGTATAATTGCAGCGAGCGTAGTCGTTGAGATCATCCAGGGCCTGCTGGCGATCGGGACGGCGGATATCGATGACGTCATCCTAAATTCATTAGGAGGATGGATTGGTATTGCAGTATACAAGCTCTTATTACTCCTGTTGCGAAACAAGAAGAACGTACATACTGCTGTTGTACTACTGTCCGTTATCGTAGGCTTGCCGGTCATATTCTATTATTTATTCATGATCAAGATGAGATTCTGAACAGCCAACCCGCCGGATCCATGCGTCGCTTACTTGTAAATATAATCGCTTCTCTTTTCATGAAGTAGTCTGGCGTACTCGCTCACGACAAAATCGGACCGTAGCACGTTCAACGTTCTCGACTCGCCGCTCACCCAATCGACCACCCCTTCTTCTTTTAATTTCTTAAGATGCGCATAGACGGTGGAGCGGTTCCTCAGACCGACGAAATTACGGATTTCGTCCACGGTCGGAGGCATTCCGCGCTTGTTTTGATAATTCAGGATCGAGCAGGCAATCTCAAGACTCTTTTGCGATAAACGCATACTCACGCCTCCCATATAGGAACATATGTTCTCATTGTAATACTGGAGGCGCTGCTTATCAAGAGGAATAAAACAGCAACCGACCGTTAGGCGGTCGCTTTCCACCTGTAGAGAGACCCCTGTTTCTTCGAAACGGCGGGTTTCTCTTACGTTTCCGGTTCGATTGCCGCGCCTTCGGAGGGCGGATTCATCCTCCGAAGCCGAATATTCAACGTGAAGAATTCCGGTTGACGCCTAACGGTTGTCAGCGTCGTTATTTCACGATTAAAGCTGCAAATAAAACGCTAACGTTTGTGACAGACGTTATTGGGCATCTTGAGGCGGATTTGAACGAAAAATCTCGCAATAAGCCTCCTGGCAATCGTTAGCGTTATAAAACTGGCGTTCTGAGCCGATTAGCTTCCCCCACAACCGTTAGCAGCTGCAGGGCGTTTACGTTCATTATCGCAAGCAGAACAATAACGGCATGCATCGCAATCTGCAGTTCTATGGCAACAATGAGCGACGCATTGGCAACTATAGCAACATCCGTGGCTCGTCCCCTATAGCAACAATCTGCGGCTCATTGTCCTCTATAGCAACAATTATGGCAACAATGAGCGACTCATTGGCCCAATAGCAACCATCTGCGGCTCGTCCTCTATAAACCATCTGCGGCCCATTGGCCCAATAGCAACATTCCGCGGCTCTTCCTCAATAGCAACAATCAGCGGCTCGTCCTCAATAGCAGCAATCGGAGACCCATTGGCGTTCCGCGATAACGAATCGCGACATGCGGAAAAAGCAGCCGACCAGGTGAAGTGACCCCAAAAAGTTAGACATATTTTATTTAGGCAACTTGCAGGGCATGAGTTCGGTATTGTACCGGACTCATGCCTTTTAGTTTGGACTTGATTCGTTTGTGATTGTAGTACGCCATGTATTGTGCAAGCTCTTGCTTGAAA
>NZ_JAAAMU010000024.1 GCF_009909195.1 Paenibacillus sacheonensis
TCCGCCGCTAAGCCATCCCCGAAGGAATAACTCCGCTCGACTTGCATGTATTAGGCACGCCGCCAGCGTTCGTCCTGAGCCAGGATCAAACTCTCCATAAAAGACGATTGGTTTGCGTGCACAACCGAGGTTGGACATGCAGCATTCGTCTAGATGAATTCGCTTGGTAGCTCATTCAAAATACTAGCTTGCGAAACGTTAATTTCGCGATTTAAGACCTTTTGACAGGTCGCTCATTGTTCAGTTTTCAAGGAACAAATTGTTTCTTTTTGTCGCCCCAGCCTCTCGGCCGGAATTAGAATATATCATATTTCAAAACCGTTTGGCAAGCTTTATTTTCAAACTTATTTCGATTTCGATCACCGTTTCGACGTGTCCGTCTCGGCCGGAAATAGAATATACCATAGACTCTTATAATTATGCAAGGCTTTTTCGAAATATGTCGAATGGAGTCAGTTTGGAACGCCTGTAACGAAAAACTGACGCCTGCAGCTTACAGGCGTCAGTTTGCCGCTTAGGCATTGGATGGCCGCTTAGTTGAAACTTGACCAAGCCTGCTTACACGATACTGAGCGTGGTTACTCTCTGCTACTGCAATTCCAATCTCCCGTTACTCGAACCGGAACCAATCAAAGTCAGTTGCGCCCGAGAACTCGATGTAGATATCGTGCGTACCGCTCGCGCCGGTCAATGATGTCGACGCTTCGGTCCAACTGCCCCAGCCCCCGGTGGTCGGCGTCGTGAACGTGCCAATTTGCGTGCCCGTTAAGCTATCGAGCCGCACCACCGCCGTCTTCGTCGTCGACTCTCCGTTCGCGAACCGGAACTTCAGCGCCGTTAACCCGCTTCCCAGATTCACGCCGCTGTATTTCACCCATGAACCGGCATTCAAGCCGCCGATCGTCGAGCCGTAGTTCGAAACGCTATTGCTGGCGGAATAGCTTTCCGCTTGAACGGTGACGGGCGTTGGCGCGGTTACGCTGTCCTCGAAGCGGAACCAGTCGAAATCGGTCATCCCGGAAAACTTGACATAGATGTCATGCGTGCCGCTTGCGCCGGTCAAAGCGGTCGTCATCTCCGTCCAATTGCTCCAGCCGCCGGTCGGAGGGGTGGAGAATGAACCAATTTGCGTGCCTGTCAGGCTGTCCAACCTAACCTCGGACGTCATCGCTGCCGTATGGCCGTTCGTGAAGCGAACCCGCAGCGTCGCATAGCCGCTGCCCAGATTCACGTTGCTGAACCTAACCCAATCTCCAGCCCCAAGATCGCCGATCGTCGAGCCGAAATTCACGATGCCGTTCATATCGCTGTAGCTTTCCGCTTGCAGCGTCACGGACGTCGCACTCGAATTCGTATAGGCTGCCGTCGATACCGCCGACTGCAGCATGCCCGCTTTCGTCGCGATCGCTTTGACGGTCTGGGTCGGTGTCACGGTCAGCGGCCCCATGTAAATCGGCGAGGAAGCGGTCGGCGTCGTGCCGTCCGTCGTGTAACGAATCGTCGCCCCGGCCGTGGACGAAGCGATCGTCACCGTCTGCGGCGAGGTATAGGCGCCGGCTGCCGGCGTGAACGCAGGAGCTGCCGCCGTTGATTGGGACGCCGCGGCCCCCGAATTAGTGACGTTGTACGTATTATGGGAACCTGTATCCCTGACGAAGCCGCCGGTCACGTTGGCCGTTTTGTTGTTCGCCATGACGGTACCATAGCTGCTGTGGGTCAATGTGACTGCGTATTGCTTGTTGCGGACCGTGTTGTCCTCGACGATCGTGTTCGTCGTATCTCCTGCTGCGCTAACGTCGTTGTTGCCGTCGTAATAGCCTATATCCGCCGTGGAGATGTAAATGCCGGTATTATAAGAAGGCGCCTCGGTGATGCTGTTGCCGACCGGCGTTTCGTTCGTTCCGGTCAGGTCGTTGTTGCGGAATTCGTTCGCAAAAGCTTGAATCGCCAAGTAATGGCCGCCTCCGTTATCGAAACGCTCGGAAGCGACGCCTACGCCGGAGTTCTTGCTCAGCTGCGACACGCCGGTCAGGACGTTGCCCGTCACCCGGTTGTAGTAATTCGGCGACAGGTTGGACTCGTTCGCGTTCTTGACGTTCACGCTCCAGATGAAGACGCCTTCGGAATCGAGGAATTTATTGTCCGCCACGACGCTGTCGTAGGCGTTGCCGAACAGCCAGATGCCTTTGTCGTTATCGGTAATCGTATTGTTGTAGGCCGTCGTGTTCTCGTTTGGCGTAATGAGCGTCCATTTGCTCGTGCTGTCCGGCGTCTTGTCCCAAGCCTTGTCGATCGTGATGACGTTGCCGGAGATGCCGGTTACTTTGCGCAGCTGGCCAAGTCCCGTTCCGTCGATGATCTGGATGGCCGGATAGCTGTACATGGCAATGGGCATCGCGAGCGTACGATCCGCGCTAACGGTGACGCCCAGACCGCTGGCCGAGCTGACCGTGCCGTAGTTGAAGTAGCCGTTGGGCGCTTCCGACATGATCGCTTCGCCGTCGTTCTCGTGCCCTACGACAAGTCCGCTCACGACCGAGCGCATACCGACGATCTTGTTGTCGGCAACGTAGTTGTTGGCGCGAATCGACAGCCCGTGCTTCTCCGCGTTGACCGCGTTGTGCCCGACGATCGTATTGCCGGTCGCAACGTAGTATTCCGCCGTATTGATGTAGACGCCGAAGCTGAATTCCATATACGAGTTCGTAAACGAAGAATACTGGTTCACGTAGTTGTGGGCATAACCCGCAAAGCCCCTAAAATCGCTGTCCGCGACAAGGAAGCGCTCCTTGCCCAGCGTCATCATCGGGAAGCCGCGCTGCCCGTCGACGCCGTTCGTGTCGAGCGTATAGTCGATCTTCACGCCTTTGATGAACATTTGCTCTGCCGTGCGTTCCGCGATATTGCCCGCCGGATACGTCGGATTGCCGTTGGCGTCCGGAACCATCCACGGGGAGCCGAGCTGCAGGAAGAAGTCCGGACGGCTGTTATGGCCGGGCGCAAGCGTCATCGTCAGATTGGCGACGCCGACTTGGCCGTAGTTTGTCTTGCTGTCGATGGCGGCGATTCCATTGGCCGTGCCGATGTACTGCAGGATCGTGCCGGCGCGGCTTTGTCCTCGGAGGACGACTTTGCGCGCGAGATGCAGGGAAGAGATGCGGTACGTGCCGTCCGTCAAGTAGACGATGCCGCCGTTCGGATTGGTGCCTGCGTCATCGATGGCGGCTTGGATATGTGCCGTCTCGTCCGCGCCGCTGTTCGGATTCGCGCCGTACGAACTCGCGTTCACTTGATTGGCCCAGTTGAAATTCCCCGCCCAAGCCACGCCCAGTCCGAGCGGATCGCTGCCGGCGGAGACGACTTGCAGCTGCTGGCCGCTGCTCGGCTTGCTCCAGTGCACGCCGTTGTCATTGGATACTTCGACGTCATACGTACCGGCCGGCGTACCCGAAGCAATCGCGAACTCGGCCATGTAGGCGTTGCTCGAGACGATCGTCTGATTCACGGTCGTCGATGCATTCTTCAGACGAACGATCGTCTGATTCGATGCGCCGAACTCGGAACCCGCGAAGTTGCGGCCTACGACCGTGATCTTCTGACCGGCCCATGCCTGCTTCTCGGAAATCCATTGCGCACGCGCCGCGTTCAGCTTGGCGGGCGCGCTCCAGCCCATCGCGTTCTGTACCCACACGTTATAGACGCCCGATGCCGCGCCGCTCGGCATAACGACGGTCACGTAATTCCCCTTGCCGTCGCTTTGGATGATGGCCGGATGCAGAGCGTCTCCTGGCGGCGTCGCCGGCGAGGCGTTCGTCGTATCCAGCTTGATGGCGACGTCCTGCGAAGCCGACGTAATGTCCCAGCCGCTGATCGTGAATGTCTTGCCGGCCTGCACCGCGTCCGATATGCGCTGAATTTTCGGAGGGTCCGCGGCATAAGCTTCCCGGGCGCCGAGCACGGACGCGAGGGAGAAGAACATGACGAGGACCAGTATTTGGGACACGCTTTTCTTTAAGGAACGTTTAGCCATAAATGAGTACATGAAACAGCCTCCTAGTCAAAAGTAATTAAGATGATAAATGATCCGATTGCCTGAAAGCGAGCTTCCCGGCCCTTCTCTGCTTCACCTCCATTGCACGCGCTAGTTTGAATGCGGTTACAAAAAAGCAATAGCTAACCTTAGAACGACCTAAGTCTATCACCCCATTCATCCCCAGAAATACTTCAATAACAGGAAAAGCGGCTCTGAATTGCGGATATTCCGACTGGAATCGATGACAAAGAGGCGTCTGCGGGAAATAAAATGACGGACGACATCATGCTGCCCATCCTTATTCTCCTTCACAGCTTTACCTTATGAAGAGATGAACGTACGCGACTAATAGCAAAGCAACTGCTGAACCCGAACCATAGCGACGATGATTTCCAAAAAACGTTTCCGTTTCTCGCAAAAAAAACCGGCGCCTGTGGAGTACAGACGCCGATTCCTCACTTGACTATGTTTCATATGATCCCGTTGAAGCAATATCATCTTGCTGTGTCTATGTCTTGTTGCATAAGTTATCCTTCGTAGGCACCGTTCAATGCGGCAAGATCGAATTTCTTCATCTGCATAAACGCCTTCGTGACGCGCTCTATTTGCTCGGGCGTCCCGTTCTTCATCATCTCGTCCATCGCTCTCGGCACGATTTGCCACGATAAGCCGAACTTGTCCTTCAGCCAGCCGCATTGCTCGGCTTCCGGAACCGCGGAGAGCTTGTCCCAATAGTGATCGATCTCCGCTTGCGTGTCGCAGTAGACCATGAAGGAGACCGCTTCGTTAAATGCGAAACGATGCTCGTGCGCGCTGTCCATCGCGGCCAGCCACAGATCCTCGAGCCGGAAGTCGGCGAACATGACGCTGCCTGCTTGGTCGGGCTCCATGCCCGGCGGATATTTCACGATATTTCCTTGCTTGGCGTTCGCGAATACGGAGACGTAATATTGGATCGCTTCCTCCGCTCGGCCGCAATTGTCGCCGACGAACATCATCGATGGCACGATCGGCGGTCGCTCCTCGCCGTCCGGATTCGTCAGCATGAGCTGCCAAGAGACGCCGAACTTATCCTGAATCCAGCCATAGTGTTCGCTGAACGGATACTTGCCGAGCGGCATCAAAGCCATACCGCCGTCGGACAGCTTGTTCCACGCCTCATCGAGCAGAGCGACCGCATTCGGCTCCCGCGACGGGTCGAAATTCACGATGAAGGACACCGAGGGATTAAGCTTGAAGATCGGGCCCGCGCTGATGGCCGCGAACTTCTGCCCCCACACCTCGAACGCGACGATATCGCTGTCTCCCGACGGCGTGCCGTGAATCGTCGTGACATTCGTCACTTTGGAATTCGGAAATACGGATGCGTAGAGCTCGGCTGCCGCCTTCGCTTCCTTATCGAACCACAGATGCGGAACGATCGTTTGCCGGGTTGTCATTGGAATGCCTCCTTTTGGTTCTTTTACCCGTTATTGCGGGGGATGTTACTATTATTTTCGATACGGGTCGGATGAAAACCTGCATCGTCTCGCGTTGGGAAGCTGCTTTCGAGTTGGCTATTGCAAGCAGCAAAAAAGAGGAGCAGCCGCCCCTCTTCGTTAATTGCGCCTTATACCGTTACTTGCTCGCCTGAGCGGCCGATAGGTCTAGGACTTCCCGAATTCCTTCGTCGCCGTGTCCAGCATGTCTTTCCAATTGGCGAAATCCGTCTCCCTGGCGACATGCCGATCGAACAGCTCGTCAGGGATGTTCTGAACGTCTTCCCGCGTGTCCACTTGGAAGTTGCCCTTCGTCAGAAACTCCGAGAAGCTGTTCAGCTTGGAGTGCTTCGACATGAACGCATCGTTAAACAGCTGCGCGAGCGGAGTATGTTCGGGATCTTCTTGAACGGTCTTCTGGCCTTGCAATTCCTTCAACAATTCATCAAATGGCATCGGTTTATTCTTTCTCAAACAATCACTCCTAGATTTTAGTGAAATCAACTTCCTTATTGATCAGTCAGCCAGCTTCTTAGTGGAACAAGGCGCTTCGAAGCACGTGAATCCAGCACAAATCGATTATACATCTATCTATGCCTCCGGATGAAGATTCTATTCAACCTTCGCCTTAATCTCCGTTATCCGGCTAGCCAAATCCACCTGTTCTTGAACCAGCGCGACGCTTTATCGCTCCTGTCCGGCTCTTCTCCCGCCATGACAGACCTTCCACTATCGTATTCTACCATACCAATGCTCGCCTGCACTCGTAAAGAAATGAATTCCTATTTGCAATAAAAAAATCCAGCCCCTAAGATATGCGGTTGCTCCGTATTGTCCGCAGCGATTTCGGCGCCAGCGCGGCTTCGCCTCTGCCCGATATGATTCCGGCTTGGATTGTATGCGTAAACTGTTGGTGATGCCGGCCTTCACCTATTCTATTCAGATGCCTCTGCCGCGTTCACGAACGAAGCGACGCGCCCGTCGATTGAGCCGGAAACACTATTTGAGTTCAAGCCATGCATTAAGAATGGAGAAGGTCCATGGGGCAGGCTACCCATCCCGCCTATTCTCAGGACGTACGAAGACGCAGCTCATAGAAATACTGCACCGCCGGATGCCTCGCCTTCATCTTGTCGGCCATGTTCAACAGTCGCTTCTTGCCCACTCGTCTGTCCACCAAAGCTAGAATGTTCAATAAGATATCCTGGCTCTCTAAGCTTTCCTCGATCGGAGCGGATAGATACTTCGTGGCCGCAGCAGTAAAATTCGATTTGCTTAATGCTGCTTGTGCCGCCATCACTTGCTTGGCATACTCCAATTTCTTTCTGCTGTATGCAATGACTTTCAGACGATCCTCCGGAATAGGCCCCTTGGACTCTTTTCGGACCGCTTCGATATCTTCCTTGCTGATCGGAAGCTGGATCTCGGAATCGTTCTTAATCTCCAGCTCCGTCTGATACCATCGGATTCCGTTCGTTGCATCGCTCATATTGAGCACGTTCTTGTTATCTACGGCAATATAACAATGCCCTGCTTTATCGGGTAAATACCGGTAGCTGGTCGAGGTGTACTCGACTCGTCCAAGCAGCGCAGGACTGAGAAAGCTCTCCAGATTTTGTTTCAGTTTGCTCCAGGCCATAGGGTTCTCCTTGTTCTGCAATAAACTGCCTGCGGGGCAGTCGGTTTAATTATCTATCATACAACAAACCTCGTCGGTTCTCTATGTTCGTATGACAAACCTCTATCAATGAAGCGAGCGCTCATCATATTAATTGGTTTCAACATCGTCCCATCCAATACGCATACGACTTCTTAAGTATAGATTAAAAAAGCCTGCCTTTTCAGCAGACTTTGTTGATCTATCTATGCAATGGATGTAACTCCTATTCAACGCTCGCCTTAATCTCCGTCACCCGACTAGCCAAATCCACCTGTTCATGATCGATCGTGACGCTTACTGCTCCTGCCCGCCGCTTCTCCCGCCAAGAGAGAATCTCTTCCTCGGACTGCAGCTTCAGCTCGGCAATCTCCTCCGCTCGATCAAACACATATTTCGACGTGCACAATAGCTTGTAGATTCCGCGGCCCCCTGGACGTATCGGAGTTGCCCGCTTCATCCATCGCTCCACCGTGAACTTCACGTACAGCTTCTCTTCCGTCCCTGGCCTCGCCGGAAGCTCTTGGATCTCATGCCGCCGCACGACCTTCCAATCTCTGATGCGAGCATACCAATACACGCCTGCCTCCAGCCCAACCGACTTAAACTTGCCGATCGACTGATACAGCGCCACATATTCCAGCTGCGAGAGCAAGGTATGGTCAGCAAAATTCTCCAACGGCACATGATAGAATCCATGCCGCAGCGCCGCATTTAGCTGCTCCGGTTGGCGCAAGGAACCGACCACTACATTTTGCCCGCTCAGCTTATCCTTGTAATACTCCTTCGTTCCTCTCGGGACCGTCGAGCGTTCGTAGGCTTTCTCCGGACTGTCTTGAACGATCTCGTCCAGAAAGGCCTCCATCAGCTTCGTCGCATTCGGCAGAAACGGGAACGCCCCGACGTTGATCAACTCGATGCTTTTATGGAATCTATGCGCCTTGAACTGCTCCTCGTCATGGTACGGGAATAGTACATAAGCGCCGAACATGCTCCGCTCGAACTCTTTGCCCGCGCCTTCCGCATACACTATGGCATCCCTATAACGGTGCATCGTGTTAATGTCCGACTCCTCCGGTCCCGGCGTCCCGTAATCCCGACGATAAGGCGTATCCTCATAGGCCGGATTAAGCCGATACTTGGCATCGAAGATATACTTATATTCCGAGGCGGAGTCGTTCTTCTTCAGCGTTAGCACATTATCCGGCTTCTGCGAGACCGTCGGCGTCTTCTCCCCGCTCGGCAGCGTGTTGTAATAGAGCGTGAACTCCTCGCCGTTCGCCGGATTTCGATAGACCATCTTCGCCTTCTGCGACTTATTCAGCGTCACGAACACGCCTGTCCGATTTACCTTGATGATATCTTGCTTCAGCAGTTCATACTTGCGGCTCAGCAGATCATGGATCTTCAGGAAGCACCAATATTCATAGAGCTGCGCCAGATCCTTCATCGACAAGCGGAACAGGTCGCCTTGAATGGACAGCCCCTTCATCAGCATCAGGTAGTTGCGATAGACCTCCCGATAACCCGGCGCCATCTGCAGCACGAGCGTCACCGATAACTGCCGCATTTCCCGTACTTGCAGAAAATCCAACGCCAGCAGCCGTCCAAGCTGTTTCCCCATCTCGTCCAGCTTGCGCGCCAAGAGCGGATCCTGCAGCCGCCCCTTGTCGATGAGCCGCGTCTTCAATTCCTTCAGCTTCTTCGCAATCCGCAGCAGCACCCAACGGACAAACCGATTCTCGTTCGTGTCATAGTCCACATGCCGCTTCGTCTCGATCGCATGGCTCGGGATGAACTTCTGTCCATTCAGGGCAATAATGCCCCGTTGTTCTTCATGAACGAGGAGATGCGGACGTTTCGTGAGAAAAGCGATATTTTTCTTTCCCGGTTTCTTCACCCGTCCCGCTTCCAAGACCCGGTTCTCCACCTGATGCTTGGCATGCGGCGAGCTGTTGATCCGCTCCACGGCTTGCACCATCTGCCCGAACACATGCTGGAGGATGGAGAAGAACTCCGTCAGGCTCTGATGCCGCGTCTCCTTGATACCCGTGAGATTGTACGTCTTCCGCAGGAAATCGAACGACAGATTATAGATCTGCTGGTTCACGTCGTTCAGAATCATCTGGTAATCCTGCTTGTAATCCATCTTCACCGGAAAGATCTCCAGTTGCAGCTGAAGCACCGTCTGCCCATGCAGCCGAAGCTCAAGATCCGTTAAGCCGACCTCGTTCTGGAAGTTGAGGATCCCGGACAAGATCCGGCTCCCGAGCGGCTTCACTGCTTGCCGGACATGGACATTCTCATGGAAGAAGGTAAGCGCTGGACGGACCGGACGCGAAATGGAAGGCCAAATCGTTTTCATTATTAATTCTGCTAGGGACAGATTATTATTGAATAAGTATTCTGACCCAATAAATTCAAAACGAGTTCGTAGTATTTATACAGTAGCGATGGAATTCTATCGCGGAGGAAGGTTATCCGAACCACTTGCTCCAAGTAGAGGAACCAAAAACGTAACCATCGCTCACGGTCATCCGCAAGAATACCCCGTTCATCCGTGATCTTCGGTAATTCTGTAATTTGTGGGACTATCCACTAACTGACTACTTTCTATTGACCAGTTCACAGCAATCGTCGTATATACTCTCTTCGTAGGCCTTAAGCTATTGAATGGGTCATTAAAGAGAGTTACGAATGGACTCTCGTTAATATTACGAATTAAGACCAGTACGTATTTTTGTCGCAATTCACTAGCAATGTTCCATTCCTTATCAGTTAAGCTTATTCCACCATCATTACTCAATAGTCCTTTGATTTCGAATCGATAATTTGGTTCGTCTCTCATTTCAAAATCATAACCGCATCCGTCATGTCTCTTATCAATTAGTTCTCCGGATAGATTATTAATTTGGCCGGATTGAAAGAGATCCAAAAAAATTTCTTCAGCTCTTAGACCAGTTAGGCCTCTCGTTGTAAATGTTCTACTATTTGACTCTTTTTCATCTGAGTCATCTTCAATTACTTTAGTGTATGCCACAAGTTCATTATTAAACTTATCATGCTCAACTGTGTATTTTCCCAAAATATCTTTAACTACAGCAGTTAAGGCAGCTTCGCTAAGCGCTCCGTATTTCTCCACTACTCCAATTCGACTAGGTGAAAGTTCCCTTTGGTACCATCCAACTCTGTTATTCGGATGAAGTGGATCGAAATTCTCCCGCATGTTCTTTATAGTATTTGGTTTAACTGCTAATCTTGTCCCAATTTCCTGAAAAGCTTCAGTAAAATTTTTATAACCAAGGTTAGTAAGCGATTTTCTATCATATTTAGATAGGTAGTAGGAAATAATAAGCGCTAATTTATGGTTAGGTTCCATTTCGTCCTCCAGTTATTTATTAAGCAATACTTTAATGATGTTGTCTAATTTACTTTCATCACATCACCGTTACCACCGGCTTGATTAGTTTTTACCTTTGTGACCTCTCCAGGTAATCCATTAACTTTTGTAACCTCACCAGTATTGTTAAGAGATTTCCTTACAACCATTACCTCCCCAAGGATACTTGGATCTGGTATTTTATCCATTTTCTCTCTAAAACCCGAATAAAAAGTCCGGCTAAGGACCGATATGGCATATTTCTTTTTCATTCCCGAAAAATCAACCTCTACGAAAGGAATTGAATCGGTAGTAACCCCTGTATTTGATATTTTCCCTACTTTTTTAATAATGTTATTAGTAGCTATTTCTGTCATGAGAAAGATATAAGATTCCCCAACTTTATAATCTTGTAGGTGGCTATTAATATCATGGCGTTTCATTTCACACCTCTTCTACTCTTCCCAATTCTCGCGAATTCGAATTTTATCTTTTCCAAAAGGAATAGTCAGCCACTTTCGATTTGAGATATCATAAACTCGTATCTTTAACCAGCCTTTATCCTTATCAACCTGGAAAAACACCTTGAAGTGATTGTTACTACCATTTGGTTTAATTGGCACTTCAACTATTCCAATTTGGTTATCTCCTTGATAAATCCGAAGCTTCATGAATGTCGAAGATTGGTCCATTAACTGGAATGTCTCATATATTCCTTCAATCGTTACATCATCAATCTCTGTATCAGATACTTTTATTCCCTTCTCTATAACAGGAGCAACTTGATTAACAGAACCGTCCCAAATTCCATATGAGATATCAACAATATCCTCAATTTCAGCTGTTATACCATCATCAGTTGAAAACCCAGCAATTGAAAGTCCTCTAGCAACACTAGTTAATGCATCAGAAGATAATTTAACCTTATCAATTCCAAATATCGTCTGTAACATTACTTTGAAAGCCGGTATATAAGATGAGCCTCCTGCCATAACAACCATATCTGGACTCTTAACTCCCGCTTCCTTTAGGCTTTGAAGGACCAAGTCATGTGACTCTTGAAGTTCCTTTGAAATGGCTTCCTCAAATTCCACCCTTGTTATTGTAAGATTAACCTTTAAATTGTCTCTCGAGATGAACAAACTAGAAGTTAACTCAGAAGATAACTCAATCTTGCATCGATCCAAATTTTCGAATAAGTCGACACCTTCACTTGTATCAAAAAGATATTGCAATAAGGTTTCGTTATCTGGCTGTGTCTTAGGCAGATTTAGAGCCTTGGACAGTTTATCATAGCCGTACTTAGGAATAAATACATGCGTTAATAAGCAAGTAGTTAATTTACGCCCTCCTATATGAGCACCATGCTTTGAAAGAACCTCCCCTTCTAAAGTAGCTAAACTTACAACTGTAATATCTAATGTACCCCCACCAAAATCAAATACCAGTACTTTTTGTGGATTCTCTAATTGCAATCCATAATCTAAAGCAACTGCGATTGGCTCGGATAAGAATCGAATATTCCTCTTATTTATCCCTTCTGCTAAACCAGATTCAATTAATGCTTGAAGAAGCCTTTCCTTCTCGACATCACCAAACCCAACAGGAACACCAATGACAATACCATCTGGTTTATTATGAGGGACAGAGTTAATACTCTCTTTCATTCTACTAAATAGTATGGATGCTAGTTGCACAGGGTTGTACTCCGCCCCCTTTCCAAAACGGATGCTATAATCATCTCTGTCCAACAACCACTTTACATTATCCACCAACTTATCCGCGGCCATAGAAGCAACATCCATACGAGCACGTCGTCCAACAGAAACTATATTTCCATTACCATCAAACGAAATCTCAGAAGGTATTACCTCTCTTGGCGTTCCATTAGGAGAGAGTATAAAACATTGGGGAGTGTATCTTCCTGCACTAAAAACATCCGTTCTCATTAGAGCAATGGAACTATTGGTAGTACCGAAATCAATTCCGTAACTTGTTCTAGGCATCTTGGTCTACTTCCCCTGTCTTATTATTGGACTCAACACGTGGATAATCTATAATAAATTCAATATGATCGGATCCATTACTTTTCAGTCCAAGAGATTTTAGAATAAATGGCGCTTCTCCAGTCCCATCCTTAATATGGATGCCCCTTTCAATGTCTACTATCGACCCTAACTTATGAAGTTCCTCTATAGGCATCAATCCGCTTCGGGATAACTTTCTCCTCAACATTTGGACAAAATGAATAAAGTAATTATCCTGATTGCCACTTCTAATTAAGTCTGCAGCTTTGGTTTCCATGGTTCGAATAATGTCTTTTATGGACTCACCCAACTCCTGCAATGTGTAGATCTTTTGCTTATCAAGCAATCGATCCTTCTCACTCAATTGCAATGATATATCTTTATTGATCGCAGCCATTTCTGCAAAACGTTTAGTTAGCTCTTCAACAAAAAGTCTGGCACCCTGTCCTTTTAACCTATGTAGGATCGGTTTAACTAGATAATGCTTATTTTCAATTAAGGAAATCAGTAAATGGGCTGCTTCTACAGACACCTCAGAATGGGAATGATTAGAAAGTTTTATTAAACCATTAATAGCCTGTTCACTCTCACCATTTGAGAGCAGTACATTTACTAATTCAACTAAAATATTGCTTTCTGATTGTAGATAAGGATAGTAATCGAAGTATCGCTCTATTAGGTTTAACTTCAGTAAAATTTCAGACAATTCTGCCGGACTTAACTTTCTTTTATAGCATAAAGTTGAGGCTCTAATTAACATGGCATTCTGTGAATCTAATCCGAAAGCTTGGTGGACTATTATCAAATTATCAACAATCTCCAGAAGACTGGTTTTATCCTTTGCAGAATTGATCCAAATCAATAATAGTTCATCTGCATCAGATAAACACTTTTGTCCATTAATTATTTCTAGTTTAGAATCAGTAGATGCAGTCAAAAAAACCACATCTTCAGAGTTAATACTTATAGTTTCTAACCTATTTTCAATATCTGTTTGAGCGTTACGTTTCTCATCAACTGGCCACTCAACCAATTTCGATGGTTCTATATGTAAATTTTCAGAATGTGTACTCTCTAAGATCGGCTTATATTCTGTATTAATTTTAGTTGTGTGTTTCTCCTCTTCTAGTCGCTCAACCAATTTTACTGGTTCTATATCCTCTACCGAGTCTAGAATTTCTGACAATATCCCGCTATACCGCGCGACCCATTTCTCTTTGGCTAATTCCGTAATTTCATCATATTCCTCCTCTAACAAAAGCCTTAATTTCTTTTTATGCTTTGGGGAGAAAAGTATTTCCTTAAGGGAGTTTTCCTCGGTCTTGATAAGTAATTGACCAAAGAAAAATTCAGGAATCAGTATATCAGGTGTTGGAAGCTTTAACTTATTCCTCTGGTAAAAGCATGCATATAGCCCAGGAGCAAATACTTTAAATTCTAAATACATTTTACTTCGGTTGTAATCATCCCATAAATACTGGCCCAGAAAGTATGCTAAATCACTTTCCGCAATAGATACAATTCTAATAAATTGCTGTGTCTTCGTACTCCAAAACTTTTCTGAGACAAGGTGCTTTGCGAAAACCCTTTGTTTTTCGCTATCCTCATCTTGCATTATTGTGTGAACAAATACGTTAAAATCTTCCACATTCATTTCCTCAATAAACTTTGTAACTTCTGTTGGCCGTTCAAAATTTGTATATGCTGCAGTTGCATCCATCCTTGTCCGTCTTCCTCCCCATTGTTCATCTATAATTATCCTACCTCATAATGAATGCTCAATCTTTGAGTTTTGTCACCAATTAATTGATCATCCAAGCTTGGACATACTGAATATCTTTAATAAGATAAATGCCCCTCCTTCGCCCAAGTATTTCTAGCCTCGAGGTAAGCTCATCAACAAGCCCAATTAATAAAGCTTCTTTATTTATACATAGTTCTGCAAAACCTTTACCATCATTAGTCTCACTGTATATGCGATAAAAGGCATTACTTATTAACGAATGAGCCTCATCAAACAAAGAAATCAGTTGTGATGCACAATTCATCGCTTCCGCAGAAAGCCCTTTCAAACGCTTGTTTAAGTAGTCTATTTGAAATTCAACTTCTGCTTTTGCCTCCATCAATTCCGATATTGTATGTTTTCGATTATTTTTAACTGTATCGTTAATAGTCATTTCTTGCTGTAACTTGTGGACAGAAAGTTGATCATAAACTTGGGAGAATTTCGTTTGACCCGAATTCCATCTTCTTGATAGTCCGTAAGCCCCTGTAATGGTTTGTTGGACGTAATCATCTTTATCAGTAGTCATTTTTCATCCCCTACTACCACAACTTAATAGTTAAATAGTACCACACAGTGCTTTTTCTAGTAAAACAATTTAAATATTGACTTCTAACACTGTGGTAGAGAAAAAGGGACCATAAACAATGGTCCCTTACTTAAAATTTATTCAATTATAGGTTGCTAGTAATCGTTATTCACTCAAACTAGAATAAGGATAATTGTTTTTGTTCTTCATGCTTCAGCATTAAACTCACATGCCTTGCAATTTCTTGAGCCATTAGGGGTGGAACAGCATTACCAATCTGGGTTAAAACAGCCGTACGCGGTCCCTCAAAATAAAAGTCATCAGGAAACGATTGCAGCCTCGCGGCTTCTCTGACCGAGAGGGATCGTCTTTGGGATAAATCTGGATGAATATAATAATGGCCATCTTTTGCAATATGTGCAACGACAGTATGAGAAAAATGAACATCTTTCCCCACGACTTTATACCTATCTAAAAAAGAACTCAGATTTTTATGCGTTCTGAGCTCTTCAGGAACATCAGTGTAGACTAATCTTTTCTGCGACTCATTCCACAGTTCAATAGCCATTGCATAGATTTTTCTATCCCGTTCATTATGGACTCTGGTTAGATGTTGAGTTAAAACATCATGTTCATCTCTTATTTTACTTTCACGAAGATACTGTGTAGGCTTTGTTAAATATATATTGTTTTCTTCTCCAGGTTCTAAGCTCGGTAAATCACTCAGTACATCATTTACAAAATATTTTTGAGGAAGCTTTTTAAAAACCGGATACTCATAATCAAGATTGTCCTTCCAACCTATTAGAATAACTCTTTGCCTATTTTGCAAAACATTAAAATTTACTGCATTTAATGTTTCAGCTTTTATCTCATAACCAGATTTTCTCATGATTTCTTGAACATCTTTAAACAGTGTCCCTTTGGCAGCATTCAATATCCCAGGAACATTTTCAAACACAAAAATATCCGGATCATACCGTTCAAGAAACTTAACATATTGCTTGTAAAGGTAATTCCTTGGATCATGCTCTTTTCCATAAGGATCCCTTGCCCTTCCCACTAAAGAATACGCTTGGCAAGGAGGACCTCCAATAATTACATCAACTTTATCTTTCTGACCTGTTTTTCTAATCAAATTAGCATCGATGATACTAAAAATTTGCTCGATGCTTTCGTCGCTTATTTCACTATTCATAACTGCAGCAGCTTCTTCTTCTGGCAGTGTATCATATAATTGCAGTTGTGAAAGTTCTCCACGAAGATAATTGTTATATATTTGTCCTTGCTCGTTCTTCTTCAGATGATAATACGCTGCCCGAGTTTTGAGTGTTAAGGCTGCATACTTGTTCATCTCCACATGAGCAATGGGCTCGAATCCTTGACGTATAAAACCCTCCGACAATCCCCCTGCCCCTGCAAATAGATCGATGAAATTCATATTGTCTGTCCCCTATCAAATATCATTACAATAAGTATACTAGTCTATCGAAATACAGAGAAGGGACAAACTACAATGCCAACAATGTCTCAATCCCCATATCACGGAAGCCAGTCCAACATTCTTCTTTTTTACACCACTCTGTAATGTTCTCTTGATTTGGAGGAGTCGTAATGTGCGCATAGGCGGCTTTAATAACAATTTCCATAGTATCTATCATAGAAGAAGGCACAGCTTGTTTCTGCCATATATTAAGTAGGTCTGTCTCTTCAAGCATTTTATATGATAACCAAGCCATAGTATAAGTAACAATATTTGCACGGTACTTTGTGGTTACTAACTTATTTATAGTGTTAAATATGATTGCTTTAGCAATAGTATTATAAAAGTAATTTTTATCAATGTTCTCCAATTCAATATCATCAAGTGATTTAGAAAACGCCTCAAAGTTTTTCTGATTCCCCCTGCTTACAACATGCGGAAGCTGATCCCAAGAGTGAAGAAATTTCGCCAAATCTGTCTTTGTAAATAATTGTTCTTTAGGATAATTCTCATCAAATAACTTCTTCTTAGCATTCGTGCCCGCTTTCCCTTTCATATCCAAATACTGTCCACGAGCACGCTCATAAAACCATTTGCTTTGACGGTAACTCCCATCAGTTGCCGGCGCCCACAAATCCCTGGATAGGGCTTCCAACTTCCTGTGGTACGGATTGTTTGAATAAAAATCCGCTGTTTGAATTTTATTCTGGTTGTTCGCGCACATTGAAATGATTGGCACCATTTCATCCATCTTTTCGGATTCTTTAATAACTGTAAGCTTCATTTGGACAAAAACTTTCGATATATCAGCTTTATCCTTTTTAAAGGCATGGTAAATCGATGCAGTAGTCTGCCCTCCATTTACTACTTGAAAGTCTTTTATTACTTTTATTGATCGAGATTCTTTATCTTCATTTACTGACATAAACTCCACATGCTCGGCAGTTGCTGATAGTCCGTTGTTATACGCTAAGAACATATGAGGTTCCCTCAGTATGGTCTTTCTGATCTCACGATTTACTCCTCTAACTTGCAAGAATGATCGCACATTTCGTTCGATTAATCGCTCACCATATTCTTCATAAATCATAGCCAGTAATTCACCCGGTACAATTAAAAGATAAGATTCATAGTCATCGTTAGCACTTGGCATTTGCAAGCAAGGCAAAGAAGTTTCATATTTTTCAAACAGATCAATGGTAACAGGTTCACGTTTTTTATCAGAACTCTTTAAACGGTACAATCGTTCTAAATCCCACACGTGGAAAGTAACTTGTATTCCATCAACATCCAGATCTTCAAGGTTGATTGTTTTAGTAATTCCATCCGTAAAGAAATATATACGAATAATATCTATTTCTTCTTTTTCGTCGTTGATTTTCTTTGCAATTTCATACTCGTCTGTTCCTTTTTTGAGCGCATGATGTAGTCCTGACAAACTTTTCTTCAGAAAATTAAGACATCGCTTTATGACTGGTTCCCATTCAGTTTTATGTATGCTAATTGGCGGAACGATCCTAGTTTGTAAACTGACAACAAGATCTATACCTTTATGAGCGCCGTCATCATGTATTGAGTAACCATTTAATTGAATACCAGTTCTCTTATATTCACATAATTCAATTGGTCCTATCTCACCAGCTTCGTAGATATAACCATATATCACGTCAGTAAATGTTGTTACTGAATTAGCTTCATTTCTTGCAGCAGCTACTCCTTCAACGTGATCTTTAAACTCCACTGCAAAATCGCGCAATCCTTGTTCCATTAAACCCACACTTTTCTCATGAATTTTTAGGTTATTAATTAATCGACAATTTCCCTTATAATTCTTATTCTAACATAAAAGCTGCTCTGAAAATGATATCCGAATGTGGAACAAGTACCATTATATTGAAGCTTTGCAGAGTAATAAAATGAAAGCAGTCCTCATATCCAACTCCATGAAGACTGCCCGTTAACAAATATATTAATTAGTGCTAATTTCGGTAGACCAATAACTTACATCTAACTCTTTAATGAAACTTGAGGGAGCTTTATTATCATAAACAACCATTAACCCTCTCATTGCTCGGGTGATACCAACGTACAGTGTCCTCCTGGAAACTTTTACGGTTTCTGCAATATCATCTTCATCCATTTTATCTAAGATCCTCGGAAAATCTTTATCAATCCCAGCAACACAAACTATCGGAAACTCAAGTCCTTTTGATGCTGACATAGTAAGAACCTTCACTTCGTCTGATTGGAGATCTAGCTGACTCCCCCGAATATATTTGCACGGTAGTCCAACTTTTGTGATACCTTCCGATATTTCGCGTCCTACTGCGGAGGAGGGAACAAGGATTGCAGCAGATGAAGTCTTTAGTCGAAAATGCTTACTCATTTGCTTTATAAATTTCACAATCAAGTCGTACTGTTCATTCTCTGAATTGTAACCAAACAATAATGGTTGTGGGCCAGATTGACTGGATCGCAACATTGATAAATCTTGGTCACCGCTTCCCGTAGATTTCAGGAAATGACTAGCAGCATCTGAGATTTCGCGGGTTGTACGGTAATTCCTTCGAAGGTTTATTGCCCTACCACGAAATTGTAGTTTATCATGCACTTCACTCCAGGAAAATCCTTTATAATATATAGATTGTGAACCATCTGCTGTAAGATAGATTCCTTTGTTACTTTTGGAGAGCTCAACTAATAATGAAAGACCCGTAGGTGTCAAATCTTGAGCCTCATCGATAATTACTGCATCATACCTGTCCTTCCACACACCTGATATTACCAACTCAAGCGCTTGGCACCGAGTAGCCGAAATAGTAGTAAGATTACGTTCCTTAAGCAAAGAACAATATTTTTGATAAACGCCCCAAATTAGTGCTTTGGTCGATTTAGTCAGAGCTGTTCCCCGACCAACTCTACTGACATTTAAATATGTCTCCAGAGTTTTTATATCGCGCCCCTCAATTACCCACTCAATTTCATCCAACAAGTAATCAATACGGTATCTGCTTAAAAGTTCATCATTACCTAATGATTTGACCGAATGCTCCATCATAATCTTCTTCTGATTTTGATCAGCCACTTCCAAAGACTTTCCAGCAGTTCTCACAATATTTAACGCTATTTCATCTGCTGTTTCAATTGTGACACTGGATATCCTGGTCCTTAGTAATTGCTCAAGTAATTGCTCAGAGAATCTTGCTAAAGCTGGTGTATATGTAGTAAATAAAATTTTACTATTCGATTTCCCTTGCTTCCCATAATAGTCAAGGAGGGATCTAACACGATATAGAGCAATCGTTGATTTCCCTGTTCCTGGACCACCTTTTATTAAGGCAGGTCCTTGTAGTGCCCAATCAACCAATCTTTCCTGATCTGCATCTAATCTAAGTAAAAATCCTAGCAGATCGCCTTCCTTATATCGAATCAGATCATTTGTGTCGAATACAATTAAGTCTGGTTGTTGCATGATTTCTTCAACAGGTCTCGGAAATAGATTATCTACAATACGCTCGATATATTCGTCAGGTATGTTCAGTGTTAATAGATCATCTTCCGAATTACATGACTCTAAACCAATATGATATTCACTAGGAATCCTTAATTGGGCTAGCCATTCGCTTGTTATAGATTTCGGTAAACGATTATACGTAATATCATGGTGAATGTTTAATCTTGGTTGTTCATATCCCGCAGCGACTTCTTCATCAGAATCAATTTCTGCATCTATTCCTAATTCTGCCGGTTCTTCATAATTAATGCCCTTTTGGTAAGCATTTTTACGGGAGCGAATACTTAACAGCCGTATCCAATTACCTCCAAAAGAATAAAACAATCGAAAATCGCCTACTCTGAGTCTGTAGACATCATCCCACTTATTTAGTTTCTTTTTCAAATGACCATCAGGTATCGGGTTTTGAGCTAGGAAATTTATTTTCTCCCATACCTGCTCGCCCATCTGAGATGGAAGAGCGTGCAATTCACGCAAAAAAGATGGCTTAATATTAATATCTCTTGATAGATTCATTGTCTACTCCTCCACACGCTGCAAAATTCCTGACTTCTCAAGCGAAAAGAAATGATCAGCCAATTGTCGAGCTGTTCCACCACTTACCCTCGCCCCAACTTCTATATTTGACTGCAACCCATGATATGTCAGATTAGCAGATGTTACTAATAGATCCTCTTGATCTATTAATAACATCTTTGCATGCAAACTTGCCATATCATCTCCCGGCCTCCCAGCCCATCTCAATAAAATGGGAGAAGGGAGCGTTTTAGGCCAAATCGCCTTTAAGTTCTTGTAATTACTCCCGTCATCATGCAAGGCTATCTTCACCTCGCATCCGCGTTTTACAGCTCCCAACAACTTTTCTAGAACTGTCATCTGGGAAGCCCCTCCAGTTGTAAGACTATAACCAACAAGGAGTATCTTTTTATGTGCGGACTCGATCATTTCTTGCAATACCGCAAGTGTACTTCTAACATTTGCTCCAGTTGGTGGATAGGGACCAGTCCATACAATGTCGATCTTTGGCATTTGACTAACAAGCTGATTACGCGTTCTAATAGCTGTCCGAAAGGCAAATATTATGGAGTCACTCTTTAATTCACTAATTCTCCAAGCATCTATCAGATCAGACAACAGTAATGGTGATATCAATTCTCCGTCCAGATATGTGGAAAAATGATATGCTGATGAGATACTTTCAAGTGAAATTTTCGGCAGCACTTCTAATAATTTAGTAATTGCTGACTCAGTACTTTTATTTACTATCCGGGATATTGCTATCTCCAAAGCTTTCAGATTACTCGTCATTCTTGGTTAAAAAAAGCTAGTGACTGATCGGATACTGTAGGTACTATAAACCCACGATCGAGGAATCGATTGGATTTTTCACACGATGTTTCAGCTGCAAGTTGACAAGCGTGACAAGCAGCTCCATTAAGGTCACCAATTGCATCAGGCTTATGTTCTGAACAAAGTGGATCCCCTGAACAAAACTTTGCATCTTCAAGTGCATGAAAAAGAATTTCTTCAAATCTGTCAGTCTTCCCCAGTTCGACTAACCCTCCAAGACTACCTTCTGAATCAGGTGTCGCTGTATAAATTAGTACACCAGCCATATTCTGACCGTCTTTCTTTCGGGAATATATTCTCTCTCTTAATGATGTTGACGAATATCCTGAACTGAAACACAATTGCCGCATTAGAGCATGTGATAAGGTATGAAGGAGTACATATCGTGTTCCTGGGAATTCAACTGTATTCTCCATGTTACGATCTTTGCAATATCTCTCAAACTCCTTAGCCATGGGAATAGAGTTGGAGTCCGAAAACTTTTCCTTCTCCCATGCAGACAAAGCGTCCTCATGTAAAGTTATAAAGATACCCTCACCTCTTGTTACTATTCCCGGGCGCCAATTTTTTCTTGACTCACTAATTGATGCCTTAAATGATTCTTTTACAGTATCATCTTCTTCCCCTACAGAGGTAATATCCGGCAATGGCTCAATTCGGCTGAATCCATCAAGCACACGTACCTCCGTCAGTCTTCGCACCATAATCAATCTGCCTATCCTCTTACTAAATCTATCAGGCACTTGCTGTTCTTCAGTTTCAAACTCATACTCCGTATCGGCTTCACCACCGCGTAACAAAGCTTCCCATTCCGGATAGTAGAGGTCCTGCTCTTCTCCGCTTCCCAAACCTCGTTGTTGCAGAATTGTTCCCCATATTTCATCAAGGTCAAACTCCTTGAAGGTTGGAAACAGGTCATCTTCGATGTACATTTTCAATTTTTCCTTCGAGTCTACCTTTCCAAGTCGATCCATCTCTTCTGCAACATCTTGATGAATAGTGGATGTGTATGGTGGAATTGATAGCGCACTCTGAACTACTGGAAAGTATAAGTTGGAAGCACCACGAAGTAATGCACGTGACTTTTCGGTGCACTCTTCTTTACTCCACGGCCCAATCCATTGCTTATGGCCTCGACATGAAGGTAGTCCAACTCCCATGAATGCATCTTCCAATGTCCTCTTTTCCTCACACGATTTGCACTCAACTTCCACGTCTGCAATAGATCCACTTACACCTTTATCATTAAGGAATAATGAACCCTCACAATCAAAATTCCCTTTTTTAGAATGCACATAGAAACTCCAAGGAAAATCATCAATGTGTCCTCTAGGGCATGCAACTAGGAAACGTGCAGGAAATACTTTCGTATTCTCCTCACAGTGGCAATACGCAATTTGAGAATCAGGATCTAGCATAAACTCTTTAAACTGAGACAGCTTTCTACATTTGGGACAAACCATAAATCTCGGAAAGCGGTATGCAGGTAACGTTCCCTGTTTGCTATCCTGCTCCCACTGAAGTGACGGTGGAGCGTAGATTCTGCTGATATTCAGCTTCCTTTGCAACCTCGGTTCCTTAATTACTTCGCATAACTTCAAATTCCAATGGTCAGTGCTAGATATAATAACCGAAAAATCTGGCAAGTCCATAATTGCTCCTGGACCAAATGTAGAAACCAACTGACTGTTTCTAACTTCACCAACTTTACCATTCATGACTGCTACTCCTTTAGATATATTCCTACAGATTTTTCTACGTCTCTCATTGAGTTCGGAACACCAAAAATAGCTCCCTTTGGCTTTTCCCCCAAGGAATACATCAACTTTGGTTTCTTTAATGCTCGATCGTAAACAAGTGCACTTTCCATAGTTTTTGATTCCCATTCATCAATGTATCTTTGCAAGTGCTCGTTGACCTCTTTAAATTTTCCCGCTTCAATATTCCCAACCCTTTGTTTGAGGTATTCCTTCATTTCAGATACCAAATGATGATTGGGTTTAAATTTCTTTGCCTGGTCTCGTTTTGCAATACCAGGAATATTTAATCTAGACATCATCACCAAAGTTGCTGAGAGTGCTCGATCCCTTGCCCTCGATGAAAATGGCGTTACACTAATAGCCTCAACATACCTGTAAAGTGCAGAATGGTAAGAGCCAAAGCGTTCATAATGAGAAACGTCCCGCGGTCTTGCCCAGTTGTATACAGTGAAAACCAGGCCAGGATACTCACGTCCAACTCTACTAGTTGCCTGAATGTATTCAGCTGTTGTCTTTGGTTGTCCGGTTACAACCATAAGCCCCAGTCGACTTACGTCTACACCAACTGATATCATATTACTTGCCAATACAACATCTACCGGAGCAACACCAGGATCTTTTGAATAAAATGGTTGTTCTAACCTTTGAAGTAGTTCAGGGATTTGACTTGAGTCTACCCGACTTGTCAACTCCGGTGCATTTTCCCGTAGAACCCTTGCCTTATACTCAAAGCGTTGGCCTTTTATGCGCTTAGATAAAACATTTATTCGTGCCTTAACATCGTCCTCAATCAAACGTACTGCTCCTCCAAGTTCTCGCAGACTATTAAAATATCCAACAAGAGTCCGATAGGGATCTAAACTTTTTTCATCTTCATTGATAGCATCCGTTGCAGCGAGTAAGGCAGCATAGACTCTAACTAGCGCAGTCTTTATACTTCTACCAGGAGCAAATATTCCAACATAAGTTCTCCCCGGTGTTGTCCTCAGTGACTGCTCAACCGAAAAATAAGAGTCACCTGCTAATAGACCTGGACTCGGAAAAATAGCGGGTTTTCTTGCAAACAAGGACAATATTTGTTCTCTCGCTCTACGAATAGTAGCTGTTGAAGCTACCACTTTTGGACCTATTCTCTTACCCTCAATTTCTCTACCTGACAAATAATCAATAGCTGTCTCATAGAGTCCTACCATAGTTCCTAGCGGCCCTGCAATCAAGTGAAGTTCATCTTGTATGATTAAATCAGGTGGCAACAAAGGCCTATTATCTACAAAGTCCCCGGCTGGAGGGTTACTCTTTAGTACAGATCTCCTCCATCCTTCTGTTGTTTCATCAGCCCCCTCAGCAGTGAAACCCCAATATTTCGTTTGTCCTTTAACTTTACCTACTAAAGATTGAGTCTCGGCTACCCAAGGCATTCTAGCAAACTTATCTACAGTTCCAATAATCATTGTCGGTAACAGCCTATAAATCTCTTCATCAGATACAACTGCAGGTATCCCTTCAGGATTTTTGCTCCTGTGAAAAACACATGCATCTCTCGAGCATCCAATGATAACTCGACGCAATTTACGATTTGCATAATAGTTTTTCCTTTTCAATTCGGCACCACACCACGGGCAGGAAACTAGTTGAACAGGTGTAGTTGAAGATGAGCTATATGTTTTTGATGAGAGGACTTCTTCGCACTTGTCAAAATCATTGGGAGTGTTCTTACTACCTACCCAAAGTCCGATTCGAAAAGGTTCAGCTCCCCATTTCTCCGGATTTTCATTTCGAATAACTTCACATGCACAAATAAGTGTAGATGCCCTTTGAAATTGTTGTATAGTCAATAGCCGAAGTGTGTATCTCATCAAAACAGTAACCCCTGCATCACCTCTCATAGCATCATGTTCTTTTCGTAGCCTTCTGATTGCTATTACAAACGCCGCTAAGCCCAAATATGCTTCGGTCTTACCGCCACCTGTTGGAAACCATAGCAAATCAGCTATCTGCCTATCAACGTGAGTAGGTTCTACAATTCCCGTGATTGACTGCAGAATAAAAGCAATTTGAAAAGGTCTCCATTGTGATTTTCTAGTAGGATCAGGCCCATTAGACCAGTCTTTTTGTTTACTAGCAACTCTCGCCCACATGCTCTGAGCCCTTTGCATAGCCATACTCCGATTGGCGAAACGGAAGGCTTCAAGAACATGCCCGTTGTCTTCACTGGATCTTATTAGATCAAGTCCCTTTCTCATACGATTCAAGGACTCCCGACAAGACTTTAAATGCTCAGTTGCTGTTATTTTCAACTCGCCATCCAGAAGATCGCTTGCATCTTCTTGCTCCCATATCCAATTATCATAATCATCTAGAAGAGGGTTTAGTAAGTCATGGATAGCATCACCGTCTTCAGCCTGTGCCAAATCCATCATATCCATTGAACCCTCGCCTTCCCAGTTAGGAGGAATTACTCTTGGAATTTCATGTACAGGCATAATCACGGTTTTTAGTTCACGCGCATTTTGATTATCTTCACTAACCTCTCCCCATATTACGGACACTCCATGACCAACAGCAAAGACAGTCTGATTCCGATAAAGCAATTCATCAGCTGCGACATCAGGATATTTTGTTTTCTGCTTGATAACCAATTTTCTAACAGAGAAAGGGTATGTATCCTTTTTCCCGAATAGCCTTATCTCAGGTTGAAATAAGCATAGCTCATCTTTAGACCCCTTTTCGGGTAGTGGATTACGATTAACTAAAAATAGGCTAACTGCGTGGCGATTATGAATATCATTCATCGGCCTTGAAATGAGTTCCAGAAAAACCCCACTATTTACTGTTAAATAGGATCTGCGTACTCCATCTGCCGGTAACACATCCAAACTAATCATATTCACAACATGATTTCTCTTCCACAGGGGGTTCTTTCTATCGCCCTCTTGTACATATTGACCCCAATTCACTTCCATATCCAACTGTCTTACGCCATTCTCGACAACGAATGATAATCCAATAGACGAAGGCTTCATGGCCTGCATAAGCGGAGCAGTACGTTCAGGTGCTCCGGATTCCTCACCTTCCTCCTCAGTCACGACTTCTTCGTCATCCTCTTCCTCTACCTGAGAACCCATTGGCCAAATAATCCCGGTAAGATAACGCTGAGTAGGAGATTCATTGAGCTCTTCTTCGTTATAATTCGGTCCTACTAATTCAAGATTCATGCGTTCAATCAGTTCATTTCGAATACTAACCATTGTTGATTGACCCATATTTGCACCCCATTAAATCTTGGAATAATTAACATCCTTGTGATTATTAACATTCGACATAGAAGGACAAAAGTCCTGTTTTGTAGAATTTATTCAAATACTGTAGTGACTGGAGGTCCATCATGAATGTATTTTGGGATCAATTTAATATAAAGCAACGTCAAGCCATTACTGCTCCACTGGAGCATATGATTATTAACGCTGCAGCTGGTACTGGAAAAACCAGTACACTAGCAGCTCGCATCATTTACATGCAAACAGAACTGGATATCGCCCCCCACTCAATTCTTGCTATTTCATTTTCCAGAACCGCACGTGTGCGACTGTTAGAGAAGATTACAGAGTTTTGTAAACATCTCCATACTGGTAGTCCCGTAAAGGTATTTACATTTCATGGTCTAGCATTTCGGATTATCAGAATGGCGATAACTTATGGAGAGACGCATCTAAAGCCCCGCTTTGAAGTGATGAATACTGAAGCAGAACATAATTATATATTTGCTTCATACAGAGACCAATTGCTTGAAGGTGTTGCGCAGAATTTGGATCGAGAAAATGCTCATATTGCATTTCTTAAAATAATCAATGAGTTGCGACAAGGATCAGATGAGCTCGAACCTATTCATACACATGAGGAACTAGATCCGCAATATGCTATCGAGGTCGATATTGGTCTTAACATGAATGTGACTGTTTCATGTAAAGATGTGAAAACAGTCTGGAGAAGGTATGAGCGTATCCTGAAGCACAACAATGCAACAGACTATAATGGCCTAATAAGCGAAGCTGTTAGAATCATGTCAATCTCGAATGGTGAAACATCAAATCGTGTTCGAGAGCGACTTCAGGCAATTGTGGTTGATGAGTTCCAAGATACATCCAGAGCGCAGAACCAATTGCTTTTTAGCTTGGCTGGCTCCGATATAGCGGTTAATGTAGTGGGTGATCCAGATCAAACTATTTATACATTTAATGGCTCCAGTGTCGAAAATATGAAGAAGTTTGGTAATGATGCACTTGATACGAATATTAACGTTCTTCCACAAATACACATGGTGGAGAATTATCGCTCGACTTCTGCTATTTTGGATGTAGCAAACAAAGTTCGTCAAACTACTGATTTTGACCGGCTTCTAGTAGTTGCAAAGGAACTTAAACATTCTAAGTCTTTTGATCAAACGGATAACCCTGTTCGATTAGTTCATGCTCCTCGACTGGAACTCGCTGCTGAATTTGTGGCAATTGAAATTCAACGTTTAATACAAGAAGAAGGGGTTAAGGAGCATGAAATTGCAGTATTAGTCAGGAAAAATTCCGAATACGCACCTCAAGGTACTATGGTCATCAACGCATTAAGAAATACCGGGCTGCTTCTAAATACCAACAATGATAAGCCGCTATCTTCTGTAAAAGAAGAATCGGATTTCATGTATCATTTTTACCAAGAACCGGATACCTATGGGAAAAGGATAGATGAAATACTAGAAGCTAGTCACGAGGTAACGTTACCTAAGTATCTCTCTATTGAAAAGTTTAAATCTTACTTAATAGATGCCTTGGATTCTGGCTCAGAGTATTGTTATGAAGCCGCAGAACTGCTATATGAACATCTTACTGACGAAAGTAGCTCTGCTGATTCTTCAGGAATTCAAGTACGAACCGTGCATTCAGCTAAAGGAGAGGAATATAAAATTGTATTCCTTATGTATCTAGGGGACCGCTCCTTCCCGCATGGAAGCAGGCCAGATTACGAAGAGGAACGAAGATTATTGTATGTTGGAGTAACAAGAGCTCGAGAAAAACTATACATACTTGGGAGACCAGGAATCCATCAGGAAGATTTTTTTAGTGATTGCAAAACGTCAAATTCATGCTTAGAAAGATATATGGTTACTGCTAGCTCTAAAAGTATTGAGGATGATACTATTGTCTTAGATTCGATCGAAGTGTCACTTATTAATCGTGCAAGAGCAAAGCATATCTCTGATAAGGTAGCGGAAAGGGAAGAATTAAGGCAACTGTTTGAAGATGAATAGATATCATATGGGGTGTACGTCAAATGGCTATAAAGATGATAAAGTTAACAGAAGAACAAAAGGACTGTGTGAAATTTCGTACGGATGGAGAATTGCTCATCCGGGGTATACCTGGCTCTGGAAAGACAACTGTTGTTCTGGAGAGAGCTATATATCTTAGCATAAATGGTGAACAGGTTACTCCCGGCCCGAAAGTCCTACTTCTGACATTTAATAAAGCTCTATCTACTTACATAAAACAAATGGTCCGAGCGTCGAGAGATGAAGTAGTCGAAGCAATGACATTTCATCAATGGGGTACTCAGTTATTACGTGATTCTGGGATAACCAACTATCGCACCATATCTGATGAAAAAGAAGGCTTTGTCAAATTTGCTAAAAATATAATTCGTAAATATGGAGACCTTATTCTACCGAGTGCAAAAGTACACGGGATGAGTGAAGACCGTTCACTAATTAGATTTCTTATGGAAGAAATTTCGTGGATTAAAAATAATGAGATTAAAGCACTGCCGCAGTACTTAGATGCTCAACGCATTGGGCGCGGTACACAAATTCAACTCACAAAGGCCCATAGAGAAACAATTTTTGATATATATGAAAAGTATCAATCGATTTTAAAAGGAAAGCGTTGCATGGATTTTGATGATGTGGCCTTACAACTTATTGATAATTCAGAGCGTATACTAAGTAATATTAGACCAAACCATGTCCTAATAGACGAAGCTCAGGATTTAACTGCCACACAACTAAAAGCTATAAAATCCTTAACAATGAAGAGCCTTACTGTAGCAGCAGACAAAGGTCAGCAAATTTACCGAAGAGGCTTTAGCTGGAAAAGTGTTGGTATAGATATCAGAGGTGCAAGAAGTAAATATTTAGGAAAAACTTTTCGCTCAACTAAGCAAATAATACAGTTGGCCCGAAGTTTACAGCACCACGATAAGCAATTGATAAATGACAACGAGTTTTTACCATTGGCTGATCCAGACACTGAGGGTCCATTACCAGAGTTACTTATTTCCGGAAAAACCAACGAAGAATTAAAAACAATGGTGAGAAAGGTTAGACAGATTCAAGCGGCATTTCCAAAAGACAATATAGCCATTATTGCCAATTCACATGACCGGCTAGAGGAATTCGAAGAATCCTTAACCGAACATGGAA
This sequence comes from Paenibacillus sacheonensis, assembly GCF_009909195.1. Lineage (GTDB taxonomy): Bacteria > Bacillota > Bacilli > Paenibacillales > Paenibacillaceae > Paenibacillus_Z > Paenibacillus_Z sacheonensis. Next base: position 29,460 of record NZ_JAAAMU010000024.1, read on the forward strand.
TTGGTAGCATATATATCAAATCAGACGAAGCGGACTTTTTAATTCCTGGGGTTAAATTAGTAACTTTTCACTCTTCAAAAGGACTTGAGTTCGATCATGTCATTGTTACTGGTTTACAAGAAGGAAAATTACCATATCGTACAATGGCTCCTGGTGATGATTATGAAGCATTTATTGCAACCGAACGTAAAAAGCTTTATGTTGCTATGACAAGAGCGAAGCTTACATTAACACTTTCAGCTGTTGCCCCTATATCACCCTTTATCCATGAACTTGATATAAATTTATATAGGTAAAAAAAAGAACTCCGCTGCATAGTCCAAGCAGAGTTCTTTTTTTAAAGTTCTGATTAATAATTTGACCGTTCCATTGAGTAACAAGTTTTACGGTCGACGATTCCCGGTCCCCTACAAGAATTTCACTGGAAGAGAGTCTTGAAAATTGCTACTCAACCATAGTTATCCTTAATATGTTATGACATAAGGCATCCTCTTGAGGTGTATTGTTGTCTAACGCTACTGGACCGGTCAGAGTCTCAACTGACATTCATAAAAATTCTATTGTCCCTCTGGAAATAAAACTTGAAGAATTGATTCAGCTTCCTTTTCAAAATCAAAATCAGGTTGCCCCTGACGAGCATAATATGCCGAGAATCTACTCAGAATATCCTTTACAATTGAATCTTGGACCCTTAATTCAGGAGGATAGAATTGTTCTAACAATTCATCAGGTTTATAGTTAATTACCTTTCTGAAGTTCACATAACCTCCTTCAAAGACACTGTTTTTAGGCAGCCAATGAAAGTACTCTTTGTTATTATTTCTAATTGTAGGAAGTAGTGCTTTTTTTCTCTTTGTAGCACTTACTCCCTCCACTACTGTCATATTGATTATTCCATAATCATCAATCTCACATAACATAACCCGATCAGTTTTTATTTTCCCATTATGGATCGCCAGATCGCAGGGGGGTGATAATACGATATAGAATAAATTATCCTCTTTATTTTTCAATATACAGCCTGTTCTTATTCTCTGGTTTAGTGGAGGACTAATATATACCTCTTCTACACTATAGAGAGGTATATTATCTTCAAGGAGCTCATGAATATGTGCTATTGCATATCTAAGTAAAATAATTTCAGTTGCAGAACCAGACTTGCGTAGTTCCTTCCATGTTTCAATTCTTGGATATAGGTTCCTCCAGAATACCTCGATCATTGTATTTTCGATTATCCCCTTACCACCTATTACCTTAAAAAGTCCTGTATTTGAAATCTCAATTAAAGACTTTATAATATCCTCATAGGTTGCTTCTCCTTTCTTATATATCTTAATTGGGGATTCATCTCCTAGAACTGTATCAGGAGTTCCTGTCATAATAGCCACTGGAAGACGATATTTTTCTGTAATTTGTGTTATTACTTCATTTCCATTGTCATTCCCTTCTAGTTTTATATCAATTATTGCCCCATCATAAGATTCTTTTAGCATAGCTAATGCGTTAGATATATTTTTTGCAACGTCGATGCTAATTTGATAATCAGTTGTCTCATGATTCATACGTTCGACTGTATCTAAACATACTGTTGAATCATTTTCATTATCTTCTACTAGTAAATATTTATAGTATTCCATTCTGCTGCTACTCCTTATTGAGCCTAAAATGAACTCCTTGGATATTGTATAGTGCTATTAACTGTAAACCATTTCGTTGAGCCGCCTCTCCAGCTATCGCTAACCCCAGTCCCGAACCCGTTCCATTTGGTTTTGTCGTGAATTCAGGTTCAAAAATAACTCCACTTTCTAACAAGTCCCGTTCTATTCCAGGTCCAGAATCCTCATAGTCCACATACCAATCCCCGTTCTCGCCTTCAAGAATAGAAATTTCTATATGTTTGTTCTGAGCCTTAGTGTGAATCATCCAGAAAATACTATTATCTATCAAATTAGTGAAAATAGTATATATGTCTTGTTTCCATCCATTCCAAGTAGCAATATTACTTCCTTTAATACTAAACTCTATTGAGTGGATATTAAATTCATTTTCAAATACTTGAGCAGCAGTATAAATAGCTTGATACAAATTATAATCAGATCTAGTTGCACGTGTTTTTGCTGCTAAAGGGTCTAAGCGACTAAAAAGATTGACAAAGATTGATGCATTTTCATGAAACCCAGATGTTATTTTAATAATTTTATCGAAAATAGAGTCAGAGGTATCTTCCTTAATTTTTTGAGTATAAAACTTTAAGTTAGAAATTTGATTTGTAAAATAATTCAGTGGACGACGGCCCTCATGTAAAATTACATTCACTATTCGTCCTAGTGTAGCTTGTCCTTGGTAAATTGCGACTGTCGTTTTAATATCATCAATTATTGCATTCTTATCAATCTGTTCTTTTTCAATCATCTTATTTATTTCAGAAATTGTTAAGTCGTTTAACCCAGATTTTTTTAATGCTATAGATACGGATTTTTGCAAATGCGAATAATCAAAAAGCTTTTCTAATTCTTTTTCAATTACTTTTGTTCGTTTTGATAATCCAGCTTTTCGACGATAAACAAACCTTTTTTCCTCTAAACTAGCAATTATTTCACAGGTAATTTCTTTTAATCTGTTGTATGCCAAATTATCCTTTAGGCCATCTCTAGCACTTCTCTCTTCCAAGTTAGATTTCTCTTCCGACTCTATATGAACATAACCAATAACTTGATTAATACCAATCTTTAAAGAAGGATTTTGTACTCTCTGTTCATTTAATTTCAACCAATCGAAATCAGCGTCTCCCAATGGACGAATTCTAAATCCATTTCGATATACTCCTATCCCGTTTAAGCTATTAAGCAATTGTCGTGTTTCAAGATTTTTTAGATATTTATTAGTAGTCTCATCTCTCAAACCTCTTGCGATTAACAGTTCAATAGAATCTTTATCTCTGTCATACACCCTTATATCAACTACTATTTCGCCACAATTAGTTTGCCCTAAGCAAAAATGGACTTCTTCACTTAGGGTATTCCGTGCTTTTTGATTTTCGTATATTAATTTACCTGTACCATCAGCAGAAATTTTACCTGTAATTTTATAATCATAAAGATCCAAAATGGGATACGGCTGAATCTCCTCTTCATGTTTTTTTGTCTGTTCTAGAAAAAAATTATTAAATACTAACATTATCTTAAATTCTGATTTTGCTAGAAATGGTGCACCAGGGGGAATTAATTTTTTTAGCTCAGATCTCAATATATCTATTTGCTTTTGCCATTCATCTATATCTTCTTTTGAAGCCACAATAGTCAACTTAGTTCCATTCTTATCAGAGCAAACCTCGTTATCAATAGTAAGTTCAACTTCATCCAAGAACTTAGCATTAACAAACTGATCCCAATCTATAAATAAAGTTGTTTTATAACTATTCTGAATCGTCTCTAATTTCATTTTTCTCCCTAAAATGTTGGCAGCATATCGACCTATCCCTTTGCGTCCTTGTAAAATCCGTCCATTGGGACTTTTTCTCCTGGCAACTTTATCATTTGTAGAGGGTACCATCCACTTATCAATTACTTCCTCTATTGACATTCCATGCCCATGATCTTCTACGATGATCGTGAAATTATCTCTTCCCTCATCCACATTGAAGCTTATTATTACATCTGATGAATCGGCATCGTAGGAGTTTTTTACCAGCTCTAATATCGCTGCGTATCTATCTTGTATTAGACCTTCGCCAATAGTTATTAAATGTCGACCAGCTGGTCGAATTCGATATGTTTCCATACCATCCCTCCAATAATGCGACTTTTAAACTATGTATTAATTATGGGAGCTTTCCTGTGAATTATATCCATATTACAACAAAACGTACTGTATATACTACTGAGGACCCTAGTACGCAACTAAAAACTGATCAAATGGTTTTATGATTTCAAACAAAACTAAGCTGCCAACGCACACCGATTAAGTATCGTGGCTCGTTGGCAGCTTAGTTTTTTCAACTGCGATTTCTGTACAGTCGCTCGGGTTCTTCTTGTCCATGCCGCTATAACAGTTTAAAGTCTATTCCGATCAAATTAGCTTTTTATGTTTGTTAGTGTAGGTTTTAACATTAATTTATTAACAACAAAGATCAGTCTCTGTACCATAGTTTTGAGCAAGTTGTTGTACCTTCTAAAACCTTTTATTTATAAGCTATTTGATACACTGTTTCATTACGTAGAAGCAGCACGACGGATTCCACATGAACCGTATGCGGAAACATATCCACCGGCTGCACCTCAACCGTCCGATACCCACCATCCTCGAGCACATGGAGGTCCCGAGCCAACGTTGCCGGGTTACACGACACATACACCACCCGCTTCGGCTTCATCGCAAGAATCGTGTCGAGCAGCGCTTCATCGCAGCCTTTGCGCGGCGGATCGACGACGATCACGTCAGGCACGATACCCTCCTGCCGCCAACGCGGGATGACGACTTCGGCCGGGCCCGCCTCGAACGAAGCATTCGCGATGCCATTCAACGCCGCATTCCGCTTCGCATCCTCGATCGCTTCCGGAACAATCTCCACACCATGGACATGCCCGGCTTGGCGAGCCAAGAACAACGAGATCGTGCCGATGCCACAATAGGCATCAATCACTTGCTCGTTGCCGGTCAACGCCGCATACTCCACCGCCTTGCGGTACAATGCCACCGTCTGCACCGGGTTCACTTGATAGAACGACCGAGCCGAGATGGCGAAGCGGATCCCGTCGAGCTCGTCATAGATGACCTCGCTACCCCAGAGGACGTGGGTCTCGTCGCCGAAGATGACGTTGGTGTCGCGCTTGTTGATGTTCTGCACGATGCTCGTGACGCTCGGGATCTCCTCGCGAATACGCGAGATCCATTGCTCTACGTTCGGAATGCGCGAGCCATTCGTAATGAGCACGATCATGGCTTCGCCGGTGACGAAGCCGACGCGGGCCATGACGTGGCGAAGCAGGCCGCGGCCGGTTTCTTCGTTATAGGCGACGATACCGAGCTCGCGGCCAATGGCTTTGACCTTCGCTACAATGTCGTCGTTGCTGTTATGCTGGATCAAACACTCGTCCATGTCGATGATGCGGTGGCTACCGCGGGCATAGAAGCCGCCGATTAGATGCTCGCCGTTCAGATCCGGCTGCGGCAAACCCTCCGCGCCGCTTATTAGTCCGCTAATTGCCATGCCCATCGGCACGGAGGCCTTGTTACGGTAGCGCCATGGCTCGCCCATGCCGATCGTCGGATGTACGACAACCGCGTGCCGAGCGTCATCCTCGTTGTCGGCGGTTCCGCCCTCAGTCCCCGCTACCCGGAGCTTTCCAATCCGCTCCAAGCTATCGATCACATGCTGCCGCTTCCACTTCAGCTGCGCCGCATAATCCATATGCTGCAGCTGACAGCCGCCGCACTGCTTGTAGATTGCGCACGGCGCTTCGACGCGGTCCGCGCTCGGCTCCACGATCTCCAGCAGCTTCGCATAGCCGTACGTCTTCTTCACCTTCATGACGCGCGCGTGCACGGTCTCGCCGGGAAGCGCGCCTTGAATAAAAAGGGTAAAGCCGTCTGCACGGCCTACCCCTTCGCCTTCATGCGTCAGTCCGATAATCTCGACGGTGACGTCGTCGTTCTTGTTCACCGGCGCATGGATGCTGCCGGCGTTCGCAGGGGCGCTGCGGCCCACGCTTTTCGCCTCGGTATTTCTAGCGGGTTTGCTCTGACCCCCAGCATTTCTCGCGGCATTGCTCCGGCCCCCGGTATTTCTCCCAACACTACTTTTACCACCCGTATTACTCTTGGCACTGCCCTTAATCTTGCTCATAGCTGTATACGCTCCATCAACCGCGCGTCTCTGCGCACGGCTTGCTTATTTATAAGTCGATACGCCCGACTCGTCGACGATGATGCTGAGATGCGACGGCAGCACCGTGAACGTGCACGGCAGCGTGCCGCCGTATTCGCCGTCGAGGTTCAACTGTACGTAGTCCGGCGTCGTGACGGTAATCTGATTCGTTTGGAAGCTGACCACATGCGGATCGTTGAGATGCTCGCCGCGCAGCGCCAGGGTCGCCAGGCGAATGAATTCGCCCAGGTTGCATTTCTTCAGGATGACGACATCGAACATGCCGTCGTTCAGGCTCGCGTCCGGGGCCAGCTTCTCGAAGCCGCCGACGGAATTGCTGTTGCAGATGAGGAATAGCATGATTTCTTCATGGATCTCGCCGATTTCCTTGGCTTGGATGCGCAGCTCGGTCGGCCGCAGGCGGGTCATTTTCTCGAGACCCTTCATATAATAGGCCAGCTGCCCGATCATCGTCTTCAGCTTGCTCGGCACCTCGTACGTCAGCTCCGTGAGGGAGCCGCCGCCGGCGATGTTAATGAAGTAGCGATTGTTCGCGCGTCCGAGGTCGATCGGCTTGGCGTACTGCTGGATGATGAGGTCGCAGGCATACTCCCAATGCTTCGGAATCCCGAGTGCTCTGGCAAAATCGTTCGTGGTACCCAAGGGCAAAATGCCGAGCGGCGGCCGCACGTCCTTCTCCGCCAAACCGTTAATGACCTCGTACAGTGTACCGTCGCCGCCCGCCGCAATGATAAGATCGAAGCCCCGGTCCGCCGCCTCAGCAGCCGCCAACGTCGCGTCGCCTTCGCTTACCGTCGCGTGGCAGCTCGTCTCGATGCCGCCGCGCTCCAGCCGCTGGAGAATGTCCGGCAGCCGTTTCTTGATTTCTTCCCGACCCGATGTCGGGTTATAAATGAGCCTTGCCCGTTTGATCGTCACGTCCCTACCCCCACAATATCCGTACAAGCAGAATACCGCAATAGAATGACCGTCTAACGCGAGCCGAAGCTCTGTAGGAGCAGCTTCAGTCAAGCGCCCGCAAGCCGCGCTCCATATGGACCGAAGACATGCCTGCAGCTGCCGCTCGCGGCCGTCCAGCCCGTCTATTGCAGCAAGGCTGCGTTACTCTTCTCTTCCTTCTAACTATACACCAAGGCGGCTAACTTCCCAAACGCCCGGCGCCATCCGCACCCATCGCTGACAGCCATTGCCCGATCTGCCGCTCCATCCAGCGCGCGATAAGCGGGCTCGGCAGAAGCGCCCTGCCATTGTACCGGTAAGCAAACCCTTCGAGCCGCTTCGGAATGACCGTACGGGTAAAATAACCCTCGCTCAGAAACAGCGGTGCGACGATTACCGGATGTTCCGGGTATTGTTCCTGCATTGCGCGCAGCTTGCCGGCCGCCTGGTCGGGCAGCAGCATCGCGATGTCGGCGCCGGCGAAGCCGCCTAGCGCGCACATCCGCGCGGCCAGCTGCGTCATCCCCTCGCGGTAGCGTTCGTGGAACACGTCTTCGCGCGCGCCGTGCGCGACGAGCAGAAGCCGCTCGCTGGCCGGCGTCTCCGACAGTTCGGCGATATTGCCAAGCAGCAGCCCGACGATATCGCCGTCGATGTCGTCGTCGATCGGCTGGCCCATATACACCCGAACGTCCGCGGGAACGCGGAACGGTTCCAGCTCGCCTGGACGCTCTGCCGATACGGGCGGCAGGCCGAAAGCCTGCGCGATATCGTCCACATGCGTGCTTCCGGACGACACAAAAAGCGGAAGGACGTAAAGCTCCTTCACGCCTTCCGCTACTAAACTATCGATACCGTCTTGGATGAGACGGCCTTCTACGATTTCGAGAAAGACCGATACGACCGGAACCGCGCCGCCGTCCGGCAACGAGCTCTTGCACGTCTCGGATGCGGCCACCGCCGCCGCGGCGTCGTCGACTAGCCGAACCCAGCCCGCTTCGCGCGAGCCGTGGCTGATAATGAGAATGCCCGGTTTCATGCGTCTATCGTCCCGAGCGCTCCAGCGCCATTTTGTACCCGTCGTTGCCGTAGTTGAGGCACCGCTTCACGCGCGAGATCGTCGCCGTGCTGGCGCCCGTCTCCGCTTCGATCTGATTATATGTAGCGCCCTTGCCGAGCATGCGCGCTACCTCAAGCCGCTGGGACAGCGACTGAATCTCGTTCACCGTGCACAGATCGTCGAAGAAGACATAGCATTCCTCGACCGACTTCAGCGTCAACACCGCTTCGAACAGCTGGTCGACCGTCTTGTCGTTTAACTTCTTCAATTGCATTTCCGCTCACTCCTGCCCTGACTAATATGCTCAGTGTACTGCTTTTATCGACAATTTTCAAGCGTCACCGTTGTATCGCTTTACAGATCAGCAGAACTTCAGAAAGCGCATTCATAACTTCCGCACCCCTTACATTCACCCAAAATATTTCCCCTAAAACGGGCATTCGTCCAATCCAACTAGACCATTATCCCATAGACTGCTAACAAAACGTTGAAAAAGGTTGTGATCTGCGTGAAATATCGCTACGATCCGTCCGTCAGAAGCTTCCAGCAGCCCCTCGGCGGCCAAGGTCAAGGCCCGCAAAACCAGGGGAACAGCCCATTCCCGGGCATCTCCGATCCGTTCATGAACAAGAGCATCGGCATGGCGCCCGTGCCGTTCGACACGGCCGAATTCTCGAACGGGGTGCCTTCCATCAATATTATGCCGGCTTCCAACCAGCAGATCATTCCGCTGCCGGAAGCTCCTTCATCGACGTCCGTCGCGGACGCCCTCGCGGAGACGAAGCCCGAGAAAGCCAAGAAGGAGAAAGGCGGCTTCAACCTCGGGGAAAGCATCAACGATCTCAAAGGCGTCGTCGACCGCATGGGCGGACTCGACGGCATCGTGACGACGATGACGAAGGTGCAGAAGGTCGTCGGCAGCATCACCCAGATGGCGCCGCTCATCAAAGTGCTGGCAGGCTCCTTCGGCAAGAAAGGCGCCTCCGCCACGATCGCCGAGGACGACGACGATTACGTCCGGCCAAGAAGGCCGCGCAAGCGGAAACGCCGCAAGACCGCCTCCGGCAAAGGCCTCTCGCCGAACGGCGTGAAGCGCAAACGTCCCCGCAGGTAGCCTCGAGGGACTGCGGTCGCGGACTTGCGCCGCCGAATGGCGAAGGCGACCCGCTGCGCTTGTGCTTCTCTCCCAAGCGCCCGGCTCGCATCGCTGGCCTCATTCCCCTAGCCTCCTGCCGCCAGTCCCATACCGCGCTTCTCCCGCAACCCAGCCAGCCGACGCGCCGCAAGAGGCCGCCGGCTGTTCGCCGTTATATTCAATCCGCAGCCGGCATAAGATCATGTAGCAAGCGGGATCAGAATGCTTAATTGGGCAACGGAACGTGACACCTCGCGCCTCAAACGAACGTATGTGTAACAAACGGCAACGACAACCTGAACGAAAAGGTGGGTTCATTCCAAGCATGCCAACAAGCGCGGAACTACGTGCAAGAGCAAGGCAAAGTTTACAAGGGCAATGGGGCCGTTCGGCGCTCATCATGCTCGTGCTGTACCTGATCGGCGCAGCGCTGGAACGGGCAACCGTGATCGGGCCGATCGTCCTCCATCTGTGCGGCGGGGCAACGGCCGTCGGCATCTACGGCTTCTATCTCCAAGTATCGCGCGGACGGCGCCCGCAAATCGCGGTGCTGCTCGATGGCTTCCACGACTTCGTGCGCTCCCTCATCCTGTATTTCCTCATCATGATCTTCACCCTGCTCTGGACGCTGCTGTTCATCGTGCCCGGCATTATCGCGGCGCTGCGCTATTCGCAGTCCTACTTCATCCTGAAGGATAATCCGGACCTCACCGCGCTGGAAGCGCTCCGCCGCAGCAAAGCGATGATGCAAGGGAACAAATGGCGCCTGTTCGTCCTGTTCCTGACGTTCATCGGCTGGTTCCTGCTCTCCATCGTGACGCTCGGCATCGGAATGCTCTGGGTGTACCCGTACGTGACGACGACGATCGCGCATTTCTACGACGACCTCCGCCACCGCGGAGCCGAGCCGAGTTATGCTTCTCCGCCTCCGCATCCGGGATCCTTCTAGAGGCCGGGCAGATAAGCAGCTAGCATCGTGCATGCTTACAAGCTCACCAAGTCGCAAAAACAACTCCGCCGACGTCGATAGCCGACGTCGGCGGAGTTTTATTATTGTCCTACAATTATCCCCGCTTACTGCACCGTAAACTCGTCGAACGTATACCGGAACCGCTCGTTCGGCGCGGCATCGCCGTGCTTGTAGAACTCCAGGCTGTCCTGCCCGTCCGTGATGTTGTCCGCCACTTTGAAATCAAACCGCAGCGGCGCGAACGCATCCGTGAACCCGAGCGCGGAACGCGGGATCGCAAGCTCCATCTCCCGGCCGCTGGCCCGGTACTGGATCGTCGTCGCGGAGCCCCAGTTCCAGCCGCCCGTGCTCGTCTCGAGCTTCGTCGTCGTGGAGGTGAGCCCGCCGCGGTTAACGACGAAGTTGTAGCCCTCCCAATTCGGACTGCTGCCGTTCGTGCGGATGAACAGCCGCATCCAGCCGGCATCCGAATACGCGGTCAGGTTGGCCTGGGTCCTCACGTAGAAGTAGACGTTCGTGTCGTCGCGCGCGACCTTGACCGATTGAATGTCGTTGCGGCCGCTCGTATCCGCATACGTCGTCGCCGGGTCGAAGCCGGGATGGCTGCGATGCGCCGTATCCCCGATATTGTCGCGGTATTCGGTCGTGACGTCCGCCCAGTCGGCGAAGCTGCCGTCGACCGCGATCGTCTTGGCCGGTCCGGCCGGCGGCTGCTGGCGGGCGCCTTTGAATTTGCGCACGTAATCGACGAGCTGGTTGTAGTAATTGTCCTTATGCCCGCCGTTCATCGGCTCGATATCCCGGCTGAACTCGCGGTTGAACTGGTCGACGAGCACCGTGTTGCCGGAATAGCCGGCGAAGGAATTGAAGCGCAGCGCGATCCACTCGTTCCAGCCGGTCACCCAGACGAAGCTCGGATCGATGTCGATCGCCCGCCCCCACTGCTCGCCGAAATTCAATCCGTAATCGGTTTTGTAGGCTGGATCGTTCGGATTCGTCGACAGCAGGCTGCTTCCGTTATGGAAGCTGCGCCCGCGCGCGACCAGCTGGCCGGAGCCGTTCAGCTGGCTCATCGCGCCGAGCTGCCAGCCGCCGCTGCCGTTCGGCACCGCGTTCTGCGCGACGCCGACCGAGGCCTGTTCCGACGTGCCCGGACTTGCGCTCGTATAGAAGCCGTGCTGCGGATACACCTCCAGCCACGACCATTGATTGCCGCCCGTCGGACCGGCGAAATAATCCGGCTGCGGCTTGCGGAAGGTGAAGAAGCTGCTCTGCGCCGGTATCGTGATCGCGGACGGATCGGCGAGAATGAGCGGCTTGCCGCCCCACTGGAACCACAGGTCCGGATGCACGTTCGCCCCGTACAGATCGGTGTATAACTGATTTACGCAAGGGGCGACATTGCCGCCGCCGAACGGACAGAGGAACGCGACCTGCGGGGTCTTGCCGCCTTCGGCGCGCACCTGGCCCCATACGTCGAGCAGCGCCATCCAGTTCGTCTTGTAATAGGAGCCGTACAGATCGCCCGGATTGAAATTGCTCAGGTCGTACACGATCGTATCGACGCCGGCATCGGACAGCTCCTGCGCGTGCTTGCGGAGCACGAACGCGTCGTTGCCCTGATAGTGGCCGAGCGCGGACTCGCCCCACGTATGCCACTTGCCGTACGCTCCCCACGGCGGGCTCGCGGCCGTCGACAGCGCGGTCGGATTGGCCGCCAGAATCTGCGACGTGTCGTACACCGGCTGGCTCCAGTCCTGCAGCCACGCAAAATAAAACATGCCGACGGTCTTGCCCGCCCGCGGCGCCGCGGTCTGGCCATACGTCGAGACGTTCCTGCCGAGATCGTCGGTCGCCGTCCACGTGTCCGCGTAGACGTCCCAAGGATAGGCGGCGGCTTCCGCGAGCTGGAAGTAATAATTGCCGAAGTCGTCCGGCCCCAGCTTGGTCGCGGCGATCCGCAGGGCCTTCGCCTGAACCGGATCGAAGCTGAACGTCTGCGGCTTCGAGCCCGGGTTCGGATACGACGTGTACGACTGGCCCGGAATATCGACGAACGTCGAGCCGTCGGTGCTGTACTGCAGCTTGAAATCGACGGGGAACGCCAGCCCGCCGCCGCGCGGCGTCAGCTTCAACTGCGAGAAAGCGTACGAGGCGCCGTACGTCAACGTGAAGCTCTCGCCGGCAGCGGCCGATACGTGATTCGCGCTGGACCAGGCCGAGCCGGCATTGCCGTCGATCGCCGAAGCGGCCGGCCAGCCGGAGATCGCGCTGCTTGCGCCCGCGCCGCTCGGCGTCTGCGGCGTCTGCGTCTCGGTGCGGCCGACGTTCATCTCCATCAGCTGCAGGTAATACGTGCCTCCGTTATCGGCGGAGAGCTGCGTCGCGTACAGCCGGACGTAGCGCGCCGATACGTCGCTGTCGAACCGGATGACGCGCTTGCTGCCGGGGGATGCCGCCGCGCCGCTAAACGATGCGCCGGGCGCGTCCGTCCAGGTCGATCCGTCCGTGCTCGTCTGGATCTTGTATACCGCCGGAAAGCCGTAGCCGTTCTGACGCGGCGCCAGCTGCACCGTGTTCAGGCCGCTGACCGTGCTGCCGAGATCGACGCTGACCCATTCCGTCGCCGCGGCGCCGGCATGGCTCGCGCTGGAGTAGAACGTCGTGTAATCCCCGTCGAAGACATTGGATGCCGCGAAGGAGCCGATCACCGAGGACGCCGATGCGCCGATGAATTTCTGCTTGACCGAGAACTCCATCAGCTGCAGGTAGTACATGCCGACATTGTCCTCGCCGAGCTTCGTCGCGTAGACGCGAAGATACCGCGCGCTCACGAAATCCTGAAACGTCACCGTCACCGGCTGCGAGCCCGGATTGGAATAATTGCGGTACGAGCCGCCGGGCACGTTCCTCCACGTCGAGCCGTCATTGCTCGCCTGGATGGAGAAATCCGACGGGAAGCCGTAGCCGTTCTGCCTTGGCGTCAGCACGACGCCGTTCAGCGCGCCAAGCGTGCTGCCGAGGTCGACGCGCAGCCATTCCGAGTGATTCGGATCGCTGTAGCCCGCGCTGGAATAGAAGGTCGAGCCATTGCCGTCGACGGCGTTCGCGGCAGCAAAAGCGCCGGTCACCGAGGACGCCGCTGCGCCGCCGATCGCCGGCGTCGCGGCCGAGGCCGGCCATGCGCCGACGACGAGCGCCAGGACGAACAGCAGCAGCCAGCTCGTTCTTCGCAGGCGCGCCTTTCTCGTCCCCGCTCCGCGCATGCGCCCTGCGCTCCTCGCTGCCGAATGACTTTCCCGCTCCCTGCTTCCCGTCAAGCTTCCATCGCGATCCGCCCGTCGAGCGATTTTCTTGCTCCTCTCGTTTCCCTTCCGGTACATGTCTCCCATTCGTCAACTCATCCACCTTCCCGAATAAAAATCGGGCGTTATCCGGCCGCGCCCATGGTTCTTCCTATTCCGGCAGCCCCGCAAGCCGCCCCGCATCCCTCCCGGTGACCGCAGCATACTGAATGCGCTTACAGTCCTGTTATCTCTATTAACCGCGGACCGCGAATATCCTTCGCCCGCATCGGGTCTCCAATAAAAAAAGCATCAAGCCCGCGCCGCCGCGCAAGCCTGATGCTTGATCTATACATGTCTATTTACGATTTCCTGCATCCTCTGCCGCACCGCTAGATAAACAGCGCGATTACCTGATAAATCAGCGCCGCCAAAACCATCGTGATCGGAATCGTGATGACCCACGATATGACGATCTTGCCCGCGAGATCCCACTTTACCGCGGAGAAGCGCTTCGCGCTGCCCACGCCGAGAATCGACGAGGTAATGACATGCGTCGTGCTGACGGGCAGATGCGTCAGCGTCGCGGTGAAGATAACCGTCGCGGACGTGATATCCGCCGCGAAGCCGTTGATCGGCTCGATTTTGAATATTTTCGTGCCCATCGTCTTGATGATCTTCCAGCCGCCGATGGACGTTCCGAGCGCCATGGCCGTCGCCGCGGAGATCTTCACCCACAGCGGAATATGGTCCGTCGTGTCCTGCACGCCCGCCGTAACGAGCGCGAACGTGATGATGCCCATCGCTTTCTGCGCGTCGTTCGTGCCGTGCGTGAACGATTGGAAGGCGGCCGTCAGGATTTGGCCGGAGCGGAACCCTTTATTGATCTGATGAGGACTGGATCTGGCAAAGATCTGCTTCAGTATCCACATGACGATGAAGCCGCCCGCGAACGCGATCAGCGGCGACAGCAGGAGCGCCTTGACGATATCGGTGAAGCCGCTGGCATTGACGGCCTTGAAGCCCGCCGAGCTGACGACGGCGCCGGTCAGGGAGCCGATCAGCGCATGCGACGACGAGGACGGAATGCCGACCGCCCAGGTCAAGAGGTTCCAGATGATCGCGCCGAGCAGCGCCGCGATCACGACCTGCACCCCGTGATCGAGCTTCGACGGATCGGCGATTTTGCCCCCGATCGTCTTCGCTACCCCGGTGAACATGATCGCGCCGAGAAAGTTCATCATGGAAGCCATAATAATAGCCATGCGCGGCGACATGGCCCGGGTGGACACCGTCGTCGCGATGGCGTTAGCCGTATCGTGAAACCCGTTTATGAAGTCAAAAGCCAATGCAAGAAAGATAACGACGCCGACCCAAATGTAAATGTCCATGCTCATGACTGCTCGTCCCCGTCTCCTTAGCTATTACGCATGATAATGGTTTCGAGTGTGTTGGCGACATCTTCGCAAAAGTCGGTGGTTTGCTCCAGGCGCTCGTAAATCTCTTTGCGCTTGATAAGCTCGATGGGATCCGTCACGTTCGCGAACAAGCCCTTGACGCAGACGCGCAGCAGGTCGTCGGCCTGGTTCTCCAGCTCGTTGATATGGATCGCGGGCTCGCGCATCGCAAGCAGCTTCTTCTCGGACAACAGATAGATGGCTTTCTTGATCTGCTGGGCGCAGCGGAGGATGTTCTCCGCGAACAAGATGACGTACTCGTCCGGCTCCGTAATATTGTACATCTCGAAGCGCGAAGCGCAGGCCTCGATGCCGTCCAATACGTCGTCGAGCGAAGTCGTCAGCCGCAAAATATCGTCGCGTTCGATCGGGGTAATGAACGTTTTATTCAGTTCCGTCAAAATCGTATGTACGTGACGATCGCATTTGCTTTCGTATTCTTTCATATCCTTCGCAAATTTCGTGACATCGGAAATTTTGGCGACGTTTTGCTGAAAATAAAGCACGCCTTCCAAGATCGTGTCCGCCATTGCTTCGAGCGTCGTAAAGAATACGTCGTTTTTCTTCTTGAACATAACTATCCCCTTCGCCATCTTCCTCGATTGGTTGTTGGTCATTTTCTGCCAATATTCAGGCTGAACCGACAATATCTTAACATAGTTTACCGCGCAATTGTTAAGGGAGTGTAAAGGTTTTATGACTTTCGTGAAAAACTTTCACGGCGCTCGCTTCTTGCAGGACGCGCTTCTCCTAGTCTTTTCCGGTTCATCCGATTTTATCCGACCCGCGCAGGGAAATAAAAAAGCCGGAAGCTCGGCTTCCGGCTTGCAAAAATCGGCGGCGTCTACGCCGAAGCGGCAAGCTTCACATGGCTCTCGAACGTCGGCGTCATCGGCATGACATGGTAGAAGGTGCGGCCCGGCACGAACGGCAGCTCCTGCCCGTCCTTCATCAGCCGGATGACGCCGTCAGCGTCGCGGACCCATTCGCAGCCCACGGCTTTGCCGAGCTGGATCAGCAGGGCGGGACCGCCGGACTCGAGGTCGATCTCGAGGCGGCCGTAATCGTCGTAGGTCTTATGCTTCGCGCCGATCACGACGAGATTCGATGCCGTCAGCTGCGCCTTCGATTCCAGATCGGTATGCGGCTGCGCGTTGATGAACCGGTTGTACAGCTTCGTCGCGGAATCGTACGTATAGGACAGCGCATAATCCTTCAGCAGAAAATGCAGCTGCACCTCGGCGGCCGGAACTCCCGCATCCGCCGCGCCCGTCTCGGACCACGGATACGTCGGGATGTCCACCGTCTCGTCGTATTTCTTCTTCGCGGCGCCTTCGCGCAGCTTCTCTAGGTTGGAGTACAGGTTATGCGGCGCTTTGCGGAACGACTCCCGGTAGAAATACGCGCCCGCGTTGGAGATTTCGTCGAGGTAGGCCTTGCCGTGATGCTGCAGCAGATCGTAAGCGTCCGTGCTGGCCCCGGCATGCGCAAGCACCGCATGATAAGCTTCGCCGATGCGAATCAGATACGGCCTATTGCTGCGAATCGGGCCGATGGGCGACGCCGCGTCCGTGCTCTGGAACACGGCCACGAGCCGCGTGATGCCGCCTTCCGCCAGTACCTCCCACACCATATCGGCATTCGGCAGGCCCGACTGCGGACGCGCCGCCGCGAAATTGTTGACCATGACCGCGATCGGGCGGCGATCGGCTTCATGATCCTGCATCAGGCCCGTGAGCGGCGCGATGAATTGCGGCGGATCGACGGCCTGCGCTTCATCGGGCTCCGGAGCCGTATTCTCGGGTGCCGGATTCGTATTTTCGGCTGGCGGATTCGTATTTTGCTCCGCGTTCAGCTTATTATTGCTGCAGCCCGTGAGGAGCAGGACAGCCGCCAGGGCCAGGAAGAGGCTCAAGCGAAATGCCGTTAGCCCGTTAATCTGTCTTCTACGCACGATAGGAGCCCTACTTTCTTGTCGGAAATAAGAGGGAATGGACGCGATAACTATCTCCATTAAACCACAAGAAGCATGGGATTGTCTTCCATGGGCGAGGAGCGGACGCTGCGCGTTCCCTGTCTGCCGGTTCGACTGCCGTGGCTGCTGCGGCTGTAGCGGTTGCTTCGGCTGCCTGGCTTCTCGGGGTTACTTCAGCTTCACCTCGAACGGCTCCTCGATCCAGGAGGGGTAATTCACGATGTTGAAGGCGAGCGGATTCGTATACGGTTTGTCGAGTAGGACCTCGAAAGTGATATTGGTCTCGTCCTTGTCCGGCTCCGTGCTGGATGTGCGGTATCCGCCGGTGTTGAACACGGTACCCGCTGCATCGCGGAAAGGGCCGTCGACGATCGTAAAGCCGTAGCGGTCGACGCTGCTGTCCGACTTCACGGCGAGCGTGATCTCGTAGACGCCGGTTCCGGTCTTCTTTGCGGATACGAGCCGCACCTTGTCGTCGGGCGCCTGGACGATCTCCTTCTTCTCCAGGTCGAGCTTCATCTCCAGCTTCGACTTGTCGAGGGCCATCCATCGCGTGCCTCTCAAGGTCAAGTGCTTCGGCTTCGAGAAGAAGCTGCTCTCGAACTGCAGGGTCATGCGGTCCGCGCTCATGTTCATCGATCCTTGACTGCGAAGCTCCTCGCCGGTATCCGTCACGAGGACGAGATCGCTCAACCAGAACACCCGCTTGCTGTTGGCCTTGTCGAACTCCACGTCGACCGCGATGCTCGTCGGATAGATCGTCGCCTGCTTGAACAGCATGCGCTGGCCTTCGGCGGTCACGGCCTGCTCGAGCGGAATCACTTCCTTCATCCCCTCGAACCGCGCCTTGTCGACCGGGATCACGATGCTCCAATCCGCGAGTCCTTCGTAGCCGAACAACTTCATATCGATCCGTACATGCTCCGGCATATCGGCTTCTTCGCCCAAATTGACGTCGATTCGTCCTTGAAACTCTTTTGTCGGGTTCTCGAGCGGTACCGAGCCGAAACTTATCGTCACGGGCAGCGGCTTGTCTGGCGCAGCCGCGTCGAATAGATCGAACTTCTTAAACGGAACATGCTTCGCCGCCGTCGGCAGCTTAACCGTATAGAGGATATTCAACCGCGTGTCATCCGCGATAATGCCGTTCACCGTAATCATCACGCCGTCATGGCTGTCGCTGACGTTCACCGGCTGCACGAAATCGTTGCGCACCGCGCCCTCGAGCCCGCTGTCCCCCGCCACCAGCGAGACCAGGCCCGACAGGCCCGGCAATTCCGCCACCGCCGCGGCAAATGCCGGCGATACCCGCACCATGCCGAGCAGCAGCACCACGACCAACGCGGCGGACATCGCCGCGGCAGCGCGTCTCGTACGCAGCCTGCCTTTCCTCCTCGCCTGAAGCAGCCCGCGATATACAGCTTCATCGAGCCCGGCCGGCAGCGGGGCCGCGTCCCATGCCTTCTTCTCGTCTCTTAGGCGTTCTTCGATCCGACCGTTGTCATGCTCGCGCAAAGTCATGGATTCCCTCCTCTCCGAGCACGCCGCGCAAGGTCACAAGCGCTTTGTGCAGGCGCGTCTTGACCGTGCCCTCCGGACATTCCAGCACGGCCGCCACTTCGGTCACCGTCAGCTGCTGGTAATATTTTAGAATAATGATTTCCTTCTGCTCTCTGGGCAGGCCGTCGACGAGCTGCCGCAGGCTGACCCGCGTATCGCTCGCATCGCTGAAGGCAATCGCCGCGCCGGCAATCCCGGCCGTTCCCGTCTTTTCTAACCAGGCTTCCGGCCCCCTCCGCCTGCGTTTCTTGTACTCGTCCGCGCACGCGTTCAGCACGATGCGCACCATCCATGTCTCGAAATGCGACGGCTCCTTCAGCTTCCGCAGGCTTTGGAAAGCCCGGCACGTCGCTTCCTGCACCGCGTCCAAGGCATCCGCCTCCTGATGAAGATAGGCCAGCGCGATCCGGTAAAGCCGTTCCTTGCTGCCTTCCAGAAGCCGAAGAAAAGCCTCGCTATTCCCGGCTTTGGCTGCCTTCGCCTGCTCGTTCGTATCCAGTCCTAGCACCTCCCGCTCCCTTCATGATGACTATTAGACGCCGCTGCGCGGAAAACGGTTTTCCTTCGCGCAAAATAAAACGCCGCAGCCCAGGCCGCGGCGATTCAAGACTGAAGCGTATGACGGCAACCATTTTCCCTCTCGCATCCCCTAGCCTCTCAACGGCTGATACTGCTTGCGATACTCCCGGGGAGCCAGTCCGAAATGGTTGACGAACCGTTTATTGAACGTGCTTAGCGAGGAGAAGCCCGCTTCCATGGAGATGTTCAGGATCGATTGGCTGGAGTGGATGATCGCATGCGCCGCCGCTTGCAGCCGCGTCCGCGTGAGGAACTGGTGCGGGCTGAGTCCGGTCACGATGCGGAAGCACCGGAAGAACTTCGTCCTGCTGAGTCCCGACAGGCGCACGGCTTCCTCGATGTCGATGCTGTCGTTCGATTGGGCGACGAAATAATGAATGGCGGAGATCAGCCCCTCCTCGATCGCTTCCAGTTCGCTGTCATGCTCCATCGTATATTCGTACAGGTAGCTCAGCATATTGATCAGATGCATGAATTGGCGCGACTTCCAAGTGGCGAGCCCAGCTTCGCGCTCCTGCACCGACGTCATCGCCGCGCGGGCAGCCTCCTGCGCGAAACGGGAGGAGGCCGGGATCCGAGGCTCGCGGTCGGTCATATAGAACGGCGTGAGCAGCAAGTTGCCCTGGGGAACTTTGTTGACGATGGAAGGCTCGAAATAAATGAGAATGTATTGGCAAGGACGCCTCGGATCCTTGGAAAAGATCCAATGGGCGTCGAACGGCTTGCATATGAACACGTCGCCCGGATTGGCCTCGTAGTCCACGCTGTTGAACCGATAGACGGCCGAATGTTCGACGATGACGCAAATCTCGAGCATTTGATGAATATGGCAATCATGGTCGTACGGTTGGCTGTATGCGCGTTTCATAGCCAGTTCGCCCTGTATTCGTATGTTATCGTAATAGACCATCGCATGAGCCTCCTGCACGACGTAAGATTCTACTATTTTGTAATACGCGGAACAAAATGACAAGTTAGAAAGAGAAACCGAGTAGTTTGCACGCCTTCATGTATTCTACAATGAATCTCGGTAAGCGCTACCAAAGTTTTATTAAAGAAGAGCTGTTAATTATTGGGAAACTAGGAGATGGTGAATGGCATGCGCAACAAGTGGAAGACGAGTATGGCCTTATCCGTAATCATGTCGATCATCGTCATGCTGGCGGCGCCGGCTTATGCCGCGCAGGACGCGAAGCAGCATGCTGCAGCGTTCCGGGCGAATTTCTACGTATCGACCTCCGGCAGCGACGAATGGTCGGGTACGCTCGCGGAACCGAATACGACAACTACCGACGGACCGTTCCGTACGCTCGGCCGGGCACAGGAAGCCGTCAGATCATCGATCGCGGCAGGCATGTCCGCCGATGTCGTCGTAGCGGTTCGCGAAGGCACATACGAGATCAACGAGACCCTGTCCATGACGGAAGAAGATTCGGGACGCGATGGACATCAAGTCGTCTACCGCAATTATCCCGGCGAATTGCCGGTACTGAGCGCAGGCAAGCGCCTCACGGATTGGACGACGGAGGACGGGATCGTGTACGAAGCGAAGCTGGATCCGTCCCTCTCGTTCGATACGATGTATGAGAACGGCGCTCGCAGCATCAAGGCGCGGTATCCCAACCAAGGCGCGCCTCGCGAAGGCTATAATCATGTCTCCGCGTATTTGAAGGATACGCCGAAACGCGCATTCGCTTTCGCAAGCGGCGACATCCCGCTCATGAAGGACGTCTCCGAGCTGGAAGCGGTCGTCTGGGGCGGAGGTCCGGACGGCGAATGGAGCTGGTCGCGCGATACGATCGGCGTCGATGCCGTCGACTTCGAGAAGGGAACCGTGACGTTAAAGTCGGATTCCACGTACGAGCTGGGCAAAGGCTCCCGCTACTTCGTGCAAGGCAATCTGCAGCTGCTCGACGCGCCGGGCGAATTCTACGTGGATCAAGCCGGCGGCACGCTGTATTACCGTCCGTATAAGCTGCCGATCGCGAATCAAACGATCGTCGTTCCGACGCTCGGCCGCATCTTGAGCTTCGTCGGCTCCTCGGCGGAGACGCCGGTTCAGAACCTCGTATGGGACGGCATCTCCGTTGAGCACGGCGACGCCAATACCGTTCAGCTGGGCAGCGATCAAGAGGACGGCGCCGTCTACCTGAGCAACGCCAAGGACATCGCGATCAAGAACAGCCGCATCGAGAACGTCGGCCTGACCGGCATTCAAGCGAGCGGGTATGCCCAAGGCATCGCGGTCAGCGGCAACGAGATCGGCAGCATCGGCAACACAGGCGTGCGCTTCAACGCGCCTTATGCCACCAGAAGCTACGTCAACAAGAACAATACGATCGTGAACAACCACATCTACAGCACCGGACAAATCTTCGGTTCGGCCGCCGGCCTGGAGCTGGCCAACAGCGGGGACAGCACCATCGCGCACAACCGGATTCACGATACCCCGCGCAACGCGATCTCCCTGTCGGCTACGCCGATCAACCAATCCATCGGCCAGCAGATCGAAGGCACCACGGTCACCGAAGGCAACAAGCTGATGTTCGTGCAGACGAAGAATAACGTCTTCGAATACAACGATCTGTCGAACGCCAATACCGATTCGCAGGATACGGGCCTCTTCTACAGCTGGGGCTTGGCGATGAACAATACGTTCTCGCACAACTACGTGCATGACAGCAATATCTATTTTTCTTTCGGATACGCGGTCTATCTCGATGACGAAGCTTACCAATTCACCGTGGCGGACAATCTGATCACGCATCAGCAGGACGCCGGCGAAGGCCAGATGCGGGGTTCGTTCTTCGTCAAAGGCATCGGCAACAAGCTCGTGAACAATGTTCTCGCCAACAGCCCGAACGCGCAGTCCGGCTTCACGACCGCGCAGTCCTGCTGCAGCCATGGCCCGACGAGCGGCAACGACTACGTCGGCAATATTTTCTATAACGCCGGCCAAAGCTTGTATGCCCACAACGGCTGGGCTGCGGACGTCGTAGCGAATAACGACTATAATGCCTTCTATCAACCGAACGGCAAATACATTTTGAACAACACGACGGGCGCGGTAACGCTGGCCGATTGGCAATCCGTCCAGAATGGCGCGTATGACCAGCATTCCGTGATCACGGACCGCCTCTTCGCGAACGCCGCCGGGGAAGACTTCCGCTTGGCATACGATTCGCTCGCCCGCGGCCTCGGCATTCACAGTCTCGACGTGTCCCAAATGGGCCTGCTGCCCGGGTATCCGTTCGCGGATGCCGCGGATAAGCTGGACCGCGTCTACGTGCAAGCGAATATGGAATTGTCGGGCGACGCGCTGTCGCTAAAGGACAAGCAGCAGGCGCAGCTCAGCGTGCTGGGCCGCACGAAGAACGGCTATGCGATCGCGGTGGATCACCAGCACGTGTCGTTCAAGAGCGACAACGCGAAGGTCGCCGGCGTGAACGACCTTGGCGTCGTCCGTGCGGGCAAGGCCGGCAAGGCCAAAATCACCGTGACGGTCAACCGGGACGGCTTCGTCTCGAAGCAGGAGCTGTACGTATTCGTCGGCGACCGCTTGTCAGACGACGTCATGCAGACGCCGAAGCAAACGCTCGTCTTGGACGAAACGACAAGTTTGCACCTATACGGACAAACGGCGCTCGGCCAAGTGATGAACCTGCCCGGCGCTTCGATCAGCTACCGCAGCAGCGACGAGTCGGTGGTCAAGGTTGATGCCGCAGGCAATCTGAAAGCCGCGGCGCTCGGCTCCGCTACGGTGACCGCGACAGTCAAGGACAAGGAAACCGGCGCCGTATTCCGAAAACAGGCTGTAATCAGCGTCGTAACGGCAAAGCTGAACGGGCTGAAAGCCACGCTCGAGCATAAAGGCCTGCATCCGGGCGAATCGTCGCCGATCCGGGTCACCGGCACGATGAGCGATGATACGGATGCCGATCTGACGAAGGCGGCGTTCGCCTACGTCTCGGATAACGAGAAGGTCGCAACCGTGGACGCGCAGGGCAAAGTCGCCATTACGGGGACGGGCTCCGCCTACGTTACGGTAACCGCGACGCTTCAGAACGTGACGAAAACCGCGCGGATCTACCTGGTCACTTTCGCCCAAGAGCAGCTTCCGGCGTCCTGGAAGGTCGCAAGCTTCGGCAATGCGAGCGGTACGGCTTCGTTCCTGGACGGCCGCTATACCGTATCGAGCAACGGCTACGACGTGTGGGGCAAGGCCGATGACTTCGTCTACCTGTATCAGAACGCGCATGTTGAAGACGGCGAGGAGCTCTCGGTAACGGCGCATATCGAGTCCGTGAATAACACCAACGGCAACGCTTCGTCGGGCGTCATGCTGCGCTCGGGCACGGGGGATGGCGACAAGCATGTCCACTTCCGCCTGCTGCCGAGCGGCGATGCGCTGATCGTGTACCGCACGGAAACGGGCGGCGAGTCCTCCTATGCGTACGGGCTCAAATTCCAATACCCGGAAGGCGGCACGATCCGCTTGACCAAGACGGACAAGGTCGTCACCGTCTCGTACCTCGACACGGCGAAGAACGAATGGGTCAAGCTGCAGGATATCGCGATCGACCTCGGCAATGATGTGCTGGCCGGCGTAGGCGTGTTCGCGCAGTCGGATGTGTTGACCGAGTCGAAGATTTCCGACTTGGAGGTTAAGGTCGGAAAGTAAACGGGTTGGAAAAAGACCGCCGCGGGGCAGTCTCGGATTGTCGAGAACATCAAAATTCGCAAGATGCTAAGGGGCTGCGGTTTGCCTATGCCCCCTCCCTAATCGTCACGCTTGGGATAATGGACTACTCACCTTGCAGCTAACGATTGTGAGGAGGGCTAAACGGTTCAAAATGACCCTTTCATATCGCTAACGCTTGCCAGGGGGCTTATTGCGAGATTATCCCGTACAAATCAGCTCCTATACGCCAAATAACGCCAGCCACAATCGTTAGCGTAAATTTAGCTGTATTTTCGGACGATTAGCACCGCTGGCACCCGTTAGGCGCCCGACCGGATTCAAGTTGAACGCTCAATTACTTCCGCTGCTGTTTCCTGCTGTTGAACTCCCTTAACACGCAGCGGTTTCTACATCCTAAGACTGCCTCCGGGCAGTCTTTTTTTCGGCTGGCCGCGAGGGCGTGATGAGCGCCGAACATGGAGCGGCCATCCGTTCGCTCGCTGCATTTCATGGCAAGAAACGACAGCGCTGCACGAAAAGCAGCTTGCCCCATCAGACCAGCATTTAGAGCCGATATTATGAGCCAAAGCCAGCTTTTACTGCATCTGGCCAGCAATGCTAAAACGATATTATGAGCCAACGTCAGCTTTTCGCGCTTCAACCGCTTTTCCTGCTTTTCCTGCTTTCCCTGCTTTCCTTGCTTCTCTCGCTTCTCCAGCTTCTCCCACTTTACTCGCTTTCCCCGCTTTCCCCGCTTCTCCTACTCCGCTCTCCCTTCGTTGACGTAAAAAAGCACCGGCCGGGCTCATGCCCGAACGGTGCTTCCGTCAGACGACGCGAATCGCCACGTCGATGTTGCCTTTCGTTGCCTTGGAGTACGGACAGATCTGATGCGCGTCCTCCGTCAGCTCTTTGGCGAGCCCCGCGTCGACGCCCTTCAGCGTAACGTCCAGGGCGACCGCCAGCTCGAAGCCTCCGGTCTCGTCCTTCCCGATGGTGACATGCGCCGTCACCGAGGTGCCGTCGAACTTGACCTTCTTCTGCCGGCAAGCGAGATTCAGCGCGCTTTCGAAGCAAGCCGCGTAACCGGCCGCGAACAGCTGCTCCGGATTGGTCGCCGCGCCGCCTGCGCCGCCCAGCTCCTTCGGCATCACAAGATCAAGATTCAACACGCCGTCGCTCGAAGTAAGCTTGCCTTCGCGTCCGCCCGTGACCATGACGGAAGCGGTATATAGTGGATCCATGTGTTTATCCCTCCGCGCGTTCTATAGATTAGATTGGCTCGCTGTTGGAATACACGGCTGCCGACTGCCTGCGCCCGGCAAGTATGGCCATGTCGCGCTTTAGCACTTCATGCAGCCCGAGCCGAGTCCGCCATCCTATAAAAGCATCTCCATTTTGTCCATCCTTATCCACTGGCGCGGCGTGCGAAGCAGATCACATGTACGGATAAAACTTAGGCCGGCAGCGACCATTACCGCCGCGCCGCATAGAGGCCGACGAACGTGGCATACTAGTTCCAATTGTAAAACTTGCCAGGGGAGGCGCTTCTATGCAAGCCTTGCTCCATTGGATCGGCCAACATTGGCTGCCGGTCAGCGTCGTTTGTCTCGCCTTAATCGCCATCGCGTTTGTCACGAACAAGCGCAAGTCGCTGTTTTATAAGGAATAGCGCAAAAGCCCGGCCAGGTTCCGCTCGTCGTTCGAGCGAATCCTGCCGGGCTTTATTCATGCTCCTGCTTGGTTGTTTACCTTGCCTCGAAGCGCACGCCCGCTTCCTGCTTACTCGACTTGCTGCTGCACCTCGGTCAGCAGCGGCAGCCGAATCGTGACTGTCGTGCCTACGTCCACGACGCTCTCGAGCCGGAAATCGCCGCCGTGCAGCTCGACGATTTCCTTGCAGATCGCAAGCCCGAGCCCGCTGCCGGAGCGCTGACTGGAGCCCTTATAAAACTTCTCCGTCACATGCGGCAAATCTTCGGGCGGAATGCCGATGCCGGAATCTCGGATGGACATGCGGACAAAGCCTTCTTCCTGCCCCGCGTTCACGTTGATCGAGCCGCCCTTGGGCGTGAACTTAAGCGCGTTGTCGAGCACGTTGATGAACACCTGCTTCATGCGGTCCGCGTCGACCTTGGCCAGCAGCGGAACATCGCCGATGTCGCCGCGGATCGCCACGCTCTCCCGCTGCCCGCGCGCCTCGAACTGCCGCAGCGTCTCCCCGAGCGTCCTGCGGATGTCCAGCGTTTCCGGATGCAGGACGGTGCTCTTGGCGTACAGCTTGGAGAAATCGAGCAAATCCTCGACAAGCCCGGACAAGCGCTCCGTCTCCCGATCTATGATGGTGAGGCCCATATTCAGCTCCTCCACGTCGGTCGGGTCGCCGGAAGCCAGCGTCTCGCTCCAACCCTTGATGGACGTGAGCGGCGTGCGCAGTTCATGCGAGATGGAGGAAATAAAATCTTCCTTCAGCTTCTCCCTGCGGGTCAGCTCCGACGCCATCGTGTTGAGCGTATCCGCCAATCGCCCGATCTCGTCGCGATCATGCAGCGCGGCTCTTCGGCTCCAATCGCCCTCCGCCATCTTCTCGGCGACCTTCGTCAGGTTGCGGATCGGTCTTGCGATGCGGTTCGCGATCAGAACGCTCATCGTAAAGAACAGCAGCACGACGAACGAGCCGACCAGCACCGTCAGCCACAGAATATTGCGAATGATCCGATCCAGCGTCACCAGCGAAGCGGTATAGCGGAACATGGCCGTGACGCGGTTGCCTTCCTTGACAGGCAGCGTCACCGCGATGATTCGCTCGTTCGTGATCGGATCCCGACCGCGCCATATTCCCCTGTCATGCGCCATGGCCTGGCGGACATCCGGCGTATCCAGCGTCGCGCCGCCGCCGCCGAAGCCGTCGCTGTCGATGACGATCGCGCCGGAGCCGGTAAGCAGCTGCAGATGCGCCGTGCCGACGGTCATGTTTTGCAGCATGTAGCGCGCCTTCTCCTTCATCGGCTCGTCGGCGATCATCCGATTATGCAGCGCCGCCTCCGTCTGCGCGCGTTGGAGCACGGAGCTGACGGCGCTGGAATAGTAGTAGTTCCACACGAGCGTGCCGAATAAGGAGCCCAGCATCACCACGACGAGCACGATCAGCACGCCGTAGCTCCAGACGATCCGGGTGCGGAGGCTGGTGATGCCGGTCATTGACCGTCGCTCCGGTTCCAACGGTAGCCGAAGCCCCACAGCGTCTCGATATGCTTGGGATCGGACGGCTGGATCTCGATCTTCTGCCGGATGCGCCGGATATTCACGTCGACGATTTTCAAATCCCCGACATAATGGCGTCCCCATACCGCATTCAAAATATCGTCCCGGCTCAGGCCTTCGCCCTCCCGTTCCATGAGCAGCTTCACGAGCGTCCACTCGGTCGGGGTCAGCACGATCTCGGCGTTATCTTTCCACAAGCGCCGTTCGGCCGAAGACAGCAGAAACGGTCCGGATGCGATGTCCCCGGGACGAGCCTGGCGCTGGTGGCCGGCCGCGCCTGGCCGGTCGTTCGGCCGCGCCGCGTCGCCTGCGGCATCGCCGCCGCCGTGCGCAGTTCCGCCAGCCGGCTGAACGGCTTGCCCTGCAGCCGCCCCGGGAGGCTGCGCTCCGGCAGCCTGTCCATCGCCGACGCCGTGCAAGGCGCTTTGCCCTGCTTCCGCAAAGCCGGTTCGCCGGTCTTCTGCGCCATCCGTGTGTACGCGTTCCCGATTCGGGTCGACGACTCCGACGGCGAGCCCCCACGCCTCTGCCGAGCCGGCCTGTTCTTCGCCGACCGGCATCATGCGTCGCTTCAACGCATTCAGCCTGGCGATAAGTTCGCCCGGGCTGAACGGCTTCTGTACGTAATCGTCGGCGCCAAGCTCCAGTCCCCGGATCTTGTCCTCCTCCTGAGACTTTGCCGTCAGCATGATGATCCCCATGCGCGGGAAAAGCTGCCGCAGCCGCTCGCATACCTCAAAGCCGCTGATCGTTGGCAGCATGACGTCAAGCAATGCAATATCGAAAGGCGGAACGGCCGACTCCGCTAGCGCCAGCGCTGTTTCTCCGTCCTCGGCCTCCGTGACCTCCATGCCGTTGCGCTTCAAATTAATGCGGACAAACCCGCGAATCGCCTCTTCGTCCTCCAAAAATAGTACCCGCATGCGGCCGTCCCCCCTTTAATCTATCGTCTGAGCCGAATGCTGCATGTCCAACCTCCGGTCGTTCACGCAAACCAATCCGCTTCTCTATCGGAATGCTGCATGTCCAACCTCCGGTCGTTCACGCAAACCAATCCGCTTCTCTATCGGAATGCTGCATGTCCAACCTCCGGTCGTTCACGCAAACCAATCCGCTTACCAATCCGCTTTATTGCAGCTGTTTAAACAACCGCTTCATTTCCGCCTCGTCCGGCGGGAAGGTTCCTTGGACCGAAGTCCCGGTCTGCTCCTGCTCGTCCGGAAGCTTATCGTGCCAAACTGCGTAATAGACGAGTCCGCTCCCGCGGCCGAGCTCCAGATACCGGCTGTCCTCGTCCTGCAGCTTCCCTTCCTGGCTGCCCCAATCGCCGATCGGCACGACGTGCACGGTCAATATTTCTTCCCGGGCGCCGGTTGTTTCGTTATAGGCATCCAGCGCAATATCGCTTCTGCCGCCAACGAGCGGCCTTCTGAACGTATACTCGCTCCACGACGGCGGAATCTGGATGGCATACGCGCTCGCCGCATCGGTGTACCGGCTGCCGACGACGGCAAAATCATCCGAGCCGTTCCACTGCTTGTACTCCTCGATCCACAGCAGATCGCTGTAAGGAACGCCCTCCGACTGTCCCGGCGCTTCCCGAAGCTTATGCACCTCGAGCATCCCGTCGCCGTTGCCGTCGCCGCTCAGCACCGCGTTCGCGTTCGTCTGCACGTTCTCGTCGCCGGATGTCGGCGGCGGGAAGACTTGGATCAGCTTGCCTGCATTCCATACCAGCATCGTCGAAGTGGACGAGTTCGATCCGATGGCGGCATCCGTCACGATTCCGAATTTGCCCGGGGCGAGCTTGCCCAGCTTCACCTGGATGTACCCGTTCACCGAGCCGTCCAGCCCGGCGGAAGCGATCTTGCTCACGTTGTCCCCGCGAAATTGGTACATTCCGATCGTCGCGGTCATCTTGATCCCTTGCAGGTTGATCAGGCCGATCTCCGGACTGCCGTCGCCGTTGCCGTCGCCGATGCCCATCGTATCGTACGGAAGCTCCGCGATCGGCTTCGGCGGGCTGATATCCCGCGGATCCGGGCTCAGATGGTACAGGGTCAAAATATGCTGCGGCTCGCCGAACTGGTTCCATCCGATCATCAGCTCGGGCACGCCGTCGCGGTCGAGATCCTCCGCCCGCAGCACGTCCACGCCGTACGCGGACGATTCCGCGAACGTAACGCGCTGCCTCCAGCTGCCCGCCGACTGCTCCAGCACCATGGCATGCTGCGTGCCGGTCTCGTCCGCGAAGACGACGAAAGCTTCCTTCGTTCCGTCGCCGTCGCCGTCGAATTCGAGAATCGACGCGTTCGCGGCCTCGTGGGTGACGACCGCCAACTTGGCGCGCAAGGGCAAAATGTTCTTCAACGCGGCGGCCAATGCCGTATTCGTCGGCATCGGCCGCGGGGCCATCAGCAGATCCGCCGGCGTCTTCGTATACCGGCAGCCTGCGGTCAGCAGCAGTACGGCCAGCCCTCCGAGCAGGAACGCCGCTCGCATATAACGTCGTATGACACTCAATCGTTTGGCGCTCCTTCCCGATTACTTCTTGGCAGGCAGTGCGCTTTTGTCCTCTGCCTTTGCGTTTTTGGTGGTAGCATTGGTGTCCGAATTATTGTTTGCATTTGTGTTTGCATTTGTGTTTGCCTCAGCATTTGCGTCAGTCTTAACGTTGGTTCCTGCTTTTGCGTTTGTATTCGTATTGGCCTTTGTATCGGCTTTTGCATCGGCTTTCGTATCCGTCTTTGCGCCGGCTTCTGTCTTTCCGCCTGTACCGTCCTCAACTTCTGCCTTTGCGTTTCCGCCGGCTATTGCGTTAGCGTCGGTCTTTGCACCAGCGTCCGCCTTCGTATTCGTGCCGGAGTTTGCTTTCGAATTCACGTTCGTCTTTGCGTGCGCCTTGGCCTTGGCGTCCAGCAGCTCGCTGACCGTGACGAAGGTATAGCCTTTAGCCTGAAGGTCTTTAATGATAAGCGGCAGCAGCTGCACGGTATTGCCAACATGCTTGCTTCCGAACGAATGCATAAGTATGATGCCGCCGGGATGCGTGTTTTTGTTCACGTTAGCCCGCATGGCCGTAATCGTGCTGCCATCCCAATCGCGCGTATCCACGGTCCAAAAAACGAGCGATCGCCCATTGTCGGCAACGATTTTCTTCAACTGGGGAGACGAAGCGCCGTACGGCGCCCTCACCAATCTCGGCACGAAACCGGTCTGCCTCCGGATCAACGTGTCCGTCCATTTAATTTGATTTAAAATAGGATTGCTGTCAAGCTTGGATAAATCTTGATGCGAATACGTATGATTGCCGATTTCGCTGCCTTCCTTCACGATCCGCTTCATGACGCCCCCGTAGCGCTTAACCTGGAGACCGACGCAGAAGAAAGTCGCATGGACTCCCTTCGCCTTCAACACGTCCAAAATCGCCGGCGTGTACCGGTTATCCGGCCCGTCGTCGAACGTCAGCGCCACAAGCTTGGCGCCCGGCTTGCCCTTATACGGCATCGCGGGCTCAGTCGGCTTGTCCAGCTTAACCGGCGCTGCAGGCGGTTTCGAATCCGCATCATTCGGCTTCGTCGCTCCCTTGGTGCCCGAATCCGAGCCGCTCGGCTTGGTATCCGGTTTGGAGCCCGTCTGCGGCGGCTTGGCTCCCCCCGAAGTTCCCTGAGGCGTCTGCGTTTGGCCGTCCGGCGGTTTACCCGCGGCGTCGGTACCGCCATCCTGAGACGATGAGCCGCTGCCGGAATTCTTTGGTCCCGTGCCCGCGTTCGCATTTGAACCCGTATCGGAGCCGTTATCTTGGCTGTTGCCGCTCTCCGACCCATTACCGCCGGATGTCCCTGTTCCGGGTGGACCTGCCGATCCTCCGCCGCCGGCCAAAGACCCCGCGTTTGATGATCCATTCGTATCCTCGCCATGGGCCGCGAGATTAGTTCCGGCGCCCGCGTGCTGCGGCTTCACTGACTGCAAGCCGCAGCCGCTTGCCAGCGCCAAGCCGCCTATCATCATCGTTGCCATTATCGAACAGGCTAAACGCCCGATAGTTCCTCTCATCCTCGTGAGCCGCATGAAGTTATCCCTCGCAGTCTACTTTATCTCTAGGTTCTATCCCCCCATCTTACTAGATTCGAAGCAAGCAGTCGTTACAAAGAAGTAACATGTCGCCGGTTTCCGCTGGCAGGGTTTCCAATAAACGCAAAAAAGCCGTTCCGCCGTCAATAATGACGTACGGAACAGCTTTACATTCAACCCTAGGATGAAAGCAGCGTGTGGATGAGTACTTGCGCAGGTGTTATTATTTCAATGCTTTCGCTGCAATGTCGGAACGGCTGTGCATGCCGTCGAAATGGATGACCGACACCGCTTCGTACGCGCGGGCGCGAGCTTCGGCGATATCGCGGCCGCGGCCGACGATGCCAAGCACGCGTCCGCCGTTCGTGACGATAGCGCCGTCTTTCAGCGCCGTGCCGGCGTGGAAGACCAAGGCGCCTTGTTCCTTGGCGGCCTCGAGCCCCGTAATTGGGAGACCCTTCGGATACGGTCCCGGATAGCCTTCCGATGCGGCGATGACGCATACCGCGGCTTCGTCGCTCCATTCGATGTCGAGCTGATCCAAACGGCCGTTCAGCGAAGCAAGGATGATGTCGAGCAGATCGGTCTTGAGACGCGGCAGCACGACCTGCGTTTCCGGGTCGCCCATGCGCGCATTGAACTCGATCGTCTTGACGCCGTTCTTCGTCATCATGAGACCTGCGAACAGCACGCCCCGGAACGGGCGGCCCTCGCTGACCATCGCCTTGGCCGTCGGCTTGATGATGTTCTCGATCGCATCTTCGACGAGCGCGGGATCGATGTGCGGCAGCGGGGAGTAGGTGCCCATGCCGCCCGTATTCGGTCCTTTGTCGTTGTCGTAGACCGGCTTATGATCTTGGGCCGGCACCATCGCGCGCACGGTTGCCCCGTCCACGAAGGCAAGGATGGACATCTCTTGGCCTTCCAGGAATTCTTCGATGACGACGCGTCCGCCGGATTGGCCGAATACCATGTCCACCATCATGCCGCGAAGCGCTTCTTCCGCCTCTTCGATCGTGTAAGCGACCGTTACGCCTTTGCCTGCCGCCAGGCCGTCGGCCTTCACGACGATCGGCGCCTGCTGCTCCCGCAAATAAGCGAGCGCGGACTCGTAATCGGTAAAGGTCTCGTATTTCGCCGTCGGGATGTTGTATTTCTTCAACAGGTTCTTCATGAAAATCTTGCTGCCTTCGATCTCGGCCGCATTCTTCCGCGGACCGTACACCGGGATGTTGCGCTCTTCGAACGCGTCTACGATGCCGTCCGCAAGCGGATCGTCGGGCCCGACCACGACGAGATCGACTTCGTTGTCGCAGGCGAATTGGATGAGATCGTCGAACCGGTTGACCGGGATCGGCACGCACTCCGCCAGCTCCGCGATGCCCGCGTTGCCCGGCGCGCAAAAGATTTTGTTTACCTTCTCGCTCTTCTCAAGCGCCCAAACGATGGCGTGCTCGCGTCCGCCGCTGCCAATAACCATGATACGCAAAGGAACCCCTCCTAGAAGCCGCTGTCCGCGTGCTAGTGTTTGAAATGACGAACGCCCGTTACGACCATGGCGATGTTATTCGCATTCGCGACCGCGATGGACTCTTCGTCCTTGATGGAGCCGCCAGGCTGGATGACGGCCGTAATGCCCGCTTTCGCGGCCATCTCCAGCGTATCGCCCATCGGGAAGAATGCATCGGACGCCAGTACGGCGCCTTTGGCTTTGTCGCCCGCTTGCTCGATTGCGATGCGCGCCGCGCCGACGCGGTTCATCTGGCCTGCGCCCACGCCGACCGTCATGTCGTCCGCCGCGAGCAGGATGGCATTGGACTTCACGTGCTTCACGACTTTCCAGCCGAAGAGCAGCTGCTTGAGCTCTTCTTCCGTCGGCTTGCGGTTCGTCACGACTTTGATGTCGTCTTCCGTCAGACTGTGCACGTCGCTCTCCTGTACCAGCATGCCGCCGTCCACGCTCGTGACGAGCCATTCCGGCTTGCGCTCCCCGGCCGCTTGCAGCTCGCCGAGCTTCAGCAGACGAATGTTCTTCTTCTTCGTGAGAATGTCGAGCGCGTCTTGCGTGAAGCTCGGCGCGATGACGATTTCCAGGAAGATCTCGCTGAGCAGCTGCGCCGTATCCGCGCCGATCTCGCGATTGGCCGCTACGATGCCGCCGAAGATGGACGTCGGATCCGCGGAGTAGGCTTTCTGGTACGCTTCGTGGATGTCTTGGCCGATGCCCACGCCGCAAGGATTCATATGCTTCACAGCGACGACGGCCGGCTCGTTGAATTCCTTCACGATGGCCAGCGCCGCGTTCGCGTCGTTGATGTTATTGTAGGATAATTCTTTGCCGTGCAGCTGTTCCGCTGTCGTGACGTTGCCTTGCGCCGCAAGCGGTTTGCGGTAGAACGCCGCCTTCTGATGCGGGTTTTCGCCGTAACGAAGGTCTTGTACTTTCTCGTAGGTGACCGTCAGGCTCTCCGGCAGCGGGTTGCCCTGCAGCTTGGACAGGTAATCGGAGATCAGCGCATCGTACGCGCCGGTGTGACGGAATACTTTCGCCGCCAGCGCTTTGCGCGTATCGAGCGTCGTGTCGCCGCCTGCTTTGACTTCGTCGAGCACGGTTTGGTAGTCCGCCGCGTCAACGACGACGGTGACGAACGCGTGGTTCTTCGCAGCCGAGCGAAGCATCGTCGGGCCGCCGATATCGATGTTCTCGATCGCGTCTTCGTACGCTACGCCGGGCTTGGCGATCGTCGCCGCGAACGGATACAGGTTCACGACCACGAGGTCGATGTAGTCCAGGCCGAGCTCCTGCATCGCTTTCTGATGTTCTTCGTCGTCCCGCACGGCCAGCAAGCCGCTATGTACCGCGGGATGCAGCGTCTTCACGCGTCCGTCGAGAATTTCCGGGAAACCCGTTACGTCGGAGATGCCGATGACCGGCACGCCTTCCTTTTCCAACAGGCTCGCCGTTCCGCCCGTCGAAATGATTTGAACGCCCAGTCCGGCAAGCGCCCGCGAAAATTCCACAATTCCCGTCTTGTCCGATACGCTGATCAGTGCTCTGCGAATAGTCACAATGATACCTCCTGAATGATATAGTGCGCGGCTGCTGCGAGCCCGCTTCTTCTATAGGTTCTGTTCTACCGAATTCCGCCGATGTAATGCTGCTTGGTGCACCTCTTGTGCCCGAAAACGCCGTTTCCCGGTCTTGTCTATCGCACAACTACATGACGTCCGTCCAGCTCCACCGCGCCGGCGGCGATCCGCCCGACGACCCACGGGAGCAGCTGCTGCTCCGCCCTGTGCATGCGCGGGGCCAACGACTCCAAGGTCTCGCCATCGGCGATCTCGACGACACGCTGCGCGATGATCGGACCGCTGTCGAGGCCGCCGTCCACGAAGTGGACCGTGACGCCGGTCAGCTTGACGCCGTAATCGAGCGCCTGCTTCATGCCGTTCACGCCCGGAAAAGCCGGCAGCAGCGACGGATGCACGTTGATCATCCGGCCGTAATAAGGCTCCACCAGCACCGGCGTGATGATCCGCATGTAGCCGGCGAGCACGATCAGCTCGATTCCGCGGCGCCGAAGCTCCGCGAGAATCTCCGCATCATGCGCTTCGCGCGCCGCATAATCCTTCGGCCGGAACACGAACGTATCGATGCCGGCCTCCCGAGCCCGCTCGACCACGGGAGCTCCCGGCCGATCACAAACAAGAAGCTCGAGGCTTGCGCCATCGAGCCTGTGTTGTTTTGCCGCTTCCGCCAGCGCGCCGAAGTTGGTTCCTTGGCCCGAGGCGAATACGGCAACACGAAGTCCTGCCATTAGACGTCCGCTCCCGTGAAGGTCACGACACGGCTGCCTTCCGTTACTTTGCCGATGATGTAAGCATCCTCGCCGAGCTCTTTCGCGGCGCGAAGCGCTTCTTCCGCCTGCTCGGCGCCGACGACGACGATCATGCCGACGCCCATGTTGAACGTCGTGAACATGTCGCGGTTCGTGATGCCGCCCTTCTCCTGCATCAGCTTGAAGACCGGTTGGATCGGCCACGAGCCGTATGCGATTTCCACGTTGACGCCTTCCGGCAGCACCCGCGGAATGTTCTCGATGAAGCCGCCGCCCGTAATATGCGCCATGCCTTTCACCGTCACGCGGTTGATCAGCTCCAGCACCGATTTCACGTAGATGCGGGTCGGCTCGATGATGACTTCGCCCAGCGTTTTGCCTTCCAGCTCCGGCAGTTTCTCGTCCAAGCCGTAGCCGGAGTTGTCGACCAGCAGACGGCGAACGAGGGAGTACCCGTTGCTGTGAATGCCGCTCGATGCCAGACCCAGCACGACGTCGCCCGGCCCAATCGTCTTGCCGTCGATGATCTTCTTCTTGTCCACGATGCCGACCGTGAAGCCCGCGATATCGTATTCGTCGCCTTGGTACATGCCTGGCATTTCAGCCGTTTCGCCGCCGATCAGGGCGCAGCCGGACTGCACGCAGCCGTCGGCGATGCCTTTGACGATCGCTTCGATCTTGGCAGGCTCGACTTTGCCGCAAGCCAGGTAATCCAAGAAGAAGAGCGGCTCCGCGCCTTGCACGATGATATCGTTGACGCACATGGCAACGGCGTCGATGCCGATCGTGTCATGCTTGTCCATGGCAAAAGCGACCTTCAGCTTCGTGCCTACGCCGTCCGTACCCGATACGAGTACCGGCTCCTCGTACTTGTCTTTGTTCAGTCCGAACAGTCCGCCGAAACCGCCAAGGTCCGTCAGCACTTCCGGGCGGAACGTTTTCTTCACGTGCTTCTTCATGCGTTCGACCGCTTCGTTGCCTGCCGCGATATCGACGCCGGCTTGTTTATACGCTTCTGCCACGCTGGGTCAGCTCCTTAAAGGTTTTTGCGGGACAATCCCGCCTCCGGTCGCCCGAAGGTTGTTGAATCTCTATTTAAAAAGCGAGAGCGCGCATAAAAACGCGCAAGCTCCCCCGGTCTTATAAAAATGGTCGAGCGCAGCGAAGAGGCCGGAGGCCGATGTGAAGTCGGAGAAACGCAAGTGGTCGCCTTTGTAGATGGAATTCAACCGCAAAGGTTGAAATTCAAAGAACTCCATCTACAACAGCGATCGGAGACTCACATCGGCCGGAGGCCGCCCCCCGTAGCCCCATCCCGCAGCTCCCTAGCAGCTGCAGCTCTTCTCCGAAGTCGGATCGACCGGCGTCGGATAATCGTTGTCGAAGCAAGCGAGGCACATGCCCCGGTTGTACTCGCCGTCGTTGCCGCCAACCGCCTCGATGAAACCTTCGTTGCTTAAGAAGTACAGCGAATCCGCATTGATGGCCTGACGAATCTCTTCCACCGTCTTCTGCGAAGCGATAAGCTCCTTGCGGTCCGGCGTATCGATGCCGTAGTAGCAGGGATTCTTGAACGGCGGCGACGTGATGCACACATGCACTTCCGTCGCGCCGGCTTCGCGAAGCATGTTGACGATACGCAGGGAGGTCGTGCCGCGGACGATCGAATCGTCGATCATCACGACGCGTTTGCCTTCCACCACTTTGCGGACGGCGGACAGCTTCATCTTGACGCCCTTCTCGCGCAGCTCCTGCGAAGGCTGGATGAACGTCCGGCCCGTGTATTTGTTCTTGATCAGTCCCAACTCGTATGGAATCCCCGTTTGCTCGGCATAGCCGATTGCCGCCGAGATACTGGAGTCCGGCACGCCGGTCACGATATCCGCATCGATAAACGATTCCAACGCCAGCTGGCGTCCCATCCGCTTGCGGGCGGAGTGGAGGTTGATGCCGTTGATGTCGCTGTCGGGACGGGCGAAATAAATGTATTCCATCGCGCACGTGGCGCGGCGCTCCAGCTTCTCGAAACGATCGACGCGCAGGCCGTCCTTATCCAGAACGAGCAGCTCGCCCGGCTGCACGTCACGTTCGTACTCGGCGCCCACGGTTTCCAGCGCGCACGTCTCCGACGCGAACACGTAGCCGTCGCCCAAACGACCCATGACAAGCGGTCGCAGGCCGTGCGGATCGGAAGCGACCAGCAGCTTGTCGTTCGTCATGATGAGGAACGCGAAGCCGCCGATAATGCGCTGCAGCGCATCCTTCGCCGCGCTGACGAAGTCCTTGCTCGAACGCGCGATCAGATGCGCGATGACTTCCGTGTCGCTCGTCGTTTGGAAGATCGAGCCCTGCATCTCCAATTCCTTGCGGATCGAAGGTGCATTGACGATGTTCCCGTTCGTGGCGACGCCGAGGTCGCCGTCCCGGTATTTGAAGATCAACGGCTGCGCATTCGCCAGCTTGCTCTCGCCGGCCGTCGAATACCGGACATGCCCGATGACGCGGTCGCCGGGCAGGCCTTCCAGCGCGGTTTGGTCGAACACTTCCTTCACGAGACCCATGTTGCGATGGTACGAGAACTTGCCGCTGGCGGATTCCACCGTGGCCATCCCCGCGCTTTCTTCGCCCCGGTGCTGCAAGGCATGAAGACCGTAGTAGCCGAGCGAGCAGGCGTCCGGCACGTTAAACGCGCCGAACACCCCGCACTCCTCGCGCAATTTATCGAAAATATCATCGCGGCCGATGCCTTCGTTGTAATGATCGCCCAACCACAGCTTCGGCAGCTGTTTTATTTTTTCATCAGACATGGAATCGCATCCTTCCAGACCTTCTCCAGTTGCTCAACCGGCGCATTGACGCCCGGTTTGCCATTGATGTTGATGATCAGTCCGCTGCTGCGTACGACGCCGATGATTGCATTCGGAACGCCTTGCTCCGTCAGGTATTGCGCAAGCTTGTCCGCTTGATCCGCTTTCGCCGAAAGCAGGATGCGGGATTGGGT
Organism: Paenibacillus sacheonensis; assembly: GCF_009909195.1. Taxonomy (GTDB): domain Bacteria; phylum Bacillota; class Bacilli; order Paenibacillales; family Paenibacillaceae; genus Paenibacillus_Z; species Paenibacillus_Z sacheonensis. Next base: position 67,165 of record NZ_JAAAMU010000024.1, read on the forward strand.
TTCGCTGAACAGCGCAGCGTCCGCGCGCAGGTCAGTCACGACATTGACTTCGGCGCCGAGCTTGCCGCTGATCGCGGATTCCGCGACCGCGACGGCCAGGCCGCCTTCGGAAAGGTCATGCGCCGATGCGACAAGGCCTTGCTTGATCGCGCCAAGCACGCCCTGCTGCAGCTTCTTCTCGACCGCGAGGTCGATTTGCGGCGGACGGCCTTCGCTCTTGCCTTGAAGGACGTACTGCAGCTCGCTGCCGCCAAGCTCGTGCTTCGTTTCGCCGGCGAGGATGATGACGTCGCCTTCGGCTTTGAAGCCTTGCGTCGTGATGTGGTCCACGTCTTGCACGAGGCCGACCATGCCGATAACCGGCGTCGGGTAGATCGCGCCTTTGGCATTTTCATTGTACAGGCTGACGTTGCCGCCGATGACCGGCGTATCCAGCACGCGGCAGGCTTCGGAGATGCCGTCCGCGGCTTTCTCGATTTGCCAGAACACTTCCGGCTTCTCCGGGTTGCCGAAGTTCAGGTTATCCGTGATCGCGAGCGGTTCCGCGCCCGAGCAGACGATGTTGCGCGCCGCTTCGGCGACGGCGATTTGCCCGCCGACTTCCGGATCGAGGAACACGTAACGGCCGTTGCAGTCCGTCGTCATCGCGAGCGCCTTGCGCGTGCCGCGAATCGTGACGACCGCCGCGTCGGAGCCCGGTTGAACCGCCGTGCTCGTGCGCACCATGTAATCGTATTGGTTGTAGACCCACTCTTTGCTCGCCACCGTCGGCGAACCGAGTACTTGTTTCAGTGCATCCGTCAGATCCGTTACTTCCGGGTAAGCCGTCGTGTCGATCGCCGCGTTCGCTGCATAGTAAGCAGGCTCCTTGGACGGTTTGTCGTACATCGGGCACTCGTCGACGAGCGCTTTGACCGGCATGTCGGCGACTTCCTCGCCTTGGTGGAACAAGCGGAGACGTCCGTCATCCGTAACTTTGCCGACCTTCACGCAGATAATGCCCCAACGGTCGAAAATTTCTTGCGCTTGCGCTTCATGCTGCGGCTCGACGACGAAGAGCATGCGCTCCTGCGACTCGGACAGCATCATTTCGTACGGCGTCATGCCTTCTTCGCGCTGCGGCACCTCGTCGAGGTAGAGCTCCAGGCCGTTGCCGGCTTTGGATGCCATCTCCGCGCTGGAGCAGGTCAGGCCCGCCGCGCCCATATCTTGAATGCCGACCACGATGCCGGAATCGATCAGTTCCAATGTCGCTTCCATAACCAGCTTCTCCATGAACGGATCGCCGACTTGGACGGCCGTACGCTTCTCTTCGGACTCTTCGGAGAGTTCGACGGAAGCGAACGTCGCGCCGTGGATGCCGTCGCGGCCTGTCGCAGGACCTACGTAGAACACGGGATTGCCTACGCCTTTGGCCACGCCGCGCTGGATTTTGTCGTGATCGATGAGGCCGACGCACATCGCGTTGACGAGCGGGTTGCCCTCGTAGCTCTCGTCGAACATGACTTCGCCCGCCACGGTCGGGATACCGATGCAGTTCCCGTAACCGGCGATACCGCCGACCACGTGCTCGAACAAATATTTAACGCGCGCGTTTTCCAGGTTGCCGAAACGCAGGCTGTTCAGCAGCGCTACCGGACGCGCGCCCATCGAGAAAATGTCGCGGATAATGCCGCCGACGCCCGTTGCCGCGCCTTGGTACGGTTCAACCGCGGACGGATGATTATGCGATTCGATTTTGAACACGACCGCTTGGTTGTCCCCGATATCCACGATGCCCGCGCCTTCGCCCGGTCCCATGAGGACCTTCGGGCCGTCGATCGGGAACTTCTTCAGAATCTTCTTGGAGTTCTTGTAGGAGCAGTGCTCCGACCACATGACGCTGAATACGCCGATCTCGGTGTAATTCGGCTTGCGTCCGAGGAAACCGCAAATCAATTCGTACTCGTAATCCGTTACGCCAAACTGCGTGTAAATGCGCTGATCCGCGATTTGTTCCGCCGTCGGCTCCTTAGCCGTTAACTGCTGCGCCATGTTGTTCCCTCCATGCGTTCAAAATCGATGTAAACATCCGTTTGCCGTCTTCCGAGCCCAGCAGTTGATCCACCGCGCGCTCCGGATGCGGCATCATGCCGACCACGTTGCCGCGCTCGTTGCTGATGCCGGCGATATTCTTAAGCGATCCGTTCGGGTTGTTATCGTCGCCCGCATACCGGAACACGATTTGGTTGTTCGCTTCAAGCTGCGCGAGCGTCTCGTCGTCGCAGTAGTAGTTGCCTTCGCCGTGCGCGATCGGAATGTTGATGATCTCGCCTTGGCTGTATTGGTTGGTGAATGCCGTGCCGTTGTTCACGACTTCGAGCGGCGTTTGGTGGCATCTGAACTTCATGCCGCTGTTGCGGAGCAGCGCACCAGGGAGCAGGCCTGCTTCCGTCAGAATTTGGAACCCGTTGCAGATACCGAGGATGAACTTGCCGGCTTCCGCCGCTTTCACCACTTCGTTCATGACCGGAGCGAATTGCGCGATCGCGCCGCAGCGCAGGTAATCGCCGTACGAGAAACCGCCGGGCACGAGAATCGCGTCATAAGCGGACAGGTCTGTCGCCGTATACCATACGTAGTCGACCTCTTGGCCGATCGTATCTTCGACTGCTTTGTAGCAGTCGATATCGCAGTTGGAGCCTGGAAAAACGATTACCGCGAACTTCATCGTGTTACCCCTCCAATTCAAAGCGGAAGTCTTCAACGACCGTATTCGCGAGCAGCTTCTCGCACATCGCCGTCACGCGCGCTTCGGCTTCTGCTCGGTCGGACGTATCCAGGTTCAGCTCCATGTACTTGCCGATGCGGACTTTGCCGACTTCCTCGAAGCCCATCGTGTGCAGGGCGCCTTGTACGGCGCTGCCTTGCGGGTCGAGCACGTTCTCTTTGATCGTTACGTAGACTTTAGCCTTCATTAGGGGGGTCGCCTCCTGGAAAATGGTTGATTGCTTGGATGGGAGCGTTCCGCAAATGCCGGGAGTTCCCGCCTCCGTCGCTGTTGAACTTGGGGAAACGTGAACAATAACCTCGCGGTTGTTTCCCAAGTTCAAAGGCGATCGCTAACGCTCTTCGTCGGGAATCCCGCATTTGCTCCACCCATCCGGGTACACCTTTTTGCATGATGCTCTTGGGAGCGGCATGCGCGCTGCGCGGGCTTTCGCCGCGCGCGGCGGGTTATTCACCGGCGGCCTGTGCGCCGCCGGGTGGTACATTGCGCCGCGGGCTTGCGCCGCTTGGCGTTGTTGATTTTTTGGCCAGCGGGCTTGTGCCGCTTGGCGGTTGCCTTTGGGCCGGCGAGTTTTCCGCCGCTCGGCGAGTTGCTGCGTGCCGGCTGGGTGGCGCCGCACGGCGATTTATGTGATGCGGGGCATCTTTGCTTGTCCCGCGTGTTGTTGGAATTGGTGCAAGTATTCGAACGCGTTCGCCTGAGCGCAATCCACGCAATCCAGGCTAGCTATACAACTCGTGCAGCACCAGGCCCTGCTCAGCAGAAGCTAAGCGCACGCCCGAATATTGCACATCGTGCAATTTTCAGCCCGCGAATTAGCTGAAATCGCTCGATTGTTGCACTTAATACAGCTTTCTAGTCCCGAAACAGGCTCAAACGTAACTTTCCGTGCCTCATTGTTGCATATTGAGCAACTTTGGAGCTTACCGGCCTGTTCTAGACGCTGAATTGTTGCATATTGTGCAACTTTGGAGCGGATCGCATTAGCCCAAGGCCACGGACAAGTAAGTGCCGAGCCTTGCTTCGCTCTGACTCGCACTGGGCTGTCGCCCTGGCTCGCCCTGAGCTGCCGCTCTGACTGGCTCTGACCGGCTCTGACTAGCTCTGACTGGCTCTGACCGGCTCTGACTGAACAAGCCCGCTAGTTCAGCGGCTTGCCGGTCAGCGCTTCGTAGATCGCCAGATAGCGGTTGGTCGTTTCTTGAACGACCGCTTCCGGCAGCGGAGCCGGCTTGCTGTCGCGGTCCCAGTCGGATCCGAGCAGGTACGTGCGAACCGGTTCTTTGTCCATGCTGTCGATTTCGATGTCGAACGCATAGTTCGCTTTCGCCCAGAAACGGGAGGAGTCCGGCGTGAAGATCTCGTCGATCAGGATGACTTTGCCGTCGATAAGGCCGAATTCGAATTTGCAGTCCGCCAGGATGATGCCGCGTTCTTCGCAGAACGCGCGGGCGAATTCGTACAGCCGGATGCTTTTGTCGCGAAGCTCCTCGGCGAGCTCGGCGCCGACCATCTCCTGCATGCGCGCGAACGGGATGTCCTCGTCATGGCCGACGTCGTTCTTCGCCGCCGGCGTGAAGATCGGCGCCGCGAAGCGTTCGTTCTTCCGCAGGCCGGCCGGAAGCTCGATGCCGTTAATTCCCGATGCGTTCACATATTGTCTCCAACCGCCGCCTGTGATATAGCCGCGCACGACGCATTCGATGTCGATCCGCTCCGCTTTCTTCGTCACCATGATGCGGTTCTTGAGCAATTCCGGCTTCGTCACGAGATCCCCCAGCCGATGCACGTCCGTGTGAACGACGTGATTGGCCATGAGTTCCGCCGTCTGCTCGAACCAGAAAGCCGACAGGCGGTTCAGCACGTTCCCCTTCTCCGGCACGGCCGGATCCAGCACGTAGTCGAACGCGCTGATGCGGTCGGTCACGACGATCAGGAAATGCTCGCCGAGATCATACAGTTCACGAACCTTGCCTTTATAAATAAGCGGCGCCTTGATATATTCCGCGGCCGTGGACAATGCTTGCGTCATTTCTCCCTCTCCTCCTGCCCCATTCAAGGGCTTGAAATTTTTTTAAAAGGTTTGTACGGAGCAGGAGAAAACAGTCTGTAGAAGCTAAGGTGAATGCTGCATTCCCAGGCCCAGCCTAGAAATGCACTAATCACCTGAAGCGTTCGCCTTTGTACCCGGAATTTCTCCGAACAGGATAAATTCAAAAAATTCCGGGTACAACAGCGATCGAAAGACGTTTTCTCATGCGGAGTATGCTTTTAAATAAGTTCAAGCCGCTTGAATATCGTATCGACATGCTTCAAATGCCAAGCCGGATTGAAGCAATCGGCGATCTCGTCGGCCGACAGCTGGCTCGTGATCTCCGGCGTCGACTCGATGATGTCGCGGAATTGGCGCTGTTCTTCCCATGCCTGCATCGCGCGCGGCTGTACGGTGTCGTACGCTTGCTCGCGGCTGAAGCCTTTGTCGATCAGCTTCGTCATGACGCGGCCGGAGAACGGCACGCCGAACGTACGCTGCATGTTGCGTTTCATGTTCTCGGGGAACACTTGCAGGTTCTTCAGGATGTTGCCAAGACGGTTCAGCATGTAGTTCAGCAGCATCGTCGCATCCGGCAGGATGATACGTTCCGCCGAGGAATGGCTGATATCGCGCTCATGCCAAAGCGTCACGTTCTCGTACGCCGTCAGCATATGGCCGCGAATGACGCGGGACAGACCGGAGATATTCTCGCAGCCGATCGGGTTGCGCTTGTGCGGCATCGCGGACGAGCCCTTCTGGCCCTTCGCGAACGGCTCTTCCACTTCACGGAATTCGCTCTTCTGCAGGGCGCGGATTTCCGTCGCGAACTTGTCGAGCGACGTTGCGACCAGCGCCAGCGTCGCCATATATTCGGCATGGCGGTCGCGCTGCAGCGTCTGCGTCGAGATCGGAGCCGGCGTGATGCCGAGCTTGCGGCAGGTGAATTCTTCGACGAACGGATCGATGTTGGCGTACGTGCCGACAGCGCCGGAGATTTTGCCGAATTGCACGCCGTTCGCCGCATGGCGGAAGCGCTCCAGGTTCCGTTTCATCTCTTCGTACCATAGGGCGAGCTTGAGGCCGAACGTCGTCGGCTCGGCATGCACGCCGTGCGTACGGCCCATCATGGCCGTATCTTTATAAGCAACCGCTTGGCCGCGGAGAATTTCGATGAAGTTCTCGATGTCTTTCTCGAGGATTTCGTTCGCTTGCAGGAGCAGGTAGCCCATCGCCGTATCGACGACGTCCGTGGACGTCAAGCCGTAGTGCACCCATTTGCGCTCGGGGCCGACCGTCTCGGACACCGCGCGCGTGAACGCGATCACGTCATGGCGGGTCTCCAGTTCGATTTCATTGATGCGGTCGATATCGAACGTCGCTTTCTCGCGAAGCGCGACAACGTCCTCGCGCGGGATAATACCCAGCTCCACCCAAGCTTCGCAGGCGCAAAGCTCCACTTCGAGCCAGGCTTTGAATTTGTTCTCTTCGGTCCAAATCGCTCTCATTTCCGGTCTGCTGTAACGCTGTAGCATCAATTAAACCCTCCAAATATTCGTTTCAGAGATCCACGCCAGCGCTTGCTCCGCATTCTCGGCGAGCACGTTGACATGTCCCATTTTGCGTTTAGGTTTGGCTTCATGTTTCCCATATAAATGAATTTTAGGCGCGACGCCCAAACGTTCGGCCGAAGCATCCTGCTCCGCGACCAGCGCGAGCAGCGGCTCCACATGCTCCCCGAGCACGTTCACCATGACGACCGGCGTCAGCAGCGACGTGTCCCCCAGCGGCAATCCGCACACCGCGCGCACATGCTGCTCGAACTGCGACGTCCGGCAAGCTTCCATCGTGTAGTGCCCGCTGTTGTGCGGACGCGGCGCCAGCTCGTTCACGAACAGCTCGCCGTCTTCCGTCAGGAACAGCTCGACCGCGATGAGTCCGACGGCGCCGAGCCCTTCCGCGATGCGCGCCGCAAGCCGCTCGGCCTCCCGCTGAAGCTCCGCGTCGATGCGCGCCGGCACGATGGACAGATGCAAAATATTATCGACGTGAATGTTCTCCGCCGCCGGGAACGTCCGAATCTCTCCCTGCGGACTGCGCGCCGCGATGACGGATAGTTCCTTCTGGAAACGGATGAATTGCTCCACGACCAGCTCGGTGCCCGCCCGGTTCAGCGTCTCGAACGCTTCGTCGACCTCGGCCTCGCCGCGAATGACCCACTGTCCTTTGCCGTCGTAACCGCCCGTCGCCGTCTTCAGCACGCAGGGGAGGCCGAAGCGCGAGACCGCCTCGCGAAGCTCGTCCGCGCTGCGAACCTCCGCATAAGGCGCCACCTTCACGCCTGCCGCTTCGATCGCCCGTTTCTCCCGCAGACGATGCTGCGTCGTGTAAAGCAGCTCGCTGCCCTGCGGCACGTAAGACTGCTCCATCAGCATTGCCGCGACGCCGGCATCGACGTTCTCGAACTCATACGTAATGACGTCCGCGCGCTCGGCAAGCTCCTTGGCGGCATCGCGGTCATCGTACGCCGCGACGATCTGCCGGGCGACTTGCCCGCAAGGCGCGTCAGGCGTCGGGTCCAAGGCGACGAAGCGGTAGCCCATCGCGCTGCCTGCGTTCGCCATCATCCGTCCCAGCTGGCCGCCGCCCAGGATGCCGATCGTCGATCCCGGCAAAATCACTTTCATATCTTTAGCCGTTTCGCTCATAGCGTCTCACTGCTTTCCAGCACTTCGCGCTGAATCCGATCGCGGCGCGCCTGCACGCGGGCTTGTACCTCCGGATCGAAGGCGCCGATGATTTGGCCCGCCAGCAGTCCGGCGTTCGTGCCGCCCGCATTGCCGATCGCCACGGTCGCCACCGGGATGCCGCCTGGCATCTGCACGATGGAAAGCAGCGAGTCGAGGCCGTTCAAGTTCGACGACTTGACCGGAACGCCAATAACCGGCAGGATCGTCTTGGCAGCGACCATGCCGGGCAAGTGAGCGGCTCCCCCCGCCCCAGCGATAATGACCTTCAAACCGCGCTCCGCGGCGCTTTCCGCGTATTCGAACATCAGATCCGGCGTCCGGTGCGCAGAGACAACCTTCTTCTCGTACGGAATTTGCAGTTCGTCCAGAACGTCGCAGGCAAGCTTCATCGTATCCCAATCCGACTTGCTGCCCATGATAACGCCCACTTGTACCGCCATTTGCTTACGACACCCCTTCATAGGTAAAATTCCGCAAAAAAATCCCTCAGCATCGCTCCAAAAACCTGGCATGCTTCGGGATCCCACGAGACCTGCGGCGAAGGCGTTCCCGGCTTCTCCATCCGATGACCGGAATGAGAGGCAGGTACGTGAAGACAACATCAGGCTGCCCCGTCTTGGCGGCAACCTGGATCCTTCGCGGCAATGACTCGTAGTCCGAAAATTGAGGTTTTCGGGTAGATACTCTCGGGCCTGATTCCCAAGGATATACGAGATGAATCGACAAATTTTTATCAAGTTAACTATCTCTAGTTTATCAATCCTCACGTGGAATGTCAACGCAAAAACACGAACATTAACATCGGATTATCTCCGATAGTTCGTATTTAGACACCATTTCATACCAAATGCTTTTCATCCTATCGTTGAGATGATTTATTTTGTCAGAAAACTCAACCAACTTTGTGTTGACTGGAGAGTCAAATCGAGCTATAACTAAGTTGACTGGGCAGTCAACACGGCTCGTCTCCCTTCCATTCTAAGGAGGTCATCCCCTTGAAACCGATCGTGGACATCGAGCGGCTGAGCAAGACCTACGGCAAAAGCCGGGGCATCAAAGACATCACCTTCTCCATCGAAGAAGGCGAAGTATTCGGATTCATCGGACCGAACGGCGCGGGGAAGAGCACGACGATCCGAACGCTTCTCAACATCATCTTCCCTACCTCGGGCAGCGCGCGCATCTTCGGCAAGGACATCGTGGCGCATTCCAAGGAGATTCGAGAGGGTATCGGTTACCTGCCCTCGGAGGTTTTCTATTACGACGACATGAAGGTCATCGACCTGCTCCGTTTCTCCGCGTCGTTCCATCGCTGCCGGAACGAGAAACGAATCGCCGAACTTGCCGAACGGCTCGATCTCGACCTGTCCCGCAAAATCGAGGATCTATCCTTCGGCAACCGGAAGAAAACCGGCATCGTACAAGCGCTGCTTCATGAGCCCAAGCTGCTGATTCTGGACGAACCGACAGGGGGACTCGACCCGCTGATGCAAAATACGTTCTTCGAGCTCCTCAAGGAAGAACGCGCCAAAGGGACGACGATCTTCTTCTCCTCGCACGTGCTCAGCGAGGTGCAGCGCATGTGCGATCGCGTCGCGATTATCAAGGAAGGCGCGCTGATCAAGGTCGAGACGATCGAGAACCTGATGCGCAACAACCTGCGGCATATTACGTTCGCCGTGCAGCAGCCCGAAAGCATCGACCTGTCGGGAATTCGCGGCATCGTCAAGCAAGAGATCCTCGGCACGCATCTGAAGCTGCTGTACGAAGGCGATTTGCGAAGCTTCGTGCAAGGCGTGGCCGAACTTCCCTTCAGCGATATGCTGATCGAGGAGCCGTCGCTCGACGAGATATTCCTGCACTATTACATGAAATAACGGAGCGTGATCGCCATGCTGTTCAGAAGAGAGTTCAAACGGAATTTACGGAGCCTCATCATATGGAGCATCATTATCGCGGGCATTATTCTCATGTACTTAAGCATCTTCCCGTCGATGGCGAAGGAGCAGGCGAACATGGATAACCTCGTCAATGCCGTTCCGGAAGGCATGCAGAAGGCATTCGGCATGGACCGGCTCAGCCTCGGCACCCTGCTGGGGTTCTACGGGATCGAGATTCATCTCATGACGACGCTGCTCGGGAGCATCTACGCGGCCCTGCTGGCATCGGGCATCATCGCCAAGGAGCAGAACGAGAAGACGGCGGAGTTTCTGCTCGCGCTGCCGATCTCGCGACGGACGATCATCGCGCAGAAAGGGCTAGCCGTCCTTGCGAACGTCCTGCTGTTTAACTTCGTCATCGTCGTGTCGTCTCTGATCGGCTTTCAATTCGCGTCCGACCAGGATCTGCCTTACAAGGCGTTCTTCCTGCTCGAGCTCGCGGTGCTGATGATGCATCTGACCTTCGCCGGGATCGCTTTCCTGTTCTCCGCCGTGGCGCGCCGGACGAGATCGATCGTCTCCGTGTCGCTCGGCACCGTGTTCGTCATGTACTTTCTCAGCGTCGTCGCGGGCATCTCCGAGCGGCTGTCCTGGCTCAAATACGTCAGCCCGTTCAAGTACGCCGATTCCGCGCAGATCCTGACCGAGAGCAGGTTCCATCCGCTCTACGCCGTCATCATGGGGGTCGTCATCGCCGGTTGCTTCCTGTCCGCGTACTGGTATTATAGTAAAAAAGACATTGCCGTCTAACGCGCAGAACGAGGTGAGCCCCATTTATCCCGCATTCGCGAAGGTTCCCGCAGAGAAACAGGAGCTCATCCTGACCATATGCATCGAAGAGTTCGCTAAGAACGGGTACGACAACACGTCGACGGACACGATTACCGCGCGCGCAGGTATCTCGAAGGGCATCCTGTTTCATTATTTCAAAAGTAAGAAGAACGTATATATGGCCGTCGTCGCGCATTGCACGCAGCTGCTGATCGACCGGACGATGGAAGAAGTAAACCGCATCGACGCGGCGGATTTCTTCGACCGTCTCAAGGAAATCATCCTCGCCAAGCAGCGGGTGACCTTGCGGTACTTGCCGGAAGCCGAGCTGGTGCAGCGGGCCATGCTGCATCCTCCGAAGGCATTAAAGGAAGAACTCGATGCGTTCTTCGCCGCGCACCAAACCAAATACACGGATCCGTTCATGCTGAACGACCTGTTCAAGACCGACCTGCTGGCATCCGGCCCTCTCCGCGAAGGCGTCACGCCGGATAAGGTGTTCCGCATGGTGATGATGGTGCTGAACCAATACTCCGCTAAATATTTGCAGTTGTATCAAAGCGGAGGTTATACGCACGAAGCGCTGCAGGCGATGCTGATCGCGGAGTCGGAGGATTTTATCGACATGGTGAAGTACGGGGTCTATAGGAAGTAGGAAGCCCGAAGCAACGAATGACAACCAATCGGGATACGAAATAAAGGCATTCGGTCTGCGTCTCTGCCGAAAGACAGGGAAACAGCCGAACGCCTTTTTGTTTTGCCCGTTTTGTTCGTTGGCTCGTTTTGCTCGTTGTTCGTTTTACTCGTTTGCCCGGCGTGCAACTTCATACGCCCCGAGTGCGTTTACTATCTATCCAGAAAGATCCATATAAAACGGACATTAGGGGGAGAATTCCATGCAGCAAAAGACGCTCGTCACGCTGGCGCTGTCGTTTCTCGTTATCTTGCTCGTTGTCTTATGGTTCGTAACGGGCGGGAGCGGAACGGTCAAAACCTTCGAGACGACGATCGACTCCGTCCAAGCCCAGGATCAGGACCAGGATCAGGATCAGAACCAGGATAATGACCGCGGATTGCTCGTGAATTGCTCGGATCAAGTGAACCGCGGCAAACACGGAGACAGGGATGATATCGGTTACCTATGCAGCATCAAAGTAACGGACGGGACCAAGCTTGCGGACGCCGACGGCACGCCGCTGACATTTGACGATTTCGCGAATGGCGATTCCGTTCGAATTACGTTTTCGAAAGGCAAAAACATCAGCAGTCGCCATTTGCGTCAATATAACGCGGCCGAAATCACTCGTCTGCAGCAGGCTCAGGGCCAAGCGCAGGAGCAGCAAGCTCAAGAACAGCAAACCAAGGAACAGTAAGCCGTCTTATGCATTCTGCTTCGACGGACCGTCCACCCGGAACGCGGCTTTCGCCCAGCCGTAGTCGGGATCTTCCAGCGTGCCGTCCTTGTACGTCGAGATCAGCGCCCAGCGTTCCTCGCCGGAGCTGTTCGGATGCGAAGCATGGAACAGCAGGTCGTGAAAAATAATCGCGTCTCCTCGCGAAGCGATCAGATCGACGATACGTCCGGGATCGATATCTTCATCCCGAAGCCGATTGGTGAAGCCTTCTTCCCTGCCCGTAAAATCCGCATGCTCCACATCCTCGTGATGCGAACCGGGGACGATGCGCAGGCAGCCGTTCTCCGGCACGGCGTTGTCCAGCGCGATCCACACGGAAAATTTATGGCTGCCATGCCAGTACGGATAATCCTGATGCCAGGGCGATCCGAAATCCGTGGATGCGCTCTTGAACACCACCTTGTCGCTAAGAAACAGCACATGGTCGCCAATGATCTGCCCGAGGGCATTCGCGAGCACCGGATGCGCCGCTGCCTCCTTGAACGCGGGGCTCGCGACCGCCATGCCGACGTACACGCCCGATTTGTCGACGCCGTTCTTCTCGAGCACCCGTTTGGCTTCCGCTTTCAGCAGAACCGCCTCTTCCTCGTTGAAGAGCTGCTTAAGAACCACATATCCGTTCGTTTCAAACTGCTCCTTCAGCCTTGCATCCATGGGCAGACACCTCTCTCTTGGGTTTCAACCTATTGAACCGCTTTCACGTCAAAGCCATACCTTCTGAAGTACGCCGAAAATTCGGAATGGGGAGCAAGAGCAGTATGTACGACGGATCCCGTCCGGATATTCCTCATTCTCTAGTTTCACTATAGTACCGATTCACGAACATGGGAATCATAAAATGCGGCTTGCCTCCCTATCGCCGTGCGCAACCGATTGGCCCAAATTGCCGCAGAAGATCATCGCACGCTTGCCGACGCATAAAAAAGCACAGCGCCGGTCCGCGCTGTGCTCGAGTCTCTCTCTCTATTTAGCCCTGGCTGCCGATCCAACCGTAGCGCGCGATGATCAGAATCGCGAGCACCCACATGAGCCAGTGGACTTTGTATTTGCCTTTGCCCGACAGGTTGCCGACCGTTGCCAGCAGCACGTACGAGACGATACCCGCGGACACGCCGTTGGCGATGTTGTACGTGAACGGCATCAGCGCGATCGTCAGGAACGACGGAATCGCGAACACCATGTCTTGGAAGTCGATTTCTTTGATCGACTGCACCATCAGCACGCCCACGATGATGAGCGCCGCAGCCGTCGCGGAGCCCGGGATAAGCGAGATTAGGGGCCACAGGAACAGTGCCGCCAAGAAGGCAACGCCAGTCGTAACCGCCGTCAGGCCCGTGCGGCCGCCCTGCGCGATACCCGCGGAGCTCTCGACGAACGCCGTTACCGTACTCGTGCCGAGCATGGCGCCGCCGCTGACGCCGACCGCATCAACGAACATCGCTTTGCCGACGAGCTTCTTGCCTTTTTCCGGATCCTTCATCGCGCCCGCGCGGTTAGCCGTACCGACCAGCGTACCGAACGTATCGAACAATTCCACGAACGTGAACGTCGCGATGATGGAGATCAGACCCGTGTGCCATACGCCTTTGAAATCAAAATCCCAGAAGCTGAGTTCGTTGAAGTTCGGGGACCAGCTTTGGCCTTTGAGCGTTTCGCTCACGTTGACGTTGCCCGTGATGATCGCGATGATCGTCACGCCGATAATGCCGAACAGGATCGCGCCAGGCACGCGCAGTACCATGAGCACGGCGATCAGCAGCACGCCGATCAGCGTCAGGTAGACGCTGGAGCTCTCCAGGCTGCCCATGTGCAGAACCGTTTCGAAGCCAAGGACGTCCGTGAACGTGCCCTTCGGAATGTCGTTCAGCGATTCCACGCCGACCGTCATGATGCCGCTGTTCTTCAGGCCGATGATCGTGATGAACAAGCCGATGCCGACCGTAATCGCATGCTTCAAGCTGTCCGGAACGGCGACGATCAGCATCTGGCGAACCTGCGTGATCGTCAGGATCAAGAAGATGATACCCGAGATGAAGACGGCCGTCAGCGCCATTTCCGGCGAAATCGGCGAATTCGTCGCTTTCGAAGCCAGTACGGTGGTCGCGAAGTACGCATTCAAGCCCATGCCCGGCGCAAGCGCCGCTGGGAAGTTAGCGAACAGCCCCATCGCGATCGTGAAGATACCTCCCGCAAGCGCGGTAGCCAAAAACACGGAGTAGACATTCAGTCCAGCCCCTCCGAGAATGCTTGGATTGACGGCCAGAATGTATGCCATCGTCATGAAAGTCGTAAGGCCCGCCATAATTTCCGTTCTTACATTTGTTCCGTGTTCCTTCAAACGAAAGAAACCACCCATTTTTCTAAAACCCTCCCAAAAAATGTTGTCAGAACAAACAAAGAACCTAGAGAAAAACGCCGACGCTTCGGCATTATTCTCTAGGTTCTACGCAAAAACAAGACACGGAGCCCGCGAATGGACCGTTCGCGCGCGCGTTCTTGCTCTTCGTAGACAGGTCATTTACGGTGACCTCGTAGAGACTCTCAAGCCGATTCTTGAGATTATACGAAAAGACATGCAATTTGTTTGTATTGAGTCTGTGAACATTTTAGCTAGATTATTCACGGCCTGTCAATGGAAAACGTTCGGATATCAGGTTGAAAATAGCGGGTTTTCGTACCGAATGGCAAAAAATCGCAAGAATCGGCCTCGAAATGCAAAAAACCGCCCGAGAATGCTCGAACGGTCTTGTTATTCGCGATAACCCTTACTCCCACTCGATCGTGGCCGGCGGCTTCGACGTCACGTCGTAGACGATCCGGTTCACGTTCTCGACTTCGTTGACGATCCGCACGGAGATCTTCTCCAGCACGTCCCAAGGGATGCGCGCCCAGTCCGCCGTCATGCCGTCGATGGACGTCACCGCGCGAATGCCTACCGTGTAGGAATACGTACGGGCGTCGCCCATGACGCCGACGCTCTTCATGTTCGGCAGCGCCGTGAAGTACTGCCAGATCTCACGGTCGAGACCGGCTTTGGCGATCTCGTCGCGCAGGATCGCATCGGAATCGCGTACGATCTTCAGCTTGTCCTCCGTCACTTCGCCCAGCACGCGGATCGCAAGACCCGGGCCCGGGAACGGCTGGCGCCATACGATCGCTTCAGGCAGGCCGCATTCTTCGCCGACCTTGCGGACTTCGTCCTTGAACAAAGCCTTCAAAGGCTCGACGAGCTTGAATTTGATGTCTTCGGGCAAGCCGCCGACGTTATGATGCGATTTGATCGTTTGCGCCGTCGCCGTGCCGCTCTCGACGATATCCGTATACAGCGTGCCCTGCGCGAGGAATTCGAAATCGTCGAACTTCGCCGATTCCTCCTGGAACACGTAGATGAATTCGTTGCCGATGATTTTGCGTTTCTGTTCCGGGTCGTCCACGCCTTTCAGCTTGCCCATGAAGCGTTCCTTGGCATCGATCTTGACCACTTTCATGTCGAACTTGCCGACGAACGTCTCCATGACGCCTTCGGCTTCGTCTTTGCGGAGCAGGCCGTGATCGATGAACATGCAAGTCAGTTGATCGCCGATCGCCTTATGCAGCAGGATCGCCACGACGGAGGAATCCACGCCGCCGGACAGCGCGCACAGCACTTTTCCGCTGCCGACCTGCGCGCGGATGTCGCGGATCGTGTCGTCGATGAACGTGCTCATGCTCCAGTTGCCTTCGCATCCGCACACGTTATAGAGGAAGTTGCGGATCATTTCGTTCCCTTGCAGCGAGTGGCGCACTTCCGGATGGAATTGTACCGCGAACAGCTTGCGGTCCGGATGGCTCATCGCCGCGATCGGCGCATGGTCCGTGCTGGCATCGACGCGGAAGCCTTCAGGCAGCTGAACGACATGGTCGCCGTGGCTCATCCATACGGTCTGGCGGTTCTCCAGGTCCTTCACGAGCTCGCTGCCCGCGGCGAAATCCACTTCCGCTTTGCCGTATTCGCGCTTGCCGGCGCGTTCGACCTTGCCTTCGAGCTGATGCGCGATCAGCTGCATGCCGTAGCAAATGCCGAAGATCGGCAGGCCCAAATCATAAATCGCGGGATCTACGAGCGGCGATTTCTCCTCATATACGCTTGCCGGTCCTCCCGAGAACACGATGCCTTTCGGCTGCAGTTCGCGGATCCGTTCCACCGAGGTATTGTAAGGCAGCAATTCGCTGTACACGCCCAAATCCCGGATACGTCTTGCAATCAGCTGGTTGTACTGTCCGCCGAAATCGAGGACAACGATCATTTCATTTGGCTTGTTCACTTTTGTAGAAGCCTCCCTCAAATCATTGTGTCAATTATATATAGGCGGTATGGGACAGTCAAGAAAACGAAGGGCCCAAATAAGAGGCGGAAAAATGTAACCGCTACCGCTGGATAAATGATGCAATGACGCGTGCCGCATCGCGCAAAAAGAGCCGGACGGACCCGTTCTCGGCCCATCCGGCTCTCATGCATCGTGATTGGATCAGGCTCACTCGGCCGCGGCTGCGGTAAGCGCCTGCTGTTGCTTGTTCTTGGCCAGCTTCAAGTAGCCGTGCACGTTCTGGAATTCGCTGTCTTCCACGTAGCGCAGCCGGATAGATCCCGCTCCGTCGTCCAGGTAGCTCCGCAGCGCTGCGGCGCCGCCCCCAAGGACGTAGAAGCATTGGATATCCGGATTCTTCTTCCATCGCTTGACGATGAGATCCAGCACCTTGTTCGCCGCGCGGCCGAAGTAATTGTCCACGATCGGACGGATGTCCGCCTGCCCTTCCCCGATACGGTGAATAAGGTAATCGTTGCTCTTGATCTTCTGAATCAGCTTCGTGCGGCTCGGGAAACGGTGTCCGAACTGATCCTCGACGTCCCGGATGATCTGGTCCAGGTAGCCGGCCAGTCCGAACTGCTCGCCCGTGCTGAACTGATTGTCGATGCTCATCCGCTTGATGACCGGGAAGTCCGTCGTCAGCGCGCCCATCTCGCAGATGCCGATGCAGCCGTAGTACAGCTCTTCGTTGCGCACCGCCAAATTGTCGTGCGTCGCCATATGAAACAGCGCGGCAGCGCCCTCGATCGACACGACCGCCCGCTTGATGACGACCTTGATCGAGCGTCCGCGCAGCTTCGGCGTAGAGAGGAAGGTCACTTCATGCTCGCCGACGAGGCGCTCCTCGAACTGCTTATGGAAGCCGGCATACGTGCGGACGGGAAGCCCGGTGCCGACGATATATTCCACGACTTGGCTCGTCTGTCCCTCGGACGGCTGATAGGAGCCGCTCGTGAGACCCGCGTAAGCCAGCGCCGTCAACGCCACGATCAGCGCCTGGTCGCTCGTCGCCTTGTTGTCGGTTTCTTCCAGCTCGGAGTTGTCCTGGTCTTCCATGGCGAGCATGCCAACGAAATACCGCTGGTTGTTCTTCTTCAGCTTCGGGCTGTACACCCGCACGTCCAGCGCCTTCAGCGGCGAATCTTCCTCTTGGAAAATATGCCGTTCGTAGCCCGGCGCGAGAATGCTCGGAATGACGACGGGCTCCGTCGCTCCGTCGATCAACAATTTGATGCTGTCGTTTCCTACGTCTATACCTGCGAGCTTGATCACAATGATTTCCTCCGTTCATGTCTTGAAGCCGGCTCGCCGCCTATGCCTGCTTGGCGAATTCAGCGGCTGGCTAATCCGTATAGTGGCTCATCATTTCGCCATCATCCGACAAATTCCTTTCAGAATGTCGAATTTATTTCAAAGCTAAGCTTTTTGCGAGCGTCTGCCGAAATTAATCGGTATATGTGTTTTCGGCATAATCATCCCAAAACGTTAAGGAGGCAGGCATGAAGAAGAAAAGACGTCTTGCGGGCGGCCGGTATACGTTTCTCGTTCTTCCCGACGACGGCGGTCCTTCCGTTCGGTTTCGGGCCTCCGCCCTCCTCTTGGCGGTTATACCGATCTTGACGATCGCGCTGGCCGGCGCGGCGTCGACGTTCTATCTGCTGCATGAACGCAGCGCATGGAAAGTGGACCGCCTCCAGGAGCAAATCGCCATGAGCTCCGGCTCGTACCGAAGCGAAATCGCCTTCAAGGACGCCTCCATCCTGAATCTCCGGAAGCAAGTGGTCGAATTCGCGGGGCAGGCCGCCGACGTACAGTCGCGCTTGGACGAGCTGGACAAGCTGGCTTCGGCCATGCAGTCCTTCGTCGGCCTGAAGGATTCCTCCCCGCGGGAGAAAACCGCCGAAGACGGCACCGGGGGCGAGCTCTTCACCGCGACCGACAGCGATTACAGGGACTTAGCCGACGGCATGGACGACTTGTACGCCTCGCTGGATGCCGAGATCGACGAGTTGAAAGCGACGCTGACCCGCGCGCATACCGAGGTCGTGAAGAAAAAGCAGCTGCTGCGCTCGGTGCCTTCATTGTGGCCGACGCATTCGCAGCGCATCACGTCGCAGTTCGGCGTGCGGATCGACCCGTTCACCGGCAACCCCGCCAAGCATACCGGACTTGATATCGCCGGACATTTCGGCGATTCCGTCTACGCCGCGGCCGACGGCACGGTAAGCGAGACCGGCTTTACGAGCACGCTCGGCAACTATGTCCTCATCCGCCATAAGGGAAGCCTTTCAACCAAATACATGCATATGTCCCGGATATCCGTCCGAAAGGGCGACGTTCTTAAGCAGGGCGGCGTTATCGGCGCCATGGGCTCCACCGGGCGCAGCACCGGTCCTCATCTTCACTTCGAGGTGCTGGAGCATGGCGTGCCCGTCGATCCGAAACCGTACTTAAACATAGCTATGAAGGAGCTGCCGACTGATGTTCAAGTTTTGGAAGAGAGACAAGATTAGCACGCTGCTGACCGATACGTTCATCGGCGAAGGCACCATCGTCGAAGGCGCGATCCGCTCGGCCGGCAGCGTCCGGCTGGAGGGCCAGCTGCGCGGCGACGTATTCAGCGAGGGAGACGTGGTGCTGGGCGAAAGCGCGTTTGCCATCTCCAACATTACGGCACGGAATGTATTCCTGGCCGGCCAGGTAACGGGGAACGTGCGCATCAGCGGCAAGCTGACGATCGCGGCGACCGGCAAATTATACGGCGACTTGGACGCGGCTACGATCGCGATCGAAGAAGGCGGCGTCTTCCAAGGCAACAGCGCCATGGATACGGGCGAGCCCGTCGTCAGCCCCGTGGAGCGCCGCGGCGGACGCGACCGCCGCGCGGCGGGCGGGTCCGGTTACGACGGCGAAGAGCGCAGGAGCGGTTATGACCGCCGGGACAAGGACGGGCAGTCCGCGCTGCGGCTGAGCCGATTGGCGTCCGATCGGGTCCGCTCCTCCCTCGCGGCGGCGGAAACCGCGGCGGGGCCGGAGGACGCGCCGGCAACGACTCCGGACACTACTCCGGCCGCTCCGGCCGCGCCTGCGGCCGATCCGCTGCGCGAAAGCGGGCGGGCGTTCATGCAGAGCATGCATGGCGGCGGCAGGCAGGCTGGAGCCGCAGCCGAAGGCATCAGCGAGGATGAACGGGCTGCATTGGGCATGCCGGGCCATACGGTCATCGCTGCGGCTTCATTGATCTCAGCAAGCAAGGCCGGACCTATCGGAGATACGGTGGCGGCCGAAGGAAGCAGCGAGGAGCTCCCGGCGGACACGGCCGGGGATCAAGCAGCGAAGGCGGCAGCTGCCGCGGATGGGCTTGCCGAGCTGCTCGATGACGTTACTGCGGCCGCGGACGCGTCGGTAGATGCCGCGCTTGCAGCGGACAGCCTCTTCGGCGGAGAATCCGATAACGCCGCAGCGCCCGCGCCCGCCACAATGGATGCCATGCTCGCAACCGAAGCGCCTTCCGAGGAACTATTCGTCCATGCTGGCAGAGCGCCCGTCGGCGTCGAGTCAGATACCGCCCTTGAAGCGAGCGATTCGTCCCCAAGCACGATCTTCGCCTCCCCTATCGATCCTAACGGCAGCGTCGCGGATGCCATATCTATGGAGCTCGAAACTGTCGATGCCGGCGTGCAGTCCGGGAGCCCCACGGCATCCGGCGCCGGCCCGGACAACGCTTCCCGGAGGGAAGAGGAAGCCGCGGCCTTATTGCGAAATTGGTAGCAGCCAAGGCACGACGCAAATCGAACGCAAATTAGCCTTGGCAGCCGCGGCCGCCAAGGCTTTTTATAGTAGAAGTTCCTTCGGCCGGGGGAGGCCTCTAAGAAAGGTTGATCGAACGAATCGTCTCTAGCGGAATCTTAGGCTTTCGATCCTCGGTCAGCAGCCCGTTGATCTCCTGCTGCACGTCCGTGATCTGGGTGTAGCAATACCCGCAGACGCTCTCCGTGTCCTTGATCGCCTGCGTAATGCTCCTGAACCGGGCGATGAACGCTTCCTCGTCCTTCACCTGATCGCCGTACCCCCAGCCCTTCTCGTCCGTGAACGCGATGCCCCCGAACTCGCTGATGATGATCGGCTGCCCGCGGTACGCATAGCCCTGCGCCATGGCGAAGCGCCAATTGTTGAAGGCCAATTCGTTGCCGGCGATGCCCGCGATATGCTTGTAACGGGCCAGGAATTTCTCGCCGTATTGCTCGTAATCGTGCAGCGTGAGGATATCGGACACCGTGTGCTCCCAGCCGTCGTTGACGATTACCGGCCGCATCGGATCGAAGGCCTTGGTCAAATGATAGACCGCCTCGGTAAACTGCTGCTGCCGCTTGTCGGAGAACACGTTGCCGATTCCCCACGACTCGTTGAACGGCACCCACGTCACGATAGAAGGGTGATTGTACTGCTGGCGGACGATCTCCATCCACTCCCGCGTGAACCGTTCCACGGCCTCGTCGTTGAATTCGTAGGTCGCCGCCGCTTCCGACCAGACCAGCAGCCCCTTCACGTCGCACCAATAGAGGAACCGCGCATCCTCGATCTTCTGATGCTTCCGGACCCCGTTATAGCCCATCGCGAGGATCGCATCGATGTCCGCGATAATTGCTTCTTCCGACGGCGGCGTCAAATGGCTGTCCGGCCAGTAGCCCTGATCGAGGATCATCCGCTGATAAAGCTGGTCGTAGTTCAACATGACCTTGCCGTTCACGATCGAGATCTTGCGCAGGCCGAAATACGAAGAGACGCGGTCGACGATCCGATCGTCTTCGCGCAGGACGAATTCCACCTCGTACAGCTTCGGGTTCTGCGGACTCCAATACTCCGCGCGCCACTCCCGCTTCTCGCTGATCAAATCCACCGTCGCGAAGAACGCGGCACGGTCGACCAGCTGGGTCGTTTCCTTGATCAGCTCGCCTTCCATGCTGATCGAAGTCGTCAGCCGAAGCGGCTTCGGCGAAGCGCCGAGCGCCACGCGGTAATCGAACCGCACGGCGTTGGCGTCGACGTCTGGCGTCATTTTGACCGATTGCACATGGCTCGCTTCCACGTATTCCATCCAGACCGTCTGCCAGATGCCCGTCGTCTGGACGTACCAGCAGCCGAAGTTCGCGCCGCGCCAGCGCTGCTTGCCCCGCGGCTGCGTGCCGCTCTCGGTATCCTCCGCGCGCACGACGACATGATTATCGCCGCTAGGACGCACGAACGGCGTCACGTCGAAGGAGAACGCGGCGTAGGCACCCTCGTGGCAGCCGGCATATTGTCCGTTGACCCATACCTTCGCCAGATAATCCACGCCTTGGAAATGCAGGACGATCCGTTTGTCCCGCTGTTCCGCTGGCACCTCGAACGTCCGGCGATACCAGACGTAAGGATGGGCGGTTTCGTCCGCGATGCCGCTCGCCTTGGTCTCGTACGAGAAAGGCACCTCGATTCGAAGATTCGAAGGGAACGCGTCGAACCAGCGGGCCGCCTCTCCTTCGTTCCGATCATCGAAACGGAAATCCCATGTCCCGTTCAAATTGAGCCAGTCCTGGCGGACGAATTGCGGCCGGGGATAATCCGGCCGATATATGCTGAGCGTCAAAGCTGTCACCCTGCCTTCATTTTATGAGTTGTAAGATAGCCGTATTAGGAAAGGCCGTCACCGTCTTCCGGCAGCGACGGCCTTTCGATTCGCATGCAATGCGGCATGCAATATTCGCATGCTGTAAATGCACGCTTTATTCGCATTCAAAAGCACGTGCCGTTCGATCCATTAATCAACCCGCCTCGGGCAGCGGCGCGACGCCGAACGCATCGAACCGCGAAGACGCGGAGACGGACTTGAAGCCGACCCGCCCGTGCAGGAAGGCATCGTCCGCGTCGTCGGCATACCGAATCGCAGGTTTCGCCGCGTCCCCTACATAGACGGAGATGACGCTTCCCGCCGCCGCCACCTTGAGCCGGACCATCTCGCCGGCCTTCGGCATCGCCATCGCAGCGTCGGCAAGCGACGTCGTATCGTAATCGTGCTTCGCAAGATGCACGCCCTGCACGTCGACGTACGCGAAATACCCGCGCTGGAAATCGCTGCGGTTCTGATTCAGCTCCGCGCCGTTCGCCGGCTCCGTCACCCGAACCAGCAGGCCGGTCTGCCCGCCTTCGTCCGGTACCGTCACGTCGGCTTCGACCGCGTAATCGCTCCAGCCGTCCTCGCCCGTCAAGATCTTGCCGTCCTCCGAAGAAGACGCGCGAAGCTGGCCTTCCTTCACCGACCATTGGCCGTCGTAAGGCGTCCAGCCGCGAAGCATCTTCGCGTCGAACCCGTCCTGCTTCGCCGCGACCGGCACGTCGGGCGATGCCGCGAACCAAGCCGCGCTCAGCTCGCCCTGCTCCACCTCGAGCGTCAGGCGATGCGGACCGGCGCTCAGCTTCGCGCCGCGAACGGAGACCGTCTGCCACGAAGCGCCGCTGCCGCCGCTCGGCTTGATCTCGACGTCATCCGTGACCGGCTTGCCGCCTTCCGTCAGCCGCAGCCGCGCCCCGCCTGATGCCGACACCCGGAAGTCGAAGCGGTACGTATCGGTCTTGGCGGCGTTGACCCGATACGTCAACGGCCCCAAAGCGTGCAGCTTCGCCGCGGCGAATCCTCCCGCTCCGTCGTCCGCGAGCATGGACCGGCTCGCAGCGCCGGCTTCGTCCTGAAACGCATTGACGCGCCCCGGCAGCGGCGCATACGCCAAGCCCGTACCGCTGCCGTCGATCGAGCCGCTGAAAGCGACATAGCCGAAGTCCGCGTCTGCTCCCTCGACGGCATAGCCGATCTGCCCGGCCCCGGCTTCCGCCGGCAGCGCCATCGTCAGCAGCTTCATCCCTTCCGCGTAGACCCGCAGCTCGCCGCCGGCCTTCTCGATCCGCACCGTCTGCAGCTGTCCGAGATCCAAATTGCCGGGAACCTTCGCCGATTGTTCCGCTGCCGCTTGGCCGTTCTTCACGTAACGCGCCTCCAGCGTATGGTCCGCCGCATTCCACTCGGCGATGCCGTAGTTGGCGCCGTCGACGTAAGAGAACACGACGCCCGACTTGCCCTTCCCCTCGGTCAGATGGCGCACGTGGAATTCGGCCGTGTAGCTGGCCGGCGTCTTCTCGCGCGCGACCAGCGTCGACAACGCCGGCCGGTCTGTCCCCTTCGCCGTCAACCCTTGCTCGGCCGTGATGGACCAGTCCGCATCTCCCTTGCTCTTCCAAGCCTTGCCGAGCTTCGTCCGATCGAACCGGTCGGCGAACGCAGGCAGCGCCGGCGCCGGCTGCGCCTCCGACGTCGGGCCCGCGACCTGCAGCCGATTGCCGTCCCAGACGATGCGGTCGATATTCATATGCCGCAGCGGCCCCACGACGCCGTGACCTTCCAGGTTGTGGTACACCATGTACTGCGTGTCCAGATCGGGACCGGTCACGACCGAATTATGGCCCAGGCCGACGGTCGCGCCTTCCGTCCGCAGCAGCACCGGATTATTCGCCTGCCCGGCGAATCCTTGCAGCGGCGAATCGCTGACGGCGGCATCGACGCGGTAGCCGGCGCTGAACACATGGTTGCCCGTATAGGTCATGTAATACTTGCCGTTATGCTTGAACACGGTCGGACCCTCGGTCCAGCCGCCCATGTACGCGCCCGTTTGCGCTTCTTCCGGCGCGACGGTCAGCGGATCGGTCATCGGCGCCGACTGAATGCCGGACGGCCCCGCGTAATAGAAGTACCACTGCCCGTCGTCGTCCACGAACGTCGTGCCGTCGATCGTGCGGCCGAAGTTGTCGGTCGCGACCGTGAACGGCCCCGTCGGCTTGTCGCCGACCAGCACGTAGTGTCCTTGGCCGGCAGGCGACGTGTACATGTAGAACTTGCCGTTCCAATACCGGACTTCCGGGGCGTACGCCCCCGTCGTCACGGGATCGTCCGCGGCCAAGCCTTCGTACGTCCAGTCGACGAGATCCTCGGAGCGCCACACCTTGACGCCCGCGTCGGTATCGCGCGTGCTGACGTAGAGATAATAAGCCCCGTCGAAGGCGAAGACGAACGGGTCGCCAAGTCCGTAATCGCCCCACTCGTCGGCCAGCTTGATCGGATTCGCGTACGTGCGCTCCAGCGCGGGCCCGGGTACTTTCTTCTCGCCGGCGTCGTCATTGTCCGCGCAGCCGGCCGTCCCCAAGCAAAGCAGGAGCAGGAGCGATCCCGCCCATTTCATGCGCGACATGCGGCCGTTCCCCCGTTCTCCGTGATTATTGGCCTAACACGATCTTGCGGATCTGCTCGAGCGGCAGCTTCGGCTGACGGTCGTACGTCAGCAGGCCGTTAATCTCCTGTTCCACGTCGGTCAGCTGCGTGTAGCAGAAGCCCTGCACGAGCGGCGCCTGGCGGAGCGGCTCTACCACGTTGCGCAGGCGCGCCTCGAAATCGGCTTCGTCCTTCGCGCCGGAATAGCCCCAGCCCTCCCAGTCGCCCTTCTGGAACGAGATGCCGCCGAACTCGGTCACGAGAATCGGCTGGCCTTCGTACGGGAAGCCCGGCACGAGGATCCAACGGTTGCCCGGACGGGCGGCAAGCGCCTTGTCTGCCGACGAGTACCGATCGGCCAGTACCTCGCGGCGCCATTCGTAATCGTGGATCGTCACGAGATCGGTCTTCACGAGCTCCCAGCCGTCGTTGGAGATGACCGGACGGGTCGGGTCGAGCGATTTGGTCATATGGTACATCGCCAGCGTATGCTGGCGCTGCTGCTCGTCGACGAGAATGTTGACGACGCCCCAGCTTTCGTTGATCGGCACCCAAGCGACGAGGCAAGGGGCATTATAGTCGCGTTCGACGGCCTCGATCCATTCGCGCGTGACGCGGCCGACGTACGATTCCGAGAAGTGGTACGCGTTCGCCATCTCGCCCCATACGAGCAGGCCGAGCCGGTCCGCCCAATACAGGTAGCGCGGATCCTCGATCTTCTGATGCTTGCGGGCGCCGTTGAAGCCCATTTCCTTCGTCAGCTCGACGTCGCGCTTCAGCGCTTCGTCGCTCGGCGCCGTCAAGAGCCCCGTCGGGAAATAGCCTTGGTCGAGCACCATCCGCATCTCGTACGGGCGGTTATTCAGCAGGACGACGCCGTCTTCGATGGAGATCTTGCGCATCCCGAAATAGGTGTCTACGCGGTCGGTCTCCTCGCCATCCACGACGAGCGTCAGGCGCAGGTCGTACAGGCTTGGCTTCTCCGGGCTCCACCAGCGGCCGAGGCCGTGGTCGTTGAAATCATGAATGCCGATGATGCGCGTCTCCGATTCCCGCGTCACGCGGAACGTATCCTCCGAGACGAGCTCGCCCTCGAACGACACCGTCGCGCGCAGCGATACTTCCGCTTCGGGGCGCAAGCCGCCGATGAACGCCTGCAGCTTCAGCTGGTTATGGTCGATGTCCGGCGTCATGCGAACGCGGCCGATATGCGTCGGCGCGACCGGCTCGAGCCATACGGACTGCCAGATGCCCGTCGTGCGGGTGTAGAAGATGCCCGCGGATTTCTCTTCCCAGAACTGCTTGCCGCGCGGAAGCGTGACGTCCTTGCTGTAATCGACCGCTTTGACGACGAGCAGGTTCGCGCCGTCCATCAGGGCATCGGTGATATCGGCCTTGAAAGGCGTATGGCCGCCTTCATGCGCGGCCACGAGCTTGCCGTTCACCCAGACGCGGCATTCGTAATCGACGGCGCCGAAATGCAGCACGATGCGCTGGTCCGCATAATCGGCTGGAATCCCGAACGAGCGGCCATACCACACGATGTCGTGGAAAGCCGTGTCCGCGATGCCGCTAAGCTCGCTCTGGTAGCAGAAAGGGACGTTGATCTTCGCCTCGAAGGCGCCGGTTCCGTCCTGCCATCCCTCGCGTTCCCCGACATTGCCGTCGTCGAAGGCGAAATCCCATTCTCCGTTCAAATTCATCCAGCGGTCGCGAACGAACTGCGGGCGCGGGTATTCTTCTCTAAGTTGTCGTTGTTGCATGTTCTCTCCCACTCCTTGTACGCTTCTGTCTATCTTTCTTCGTGATGATCCAGACGCCGAACGAGGCGACGGCCAGCAGCGCTGCCGCCATCCATAGCCCGTCCAAGGCGCTTAGGAGCAGATTGTTTTGTTGGTTGCCCTTCAGGGCGAAAATAAGCAAATTGCTCATGACGAGGCACCACAGCACATTGCGTCCCATCGCTTCGAACGGGGCGAACGGCGCGGGATAGCGCTCCATCAACCGGCTGAGCATATAGTAGCCGTACAGCAGCAGCGCAGGTCCGGCGATCCACCAGATCGAAGGCGGGAACCGTTCCGGCAGCGCGCCGCCCGCCAACCACTTCCATAGAAATGCGCCGGAGGCGAGGACAGCGCCCGCCAGCACGCGCCAATCCCATACGATGCGATAGCGGGCGAACAGCATGCCGACGATATAATAAGGAAAATATTGCAGGACCGGAAACGACGCGAAATCGCGCGTGCCGACCAGCGGCCCCAGCTTCATCGCGTGGACGGAGCCGTAGGGCAGGTAAGTCGCCGCGAGCAGCAGCCCCGCGATCGCGAAGCCGAGCCATTTTCGCTCCGCCAGCCGCTTGAGCGGCGCGAACAGCACGAGCCCGAGCACCATCAGATACGCGAACGACCAGAGAAACTCCGACCATCCGGGCATGTCGTTCAGCAGCAGGATCGGCTTGACGTTCGCCCACGAGAGCACTCTGCCGTCGATGAACAGACGGTACGCCGTGCCGGATACGTAGAAGGCGATCAGCGTCTTGAGCGCCGCGGCGAGCATGCGGGGAGCGGCTTCCCGGAACGATTTGCGATAATAGGCCAGCTGGGCCACGTAGCCGAAGCTGAAGACGAAGCCCGAGAACGTAATCAAATTGATGATATCGATGACGTGCTGCCCGTTCGGATAGATCTGCTGGTCGCTGAAAAATTGCAGGACGTGGCAGTACACCATCCCCAGGACGAGCAGTCCTTTGAACAGGTCGATTGCTCTCTCGCGCCTCGGCGCGGCCGGCGCCCCGCTCAACCTTTAATACCGGACAGGCTGACGCCTTTGACGATCTGGCGTTCGAAGACGAGGAAGAGCAGCATGATCGGCAGCGACGCGATCGTGTTCACGACCATCGGCTTGACGTAGTCTTCCGAATAGGAGCTCATCAGCGTCGGGATGCCCATCGGCAGCGTGAACAGGTTGTCGTCCGTAATGGACAGGAACGGCCAGAGAAAATTGTTCCACGAGCCGATGAACGTCAGAATCGCCATCGACGCGAGCGCCGGACGCGTGAGTGGCAGCATGATGCTTTGGAAAATGCGCCACGTGCCGCCGCCGTCGATCTGCACGCTCTCGAGCAAGTCGTTCGGCACGCCGTCGAAGAAGCTCTTGAGCACGATGACCGCGAACGGCGAGGCGAGCGCCGGAATGATCAAGCCTTGGTACGAGTTCAGGAGATTCATGTCCTTGGCGACTTGGTAGAGCGGAATAATGATGGCTTCGCCGGGAACGAGCAGGCCGGCCAGGATGAAGAAGAACATGAACGAACGATAGCGGAACGGCACCTTGGACAGCACGAAGCCGGCCATCGCCGCGATGATTACCGTCAGGACCGTCACGCAGACGGCGACGAAAAAGCTGTTCAGCACCCAATTCGAGAGCTTCGTGCCGCTCAGGATCTGGTCGTAGACCGCGAACGAATACGGCGGCGTGAACCAGTCGAGCACGGTGACGATCTTCATGCCTTCTTCCTTGATGGACACGACGAGCATCCAGACGATCGGAGCCAGGAAGAACAGCGCGAAGAGAAGCGATACGATGCGGTAGACGTTTTTCATTTAAGCGTTCGCTCCTTTCCGGTTGTTCAGCCAGTATTGGAAGACCGACAGCACGAGCAGAATCGCGAACAACATGTAGGACATCGTCGCCGCGTAGCCGAGGTTGTTCTTCTTGAAGCCCGTTTCGTAGATCAATTGGATGATGGGACGCGTCTTGTCGAGCGGTCCGCCGCCGGTGATGATGTAGATCTGCAGAAACACTTTGAAGGAAGCGATGATCTGGAGCATCGTGATCGTCTTCGTGATCGGATTCAAATACGGGAACGTGATCCGGAAGAAGATCTGTCTATCGTTCGCGCCGTCCAACCGGGCGGCCTCGTAGATTTCATCGGGAATTTCCTGCATGGCCGACAAGTACAGGATAAAATTGAAGCCGACGGTCCACCACAGCGTGATGACCGCGATGGCGATCCAGGACAGGTTCGTCTCCGTCAGCCAGAAAATTTCGGTATTCTCCGGGAGCAGCCGAATCAGATGAAGCGCCGAATTGACGAGCCCGGTATACGGTTGAAACACGAAGAGGCCCAGAAACGATGCGACCGCCACGGACAGTACGCTCGGCAGGAAGAAGATGCTGCGATAGAAACGCTGAAGCCTGGACTTGCGATTGGCGATCATGGCCAGCACGATGGCGAGCACGACCATGGCCGGCGTGGTCAGCAGGACGAAGATGCCGGAGTGCCCGATGGCCGCCCACATGTCTTTGTCGTGAAGCATGGCGGAATAGTTATCCCAGCCGACGTATTTCATTTTGCGGATCAGCGTCCATTTATAGAACGTCATGTTTACGCCTTTGATCATGGGCCAGATCGTGAACAGAATATAGACGACCAGAAACGGCAGGAGATATAGAAGCGCCTGCACGTCCGCTCTCAGCTTGCTCATTCTCATTTTGCGGCTTCTCCTCTCCATTTCGCCGCAGAGCTTGCAGCCATAAACGGCCGCAAGCTCTCGGGAAACGATACGATATGAATCGAACTACTCGCCGATCGGACTACTCGTCAAGGACCTTCTGAACGCCTTCTTGCAGTTTCTTCATGGCGTCCGCCGGGCTCAGTTTGTTCGCCCATACTTCGTTCAGGACTTTGAAGGACGCATTGTCGCGAATTTGCCAGTTTTTCGTGGACGGCTTGTTGAACTTAACGGTCGAGGCAACCGACGCATAGTCGCTGCGGTAAGGCATCGCTTTGTAATCGGCGTTCTCAAGCACGGACGGCTTGGACGGAATGTGGCCCGCTTTCGCCCAGATTTGGCCGTTGGATGCGATCCAATCCGCGAAAATCATGGCCGCTTTGCGTTTCGCCGCATCTTCGGACTTCGTCACGGGCAGGATGATCGTGTGGGAATCGCCCCATGTCGCTTCTTGGTCGAAGATTTTCGGAATCGGCATCGCGCCGAACTCGAGGCCTTTCGTCGACTCCCAAGTACCCGTTGCCCATACGCCGGTCATCATGATCGCCGCCGTGCCGCTTTGGAAATTCTTGTAGAAGTCAGGGTCGTTCTTCTTGATGTAACCGCCCGTGTAGAGCTTCTGGATATAGTCGGCCGCTTTGGCGCCTTTATCCGCATCGACGGATGCCGTCTTCAGGTCGTCGGCGACGATGTCGTTGCCGCCTTGCTGGGAGTACAGCGACCACCACAGACGGTAAGGGTCGTCGTTGGAATTGGACAGCGCGAACGGCGTTACTTTCGCCGGCAGTTTCGCTTTCAGCGTGTCCAGGAACTTCATGAAGCCGTCCGCGGATTGTTCCAGAACCGGTTTGCCGTCTTCGCCGAGAAGGCCGGCATCCTTCAGCAGCTTTTTGTTGTAATACATGATGAACGGATGGGTATCGATCGGAGCGGCATAGTGCTTGCCGTCGACGACCGTTGCGTTCAGCAGGTTCTGATTGTAGGAGCCCCAGTCGACGCCTGCATCCTTCGCGGCATCGTCCAGTTCGGTCACGACGCCTTGATCGATCAGATCGGGCAGGCGCGACGTGTGTGAAATCCCTACGTCGGGGCCGTTGCCGTTGCCGACCGCCGTAATGAGTTTCGTATAGTACTCGCCCCAGACGAGCTTGGTGTTCTTGACTTGAATGTTCGGGTGCGTCTTGTTGAACTCGTCGACAAGCGCCTGCATGTTCGCGCCGTCTCCGCCGTCGAACAAAGTCCAGAAGGAAAGGTCGACTTTCTCGTCGCTGTCCGCGGGAGCCGCGTTGCCGGCATCGGCATTGGTGCCCGCGTTATTGGTCGGTGCCGTATTTCCGCCGTTAGCGCTTCCATTGTTGCCGCCTTCGTTGCTGTTTCCGCCGTTGCCGCCGCAAGCGGTCAGGAGCAGGGAAATCGAAAGCAGTGACGTCATTGCCAGTGAATAAGTCTTTTTCATGGTTGGCCTCCCTATAATTCTATCATTCCGGTCTAGAAACAAAATATGTTTCTTGATTTGTTACACACATCTTGTTTCTATGACCTTATATTAGCTGTCGTTTTTACGGATGTCAACGGTTTCATTCAACATATTTGTAACTAAACAGACAAAATAAACCTTTAACTACAGGGATTCTGTAATTAAAGGTTTATTATTCGCATGATTTGCCGTTTTTAGTCGAGACGGCCGATTGGGCATAGTAATCGAGTTAGCAAAGCTAACCAAGTTAACCTAGTTACCCCGCCAAGATTGATTGAGTACTCAACCAATCATTGAATGAATCAGGTTACCCAAGTTAGCTAGTCAAGTTTTAATCGAGCACGTACGTCACTTTCATCGCGATCTCCTGCTCGTAATCGCCGAAATGCCGGCCGAACAGGTTCACGCCGCCTTTATGCACCGCGTCGTCCTTCACGCCGATCCGGAGCTTGACGCTCGGCCGCTGCTTCAGGTTCAGGTCCGCCAGCTTGACGTCCGACACTTCCCGCATATCCAGCGTCGTCCGCTCCTCGTTGATGATCCAGGTTTTGAGCAGCCCGTATTGGGTCGCGACGTCCAGCCACCAGGACGGATTCAGCTTGCCTCTCCGGTCTCCGAAATCGCCGGGGCTCGTCCAGCAGCCGATCTCCCGCCCATTGACCCACAGCGTGATGTCCGAAGGCCAGTTATGATCGTAATTCGGCGCTTCCGAACACATCTCCATCGCGAATTCGAGCGACTTGATCCGCGCGCCCGACGGCAGATCGAGCGGCAGCTGATATTCGACGTAGCCCTTGCGGAACCAGATCAACTGGGCATCGATATGCTTCGGATGGTAGAACTGCACCGGCTCGTCTTCTTCGAAGAGCACCTTGTCCGCTCCCGCG
Organism: Paenibacillus sacheonensis; assembly: GCF_009909195.1. Taxonomy (GTDB): domain Bacteria; phylum Bacillota; class Bacilli; order Paenibacillales; family Paenibacillaceae; genus Paenibacillus_Z; species Paenibacillus_Z sacheonensis. The sequence goes on from NZ_JAAAMU010000024.1 coordinate 98,363, forward strand.
ATGCCGCAGGTCGGGTACACCTCGCAGTCGCTGTAATGGCCGATCGGAATCTCGATCCTGTATTCGAGCGCCTCGCCCTTCGGCGGCAGCTTGGGCGCGTTGAAGCCGATATGGATGTCGTCGTAGTTGCGGCTGCATACTTTCATCGCCCCGCGCGTCGCCGGGAGCAGCTCGGTATTGATCAGGCCGGCGGCTTCCAGAATCTTGACGTTGTTCGCCACGGTCGAAACCGGGAGACTCAGCGCTTCCGCGATTTCCACGACATTCATTCTCTTGGTGCTGAGCAAGTGAAGAAGGTCGACGCGCGAACGCGTGGATAACGCATGCGCCACGGCCACCAGCTCGTCCGGTTCGTCAAAACTAAGTTCCAGCACGCCAAAACCCCACTCCATAAAGTGATTTGATACAAGCATTATACACAAAACAGCGTTTTCAATCAACAAAACTGCATTAAAACATGATTATTGTAGGATTGACTGAGGTCAGGACTGCTGCTTTTCGTCCTGCATGCCGTCGCACTGTCCGCCAGCGCCCCTCGCCGAACTCCCGAACCCGAATACGAACTCGAGCCCGAGCCCGAACCGAGCCCGAAAGTGGACCGGCAATCGAAAAACACCTCCGTTTCCCCCAGCAACCGCCCATTCCGATACCACGGCTTTGGATGAAGACTAAGCAGCTGCGGTGCGGACGATAGCGGCGCGCGTATTCACAGATTGTTCTAGGTGCAGGGGGTATGGCGTTGCGCGAATATGCGCGAGGTTTGCGTTATGCGTGCTGTGATGTGGCGTATGTGCAGCGATGCGAATTAAGGGTTATGTGCACTTATTTCGGAGCGACGAACGGGGTAAGTGCGTTCTCCTAGGGCGAACGAACCGAATAAGGCGTGTCTGTGCTTATTTCGGCGCTTCTCGTGAAACGACCAGGATACAGGCGTTCTCCTACGGCGAGAACGAAATAAGGGCGTGTCTGTATTTATTCGGCACTTCTTGTGAAACGACCAGGATAAGGGCGTCCTCGTACGGCGAACGAACGGAATAAGGGCGTGTCTGTAATTATTTCGGCACTTCTCGTGAAACGATCAGGATACGTCCGTTCTCAAGCGACGACTGAACGAAATAAGTGCATATCTGCAATTATTTCGGCTCTTTTTCGTGAAACGAACGGAATAAGTGCGTATCTGCACTTATTTCCCGAATGACAGCCTTATAAGCATACATAAGCTCAAATTAAGTGCACATTTGCACTTATTGATCTCGATTTGCTCGATTATCCGATAATAAGTGCATTTTTACACTTATTTTTCTCCGGGCATCGTTTTATCCACTTGAACGGAGGGTTATGAAGGCGCTCCGACCCCCTCGCTGAACGAACTCGAACTCGAACTCGAACTCGAACTCGAACTCGAGCCCGAACCGAGCCCGAAAGCGAACCGGCATTCGAAAAACACCTCCGTTTCCCCCAAGGATGGGGTTCGTCCACAATCCAAAAAGCCGCAAGCCGGGTTTCATCCGGCTTGCGGCTCTTCTTAGTTCGGGGCGGTCAAGCCCGCGACCAGCTCCGCGATCTGCTGCTGCGTCGGCAGGCGGTGCGCGTACGCGTCGAAGCGCGCTTCTTCGTCCCAGCGCACGAAATCCGCGACCAGCGGCGCGGTCTGCGGCGGCAGGCTCAGCGCCGCCGCGTATTCGCGCGCCGTGCGGTGCGGAGGCCTCGCGCCGCACTGCTTGTACAGCTCGCGCCACAAGGCGTCCGCGAGCTGGAGGAACTGGCTGCGGGCCGCGGTATGCCGGCCCGCGCGCAGCGCGCTGCCGTAGCGGCGCAGCGCCGCTCCGAACGCGAAGCGTTCGCGCCGGCGGCGCGCCGCCGAGGCGAGCCCGGCCGCGCCGACAAGGGCGGCGGCGCAGGCCGCCTTGGCCCATT
>NZ_JAAAMU010000025.1 GCF_009909195.1 Paenibacillus sacheonensis
GCTGAAAGCATCTAAGCGTGAAGCCCCCCTCAAGATGAGATTTCCCAGTATGTAAGACCCCTTGAAGACGACGAGGTTGATAGGTTCGAGGTGGAAGCGCAGCAATGCGTGGAGCTGACGAATACTAATCGGTCGAGGGCTTATCCTACAAGTTATCCCGTGGCTCAGCTAAGCAAGACACCTTTCGCAAGGTTCATATCCAGTTTTCAGGGTGTAAGCTGCCCGAGTTACATACCGTTCCCTGATAGCTCAGTTGGTAGAGCACTCGACTGTTAATCGAGTTGTCACAGGTTCGAGTCCTGTTCGGGGAGCCATTTCTGGAGAGCTGTCCGAGTGGTCGAAGGAGCACGATTGGAAATCGTGTATACGCTAACCGCGTATCGAGGGTTCGAATCCCTCGCTCTCCGCCAGATATGGCCCGTTGGTCAAGTGGTTAAGACACCTCCCTTTCACGGAGGTAACAGGGGTTCGAGTCCCCTACGGGTCACCATTTTCTTTAGAAATTCTTCAAAAAAAGACTTGCCATCAGGACAAGAAATAAGTTATATTATTACTTGTCGTTCTAACGCGGAGGCTTAGCTCAGCTGGGAGAGCATCTGCCTTACAAGCAGAGGGTCGGCGGTTCGATCCCGTCAGCCTCCACCATAATTGGATAGCAACATTTCTTAATGACGCGGGGTGGAGCAGCCCGGTAGCTCGTCGGGCTCATAACCCGAAGGCCGCAGGTTCAAATCCTGCCCCCGCAACCAATTACCTTCGGTATCATACCGAGACTATAATGTGGAGCCGTGGTGTAGTGGCCTAACATGCCTGCCTGTCACGCAGGAGACCGCGGGTTCGAATCCCGTCGGCTCCGCCATTATAACCAAGTAAGGCTCGGTAGCTCAGTCGGTAGAGCAGAGGACTGAAAATCCTCGTGTCGGCGGTTCGATTCCGTCCCGAGCCACCATTTCAGTCAAGCAATAGTTGTACAATGTGCCGGTGTAGCTCAGTTGGTAGAGCAACTGACTTGTAATCAGTAGGTCGTGGGTTCGACTCCTATCGCCGGCACCATCATGGAGGATTAGTGAAGTGGCTAAACACGGCAGACTGTAAATCTGCTCTCTCTGAGTTCGGTGGTTCGAATCCATCATCCTCCACCACTTTTTTACCTAGGGGCATAGTTTAAGGGTAGAACAGCGGTCTCCAAAACCGTTAGTGTGGGTTCAATTCCTGCTGCCCCTGCCAATTAAATTAGTTATATGGCGATCGTGGCGAAGTGGTTAACGCACCGGTTTGTGGATCCGGCATTCGTGGGTTCAATTCCCATCGGTCGCCCCATTTAACTAAAACAAACAACTAAATGTTGGGGATTAGCCAAGCGGTAAGGCAACGGACTTTGACTCCGTCATCCCTAGGTTCGAATCCTAGATCCCCAGCCATTTATGCGGAAGTGGCTCAGCGGTAGAGCATCGCCTTGCCAAGGCGAGGGTCGCGGGTTCGATTCCCGTCTTCCGCTCCATATTCAAATGGCGCCATAGCCAAGTGGTAAGGCAGAGCTCTGCAAAAGCTCTACCCCCAGTTCGAGTCTGGGTGGCGCCTCCACAAATTCATTACCTTGTGCCCTTAGCTCAGCTGGATAGAGCATTTGACTACGAATCAAAAGGTCAGGAGTTCGAATCTCTTAGGGCACGCCAAAAAGTTAGCCGGCGTGGCGGAATGGCAGACGCGCGCGACTCAAAATCGTGAGGGAAACCGTGGAGGTTCGAGTCCTCTCGCCGGCACCACAATTAAACATCAGTTCCAACCATATAAAACACTGTCTGGATCTTGTCCAGTCAGTGTTTTTGTCTATAGTCTACTTTGTCTTGAAGAACGAGTAGGATACGAACCGTGGAGAAGCCCGAATGCAGTCATACGACTATATTCGGGCTTTATTGATTAGAGATAGAGGTGTAGACGATACACGAGAACGTCGGATACAGTTGAGATGCGAGGATTTTGTCGCTTGTTCAGTCTTAGGGTCTGTGACTGCCCCGCCTGAGGTCTAGGTTCAAATACCGTCGCGGGTCCGTTTTGAAGAGAGCGAAAACAACCTACAATAAGGACATAAGCAAGAAACGAAACACAGCAAGCAAAAATACGTAATGAACGGTAAGAATGAACTTTAGAGAGGCGGTGACATACATGAACGGGAAAAATGCACTTGGCGCAGCATTGGTTGTTATTGGCGGATTGATGGTGATGAAGTTTCTAGGTATTCATCTTGGTTGGATCGTCGGACTATTGATGCCTTTTATCCTCATTGGTCTTGGCGTTGTTGGAGTTCGGAACAACAGCAAGGTGGTTGGAGCGATTCTGATCGTAGTTGGCGGATTGATGCTGCTTCCAAAACTTTTCGGACTGCTTTCTCTACTGATTGCACTCGCATTGATCGTTGCTGGCGTAGCAATGTTCAAAAATCGTCAGAACCGCGTGTAACGAATTGAAATTGGCAGCAATAAACGTATTCGAATGTTTGGAACGAAGGAGGATCGAGCAATGAGCATTATGCGAAGAGTAAGGGACATGACGGCTGCTACGCTAAACGAGCGGCTGGAGAAGGCCGAGGATCCCGTAAAGCTGATCGATCAGTTTCTGTGGTCGACACGAGAGGAAATCATTCAAGCCGAGAAGCTGTACCAACAATGCTCGGGTCATGGCAATCATCTGAAAATGCAATGGCAGCAAGCGGAGCAACTGAAAGAAAAGCGCGAGCAGCAAGCGATCATCGCGCTCAAAGCCGGCGAGGAGCATGTAGCGCGAATCGCCTTGATGGAGAAAGCATCCAGCGAAGAGCGGGCTGTGCAGTACCGCGAGCTATATGAACAAGCCGCACAAAGCATCAGAGAGCTGGAAGAACAGCTTCGCGAACTGCGCAGCGAGTATCAGAGCGTTTACGATAAGCGGGAGTATTTTGCGGCACGGATGGAGTCGTTACGACTGCAGCAGCGGTTGAACGAGCGATATGCGCAGAACGGCGTATTCAATTCGGCACCAGGCCAGCAATCTTCCGGTATCTTCCGCAGGCTGGATGACCGAATCAGCGACATGGAGCTGGAAGCCCGCAGTCTTCGCGATTTGCGCAAAGCAGGTCAAGAGTGGATTACCGGTGCAGGACAATCGGTGCAAAACGTCATCGAGCGCGAGATGGAGCAACTGAAGCGCAAACTGCAGCAGGAAGGATGGAAATCGCAATGAAGAAGCTGTATCGATCGCGACGCGACAAAAAATTGTTCGGCCTCTGCGGCGGTCTAGCCGAAATGCTGAACGTAGATGCGACGCTGGTTCGAATTCTGCTGATCGTCGTCACGGTCTTTACGAGCGGCGCATTGATTTTGGTTTATATATTGGCAGGGTTGGTCGTGCCGCAAAATCCGTATGATTTTGGCGGCGGCTACGGATCGGGCAAGAACGGTTTCGGCGGCGGATGGAACAACCCTAACAATGGACCGTTCGGCGGCGGCAGCAACTTCGGCGGCGGTCAAGGATTTGGCCCCGGCACTGGCGGGCCCTACGGAAGTTCGTATGGCGGCCAATCGCAGCCGGGTCCAACTTGGCAGAAACCGCCGGCACAAACGACAGCGCAGCCTGCCTCGAATATCGATGCGATGATGGAAGATCTGGAGAAACGCGCGCTGAAGAAGGAAATCGAAGAGCTTCGCGCAAAACTGGCTAAACACGAGAACGAGAAGGGAGATGTTTAAGAATGAGTATTTTCAAACGCATGAAAGACATGACGAAAGCGTCCGTTCACGAACTGCTCGACAAAATGGAAGATCCAGTCGTGATGTTGAATCAATATTTGCGGGACATGGAGGCTGAGATCCATGCGGCGGAACTGACGGTCGCGAAGCAGATGGCGAACGAGCGTCGTATGCTGCAGCGCCTGGAAGAAGCGACGAGAAGCGGCGCGGATCGCGAGGGTAAAGCGGAAACCGCTCTACGGGCCGGGCAAGAAGAGCTGGCACGCAAGCTGCTGGAGGAGAAAATTTTCTTCGATCAGAAGATCGTCGAATACACAGAGCTGCACGTAAATGCCAAAACGCAGGCTGAAGAACTGATGAGCCAATTGCACGGCATGAAGGATGAATACTACCAGCTTCGCAATAAACGCAACGAGCTGGCCGCCCGCGCCCAAATGGCGAAGGCGAAGAAGCAAATGGCGCAGGTTTCCTCGGTGCACACGATCGAAAGCGGCAATGCTTCCCGCGGCTTCAGCCGTATGGAAGAGAAGATCATGCAGTTGGAAGCAGAAGCTGACGTCATGCGCGTACCATTCGGGTCCTATAATGGACCGGCGGCGGCTGCGGGATCGGTCGATCCTTCGAAGCAATTGAAGGTCGAAGAGCAGCTGCAAGCGCTGAAAAGCCGTTTGAACCCGCCTGTCGTTGAATAACGTCGCAAGTTAGAATCATACACTATGCCATGGTCGATGCGCAGCGCTGGCATCGGCCACAGGTATGTTTTTGCGCGTTCATACATAGGGAGGAGGAACGGACTTGAGCGATCCATCGTCTTCGTCAAATCGCGATGAGCCGTTGAAGCCGTCCGAACGTCCGATGCCGCCGTCAGATCGGGGCGGACTACCGGCGGCTTATCGCAACGAAGCGCCGCCGGCGCTTGTCCAAGCTGCCGAGAAACGCAAAAACGCAGCAGAGACGGTTCTATGGCTGTTCGTCATCTTGGGCTTAAGCGTGCTTGTGCTTCAGGGAACCGGGTACGTGAAGCTCTTTGCCCTCCAAAGCAAGGCGGCGCTCATCGGGCTCTCGGTCATTGCTGCTGCATTGGTGCTCGCCGCGGTGTATAGTTATTTGCAAGGGGTAAAGCTGCGCGCCGCGCTCAAGCGGTTGTCCGACCAACAGCGACGCAAACGTCAACGCGTTACGCTGCCGGCGGAAGGGGACGCCCATGAGGCCGAGGAAACGATGTCCGAGGAGGATGAGGCTTGGACCGAGCAGGTTCGCTTTACGGCGGTCATCGAGGAGCGGCAGCGCCTGGCGCGCGAGCTGCATGATGCGGTCAGCCAGCAGTTATTCGCCATCTCCATGACGGCCACGGCGGTCAGCCGGACGATGGAGAAGGACTGGGAGCGCGCCAAACGCCAAGTGCAGCTCATTGAGGAAATGGCTTCGGTGGCGCAATCGGAAATGCGCGCGCTGCTGCTGCATCTGCGGCCGGTGCATTTGGACGGCAAACATTTGAGTCAGGCGCTGCATAGTCTCGTTGACGAGTTGAAGCAAAAGGTGCCGATGGTAATATCGTTAGAAGCCGATGTTACCGTTCAGCTCGGATCGGAGGCGGAAGATCATTTGTTCCGGATCGCGCAGGAGGCGCTCTCCAATTCGCTGCGGCATTCCAAGGCGGACCAGCTTAATATATACTTGCAGCAGGCAGGAGCTTTCGTGCGTTTGACGGTTCAGGATAACGGTGTCGGGTTTCATGCGGAGGAGAAGAAACAAACGTCGTACGGCTTGTTGACGATGGAAGAGCGCGTAAACGAGCTGGGCGGCTCAATGAAGTTGATTACTTCTCCGGGCAACGGGGTCGTCATCGATATTTGGGTGCCTTCGGCAACCCATGATGGGGGAGGAATTTTAGCGAATGGAAGCGATCGAACAAATGGACAGCATCGAACAGCCTATTAAAGTGCTGCTTGTCGACGATCATGAAATGGTGCGTATCGGCTTGGCCGCCGTGCTGAACACGGAAGACGGGATCGAGGTCGTCGGGGAGGCGAGCAACGGCCACGAAGGGATTCGTTTGGCGCAGGCGTATCGGCCGGACGTCGTGTTGATGGACCTCGTCATGGACGGCATGGACGGCGTAGAGACGACGCGGAGGCTGCTCGAGCTGTACCCGGATTGCAAAGTCATCGTTCTGACCAGCTATCTCGACGATAGCAAAATGTATCCGGTTATCGAAGCGGGCGCTTTCAGCTATCTGCTCAAAACGTCGCGGGCGAACGAAATCGCCGAAGCGATCCGTGCCGCATCCCGCGGGCAGTCGGTGCTGGAGTCGCAGGTGGCGGCCAAAATGATGAATCGTTTCCGCCAGCCGAAAGCCGAGTCCGTCAAGCCGCTGCATGATCAATTGACCGAACGGGAAATGGATGTCCTGAAATGCGTGGGTAAAGGGTTGTCCAATCAAGAAATCGCGGACGAGCTGTTCATCGGCATTAAGACGGTGAAGTTCCATGTGACGAATATCTTCGCGAAGCTGGGCGTGGAAGACCGGACGCAGGCGGCGATCTATGCGCATAAGCAGGGGCTTGCGGAGTAACAGCAAAGACTGCGGGAGCTGCAGATGAATACATGCAGATGGAAAGACGCTTGGGGCAAGCGTCTTTTGTTGTTTCTATGGGATTCAGGCGGTCGCGAATAGGTGGGGGAGGATTGCTTAAAGGCGCTAGAGCGTATCTGGCAGCTTAAGTAAATCGAAGATTACGGCAGCGATGCGCGCGTCGTCGTCGATGGAAAAGGCGGGAAGGACAATATTCGGGCGCAGCGCCTCTGCCTGCGGCCAGACCGCCGCAATCCAGGGATTCGGGAGCTGCAGCAGCTCTTTATCCTGCTCGTTGCGAAGAAGCATGATTTTGGGATAGGGCTCGTGCTTGAAGCCCTCCACGAGAACGATATCGGCATGCTGCATATAGGCGAGCAGTGCGGAGAGCGGCTCGGGACGATTGCTGATGATCGCGCTTCGGGCTGCCGAACTGATCGCGGTCATATCCGCCCCGGCTTCTTGATGCTTCCATGTATCCGTTCCTGGCGTGTCCATGTCGAAATCATGGGCATCATGCTTGACGGTACCCACGACAAGGTCGGCTTGTTTGAGGTGGTGGATGAGCTTGGCGATCAGCGTCGTTTTGCCGCTGTTCTTGTAGCCGACGACTTGGATCACGAGCGGAGCGGCGTTCGAGTGTTTACGGGATGCGAATTGCGATAGCATGGCATGCCCTCTTTCCGTGAAAGTGATCAATTGCGAGATTTTCGACAGGCATAAGTATATCATATGGCGTATCCCCGCATTTGCCGGATTCTGTTACAATGAAAGAAAAACGCGTCATGTCAGTGGAGGTACCATGAACGAGGGGACGTTGCAAGGAGAGGCGCGGTTTCGCAGGCGTGCGATCAAGGTAGACGAGGCCATGCGGCTCGTTATGGAAGCGCTCGAGCTAGGCCGGCAGGAATCCGTGCCGCTGTGGGAAGCCGCTGGCCGCAGGCTGGCGGAGGCGGTCAGCGCGACGACGGACTGGCCGCCTTTTGCGCGTTCCGGAATGGACGGGTTCGCCGTCCGCAGCGCGGACACGGCGCTGGCGTCGCCGGGGGCACCGGCGACGCTGCGCATCGCGGCCACGGTCGCCGCCGGCGCGCTCGCCTCGGCGGACGTGGCCCCGGGCACTGCCGTCCGCATCATGACGGGCGGTGCCGTGCCCCCTGGGGCGGATGCGGTCGTCATGCTGGAGCAGACGACCGACGCCGTGGTTGACGGGCAGCCGGCGGTGCTGGTGAAACGCACCGCCGAGCCCGGGCAGAACATCGCGCCGCGGGGCGAGGAGTTCCGCTGCGGCAGCGTGTTCGCTGGGCCCGGCGAGCTTCTGCGGCCGGGCCATGCGGCACTGCTCGGCACATTCGGCTATGCCCATGTGCCGGTCTATGCGCGGCCGCGCGTCGCGGTGCTCGCGACCGGCGCGGAGCTGCTGCCGGTCGAGGCGCCCCTCGCGCCGGGCCGCATCCGCGACAGCAACAGCGCGATGGTGGCCGCGCTTGTTGCGCAGCACGGGGGCGTGCCGGTCTTGCTCGGCCGTGTGCCGGACGAACCAGGCGCAGCCGCGCAGGCCATTGTGGATGCGCTGCAGCAATGCGATCTCATCATCACGACCGGCGGCGTGTCGGTCGGCGATTATGACGTGATGGCGAGCCTGCTCAGCTTCCTCGCGACGGATCATCCTGCCGGCAAGGAAGCCAGCGCGGCATCCTTCGCCTCTGCTGCGCAAACGGCAGCCAAGCCGGGCCTTCTCCCGCAGGACAGCCGCCTGCTGTTCAACAAAGCGGCCATGCGGCCGGGCGCGCCGACATCCGCCGCGGTCCTTTCCGGCAAGCTGCTGCTCGCGCTATCGGGCAACCCGGGCGCCTGCTTCGTAGGCTTCGAGCTGTTCGCAAAGCCCGCGCTGCAGCGCTTGCAGGGCGCAACGCCGGAGCAAGCCATGCCGAAGCAGGTAACCGCCCAGCTGGCCGGCAGCTTCACGAAAGGAAGCCCGCATGAGCGCTTCGTACGCGCGCGCCTCTATACGGAGAATGCCGTGCTTTGCGCAGCTCCGCTGGGCTTTGGCAAATCGAGCATGATGGCTTCCATTCCGGAGGCGGATGGCTTGATTCGCATTAAAGCCGGCTCCGAAGGAGCAGTGGAAGGCGACATCGTAGACGTCATCGTGCTCTAGAACGGCAGCGTTCTATAGGACGGTATCCATGCGGAATCCGCTCAGACCGACCCGAAGGCGCGGCTCGCTGCTGGCCGTGTAGGTCATGATCTTCTGGAAAACGCCAGCCTTCGCGTTAATGAGCGATCCCGTCGGAAGATCGGCCGTTCGAGAGAGCAAATCTCCGAACGTCGACGCAAATTCGTTCCAGCCTGTCAGCTGTTGTCTCAGGTCCTCAGATGAATTGCTCGCTGCGTTATGCAGTTTCTCTTCATCCAGCTGCCACAACCCGTCCGAGGTTCGGTAAAGACCGGCGGCCTGGGCACCTGGATGAGCCAGCGCAGCTTCAATGCGCTGCAGGGGCCTTGGATCCAAGCTTCCAGCCGCAAGACGATCCGACTCGTGGAGCGCATTCACGCCTTCGGCCAGCTGCCTCAACTGACGGATGAAAGAGGTATGATCCTGCTGCACCTTAACGGTTACAGCGGAGGGGATACGCAAAGCGGAGAGGTCGAGCTGAACCTGGCCGTTGCGTACGGTAATTTCATTGGACGGCGAAGACAGGCTTGGACCGCCGTCAATGGCATACACGGCATCCGAGGCAGGGTTCGCGATGCTGCCGATGCCGGTTGCCCGGACGAGACTGCTGCTTCCGTGGTCCTCCAGCCTGAACGCATGGCCGACGCCGTGGTACAGAGAGCGCAGTTCCAATCTATCCGTCCCCTCTGACGAATCCGTTACAACTTCCGCAGTCAGGCCTAAGGAACTAGCATAAACCGCATCGCGAATCCGCCGAAGAACGGAGCGATTCGTCTCGTTAGGCCGCAAAGTAATCGTGAGCATTGTCTCGCTTCCGGATGCCGTATGCAGGATCAAACGATGTTCGCCCGGCGAAGCGACGGAAGGCGCATTCGCCGTTAAAGCAAAGCTGATATTGCGCTGCGGCCGTGCGAGCGAGAAGGTTTGCACACGAAATGATCCGATGTCGGCGCCATCCTTGGCGCTGCCGGCTACTGCCGCTTCCGAGACTACGATCCGCTTCGCGAAAAGCGGGGCATGGCGGGGTATAAGCGCAGCGGCTGTCCCGCTAAGCGATCTGCAGGCTGCCTGCCAATCGGCAGCAGCGTCCGCGGCAGCCAGAAGCGCTTGTCTAGCATCCGCTGGCAGTGAAGCGGGACTTGCGGCGTAAGCAGGCTTGGGGGCGCGCGATTTCTGGCGTTCGGTCCTCCTGCGATTGTAATCATTTTGCTCGCTCATGTATGGATACATATTGTATCTTTCGACTGGCCAAATGGGCTCGTTCGTACGGCGAACGGTCCCGAATATGGCAGGAACGGAATACGGCATCACCACGACAATCGCCTCCGATCTCGGATTATGTTATTCTTAACATACCAAAAACACCTTTAAACCACTAGTCTTTTCTGACGTTACATTCTGATATGAAGAATCTTTGAACTGGAGCCGAACCAACTTCCCTGCGTTTCGCTTGGAGGATTCCCCTGATCCAATCTGTTACATCGTTTGTCTGGCAAATGGCTTGTCCGGCATGGACGGGTCAAAGTACAGACAAGCTATAGCCCGAGTCCCGCAGCAGCACGCAAGTCTCGGGCATCCGCAATGGTGATTAGATGAGCAGAAACAGAAACGCGATGGAAGCCAGATCGAAAGCGAGCGCTTCGCCGAAGCCGTACCCGCCATATCCGTACCCGCCGCCGTATCCATAAGGATCGCCGTAATAGGGATCGTAGGGGTAGTACGCTTGCGTTTGCGCGGTATCCTTCGTCTTGTTGTCGGCAGCCGATTTTCCCTTCTTCGACTTCTTGCTCTTCTGATTGGTGACTTTGCCCTGCTTGACGCCTGTCGTCGCGTTCGCGTTCGCGGTTACCTCGGGGCGTTCGTTCAACATGACGCGTCCTTCGTGGCAGCGGCTCAAGATTCCGACATGGCGCTTTCCTTCCGTCGTGACGACGCAAACGGGCATGCCGCAAAATTGTTTGATGTTCTCTTCATGTAATGGATAAACTTGTTCCATGATGGTAGTGACACCTCCCCTGGGTTATCTGGTGACAGTGTATTCACCCAGAGGCGGATGCGCATGGATATTTACCCAATTCGCCTTGCAAATGAAGCTGAAGCGAGGAGTGGATGTGCAATGTCATTGAAGTCTCTCGAGCCGGTTCCGATTCGGAAAACGAAGCATAAACGGTTTCCGCAGTTGGGCATCGTCGCGGCACTCGTGATCTTGATCGCTGCCATCGTCTGGGCGCTTACAGCCGGACGAAACGGGGGAGGAACGGGTGAGCAGCGACCGCTCAAAGCCGACTTCGAAACCGTCTGGGCATGGGCCGATGCGGAATACGCCGGCGGTTCGCAAAGCGCCGAATGGGCATTTCGCTGGGACGGTGCCGCAGGCGTGAAGGCCGTGAGAGCTCTCGCAGCCGATCTCGGCTTCAACCTGAGCGGCAAGCTGGCCGAAGGCGGCGGCACGATCGACGTGGTTGCCTCGAATCCCGAGTACGAGATGACGCTGTGGATTCGTTCGCGTCAGCCTTCGGGAGCCATTGCCGATCCTACCGAAGCAGCAAAGGACAAGGAGCTGTACGATATCGTGCTGTTGTTGAATGCGGCCGAGCATTCACGGAAACAGGCGGTAGCGAATGCCATCGCCAAAGTGGAGGACGAGGTTTCAAGGACGGGCCTGGACCTTCGCGGAGGAATGACAGTCAAGGGACTTTCAACCGGCGAAGGCGCGGGGAGCCGAATCGTGAAGGCAGCGGGAGCCTCGGAAACGGAGGCGTATGACGACGGTCATACGAGCAGCTTGACGTATTTCAGTGCAAAGCTCGGGAGCAAGGTTCAGAGCGGGTCGAATTCGGTTAATCTGCAAATTGCGGAGTCGTCTTCGGGTACCGGCGGGGCGCCTCAATTGATCGTCGGCGTGCCCCTTATTACTGGCGATTATGCGCTCCAGGATCCGTAATCCGATACGCGGGCTCATCGTTTTTTTATCCCCGTTTCAATAGCATCTGACGACTTGTTATGCTAAACTACATTAAAAAGCTAAACGCTTAACGCTGCATAAAAATACATACGAAAGAATGAGGGAATAACCTACGTGAGCATACACGATTCAATTGCCGCAGAGGGTGCGGTTTATTATTTATTCGGGGCTACCGGCGACTTGGCTCGCCGCAAGCTGTTCCCTGCGCTGTTCAGCCTATATAAGGAAGGCAAGCTGGCCGAGGACTTCGCCGTTGTCGGCCTTGCGCGCCGTCCGCGCACGGACGAGCAGTTCCGTGCGGACATCTACGAGTCGATCGGCGAGTTTTGCCGATATAAGGCCGACGAGGCGGGTCAGTGGGAACGCTTCGCGTCGCATTTCGTTTACATGTCCCTGGATATCAACAACGTCGACGGTTTCCGGGAGCTGGCTCGCAAATCGGTGGAGCTTGATGCGAAGTTCAACATTCCGGGCAACCGCTTGTTCTATCTGGCGCTGGCGCCGGAGCTGTTCGGTCCGGTATCGTTCAACCTGCGCGACGGCGGCATGCTGGAATCGACCGGCTGGAACCGTCTCGTGATCGAGAAACCGTTCGGCTACGACCTGGAGTCGGCTCGTAAGCTGAACGCGCAGCTCAGCCAGGTGTTCAAGGAAGAAGAGATTTATCGTATCGACCACTACTTGGGTAAGGAAATGGTCCAAAATATCGAGGTTCTGCGGTTCTCCAATGCCTTTTTCGAGCCGCTGTGGAACAATCAGCATATCGCGAACGTGCAGATCTCGCTCTCCGAGACGGTCGGCGTCGAAGAGCGCGGCGGGTACTACGACAAATCCGGCGCCCTGCGCGACATGGTTCAGAACCATATGATGCAGATGCTGGCGATGATCGCGATGGAGCCGCCGAGCCGCCTGCATCCCGAGGATATCCGCGACGAGAAGGTCAAAGCACTTCGGTCGCTGCGTCCGTTCGCATCGGCCGTCGAAGTCAATGCCAATGTCATTCGCGGCCAATACAGCGAAGGCGAGAGCAAGGGCAAGACGCTGGCGGGTTACCGGCAGGAAGATTCCGTCAACCCGCAGTCGTCGACGGAGACCTATTTCGCGGCACGCGTCTATTTGGACAATTTCCGCTGGGCCGGCGTTCCCTTCTATATCCGTACGGGCAAGCGACTGCCGGTCAAAACGACCGAGGTCGTCATCGAGTTCAAAAACGTGCCGGACAATATCCTGTTCGCGCAGAAGCATGATCTGGCGCCTAACCTGCTCGTGATTCGCGTGAATCCGATGGAAGGCATCTATATCAAGATCAATGCGAAAAAGCCGGGCGTCGACAATGTCGTGCAGCCCGTATCGATGGAGTTCTGCCAAAGCTGCATGATCGGCATCAATACGCCGGAAGCGTACGAGCGGCTCATCTACGATGCGGCACGCGGGGAGTCGACCTACTTCACCCGTTGGGACGAAGTGGCTCAAGCATGGTCCTTCGTGGACCGTATCGCCGAAGCATGGCGCGAGGACAACGGCAGCCTTCAATTCTATCCGGCCGGCTCCTGGGGTCCGGCGCGCACGGATGAATTGCTGGCACAAGACGGGTTCCACTGGTGGCCGGTCAACGGGCAGGCGGAAGACAACGTAATTTGGATTTCCGGCGGTCCCAAATAAGATTACGCAAGCGAATAGGCTGCTGCATATGCTGAAGGATGGATGGCGCAACGTTCGAAGGCGGTCATTCATCCTTCGCTGTTTCGCAGGCAGCGTGCTCGGCGCGTAAGGCGGCAGCGCTTGAAGGATGAAGGATGATCTTAAAGGCACTTTATATATTGTCATAGCGCCGCTTGAACAAGGGGAACCCCTGACGTACAGGTCCTCGCGTTCGTGCTCGGCGGCAATGGAAAAGAGAGACGAAGGGAACTATCATGAGTAAAACTATTACGGACGAAATTAAACGGGAAGTCGAGAAACGGCGCACGTTCGCCATCATTTCCCACCCGGATGCGGGTAAAACGACACTAACGGAGAAGCTACTCCTGTTCGGGGGCGCTATCCGCGAAGCGGGATCGGTCAAAGCGCGCAAAGCCAGCCGTCACGCGACGAGCGACTGGATGGAGATCGAGAAGCAGCGGGGGATTTCCGTTACGTCCTCCGTCATGCAATTCGATTACAGCGGCCACCGCGTCAATATTCTGGATACCCCTGGTCACCAGGATTTCAGTGAAGACACGTACCGGACGCTGACGGCCGCGGACAGCGCGGTCATGCTGATCGACGTCGCGAAAGGCGTCGAGGCGCAAACGATCAAGCTGTTCCAAGTTTGCAGCAAGCGCGGCATTCCGATCTTTACGTTCATCAACAAATTGGACCGCGAGGGCCAAAATCCGTTCGAGCTGATGGAAGAGCTGGAGCGGGTGCTGGGCATCCGGGCCGTTCCGATGAACTGGCCGATCGGCATGGGCCGCGAGCTGTGCGGCGTCTATGACCGGATGAAGAACCAAGTAGAGCTGTTCAAAGGGAACGATCACTCCACGATCGAGGTTCTGAAGGTCGAGGACTATAACGATCCCCATATTCGCGAGATGGCCGGCGATTATTTGACCGACCAATTGATCGCGGACTTGGAGCTGCTCGACGTTGCGGGCGATCCGTTCGACTACGAGAAGGTTCGCGCTGGCGAGCTGACGCCGCTCTTCTTCGGCAGCGCGGTCAATAATTTCGGCGTGCAGACGTTCCTCGAGAACTTTCTGCAGCTGGCGCCGGCACCGACCCAGCGCCAGAGCACGACCGGTCCCGTGGATCCGACGAGCGAGAAGTTCTCGGGCTACGTGTTCAAGATTCAAGCGAACATGAATCCGGCTCACCGCGACCGGATCGCGTTCCTGCGTATCTGCTCGGGGCGTTTCGAGCGGGGCATGAGCGTTCGCCATGTCCGTAACGGTAAAGACATCAAGCTGTCGCAGCCTCAGCAATTCCTGGCGCAGGACCGCGATATCGTCGAGAATGCGTATCCGGGCGACATCATCGGCTTGTTCGATCCCGGTATCTTCCGGATCGGCGATTCCCTCTCGCAGGGAAGCGAGATCGTCTTCGACGAGCTGCCGACGTTCTCTCCGGAGCTGTTCGCGAAAGTGACCGTCAAGAATGCGCTGAAGCATAAACAGTACCAGAAGGGCATCGATCAGCTGACCGAAGAAGGCACGATTCAGGTGTTCCATTCCACGGGCAATTTCGACGAAACCATTCTTGGCGTCGTCGGCCAGCTGCAGTTCGAGGTATTCGAGCATCGGATGCGTTCGGAGTACGGCGTGGAGATCATGCTGCACCGCATGCAATTCCAATTCGCGCGCTGGATCGTCGACGATAAGATCGACCCGTCCAAATACAGAATCAATTCAACGCTCGTCAAGGATAAGAAAGACAACTACGTCGCGCTGTTCGAGAACGAATACGCGATGCGCACCGCAATGGATAAGAATCCGACCTCCAAGTTTTTGGAGATGGCGCCTTAATGAACAAAGACCTCGCGACCGCAGCAATGCGGTACGCGAGGTCTTTCTTTTGACGTGAGCAGGTTTCAACCGTTAGGACGGAGATCAGCGGCAATTGTAGAGATCCGCTTCATGACGTGCGGATCAGCCGCGTCCGGCCAGCTGTTCCATGCGGCGGTGATGCACGATGGCGGCGATGATATCCTGCTCCACGGCGGCATTGTATGCGCGAAGCATGCTCGGCAGCAGGAAGAGATCGACGATGATCCAAACAAACAGCGCAAGTCCGGGCAGAATGCATAACGTCAAGGATACGATCATGAGCGAGGTAGAATCCGAAGCAGATGCGACGATGCTGATGAGGTAGAAGAAAAGGGCAGCGGCGAAGAGGGTCAGCTGAGCGGCACCCGAGCCTTTACGCTTCAGGTAGAAACGATGGAGTCCAAAATGGCCGCCCAGCAGCATCAGATAGGCGACGCCCGCCGATTTCTCCGCGCGCCGGAGCTCGGAGTTCAGGAGCATCAGCTCGTTCAAGGACAAGTCCTGTTTATTCAGCATGGACTAGCGGCTCATCGCATTATTGAAATGCTTTTGGGACAACAGGTCGTTCAGGATTCGGCCTTCCAGCTTATCATTCTCTTCTTTGACGATGCCGTGCAGCAGAAACGCGTCGATTAGCGCCCATATGCCGGTTACCACAGCCCCGACGATCGTCAGCGTCAGGATGAGCATAACGATGGCCGTTCCCGTTCGTTTTACATAGAAACGATGCGCGCCGAAGCCGCCCAGGAAGAACCATAGAATATAAGCCACAAGCATGCTCTTGCCCTGCGATCGTACTTCTTGGTCCAAAAGGAGCAGCTCGCGGGTATCCAATTGGCTCTTTTGCGCGATGTTATAATTCAAAACTACCATTCCCCTTTAAATGTAATCCTGATATTTTCGACTCACCTAGTATAAAGGAACCATTCGAATTCGACAAGGAATTACTAGTACAATTACTAAAATATAACACTCGCTGACGCGATTCGCCGTTGACAAGAGTAGGAGGCCATGAGAGAATGTACGCGTGTACATTTGAAGCATGACGCTGAACGGGAGGAAGGACTTATCCGTAAAAAAGTCGCTGCGCTCGCGGGCGTGTCGGAGGCGACGGTTTCGCGCGTGCTGAGCGGCGGCGGAGCAGTGAAGGAGGAAACGGCGAAACGGGTCATCGAGGCGGCGCAGCAGCTGAATTACGTGCCAAGCGCGCTCGCGCAGCGGTTTGCGCTCCGCAAGAGCGGGAACTTGGGCGTCATTCTGCCGATGCTGCCGAAGGTCAATCTGTTCTCGACGTATTATTTCTCCGAAGTGCTAAGCGGCATCGGCATGACGGCCAAACAGCGCGGGTATGACTTGCTGCTGCTCTTCCGCGAGCCCCATGAGCCGAGAGATTACGCCAATTTGTTCCGGACGCAGAAGATCGACGGCTGCGTCATCCTGGGCGCGCAGGACGTACCGTCCGAACGCGCCGCGCTGACAGAGCTGCAGGAAGGCGGCTATCCGTTCTGTCTCGTCAATCAGCGCTTCGAGGGCGAAGCCTACAATTCGGTGGATGCCGATCAGCAGGCCGGCAGCCGCGATGCAGCACGGCATTTGCTGACACAGGGCTTCCGCAGCATTTGTTTCCTGAACGGACCTTCAGTGTATTCAAACAGCCAGGATCGGCTGCAGGGATACCGGGATGCGCTGGAGGAAGCGGGGCTGGCATTCGATCCCGTGCAGGTGCTGACAGGCAATTACAGCCGGAAAAGCGGATACTTGCAAGCGAAAGCGGTTGCAGCGCTCGTGCGCGAACGTAAAATCGATGCCGTGATTGCCGCGAACGACCGTATGGCGATCGGGCTGCTGCAGGGACTCAAGGAGCTCGGCATTCGCGTCGGGGATGAGGTAGCCCTCATCGGCTGCGACGATTCCGATCTTGTGCGGATGACGGACCCGCCCCTGACGTCGATCCGCGTACCGTTCTTCGAAATCGGCTGCGAAGCGGCTTCGAGGCTGCTCGATCTCGTAACGAACGCCGAAGGATCGGGGTCCTTCGACGTGAAGCTGCCCGTGAAGCTGATTGAACGCGCTTCCTCGGCGCCGTAAGACTCGGAGCTCGTCCGAAATGGATGCGAGCATTTCTTATCAACCTAACTTAATGAGAGGTGGAACGAAACGATGAGCAATATTCGAGTAGGCATGATCGGTTATAAATTTATGGGGAAAGCGCACAGCAATGCCTATCGCGCGCTGCCGATGTTCTTTCCGAACGTGACTCGCCCGCAGATGGTGGCGATTTGCGGCCGCGACGCCGCCGGCGTTGAGCAAGCCCGCGCGCAGTTCGGTTGGGAAAGCGCGGAGACGGATTGGCGCAATCTTATCGTGCGCGACGATATCGACGTGGTCGACATCAATGCGCCAAGCGACGCGCACAAGGAAATCGCGATCGCGGCCGCGGCCGCAGGCAAGCATATCTTCTGCGAGAAGCCGCTGGCCCTCAACCTGGCGGATTCGATCGACATGCTGAACGCGGCGGAGAAGGCCGGCGTCAAGCACATGGTCGGCTTCAACTACCGTTTCGCACCGGCTGTCCAGCTCGCCAAGAAGCTTGTCTCGGAAGGCCGCCTCGGCAAAATCTTTCATTTCCGCGGCTTCTTCCTGCAGGACTGGATCGTCGATCCGCAATTCCCGCTCGTGTGGCGCCTGCAGAAGGAAATCGCCGGTTCCGGCTCCCACGGCGACCTTGGCGCGCATGTCATCGACATGGCTCGTTTCCTGGTCGGCGAATTCCAAGAAGTCATCGGCATGAGCGAGACGTTCGTCAAGGAGCGTCCGCTGCCGACGACGATGACGGGTCTCAGCGCAAAAGGCGACGCCGATGCGCCGAAAGGCCAAGTCACCGTCGACGACGCGACGCTGTTCCTGGCCCGGTTCGCGAACGGCGCCCTCGGCAGCATCGAAGCGACGCGCTTCGCGCCTGGACATCGCTGCACGAATTCGTTCGAGATCAACGGCAGCAAAGGCAGCATCAAGTTCGATTTTGAGCGCGTCAACGAACTGCAAGTATACTTTACGGACGACGCCGACGACGTGCAAGGCTTCCGCCGCGTCCTGGCAACGGATGCCGCGCATGCTTACAGCGAAAATTGGTGGCCTGCCGGTCACACGATCGGCTACGAGCACACGTTCACGCACGAGATGGTCGAATTCATGAACGCGATTGCCGAAGACCGCCAGCCGGTGCCGAACTTCGTGGACGGCGTGGAATGCCAAGCGGTCTTGGAAGCGGTCGACAAATCCATCGAGGAGCGCCGCTGGGTCGCGATCTCGGAGCTGCGTTAACCGTTCGATCATTCGTTAGCGTTCGCGTTTGCGTTCATTCATATAAACCTTCATTCAATTTCAGCAGGGTAAGCCTAATATGATATAGAGGATGGAACAGACATGAAAAAAGCATTGATCGTATGGGGCGGATGGGACGGCCATCAGCCGAAGGAAGTAGGGGAGATCTTCTCGGGCTTGCTGCGCGAGGAAGGCTTCGACGTCACGGTATCCGATACGCTCGCTTCGTTCGAGGACGCGGAACTGATGGCAAGCCTCGACCTGATCGTACCGGTATGGACGATGGGCCAGATTACGCAAGAACAGCTGCGTCCGCTGCTGGATGCCGTCAAAGCGGGATGCGGCATCGCCGGCTGTCATGGCGGCATGGGCGATTCCTTCCGCAACGAGACGGAATTCCAGTTCATGGTGGGCGGCCAGTGGGTTGCTCATCCGGGCAACGACGGCGTGCATTACGACGTGAACTTGGTTGACGCCAACGACCCGCTGACGAGCGGCATCGGCGACTTCGAGGTCGTCTCCGAGCAGTACTATATGCATGTCGATCCTGCGGTCAAGGTACATGCGACGACGAGCTTCGGCGACGTGAAGATGCCGGTCGTATGGACGAAGAATTGGGGACAAGGCCGGGTGTACTATAATTCGCTGGGCCATCAAGCAGATATCGTAGCAATGCCGCAGACGCTTGAACTGATGCGCCGCGGATTCCTATGGGCAGCCCGTTAATCATTCATTTTACATTCAACACTCAATCAATCATAGAACGTATCCACGTGGGAGGAACCGATCATGAAGCCAGTTAAAGCAGGCATTATCGGCTGCGGCAATATCAGCCACATTTATTTTACGAATCTGCAGAAATACCCCGAAATCGAGCTCGTCGCTGCTGCCGATATCGATATTGAACGCGCGAAAGCACGCGCTGTGGAGTTCAACCTGGCTAAGGCCTATACGGTCGAGCAGCTCTTGGCTGACCCGGAGATCGAAATCGTCGTGAACCTGACGATTCCGAAAGCCCATGCTTCCGTCTGCTTGCAGGCGCTGGAAGCCGGCAAGCATGTGTATGTCGAGAAGCCGATCGTCGTGACGCGCGAGGAAGGCAAGCAAGTGCTGGAGCTGGCTGCAGCGAAAGGACTGCGCGTTGCAAGCGCGCCGGAAACGTTCCTGGGCGGCGGCATCCAAACCTGCCGCAAGCTGATCGACGACGGCGCCATCGGCACGCCGGTCTCCGCGACGGGCTTCATGATCTGCGGCGGCCACGAGAGCTGGCATCCGGATCCGGAATTCTATTATGAAATCGGCGGCGGTCCGATGTTCGATATGGGCCCGTACTACTTGACGGCGTTCGTGACCCTGTTCGGCCCGATCGAACGCGTGACGGGTTCCGCGCGCATCTCGTATCCGGAGCGCACGATCACGAGCGAGAAGAAGCGCGGCAAGCAAATCGTCGTCGAGACTCCGACGAACATTACGGGCGTGCTTGATTTCGAGAACGGCTTGATCGGCACGCTGATCACGAGCTTCGATGCGAAAGCAGGCACCTCGCTGCCGAATATCGAAGTTCACGGCAGCGCCGGAACGCTGCTCGTACCGGATCCGAACGGCTTCGGCGGCACGGTCAAGCTGCGCCGCGCCGGCGGCGACTGGGAAGAGATCGAGCTGACACACGGCTTCACGGACAATAACCGCGGCATCGGCGTTGCGGATATGGCCCGCGCTATCCGCGAAGGCGGCCAGCACCGTGCGAACGGCGAAATGGCTTACCACGTCCTGGAAGCAATGCATGGCATTCACGACGCCTCCCGCGACGGCAAACATTACAACATGGAGAGCCGCTGCTCGCGTCCCGAGCCGATGCCGGCGCTGGAAACGCAGTCGAAATAAGAAGCGAATTGGTGTATATTGCAGGTAGGGTGAGAGCCTGCCCTTAACGGGCGGGCTGTTTCTTATATTCGGAGCCAAGGGAGATCATGAAGGATGAAGCCTGTTAAAGTCGGTGTTGTCGGCTGCGGCAATATCAGCCACATTTATTTTACGAATTTGAAAACCTATCCGGAACTCGAACTCGTGGCCGCGGCCGATATCGATCTGGAGCGCGCGAAGATGCGTGCCGAGGAATTCGGCTTGGCTAAAGCGTATACGGTGGAGCAGCTTATGGCGGATCCGGAGATCGAGATCGTCGTCAATTTGACCTTCCCGAAAGCGCATGCCAATGTCTGCCTGCAGGCCCTAGAAGCGGGCAAGCATGTCTACGTCGAGAAGCCGCTCGCCGTCACGCGCGAAGAAGGCAAGCGAGTGCTCGAGCTGGCCGCCGAGAAAGGGCTGCGCGTCGCGAGCGCGCCGGAGACGTTCCTGGGCGGCGGTATCCAAACCTGCCGCAAGCTGATCGATGACGGCGCGATCGGACAGCCGATCTCGATATCCGGTTTCATGATGGGCGGAGGACCGGAGGGTTGGCATCCGGATCCGGAGTTCTTCTACGAGATCGGCGGCGGTCCGATGTTCGATATGGGCCCGTATTACTTGACGGCTTACATCACGCTGCTGGGACCGATTCGCAGAGTGACGGGTTCGGCCGTCATCCCCTATCCGGAGCGGGTCATCACGAGCGAGAAGAAGCATGGCAAAGTCATGAAGGTCGAGACGCCGACGCATATCGCGGGCGTTATCGATTTCGAAAGCGGCGCCGTTGGCACGCTGATTACAAGCTTCGATACGAAGGCCGGAACTTCGCTGCCGAACATTGAAGTGCATGGCAGCGCGGGATCGCTGCTGGTGCCGGATCCGAATACATTCGGCGGCACGGTCAAGCTGCGCCGGCTGGGCGGCGAATGGGAAGAGATCGCGCTGACGCACGGCAGCACCGACAACAATCGCGGGATTGGCGTGGCCGACATGGCGCGCGCGATTCGCGAGGGCGGCGAGCACCGCGCGAACGGCGCGATGGCGTATCATGTCCTGGAAGCGATGCATGGCTTCCACGACGCGTCCCGTGACGGCAAGCATTATGAGATGGAGAGCACATGCCTGCGCCCTGCGCCGATGCCGGCGTTGGAGGAAACACCTGCCTCATAAGCCGCGGCAAATGCTGCGAGAGCAGACATTCACGCAGCTTAATCCGCAAACGCAAAGCAGCCTGTCCGCAATGGACAGGCTGCTTTGTTTGTACGTCAACCTTTACATGATTGCGGCTTGAATGAGAGACACTATTCGTAACAAAATACGCAAAGATACGCCGGACGCTGCATGCATCCGGCGTATCCGCAAACTATGAGGTACGCGCTGCGGCAGAATGACTTCCGCAGGGCATGGTTACGCAGGTTCTTGCGATTTGCCGACTAGCGCAGTGGCTGCTCCCGGCTAACTTGGACTTGGCGCAGTCTGTTCGGCATGGTGAAGATGGTTGTACAGGAGTTCGACCATTCGGTTTCGTTCGGGTCCTGGGCTGTCCTGCCAGATCATTTCGAACAGAACGCCTAAACCGGGAAGCGCCATTTCGTCGCTGCCGATGGAGCTTTCGATGACGTCGGTCAATTCCGCGCCGGATTTATCCTGGACCCGCCTAACGATCGCTTGCCGCAAATCGAGATTGTTCAAACCTGATCCCTCCATCACCTGATTTCCCGATTAATATCTCCCCCGTTGGGTGAATTCATGCCGCGCCGGGGCTGCGCCGCGTTCGGTTATCGCCGGAAGTTATGCTATAATAAGCTAACCAAGGCAGAGGTTACGGGAGGTATCGGTTTGGCGAAGAAGCAGTATGCCGTCATCGGCATGGGCAGGTTTGGATCCAGCGTGGCGCACGAGCTATCCGAGTTAGGCTTCGATGTGCTCGCCATCGACGCGGACGAGCATAAGATCCAGGACGTCTCCGACTGGGTGACCCACGCGGTCGCGGCGGATTCGACGGATGAAGACGCGCTGCGTTCGCTGGGACTGCGGAATTTCGACGTCGTGGTCGTGGCCATCGGAGAAGACATTCAGGCAAGCATCATGACGACGCTTATCCTGAAGGAGCTTGGCGTGCCCGAGATCATCGTTAAAGCGCAAAATGAATTGCATGGCAAGGTACTGAACAAAATCGGGGCGGACAAGGTCGTGTTTCCGGAGCGGGATATGGGACTGCGGGTCGCGCATCATCTCATTTCGCCGAACATCCTGGAATACATCGAGCTGTCGAACGACTACAGCATCGTGGAGATGAAGGCACCGGACTTTACGATCGGCAAGAATCTGCTAAAGCTCGATATCCGGGCCAGATATAAATGCAACGTGCTGGCCATCAAGAAGGGCTCCGAGCTGAACATCACCCCGAACGCGACGGACGTGATCGAACCGGACGACGTACTCGTCATCGTAGGCAAAACCGAGGATTTATCCGAATTAGAACTTTCGTATGCGGAAGGCTGAATAGAGGCGTGGGGAACATGAATACTAAACGTACGACGATGAGCATTACCTCGCTGCAAAACGAAAAAGTGAAAGCGATGGCCGCGCTGCTGGAGAAGAAGCACCGCGATCGCAGCGGACGTTTCCTGATCGAAGGCGTGCATCTCGTTCAGGAGGCGCTGCTTGCCGGTTCCGACGTTGAGACGATCGTCATCGACTCCGAGCGGGGCGTCCCCGGCGAGCTGCGGACGCTGCTGGGACAAACCGACTGCGAGCTGATCGAAGTCACGCCGGCGATCATGGCCAAGTGCACGGGGACGGATTCGCCGCCGCCCGTGTTCGGCGTTGTGGCCAAGACGGCGGCGGGTGACGCGCCGCTGTACCGGTCCGACTCGCTCGTCGTCGTACTGGACGGCGTTCGCGATCCAGGCAACGTCGGCACGATTATCCGCAGCGCGGACGCGGTCGGCGCGGATGCGGTGATCCTCGGCCGGGGCTGCGTGGACCTGTATAATCCGAAGACGGTACGCTCGACGATGGGATCGTTATTCCATATTCCCGTCGTCGAAGCCGATCTGACGGAGCTGCTCCCGGAAGCGAAGCGCCAAGGCATTCACCTCGTGGGGACAAGCCTCCAGGCTTCGGCTACCTGCTACAGCTACGATTGGCGCGGACCGACATGGCTGCTGCTCGGCAGCGAATCGAACGGATTGTCGGAGGCGGCACTCGCGCAAGTCGATACGCGGATGATTATTCCCATGCATGGGCGTTCGGAATCGCTGAACGTGGCGATGGCATCGACGGTGTTGTTGTATGAGGCCATGCGGCAGCGGCGATATGCGCCTTAAGGGGCGAAGCTGTTGTTGGGTTGTGGGTTATAACATCAATTGCGACTGTTTATATGATGATTTGAGACAAGTTATAACATCGTGAAGAATGTGAAACTCCCCGTGAATTAAGGCTTCTGGGGAGTTTTGCTTACGAATATGGTTTTACAGATTCTATTTTTAAGTATGAAATTGAGGGGTTCTTTTCTATACCGTATGATGAGACAAACCCGAACTAATTAGGTTTGGTGGAGGCGAGCGATGTGTATGATATTGGGGGAAGCATTAGACGTCTACGAAAGCTGAACATGCTTAATCAGAATGAATTCTCACGAAGGATAGGGATTTCACAGGGAAGCTTGAGTGATATTGAATCTGGGAAATGTAAGCCTTCAATAGATACTGTAGTATCCATTCATCAAACATTTAATTGTTCCCTAGAATTGCTTTTAACAGGTAATATGCAAATAGGAGATAAAGAACTCTCTGATATGGAATCTAGATTACTTCAAGTGTATCGGGAATTAGATTCTAAAGATAAAAGTGAAATTTTAGAGATTGCTTCACTTAAGCTCAGAATTCATTAATCTTATGCACAATATTTAATACATATCTCGGGATACGATAGTTCAATGATGATATCCGGCAGCCGGTCAAACGATCAGCAGCCGTTTTTATTGGACGGTGCAAGGGTGGTATATAGAAAAAGATGCGAACCGCCGTTACTGTTACGTTGTCTGGTGATAAGAATATTATCTCAGTAAAGGCCGCGAATATGGTCATACCAGTAAGTAGACAAATGAAAAAAGTTAAGCTGCCAACGCGCATCGATACTCAATCGGTGCGCGTTGTTTTAGTTTGGCTTGACGTCCGCGGGAGATTACGTTGCCGGAGCCGTACGGAACGGCAACGCAGTACATTATTCCGCATGCGGAGACGAAGACGCTCGCCAAGGCGCTGGCCGGCATCATGGACTGCATCTCCGCGTATTTGTATCAATCCAAGGAAGGCAAGGAAACCGAGATGTACGGGTATGCCCTGCATAGCGAGGTTACCGGGACAAAGGACGGCAAGCGCATGAAGCATACGCTGACGCATCCGGCTTCGGATGGCACAGTAGAAGGCTGGGAGGAGTTGCGGGCTTATACGCGCAACGTCGGTATTCCGCTCGCGGTCGCAACAGAGCTGATCGCTAAAGGGCATGTCGGGCAAACCGGCATCGTAACGCTGGAGGCCGCAGGTTATCTTCGAAGGACTGAAGAAAGCTGTTAATCCATGAGGAAGAGGAATCGCTGGAATCCTGACGAGGAAACGGCTTCAATACATGTACAACAGGAGGCGGCCGCGATGCCGCCTCTTTTCGAGAGATTTCCAAAGGACGGGGCGTTTGATTCATTTTACGAATAAAACATATTATCGATCAATACGGTTTTATCTATAAAACAGATCGGGAGAAGTTATAGGGTAAGGTTGGTCATTCCTATAGTTTGTACCTATAGATTGTATAGAAAGAATAGAATTGATCGATAGAGTTGCCTTTCAATATGATGTAGTCATGCGATGGGCTTCGAACGATTTGGAATGTCGTCGTAAAGACAATCGGAGAAAGCAGGGATTTTGCATGTTTGATGGTTAGCAAGGCATGTTCGCAATCATGGCGGAACGTAAAAGGGAAATCCGCGCAAAATCTCTACGCTAAAACCTATAAGGGAGTTAATCATCGTGGCAGCATGCCAGGTAAATGAATGGCTGGATGAATACAATGATTATATGTTGCTCTTTCATATGTTCGGAGACCGAACCTATCTGGATGAAGCGGAAGAAATAATGAAGAGCATGGAAATATATGTGGGACGAATGCTTAGAATTGAAAAATTAAACCTTGCCTCTGTACCTGTCATTTGGAGTTGATGGCCTTTATGATTTGGGCTTTTTTGCTGCTGTGCATAGGGTCAATCTGCATCACGCGCATGTTTGCGATCATGCCAATTACAAGGGATGATCTATTCCACAAGATTAATGAAGGCGTGCTCATTCTGGACAAATGCTATCGGCTGGCTGCATTTAATCGAGCAAGCGAAAATATGTTTGCCCACTTAAACCAAAAGATGGTAGGTTATCCTTTTGCGATCGTGTGGCGGGAGCTCTTCGGAGTGGAATTTCCGTTACAGTTTGAGATCGCTGCAGGTAATATGGTCGTGCAGCTGTCGGTATCGGATCATCCACCGCTGCGAACCTATCAAGTACGAACCTCAGTTTTGCAACATGACGAGGATAACAAAGGGTACTTGGTCTTATTTACGGATATTACGGAGCTCAGAAGATTGCATATAGAGCTGGAGCATGTAACGTATGATGGCGAGCGTATTGCTGCCGATATGACGAAGCTTAAGATCCGGCATACGGAACTGGAGCATCTCGCGTTCTGCGATGAGCTGACCGGAATATATAATCGCCGGGCATTTCTTCAACGAGGCAGTCAAATGCTTGCCGAAGCCAGGCAGGACTTCGAAGCATTTACCGTTGTAATGATGGACGTCGATTATTTTAAAAAAGTCAATGACACCTACGGACATTTGACAGGGGACCAGTTGCTAGTGCACGTAGTCCAGGCATGCCGGTCACAGTTGCAAGCAGGGGAGCTGTTTGCCCGATACGGCGGGGAGGAATTCGTATTCGCACGAAAGAGCTGCGGTGCAGTTGAAGGCGAGGCGTTTGCCGAACGAATGCGAATGGCGGCCGCGCAACCGTTTGCCGCATCAGTGGGGCATATTTCCATTACGGTCAGCCTTGGCGTTGCGGAAGCCGGCAACGGGGTGGAGGAGACGTTATCACAGCTGCTCAGCAAGGCCGATGAAGCTTTATACATTGCGAAGCAGCAGGGACGTAACCGCGTATGCGTCCATGGAGGAAGCTTCTATAAGGTGAATGGTTACTAAACGGCCCCTTTTGTGCAAACGGGGCTATTTGTCGTGAGGAGAAGATCCTATGGAATTCCAGTCGCTATGCATAAAATGCATAAGAAAACGCGATGATTCGTATAGAAATAACCTTATTGATGGACGAAATGTCTGCTTATAGACTGAAGTACAGAAGCGAATGCGTTGCTTCAAGACAGAAAAAACAAAGGAGAGCGATTAATGAAGAAGAAAATGAAAACAGCCGTCTTGATCGCGATGGCGCTGGGGATGACAATGTCCGGCGGAGTCGGCGTGTATGCCGGAAGCAAACTGCAGATGATCACGGCGTATTTGAACAGCGACATTCATTTCAAGGCCAATGGCGCAAATTACGTTCCTGCGGATGCGAAGGGCAATAAGGTCTTGCCGATCAGCTATCAGGACGCGACTTATCTGCCGGTTCGCGCCCTGGCGGATGCCATGCATGCTTCGATCGACTACGACGATCAGAAAAAACAGATATGGATCGGCCCCGCAGCGTCCGGACATAATACCGTCCCACTTTCAAACAAAGCGGTGCTTGAACCGGCTGCCCAGAAGTTCGTAGAAGATACGGCCAACCCTCCTTACTTATTCGATCTCGGCCCGGAGGCGGGAAGAAAAGCCGTGGATCAAGTGCAATCGGGCGACGTGGAGATGCCGGACGTCGATCTGCAGCATCTGACGATCCCGGGCGGTCCGAAAGGCAGCGTATCCCTTACGATCGTTCGTCCGAAGGACGTCAAGCAGGATCTGCCTGTCATCTTGTATACGCATGGAGCGGGTTGGGTATTCGGAGATGCTCTTACGCATGGGCGTCTAATTAGCGAGCTGGCCGTCGGTTCGCAATCAGCCGTGGTCTTTACGAATTACGATCTTTCTCCAGAAGCGAAATATCCGGTCGCTATCGAAGAAATTTATAATGCGCTATTGTGGGTAGCGAGCGATGGGAAAAACTTTGGACTCGATTCGAAGGAAATTACAGTCGCTGGAGATAGTGTGGGAGGAAATATGTCGGCGGCAATCACATTGATGGCCAAAGACCGCAATGGGCCCAAGATTAGCAAACAACTGCTCTTCTACCCCGTTACCGATGCTAGTTTCGATACGCCTTCTTACCAGCAGTTCGCTACGGGGTATTTCCTGCGTCAGGACGCCATGAAATGGTTCTGGAATCAATATACGACGGATCCGAAACAAAGGAACGAAATTTACGCTTCGCCGCTCCGGGCAACGATCGATCAGTTAAAGGGACTTCCGGAAGCGCTTATTATCACCGCCGAGGCCGATGTCCTGCGAGATGAAGGCGAAGCCTACGCAAACAAGCTCAGAGAAGCCGGCGTGCCCGTGACGGCCGTGCGTTTTCAAGGGATTATCCATGACTTTGTCATGTTGAATGCATTAAAGGATACGAATGCCGCGCGCGGAGCGATGCTGCTGGCTAATTCTTGGCTATCGCAGTAAGGGAAATCTCGGTATCGAAACCTCATTATTCGTGACCTCTAACACAGGTTGAAGCCGCTATTCGTCCGGTATCCCCTTCAAGTCGTCACTCGAATTACCGCCATGCTGCCATGGAGGTTCGAGCGAGGCTTTGGAGGGGATATTTTTGATTCCGTTTTACGAATCTGCATGAAATCGCACGCGCCGAACCTAAAATCCGGCAACCTTAACCTGAAATCCAGCGGATTTATTACCAGGCAGATTCCTTCATATAATACGTATATAGGTGTAAGACTCTAAAAACCAAGGGTGAAACATATGGAATTGCGCCAGCTGGAATATTTCGTTCAAATTTGTAAATCCGGGAGTTTCACGAAAGCCAAGGAAGCGTTAGGGGTGACGCAGCCGACGCTAAGCCAACAAATGCGGGTGTTGGAAGACGAGTATAATAGTCCATTGTTCGATCGGGTTTGCAGAGGAGTCGAAGTAACGGAAGCGGGAAAAATTTTATTGAATAAGGGCACCGCCATCTTGAATCTTCTTGATGAGGCGAGAAATGAAATTCGCGGCCGTAACAGCAGGGCCAGAGAAACAATTTCTATCGGATGTTGTCCCGCTGAACTTGAATATCTTGCTCCTTACTTTATGCGATTTCACCAACAGTACCCGCATATTTCATTGAGCATAACGGATGCGGAGGATGCCGAGAAAGAAGTTTTGGACCAGAGGATAGACGTCGGGATCGCTGCACATGCCGTTTCGGATGCTTCCGTCAAGTCGAACCATTTGTACCGACAAGAAATGTCGCTGTTGGTTCGCGCGGATCATCCTTTAGCGAATCAATTTGCAATCCCCTTTCAATCTTTGAAGCAAATGAATTCAATCATGTTCCGAGAGCAAAACAAAATGCTGATTGACATGTATTGTTTCTCTTGCGGGTTTAATTTGAAGTCGATCATAGAAACGTCCTCCACGTCGGTATTGGTTCATTGGGTTCGTCGCGGACTTGGCGCTTCTCTCGTACCTGCATCTTTGCTTGAAAATGTTCGGGATGATTCCTTGCGCATGGTGAGATTGGAAGGCCATGTTCCTTGTTGGGATATATCGCTAATTTATTTGAATTCAGTGGCCATGAAGTCTACGGCACGCTTATTCGTACAAGCAATGAATGCATACCTAAACGAGGCTGAGGTGAATCTTTTGTGTTCAGGCAATTAGAATGTTTTATTCAAATTTGCAAAGAAGGAAGCTTTACGAAGGCTGCGGAAGTTTTGATGGTTTCTCAACCTACCTTAAGTCAACAGATTCGATATTTAGAGGCAGAAGTCGAAACCCCTTTGTTCGAGCGATTCGGCAGAGGAGTGAAAATAACGGCCGACGGGGAAATACTTTACGAAAAAGCGCTCTCCGTGATGAGGCTCATCGATGAATCGAAGAAAGAAACTCGCGAGCTGCGCAGCGCTTTGGCTCGGACAACTAAACTTACGATAGGCATCTCGCCTATGGATTTCTTTTGTTTAATCCCTCGCTTCTCGAATTTCCATGAACAGTATCCCGATATTAAATTGAAATTTACCAGCGTTGAAAATATAGCGCAGCAATTATTGAATGGCAGTATCGATATCGGAATTACGGATAATCATGATCCCCACAAAGAAATTCATATGATGCATCTATATAAAGAGGAACAGGCATTGTTCGTTTATGCCGATCATCCATGGGCAGGTCGAAGCTTCGTCTCTCTTCAAGACTTGGAACAGTTAGAAACATCCTTGCTGGTAGGGGATATCCAATTAATTGAGTACTTTCATTCTTTCAGTTCTAAGATAAGCAAGTCCTTGCAATCGGTGTTCGAATCGACATCCACGGAAATTCTCCTTTCTATGGTATTGCAGAAGATGGGAGTAGCCATTTTTCCTGTTTCTTCATTCGATCACGTTTCTGGCCGGCAATTGAAAATGATTCGTCTCGTAGATCCAACGCCGGTTCGCGAGATGAAGCTTGTTTATAAAAAACGCCATTACGGAAATGCTTCCGTTCAGAAATGGATCGATTATTTTTTTCTTAACCAATGAATTTGCGAGTCAAGACGAAGGGTCACCTCTTGTCATGCTCGCTTTTTTTAGTTGGCGGCGCTGCCGAAATGTAGTTGCGTTCTCTTGTCGTTTGCTACTAAACATTTTATACTATCAATTAAGTCAGACTTAGAGCTATCAAGCTGGCTTATATGGTATTTTATTCCATAGATTGTATATTATGCTTATAACAACACGTACGAGGGAGAATTATGAATGATTAACATGCATAAGTTAGCAATGCTATTATTAGCTACGATGACATGCTGGACATTAACAGCTTGTTCCGGGAACACGGGCACGTCAAGCGGTGACACGCCTGAAAATGATTCGAGGTCCAATGACAGAGTCGCGAAGGCAACCGTTTCTCGAACGGAGCCTTCTTCCAAGGATGAGCCTGCTTGGAAATCGGATACGACACCGATAACGTTCGACTGGTATATCAATTTCGATTGGTTTACCAGCAAGTGGGGAGGAAACACCGTTTCGGACTACATAACGAAGAAGACGGGCGTCAGCTTGAATTTTATCGTACCTGCCGGCGACGCCGGCGAGAGACTCAATACCATGATGGCCGCAAAGGCACTCCCTGATTTCATCACGCTAGGCTGGTACGAGGACTCCGTGCTGAAGATGATCAAGGACGACATGGTCCTTCCATTGAATAAGCTGGCGGACCAGTACGATCCTTATTTCTTTAAAGTGGCAGACCCCACAAAGTTGAGCTGGTATACGCAGGCCGACGGAAATGTATACGGCTACCCGAACGCGTCATCATCGCCTGCGGATTACCAAAAATACGGCCAGCTTTATACGTCTAATCAGACCCTTGTTGTTCGGAAAGATATGTATGAAGCGCTTGGAAAGCCGGATATGAGCACGCCGGAGGGGTTTCTCGGCGCATTGAAGGCCGCGAAGAAGAAGTTTCCGGAAGTAGGCGGGCAGCCGCTCATTCCGATCGGCCTGCATGAATTTACGGAAACCGGCAACTATTCGCTGGATGCTTATCTTCAAAACTTTTTAGCCATTCCGCAGCAAAAAAACGGCCAGCTTTACGACCGTCGAAGCGACCCGACTTATTTGAAATGGCTGAAAATGTTTCGCCAAGCGAACGAGGACGGGCTGATGCCGACAAATGTTTATATCGATGAAAAACGACTCGAGAAGGATGAGAAAATAGCGCAAGGGCGTTATTTCGCGATGTTATATCAATGGTCCGATTTTACGGAGATTAACCAGGCTTTGTACCAAAAGGATCCGAATAAAGTGTATATCGCAATCGATGGTCCGGCGAATGATGCGCATGAGGCGCCGACGCTTGCGGGAAATGGCATTTCGGGTTGGACGGTCACGCTTATCTCGAAGAACGTCAAGGATAAGAAACGGGCACTTGCCTTCCTCAGCTATTTGCTCAGCGAAGAGGGAAACAAAGATCTGTTCTTGGGAGAAAAGGGCGTGACTTACGATACGATAAATGGTAAAGATCAGTTTCTGCCTGAGGTCAAGCATTTACTTACCACCGACCGTCAAGCCTTTAATAACAAATATGGTGCATCCTATATGTATTGGATGCTCATGGATACGAACATGAACCTAGCATGGCAGACCGGAATGGAGGCTGAGCCCGCCAAACAAATTGCCGATTGGACGAAAGGGAAGACGATCAGCATGTCCGAGTTCGATAACTTGGATCTGGATCCGACGTCGAAGGAAGGTATAGCGGAAGACAAAAACGTGCGGCTGTGGGCCGAGACGCTGCCAAAACTGCTGATGTCCAAATCGGATGCTGAATTTGACAAATTGTTCTCCGAGTACATGAACGCCATAAAAAAAGCTCCCGAGTATGAAGCCATTCTCTCGAAGCGACAAGAAGCTTATGAACAAAACGTAAAGAAGCTGGAGTCGGTGTTCGCTCCATAGAACTTGAGTACGCAGCAGGATGTGAAGCAGGAAATGGGATTTGCGGTTATCCGATGGTTTTTAAGGATACGTGCATTTACGTATAAACTTTCGCTTCAAGTCAAACTGATTTTGTCATTTATGATCGTTATCTTTATACCGGTTATTCTTTTCTCCTGGTATGCGCTTAATGAAGAGTCCGCCAAGGCTATGAAAGAATTGACGAAGAACAACGAGAATGTATTGGCGGTCGAGAAGGCGAACATTGACAATAGCATGGAGCTGATGGGCTGGACCGGTCAGCTTGCGTTATCCAATCGGAATATGAACAATTATTTGCAAGTCGATACGATTCAAGATGCAGCCCATGTTCTTCATATTAAGAGTGATGTGGTAAACAGTTTTCAATACTTTCTGTTTAACAATCCACGTATCGAGAATGTCCGGTTGTTCACGGACAACCAGTATGTGAATGAGATTTGGCCGATTATCCTACAGGAATCGCGTATTCAAAACAAGCCCTGGCATGATGGAGTAACAAAGCAGAGAGGTTTGCCGCTATGGGAAATCGATACGGATGACATCGTTCCTACCGGTTTGCCGTCCGAACCATCGTCGAATGAGCCCGTCATCATGTATCTGCAGGAATTTAAATATCCGGATAACGTAACGCATAACGGAACTTTAGAGATATCGATGAAGCTGTCGAATTTCTTCTCTCAGACGTTCAGCAGCGTGCAGAATGCGAATTCTCAGCTAATCGTAATAGCAAAGAACGGACAAGTCATGAGTTTGGCGTCTTCACCTGTGTTTAAGCAGCACAGCATGGAGCAATTGATGAACAACGTGAAGCTGACGAATAACACGTTAGATGAGAAGGTACAGTTTAAAGTTGACGGAAAGTCCTACCTGGCACTTCAAATGTATATTCCATCGATAGACGTACATCTAGTTAATATGGTTAGCCTTGAAGACACGATGGTCGGCATTCACCATTCGAGAGTTCGATATATTGTACTTATTCTGTTATTAGCGGCATTTCTCGTGCTGCTGTCTTATTCGATGCAGGCCATGATTTTGCGTAGGCTTAACGCTTTAAAAGAATCGATGGATCAGGTAAGAAGCGGTAACTTTGACATCGTATTGCCGCCGATAACCGGCACCGATGAGGTAGGGCAGCTGGGCTTTCATTACTACAAACTCATTCTGAAGATCAACGAGCTCATTCAAGAGCAAGCGGCTAGGCAAGCTGCAGGCAAAGAAGCCGAACTTCGAGCGATGAAGAATCAAATCGATTCGCACTTTCTTTACAATACGCTAGAGAATGTAAAGATGCTTGCAGAGATCGAAGGCCAATTCCTTATATCGGACATTATGACGTCGCTGGGCGGCATGATGCGGTATTCGATGGAGTGGAAGCAGGACCATGTGATGCTCAGCGACGAGATTCAGCACGTGCAGCATTATATTTCCGTCATGAATATCCGTTATGATGGAAGACTTGATCTCCGATTGTCGATTGCGCCGGAATGCCTCCCGCAGGAATCGCTCAAAATGTCGCTGCAGCCCGCAGTCGAGAATGCAATCAAGCATGGGATGAGTCGTATGCATTCTAGGGACGGGAATCTTGTTATTACAATCTCCGCAGTCCAATGCGATCAAACTTGCGTTATAGAGATCACCGACAGCGGTTGCGGCATATCAATAGAGAAGTTGGACTTATTGAATCGGATGCTCCGGATGGAAGAGTCCTCTTACCAAGATGCCCGGATCTTATTCGTACACAAAGATAACCCCGATAGCAATGGAATCGGTCTGCGTAATGTCGATCAACGCTTAGTCATGAGCTACGGGACCGAGTATGGGATACAGATCGAGAGTCAGGAAGGAAGCTATACACGCATAATAATGACGCTGCCTAATCGGGTCATGGGAGGGGAATTGGACAACTATGATTAACTTGCTGATTGTCGACGACGAGAAAATTATTCGCAAGGGCTTGCACTCGGTGATCGAGAGGCAGTTTCCATGTCTGTTCAATTACCGCTTCGCAGAGAATGGACAAGAGGCGTTGGAAATCCTGAGCCAGGAGCCGGCGGATATTATGTTCATCGATATCCGAATGCCCATTATGGATGGGCTTGAATTGCTCGAGCAATTGCAAGAGCATGCCGTAAGGCCCGAGATTGTCTTGCTCTCCGGCTATAATCAATTCGTATATGCGCAGAAAGCGATTCGCTACAGCGTGAAGGATTATCTCGTGAAGCCTGTGGTACGCGAAGAATTGTTTGCTGTCCTGGAGCGATTAATAAGGGATATCAGGATGAGAGAAGACGAAGCAGACAAGGCGAGCGAAAATGCAAGCCTTGTTGCTGCCGAGCTCGTTACCCAGCATTTGACCCAAAGGGTCCTGGGCGATGCGATAACGCAAGACAAACTTGAGCAATTCGGCGTGGGCTGGTTGGACGCAAGATATACGGTGGGCTTGATTACGCGGCGCGGCGCGGCATCCGAGACTATTAGTACCGCCGCTTCTTCTTCTCTCAGGATTCAGATTTCGGAGCTGTTACAAGGACATGTGGATTGGATGCTCACGCATGACGGTGAAGGCGGAACGATTTTGATCGCGCACGATCCAGGCCTATTCCACCACCTGGCAGAAGCGTGGAGATCGAGTCTATTGGAAGCGAGACTGAGAATCACGGTAAGCGAGTCGGTTCAAGGCATAGAGCAGATCAGGTGGGCGTACAGCCAAGCGAAACAAACCTTGAAATATAGCATCGTGCTTCCAGAGCTCGACGTACTGGCTTATGCCAGCATAAGCGAGCGTAATGAGCGGCATGTCGTCCCCGTGGAATTAATCGGGCGCTTATTGAACCTCATCGGCTTGGGACGCGGGGATGAAATCAAGCAGCTTCTTGATCAAATCCTCGATGCCCGCCTGATTAGCAGCTGCGAGATCGGCTATCTGGAACGCATTAGCCAGCTACTGAACGAGGAGCTGTTCGACAAGCTGTTTCGCATCTACGGGTATAAGGTACTCGACATATTGAGTATGCACGCCCGTGTCGGTCACATTGGGAACTTCGATCGATTCGAAGCGTATTACAGCGCAATCGAGCAGCTTCTCGACCGTCTGGATCGGTTTATTCAAGATCAGAGGGAGCAGGCGCCAACCGATCAAAGTACAATGCAAAAAGTTATCGCCTATTTGCAGGAGCATTATACCGACGATCTAAATATGGCGGTCGTGTCTAACCATTTTTCGCTTAATTACTCTTATTTCAGCCATGCCTTTCAAGAATACAGCGGCGAGAGCTTCTCGAATTATGTTCGTCGGTTAAGGTTGGACAAGGCTAAGGAGTTGTTGGTGCATTCCGAATTGAAGGTTTACGAAATCAGTGAACACGTCGGATTCGAGAACGTCAAGCATTTCTCGAGAAGATTCAAGGAAGCCGAAGGCATTACACCGTTGGAATACCGAAGCCAGCGGAGACGATTCGAAACGCAAGTGCTGTGACAAAAAGCGACATTTCCCCCTTATATGCGGGGTGAATGTCGCTTTTTATCTATCTATTATCCGCCATGCCCGCCGAACATCGATTGCGCATAAAAAATGCCCGAACCGTAAGCGCCGGTATTTTGAAGCGCTACGCTCATCACCGCATCATAGGTTTCTTGACGGGCCCAGTCGCGCTGGTATTCGAGCAGGACGGAGATCCAGGTCACTGGAATAGCGCCGGCTTGGATCATGCGCTGCACGGCCATGTCATGGGCTTCCGTCGTCGTTCCTCCGGAAGCGTCCGTCACGATATAGACTTCGTATCCGTCTTTAATCGCCGAAATCGTCGGGAATGCCAGACAAACCTCCGTCCATAAAGCGGCCATAATGAGTTTTTTTCTGCCTGTTTCTTTTACGGCCTTTAAGAAATTTTCGTCCTCCCACGAGTTCATCGACGTACGATCGATCGGTTGTTGATCGGGAAATACCTCTTGAATGTGCGGGTGAAGCGGTCCGGAGAAGGATTCGGCTGCAACGGTCGTCAGAATGATCGGGGCATTGAATACTTTGGCTGTCTTCGCCAAGCCCACCGTGTTGTTAATGATCGTTTGGCGATCGGCGCTTTGCGTGCCGAACAACATCTGAGGCTGATGATCGATAAGAATAATCGCCGAGTTTTCCGGTGTAAGCAAATCCTGATTTTCTTTAAACATATTCTAGTCCCTACTCTCGTTCGTTTTTTTGATACAACAGCAACAGTAAAGCATCTAAGTTGCTACGGCCTGTTCCGTTGTATGTCATTCATACTAGAAAAAGATAGAAGCTCAATCAATTCCGTTTTTTCTATACGAACCATAGCAAGAAGTTATAGCGATTGCGGCAGCCGATACGTATAAGCGTTCATTATAAGAGGTATAGATAGCGCCTTATTGATGGTATATGGAGCCGTTTAATAAAATGGCATTATCCATTCACCGGCAAGGAGGTGTTTCAGCATGTGGGGATCCATGTTTTTGGCATTGGGGACGGGGATTATAATCGGAATCGTGTTCCAGACGCTTCGCATACCATCTCCGGCGCCGCCATTCTTGGGTTTGCTAGGTTTAGCGGGCATGTTTTTAGGACAGCGATTAATTCCATGGATCAAGCTTTGGTTATCGAGCAAGTAATACGGTCGAACATAAAGGAGACGATACGATGTCCGAGCATACGAGCGTTACAGAGGCAGAATTGATCATTTATAATGCGAACGTCATTACCATGGATGAGGCCAATCCAGCGGCTTCGGCAGTAGCGATCAAAGACGGCCGGTTCCTGGCCGTCGGCGAAGAAGCAGAGGTATTGAAACATAAGGGGACGGCGACCCGCGTCGTGGACGGTCATAAACGAATGCTGATTCCGGGCTTGAACGACTCTCATATCCACCTCATTCGCGGCGGGCTGAATTACAATTTGGAGCTTCGCTGGGACGGGGTTCCGTCAGTGGCTGATGCGCTACGGATGTTAAAGGCTCAAGTCGATCGCACGCCGGCGCCGCACTGGGTCAGGGTTGTCGGCGGTTGGACGGAGTTTCAATTCAAGGAACGCAGAATGCCGACGCTGGACGAAATTAACCGCATTGCGCCGGATACGCCGGTGTTTATTCTTAATTTATATCGGCAAGCGTTCTTGAATAAAGCCGCGCTCAGGGTTGTCGGTTATACGAAAGACACGCCGAATCCTCCAGGCGGCGAGATCCAGCGGGACAGCAAAGGCAATCCGACAGGGATGCTGATCGCAAGGCCGAATGCTACGATCCTGTACGCCACCCTGGCTCGAGGTCCGAAACTCGGCTATGAAGATCAATTGAATTCCACGCGTTTGTTTATGCGCGAGTTGAATCGTTTCGGCGTTACAAGCGTGATTGATGCTGGCGGAGGTTTCCAAAATTACCCCGACGACTATCAAGTATTCGAGGAATTAGACCGTCGAGGTGAAATCACCGTACGCACGGCCTACAATCTGTTTACGCAGCACCCGAATAACGAGCTGGCCGATTTTCAAAAATGGACAGCCTCATCGGTTCCTTACACGGGAAGTCCGTTTTACAGGCACAACGGAGCGGGTGAAATGCTCGTATACAGCGCGGCAGATTTTGAGGATTTCGTCGAACCTCGACCGGAGCTGCCGGCAGTATTGGAAAATGATCTGTATGGCGTTACGCAGCATCTTGTTCAACAGCGTTGGCCATTTCGGCTGCATGCTACTTATGGAGAGTCGATATCCCGATTTTTGGACGTATTCGAGCGTGTCAATAAAGAGGTGCCTTTTAAAGACTTACGCTGGATTTTGGATCATGCCGAGACGATTCATGAGCGAGACTTGGAACGCGTCGTAGCATTGGGCGGATCCATAGCCGTTCAAAGCCGCATGGCGTTCCAAGGGGAATATTTTGTAGACCGTTACGGTGCCGAGGCGGCAGAGAATGCACCTCCGATTACCAAAATGCTTACGGCTGGCTTGCGCGTAGGAGTCGGAACGGACGCGACACGGGTGGCCAGTTACAATCCATGGGTAGCCTTGTATTGGCTCGTGACAGGGAAAACACTTGGCGGCCTTTCTTTGTACCCGGCTTCTAACCGTGTTGGGCGTCACGAAGCACTTCGTATGTATACAGCGGGAAATGCATGGTTTTCAAAGGAAGAGGATGTCAAAGGACAAATTAAGACCGGGTACTACGCTGACCTGTCGTTGCTTTCGGACAACTTCTTAAACGTCCCGGAGGAGGACATAAAAAAGATCGAATCGGTATTCACTGTCGTGGGAGGGAAGATCGTCTATGGTACCGGCGAGTTCCAGCATTTATCACCTCCGGCTCCTAAAGCAAGCCCTGACTGGTCCCCGCATAACTTCTTCGGCGGGTATTACAAATCGCCTATTTACGGAGGCGGCAATGGCCAGCCTATTTCACATCAAGAGCATCATCACCATCATCACCATCAGGGATGCAATCACCATCATGGCGGCGGTTTCTGCGACTTGGATTGTTTTGTATTCTAAAACCGTCAGGCTGCCGTTCGTAGGCAGCCTTTCATGTATCTGTACGTACTATCATTTGGAGGTTTAATAATGGCTAAAAAAACCGCAGGCATTCATCACATCACATCGTTTGTCAGTAATCCGCAGATTAATGTCGATTTCTACGCAGGGGTACTAGGGCTTCGCCTCGTAAAGAAGACGATTAACTTCGACGCTCAAAAGGTTTATCATCTTTATTTCGGAAACGAGGTAGGGAGTCCCGGAACCGCCATGACCTTCTTTCCTTCCGAAGGAGCGCGTCGCGGCAATGTCGGAGGAGGCCAAGTCGGATTTACGACTTTCGTCGTTCCGAATGGAGCACTGACGTTTTGGGAAGAGCGGCTGGTTAAACTCGGCGTCGAATTCAAGCACGCGCATCGTTTTAATGAAACCTTCTTGCAGTTCAATGATAAGGACGGGTTGCAGCTTGAGATCGTAGAGAGAGAGGGCGGACCATTAAGCAAATGGGCTTTCGGAGGTGTCCCTGCGGATAAAGCGATCAAAGGTTTCGGAGGAGCCATTCTGTACAGTATAGCTCCGGATCAAACCCAAGATACCCTGAAAAACGTTTTGGGTTTGGAAAAGATCGGCGAGGAGGGCGGCCTGGTACGGTATCGTTCCTCTGGCGATCTTGGAAACATCATTGACATCAATGCTGAACCGATGGCATGGGGAATCGCGGGAGCAGGTACCGTTCATCATATTGCATGGCGGGCCCAGAATGATGAAGATCATGTAAATTGGCGTGAACATGTTGCGCAACATGGTTTTCAAGTGACATCCATCATTGACCGTCAGTATTTTCATGCCATCTACTTCCGAGAACATGGCGGTATCTTGTTTGAAGTCGCCACGGACACCCCAGGATTTGTAACGGATGAACCGTTTGAAAGCCTGGGAGAAAAGCTTCAACTTCCGCCATGGCTCGAGTCGAAGCGAGACGTTGTCGAGGGAAATCTCCTCCCGGTCACGGTTCGGGTATTGGAGGACGATAAGTAATGAAGCATATTTACCAAGCAGGTTCCGATCCTGATGCGCCGGTATTGCTGCTCTTGCACGGTACGGGAGGGACGGAAAAGGATCTGCTTCCATTGGCGCCGCTCATTGATGCAGGCGCTTCTGTGCTCAGCGTGCGAGGGAATGTAAGCGAGAACGGAATGACAAGGTTTTTCCGGAGGATTTCGGAAGGGATCTTCGATGAGGAAGATCTGAAATTCCGATCTAGGGAATTAAACGAATACCTCGATGAAGCTGCGGGAATGTATTCGTTCGACCGACGGAAAGTCATCGCGGTGGGATACTCCAACGGAGCGAATATAGCCGCAAGTTTACTGTTCCATTTCAATCATTCCTTGATGGGAGCCATTCTTCATCATCCGATGGTGCCGTTACGGGGGATACGACTGCCGGATTTGACTGGAATTCCGGTCTTTATCGGTGCCGGTACGAATGACCCGATTTGCTCTTCCCTAGAAACTGAAGAATTGTCTTCGCTCTTAGAAGGTGGCGGCGCGGGGGTAAAGGTTCACTGGGAGCATTCCGGTCACCAGCTGACGATGGCCGAAGTACAAGCTGCGGCTGCATGGTACAATGATACGTTTCATGCAATGCGGCGTCAGGATGGTCTCGACTGATCCTTTACGCCGATCTATAGGAGGATACTTTATGATTTCGATCCTAGCTCGAATTAACGAGTTGAGCAGAAAACAACACATCATTGGCTTGTCCGTGGAGGAAGAGCAAGAGCAGACAGCGTTGAGACAGGATTATTTAAAGATTATTCGCGGCCAATTACGATCTACGCTATTGAGCGTGTCTGTTGTAGACGCGGATGGCAATGATGTCACTCCGGAGAAACTGACGCATGAAAAAGAAATCAATTACAAGGATAATGATGGAAAATATTAATCCATCCCTAACTTTAAGCGTAATTAATAAGTTTCACAACACAGGAGGATACCATGGGGAAAATCGCTATATATGGTTTCGGTCGAATTGGAAGACAATTGCTTCGCGCGGCCTTGCAAAACGGTTTATTCGTTCCTTATTCAATCTCGGATAAATTAAAGATGAAGCCGCCTTGGCCGCGTTGTACGAGGTTGACACAAACTATAAGCGTTGGCATGAGCCTGTTCAAGGGGACGAGGGATGCATTACAATCGGTGACCGACAAATCCGCTACTTGAATGCCGCGAAGGAAATTCCAAACTGGGGGGAGCTCGGCGTCGACCTTGTCATTGATTGCACGGGCCGTGCGGTTACGCGTTCCATTGCGCAGCTTCATCTCGACCGGGGGGCTAACCGGGTGCTGGTGAGCGGACCAAGCAAGAGCTTGGAAGATTGCGATGCTGTTCTCCTGAAAGGGATTAACCTGACCAGCTTCGATTCGAAAAAGCATAAAATTATCAGCATGGCCAGTTGTACGACCAATGCATTGGCTGCTGTTGTCAAATTGGTCCAAGAGAATTACGGGATCAAATACGGGCTGTTCTCTACCGTCCATTCGTATATGAATACGCAATCGTTGACGGATCAGCCGATGAAAGACCGCAGGGATTCATGGGCAGCGGCAGAGAACATTATTCCTTCCTCTTCCGGAGCGGCCAAAGCACTCAAATTTATATGGCCAGATCTTCAAATCACTGGTAAGGCGTATCGAATCCCAACTCGCACCGGCAGTATCGCGGAGCTGAATCTGATTACGGAGAAAGCTTGCACGGTTCAGGATATAAACGATATGTTTCGCAAAGCGGCTCATGAAGGAGAGCTTAAAGGGGTTCTAGACGTATTAGAAGGGGAGTGGGCTTCGTCGCGTATTGTCGCGGATCCGCATTCTTCAATTATCGACCTTCCACTGACACAGGTGCAGGGAGAGCTCCTTTCCGTTGCAGCCTGGTACGATAATGAATGGGGTTATGCTTCGCGTCTAGCAGAAGTAGCTGCCTTTCTTACAAGAGAGCGTTAGGCGTAACAGGCGTAACTAATGGCATAAAACATGCGGTGGTAGCATCTCGAGCGTTACCGCTGCATGTTTTTTTGGTGTCGACAATAGCCTTCCAGCCTGGACTTCTTTGCCTCTGTAACCTTAATTAGACTGCAAATGGAAAGGGCATTCGCGGGTTCCAACCTTTCCATAACTCAAGTTCAGTCCTGCCGGCTATAGTCCATATAGCAAAAATAGAGCGCTCGCCATAGTAGGCAAGGACGCTCCATTTAAGGATTTATGGCAATCGATTATACCGAATGGGCCGGTTCCTGACCCTTCGTGCCGGAGGATTCCCGAAGAGGAATAAACAAAGGAACAATGGCGCTTATACAGAGTAATCCAACCAGGATTTCGAATGTAAACAGATGGCCTCCGATATCGACGAGATAGATCGAAAGCATCGGGCCAAGAGAAGCGCCTATAAATAACATGAACATGTGGAAAGAAACTGCAATCGCTCTAACCTCTCCCGCAAGCTGGCCGATCAATGAAATGAGAGCGGGGAGGGCAATGGCGACACCCGTTGTGAATATGACGCTCATAATGATTAGAAAGGCTAAGTTTTCCCAAACGCCCAATAATCCCAAGCCGATGGCAGCTAGAATCAATCCGCTCCACAACACGCTTTTGACCCCGTATTTCGCGACTAGTTTTCCGTCAAACGGAGAAATGAGCATTCCTATGATACCCGCTGCTCGAACCCAAAGAATATCCTCATGACTCAAATTAAATAGCGAGCTCGTTAAGTAACTGCCAAGTGTCGTGAAATAGCCAACGAGCGCGGTAAAAAGGATAGCGGAAATGATATAGCAAAGCGGGAGTCTCTTTTTTTGAAAGAGCATGCCTATTCGCGCAAGCGGGGCAAAGATGCTGCCTTGCGGCCGATCGGTTTTGTCGCTTGGAATCCCGAAGGCGATCATCAGAGAAGATAATAAATAGGCACCGAACAGAATATAGAACACATAGGACCAGTCAAACGTCAATACGATAAAACTGCTATAAATTTGTCCGACGATACTGGCCATAAGAAAAGCGGTACTTATAAAACCAATCATCGTTACTCTTCTATTTGTTGGAAACATCTCCATGGCATAGGCTAGCACGGAAGGCGGAAACATAGAAG
The DNA here is from genome assembly GCF_009909195.1 of Paenibacillus sacheonensis. GTDB lineage: Bacteria > Bacillota > Bacilli > Paenibacillales > Paenibacillaceae > Paenibacillus_Z > Paenibacillus_Z sacheonensis. Next base: position 42,533 of record NZ_JAAAMU010000025.1, read on the forward strand.
CTGCCAAGCCTTGAAGGCAGCGTAAAGCGATAAGCCAAGAAAAGGCATGAACCGTCCCGATCAACAACGTTGTCAGGGTCAGAAGCAACAGCCCGGTCATCATCATTTTTTTCCGTCCAAAGCGATCGGAAAGTGCACCGAAGAGCAAGCCTCCACCTGCAAATGCAAACGAGAATGCACTGCCGGCCCAAGTGGCTTGGGAGGAAGAAACATGGAAAACTTCCGCGAATAATGAGATTAGAGGCAGGGTAACGTAGACAGCCGAAACGACAATCAATGAACACCAGAACAAGATCAACGTAACGAATGGATTAAGACTACTCTCTAATGCGGGGCGGTTCAATGTCTAACCTCCTTCGAGTCGCCGTTTCGTACGGGAACGACGAATTCCTCTTCGTTGATGTTCTTGAAAACATTGATACCGAAAATAAAAACGCCTGTGCCGGCAAGGGTTTCGCCCACGCGTTTCAGTATCGTGACCCATTCGTAAGTATAATCGTTCGCCATCATCGTAAGCATGATAAGCATGAGAGGAAGTCCAATCGCATGCAGCCAAAAATGCCATTTGGCCAGCGGAGACTCCGCGGCTTTTGGAAATCGCAGGTAAATCAGCCCGCAAATCGCCAAAGTCGCCCAGCCAAGAAGGTTGGCATGCGTATGCACGCTCGTTAACGCGAAGTTAAGAGAAATGCCCATGTAGATGCCGATGCAGATGCCAGCGACGATATAAACGACGGCCATTTTTAAAAATCTAATCCCCATGTAAATTCTCCTTTGCAAGTAATAAAGCCCATTTTATAAGCTGTTCATATTGCCATCAATATGGAATTAACTATAGCTCGTATAGCGTAAAGTTATAGGATTGCCGGATAAAATCTTTACTAAATTGGGGATATGCAAGCAATAAATGGGTGTGATATAGTGATCCCTGCAAAATCACTTACATTTTGGAAGGGGATTATTCTGTGTCTAGTCAATTGCCTGCATTGTTGAATACTCAAATTGCGAACTGGAATCTTTTGTTTACGAAATTACATAACTATCATTGGTATGTAAAAGGACCGCAGTTTTTTACGTTGCATGCGAAGTTCGAGGAACTGTACACGGAAGCAGCTCTTCATGTGGATAATTTGGCGGAGCGGCTGCTTGCATTGGATGGGAGCCCGGTTGCGACTTTGCATGAAGTGCTGGAAATTTCGACGGTCAAAGATGCCATTGGTCATGAAACGGCAGAAGCGATGGTACGCACCATTACGGATGATTTTGGCCGTATGGTGGTTGAACTTAAGGAAGGAATGCGTATTGCGGACGTTGAGGGAGATGAGACTACAGGGGACATGCTCTTGGCCATCCACAGCTCGCTCGAAAAGCATATTTGGATGCTGAAATCATTCCTAGGATAATCGCAATGGCGCAGGATCGTCTTAGCTAGTTTGTGAGGCGGGCAAGCATCTCTAAAAAAGAAAGGCCATCGGATTCGGACGTTTACCTCCACTCGGGTATTGTTCGAATTTGATGGTCTTTTTTGTTACGGCAGCTAAAAGCGGCGTAGCGAGGGGACTCGTACATATAGTTATTTATTATCGTTGATATAGAAAATTCATAAAATACAACCGGAATATAAAACGATATGATGAAGCAGCGATGCATTGCAAATACACCAAACCTGTTAAGACCATTTAGAACCATTCGAAAGGAAGTATGAACATGCCTAAAGTAATTGTAGGAACTGAAAACGGACAACCGGTTGAACTGCATTTTGAGGATCTTGGTTCAGGGAAGCCCGTCATTCTAATTCATGGTTGGCCGCTCAGTGGTCGCTCCTGGGAGAATCAAGTTCCGGCGCTCATTGAAGCGGGATACCGTGTCATTACCTATGACCGTCGCGGGTTTGGACAATCCTCTCAACCGTATAACGGTTACGATTACGATACGTTTGCTGCGGATCTTGATAAGTTGATCGAACATTTAAACCTGAACAATGTAACGCTGGTCGGTTTTTCGATGGGCGGAGGAGAAGTTGCCCGTTATGTTGGTACGTATGGAACAAGCCGCGTCCGAAAAGCCGTATTAGCCGGTGCGGTTACGCCCTTCTTTTACAAATCCGCGGAGCACTCGGAAGGCGGTTTAGATGAAGCGGGTATTCAAAGTTTCCAAGATGGCTTGAAAAAAGACCGGATTCAATTCCTTGACGATTTTACGCATAACTTCTTTCAAGCAGGGGAAAGAAGCGACTTGGTGAGCGAGTCCTTCCGTGCCTATAACTTTCATATCGCGTCTTTCGCTTCCCCAAAAGGAACGTTGGATTGCGTCGCTGCCTTCGGTCGAACCGACTTCCGCGGCGATCTGGCTAAATTCGATATTCCATTGCTTGTCATTCATGGCGATTCCGATGCGATTGTTCCGCTAGAAGTAAGCGGTCAGCTCTCGCACGAAGCGGTTAAAGGCAGTGTGCTTGTGGTCATCGAAGGTGGACCGCATGGCTTGAATGCCACTCACCCCGAACAATTCAATGAGGCTTTGATTAACTTCCTGAACAACTGATCTTTGGACGAAAGCCGGGACAGCCAGCTGAGAGCATGTCTCTTGAGCTGCCCGGCGTCTTTTTCATCCTTTCGTGCACTATGCAACGATCCTTACGATAGAAAAGGAGCTTTCCGATGAACAGACTCACCACGAATCAGGGCGTCCCGATTGGAGACAATCAAAATTCGAGAACTGCCGGACAGAACGGTCCGACGCTGCTCGATGATTACCAGCTGCTTGAGAAGTTGGCTCACTTCGATCGGGAACGCATCCCTGAGCGCGTTGTCCATGCCCGCGGCGCAGGAGCTCACGGAGTGTTTCGAACAGCGGCCAGCATGAAGCGCTGGACGAAAGCGAAATTCCTTCAAGATGAGGGAATCGAGACACCGGTATTCGTCCGTTTCTCCACCGTTATTCACGGACAGCATTCGCCTGAGACGCTTCGCGATCCGCGCGGGTTTTCTGTGAAGTTCTACACTACCGAGGGCAATTACGACTTCGTCGGTAATAATCTGCCGGTTTTCTTCATTCGCGATGCAATGAAATTTCCTGATATGGTCCATTCCCTGAAGCCGGATCCTAGAACGAATATCCAATCTGCTGATCGCTACTGGGATTTTATGTCTCTGACGCCGGAGTCAACGAATATGATGGTGCATGTGTTCTCCGACGAGGGCATTCCGGCCAATTATCGCGAGATGCGCGGATCCGGCGTACATGCCTTCAAGTGGATAAACGAGCACGGCAATCGCGTCTATACAAAGCTTCGTTGGGTGCCGAAGCAGGGCGTGCGCAACTTGAGCGCCGGGCAGGCTGCCGAGATTCAAGGTAAAGATTTCAATCATGCCTCGCGTGATCTGTTCGAAGCAATTGACCGCGGGGACTTTCCGGAATGGGATCTGTACGTGCAGATTCTCGACCCGGCCGATCTGGATGCCTTTGATTACTATCCGTTGGACCCGACGAAAGATTGGTTTGAAGAGGATATCCCTTACGTGCATATAGGTACGATGCAGCTAAACCGCAATCCCGATCATGTATTTTCCGAGACCGAGCAGGTCGGCTTTAATCCGGGTGTCGTCGTCCCAGGCATAGAACCATCCGAAGATAAGCTGCTGCAGGGCCGACTGTTCTCCTACTCCGATACGCAGCGATACCGAATTGGAGCGAATTATTTACAACTTCCCATCAACTGCCCGTTCGCGAAGGTAAGCAACAATCAACGCGACGGCGCTATGCAGCATGCTAACTTTAGCGGCTCCGTCAATTACGAGCCCAGTCGGCATACGGAATCCCCGCAGCAGGATCCCGTTTATATTGAGCTTCCTGTACCGTTGGAAGCAGGAGCTTCGACCGGACGCCAGCGTATTTTAAAAACGAACGATTTCGGTCAGGCTGGCCAAGTTTATCGTCGCTATTCACCTATTCAACAGGATATCCTTGTGGGCAACCTATCCACCGATCTGGCCCAGGTCGAGGCATCGACCCAACTGCGGGCGATCTGCAACTTCTACCGCGCCGATTCCGATCTCGGCATGCGGTTGTCGGTCGAGCTCGGCGTCGACCTGACGCCTTATCTCCAGCATCTTAGTTGATATATGGACGGTCTTATCCCGTAATTGCAGCCGCAAAGGTGGTTGAGTTTGAATTTGATGAACCTGAGTTGAATCGTGTATATGCTGCAGCCATGACTCGAAATCTTGCTTCGTATAAGGTTATGGAGGAATTCGGAATGAAGTATTAGGGGGGCGTAATCATTCTCGCAAGGGAGACGTCCATGAGGACTTGAGGTGCTATGGACTTCTGCGAAGGGGCGAGTATCGCTCCTTTTTTCTTTTTGCACGCTGTTCTACGTAGTCTCGGAGGCTTTTAGAGTTGCGGGTCTGTGCCCTCTTGTTTAACGCAATTCGGTACCCATGCAGTCTTGAGATCCCACGTATACATATGCCAGTAGTATAGGTTGCCGTATTCCATTTAGGAGATATAATAACAGCGCACCTGATGCGAATCGGTCTCGCTGAGACACGGCAAATGCATTGAAAGGACGCGAATTATAGAGAGTTAGTTCGAAAACACCTTAGTTTCTCGAGTAATTAAAAAGAGAGAAACTCGTCGTTTTGGTAAACGCAAGTTTCTCTTTACCAGTTTACAGGCAGAACAAAATCAGGCAGTTTCAAGATTATTCTTCTTCGTCCGGCAAAACAGTCAGATCTGCAAAGGCCGATATCGGTCCTGTTTGATCAGAGGTAACGATGGTCTCATTCCGAATGATACCTTCATTTGCTGCCTCCGGGATCTTGAACGGAATGGAGAGTGATCCAGATACGCCGGTGGCCAGTCCTCCACTTCGGAGTTGAACGATATTGAAACGACCCAAAATTGGATCATCGATAGTGACTGGCGACAACGGAACGTTACCGGTATTGGCGACTTCAATGAAGAAAGTAACTGTTTCTCCTGGTGTGGCTACAGAAGGCGAAACGTTTTTTTTGACGGCAAGCCCAGGTACAGGAAGCACTTTAACGGTTGCCGTAACTCGTTGCGGAGGCGTTTGATCCGAGAAGATGAGCAGCGTATTTACAATCTCGCTTCCAGCTCCAGCGTTGGTTGGAATGATGAACGGAAAAACGAATTCAATGCGAGCCCTTGCCGGCAGCAGTGTGACTATCTCTCGAATTCGTATGATGGTATCTATAAATCTCACGTTGGTGACATCTACATCTGAATCATTAATAATAACAATTCGATACAGTACCTGATCTCCCGGTTTCGCCGACGGTTTATCGACCGTTTTTTCCAAATCAAGTGTAACCTGAGCCGAGGGGATGGCGGAAGATCAGAGACAACCGTAAAGAACGCAGTATCTTCTGTTGTTGCCGTTTGGTCGGAAGTGGCTGTGACGATATTGGACACCACCAGGCCAGCAGGGGCTGTTGCCGGTACGTTTACCGTGACGTTAAAACGCCTGATTTCTCCGACTTCAAGCACCGGTATTATGTCATGGAGTGACAATAACCGATCGGTAACCTCGACATTGGTCAAGCGCACATCGCCGAGATTAACTACGCTAATCGTATAAGTGACACTCTGGCCCGGGCTTATCTCCGACTGATCCACTCGCTTGTCAATCGCTAGCGCGGGAGCGGGGATAATGCTAAGCAAGGCCGAATCAGAAGCGGTGACTGCGCCTCCGGAAGCCGTCCCTTCCGCAACGGCGATATTCGGAATTTGGGTACCGGGTACTGCGTCTTCATCAACCATGAATGGGATGTTGAGTGTTAATGATTCACCGGGATTTAAATCTCCTACCACTGCATCGAGTGCGAGTGCCGTATCGCTTAATCGTATTCCGGTCACAGGAACATCGCCAGTATTCGTCAGCAGCAATGTATACAGAACCGTTTCTCTTGGTCTAGCGGCAACAGGGAAGACTGATTTCTGCAAGCTAAGACCGACGGCTGACGGAATAATCCTGACCGTAAATTGATCTTGGGCTTCCGGCGTCTCGTTGCTCGTTACGGCTGCTATATTCCTTATCAGGCCGTTCTTGATAATACTTCCCTGTGCCAATGTCGAGAACGTGAACGAACGTTCTTCTCCGACCGCAAGAGTGAAAGGAGGAATGCTGAGTACGCTGAGCGAGTCTATGAGTATGACATTCGTAAGCGTAATATTGCCCGTATTACGAACTGAAATGGTATAGAGAATGGACTCCCCAATGCTTGCAACTGTCCTGTCCGCGGTTTTGTTAATGGCGATACCCGGTACAGAACTAACCGTAATCTCAGCTGTTGCGAAGGCCGAAATCTCATCGGTTCGAACGTCGACTCGATTCGGAATAACGGAGCCGCCGAGGGCGTCGAGCGGAACTGTGAAAGGCAGTGTAAATACGACTTCTTGCAATGAATCAAGAATTTGAACAGTTTCGCGAAGACCAATAAGCAAATCTTCGATAATTAGGTTGTGAAGCGGAACAGTACCCGAATTTACTACTCGGAACGTGTACACAACTTGTTCGCCAGGTGCAGCTTCGTTACGGTTGACTGTCTTAACTATATCAATATCCAAAATCGTATCAATTTGCAACCCGAATAAAGGTAACGCGTAGGATTCATCAAACGTCCTGAGTGATACAAAGGCGCTGCTTTGATTATTTGTCAGTAGACCGTCCAGACTCACATTCGTGATGTCCCAACCTTGTCTACCGCCTACGATTTGTCTACCCGGATCTCCGTTAACGGCATTTCGGTTACCAAACGTGCCCGAAGTGTCCAGAAGTCCGAAATCATTGTTGATTTGACTGGCGAAGAAATTGCCCGCAAAGTTGTTCGGTCCCGATAAGGCGGTTAGCGTTGAGGCGTTCGGCCCGAAGAAAACTTGATCACCACTTTGCCCGGAATCCCCGTCTATCGCGCTTATAAGAATTCTACCGCTTACCGCACCTGTACTTGGGTTAGAAATCCTTCAAGGATGGTGTTGGTAGGGTTGGATAATGAAACGACGCTGTCATTTACAAATAAAGTTAAGTTCCGCCTTGGAAGCGTAGGATTTGCATAAATAACCGCAAGCGTCCAGCCGGCAGAGTTCACATTGGCATTACCTCGTTCTCCGGTAGAGATCGTTCCCGGAATGGAGCCTGCGGTATAAAAACCTGTACCGGCGGCTTTTACCTGTTCCGTAACCTGCGCGATTCGAATATATCCTCTAGTTAAAGGGTCTTGAACTGGTGTGAAAGGAAAATATACCCGGTAAAACGGAAGAAAACAATGCAAACGCATAGATAATTAGTTGACTGTTCGACAGCCTCAAAGACAACACATTGAAATTGTCCGTGCAGGTCGGGCGAGCTAAAGCATTACAGAAACACCTATAATGAAAATCAAGGCGCCTACCCACATATACATTTTCAAAAGTCATCTTATCAACTAGCCACCCCCATAGAACGGTGAGAACCACAAATACGCCACCGTAAGCCGCATAAACACGCCCATAAGAAGGGAAGTTTTGAAGCGTGGAATGATTACATACGTAATGAGAATAATACTGTCGACAATGCCGTACTAGAGTGGTTTCGATTCCCATCAGCCAAACCAGACAACCTCCAATAATTTCAGCAAGTCCAGCAACATTGGTAGTGAGGTGCGAAGCTGTTATAACGAGAAATGGGCACTCAGAAATTATACAAGGTACATTATTGATATATAAACCCCAAAAAGAGATGATGCTAATACACATCATCTCTTTTTGAAGTCACCTATTGCGTTTATGAATAAATGCGAAGTAGATAATTGCGAATAATAACGTCACAATGAATATTGAATAGAGTAACCGTCCAATTTGCAATTCATAAATAGGATGATAACCATTAATATCTTGACGTTTATCAACTAGCTTCCAAAGTGGGGAGTACGATACTTCTTGAATGTTTAAATCTTTTGCCGGCCCCCAAACTTTCTTTACGGGAACAAGTAGAACACCAATTATTAATACAATCAGCCCATATACGACAAATAAGATGTTTTTTTGGTTACTCATCCAATCTCTCCCTTCAATATATCTAATGTCTATTATACATTAGGAACACCTGTAGGGGGAGTAGGAGTAGTTGCCGTTAAGCTTTGTGTAGTATTAGTACGCGACCAGTACTCATTGGACTTAGTGATTAGTGTTTTGTTTGATCCAGTTACCGGACCTTCGATTGTTTGAACGATTCCACCCGTCGAATCGATGTAATAATAAATACCTTCCCACTCATCAAGGTGATATTTGATATATGGTCTGTAACCCCATGCTGTCCAACCAGGAACTGTTGCACCTTGAGCAATGGTAGAAGTTTGAGTTACACCGAAAGATGCTGTGAATCCTAACTTGCTCTTAATGAGACCCGATCCCGAGAACCCAAGCGTTGCATTAGTAGATAAGGTTTTTGTATAAGTCACTGTAATCGGCACACTAGATCTGTAATTATCTTCTGTGACCCAAGATGTCGAGTATGTAACTCTATCTTGGGACAGTGTAATATGAGGTTCAGTTGACCAGCCTTCGAATACAATTGTGTACGGAGTGACTTCACCGTCAAGCGTAGAGGCTTGTGCAACACTCCCGCTGTTAGCGTTCTGATTTAAATTTTTATTTTTAATGTTACCGACAATAGCATCGATATCCTCGATACTTTTAGCATATTTCTGAGGGTTTGTATTGAAAAATTTTAATAAAGACTTCTTAAACTGTGATTCATCAGTAATTTCTCCTGATTCTTTATCTATTCCACTAACGTCAATTGTGGTGACTTTGGTAGCCTGATTCGCTACGGAAGGTTTATAGATGGTTGTAGACTCAGCAACATCCACAGATTTAGCTGGTTGTACAATGACTTTTTCAGAACTGTCGGTATTGTCTGCATTAACTACGCTGGAATAGGTTAGTGTCATTGCGGCGATTGTGAGTAGGCTTAGGAACCTTCTTTTCATAAACTCGTAATCACTCCTCGATTTACCATTATAGCTGGCCAGCTTACATCTATAACTGAATTGAAAGGCTGTTTGTGACAGGTCATAAATAAATATTTTAAGTAGTTAGGGCGAAGATGAAACGAGGCTTAATGACATGCAGCAAGGAGTTATTCTGAGATAAAGGATTGTTTCTATAGGACGTGAATTTCAACTTATGAGCTGACCTTGACTGATATAAGGTTATTGGAGTGCTTCAACCTTCGAAGAGGTGCTAACCCGACAACAAGAGAGTAATTTAACGGCTTCAGAACTAGAGGAAGCTGAGCGCCTTTTGTCGTAAACCGTAATGAAGACGATGTGCCTTTTGTTAATAAATAAATCAACGCACTGTTACGTTAACATAAGACAATAGTTGGATGGTGACTTAAGTGCTGCCGACCTCACGATAGGCAGCAGTTTACGCACGTCTCCACTTCGCCTTAGCGATTCTCGCTCCATGACGGGTCATAGCCCTTTCATTCCTTCGTCACATCTAACTAAGGGGTGGAGGTCGGTTTTTCTAACGGAACGGGTCCAAGCCCTTTGCCTCCAACGTTCGAATAGCCTGAATCCTTCACGACTGAAGAAGAATCGAAGGCAGATTTAAAACGGCTTATTGAAGAATTTGAGCTCGTTACCACCATGCTTGAACAGATTGAAAAGGACATTGATGCCCTGCTTTCTGAGATGCCTATGGCGCAACAGCTTCGCACCATAAAAGGTCTCGGGAAGATCTTCACCTCGGCCATTTTAGCTGGGACAGGAGATTTAAGGCAGTATGCACATGGGCGACAGGTATTGCGGAAGGCAGGCTTGAATCTAGCTGAAAGTACATCTGGAAAGCGAAAAGGACGCATTGTTTTATCGAAGCGAGGAGACTCTGCCTTGCGAAAATATCTCTATCTTGCAACGGTTCAACTCGTTTGGAATAACCCCGTGTTCCGCCATCTGCATGAGCACAATGTGCAAGAAAAGAAGATGAAAAAGCAGCAATCCATATTTAAGTTAATTGGGAAGCTTGCTCGAATTCTAGTCGGTATTGTTCAACGCGGAGAAAAGTTCACGCCAGAGAAGACCGTCCTAGCCTGGACAGAAGCAGCATAAATGAAGAAGTATCACGTATATTGACTCATTCGCGGGATTCACAAAGAAAGCAAGGAGGACCGAGTTCGTTTCCCATAAGGGCTCTGACCCATCCGCTAAACGATATCGGTCTCCACACCTTGGACAGGTATAACGAAGGAATGTAAGGGCATTGACCCGTTGAGTTGTGGGAGGGTGAACCTCTAAGGTTAATGTGGAGTATCGTGCAGTAGAAGACATTTGGGCAATAATTCCTGAGCATTCATCTATTCCCGCATACCCAAGACCAAGCCCGCCAGCATGAGTGTCTACATTCCTTTAGATTCTTCTGAATCCAAGGAGATGAAATCCTGCGAATGAGTGAGTATGTGTGATAAACCCTTAAAACCGAGGGACGGGAGACGTTTGCTCAATAAAATCGAAGGCGTTCGTCCCCGCGGAACGCCGTGGTTGGCTTCTCATGACTCGTCATTTCTTGATTTCAGGCAACATGCCCGTTATTGTCAATTCGTTTCCGTCTGGATCAATGATCGTAAAATAAATCATATTGCCGCGCAGCTCAATTCTCCCTACCGCAGCGCCGTCGCTAACCATCGACTGGTACGAGCGATAGATTGCATAAGGGTCTGAACGGCGGAAGCCGTCTACGAATGCTTCAAACACTTCGATTCTAAGCCCGTGACGAGGGGCCGTCAGCACAGCGTCATGCCAATACTCAGGGTTCCGCTCTACGGCCGACTTCAACCTTGCCCTCGCCCGGTGGAGCGCAGCTTTCACCGCACCTTCAGTTTGGCTGAACAGACTTGCTGCCTCTTTGGCGGTGAAGGCGAACACGTCGATCAGCAAAATGAGCACGACCTGTTTCGGCTCCAGCCGATCCGACAACAGCTCTAGCGCTTCTCGAACATCCCAGTAGTTCCATTCATTATAAGAGCCGAACTGATCTTCCTTCAGATGTCCGGGCTGCGGCTGCAGTTTATGACTGCGGCAATAATCAACCCAAACGTTGGCCGCTATCCGAAATAAGAACGGCTTTGTGATCTCCCTTTCCGGAAATCGGACATGCCATCGATATGCTTTAACCAGCGTCTCCTGGAACAAATCGTCCGTATCCCACGCCGATCCTGACTTGGACATACAATAGCGCTTAAGGTCGGCATGCATCGAAAGCGTCATTTCCGTAAACGAATCATACCCGTCGTCCGATCTTTCAACCTTCATTCGCTAAATCCGTCTTTGCTTCTATCCGAAATTTCAGCTTATGTGCATAGTAAGGCGAATCCTCAAACGTTTCGACTATATTGACCACGTTACCGTCCGGATCGTATGTTTCGAAATACCGAATCCCGTCATGTTCGTGAATTTCGCTCAATGTCGCTCCTTTTGCCGCAAGCTCCCGATAGGACCGGTTAATATCGTACGAAGTAAAATTGTAATAGTGCAGCTTTAATTCTCCCGTATCGAAATGTACAGGCTGCGGCTTCGCTACCTTCCATAAGACAATGAACGTTTCCCTGTTTGGAAATGCGATTCCCGCCTTTCGCTCTCCAAACTCGATCATTTCCATCTCGAACATCCCGATATACCAGTCCGCAGATCTCTTCAGATCCGTTACCGGTATGAAGATGTTGCTGATTTTAGCAATGATTTTTTCCACTGTCGTTCACTCCTTATCATGATTTTAACCTAATAACGTTTAAAATTCGCGAATAGGTACGGGTCTACGAAAAAATAACGAAGTGAACCATGAGTTCATTGAAGTAACGGGCAGGAGAATTCAACAGCCAAAGATATCCAAGTGCATGTAACTTACCATTATTCTATAATTTTGAGCAGTTCAATAATGTCCTGTTAATGTTCCAAGCAACAATACTTTTATTTACATCGTTTATCTATATAGTTTTGAATTTTTGGGGGGAACAAAATGCAATGAAGAGAATCATAATAATTTTTCTTGCTTTAATAACGATGCTGGGTGTTGTCGGATGTTCAAATAATGAAAAGATAGACGCAACTTCAGCTATTCGAGAAGTAGCATGGAATGATCTTACTGAAAACCAAAAGAAAACAGTGGTTGGTAATTGGAAATCTGCAAATGTTGAAGAGGCATCATTAAGGGAGATTACCGCCGTCGACCCTGACAACGGAGAGCTACCAACAAAAGTGGACCATTTATACAAGGTGATTTTTAAAACGAAAGGGGACGCAATGTTAGGACCAATTGTCGCATATCGCTGGTGATATAAAAGAAGTCCTTGGTTACCGAGCACGAGATTAACAAATGTTTCACCCCCACGCTTTTTTTCTTGAGCTCCCTCGGTAAAATGTAGTTTTCTCACGAATGCTCGCTTATTCGCAGGATCTCTCCAATGGAATAATGGCTATCCGGATAGAAGAGGGGACGTACTGTCAAGTTCGGTAACCAAAGCGCATGCGGGAACAGAAGGGGCGAGTTTTCGCTCCTCTTTGTACTGCGCTGCTGCACGCTGCTCCACGTACCTCCGGAGGCTTTCACTCCCATTTCTCGACGGGTCGATGCCCTTTCATTCCTTCGTTACGCATATCCGGTGGATGGAGGCCGGTTATCCTAACGGTACGGGTCTGTGCCCTTTTGTTGAACGCTATCCGGTACTCCGTGCAATCTTGGGATCCCGCGAATAAGCCAGTATTCGTGCTAGTTGAGAAGTGGTTAAGCAGCTTGTTTCATAGCAAGAACTCGATCCGGTTCGTAAGCTTCGCCACTCTGTGCCATGGCAACCAGAAGGCGAGCCAGCTTGCCGCAAAGCTTCATCACGGAGCGCATGGGCTTTATGCTTTTCGTCTTCACATTCATTTCGTGCTGTCGTTTAAACGTTACATCGTTCTTGCCTGAACTCGCTTCAGCCAGGTTGAGGCCGGCATGCCGTAGTAATGCATTGCCGTGTGAATAGCCGCTGAGGTCGCCAGCTTCACCGAGAATGCCGGCGACAGACAAGATGCTCATGCCCTTGATGGCCAGCAGCGGCTTGGCTAGTGGGATCCGAGCCAGAGTAGCCGCCATTTCACCTTCGATGACCTGCAGCTGCTTCGTAGCCAGATCATATTCAGCAAGGAGCTTTGCAGATGAAGCTTGTAGGCTTTTTCGGCATGCTTGGCGCCAACTGAGTGTGCTGCTAGAGCTAGTAGTTCACCAGCTCTTCGTTCACCGCTGTACCGCTTCATGACCGTTTTCCAACCGTCGACGACTTGACGAACAGTGGGCTTTTGAGATCGGCAGGCGTTGGAAAGAGACGCAAGGTTGCTAGACCCAGCGATGGATCTGGTTCTTGACGCTGACGAGACGATGGACAATGGTCTCCCGGTTCGCCATGAGGACGCGCAGTTCCATGAACACTTCACTGTTTTCTTTGATGATGGTGTAGTAGCCGTTCTTCACCATGTCGGCGATAACAAAGGCATCTTTAATGTCGCTTTTGGATGGGGAATTGTCGCGGTTTTCTTTGTTCTTTTTGACGAGATGAGGGTTTACCAGCACGACCTCGAGTTTGCGGTCTTTGAGCCAGGCAGCGAGGCTGTGCCAATAGTGGCCGGTTGATTCCATGCTGATGATGGTGTCGTTTAGTGTTTGCGTTTCCTGCAAATCTTTCATCCATTGCAGCAGTAGGCTGAAGCCGGCATCGTCGTTGGAGAAGTGAAGCGGAATACCGAGCAGAATGCCACGGAAGTTGACGGCACGTGCAACGTGCGTTTGCTGGGCGATGTCGATACCGACGACAAGATGCTGGGTTGAAATGCGTTCCGTATCCTCTAACCCAAAAGACATTGGAAACCGAGATGAAAGCATTGACTTTGGGACGGAAATCGTATATCTTTAATTTAAGATAATTAATTTAAAGATATAATCAGCAATTCGATTAGAAGAAGCCACTTCGTTATTTTAAGCACAATCAATACGAGTGACCGTGAGGAGGCCCCGTACATGCGTACCCTACTAAAAAGAATAAATGAGCTTTCGAACATGGAAAAAAATCATGGCCTGAGTGAAATGGAGAAAACAGAGCAAGCTGATCTTCGTCGGGAATATCTCCAGCAATTTCGAGGCTCTATAAACAGCGTGCTGTTGAATGTGACCATTTATGATCCGAATGGAGATGACGTGACTCCTGAAAAATTAAAAAGGGAGCAGGCTCGGCTCGATTGATGCAGGCGTAAGAGAAAAATGCACAATAAAGATGAGTGGAGGAATACAAAATGGCGCCTGATGCTGGAACAAAAAAGGTCGGATTGATCGTAGGAAGTTTAAGGGAACACTCGTTCAACCGCATCATTGCCGCAGCGATACCTGAGCTGGAGGAATCTATTTCCTTCGAGCCGATATCCATAGCGGATCTCCCCTTGTATAACGAAGATTTGGACCATGGAGACGGCCCAGAGCCCGTCCAGCGCTACCGCGAAGCGATTAAACGGGTGGACGGCATCATTATTGTTAGCCCCGAATACAACTCGGGTATTCCCGGCGTGCTGAAGAACGCGCTGGATTGGGCTTCGACTCCGTCCAAAACCGCCGCACTGCGCAAAAAGCCGGTCGGTCTGGTAGGCGCAACTCCGGGAGTCAAGGGTACGATCCAATCGCAGCAGCAGATCAGACAGACGTTGGAGGCCATTCAAGCATACGTGCTTCCTTTTCAAAAAATGTACATCTCTCAAGTGATGGATAAGGTGGATGTGGAACGCCGCGTATTGACGGACGAAACTACTCGGAAGTATTTGAAGCGCTACGTGCAGCAATTCATCCTGTGGATCGATCAAGTCCATACGCTGGATTGAGGAAACGAATCTGGCTAAGCGATGAATGGATTTAACCCGTACGTTATTAAATGGAGAGCGTTAGGTGAAAGACAAAGGGCTGCCACATGGCAGCTCTTTTTGTTTTCAATGCATCATTTGTTTTTCGTTATCGGTAATCGGCAGTCTACCGGGATGGTACCCGTCCACGGCTTGTTACTTTACGGGCTTCGCGAGCTGCAGCGAGAGCTCATACGCGCTCAACCCAGTTGTGGGCGAGCTTACCATCGCGAACCTCCCATACCGCGATCCCGGAGAGCTGAATCGGGCGATCGTCGGGCGCGGAACCGAGTACGTCTTGGTTGAACCTCGTGACTGCCCATTGCTCAGTTTGTGAGTGTTGAGCATATCTTGAATCCAACGTTCGAATAGCCTGAATGCTTCACGATGGTTAACGAACTCGAGTGGAGCACCCAAAGCAATGCCTCGATCTTCTGCGGCGACGTGCACTTCGCGCATGCCGACGCCATCGGCAAGGGCGCCTGTCAGTACGTCACGCAGCCAGCTTCTCGGGCGGCTACCGCGTGATCCACCTGCTGCCGATGAATTGAAGAGAATGTTGGCCGACGCCTGATCGGAAGCCGACCCGCCCGGAAGGGGGAGTCGGCTTTTTGGTCGTTCCGCCTGTCGCCGGCCTTCAATCGAACGTTATATGGTCCGCGCGCAGCGTCCCGCGACCGGTACGGAACCGTCCCGGCGTAACGCCGACCCACTGCCGGAAGGTACGGTTGAAATAATTGACGCTGGAGAAGCCGGTCTGCTCCGCGATCGCCGCCAACGACAGCTCCGTATCGCGCAGCAGCCCGACCGCTTTCTCCATCCGGATGCGGGTGAGGTACTGCACGGTAGTCATGCCGGTCGCCTGGCGAAACAGCCGGATGAAGTGGTACGTCGACAGACCGACCGCCCGGGCGAGCTCCTCGGGACCGTGAATCGACGCGAAGCCTTCGCGGATCAGGCCGACGGCCTCCAAGACGGCATCCGGCCAGTCGCCCTCATGTCGCTCGCGCATCCTGGCGGCGCGGAGGAGCTCCGTCATGAACAGATAGGCCAAGCCCGAAGCTTGGCAAGCATCCGTAATCCGCCTCTTCTCGGCTTCCCGGTAGATCGAATCCAGCATGCGAATCGCGGGGCAATCCTTGCTCAGCATGGGGGACGAACCCAGCGCGTCCACGATGTCGCGCCACAGTCCCGCCGCGGCGGGCCCGTACAGCGTGATGAAGGTGAAGGACCAGCCGGTTCCGGACGGGGGCAAGTAATGCCGGCTGTCGCCGGGGTAGTGGATCAGGAAGGCCTGGCCCTCCGTCAACCGATGCGTGCGTTCGCCGATCTCCACGGCTCCTTCGCCGGACCAGGTATATTGGAAGACATAGTTAACCGGCTTGCCCGGACGCCTCCGGTTGTCCCAATCGTACGAAGCGCCCGGGGGCAGCTCCTCGTGCCCGACGGAATTCAGCTGAACGGGCAGCACGGGGGAAGAATCCTGAAACAGATAGCCATAGACGCTCAATGCATGCCACGCTCCTTTCTTTCCTTTACTTTCTCTTCTCTTGTTTTCTCTTCTTTTTTTCTTTCTTCCGTCTTAGCGCAATATTTTGAACATTCCTCGCGATATTTACGATTGCCTCTCCTAATATTACACAATTACTATAGAAATAGTAAGAATTAATCCATAGGGAACGATGAGGAGGCACAACGGCATGCAAAAGCGAGGTAGGAGAACGGCCTTCGGCTCCATCTGCGTCGGGCTGTTCGTATGGCTGTGCTGCAGGTGCTGGGCGGCGTCGGGAACATGTGGACGAGCGACCCGTATACGGCCGACGCGCAATTCAGCAACAACGGTGGGGATGTCTCGATCGTCGCGGCGACGAACGGGCAGACGAATCCGGGCGCAAGCAATTATGGCAACTACTTCGCGAATATCGTTTCCGACGCGAATCTCGGCAGTGCCGTTCCGTGGAGCGCGCTGCCGCTGCGCATCAACCCGCTCTATCCGGGAAGCGGGCACAGCATCGTGCTGCCGCTGTACAACCACTACGATTCGGCCAACGTGCCGTAAGTTCGAGAGGAGTGAACGATGTTGACTTCGTCCCGCAGCCGGATGGCAGCCGTCCTGCGCAATTGGCAGCTGTACGCGTTAATCGCGCCGGTGCTTGCTTACTATGTCGTTTTTCACTACATGCCGATGTACGGGCTGCAAATCGCGTTCAAGGATTTTATGGCGTCCAAGGGCATTGGGGGCAGCGAATGGGTCGGATTGAAGTATTTCAAGCAGTTCTTCGATTCGTTTTACGCCGGCCGCATCCTGAAGAACACCCTGGGCCTGAGCGCGCTGCAGCTGCTCGTCGGCTTCCCCATGCCGATCCTGCTGGCACTCATGATCAGCGAGCTTCGGGAGGGCCGGTTCAAGCGGACGGTGCAGAGCGTGACCTACGCGCCGCATTTTTTGTCCGCGGTCGTGCTGGTGGGCATGATGATGACGCTGTTGTCTCCCGGCAACGGGCTCGTCGGCCGGCTGCTGGCCTTATTCGGCGCGGAGCCGATCCATTTCTTCGGGTCGCCGGGGTGGTTCAAGCCGCTTTACGCGCTGTCCGACGTCTGGCAGAACATGGGGTGGGCGTCGATCATCTATCTGGCCGCGCTGGCGGGCATCGATCCGCAGCTCTATGAAGCCGCCGTCATGGACGGGGCCGGCAAGCTGCGGAAGATGCTGCATATCACGCTGCCGGGGCTCGTGCCGACGATCGTCGTCCTGCTCATCCTGAACCTCGGCACGCTCATGAGCGTTGGATTCGAGAAGGCGTTCCTGATGCAAAACGACCTCAATCTCGATTCGTCCGAGGTGGTGTCGACGTATGTCTACAAGAAAGGCTTGATCGGCGCCCAGATCAGCTTCGGCGCGGCGGTCGGGCTGTTCAATTCCGTCATTAATTTCACGCTGCTCGTCCTCGTGAACGGCCTCTCCCGGCGGTGCTCCGAGACCAGTCTTTGGTAAAGGTGGTGCCGTAAGATGGCAAAGGCAATCGGCTCTTCGCCGCCCGCAAGCCGCGGCGACCGGCTCTTCGACGCCGCGAACAAGCTGCTGCTCGGCTTGCTGCTCGTGCTGATCGCGTATCCGCTGTATTTCGTCGTCATCGCCTCGTTCAGCGACTCGACGCAGGTGCTCATGGGGCATGTGTTCCTCCTGCCGGAGGGCTTCTCGCTCGATGCCTATGCGCGGGTGCTGCGCAACCACGACCTGGCGCTCGGGTACCGGAACGTCCTGCTGTATTGCGCGGTCGGGACGCTCGTGAACGTCGCCATGACGGTTGCGGGCGCGTATCCCTTGTCGCGCAGGGACTTCGCCGGGCGCCGGATCATCATGCTGCTGATCGCGTTCACGATGTTCTTCGGCGGGGGGATCATCCCGACCTATATCGTGGTCAAGAGTCTCGGGCTGGTCAACTCCATGTGGGCGCTGATCCTGCCCGGCGCGGTATCGGCATGGAATCTGATCATCATGCGCACGTTCTTCCAGCACGCGATTCCGATCGAATTGCAGGAGTCCGCGCTGCTGGACGGCTGCTCGAACATCAGGCTACTGCTGAGGATCGTCCTGCCGCTCTCGCTGCCCGTCGTCGCGGTCGTGGCGCTCTATTACGCGGTCGGCCACTGGAATTCGTATTTCCCGGCGCTGATCTATCTCTCGGACCGAAGCAAGTATCCGCTGCAGATGTTCCTGCGCGAGCTGCTCGTGCAGAATCAGCTGCAGACGATGATGGAGACCGATTCGGAGACGATGGCCCAGCAGGCCAAGGTCGCCGAGGGGCTCAAATACGCCGTCATCGTGGTGTCCAGCCTGCCGATGCTGTGTCTCTACCCGCTGCTGCAGCGGTACTTCGTCAAGGGCGTCATGGTCGGCGCCGTCAAGGGCTGAGCGTCATGCGCCCGTGCATAACCCATTCAAAGGAGACCGAAAACATGAACAAGACCATTCATCCCGATTCCGTTCCTTCCAAAGCAAACGCAAAAGCGAAAGCAAAAGCAAAAACAAACCCCGCAACGAATATCCGTTCCAAGGCGAAGACGAGGGCCAAAGCCGCGTCGCTGCTGCTCGGCACGGCCGCCCTGCTCGCGGCGCTGAGCGCCTGCGCGTCGAACAATAACGAACCGGCGGGCGACAGCGCCGGGAAGGATGCGGGGAAGGATGCCGCGCCGGCCGGCTCGACCCAAGAGGCAGCCGCGCCGGCCGGCTCGGCCCAGGAAGTCGCCGCCGCAGGCTTCCCGATCGTCGGCACGCCCGTCACCCTGACCGCGCTCGGCGCCAAAGCCGCCTCGCACGGCGAATGGAAGGACATGAAGGTGCTGAACGAATACGCGAAAAAAACGAATATCGCGATCGATTGGCAGACCGTGCCGGACGCGGGCTTCGAGGAGAAGCGGAACATCGTCCTCTCGGGAGGCGACCTGCCGGATATCCTGTACCGCGCCAAGCTCACGCCGTACGACGAGGTCAACTACGGCTCGCAGGGCATCCTGATCCCGCTGAACCAGCTGATCGACCAATACGCGCCGAACATCAAGGCGATGTTCGAGAAGTATCCGGAGGTGAAGAAGAGCATCACCGCGCCGGACGGCAATATCTACTCGCTGCCGCAAGTGGCGGATTATCTCGCCCCCCGCATCGGCAACAAGCAATTCATCAACAAGAAGTGGCTGGAGAAACTGAAGCTCGCCATCCCGACGACGACGGAGGAGTATTATCGGGTCCTGAAGGCGTTCAAGGAACAAGATCCGAACGGCAACGGCAAAGCCGACGACATCCCTTGGTCCGGCGAGAAGACGTCGTTCAACATCTGGGCGGGCCTGCGCGGATCCTGGGGACTGGGGACGACCGGGGACAAGAACCCGAATATCGATCTCGGGCCGGACGGCAAGATCCGTTTCTACACGATCGATCCGAATTACAAGGGTTTGCTCGAATACTTGCATAAGCTCTATCAGGAAGGGCTGATCGACAACGAGGTGTTCACGCAGGAGACGCCGCAATTTCTGGCGAAAGGCACGGAAGGGCTCGTCGGCAGCCTCAACGTGTCGAACCCGAACGTCGTCGGGCCGAAGCTGATGGATGATTACGTGGCGGTGCCGGCCTTGAAGGGACCGAACGGCGATCATCTGTACTCGCCGGTCAATCCGACGACGCAGGCGCAAGGGACGTTCGCGATCACGAAGCACGACAAGCATCCGGAGGCGACGATCCGCTGGGTCGATTATTTTTACGGCGAAGAAGGCGTCAAGTTCTTCCGCATGGGGATCGAGGGCGAGACCTACGAGACGCTGGCCGACGGCAGCGTGCAGTACAAGGAAGCGATCGCGAAGAACCCGGACGGCCTCTCGCTCGACCAGGCGATCGGCCAGTATTCGCCATGGCCGGGAGGCGGGGTGCCGCAGCTGATCGAAGAGAAGGTCGACCGGACCGGCAACAGCCTGCCGTCCGCGCTTGCCGCCGCCAAGCTGCTCGAGCCGGATATACCGCGGGAAATTCTGCCGAGCTTCCTGTTCTCGAAGGAGGACCAGGATCGCCTCAACGCGCTGTCGGGCGACATCACGACGTACGTCAACGAATCGCGCGTCAAATTCGTCACGGGCGCCCTCCCGCTCAACCGGTACGACAGCTACGTCAGCACGCTAAAGAAGATGGGCGTCGACGAGCTGACGGCGATCTATCAGCAGGCCTATGACCATTACAAGCAGTGAGGTGTCCGAGATGAATATCGTCTATATCCATACGCATGACACCGGACGGTACATCCAGCCGTACGGGCATGCCGTGCCGACCCCTAACCTGCAGGCGCTGGCCGAGGAGGGCGTGCTGTTCCGCCAGGCCTTCAGCGCGGCGCCGACCTGCTCGCCCAGCCGCACCGGCCTGCTGACGGGCATGGCTCCCCATTCGGCGGGCATGATCGGTCTGGCGCAGCGCGGCTTCCGGCTGAACGATGCCTCCCGGCATTTGGCCTCGTATCTCGCCAGCAACGGCTACGAGACCGTGCTGTGCGGCGTCCAGCACGAGGCGCCGGAGGCGGAGGTCGGCCAGCTGGGCTATACGCTGAACCTCGCGGCGCGCAATACCGGCGCGGGGCATGCGGAGCGGGACTTGCAGGCGGCCAGGCTGGCGGCGGATTATATCCGGCAGGCGGACGACCGGCCGTTCTTCGCCTCCGTGGGCTTTTTCAACACGCACCGCCATCGCACGGTCTTCCCGGCGACGGGGCATGCGGTGGATGACCGGTACGTCCTGCCGCCGTTCCCGCTGTACGACCATCCGGCGAACCGGACGGACATGGCGGACTTCATCGCCTCGGCCGCGCTCGTCGACCAGGGGGTCGGCATCGTCGTCGAGGCGCTTCGGGAATCGGGCCGCTGGGACGACACGATCCTCCTCTTCACGACGGATCACGGCATCGCGTTCCCGCGGATGAAATGCAATCTCTACGATACCGGCATCGGCGTCTCGCTGCTGATGCATATCCCGGGCGTCGCGAAGGGGCAGGTCGTCGACGCGCTGGTCTCCCAGCTCGATCTGTTCCCGACGCTCTGCGAGCTGGCGGAGCTCGAGCGGCCGTCATGGCTGCAGGGAAAATCGCTCCTCCCGCTGTTGAACGGCGGCGCGGCGGAGGTGCGGGGCGAGCTGTTCGCCGAGGTGACGTATCATGCCGCCTACGAACCGATGCGGTGCATCCGCACGCCGCGCTATAAGCTGATTCGGCGCTTCGGCGCGTACGACAAGCACGTCATGCCGAACATCGACGACGGGTACGGCAAGCGATTCCTCGTCGAGCACGGCATCCGGGAGCGCAGACGGAGTCAGGAAGAGCTGTTCGATCTCTTCCTGGATCCCGTCGAGCGCGAGAATCTGATCGGCGACCCGGCCTATGCGGCGATCGAAGCGGAATTGAAGGCCAAGCTGCTGGCGTGGATGGCGGAGACGGGGGATCCGCTGCTGGAGACCGACGAGGTTCCCCTGCCCGAAGGGGCGAGAACGAATGGGGTCGACGAATTGAATCCGACGTAAGGAGCGGAGTTAGCAGCCTTTGGCTTAAGGGAGGAGGAAGAGATATGAATAGGAGCGAACAGCGACCGAATATCCTTGTGGCGATCGCGGACGATGCTTCCCATATGAGCGCGTACGGGCACCGGTTCGTGCACACGCCCCATTTCGACCGGGTGGCCGCGGAGGGCATCCGGTTCACGCAGGCGTTCACGACCAACCCGAAGTGCGCGCCTTCGCGGGCGAGCCTGCTGACCGGGCGGCATACCTGGGAGCTCGAGGAGGCGTGCAACCATTTCGGCCTCTTCAACGCCAAGTTCGCCGTATACCCGACCCTGCTCGAATCGGCGGGCTATCTCGTCGGGTATACGGGCAAGGGCTGGGGGCCGGGCGATTGGAAGCGGGGCGGCTTCGCCCGCAACCCGGCAGGCGCGGAATACAACCGTCGCAAGCTGACGCCTCCGGACCGCACGAAGATCAGCGACAAGGATTATGCCGCGAATTTCGACGATTTCCTGAATGATCGCAAGGACGGCCAGCCGTTCTGCTTCTGGTACGGCGGCCACGAGCCGCATCGCGCCTACGAGCCCGGCGAGGGGCTGCGCGCGGGCAAGCGGCTCGAGGATGTGGAAGTCCCGGCCTATCTGCCGGACGATCCGAGCGTGCGGGGCGACCTGCTCGACTACGCGTACGAGCTGGAATGGTTCGACCGGCAGCTGGGCCGCATGCTGGCGCGTCTGGAGGCGCTTGGCGAGCTGGACCGGACGCTCGTCATCGTCACTTCGGATAACGGCATGCCGTTTCCGAGGGTGAAGGGACAGATGTACGAGCAGGACTTTCGCCTGCCGCTCGCGGTCCGCTGGCGGGATCGGGTCCGGGGCGGGCGCGTCGTCGACGACCTGATCAGCTTCGTCGACCTGGCGCCGACGATCCTGGAGGCGGCGGGCGTTCCCGTTCCGCCCGAGATGGCGGGCGCCGGACTGCGCGGGATTCTCGAATCCGCGGGCTCGGGCAAGGTCGACCCCGCGCGGCGCCGCGTCTATATGGGCAAAGAGCGGCATGACGTCGGCACCGAGGGCGACGTCGGTTATCCCGTCCGCTGCATCCGTACCGACCGGTACCTGTACGTGCGCAATTTCAAGCCGGAGCTGTGGCCGGCCGGCAATCCCGAGACCGGCTTCACGAACGTGGACAGCTCACCGACGAAGTCGCTCATCCTGGAGCAGCATGCGCGCGGCGAGGATTATTATTACGCGTTGTCCTTCGGCAAACGGCCCGCGGAAGAATTGTACGACATTCGGCGGGATCCCGATTGCCTATGTAACCTCGCGGATGATGTTTCGTTTGCAGAGCTCAAGGAAGCGCTGTGGCGGGAGCTGGCCGACGAGCTTGCGCGGACGGGCGATCCGCGAATGCGGGGCCAGGGCGACGTATTCGATGCTTACGAATACGTCGGGCAGGGCAAGCATTCGTGGAAGGCATACGTCGAGGGGTATTTCGAGAAACAGAAGTATTAACCTATTAACTGGAGTCACATGCACATCAGGCAGGCAAACCGCTGTGGTTTAAACCGGTCTTCTAGATGCGGGACGATGAAGCGGATTGCCCGCTTCGTTCGGCTGTCGAGCGCGCTCGGCAGCCGTTTTTTTTGCCTGGATGATCCTTCGTCCGCGAACGTTCCCCCTACGGGTTGTCGGGTGACAAGAACATTTTCTCATTAAAGGCCGCGATAATCGCGGCTTTTTGTATTTATGGGATCAAGTTCTTGTCAAAACCAAATGGCAAGAACTTGATCCCATTTCCGAAATTGACAAGAACTTGATCTCATGCCCGACGGTTGGCAGGGATGACTGCAGCCATCCTAGGTACTACAAGGGCGTCGGCTGCAATGATGAATGTCCGAGGACATAAAAGAGGGACATACTCACCTCGAGAACGTGCACTCCCACGTCGTGGATCTGAGTCCCCGTCAGTCGAGATCTGAATCGAGGGCAAGTGGAAAGACGACCGGCTCCTGCTGACGATCCGCGACAATTGCCCGGGCAATCGTTTTTCTCATCGGTGACAAGTACGTGTTCCGGTTTCCAAGAAGAACGATTGCAGTTGGCTCGATTCGTATGGAAGGGAAGCTGCTGCCGAATCTGGAGGCATTATGACCATCCCCTCTCCAAGACCGTTGTTTTATGGCGAAGCAAGTGACGAATACCCAGCACCATTTCTTGGCTATACCTACGTGCCAGGAGAGTTCCCCATCGGTTTGACGGAAGAACGCCGGGCTTTATCGGCAGAGACGCTGGCGAAATTTTTGCGGAGATTGCATGAGTTTCCGGTGCAGGCGGCACTGAAGTGCGGAGATCAGCAAGATCATCGAAGCTTGACGGACATAGCATCGCGCAAAGTGAAATTGGAGGGCTTTCTATCGAAGGTGGTTGAACACTTGTCGCCGGAGGAGTCCGGTGTGATCGAAGCGTATATTAGCCGGCTGCAAACGGACCGTGTCGAGGCGGTGAATGCACTGCTACATGGCGATCTTCATTTCAAAAATATGCTTGTGAATGAGAACGGGATCATTTCCGGCATCATTGATTGGGGCGATCTGAGCGTAGGCCATCCGGCTTGCGATTTGAGCGCTGCTTACAGCTTTTTACCACCTTACGCTCGCGGCGTGTTTTTCGAAACTTACGGAGGAGCGGATGAGGAAACGAAGCAGCTGGCCCGACTGATCGCGGTATACATCCCCGTACTGATCTTGATGCAAGCGGTCGATGACGGGAATGAAGCGATTGCGGCAGAGGCGAAATCCAACATCATGCGGGCACTGTCGGATTAGGCTCATTATTTCGTTGCGGCTATGGGGCTATGGCTATCGGCACCATGTCGTTTAAAGGCCGCGATAAGGTACGACTCGCCTTCTCTGATGCCGCATTATGTTGTGGAGCATGAAATTCAACAGGGTAAGTCGTTGCGCTAACGGGCAACGATAGTTCAATGACTCAGGAGCAGTTTGCCGCCGCGGTAGCCGCTCCTTTTCATTAAACTAAAAGGCAGTTTAAGATCGTTCGCTTTTTTTTGAAAGCCTCATGGAATCTATTGACAGACATTGGTTATCGTTATAATATTTGATTGACTGGTACAGTCAATCAAATAAAGGGGGAGTAAATATGTCAATACCAATGGATATTCCCAATAAACAAGATTCGTTTCAGCAACGCAAGGTTTTTTCGATTGACGGAACAAGGATCGGCTACAGATCGATTGGCGAGGGTCCCGGGATCATACTTGTTCATGGTGCATTAAGGGATTCCGAGGATTACACCTGCTTAGCCATTGCCCTTTCACGCTCTTTTACCGTCCACCTCATGGATCGAAGGGGCCGAGGCTTGAGCGGTCCTCAAGGTCCGGGGTATGCGATGAATAAAGAATGCGAAGATGTTCAAGCCATCCGAGTAGCGACAGGCGCCGACTATTTGATTGGACACAGTTTTGGAGGACTTGTCTCGCTGGAGTTAGCTAGGATAGACGCTTCTATCACCAAGGTAGCTTTGTATGAACCTGGCGTATTGATTAATCCGATGGACGAAGCTTGGATGCGCTCCTACGAGAAAGCTATGCAAAAGAATGATCGACGCGGTGCCTTTGCACATTTCGTGAAGGGGATGGGCCAAACCCCTTTGACGCAGCTCCCCTACTGGTATGCGAAACTTATCTTAAGGATCATGATACGCGGACACCATTGGACTAAAACCGCTCATTTGCTTCCTCAGAATTTATGCGAGCACCGTGAGGTTCAGCGACTTGCCTCTTCATATCGAAATTACAACAGTATCAAAGCAGATGTTATATTGATTCAAGGGGACAAAAGTTCAGATTCCACGAAAGAAATGATGGAGCAATTAAACCGGACGATCACGCGATCGAAAGTGGAAACCATGAACAAGCTTGACCATTTTGGACCAGAGAACAGCGGCGGGCCTGACCGGATCGCGGGACTGCTAACCCATTTTTTTCTCAATCGCAAAGGAGTTTGAATACATGCCACGGTTAAAAGAAGAGCAGCTTCAAAAAATCTATGAAGAACGCAAACAACAAATTACGTTAGCCGCAGTCAAAATTTTTGCACAGCGCGGCCTCCCAGGGACAAAAATAAGCATGATCACCTCAAAGGCGGGCGTTAGCCATGGACTTTTCTACCATTATTTTAAAACGAAAGAAGAACTGTTTATCTCTTTAGTCCGCGAAGCAGTTGAAACATCCATGCAGGAAATCGGAAATTTGAGCCATTTGACTGCATCGCCGATCGAAAAGATTAGAATCTTAACGCAAGGCATGCTCGACGAGAGCGGAGCTCCGTATTTTATGCTGCTCCATCGGGCGCGAAATTTTGAAGAGGTTCCTGAAGAAGTCAGCCAGCTGATTCAAAATTACCCGATAGAAATTTACGTCGAACGCTTGCTGCCCATATTTCAGGAGGGACAACAAAGAGGGGAAGTAGCAGGCGGGAATCTGACTGAAATGATCGCAAATTACCTTACGGTCATTTCCGGCGTGATGGTTTTGGGAAGTGGATATCCGACTCCCCAAATAGATTGGCTGATGAGATTAGTTGAAAAGAAATGATTGAAAATAGAT
Source organism: Paenibacillus sacheonensis (assembly GCF_009909195.1). GTDB lineage: Bacteria > Bacillota > Bacilli > Paenibacillales > Paenibacillaceae > Paenibacillus_Z > Paenibacillus_Z sacheonensis. The sequence goes on from NZ_JAAAMU010000025.1 coordinate 69,113, forward strand.
CAGATCACCTTCGTGGAAATGACCTGTTAGACTCCCTATGATCTGCGCTATGCTTTCTGTTTCTCGCCGGACGAGCTGACGATGCCCGTACTGCAACAAGCAATGCGCGAGGCGGAAACCATAGAAGATACCGACAGACGGGAGCTAGTCGGGGATATGCTCGTAGCCCTGTACAGCCGATTAACTATATGCCTTAGATATCATCCTGAGGATTTCTCCACGTATTTCCAGTCCTGGTCTTATTGGACATTACTCTGGAAGAACTTGTAGCTGTACGTATTGAACTACCCCGAAAATTACACTTAGCCGAGACCCAAAAATGGCAGCAGGAAACTAAGCCCAGCTTAAATGGTTTTTAAACACTGTGCTTGTTGAGATGTATGAGAAATCCGAACCTTAAGAGGTCTCGGAAGCAGATAGCGCAACCTGGAAGCCAAGTCTTTTATCAGGCGTACGGCTCAGATTGGAAGGGGAACAATTTCCGAGCGCACTCGATAAAGGTTTTAACCGCAATGGTACAGTCCTCCACGGGGCCGGATGCAATGTGAATATCCCTGTAGGCCGAGGGCGAAATGCGTTTTAGGATGATCCCGGGAGGAAGGTCCAGTAATGACAGCTCGGACATGACGGCCAAGCCCTCGCCTGCAAGAATCATTTGGAGCGCAGTTCTATAGTTGTAGAGAAGGTATTTGATATTGGGCTCTTCCCCGGCACTTTCGAACCATTGAAGGACAGGAGGTTCGTAACCGGCTTTGCAGATCAGCATAGGCTCTTCCCGCAAATCTTCCGGTCGGATCATACTCTTTTCACTTAAAGGATGATCATCTCTCATAACGGCATAAATGGCTTCCCTGTAGAGCGGGTGAGAGTGAGTCGTCTTATCCGAAGGGATAAGCAATCCTACATCGATTTCCCGATTATCCAGCCATTCCTGTATATCCGCAACGGTACCTTCAAGAATGCTGAATTCGAGCTTTGGATATTGTTGTTTGATATGGCTGATGAGCTTGGGAACAAAATAGGAAGCTGCAACCGGAAAGGCGCCGATTCGGACGCTGCCGGTTTCCATTCCTTTTTCGTAGGCGATTTCCTGGTCGATCTTGTCATACCCTTGAAGAATTTCCCGGAAAATCCGTACGATTCGTTCTCCAATGGGCGTAAGGGCAACACCGAGACGCCGGTCTCGAATAAGCAGCGTTACTCCAAGCTCGCGTTCGAGCGAGGTGACTGCACGGCTGACGGCAGGCTGTGTCATATGCATTATTTCCCCGGCGGCTGTAAAGCTACGGGTCTCCGAGATAGCGACTATCAACTGAAGGAGTGATTTGTTCATACCTAATTTGGTATCTCCTTAATGATTTATATTCATTTTATTTATGGACTTGTTTATTGTACCATGATAATAGAACAAGAGAAAGATGGATCTGGAATAGCGTGGGTGGAGGTGTTTGACGATGAAAGTGAAAGCATGGATTTTTCTAGTAGCAGCTAATCTGTTCTGGGCGGGGAATCTGATCTTCGGCAAAGCGGTAACGGCTGATTTCCCTCCGGTCTGGGCTTCCTTCCTGCGTTGGGCGATTGCGGCTGTCGTATTAATTCCGATGGCCCAGCTGGTGGAGAAGCCAAATTGGCTGAAGGTGTGGAGAAACAATTGGGGTCTTTTATTATTCCTTTCGATCGTGGGAGTTATGTTCTACACGCTTCTTACCTATACAGCACTCGAGCATACCTCATCGACAAACGGGAGTCTGATTAACAGTTTGACTCCGGCGGTTATGATCGTGTTGTCTCTGCTGTTCTTGAAGGACAAAATTTCGGCGTGGCAGGGAGGGGGACTGGTCTTATCTTTCCTGGGAGTATTAACGGTATTGACGAAGGGGCATCTTCTGGGCGTCTTCAGTACGCATTACAACCGAGGAGATGGCATTCTGCTCGTAGCCGTATTCCTGTGGGCAACCTATTCTATTATCAGCAAAAGAGTGCAGCATCTGCCTCCAATTACTTTTGTGGCATTTACAGCCTTACTCGGCGTTATTTGCATGGCACCGCTGCTGTTTATTCAACCCCTGCAAACCGAGCATATCACTGCAATCGGCATTACGGGAGTCCTCTATCTGGGTTTGTTTCCATCCATCGGTTCATTCTTGTTCTGGAATCAAGGAGTCAAGATGCTTGGACCGGGCAAAGCCAGCATAACTATGAATCTGATGCCGATTTTCACGGCTATCTTGTCTGTGATTACAGGCCAGGCATTACTGGTCTCCCAAATTGTCGGTGGCGTTATCGTTATTGCGGGCATGCTGATGTCTGCTAACTTGATGGTTCGATCGGGAAAAGCCGGAACGAAACGGGTGAGCAAGAAGCATACAGGCATACAAAGAAAAGGGCAGCCCTCAAAGCCGTTAGAACTGTGACTGAAAATGATTTAAATGGACGATTGATAACGAGGCACGATAGTTGAATAGCTAAACTGATGGAGCTGCCGGTTATACACCGGCGGCTTTGTTGTTTTATACGGACAGTCAAAAAATCATTGATTTAAAAAATTCCTTACGGAGCACCAAACAACGCAAAAATCATTATTCGTGATGCCAAGCAACAAGATATTTGGTTGAAAACTTGTCGCCGGAGGAGTCCGGTGTGATCGAAGCGTATATTAGCCGGCTGCAAACGGACCGTGTCGAGGCGGTGAATGCACTGCTACATGGCGATCTTCATTTCAAAAATATGCTTGTGAATGAGAACGGGATCGTTTCCGGCATCATTGATAGGGGCGATCTGAGCGTAGGCCATCCGGCTTGCGATTTGAGCGTTGCTTACAGCTTTTTACCACCTTACGCTCGCGGCGTGTTTTTCGAAACTTATGGAGTAGCGAACGAGGAAACGAAGCTGCTGGCGCGGCTGATCGCGGTATACATCCCCGTGCTGATCTTGATGCAAGCGGTCGATGACGGGAATGAAGCGATTGCGGCAGAGGCGAAATCCAACATCATGCGAGCACTGTCGGATTGGGTTCATTATTTCGTTGCAGCTATGGGGCTATGGCTATCGGCACCATGTCGTTTAAAAGCCGCGATAAGGTACGATTCGCCTTCTCTGATGCCGCTTTATGTTGAGGAACACGAAATTCAACAGAATAAGCCGTTGCGCTAACGGGGAACGTTAGTTCAATAAAACAGCAACAGTCTAGGACTTTATTTTCTCAGTCCATGGCTGCTGCTGTTTTATTTTTGAGGTTAGTCTAATACTTAATTTTCGAATGTAACGGTTTGTAAATCCAATAAACCGCGCGAAGACAATACATTCAGTCTAATTATTTTCTCAATACATCGGAAACGCGTGTTTTTGGGATTAGGCGGCCTGGGGAGCGGGTCTTTCTGCTAAATGCCCACATTTTCCTCGCGGTTATGCCGAATAAGCGCTCCGGTGTCCGCCAAAATTCAAATACGCCAATTCTGGGAAAAATAACCGTTTTTCCTGTCCGCTTACGGAAGCGATTCGATCCCCGGCGCTCGGCTCTCCCGTTCGATCCTCTCAACTTCCGGCCAGCTGCCGGATACGCGACTCGACGCGTTCGCCGAGCGCTGCTGACGCTTGGCACAGATAGTCAAGCACGACGCGCTGCGATTCGGCGGTTGCAAGGCTCAGAGCGTCGGAGAGATTGTCGACCAGATGCGTCTGCTGCATGGCATCGAGGGCGCGATAAAATTGGCCCGCCTGGGCGAAATTATCGGTTTTGGGCAGCTCGGCGCGCACGAGCTGGCCCTCCACGTACCGGCCTTCCCCGCTCGTGATCTGGGATTCCGGCGTCCAGTCGGCTTGCCGATTGACCGGGACGTTGCGGAAGTCCGGCCCGATGCGCCGGCGCTGCGAGTCGGTGTAGATGTTCGCGCGTCCTTGCAAGATTTTATCGTCCGACAGTTCGGCGCCGTCTAGCAGGTTGGATACCGAGAAAGCGAGTTTCTCCACTTGCTCCATGTAATTATCCGGATTGCGGTTCAGGTAGAGGCGTCCGACAGGCTGCAGTGGGTAGAAGTTCTCGTCCCACACTTTCGTAGGGTCGAGCGGATCGTACGAAAGGACGGCGGCGTCATCGGGGTTCATGAGCTGCACGCAAAGCTCGTATTCTACCGTGCCGCCGGCGGCTATCGCGTCGTAGAGGTCTTGACCGGCGAAGTCCGGATTCTCGCAGCCGAGGCGCGCCGACTCGACGGCATCGATGTACTGCAGGCCGGCTAGCGGAATCCAGCGGTACTTCACGTACTTACGCACGCCTTCGGCATTGCGCCAGACATAGGTATTCACGCTGTGGCCGGATAGATGCCGATAACTCTTGACGGTGCCCGCGTCGGAGAAGAGCCATAATAGAAAATGGGTCATTTCCGGCGCCCGGGCGACGAAGCTCCACAGAAGCTGGGGATCGGCCAAGTTGTTTACCGGGGAGGGCGAGAGCGCTCGGATGGATTCCGGGAAACGGATCGGATCTCGGATGGTAAAGACGGGAATGTGGTTGAAGATGAAATCGAGCACCCCTTGCTCGGAGTAGAATTTGGTCGCAAACCCGCGAATGCCGCGGGACGTATCGGGCGTTCCTTTATTGCCGCCGGCAAGCGAGAAGCGCACCGCGACGGGCACTTCCTGACCCGGCGTTTGCAAGAAGCAGAGCTTCGTATGCGCCGACATGTCGTGCGTGGTGCGGAAGTAGCCGAACGCGGCGTTGCCTTTGACGTGCACGGGTCTCTCGATGATTTTGCTATGTATGAACGTCTCGAGCGTCTCATGCAGCTTGCTGTCTTGCTCCAGTATGGGGCCGCGCGGGCCGACGGTCTGCGAATGAAGAGCTGCGGAGTTGTCGCCGGTTCCTTTCGCGGCAGCTTGTGTGTGATGGTGGTATACGTCATGCGTTTCCGTGGATTGCGCTTGCTGCGACGGCTGTGTCTGCTGCGCCTCTGATCTCAGGTTGGTTTCGTTCACGTCGTCCATGCTTTAACCTCCTATGACAATCCTCCTCGATACAATACTGTTTATGCGGAGCATCAGGGCAACTATGACTGCTTGTCGCGAATTGGTGATCGATACCTTGCAATTCGCAAGGAAGAAGCAGAAAGCTGCTACCCTCTCGGATAACAGCTCTCGTTCCAATGCTGTCGATGCCGACGACAAGATGCTGGGTTGAAATACGTTCGAGCAGTTGATTTTGTTTGGCTTGGGCTTTAAACTTCAAGATAGAGCGACCTCCTTAAGATGGCTAAAGGGCTATGACCCGTGATGAACCCATCGTACCGGAGGCGCTCGTTTTTGTGCAAAGCGCAAAATTAACGCTCTACAGGAATCCTAACGGGAAACGCTAGCTGAAGCATTGGAGGTGACATGAATTTGGAAAAAGCTAATTTCCTTGATCCTTGGCAACCCTCTCTATTAGAAGAATTCATATTGGAACTTAGAAAAGAAGTCTGCGAAGATCATGTATTGTACAATAAAGACCTTAAAATTGTAGCGCGTAGGAGAGACAGGGATGAGTACCTGTTTTGGCTTATCAATGAAGGGAACTTCGCACAAGTTCATTTAACTTGGCGAGGATCAGTTGAGCCCGATCCGTTTTGGCCAGTAACTGAGTTGTTTGACTCATTTGAAATCTGGGCGGATACGGTGATGAAACAAGATAATTTAAAATATGGTGATCGTTAAACTAACTGGGAACGATAGTTCAGCGATCCAGGGAGCAGTTTGTCGCAGCGGCAACTGCTCCTTTTGTCGTTAAGCTAAATGGCAGGATACTTCCAATATCTGTAGAATTATTATTGGAGTGCTGGAAGAACTTTCTCATGGGGATGAAGATAAAAAATGAGTTTTAATGAGTCATTTCAAGAGTTTCCTATTATTGAAACAGAACGTTAATTATTGCGCGAACTTCAATCCGAGGATGCAGAAGATTACTTTAATTATTTTTCTAACAAGGAAGTAACAATGTTTTGGGGATATGATTGTCCAAAAGATGTAAAGACAGTTGCAAGCACCTTTGTACGCTTTAGTAATGCGTTTAAGAGAAAAGAAATGATTGTCTGGGGAATATCTGAAAAGGGAACTGATAAGATTATCGGTACGTGTATATTAGGCAACTTTGTAAGAGGGTCAATGGCAAATATCAGTTATAATCTATCGCAAGAACAATGGTAAAGAGGCTTCATGTTAGAGGCATTAGGCGCCATAATACCTTTTGGTTTTAAAAATTTAGGATTGCATCGTATTCAAGCAATGGTAATGCCCGAAAATAATGCGTCAATAAGTTTATTGGAAAAATGTAATTTTAAAAATGAAGGTCTGTTAAGGGCATACTCTTTTGGCACTTTATTTACCGATACCCTCATATATTCACTCCTAGCTGAGGAGCTCAATTAAATAAAAGGTAATAGATCGATACTTTGTTAACCTAACGGGAAATGATAGTTCAATGATCCAGGAGCAGATTACCGTCTCGTCAGTTGCTCCCTATTTCATTAAGTTAAAGGGCCGATTAGTTTAATCGTTGCCACTGTACAATATCCCTATTTCCTGATAATGTATATCCAATAGTAAAAGGCGATGAAGAGGGAAGTAAATAAACGGATTCTTTAACAGAGAGCTCCAGCAGCTGAAAAGGAGCAAGCATCCCTTATTGAAAAAAGCCTTAGAGCTGCGCAAAGGATCCACATCTGTGGTAATGGTGTGACAGTAGCTCCTGTTATAGAGCTAAAGTATAATGCACGGCTCAACAAGCTGTGCCGTACTTCAAAAGGCAGATAGGGTGACCTGTAGGCGAACCTGGGTGGTACCACGAGAAGGATAAACTCGTCCCTGAGACAAATGTCTTGGAGGTGGGTTTTTTATTTTGTTCGACTCGTTAGGATCTATCAAAAACCCAGGAGGGATAACATGGACAGTGTGGATGTTGTAAGAAAATTTTATGATGAGACAGTGAACTATGAGTGGCAACGGCTTGAACGACACCAAGTCGAATTTGAACTTAGCAAGCGTTATATTACTCGCTATGTCGGGCCGAATGATAAGGTGCTGGATCTTGGCGGTGGACCAGGCAAGTATTCTCTACACCTCTCACAACTTGGTAGTGAAATGACGTTGGCGGACCTTTCCCAAAATAACGTAAATTTTGCATTGAATAAAGCACAGGAACTTGGACTACCGCTGAACGGATTACAAGCGGATTGCCGCGATTTATCAGCATTCAAAGATGAACAATTCGATCACGTTCTCTGCATGGGTCCGATGTATCACCTAATGGAAGAGAACGACAGGATTACAACGATTAATGAATGTTTGAGGGTATTAAAACCTAATGGTACACTTATTGTATCGTTTGTGTCTTCTTACTCTTTCGTGTGGGATTATTTAATTCGTAATCCAAGCAAAATCTTAGAAGAAGAGAGTCGTTCTCAACTTAATGCAATAGTGGAAGATAAGAATTTTATCGGATTAGGTTTTTCCGAAAATTTCTTCATACGGCCCAAAGATGTGCTTTCTTTTTTCAAGCCCTTCAGACTGGAAAGGCTGCATCTGCTGAATTGCGAAAGCTTTTTGTATTTACGTGAGACGGAGTTGTTAAGTCAACCCCCCGAAGTTGTAAGGGCATGGCTAGACTTGGCAGAGCAAGTGTGCGAGCGTGAGGATATACTGAGTCTTGCAGAACATTTCATGTTCATAGGACGTAAACAGAAAGAAGATTAGAAAATAGTTTCGTTACGCTAACTGGGAACGACGCGCTCCGCGACCTGTCATGCTGCGGCGGGACTGGTCGAATTGACAGTACTCGCGGTCATCGCCCATGCAACGTGTACATGCAAAAAGGGAAGCAGCCTGCCTTAACGGCAATGTTTGCTTCCCTTTTTGTCGTCTTATTGTCGTCTTGGCTCTCAACCACTCGTCCTAGCTTTGATTTTACCGAAACGGAATCTCCGTCAAAGCATGATACTCGAGATGCTCCCAGTCGTCCCGATACGTATCGTCGCCCAGCATGCCATAAGGGCTTCGGCCCACTCCCGAAAGCTTCCCGTCCGAACCGAGGAACAACGATATCCCATTTTCCGCAAACACATGAGCAACCGGCGATAAATCGCTGACAGCCGCAGGCTTCGTTACTTCCTCGCCAAGGGAAAGCATGCCGAGTTCGCCGAAATAATTGCTGCCCCAACCGAATAACGTCCCTTTCGCGTCGACTGCGAAGAAGTGATAACTGCCCGCGGCGATTTCCTTGATATCATGTAATCCTTCAATTAAACGAGGCGTAGTCGTGAAGGAATCGTTACCCGTACCGAAGTACGAGTCCCTAAGTTCGTCCCATCCCCACACCGTCCCGTCCTTCTTCAGCGCTAGCGCGGCCGTATTGCTCAAGGACACGCTCGCGACGTCGGACAATTGCTTGAATCGGTCGATCTCCGTGTCGTCCTTCTGCGTTTTCCAGAGCGTGCCGTCGTTCTTCAACACCAAGGTGTATTCGAATCCGATCTGGACATCCTTCACGTTCTTCCAATTCAATTTCACAATGTCCAAATGCAAGGGATCCCACGAGTCGCGCTCCAGTCCCAGTTTACCGGAATAATTGGACCCCCAGGCGTATACGTCGCCGCTATTGCTTATTGCCATGACTGCCATTTCGTCGGCCCGAACGGTAGCGATGAACGGAAGATTCTCGACGCGGCGCGGCGTTTCGGCAACTTCGTATTCCTGCGTGCCGTTCCCCCATGCGCCGGCATTATTGAACCCCCACACCCACACCGTCCCATCTTTCTTTACCGCGAACCCGACATCCCCTTCTACTTCGACTTGCACGACGTCATCCATCAGCTTCGTCGGCTTGTCGTAGAACTGTCCCCAAGTCCACAGTTGGCCGTCTTCGGTAACGACCGCGATTTGTCCGGATTCGACGCTGGCCGTTCGGATCGGACGCTCGATAAACGAATCATGCTTGGACCAGATGCCCAGGTTGCGGGATTGGGCTTGTTCTTGATAAGGAGCCAGCATGCGTTTCAGATACGGATTATCATTGACGACGCTCGTCTTCGCGTAACCTTCGGCGACGAGTTTTTGATTCAACAACGTGCCATCCTTTAGATAGACGGCCGCCCACAAGTTCCGATTTCGATCTCGCCCGCCCCAGAACGTTACGCCCACTTTCGTCCCAACGGGCACCAGCGACCTGAGATAAGACGTTGCTTCCATGCCGTTTCGAATCGGCGAGATGCCCGCCAGCCGCATGTGCTCGGATTGGTTGTTATAGTTTATCACGACATAATTGCCGTCCTGAACGCCTTCGATCGTGGCCTCGATCGGGGAGGCCGATTGAATGCGAACGGCATTAGCCGCCGTATCCCAGCGAACGTCGAAACCGAATGTTTCGGCCACGAAACGAAGCGGCATCAGGATTGACCCGTCCGCGTATACGCCAGGTATTGGCAGGGAAATTTCCTCTTCGTCCACATATGCGATCTTTTTGCCTAGCTGGTAACTCAGTTCCTGATCCCCCTTCGCCGCATGGACGATTTCGGAATCGCCATACCACTCGACTTCCGCGCCTAATTGCTCGAAGATAGCTCGCATGGGGACGAGAACGGAACCTTGCTTGCGAATCGGAGCCGTGTCGAACGAAACCGGCTTGCCGTCGATCGTGACGGAGATAGGCGCCGGATGACCGGTAGCGTAAGAAGGTGAGGCTGTAAGGATGGCAAGCAAGAAACTCATGAGCAAACAAATCGTTTTCTTCATTCAGGAATCCTCCGGTGTTAGTGATAATGATGTCGAATATCGTATTTATCGACAGTTTGTGGAAGATTTAAAGAAAAGACTAAAGTAATCGGTAGCCCGGGACAACGAAAAGGACTTCAGCGCCATCGTTCAATTTGCGTTACTTGTTACTTGTTTTGCTTCAACGCCCCTCCCGGTTACTTTCACCCTGATCTTCCATATGTCTGAGAATGGCAACGGCCAGCAGATGCGCCATCTGGTCCATGCCGTAGTCGGCGGGATGTGAGATCCGTCGACAAGCCCGTCGCGCTAGGCATGAGCATCAAGTTACAGCGAGCTCCTGTCGTTAATAGATGTAGTTACGATTATAGTTTTGTCGACTAGGTAAACAAAAGACAAGAAAGGTCGTGAAAGTCCAATTACTCCATTAAGAATGTTCACAGGGGAAACTCACGGTAACAACGAAATATTAATATACTTAAATTCTTTCACAAAAAGGAAGATGAATGAAAAATATGCGACTATTCGGATGGATGAAGAGATTGACGATTTTCCCGAAATTAATGTTGTTGTTCCTTATCGGGGTAATTCCTTCTTTCTTGGTTTCGTTACAATTTTTCCAGAATGGAGCCATGAGCGTTCGTAAAGAAATCTGGGGGTCTATGGAGACTAGGGTTCGATATAATATTAGTTCTTTTGAAGCAGAAATGAATCGTTTGGTTCGGCTTCATGAGCTTTATGCATTGGACGACGATATCACGAAACTGAGCAGCATGTCTTCCATTCTTCCTTATTACGACGTCATGCAGATGCAGAAACGGGTACAGAACAAACTGTGGATCTTGGAAACGTCGAGTTTGTACGTTGCCCATGCAAAAGCATTTATTCCTCAACTAAATAAAACATTGTTACCGCTGACCGACATCGCTCCTATGACGGGCAACGAGGTAGAACAATTAAAAAACCTGAACAAGACCCAACAATCCCCCATCGCATTTTGGGAAGGAAAACTGCTGATCAATACGATTAATCCAAACCCGAACTACGTCTCTTCCAAGAATGTTCTTTACATCCTGCAGTCTGAACTCGATCAGTATAAATTAAATGTTTTTTTACGACAGATGCTCGGAGAGAGCGACGAAGGAGCGCTGCTATTTACCGATAAGCAGGATTGGTATTCGAACGCCGGGTCATTGGAGGATTCGGCGCTCGACAAGGAGATCATGGAAAACGCCGTTTTGCAAGCTGAACCAACGGGCGTAGGAAGAAGTATCGTGAGGAGCGAGGGTCGCACTTTTTATATCGCATACGAGAGATCGGAATTATTGAAAATGACGCTTGCTTTATATGTTCCGGAAGAAAAAGTGCTTGGGCCTTTGCACCGATACCGCGCATGGTTCAGAAGCTTGTTCGGCGCGGCGCTGGTCGCGGTGTTCGGGTTCTCGTATTCCATCTTTCGATCCATCCACTCTCCGATTCGGCGGATGGTTCAAGCGTTCCGAAAAGTCGAGAACGGGGATCTGAACCTTAATATCAAGCACAAAAACAATGACGAATTTCAATACATGTACGGACAGTTCAATATTATGGTGGGAAGGCTTAGACAATCGGTGCAGGACGTTTATCATTCTAAAATCATGGCTCAGCAATCGGAGCTTAAGCAGCTTCAATCGCAAATCAATCCGCATTTTCTGTACAACACCTATTACATGGTGCATCGGATGGCGGGAATGCACGATTTTGAAAATGTCGAAAGGGCGACTAAATTTTTAGGCGACTATTTCATCTACATTACCCGCAATGCGGTTAATGATGCGAATCTCGAGCAGGAGTGGAATCATACGCTGTCTTACTTGGAAATTCAGCAAATGAGATTTCAAAGCCGGATCGAAGCCGACGTCTTCTATCAATGCGAAGAGCTGGGCACGCTTCGCATTCCCAGACTCATTTTTCAACCTTTAGTGGAGAACGCTTACCAACACGGTCTTCACTCCAAAACGGAGAACGGTCGTATCGTACTCACCCTGGTCAATCGATTGGAAGAAAATGCAGTTGTTTTCTCGGTGGAGGATAACGGCGAGACGTTGTCAGAGGAAAAAATAAAGGCTTTAGAGAAAAAACTCGAAGATTCTTCCTTCGGGGGATTGGAAAGCACGGGGATGATTAACGTGCATAGGCGTATTCGCCTTCGCTTCGGAGAGAAATGGGGAGTTCGTTTGGAGAAGAGCGTCTTGGGAGGACTTAAAGTGTCTTTATATTTGCCGGACCTATTTCATGAAGCCGAAGGAGAATAGCTATGCGTCGAATTCTGATCGTCGATGATGAAATGTTTATACTTAACGGGCTATGCGCGATGGTGAAAGAAGCGAATTTCGAAGATCTCGAAGTCTATAAGGCGCCATCTTCCGGCGATGCGCTAGATTGGTTGCAAAGAACCACAATCGATATCGTATTGACCGATATTTGCATGCCGGGAATGGATGGTTTGGAATTGCAACGGCATATCAAGCAGCGGTGGCCGCGATGTAAAGTCATTTTCTTGACCGGACATGATGATTTTAGATTTGCCAAGGAAGCCATCCATTTTCAAGCCACGGATTACATTCTCAAGACTGAAGGGGATGCACCCGTATTGGAGGCGATTCGGAGGGCTCTTAGCGAAATCGAGGTGGAGTTCGTTAAAGATGTTCAATTCGAACAAGCTCAAGCTCGTTTTCAGAACGCGCTGCCTTTTTTGCAAAACGATTTTCTGGAAGAAGTATTGTTGGGAGAAGTGGAGTCGGGGCAGCAGTTCAAGCGGCAATTCGTGGATCTGAAGCTTCCATTAATGACGACTCATCCTATTCTGCTAGCTATTGCCCGAGTAGACGAATGGATGCAATACACCTCATCGGACAAAGCGCTTCTTCTCTTTGCCGTGCAGAATATAGCGGATGAATACTTGAATGACGCTGTCATTGTTAAATCCTTCATCTATCAGAAAACGCGTATCGCGTGGATGATTCAACCGGTCTTATACGAGGAAGGCGCACTGATCGACGTATTAGGATATGCCCGCGGGGCTTTTGAAAGAATCCAGCAAACATGCAGGGAATTGCTCAAGCTCAATCTGTCTTTCGCATTATCGAGCGGGTTTTGCGATTGGCCATCCGTGCCTGCCCGTCACGAGGCGCTTAGAAGAGCGATGAGTAGAAGTTACGGCGGGAAAGGCGAATTGCTATTGACCGATGAAGGTTTCGGCGGGTTGCCCGATGCCGCGCTTAAGGAAGACAGCGTGCGAAGAATCGGTAAAATTATCGATGACCTATTCGTTCTAATAGAAAGCGGACAGAAGGATGAGTTCAGCAGGAAGCTGAAAGAATTACTGGATGTTGACATTCTTGAAAACGATACGGAGTTAAAATTGACCGCAGCATACCGCCTGATCTCGATGTTTGTTACTTTTTTGGCCAATGAAGGCTTGCTTAAGACCATGATGGGCTCGGACGTGATGGACCGCTTCATGAAGTTAGAAACGCATAAGAATTGGGAACACACGGTTGCGCTCGTCGCGGAGCTTGGCGAAAATGTGTTTTCGAGAAAAGAAACCATGTATAAGCAATACGGAAAAAGCGTCATTCAACGGCTGAAGCAGTATATCGATACCCATTTATCCGGGGACCTGTCGCTGGTCAGGCTTGGGGAAGTCGTTGCGCTGAATCCTTCTTACTTATCGCGGGTGTACAAGCAAGCTGCGGGAGAAAGTTTATCCGACACCATCATGACCGCGCGACTGGCTTCCGCTACGGAATGGCTCAAAAAAACGGACGATAAAGTTCAGGATATCGCCGCGAAAGTCGGGTTCGAGTCCGCAGCCTATTTTAACAGGTTTTTCAAGAAGGCTGTCGGACTGACTCCCCAAGAGTACCGGGAACAGTCTCGAATGTAAGTTGACGACGTGGGGACAAGCAATGGAAATTAGGCAAAGTCGTAAAAAGAGAGCAAGAATAGTCGAAATCGTCTAATTTCGGACCGAACCGAAGCGAAGCTATACTAATGAATGAGAAGAGAAATCTTCCACAAACAATCTTTGGGGGGAAGCATGCGTGAAAAAAACAAAAATCATGTCTCTTGGTCTTGCGTCGGCAATTATGCTCGTCTCAGTCCTGACTGGGTGCAGTTCCAAGAATGACGGTAATGCAAAACCGAATGAAAATGCATCACCGGCGGCCAACAGTGAAGCGCCAACGGCAAACGAGCCGGCAAACGAACCGGCAAACGCGTCGACTCCGCCTGCGGATCCGCTCGGTAAATACGATCCGCCAATTACGGTATCGGTCATCCGTCCTTATGACGAGAACGTTAAGTTCGTCGAAGGCGAATCGGCAACGGACAATTTGTGGACGCGAAAATACGAAGAAGGTCTCGGAATCAAAGTTAATTATGATTGGACGCTTCAAGCGCCGATCGATCAATATTATCAGAAGTTGAACGTTGCGATCGCGAGTAACGATTTGGCAGACATTATGGTTGTCAGCAGCGGCCAATTGAAGCAGCTGGCCGAAGCAGGCCAAATCGCCGATTTGACCGACGTATATCAAAACTACGCTTCCGATTTCACTAAAAAAATATTCACCGATGACGGTGGCTTGGCGCTGAATTCTGCAACCTTTGGCGGTAAATTGCTTGGATTGCCTCGACTAGGTTCCGATATCGATGAAGTTCCATTACTCTGGATCCGCAAAGATTGGCTTAAAAAGCTTAACCTTCCCGATCCGAAAACGATGGCCGACGTGGATAAAATCGCCGAGGCATTCGCGACGCAAGATCCGGACGGCAACGGAAAAGCCGACACGAGCGGTCTTGGATTATCAAAAGACTTAAACGGCGGGTTCCCGGGCTTCGAAGGATACCTGAACGGATACCATGCGTACTACAATACATGGTTGAAGGATGCATCCGGTCAATTGGTAAACAGCAATATTCAACCAGAGATGAAAACTGCCCTTGCTGCGTTGCAAAAGTTATATGCAAACAAAGCCATCGATAAGGAGTTCGGTACAAAAGACGGAGGCAAAGCTGCCGAAGCAGTGACTAACGGCAAGCTGGGCATGTATTACGGCGCAATGTGGACTCCGATTTGGCCGATTCAAGACGGTAGGAATCTTGACAAAACAATGGAATGGGAACCGTTCGCGCTTCCTTCCGCTGACGGACAACCGACTAAAGGACAAGTGCCGTTCGATGTGCCGAGCAATCAATACTATGTCGTGAAAAAAAATGCGGAGCATCCTGAAGCGGCGCTCAAAATGATGAACTTCTACTATGATTCCAACTATATTAAAGGCGAGAAGGCGGATACTGCGAAGTACGATGGCATTGAAACGTTTAAATACGTTATTCTCGCTGGAGCGCCGACGACAGAAAACCTGGACGTTTACAAGAAGGCGAAAACGCTGTTCGAAGCTAACGACGTCGAGAGCATGAAAAATGCGAAAGAGGGTCAATTGCCGATCGTCGCCAAATATTTGGAAGGCGATGAGAAGAGCTGGGGCTACTATAAAGTATTCGGACCCGATGGCAGTTATAAAGTAATCGAGCAAATGTTGAATCAAAATCTTTTCATGCGGAGCGAATATTTCGGACCTCCGACCCCGACGATGGGCGAGAAGAGCAGCACCTTGGATACGTTACTCAAAGAGACGTTCACGAAAATCATTATGGGTGCCGCGTCGATCGACGAATTCGATAAATTCGTGGAAAACTGGAAGCAGCTCGGCGGCGACCAAATTACGAAAGAAGTCAACGAATGGGCAGCCTCTAGATAAGACGATATCAAATAAAGGGGGAGAAGAACGTTACAACGCTTCTCCCTCTTCCATTGCGAGGATGTGAAAACGTAATGTCAAAAAAAACAATTCGCCAGTTGCCGCTTCATTTCATGCTTCTGCCGGGCCTGCTCTTGGTGTTGATCTACAGTTATGTGCCTTTCTTCGGGCTGTCGTTGGCATTCGTGAAGTTTTTGCCGGGACGTCCTTTTACGGAGAATCCGTGGGTCGGCTTTGAGCACTTCAGATACGTGTGGGAGATGCCTAACTCGTTACGCGTACTGGGCAATACGTTTTACATTGCCTTTTTTAAAATCGTCGTCGGTCAGATCGTGCCGATCATCGTAGCCTTGCTTCTGAATGAGTTGCGTAAAAATTGGCTGAAGCGTGGCGTGCAGACGCTCATCTATTTACCGCATTTTTTATCTTGGATCATCCTGGGGGGGATTTTGATCGACATTCTGTCCCCTTCGCAAGGCATTGTCAACCAATTGCTCGGTATGTTGGGCATAAAGCCGATCTATTTTCTCGGGGATAACAATTGGTTCCCCTTCACGATCATCGTAACCGATGTATGGAAAGAGTTCGGATTCAATACGGTCGTATACTTGGCGGCGTTGACGTCCATTAATCCGGCCTTGTACGAAGCGGCGCTAATCGATGGCGCGAATCGCTGGAAGCAGACGCTGCATATCACGCTGCCCGGCATGCTGCCGATTATTGTGCTTTTGGCAACGCTAAGTCTCGGTAACGTGCTGAACGCCGGTTTTGATCAAATTTTCAATCTGTACAGTCCTTCCGTCTATCAAACGGGGGATATCATCGATACGCTGGTCTATCGGACAGGACTCGAACAGGCGCAATATAGCGTTGCTACGGCAATCGGCCTATTCAAATCCGTCGTATCGTTCTTCATGGTATCTTTGTCCTATTTTCTGGCTTATCGGTTGGCGAATTACCGGATTTTCTAGCAGTGGAGGGATGTAAATATGAAAGCAAGCGTCAGTTACCGACTGTTTAATGGGTTAAACATCACGTTCTTGTCATTACTGTCACTTATATGCATTTTGCCGCTGGTACATGTCCTTGCTTTATCGTTCAGCAACAACAGCTCGGCGGCGGCCGGACTGGTCAAGCTGTGGCCGGTCGGTTTCACGACGGATGCTTACAGATTCATTCTCAGCAAACCGGCTTTTTTGGACTCCATCGTTGTTACCTTGCAGCGGGTAGGATTGGGGACCGTCGTTAATTTGTTGCTGACACTGCTTGTCGCTTATCCCTTGTCCAAGGAAAGCTCGGATTTTCGGTTTAGAACGTTGTACGCGTGGATTTTCGTCTTTACGATTTTGTTTAATGGCGGACTTATTCCTTGGTATATGACAATTAAGTGGACCGGCATTATGGACACCATATGGGCGCTTATTCTGCCCGGTGCTGTTCCCGTGTTCAATATCATTTTGCTTCTTAATTTTTTCCGGGGATTGCCGAAGGAGTTGGATGAATCGGCATCTATCGACGGCGGAGGCCACTGGACGATTTTATGGAAAATTTATGTTCCATTGTCAACGCCGGCGCTAGCGACCATCACGCTGTTCACGATCGTATGGCACTGGAACTCGTGGTTCGACGGTTTGATTCTTATGAAAGTGCCCGAGCACTTTCCGTTGTCGACCTACATGCAGACGATTCTCGTCCACATCGATTTGACCTCGATGTCGGGCAAAGATTTCGAAGTTTTAAAGGATGTGTCGGATCGTACGGCAAAAGCTTCCCAAATCTTTCTTGGCGCACTGCCGATTATTCTCGCGTATCCATTCCTGCAGCGTTACTTCGTAAAAGGAATCGTGCTCGGCAGCGTGAAAGGATAGCAAATATGCAAGCAAGCGGAGTGAATCGGCATGAGTGAGAAAGCGATCGTGTTTCAAGCGCGCAATGAGGTTCGTTTAATTGAGGTTGACGTGCCGTTGCCTATGCATGATGAAGTTCAGGTACGGACCATCAAGTCCATGATTAGCGCGGGTACGGAAAGATGGATTTTGTCCGACCGATTCTCTCGCGCCGGAACGCCCTTTCCTTGCATTCCGGGTTATCAGAGAGTAGGCGTCGTCGAAAAAGTCGGCAAAGACGTTCGGGATATCAATATCGGCGACAGGGTCATCGCAACAAGCGGAATGAGCGTCCCGGGAATTGCCTCCAATTGGGGGGCGCATCTATCGTTGGGCAACACGAAAAGCGGAGAAATCTATCGTATTCCCGATAATGTCGGAGATGAAGATGCCTCAGGTATCGTCGTTGTGCAAGTCGGATACAATGCGGCTTCCCGTCTCCTTATGAAAGAAAAGGACTGGGTCGTCATTTATGGCGATGGAATCATAGGCCAGTGCGCTTCGCAGGCCGCTAGAGCAAGAGGGGCTCGCACGATTCTGGTCGGCAGGCGGACAGAGCGACTGGCGATCGGCGGCAAGCATAGCGCAGACTTTGTCGTTAACGCTGCGGAAGGCTCGGTTGCAAAGCGCGTACAAGAAATAACAAAGACGGCGTTTGTGACTGGCGTCCTCGACACGGTACAGAACGAAGAGGCTGGGCAATCTTATATGCCGCTGTTGGAACCCGGTTACGGCCAAATCGTGTATTGCGGGCATTCGACGGATCGGGCATGGGTGGATATGGCTTTGCTGCAAGCGCATGGATTTACGTGCCACTTTGTTTCGGACTGGACGCGGACGCGAATTGAAGCGACGCTTTCTCTTATGAACGAAGGAGCGATTCGTCTGGCCCCGCTTATCACGCATCGAGGGAATTGCGAGGAAGCGCCGCTCTTATATCAAATGCTGATAGACAATAAGGAACCATTCTTGGGAATGACTATTGATTGGAGCGTGAAAGCATGAAGGTTGTCATCACCGGAGCTTGCGGATTCGTAGGAAGAAAGTTGATACAGGAATTAGAAGAACGTGGTCATGAACTCGTTCTTATCGATCGTCAGCGTCCCGAGGAAGCGACGATGTTCGTTCCCGGCGGTCGCGTCAGCTCCCCTTTTCAAACGGATTGGCCGTTTTACCAAGCAGACATCATGGATACGGCTGCCATGCAAGCTATCATTCGCGATGTAGACGCGGTCGTGCACTTGGCCGCGATTCCTTCCGGATTGCCCGAAACAGGGCAAGAAACGTTTTATTTCAACGCCAGTGGAACGTATGCATTGCTGGACGCGGCGAGATTGGCCGGCGTAAACCGCTTTATTGCCGCATCGAGCATCAATGCTTTCGGTACGTTCTATTGGCGCATCCGGCAATCGCCGATCGCCTATACGCATTTCCCGCTGACAGAGGCTTTCCATCCTGAGCCTCAAGATCCTTATAGTTTAAGCAAGTTGGTTAACGAACTGACATGCGAATCGTTCCATCGCGCGTACGGTATCCGTACCGCAGCTCTTCGATTCGGTGGGGTATGGAGCGATGAGGTTTATGATCGCGCAATGGAGCAAGGGTTGTCGCAGACCGAGGAGTGGCCAATGGACCTGTTCACTTGGGTACATGTAAGGGATATTGCAATCGCGATAAGACAGGCACTGGAGGAATCCGATTTGCCGGGATTCGGCGCTTATACCATTAATGCTTCAGATACGAATCGTCCAGAGTCAACGATGGAACTCTTGCATAAGTTCCGGCCGGAATACTTACCGCTTCTGAATGCGAACATCGAAGGCAGAGGAGCCCTGATTTCTTCAGAAAGAGCAAATTTGGCTTTTGGCTATAAACCGAAATATTCTCTTGATGCTGCAGTAAATCGGTAAGGCTGGTTTTGTAAGGTAGCTTAGAATGATGAGACCGCGCCTGGTTCGTCTCGCGCGGTTTCAAGCAAATGAAGCGAATACGGGAGTGGCTGACGAATGAGCGATAGTCGAAGCACCAAAGATCGCACTCTGTTCCAGGTTCAGGAGGAAGAATCCTTCGTTTTCGTAGGAGAAGAGAAACAGATTATGAGGTACTTGCCAAGGAAGTCAGGGGAGGTATCGATGAGAGCGCATGCCGAAGATACGATGTACGTAGAAGGAATCGACTTTAAGGTCGATTACGAGAACGGTCGAATATATCGTACGCTGGAGAGTCGGATCCCGGATTGGTCCATGCACCCGCTGTGCGGTATTCGGGAGTTTGACCATACCCAATATAGTGACTATAGCAATCTAAGTTATACGATGTATGTCAAATATGAATACGAATCAGAATCCTTCAAGAAAGTCGCTTCCCCTAACCGCCTGCAATACGCCGAATTGGAGCTGTTTTTGACCAAGCTCCGGTACGGCAAAGAGGTCGCCATCATGATATTCGGTGATTCGATCAGTACGGGCGCCGATACAAGCGTCGAGAACAAATCTTATTTCGAAAGGTTAAGTTCGGACCTCCGAAGCCGTTATCCCGGGTGCCGAATTCACATCGACAATCGTTCTATCGGAGGAGAAACAAGCGAAGACGGCATTGCGAGAATTCATAACGAGCTTGAAAATATCCAACCCGACCTGGCCATCGTCGGTTTCGGCATGAACGATCAAAACAAATACGCCCACGGTAACGGCGTTCCGCTTGCGCGATACGAGAGCAATATGATCGCTATAGTGAATGCGATGCGAGAAAAACATGCGGCTGCCCTTATTCTTCTAACGCCTTGCGAGCCGAATCCGGAATGGCAGCATACGAGCGGAGACCTTGCCAGATATGCGGAAACGCTGAGAAGAATAGGCAAGGAACGAAACGTTCCGATAGCTGACGTTCATCGTTTATGGATGAGCGAGTTAGAGGCTGGCAAGTCTCCGGAAAGCTTATTGCTAAACAACATTAACCATCCGAATGATTACGGTCATTGGATTTATTACGAAGCATTGCGAGACTTGTTCTTTCCTTGCAGCGAGTAAAGATTCGATTAGGGTGGAGGACTCAAATGGTTAGCGACATGAAACCGATGTGGATATGGAGATCGAGAAGGATCTGCAAAAATGACTTTGCGTATTTCCGCAAAGAATTCGTCGTCAAGAAAGAGCCGGTTTCGGCAATCTTGCGGGTATCCGCTCACAATACGGTTCAAGCGTACTTGAACGGCGAACGGCTGGGCGGGTGGGTATCTCCTGCGCCGACCGATCCCCGAGCGAGAAAATATTATACGGAATATGACATCACTGCTTTTTTTCGAGAGAGCGGCGAGCGGCATTGCTTGACGGCGGACGCCCACTATTTAGGGGGAGGCGGACAGAATTACGCCGACGGGTTACCCGGGTTTTGGCTTGAGTTGGCTCTAGTATATAAAGACGGCTCGCATTCCGTCATCGCAAGCGGGAAGTCATGGGAAGTATTAATAGAGTCGCCGCATGCAATCGGGACCCCTTATCAGCAGAACCGAAGCGTGTCCGCGATTGAAGATTTCGACGCTTCCAAGTTGGAAACGAATTGGCGTTTGCCGGGGCGGCATGCTTTACGCGTTTCCAAAGCGAAAATAGCGCATGCCGAAAGCGCGAACTGGAGGCTTGAACGACAGCGTATACCGGAAGGGGAAGTCGAATGCGAGATACTCCCTGAGGAGATTTACCGACAGCATACCGATAACGGATACGTGCAAGTGTTCGATACGGGGAGAATCGTAAGCGGTTGGCCCAAGTTGAAACTGAAAGGCTATCGGGGTTCTACGGTCAGGCTAAGGTATGCCGAAAACCTAGATGAGCACGGCCGAGTCGCGCATCGCGTCTGCAATGAGGATTCCGCGTTCTATTACGATCAATATCGTATGCGCGGGGATGAGGAAGAAGAATGGCAGCCTTCGTTCTCTTACAAAGCCTTCCGATACGTGGAGGTGACCGGATATCCGGAGCGAATCGAGCCAGGTACGGGTCTTAGGGTCTGTCATGTTCACACCGCGCTCGCCCAGGCTGGAAATTTCCGTTGCTCGGATCCGTTTTTGAACCGAATGTACGATGCCTGCATCGCGACCCAGAAAAACAACGTGCTGGGCCAAGTGGTCGACTGTCCTCACCGAGAACAGGCGCAATATTTAGCCGATGCGGATTTGCAAGCCGAGACGCTATTTTACAACTTCGATGGCGTTCAGATCATTCGGAAGACTTTAGAAGACTTCGAAGACGCTCAATTGGAGGACGGCACGTTCCCTTTCGTGGCTCCGGGAAACTATCGCGAACTGTTTCGTATTCGAATACCGGAATGGGATTTGCATTTCGCGACGCTATTATGGAAGCTGTACGAGGCAACGGGCGACGAAGAGGCGTTGTCTGCCCATTGCGGCTCGCTATTCCGTATGTTGGCCGGCTATATGGAGCGTCTGGACGAGGTTACTGGACTGCTGCCAAAAGGTGGCGGCTGGAACATCAGCGATTGGCCTTACCCTACGGTGGACGATTCGGGAAATTATCTGACCGTGCAACAATTAAAGTTGGCGAATGCGCTTCGCATTGCGGCGAAAGTTGCTGATTTAATCGGAAGGAAGCGCGAAAAAGCTATTTGGACGGAAAGGGCGGAAACATTGGTCAAGAACATCGAACAAGCGTTGTTCGATCCTTCCAGAAGCGCTTATCGCGATAGTTTCGGATCCCTCTACGCGCACCAGGGCGTTACGGCTTATGCGCTGTATGCGAATCTAATACCGGAGGAACATCGCAGCCAAGCGCTCATTTATGCGGCCTCAAGAGAATGGGAATGTAAGACCGTGTTGTCGTTGCCGCTGTTGCGCGCTTTCTTTGAACAGGGAGAAGCCGCAAGAGCATACGGGATTTTGAGCAGCCGGGAATATCCTGGTTGGGGGTACATGATCAATCAAGGCGCAAGCACGATGTGGGAAGGATGGGAGGATGTCGAAAGCCACTCGCATGCTTGGAACGGTTATCCCGCGAGGCTGCTCCAAGAATATATTGTGGGCATTCGCTCTACTGCGCCCGGTTTCAAATCGGCGTTGATTAAGCCTTATTTGCCTCCGGATCTTGATTTTGCCGAGGCGAGCGTGTGGACGCCGTACGGAAAGTTGTCGTTTGGTTGGCGTAGAGAGGTTGACGGTATAAGATGCCATGCGAATGTTCCTAAAGGAATAGAGGTGCTTCTCGAGATGTCTGATGGAGGGGACAGCCAACTCGTGATCGGCCCAGGAGAACAGGAGTGGTCGTTGAACGGGGCTGGGCTATAAATTCGACCTGATCGTATTAAGCCGCCTAGTACGGGGGGAGGTGCTGCCGCAGTCTCATGCAATCCGCCATGGAAACGTTAATTCGCTAGAAGGTGGAAGGGTAGAAGAGATTTCCTATGAAAAGCTGCAGAGGACTGGAACGATGAAAATGAATATCGGAAAAGGGCGGTGAAATTAAAGCAACCTAGGCAAAGATAACCGGCATTGTAGTTGATCTGCATGAGTTCCACGCACAATTGAAAGCACTTACAGGGAGGTTCGTTATGGGGAATATAAGATATTACATAGGGGCGGGATTAATCGCTCTGTTAGTGGTCTGGTTCGGCGTTGGCTTGCCGCAGCCCGCATACGCCAACGGGACGGTTTATTATGTGGATTCGGCCTCGGGCAACGATTCGAACAGCGGAACCGGTACGAGCTCGGCTTGGCAGTCGCTCGCCAAAGTAAACAGTCAAACGTTTCAACCGGGAGATCAAATCCTATTCAAGGCAGGCGGCTCGTGGACGGGAACGCTTGAACCGAAAGGAAACGGAGACAGTACGGGACAGATTACGATCAGCAAGTACGGTACCGGCAACAAACCTCATATTGAAGGCAACGGCGCCGAGCAAACGGTCTATTTGACGAATGCGGAGTATTGGACGATCTCGAACCTGGACATTTCCAATAACGCTTCGAACCTTGCCAAAAGATCCGGGATCGTGATTACGACGACATCCACCGGAATCGCCCGTAAAATATACGTGCAAGATAATGATATTCACGATATCGACGGGGACTATCGAAGAAACGTGGCTATGTATAGCAATCAAGCGATTTCTATTTGTTATCCCGGGAACACGACCGCCACGAATCATATGGACGATGTTCGGATCGAAGGCAATTACATTCACGATATTAAAGTAATCGGGATAGCGGTCGGGCAAACCAACGGCATTCCCAATTCATCGCCTTACAATACGAACGTGCTTATACAAAACAATACGATCGCCAGAACCGGCGCCGACGGCATGATCATTGGACATACCACGAACGCCATCATTCAATACAACCAGGTGTTGGACGCGGGAGCGAACGGTACCTATAACGATACGGTGCTCATCGCGGGCATATGGTCGACCGCTTCGATCGACCCCGTATGGCAATATAACGAAGTCGGCAGAACCCGGTTGTTCCAAGGCGACGGGACGGCATTTGATACCGACTGGGGCGCGGCGGGCACGCATACGTTCCAATATAATTACACCCATGAGAATCAGGGCGGATTCTTCTTGAACTGCATCAAATGCGCTACAGCGACGCCGTTACCGGTTTTTAACAAAACCATCTTGCGGTATAACGTAAGCGTCAACGATGTCGGCGCCATGCTTCACTTCTCGGATGAAAACCTAGGCATCGAGTTATACAATAATACGTTCTATAAGTCATCAGGCAATCTGACGGTCAATAACAGGAGCAATCCCGTTAATTCCGCGGTTAAAATCTATAACAACATCTTTAACTTCCAAACGAGTCCGACGGATTGGGGAAATGCGGACGTTAATTCCAACCTCTACTATCCGATTCCGAAGTACGCCGGCGATACTCGCGGGATCTCGGCGAATCCCAAATTCGTTAACCCGGGAGCGGCGGGCGACGGCATGAGCTATGCGGCCAATTACAAGCTGCAGCCTTCATCGCCGGCGATCGATAATGGCATTAACATCGCCAATAACGGCGGCCAGGATCTCTGGGGCAATCCGGTCGGCTATAATGGTTTCATCGATATTGGCGCCCACGAGTCGCAGTCCCCGAATAGCGTGCAGAATGGCAGCTTTGATGCGGCCGCACCGACACAAACTCCGCAAGGTTGGTCGGAGTGGAACGACGTGAATGCCAGCTCCAGCAGCACGTCCGGGCCGAACCCCGGACTGGGCAGCACGGCGAAGCTGGCTCACAACAATGGCGGCGCGGCGTTCAAGGTTTCAACGTTCCAAGATCTTTACGTTCAGAATGGAACGTATAAGGTGTCTTTCTACACAAGCAGAAGCGCGAATGCGAACAGTTCATTAGTGCTCAAGGGCTGGGGCGGCAGCGATACTTACGTCGCTACGCAAAACAATGGCTCGTGGCATAAGGAAAGTTATACGGTTAAGGTCACTACGGGCTACCTGCAAGTCGGATTCTATACGGATACGGGAGCGAATACGGGCCAATGGGCCGACTTCGACGACGTATCGGTCACGAGAACCTTAGATCCCCTGAATGCCAGCTTCGACGTAGGCGCGCCGACGCAAGCGCCGCAAGGCTGGTCGGAGTGGAACGACGTGACCGCCAGCTCTACCAGCACGTCCGGACCGAACCCGGGACTGGGAAGCACGGCCAAGCTGTATCATTACAATGCCGGCGCCGCGTTTAAAGTTTCTACGTTTCAAGATATATATCTTCCGAACGGAGTCTATACGATCTCCTACTATACGAGCAGAACCGCGAATGCGAACAGCTCGCTAGTGCTCAAAGGTTGGGGCGGCAGCGATAAATACGTTACGACGCAAAACAATAGCTCATGGCATAAGGAAAGCTATACGGTTAACGTCACCACGGGCTACCTGCAAATCGCCTTCTTGACGGATACGGGAGCGAATACGGGCCAATGGGCAGCCTTTGACGATGTATCAATAGCGAGAACCTTGGAGGCGCAAAATAACGGCAGCTTCGACGCGGGCGCGCCGACGCAGACGCCGCAAGGCTGGTCGGAGTGGAACGACGTGAATGCCAGCTCCACCAGTACGTCCGGGCCTAATTCGGGGCTGGGCAGCACGGCCAAGTTGGCTCATAACAACGGCGGAGCGGCGTTTAAAGTGTCGACGTTCCAGGATATTGCTCTTCCGAACGGATCCTACACGGTGTCTTTCTACACGAAAAGAACCGCTAACGTAAGCACTTCGTTAGTGCTCAAGGGTTGGGGCGGCAGCGATATTTACGCTGCGACGCAAAATAATAGCGCGTGGCATAAGGAGAGTTATACGGTAACGGTCAGTACGGGCTATCTGCAAATCGGATTATATTCGGACACAGGAACGAATACGGGCCAATGGGCCGACTTTGACGATCTGACGGTCACACAAAATTAAGAGGAAGTTGCTCGGCGTGAAGAGAAATCGATATGATTTCTCTTCTGCACGGGATGACTGAAATCAAATAGGGGAGGGAGCATTACGGTGGCTTTAAGAAAATGGGTTTATGTCGCTTCCATTCTGTTGACGTTGACATTGGCTATAATCCTGTATGCAAGGACGGTCTCCTCTTCCGAGACGGATTCGAATGAATCCATCGTTTTCTACGTTAACAAAGAACCCGTTACTCGGGCGGAATTTCAACTGGTGTTATCCGAGCTGAGACCGTCCGTATATTCGTATTTCACCCAAAAGTACGGCGTGACCGACAGTCCCGAATTTTGGTCTGCCGACCACGGCGGAGAAGTGCCCGCGAGAATGCTAAAGCAATCCGCAATCGATTATCTAATTCGCTTAAAGGTTGAAAGCCTTTCCATGAAGGCAAACGGGATGATAGAAGACATCTCCTATGAAAAGCTGCAAAAGGATTGGACTAACGAAAATGAAAAACGGAAAGAAGCGGTGAAATTAAAACAACCCATATATGGACCTCAACAATTTACTTTGCCGATTTATTATCGTTACATTCAAGCCGAGAGAGTAGAGCACTTGAAGAAAAAGCTTAATGAGGCTGCCGTGAGCGAAGAAGAGATTCAATCCTATTATCAGGATAACAAGGATAGCTTCAGCGCCGATCAGTCCGCAAACGAGCTGAAGGATAAAATAAGAACGGATCTTCGGGATGCAAAGTACAGCCGGTTGCTGGATCGTCTGGTTAAAGCGGCAGATGTCGAAATAATCAATAAGTCCTATGTCCAGGACGACACCGACATTTGAAAAGCGTTTCGAAGCGTTCCGAATGGGTTTCGCTCTTCTATTGAAAGTAAATAAGGAGGTTCGTTATGGGAAATGTAAGAAATAGTATTGGGGCAGGATTGATCGCGCTGTTGTTGGTTTGGCTCGGCGTAAGTTTCCCGCAGCCCGCACTCGCCAACGGGACGGTTTATTATGTGGATTCGGCCTCGGGCAACGATTCGAACAGCGGAACCGCTACGAGTTCTGCCTGGAAGTCGCTTGCCAAAGTAAATAGTCAAACGTTCCAACCCGGAGATCAAATCCTGTTCAAGGCAGGCGGCTCGTGGACGGGAACGCTTCAACCGAATGGAAACGGAGATAGTACGGGACAGATTACGATCAGCATGTACGGTACCGGCAATAAACCTCATATTGAAGGCAACGGCGCGATGCAAACGGTCTATCTGACGAATGCGGCGTACTGGACAATCTCGAATTTGGACATTTCCAATAATGCTTCGAACGTTGCCCGAAGATACGGGATCAGGATAACGGCGCAATCCCCTGGAATTGCTTCTAAAATATACGTGCAAAACAACGATATTCATGATATTGACGGCGATTATCGCAGAGGCGTCGATATGTATGTCAATCAAGCGATTTGGATCGGGTATCCTGGGACGACAACCGCCGCGAATCATATGGACGATGTTCGTATCGAAGGCAATTACATTCACGATATCAAAGTAATCGGGATTGGGATCGGGCAAGGCGACGACGCGCCGAATTCGGCTCATTACAATACCAATGTGCTCGTTCAAAATAATACGATCGTAAGAACCGGCGCCGACGCCATTATCGTCGGACATTCGACAAAGCCCCTTATTCAATACAACCAGGTGCTGGATGCGGGAGCGAACGGTACTTATAACGATACCGTACTCATCGCAGGGATATGGTCCACATCTTCATTGGATCCTACCTGGCAATATAATGAAGTAGGCAGAACTCGAATGTTCCAAGGGGACGGGACGGCGTTCGATACCGACTGGGGAGCAGGCGGCACGCATACTTATCAATACAATTACACCCATGAGAATCAGGGCGGTTTCTTCCTTAACTGCGTCAGATGCGTGGCGGCGGTACCGCTGCCGAATTATAACAAATCTATCTTGCGTTATAACGTAAGCGTCAACGATGTCGGCGCAATGGTTCACTTTTCGGATGAAAATCTTGCGGTCGAGGTATACAATAATACGTTTTATAATTCATCCGGCAAGATGACGGTCAATAACAGGAGCAATGTCGTCAATTCCGCGGTTAAATTCTATAACAATATCTTTAACTTCCAAACGAGTCCGACGGATTGGGGAAATGCCGATGTTAATTCCAACCTCTACTATCCGATTCCGAAATACTCCGGAGATACTCGCGGAATCTCGGCGAATCCCAAATTCGTGAACCCGGGATCGGCGGGCGACGGCATGAGCTATGCGGCCAATTACAAGCTGCAGCCTTCATCGCCGGCGATCGATAACGGCATTACCATTGACAATAACGGCGGCCAGGATCTCTGGGGCAATCCGGTCGGGTATAATGGTTTCATCGATATTGGCGCCCACGAGTCGCAGTCCGCGAACAGCGTGCAGAATGGCAGTTTTGATGCGGCCGCACCGACACAAACTCCGCAAGGTTGGTCGGAGTGGAACGACGTGAATGCCAGCTCCAGCAGCACGTCCGGGCCTAACCCCGGACTAGGCAGCACGGCCAAGCTGTCTCACAACAACGGCGGCGCGGCGTTCAAGGTTTCAACGTTCCAAGATCTTTACGTTCAGAATGGAACGTACAAGGTGTCGTTCTACACAAGCAGAAGCGCAAATGCGGGCAGTTCATTAGTGCTCAAGGGCTGGGGCGGCAGCGATACTTACGTCGCGACCCAAAACAGTAGCTCATGGCATAAGGAAAGTTATACGGTTAAGGTCACTACGGGCTACCTGCAAATCGGCTTCTATACGGATACGGGAGCGAATACGGGCCAATGGGCCGACTTCGACGACGTATCGGTCACGAGAACCTTGGATCCCCTGAATGCCAGCTTCGACGCGGGCGCACCGACGCAAACGCCGCAAGGCTGGTCGGAGTGGAACGACGTTAACGCCAGTTCTGCCAGCACGTCCGGACCGAACCCGGGACTGGGCAGCACGGCCAAGCTGTATCATTACAATGCCGGCGCTGCGTTTAAGGTATCTACGTTCCAAGATATTTATCTTCCGAACGGCATCTATAAGGTGTCCTTTTACACGAATAGAAGCGCGAATGCTAACAGCGCATTAGTGCTTAAGGGTTGGGGCGGCGCCGATATCGTCGAGAATACGGAAAACAATAGCGCGTGGCATAAGGAAAGCTATACGGTTGCGGTCAGTACGGGCTATCTGCAAATCGCCTTCTTTACGGATACGGGAGCGAATACGGGCCAATGGGCCGCCTTTGACGACGTATCGATAGAGAAAACCTTAGAGGTGCAGAATAATGGCGGTTTCGACGAGAGCGCTCCGACGCAGACGCCGCAAAACTGGTCGGAGTGGAACGACGTGAATGCCAGCTCTACCAGCACGACCGGGCCCAATTCGGGACTGGGCAGCACGGCCAAGTTGGCTCATAACAACAGCGGGGCAGCGTTTAAAGTGTCGACGTTCCAAAATATCACTCTTCCGAACGGATCCTATACGGTGTCTTTCTACACGAAAAGAAGCGCAAATATAAGCACTTCTTTAGTGCTCAAGGGTTGGGGCGGAAGCGATACGTATGTTGCGACGCAAAATAATAGCGCGTGGCATAAGGAGAGTTATACGGTTACCATCAGTACGGGCTACCTGCAAATCGGATTATATTCGGATACAGGATCAAATACGGGCCAGTGGGCCGACTTCGACGATGTGACTGTAACGCAAAATCCATAACACCTCATCACTCCTCGCCGTTAATAGCTTGCAGTTAATAGCTTAAGGTAGCCGCTCGTCTTCCCGTCGGGAAACGAGCGGCTATTTCTTATGTACGCTGTGAAACCCAATACCGGCCGTATTGGCGAACAAGAGCGACCTCCTTATAATGGCTAAAGGGCTATGGCCCGTGACTAACCCATCGTACCGGAGGCGCTCGTTTTTGCGGCTAGTCTAACGATCGGCTGCCTTTTTCCATTGAAGTAACGGGCAGTATAGTTACAATATATGGTACTATAGTAGCAAAAGAATGGAGTAGTCTTTTTAAAGGTGGGATATGTATGATGTCATTACTTGATCGGTATCTTAACAAAGAATTCCCAGGACTGAAATTGGAATCTCCTCTATTTTATAATGCGAATGTCGGTATTCGATATGAAATCGGGGACCCGAATCCTTTAGTTTCAGATGAGAAATACAGAGAACAAGTTCATTTTCGTTCTTTCGATCTATTTAAGCATGCACATAGTGATAGTGACGAATTATTTATTGTCTTATTCCTCGATTTTCGAAAGAAGAGAAAGCCATTCAAAATTAATGTGTTTAAACGAGGAGTCAAAAGCAAGGATGTTTTAAAAAATCTTAGCTGTGAAAGTATTACGCTATCTAATGAAGATGAGGAGGACGAGGGATGGGAGTCCTACCGTTATGTAATGAACTGTAAGACATCAGATATTAGGCCAGTACCCTTCCTCTTCTCGGATTATAGAATTTTTTTCGTGAATAAAACGCGTAATACTATCTTTTATTTTTATGACAGCAGAGGATTGGATATTGTTTCAAGTTCAAAGGAATCCCTAAGAGAGCTTTACCTTAAATATAATCACTGGATTTTAAATTACGACAGAGAGAAGATCGACTCTATATTTAACTCATAAGTCAACATCAGCTCTTAAGCTAACGGAGAACGATAGTTTAAAGATCCAGGAGAAGTTAGCCGCCACGATAGCTGCTCCTTATTTCATTAAACTAAAGGGCAGCATTCCTATTATGAAGAAATACGAGGTTTGAGAAATGAAAAGACTCCTTGGTATGATGTTTATGGGTCCCAGATGCTCGCCAGCGACCGGATCCAAAAACAAACCAAGGAGACTACATCATGAATTCTAATCAAAATGAGCG